>NZ_JAUSSK010000002.1:1015000-1064486 GCF_030812295.1 Luteibacter jiangsuensis
CACACAAGTCACCTGCACATCCACGCATGCTTTAGGCATGCATGCCGTAAGCGATGCCTTATGGGTCTGTAGCTCAGGTGGTTAGAGCGCACCCCTGATAAGGGTGAGGTCGGTGGTTCGAGTCCACCCAGACCCACCACTTGAGAGCACTTATGGGGCCTTAGCTCAGCTGGGAGAGCATCTGCTTTGCAAGCAGAGGGTCGTCGGTTCGATCCCGACAGGCTCCACCAGTTCACGGTAGCGGATGTGTAGCGCACACGAAGATTGATTTTGAAGCCAACCGGCGCTGAGGCCGGTGTGGTGTTCTTTGAAAACCTGTAAACGAGTGACAAGCGTCTTGGTTCAAACCGAACCGAGATAAGTGTTAAGGCGAAACGAAGTGGCTTGGACGATAGGCCCTGAGGCGACTTGGGGTTATATGGTCAAGCGACTAAGCGTATACGGTGGATGCCTTGGCAGTCAGAGGCGATGAAGGACGTGGCAGCCTGCGAAAAGTGTCGGGGAGCTGGCAACAAGCTTTGATCCGGCAATGTCCGAATGGGGAAACCCACCGCTTAGGCGGTATCGTGCAGTGAATACATAGCTGTACGAAGCGAACCCGGGGAACTGAAATATCTAAGTACCCGGAGGAAAAGAAATCAACCGAGATTCCGTCAGTAGCGACGAGCGAACGCGGACTAGCCCAAAAGTGTCGTACATTCTAGTCGAACCGCGTGGAAAAGCGGGCCGTAGACGGTGATAGCCCGGTAGACGAAAGGGTGCATGGCATGAAATTGAGTAAGGCGGGGCACGTGAAACCCTGTCTGAACATGGGGGGACCATCCTCCAAGGCTAAATACTCCTGACTGACCGATAGCGAACTAGTACCGTGAGGGAAAGGCGAAAAGAACCCCGGAGAGGGGAGTGAAATAGACCCTGAAACCGTATACGTACAAGCAGTGGAAGCCCGCAAGGGTGACTGCGTACCTTTTGTATAATGGGTCAGCGACTTACTGTCAGTGGCAAGCTTAACCGTATAGGGGAGGCGAAGGGAAACCGAGTCTGAATAGGGCGAATAGTCTCTGGCAGTAGACCCGAAACCGAGTGATCTATCCTTGACCAGGTTGAAGGTGCGGTAACACGCACTGGAGGACCGAACCCACATCTGTTGCAATAGATGGGGATGAGTTGAGGATCGGAGTGAAAGGCTAAACAAACTCGGAGATAGCTGGTTCTCCTCGAAAGCTATTTAGGTAGCGCCTCGTGCGAACACTGTTGGGGGTAGAGCACTGTTATGGCTAGGGGGTCATTGAGACTTACCAAACCATGGCAAACTCCGAATACCAACACGTGATACACGGGAGACACACGGCGGGTGCTAACGTCCGTCGTGAAAAGGGAAACAACCCAGACCCGCAGCTAAGGTCCCAAAGTCATAGCTAAGTGGAAAACGATGTGGAAAGGCATAGACAGCCAGGAGGTTGGCTTAGAAGCAGCCACCCTTTAAAGAAAGCGTAATAGCTCACTGGTCGAGTCGGTCTGCGCGGAAGATTTAACGGGGCTAAGCTATGCACCGAAGCTCGGGGTGCACACCTTTTGAGGTGTGCGCGGTAGAGGAGCGTTCCGTAGGCCTGTGAAGGTGAGTCGTAAGGCTTGCTGGAGGTATCGGAAGTGCGAATGCTGACATGAGTAACGATAAGGGGGGTGAAAAGCCCCCCCGCCGAAAGCCCAAGGTTTCCTCGCGCAACGTTCATCGGCGCAGGGTGAGTCGGCCCCTAAGGCGAGGCAGAAATGCGTAGTCGATGGGAAGCAGGTTAATATTCCTGCACTTTTCTACAGTGCGATGTGGGGACGGAGAAGGTTAGGTCTACCAGGCGTTGGTTGTCCTGGGGAAAGGCGGTAGGCATGATTCTTAGGCAAATCCGGGAATCTTTATGCCGAGCACCGAGACGAGTCCTATGAGGACGAAGTGACTGACACCACGCTTCCAGGAAAAGCCACTAAGCTTCAGCTGTAGAAAAACCGTACCGTAAACCGACACTGGTAGGCAGGGTGAGAATCCCAAGGCGCTTGAGAGAACTCGGGTGAAGGAACTAGGCAAAATGGCACCGTAACTTCGGGAGAAGGTGCGCCCCTTGGTGTGGTCACGTGCGTGACTGAGCATCGAGGGGTCGCAGTAACCTGGCCGCTGCGACTGTTTATCAAAAACACAGCACTCTGCAAACACGAAAGTGGACGTATAGGGTGTGACGCCTGCCCGGTGCTGGAAGGTTAATTGATGGGGTCAGCCGCAAGGCGAAGCTCTTGATCGAAGCCCCAGTAAACGGCGGCCGTAACTATAACGGTCCTAAGGTAGCGAAATTCCTTGTCGGGTAAGTTCCGACCTGCACGAATGGCGTAACGACAGCGGCGCTGTCTCCACCCGAGACTCAGTGAAATTGAAATCGCTGTGAAGATGCAGCGTTCCCGCGGCAAGACGGAAAGACCCCGTGAACCTTTACTATAGCTTTACACTGAACGTTGAGTTCTTCTGTGTAGGATAGGTGGGAGGCTATGAAACCGAGACGCTAGTTTCGGTGGAGCCATCCTTGAAATACCACCCTGAAGTGCTTGACGTTCTAACCTAGGTCCGTAATCCGGATCGGGGACCGTGTATGGTGGGTAGTTTGACTGGGGCGGTCTCCTCCCAAAGAGTAACGGAGGAGCACGAAGGTACGCTCAGCGCGGTCGGACATCGCGCACTGTGTGCAAAGGCATAAGCGTGCTTGACTGCGAGATCGACGGATCAAGCAGGTACGAAAGTAGGTCTTAGTGATCCGGTGGTTCTGTATGGAAGGGCCATCGCTCAACGGATAAAAGGTACTCCGGGGATAACAGGCTGATACCGCCCAAGAGTTCATATCGACGGCGGTGTTTGGCACCTCGATGTCGGCTCATCACATCCTGGGGCTGTAGCCGGTCCCAAGGGTATGGCTGTTCGCCATTTAAAGTGGTACGCGAGCTGGGTTCAGAACGTCGTGAGACAGTTCGGTCCCTATCTGTCGTGGGCGTTGGAGATTTGAGGGGGGCTGCTCCTAGTACGAGAGGACCGGAGTGGACGTTCCGCTGGTGTTCGGGTTGTCATGCCCATGGCATTGCCCGGTAGCTACGAACGGAAGTGATAACCGCTGAAAGCATCTAAGCGGGAAGCACGCCCCAAGATGAGATCTCCCGAGAGCTTGACTCTCCTTAAGGCACCATCAAGACTAGGTGGTTGATAGGCGCGGTGTGGAAGTGCAGCAATGCATTGAGCTTACGCGTACTAATGAGCCGTGAGGCTTGACCATATAACCCCAAGACGCTTCACCGTCTTCATCTCTTACTCGCGGTTCGACTTACAACCCGGACGCTTGTCACTCGTTTACACCCTCTGTGGAGCCGGCGCTTAACGCGCTGCTCCCACCCCTTCCCTGGCGGCTATAGCGGCGTGGTCCCACCTGATCCCATCCCGAACTCAGAAGTGAAACGCGCATGCGCCGATGGTAGTGTGGCTCAAGCCATGCAAGAGTAGGTCACCGCCAGGGGCTTTATCTAGAAGGCCTCCCCATTCGGGGAGGCCTTCGTCTTTTGTGGTGTTGCTGTCGTGCCCAAAGGGCACGCACTGCAACAGGTCACCGCCAGGGGCTTTATCTAGAAGGCCTCCCCAGTCGGGGAGGCCTTCGTCTTTTGTGGTGTTGCTGTCGTGCCCAAAGGGCACGCACTGCAACAGGTCACCGCCAGGGGCTTTATCCTAAAAACCCGGTCTCATCAGAGGCCGGGTTTTTTCTTTGCGCGCAGCGCGACCCGCAACAGGTCACCGCCGGGGGCTTTATCCTAAAAACCCAGCCTCATCAGAGGCCGGGTTTTTTCTTTGCGCGCAGCGCGACCCGCAACAGGTCACCGCCAGGGGCTTTATCCTAAAAACCCGGTCTCACCAGAGGCCGGGTTTTTCTTTGCCCGGTGGGAGCCGACCTTGTCGGCGATGGGACTCGCCTCAACCTGGCCCGCTGCCGCGGGATCGCCGACAGGGTCGGCTCCCACCAGGGGCCATCAGTGCCTGGAGCTGGACGGCCCCACGGGAACGCTGTATTCGCGCCTGCGGCATGACACCCGCGCGGCAACGCGTCATCATGCCCAAGCGAGATGTAGCAACGGGAAAGATCGATGGATCCACGACTCAATCGGCGACAGGAAGAACTGATCGCCATCGTCCAGCGGGAGGGCTTCGTCGGTGTCGACGAACTGGCCACGCATTTCGACGTGGCCCCGCAGACGATCCGCCGCGATCTCAATCTCCTGGCTGATGGAGGCCTCATCCGCCGCTACCACGGCGGTGTGAGCGCGTCCTCCTCGAGCGTCGAGAACGTGGCCTATGCCGCACGCCAGTCGCTGCAGACCGCGGAGAAGAACCGCATCGCCACGGCGATCGCAAAGTCGATTCCGGATGGATCGTCGCTCTTCATCAATCTGGGCACGACGAACGAAGGCGTTGGCCGCGCGTTGCTCGAGCACCGAGACCTGCGCGTCATCACCAACAATCTCAATATCGCGATCCTGCTCAGTGACAACCCTACGTTCGAGGTCATCGTCGCGGGCGGCGTCGTCCGGGGCCGCGACCATGGCGTGACCGGCGAGGCAACGATCGAGCTCATCCGCCAGTTCAAGGTCGACTTCGGCATCATCGGTATCTCCGGTATCGAACTCGACGGCACGCTCCTGGATTTCGATTTCCATGAAGTCCGCGTTGCCCAGGCGATCATCGAGCATTCGCGCCAGGTCTTCCTCGGCGCCGACCACAGCAAGATCGGCCGCAACGCGATGGTCCGCCTCGGCGACTTCTCGCGTGTAGACGCGTGGTTCACCGATCGGCAGCCGCCCGATGCCTTGCTACCCGTCTTGGAAGCCGCCGGCACCCAGTTGCATATCGCGGAACCCTGAGAGCGAGACAGCCCTCCGACATGCTGTCTACGCTGCACTGCAGCGTGCGATGTTCGTTTGTGTTCGAATATGCTCATTTCCACGCAGGCGAAGCCTGACTGACGCGTGAAATGTTCGTAATCGCAAGCATATTTTGCGAATCGCAAGATAAAACGAACATACCCGAGCGTAGGGTTTCACCCTTCAGCAGGCCTCGCCTCCAGCTAAGCGGAGTTCGCGATGGTCGAGCAGGTCGATATTTTGGTGGTCGGTGGTGGCGTCAATGGCGTCGGCATCGCCCGTGACGCCGCGGGGCGCGGGCTGAGCGTCTGGCTCTGCGAGCGCGACGATCTCGCCGCACATACCTCGAGCGCCAGCACCAAGCTGATCCACGGCGGCCTGCGATACCTGGAACAGTTCGAGTTTGCCCTGGTCGGAAAGGCACTCGCGGAACGCGAGGTGCTCTTGCGCGCCGCGCCGCACATCATCTGGCCGCTGCGCTTCGTCCTGCCGCACCAGCCACACCTGCGTCCGGCATGGATGATTCGCCTGGGCCTGTTCCTCTACGACCATCTCGGCCGCGGCCGCCGCACGTTGCCGGGCTCGCGTCGGGTGCGCTTCGGCAAGCACGTCACCGGCGAGCCCCTGCGCGCCGACTTCAGTGTCGGTTTCGTCTATTCCGATGCATGGGTACAGGACGCCCGCCTGGTGGTGCTCAATGCGATGGATGCCGCGCGGCGGGGCGTGCACATCGAAACCCATACGCGCTGCGTGAGCGCCCGGCGTGATGGGGAAGGCTGGACCGCGGAGCTCGAATCGCGCGACGGCAGCCGCCATTTCGTGAAAGCACGTGCCCTGGTGAATGCAGCCGGCCCGTGGGCCGCCAGTTTCCTCGACGACGTGGCCCATGTGAAGCATCAGCACTCGTTGCGCCTGATCAAGGGCAGCCACATCGTGGTGCCGAAGATTTTCGAGCATCGTTACGCGTACATCTTCCAGCAGCCGGACCGCCGCATCGTCTTCGCGATCCCCTACGAGCGCGATTTCACCCTGATCGGCACGACGGACGTCGAGTATAAGGACGACCCATCGCATCCGACGATCACGGCGGAGGAAACGAGCTATCTCTGCGATGCCGCGAACCGCTACTTCAAAAAACAGCTGACGCCCGACGACGTGGTGTGGAGCTATAGCGGCGTGCGTCCACTCCTGCAGGACGAAGCCGGTAGCGCCTCCGAAGTCACGCGCGACTACCTGCTGGATATCGATCAGAACGGTCCACCGCTGTTGAACGTCTTCGGCGGCAAGCTGACCACCTACCGGAAGCTTTCCGAAGAGGCCGTGGACAAGCTCGCCCCACTGCTGGGCAACCACCAGCCGGCCTGGACCGCCGACGCTCGCCCGCTTCCGGGCGGTGGCGAACGCGATATCGACGAGTTGCTCGCGGATGTCCGCGCCACCCGTCCGTGGCTCCCCGAGACCTTCGCCTGGCGGCTCGTGCACAGCTACGGCACCCGCGCCCGCGATCTGCTGGGCGAGGCCGATGGCCTGAACGCCCTGGGCGAGCATTTCGGCGCGGATCTCTACCAGGCGGAAGTCGATTACCTCGTGCGCCATGAATGGGCCACCGAGGCCGAGGACATCCTCTGGCGTCGAAGCAAGCTCGGCCTGAGGGTCACCCCGCCGGACGTTCAACGCCTTACCGATTACCTGTCCACGAAGCGCTGAGGCGCCACGGGGGCATTTCCAAGACGCGTGCCGTACTGCTGACCGGCACGCGCCCCACGACACAAAGGAGTACTCAGCATGTCGGTCTACCTGAGTGAGTTCCTCGGAACCATGGTGATGATCCTGTTAGGCGATGGCGTCGTCGCCGGCGTGCTGCTGAAGGATTCGAAGGCGGAGAACGCGGGTTGGGGCGTGATCACCTGGGCCTGGGGCCTTGCCGTCCTCATGGGCATTTTCGTCGCCGCGAAAAGCGGTGCCCACATGAATCCCGCGATCACGCTGGCGATGGCCTCCATCGGCAAGCTCTCGTGGTCGCTCGTTCCGGGTTATGTCGCGGCGCAGATGGCGGGTGCCTTCACCGGCGCCGTGCTGGTCTACCTCGCCTACCTGGCACACTGGCGTGGCACCGCCGATCCGGCCAAGAAGCTCGGTATCTTCTGCACGATCCCCGCGATCCGTTCGATCCCGGCCAACCTGGTCACCGAGGTGATAGGCACGTTCGTGTTGGTGTATTGCGTGCTCGCCATCGGTAGCAACGATCTCTCCAAGGGCCTGGCGCCGATCGCCGTCGCACTGCTCGTGGTGGTGATCGGCATGTGCCTTGGTGGCCCCACCGGCTATGCGATCAATCCCGCGCGCGACTTCGGTCCTCGCCTCGCACACGCCTTGCTGCCCATCCCCGGAAAGGGCGGTTCTGACTTCGCCTATGCACCGGTGCCCATTGTCGGTTCGATCATCGGCGCCATGCTTGCCGCCTTCGCCTATACCGCCCTCGCGGCCTGACTCGAGGATTCATCGTGACCACCAAGAAGAAATACATCCTGGCCATCGACCAGGGCACGACCAGCTCGCGCACGATGCTGTTCGACCATGACGGCAACATCGCCGGCACCGCCCAGCGCGAATTTCCGCAGATATTCCCGCAGCCGGGCTGGGTCGAGCACAATCCGCGGGAGATCATGACCAGCGTGCTCTCGACCATGACCGAGGTGATCAGCAGTTCGCAGATCGACCCCGCCTGTATCGAGGGCATCGGCATCACCAACCAGCGCGAGACCGCGGTGGTATGGGATAAGCATACGGGCCAGCCGATCTACAACGCGATCGTCTGGCAATCGCGACAGACCGCCGACATCTGCGACAAACTCAAGGCGGACGGTTACGACGAGATGGTCCGCGAGAAGACCGGCCTGCTGATCGACGCCTACTTCGCCGGTACCAAGGTGCGCTGGATCCTCGACCATGTGGAAGGTGCGCAGGCGAAGGCCGAGGCGGGCGACCTGCTGTTCGGCACCATCGATACCTGGGTGATCTGGAACCTCACCGGCGGCAAGGTGCACGTCACCGACTACACCAATGCCTCGCGCACGCTGATGTACGACATCTACAAGCGTGAGTGGGACGACGCGTTGTTGAAGATGCTCAACGTGCCACGCGCGATGCTGCCGGAGGTGAAATCCTCCAGCGAGATCTACGGCAACACGCAGGCGAAACAGTTCTTCGGCCGCGAAGTGCCGATCGCCGGTATCGCGGGCGATCAGCAGGCGGCGCTGTTCGGCCAGGCCTGCTTCGAGCAGGGCATGGCGAAGAACACCTACGGCACCGGCTGCTTCATGCTGATGAACACCGGCGAGAAGGCCGTGCGCTCGAAGACCGGCCTGCTCACCACCATCGCCTGGGGTGTCGACGGCAAGGTGGAGTACGCGCTGGAAGGCAGCATCTTCGTCGCTGGTTCCGTGATCCAGTGGCTGCGGGATGGCCTGCGCATGCTCGGCAAGGCCTCCGACTCGCAGGCCTATGCGGAACGTGCCAAGGACAACGATGGTGTGTATTTCGTGCCCGCGTTCGTCGGTCTCGGTGCGCCGTATTGGAGAAGCGACGTGCGCGGCGCGGTGTTCGGGCTGTCGCGCGGTACGACAAAAGAGCAGTTCATTCGCGCCGCGCTGGAATCGATGGCGTACCAGACGCGCGACGTGCTCGAGGCGATGCAGACCGACTCCGGCATCCAGCTCAAGGAACTGCGCGCGGACGGTGGCGCCATCGCCAACGACTTCATGGCGCAGTTCCAGGCCGACATCCTCGACGTGACACTGTTGCGTCCGAAGGTACAGGAGACCACGGCGCAAGGTGCCGCTTATCTCGCCGGCCTGGCGGTGGGCTTCTGGAAGGACAAGAAGGAGATCGCCACGCGCTGGGCGGTCGACCGCGAATTCAAGCCGCAGATGACGAAAGAGCGTCGCGACGACCTGTATGAAGGTTGGCAGCAGGCGGTGAGCGCGACGATGGGATTCAAACCGCGCAATTAGTCCGGGCCGGCTGGGTGGGAGCGAACCTTGCGATTGAACTTGCCGCAACCTGGTGGGAGCCGACTTTGTCGGCGATCCCGCGGCAGCGGGCCAGGTCGAGGCAAGCACCCATCGCCGACGAAGTCGGCTCCCACCGGGGTGGGGCAAGCACCCATCGCCGACAAGGTCGGCTCCCACCGGGCCGCGGAACGCAGGGCGGTTGGTGCCGATGGGATCGGTGCCCATGGAAAGGGGCGGCGCAGTGATGCGCCGCCCCTTTATTCATGCACTCCGCGGGACGATCAGGCCAGCGCGTAGCCGAACTGGTCCTTGAATTCGGCGGCGAACTGCTCGTACGTGAAGTACTGGTTCTGCGTGCCCGGATGCTCGACCTTCAGTGCGCCCATCAGCGATGCCATCTTGCCGACGGTGGGCCAGTCGTAGCCCTTCATGATGCCGAAGATGAGACCGGCGCGGTAAGCGTCGCCGCAGCCGGTCGGATCGACCACCTTGTGCTCGCGGGCCGGCGGCACTTCGAGCGTTTCGCCATTCACGTGGATCAGCGAGCCACGGGGACCCAGTGTCACGATGTACGCATCGACCTTCGACGCGATGTCCGTCGCGCTCCAGCCCGTGCGTTGCTGCAACAGTTGGGACTCGTAGTCGTTGACGATGACATACGTCGACTTCTCGATCATCGCGCGGAACTCGTCGCCGTTGAACAGCGGCATCGCCTGGCCCGGATCGAAGATGAAGGGCACGCCACGCGCGGCGAATTCGTCGACATGCTGCAGCATCGCGTCGCGGCCATCCGGCGCGACGATGCCGAACTCGCACTGCTTGATGTCGCGCACGTGGTTTTCGTGCGCGCTCGACATCGCGCCCGGGTGGAAGGCGGTGATCTGGTTGTTGTCCAGGTCGGTGGTGATGAAACACTGCGGGGTGAACTGGTCGTCGAACTGGCGCACGCCGTCGAGGCGGATGCCGAACTTCTCCAGGTGCGCGCGGTACGGCGCGAAATCCTGGCCGACCGTCGCCACCGGCATCGGCTCGCCGCCGAGCAACTTCAGGTTGTAGGCGATGTTGCCCGCGCAACCGCCGAACTCGCGACGCATGGCCGGCACCAGGAACGACACGTTCAGGATGTGCACCTGATCCGGGATGATGTGGTTCTTGAACTGGTCCTGGAAGACCATGATCGTGTCGTAGGCGAGCGATCCGCAGATAACGGCAGTCATGCGTTGGGTGACCCTGGAGGATGGTAAGTGGCGCGGCCGCGAAGGGCCGCCGCGAACGCCGCCCGCGACGGGTCCGGCAAACCTGCGGATCGTACCCAAAATCGGGTCCCGAGGCGACCTCTTCCTGGCCGGTGAGTTTGTCTGCCGGAAGGGGGTTCCGCTCGCATCACCCGGAGTTACAAGGCTTTCTTAACGTATGCGCCCTTGCGTGGGGGAGGGCGCCAATCTAGACTCGCACGCTTACTTTTTCCCGCTATGGGCGCCCGCCGCATCATGTTTAAGAAGTTCCGCGGACTTTTCTCGAACGACATCTCCATCGATCTCGGCACGGCGAATACGCTTATTTATGTGCGTGGGCAGGGCATTGTCCTCAACGAACCCTCGGTCGTGGCGATCCGCCAGGATCGTGGCCCCGGCGGCCCCCGTGCCGTCGCGGCCGTGGGTGGCGACGCCAAGCGCATGCTCGGCCGCACGCCGGGCAATATCGCCACCGTGCGCCCGATGAAGGACGGCGTCATCGCCGACTTCACCATGACCGAGGCGATGCTCCAGCACTTCATCAAGCAGGTGCACCGCTCGCGCATGCTGCGGCCCAGCCCGCGCGTGCTGGTCTGCGTGCCCTGCGGCTCCACCCAGGTGGAGCGCCGCGCCATCAAGGAATCGGCCGAGGGCGCCGGCGCCCGTGACGTCTTCCTGATCGAGGAGCCCATGGCGGCCGCGATCGGCGCCGGCATCCCGGTGCACGAGGCGCGCGGCTCGATGGTCCTGGATATCGGCGGCGGCACCTCGGAAGTGGCCGTCATCTCGTTGAACGGCATCGTCTACTCGCAGTCGGTCCGCGTCGGCGGCGACCGCTTCGACGAAGCCATCATCAACTACGTGCGCCGCAACCATGGCACGCTGATCGGCGAATCCACCGCCGAGCGGATCAAGCTGGAGATCGGCTGCGCCTTCCCGCAGAGCGAGGTCCGCGAGATCGAGATCTCCGGCCGCAACCTGGCCGAGGGCGTGCCGCGCATGTTCACGATCAACTCCAACGAGGTGCTGGAAGCCCTGCACGAGCCGCTGTCCGGCATCGTGGCGGCGGTGAAGGCGGCGCTGGAACAGACCCCGCCGGAACTCTGCTCCGACGTGGCCGAGCGCGGCATCGTGCTCACCGGCGGTGGCGCCCTGCTGCGCGATCTGGATCGCCTGATCTCCGAGGAAACCGGCCTGCACGTGCAGGTGGCCGACGACCCGCTCACCTGCGTGGCGCGCGGCGGCGGCAAGGCCCTGGAGATGATCGACCAGCACGGCAGCGACTTCTTCGCGTTCGAATGATGGCCGCGCGCGCGGCGCTTTGGCCGGAGCGCGCTGATCCATGGCCCTGAATCGCGACGACACGTCGCCCCTGTTCGCGCCCGGCGTGGCGGGGACACTGCGCCTCATCGTCTACCTCGCGCTCGCCTGCGTGCTGATGGTGCTCGATCACCGTGGCGACTGGCTGGGTAATGTGCGCTACGGCCTCTCGCTGCTGGTCGAGCCTGTCTATCGCATCGCGGGCCTGCCATCGCAGGGATTCCAGGCGGCGACGGTGGCGTTCGCCGACCGCCAGCGCCTCACCGAGCAGAACCAGCGCCTGCGTGAAGACCTGCTCCTGGCCAACGCCAAGCTCAACCGCATGGCGTCGGTGGCCGAGCAGAACCAGCGCCTGAAGGAATTGCTGGACACCCAGCACAGCCTTTCGCTCAACGTGCAGCTCGCACGCCTGATCGGCGTCGACCTGGGCAGCTTTCGCCACCGGATCGTGCTCAACGTGGGAGCCCGCGACAAGGTCCAGCCGGGCCAGGTCGTGATCGACGCGCGCGGCGTGATGGGCCAGATCGTCGAAGTGATGCCCACCACCTCGGTCGCCATGCTGATCACCGATCCCAACCACGCGATTCCCGTGACCATCGAGCGCACCGGCTTGCGGACCATCGCCTACGGCTCACGCACGGGCGATTCACTCACGTTACCGAACATCCCCGTCTCGGCCGACGTGCAGGCGGGCGACAAGCTGGTCACGTCCGGCCTGGGCGGCCGGTTCCCGCCGGGCTTCCCCGTGGGCGAGATCCGCGACGTGGCACAGACGCCCTCCGGCACCTTCCTTTCCGCGCAGGCGAAGCCGGCCGCCGACCTGGATCGCAGCGAGGACGTCCTGCTGCTGCACGACCTTGCCGAACCCGCCGGCCCACCGGCGCCCGCGCCGAACGTCGGCCCGCCCGCCGACCTCGCGCCGCCTCCTGGCACGCCGCCGGCGGCGACCTTGCCCTCCGTGACCTCGCCGACCGCGACGCCGGCACCGGCACGTACGTCCACCGCCGCGCCGTCGACGGGGACCACGCCATGAACAAGGTTCGCGTTCGCCAGCTGTGGTTCGCCGCCACGCTGCTGATGTCACTGTTCCTGATGCTGGTCCCGTTGCCGGGCCCGCTCACGCCGTTCAAGCCGTACTGGCCCGCCCTGATCCTGCTCTATTGGTGCCTGCAGTCGGGCGACAGGGTCACCCTTGGCCTGGCCTTCTGTGTCGGCGTGGCCGCCGATCTCTTCGACGGCATCCTGCTGGGTGAGCAGGCCTTGCGCCTTACGGCGATGGTCTTCATCGCGCTCCGTTTCCGTTCGCGCCTGCGCTTCTTCCCGATGTGGCAACAGTCGCTCGCCGTGCTCGGCCTGCTCGTGAACGACCGCATCCTGCTCCTGCTGGTGCGCGTGTTCGGCGGCGATCCGCTGCCGCCACCCGAGTACTGGATATCGCCCCTGGTGGGCGCGGCGCTGTGGCCGTTCGTGTTCCTCATCCTCGACGACCTTCGCGCGCGACTGCGCATCCACGAGGCATGAGCCGGCGGCGCGCCTCGATCAAGGAAGTCCGTGGCGAGGTGGCGCTGTTCCGCCGCCGCGCCATGGCCGGCTTCGCGCTGATCCTGCTCGGCCTCGCCGCCGTGTGCGCTCGCTATGTGTACCTGCAGGTGCTGCACCACGACGAGTTCGTGGCGCGTTCGGACCAGAATCGCGTGAAGCCGCGCGCCATACCGCCGGCGCGCGGCCTCATCTACGACCGCAACGGCGTGTTGCTGGCCGACAACGTCCCTGCGTTCCGGCTGGAAGTGATCCCCGAGCAGGTCAGCGACATGGACGACATGCTCGGCAAGCTCGGTACCGTGGTGCCGCTTAGCGACGAGGACATCGCCACCTTCAAGAAACAGGTGAAGCAGGGGCGCCGGTTCGAGGGGATTCCGCTCAAGCTGAAACTCACCGAGGACGAGATCGGCCGCTTCGCCGTGAATCGCTGGCGGTTCCCCGGCGTGGACGTGGTGCCGTACCTCACCCGGCGCTACCCGATGGGCCCGCTGCTGGCCCATGTCATCGGCTATGTCAGCCGTATCGACGTGGACGATCTCGACCGCATGGACGACGACGAGGAAGCCAGCTACAAGGGCACCACGCACATTGGCCGCATCGGCATCGAACGCTACTACGAGAAGCTGTTGCACGGCGCGCCGGGCTACGAGCTGGTCGAAGTGAACGCCGACGGCCGTACGCAGGCCGTGCTCGACACGACCCCGCCCACGCCGGGCAAGAACATCTACCTCTCCATCGACGTGCGCCTGCAGAAGGCGGCCGAGGAAGCGATGGACGGCCGCTCCGGCGCGGCGATCGCGATCGATCCGCGCAATGGCCAGGTGCTGGCCTTCGCCAGCGTGCCGAGCTTCGATCCCAACCTGTTCGTCAACGGCATCAGCTCGGCCGACTACAAGGCGCTGACCACCGCGCCCGACAAGCCGCTCTACAACCGCGCGCTGCGTGGCGTCTATCCGCCGGGTTCGACGGTGAAGCCGTTCCTTGCGCTGGGTGGCCTGACCATGGGCATTCGCCGGCCGTCCGACACGGTGTTGTCCACGGGTGAGTTCTGTATCCCGGGCCAGTCGCGCTGCTACCGCGACGACAAGCGCGGGGGCGACGGCACGGTGAACATGATCCAGGCGATCGAACTGTCGACCAACACCTATTTCTACCGGCTTGCGCTCGATATGGGCATCGACCGGCTCTCCGACTGGATGGGCAAGCTGGGCTTCGGCAAGAAGACCGGTATCGACCTGGTCGGCGAAGTGGAGGGCGTGCTGCCCTCGCGCGAGTGGAAAGCGGCGCGCAGCAAGGCGGGCTGGTTCCCCGGCGAGACCATCATCTCGGGTATCGGCCAGGGCTACTGGGCGGTCACACCGCTCCAGCTGGCGCACGCCACGGCCACCTTCGCCGGCCGCGGCATCCCCTATACCCCGCATTTCCTGCTCGACACGCAGGATGGCGTCGACAGCCCACGCGTGCCGCAGTCGTTCCCGCCGTCCGGGCCGTCGGTGATCCGCAAGGCGGCCGATTGGGATGCCGTGAATGATGGCATGAAGGCCGTCATCAACTCGGGCAGGGGCACCGGCAAGCGCCTGCCATTCGGCTTCCCGTACATCATCGCGGGCAAGAGTGGCACGGCCGAGCGCTTCTCGCGCAAGACCGACGCCTACGACACCAACAAGAACACCGCGTACCTCGCCAGCCGCCACCGTGCGCTGTTCATCGCCTACACGCCCGCCGACGATCCGAAGATCGCCGTGGCCGTCGTGCTGGAGGCCGGTGCCTGGGGTGCGCAGGATTCCGGTCCGATCGCGCGAAAGATCCTCGATCAGTGGGTGGTGGACGAAGGCGGGCAACGGCCGGAGAACTTGCCACCGGGCCCGATCGTCACCGCCGACGCGATACCGGAACCCGCGCCGGGCGAAGCCTCGTCCGTGCAGGACGCCCAGCCCGCCGGGGCCGCCAGTACCGACCTGCCGCCCCAGGACGATGGGGAGGACCAGTAGCCATGTTCCAGACGCTCACCACGCGGATGAAGCGCTTCGGCCTGCGCCTGCTCACGCGGCCACGGCTCGACCTGCCGCTCCTGCTGGCGCTCTTCGTGCTCGGCTGTGCGGGCCTCGCCACGCTCTACAGCGCGGGCAACGGCAATTTCTCGCTGGTCACCGGACAGGCCGCGCGCTTCGTCCTCGGCGCCGTGCTGCTGTTGGTCATCTCGCGCATCCCGCCGCCGGTGCTGCGCTCGTGGACGCCGTGGCTCTACCTCGGCAGCACCGCCTTGCTGGTGGTCGTGGCCGTGCTCGGCGAAGGCCGTGGCGCGTATCGCTGGCTCGACCTGGGCGTCATGCGCTTCCAGCCATCCGAGCTGCTCAAGCTGACCATGCCGATGATGGTCGCCTGGTACCTGCATCCACGGCAGTTGCCGCCAAGCTGGAAGGACATCATCGTGGTCGGCCTGCTGATCGCGGTGCCGGCCGGGCTCATCGCCGAGCAGCCCGATCTCGGCACCGCCTTGCTCGTGGCCGGAGCCGGTGCGTTCGCGCTGTTCCTTTCCGGCATGGCCTGGTGGCGCATCGGCCTGCTCGTGGGCGGCGTGGGCGCGGTGATTCCCGTGGCGTGGCAGTTCCTCCACGAATACCAGCGCAATCGCGTGCGCACGCTGCTCGACCCCGAATCCGATCCCCTGGGCAATGGCTGGCACATCATCCAGTCGAAGATCGCGGTGGGTTCCGGCGGCATGTTCGGCAAGGGCTGGCAGCAGGGCACGCAGTCGCGCCTGGAGTTCCTGCCCGAGCACACCACCGATTTCATCTTCGCCGTTTTCTCCGAGGAATTCGGCCTGGTGGGCGTCATCGCGATCATGCTGCTCTATGCCTTCATCATCGGCCGCTGCCTGTGGATCGCGATGAATGCGCGCGACACGTATTCGCGCCTGCTCGCCGGCGCGATCGGCATGAGCTTCTTCGTCTACGTGGCGGTGAACGGCGGCATGGTCGCGGGCATCCTGCCGGTGGTGGGCGTGCCGATGCCGCTGGTGAGCTACGGCGGCACCTCGGCGGTTTCCCTGCTCACGGGCTTCGGCGTGCTGATGTCGATCCATGCGAACCGGAAACTGCACGACTAGGCCTCCGCGGCCTGAACGTTCGCCCGGGACCGCGCCTGATGCGCCATATACGCGTGCTACGCTTCCACGCATGGATGAAGTTCTCGCCGCGCGCCGCGCACGACCCGCACGTCACCTCCCGCGCCTCGCTGGCGCGATGATCGCCTTCCCCCTGATGTTCGCCTCCGCGGCCTTCGCCGAAACCCATCCGGGGCAGGAGCAACTGGTGCGCGAAGTCGCCAGGGACACCGGCAAGAGCAAAGCCTCGCTGAACGCGTTGCTCGACGGCGCGAAGAAACAGCAGGCCATCCTCGATGCGATCAGCCGTCCGGCCGAGGGCAAGCCGTGGCGCGACTACCGTCCGATTTTTCTCACCGAGCAGCGCATCCAGGCGGGGGCCGATTTCTATCGCCAGCACCGGCAGTTGCTCGACGGCATCGGCCGCAAGTACGGCGTGCCGCCCGAATACATCGTCGCCATCGTCGGCGTGGAGACCTTCTACGGCCGCAACACGGGCAAATGGAAGGTGCTGGATGCATTGGCCACGCTGGCGTTCTACTACCCCAAACGCGCACCGTTCTTCCGCGAGCAACTGAAGGCCTTGCTCGAACTGCCGCAGAATCACCTGGGCGGTCCGCTCGACACGCTGACCGGCTCGTATGCCGGCGCGCAGGGCTGGGGCCAGTTCATGCCCTCGTCCATCCGCGACTGGGGCGTGGATTACGACCACGACGGCCGTATCGACATGAAGGGCTCGATGGGCGACATCTTCGCCAGCGTCGCCAATTACTTCGCCCAGCACGGCTGGGAAGCGGGTGGCCCGGTCGCCGCGCGTGCCCAGCCCGACGCCCGCGCCGTGGATCCGGCCGTGCCCAAGGACTGGAAGCCGGTGGCGCCGGTGGAATCGTTCGTCGCGGACGGCTTCGCGCCGCTGCAACACCTCAATCCCGGCCGCGATGCGCAACTGGTGCGCCTGGACGGGCCGGCGGGTGACGAATACTGGTTCGTGTTCCAGAACTTCTACGTGATCACCACGTACAACCGCAGCCCCATGTACGCCATGGCCGTGGACCAGCTGGCGCGCGAGATCCGCGCCCGCACGCATGGACCCGGCGAACGATGATCCCTGGGTGGCATACCGCCCTCCCAGGCCAAGCCCGGTGGGAGCCGACCCTGTCGGCGATGGGAGTTCGCGACAGCCTTGAATCGCCGACAGGGCCGGCTCCCACCAGGCTGAAACGCCACGCCACCATCCTCGCGATCGTCCTCATCACGCTGTTCCTCACCGCCTGCGGCGGCTCCCGTAACGCGCGCCCCTCGTCACGCGGCGGCAGTTCCACGGCACCCAGCGGCGGCCGTTACGACGACATCCGCAAGTCCCAAGGCTCGCGCTATCGCTCCCGTTCCGACAGCGTTCCCACCGATATCCCGGACGTGAACAAGCTCCCGGAGCCGGTGCCGAAGGTGGAGCCGCGCTCGCTCTACGGCAACAAGTCGCCGTACTCGGTGCTCGGCCAGACCTACAACGTGCTGCCGAGCCCGCGCGGGTACGTGGAACGCGGCATCGCCTCGTTCTACGGGAACAAGTTCCACGGCTACAAGACCTCGAGCCTCGAGGAATACGACATGTACCAGTTCTCGGCGGCGCACAAGACCTTGCCGCTGCCGAGCTACGCGCGCGTCACCAACCTCGAGAACGGCAAGAGCGTCATCGTGCGCGTCAACGATCGCGGCCCGTTCCACGAAAACCGCATCATCGACCTATCGTTCGCCGCGGCCGTGAAAATCGGCGTGTGGCCCAAGGGCACGGGGCTGGTGGAAGTCCGCGCCATCGACCCCAACGACCCGGGCAGCGACCGCGGCGCGCCGTATGTGAACAACGCGCCGAAGCCGGCCCCGATCATGGCGCCGCCTCCGTCACCGCAGCGCGCGGTCACGGCTTCGGTGGGGACCAACCCGGCGGACGATGATGGCCACGTGCCCGGGATGACCGGGGTTTCCCCGAGCGAAGCGTTGCCGCCGTTGGCCGCCGCGACGACGAACGTGCCAGCCTCGACCACGTCTTCGGCTCCCGTCCCGGCCCAGGCCACAGCCGCCCGGCAGGCACCCCCGTCCCCTCCGGGGGCGGCGTCCAGCCAAGGCATCGCCGCCAACCCGGGGCCGATCACCGCTCCCTCGGCCGGCAAGCCCAGCATCTATCTCCAGGTCGGCGCCTTCTCCGATGTCGTGAACGCGAATCGCGTGGCCGACCGGTTGAACCGCGCGGGCCTCGGACCGGTCAGTGTCGTGGAGACCAATATCGGCGGCCGCAACGTGCGCCGCGTGCGCGTGGGACCATTGGCCGACGTGGACACGGCCGACCGCGTGACCGAACAGATTGCCGGCATGGGCCTGCCCAGGCCGCAGGTCGCGGTAGACTGACCCCCTTTTTCCTGCTTTGAACTGGACCGTTGAAACGATGAAGCTCTTGCCCCGTTCCCTGTTCGCTTTCGCCGCCGCCGCGCTTGTCGCGGGTGTGACCGTGGCGCAGCAGACCCCGCCCCGTCCGTCCGTGCCGCGTCCGGTGGTTCCCGAGGCGCCGGTGCCGCCGCCGCCGGATGTCGAGGGCAAGAGCTGGGTGTTGATGGACTACAACACCGGGCAGATCATCGCGTCGAAGGAACCGGATCTGCAGGTCGAACCGGCGTCGATCACGAAAGTCATGACCGACTATGTGGTCTCGGCCGAGGTCGGCAACGGCAAGATCCACATGACCGACCCGGTCACCATCAGCGAGAACGCGTGGCGTGGCGGCGGCGCGGGCACCGATGGCTCCACCAGCTTCCTCAAGCTCAACAGCCAGGTGCCGCTGAAGGACCTGCTCTACGGGATGATCATCCAGTCGGGCAACGATGCCGCCATCGCGCTGGCCGAGCACACCGCGGGCTCCGAGCCCGCGTTCGCCAACCTGATGAACGCCTACGCCAAGCAGCTCGGCATGACGCATTCGAATTTCCAGAATGCGTCCGGCTATCCGGTGGCCAACCACTACACGACGGCCCGCGACATCGCGATCCTCTCTCGCGCGCTGATCCACGACTTCCCGGAGGACTACGCGATCTCGGCCGTGAAGGAGTTCGAGTGGAACGGCATCAAGCAGCACAATCGCAACCTGCTGCTCTGGCGCGACAACACCGTCGATGGCATCAAGACCGGCCATACGGCTGCGGCGGGCTACTGCCTTGCCGCATCGGCGAAGCAGGGCGACGCGCGCATGATCGCCATCGTCATGGGCGCCACTAGCGAGAAGGGTCGCGCCGACGCGGCGCTGGCGCTGCTCAACTACGGCTTCCGCTTCTACGAGTCGCACAAGCTCTACGAAGCCAACAAGCCGCTGGCCACGCCGAAGCTCTGGAAGGGCGCCGAGAACACCATCCCACTGGGTCTCACCGAAGACGCCCTCGTCTCGGTCAAGCGTGGCGATTACGACAAGCTCAAGGCCGACCTCGATATCCCCGCCACCCTGATCGCTCCCTTCAAGAAAGGCCAGCAAGTGGGCACGCTGCGTGTGACGCTGGATGGCCAGCCGGTGCTTGCCGCGCCGCTGGTGGCGCTCGCGGATGCGCCGGAAGGCGGCTTCTTCTCGCGCCTCTGGGACACGATCATGCTGTGGTTCCACAGCGACGGCGACAAGAAGTAAGAGGGCAAGGCCATGCGTGAAATCGACTTCAGCGATGCGCAGAAGGAAGGGAAGGGGTTCCAGTTCCCCGGCGAGTTCGAGATCACCGCGATAGGCAACGCCAACGCGGGCCTTGACAAGCACGTGCCGGCGTTGCTGCATGGCATCGGGCTGGAGGTGCTCCACGAGACGCTTTCCACGAAGCTGACGCCGGCTGGCAACTACCAGTCGGTGACGGTGAGCTTCGTCGCCCCGTCCCGCGAGAAATACCTGGAAGCCCACAGCACGTTGCGGGCGGACCGGGACATTCGTTTCACGATGTAGGCGGCCTGGCCCGCTGCCGCGGGATCGCCGGCATGGCCGGCTCCCACAAGGGTCCGTCCGGCTGGGTGGGAGCCGGCCATGCCGGCGATCCGGGCGCCACGGGTTTACTCTTGTAACCCCCGGCGCCCGCCCACAACTCCCCCGAATCCCCTCCGACCTTGCCTCCCATGACCCTCCCGCTCAACGTCCGCCGGCTGGGGCGCGTGCCCTACGAGTCCACCTGGAAGGCCATGAGCGCCTTCACCGACAATCGCACCGATGACACCGTCGATGAGCTGTGGCTGCTGGAGCACGACCCGGTGTTCACCTTGGGTCAGGCGGGTCTGGCGGAGCACGTGTTGGCGGCGGGCGACATCCCCGTCGTCCGCGTGGACCGCGGCGGCCAGGTCACCTATCACGGTCCCGGGCAGATCGTGGCCTATCCCATGATCGATCTGCGCCGCGTGGGCGTGGGCGTGCGTGAGCTGGTCCACCGCATCGAGCAGGCCATCATCGACACCCTCGGGGAGTGGAATATCGGCGCGGAGCGCCGCGAGGGCGCGCCCGGCGTGTACGCCGCGGGGGCCAAGGTGGCCGCGCTGGGCCTGCGCATCCGCCGCGGCTGCAGCTTCCACGGGCTGGCCTTCAACGTGGACATGGACCTGGAGCCCTACCACCGCATCAATCCCTGCGGCTACAAGGGTTTGGAAGTCACCCAGGTGCTAGACTTGGGCGGTCCGTCGCGGTTGGCGGACGTGGAAGACGTCCTGGTACAGGAATTCTGCAAGCAGTTCGGTTTCCACGCCGTCGACGCCGCGCCCATCCTCCCCGAACTCCCCGCCCGCCTTGCGGTCTGAGGCAGTAGCCCTATGAGCCAATCCTCCGTTTCCCCTTCCCGCAGCATTCCCATCGCCGTCGTCGACAAGCCCGGCGAGAAGATGCTCGGCAACGACAAGATCGCGCTCAACCGCGCGAGCTTCGACGCCAACCAGCCCGTGCTGCGCAAGCCCGGCTGGATCCGCGTGCGCCTGCCCCAGGGCAACGCCGTGCAGCAGTTGAAGGCGCGCCTGCGCGAGAACTCGCTGACCACGGTGTGCGAGGAAGCCAGCTGCCCGAATATCCACGAGTGCTTCTCCAAGGGCACCGCCACCTTCATGATCCTCGGCGAGGTCTGCACCCGCCGTTGCTCGTTCTGCGACGTGGCCCACGGCCGTCCGCTGGCGCCCGATCCGCTCGAGCCGGCTCGCCTGGCCGAGACGATCCGCGACATGCGCCTGAAGTACGTTGTGATCACCTCGGTGGACCGCGACGACCTTCGTGACGGCGGCGCCGCCCATTTCGCGGCCTGCATCCGCGCGGTGCGCCATGCCAGCCCGGACATCCGGATCGAGATCCTCACCCCGGATTTCCGCGGCAAGGGCCGTATGGAGCGTGCGCTGGAGGTCCTCAAGGACTTCCCGCCGGATGTCTTCAACCACAACCTGGAGACGGTGCCGCACCTCTACCGCGAGGTCCGTCCGGGCGCCGACTACCAGTGGTCGCTGGATCTGCTGAAGAACTTCAAGGCGCAGCATCCGACGGTGCCGACCAAGTCCGGCATCATGCTGGGCCTGGGCGAGACGCTCGAGCAGGTGCTGGAGACCATGCGCGATCTACGCGCCCATGACGTCGACATGATCACCATCGGCCAGTACCTGCAGCCGACGGCGCACCACCATCCGGTGGTCCGTTACTGGACGCCGGACGAATTCGAAGCGCTGCGCGTCGCTGGCGATGAAATGGGTTTCTCCCATGTCGCCTCCGGTCCGTTGGTGCGATCCTCCTACCATGCCGACCTGATGGCTCACGCCGCCGGCGTCGTCGAATAAACGCCCCAACGCATTCCGAGGCTCCGACTACATGACTCTTCGCCCCGCGATCGCTCTCCTGCTGGCCTTGTCGGCCGCGGGTGTCCAGGCACAGGCTGCCGCGCCGCAGCAGCAGCCGGGCACGACCGCGCCGGCGGGCAAGTCGGCGCCCCAACCGAAGGATGCCTCGGAAGCGGCGACCTCGCCGGAGCCGCAGCGCAAGGAATCCAGCCTGCCGCTGAAGCCCACCCAGGCCGAGGCCCAGGCGTCGCAGCTGTCCGCGCGCTTCCTCACGCGTTTCCACTACCAGGCCCAGCCGCTCGACGACGCCATGTCGGCCAAGATCTACAAGGCCTACATCGAGTCGCTCGATAGCGAGAAGGTCTTCTTCACGCAGGAAGACCTCGCCAAGTTCGAACCGCTGAAGACGCAGTTCGACGACGCCATCTGGAACCAGGATCTGACCGGTCCGTTCTCGGTGTTCAACCTGTACGTCACGCGCGCCGTCGACCGCATGAACTATGCGCGCAGCCTGCTCAAGCAGGGCTTCGACTTCAGCGGCAACGAGAGCTTCAACTTCGATCGCAAGAAGGCCGCCGCGCCGAAGAACCAGGCCGAACTCGACGACGTGTGGCGCAAGCGCACGATGAACGACTGGCTGCGCCTGAAGCTCGCCGGCAAGAACGACGACGACATCCGCAAGACGCTCGACAAGCGCTACGCGACGTACATCTCGCGCGTGCGCCAACTCGACGACGAAGATGCGACGCAGGCCTTCATGACCGCGTACGCGAACTCCACCGATCCGCACACCGATTACCTCGGCCCCCGCGCCGCCGACGCCTTCGACATCGCCATGCGCCTGTCGCTGGAAGGTATCGGCGCGGTGCTGCAGGCGCGCGACGACTACACCACCATCCGCGAACTCGTTCCCGGCGGCCCGGCGATCAAGTCCGGCAAGATGAAGCCGGGCGATCGCATCGTCGCCATCGGCCAGGGCGAGACCGGTCCGATGGTCGACGTGGTCGGCTGGCGCCAGGACGACGTGGTCAAGCTCATCCGCGGCAAGAAGGACACCACCGTCCGCATCGAGACCCTTCCTGCCGATGCCGGCGTGGACGGCAAGCACGAGATCGTGACCCTGGTTCGCAAGAAGGTCACGATGGAAGAGCAGGCCGCCAAGTCGAAGGTCATCGACGTGAAGGATGGCGACGTCACGCGCAAGATCGGCGTGATCGAACTGCCCACGTTCTACCAGGACTTCGGCGCGCGCCGTAACGGCGACGCCAACTTCAAGAGCGCCACCCGCGACGTCTCCAAGCTGCTCACCGAGCTGAAGGCGCAGAAGGTCGAAGGCGTCATCATGGACCTGCGCAACAACGGCGGCGGTTCGCTCAACGAAGCCACCGAACTCACCGGCCTGTTCATCGACACCGGCCCGGTCGTGCAAGTGCGCGACGCGCGTGGTCAGGTCGACGCCCAGGGCGACGACGCGCCGGGCATGGCGTGGGACGGTCCGATGGCGGTGCTGGTCAACCGTGGTTCGGCATCGGCGTCGGAGATCTTCGCCGCCGCCATCCAGGACTACGGCCGCGGCATCATCATCGGCGAGCCCACCTTCGGCAAGGGCACCGTGCAGAACCTGGTCGACCTCGACCGCTTCGGCAAGGCCACCACGGGCGAGGACGCCAAGTACGGCGAACTCAAGATGACGATCGCCGAGTTCATCCGCATCAACGGCGACAGCACGCAGCTGCGCGGCGTCACGCCCGACGTGCAGTTCCCGCAGAACGGCGATGCCAAGGAATTCGGCGAGTCCACCTACGACAATGCGCTGCCGTGGCGTCACATCGATCCGGCCGACTACAAGCCGGTCGCCGATCTCAAGCCGATCATCGGTCCGCTCAACCAGAAGCACCAGGCGCGCGTGGCCACTTCGCCCTCGTGGAAGTTGATGCTCGACGAGCTGGCGCAGTACCAGAAGCTGCGCGACAAGACCGACATCTCGCTGAACTTCGCGGCGCGCCAGGCCGAGCGCAAGCAGTACGACACCATCCAGACCGACTTCCGCAACCGCCGCAAGGCGATCTTCGGCGGCGACGGCAGCCCGGCGGACCTGGGCGACGATGGCAACACGGCGGACGACGGCCTCAACGCCAACGAACGCAGCATCAAGTCCGAGATCAAGCAGGAAGCCGACGCGAAGAAGGCCAAGGACACGCCGCTGGACGAAGCCGCCCACATCGTCGGCGACGAAGTCGCGATGATCAAGGCCGATCCCAAGATCGCCGCGGAAGTGCTTCCGTACGGTGGCCGCAAGATCGACGCCCCGCAAACGGCGCAGGTACCGGCAAAAGCACCGGCCGACAGCACCCCGTAACAAGAAGGCGCCGCAAGGCGCCTTTTTTTATGCGGACCCCCACTCTTTTATGGGGAGCTCCACTCTGTCGTTTTTTGGTGGGAGCCGACCTTGTCGGCGATCCGGCGGCAGCGAGCCAGTTGGCGGCAAGCACCCCATCGCCGAGAGGGTCGGCTCCCACCAGAGCACGCATTCATCCTTTTCCTGATAGCCTCGATGCGCTTTTTCATCGCACAAGGGCAGGGAAATGACGGATCTCCTCGAGCGACTCGGCGTCGAACACGCCATGAGCGTCCTCATCGTCGGTTACGCCATCCGCATCGGACTGGCTTTGCTGCTTCTGGTCGTGGGCTTCTGGCTTGCCGCGCGTATCGCCAACTTCGGGCGCCGTGCGCTCGAACGCGCGCGTGTCGACCTCACGCTGGCGTTGTTCCTGCGTAACCTCATCTATGGCGTACTGCTGGCGCTGCTCTTCATCAACGTGCTCGGCACGGTCGGTGTCCCGACCACCTCGTTCATCGCCGCGCTGGGGGCCGCCGGCCTCGCCATCGGTCTTGCGCTCAACAGCTCGCTGTCCAACATCGCCTGGGGCGTGCTGCTGATCCTGTTCCGTCCTTTCCGCGTGGGTGATTTCGTCAGCCTGGGTGGCATCGACGGCACGGTGGAAAGCGTCAACCTCATGCATACCTACCTGATCACGCCGGATAACCGCCAGGCGGTCGTGCCCAATGCCAAGGTGGGTGGCGACGCGATCATCAACTACAACGTGCGTGGCACGCGCCGTTTCGAGTTGAAGGTGGGTATCGGCTATGGCGACAACATCGGCAAGGCCATGCAGGTGGTGCAGGATCTGTTCGCCGCGGACCCGCGCATCCTCAAGGACCCCGCACCCGGCGTGTGGACCGAGGCCTTGGGCGATTCCAGCGTGAACCTCGTCATCCGTGGATGGACCGCCACGGCCGACATGTGGGAGACGCAGACGACGCTCCTGCGCCGGATCAAGGAAGGATTCGACGAGGCCGGCATCACCATCCCTTACCCACAGAGCGAGATCCGTCTCGTGGGACCACCGTCCGAGGGCGAGCGCAATCCGCTGCAGCCTGCGAAGTGAGGGAAGCCGCCTGAGTGGGAGCCGACTCTGTCGGCGATCCCGCGGCAGCGGGCAGGGTCCCGGCGAGCATCCATCGCCGACGAAGTCGGCTCCCTCCAAGCGACCCCAAGGTCGGCTCTCACGAAGCAGCGTGGGCCCACGGCCTTTCAGAACCGCCCCGCAAACCAGAAATCGTCCCAAACGACCGTTTGAATCGAGCAAAAACGGGTCATCCGGCGGGCCCTAGGGATTACAATCGACCGGTTGCGCCGCAGCACGGCGCCCGTCATTCCCCCGCCAGCGGGTTCGTCCGCCCGCAAGCGCCTGTTTTTAGGAGGTTCCATGGCCGACGTCAAAGAAGCCCGCGTCCCCGATATCGGTGGTAGCGCGGTCCCCGTCATCGAAATCATGGTCAAGGTCGGCGATCGCGTCGAGAAAGACCAGAGCCTGGTGACGCTCGAGTCCGACAAGGCCACGATGGAAGTCCCGGCACCCTTTGCCGGTGTCATCAAGGAACTGAAGGTCAAGGTCGGCGACGAAGTCAACGAAGGCCACGTCATCGCCTTGGTGGAAGCCGAGGGCGATGCCCCGGCCGCGCAGCCGAAGGCCGAGGCTCCGAAGGCGGAAGCACCGAAGGCCGAGGCCCCGAAGGCAGCTGCTCCCGCGCCCGCGCCCGCGCCAGCCGCGGCCATGGCGCCGTCGGCGTCGAAGTCCTCCGGCCCGGTCGAGGTGAAGGTTCCCGACATCGGCGGCAAGCCGGTGCCGATCATCGAGATCATGGTCAAGGCCGGCGATCGCGTCGAGAAGGACCAGAGCCTCATGACGCTCGAGTCCGACAAGGCCACGATGGACATTCCCGCGCCCTCGGCGGGCGTGATCAAGGAACTGAAGGTCAAGGTCGGCGACGAGGTCAACGACGACCACATCATCGCGATCCTCGAAGGCGAGGGCGGCGAAGCCGCTGCCGCCGACGAACAGCCGGCGCCGTCCAGCGACAAGCCGGGCGTTTCCGAAGCCCCCGCCGAAGCGCCGCGCCGCGAAGCCGCGGTCGCGCCGTCGGCTGACCTGCCGGTGGGTGGCGCGCCGCGCACGCCGCCGGTGTCGTTCGATGCATCGGTCGTCATGCCCGACGCCGTCCCGTACGCGAGCCCGGTCGTGCGTGCCTTCGCGCGCGAGCTCGGCGTCGACGTGGCCCAGGTCAAGGGCAGCGGCCGCGGTGGCCGCATCCAGCGCGAAGACGTGTCCGCTTACGTGAAGCAGGTGATGTCCGCTGGCGCTCCGGTGGCCGCGGGCGGCGCCGTCGCCGCCGGTGGCGGGCTCAACCTGCTGCCGTGGCCGAAGGTCGACTTCTCGAAGTTCGGCGAGGTGGACGAGAAGCCGCTGTCGCGCATCCAGAAGATCTCCGGTGCGAACCTGGCGCGCAACTGGGCGATGATCCCGCACGTCACGCAGTACGAAGATGCCGACATCACCGAGCTGGAAGCCTTCCGCAAGAAGCTCGGCGAAGAGAACAAGGACCTGAAGATCACCCCGCTGGTGTTCCAGATCAAGGCGGTGGTCGCGGCGCTGAAGAAGTTCCCCACCTTCAACGCCTCGCTCGATGCCTCCGGCGAAAAGCTCACGCTGAAGAAGTACTTCCACATCGGCATCGCCGTGGACACGCCCGACGGTCTCGTCGTGCCGGTCATCCGCGATGCCGACAAGAAGGGTCTGCTCGAACTCGCCACGGAACTGGGCGAGATTTCCAAGAAGGCGCGCGACAAGAAGCTCACCGCCAACGACATGTCCGGCGGTTGCTTCTCCATTTCCTCGCTCGGCGGCATCGGTGGCACGGCGTTCACGCCGATCATCAACGCCCCGGAAGTGGCGATCCTCGGCGTGTCGAAGGCACAGATGAAACCCGTCTGGAACGGCAAGGAATTCGCGCCGCGCCTGATGTTGCCGCTGTCGCTGTCGTACGACCACCGCGTGATCGACGGCGCGCTCGCCGCGCGCTTCGCCGTATACCTCGCCAACCAGCTCGGCGACATCCGCCGGCTGTTGCTCTGACGGGGGGACCGGATCATGGCTAACACCATCGAACTGAAGGTTCCCGACCTCGGCGGCTCGCACGACGTGCCGGTCATCGAGATCCTGGTCAAGGTCGGCGACACGGTCGCGAAGGACCAGAGCCTCATCACCCTCGAGTCCGACAAGGCCACGATGGACGTGCCGGCCACGCAGGCCGGCAAGATCGTCGAACTGAAGGTCAAGGTCGGCGACGAGGTGAACGACGGCAGCGTCATCGCCCTGATCGAAGCCGAAGACGGCACCGGGAAACCGGCGGCCGGCAAGATCGTCGGCCAGTCCGTGGCGAAGGAAACGCCCGCGCCCGCCATGCCGTCGCCCGCTCCGGCACCGCCGAAGCAGGCCGTCGCGGCCCCGGCTCCCGTCGCGAACGTGAAGGCGGCGGGCGATTCGGGGCGCAAGGCGGACATCGAGTGCCAGCTGGTCGTCCTCGGCTCGGGCCCGGGTGGCTATACCGCGGCGTTCCGTGGCGCCGACATCGGCCTCGACACCGTGCTGGTCGAACGCTACGAATCGCTGGGCGGCGTCTGCCTCAACGTGGGCTGCATCCCGTCGAAGGCGCTGCTGCACGCGGCCGCCGTGATCGACGAGGCCGCCGCCATCGAGGCGCACGGCATCACCTTCGGCAAGCCCAAGATCGACCTGGACAAGCTGCGCTCGTTCAAGGAAAAGGTCGTCGGCAAGCTCACCGGCGGCCTCGCCCAGATGGCGAAGGCGCGCAAGGTGCGTACCGTCACCGGCATCGGCATGTTCATCTCGCCGAATGAAATGGAAGTCCAGACGGCCGAAGGCACGAAACTCATCCGCTTCCAGAACGCCATCATCGCCGCGGGCTCGCAGTCGGTGAAGCTGCCCTCGTTCCCGTGGGACGACGAGCGCGTCATCGATTCCACCGGGGCGCTCGAACTGCGCGACGTACCGAAGAAGCTGCTCGTCGTGGGCGGCGGCATCATCGGCCTGGAAATGGCCACGGTGTACGCGGGCCTCGGCTCGGAAGTCACGGTGGTGGAACTGGCCGACCAGCTCATGCCGGGTGCCGACCTCGACTTGGTGAAGCCGCTGCAGGCACGCATCGCCAAGCGCTACAAGGGCATCCACCTCAAGACCAAGGTCGTCGAGGCGAAGGCCACGAAGAAGGGCATCGAAGTCACCTTCGACGGCGAGAGCATCCCCGAGACCACCGTGTACGATCGCGTGCTGGTGTCCGTGGGCCGCTCGCCGAACGGCAACAAGATCGGTGCGGACAAGGCCGGCGTGGAAGTCAGCGAGCGCGGGTTCATTCCCGTCGACCGCCAGATGCGCACGAACGTGAAGCACATCTTCGCCATCGGCGACCTCGTGGGCCAGCCGATGCTGGCGCACAAGGCCACGCATGAGGCCAAGGTCGCCGCCGAAGCGGCTGCCGGCCAGAAGAGCTTCTTCGATGCCCGGGTGATCCCGTCGGTGGCCTATACCGATCCGGAAATCGCCTGGGTTGGCGTGACCGAACGCGAGGCCAAGGAAAAGGGCCTGAAGATCGGCGTGGGCAAGTTCCCCTGGGCGGCGTCCGGCCGCGCCATCGGCATCGACCGCACCGAAGGCTTCACCAAGCTTCTGTTCGACGAGGAAACCCACCGCATCGTCGGTGCCGGCATCGTCGGTCCGCACGCGGGCGACCTCATCTCCGAACTCGCCCTCGCGATCGAGATGGGCGCCGAAGCCGGCGATATCGGGCGCACCGTCCATCCGCACCCCACGCTTGCCGAATCCGTCGGCATGGCGGCCGAGGTGTACGAAGGCACGATCACCGACCTGTACATCCCGAAGAAGAAATAACCTACCGACACCCGCGGTGCCGTACGGCATCGCGGGCCGTCGCGGCAGGGCATGGTCGGTGAATGTTTTCACGACCCCATTCCCGCGATCTTCGCCGTGGCCGGGCATCGGAACCCGGTCGCGTCTACTTCGTCACGACCACGACGTGGAACCGCGCTCCGTTGTTCCGCGACCACGGCTACGCGCGCGCGGTGGCCCGCGTCGCCCATTTGCCGGCGACATGGACGGGCGCCGCATGCCTCGCCTGGGTGGTGATGCCCGACCATTGGCACGGCCTCGTCGAGTTGCATGACGGCGATCTTTCGAAGGTGGTGGGGCGGTTCAAATCGCTGGCCACCAAGGCGATGAAGAAACATCGCGGTCGCGATTATCCGGTCTGGCAAAAGACCTTCCACGATGCGGGGCTGAGAGAGGACGACGACGTCAAGGCGGCGGCGCGTTATCTCGTCGCGAATCCCGTTCGCGCCGGCCTGGCGCAGAACGTCGGCGACTACCCGTACTGGAACGCGGTCTGGCTGTAGCCCATAAGCCGGGCCGGCGGGTCTGATGGGACATGGCCAGCGTGACGGCTTGGTGGGAGCCGACCCTGTCGGCGATTGGGCTTGCGGTGACCTGGAATCGCCGACAGGGTCGGCTCCCACCAAAGCAGGGTCCCACCAAAGCAGGCCCACCAAAAACAGGCCCGCAGGCCACCGTGACCACGGCCATATCGCCCTGCATCGCCGGTTATGGCATGGTCGGCGGATGCCAGCCCCTCAGCCAGCCCATTACCTCCGTCGCCTCGGCATCTGGGATGCCGCCATGATCGTCATTGGCGGTGTCATCGGCGCGGGCATTTTCCGCACGCCGGCCACCGTCGCCCAGCTCACCAGCTCCGGCACCGAAGTCATCGTGCTGTGGACGCTCGGTGGCCTGCTCACGCTCGCCGGGGTGCTTTGCTACGCCGAACTCGGCGCCAGGCGTCCGCAAGCCGGCGGCACCTACGTCTACCTGCGTGAGGCGTTCGGCCAGCTGCCGGCCTTCCTGTTCGGCTGGACGATGGCGCTGATCAACTATCCGGGCAGCGTCGCCGCGGTCGCGACCACCTTCGCCGACTACGCGTGCCGCGCCATGGGCCTTCCGCACGAATGGGTGAAGCCGCTGGCGGTCGGCGCGATCAGCTTCATCGTGGCGGTGAACCTGTTCGGCATCCGCGCCGGTGCCTGGGTGCAGAACATCTTTACCGTATTGAAGCTTGCCGCCGTCGCGCTGCTGATCGTGGTCGGGCTGTTCCTCGCCCATGGCCATCTCGGCCTGGCCTTCGCCGCGGATCCCACCCACGACGTACCGGCAAGCACGGTGATCGGCGCATTGCTGCCGGCGATGTTCGCGTATGGCGGCTTCCATTACCTCAACGACCTGGCCGGCGAAGTGCGCGATCCGCAACGCACGCTGCCACGTGCGCTCGGACTCGGCATGGCCAGCGTGGTGGTGTGCTACGTGCTGGTGAATATCGCCTACATGGCGGGCCTGGGCCACGACGGTCTCGCCGCGAGCACCGCGCCCGCCGCCGACCTGATGCGCCGCGTGTTCGGTGAATCCGGTGCCACGATCATCGCCGTCGGTATCGCTTGCTCCACCTTCGGCTACTGCAGCATCGCCATCGCGGGCGGCGCGCGCGTGCTACAGGTGATGAGTGCCGACGGCATGTTCTTCCGCCCCATCGCCCGCATCGACGCCCGCACCGGCGCGCCGCAGTTCGCGCTGGTGGCGCTCGGCGCCTGGGCGATCGTGCTGATCCTCTCGGGCAGCTTCAATGCCTTGCTCAACTACACGACCGTGGGTGAGTGGTTGTCGCATGCGTTCGGTATCGCGACGATCTTCTGGTATCGCAAGAAATTGCTGTCGGAGCCGTCGCCTTATCTGGTGCCCGGCTATCCATGGTTGCCGTTGGTCTTCACCACGACGGTGCTTTGCGTGATCGCCGCCACCGCGGTGACGGCGCCCGCGGATGCGGGGATGAGCCTGGTGATCATCGCCATCGGCGTGCCGGTGTACTACCTGTGGCGCCGCCGGGCGGTGGCTTGAGTAGTGGCGGCAGTGTGGGAGCCGCTTCAGCGGCGACGAGCGCGGCGGCAACCTGGCCCGCTGCCGCGGGATCGCCGGCGTAGCCGGCTCCCACAACAACACTCGTTCTGCGCATGGGGTGGCACCGTTCACCTGTAGCGTGGCAGATTGGGGCGATGCGTCCCATCACTCTCTTCGTGCTAGCCACGGCGGTCGCCGCCATGGACTCCGTCGTAGCCGCCGCGCCGGCCAGCGCGCAGGCGACGGCCGTGAACCTCGTCCATCCCGGCGCATCCGTGCGCATCGCGGCGCACGACACCGTGCTCGATCCCACCGTGCGCAAGAGCGCGGAAGGGGAGGAACTGGTGGCGGTGACGTTCAAGCCGGCGGCGAAGCCGTCGCTCGTACTCGCTCCTGCGAAGGGCGGTTGGTCATGGCCCGCCGATGGCACCCTGCGCTTGCGCGTGCAGAACGGCATGCCGTGGCCGGTCACGCTCATGATCGACGTCGCCTCGGCCTCGAAGCACCTCACGGCGACGGTGGGCATACCACCTGGCCCGCCGCAGACCGTGTCCGTATCACTGCAGGCCACCTCGCCGCGTGCGTTCGGCATGCAGGTGGGCCCGCCGATGCCGTTCGACGACAGCATCGTCGCCACGTCGGTCGACGGTGCGATCGATGCGCATGCCGTCACCTCGGTGACGTTGTCGATGCCGCAACCCGGCGCTCCGCAGACCTTGCTGTTCGGCAAGCTCGACGGTGTCGCCGGTGGTGACGACTTGCGCCATGCCTATACCGCGATCGTCGACCGGTACGGCCAGTACACCCGCACCACCTGGCCCGAGAAGGTCGCCACCGAGGACGAACTGAAAGCACGGGCCAACGCGGCGCCGGATATCGCCGCGCCGAAAGGACTCGATCGCTACGGTGGCCGCACCGACCTGCCCGCGATGCAAGCCACCGGCTGGTTCCACGCGCAGAAACATGGCGGCCGCTGGTGGCTGGTGACGCCCGAAGGCCATGCCTTCTTTTCGCTCGGCGTCAACGCCGTCAACCTCACCGACGGACGTACCTACGTGCAAGGCCGCGAGTACATGTTCGCGGACCCCGGCGCCGCGAAGGGACCGTTCGGCGGCGCGGCCGACAGCCGTAGCGACCAGGGCTCGCAGCGCGACAACGGCATGAATCACGGGCGCTGGTGGGATGTCTATGCGAACAACGTCGCGCGTTCGCTCGGCGACAAGGCCGAGCCCGCATGGCGCAAGCGCGCCGTCGATCGGCTCAAGGCCTGGCGGTTCAACACGCTGGGCAACTGGAGCGATCCGGCTTTCGCCGACGATCATCGCATCGCCTATACCGTACCCATCCTGATCCAGGGCGATTTCAACACCGTGGGCACCGGTTTCGACTACTGGGGCCGCATGCCCGACCCTTTCGATCCGCGTTTCGTCAAGGCGACCGAGGCCGCCGTGGCGAACGCGGCCAAGGGCGTGCGTGACGACCCCTGGTTGCTGGGCTATTTCGCCGACAACGAACTCTCATGGGCGGGAAGGGGGCCGCAAGGCCGCTGGGCGCTCGCCACGGGCAGCCTTGCGCAGGGTCCGGAAAGTCCCGCGAAACAAGCCTTCCTCGACTACCTGAAGAAGACCCACGGCAACGCCGCCACGTTCGCGAAAGCCTGGGACGTGCCCGTGGCGAATTGGGAACAGGTGGCCGCCAAGGGATTCAAGGCGCCGGACCCCAACGAAGCGCATCCGGCGATCGCGGCCGACTACATCGCCTTCCTGAAACTCTATGCGAACCAGTATTTCCGCACCGTCGCGCAGACATTGAAGCAAGCCGACCCGCACCATCTGTTTCTCGGCGGCCGTCTGGCCGTCCGAACGCCGGAAGTGGAAGAAGCCAGCGCGGCTTATGCGGACGTGACCAGCATCAACACCTATACCGACCTGCCGGAGCACGGCTTCGACGTAGCCGCCTTCCGCAAGATGGACAAGCCCGTCCTGATCACGGAATTCCACTTCGGCTCGGCGGATCGCGGTCCCTTCGGCAACGGCGTCGCCGCGGTGGCCAGCGAGGAAGAGCGCGGCAAGGCCTATGCGCGCTTCGTCGACGCCGCGGTGGCGTCGGGCGTGATCGTGGGAACGCACTGGTTCCAGTACGTGGACCAGCCGGTGACGGGACGCATCCTCGACGGGGAGAACGCACACATCGGGCTGGTCGGCATCACCGACATCCCGTTCGAAGGGTTTACCCGCGCCGTCACCGACGCCAACGCCCGCACAGGCGGTGGATCAGGCGGCGCGCGCTAGGGGAAGGCTGCGTCGGACCTCGCGGGAGGCGTCGCGGCCGAGGGCGAAGGCGATCGGCTCGGCGATGCCGACGATCGTGCTGATCGCCACGTTCTGGTTCACCGCATAACTCATGGAAAACGCGATGCTGAAGTGCGTCGCGGCGTATTTGATCTTTCTGGCCATGGCCGGACTCTCCAATAGGAATGCATCTCATTATGGGGATGCCGTTCCATGAGTCCAAGTGATCGTATGGATGGCGCCGATAGGAGGCTTCTATCGACGAATGGCCGTTCCGACGACCATCGCCACCACCATCACCAGGGCCACCGCCATGCAGGCGCTGGTCGGTTTCACCCGGCGGGCGTCGACCCGCGGCACCAGCCACCAGATCAGCCAGGCCCCGAGGAGCATGTCGGCCACCAGCGACGCGCGCATCCACGGCAGCACGAAGATCGACTGCCCCGGCGCCTGGCCATGTTGCGCGGCGATCGCCAGGCCGCCCATCAACACGGCGGCAAGCGACCAGACCAGGCTGGCCATGTAGGCCCGGTTGAAGACCACGGGCGTCTTTTCCAGCCAGCGCAGGGCAAGCCACACGATCAGGGCGGGGACGACGGCGACGGCGCTGGAATAGATCACCCACCAGATGGCGGCGGAGAGGAAGGTCAGGAGGGGCTGGGTCACGGCGTATCCGTCAGTACGACGCGCCGAAGCGGCCGAGGGCCTTGCTCATCAACCAGGCGGGGCCGATCAGCAGGTACTGGATGTCGGTGAAGAAAGAGGGGCGGCGGCCTTCGATCTTGTGACCGATGAACTGGCCGATCCAGGCCACCACGAACACGCCGATGGCCAGCCGCAGCAAGCCGGTGGACCCGATGGCCTGGTAGATCGTATCGGTGACCAGGGCCAGCACGACGAAAGCACCTGCCATGGCCAGGCCGATCGTTCGCGACAGCCGGTAGTAGTAGAAGCAGAAGGCAAGGAACATCGCCAGCACGGCCCAGAGACCCGGCCGTCCCAGCCAGCCGGGGACGGGGATCAGCCAGACCAGCGCGACCACCGTCCAGGTGATCGCCGGCACGCAGATCCAGTGGATCAGCTGGTTGGTCGGGTTCTGGTGGTCGCGGCTGTAGTTGCCGAACCAGGTGGCTGCGTCGCGCATGGCGCTCCCCTCCGTGATGCCTCGATGGGGGAAGCTTAGTCCAGTCGGATGCCGGCCAGCTTGTCGAGCGCCTCGGCGTACTTCGCCGCGGTGCCGGCGATGACGCTTTCCGGCACCTTCGGGGCGGGCGGGGACTTGTTCCAGCCGATGTCCACGAGGTAGTCGCGGACGAACTGCTTGTCGTAGCTGGGCGGGCTGATCCCGACCTTGTACGCGTCGGCGGGCCAGAAGCGCGAGGAATCGGGGGTGAGCATCTCGTCCATCACGTGCAGCACGCCGTTCTCGTCCGTGCCGAACTCCAGCTTGGTGTCGGCCACGATGATGCCGCGCTCCGCGGCGAAGGCGGCGGCGAAGGCGTAGATGGCGAGCGTGGCCTTGCGCACGGCGTTGGCGAGGTCTTCACCGACGGCGGCCACCACGGCGTCGAAGCTCACGTTCTCGTCGTGGTCGCCGACGGCGGCCTTGGTCGATGGCGTGAAGATCGCCTCCGGCAGCTTCTGCGCCTGCTGCAGGCCCGGGGGCAGGGTGATGCCGCACAGGGCGCCGGTGGCCTGGTAATCCTTCCAGCCCGAACCGATGAGGTAGCCGCGCGCGATGGCTTCCACCGGCACCGGCTTCAGGCGCTTGGTGATCACGGCGCGTTTCGCGTACAGCTTCGGATCCACGCCGGCGGGCAGCACCGAGGCGACATCCTCGCCGGTGAGATGGTTGGGGATGATGTGCGCGGTGCGGGCGAACCAGAAGTTGGAAATCTGCGTGAGCATTTCGCCCTTGCCGGGGATCGGGTCGGGCAGCACCACGTCGAACGCCGACAGCCGGTCGGTCGCCACCATCAGCAGGCGGTTGCCGGGCAGGGCGTAGACGTCGCGGACCTTGCCGCGATGGATGAGCTCCAGGCCAGGCAGGTCGGATTGCGAAAGGGTGGTCGGCACGGTGGGGGCTCCGGTGGGGCGATCGATCCGGGCATTGTAGCGGTGGTCGCCGGGTCGGCCTGCTAGAATTTTAGGTTACCGCCCCCATAGCCTCGCCATGCGAATCCTTACGACCGCGGCATTAGCCCTGGCCTTCACCGCCCCCGCCCTTGCCGCACCGCCCGCGAAGCCGGCGCGGCTGGGTCTGTGCGCGGCCTGTCACGGTGAGGACGGCATGGCGCGGATCCCGGGCGCGCCCAATCTCGCCGGGCAAAAGCTCGACTACCTGCGCGAAGCCCTGCGCCAGTACCGTGACGGCCGCCGCGACATTCCCGTGATGCGCGCCGCGACCGGTCCTCTCTCCGACGCCGAACTCGACCAGCTCGCGCAGTGGTTCTCCGCGCAGAATCCCGCCGCCCCGCACCCCCCAAGGGCCGTTCAATGAATTTCACCGGCACTCTCATCGGCGCCGTGCTCGGCATGTGGCTGACGCACAACCTGCTCGGCGCCCTCGTCGGCGGCGCGCTCGGCTTCATGTTCGACGCCAGTCGCCAGCAACAACGCCGGCGCACGCCGACGCAAGGCGGGTATGTCGCCCCCTTGTTCGCACTGATCGGCGCCGTGGCCAAGGCGGACGGCCGCGTTTCCGAGAGGGAAATCGCCATCGCCGAGCGCCTGATGGCGCGGATGGGCCTCGACCAGGAAGCCCGGCGCGTCGCCATCGAGGCGTTCAACGAAGGCAAGCAGCCCGAGTTCAACGCCACCGCCGTCATCGACGAATTGCGCCAATGGGTCGGCCACCGCCGCGACCATGCCTTCCCGGTGATCGACGTGGTGATCGAGACGGTGCTCGCCGAGGGCAATCCGTCCCCGGAGAAGATGGCCATCCTGCGCCAGCTCGCTTTCGCCCTTCGGGTCAGCGACATGGAACTGATGGCGCTCATGGCGATGAAGGGCTACGCCTGGAACGCCGGCGCCAGTGGCCGCTCGTACGGTGGCGGTGGCGGCTACGTGCCGCCGCAGCGGAACACGCAGGGGCCGGATCCGTACGCGGTCCTCGGCATCCAGCGAGACGCCGACGACCGTGCGATCAAGCGTGCCTATCGCAAGCTGATTTCCGAACACCACCCCGACCGCCTGGGCGACCTGCCGGACGACATGCGCCGGCGCGCGGAGGCGCGGGCCAGCGAGATCAACGCGGCGTACGAGCGGATCAAGGCGGAGAGGGGCTTCAAGTGAGAGCATCGCCGACAAGTCGGCTCCCACAAGAGCCGGCACTCCGGTAGGGCCACCTAACCGGTGGAAGCCGACCTGCCGGCGATGAGCAGCCTGGTGGGAGCCGACTTGTCGGCGATGTCGCGGCAGCGACACAAAGCACTCCCGTCCACGCCAGCTTTAGTGACAACCGTATACCCTGACCACCTTCCGTCACACCACGGTACCCATCATGGCCAAGCAGTCCCCCGTCATCGCCCCGTCCATCCTCTCGGCCGACTTCGCCCGCCTGGGCGAGGACACGCGCAAGGTTCTCGACGCCGGTGCGCAGTGGGTGCACTTCGACGTGATGGACAACCACTACGTGCCCAACCTCACCATCGGCCCGATGGTGCTCAAGGCGCTGCGCGACTACGGCATCACCGAGCACATCGACGTGCACCTGATGGTCAAGCCGGTGGACCGCATCGTGCCCGACTTCGCCAAGGCCGGCGCGCGCAGCATCAGCTTCCATCCCGAGGCCAGCGAGCACGTCGACCGCACCATCCAGCTGATCCAGGGCGAGGGCTGCGAGGCCGGCCTGGTGTTCAACCCGGCCACGCCGCTGAACTGGCTCGACTACGTGATGGACAAGATCGACATGGTGCTGATCATGTCGGTGAACCCCGGTTTCGGTGGGCAGAAGTTCATCCCGGGCGCGCTGGACAAGATCCGTCATGTGCGGGAGCGCATCGACGCCAGCGGCCGCAAGATCCGCCTCGAGGTGGATGGCGGCGTCAACGCCGACAACATCGGCCAGATCTCGGCCGCCGGCGCGGACACCTTCGTGGCGGGCTCGGCCATCTTCAACGCGCCGGACTACGCCGATGTGATCCGCCGGATGCATGCGGCCATCGACGGCAAGTAAGCGGCCATCCGTCTAAACAAGGTTTCACGGCGACAAGGGGAGTACCGTAGTACCGTTGGTACGCCCGGGGGGGCTTTCTGGAGGATGCGCTCATGAAGACGTTGTCCGTAGTTGCCTTGTCCCTGGCGCTCGCCGCGCCCCTCGCCGCCACCGCGGGCGATCGCCCGCAGCCGCTGCCGGACCAGCAAAGCGTCGTGTCCAAGTCGCTGCTGCCGTGCCCCGGGGGCCTGGAGCGCTTCCTGCCCGGCGACTATTACTTCTGCTCGGCCGCCCGGAACTACTGGAGCGGCCATGACGGCCTGGCTCGCGAAAGCCTGAAGGACGCCGCCCGCTGGGCCAGCAAGCCCGCGCAGTACGCGCTCGGCGTCATGTACTTCAATGGCGACCACGCCGAGAAGAACCGCCCGCTGGGCCTCGCCTGGCTGGCGCTGGCCGCCGAACGCCACGACCCCTCGTACGAGCCCACCTTCATCTCCGCGTACAAGCAGGTCACGCCGGAGGAACTGGCCCAGGCCAATGCCTATTGGAAGGAGCTGAAGGCCACCTACGCCGACGACGTCGCCGCTCCGCGCGCCGAACGCCGCTTCGACCGGGAATACCAGCAGATCGCCTGGGCCACCAACTTCGGCGGCAGCGTGTTCATCGACGGCGTGACCGTGCCCTACGGCGCCTCGGGCCTTGTCGAAGACGCACCGCTGCAGAGTGGCTTCTCGCTCGGCCGCATGTTGCAGACGCAGAAGGCCATGTACTTCTACGGCTACGACAGCCACGTGTTCGTCGGCGACGCGGAACTGGTGCCTATCGGCCAGGTCGCCGCGCTCAAGTCACGGGCCGACTGACGAGACGCACGAAAAAGCTCCCCCGGGCCATCGGGCCGGGGGAGTGAAGGAGGCTCAGTCGATCACACGGGTTGCCAGTTCGGGTCGGGTTCCGCCGGCCCGGCGATCGGCGCGCTTCCGTGCGTGCCGATCGCCCCAAGGCCTTCCATGGCCGGTTCCACGAAGTCGTCGAAGAGATCCATGCGTGCGTCTCCCGTCAGTGCAGGCCGAACAGCAGGCCCAGGACCAGCGCGCCCAAGGCGAGGGCGACGCGCAGCGGCTCGAAGTCGCGGTCCAGTTCGGTGTTGTCGGCGTCGGGCTTGGTTTTCATGGGTTCTCCTCCGGCGCCGGGTGGCGCGCCGTCATGGCCATTTGAATGCCACGCGCGGCGGGCGGAGCGTCCCGGGTGGGGCAATCCGCGGATCGTTTATGGCAAATCGCGGGCAAAGACTTCGTGCAGGGACGAACGCCTTGCTCAGTTGAGCAGCGGGTTCCCGCGAAGGCGCGATACGGCCAGGTCGACGAAGGCCCGTACCTTGGCGGGCGCGTGCCGGCCTTCGGGATGAAGCACGTGGATGGGCAGCGGCGGCTCCTCGTAGTCGGCGAGCACGACCCGGAGACGGTCATCGAGCAGGGCCGGACCGACCTGGTAATGAAGCACCCGGGTCAAGGCGAGGCCCGCCGTGGCGGTCGCGATCGCGGCATCGTTGGTGTTGCACTGGAGCCAGGCGTCGATCGTCACCCGATGGTCGCCGGCGAAGCGCCAATGCGGCGAGGTCCATGCGCTGGTCGACACGGCGATACGGTGATCTTTGAGGTCGGCAGGGGTGGCGGGAACGCCATGCTGTTCGAAGTAGTCCGGCGATCCACAGACCACGCGCCGGACCGAGCCGACCTGGATGGCGGAAAACCCCGAATCCGGAAGATGGCCGATGCGAATCGCCACATCGATGCCTTCCTCGACGATGTTCACAGGCCGATCCACGAACAGAAGGCTGCCGGAAACGGTGGGATAGGTCTCGAGGTATTCGTGCATGACCGGCAGCACGTACATCTGTCCGAACAGCAACGATGCCGTGATGGAGAGCGTGCCGGTGGGCGTGGCGTACGAGCCCGCGGCGGCGGCTTCCGCCTCGTCGATATCGGCCAGGATGCGGCGGCAATCGTCGAGGTAACGACTGCCCGGTTCGGTCAGTTTCACCGAACGCGTGGTGCGGATGAACAGCCTCGCTCCGATCAGGTCTTCGAGCGCGGCGATGGCGCGTGTCACTGCCGGCGCGCTCATGCGTAGCTGACGCGCGGACTCGGAAAAGCTCTCCGTTTCCGCCACCTTTACGAAGATGCGCATGGCCTGCCAGCGATCCATCCGTTCCCCTCGCCCGTTCCGCGAGGATGATAGCACCCGTGCCTGAAGCATCAGAGCGCGAGCTGGATGCGGTTTTCCTCGTCGCCTTCGCGCTGGGCAGGCACCGCGCAACAGATCAATACCTCGTCGGCGGCGACGCGCGCGGTGGGTTCCTCGATATAGGTGACGGCACCCTTGAGCAGCTTCGTCCGGCAGGTTCCGCAGGTGCCTTCGCGGCAGCTGAATTCGGGGTCCAGGCCACGCGCTTCCGCCAGTTCCAGCAGGCTGCCGGATGCCGGCGTCCAACGTGCTTCCTTCAGTGAATCCATGAAGGTGACGGGCACCGGCTCGGTCGACACCGGAGGACGAACCGGTGCCGCGATGCCCGCGTCCACCGCGCGCTTCAACGACGATGGTCCGAACGCCTCCGCGTGGATTCGCGTGTCGTCGATGCCGAACTTGCGCAAGCCGTCGTAGAGCGACTGCGTGAACGCCGCGGGCCCGCAAAGATAGACATCGTGGTCGTTGAAGGGCAGCACGCGTGTCAGCAGGGCCATGTCGATGCGTCCGGCCACGTCGTAGTCGGTGCCTTCTTCGGCACCGCGGGTGTCGCTCAGCACGCGGATCCACTTCACCGCGCCTTGCGCGGCTTCGACGAGTGTCGCTATCTCCTTGTCGAACGGCCTGTCGGCCTTCGAGTGCGCCGCCTGGATGAGGAAGACCGGACGCATCCGTTGCTTGCGCAAACCTTCGTAGACGATGTGACGCAGCATCGCGAGCAACGGCGTGATGCCGATGCCTCCCGCCAACAACACCGCCGGCCTCGCCTCGTGGGGATCGATGGTGAAGTCCCCATCGGGCGCGCGGGCCTCGATGATGTCGCCGATCTTCAGGGTGTCGTGGAGATGGCGCGATACCGCGCCGTCGCGTTTGACGCTGATGCGGTACACGCCGTCCGATGGCGCGACGGACAGCGTATAGGTACGTATGACGGGCTTGTCCGTGCCGCTGATGGTGACGCGCACCGGAAGGTGCTGCCCGGCGGCGTGCGAAAGAAGACCCGCGCCGTCATCCGGTTGCAGATGGAAGGAGCGGATCGACGGACTTTCCTCGACGATCCGCGTCACCTTGAAAGGGCGCCAGCGCGTCGCGAGCGAGGCCGCCTGCAAACGAGCCGCCGCCTGGTCCCAATCGCCGGTCATGAGTGAGCTGGGCGACCAGCCGTCCGTGCGGAACGACCAGCGCAGCGGCAAGGCACCGGTGCGGCGCACGATACGGCGCGGCCGGAAGGTCCACAGCCGTTCCGCGCCCTGGAACGCGGCGATCTCCTGCGAGTCGAGGATCACCTCGGCATCGCCGACCATCTGCAACAGGTCGCCTTTTTCGTAGTCGACGAAGACGAGCCCCGCCTTGCCGTTGAGCACGATGTTGCCGAGCGTCGAGAAGAAGAGGTTGCCATTGAAGTCGGGCACGGTGAGCGTGCCGTCCGCGTCGACGCGGACGAAGCCCGCCTTGCCACCCCGATGCGACACGTCGACCTGCCGCCGGTCCTCACGGTCGGCGTAGGTCGCGACGAAGAACGTGTCCGCTGCCTCGATCGTGTCGCGCGCCGCGTCATCCAGCTGCGTCGACTCTTCCACGGCGCCCGTGTAAGGCAGGGCAGGGTCACGCACGTACCTTGCGTCGCGTAGCTGGATGTAACGGGGACAGTTTCCGAAGCTCTGGTCGACGTCGACCCGAAACCCCGCCCCCGCCGTTGGCGCAGCGACGAAGCCGTTCATGCGGTTGCGGCGCCGCGTATGCATCTCGATACCCAGGAGGCCGATGGCCTCGCCCGCGCGCACACCTTCCGCCGCGGGGTCGCTCGGGTCGGGGCGGAGGTCGATATCCAGCGTCGTGGGATTCGGCGACGACATGAAACCCGGCATGCCTGCGAGGAGCGTGGCCCAGGGATCGCCGTGCGCGTCGACGCTGCCCAGCACGACGAAGGGCAACTGTTCATAGAACTCGCGGTGCTGCTCCGGCATGAAGTCGCGCACCACGCGCTGGCCGACGACCGCCATCCGTTCGGCGACGCCCACCTTCTCCTGGATGAAGGTCTCGCCCTCGTGCCATGTCGGCAGCTTTTTCAGTGACGCGGTCATGGCGATGTCCTGTGCGGGGCGAGAAGGCAAGGTCAGGCGGCGAGGCCGACCGGGGTCCGGGCGAAGGGAACGAAGCCGGGAAGATCCTCGATCCGGCGCAGGAACGCGTTGACGGCGGGGTAGTCCGAGAGATCGACGTTGCCTTCCGGCGCCCGCGCGACGTAGCTGTAGATGGCGACATCGGCGATCGTCGGGTGCTCGCTGGCCAGCCACTCCTGCACCGACAGCCGGGCTTCCAGCCGTTTCAGGAGGACATGGGCGCGGGCGATCACTTCATCGGCGTCGTACTTCGCCCCGAACACCGTGATGAGTCGCGCGGCGGCGGGACCGTAGGCCACGTCGCCGGCCGCCACGGACAGCCAGCGCTGCACGGCGGCGGCACCCGCCGGGTCGTCCGGCAGCCAGTCGGTGCGGCCGGCTTTCTTGGCCAGGTACACCAGGATCGCGTTCGAATCCGCGACCACGACGCCATCGTCGTCCAGCAGCGGCACCTGGCCGAAGGGATTGAGCTTCAGGAATTCCGGGGCCTTGTGCGCGCCGGCCATGAGGTCGACCTCGACCAGTTCATGGGGCAGGCCCAGCAGCGAGACGAACAGCCGGGCGCGGTGCGAGTGGCCCGACAGCGGATGGTGATAGAGCTTCATGTCGATGTCCTGAGAGAGTCCGGCCGGGCCGATTCCCGTACCGCGCCGCCAGATTGCGGTACTTAATGCGTAGTGAGAATCACCTGATCTGACACTTCATCATTGCACTAGGTGAAATAATGGCCGCCACGCACGGCCGGGCTGGCGCTGCGGCTCGCCACCGGCGCAAGAAGGGGCAAAACGCGGGCAATCGCGCCCGCACCCTTGCGGAGAGGGCGCCCCCATAGCACCCTGCGCACGCCGATCCACACATCCACGGAATGCCCCATGGCCCGCAGCATCGCCATCGTCGAAGACGAACCGCTCATCCGCGCCAACTACGTGGAGGCGCTGAACCGGTTCGGCTACGAAACGCGTGGCTACGGCTCGCGCGCGGAGGCCTCGATGGCCTTCGCCATGCGCCTGCCGGAACTGGTCATCATCGACATCGGCCTGGGCGACGAGCCCGAAGGCGGCTTCGATCTCTGCCGCGAACTGCGCGCGAAGTCGGCCACGCTGCCGATCATCTTCCTGACCGCGCGCGATTCGGATTTCGACGTGATCTCGGGACTGCGCCTTGGCGCGGACGACTACCTGTCCAAGGACACCAGCCTGCACCAGCTGGCCGCGCGTATCGCGGCGCTGTTCCGTCGCATCGAATCGTTGAAGGCGCCCGCCGCGAGCGAGACGGTGATCGAGCACGGGCCGCTGAAACTGGAATCGGAGCGCATGCGCGTGCTGTGGAACGGCATCGAGATTCCGCTCACGGTCACGGAATTCTGGATGGTGCATACGCTGGTGCGTTTCCCCGGCCACGTGAAGAACCGCGACCAGTTGATGCGCGAGGCGGAACTGGTGGTCGACGACGCGACGATCACCTCGCACATCAAGCGCATCCGCAAGAAGTTCGTGGCGCTGGCGCCGGATTTCGATGCCATCGAGACGGTGCACGGCGTGGGGTATCGCTGGACGCCGTGATACACCGCATCGCCGACAGGGTCGGCTCCCACCAAGCCATCCTGGCCGGCTCCCGTCAGGCCGCTTCCATCCCAACCGGTTCCATGAGTGGGGGTGGCCTTTGTGGGAGTGAACTGTCTGGAAGTGGTCCGTCGGGGAGTGGTCCTCGTGGGAGCCGGCTATGCCGGCGATCCCGTGGCAGCGGGCAAACTCGCTGCGAGCACCCCATCGCCGCTGAAGCGGCTCCCACACACACCATCGAATCAGCTGACTCGCCACCCATCTGGCGGGAGCCGACCCTGTCGGCGATGCTCTCGCCATGACCCTCCGCCAGAAACTCCTTCTCGTCGCCCTCTGCACCCTGGCCTTGCCCATCGCCGGGTGGCTCTACGTGCGCCAGATGGAAACGCTCCTGCGCGAAGGCCAGGCGCAGGCCCTGGTCGCCTCCGCCCGCGCCATGGCACGCAGCCTCGTGGTGGTCGACGCCCCGCTGCCACCCGCCGGCGCCGCCTGGTACCTCCAGCACACCCCGGTGCCGATCACCGTCGATGGCTACGCCGACGACTGGGCATCGCTCAGCCCCTGGGCGCAGACCTTCGGCAAGAACGCGCGCGTGATGCTCGCCGAGGACGACCACTGGCTGTACTTCTACGTCGACGTGCGCGCCACGCACCGTCGACGCGCCGATGCCGGCGATCGCCTCGTCCTCAGCGCTGATCACCTCATCGTGTCGATCGCCAGCGGCGAGGACGTGCAGCGTTACCTCATGGCCAGCGCCGCGCCCGGTCCCACCACCGCCATCGCACTGGACGCGGAAGCAGGCGTGCTGCCCGATCGCATCAATGCGCAGTGGCAGGAAGACGGCAGCGGTTTCCGCGTGGAGTTCCGCCTGCCGCGTGGCCTGCGCCTCGACCGTTTCGGCCTGGGCGTGCACGTCGCCGCCGACGGCGATAACGAACCGCTCACCGCCGAGAGCCGGCCGTTGCTGGACTTCTCTCCGTCGCTCTCGCAGGAAGTGGCGAGGCTGGCGCCCGACGGCGTGCGCGTGCGCGTGCTCTCGGCCGACGCGTGGCTGGTGGCGCAAAGCGGCAAGCTCGAATTGCCCGATCTCCCCGCGACGGAACGACCGGGTTGGTTCGCCTCCCTGGTGTACCGATCGCTGCTGGCGACCCGTCTCGACGACGAAAGCGCATGGGCCGAAGACGCCCCGCGCATCGACCTGCCCGAGGTGCGCGAAGCGCTGCAAGGCAAGCCGGCCACGGCGTGGCGCGCGGGCGAGGCGCGTGGCAGCGTGGTGCTCGCCGCGGCCATGCCGATCCAGATGCGTGGCGCGCTGCATGGCGTGGTGTTGCTCGAACAGCCCAGCCGCGCGGTGCCGCTGCTCGCCAATCGCGCCTTGTTCGGCCTGTTGCTCACCAGCTTCGCCGTGCTGCTCATCGCCGGTGGCGTGCTGTTGCTGTTCGCCACGCGGCTCACCTTCCGCCTGCGCCGCCTGCGCAACGCGGCGGAACGCGCGCAGGACAACGATGGCCACCTGGACGGCCCGTTCCCGTTGACCGACGCCACCGACGAACTGGGCGATCTCGCGCGCAGCTTCGAGCGCCTGTTCGAGGTGGTCGGCGGATACACCGATTACCTGCGCACGCTGGCCTCGAAGCTCTCGCACGAACTCAACACGCCGCTGGCGATCGTGAAATCCTCGCTGGACAACCTCGACCACGCCGGCCTGCCGGCCGAGGCGGAACCTTACCTGGCCCGCGCGCGCGACGGCGTGGCACGGCTGGGTGCGCTGGTCCGCGCGATGAGCGAAGCCAGCCGCATGGAGCGCGCCATCGCCTCGGCGGAGGCCGAAGACGTGGACCTGGCCGACATCGTGCGCGGGTGCGCCGAGGGGTATCGCGGACTGGCCGGCGACCGTCGCCTGGAAGTCGAGTTGCCGTCCGCGCCGGTCTTCATGCATGTGTCGCCGGAGTTGATCGCGCAGGCGCTCGACAAGCTCTTCGACAACGCACTGTCGTTCACGCCGCCCGGCGGCTGGCTGCGCATCGCCCTGCGGCCCACGGCCGAGGGCGCGGACATCGAACTGTCGAACCAGGGCCCGCCGCTGCCCGCGGCGATGCAGGGGCGCCTGTTCGATTCGCTGGTGAGCCTGCGCGACAAGGCGACGCCCGGCGACGCGCCGCACCTGGGCCTCGGCCTGTACGTGGTGCGCCTGGTCGCCGAGCGCCACCAGGGCAGCGCCAGCGCCCGGAACCTCGAAGACGGCGTCGCCTTCACCCTGCACCTCAAGGGCCTCCCCCGCCAACGCCTCGCCTGAGCGGTGGGAGTCCTCCGTTGCCCCACTCGGGTGGCAATCGCCCTGGTGGGAGCCGACCTTGTAGGAGCCTTGTGGGAGCCGACTTTGTCGGCGATCCCGCGGCAGCGGGCCAGGTGAGGCAAGCACCCATCGCCGCTGAAGCGGCTCCCACAACAGCGGGCCAGGTTGCGGCGAGCACCCATCGCCGACAGGGTCGGTTCCCACCTTAAGCGGCTACAATCGGCGATCACTCCAACGCGCCCCCATCGCCCGATGATCTCCCGCGAACAGTTCGACGCCTACGCCGCCCAGGGCCATACCCGGATTCCGCTGGTGCGCGAGGTCTTCTCCGATCTCGACACGCCGCTGTCGGTGTACCTCAAGCTGGCCGATGGCCCGTACACCTTCCTGTTCGAATCCGTGGAGGGCGGTGCCACCTGGGGGCGTCATTCGATCATCGGCCTGCCGGCGCGTCGCGTGTATCGCCTGCGCGGGCACGAACTGGAAGTCGAGGACAACGGCGAGGTGGTCGAGCGCCGTCACCTCGACGATCCGCTTGCCGAGATCGAGATCCTGCGTAAGCAATACGACGTGCCCAAGCTGCCCGGCCTGCCGGACTTCACCGGCGGCCTGGTGGGTTACTTCGGTTTCGAGACCATCGGCTACATCGAGAAGCGCCTGGCCCAATGGGACAAGAAGGACGAGCTGGGCACGCCCGACGTGTTGCTGATGCTGGCGGATGAAGTGGCCGTCTTCGACAACCTCAAGGGCCGCCTGTACCTCATCGTCCATGCCGACCCGGCGAAGCCGCAAGCCTATGCCGAAGCGTCGCGCCGCCTCGACGCGCTGGCTTTCCGCCTGCGCCAGAGTGGCGTGTCGTATCCGCAGATGCTGCAGCCGGAAGCGCTCGACGAATCCGACTTCCAATCCTCCTTCACGCGCGAGGAATACGAAGAAACGGTGCGCAAGGCGCAGGAATACATCCGCGCCGGCGACATTTTCCAGGTGGTGCCCTCGCAGCGCCTGAGCATCGGCTTCAACGCGCGCCCCGTGGACGTCTATCGCGCGTTGCGCGCGATGAACCCGTCGCCGTACATGTACTTCATCGACATCGGCTCGACGCAGATCGTCGGTTCGTCACCGGAGATCCTCGTGCGCCTGAAGAACGGCCGCGTGGTGCTGCGCCCGATCGCCGGCACGCGCCGCCGTGGCAAGGACGAGGCGGAAGACGTCGCGCTCGAGACCGAGTTGCTCGCCGACGCGAAAGAGCGTGCCGAGCACCTCATGCTGATCGACCTCGGCCGCAACGACGTGGGCCGCGTGAGCAAGACCGGCACGGTGGAGCTCACCGATTCGTTCGTCGTCGAGCGCTACTCGCATGTGATGCACATCGTCTCCCAGGTGGAAGGCGATATCCGTGACGATCTCTCGTACATGGATGTCCTCAAGGCGGCGTTCCCGGCGGGTACGGTCAGCGGTGCGCCGAAGATCCGCGCGCTGGAAATCATCCAGGAACTCGAACCGTTCAAGCGCAACATCTACGCGGGCGCCATCGGCTACCTCGGCTGGTGGGGCGACGCGGACACCGCGATCGCGATCCGCACCGCGGTGATCCAGGACGGCCGCCTGCACGTGCAGGCCGGCGGCGGTGTCGTCTACGACTCCGACCCGGCCGCCGAGTGGGAAGAAACCATGAACAAGGGCCGCGCGCTCTTCCGCGCCGTCGCCCAGGCAGCCAAGGGCCTCTGACCCGCACACGTCACGAAACCAGCATGTGGGAGCCGCTTCAGCGGCGATACCTTCCCCCCAAGGTTCCTGTTTCCATGAACACCCGAACGATCATCGCCGCCACGTCCCTCGCCGTCATGGCGGCCACCGCGCAGGCGCGCGAGCCGTGGACGGACGACATCACCTCGCGCACGCAGGCGCTGGCGCTCCTGCAGTCGCTCAATGCCGACCTGCTCAGCCACCCCAGCGCCACACTGACGCTGGAGCGCTGGTGCGGCGCGCATGCGCTGGCGCCGGAGGTGAAGATCCTCGCCCGCCGTGTGAAGGGGCAGGACAAGCCGTTGCCCGACGACGAGCGGGCGGCGCTGGGCATCGGTCCGAACGAGCCGGTGCGCTATCGCCGCGTGCAGCTGGCCTGCGGTGAGCACGTGCTGTCCGAGGCGGACAACTGGTACGTGCCCGCGCGGCTCACCCCGGAAATGAACCAGATCCTCGACACCACCGACCAGCCGTTCGGGAAGGTGGTCCAGGCGTTGCATTTCCGCCGGCAGACGATCAGCGCCGACCTGCTGTGGTCGCCGCTGCCCGCGGGCTGGGAGATGGACGCGCCGCTACCGCCAGCGCACAAGGCGGCGCTGGCCATTCCGCACGAGGTGCTGCGGCACCGGGCGGTGCTGTATACGGAGGCGAACCAGCCTTTCAGCCTCGTGGTGGAGACCTATACGTCCGACGTCCTCGCCTTCGGGCGGCGCTGATCGCCGACAAGTCGGCTCCCACACAAGTGAGCTATCGCCGACAGGGTCGGCTCCCACCAGGCATCCCTTCCCCCACGTCTCCCTTCCCTCAAGTTTCCCTTCCCTCAAGTTTCCCTTCCCTCAAGTTTCCCTTCCCTCAAGTTTCCCTTCCCTCAAGTTTCCCTTCCCTCAAGTTTCCCTTCCTTCAAGTTTCCCTTCCCTCGAGCTTCCCTTCCCTCAAGTTTCCCCTCCCTCAAGTTTCCCTCTGCCTGGTGGGAGCCGACCTTGTCGGCGATCCGCGCGCCAGCGCGGCAACCCCGCCGCCCCCCACCAACCGCGTATCCCATCCGGCTGACTTGGCACCGGCCGCCCGGCGCCGGAAGCTGAGATCCCATGACGGAGAACGGTCCATGTCCTCGGTGCCGGCACCCGCACGAAAAATTCCCGCGGCTGGCATTCCCGGCGCGAAGCCCTTCGCCTCGCTGCTGAGCATCAGCAACGCGCCGCGCCTCGGCCCGCAGCCCAACTCGCTGGACAACGCGGTGAGTTGCGCCACGCACTGGGTCCGCATGTCCGACGGCCGCCGCGCGGACGCCATGTGGCTGGAAGCGGGCGCGATGATGCAGAAGCTCGTCTCGCGCCCCGAATGGGTGCGCTATCTGCGCAAGATCCGCGTGGATCGTGGACTCCTCGTCGGCCGCGAATGGTTCGAGGTGACGCGGGTGCGCGATCCGGTGGGGCTGCCCGCCGGCGATTACCTCAACGTGATCTTCGTGGCCCACTACACCCGCGCGGTGATCTTCGAAACGGTGTCGCTGGCGCCGGGTGGCACGGGATGGCTACCGGTCGGTTATGTCATCCGCCCGGTGCAACGGGAGATCCCGTTCGTGCAATAGATACAGGGGTGGGGAGCGGGCGGGGGCGCGGGCCCCCCCCCCCCCCCCCCCCCCCCACCACCGCGGGGTGCTTCCATGGCGGAAGCACGCCGCGGACGACCCCACGCCCCCCCCCAACCCCCCCCCCCCCGCCAGCGC
>NZ_JAUSSK010000003.1 GCF_030812295.1 Luteibacter jiangsuensis
AGGACGGGTCCTGCCGGGCGGGGCCGCGGGTTTGGTTTTTTCCGCTCCCCAAAATCGGTCGGGGGGCGGGGGCTATATATCGTCCCGGGGGCGCGCCCCCCCCCCCGGGGGGGGGGGGGGGGGCCCCCCGACCCTGTCGACGATGCTTCGCGCCTTGTGGGAGCCGACCTGTCGGCGATGCTCTCCCCTCCCGCCACACGTCCGTCAGAACCGGAACCCCACCTTGGCGTAGTAATACCGCCCGTTGAATCCGAAGGGCGACAGCGCCGAATACTGCAGCCCGCTGAAATAGTCCTCGCCGCTATTGGTCGGTTTCACCCGCTGTGGATACTGGTTGGTGACATTGTCCACGCCGAGGGTGAAATTCCACTGGTCGATCGTGTAGCCGCCGGAGAGGTTCAACAGCCAACGTGCGGGAAAGACCTGGTCGGTGCTCGGATCGGTATTCACCCGGGTGACGGAGCCATAGCGGGTCAGGTCCGCGTGCGCGTTGAACCCGTCGAGCGTCCAGTCCGCCCCGAACAGGAATTTCGTGCGCGGCGTGGCCTTGGTCAGGATGCCCTGGCTCGAACGGCCGAACAGTTCGATCGGTCCGGATGAATTGGCCTGGAGCACGGCCGGCGTCTCGCCCACCGAGAGCACCTTCACTTTGTTGTAGTTGCCACTGGCCAACAGGTTGAACTGGCCGAACGCCGTCGTCGGGATGCGGTAGTTCAGCACGAGGTCCGCGCCGCGCGTGCGCGTGGTGGCGGAGTTGGCGAAGTACTGCACCGCGGTCACCTGCTGGCCCGGCACCACGCTGTTGAAGTACGCCGCGAGTAGCGGATCGGTGAGGCTGATGGTGTCGGAGTAGAGGATCTGGTTCCAGATGCGGATCTGGTAGATGTCGAGCGTGGCGCTGAAGTCGGCGGTCGGCTCCCACACGGCACCGATGCCGTAGTTGGCGGATTTCTCCGGTTTCAACGGTTTGGAACCGAGTGCGATGGCCGCGGGATCGGACGTGCGGTAGGTCCCCGTCTGTGCGAGCTGTCCTGTGCTGGGATCGATGATCGTCACCACCGACTGGTAATTCTGCTGCGCGAGCGACGGCGCGCGGAATCCGTTCGAGATCGTGCCGCGCAAGGCGAACGTGGGCGTGAACTGGTAGCGCGCCGACAGCTTGCCCGAGCGCGTCGAGCCCGCGTCGCTGTAGTGCTCGTAGCGGCCGGCGACGCCGGCGGAAAACTTGTCCGTGACGTCGGTCTCGAGGTCGACGTAGGCCGCTTCGCTGTGCCGCGTGAAGCTGCCCGCGGCGGCGGGCGAGAGTCCGGGGAAGACCTGCGCGCCACCCGCGTAAGGCGTATCGGTGCCGGGAATCAAGGTGCCCTGGTTGAAGTAGTAGGACTCCGGATCGCCGGCGTCGATCTGGTATTTCTCCTTGCGGTATTCGGCACCGAAGGCGAGGGTGAGCGGATTGGGCAGCCAGCCCACGCTGAAGTCCTTGCCGATATCGACGTTCGCCAACGCCTGCGAATTCTTGAACGTTCCGGCATTGAAGTACGTGGGCGACGCGCCGGTGGAATAGAACAGGTTGGTGTTGACGCTGTTCTGCACGTCGAAGACGAGGTCGTTGATGCCGTAGTTGCCCGACGCATCCCAGCGCCATCCGCCATCGGTCACGCCCTTCACGCCGAGCACGGCGGTGGAGTCGTTGGTGTGGTTGACGATCTGCGGGAGGAATCCGTCGGGGTACAGCTCTGGCACGTTGCGCGCGTTGGTCGCGCCGCGGTAATAGCCGTTCGAGGTGACGTCGCGGCGGCTCAGGCTGAGGTAGCCGTAGAGGTCGACATTGCGCGCCAGCTCGTACTGGAAGTTGGTCAGCGCCTGATAGGTCTTCACCGCCGGATCGCCGTAGCGCTGGTGGGCGACGTTGCCGTCGGCGGCTTCTTCCGGCGTGAACAGGCTCACCGGCGAGGCGCGGTTCGTATTCATCGAGTTCTGGTAGCTCCAGGCCAGGCGCAGCCAGCCTTTCGCGTCGGCGCCCTTGCCGCCAAGGTCGATACCGACCGAGCCATCGATGCCGTTGGTCTCGCCATCGCCCTTGTCCATGATGCCGTAGTTGGCGTTGATGGAATTCTTGCCCGGCCCCGCGCCGTGCTTCAGCACGATGTTGATGACACCGGCGATGGCATCGGAGCCGTATTGCGCCGCGGCACCGTCACGGAGAACCTCGATGTGGTCGATCGCGGAAATCGGGATCGAGTTGAGATCGGCTGGTGCCGCGCCGCGACCTACGGAGTTGTTGTAGTTGACCAGGGCGGACGTGTGGTAACGCTTGCCGTCCACGAGCACGAGCGTCGCATCGGGTGAGAGTCCGCGCAGGCTGGCCGGCCGCACGGCGTCGTTACCGTCGTTGATCGCCGGGCGCGGGAAATCGAGCGAGGGCAGCAGGCGGCCCAGGGCCGTTGCGAGATCGGTGCTTCCCGTCGATGTGAGATCCTTCGGCGACAGCACGTCGATGGGCGAGAGCGAGTTCGCCTCGGTGCGCGTGGTGCTGCGCGTGCCGGTCACCACCACCTGATCGAGTTGTCGGGCCTCCTTGGTATCCGGTGGCGGCGCCGCATCCTGGGCGTGGCCGGGCGTCACGATCATGAGGCCGAGGGCGGGTAGCCAGAGGCTGGCCGACGGCTTGCGTCGTAGGGTCTTACCTGTCGTCATCGATGGTCCCCAAGGCGAGCTACGGCACGCGGAGCGGGAGTGCCCCGCGGACGCGGTTGGAAGCCGCGTTGGGATGACGCTAGGCATGCTTGCTGCGACGCGTCAACACATTCGTCATGAATGCGCCATCGTGGGGAAATGACGGTGTGCTAGGCCGTGTTTTTACGGACTTGGCATGGAACTGGCTTTTCCAGCCATTTTGGTGCAATGCAAAATGTCTCAGGTGCTTCCGCGGGTTGAAACGCCGACAGAGTCGGCTCCCATCAGGCATGGGAATGAGGCCGGGCGAGCTTCTGGTGGGAGCCGAATTTGTCGGCGATAAGCGTCACCAGGAATTGAAAAACCGGCCTCCACCCCGATAATGCCGGCCTGATACCGAGAGACCCGCCCCATGCCCATCTACGAATTCCAGTGCCAGGCCTGTGGCCACCGCTTCGAACGTCTGCAGAAGATCGTCGATGCCGACCCTTCCGCCTGCCCCAGCTGCGGCGAACCCCGGGTCGGCCGACTGTTGAGTGCCCCGCAGTTCCGCCTTGCCGGCGGCGGCTGGTACGAAACCGACTTCAAGAAGGACGGCGATAAAAAGCGGAACCTGGTCGAAGGTTCTTCCGGGGCCCCTGCCGGGGCGGCGTCTGCGCCTGCACCCGCTCCGGCTCCCGCCGCCACCCCGTCGGCAGACGCGAAACCGTCGGGCGGCTGAGGCAAGGGCGCTGCCGGTCGGCCAGTCGCCCGGGCGCATCTTTACGCCGTGGCGCGGCGTTTTCTTACGACCCGTTCAAACATCGTTGCGGATCCCTCCGATAATTTTGCGTCACACACATCGGAGGTAGGTATGAAACGCATCCTTGGACTGGTCGCCATGCTCGCGCTCGGCGCGGGGTTCTCGTTGACCCCGCACGTGGCGCACGCCCAGCGCGGTGGCGACACGGTCAATTGCTACAGCGACAACGGTCGCCGTTCCTACTGCCGGGTGCCGTGGCGCGATGCGCGCCTGGTTCGCCAGGACTCCCAGACCGCCTGCATCCGTGGCCGCACCTGGGACATGGATCGTGGTGGCCTGTGGGTCGACGATGGATGCCGGGGAATTTTCCAGGAAGCCGGTGGCTGGGGCGGCGGACGCCCGGGCTGGCACGACGACGACCGTCCGGGCTGGGGTGGCGGTGGACGCCCGGGTTACGGCGGGGGTGGCCAGATCGTTTCCTGTGACAGTGAAGACAACAAGCGCGTCTTCTGCCACTGGCCGATCGGACGGGGCGCCCGCCTGGTCGAACAGACCTCCAAGAGCGACTGCCGCGAGGGCTACAGCTATGGCTTCACCCGTGACGGCATCTGGGCCGATCGCGGCTGCCGCGGCAAGTTCGACATCGGCCGCTAAGGCCTTCGCCCGCGCTTGAGGGACCCCGGCTCGTGTTACGATCCGGGGTCTTTTCCCACGCTATTGACCGCCTTCGCGGTAGCCGGAGCTTCAAGCGCATGCGCACCCATTATTGCGGACTCATCGACGAGTCGCTGATCGGCCAGGACGTCACCCTTTGCGGCTGGGTGGACACGCTTCGTCTGCAGAGCCACGTGGCCTTCGTCGACCTGCGCGACCACGAGGGTATCGCCCAGGTGGTGATCGAGCGCGATAACGCGGCGGCGTTCGCCGTCGCCGGTGAGCTGGGTTACGAATTCGTCGTCCGCGTCACCGGCCAGATCCGCAAGCGCCTGTCGGCCAACGACAAGCTCAAGACCGGCACGGTCGAGTTGATCGCCGACAAGGTCGAGATCCTCAACGCCGCTCGCGACCTGCCGTTCGCGCTGCACGAGTCGCCGAACGAGGACATGCGGATGACCTACCGCTACCTCGACCTGCGCCGCCCCGAGATGCAGAAGATGATGCGCACGCGCACCGCGCTGGTGCGCGAGTTGCGCCGTTATCTCGACGCCGCCGGCTTCCAGGACATCGAGACACCGATCCTCACCAAGGCCACGCCGGAAGGTGCGCGTGACTACCTGGTGCCGAGCCGCGTGCATCCAGGCCAGTTCTATGCGCTGCCGCAATCGCCGCAGCTGTTCAAGCAGATCCTGATGATGGCCGGTTTCGACCGCTACTATCAGATCGCCCGCTGCTTCCGCGACGAGGACCTGCGCGCCGACCGCCAGCCGGAGTTCACCCAGCTCGACCTCGAGTTCGCCTTCGTCGAAGAGCGCGATGTCCAGGATTTCGTCGAGAACCTGATCCGTCACGTGTTCCGCGAAGTGCGTCATGTGGAGCTCGACGCCGTCTTCCCGCGCATGACCTATGAAGAGGCGATGCGCCGCTTCGGTTCCGACAAGCCCGACCTGCGCATTCCGCTGGAGCTGGTCGACATCGCGGAGGCCGTGAAGCACGTGGAGTTCAAGGTGTTCTCCGGACCGGCCAACGATCCCGCCGGCCGCGTCGCCGCGTTGCGCGTGCCGGGCGCCGCCGTCCTGTCGCGCAAGGAGATCGACGGCCTCACCGATTACGCCGCCAAATACGGCGCGAAGGGCCTGGCCTGGCTGAAGGTCGACGATCTCGGCAAGGGTCGCGAAGGCATCAATTCCCCGGTGGCGAAGTTCCTGGACGACGCCGCGCTGGAGCAGGTGCTGAAGCTCACCGGTGCCGCCACGGGCGACATCGTCTTCTTCGGCGCCGGCGCCTGGAAGACGGTCACCGACTTCATGGGCGCGCTGCGCATCAAGCTGGGCCGCGACCGTGGCCTGGTCGAGAACACATGGAAGCCGCTGTGGGTCACGGATTTCCCGATGTTCGAGTACGACGAGGAAGAAAAGCGCTTCGTCGCGCTCCACCATCCGTTCACCGCGCCGAAGGTCGACGATATCGCCGACCTGCGCGCCAACGCGGCCAACGCGGTCAGCCGCGGCTACGACATGGTGCTCAACGGCAATGAAATCGGTGGCGGCTCGATTCGTATCCACCGTCCGGAGATGCAGAGCGCGGTATTCGACTTGCTCGGCATCGGTGCGGCCGAGGCGGAGGCCAAGTTCGGCTTCCTGCTCAAGGCGCTGCGCATGGGTGCGCCACCCCACGGCGGCCTGGCCTTCGGCATCGACCGCATCGCGGCGCTCATGGCCGGCACGGAATCGATCCGTGACGTCATCGCCTTCCCGAAGACCACCAGCGCACAGGATCTCATGACCGATGCCCCCTCGCCGGTGTCCGAACCGCAGTTGAAGGAACTGCACGTCCGCGTCGCCGCCGCGGAGCCGTTGAAGGCCTGATCCTGAACGCGCCGATGACTCTCCCGCCTCCCGAGGTCCTGCTGTTGCACGGCCTGTGGATGCGTGGGTTCGCCATGGCGATGCTGCATCGGCGGTTGCGCGAGGAAGGCTTCCGGGTTCACCAGTTCGAATACATGAGCGTCGCCGCGCCGCCGGAGCAGGCGATCGCGCGGCTGCGCAAGCGCATCCGCGCCCTCGGCCCAGGCCCGGTACATGTCGTGGGGCACAGCCTCGGCGGCATCCTGGCCCTGCTGGCCTGCCGCGACGACGACCTGCCGGACGGCCGCATCGTCTGCCTGGGTTCCCCCCTCAACGGCAGCGGTGCCGCGCGGGGGCTCACCCACCGCTGGGGCGGCGACATGCTGCTGGGCCGCTCCAGGGAACTGCTCGAGCATGGCCTCGACCGCTGGGATGGGCGCCGCGAGGTCGGCATGATCGCCGGAAGGATGCCGGTCGGCCTGGGCGCTTTCGTAGGCGAGCTGGGTGCCGAGCACGACGGTTCGGTGGGCGTGGAGGAAACCCGGCTCCCCGGCCTCACCGACCATTGCGTATTGGAAACCAGCCATACCGGCATGCTCGTATCGGCCGATGTCGCCCGCCAGGTGGTGGCCTTCCTGCGCGATGGCCGGTTCGACGATTGACCCGTCCGGAGCGCACTTCCGTTAGAATCGCGCCCTCGTCCGTCCGGTAAGTCCAGGAATCGAACATGGGTAGAGGCCCGTCCATCGAAGGTCGCAAGAACGCCGAAGACGCCAAGCGCGCCAAGGTGTTCACCAAGCTGATCCGCGAAATCACCATCGCCACGCGTGGCGGCGTGCCCGATCCCAACGGGAATCCGCGCCTGCGCGCCGCCGTCGACAAGGCGCTCGCGGCGAACATGACCAAGGACACCATCGAGCGCGCCATCAAGCGCGGCTCGGGTGCCGAGGGCGGCGCCGACATGCACGAGATCCGCTACGAAGGCTACGGCCCGGCGGGTACCGCGCTGATCGTCGATTGCGTGACGGACAACCAGGTCCGCACGGTGGCCGACGTGCGCGCGGCGCTCAACAAACTCGGCGGCAACATGGGCACCACCAATTCGGTGGCCTTCCAGTTCACCCGCGTGGGCCAGGTCGTCGTGCATACCGGCGGTGATGCCGATGTCGAGTCGAAGCTGGAAGAAGCGGCGATCGAGAACAACGCCGAAGACATCGTCATCGAGAACGGCGTCGGCACGGTGCTGCTGGCGTCCGATCCCATCGCTGTCGAGGCCATGCGCAAGGCGCTGGTCGCGGCCGGCTTCGAGGTCGAGGGTTCCGACGTGGTGATGCGGCCGAACGGTCCACTGGTCACGCCCACCGGCGAGGCCCTGGAACAGTTCGAAAAGCTGCTCGAGCGCCTGAACGCGCTCGACGACGTGGACGAGGTCTACCACAACGCCGTCCTCCCGGCCCACGACGCGGACGAGGCTTGAGGCCTTACCGGCCCGTTCCCGTCTTGCGCGTAGCATCGCTGCCATGATCCGCATCCTCGGCATCGATCCGGGTAGCCAGCGTACCGGCGTCGGCGTCATCGACGTGTCGGACACCGGCGCGCTCACCCATGTCTGGCATGGCGCCCTGGTGATAGGCGGGGAGGCGAGCTTCCCGCTCCGCCTGAAACGCATATTTGACGAGCTCTGCGGCATCATCGGCACGCACGGTCCGGCGGAAGCCGCGATCGAGCGTGTGTTCATGGCGCGCAACGCGGACTCGGCCCTCAAGCTCGGCCAGGCACGCGGCGCCGCCGTATGTGCCGTGGTCAGCCAGGGAATCGCCGTGCACGAGTACGCCGCGACCGAAGTGAAACAGGCGGTGGTCGGTACCGGCCGCGCCGACAAGACCCAGGTCCAGCACATGATCGGGATCATCCTCGGCATCAAGGGTCCGCTGCAGGCGGACGCCGCCGACGCGCTGGCGATCGCCATCGCCCACGCACATACACGTTCCAGTATCGAGCGCGTGGGCATCCCCCGCACGGCATGGAGACGTCGCCGATGATCGGTCGCCTGCGCGGCACCCTGGTGAGCAAGCAGCCTCCGTCGCTCCTCATCGAAGTGGGAGGCGTCGGCTACGAGGTCGATGCACCCATGTCGACCATCTACGACCTGCCCGGCACGGGCAAGGAAGTGATCCTGCTCACCCATTACGCGGTGAAGGAAGACGGCGTGGCCCTCTACGGCTTCCTGCGCGAAGCCGAGCGGGCCATGTTCCGCAATCTGCTCAAGGTAAGCGGTATCGGCGCGAAGATCGCGCTGGCCGTGCTTTCCGGCGTGGCCACCGACGAGCTGTCGCGGCTGGTCCATGCGGGTGATGTAGTGGCCCTCACCAAGATCCCGGGCATCGGCAAGAAGACCGCCGAGCGCATGGTCGTGGAGCTGCGCGATCGCGTGGACGCGGTGGGCGTGCGCCTGCCCGTCAGTACGCTGGGCGAGGCTGTGCCGGCCGATCCGGTCGGCGAAGCCACCGTCGCCCTGCAACAACTCGGCTACAAGCCGGTGGAAGCGTCCCGGCTCGTTCAAAAAGCCGCCGCCGAAGGCGATTCCGCCGAGGCCATCATCCGCAAGGCGCTGCGAGCGGCGCTCGGAGGTTGAGAGTGAAAACGGAAAACCCCGCCGAAGATATCCAGCACGCCCACGGCCGCCGCATCGGCGCCCTGGCGCTGGGCGCCATCGGCATCGTCTTCGGCGACATCGGCACCAGTCCGCTGTACGCCATGAAGGAGACCCTGGGAACGCACGGCATGACGCCGCATCCAACGGCGGTGCTCGGCGTCCTCTCGCTGATCTTCTGGTCGCTGATCATGGTGGTGTCGTTGAAATACGTGACCTTCGTGATGCGTGCGGACAACAAGGGCGAGGGCGGCATCATGGCGCTGATGGCCCTGGCCCAGCGCAGCGTCAGCGGCTCGCCGAGGGCCCGCTGGGTGCTTGCGGCGATCGGCATCTTCGGTGCCTCGCTGTTCTATGGCGATGGCGTCATCACGCCCGCGATCTCGGTGCTGTCGGCCGTCGAAGGCCTGGAAGTCGCCGCGCCGCAGCTCGACACCTACGTGCTGCCCATCTGCCTGGTCATCATCATCATCCTCTTCGCGGTGCAGCGGCACGGCACCAATTTCGTCGGCAAGGCCTTCGCGCCGGTGATGGTGGTCTGGTTCCTGGTGCTCGCCGGCCTGGGCCTGCGCCAGCTCGTGGCCCATCCCCAGGTGCTGGTCGCACTGAACCCGTGGTACGCGGTGACGTTCTTCCTCGAGCATGGCAAGCAGGCCTTCATCGCCCTGGGCGGCGTGGTGCTGGCGCTGACCGGCGCCGAAGCCCTGTATGCGGACATGGGGCACTTCGGCAAGAAGCCGATCCGCCTGGCCTGGTTCACCTTCGTGCTGCCGGCGCTGTTGATCAACTATTTCGGACAGGGCGCGCTGCTGCTGCACGACCAGGCCGCGATCGAGAACCCCTTCTACAAGATGGTGCCGGAGGACTGGCTCTATCCCATGGTCGCGCTGGCGACGATGTCCGCCATCATCGCCTCGCAGGCGGTGATCTCCGGCGCGTTCTCGATGACCCGCGAGGCGATGTCGCTGGGTTACTCGCCGCGCATGGCGGTGGTGCATACCTCGCACGAGATGTCCGGGCAGATCTTCGTGCCCTGGGTGAATCGCATGTTGCTGGTGCTGGTCTTCCTCGCGGTGATCGGCTTCCGTTCGTCGAACAACCTCGGTGCGGCATACGGCATCGCCGTGACCGGCACGATGACGATGACGACCCTGCTGGCGCTGGTCGTCGCCCGCCGCCGTTGGCATTGGCACTGGTCCGCCGTCATCACCGTGGGCGTGATCTTCCTGATCGTCGACGTGGCATTCTTCGGCGCGAACGCGCTGAAGATCGCCCATGGCGGCTGGTTCCCCCTGGTGCTGGGCGTGGTGATCTTCACCATGATGACGACGTGGCGGCGGGGCAGGGAGCTCGTGGTCCGAGAGATCAAGCAATCCGGCCTGGCCCTCGAACCCTTCGTCGCCAACATCGCCGATCATCCACCGCTCATCGTTCCCGGCACCGCCGTGTTCCTCACGGCGAACCAGAACTCCGTGCCGCACGCCATGCTGCACAACCTGAAGCACAACAAGGTGCTGCACGAGCGCAATGTCCTGCTGACGGTGGAAATGCTCGAGACGCCCGTGGCGGACTACGAAGAACGCATGGAAGTGATCGAGTACGGCAACGGCTTCTACGGCCTCCAGCTGCGCTATGGCTTCGCCGAGGATCCGAACATCCCCTTGTCGCTATCCCGCGCGAGTTCGCTGGGCCTCGACTTCGACATGATGGACACCACGTTCTTCCTGTCCCGCGAAACCATCGTGGCCGACGCCCGCCGCCCCGGCATGGCGCTTTGGCGCGACAAGTTGTTCGCCTTCCTCGCGCGCAACGCGATGCCGGCGACGGCGTTCTTCCAGATCCCGGGCAACCGGTTGATCGAGTTGGGCGCGCAGGTGGAAATCTAGCTCTGGCGGAAGTGCTGTCGGCGCGCGAAGGGTGCTCGCAAAAAGCACCCTTCGCGGCGATGCACCGCGGTGGTCAGGCCTCCACGAGCTTCCGCGCGATCTCCAGAAGGCGGGCCTGATTGGCCTCGCCTGCCTCAGGGCGAAGAGGTTGCAGCTCGAGCGAGTAGAGCTTGCGCTGATTCTCCCAGCTGACGGAGACGAGGGTGCGTCCGGACGCGCTGCGTGTGGTCCTCATGCTGCCCTGCTGCCCGTGCACGTCGGTGTTCACCCACTCCTGGACCACCGTGACGGAGTCCTTACTTGCGGCATGATCTCTCTCGTCGAGTATGACAAGGCCGAGGTCGGCGACTTCGAACGTCCTGGCGAGACCCGTCCACTTCCCCTTGAGGTGGTTCCCACCAAGGCGCACTTCCAGCAGCCTGGCCGACGACAGCGCGGATGTTCCGAGATTGATTGGCTTGACCAGGATGTCGTCCTGGATTTCAGTCAGGGAGTGGAAGGTCCGGTCGTGGCGAGGAACGTGTCGGCGCTGGTTGGCGGCGGCTCTCATCGCTGCTCGCAGGTCGGGAATCTTGTCGTTTTCCGCCGAATAATAGCCACGACTCCGCTGTTCATCGATGTGCTTTCGTATCTCCCTCGCCTGTTCCGGAGTGCTCCACGTTTCGCTCAGTGGGACCGTGTGGAGCCCCGGCGTCGTGTCGACCTTGCGCAAGTCGACGCCGGCGTCGAGCGCCGCGTCGATTTGTACGCGCGAGAACGTCGGCGGCGTCACCGGCAGCAAATCGGTTGTGCTCTGGCCTGAAGCCGTGCTGCTGATAAGACAGGCGACGGGCAGAACGAAGCAAAGTGTTTTCCTATGGGTCATATCACCATTTTCCCAGGTTGCAGTCCGTGGCGACGGTCTGCGTATAAAGATTGCGACCCCGTCTATCTGTAAAAAGATGCGTTCCGGTTACTGTGTTTCTGGAAGAATCGAAACGGTCGCCCGCGTACGATCGCCATGTGAAGCTTTTTCTTGCGGAGACGGCGTGGCCGCCTACAGAACCGAAGCCAACGTGCTGACTGATTGTCGTCATCCAATAGCTGTCGAAGCCGGGCCTGTCGTACGTGACAGATTCGTTGATCGCTCCGGCGATCGGCTAATCGAGCTGGGCGTGCAGGTCGAGATTTGACGTTCGGCCGCGAACGTGTCGCCGGGGCCGACTTGATGGGCGGTGCCAGCATGGCGCCGCTATTTCATCACCACATTGGCTTGCGAAGAATCAAGTCTCGATAAGGTTGCGCGCAATCTCGAGTAGCCTGGCCTGATTTGCTTCATGGGCCTCGGGGTGCAGGGGTTGCAGGCGCATCGAATAGATCTTGCGCTCGTTGACCCATCCGACGGTCACCAGTGTGCGTCCTGATGCATCGCGTGCGGTCTTGGTTGTGCCTGATTGTCCATTGACGTCGATGTTCATCCACTCCCGAATCAGAGTGACGGACTCGTTGCCGGCTGCGTGATCCGTTTCATTGAGCACGATGAGGCCGAGGCCGGGCACTTCAAATGTCCGGGCAAGACCGGTCCATTTCCCATTGACGTAGCTTCCGCCAAGACGGACTTCCATCAACGTCGCTGACGACAGTTCAGACGTTCCCAACTCTGCGGGATTGACCAGAAGATCCTTCCGGACATCGTTCAACGAACGAAAAGCCCTGTCGTGCCTGGGCATTTTCCCACGTTCAGTTGCCGCGGCTTTCATTCGGCCCCGCACGTCTACAACCTCGCCGGCTTCCGCCGAATAGAACCCCCGGCTTCTCTGCTGTTCGATCTGTTTGCGCTCTATCTCGGCCTGGTCGGGTGTGCTCCATGATTCGCTGAGAGGCACGACATGAAGTCCAGGAGCGGTATTGACCTTGCTGATGTCGACTCCCTGCTCAAGGGTCTGCTGAACCTGTGCTCTCGAAAGCGCTGGTAGCCTCACGTCGCGGGACGTATCGGCAGTTCCATGCGCCATCGTCGCAAATCCGGCAACGCAAACCAGCGGCAAAGTGACGTATCGAATTTTTTTGTGAGTCATTTCACCACTCCCCCAGGTTACAGTCTGTCGCGATGGTCTGCTGGTAGCGTCTGAGTCCAAATTCGTCGACGAAGAGGTGTGTTCCCGTGACGGTGTTTTTGGAAGAGTCGAAACGGTCGCCTGCGTACGATCGCCAGGTGTACGCCTTCGGTGCCGAGCGCGTGTGGCCGCCTACGGCGCCGAAGCCCACATGCGTACTGAACGTCGTCATCCAATGGCTATCCAGGTTTGGCCTGTCGTATGTGACGGATTCGTTGATCACGCCGGCGACACAATTCGCCCGGCTGATCGATTTGATAAGCGCGTTCGCGTCAGTCGCTGTAACAGCGAGGACGGCGGCGGTCACTATCTGAGCCTTCATGCATGCTCCTTCAAGGTGCTGCCCGAATGGGCTTCAGCAAATTAAAGGCACGACCGGCGGAGGTGCAGTCGATCCTGCCCACCACGACTTGTAGGCCCACGCTGCTGGCGATAGCGTTCTTCCAGATCCCCAGGAGACTGTTGTTGAGCCCGAGCGCGGGTCGAGATCTTCGGCCTGCACCTCCCGCGGAATCGCTCTGAGAATGGCACCCGACGCCGCCCCTCCGAACGACGCGGTGGGTTGTCGGGCGAGCTGGACATCGGGTAAGTCTCGGAAATGCCTGCGGCCCCTAACGTTACCTTCCGTTGGGAAACGTAAGGAGCTTATGTACTGCGAGGGCGTGCCCGCAATTCGTCAAGGAGGTTCCGCTCGTCACCTGTCGATATGCACTGGTCGTTGCAGTTGCGGCACCTCTTTAGCCTTGCCTGTGTCCGAATCACGGGCATAGGAGGAGGTAGAACATGCGAACAGCAAGATGTGCCATTGCGCTCGCCCTTTGCACGTGGCGCCTCGTTCCGGCGACACACGCGACGGAAAACGTTCTTTCAGATTCGTTTGTCGTCAAATCCGGCATACCCGCGAGTGAGGTGGAACGAGCACGGGCCGAAGGGTTCGACATGAGTCGCATGCATGGGGCCCCTGGTCCGCACATCGTTCCTCTCGACGAGTCGCCTTTCGTCGGCCCCCTGGCACAACAAGTCAGACAAGAGCTTGCCGAGCAGAAGGTGAATGGCGTGGGGATTGCGCGACAAGGTGAGGTGCCGGACCTCCGGAAGGCGAGTCGCATGGCGCTGAAAAGCCGTAGTCGCATGGCTCCATCTGACAGGCCATATCAGTCGTTGGCATCCATTCGGCCGCATTTGCGCTACGAGCCGATTTCGGTGAAAGGAACGATTCTCCAAAACGTGCGGCTCGTGGAGGCTACAACAGGCGGCGGACTTCTCGATGGTCGGTGGACAGGCGTCTCACGATCCTGGGAAGTGGCTGGCCTGGGCTATGTTCAGTTGGAGGAATCCGAATATCGCGAGAGTGGTGGTTCGATCACTCTCATCAAGGAATGGGTCAATGCGGATGTCAACGGCAGTCCAGGGTCCGTCCAGACAAAGCGGGAGCGCCGTGGTAAAACCCTCGTTTCGCTCGATTGGGTCACGGACAATACGGCTTTCCGTCTGGATCTTCAGCCCCTCGATCCCAATGCGGTGAAGGCGAACCAAGAGGCCTTGCTGGCTCTTGCGCGCAGCTTGGGCGGCTGACGGTGGAGTCGGGTGCGGGGTGGCCCTAGGGCTGCCCCACGCCCAAGACCTGCCATAATGCGCCCATGTCAGAGCACCGCATCATTTCCGCTGCCGCCGCCATGGACGACGAGGCGCTGGAAGCCAGCATCCGTCCGAAGCGCCTGGCCGAATATCTCGGCCAGCAGACGGTACGCGAGCAGATGTCCATCTATATCGAGGCCGCGCGGCGGCGGGGCGGGGCGCTGGATCACGTTCTGATCTTCGGCCCCCCCGGCCTGGGCAAGACCACGCTCTCGCACGTCATCGCCAACGAATTGGGCGTCAACGTGCGCTCCACGTCGGGCCCGGTTTTGGAGCGGGCGGGCGACCTGGCCGCCCTGCTCACCAACCTGGAAGCCAACGACGTCCTCTTCGTGGACGAGATCCACCGCCTTTCACCCGTGGTGGAGGAAGTGCTCTACCCGGCGATGGAAGACTTCCAGATCGACATCATGATCGGCGAAGGACCGGCCGCCCGGTCGATCAAGCTCGACCTGCCACCCTTCACGCTGATCGGCGCGACCACCCGGGCGGGCTTGCTCACCGGTCCGCTGCGCGACCGTTTCGGCATCATCCAGCGCCTGGAGTTCTATAGCGTCGACGAGCTGACGGCGATCGTCCGTCGCGCCGCACGGATCTTCAATATCGACTGCGAGCTGGACGGTGCCATCGAGATCGCCCGCCGCTCGCGCGGCACGCCGCGTATCGCCAACCGGCTCTTGCGCCGGGTACGCGATTTCGCCGAGGTGCGCGGCGATGGCCGGATCACCCATGAGCTGGCCCGCGCGGCCACCGATATGCTCAAGGTGGACGCCGAGGGTTTCGACGACCTCGACCGGCGGTTGCTCAGCACGATCATCGAGAGCTTCGACGGCGGTCCGGTCGGGGTGGAGTCGCTGGCGGCCGCGCTCAGCGAGGATCGCGGCACCCTCGAGGACGTGGTCGAACCCTACCTGATCCAGCAGGGCTACCTGATCCGTACCGCCCGTGGCCGCATGGCCTCGGCCAAGGCCTGGCGGCACCTCGGGCTGACCCCGCCGCCGCGCCAGGTGGCCACGCCGGACCTGTTCCCGGGCGACGCATGAACCCGTTCCGCTGGCCCGTCCGCATCTACTGGGAAGATACCGACGCCGGTGGCGTGGTGTATCACGCCAACTACGTCCGCTTCATGGAGCGAGCCAGGACGGAATGGCTGCGTGCCCAGGGCATCGACCAGGTCGCCCTGCGTGAGGCGACCGGGCTCGGCTTCGTGGTCCGCGACATGCACCTGGATTTCCACCGGCCGGCCCGTCTGGATGATGAACTCCTGGTGACGGTAGCGATCAAAGAACGCCGTTCAGCCAGTATGCTGTTCGATCAGGAGATCGTGCGGGGGGATGTGCCGCTGGTGCGCGCCAAGGTGCGCGCCGCGTGCGTGAACCTCGACACGATGCGTCCGGCACAGATCCCGGCGGATCTGTTTCCCCCCGAATTCCCCTTTACCTAAGCCCCAGATACCCGGCGGAGAGCCTTCAAGCGATGAACGGTGGACTGAACATTTTCAAGCTGGTCTCGGAAGCGAGCCTGCCCGTGCAACTGGTGATGCTCCTCTTGCTGGTGTTCTCGTTCCTGTCGTGGGTGATCATCATCCGCAAGTACAGCCAGCTGAAGACCGCCCACGACAACGCCGAGACCTTCGAGGACCGCTTCTGGTCCGGTGCCGACCTGGCGGCCCTGTTCCGTGAGGTGGGCAACCGCGACGGGCAGCACGGCATCGAGAACGTCTTCGAGGCCGGCTTCCGCGAGTTCGCCCGCCAGCGCCAGCGCCGCGTGACCGACTCCAACCGCGTGATGGAAGGCGCCGAGCGTGCCATGCGCGTGGCCGGCACCCGCGAGATCGGCAAGCTGGAGCAGAACCTCGAGTTCCTGGCCAACGTCGGTTCGATCAGCCCCTACGTGGGCCTGTTCGGCACGGTCTGGGGCATCATGGGCGCCTTCCAGGGCCTGGGCGAGATGAAGGACGTGACCATCTCGGTCGTCGCCCCGCACATTTCCGAGGCGCTGATCGCCACCGCGATGGGCCTGTTCGCCGCGATTCCGGCCGTGTGGGCGTACAACCGCTACGCCAACAAGGTGGAGCGCATCGCGTCGCGGTACGAGGTATTCCAGGAAGAGTTCTCGTCCGTGCTGCAGCGTCAGATCCACTCCGACGAAACGGTCTGAGCCGGAACGATGGCCATGCGCAACGTCTACCGCCGGCACAAGCGGAAGCTGAAATCCGAGATCAACGTCGTGCCCTACATCGACGTGATGCTCGTGTTGCTGATCATCTTCATGGTCACCACGCCCATGATGAACCTCGGCGTGGACATCCAGCTCCCGCAGACCAACGCCAAGTCCCTGCAGGACAAGAAAGACCCGATCGTGGTGTCGGTCGACGAGGCCGGGCAGATCTACCTGACGGCCAACGGCGCCAAGCGCGAACCGGTGAGCGCCGACGAGTTCAGGACAAAGATCACGGCCTTCCATAACGCCAATCCGGAACTCCAGGTCCTGGTCGCGGGCGACCAGCGCGTGGGCTATGGCAAGGTTTATTCGATCCTCCCGATCCTCCAGGAGGCCGGCGTCTCCAAGATCGGCCTGATGAGCCAGCCGCAGTCGGCGCAGAATGGAAAACCGTAACGGCACGCCCCGCGCGGTCTTCCTCGCCGCGCTCCTGCACATCGGCATCGTGGCCTTCCTGGGCCTCGCGGTCATTCCGTGCTCGGACTACGAGAAGTGGGCCGAGGCCCTGGGCGTGCCCGCGGAATGGAACCCGCTGAAATGCCCGGCTCCGCTGGAACTGCCCGGCCAGATCATCGAGGCCACCCTCGTCGGCCCCACGGGCAGCCCGCCGCCCAAGGCCACCAAGGTGAAGCCGACCCCGGACACGACGCCGCCTCCCCCGGTGGTGCCGACGCCGCCTCCGCCGCAGCCTGAGAAGCCCAAGGTCGAAACCCTCCCGCCGCCGCCGAAGCAGCCCGACCTGAAGGACCAGGAAAAGGTCGTCGACGACGCGGTGCAGAAGGCCGAGGACGCCAAGCGCCTGCAGGAGGAAAAGCAGCGCCAGCGCCAAGCCGAACTCGACGCCGAGCAGGAGCAGAAGAAGAAAGAGAAGCAGAAGGAGATCGACGACATCTTCAAGCAGCTCGACGCGGCGAAGGCGCAGACCAAGAAGGCCGACACCACGAAGAAGCAGGCCGAGCAGCAATTGAAGGATCTGCAGAACGCCAAGGACGACGGCCTGCCGGACCTGCCGCCGGCGGACCAGAAGCAATCCGGTACCAACGGCCGCGACACCGGCAAGCTGGGCCAGTACCTGGCCGCGATCCAGAACACGGTGACGAGTAACTGGCTGCGCCCGGACAACATGCCCAACGCGTCCTGCCAGGTGCACATCGTCCAGGTACCCGGTGGCCAGGTGCTCAGCGCCAAGGTCGATTCCAGCTGCCCCTACGATGCCGCTGGCCGGGCATCCATCGAAAATGCCGTGCTGCGCGCCCAGCCGTTGCCCTACCAGGGTTTCGAGGACGTGTTCCAGCGCAACCTAACGTTCACGTTCAGGCCGCAATGATGTAGCGCGCCCCGTCCCGGCGAAGGCCGGGACGAACCGGTTCAGAATCCGGTCACGCAGCAAGTGACCTTCGCGTTAACATTTCGCCGCCGTCTCCCATTCCCAGGTCGCAATGAATCCGCCCATGCGCAGAATGCTTTCCCGCCTCGCCATCCTCCTGGTCGCGCTTGCCGTCTTCGTGGCCGGTCCGGCCGCCGCCCAGTCGCTCAACGTGGACATCGTCGGCGGCCTCAAGACGGCGACGCCCATCGCGGTCGTCCCCTTCGCCCAGGCGGGGGGTGCGCCCTTGCCGACGGACGTGGCCGACGTCATTCGGGCCGATTTCAACCGGTCAGGCAAATTCCGCTCGCTGGACAAGGCCGACATCGTCGAGACCCCATCGCAGGGTTCGGACATCAAGTTCGCGACCTGGCGCCTGCTCAAGCAGGACTTCCTGACCATCGGCCGGATCAACGATGCCGGCGGCGGCATGCTCAAGGTCGAATACGAGCTGTGGGACGTCAACAAGCAGCAGAGCCTGCTGGCTCAGTCCTTCACCGCTCCGGCGGGTGACCTTCGCGGCGTCGCCCACCAGATCGCCGACCAGATCTACGAAAAGGTCACCGGTGTCCGTGGCGCTTTCTGGACCCGCATCGCGTACATCACCGCGGTCGGCACCGGAAACAACACCACCTATTCGCTGATCGTGGCCGATTCCGATGGCTACAACCCGCAGGTCGTGGCCCGTTCGCGCGAGTCGCTGCTTTCCCCCGCCTGGTCGCCGGACGGCAGCAAGATCGCCTACGTCTCGTTCGAGAGCGGCAATTCGGCCGTGTATGTGCAAAACATCTCCACCGGGTCGCGTAGCCTCATCGCTTCGCACCCGCGCGGCATCAACAGCGCCCCGGCCTGGTCGCCGGACGGCAGCAAGCTGGCGGTGAGCCTGTCCTACGTAGGCAACCCGGAGATCTTCGTCATCGATGTTGCCAGCCGTACCGAAACCCGCGTGACGAACAACTTCGCCATCGATACCGAGCCGACCTTCACCCCCGACGGCCAGAGCATCATCTTCACCTCGGACCGCTCGGGCAAACCACAGCTCTACCAGATGTCCGCTTCGGGCGGTGCCGCCCAGCGCGTCACCTTCCAGGGTGGCTTCAACGCCAGCGCCTCGGTCAGCTACGACGGCAAGCAGATTGCGATGGTGCAGGGCAACGGGAACGTGTATCGTATCGCCATCATGGACCGTAGCCTGGGTGGGCAGGTGCGTTTCGTTTCCCCGGGTAACGTGGACGATTCGCCCAGCTTCGCGCCCAACGCCAGCATGCTGCTCTATGCGGCGTCGCAAGGTACTCGCGGCGTCCTGTATGCGGTTTCGGCAGACGGTCTGGTGCGCCAGCGCCTCGTCCTTTCGGACGGTGACGTGCGCGAACCGTCCTGGGGACCCTATCGACAGCGCTGATGGCGCGCCCTCGCGGGCGGCGACATCGGCAACGTCCAGGGAAGGGTGCGGCCTTGCCGCACCTTTTCTGCGGACGGAAGGTTTACCGGCGGCCGCCTCGTGCGGTCGCTGGAACGAAGACGCCGGGTGCGGGACAGCGCCCCGTCGACGTAGATGTAAGTAGAAAAACAGCCGGACAACCGGCGGTGCCTGTCCCGAAACCGAAAACCGACTGTCGGAACTCAACTGTTGAAGGAACGTCCCATGAATAAGACCGTTACCGTCACCCTGGCTGCCCTGCTGTGCGTGGGCGCGGCCGCCTGCTCCAAGAAGAACACCAAGCCGGCTCCGATGCCGGAACAGCAGCCGGTCGCCACCAGCACGGCTCCCACCAGCGACGGCAAGTACCAGCCGTCCGATCTCGACACCGACGCTTGCCTGCGTCAGCGCGTCGTGTACTTCGACTTCGACAAGAACGACGTCAAGCCGGAGTTCCAGCAGATCATCGCTTGCCACGCCAAGTACCTGCAGGACCGTCCGCAGTCGGCCATGACCCTCGAGGGCAACACCGACGAGCGCGGTACGCGTGAGTACAACCTGGGCCTCGGCGAGCGTCGTGGCAATGCCGTCTCCAGCGCCCTCCAGGCGGCTGGCGGTTCGGCTGGCCAGGTCAACGTGACCAGCTACGGCAAGGAAAAGCCGACCTGCCGCGAGCACAACGAAGACTGCTGGGCCAAGAACCGTCGCGTCGAGATCGTCTACACCGCGAAGTAAGTAATGAAGAAGACTCTGGCTACCAGCACCATGGCCAGGCTTGGCGTGGCGGGCGCGATTGCGTCCGCCACGCTTTTTGCCGTTCCAGCCATCGCCCAGGACACCCGCCTCAGCCTCGCCGACCGCGTGTCGCGGCTCGAGCAGCAGTCGCAGGGGCAGGCCGGTACGGTCTCCCTGGTGAACCAGGTCAACGATCTGCAGCAGCAGCTGTCCCAGTTGCAAGGCCAGATCGAGGAACTGCAACACCAGAACCAGCAACTCCAGGAATCCCAGAAGGCACAGTACGCGGACCTCGATTCGCGGCTGGGTCGTCTTGAAAAGGGTGGGGCGCCGCAGGGCCAACCGCCTGCCGCCTCGGCCACCACGCCCTCCGCGCCCGCTTCGGCGGCGATCGCGCCGGCGGCCGCGCAAGCCACGCAGGCGGCGGCAGCCGCTCCCGGCGCTTCCGCGGCGCCGCAGGGTCAGCCGCCCAGCAGCGACCAGCAAGCCGCTTACGACACCGCCTTCAAGTCGTTGCGCGCTGGCGACTACGTCACCGCGTCGCGCGGTTTCCGCGATTTCCTCGTGAAGTATCCGGACAGCCCGCTCGCGCCGAACGCCTACTACTGGCTGGGCGAGTCGTACTACGTGACCATGAACTACCCGGTGGCCATCGAGGCTTTCCAGCGCCTGGTCAAGCAGTATCCGCAGAGCGACAAGGTCTCCGACGGCCTGCTCAAGGTGGGCTACTGCCAGATCGAGCTGAAGCAGCAGGATGCCGCGATCGCCACGCTGAAGCAGGTGACCGCCAAGTATCCGGGCACCAAGGCCGCCGGCCTCGCACAGGAACGCCTGCGCCGCCTGCAGCGCCAGACGGCCAACTGATCCCATGAACGGTAGCACCGCAACTCCGGCGGATGTCCCGCCGGCCGCGCCCGTCGCGGAGCGTCTGCGGATCACCGAGATCTTCCACTCCGTGCAGGGCGAGGCCGATGCGATCGGCTGGCCGACGGTGTTCGTACGCCTGACCGGTTGCCCGTTGCGTTGCGTCTGGTGCGATACCGAGTATTCGTTCCATGGCGGCCAGTGGCATGACATCGATGCCATCCTGGCCGAGGTCGCCAGCCATGGCGCGCACCACGTCTGCGTGACCGGCGGCGAACCGCTGGCGCAGAAGCGCTGCCTGGTCCTGTTGCGCAAGCTCTGCGACGCCGGCTACGAGGTGTCCCTGGAGACGTCCGGCGCGCTCGACGTGTCCCGGGTCGACCCACGCGTGCGCAAGGTCATGGACCTCAAGGCGCCCGACTCGGGCGAAAGCGCGCGCAACCTCTGGTCGAACCTCGACCACCTGCTTGCCCACGACCAGGTGAAGTTCGTGATCGCCAGCCGTGCCGACTTCGAGTGGGCGCGCGACGTCGTGCGGGAACACTCGCTCGATCGCAAGGCCATGGTCCTGTTCTCCCCCGTGTGGTCGAAGGTCGAACCGCGCGAACTCGCCGAGTGGATCCTCGCCGAACGCCTGCCGGTGCGCTTCCAGTTGCAGTTGCACAAGCTGCTCTGGAACGATGCCGCGGGCCACTGAACTCCCAGGTAATGTCATGAACGCTTCGAACGCTTCCCGCAAGGCCGTCATCCTCGTTTCCGGCGGCATGGACTCGGCCGTCACCATCGCCATGGCGCGCGAGCAGGGTTTCGAGGTGTATGCGCTGAGTGTGGCCTACGGCCAGCGTCATAGCTCCGAGTTGGAAGCATCCGAGCGCGTCGCGAAGATGCTCGGCGCCGTGGTGCACAAGACGGTGCATGTCGATCTGCGCAGCATCGGTGGCTCCGCCCTCACGGCGGACATCGACGTGCCGGAGGATGGGGGCGAAGGTATTCCGGTCACCTATGTGCCGGCGCGCAACACGATCATGCTGTCGATCGCGCTCGGCTGGGCCGAGGTGCTGGGATCGAACGACATCTTCTGTGGCGTCAACGCGGTGGACTACTCGGGATATCCGGATTGCCGCCCCGCGTTCATCGAGGCGTTCCAGTCACTCGCCAATGTCGCCACCAAGGCCGGTGTGGAAGGTGCGGGAATCCGCATCCATGCGCCCCTGATGCAGATGGGCAAGGGCGACATCGTGCGTGAAGGCATGCGCCTGGGCGTGGACTTCTCCGCCACCGTGAGCTGCTACCAGGCCGATGCCGAAGGTCGAGCCTGCGGGCACTGCGATGCCTGCCGCCTGCGCGCCGAGGGTTTCGCCAAGGCCGGCGTGCCTGACCCCACGCACTACGCGTAAGCCATCCTTTCAGCCCGCCGCGCGTAGCAGCGGCGAGAGGTATTGCTGCACGATCCACCAGAAACCGCCCATCGTGGCGACCAGCACGGCCACGGCGCCACCCAGCACCCAGGCCTTCGTGGCCGTGTGAGACATGCGCTCCTCGAGCACGGCGACCCGGCAGGCCAACTCGCGTACTTCCGACCTCGTGGAAAGGTGCCTCATGCGCTCGGAGAGCATGTACAGCATGTCCCGCAACGAACGGTCGGCGTTTTCCGGCGCGATGGCCGGCAGGTCGTCTGCATCGGCGCGCATGTTCATCATCGTATCCCTCGATCTTCGGTGATGGAGGGAGGCTACCCTAATGAGCTGCGCCAGGACTTGAGAAAAAAGCCCAATCGTCGTCAGTGAATGACGCATTGCGCGTCGACGAGCATGAGCGAATGGTGGGTCGTGCCGGATTCGAACCGGCGACCTACGGATTAAAAGTCCGCTGCTCTACCAACTGAGCTAACGACCCACACGCGGGAACCGGCAAGTTTACGGCGCGGGACCGAGTGGCACAACCCGAAGGGTGGGGCGATTCAGGTCGTGAGCACGATGGCCTCGACGTCCCGGCCGGCCTCGCGCCAGGCGCCCAGGCCACCGGTGAGGGGGCGGACGTTCGAGAAGCCCAGCTTGCTCAGCCGCTCCGCCACCTTCGCCGCGGACACTTCATTCGGGCACGAGCAGTAGATGACCACCGCGCTGTGCCTGGGCAGCGTCGCCAGTTCCTGGTCGGCGGTGGCGAGGTCGAACAGGCGCGAACCGGGGATCACATAGGGATCGTCGCGGCGGCTCATCGCCGAGCGGACGTCGACGATCAGGGCGCCCGGTTCGTTCGCAAGCAACATCGAGAGCTCGTCGACGCTGATGCGGCTCTTGCGCAGGCGCGAGAGCAACAGCGTGCGGCGCAGGTAGCGGAAGGCGATCCACACCAGCAAGCCGATCGCGGCCACGGTTGCCAGGCCCAGGCCGAACTGGCGCAACGCCGCCAGCACGGCATCGATCTGGCGGTAGAACAACATGCCCGCCGACAGGCCGACCGACACCCACAGCGCCGCACCGAGCAGGTCGTAGACCGTGAAGCGGACGAAGCGCGTGTCGCCGGCTCCGGCGATCGGGATGGCCACCAGTGACAGGCCGGGAATGAAACGCGAGACCAGCAGCAACTTCACGCCGCGTTTTTCGAAGAAGCCGCTGGCGCGACGGACGCAGGTATCGGGCGAGAGGGAGATGCGGCAGAGGCCATCGAGCACGCGGTAACCGAAGCGGCGGCCGGTGAGGAACCAGGCGGCATCGCCGAGGAAGGCGCCGGCCAGGGCGCCGAGGAAGGTGGCGATGATCAGCAGCGGATCGCGGGCGGCGACCAGCGTGCTGCCGACCACGATCAGGGTGGGCATCGCGGGTACCGGCAGGCCGATCGCGCCGGCGAACACGCCGAGGAACGCCACGAAGGGCGCCGTGTCCGACCAGTTGATGCTCGTCACGCCCGCGTTCCTCGAAAGGGTCCCAGTGCTCGCGCAACGATACGCTGGTTGCCCCTCCGGCGACAGCTCCGGCGTGCGCTCAGTGCGCCGCGTGGCGCCCCAGCAAGGCGAACGTCTGTGCGGCCGAGCCCGCCGCGGCGCCGTCCAGTTCCACCCAGAAGAGGGTGCCGCGGCCCGGGCTGGAACGGACTCCGATTCGCCCGCCCAGCGTGTCCACGATACGCCGTGCGACAGCCAGGGCGAGACCGTAACCGGGGTGCCCCGGCAATCGCGTGAATTCCTCGAAGACACGCGCCTGGAGTGTCGGCTCCAGGCCCATGCCGTTGTCGCGCACTTCGAGGCGGATCGTGCTGCCGCGACGGCGTATCGCGACGAGGACCCGTCCGTGCGGCGTGCTCAGCACCGCGTTGCCGACGAGCCGGTGCAACACTTCGCCGAACAAACCGGGGTCGGTGCGCAGTGGCAGCCGGCCACCGCGCCAGCGCACGTCGACACCCAGTCGCGTCGCATCCATCTCGATGGCTGCACGCTCGCGCACGAAGAGGTCGGAGGCGATCAGGTCGGCTGCCGTGGGTTCGATGGCACCGGCGTCGAAGCGGGCCATCTCGAGCAGGCCATCCAGCAGTTCGTTGAGCCGCATGAGGCTGCTGCGCATCTGCCCGAGCACCGCCCGCTGGCGCAGGTCTTCGCCCGGCTGCATGCCCGCCACGAACAAGGCGAGTGCCTGCAATGGCTGGCGGAAGTGATCGCCGATCTGCTCCACGAAGTGGGTGTGCCGCGCGATGTCCTGCAGGCGCTGGCGCAACGCGTCCGCCATGGCTTTGTCGTGGCGGGCGCGCAAACCCACGAGTTCATCGAGCAGGCCGTCGATCGCGCGTAGCGCATCGTCGTCAGGTGTCGCGGACTGCGTGCCACGGGGATGCAGGAACTGGTCGATGCGGCCGCGCAGCCGTTCGACTGGAACCACCACATCCCGTTCCAGTGCGCGCCGCGTCACGACGAAGACGGCCGTCACGCCGACGCACAGCAACAGGGTCATGAGCATGCCGGCGAAACGCCGCTCATGCAGTACGGTGGCATCCGACACCGTCTCGAGCTCGCCCTGCGACGTACTGATCCAGACGCGCAGTGGGCGTCCCGAGCCGACGCGACGGCCGCTGTCGACGACAAGGTCGGTATCGCCCTGGCGATGGAGCACGGCTTGCTGGGTGGGGGCGCTGCGCGAGAGGGCGCGTGCAAGCGCATCGCGTGTCGCGTCCTCGCTGGCCAGTGCACTGACCGAGGCGGCGATGCGCACCGCCTGGATGCGTGCCACGGCGTAGCTCTCGACACCCGTGGCGCGGATGTGCAGCACGCCGAGGCTCACGGTCAGCGCCAGGGCGACGAGTGTCATCGGCAGCAATCCCTTGAGGATCAGCTGCCGTCGCAGTGGCGCGGGCCTGCCATACGGTTGCGGCGACGCGGTCATGGAGCGGCCTTGTTGCGCGGGGTCTCATGACGAATCTATGAAACGCGCGTTCGTCGCGCGATAGACAAGGGGAGCTAAACCGGCCGGCCTAAGCCGTTCGGCCTATCACTTGCCGCGCAGACGTGCGACGAGCAGGTCGTGGTCGGCCTGGATTTTTCGGAAGCGAGCGGCACGGGCACCCTCGCTCACCCATTGGGCGGTGGTGGCCCGGCGCTTCTCCAGCGCGTACTCGATATCGGCAAAGGGGACCAGATCCGCGTCGTCGGCGGGGGCGAAGCCGCTGATGTCGTGGATGAGCTTGAGGTTGGCTTCCTCGCGCACGCCATCCTTGCCCTTGCCATAGCCGGTGATGAACCTCGCCACCTTTTCCCGCAGGACCAGGGGCAGGTCGTTGCGGATGACGATCACCGCGTGTGGGATCAGCGACGACTTCCAGAGAATGCGCAAGCGCGCGTACTGGTCGGGGAAGTGTTGCTGGAAACGTTCCAGGTCGGCCGTGTTGTTGGTGGCGACGTCGACCTCGCCATTGGCTACCGCCAGCGCGTTGTTCTGGTGGTTGTCGATGTGAACGCTGGCGAAGAAGGTATCGGAGTCGATACCGCGCGGGGCGAACAGCTGCGTCTCCGGCACGAGGTAGCCCGATACCGACAAGGCCTCGCCGCGCGCGAAGCGCCACTTGCCCGGACGCATGAAGAGCTCGTCCAGCGTGCGCAGGCGCGAGTCCGATGCCACCAGCAGCACGGCGTGGTACCCCTTCGATCCATCGCCCCGGGTGAGTCGCCCGATCACCTCCATGTTCTGCCGGGAGACGGCGTCCAGGGCCAGCCTGCCGGAAAGGAAGGCGATGTCGACGCGCTGTTCGGCGATCGCCTGGGCGATGCCTTCGTAGGTAGTGACGGATACCGCGCGGACGGGCCGGGCGATCGACTTGCGCAGGTCGTCCAGCATGGGTCGCCACGCTTCCAGCGACTCGGCGGGACCCCCGATGGGAAGGATGCCGAAGGTCAGGGGGGCATCGGGGTCGACGTCGCCCGGCGGGCTCGCGATGGCTGGCAGGACGCACAGCGCGCACGCCAGCGCCGCGGCCAGCCATCCGCGTTTCCGCCGTGTCGCAGCGATCTCCACGCCTGCCCGCATCGCGCCTGCCCCGCGTTGTTCCGCCCAGCTTACGCCGGGCCGATGACGAATGGGCGTCTGTTCTGTTCAGTCGCCCAGGTGCTGTGCCGCGACGAGGGCCTCGAGCCGGTTACGCACGTGCAGCGCACGGAAGATCGCGGCGAGATGGATCTTGACGGTTCCCTCGCTGATGCCCAGCTCGCGCGCGATCAGCTTGTTCGGGCGACCCTTCGCCAGCAGCTTGAGCACGTCGATCTGGCGATCGGTCAGGACCGTGGCGAGACGCTCCTTGGTCGAGAGCCCGTCGTTGTTGTTGGATAGGGAGAACGTGGGCACGCCACCCGCTGAAGCCGCCTTCATCGCTTCCGGCGGTACATAGACCCCGCCGCCGACGACGAGCCGCACGGCGTTGAGAATCACGTCGGGGGGCGACGATTTCGGGATGTACCCCTGCACGCCCAGGTCGAGCACGTGGCGGATCGAAGAGGGATCCTCGGTACCCGACAGCACGATGACGGGACGCATGCGCGACGCGCCATCGTCGGTATCGGACTCGCGCAGGGCCGCCACCGCCTCCTTGATGTGCTCGACGCCGTCCGCGCCGGGCATGGCCATGTCGATCAGCGCCACGTCGGGCGCGGGCTTCTGTGCAAGCTTGTCGCGAAGCTGGGCTACCGTTTCGGCCTCGATGAACTCCACGTCCGTGTCGAGTTCGCGAAGCTTGAGCTTCACGCCCTCGATGATGAGCCGATGATCGTCCGCGATCAGAACACGCATGCCTCTCCCTCCGCTCGCTTGGATCGCGAGCTCCCCGTTGTCCGGACCATAGCCCTACGGGCGTCCAGGGGCAAGCAGGCCATCCGGCTCAGACGGCTGCATGATGGACAGTCCAGGCCGAAACCATTACCTCGTGCAGGCGCTCGGGAGAAACCGGCTTGAACAGCACCTGCGTGGTCTGCTGGTCGATGTTGCGCAGGAATTCGCCGCGGGTCTCGCCGGTGATCAGCACCCGGGCGAACGGCGGTGGATCGCCCGGCCGACGGCGGTAGTAGCGATCGAGCAGGGCGATCACGTCCAGGCCGGTGCCTTCACGCAGGCGCAGATCGGAAATCACGATGTCGGGCGGCTGCATCCATTGGTGCACGGCTTCCATCGCCTGCTGGGCATCCTCGGCGGTCATGACCTCGCAGCCCCAGCTGCCCAACAGGTAACTGATGCCAGCGAGGATGCTGGGTTCGTCGTCGATCACCAGGACGCGCATCCCGACGATGTCCCGTGGAATGCCGGGCTCCGGCGCGGCCACCGTCGTCGCCTCGATCGTGCCGGGCTGGATCTCGGGCAGGGTGATCGAGAAAACGGTGCCCTTGCCGGGCTTGGAACGCACGGAAGCCCGCGTGCCGAGCAGGCCGGCCAGCCGCTGCACGGTGGACAGCCCCAATCCGAGTCCCCGCCGGGTACCTTCCGGGCGGCCCGCCTCGGGGCCGCTCTCCACCCGGTAGAACTCGTCGAAGATGTGTTGCAGGTGATCCGGTCCGATGCCCAGGCCGGTATCCCACACGTCCACCCGCACGCCACCGTCGAGCCGGCGCCGGGCCCCGACCAACACGCCCCCGCAGCGCGTGTAGCGCAGCGCGTTGCTCACGAGGTTGTTGAGGATGCGGGCGAGCATCGTGCGGTCGGTGCGTACCCAGAGGCCGGTGGTGCGCACCACCAGGCGCAGGTCGTGTTGCTCGGCCACCATCCGGAAGTTCACGCTCACTTCCTCGAACACCTCGTCCAGCGGCACGTCACGGATGATGGCCGGCATCGCGCCGGTTTCCAGGCGGGAGAGGTCGAGCAGTTCGCCGAACAGGTGGTCGAGCGATTCCACGCACTCCTGAATATGCGCGATACGGTTGAGGCGCACGGGGTCGTATTCATCCACGGCGAGTCCGGACGAGAACAGGGTGAGCGCGTAAAGCGGCTGGCGCAGGTCGTGCGAAGCGGCGGCCAGGAAGCGTGCCTTGGCAACGCTGGCCGCTTCCAGGGCGGCGTTCTTCCGCGCGAGTTCCTCGGTGGCGGTGGCGATCTCACGTTCCATGCCGATCTGTGCGTGCAACAACTTCGAGGCGGCACCGTTGAAACCGCGCTGCAGGTCACCGATCTCGGTGTCGTCGGTGACCGGCACGACCACGGTCCGGTCACCCAGGCCCAGTTGGCGCACCGCGATCGCGAGGTTGCGCAAGGGCGCACTCAACCAGCGGGCCGTCGACCAGCCGATGGCGACCGCGATCACGAGGCTGAGCGCCAGCCAGACCAGGGCGTTGTGCACGCTGGCGCGTTGCGCGGCGACGGCGTCCTCCACGCTCACGTCCACGGTGACGGAACCCACCACGCGGTGGGACGCGGGATCGAGCACCTCGCGCGCCACGGTCAGGCCGTCGTCGTCGCTGCCGATCGAGCCGTTCACCCGGTCGGCGATGATCTCGCCGTCGCGGTCGCTGATCCGTACCCGGGATACCTGCGGCAACTGCACGATGGATTGCGCGATGCGGCCGATCTCGCGGCGCTCGCCGGTGCGCAAGGCCTCACCGGAGACGCTCGCCGCCTGCTGCGCGATGGCATCCGCCGTGGAACGGCCCATCTCGTGAAGGGTGTCCATCTGGTGGCGCGTCAGCAAGGTGACCAGGAGGATCGCACTGATCGCGGTCGGCACGAGGGCGACGCAGGTCAGGCGCTGCACCAACGAGGTGCGGCGCCAGACCTTTTCCAGCCATGGAGCGGATACATCACGCATGCGATTCCCCAGGCGCCGCCCGTCCTCGGCGGCGCGAGACTACAGCCTAGCGCAGATCGCGCGGTGCGGCGTCAGCCCTTCCGGCCTAGCCGGGCGCGTACCGTCTTCACGAGCAGGGGGAGGATCGTGAGCAGCGTGAAGGCGGCCAGGGGTAGCAGGATCCTGGTATTCAGGAAACTGGCGGCGGTCACCGGCGCGCCGCTGCCGAAAGTCTCGCCCAGACCGGCCCCGACCGAGCTTTCCACGAACAGCGATACCGTCCCGCCCAGCCAGGTCGCGCCCACGAACAGCCACAGCGGGCAACGAAGCCAGGCCAGTGCCACGGTCATGGCGCCGAGCGGGACGACGGGAATGAAGCGCAGGGCGAGCGTGTAGGTGACAGGGTGGGCGGCGAAGCCGTCGCGCAGGCGTCTTGCCAACGGCGGCGGCTCGCGCCGGCCGGTGCCGAACGCATAACGGCTGGCGAGATAGAGCACCAGCGAGCCGAGGACCAGCGCCACCGAGGACAAGGCGGTGCCCTCCACGGCGCCGAACAGCAAGCCTCCCGCCAGTACGATCACGATCGTGCCGGGCACGCCGGTGGCGATGGCGAGGGTCAGTATGCCGGCGTAGGCAAGACGGGACGTGAGCGGATGCGCCGCGATCGTCGCGCGCAGCAGTCCTTCTTCCGCGAGCAGGTGGTGGGGATCGAAGCGGTCCAGCACGCCGCTGGCGAGCAGGGCCGCTCCCGCGATCAGCAGCAGGCACAGCGGTAGCGCGGCGCGCCAACGCTTCACCGGATGCGGCTCGGGATCAATATGCGGCGCCCGATTCGCCGTAACGGCGCAGCACCTCGCGTGCGTCGTCGCGGCGGATATCGCGGCGTACGGCGATGCCGCGCCGCTCGAGTTCGCCGATCCAGTCGGACGGCAGCGGGCCCTCGTCGAAGGGCGTGAGCTCCTCGACGTCCTCGGCACGGGCGCCGATCAGCAATGCGTCGACGCCAGCCCATACGGTGGCCCCGTAGCACTGACAGCACGGCTGCGAACTGCTCGCGAGCACGAAGCGTCCACCGTCCTCGTTGAGCCGGAAACGTTGCAGGCGTTGCTGCGCGGTCATGTACGCCATCATCTCGGCATGGGCGACCGAACAGGCGTGGGGTACCACCCGGTTCACGCCCACGGCGACGATGCGGTCGCTACCGTCGAACACGGCGGCGCCGAACGGCCCGCCGGTGGCCAGATCGACGTTGCGCGCGGATAGTTCGATGGCGAGGCCGACCTTGGCCTCGTCGCCTGGATAGGCAAGCGATGTATCCACCGCCTCGTGCACCCAGGCAGGCAGGGTGAGGTGAACCTGCGCGTACAACATCAGCCTTGCTTCGCCCAGGAATCGCGCAGGGTCACCACCCGGTTGAAGACCGGGGAGGCATGGGTATGGTCGTGCATGTCGGCGACGAAGTAGCCCAGGCGCTCGAACTGCACGCGGTCCTCTCGGTCGGCACCCGCCGCCGCGGGCTCGACGTAGCCGTGGACGATACGGCGCGAGTTCGGGTTGAGGTGATCCTTGTACGTCTTGCCGTCGCTGTCGTCGTCCGGATCGGTGACGTCGAACAGGCGGTCGTAGAGGCGCACCACGGCCGGCACGGCGTCACGTGCGCTCACCCAGTGGATGGTGCCCTTCACCTTGCGGTCGGCGCCGGGCATGCCGCTGCGCGTGTCCAGGTCGAGCGCGCAGCGCAATTCGACGATGTCGCCCGCGGCGTCCTTGATCACCTCGTCGCAGCGCACGATGCCGACGCCGCGCAGGCGCACTTCGCCATCCGGCTTCAGGCGGTGGAATCCCTTCGGCGGCACTTCGGCGAAGTCCTCGCGCTCGATCCAGAGTTCGCGCGAGAAGGGCACGCTGCGCGTGCCGAACGACTCGTCCTTCGGATGGTTGGGGAAGGTGAGCGATTCGGCGTGTGCTTCGTCGAGGTTGGTGATGACGAGTCTCACCGGATCGATCACGGCGAGCCGGCGCGGCGCCGTGCCGTCGAGATCGTCGCGCACGGCGCCTTCGAGCACGCTCATGTCGATGGTGCTGTTCTGCTTGCTGACGCCGATGCGTTCCCAGAACAGGCGGATGCCGGCGGCGGTGAAGCCGCGACGGCGCACGCCCGCAATGGTAGGCATGCGCGGATCGTCCCAGCCGTCGACCAGGTTCTCCGACACCAGGGTGATCAGCTTGCGCTTGCTCATCACCGTGTAGTTGAGGTTGCCGCGCGAGAACTCGATCTGGCGTGGCTTGCTCGGCGCCGTGGGCAGGCCCGCCTCGACCAGCGGTTCCCAGAGCTCCGGATCGTTGGCGAGGTCCACCTTGTCGACGCACCAGTCGTACAGCGGCCGGTGATCCTCGAACTCCAGGGTGCACAGCGAATGCGTGATGCCTTCCAGCGCATCGGACAACGAATGCGCGAAATCGTACATGGGGTAGATCGGCCATGCGTCGCCGGTGTTCTGGTGGCGCACCTTGCGGACGCGATACAGCGCCGGGTCGCGCAGGTTGATGTTGCCCGAGGCCATGTCGATCTTCGCGCGCAGGGTCTTGCTGCCGTCGGCGAACTCGCCCGCGCGCATGCGCTGGAAGAGGTCGAGATTCTCCTCGATCGACCGGTCACGGTAAGGCGAGTTCCGCCCCGGCTCCGTGAGCGTGCCGCGGTACTCGCGCACTTCCTCGGCGCTCAGGTCGTCCACGTAGGCGACGCCGAGGCGGATCAGCTTCAGTGCGGAGCGATAGAACACCTCGAAGTAATCCGAGGCATGACGCAGTTCGGCCCATTCGAAGCCAAGCCATTTCACATCGCGCTGGATCGCTTCGACGTACTCGACGTCTTCCTTCGACGGATTGGTGTCGTCGAAGCGCAGGTTACAGGTACCCGTGAATTCGCCGGCCAACCCGAAGTTCAGGCAGATCGACTTGGCATGGCCCAGATGCAGGTAGCCGTTCGGTTCGGGCGGGAACCGTGTATGGATAACCGCGTGCTTGCCTGAGGCCAGGTCGTCGCGGACGATCTGGCGGATGAAGTGCTGCTGCAGGACGGGTGTTTCGGTCGACATCGCGAGGGACTCGGAGGCTGGGGCGCGGCAAACGTCCGAGTTTACCTTTCTTGCGTGCCGGGCGCTTGCCGTGGACTCGGTCGGCGGGGTAGCTTGGAACCATGCGCATCGCCTACCACGCCGAATCCCTCATCGACGCCCATCTGGTGAAGGACGCGCTCGAACGGGCGGAGATTCCGGCATTCATCGCGGGCGAGTTCCTCACTGGCGCCGTGGGCCAGCTTCCGGCCCGCGATTTCCTCGCGGTCATGGTTCCCGAAGCCGCCGCCGAGGCGGCCGAAGGCATCGTCCGGGCGATCGACGCCCAGTTGGCGGAGGCGCGTGCCGCGGCTGCCGACGACGACTTCGGTGCGGTTACCCTTCCCGCCTGAGCCCTTCGCGCCACCCTCCAGGATTCCCATGCAGGCCATTTTCGATCTCGTCCGCGACGTGCCGGACTTCCCGCGTCCGGGCATCATGTTCAAGGACATCACGCCCCTCCTTGCCGACGCCGCCGCATTCGGCGCCTGCATCGACGCCTTGTGCGAACCATGGCGCGGGCAGGGCATCGGCGCCGTTTGCGGTATCGAGTCCCGTGGTTTCATCTTCGGCGCGGCCATGGCCCGGGCGCTTGGCGCGGGTTTCGTTCCGCTGCGCAAGTCCGGCAAGCTGCCACCGCCGGTCGTGGGCGTGGATTATGGCCTCGAGTATGGGATGGACCGGCTGGAGATCGGCTCGCAGGCGCTTGCGCCGGGCGAGCGGGTGGTCGTGGTGGACGACGTCCTCGCCACCGGCGGCACCTTGGAGGCGGGACGCCGTCTCGTGGAACGGCTGGGTGCCGAGGTGATCGGTGCCAGCGTGGTGATCGAACTCGGCGGCCTGAACGGCCGGTCCAGGTGGCCCCTGCCGTTGCCGTTGCAGGCGTTGATCACGTACTGATCGGCAGCCCCGTCAGCGTGCTTCGTGGATGTCTTCCACCAGCACGATCTCGCAGCCACCCGCGCCGGTGTCCTCGCGGGTGAGCGAGGTGTTCCAGTGCCAGCCGTCGTCGCGCTTCACGTCGACGAGGAAGCCCTCGAACTGGATCAACTCGCCGGGACGCACATCGCGTAATTCGCGCGCGATGGTGTCGTTGGCGGGGATCATGTGCATGTTCGCGCTGGAATCCTCGATTTCGTGGCGCGGGATCGGATAGTTGTCCGTGTACCAGTAGTAGAAGCGGTTCGACTGCGAGATGCGGATACGGTCCAGCACCGAGCTGTCGGACATACGTCCCCAGCCCATGGCCAGGTCGGTGGGCGCGATCGGCGAGAGGTCGTCGAGCTGGTAGTCCTCGCGCGAAAGCACACGGCCGGTCATGGCGAAGGTCGCCCGGGGCTTCAGCGTGAAGTGCCCGCGCGTCAACGTGACGCCGGCTCCGAGGTCTTCCTGGCTGGGTACGCCGTCGACCAGCACCCCGGGCGCGTTATGTACCGGACGATGTTGCCACCAGGAATACGCACCCCAGCCGCAAAGCAGGAGCAGGACGACAAGCCATACGCGCATGCAACGGGACCGTCAGGGGGATGGTGTGGCAACGGCTGGCGCGCCGTCCGGTTGACCCGTTGCGAAGCCATGGGTGTTGAACAGTTCGGCCGGCACGTCGCGGATGATTGCCGCCAGCGCCTCGAAGAAGGGGGTCATGGCCGAACTTTTCCGCCACAGCATCGCGATGCGGCGGCTCGGTGCGGGGGCTTCGAATTCGATCAGGCTCACGTTCGGCGACTGCGCGACCGGTGGCTTCACCGCCAGGGCGGGGAGCAGGGTGATGCCGACGTTGGCCGAGACCATCTGGCGCAACGTCTCCAGGCTGGTGGCGCGAAAACCCGATTTCTCGCCCGCGCCGGCCAGGTGGCAGACCTCCAGCGCCTGGTCGCGGAGGCAATGCCCGTCCTCCAGCAACAGGAGGTTCTGCTCGGCGAGATCGTCCATGCGCAGCGAGGCGCATGACGCCAGTTCGTGGCCGCTGGGGACCGCGAGCACGAACGGCTCCTCGAAAAGGAATTCCACGTGCAGCGAATCGTCGTGGACGGGCAGGGCGAGGATGCCGGCGTCGAGGGTGCCTTCGCGCAACATGTGCAGCACTTGTTCCGTTTTCTCCTCGCGCAGCAACAACTCCAGGCGCGGGAAACGCGTCCGCAGGTGGGGGACGACGTGAGGCAGCAGGTAGGGCCCGAGGGTGGGGAAGATGCCCAGGCGAATGGTTCCGGATTCCGGGTCGCGGGTGCGCTGGGCGATCGACTTGATCTCATCGATCTGTGAGAGCACGCCCCGCGCCCTGCGCGCGATTTCACGTCCCGTTTCCGTCAGCAGGACTTTACGCGGGGTACGTTCCACCAGCGCAACGCCCAGTTCGTCCTCGAGCTTGCGGATCTGGGTCGACAACGTGGGCTGGCTGACGAAGCTGGCTTCAGCCGCGCGACCAAAATGACGGTATTCCGCCAGGGCGACGAGGTAAGACAAGTCACGCAGGTTCATGGCGACGGACCCAGGGTGTTCGCAATAGTCTTAGCCTATCACATTGATGCCTACAATCGATTTGGAATATGTGTGGCAGGCCGCTAAGCTTGCCTTTCAGTCGCGTCACCAAGCGCGCGAAGAGTTCACCCAACCCTCAATGGAGAGTCGAAAGATGCTGAGCATTGGCGATAAGTTCCCCCAGTTCAACCTCAAGGCCGTGGCCGGCGGCCCGCTCGCCAACAAGATCGAGGACGCGTTCGTCGACGTGACGGACAAGTCTTACGAGGGCAAGTGGAAGCTGGTCTTCTCTTACCCGAAGGACTTCACCTTCGTCTGCCCGACCGAGATCAAGGGTTTCAGCGACCTGAACGAGAAGTTCGCCGACCGTGACTGCCAGATCCTGGCCGTGTCGACCGACTCCGAGTTCGTCCACCGCGCCTGGCGCATGGATCACGCCGACCTGAAGGACCTCTCGTTCCCGATGCTGGCGGACATCAAGAAGGAGCTGTGCGCGGCCCTGGGTATCCTGACCGACGAAGGCGTCGCCCAGCGTGCGACCTTCCTGGTCGACCCGAACAACGAGATCCAGTTCGTCTACGTGACGGCTGGCTCGGTTGGCCGCAATCCGGACGAAGTGCTGCGCGTCCTCGACGCCCTGCAGACGGATGAGCTGTGCGCCTGCAACTGGAAGGCTGGCGACGAGACCCTGAAGGTCGCCTAAGCCCTGGCGGTCGTAAGTCCCGCGCCGCTATGTCCCCCTCCCCCCGCGGCGCGGGCAGCCCCCGGAGGCGGTGAAGTCATCTTCACCGCCTCTTTTTCCAGACACGCCTTCTCGCGTGTTCCGCGTGAACCGGTGCCTTGGGCGCCGAGCCATTCCGCGCCCCTTTCCCTCATCAAGACACAGGTGCATCCATGAGCGTCGCCGATCTGCGCAGCAAGCTTCCCGAATACGCCAAGGACCTCAAGCTCAACCTCGACTCCGTGTTGAGCGAAGCGGGCGCCCCCGGCCTCAACCTGGCCCAGATCTCGATGGTCGCCCTGGGTTCGGCCTACGCCGCCCGTTACAAGCCGCTGACCGAGGCGATCGCCGCCTTCGCCGCCGAGCATGCGTCGGCCGAACAGCTGACCGCCGCCAAGGGTTCGGTCGCGATCATGGGCATGAACAACATCTATTACCGCTTCCAGCACCTGGTCAGCCACCCGGAATACGCCACGATCCCGGCGAAGCTCCGCATGAACGTGATCGGTGCCTACAAGGGCGACGCGAAGAACGACTTCGAGCTCGTCTCGTTGGCCGTCTCCGCCGTCAATGGCTGCGGCATGTGCATCGACTCCCACGACAAGGTACTGCGCGATGGCGGCATCAGCGTGCAGGCGATCCAGAGTGCCGTGCGTATCGCTTCGGTGATCCATGCCGTGGCCGTGGTGCTCGAGCAGGCTGACGCGGCGGGCTGATTACCCGCCGTTCCACAACTCGCCCGAGATGAGGGCGGCCCCGGACAGGACCGCGTCCGGTGGGGGCCGACCCTGTCGGTGAAGGGCCGCGTCTTAACGCGGCCTTTCTCCATTCTGGAGGACTCTCCCCGCACATCCACACGCGGGGAGGGGTTCCAATGAGCTACGTCGATGGTTTCGTGCTGCCGGTTCCGATGGACCGGTTGGCCGAGTACAAGAAGATGGCCCGCAAGGCGGGCAAGATCTGGATGGAGTACGGCGCGCTGGCGTATAGCGAGTGCGTCGCGGACGACGTGAAGCCGGGGAAATCCACGTCCTTCCCTCAATCGGTCAAGCTGAAGCCCGGGGAGACCGTGGTGTTCTCGTGGGTCGTCTACAACAACCGTCGCGACCGCGACCGTATCATGAAAAAAGTCATGGAAGATCCGAGGCTTGCGGAGTTCATGGACCCCAAGACCCTGCCCTTCGACGGCAAGCGGATGTTCTGGGGCGGGTTCAAGCCCATCGTCGAGTTCTGACGCGGCGCAGCGAAACAGGGGGTGCCTTCTGGCACTGTGTCGGAGGTCACCCTCTTCGCAGGATGGATGGATTACCCACAGGGGAGTCCCACCCGCCATGCGTCGTTTCGTCCGCCCTCTCGTTCTTACCGCGCTCGCCGCCTGCTGTGGTGCCGCGTTCGCCGCCACCACGGACGCGCCGCCCCTCGGCCACCTACCTACCTGGGCCCAGCCGGAATCCTACAAGCTGACGTTCAAGGTCGATCCCAAGCAGGAAACCTACGCGGGTTCCTCGACCATCAAGATCAAGCTGAGCCAGCCGTCCGATTTCGTCTGGCTGCACGGCAAGGAACTGAAGGTCTCCAAGGTCACCGTGACCGATGCCGCGGGCAAGAAGCACGTTGGCAAATACACCGTGGCCGCCGAGAAGGAAGGCGTCGTCCGCGTCGACCTCGGGGCCAAGCTCGAGGGTGAGATCACCCTCGCGATCGAATTCACCGCGCCGCTGAACAAGCAGTTGCAGGGCTTGTACAAGGTCTCGCATGAAGGCGTGCCGTACGCGATGACGCAGATGGAACCGGTATCCGCGCGTTACGCCTTCCCGGGCTTCGACGAGCCGTCGTTCAAAGTGCCGTTCGACATCAGCCTGACCATCCCCGCCGACGACCAGGGCGTGGCCAATACCGCCCAGGTCAAGGAAGAGAAGGCAGGCGCTGGCTGGAAGACGCTGACCTTCTCGACCACCAAGCCGCTGCCGACCTACCTCGTCGCATTCGCCGTCGGTCCGTGGGACGTGGTGAAGGGGCCGGACATCAACCCGACCGAGTTCCGTTCCACGGCGACGCCGCTGCGCGGTATCGCCGCCAAGGGTGAAGGTCACCGCATGCAACATGTGCTGGGCGAGACCAACTCGATCATCCACACGCTCGAGGACTACTACGGTTTCGGCTATCCGTACGACAAGCTCGACCTGCTCGCGGCACCTGACTTCAGCGCGGGCGCGATGGAAAACGCGGGCCTGGTCACCTTCCGCGACTGGCTGCTGCTGATCGATCCGGATTCGGCCGCGCAGTACGTGCGTGGTTCGTTCAACGTCAACGCACACGAACTGGCCCACCAGTGGACCGGCGATACCGTGACGATGGCCTGGTGGGACGACCTCTGGCTCAACGAGGCCTTCGCCACCTGGATGCAACAGAAGGTCACCACCAAGGTGCACCCGGAATACCGCGCCGATCTCGATCGCGTGCGCGGCGCCCAGGGCGCGATGAACAACGACAGCCTGGTCAGCGCGCGCAAGATCCGCCAGCCGATCACCGGCAATGGCGACATCGAGACCGCGTTCGACGGCATCACCTATCAGAAGGGCGCCGCCGTCCTCGGCATGTTCGAGGGGTATGTCACCGACCCGGTGTTCCAGAAGGGCATGCGCGCCTATATCCAGAAGCACAAGTTCGCCAACGCCACCGCCGACGACCTGATCGATTCGATCGCCGAGGCCGCCGGTCAGGGCGATGCGTTCAAGAAGGCTTTCCGCAGCTTCCTCGACCAGTCCGGCGTGCCCTACGTCAGCACCGAAGTGAAGACCGAGGGCGGCAAGACCGTGCTGCACCTGGCGCAGAGCCGCTACCTGCCGCTGGGCAGCACCGGCGACGCAAGCCGCGTCTGGGGCGTGCCGATGTGCGTGCGCTACGGCACCACCGGCGGCGCGAACAAGGTGAAGTGCGAACTGCTCGACAAGGCCACCGGCACCATGGTGCTGGACGATGCGGCGAAGAACACGTGGGTGCTGCCGAACGCCGATGGCCGCGGCTACTACCGCTTCGCGCAGAGCAAGGCCGACCTGGCCGCGCTGTCGAAGGTGGTCGGTACGCTCAGCGACGCGGAGCAGCTGGCTTATGCCGACGCCGTGCGCGCGGGCTTCCAGCACGGTGACCTGGACGCGGGCGACGTGCTGGCCGCGTTCAAGCCGCTGACGTCGTCGAAGACCCGCGAGGTGTTCACGGCGCCGCTCATGACCTTCAACTGGATCCTCAACAACGAAGCCACCACGGATGCGCAGCGCACGCGCCTGCGCAAGTGGGCGACCGACGCATACCTGCCGAAGCTCAAGGAGCTGGGCTACAAGAAGAAGGCGGGCGAGCCGGATAACGACACCATCACCCGCACGGCACTCGCCGGCTTCCTGGCCGACGACGATATCGCCCAGCCGGAAGTTCGTGCGGAAATGCTGAAGCAGGGCGACGCCGCGCTGAAGATGAAGGATGGACACCTCGACCTGGAAGCGGCCGATTCGGATCTGCTCGCCGACGCCCTGGGCGTGGCGGTGCAGGAGCGTGGCGCGTCCGCGGTCGACGCGCTCATCGCCGAGATCCCGAAGACCTCCGACCCGGCGAAGCGGAATGCGATGTTGTCGGCGCTGGCATCCACCAAGGATCCGGCACTGGCCAACAAGGTCCGTGACTTCGCGCTCGGCAAGGACGTGAAGGTCGGCGAGATGGCCATGGTGCTGCGTGGCGGACGCGACTCCGAAGCGACGCGTGCCGACCTGTGGAAGTGGTTCGTGGCCAACTACGACAAGATCGTGGCGCGTACGGGCAGCTTCGCGGGCGGTCAGCTGCCGGGTCTTGCCGGCGGCGGCGGTTGCTCGAAGGCCGAAGCCGATCGCCTGGGCGAGTTCTTCAAGCCGCGCCTGGGCCAGGTCAGCGGTGCCGAGCGCGGGCTGGCGCAGACCAGCGAGCAGATCCTGCTCTGCTCGGCGCAGAAGGCCAAGCAGGATCCGAAGGCGATCCTGCGCTGATCCAGCGCATGTTTGAGTGACGACGAGCCGGGCGAGCGATCGCCCGGCTTTTTTTTCACCATGGCTGGACTTGCCGTCGACATGGTGGGAGCCGACTCTGTCGGCGATGGGTGCTTGCCTCGACCTGGCCCGCTGGCGCCGGATCGCCGACAAGGTCGGCTCCCACCAGGGCGGCTCCCACGGCTTTCCCCAGGCGGCGGCTCCATCCGCGATAGGGCTTCCACGACGTTGCGCTACCCTATGTGGATGAGCTCACGGCCACCTGTCTCGCCACGCCACCCGCCGCGCATCACTGCACGCGATGTCGCCGAAGCGGCGGGCGTATCGATCTCCGCCGTGTCGCGCACGTTCACTGAAGGAGCGAGCGTCTCCGCGAAGACCCGCGACCGCGTGCTCGAAGCCGCCGCCGCCCTGGGTTATCGCCCCAACCACCTTGCCCGCAGCCTCATGACGGGCCGCACCGAGCTTATCGGGCTGGTGTCCAATCATTTCGGGAATCCGGCGTTCATGGAGGTCTTCGACCTCTTTACGCGCGAACTGCAGGCCCGTGGCTTGCGCCCGCTTCTGGCAAACCTTGGTGAAGATGAAGACGGCACTTCCGCCCTCGACATGTTGCGCCAGTACAACGTCGACGCCGTGGTCATCGCCACCTCGGCGCCGCCGGCGGGTTTCGCTGCGTCGTGCCGCGCGGCGGGCTTGCCCGTGATGCATGTGTTCGGCCGGGCAGGGCGCTCGTCGCCGGTGCCGGTGGCGACGGTGGACAACGTCGCCGGTGGGCGCCTGGTCGGGGAGGCCATGCGCCGGCGCGGGCTTCGCAGGCTGGCCTTCCTGGGCGGCTCGGCGCACGACGCATCCACTGTCGACCGGCAGAAGGGATTTGCCGAGGTGGCCGGCAAGTTACTGCGGGAAACCATACACGCTGGCGATTACACGCACGAACATGGCCGCTTGGCGATGCACACCTTGCTCGATCGCGACGACACGCTGGACGGCGTGTTCTGTGGCGACGACGTGCTGGCACTGGGCGCGATGGATGCCTGCCGCGAGCGTGGCGTGGCGATCCCGTCGGACGTCAGCATCGTCGGTTTCGACGACATGCCGCTGGCGGCCTGGGCCTCCTATTCGCTGACGACGGTACGCCAGCCCATTCGCGAGATGGTGCTGTACGCCATTGAACGTATCGTGGCCTGGATGGATGACCCGGCGGCGGTGCCGCGCAACAAGCTGTTTCCCTGCGAGTTGGTGAGACGGGAAAGCCTCCGGTAAGCGACCGGCGTCACAGCGACACCCAGCGCCTTTCGCGATTCGACACCAGCGCCGCGGCGATCACCTTGTCCACCTCGTACCCGTCGCGGAAGGTGGGCCACACCGATTCGCCGGTGGTCACCGCCTGCAGGAAATCCCTCGCCTCGATCACGATCTGCTCGTTGTAGCCGGTGCCGTGGCCGACGCCCTGGTTGAAGGCGAGATAATCCGGATGCGCCGGTCCCATCAACAGCTTCTGGAATCCCCTTCGCGCCGGCTGGCGTGAGGCGTCGTAAAGCCACAGGGCGTTCTGGTCTTCCTGGTCGAAGGCGATGGCGCCCCGCGTGCCGGTGATCCGATAGGTGTAGCCCATCTTCCGGCCTGCGGCCACGCGGCTGAAGCTGATGCTTCCTGTCGCACCATTGGCGAAGCGGAGCAGCATCTGGCCTTGATCGTCGTTCTCCACGGCTTCGGAACCGTGGGGACCATCGCGACGTGGCTGCACGATCGCCGTGTCGGCTACCAGGCTTTCGATGGGCCCGACGAGGCGCAAACAGGCATTGACGATATGGGTGGCGACATCGCCTAGTGCCCCTGCCTCCGACCCCGTCGCGACACGGGTGCGCCAGGAGGCGGGCAAGGCGGGGTCGTGCAGATAGTCCTCGACATGTTCGGCCGTGACCTGGATGACTTCGCCGATCTCGCCCGACGCGATGATCTGCCGCGCCAACTGGCTGGCGGGTGTGCGGATGTAATTGAAGCCGACCATGTTGGGCATCCGTGCGCGTTCCACGGCTTCAGCCATCGCGAGCGATTCCTCCGCGCTCATGCCCAGCGGTTTTTCGCAGAACACCGGCTTCCGCGCCGCCACGCAGGCCATCACCATCGGGTAATGCGTGCGCGGCGGCGTCGCGATGACCACGATATCCACCTGCGGATCGTCCACCAGGTCGCGCCAATCGCCGGTGGAACGAGCCCATCCCCAGCGCTTCGCCACGTCGGCGGCACCTTCGTCGGTCGAGGTGGCGATCATTTCGCATACGGGGCGGCGGGCCGGCTCGAACAGCGCGCCGACGCTCTGGTACGCCGCGGTATGCGCTTTCCCCATATACCCGGCGCCGATCAGGCCGACGTGTAGTTCGCTCTTCATGGGCAGGTCCTGGCCGAGGTCGGGTCGACTCTACGTATGTTGCGGCGCAATTTGCAAGCGCTTGCAAAACGGCCTAGCGTAAGGCCATATGGCCTCGCGATCCCACCCTTGCCAGCCGCCCGCAGCGGCAGGAGCCACGCATGACCGCGTTCGTACAAACCCTTCTCAGCCCTTCTTCTCCTCTTCGAGTCTTCACTGAAGACTCCCTGGACACCGGCGCCATCGTCGACGAACTGCTCGACGGGCATGGCGCGGTCACCTTGCGGGGCCTGTTCACCCCGGGGGAGATCGCCGAGGCACGAGCGATCGTCATGCGCGAATCGAACGCGGACGAACAGGGCGGCAAGGTCACGCATTTCCAGGGCGATGCCGAGCGGGCAGGCCGCATCAACCTGCAAAGGCGCGTATGGAACCTGCTGGCAAAGGGGGAGATTTTCTCTCGCATGGCGGCCCACCCGGCGATCATGAAAGTCATGCGCGCCTTCATCGGCAGCGAGTTCATCATGGGCTCGATCGCAGCGAACCGCATCCTTCCTGGCGGTCCGGGGCAGGAGCCGCACATCGATTATCCGTATTGGGACTTCCACTCGCCGGAAACCCATCCGGTACGGATCAACGCGAGTTTTCCACTCAATGCGCAGGCGACGATCATGCTCGATCCTTTCACCGAGGAAACAGGCGCGACGGCCTATGTACCGGGATCGCAGCGCGAGTTGCGTTATCCGGATGAGAGTGATCGTTTCTTCGAGCGTTGCGAACGCATGCTTGGCGAACCCGGCGACACCGTGATCTTCTTCGGCGCGGTCTGGCATTGCGCGATGCCGAACCGTAGCGGCATCGATCGCTCGGCGATCATCACGCAGTACCTGCCGAAATTCGTGAAGCCCATGGAGAACATGCCGGCGGCGCTGCCGGAGGCGTTCGTGAGGAACGCGAGCGCGGATATCCGCCAACTGCTCGGGCTCGATTATCCCTATCCCGAGGTGCTGGATGCGGCGCGCGGAGGCAATGCGGAGGGGCGCGACGTGATGAAGGCGCGCTAGGGGCGGTTTGCGGCAGAGCCACGTCATGTGGGAGCCGCTTCAGCGGCGATGGGAATGGCCTCAGCCTGGCTATCGCCGCTGAAGCGGCTCCCACAGAGGATTTGATGATTCAGTGGGAAACGGCTGTCGCATAGCGATGGATGAATGCCATCGTGTCGGCCAGGACCGCTGCCTTGCCCTTCAATGGCCCGAAGGCCAGAAGCAGTTGTTCGTGTCCCACGTTCGGATAGAGCTTCAACTCCACCGGCTCGCCCTGCGAGCGATACCTTCCCTCGAACGACACGGCTTCCGCCGGCGATACGATGGTGTCGTTCTCACCCTGAAGCAGCAGGGCGGGAGGCTCATCGCCGTCGACGAAATTGACCGGCTGCGACAAGGCCTGTTCCTCGGGGTCATGACCGAAGATCTCGTAGAACTCGGGCTCGTCGAAAGGAATGAAGTCGTACGTGCCCGCGACGCCGATGAAGCCGGCGAGGTCGCGCGGTTTCATGCCCACGGCAGCCAGCCATCGCTTGTCGGTCGACAGCATGGCCGCGATCTGTCCTCCGGACGAATGTCCCATCACGAAGAGGTGCGCCGGATCCCCACCGAAGCCGGCCGCATGGTCGCGCGCCCAGCGCACGGCCTCGGCGCCGTCCTGCAGGAAGCCTTCCATGCGCACCTTCGGCCACGGACGGACATCGGCAACGATCGCAATGACGCCCTGGGCGGCGAGGGCCTCGCCCATCCAGCGAAACCATTGGCGCTTGCCGGTCATCCAGCTGCCGCCGTAGAAGTAGACGACCACCGGTGCGTGCGATGCATCGGCGGGGCCATAGACGTCGAGGGCGAGCCCGTGTGCCGTGTCGAACACGATATCGCGATGCGCCGCGATGCCCGTCGACGGCTGCCGCGCGTTGACGGCACCGAAGAACGTGGCGTGGCATCCGGCAAGGAGCAGGGCCGCGAAGAGCAGGGGAAGCAAGCGCATGGCGGCATTGTAGGCGGGCGGACCGCTAGAATCGCGACATGACCGATATCCGCACGATCCTGCGCCAGGCCTCCGATGTCCTGGGCGACCGTCTCGAAGCCGAACTATTGCTGGCGCACGCGCTGGGCGTGAATCGCGCATGGTTTTTCGCGCATGCGGAGGATGTGCCGGATGCCGGTGGCGTGCAGCGTTTCGACGCCCTGGTGCGGCGGCGGGTCACCGGTGAGCCTATCGCCTACATCACGGGGACGCGTGACTTCTGGTCGCTCACGCTCGAGGTCACCCCGGCGACGCTGATTCCCCGTCCGGAAACGGAATTGCTGGTGGAACTGGCGCTCGACAGGTTGCCCGCGGGCGGCAGCGTCGTCGACCTCGGTACGGGCAGCGGCGCCGTCGCGCTGGCCATCGCCAAGGAGCGGCCGGATGCCGCCGTGGTCGCGGTGGACGTCAGCGCTGCCGCGCTGGACGTGGCGCGTCGTAACGCGCAACGGCTCGGACTGGAGCGCGTGGAGTTCGTGCAGGGCGACTGGTTCGCGCCGCTGAAAGGCCGATGTTTCGACCTGATCGTCAGCAACCCACCGTATATCGAGGCGGATGATCGTCACCTCGGCGAGGGCGACCTGCGTTTCGAACCGCCATCGGCGCTGGCTTCCGGTGCGGACGGCCTGGACGACATCCGGCGCATCGCCTCGGGTGCCGGTCCGCACCTCCTGCATGCCGGGGCCGTCCTGGTCGAGCACGGCTGGAACCAGGGCGATGCGGTCAGGCGGATTCTGCGGGAGGCGGGCCTCGTCGACGATTTCACGGCAAAGGATCTGGAGAGCCGTGACCGAGTTTCCGGCGCCTTTCATGGATCTTGTGAGGTCGCCCGGGCAGCGTCGTAGGCCACTTCCCCGCTACCTGTCCTTGTCCGGCACGGCTGCCGTCACGCGACAATTTCCGCGATCTATGCAAGACACCGACGCACGCGGGACGCCAGGACGGTTCGGCCTATGCGCCCGGTCGCGAATTTTTTTGCGATTTCCACATGGCCGCGGGCGAGGTGATACGGAGCAGTATTCCTTACGAGGAATTTTCCCTGCCTCCATCGGTCGAGGCACTGGATAAGAAATTGGTCATGCGGCTCTGGAGTAACTCGTGTCATTAGATCCTGTGTCCCGTCGAAATGATCCGCCGGATCGTACGATGCGACTGAAGGAACTCTTGTCTGGAGCAGGAATTGGAGCGATCGATCGGTTCGGCACGCTGCTGCTCGACTACGAGTCGCTGCTGCGGGCGTTGGACGTCTTGCTGGAACGCAATGCGTTGGGTGTCGAGGGATTCCACATGCGTGACACGGATCTGGTTCCCGATATCGACATGATCGTGGACACCTCCGCGGCGAACAGCGCACTTCAATCGATCGAGATGATCCGCGACATTGTCATTCAGCATCACGATGGCAAGCGAATATACGAACTCGTGTGCGAAACGACGACTTCACCATGAGGGAACTCACTCCAGCCGAGTGTTCGCTCTTGCGTTACCTGAAGCTGCTGAGATGGTTCGAGGTGGTCGCAACGGAGTTAACAGTTGAACGCTTATAAGTACCTTGCACTGAGATTTTCGCTCGTGGCACTCATACCGGCGATTATCTACGCCTGGACGATGGACATCGCAACGGGTTGCAAGGTTTACGTCGCCGTTAGTCTCGTTGGCCACACTGCATTTGCGTGGGTCTTCAGGCAAGAAATCGTCAAAGCATGGAAATCGAGGCGTGGCCGGTAGCGCTGGGCAGTGGGCGCCGGCTGCAATTCGAGCCAGTGCAGGAAGGCATCGCCTGGTTCCAGAGCTTTGGCTTTACCCCGCTGGCGGCGGAACCGTATGTCTCGCTGAGCGGTGCAGGGGTAAAGGGAGTGGAAGTTACCTACACTGCGTATCGACTACCAGACGGCTCAATTAACATCGGGCACATGACGACCTCGGGAACAACGCCATGAGAGTTCTTACGCCAGAAGAACGGTCCCTATTGGTGTATCTCATGCGAAAGGGAGGCTTAACTCATCCGAGTGAGTCCTGGCTGGACGAAGTGCGCGTCGAGAATCTCGATAGTGAAGGCTCCAGGGGAGGGTTTGTCCTTCTGCGGCAGGCAGATCGAGATTTTGACCAATTGATTTCTGATGTCGATTTCACCGACCTGGACGGTGTGCACGTGCTCGCATCATTGTTTGTGGATAGAAACAAGATTCCTTACGAAGTCGATATCTGGGAGACCGACGACACGCCGCTGCTTAGATTGCCGATGTTCCCAAACTGACGCGTCGAATACCTGCCGGCAGAGGCAGAGCCTTCGCTCTAGCCGACCGTCACTTGCGACCATCTACGGTTCTTACTCGGCGATGCCGTAGAAGGAAAGGCGCGGGTCACCCCGCGCTAGCCACCGGCGCATCCACGAACTGCGGAAACCGCGCGCGGATCGCATGACGGATCTGCGGCAGGTCCAGGCCGGCCATGGTCAGCACTTCCTCGCGGCTGCCGTGTTCCAGGTAGACATCCGGAAGACCAAGGTGCTGGATCGGCAACGTGACGCCGTGCGCCGCCAGGCATTCGGCCACGGCCGCGCCGGCGCCGCCGGCGATGGCGTTGTCCTCGATGGTGACGAAGGCCTTGTGCGAGCGCGCGAGTTCGAGGATCAATTCCTCGTCCAGCGGCTTCACGAAGCGCATGTTCACCAGCGTGGCGTCGACTTCCGCGGCGATGACGGCGGCGGGGGCGAGCATGGTGCCGAACGACAGGATCGCCAGGCCGTGGTGGCCACGGCGGCGCACCTCGGCCTTGCCGATCGGATAGGTTTCCAGTGTCTCGGCCAGCTTCGTTCCGGGGCCGGTACCACGCGGATAGCGCACGGCGGCGGGGCCGTTGTAGTGGAAGCCGGTGCTGAGCATGGTGCGGCACTCGTTCTCGTCGGCCGGCGCCATGATCACCATGTTCGGCAGGCAGCGCATGAACGAGAGATCGAAGCTGCCTGAATGCGTGGCGCCATCCGGGCCGACCACGCCCGCGCGGTCGATGGCGAAGGTGACGTCGAGGTTCTGCAGGGCGACATCGTGGATGGCCTGGTCGTAGGCGCGCTGAAGGAAGGTGGAATAGATCGCCACCACCGGTTTCGCTCCCTCGACCGCCATGCCCGCCGCGAGCGTCACCGCATGCTGCTCGGCGATCGCCACGTCGAAATAGCGCTGTGGGTATTCCCTGGAAAAACGGACCAGGCCCGAGCCCTCGCGCATCGCCGGGGTGATGCCGAGCAGGCGCTCGTCGGCCGCGGCCATGTCGCAGAGCCAGTCGCTGAAGATGTCTGTGTAGGTCGGCTTGGCCGGTGCGCCCTTCTTGACCAGGCCGGCGACCGGGTCGAACGGTCCCACCGCGTGGTATTCGATCTGCGCCTTCTCGGCTGGCTCGTAGCCTTTGCCCTTGGTGGTCATCACGTGGATCAGCTGCGGGCCGGGAAGGGCCTTCACCGTCTCCAGCGCGTTCACCAGCTGGGCCATGTTGTGGCCGTCGATCGGACCGGTGTAGTGGAAACCCAGTTCCTCGAACAGCGTGGACGGCACGAACATGCCCTTGGCGTGTTCTTCCCAGCGCTTGAAGAAGCGGCCGAAGAAGGACTCGCGCGGCATCGCTTTCTTGGCCCGTTCGCGCCATGCGTTGAGCGTGCGGCTGGACATCGCACTGGCCATCATCTTGGTCATCGCGCCGACGTTCTCGCTGATCGACATGCCGTTGTCGTTCAGGATCACCAGCAGGTTCGGCTCGACGTCACCGCCGTGGTTGAGCGCCTCGAAGGCCATGCCGGCGGTCATCGCGCCGTCGCCGATCACGGCCACGACCTTGCGCGGGTCGCCACGGCGCTGAAGCGCCAGGGCCATGCCCAGTGCGGCGGAGATCGAGGTGGACGAGTGGCCCACGCCAAAGGTGTCGTATTCGCTCTCCTCGCGGCGAGGGAAGGGCGCGAGCCCGTCCTTCTTCTTGATCGTGGTGATCCGGTCGCGCCGGCCGGTGAGGATCTTGTGCGGATAGCATTGGTGGCCCACGTCCCAGACCAGGCGGTCATGCGGGGTCTCGAACACGTGGTGCAGGGCGACGGTGAGCTCGACCACGCCCAGGCCCGCGCCGAAATGCCCGCCTGACGAGGCCACGGCCTCGATCAGGTAACGGCGCAGTTCGTCGGCGATCGCCGGCAATTCGTCCACCGGGAAGCGCCGGAGGTCCTCCGGCGAGTCGATCTGCGCCAGATAGGGGTAACGGGAGAGGTCGTTCATCCGCCTATTGTTCGCCTCCAGCCGGGCCGGGGCAAGGGATGGGACGTGAATCCTTGCGGACGGTTTGGGCCCGGCTCAGGCCGGACGCCGGTCCCGCGGCAGGTGACTGACCAGGAATTCCATCTGGTCGGCCAGGATATTGCGGTTGGACAGGATCAGGTGTTCGACCCAGCTCGGCCTGTACGGCACGGCCAGCAGCGGCATGTTCGCCTGTTGTGGCGTCCGGTTGCTCTTGCGCAGGTTACAGGCCAGGCAGGCGCTGACCACGTTCTCCCACTCGTCGGCGCCCTTCTTGGACAACGGCACCACATGGTCGCGGGTGAGTTCGTGACGGGTGTACTGGTGACCGCAGTAGAGGCAGATATGCCGGTCGCGGGCGAACAGGGCGGTGTTGGTGAGGGCGGGCGCCGGATCGATCGCGTGTTCGCGGCAGTGGCCTGTGCTGGCCACGATCGGGTGGAGTTCGAGGCTGCTGCGCAGGCCACTGGCCCGGTTGACGCCGCCATGGACGGTGACGCAGGGGTCGCCCAGGGTCCAGGCCACCACGCCGCGCACATAGAGGCAGACCGCATCCTGCCAACTGATCCAGTCCAGGATGCGACCCGCCGCATCGAGGGAAAGTACCCGCGTCGCATGGAGCGCGGACACCCTCGGCAGGTCCTCTTGGAGCACTTCCATCGTCATCGTGTCTCGTCCTTCACATAAGCGAAAGAGCGTTCCAGCAAGCCGAACTCCGTGCGGATCGACCATCCGATCCTCGGCCTCGCAAGGCCTTCGACCCGAGCATAGCCGATAATTGCGACAGAAAAGCACCCCCCGGTACGCTTCTTGCGGGGGCTTTTCCTGTCATTGACCGCTGTTATAGTGGGCGTTCGCATTCGAGCGCCCGGCGAGTTTGGAAGGGGGGCCGGGGTGGCTTCCCAGGTTCGGCGGGTCCATGAGGGTTACACAGTGGCAGAAGTGCTTTTCTACGAGCGTCCGGTTCCCCTGAACCGTACCGCCCACCGCGACCTGCGTCTGAAGGCCGTGAACAACATCCGTTTCGCCGCCACCGCGCACTCCGTGCCGCTGACGGGCGTGGAATTCGCGCCTGCCGCGCGCGATTTCCCGATCCTGTTCGCCGGCAACACGATGGAAGAGGCGGGCCCCATGGCCCTGCTCGGCCTGCGTCAGGGCGAGAACCTGCTGGTCGGCGACAATGGCTTCTGGGAGCAGGGCATCTATGTCCCCGCTTTCGTCCGCCGTTATCCGTTCGTGCTGGCCGAGAAGCCGGCCGGTACCGAGGGCGACGACTTCACCGTGTTCCTCGACGAGGCCTATGAAGGCTTCAACGACACTGAAGGCGAGCGTCTCTTCAATGAAGACGGCACCGACGCACCGGCCCTGACCAACGCCGTGAACTTCCTGGGCGAGTTCCAGGACCACGTCGCGCGCACGCAGTGGTTCATGGGCAAGCTGCGCGAGCACGACCTGCTCGAGCCGCGCACCATCACGCTGCAGAAGGAAGGCAAGGGCATCAACCTCAATGGTCTCTTCGTGATCAACGAGGAAAAGCTGCGCAACCTCGACGAGAAGACCGCCCACGAGTTCCTGCGTGAAGGCGCCCTGGGCTGGATCTACGCGCACCTCGTGTCGTTGGCCAACATCGATCGCATGGCGGCTCGCCTGGATGCGCGCGAGCGCCTGGAAGAGACGACCGCGAAGGCCTGACCGGCTCTCGTTCGGATCGATCGGAGAGGGCTGCCTTGGGGCGGCCCTTTTTTTGGGCAGGAAACCTGCCCGGCGGGAAATCCTGGGTGGGAGCCACCCTGATGGGCACCGACCCTGCCGGCGATGGGTGCTTGCCCCGACCTGGCCCGCTGCCGCGGGATCGCCGACAAGGTCGGCTCCCACCATGGTGCGTCAACCTGGCTTGCCGCCGCGGGATCGTCGACAGGGTCGGCTCCCACCAGGGTTGGGCGTTTCGTCAGCGAACCGGCTTCGCCATGCGCATGAGGTCGGTGTCGAAGCCGTGCTTCATGTACATGTCGCGGGCGCGCTCGTTGCCGGGAAAGACCGCCAGTGTCACGAACTGGCAGCGATGTTCCTTGGCCCAGCCATAGGCATGGTCCAGCAGGAACTTGCCAACTCCGGCACCCTCGTATGCCTCGGCGACCGCGATATCGGAGATATGGCAGTTGTCGCGGTGGGTGAAGAAGTCCTTCGTCTTCTGAAGGTGGACGAAGCCCACGGGTTCGCCTTCGTCGTTCTCGGCGACGAAGATGTAGCTGTTCGAGGGTTGCTCGTCGAGGTGCTTCACCAGGTCCGCCTCGATGCCCTTCAGGCAATCGCTGCGGCTGCGCCCGTTAGGCAGGGGGAAATCGACGAAACGTGGGACCAGGCCAAGGATGAACTCGTCGTCATCGCTCTCGGCGAGACGTATCAGGAACGTGGAGTCGCTCATCGTATCTGGCACCGTCGTGGCGAAGGGTCCGGGCGGAAGCCTTTTTCTACACCTTCACGGATGCCGGGGAAAGTCCCGCGAGGGTGTAGGCGTGCCTTTGCGGGAGCCGATTCATCGGCGATGGGTGCCCGCTTCAGCCTGGCCCGCTGTCGCGGGATCGCCGATGAATCGGCTCCCACCCGTCAGCTCTCGCCCTTCCCTGGGCTTTTGCAATCGTTCCGTGGCCGTGCGGTTAAAGAACCTCGGGCAGTGTCGCCACGCCCGCCTCGATCGCGGCCTTGTGCACGTGGATGCGCGGCAGGATGCGGCTGAAGTAGAACGTGGCGGTGTCGCGCTTGGCTTGCTTCGCGTCCGCGGAAAGCGCGGAGCCAGCCGCCGCCAGCACGCTCTTCGCCCAGAAGTAGGCAAGGGTCACGTAGCCGGAGAAGTACAGGTAGTCGACGGCGGCGGCGCCGAGTTCTTCCGGGTTGGCCTGTGCGTTTTGCGCGATGGCCTGGGTCAGGTCGCCCCATGCCTTGGTCGCCACGGCCAACGGCCCGACGAAGGCCTTGACGCTCTCGTTGGCCTGGTTGGCCTGGCAGAACGCGGAGATCTCGCCGAGGAAATGCTTCAGGCCGGCGCCCTGCAGTTGCATGATCTTCCGACCGAGCAGGTCCAGCGCCTGGATCTGCGTGGTGCCCTCGTAGAGCGTGATGATGCGGGCGTCGCGGACGAATTGCTCCATGCCGTGCTCGGCGATGTACCCGTGGCCACCGAAGATCTGCAGCGCTTCCTTCGTGCATTCCTGGGCCGCCTCGGTGAGCAGGCCCTTGGCGATCGGGATGAGGAAGGACAGCAGCTCGCCCGCCGTCTTGCGGGCCAGCGGATCGGTGTCGCGTGCCTCGATATCGCTCTGCAAGGCCGCATAGGTGGCGAGTACGCGTCCGGCTTCGACGAAGGCGCGCTGGGTCAGCAGCATGCGGCGCACATCCGGATGCACGGTGAGCGGATCGGCCGGCTTCTCCGGCAGCTTCGGGCCCGATAGCGCGCGCATCTGCAGGCGCTCGCGCGCATAGTTGAGGCTGTTCTGCAAGGCGCGTTCGGCCAGGCCGAGGCCCTGGATGCCGACGGCCAGGCGCGCAGCGTTCATCATGGTGAACATCGCCACGAGGCCCTTGTGCGCGGGACCGACCAGCCAACCTTCCGCCTCGTCGAAGTTCATCACGCAGGTGGCGGAACCCTTGATACCCATCTTGTGCTCGATGGCACCGGCGGCGACGGCATTGCGCTCACCCATGGAGCCGTCCCTGTTCACCTTGAACTTCGGCACGACCAGCATCGAGATGCCGCGGCTGCCCTCGGGCGCACCCGGCAAGCGCGCGAGCACGAGGTGGACGATGTTCTCGGCGAAATCGTGCTCGCCGGCGCTGATGAAGATCTTGGTGCCGGTGACACGGTAGCTGCCATCGGCGTTCGGTTCGGCGCGCGTCTTCAGCAGGCCGAGGTCGGACCCCGCCTGCGGCTCGGTGAGGCACATGGTGCCGGTCCAGCGACCTTCGACGAGGGGCTTGAGGAAGACCTCCTGCTGCCACTCGTCTCCGTGGTGCTCCAGGGCGCTGGTGGCGCCGTGGGAAAGCAGGGGATAGATGCCCCAGGCGAGATTCGCCGAGTCGATCATTTCCTTGGTCAGCGTGCCGAGTACGGCGGGCAATGCCTGGCCGCCGTACTTCTCGTGCGCGGTGAGGCCGGCCCAGCCCCCCTCGGCGTACTGGCGATACGCTTCCTTGAAACCTTTCGGCGTGGTGACGGTGCGCGTGGCCTTGTCGAAATGGCAACCTTCCTCGTCGCCCGGTCCGTTCAACGGCGCCAGCACCTGTTCGTTGAACCGGGCCGCTTCATCGAGCACGGCATCGAGCAGGTCGCGCGTGTGTCCTTCACCGCCTTCGAGGCGGGCGAGCACGGCTTCGGCGCCGAGTACGTCGTAGAGCGCGAAGCGCATGTCGTCGAGGGGGGCTTTGTAAATCGTCATGCGGATGATCCTGGGCGGCCGCGCGCGGCGCGGCGTGGATGGGTCAGGGCGAGCGGTAGGTATCGGGGATGCCCGGCACGGGCGAAAGCCAGTTCTTGCCGTGGACGGGGAAGGACCGCGACGCGTCTTCCTTCTCCGGAGTGGCGCTGACCCGGCCATCGATGCTGTAGGGGAGGGCGCCGGAGCTGCCCTTGGCGGCCAGTTCGGCGAGAGCCTTCGACATCTCGGCTGTCGGCAACAGGTCGATCGTCGCGACGTCGGCGGCGAACGAGGGAATGTCCTGGTCGATCTTCGCATCGAGCAGCACGCCGCCGAGTTCACCGACGCGCAGCGTGCCCTGGAAGGTCTCGAACGACATCCCGGCGTAGCTGTTGTTGCGAATGCGCAAGGTCATGTGCCACACCCCGCCGGGTTTGGCCGTGACCTCCTGCAGGGTGACGGAGGGCGGAAACACGCTCTTCCTGGCGGGCCCGCAGGCGGCCAGCAGGGCCACGCCGGCGAGCAGGGCGGAACGGATGAGAGGACGGCGGACGATCGAGGTCATTCCCTGGGCTTCCGGCAAGGGGAGTCGAACAGCTGTTCGATGGTAGCGCCGCCCGGGCCGTGCGCGCGAGACGTGCGTTTCAAACGCGGTTCCCAAGCGGGTGGCGAGCAGGCATCATCAGCGATTATCTCCGAGACTTCGATTTCCCCATGACCCGACGCATTGCCGCACGACGTTCGCCCATCCATGGAAACGGCGTCTTCGCCACGGCCCCGATCAAGGCCGGCGAAGAGATCATCGAATACAAGGGCGACCGCATCACCCACGCGCAGGCCGACAAACGCTACGGCGACGGCGGTGAAACCGGGCATACTTTCCTGTTCACCCTCAACGAGCGCTTCATCGTCGACGGCAACAGCCATGGCAACACCGCGCGCTGGATCAACCACAGCTGCGATCCGAACTGCCAGGCGCTGATCGAGGAAGCGGTGGAAGGCAAACCATCGAAGAACGACCGTGTCCTGATCGAGGCCATTCGCGATATCGCGCCGGGTGAGGAACTCACCTACGACTACGGCATCACGCTCGACATGCCGCATACGGCACGGTTGAAGAAGGTATGGGGCTGCCGCTGCGGCTCGTCCAAGTGCATCGGCACCATGCTCAAGCCGAAGCGCAAGACGGCCTGAATGGCCCGAGGGCTGACGGGCCCCGACATCGGCCTCAGTCTTCCTCCACCTTCGGCTTCCACGCCTCGGCCAGCTTCTTCTGCACCCCCGGCGGAACGGTGTCGTAGTGACTGAAGGCCATCGCGTAGCGCCCCTGGCCTCCGGTCATGGCCTTGAGTTGGGTCGGGTAGTCGATGAGTTCCGCCAGCGGCACGCGGGCCTTGATGAGTGTCTCGCTGCCGCGTAGCGAATCGGTGCCCATGATCTGCGCCCGTCGCGAGGCGAGGCCGCCGGTCACATCGCCCACGTAGTGGTCGGGAATCGACACCTCCAGGTCCACCAGCGGCTCCAGTACCAGTGGCCGTGCGCGCGAGACGGCATCGAGGAAGGCCTTGCGGCCCGCGCTGATGAAAGCGACTTCCTTGGAATCCACCGGGTGGTGCTTGCCGTCGTAGACGATCACGCGCACGTCCTGGATGGGATATCCCGCGATCGCGCCATGGTCCAATGCCTGGCGGACGCCTTTCTCGATCGCGGGCATGAATTGTCCCGGTATGACGCCGCCCTTGGTCTGGTCGTCGAAGACGAAGCCCGCGCCACGATCCAGCGGTTCCACGCGCAGGAATACCTCGCCGAACTGGCCTGCACCACCGGTCTGCTTTTTGTGACGGTGGTGGCCCTCCGCCGCCGTACCGATGGTTTCGCGATACGCGATGCGCGGTGGATGCGTCATGACGTCGACGTCGTAGCGCGCCTTCATCCGTTCCAGCATGAGTTTCAGGTGCAGGTCGGATAGGCCGCGCACCACGGTCTCGTTGAGCTCCTTGTGATGTTCCACGCGGAAGCAGGGATCTTCCTCCGCCAGCTTGCCCAGGGCCTGCGACAGTTTCTGTTCCTGGCCTTTGTGCGCGGGTTCCACGGCGAGACCGTACATCGGCACGGGAAAGGCGGCCGGCTCGAGATGGATGCGTCCTTCGTCGGATGCATCGTGCAGCACGGCGTCGAAGTGGATGTCGTCGATCTTGGCCACGGCCGCGATATCGCCCGGCAACGCTTCGTCGATCTCGACGTGTTCGCGGCCCTTCAAGCGGAACAGGTGGGCCACCTTGAACGGCTTGCGCCCGTCGTCGACGAACAGCGGCGAATCCTTGCGCACGCAGCCTTGCCAGACACGGAAGACGCCGAGCTTGCCGACGAAGGGATCGTTGACGATCTTGAACACGTCGGCGATGACATGCCGTGCCGGATCGGCGGTCACCTCGAAGGGTTTGTCGTTCGCGTCCAGGAACGGGGGCGGGTTCGTCTCGCTGGGGCATGGCAGGATCCTTTCGACCAGATCCAGTAACTCGACGACGCCCACGCCGTCGCGCGCGCTGGTGAACACGATGGGCACGAGGTGCCCGTCGCGTAGGCAGTGTTCGAGCGCGGCGCGGATCTCCGCCGCCGACAAGGCGGATTCACCCGCTTCCAGATAGTGTTCCATCACCTCGTCGTCGATCTCGACGACCTGGTCGATGATCCGCTGGTGGGCTTCGCCGGGTGAGGAGAAATCGGTGTCGCCCGCGGTCTGGAAGAAGGCGTCGCGGACGGAATGGCCCTTCGACGCGGGAAGGTTGAGGGGAAGGCATTCGTTGCCGAATTCCTCGCGCAGGTCGTCCACCAGCGCTGCGAGGTCCACGCCTTCCGCATCGATGCGGTTCACGACGATGAGGCGGGCGATGCCGCGTTGCTTCGCATGGGCCATCATCGAGCGCGTGCCGTGCTCGATGCCATTCGCGGCGTTGACGACGATCGCGACGGTATCGGCGGCAGCGAGCGCGGCCAGGGCGGGACCGCGGAAGTCGGCATAACCGGGTGTATCGAGCAGGTGGATGCGATAGCCGTTGCGCTCGATGGAGGCGATGGACGCGTCGATCGAATGACCGCGGGCCTTCTCCATCGGATCGGTGTCGGAAACGGTACTGCCACGTTCGACGCTGCCCATGCCGGTCAGCGCGCCGCCGGCGTGGAGCATCGCTTCGAACAGGGTGGTCTTGCCGGCTCCGGCGTGGCCGGCAAGGGCGAGGCTGCGGATGTGTTCCGTGGATGGCGACACGATGCGTCCCTCCTTCGGTGTGTCCGGATTCCGGACGGCATGGCGATGATTCGGGCGGGGCCCGGACCCAAGCCTTCTCCTTCCCCGCCCCGGAATCAAGGGGCGCCGGGAATCTTCCGGGACGCTCACGGTCTGAGGGGCCAGGCCTTACGCTGCGTTTAGCGGATCGCCGCTAAGCTGTCCGACTTTCTCCACGAGGCCAAAGGGACCCTCGCACGCGTGCAATACCCCGGCAAGGCGCCACCGCCCTTCATCGAACCCCACCGGCTGGAGACGGAGGACGCTGCGCGCCCGCGTGGGCTGCAGCCTATCGATGCCGCGACGCTGTCGGCGCTGCACGCCATCGGCAGGCGGCCGCCGCCGCGCGACCGCCTGCGGCGTGTATTGGCGATGGCCGTGGCGCTCGTCCTGCATGTCTTCATCGTGATGGTGGTGCGCTACGAGATGCAGCCGAGACTGCCCACCGGCTTCGTGCCGCCGGTCGATCGCGACGACGTGCTCGAGGTCCGCTTCATCGAGCCGGCCCGGCCCGCGCCACCGGTGGCCGACGTGCCGCCACCCCCGCCGGTCGCCGAACCTCCGCCGAAGGTTCGGTCGCCCGAGGCGACGCGGCCCGAACCACCCCGGCGCAAGGAGCCCGTGCCCGACCAACCGCCCGTGGAAAACGCACCCGCGCCGCCGGCCGCCCAGGCGCCCGCACCAGCCCTTTTCGGTGCCGACGGTTCCATCGTCATGCCGAAGCAGCAGGGCCCGGGCACCACGACACAGGCGGATTTCGTGGCGCGCAAGCCGACCGACGACAGCGCGATCATGTCGCACAAGACCACGGTGACCTACAAGGAAACCCGCTTCGAGAAAGACTGGGCACCACGCGACGAGAACGTGCTCAACAAGGGCCTGCGCCGCGCCATCGAATCCACCACGGTGAAGAAGACGATCGACCTCGGCCACGGTACCCGGATCAAGTGCGCCACCGTGTTCTTCGTGCTTCCCGTAGGCTGCGGCGGCGAAGATCCGTCGAAGGCATCCAAGAAGGACGGCGACGTGCGTCTCAACATGGCACCGGCCAATCCCGCCGTGAAAGACCTCCCCGACCAGCCCGTGCCGCCGACGGAAGCCGAATGCATCGCCGCGTTCCGCGCCGACAAGCCGCTGCCGCAGGGCTGCGCCACGGACATCCCGATCAAGGCGATGGACCAGGAGAACGCCGAGCGCGAGCGCCGCTTCGGCAAGTGAGCCGCGCGAAGATGGCGATTGTGCCTTTGTAACGCAGCATGGACACTAGCGTTCCATGCCGAAGCATTTCCTGCCGGACAGCGATCGCCAGATCGCCGCGAACTCCTTGCCCGTCTCGCCCCGCGAGGCGGCCATGAACGCGCTCGTCTACCGGCGCCGCTTGCGTCAAAAGCCGCGTGACCGGCTTCTTCGCGTCGCTGGCTGGGTCGGTACGATCCTCGTCCACCTGCTGTTCCTGTTCGGCATGATCCTCGGTCCGGCCTACGAGCTCTTGCCACCGCCACCGGAACAAGAGGACACCAACGCGTTGCAGGTGCGGTTGATCGACAAGCCGCCTCCGCCGCTGCCGCCCGTGCGTGGCACGCCGTCGAAGGCGCCGGTGGTGAAGACGCGCTGGTCCACCTCGCGATCCAAGGCCAGCCGGGCATCGAGCGGTTCACATGCCGCGTCGGTTGCTTCGACGAAAAAGGCGCTTCCCGCCATCGCCGTGCCGGTGGCACCTCCGCCGCAGGCAAGGCCCGAGGTGAAACCCAGTGCGCCACCGCCGAGCGTGGCGGCGACGATCGAGCGGCCGCTGACCCAGCCGAAGGCGCCGCCGAAGCAGCCGGAACTCCAGAAGGTCCCCGTACCGACACAGGCGCCGCCGGATCTCGCCGTCGATACACCCAAGCCGCAGGTCGTCCCGCCACGTTTCCAACCGGAGCCGGTACGCAAGGCACAGACCGAGGGCCTCGCCCCGATGCCGCCCCCGGCGTCGCTGGCCATTCCCGAGACGCCGGCCGCGCAGATGGCGGTTACGCCGACACCGCCCACCCTCACGTCGGAGCACACAGCCCCCGTTCCGACCACGGCGGTGACGCTCGCCACGGTACCGCGGCCGGAGGTGGAGGAGTCGTCGGCCCCGCCGACGCCCCAGGACACGCCGCTCCCCGACGTTTCCCCGGAACCGTCCGCGCCGACACCCGATCTCACGCTCGACGCCCGGCCCGTGCCGCCGAAGGTGGCGGTCGAGACGGTCCATGCGCCTGCCGTGGAGGCCACCGCCGAACTGGACGCCGTCCCCTTGCCGGACGCCACGGTGAAGCCGGCGGTTTCCGCACCGGTCGCCAGCACCGACAAGCCAGCCGTGCAGGCACCGGCGGTCACGCCGGCCGACCTGCAACGGCCGGTGGCGGGGGCGGACATCGCGCCGGCGCCTCCGGGTCAAGCGCCCGGCGATAGCGCGGCGGGCGAGTCCACCGCGAAGACGCAGGCGGAAGAGGGCAAGGCGGCCAGCGAACGGACGGCCAAGAGTGGAGACAGCGCTCCCGCGGAACCTTTCGTTCCCGGCCAGACCACGGCGGGCGAATCCGGCTCGAATACGCCGGGCGCCTCCGCCGACAGTGGCAAGCCGGGCGCCGCGCACGGCGTGGATGAGGGCACGCGCCTCACCGGCGCCAATGGCACGTCCCAGCGCGACGACGGTGTCGCTGGCGGGCAGGGTGACAAGACCGGCCAGGTCGGCGCCTATGTGGAGCTCAAGCCGCGCGGAAAGCTGGAGCCCCAATCCGGCAGCCGCGTGCACATCGACTACAAGGCGACGCGCTTCGAGGGAGCATGGACGCCCAAGGGCGAGTCCTCGGTCGACACGGTAATTCGCCAGGGTGTCGAGGCGGCGACGGTGCGCCCGACGATCTCGTTGCCGCGCGGCATCCGGATCAACTGCGTCGCCGGTCCCGGCAACGTGGGCGGCACGATGAAAGCACTGTCGTTGTTCACCCTCGGTTGCGGTGGCGACCCACCGCCGAAACCGGCTAACCCGGACGAACTGGCGAAGAACCAGACCATGGCACCGGCCAAGCCGCTTGCCGAGAACCTGCCGCCCGCCAACAGCGCGACCGTGGCCGCGGCTCCGGTGGCGCTGGACAACACGCCGCTTTGCACCACCGCGCGGATCACCGGGGGGCCGTTGCCGCCGGGATGCGAGGCTTCCATCAAGATCAACGTTCCCGCCCCGTCGCCCACCTCCGGTTCGTGGGTCCCCGCAGCGGACCAGTTCAAGTAGGCAGGCTTCGGATTTCCGTGCCCGCGACCATATCGTGGATCGCGCGTCGGCGGCGATCGAAGAAGGCGGGAAGCAGCAGGACGGCCCAGCCTGCGAGCGGCGCCAGCAGGGCCGTCTTCAGCGAAACGAGTGGGTAGATCGTCAGCAGCGCCAATGGCAAGGCGGCCACCACGAGACGCACCATTCCGCGCTTCCCGCTCACGGGTTGGCCTTGATTGCCCGTCACGCGAATCCGCCACGGGCGCATGCCGAGTGTCTGCCCGCCACGCATCCACGATGCAAGGAAGTAGGCGCCCACGACGAGGCCCTGCAAGGGCTGGTACCACCATGCGAGCAGCTGGCCCGTGTCATCGACGAGATGCCCGCCCGTCGCGAACTGGGTCAGAAGGCCAACCACCATCACGATGGCGACGACGGCGAGCGCGTCGTAGACGATGGCGGTGAAACGGCGCCATGCGGGCGCGATCGATGCATCGGTCATGGTGTCCCCAGGCTGCCAGACGCCCATTGTCGCAATAAAGGGCAAAATCGGAAGGGTTCACGCGAGCTTAACGGCACGGAGTCGTAACGTTGACGGAGGACAGGGGGAGTCCACCAGCGCTTGTATCGCGATAGGGAGTATTGCCATGAGCCTCAAGCTTCAGTCGTCGTTTTCCGAACTCGACAGCCACCTTCGCCAGTTCGATGGCGACGGACAGGTCAGTCCCACCGAATTCCAGTGGTTACGCGATGGAGCCGACCGGCACATGGCGGATATCGTCACGGTCGACGCGGGCGTCTTCCAGGCCCAGGCCGACGGTGTGGTCGAGGCGATGCAGAAACTCGCCCTGGCCGCACGCAAGTCGAAATTGACGGACGCCGAGCGCGCGACGCTGAAAGAAGCTGTCGAGCACCAGCTCGGCTATGTGATCGCGGGATACCAGTCCAGCCTGCAGAGGCTTTAGCCTGGCGAGCTGGCCGTGAGACCATGCGGGTGTCCCTTGCCGATGTGCCCGCATGTCCCGCGTCGATAGCCCCACTTCCGCCGAACCCGCCGCCGATGACGCGCGTCTGATCGAACGCTTCATCGAACGCGTGTGGGCGGAAGATGGTCTTGCCGACCGCACGCTGGAAGCTTATCGGCGCGACCTTCGACAACTGGCGCGATGGCTCGGCACGCGGGGGCGCTCACTGGCGAGCGCGGGGCGTGAGGATCTGTCCGCGTACCATGGAAGCCAGCCGGTTTCCGTGCGCAGCATGGCCCGGCGCCAGTCGGCGTTCCGGCGTTTCTACGCGCAGCTCGCACGCGACGAAGGCAAGCGCGAAGATCCGACGTTGCTGATGCAGCGTCCGCGGATGCCGCGCAGCCTGCCCAAGGCTCTCGCCGAGCGGGAGATCGAGGCGTTGATCGTCGCTCCGGACCTTGCCACGCCCCTTGGCTTGCGTGACCGAGCGATGCTCGAATTGATGTACTCCTCGGGCTTGCGCGTATCGGAACTGGTGGACTTGCCGTTGTCGGGCCTGAACCCGCGCCAGGGTGTGCTTCGTGTTACCGGCAAGGGTGGCAAGGACCGTCTCGTTCCGGTGGGCGAGGAGGCGCTGGCCCACGTGGAAATCTACCTGCGCGAGGCACGGCCGGTGCTGGCGAAGGGCCACGGGCAACCGACGGCGTTGTTCCTTTCCCGGCGGGGCGACGCGATGAGCCGGCAGATGTTCTGGACGCTGGTAAAGCGTTACGCCATGCAGGTGGGAATACCGGCGAAGCGGGTCTCGCCGCACGTGCTGCGCCATTCGTTCGCCACGCATCTGCTGAACCATGGTGCCGACCTGCGTGCCTTGCAGATGCTGCTGGGTCACAGTGCGCTCAGCACCACGCAGATATACACCCTGGTGGCGAAGGAAGGCCTGAAGCGGCTTCACGCCCAACACCACCCGCGCGGGTGAGCCGTGCCACAATCGGGGGAACCGAATGCGCGGAACATGTTCCAAGGCGTTCCCGCGTTTCCCCCGGTCACCGATGGAGTCGTAACCGATGTTGAAGAAAATCCTGCCGGCGCTCCTGGCCGGCGCATTCGCCATGACGGCTTGCGCGGCCGATGACGAAAAAGCCGCCCGCGACGCGGTCGAGGCCCTCGGACCGGGCATCAAGGTCGACAGCATCGTGCCCGCGCCGATGCCGGGCTTCTACCAGGTGATCGCCTCCGGCCGCATGGTCTACGTGACCTCCGACGGCCGCTACATGATCAACGGCAACCTTGTCGACCTGAAGGCCAAGACCGATCTCAGCGCGGCCAGCTGGGCGGCACTGCGCAAGGCCGAACTGGCCAAGCTGCCGGCTTCGCAGCGGCTGGTGTACGCACCGGCGAACCCGAAGCACACGGTCACGGTGTTCACGGACGTGGATTGCGGTTTCTGCCGCCAGCTTCACGCCCATATCGACGAGTTCAACAAGCAGGGCATCGCTGTCGAGTACGTGTTCTGGCCGCGGGAAGGCGTCAAGACCACCGCCGGCAACGACACGCCCTCGTATACCAAGGCGGTGTCGGTCTGGTGCAGCGCCGATCGCAAGAATGCCTTCAACGAGGCGATGAAAGGCGCGACGCCGAAGGCGGCCAGTTGCGCCAATCCGGTGAAGGACGAGTTCGAACTGGGTGAGCGCCTGGGCGTGAACGGCACCCCCACCATCGTCACCGAGAACGGCGACGTGGTCGGTGGCTACGTCACCCCGGCCCAGTTGCTGCAGGCGCTGAGCGCCCCGCCCGGCAGCGCCGGCCGCCGCGGAGGCTGACCCCGGGGGGCCCGGCACCCCGGGGCCCCAATGCTGCCGCGCAACATCATGTAGAATAGGCGTTTTCCTGCTGCGCCTATTCCCCCCGCATGATCGCACTCGACGGGCAGAGCGCCCTCTCGCCTTTTCGCCTCGAACGACTGAACGCCCACCTGGATGCCCTGCATCACGGGACGCGGGTGCAGGCCGCCTGGTTCACCTATTTCGTCGACGCCGACGTGCCGCCGGAAGGCGATGCACGCGCTCGCCTGCTCGCGGTCCTGGAGGCGAAGAACACCACGCCCGATGACGCCACCTTCTGGGTGGTGCCGCGACTGGGCACCATCTCTCCCTGGTCCAGCAAGGCCACCGACATCCTCCACGGCGCGGGATTCGACGTGCGCCGCGTGGAGCGCGGCACCGCCTGGCGCGTCACCGGCATGCCTGAGGCCGACACGCCTGCCCACGCCACCGTGATGGCTGCATTCTGCGACCCGATGGTGCAATCGCCGCTGGACGAACTGAGCCAGGCCGCGGGCCTGTTCCTCGCCGGTGAGCCTGGCCCGCTCGGCCGCGTGGAACTGGGCGGCGACGCACGTGCCGCGCTGTCCGCCGCCAACAAGGCGCTGGGCCTGGCGCTTGCGGATGACGAGATCGACTACCTCGCGGAGCGCTACGCCGAGATGGGCCGTGCGCCCACCGACGCCGAGTTGATGATGTTCGCGCAGGCGAACTCCGAGCACTGCCGGCACAAGGTGTTCAACGCCACGTGGACGCTGGACGGCGCGACGCAGGAATCGTCGTTGTTCGGCATGATCAAGAACACGCACCAGAAGTCGCCGGCGCATACGTTGTCCGCGTACCACGACAACGCGGCCGTGATCGAAGGCTACGACGGCCATCGCCTGTTCGTGAGCCCGGAAGACGGCGTGTTCCGTACCGTGGCCGAGGCGGCTCCGTACGCCATCAAGGTCGAGACGCATAACCATCCCACGGCCATCGCGCCGTGGCCAGGTGCCGCCACCGGCGCCGGTGGCGAGATCCGCGACGAGGGCGCGACCGGCCGCGGTGGCAAGCCGAAGGCCGGCCTCACGGGCTTCTCCGTATCCCACCTGCGTATCCCGGGGCTGCCGCGTCCGTGGGAAAAGGATCGTCCGCTGCCGCCACGCATGGCCTCCGCCTTCGAGATCATGCGTGACGGTCCGCTCGGCGCCGCCGCGTTCAACAACGAATTCGGCCGGCCCGCCCTCGGCGGCTACTTCCGTACCTTCGAGCAGGAAACCGGCGAGAAGGGTGTGCGCCGCGGATACGACAAGCCGATCATGATCGCCGGCGGCCTCGCCGCGATCCGTCCCGGGCACGTGCAGAAGCGCAAGGTCCGCCCAGGCGACAAGGTGATCGTGCTCGGCGGCCCCGCCATGCTCATCGGCCTCGGCGGCGGTGCCGCGTCGTCGGTGGCGTCCGGCACCTCGAGCGCCGAACTCGACTTCGCGTCCGTGCAGCGCGACAACGCCGAGATGGAGCGCCGCTGCCAGCAGGTGATCGACGCCTGTTGGGCGCGCGGCGACCGCAACCCCATCGTGAGCATCCATGACGTGGGCGCGGGTGGTGTGTCCAACGCCATCCCGGAGATCCTCAACGATGCCGGCGTCGGCGGTGTCATCGATCTTTCGAAGCTGCCTTGCGACGACCCGACGCTCTCGCCGATGCAGGTGTGGAGCAACGAGTCGCAGGAGCGCTACGTGCTCGCCATCGGTGTCGAGGACATCGAGTTGTTCGAGGCCTTCTGCGCCCGCGAACGCTGCCCGTTCGCCGTCGTCGGCGAAGCGACGGAAGAACCCCGCCTCATCGTGCGCGACACGCGCCGCGATATCGACGTGATCGACCTGCGCATGGATGTCCTGTTCGGCAAGCCGCCGCGCATGCATCGTGACGCGGTGCGCGTGAAGCCGCGTGTCGATCTCGTCGCCGACCTGACCGGCATCGGCATGGACGAGGCCCTGATGCGTGTCCTGCGCCTGCCGGCCGTGGGCAGCAAGAGCTTCCTGATCACCATCGGCGACCGCACCGTGGGTGGCCTGAACGCCCGCGACCCGATGGTCGGGCCGTGGCAGGTGCCGGTCGCCGACGTCGCGGTGACCATGACCGATTTCGAGGGCTATACCGGCGAAGCCATGGCCATGGCCGAGCGCGCGCCCGTTGCGCTGCTCTCCAGTGCCGATGCCGCGCGCATGGCCGTGGGCGAGGCGATCACCAACCTCGCCGCCGCCTCGATCAAGCTCGATGAGGTGCGCCTGTCCGCGAACTGGATGGCCGCCGTGAATCATCCGGGCGAGGATGCCGCCTTGTTCGATGCCGTGAAGGCCGTCGGCATGGAGTTGTGCCCATCGCTCGACATCGCCATTCCGGTGGGCAAGGATTCCCTCTCCATGCAGACCGTGTGGACGGACGAGAACGGCAAGGCACAGAAAACCGTCTCGCCCGTCTCGCTGGTGATCACCGGCTTCGCACGCGTCGACGACGTGCGAAGCACGCTCACGCCGCAGCTGAAGCTCGATCGCGGCGATACCGACCTCTGGCTGATCGACCTCGGTGCAGGCCGCGACCGTCTCGGCGGTTCCGCCCTCACCCAGGTGTTCAACCGCGGTGGCGGCGTGCCACCCGACCTGGACGATCCCAAGCGTCTGCGCGCGATGTTCGAGCTGATCCAGGAGGCCAACCAGGCCGGCCTGCTGCTGGCTTACCACGATCGTTCGGACGGTGGCGTCATCGTGACGCTGCTCGAAATGGCCTTCGCCGGACACTGCGGCCTCGAACTGCGACTCGATGGTTGGGCCGACGCCACGCTGCGGGCCCTGTTCAACGAGGAACTCGGTGCCGTGGTGCAGGTCGCCTCGGCCAATCGCGAGGCGTTCGAACAGTTGCTGGTCAAGCACAACCTCGCCGGCATGACCCACAACGTGGGCCGGCCCAAGGACAAGCTCGGCATCAAGCTGTACCTCAATGGCGAGCCGGCATTCAAGTGGAACTGGACCGAGCTCTTCCGCGCCTGGAACGAAACCAGCTACGCCATGCAGCGCCTGCGCGACAACCCGCTCAGCGCGGACCAGGAAAGCGAGTGGCGGCTCGACGATGCGGACCCCGGCATCACGCCGAAGCTGGTGTTCGACCCGGCTGACGACGTCGCCGCGCCTTACATCGCGACCGGCGTGCGTCCGCGCGTGGCGATCCTGCGCGAGCAGGGCGTCAATGGCCAGGTGGAAATGGCGGCGGCGTTCAGCCGTGCCGGCTTCGACGCCGTGGACGTCCATATGACCGACCTCGCCAGCGGCCGTCATCACCTGAAGGACTTCGTCGGCCTCGCCGCCTGCGGCGGATTCTCCTATGGCGACGTGCTCGGTGCCGGCCGCGGCTGGGCCACCTCGATCCTCTACAACGACGCGTTGCGCGAACAGTTCGCCCGATTCTTCGAAGACGGCTCCCGGTTCGCCCTCGGCGTCTGCAACGGCTGCCAGATGATGTCCGGTCTCAAGGACATCATCCCTGACGCGAAGCACTGGCCGCAGTTCCTGCGTAACCAGTCGGAGCAGTACGAGGCACGCGTCGCCACGCTGGAGATCCTCGACTCGAGCAGCATCTTCTTCCGTGGCATGGCCGGGGCGCGCATCCCTGTCGCGGTGGCGCACGGCGAAGGCCGCGTGCACTTCCCCAGCGTGTGCAGTCCCTCCAAGAGCCATGCCGTGGCGCGCTTCGTCGACAACCGCGGCAAGCCGACCGAAAGCTATCCGCTCAATCCGAACGGCTCGCCAGGCGGCCTGGCCGCGTTCACCGCCGGCGACGGCCGGGTCACGATCATGATGCCGCACCCCGAGCGCGTGTTCCGCAGCGCCCAGCTCAGCTGGCACCCGGAGCAATGGGGCGAGGATTCGCCGTGGATGCGGATGTTCCGCAACGCGCGCGTGTGGGTGGGCTGAGGCGGGAATCATCGACCGGTGAACAGTCCCCGTCTCACCAGCATCGTCATCGTCCTTGCCGACAGCGGCCCGTTCACGCGCGAGTGCGTGGACCATGCCCTTGCCAGCGATGTGCCGGTCGAGATCATCGTCGTCGACAATGGCTCCACCGATGGGGTGCCCGAGTCGCTCGATCGCGCCTACGCCGACGATGAACGCGTGAGGGTGATCTACAACCGGGCCAACCTCGGCTTCGGTCCGGCCGTGAATCGTGGCGCCGCGCAAGCACGCGGCGATCGCCTGCTCGTGCTCAACCCGGATTGCCTCGTCGAGCCGGGCACGATCTCCCGCATGGCGGCGCATATCGATGTCCATACGGGCATCGTCGGCGCGGTCGTGTGCGACAGTGAGGGCCGACCCGATCCCGCCTCGCGGCGGCGCGATCCACTGCTGCGCCGGTCGCTTGCCACGAAGCTGGGCAGGGGAGGCGACGCGGGCATCGATATCGCCGGGCCGATCCCGGCCGGCGCCGAAGAGGTCGAGATCGTCTCGGGAGCGATCATCCTCATCCCGCGCGAGGTCTTCGAGCGCCTCCATGGATTCGACGAGACCTTCTTCCTGCACTGCGAGGACATGGACCTCTGCCGCCGCGCGCGCGATGCGGGCTACAAGGTGCTGCTGGCCGGCGATGTCCGCGTGCTGCACGGCAAGGGTGGCTCCAGCCGGCACCGGCCCGTCTTCGTCAGCCGGCATAAGCACCGCAGCATGTACCTGTGGTTCCGTCGCCACGACCCCGCCGCGCGTAACCCGCTCGTGCGCGCCCTGGTGTGGATGGGTATCCAGGCGCATTTCCTCGTCAAGATTCCCGGTCAGCTCCTGCGGAAGCGCCGATGAGTGGGCCAGCGCGGGGCGGTGGTCTCGCCACGCTCGGCCTGCTTTCGGTCACCGCGATCTGGGGCTCCACCTTCGTCCTGATCAAGGACGTCGTGGGTCGGATGTCCGTGGTCGACTTCCTCGCGGTGCGTTTCGTCATCGCCGCCGTAGCGATGCTGGCGCTGTTCGCCCTGCCGCTGCGGCGGCTCGATCGACGGCAGTGCCTGCGCGGCTTCGGCCTCGGCGTGCTCTATGGCGTCGCGCAATGGTTGCAGACCGAAGGACTGGCGCGCACTTCGCCCAGTGTCAGCGGCTTCGTCACCGGCATGTACGTGGTGATCACGCCGATCCTGGCCATGTTGTTGTTCCGGCAACGCATGCCATGGAGCACCTGGGTCGCCGTGGTGCTTGCGACCGTGGGCCTGGGAGTGCTGGCGTTGAGCGGCTTCGAAGTGGATACCGGCGTGCTGCTCACGCTGGCTTCGGCGGCGCTGTACGCCTTGCACATCGTCGGGCTGGGCCATTGGTCGAAGCCGGGTGATGCGTTTGGCATGTCCGCGATCCAGATGGCCGGCATCGCCACGGTTTGCCTGGCGATCACCTTGCCGCATGGCGGACCGGCCATGCCGCCGGACGCCAAGGCGTGGATCGCCGTGCTCTACATGGCCCTGGTCGCCGGCGCGCTGGCGATGCTCGTGCAGACCTGGGCCCAGGCCCACATGCCCGCGACGCGGGCAGCGATCGTGATGACGACCGAGCCGGTGTTCGCGGCCGGGTTCGCGGTGCTACTGGGGGTCGACGCGCTCACCGTACGCATGCTCGGCGGCGGTGCGCTCGTATTGGTGGCGATGTACATGGTGGAGCTCGCGCCGCGCTTCCGCCGGAAGAAACCGGCGGAAGCATGGCATCACGAAGTGTGAGCAGGCTGCGGGGTCACTTCGCGGCCTTGTCCACCGAGAACTTGTAGATCATGAGGTTCCGGTAGGTCTGGCCCGGCTCCAGCCGCGCCGAGCCGAACTCCGGTTGGTTCGGCGTGTCGGGGAAGAGCTGCGGCTCCAGCGCGAACGCATCGCCCTGACGATAGATGCCGCCCGATTTGCCCGACGTCGTGCCGTCGAGGAAGTTACCCGAGTAGAACTGCAGGCCCGGTTGCGCCGACCACAGGGAAAGCACGCGTCCGCTCTTGGGATCGCTGACCCGCGCCACTTCACGCGGTTGAGCGGCCTCCTTGCGTGAGATCACCCAGTTGTGGTCGTAGCCGCGGCCGAACACCAGTTGTTGTTCCTTCGCGTCGCGGATGTCACGGCCGATAGGCTTGGCCTTGCGGAAATCGAAGTCGCTGCCGGCCACGCTGCGCACTTCGCCGGTGGGAATGGCGGTGGCATCGGTCGGCAGGTAGGCGTCGGCGGCGATCGTCATCTTCTGGTCCATCACGCTTCCCGAACCCTCGCCGGCGAGGTTCCAGTAGGCATGGTTGGTGATGTTGACGATGGTCGGTGCATCGGTCTTGGCGGTGTATTCGATGGTGAGTTCGTTCTTGTCGTCGATCGAGTACGTCGCGGTGGTGGTGAGCTTGCCGGGATAGCCCTGGTCGCCGTCGGGGCTGACGTAGGTGAGGGTGACGCTGGGTCGGGCGCCGGACTCCACCTTGTCGACGGTCCAGACGACCTTGTCGAAGCCGAGCTTGCCGCCATGCAGCGAGTTCGGGCCATCGTTGACCGGCACCGTGTACTGCTTGCCATCCAGGGTGAATCGCCCCTTGGCGATGCGATTGGCATAGCGGCCCACGGTGTCGCCGAAGTACTGTGGCTTGGCGAAGGTTCCCTTGATATCGGGATAGCCGAGCACGATGTCGCCGGGCTTGCCATGGCGGTCGGGCACTTCCAGTGCGTAGAGCGCGGCGCCCAGCGACAGGATCTTCGCCGTCATGCCATGGCCGTTGGTGAGCGTGACCAGCGTCACGTCCGTGCCGTCCGGCGTGCTGCCGAACGATGCCTTCGTTGCTTCGCCGGCTGTCGCGGCGGTGGTAGTGGCCAGCAGGATCGCGGTGGCCAGGCTCGTTACGAACTTCATCGCACGTCCACTCCCTTCGAGAAAGTCAGGCGACCAAACCACATTTGTCCGACAAATGACAAGCTGCGCCGCGTCATCGCCACGCCGCCGGGTGCGGCTACGATGTGCGCCGGGTACACACCGGGAAGGGCCCATGGCACTGAAGGCGGCAAGCGCGCGGAACCTGCATGCGCAGGTGATCGAGGATATTGGCAGCTCGATCGTGGGCGGTGTGTTGCAACCGGGGGAGGCGCTGCCCGGCGAGTCGCAACTGGCCGGGCAGATGGAGGTCAGCCGTACCGTGTTACGCGAGGCACTGAAGGTACTGGCGTCCAAGGGGTTGATCGAGACGCGCCAGAAGACGGGTATGCGCGTGCGCGAGCCGCGTCATTGGAACCATCTCGATGCCGACGTCCTCGCCTGGCGTTGCGCGACGATGCCGACCGACGATTTCGTCGAGAAGCTGGTGGAAATGCGCGGGATCATCGAACCCGCGGCGGTGATGGCGGCGGCGCGCCGGCGCGACCCGGCGCAACTGGAGACGATCGCCGAGGCCCTCGAAGCCATGGAAGAGGCGGAAGACCTGGACGCCTGGGCCGAGGCCGACCTGCGTTTCCACGAGGCGGTGCTCGCAGCGACGAACAACGAATTGTTGAGCTCGCTGTTCGCCGTGATCGAAACCGCCCTGGCCACGTTCTTCGTGATGTCCGCGCGTAACGCGAAGAACTTCAAGTACTCGTTGCCGCAGCACCGGGCGGTGTACGAAGCCATCCGCCGCCGCCGTCCGAACGAGGCCGCGGCGGCCATGCACTCGATGATCGCGGACTCGCGGACGAACATGCGCAAGGGCCGCCGCGGGTAGCGGGAGACCTCAGCAGCAGCGGCCGCCCGTGCCGCGGTACCTTGCTTCCTGGCGTTCCCGGAAGAACTCGCCGTAGCTGGGCACGGCGCGCTCCGGGTGATGCTCGCGCAGGTGTTTCACGTACACATCGTAGTCGGGCACGCCGCAGCAGAGGCGTGCGGTCTGGACCGCCCACTTCCACAGCGAGCGAGGTGCCGTTCGTGCGTCGAGGTTCATGGCGTTTTCCTCAGGGAGCCACGCTGGACAGCGCGACGTAGGGTTCCTCGTGCGCCGTCGGGTGGTTGGCGCGCCAGGCCCGGGCGATGGCGCGGAGTGAGAAGAACAGCATGGTCAGGACCAGCAGCATGAACAGGGCGGTGAGCGCCATGTCCACGCGGTTGTTGGTGACGATCCGTTGCATTTCGTCCATCGACTTGGCCGGCGCGAGCAACGTGCCGCTGGCCATCGCATCGGCGTACTTCTGAGCCGCCGCGGTGAAGCTTATCTTGTCGTCGAAGATCTTCTGCCAGCCGGCAGTCAGCGTGCAGATCACCAGCCACGCGGCGGGCACGGCGGGTATCAGCACGAAGCGCTCGCGCTTGAGTTTCACGGTGACCACGGTGGCGAGCATCAGTGCGATCGCCGCGAGCATCTGGTTGGCGATGCCGAACAAGGGCCACAGCGTGTTGATGCCGCCCAGCGGATCGACCGCGCCCTGATACAGGAAGTATCCCCACAGGCCCACGCAGATCACCGTGGCGACGACGTTGCCGAGCCAGGATTCGGTCTGCTTCAGCGGTGCCCAGGCCATGCCGGCCAGTTCCTGGATCATGAAGCGGCCCACGCGGGTACCGGCGTCGACCGTGGTCAGGATGAACAGGGCCTCGAACAGGATGGCGTAGTGGTACCACAGTGCCATCATCCCCTCGCCGGGCATGATCCCATGGAGCAGTTGCGCCATGCCCACCGCGAGCGTCGGTGCGCCGCCCGCGCGGCCAAGGATGGTGCTTTCACCGATGTTCTTCGCCGTCTCGGTCAGTTCGGCCGGCGTGACCAGGAAGCCCCAGGTGCTGATGGTCTGCGCGGCCTGTTCCGCCGTGGTGCCGACCAGGGCGCCGGGGGAGTTCATGGCGAAGTACACGCCCGGATGCAGCGAGGCCGCCGCGATGAGCGCCATGATGGCGACGAAGGCCTCCATCAGCATGCCGCCATAGCCGACGATGCGTGCCTCGCCCTCGTTGGCCAGCAGCTTCGGCGTGGTGCCGGAGGCAATGATGGAATGCCAGCCGGAAACCGCGCCGCAGGCGATGGTGATGAACAGGAACGGGAAGAGGTTGCCCGAGAAGACCGGGCCCGTGCCGTCGATGAACTTCGTGACGGCCGGCATTTGCAGCGTCGGCGCCGCGAGGAAGATGGCCAGGGCGAGCAGCACGATCGTGCCGATCTTGAGGAAGGTGGACAGATAGTCGCGCGGCGCGAGCAGCAGCCATACCGGCAGTACCGAGGCGAAGAAGCCGTAGCCGATCAACAGCCAGGCCAGGCCTTTCGCGTCGAAGTCGAACAGGACCGACAGTGCCGGCGTATCGGCGACCGTCTTGCCGTACCAGATCGACGCCAGCAGCAGGACGAGGCCGATGATGGAGACCTCCAGGATGCGGCCCGGCCTGAAATAGCGCAGGTACAGGCCCATCAGCAGCGCGATGGGAATCGTCGCGGCGACGGTGAAGGTACCCCAGGGGCTGTGCGTCAGCGCCTTGACCACGACCAGCGCCAACACGGCCAGCACGATCATCATCAGCACCAGCACGCCGATCATGGCGATGACACCCGGGACTTCGCCCAGTTCCTCGCGCAGCATGTGGCCCAGCGAACGGCCGTCGCGTCGCAGCGAGAGGCCGAGGATCATGAAATCCTGCACGGCGCCGGCGAAGACGACGCCGACCAGGATCCACAGCGTGCCGGGCAGGTAGCCCATCTGCGCGGCGAGCACGGGGCCGACCAGGGGGCCGGCGCCGGCGATGGCGGCGAAATGGTGCCCGAATACGACCCACTTGTCGGTCGGCACGTAATCGAGGCCGTCATTGCGCAGGACCGCGGGCGTGGCGCGCGTGGGGTCCAGCTGGAGCAGCCGGGTGGCGATCAGCCGGCTATAGAAGCGGTAGCCGATGAGGAAGACGGACACCGACGCGGTGACCAGCCAGATGGCGTTGATGGGCTCGCCGCGCCGGAGGGCGACGACGCCGAGGCACCAAGCGCCTACGATGGCGATGGCGGTCCACAGGATCTTGCCCGCGGGACTGGGTTTGGGAATGGCGCTTTGCATGTTTTGCTCCCCTTGCGGATGCGACAAGGGTCGTCCTGCCCGCCCTGGGGGTCAATCTCCGCAGGGCGTTTGGCGTATTAGCCATTGGTCGAATGGTCAAGGAGGCCCGGTGCGTGCCGCGCCAGCCCAAAAGGCTTGAGCCCGGCGCGTTCCGGCGCCATGCTGCGGGTATCCCCACTCCCCAGGGAAACCCATGATTCGCGAGATCCTCAAGATGGGTGACGAGCGCCTGTTGCGCATCGCGCCGCCCGTCCCCTCCGAGATGATCGGTTCGACCGAACTCGAGTCCCTTATCCAGGACATGTTCGACACCATGTACGACGCGGGTGGCGTAGGCCTGGCCGCGCCCCAGGTAGGGGTCGACCTGCAACTGGTGATCTTTGGTTTCGACAGCAGTGAACGCTACCCCGATGCGCCGCCGGTGCCGCAGACCATCCTGCTCAACCCGGTGATCACGCCCCTCTCGCAGGACATGGAAGAGGCCTGGGAGGGTTGCCTGTCCGTGCCGGGACTGCGTGGTGCCGTGAACCGCTATTCGCTGATCCGCTACCAGGGTATCGACCCGAAGGGCTCGCCCATCGACCGTACCGCCGAGGGTTTCCACGCCCGCGTGGTGCAACACGAGTGCGATCACCTGATCGGCCGCCTGTACCCCTCGCGGATCACCGACTTCACGAAGTTCGGTTTCACCGAGGTGCTGTTCCCCGGGATGGACGTGGGCGACGACTGAGATTTTCCGGAGTTACTCGGCGTCCGCCAGCGCTTCGATGATGACCAGCAGGGCCTTGCGGCGCTCCTTGGGCAGGCGGCTGACGAGCCCTACCAGTCGCAATTGCTCGCGAGAATCCGCACGGTAAAGGGCGGGACTTTCGCGCACGCCGGTGGCGCCGTTCGGAGAGCCGCGGCCGGTGGCCAGCCATTCGAAATTGACGCCGAACCGCGTCGCCATGTCGATCTGGCGCTCCAGTTCGGGCAAGCCCAGGTCGCTGAGCCATTTGCGAGCCGTTTCCCGGCTGACGTCGAAAAGGTCGGCAAGCTGGGTGATGCGGCCGCGGCCTTTCTTCACGCCGGCCATGTCCAGCGCGACATGCAGGCGTTGGGAAAAACCTCGGTTGATAGGTGGCATGACAACTCCGGTGGAACGCTGTGGCGCTTCTAGCCCGGTATTGTTCGATAGCGCGGAGCGGCAGCGTAAGCCTTTTGCAGTTGCTAAATCGTACAATTTGCGACTGCTTTTGGTTTTGCTACTCAAATACGGAACAAGTTGACCGATTTTCTCATTTCGTCGGCCGCTCGATGTGCTAGGTCGGCAAAGTCGGGACCGGCGCTAGCGTAGAGGATGGCGCGCGAGGAAGAAATCATCAGGCCCGTTCCGTTGGCCGTCTTGCCGTTGGTCATCACCGCTTGCACGTCGCCTCCCTGCGCCCCGATGCCCGGCACCAGCAGGGGCATCTCGCCCACCACCCGGCGGACGCGGCCCAACTCTTCCGGCCAGGTCGCACCCGTGACCAGCGCGCAGTTGCCGTTTCCGTTCCAGTCGCGGGCGATGGTCTCGGCAACCCGGATATAGAGCGGCTCGCCACCACAGTCGAGTGCCTGGAAATCCTTGCCACCCGGGTTGGAGGTGCGGCAAAGCAGGATCACGCCCTTGTCGGCGCGTTCCAGGAACGGAGCGATGGAGTCGTGGCCGAGGTAGGGGTTCAGCGTGACCGCGTCGGCGTCGTAGCGTTCGAAGGCCTCCGCCGCGTAGTGCTTCGCCGTCGAACCGATGTCGCCACGCTTGGCGTCGAGGATCACCGGGATGCCCGGATGCTTGTCGTGGATGTGGGCGATCAGCCGCTCGAGCACGCCTTCGGCGCGTTGCGCGGCGAAGTGGGCGATCTGTGGCTTATAGGCGCAGACCAGCCCGGCGGTGGCGTCGACGATGTCGCGGCAGAAAGTAAAGATGCCTTCGTTGCCCGAGAGCCCGGCGGGAAGGCGGCCCGGCTCGGGATCCAGGCCCACGCAGACCAGGGAATCGTTGCGACGCCAGGCGTCCTTCAGGGTGGTCATGAAGTTCATGGGCGGCTTCGCTCGTTCAAGGGTGCACAAGGCAGGCACCTTCTGAAGGTGCCTGCCTCGCAGGGCGCCGGTCTTGTCAGACCAGCTTCTTGTACTTCACGCGCTTCGGGCCGGCGTCGTCGCCCATGCGGCGCTTCTTGTCGGCCTCGTACTCGTTGTAGTTGCCGGGGAAGAACTCGACGTGCGAATCGCCTTCGAACGAGATGATGTGCGTGGCGATGCGGTCGAGGAACCAACGGTCATGCGAGATGACCACCGCGCAACCCGGGAATTCGAGCAGGGCGTCTTCCAGCGCGCGCAGGGTCTCGACGTCGAGATCGTTGGACGGTTCGTCGAGCAGCAGCACGTTGCCGCCCTGCAGCAGGGTTTTGGCCATGTGCAGGCGACCACGCTCACCGCCGGACAGCTGGCCGACGATCTTCTGCTGATCGGTGCCCTTGAAGTTGAAGCGACCGATATAGGCGCGCGACTGGATCTCGAAGTTGCCGATGGTGAGGATGTCCGAGCCGCCGGAAACCTCTTGCCACACGTTGTTCTTCGGATCGAGGGCATCTCGTGACTGGTCGACGTAGGCGAGCTTGACAGTGTGGCCCAGCTTCACCTCGCCGCTGTCCGGCGTTTCCTTGCCCATGATCATCTTCATCATGGTCGACTTGCCGGCGCCGTTCGGGCCTATCACGCCGACGATGGCACCCGGCGGGATCTTGAACGAGAGGTCCTCGATCAGCACGCGGTCACCGAACGACTTCGTGACGTTCTTGAACTCGATCACTTCCTGGCCCAGGCGCTCACCCGGCGGAATGAAGATCTCGTTGGTCTCGTTGCGGCGCTGGTACTCGACCGAGTTCAGTTCTTCGAAGCGGTTGAGACGGGCCTTGCCCTTCGACTGGCGACCCTTCGCCGCCGAGCGCACCCACTCCAGTTCCTTCTTGATCGCCTTCTGGCGCGACTTTTCCTGGTTGGCTTCCTGAGCGAGACGCTGGTCTTTCTGCTCCAGCCACTCGGTGTAGTTACCCTTCCAGGGAATGCCGCGACCGCGATCGAGTTCGAGGATCCATTCGGCGGCGTTGTCGAGGAAGTAGCGGTCATGGGTGACGGCCACCACGGTGCCCGGGTAGTCGTGCAGGAAGGTTTCCAGCCAATCGACCGATTCCGCATCCAGATGGTTGGTCGGTTCGTCCAGCAGGAGCATGTCGGGCTTGGACAGCAGCAGGCGGCACAGTGCCACGCGGCGCTTCTCGCCGCCGGACAGGGGGCCGATCTTCGCGTCCCACGGCGGCAGGCGCAGCGCATCGGCCGCGACTTCGAGCTGGCGCTCGAGGGCATGGGCGTCGTTGGCGGCAAGGATGCCTTCCAGGGCCTCCTGCTCCTTGGCGAGCTTGTCGAAATCGGCGCCTTCTTCGGCGTAGGCCGCGTAGACCTCCTCAAGGCGCTTCTGGGCGTCGAGGACTTCCGAGACGCCTTCCTCGACGGCTTCGCGAACGGTCTTGTTCGGATCGAGATCCGGTTCCTGGGCGAGGTAGCCGATCTTGGTGCCCGGATTGGCGCGCGCCTCACCCTGGAAGTCGGTGTCGACGCCGGCCATGATCCGCAGGACCGTGGACTTGCCTGCGCCGTTGATGCCCAACAGGCCGATCTTGGCGCCAGGGAAGAACGACAGCGAGATGTCCTTGATGATCTGGCGCTTCGGGGGGACGATCTTGCTCACCCCGTTCATGGTGTAGATGTATTGCATGGACGCTCCGTAAGGCACAGCCGCGCCCCCGGCTGGATGCCGGGTGGGCAAACCCCAATTGTACCGCGTCCGACCGGCCCATGCCCCGTTCCGGCCGGCCTTCGTCCGGTTCGTAAAAACGGGTGGGGCAGGGGGGGGGGGCTCCCCCGGCACCGTTACAACACGCCGTGGGCGATGTAGTCGCGGATTCGTGCCCGGTTCTTGTCCGAGTACACATAGCAGTGCGAGCGGAACGGCGAGTGGTTTCCATACATGTTCGTCTCGCACCACCAGCCGCCGTAATGGATTTCCGCATCTTCGTGCAGCGCCCCGAGTGTATGGCCGAGTTCGTGGGCGATGATGGTGTAGCCCCCGGCTTTCGACGCGATGGCTTCGCTCTGGTTTCGAAGCGCGACCCCTGAAAGGCCGGGAGATATCGCGTGCTCGGTGAACAGCAGGTACTTGTCCTTGTGCGTGCGCCGGTAGCCGCGTTTCTCCACCAGTCCGGCTACCACGCTCGTCCAGCGCGAGATGGAGGCGTTGCCTCCGTATTTCATGTCCGTCACTCCGCGTATCCGGCCGACGACGTCGACCTGGATAGCCTGGTCGGGCACGATCTTCTCCCTGAGTTCCGCGAGCCACCAGGACAGGTAGTCGCGATACAGGTCGTGCCCGTCGACGATGCCGGTATCGTCGTGCACGAAGATGGTGATCGTGAGCGGATCGTCTTTCGCCGCACGCTCCGGGAACACGACACGCACCGTGCCCGCGTCGCTCGAACCCTGGGCGATGGGATCCGGCTGGCCGGAAAATTCGACGGGGCCCGCAGCCGGGCGAGTCACATGTTCGGTCTCGTCCGTTCCAAGGGTGAAGCCCCGTGTGTCGAGACTGTCGTCACGCAGCATCGTCACGTCCACGTGGTTTGCCCGGCGGGAGACGACCGCCCGGGCGCCATCGACGCGCGCATTGAACATGTCGATGGTATCGCCGTTGGGCATCCGGATGTCCACGGCCATCCGCGACAGCAATGTCAGTGCCGCGGGCTCGCTTTCGAAAGCATCGTGTTCATTGTCCCGGGGCAGGAGGATGGTCTGCGGCAACCCCAGGGCCAGAGCCTGGTCGAATCGCGCGACGACGGAAATGTCGTCGACCGGCCCAGCCGTGGCGATCGACGGCGTCATGGCGCAACTGGCGCTGAGAGCTGTGATCGCACGCAGCATGATTATCGGGTGTTTCATGGAACCTTCCCTGGTTGATTTCGGCGATCCTTATTTTCGTCCTCCCGCTGGTGCGCCCCAAACCAGCGCGATGAGGCGCTGGCGTATATCTGGGGCGGCGTACCAGGACAGTGTTGTCCAGCTAGTCGCGTAGTCCGCGTGCCTAGCCCTTCAACGGCCGCTCTTGTAGCGCATCGTGTTGCGGATGAGCTGCACGTTCGGCAGGCTGTATGCCTTGCACGGGACGGTGGGATCCACCGGATACATGATCGTGTCGCACGTGGAGAAAGGCCCGGTAAAGCGGCGTTCCGCGTGGTCGTGGGACGCACCCATCGTATGGCCGATCTCGTGCGCGGGCACGACGATGCTTCCCGCGATGCTCGCCATGGCGAGCGAACCGGGCTGGTGATCCGCGATACCGGCCGCTCTCGGCTCCACCTCCCTTCCTTTCACCAGCAGGATGTTGCGCATGGACCGGATGCCCACCGAGCCGGGCAGGTCGGGATCGGTGTATTCCCGGACGGCCCGGGCCCAATGGAACAAGGCTCCCTTGTAACCGTACGAGGGATCGGTAAGGCCGGGAATCGTCCTGCGCAGGTGGACATGCACCCGGCGGTCTTCCAGTACGTCGAATTCCATGCGCTTGACCCACCATGCGAAGAATCGTTCGAAGACGGCGTCATCGTCGAGCACGACGTCGTCGTGGACGAAGGCGAGAACATGGAGGTCCCGAGGTCCCCCTTCGTCCGCGACGGGGTCCGCGGACAGTTCGTCCGGGTTCCGAGGCGGTTCCTCGTCGAGCGCATCGGATTCGGATGCCGGCAGGTCGACGAGCGGCGTCTGGGCTTCGACGGGGAGCTCGTGCCCGCGTGTGAATGCGGTCGTATGCAGGACCTGGCCGTCGATCGACGAGATGCGCAAGCTGTCTCCGTGACGGATCGCCACGGCGTCGCCACCGCGAAAACGTACGTCGTAAAGCTCCGCGGCGCCTCCGTCGGAAAACGTCGCGCGACTGGCCAATCGTGCCCGGATGGTGAGCTCTTCCGCCGGAGGCGGCGTCCCGGGGGCCGAACGCAGCCCCGCGGGCTGCCCAGTCGCGATGGTTGCCGGCAGGCCGCCGGCCAGCACCGCGTCGAAGCGCGCCACCGTGTCCGGGCCTGGGCGAGGTGGATTGTCGGTGGCCGCAAGGGCGGCGGAACTGGCGAAGGCCAGGGCGAGGCAAGACCGGCGCAGCCGGCCACGTTCCGTGATTTTCATGAGGCATTCCTTTGGGTTGGACGATTCAGGAGACGCGCCCGTGTTCGGGGAAGGCGCGTTGGGCAAGCGTAATTCCGCGGGAACGTGACCCGCTACGCAGAAAAAGACCGGTGCGGCCCAGGCCTACGCCATTTGCCGGCATGCGCCCGCGTACGGCCCGGGCAGTGGCCGCAAACGCCCGCTACCGCTACACTTTCGGTCTTCTTTCCCCACCCGTTCCCATGAGGTCGAGATGTTCCCGAAGGATGCAACGATCGCCGGCTATGACGACGAACTCGCCAAGGCCATCGCCGACGAGACCCGTCGCCAGGAGGATCACGTCGAGCTGATCGCCTCGGAGAACTACGCCAGCCCGCGTGTGATGGAAGCCCAGGGCTCCTCGCTGACGAACAAGTACGCCGAGGGCTATCCCGGCAAGCGTTACTACGGCGGCTGCGAGTACGTCGACATCGCCGAGAGGCTGGCGATCGATCGCCTGAAGAAGCTGTTCGGTGCCGACTATGCGAATGTCCAGCCGCACTCCGGTTCGCAGGCCAATCAGGCGGTGTACTTCGCGTTGCTCCAGCCGGGCGACACCATCCTGGGCATGAGCCTCGCCCACGGCGGCCATCTCACCCACGGCGCCAAGGTCAACTTCTCCGGCAAGATCTTCCACGCCGTGCAGTACGGCATCGATCCGGACACCGGGCTGGTGGACTACGACGAGATCGAGAAACTCGCCGTCGAGCACAAGCCCAAGATGATCGTCGCCGGCTTCTCCGCGTATTCGCAGGTGCTCGACTGGGCGCGTTTCCGCACCATCGCCGACAAGGTCGGTGCGTACCTGTTCGTGGACATGGCGCACGTCGCCGGCCTCGTGGCCACGGGAGCGTACCCGAGCCCGATCGACCATGCGCACGTGGTCACGTCCACCACGCACAAGACCCTGCGCGGTCCACGCGGCGGCATCATCGTCGCCAAGGGTCTTGGCGAGGAACTGGAAAAGAAGCTGCAGTCCATCGTCTTCCCTGGCATCCAGGGCGGACCGCTGATGCACGTCATCGCGGCCAAGGCCGTGGCCTTCAAGGAAGCGTTGGAACCCGCCTTCAAGGAATACCAGGCCCAGGTGGTCAAGAACGCCAAGGCGATGGCGAAGACCTTCATGGACCGTGGCTACAAGATCGTTTCCGGCGGCACGGAAAACCATCTCATGCTGATCGATCTGATCGGCCGCGACGTCACCGGCAAGGACGCGGAAGCCGCGCTCGGCAAGGCGCACATCACGGTGAACAAGAACGCGGTGCCGAACGATCCGCGTTCGCCCTTCGTCACCTCCGGCCTGCGCGTGGGCACGCCCGCGATCACCACCCGCGGTTACAAGGAAGCCGATGCCATCGAGCTGACCCAGTGGATCTGCGACGTGCTCGATGCACCGGCCGACGCCGCCGTCATCGCCTCGGTGCGTGACAAGGTCACCGCGCAGTGCGCCAAGTTCCCGGTGTACGGCTGATCGATGCACTGTCCGTTCTGCCAGCATGAAGACACGCGCGTCATCGATTCCCGTCTCACCGAAGACGGGAGCACGGTGCGCCGCCGTCGCGAATGCCCGCAGTGCGGTGAGCGCTTCAACACCTTCGAGACGGCCGAGCTGAAATTGCCGGCCATCGTGAAGTCCGGCGACCGGCGTGAGCCTTTCGACGAACATAAGCTGCGGGTCAGCTTCGAGCGCGCGTTGCAGAAGCGTCCGGTCGCCAGCGACGCGGTCGATACCGCGATGCGCGCGGTGATCAACGACCTTCGCCGCATGGGCGAACGCGAAGTCCCCTCGCGCCAGGTCGGTGAACTGGTGATGCGTGAACTGAAGAAGCTCGACCAGGTGGCCTACGTGCGTTTCGCTTCGGTCTACCGGCGTTTCGAAGACGTCCATGCCTTCCGCGAGGAGATCGAGAAGCTGGAACGTGATCTGCCATCGCTCGAAGGCCTGCAACTGCCGCTGCTCGACGCGGCGCGGCGAGGGCGCAAGCCCTGATGTCGCGCCCGTTCTTCCCGGCCATGGACCATGTCCACATGGCCCATGCCCTGCGTCTGGCCGAACGCGGCCTGCACACCACCCAGCCGAATCCCCGGGTCGGCTGCGTCATCGCGCGCGGCGAGACGGTGCTGGGCGCGGGGTGGCACCAGCGGGCGGGCGAACCGCACGCCGAAATTTTCGCGTTGCGCGAAGCCGGTGAGGCGGCCCGTGGCGCCACCGCTTACGTCACCCTGGAACCTTGCGCGCACTTCGGTCGCACGCCACCGTGCGCCGACGCCTTGATCGCCGCGGGCGTCGGCCGCGTGGTGATCGCGCACGAAGATCCCTTCGACAAGGTCGCGGGTGCCGGCATCGAGAAGCTCCGCGCCGCCGGCATCGGCGTGCAGGTTGGCCTCATGCGCGACGCCGCGCACGAGCTCAACATCGGCTTCTTCAGCCGCATCCAGCGTGGGCGGCCCTGGGTGCGCGTCAAATTGGCGATGAGCCTCGACGGCCGCACCGCGCTCGCCGACGGCTCGTCGAAGTGGATCACGGGCGACGCCGCACGGGCCGACGTGCAGCGCTGGCGTGGTCGTGCCTCGGCCATCCTTTCCGCCAGCGGCACGGTACTCGCCGACGATCCTCGCCTCACCGTGCGCCTGCCCGGCGACGAGCGTTTCGTGCCGCCACTGCGTGCGATCCTCGACACGCGGCTGCGCACGCCGGTGGGCGCCCATGTACTCGACGACGCGGCACCGACGGTGCTGTTCCACGCAGAGAGCGCCCCCGTGCTCCCGCACCTTGCCGACATCCAGCGTGCCGTCATCCGCGAGGACGATGGCGGCGGCCTCGACCTGCGCGCCACGCTCCATTGGCTCGCCCAGCGCGATGCCAACGAAGTGCACGTGGAAGCCGGGCCGGCACTATGCGGCGCGTTGCTCGCGGCCGGGCTCGCCGACGAACTGCTGGTCTACATCGCGCCCGTCCTGCTGGGCCATACGGCACGGCCGATGCTGACCTTGCCTCCCTTGGATGACATGGCGTCGCGCTGGAAGCTCGACACCATCGACCGTCGCCAGGTCGGCGACGACACCCGTCTTCGGCTGCGCCCCACCGTCCAGCGACGGTCCGCCGAGGTGGACCGATAGCCGTGCCGCCGTTGACGCACGTCCGCTGGGGTATCGTCGGCTGCGGCGCCGTCACCGAGGTGAAAAGCGGCCCCGCTTTTTCGAAGGTACCGAACTCGTCGCTGGTGGCGGTCATGCGCCGCGATGCCGGCAAGGCGCGTGATTACGCGGAACGGCATGGCGTGCCGAGGTGGTACGACGACGCATGCGCCCTGATCGCGGATGCGGAGGTCGACGCGGTCTACGTCGCCACGCCGCCTTCCAGCCACCGCGAATACGCCTTGATGGCGATCGCGGCCGGCAAGCCGGTGTACGTCGAGAAGCCGATGGCTGTCGATCACGCGGAATGCGAGGACATCGTCGCGGCGGGCGAGGCCGTCGGCGTGCCGGTGTTCGTGGCGTACTACCGTCGCATGCTTCCGCGCTTCCGCACCATCGCCCGCCTGATGGGCGAAGGCGCCATCGGCACGCCACGCATCGTCCAGGTCTTGCTCCACCAGCCGCTCGATCCACGCTACCGCGATCGGGCCAACCTGCCGTGGCGGCTGCGTCCGGAGATCTCCGGCGGCGGCATCTTCGTCGATATCGGGTGCCACACGCTGGATATCCTCGATTTCCTGCTCGGGCCCATCGTCGACGCGCGGGGCATGACCTCCAACCAGATGGACGTCTATCCGGCCGAGGACACCGTGTCGATGGCGTTCCGTTTCGGTAGCGGCGTGCTCGGTACCGGCCTGTGGAACTTCGGCGCGGACCGGCGCGAGGATCGCGTGGAGATCGTCGGTGACCGTGGCCGGCTCATCTTCGCCACCTTCGGCGACGATCCGATCCGGCTCGAGTCCGGCGGGCGTGTCGAGGACATCCGCGTCGCCAATCCCGAACATATCCAGCAACCGCTGATCGAGAGCATCGTGGCGGAGCTGACGGGTCGGGGCACGTGTCCCTCGACGGCTCGCACGGGTGCGCGCACCAGTTGGGTGATGGACCAGGTGCTCGGCAACTGACCCCTGCGGGAGTCGTCCCTGTGCGGGAGCCTGCTTGGTGGGAGCCGGCCTTGCCGGCGATCCCGCGGCAGCAGGCCAGATTTGCGGCAAGCACCCATCGCCGCCGAAGCGGCTCCCACAACAGCGAAGTCGCCGCTATCAAGTTGTCATTGAGCCGGGCGGCCCCATGTTATCCTGCGCCGGCTGAGGTCCCTTGGGACACCAGTCTCCACAGCGTCTTCAGGGCGGGGCGAAACTCCCCACCGGCGGTAGGTTTCCACGAGGAAACGAGCCCGCGAGCGCTCCCGGTCCGCCGGGAGGTCAGCAGATCCGGTTCGATGCCGGGGCCGACGGTCACAGTCCGGATGAAAGAAGACGGCGTCGTGCGCTCCTCGCCGGGCGCGTGCCGCCATGCGCCTTGGGGCGTTTTTCGCTCACCACCGCGGGAAACGTTTCATGAAAAACCAGCTTCGCACCGTCGCCTCCTTCCATGGAGGCCACTGACATGTTCACGGGCATCATCCAGGCCGTCGGCCGTATCGCACGGCTGGAACGGCGTGGCGGCGACGTCCGCCTCACGGTCGATACATCCGGACTCGACATGGCCGACGTCGCCCTCGGCGACAGCATCGCCGTCTCCGGTGTCTGCCTCACCGTGATCGATTTCGACGCGGTCAGTTTCGCCGCCGACGTCTCCAACGAAACCCTTTCCCACACCACGCTCGGCAAGCACAAGGCCGGCGACCCGGTGAACCTGGAGAAAGCGCTCCGCCTGGCCGACCGTCTCGGTGGCCACCTCGTCTCCGGCCACGTCGACGGCACGGGCAAGGTGGTGTCGGTGCTGCCCGACGGGCGATCGCAGCGCTGGACGTTCGAGGTTCCCGCCGACCTGGCGCGCTACGTCGCGCACAAGGGATCGGTGTGCATCGACGGCACGAGCCTCACCGTGAACGAAGTCGCCGGCAACCGGTTCGGGGTCAACCTTATTCCCCATACGGTGGCACATACGGCATTCTCGGCGCGCCGTCCCGGCGATGCCGTCAACATCGAGGTGGACGTGGTCGCCCGGTATGTCGAACGCCTGCTTTCCAGCGGCGACAGCCCGCGCCTCGACGAGGCCTTCCTGAAGCAGCACGGCTTCGCCTGAGGAAACCCGCGACATGTCATTCAACACCATCCCTGAGATCCTCGAGGACCTGCGCAATGGCCGCATGGTCGTGATCCTCGACGACGAGGACCGCGAGAACGAAGGCGACATCGTGATGGCCGCCGAGAAGGTGCGGCCGGAAGACGTCAACTTCATGGTCCGCGAGGCCCGCGGCCTGCTCTGCCTCACCCTCACCGAACAGCGCACGCGTCAACTCGGCCTCAAGCCGATGGTCAGCGACAACAGTTCGCCGTACCACACCAATTTCACCGTCTCGATCGAGGCGGCCGAGGGTGTCACCACCGGCATCTCGGCGCACGATCGCGCGCACACCATCCAGGTGGCCGTGGCGAAGGAGGCGAAGCCCGCCGACATCACCATGCCCGGGCACATCTTCCCGCTCACCGCGCAGGCAGGTGGCGTGCTGACCCGCGCCGGACACACCGAGGCCGGTTGCGACCTGGCGGCGCTGGCGGGCCTCGAACCCGCATCGGTGCTGATCGAGATCCTGCACGACGACGGCTCGATGGCCCGCCGCCCCGAACTCGAGGTGTTCGCCGCGAAGCACGGGCTGAAGATCGGCACCATCGCCGACCTGATCCGCTATCGCCTGGAGACGGAGAAGACGGTCGAGCGTGTCCATGAGGAAGACGTGGAGACGGAGTTCGGCGCGTTCCGCCTGGTCGCCTTCCGCGACCAGATCCGCCATGGACTGCACTTCGCCCTGGTTCGCGGCGACGTGGCCGACGGCGAGCCGGTACTGACGCGGGTGCATGTGCGGAACACATTGTCCGACGTGCTGCACCTGAAACGCGACGATCTCGGCCAGACCGTGACCGACGCGCTGCGTCGCATCGACGCGGAGCGGCGCGGCGTGTTGCTGGTGCTTTCCGGCGAGGACACCCCCGAGGCGCTGCTGGCACGGCTCAAGCGCGACCATGCGCCGATGCCGCCGCCGAAGGACGACCAGGAATGGCGTCAGCTCGGCCTGGGCGCACAGATCCTCGCCGAACTCGGGGTAACCCGCCTGCGTGTGATGGGCACGCCGCGCAAGTTCGTCGGCATCACGGGTTTTGGCCTGGAAGTCGTCGAGCAGGCGGGCTGAAACCTGGCCTCGGGTTGCGAAACGACACCCCACCGCTTATTTCTAGCCCTTTCCCCGACGACACCCCGCATGACGCACAGCTATGACATCCGCCTGATCGCCCCCTCCGGTTACCCACACAGCCCCGATGCGATGCAGCGTGGCATCGCCCGTCTCGAGGCCGCGGGCCACCGGGTCACGGGCAAGGAGGTCCTGGCCCGGCGCGACCTGCGTTTCGCCGGCACCGATGCCCAGCGTGCGGCCGATCTGGATGCGTTCGCCGATCCCGCGTGCCCGCTACCGGACATCGGCCTGGCGATTCGTGGCGGCTACGGAGCCCATCCGCTGCTGCCGATGCTCGACTACGAACGCATCGGCGCCCGGCTGCGCGGCGCACCCGTGGCACTGGTCGGGCACAGCGATTTCACCGCCCTGCAGTGTGCCCTGTATGCGAGAAGCGGCGTCGTCACCCTCGGCGGGCCCATGCTCGGGGCGGATTTCGGCGCGAACGAACTCGATGCCCTCACCTGGGAGCATTTCTGGCATACCCTGGCCAGCGACGAGGTCCATGCGGAATGGGCCGCTCCGCTGACCGAGGATATGACCACCAGCGGTACGCTATGGGGTGGCAACCTTGCCATGCTCGCCGGCTTGGCCGGCTCTCCTTACTTCCCTGCGATCGAGGGCGGCCTGCTCTTCGTCGAGGACGTGGCCGAGCCCCCGTACCGGGTGGAGCGCATGCTGTTCCACTTGCTCCATGCCGGCGTGCTGGGCGCGCAAAAGGCTTTGCTGGTGGGTGATTTCACCAGCTACCGCGTTTCCGAGTACGACAACGGCTACGACCTCGACGTGGCACTGGAGCGCATCGCCGCGGTGGCCGGCATCCCCGTGGTTCGCGGGCTGCCGTTCGGCCACGGACCCGCAAAGCTCACGTTGCCGTTCGGGGCACCCGGCCGCCTCGCCGTCGCCGCTGGACGCGCCACGCTCGATTTCACCGGCCACCCCAGGCCGAAAACCCCGTAAAATGTCCGGTCGCGCGGCGGCCGATTCGCCACAGGATTACCTTGCATGAAGATCATCGAAGGCGATTTCGCCACTCCCAAGGGCCGTTTCGCCATCGTGGCCGGCCGCTTCAATGCGTTCGTCGTGGAGCCGCTCGTCCAGGGCGCGCGTGACACGCTGGTCCGCCACGGTGTGAAAGACGACGCCATCGACCTGATCCGCGTCCCCGGCGCATGGGAAATCGCGCAGGCCGCCTACAAGGTCGCCGGTTCGGGCAACTACGCCGCCGTGCTCGGCCTGGGTGCAGTGATCCGGGGCTCCACGCCGCACTTCGACTACGTCGCCGGCGAAGCCGCCAAGGGCCTCGGCCAGGCCGCCTACGCCTCGGGCGTACCCGTGTGCTTCGGCGTGCTGACCACCGACAGCATCGAGCAGGCCATCGAGCGGGCCGGCACCAAGGCGGGCAACAAGGGCGCCGACGCGGCCATGGTCGCCATCGAGATGGTCAACCTCTACACGAAGCTCGGGAAATGAGCAGCAACCCTCCGCATGGAATCGACCTCGCCGCTCGCTCGCGCGCCCGCCGCCGTGCCCTCCAGGCGCTCTATGCCTGGCAGGTCGGCGGCAGCAAGATGGCCAGCGTCATCGAGCAGTTCCGCCACGAGCAGGACATGGAAGTAGCCGACCTCGAATACTTCGAGGACATCCTGCGCGGCGTGGAGCAGCACGTTAAGGAGCTCGACGACGGCATCAAGCCCTTCGTCGACCGGGAGGTCGCGCAAATCGATCCGATCGAGCGCGCGGCCTTGCGCATGGGTGCGTACGAGCTGAAGTACCGTCCGGACGTCCCCTACCGCGTCGTCATCAACGAGGCGGTGGAAGCCACCAAGCGTTTCGGTGCCGATCACGGCCACAGCTATGTGAACGGCGTGCTAGACAAACTCGCGACGCATTGGCGTACCGCCGAAAAGCGATCCTGATCCAGGCGCCGCGATTCCCGCGCGCTTTCTTTCCCAAGGGAAACGCATGGAATTCGACCTGATCGAACGCATTCGCCGGCATACGGAAGTCCATCGCGACGACGTGATCGAAGGCATCGGTGACGATGCCGCCATCGTCGCGGTGCCGGCCGGCCGCGAGCTGGCCATCGCCATCGACACCCTCGTCGAAGGGGTCCACTTCCCGCCCGGTACGTCGCCGGCCGACATTGGCTGGAAGGCGTTGGCGGTGAATCTTTCCGACCTCGCCGCCATGGGAGCCACCCCGGCGTGGGCCTTGCTGGCGCTTACGACGCCCGGTGGCGACGAGGCCTTCTTCGATGGCCTGGCCAGGGGCTTCGCCGAACTGGCCACGCCGTACCGGCTTGCCCTCATCGGCGGCGACACCACGCGCGGCCCCCTGACCGTGACGGTTGCCGTGCATGGTTTCACGACGCCGGGCGAGGCCTTGCTTCGCTCGGGTGCGCGCGTGGGCGACGTGGTCATGGTCACCGGAACGCTGGGCGATGCGGCCGCCGGCCTGCGTTGCCTTGCCGAGGCCGACGCCTCGCCCTATGCCGCCCTGGTCGATCGGCTCAACCGGCCGACGCCACGCGTTTCGGCCGGGCAGGCGCTGCGCGGCATCGCCACCGCCTGCATCGATATCTCGGACGGGCTCGTCGCCGACCTGGGCCATATCTGTACGGCCAGCGGCGTAGGCATCGACATCGAGGCCCCGCTCTTGCCGCGCTCGTCGGCATTGCTCACCCACTTCGTGGAAGCCGACGCGCTGGACTTCGCGCTCGGCGGCGGCGACGACTACGAACTCTGCTTCACCGTGCCGGCCGACCGCGCGGGTGAACTATCGAGCACGATGGCGCGCCTCGGCTGCGGTGCCACGCGCGTGGGCCGCGTCGTGGAAGGCAGCGGTGTGCGCGTGCTCGACGAGCACGGTGGCGTGTATGAGCCGTCGCGCACCGGCTGGAACCACTTCGCCGCATGAGCACGAAATACGTCCTTGATCCCGCGGATCGCCGCCGCCTGCTCGCTTCGCCGGCAGGGTGGATCGCGTGCGGTTTCGGCTCCGGCCTGACACCGAAGGCGCAAGGGACCTTCGGCTCGCTGGCGGCGATCCTTCCGTGGCTGTTGCTGCGCGACCTGCCGTTATCCGCCTGGATCGCCGTCATCGTGGCGGCATTCGGCATCGGCGTATGGGCTTGCGATGTCGCCGGCCGCCTTCTTGGCGTGGCCGATCACCGCAGCCTGGTCTGGGACGAATTCGTCGGCCAGTGGATCGCCTTGCTGCCCGCGCTGTTCGCGCCATGGTGGGCGGTGGCGGCGGGCTTCATCCTGTTCCGCGTATTCGACGTGTGGAAGCCGTGGCCGATCGCCTGGTTCGACCGGCGTGTGAAAGGGGGGCTGGGTGTCATGCTCGATGACGTGATCGCGGGTATCGTTGCCGCCATCGCGTTGTTCGCGATCCTCCACTTCATCCGTTAGGAATTCGCCATGGAATACCGCCGCCTCGGCTCGACCGGCCTCAAGGTCTCCGCACTTTCCTACGGTGCCTGGGTCACCTTCGGTCGGCAGGTGGGCCGCTCGCAGGCGCGCGAACTCATCGCGCTCGCCTATGACCATGGCGTCAACTTCTTCGACAACGCGGAAACGTACAACGCCGGTGAAGCCGAACGCCTGATGGGCGACGTCATTGCCGACCTGCACCTGCCGCGCGATGCGTACACCGTGTCGAGCAAGGTGTACTTCGGTGCGAGCGAGCAACCGAAGCCGACCCAGCGCGGCCTCTCGCGCAAGCATGTGTTCGATGCCTGCCACCAGGCCCTCGAGCGCCTGCGCGTCGACTACCTGGACATGTACTTCTGCCACCGTGCCGATCCCGATACCCCGGTGGAAGAGACGGTCCTGGCGATGGACACCCTCATCCGCCAGGGCAAGGTGCTCTATTGGGGAACCAGCGAATGGTCGGCTGCCTCGATCGAGGAGGCCCACCGGGTCGCGCGCGAGCGAAACCTCATCGCGCCGTCGATGGAACAGCCGCAGTACAACCTCCTGCATCGCGAGCGGTTCGAGCGGGAATACGCGCCCCTCTACGAGCGCTACGGCATGGGTACCACGATATGGTCGCCCTTGGCCTCGGGCCTGCTCACGGGCAAGTACAACGATGGCGTGCCGGACGATTCGCGGCTGGGCCATCCCGATTACGGCTGGTTGCGCGAGGCCCTGCTGGAAGACGATGGCGCGCGCCTGAAGACCGTGCGCGCACTCGTGCCGATCGCCGCCGACCTGGGTCTGCCCCTCGCGCGCTTCGCGCTGGCCTGGTGCCTGAAGAATCCGCACGTCTCGACGGTGATCCTCGGCGCGAGCAAGACCGCGCAACTGGCAGAAAACCTCAAGGCCCTCGATGCGCTGCCGTTGCTCGACGAGAGCGTCATGCGCCGCATCGACGCGGCTTTGCCACCCGCCTGAGGCCGACCATGGAAGCCGCTCAAGGTGGCAGCCGACCTTGTCGTGCCTGGTGGGAGCCGACCTTGTCGGCGATCCCGCGGCAGCGGGCCAGGTGGTGGCAAGCCCCCATCGCCGACAAGGTCGGCTTCCACCAACACCAAAACCGCGGCTCCGACCGGTTGCGGTTTCCACCAAGGTTGCCGTTCCCGCCGGGCCTCGCTCAGATGTCGCCGTAAAGCGCCTGCAACGCCGCGATCGCGGCGAGTCCGGCGGTCTCCGTGCGGAGGATGCGCGGGCCCAGTTTCAAGCCAAGGAAACCCGACGCCATCAGGGCCGCGCGGTCGCGCTCCCCGAAGCCGCCTTCCGGCCCGATCGCGAGGATGGCCGCATCGCGCAGGCCGAGTTCGCCGGGACGTTTGCTTCCTTCCGGAAGCAACGCAAGCCGTGGAGATGCATCGCCGCCGAGCGACGCCAGCCACGCCGACAAGGGCAGTGCCGGATCGATCGTCGGAACGCGGGCGCGGCCCGATTGTTCGCACGCGCTGGCGGCCACCGCGCGCCAATGGACGAGGCGTTTTTCCGCGCGTGCCGGATCGAGCTTCACCTCCGATCGTTCAGTGAGGATCGGCACGACGCGGGCGATGCCGAGCTCGGTCGCTTTCTGCACGATGAGGTCCATCTTTTCACCCCGGGCGACGCCCTGGGCGAGGGTGAGCGCGAGCGGGGACTCGTTGACGACCGCACGGCCGCTGCCGACCGACGCGACGACCTCGCGCTTGCCCACGCCGACGAGGGTGGCGTCGTACTCCATGCCGTCGGCGCCGGAGAACAGCACCACGGGCGCGCCCACGTCCAGTCGCAACACGCGGGCCACGTGCTCTCCCGCCTGGGCGGGGAGGGTGATCTCCTGGCCGGCGGCCAGGGCAAGGTCGACGTGGATGCGTATGGTGCGCATGATGTGTCTCGTGTCACGGAATGCGCATTGTAGCCAGCCGCACGGCCCGCTATCGTCCATGGGGTTTCCCGGGAGCCACCCATGCCGATCGCTTGGTACTTCGATTTCGTCTCGATGTTCTCCTGGCTGCAATGGCAGTCGATCCGCGAACTCGCGGAGCGGCGCGAGGTGGCCCTGCGGCCGATCCTGTTCGGTGCGTTGCTCAAGGAAATGGGCCAGCGTGGCCCGGCCGAGATTCCGCGCAAGCGCGAATTCACCTACCGCTATGCGCAATGGCGTGCGCGGCAAGCGGGTATCCCACTGCGGTTCCCGCCCGCGCATCCGTTCAATCCGCTGCCGGCCTTGCGCCTCTGTATCGCGGCGGGGACCAGCGTGGAGGCGGTAGGCGCCATCTTCGAATGGATATGGGCGCACGGACGTCCGGCCGATACGGCCGAGGCACTCGAACCGCTGGCGGCATCGCTCGGGATAGCCGATGTACGCGTCGCGCTGGCCGCTCCCGAGGTGAAGACCCGGCTGCAGGCCAACTTCGAACAGGCGATGGGCCAGCAGGTGTTCGGCGTACCCACGCTCGCCATCGGCGATGAACTGTTCTGGGGTGCGGACGCCCATGGTTTCGCGATGGACTACCTCGCCCATCCGGACCTGTTCGCGGAGGGCGAGATGGACCGCCTCGGTCATCTGCCGGTGGGCTTGTCGCGCGTCTAGGCCACCGCTTTCGCGATGCCGGCGATCGCGGTGTCGATCATGAAGTCGATCTCCGCCTCGCTGACCACGTAGGGCGGCATGAAATACACGACGTTGCCCAGCGGCCGCAGCAGCGCGCCGTGCTCGAGGCCGTGGCGATACACGCGAAGACCTCGGCGCTCGGCGGCGGCGAAGGGCGTGCGCGTGGCCTTGTCGGCGACCAGTTCGATCGCGGCGATCATGCCGGTCTGGCGCACGTCCGCCACGTGCGGATGGTCGGCCAGCGGTGCGATGCGCGAGGCCATGTGCGCGGCCAGGACGCGATTGCGCTCGAGTACGGGATCATCGCGGAATATCTTGAGGGTGGCGGTGGCCGCGCGGCAGGCGAGCGGGTTGCCGGTGTAGCTGTGCGAATGCAGGAAGGCCTTGCCGGTGGCGTACTCGGCATAGAAGGCCTGGTAGACATCGTCGGTGGTGAGTACGGCGGATAGCGGAAGGAAGCCCCCGGTAAGTCCCTTCGACAGGCACAGGAAGTCCGGCGAGACGCCGGCTTGCTCGCTAGCGAACAAGGTTCCCGTCCGGCCGAAGCCGACGGCGATCTCGTCGGCGATGAAGTGCACGTTGAATTCGTCGCACAGCGCGCGCAGGCCCGTGAGGTATGAAGCGTCGTACATGCGCATGCCGCCAGCGCACTGCACCAGCGGCTCCACGATGACGGCGCAGGTTTCGTGCGCGTGTCGTTCGAGCAAGCGGCGCATGTCGCCCAGGCGGCGCGTGGCGATGTCCTTCGCCGTCTCGCCGGGTTCGCCTTCGTAGGTGTCCGGCGAGGGCGCGAGTTCAGGCGTCAGCAGCAGGGGTGCGTAGGTCTTGCGATAAAGCGCCACGTCGCTGACGGAAAGCGCGCCCAGGGTCTCGCCGTGATAGCTGCCGGTGAGGGCGATGAAACGGGTCTTCTCGCCGTGGCCGCGATTGAGCCAGTAGTGGAAGCTCATCTTCAGCGCCACCTCGATGGCGGCGGACCCGTTGTCGGCGAGGAAGACGCGCTCTAGTCCCGCCGGCGTGATCCGCACCAGTTCCTCGGCCAGTTCCAGCGCGGGTTCATGGGTGAAGCCGGCGAAGATGACATGCTCCAGGCGGTCGAGCTGGTCTTTCAACGCCCCGGCGATACGCGGCTCCGCGTGGCCGAACAGGTTCGTCCACCAGGAACTGACGGCATCGAGGTAGCGCTTGCCGTCCGCACCGATCAGCCACGCCCCTTCGCCGCGCACCACGGGTACCATGGGCAAGGTTTCGTGGTCGTGCATCTGGGTGCACGGGTGCCAGAGGACGGAAAGGTCGCGGGCGACGAGCGCGTCGGCGGCGGGGGAAGCGAAAAGGGCGTCGGTCATCCGCCCATCATCGCCCCGTACCCCCCGGTCCTCAAGTCGAGAGGTGAGGTGATGGTTTGAAGTGGTTGCGTTGGACGGCCCTGCTCGTCGCCTTGCTGGCTGTCGCCGCGGGGCTTTCATACTGGTTCCTGCCGGCGAGCGTGGCCGTGCCGTTCGCGGCGCGGCGGGTCCACGGCGTGGTGCTCGACGAACTCTCGGGCACGCTGTGGAATGGGCGCGCGGGGCGCGTGGCGATGGCCGACGGCCGCGAACTCGGCGTCGCCACGTGGCGGCTCGGACGGGACGCGATCCTTGGACGCACGCACCTGGACATCCACTTGGATGGCGGCGCGGGACGTTTCGACGGTCATCTGGAAAGCACCGGCCGCGACAACGCGACCTGGAGCGGGGTCGAGTTCCGGCTGGATGCCGGCGCCTTGGCCGGACCGGCCCTGCCGCCCGGGCTGGTTCCGGTGGGCGTGGTGGAAGGGCACATTCCACGTGCCGAACTTCAAGGCAACTGGCCGGTGGCCCTCGATGCCGACATCGCATGGCGGAAGGCCGCCGTGCGCACGCCCGAGGGCTATGTCACCCTCGGCGATATCGCGCTGGAAGCCTCGAGTCAGGGTGGGGTGCTGCGCGCCACGCTCGCCGATGACGGCGCGGGCTCGCTGGCGGTGAACGCGGCCTTGGCCGCTTCGCCGCTGGGCTGGCGCATGGAAGGCAAGCTGGTTCCTCGCATCGCTGACAGCGCGTTGTCGCATCTCATCGCACGTTTCGGCCCGGTGGGCCGCGACGGTTCCGTCAACCTCCAACGCAAGGCGGGGCTGGCGCCCTCGATCACACCATGACAGACATCCTCGACAAGGCGCTTGCCGCCGCGCGCGACGCCGCCGGAGCGGCCGCCGAGATCATCCAGCATTACTGGCGCGCCGGCGTGGACGTGATCGTGAAGGGCGACGACACGCCGGTCACCGTCGCGGACCGCGAAGCGGAAATGGCGATCCGCGCGATCCTCGCGAAGGCCCTGCCGGAAGCGGGTATCTATGGCGAGGAATACGGGGCGGACGACACCTCGCGCGAATACCTGTGGCTGGTGGATCCCCTGGACGGAACGAAGAGCTTCGTCCGCCGCACGCCGTTCTTCTCCACGCAGATCGCCCTGATGCATCGTGGCGAACTGGTGTTGGGTGTCTCCTCCGCTCCCGTGTACGGCGAGCGCATGTGGGCCGTGCGCGGACGTGGCGCCTTCCTCGACGGAGACCCCGTGCGCGTGGCGTCGACGGCGACGATGCGCGAGGCATCGATCTCCACCGGCAACGTGAAGACCCTCACGACGGATGCCCGATGGGATGCGCTGGGCGCGATGATCCGCGACAGCAACCGTATCCGTGGCTATGGCGATTTCTGTCATTACCACCTGCTTGCCCGTGGCGGCCTCGACCTGGTGATCGAATCCGACCTGAACATCCTCGACATCGCCGCCCTGGCGGTGATCGTCCGCGAGGCCGGCGGTGTGTTCACCGACCTGGACGGCGCCGCGCCCGGCCTCGACACGCGCAGCGTCTTGGCAGGCACGCCGGCCATCCACGCCGAGGCACTGGCGCGATTCACCGGCGTTACAATCGCCCGATGAACAAACGCCCGACGATCCTCGCGACGCGCGACGCACCCGATAGCCCCCTCCGCCGCGCGGAAGAGGTCGACCTCGTGTTTTCCAACGGCGAAAGGCGCACGTACCAGCGCTTGAAAGGCAGTGGCTTCGGCGCCGTGCTGATCGTCGCGATGCGCGACCCGGAAACGGTGCTGCTCGTGCGTGAGTACGGCGTTGGCGTGGACCGCTACGAACTGGGCGTGCCCAAGGGCCGCCTGGATGGCGACGAGACGACGGAACAGGGCGCGAATCGCGAACTGAAGGAAGAAGTTGGCTACGGCGCGCGCAAGCTGAAGATCCTCGGCACGCTGTCGTTGTCGCCCTCGTACATGACCCACCTCGCGCACGTCGTCCTCGCGGAAGATCTCTACCCTGAGCGCCTGCAAGGCGACGAGCCCGAAGAACTGGAAGTGGTGCCCTGGCGGATGGACAAGCTGCACGAGCTGCTCGCGCGCGACGACGTGACCGAAGGCCGCTCGATCGCCGCACTGTTCATGGCCCGCGAATACCTGGCCGGGCGGTACCGCCCCGCATGAGCGTATCGCCGGCAGCATGGCTCGATCCGGTCTGCACCATCGCGCGACAGGCCGCCGAGGCGATCCTCGCGGTGTATGCGCAGGATTTCGAGGTCGTCTGCAAGGACGACGATTCCCCCGTGACCGCCGCCGACCTGGCCGCCCAGCGCGTGATCGAGGAGGGCCTGCATCGGCTGGCGCCCGGCGTGCCGCTGATTTCCGAGGAGGCGCTCGCGGCACCCTGGGCCGAACGGCGTACCTGGCGGCGCTACTGGCTGGTCGATCCGCTCGACGGTACGCGCGAATTCGTGAAGCGCAACGGCGAATTCACGGTGAACATCGCGCTCATCGAGGACCACCGCAGCGTGCTCGGCGTGGTGCTCGTCCCGGTGACGGGCGATCTGTATGCCGCCGCCCGTGGTCAAGGCGCCTGGCGGCAGTCCGCGATCGACGGGCCGCGCGAACGCATACACACACGCCGCGCCGGCGGCCTGCTGAGGGTCACCGGCAGCCGCTCGCACGCGGGTGGCCGCAGCCTCGCGCTGCTCCATCGCCTCGGTGATCACGAGACCTTCGTGCTCGGTTCGTCGCTCAAGTTCTGCGTGATCGCGCGGGGTGACGCGGATATCTACCTGCGCCTGGGTGCCACGTCCGAATGGGACACCGCCGCGGCGCAATGCGTGCTCGAGGAAGCCGGTGGCGCCGTGCTCGACCTGGCTGGCCGTCCGTTTCGCTACAACACGCGCGATTCACTCATCAATCCCGAATTCATCGCCTGTGGCGATACCTCGATCGATTGGGCCGCCAGCCTGATCGATCCGGAGGATGGCACGTGACGCGACCGGTGAACGACCTCATCGCCATCATGGCGCGCCTGCGCGATCCGGAGAACGGTTGTCCCTGGGACGTGAAGCAGAGCTTCGCCACGATCGCGCCGTACACGATCGAGGAAGCATACGAAGTAGCCGATGCGATCGACCGTGTGGACATGCACGACCTGCGCGACGAACTGGGCGATCTCCTGTTGCAGGTCGTGTTCCACGCACGCATGGCGGAAGAGGCAGGGCATTTCGCCTTCGGCGATGTCGTCGAGGCGATCTGCGACAAGATGCTGCGTCGTCATCCCCATGTGTTCGGCGACGTCACGCATGCCAGCGACCTTGCGCGCTCACGCGATTGGGATCGCCTGAAGGCGGAGGAGCGCGCGGCCAAGGGCGCCGACGATACCAGCGCGCTTGCCGGCATTTCACGCGGGCTGCCGGAATGGCAGCGCGCGGTGAAACTGCAGAAGCGCGCCGCGAACGTCGGCTTCGATTGGCCGGACCATCGGCCGGTGCTCGACAAGATCGAGGAAGAGATCGAGGAAGTCCGCCACGAATTCGAGAACGGTGCCGACGAGGAACGCCTGGCCGATGAAATCGGCGACGTCTTGTTCGTCGCGGCCAACCTTGCGCGGCATGCGAAGGTCGACGTGTCGCGCGCGTTGCGTGGTGCGAACGCGAAGTTCGAGCGGCGCTTCCGCGCGATGGAGGCGCTTGCCGCGATGGAAGGACGCGAGCTGGCGTCCTATTCATTGCAGGAGCAGGAGATGCTCTGGCGCAGGGTGAAGCGCGAGGCAAGCTGATCGCAAATCGCCGACAAAGTCGGCTCCCACCCAGGTAGTCGTTGCACGGCCAGCCCTGTGGGAGCCGATTTATCGGCGATCCCGCGGCAGCGGGCCAGGGTGAGGCAAGCACCCTTGTGGGAGCCGATTTATCGGCGATCCCGCGGCAGCGGGCCAGGGTGAGGCAAGCATCCTTGTGGGAGCCGATTTATCGGCGATCCCGCGGCAGCGGGCCAGGGTGAGGCAAGCACCCATCGCCGCTGAAGCGGCTCCCACATGAGGCGGCCCAACACAGGCCCTAGAAGGAAACGGGGCCTTGCGGCCCCGTTTCCTTCACTTCACTTCACTTCACTTCGAAGCAGCCGACTTGTCGGCCATTCGCTGCGCCATGCGCGCCTTGAACTGCTCCATCTCCTGGTGACGCTTCTGATCCTGCGCGAGGTTCTCGTCGAGGCTCTTGCGCATCGTGGCGATGGCGGCGTCCGGATTCTGCGGTTGCATCTGCGCACGTGCCAGATGGCGGTACACGTAATCGCGGACCATCGGGTTCTGCGACTTGGCCAGCACATCGTTGTAGAGCGCCGGCAGTTCCTTGCTTCGGCCGGTTACGAGGTAGAGGCGTTCGAGCGCGCGGAGGTCGCCGATAACGCCGGAGCGGGCCATGCCGCCACCGTGACGGTCCCAGCCGCCGTGCCCGCCGCGACCGTGGTCACGGTCGCCATCGCGGCCCCACTTCGGGCCCTGCTGGGGGCCGGCCGGCTGGCTGGCGTGAGCCGCCGGAGTGGCCGGTGTCTTGGGGGCGGCATCCTGCGCGAACGCGAAGGCGGCCGAACCGGCAAGGAGAAGGGAAGCGGCACTGGCGAAAAGGGTCTTGCGTTGCATAGGGTGATCTCCCGGTTGGACTTGCACGGGGAAAAACGTGCCGCCTCGCCGGCGGTTGACGGGCTTGTTGTCAACCGCTCAGATTCGTGTGAAATCGCGGTTACAACCTTTTGCGCGTGGCCGGCATCCATCACCGGCACACCATATCCACCGGAGGGGATTTCCATGCGCCACCTGCTTCTCACCTCGCTGTTGCTGGTACCGGCCGTCGCCATGGCCGATGACCAGTGCAAATTCCACGCGGATCGCAATCTCGATCTCGATCTCTCAGGCGTCCGCGCCGTGCGCTTCTCCGTCCACGCCTACGAACTGCACCTTTCCGGCGGCGCGCCCGCGGGCAAGGGAATGGTGCGCGGCAAGGCTTGCGCCTCCGACCAGCAGACCGTCGACAACCTCGTCGTCACGCAGGAACGCGACGGCGACACGCTCCTGGTCGAACTGAAGACCAACCGCAACAGTGGCTGGTCCGGCTTCGGCAGTCACTACAGCGACCTGAAGGTCGAGGCCAGCGTGCCGTCGAACATCCCGGTCATGGTCAACGTGGGCTCGGGCGAGGCCAAGGTACGCGGCGTCGCATCACTCGACAGTTCGTCGGGCTCGGGTGAACTGGAAGCGAGCGACATCAAGGGGCCGGTACGGACCACGGTGGGCTCGGGCGAGGTGAAGCTCGATAACACCGGCCCTGTCGAGGTCGACACGGTCGGCTCGGGCGATTTCGAGGCGAAGCATGTGAACGGTGGCGTGCGCATCGGCACAGTCGGCTCGGGCGATGCGAAGCTCAGTGACATCGGCGGCAACGTGGAAGTCGGGACCATCGGTTCGGGCGACCTCAATGTCGATGGCGTTCGTGGAGACCTCAGGGTGCGTACGCAGGGCAGCGGCGATATAGACCACCATGGCGTCACCGGCCGCGTCGACGTTCCGGACAAGAATCGCTGATCCCCGCCGGAAGCCGATATGATCCCGTCCTTGGCGGCGGGATCCTTCCTTCATGATGTGGCTACCTCCTTCATTGCGCGCGCTGCGCCGCGATGTCTTCTTCCTCGTGCTGCTGGCCGTGTCGATCGCCCTCGCGATCGCACTGCCTTCGCGCGTCGCCGGTTGGCCCTCCCTGGTCGACTGGCCCACCATAGCCGCGCTCACGGGCCTGTTGATCCTCACCAAGGGCGTGGAATCCAGCGGCGCCCTCGACATGGCGGGGCGCTGGCTGATCGATCGCACCCCGACGCGGCGCGTGGCGGCGATCGGTCTTGTCGCGGCCACGGCCGTGCTGTCGATGCTCCTGACCAACGACGTATCGCTCTTCGTGATGGTGCCCTTGACCCTGAGCATGTGCCGGATCGCACGGATGCCGGCGACGCGCCTGGTGGTGTTCGAGGCCCTGGCGGTGAATGCGGGCTCGATGCTCACGCCGATCGGCAATCCACAGAACCTGTTCCTCTGGCAGCAGTGGAACAACGGCTTCGGTGGTTTCGTCTGGGCGATGCTGCCACTGGTCGCGATCGCCCTGGCCCTGTTGCTCGCGCTGACCGCGCTTGCGTTTCCCGCCACGCCGCTGGAAGTGCATGAGCGTGGCGGGGAGTCCGTCGATCGCATGATGCTCGGCGTGGCGGCGCTGCTCTATGTGCCCTTCATCGTACTGGCCGACCTGCAGTACGTGGGCTGGGGACTGCTCGGCGTCGTGGCGGTTTTCCTCGCACTTCGGCGGCGTGTCGTCGCCAGCATCGACTGGGGGTTGTTGCTGACCTTCGTGCTGATGTTCATCGACCTGCGCATGCTGGCGGGGCTCGAGGCGGTCCGCTCGTTCGTGGCGGGTCTGGGCCTGGAGCACGCGGTACACCTGTACGTCACCGGCGCGCTTGCTTCGCAGGTGGTCAGTAACGTGCCCGCGGCGATCCTGCTGGCGGAGTATTCACACGACTGGCGCACGATCGCCTTCGGCGTGAACGTGGGCGGGTTCGGCTTCGTCCTGGGCTCGCTGGCGAACCTGATCGCACTGCGGCTGTTGGGCGAGCGCAAGGCCTGGGGCACGTTCCATGTATGGTCGGTGCCATTCTTCGTGGTGATCGGACTATTGGGCTGGGCCCTGCTGTAGCGGCGGGCTTTTGCCTGGTCATCAGGCCTTGCGGGTGCCTTGGGCGCCGGTGTTGCTGTTGCCGCGATCGAAGGCCTTGATGAAATCACGGACATCCGGATAAACCACGTCGCGCCAGCGGCGGCCGCTGAAGATACCGTAGTGGCCGGCGCCCTCGATCGTGATGTGCTTGCGGCGTTTCTTCGCGATGCCCTTGCACAGGCCGTGCGCCGCTTCGGTCTGGCCAAGGCCGGAGATGTCGTCGAGCTCGCCTTCGATGGTGAGCAGCGCGGTGTCCTTGATCTTCGCCGGTTGCACCAGTTCACCGTGCACCTCCCAGGTACCCTTGGGCAGGCGGTGTTCCTGGAACACGGTTTCGATCGTATCGAGGTAGTACTCGGCCGGCATGTCGAGCACGGCGTTGTACTCGTCGTAGAACTTGCGATGCTGGTCGGCGTCGTCGAGGTCGCCCTTGCGCAGGTTCTCGTAGAAGTCCCAGTGCGACATCACGTGGCGGCTCGGATTCATCGCGATGAACCCCGCGTGCTGCAGGAAGCCCGGGTAGACTTCGCGGCCCGCTCCCGGGTACTGGTAGGGCACCTTGTGGATCAGCTGGTTGCGGAACCACGACAGCGGACGCGTGGTGGCCAGGTTGTCGACGCTGGTGGGGCTCTTGCGCGTGTCGATCGGACCGCCCATGAGGGTAAGCGTGGCCGGCGTGGCTTCGCCGCGGGCGGCCATCAGCGATACGGCCGCGAGCACCGGCACCGTGGGCTGGCAGACCGAGACCACATGCGCGCGATGCACGCCGACATGGCGGATGAATTCCTCGATATACGACACGTAGTCGGCCAGCGAGAACGAGCCCTGGTCGAGCGGGATCATGCGCGCGTCGACCCAGTCGGTGATGTACACCTTGTGGTCGCGCAGCAGCGTGCGGACGGTGTCGCGCAGCAGCGTGGAATGGTGGCCGGACAGCGGTGCGACGACCAGCACGGCCGGATCGTTCTTCATCTTGTCGACGGTGGCCTGGTCGTCGGAGAAGCGCTTGAACCGCTTGAGGGTACAGAACGGCTTGGCCATGGCGACCTGTTCGACGATGGCGACATCGTGGCCGTGGGCGTGCACGCTGTGGATATCGAATTCAGGTTTTTCGTAGGCCTTGCCCAGCCGGTACATGAGTTCGTAACCGGCGGCGGCGCGTTCCGCGCCCGGCACCCGGGCGAACGGGCTGGCGATATCGCCGAACATCTTCGCGCCCGCCTCCGCCCAATAGGAGAGCGGGCTGAGCATCGAGCGTTGCCATTCGTGCATGAGATAGAGCATGCAGCTTGCGTCCGGGGCGGGGAAGGTGGCGCATCATAACCAGTTGCGCCGCGCCATGTGTAAAGCCCCTGTTTTTGCTCGATTTAAGTACTGGCCTTGCGGCAGACCAGCAGGACTTCGTCGACTCCGGGACCGGGTTCGAAGCCGGCCGTGAAGGCCAACGGCTTCTGGAAGCGCACGCCCAGCGGCATGAACACCCGGTTGTACCACCACATCGCGCGGGCGCGCTGGTGGGTGAGGAACCACTGCCCGAGGTCGAGCAGTTTCGACGATTTCGGCTGCATGCCATAGACCGCGCTGCGCTCGATGGTGAACCCGTGGCGTCCCAGAAGCGCGCGGATCGCGTCGGGCTCGTAGCGGCGGTAGTGGCCTACGAAGTCGTCGAAGGCCGTCCACGCATCGGGGTGCAGGGGGACCGAGATCAGCAGGCGCGCGCCGGGTTCGGCCACGCGGGCCAGCTCGCCCAGCGCACCCTCGTCGTCCACCACGTGTTCGAGGATGTCGAAGGCGCAAACGAAGTCGAAGCTCGCTTCGCGAAAGGGCAGGGCGCCGATCATGGCGTTGGCCACGCGGGCGCCGTGCCGGCCCAGCTCGGCCAGCGCGGGCCGGCTGAGGTCGACGAACTGGGTGTCGGCCAGTGGCAGGCGGGGGCGCAGCCCGGGAGCGACTTCCAGGCGCCGAGAGGTTTGCGCGGCCAGTTCGGCCACCAGCGGCCAGGTGTTGAACCGCTCGGGCGCGAATAGCTTCGCGTCCGTCCACAAGGCGTCGTAGAAGCGCTTGTTGCTGCCGATCAGGTCGGCGTCGGTCCGCTGGGCCGGAGGGCCCGAGGTAAACGATGCGATGGTCATGCGGTACCTCGGGGCGGTGAAAGGCAAGGGACTAGCGCAGTCGCGCCAGTTCGCGCAGCAGGGGCAATCGGCGTACGCGCACGGCGGTGGCGCGGAAGACGGCGTTCGCGAGTGCCGGCGCCGCCGAGGGTACGCCGATCACGCTGGCGCCGGCCGGATCGGCGGTGGATGGCACGATCACCGTCTCCACCTCGTAGGGCATCGGCTGCGTGGCGGCGACCGGGTAGTCGCGGAAGCCCGTCTGCTGCACCTTACCGTCCTTCACCGTGATGGCGAGGTTGAGGGCGGTGGACAGCGCATCCAGCGTGGCGCCCTGCAACTGGGCTTCCAGGCCAAGGGGATTGATCGCGCGGCCCACGTCGGCCACGCAGACCACGCGATGGATGTCGATGCCATCGGTGGTCGGCGCCACTTCGATGGCGTGGGCCACGTAGGCGCCGAAGACGTAGGCGCAGGCGATGCCAAGCCCATTCTCGCTGCGCAGCCAGCGGCTCCAGTCGAGCTTGTCGGCGGCGAGCTTCAGCACGTTCGCCATGCGCGCGGTATCGATGGGGCCGCCACGGCCGTTGTACGGCAACTGGCGCGGCTCGCCGAGCAGGGCGAGACGGAAGTCGAGCGGATTCGCCTTGATCGCGTGCGCGAGTTCATCGATGAAACTCTCACTGGCGAAGGTGGGCGTGACGTGCGGTGAACCTCGCCATTCGCCACGGGCCAGCGTCGATTCCAGCGGATACCAGTCACTGCGGAAGTTGGGAACGAGTCCCGCAGGCAAGGCGTCGGCGACCAGTTCCGATTGCCAGAGCCGGTTGTCCGGCGTGGCCCGGCCCACCAGTGCGGAAGGGCTGGCCATGCGCTGGTGCCAGCCGACGATGTTCTTCTTCCGGTCCAGCGACGCGTTGAGGCGATGCACGGCCAGCGGACGGTAGTAGTCGCGCGCCAGGTCGTCATCGCGGGTCCAGAGCACCTTGACCGGCCGGTTGCGGATCTCGTCGGGCTTCTTGGCCAGGGCGATCGCCATGGCCTCGGCGATGTAGTCCTGCTCCAGCCGGCGGCCGAAACCGCCGCCGCCACGCGGCACCTGGATGTCGATCTGGTCGGGACGGAACCCGGTCATGCGTTGCACGACGGTGTATGCCTGGCGCGGCGACTGCGTGGCGGCGATCACCGTCACGCTGGTGTCCGGATCGAGGCGGACGACGCAATTGGGGGTTTCCGCCGTGGCATGCGCGACCCAGGGCTGGAAATACGTGGCTTCGAGTGCACGCGCGGCCTTCTTGCGCGCGGCGGTGATATCGCCGTCGTTGCGCACGGTGGTCGGCGCCGCGGCATCGTCGCCGAACAGGTCGAGCGCCTTCTGCTCGAGGGCGGAGCTGGGCGCCTCGGTGGTGTCGCCGGGCTTCCAGGTCGCTTTCAACGCGGCGCGGCCGGACAGGGCCGACCAGGTGTCGCGCGCGAGCACCACCAGCGCGGGTGCCTGGGCGGCGAGACCGGGCTGCTGGCCTTGTTCGGGAGTGATTTCGATCACATCGAAGACGCCCTCGACTTTTTTCGCCGCGTCGCGGTCGGCGGTGTCGAGCGACCCCCCGGGATAGGGACAGCGTGCCAGTACCGCGATCACCGGGTCGCCGATGCTCTCGTCGAAGGCGTAGCGCAACGTGCCGGTGACGACCGCGCGCGCATCCACGTCACCGGCCGGCTGGCCTATGAGGTGATAACGCTCCGCTTGCTTCAGCGGAGGTGGCGTGGAGGGCGCATCGATGCCGGCCGCCGCCGTGGCAAGGTCGGCATAGGAAATCCTCCGGCCGTCGGCGGCGATGACCATGCCGCTTTCGCCGCGAAGCTGTTCCGCCGGGACGCCAAGGCGGCGCGCGGCCGCCTGCAGGAGCAGCCAGCGGCCCAATGCGCCGGCCTGGCGCAGGTCGGCCCAGGCGGCGGGAATGCTGGTGGCGTCACCGCTACGCTGGCGGCCATAGGTGAATTTCGGCTCGCCGTTGCCCTGCGTGACGCCGAGACCGAGCGGTTCGACGATCACGCGCGACCAATCGGCGTCGAGTTCCTCGGCGATGATCCGCGCCAGCGATGTGGACGTGCCTTCGCCGTTGTCGGGATCGCGCACGCCGATATAGATGCGGCCGTCGGCGGCGATACGCAGGTAAGGGCCGACCTGGGCCCAGGCGTCGCCCAGCAGGCCGAGCGGCGGCGGGCGATCCAGGGCCTCCGCGGTGCCGACGCCGATCACCAGCGCGCCGGCGGTGCCGGCGGCATATTTCAGGAACCGGCGGCGGGAAAGTCGGACCTCGCCACTCATGCCTTCGGGTCCTTCATTGCGCCGGCGGCGCGCTTGATCGCCTTGCGGATACGGCCGTAGCTGCCGCAACGGCAAAGGTTGCCGATCTTGTCGATATCCGCGTCGGAGGGATTCTTCTGCCGCGAGAGCAGGTCCACCGCGGCCATGATCTGACCAGGTTGGCAGAACCCGCACATGATGGCGTCCTCGTCGATCCAGGCCTGCTGCACGGGGTGCAGCGTGCCGTCCGCGGCGGACAGGCCTTCGACCGTGGTCACCCGCTTGCCGGACATCTTTTCCATCTTCGTCTGGCAGGAGGCCACGGCCTTGCCGTCGACGATGACCGTGCAGAAGCCGCAATCGCCCTGGTCGCAGCCGTACTTCGCGCCGGTCAGGCGCAGCACGTCGCGCAGGTACCAGAGCAGGGGCATGGTCTTGTCGCCCGTGTGCCGGTAGCGCTTGTCGTTGACGATGAGGTCGATGCCTTCACGTACCGGCTTGGGCGCCGGTTGACGGGCGTCCTGCTTGGGCGGAACGGGTACGGGAGACGTCGGACCTTGCTGTGCCATCGGCTTTCCTCAACTGAACCGGGTCATTGTGGCATCCGTGCCATGGTTCAGCGAGCGACTTTACTGAACAGCCGTCGCCACACCGCGTAGACGGGCAGTCCCGACAGCACCACGAGGCAGACCACCCCGGCACTGAGTGGCTTGTCCCAGGTATATGCCACGACCACGCCGATCACGGTGGCGAGGAAGACCAGTGGAAGCAAGGGATAGGCGGGCGTGGCGAACGCGGGCCGCCCCTGGGCATGCCGGCGATACCAGAACAGCGTGGCGATGGTGACCGCGTAGGCGGCCCAGTCGCCGAACGCGGCGAAATCGAGCAGTTGCCCGTAGTTGGCGATCCATACGAGCACGATGGCCCACGCCGAAAGCATCATCAGCGCGATGTTCGGCGTGCGATAGCGCGGGTGCAGCCTGGCCACGCTGGAGAAGAAAAGGCCGTCCTGTCCCATCACCTGGAGGACGCGGGCGCCGGCGACGAGGGTGATGTTGCAGAAACCGAGCGTGGAGATGGCGATGCCGATGGCGATCAGCTTCGCGCCGGCGGTGCCGAACACGCGGCTCATCACGTCGGCTGCCGGTGCCTGGCTCGCCGCTAGCCCGTCGTGGCCGAGCACGGCGAGGTATGCATAGTTGGTGAGCACATAGGCGGCGATCACCACCAGCATGCCCACGATCAGCGCTCGCGGCAGGGTGCGCTGCGGATCGCGGACCTCGCCGGCGAGGTTGTTGAGGTAGCTGAAGCCGGAGAAGGCGAACAACACCGGCAACAGGGCGCCGGCGAGGCTGCCGGTCACCTGGGTCGGGCTCGCCTCCAGCGCCTGTGTGGTGCCGGCTCCCGCGAAAGCGACGCCGGTGACCACCAGCACGACGATGGCGGTGAGCTTCAGTATGGCGAAGACGTTCTGCACCTGGGCGCCGAAGCGGATGCCAAAGAGGTTGAGCCCCGTGACGAAGACGAGCGCGCCGATGGCGAGCGGCTTGATCAGGCCGGGCGAAAGGCCGAACACGGACGTGGCGTAGCTGCCGAAGATGGTCGCCACCGCCGCGCTGCTGCCGCTGTAGATCACCAGCAGCATGGTCCATCCGAACAGGAATCCGGCCAGCCGGCCGAAGGCTTCGCGCAGGTAGACGTAGCTGCCGCCCGCCTCCGGTCGCCGCGCGCCGAGTTCGGCGTAGCAAAGGCAGCCGATCAGCGTAAGCAGGCCGCCGGCGACCCAGAGTCCCAGCAACACCCAGCCCGAGCCGGTGCGCTGCGCGACGATGCCGGGATTGAGGAAGATGCCGCCACCGATGATCCCGCCCACGACGATGAGCGCGGCGTCCATGAGGGTGAGGCGGCGGGCGTAGCCGGGATTTTCCATGGATCGTCGTCGCCTGGGTAAAGCGCGCAGGATCGCCTGTGCGCCACGGCCCCCGCAAGCCCGGATCGTGTTGAACGCCTAGAACATGTGGCGAAAGAGGTCGGCCAGCGCGCGGCTGAAGGTGGCCGAGGCGATCACGATCGCCACTGTCGTTACCCAGACCATGAGCAGCAGGACGCCGTCGCGCTCCACCAGCGCGAAGGCGAAGGCGATCAGCATGCCGCCGAACACATAGTTGGTGAAAGGGATCGGCAAGGCCAGCAGGAGGCCGATGAGGATCATGATGGCGCCCGAGGCGAAGATGAACGGTCGCTGCGTGAGGCGCTGCAGGCGTGGCCTGCAGATCCTTTCCAGCCGGTGCGTCATGGGCGCGACGCGATCGAGGAAACGCAACAGACCCTCGCGTGACATCGTGCGCCGACGAAGGAAGCCGGGGATCCACGGATGCTCGAGACCGATCAGCATCTCCAGCCCGAGCGCGATCACGAAGACGCCCATGATCCCACCGATGCCCAGCGGCACGGGTATGAAATTGGGGATCGCCAGCAGGAGAAGGAGGAAGCCGAAGGCGCGGTGCCTCAGCGGCTCGAGCAATTGCTCGATCGTGATCCGTTCACCGGGGGTGGACATGAGCGCCGCCCTCAGCAGGGCGGCGGTCTTGTCTTCGCGCGGTTCGGTCGGGGTCATGCAACGACTGTCGCGGCCCGCGCTTGAACCGCCGCTTTACGTTGCCCGGGTGTCATTCGCCGGCGGCGGGCTCTTCGGCGCCGACGGTGCTCACCAGCACCTTGTCGATGCGTGCACCATCCATGTCGACCACCTCGAACCGGTGGCCCTGCCAGCCGAAAGACTCGCCCGCCTGCGGTATGTGGCCGAACTGCGTGGTGAGCATGCCAGCCACCGTACGGAAATCGTGTTCCTCCTCGTTGGGAAGACGGTCCAGTTGGAGCAGTTCGCGCAGGTCGTCGGCGGGCAGCGACCCGTCGACCAGCCAGCTGCCATCGTCGCGGCGCACGATGGGGCCTGCCTGCCCGGCGTCGTCGGCCGCGGGAGCGGTGGCGCCCACCACGGCCGTGAGCAGGTCGTTCAAGGTGACCAGGCCTTCGATATCGCCGTATTCGTCCACCGCCAGGGCGAGCTGGGTGTCGGCATCGCGAAAAGCCTCGAGCAGGTCGAGGGCCCGTGCCGTCGCGGGCACGAAGAGCGGACGGGCGATGCGGGCGAAAAGGTCGACCTGGCCGCGCTCAAGCGAGCCGATGAGTGATTTCACCTCGACCGTGCCGACCACTTCGCTTTCGTCACGCCGGTAGACGGGATAGCGAGAGAACTGCGTTTCGCGCAGTACCTCGAGGTTATCCTCGCGCGATGCGGCAACGTCCAGCCAGGCGATCTTCATGCGCGGCGTCATGACCGAGTCCACCGTGCGGTCGCCCAGGCGCAGCACGCGGTTGACCATGTTGCGCTCGTCGCTGTCGAGGATGCCTTGCTCGGCACTTTCCGCCACGAGGAGACGGATCTCCTCTTCGGTGGCCGCGCTGGCGCTGGCGCGGTGCAGGCGGAGCACGCGGAGGATGCCGGTGGAAAGATGGTTGAGCAACCAGACCATCGGCAGGGTGATGCGCGAAATCACCAGCATCGGCATGGCGATCTGGCAGGCGATGCGTTCGGGGGCGGAGAGGGCCGCGCGCTTGGGCACGAGTTCGCCGATGACGATCTGGACCAGCGACATCAGCAGGAAGCCGAGCAGCCAGCCGACCACGCGCACATATGGTTCCAGCCAGAGTGGGCCGCCGCCGTGCAGGAGTTCGGCGAATTTTTCGCCCAGGCTGTCGCCGGCCACCGCGCCCGTGACCAGGATGATCAGGGTCATGCCGACCTGGACGGTGGAGAGGAAACGCTCCGGCGATTCGGCCAGTTGCAGGGCGACGCGGGCGCGCCGGCTGTCCCTGGCCAGCTGCTTGAGCCGGCTCTTGCGCGACGCGACGACGGACATCTCGGACAGGGCGAAGAAGCCGTTGCCGAGGGACAGGACGAGGACCAGCAGGAGTTCGGAGAGCATCGGGGGCTTATATAGCAGATGGGCCGTGCCGGGTCGTGGAGGTTCTTCCGGGGAGCCCACGGCATCGCCAGGCTCAGTCCGGTAACATTAGCGTCATAAATCCCCAAGGTTCCCCAGGCGACGCCATGTTTTCTCTCCAGACGATCTTCGGTAAGGGCGACAAGTTCTATGGGCTGCTCGAGGCCAGCGCCGAGGCCGCGCGTGAAAGCGCGCGGGCCATGCACGAGCTGGTGACCCAGACCGACCGTACCCCGGTGATGGCCGCCTTCAGCACGGCACGTGCCCGCGAGAAGGCCTTGCACGGGCAGATCGGCGAGGAACTGGTGAACACCTTCGTCACCGCCCTGGATCGCGAGGACATCGAGGCCCTGAACTCGGCGCTGTACAAGATACCCAAGACCATCGAGAAATTCGCCGAGCGCTACGTGATCGTCGCCGAGCGCCTGCAGGGCATCGATTTCAGCCAGCGCGCGGCGCTGCTCGAACGCTCGGCCGACGTCGTGGTGGCGATGATCGGACAACTCCGCCACGGCCTGAAGATCGACCCGGTGAAGAAGCTGCGCGACCAGCTCCAGGCGTTGGAGTCCGAGGCCGACCGGTTGCTGCTCGACCCGTACCGCACCCTTTACGCCGAAGCCTCCGATCCGCTCCGGGCCATCCTCGCCAAGGACCTCTTCGAACTGGTCGAGAAGGCCGTGGACAAGTGCCGGGACGTCGGCAACGTCGTCTATTCGATCGTGCTCAAGAACTCCTGACGGCGGGCGCCCCATGAGCATGGTTATCGCGGTCGTCCTGATCGCCCTCGCGTTCACCTACATCAATGGCTTCCACGACACGGCGAATTCCATCGCCACCGTGGTCGCGACCAAGGTACTCACGCCGGGCCAGGCGGTCCTGCTGGCCGCCGTCACCAACCTGGCGGGCGCCCTCTGGGGCACGGCCGTGGCGGCGACGATCGCCTCTGGCCTGATCGACACGGGCGTGGTCGAGGTCGGCTCGCACCTGCTGATCAGCGCACTGCTCGGCGCCACCATCTGGAACCTGATCACCTGGTGGCTGGGCCTGCCTTCCAGTTCCAGCCATGCACTGGTCGGCGGCCTGTGCGGCGCGGCGCTGGCGGCCGCGGGCGACAACTTCCATTCGATCATCTGGTGGCAAGGCGGCGCGCACTGGTGGCTCGGCAAGGGGGTGGTGCCCAAGGTCATCGTGCCGATGATCGTCTCGCCCTTCCTCGGCTTCGTGATCGGATTCGCCATCATGGGTGGCCTCTACGCGTTGCTGGGTTTCTTCTCCAGCCGCAAGGGCCCGTTGCGCCGCTTCGGCCGCACGCCGTTCGTGAACAGCTTCTTCGGCAAGGCGCAGATCGTCTCGGCCAGTGCCATGGGCCTGTCCCATGGCATGAACGACGCGCAGAAGAGCATGGGCATCATCGCCCTGGCCCTGGCCGGCGCGACGGCGGCCGGCCAGTTCGACCACCTGCCCGCGTTCCTGCATTTCCTGCGCATCCCGCACGACCCCGCGGCGGCTGGCGGCTTCCCGATCCCGATCTGGGTGAAGGTGGTCTGCGCGTTGACCATGGCCGGGGGTACCGCCGGTGGCGGCTGGCGCATCATCAAGACGCTCGGTCACAAGATGGTGAAGCTGCATCCCATCAACGGCTTCGCCGCCGAAGGCAGTTCCGCGGCCGTGATCCTTACCGCTTCCATGCTGGGCGTGCCGGTGTCGACCACCCACAACGTTTCCGCGTCGATCATGGGCGTGGGCGCGGCCAAGCGTTTCAACGCCATCCGCTGGTCAGTGGTCGAGCGCATGGTCTGGGCATGGATCCTCACCCTGCCCATCACGGCGGGGCTCGGCTACGGCCTGGTCAAGCTGGGCCGCCTGCTGTTCTGACTCCTACAGTGCGTCGGCCTCGCCGTTGACGACCTGCTCCAGCTGGTCGCCGATGGCGCCGAGCTCTTCGATCAGCCGGGCCAGTTCGCGCTCATCCAGGTAGTCGTATGGGCGGTTCTCGCACAGGTGCAGGTAGGGCGAGCCATCGAGATCGGCTTCGGCCAGGTATCCGGTGCGCTGCTCCCAATTGAAGCGCAGGCAGCGCCGCGCATCCACGCCGGCCAGGGGGCCGATCGGCGTCGACAGGCGCAGGAAGCGCTGGCCTTCGGCGTCTTCGAGTTCGGCCAGGTAGATGCCCTGGTGCCGCCCGTCCGGCAACTCGAGGTCGAAGCTGATGATGTAGGGCTCGTTCTGGCGGAGCTTGTGAATGCCGCCCAGATGGGAGCGAATCGCTTCGAAATGCCGCATGGCTACCTGCTGGTCCGTCGTCGGGGGATTCCGATGGTACGCTCAACGGAGGCCCCGGACATGCACGAAACAACCATGAACGATGTACTCGACGATGACGAGGCCCGCGCGCTGCGGGCGCAGCGGATCATCGATGCGGTCGCGGCCATTCCCCGTGGCCGGGTGGCCAGCTACAGCGCCATCGCGGCTCGTGCCGGGTATCCCGGCCGGGCCCGTCTGATCGGCCGGGTGCTCGGCGAGGCGCCCAATCGCCTCGACCTGCCATGGCATCGCGTGTTGCGTGCCGACGGCAAGATCGGCATTCCCGCCGGCACGCGGGGTTATCGCGAACAGTGCCGGCGGTTGAAGGACGAGGGGGTGGTCGTGAAGGACGGGCGCGTGCCCATGAGCGCCTTCGGCCTGGATCATGACCTCGATCGTGCCATCTGGGGATGACCCGTCCGCGGAGTCAACGGTAGGTGACCTCGACCAGGCGCCATGACCGTGACGGATCGCGGTGCAGGGCGTAGTCGAACAACGACAGCCTGGCGTCGGCTTGTGTCAGGGGCGTATCGAGCAAGCGGATGATGGCATCGCCTCGGCGACCCGCCGGACAATCGAGCTTGCCTTCGCCTACCGGGCAGGATGGTTCGACAATGACGCCATGGAAGCCGATGCGGCCTCCCCCGGCGAATGTGGGCAAGGCGCCGACAAGCAAGGCGCCTGCAAGCAGGCTTGCGGGAACGAGCGCTTTTTTCATGACATCCCCCCTCTTGAGGACGTGAAACGCTGTGGAGTCGCGGGGCGGCATGCCCGGGTCCATTACCTGCCGATACGCAAGGAAAGAAAACAACCTTTCGTCTCAAATCGGTGTAGGCCTACATCCCGTTCAGCTGCCGTCTTGTGCCGGCATGTCGCGCCGGTTTGTTAGCATGGACGGATGCAGTCCCAGGCTCTCGATCTTCTCCATTCCGTATTCGGCTACCCCGGATTCCGCGGTCAACAACAAGCCATCGTCGATGAGGTCGCCGGTGGGGGCGATGCGCTGGTGCTCATGCCGACGGGCGGCGGCAAGTCGCTTTGCTTCCAGATTCCGGCCCTCATGCGTCACGGGACGGGCATCGTCGTCTCGCCGCTGATCGCCCTGATGCAGGACCAGGTCGACGCCCTGACCGAAGCGGGCGTGAAGGCGCGATACCTCAATTCCAGCCTCGACGCGGCGACCCAGCGCGAGGTCGAGGACCTGCTCCTGGCCGGCGAACTCGACATGCTCTACGTGGCCCCCGAACGCCTGCTCACGGGGCGTTTCCTCGGCCTGCTCGAGCGCATTCCCGTCGCGCTGTTCGCCATCGACGAAGCCCATTGCGTCTCGCAGTGGGGACACGATTTCCGGCCCGAGTACCGTGGGCTCGCGATCCTCCACGAGCGATTCCCCGACGTGCCGCGCATCGCGCTCACGGCGACCGCCGACGAGCGTACCCGCGAGGAAATCGTCGAACGGCTGGGACTGCACGAGGCGCGTCGCTTCGTTTCGAGTTTCGACCGTCCGAACATCCGCTATCGCGTGGCCCCGCGCCAGAACGCGCGGCGGCAACTGCTCGATTTCCTCGACGGGCATCGCGGCGAGGCGGGCATCGTCTATTGCCTGAGCCGGCGCAAGGTGGACGAAACCGCCGCGTGGCTGATGGAGGCTGGCATCGAGTCCTTGGCGTACCACGCCGGTCTCGATACGGAGACACGAACCCGGCACCAGCAGCGCTTCCTTCGCGAGGAAGGCGTGGTGATGGTCGCCACCGTCGCCTTCGGCATGGGGATCGACAAGCCCGACGTGCGCTTCGTGGCACACCTCGACCTGCCGCGCAGCATGGAGGGCTACTACCAGGAAACCGGCCGCGCCGGCCGCGACGGCCTCCCCGCCGAAGCCTGGATGGTCTACGGCCTGGGCGACGTCGTCACCATGAGCCAGATGATCTCGCAATCGGAAGCGGGCGACGACCGCAAGCGCATCGAGCGCCTGAAGCTCGACTCATTGCTCGGCTATGCGGAGGCGACGCGCTGCCGTCGACAGCTGTTGCTGGAAGCGTTCGCCGAAACCTATCCCGAGCCCTGCGGCAACTGCGACAACTGCCTGGTGCCGCCGAAGACGTGGGATGCCACGCTGGCGGCGCAGAAAGCCATGTCCTGCATCTATCGCAGTGGACAACGCTACGGCGCCGGACATCTCATCGATATCCTTCGCGGCGAAGCCGGCGAGCGCGTCCGCGAACTCGGCCACGACAAGCTCACCGTGTTCGGCGTCGGCGCCGACATGGATGCCACGCAATGGCGTTCGGTGTTCCGCCAGTTGCTCGCGGCCGGATGGATCGAGGCGGATCCCGAGGGCTTCGGCACCTTGCGCCTGTCGTCCACCAGTGGCCCGGTGCTGAAGGGTGAGCGCCGGGTGTGGCTGCGCGAGGACGCACGGCCGGCGAAGGGACGCCGCGGTAAGCGGTCGCCGGCCACCGTGCCGGGTGGTTCGCTCGGCATCGAGGAAATCGAACAGCCGTTATGGGAAGAACTGCGTCGCGTACGCGCCGAACTGGCCAGGCAGCACGGTGTTCCGGCCTACGTGATCTTCCATGACGCCACGTTGCTGGCCATGCTTCGCGCGTTGCCGGGAAACGAAGAGGAACTGGCCTCGATCAGCGGCGTGGGCGAGAACAAGCTCAAACGCTATGGCAAGGATTTCCTCGCGGTGCTTACGGCGGCAGGCTGACGGCTCCCACCGGGCGGCTCCACGGAAGTTGCACGGTCTCGCAGATGGCAGTGGGTTGAGACAAGTCTCATGCATGTGGTGCTTGCGTGGGTCCGCGCTTGCCCCCATTGCTTTCGGGACGACTCAGGGAAGCCGCCATGCACGACGCCACGCCGCTTATCGCCACCATTGTCGGTGGCCTCGTTCTCGCCTTCATCTTCGGCGCGATCGCCCACCGGCTGAGGTTGCCTGTCCTGGCCGGCTACCTCGTCGCCGGCGTGGTCGCCGGTCCGTTCACGCCGGGCTGGGTCGCCGATGCGCACATCGCCCAGGAACTCGCGGACCTCGGCGTCATCTTGCTCATGTTCGGCGTGGGCCTGCACTTTTCCCTGAAAGACCTCCTCTCGGTCAAGGCCATCTCCGTTCCCGGGGCCGCGGTGCAGATGGCTGTCGCCACCGGCCTGGGCATGCTGCTGGGCTGGCTGCTCGACTGGCCGCTCGCGCAAGGCTTTGTGTTCGGTCTCGCCCTCTCGGTGGCCAGTACAGTGGTCCTGCTCCGCGCGATGGAGGAGCGCCGCCTGCTCGACAGCGACCGAGGTCGCATCGCGGTGGGATGGCTGATCGTCGAGGACCTGGCGATGGTGCTGGCCCTGGTGCTGCTTCCGGCGATCGGCGGCTTCCTCGGTACGGAGAAGGGCGGTTCGTCAGCGACCATGGGTGCCCTGCTGGAGACGGTGGCCTGGACCGTCGGCAAGGTCGTCGTGTTCGTCGCGCTGATGCTTATCGTCGGCAAGCGCGCCATTCCGTGGACGCTCCAGGCGATCTCGGCCAGCGGCTCGCGTGAACTGTTCCGCCTCGCCGTGCTCGCCATCGCGCTGGGCATCGCGTTCGGGGCGGCCCATCTGTTCGACGTTTCGTTCGAACTCGGTGCCTTCTTTGCCGGCATGATGATGGGCGAGTCGAAATTGTCCCAACGCGCCGCGGAGGAAACACTGCCGCTGCGCGATGCCTTCGCCGTGTTGTTCTTCGTATCGATCGGCATGTTGTTCAACCCGGGCATCCTGCTCGAACACCCGTGGATCGTGCTGGCGGCCTGCCTCATCATCATCGTGGGCAAATCGGTGGCCGCCTTCGCCATCGTGCGCGCCTTCGGCCGGCCCGCGAAGACGGCGCTCACCATCGCCACCAGCCTTGCGCAAATCGGCGAGTTTTCCTTCATCCTCGCCGGCCTCGGTGTTTCGCAGGGCCTGTTGAGCGAACAGGCGCGCGATGTGCTGCTCGCCGCGGCGATCGTCTCCATCCTGGTCAACCCGCTGCTTTTCGCGGCGCTCGACCGCTGGATCGCGAGGCACGATTCCGATGCGCCGGAGGATCATCCCGACGCCATCGCCGGGCATACGGTGCTGGTCGGTTATGGCCGCGTCGGGCGCCGCGTATTCGACGAGCTGCACGCCGTCGGGGCGCGCACGCTGGTGATCGAATCCGATGAGGATGCGGTCCGCGAACTACGCCGCAAGGACATCGCCGAGATCGTGATCGGCAACGCCGCGGCCGCGCCGGTGCTGGCGGAGGCGAACCTCGCGGGTGCCAGGGCGCTGATCGTCGCCGTGCCCGATCCTTTCGAAGGCGGGCAGATCGTTCGCGCCGCGCGTGCCCTGCGCCCGGATCTTCCCATCGTGGCGCGCGCGCACTCGGTGGAATGCGTCGCCCATCTCGACGGCCTGGGCGCGAGCGACGTGATCTACGGTGAGCAGGAACTTGCGCACAGCATGTTCGAGGCGGCACAGCCACGGCGGGGCAGCCCCGCACATTGATGCGGATACGCCGGCCTAACGGCCTGTTCGTTATGGTCGAAGGACTGGCGGTCGAGACGACGAGGACAGCATGGCATCCCTGATCGAGGACTACGCGATGCTCGGCAACTGCCGAAGCGCCGCACTGGTGGCACGGAACGGTTCGATCGACTGGTTATGCCTGCCTCGCTTCGACTCCGCTTCCTGCTTCGCCGCCCTCGTCGGCGATGAAGACAACGGAAGGTGGCGAATCGCCCCCGCCGATCCCGATGCCGCATGCACACGCCGCTACATCGACGGTAGCCTCGTGCTCGAGACGGAATGGCGCACGGCCACGGGACGGGCGAGGGTCATCGATTTCATGCCGTTCGCCGGCGACCAGGTGGGTGTCACGCGCATCGTCGAAGGCATCGAGGGCCGGGTGGATTTCGAAGCCGTCCTCACGATCCGCTTCGATTACGGCAATGCCGTGCCCTGGGTCAGCCGCGTGGACGAGACCACCCTCACCGCCGTCGCGGGACCGGACATGCTGGTCGTGCGCAGTCCGGTGGCCGTGGAGGGCGAGGGCATGCACAGCGTCGCCCGCTTCGTGGTGGGCAAGGGCGATTCCGTTCCCTTCATGATGGCCTGGGGTCCCTCGCACCTGCCGCCGCCCGCCGCACTCGATCCCCATGCCGAACTGCGCGATTCCCTCGCGTTCTGGGAGAAATGGTCGAATCGCTGCAACGACAGCGGTGAGTGGAGCGATATCGTCCGCCGTTCGCTGGTGGTGCTCAAGGGCCTGAGCTACCTGCCCACGGGCGGCATCATCGCGGCACCCACCACCTCGCTTCCCGAGCAATTGGGTGGCCAGCGCAACTGGGATTACCGTTATTGTTGGGCGCGCGACGCCACCTTCGTGCTTTCGGCCCTGGTCAACGCGGGGTATCACGACGAAGCCAGCGCGTGGCGCGACTGGGTGCGCCGGGCGGTCGCGGGATCCCCGGACCAGCTTCAGGTCCTCTATGGCGTGGCCGGCGAGCGCCGCCTGGAGGAATACGAGGTGCCCTGGCTCGCCGGCTACGAGGGAGCGAAGCCCGTACGCATCGGCAACGCCGCGTCCGCGCAGTTCCAGCTGGACATCTTCGGGGAGCTCGTCGGTGCCTTCGCCCATGCCATCCGCCATGGCGTCGCCCTGCAACCCGAGGCCGACGGCGTGCAGGCGGTGTTCCTGGAACATCTCGCCGGAATCTGGCGCCAGCCGGATGAGGGCATCTGGGAAATCCGCGGCGAGCCACGCCATTTCGTGCATTCGAAGGTGATGGCCTGGCTGGCGTTCCAGCGTGCCGCCGAACAGGACCGGCACGGTCATGATCCGGGTTTCACCCGGCGCTGGCGCGCGATCGCGGACGAAATCAAGGCCGACATCCTGGCCAAGGGCGTCGACCCCGCGCGCGGCTGCTTCACCCAGTCGTACGGGTCGACCGAACTGGATGCCAGCCTGCTTCTGGTGACCCTCACCGACTTCCTGCCGCCGGACGATCCGCGCATCGTCGCCACGGTACGGGCGATCGAGGAAGACCTGCTCGTCGACGGCTTCGTGCGCCGCTACGACACGCGCAGCGGCGTGGACGGCCTGCCCCCTGGAGAGGGTGAGTTCCTGCCATGCAGCTTCTGGTTGGTGGAGAACTACGTATTGCTCGGCCGCCTCGACGAAGCACGCGAATTGTTCAAGCGCCTCATCGGGCTCGCGAACGACCTCGGCCTGCTCGCGGAGGAGTACGATCCACGGTCGAAACGGCAACTGGGCAATTTCCCACAAGCCTTTTCACACGTCGCGTTGGTTAATGCCGCTTTCAGCCTTGCGCATCGTTACAGCGCGACGGCGGATGTCCACGCCACCCCCGAAGCCCTCGATCCCCAAGGAGTCCGTGCATGAGCCAAGCCCAACCGAAGCGCGTCGCCTCACGCGCTCACCCGGCAGACCCGTGTACCGTCGTGATTTTCGGCGCCGCTGGTGACCTCACCAGCCGCCTCGTCGTTCCCGCCCTCTACAACATGCGTCGCACCGGCCTGCTGTCCGACAACTTCTCCGTGATCGGTTTCAATCACGGCAAGATGACCGACAATGCCTGGAAGAAGAGCCTGACCGCCGCACTCGAGCGGTTCGTCGGCAACAGCGGCAGCAGGCTCGACGCCGATGCGTGGGGCTGGCTGAGCGGCCAGATGACTTACCACGCTGGCGACTTCGACGACCTCACCGCTTTCCAGAGCCTCGCGATCAAGCTCAAGGACGCGGAGCGCCGCCGTGGCACCAAGGGCAACGTGTTGTTCTACCTCGCCACGCCGGAGCGCTTCTTCGGCGACGTGATCGAGAAACTGCACGAGGCCGGCCTGGTCGACGATGGCGGCCCCGATGGCCAGTGCTGGCGCAGGGTGATCGTCGAGAAACCGTTCGGCCACGACCTCGCCTCCGCGCATGCGCTCAACGAGCGCATCCTCAAGGTGCTGCGCGAAGACCAGATCTACCGCATCGATCATTTCCTCGGCAAGGAAACGGTGCAGAACATCATGGCCTTCCGTTTCGCCAACGGCCTGTTCGAGCCCATCTGGAACCGCGATCGCATCGACCATGTGCAGATCACCGTGGCAGAGACGGTCGGCGTCGAGCGTCGCGGGTCGTTCTACGAGCAGACCGGTGCATTGCGCGACATGGTGCCGAACCATCTGTTCCAGTTGCTGGCGATGGTCGCGATGGAGCCACCGACCTCGTTCGACGCGGAGGCCGTGCGTACGCGCAAGGCCGAGACCATCGAGGCGATCCGTCCCATCCAGCCCGAGGACGCCGTGCGCGGGCAGTACGGCCCGGGCGCGGTGAACGGGGAACTGGCGATCTCCTACCGCGACGAACCGAACGTGGCGGCTGATTCCGTCACCGAAACCTTCGTCGCCATGAAGCTGTCGATCGACACCTGGCGCTGGTCGGGCGTGCCCTTCTACCTGCGCACCGGCAAGCACATGGGCCGGCGCACCACGGAGATCGCGATCCGCTTCAAGTCCGCGCCGTTCGCGCCGTTTCGCGGCACGGGCATGGACGCGTTCGGTCCGGACTGGCTGGTATTGCAGATCCAGCCCGACGAAGGCATCTCGTTGCAGTTCGACGTGAAGCGTCCGGGCCCGCGCGTGGAACTCGCACCCGTGCGCATGGATTTCAAGTACGCCGACTGGTTCCGTGCCGAGCCCAACGTGGGCTACGAGACCTTGCTGTACGACTGCATGACCGGCGACGCCACCTTGTTCCAACGGGCCGACATGGTCGAGGCATGCTGGCGTGCCGTGCAGCCGATCCTCGACGACTGGGCACAGCGCACGCCCGCCGACTTCCCGAACTATGCGTCCGGCAGCGCCGGCCCCGCTTCGGCCGATACCTTGCTGGCCCTGGGTGGACGTTCGTGGCGTCCACTGAACTCGGCGAACGAACTCAACGCCAGGCGCACGGCGAGGCCCAAGGTGGACGCGCCTTCGCCCGCGCAGAAATCGCCGGAGCGCCGCAAGGCCGCGCAAAGGGCCGCCGCGAAGAAGACCTTGCGCCGCACCGCGGTGAAGAAGGCCGCACCGGCACGCAAGGCGACGGTGACGAAATCGGTAGCCAAGAAAGCGCCGGCCAAGAAAGCGTCCGCGGCCCGAAAGGCACCGGCACCGGCCAAGCGTGCGCCGGCGGCCAGAGGAAAGGGGCCGCGCAAGAAGTAGTGTGAGCCTGGAGCCCCTGAAAAACCGTGGGAGCCGCTCGAGGTGGGAGCCGACCCTGCCGGCGACGGGTGCTTGCCGTACCTGGCCCGCTGCCGCGGGATCGCCGCCGAAGCGGCTCCCACCTCCTCGGTCAGTTGGTGCCGACCACTGATGGGAGTATTCGACCTCCATGGATCTTCTACCCCTATTTCTACCCCTATAGAGGGATGACAGGGCATTTCCCCGCTGCCCGCCCGGCCAAGGGTTCCTTCCACTTCGCCGGAAAAGAACGCCAAACCCCTTATTTTCGCGCTGCATTGCAGCAAAGCCGGCGGTTTGTGTGCCGCCGTCCTTCCCGATGTCGATGACACGGGGAAAACCCACGGCCGCAAAGCAGCTTAGGACGAGCCGTCGCTTGTATCACGCTTCCATGGATCGATCCAAATCACGCCTGCGAATTTCCGCACTGCACTATTTTTCGCATTTGCCTATTTCCTATTGAAACCGTGACTTACGTCAATCTCCGTGTCTTTAGATCGAGTTAAAAAATCGGTTGACAACGTTGTCATGGGCCCCTAAAAATCCGCTTGGTAACACCACTGCAATGGCGACGACGAAAGCGGGCCGTGCCGGCCACGCAGGGCGATCGCGATAGGGCGCAGGGCGAAAACAAAATCCAGCGGAACGAACGGTAGCGAACGCGGGCGTCAGCCTGCGCGGTGGCGTTCGTTTCCAAGAAGGCACCACGCAGGGAAGGGGGGCGAATGCGCGAGCGTCGTCTCCTTCGCTGTGATCCATTTTCCAGGAGATCGATGTGAACCACCGAATCAGCGCGCTATCCATGGCCATCATGGCTGGCCTGTTCGCCACGGGCAGCGCCATGGCGCAGGACGCGGCCACCCCCGCTCCCGCCGCCACGACGGCGAAGAAGAACGAGCCGGCCGCGACGCCGGGTTCGGAAGCCAGCGTCCAGGACGCCGCCAACCTCAACGGCATCACGGTCACCGGTATCCGGGCCAGCCTGCAGAAGTCGCTCGATCTCAAGCGCAATGCCGATTCGATCGTCGACGCCATCTCCGCGGAAGACGTGGGCAAGTTCCCCGACACCAACGTGGCCGAATCGCTTTCCCACCTGCCGGGCCTCAGTGTCGACCGTAACTTCGGCGAAGGCGACAAGGTCAGCATCCTGGGCACCGACCCGGCGCTGAACCGCCTGATGCTCAATGGCCAGACCGTGGCCTCGACGAACTGGACCTCGGACCCGAACAACCCTGACAGCCGTTCGTTCAACTACAGCCTGCTCGCGTCGGAAATCATCGGCAACGCCCAGGTCTACAAGACCCCGCAGGCGAACATCGACGAAGGCAGCATCGGCGGCACGGTCATCGTCAACACGCGCCGCCCGCTCGACCTGCCGGCGAACACGCTGACCGGCAGCGTGAGCTATGGCTATAACGACCGCGCCGACAAGGGCAAGCCGAACGCCTCGGTGCTGTACAGCTGGAAGAACAAGGACAGCACCTTCGGCGTGATCGGCTCGCTGATGCATTCGGACCGGATCATCGACCGCCAGGGCACCGAGATCTTCGGCTACCAGCGCGTGAACGATCCCACCGACACCAATCCGGACCACCAGTTCAACCCGGCGGTGGTCCCGGCGGACGCGAAGGGCGTGTATCCCACCGCCATCAACACGGCGTGGTTCCAGCAGCGCCGCACGCGCGACGGCGTGTCGACCGGCCTGCAATGGAAGCCGAACGACGCGTTCGAGCTGAACTTCACCGGCCTGTACGTCACCGAGAAGTTCAACAACTTCAACCAGAGCCATTACGGCGAGTGGTCCGGTTCGGCCGCCAACGCCACCGCGCTGGGCTTCAACAACGGCGTCGCCACCAGTGGCAGCTACAACGCCAACACCTCGACCTACCTCGACGGCTACGAGCGCGATTCGACGGTGAACACGGGCGTCGCACAGCTGCGCGCGGACTGGTTCGGTGACGGCTGGACCGCGTCGAGCCAGATCGGCTACACCGGTTCCACCGGCGGTTCCGACGGCATCTGGAACATGCAGTTCCAGGGCTTCGGCGGTTTCGACTGGAACCTCAAGGGCCAGCATCCGCAGATCAACTACAACAGCGCGGACGACGCCTCCGCGATGCTGGCCCATGGCGCCGGCTACAGCTACGCGCCGAGCTACGACCGCGAGCGCTACTTCCAGGCCGACTTCGCCCACGACGTCAGCTGGGGGCCGCTGAACCAGATCGAGGTCGGTATCAAGGCGACCAACCACCTGGACGGCCAGGACGCCTACGCGGCGCGCCTGCCCAGCCAGGATGGCAGCGGTGTCTCGCTGGCCGACTTCGCCAACGGCGGCACGCCCAGCGGCTACCTCGACGGCCTGAGCTCCTCCGGCAACATGGGCAACTGGACCACGATCGATCCGGGCCTGATGAAGGCCTACGTGCAGAGCCTGAAGAACGGCACGGTGTCCCTCGACCCGAAGGCCACCTACAGCGTCGCGGAGCAGAACCGCGCGTTCTACATCCAGGGCGACTTCGCCGGCGACGACTATCGCGGCAACCTCGGCGTGCGCTACTTCCGTACCCGCGATACCGTGAACGGTTACAACGCCATCGGTCCGGACGTCTACGGCGCCGTGAACAAGCGCAGCACGTACCACGACTGGCTGCCCTCGTTCAACATCGCCTACGACGCGGCCGACGACCTGACCCTGCGCTTCGCGGCGGCCAAGACCATCGCCCGCCCGCGCTACCAGCAGATGACGCCGTACGTGGCGCTGGACGACCGCACGCTGACCGGCTCGCGTGGCAATACCGATCTGGGCCCGTACAAGTCGACCAACTATGGCGCGTCGGCCGAGTGGTACTTCTCGGAGAACAGCGTGCTCGCCGCCGAACTGTTCTTCCGTCGCATCTCCGGCTATATCCTCAACACCAATGTCGCCGAGACGCACTACAACCTGACCAACCTGCGTGACGACGTGTACCAGATGCAGGTGCCGATCAACGCCGGCGTGGCCAAGGTGAAGGGCGCCTCGCTCAGCTACCAGCAGAACTTCCGCTACGGCTTCGGCTTCCTCGCCAACTACACCTACTCCGACGCGGACACCAGCAACGACTTCCCGTTGCCGTACAACTCGAAGAACTCGTTCAACCTGTCGCCGTTCTACGAGCAGGGCCCGTGGAGCGCTCGCCTGACCTACAGCTGGCGTTCGTCGTACTTCACCTCGATCGCCCAGTTGCAGTCGCAGCAGATCACGGGCATCTTCCGTGAACTCGATGCTTCCGTGGGGTACCAGGTGAACGATCACATCCGCGTGTCGCTCGACGCCACCAACCTGCTGGACGAGACGTACTTCGTCTACAACAACACGCCGAGCCAGCCGCTCAATGCGTACAAGAACGGCCGCACGTACATGATGACGCTGGGCTTCAAGCTGTGATGCGCCGCGCGTCGCTGGCGTTGGCGGCCTGGCTCATCGCCGGCGCCGCCGGCGCGGCCACGCCGGTGGAGAAAGACCTCTCCGCCGGCTGGCGGTTCCGCCTCGCTCCCGGGGCGGAGGACCAGCACGCGCGAACGATGTCCTGCAATGGATCCTGCGAGCGTTTCCGGGACTGGCAACCGGCCGTCGTGCCGGGTGCCGTCCAGACGGACCTGCTGGCGCAAGGGCGGATCGGCGATCCGTTCTGGCGCGACAACGAGGCCGGCCTGCAATGGATCGGCCTCACCGACTGGGATTACCAGTTGGATTTCCAACTCGACGCGGCCGCGCTGAAGCGCGACCACGTCGATCTCGTTTTCGATGGCCTCGACACGTTCGCCGAGGTCAGCCTCAACGGCAAGAAGCTGCTCGCGGCGGACAACATGTTCCGCCGCTGGCGCCTGCCGGTGAAGGGCAGCCTGCACGCCGGCACCAACACGCTGCAGGTGCATTTCCAATCCCCGATCGCACGGCTCCAGCCCTGGCTGACGAAGCAGCCGTACTCGTTGCCGGGTGAATTCGACTCGGCGTTCGGTGACGAACCCAAGGGCAAGCAAACCTCCAACTACGTTCGCAAGGCGAACTACCAGTACGGCTGGGACTGGGGTCCGCGTTACGTCACCATGGGTATCTGGCGCCCGGTCCGGCTGGAAAGCTGGGATGGCTGGCGCGTGGCGGACCTGCATATCGCCCAGGCGAAGGTCGACGAGGCCGCGGCCGACCTGCAGGTGCAACTCGATGTCCGCGCGGACAAGCCCGGCCGTGCCAAGGTGAAGGTCGACTGGACCGCGCCCGATGGCCGCCATGGCGAACAAACGCAGGATGTCGCGCTGAAGGCAGGCGAGAACCCTATCACCGTGCCGGTGGCCATCGACCGTCCGCAGCGCTGGTGGCCGGTGGGTTACGGCGAGCCGAACCTCTACCGCTTCCATGCCGCGGTCGCCATCGATGGCGCGACCGTCGCCGAGGCGGAGCGGGAAACCGGCCTGCGCAGCGTGGAGCTGCGCCGGGAGAAGGACCAGTGGGGCAGGGGCTTCGCCTTCGTGGTCAATGGCGTGCCGATCTTCGCCAAGGGTGCCAACCTCATTCCGTTCGACAGCTTTCCCTCCCGCGTGACGCCCGAACGGATGCAGGCGATCCTGCAGTCGGCACACGACGCCAACATGAACATGCTGCGCATGTGGGGCGGCGGCACGTACCAGGACGACGCCTTCTACGCGATGGCGGACCGGCTCGGCCTGATGATCTGGCAGGACTTCATGTTCGGTGGCGCGATCACGCCGTATGACGATGCCTTCCGCGAGAACACGCGTATCGAGGCGGTGGAGCAGGTCACGCGACTGCGCGACCATCCGTCGATCGTGCTGTGGGCGGGTAACAACGAAGTGCAGACCGGCTGGGACGACTGGCCGGATCGCCAGGATTTCCGCAAGTTCGTCAACGCCGACGAGGTCAAGCGGATCGACGACGGGATGCGCGAACTCTTCGGCGGCACCTTGCGCAAGGTGGTGAACGAGCTGTCGCCGGGCACGCCTTACTGGGCCAGTTCGCCGAGCACCGATTTCGAAGGCCCCGCCAACGTCGAGAACGATGGCGACTTCCATTATTGGAAGGTCTGGTCCGGGTCCGAGCCCATCTCCCACTACCTCGATATCACTCCGCGCTTCCAGTCCGAATACGGCCTGCAATCGTTCCCGGTGATGGCCACGATCAAGGCATTCGCCCAACCGGACGACATGCAGCCCGAGTCGAAGGTGATGCGTGCGCACCAGAAATTCGCCAATGGCGACGGTAACCAGCGCTTGCTGCTGTACATTCGCCAGGAATACGGCGAACCGAAGGATTTTCCCTCGTTCGTATACCTGAGCCAGGTGATGCAGGCAGAGGGCATCGAGCTGGCGGCGGAGCACCTGCGCAGCGCGCGCCCGCGCAACATGGGCTCGCTGTACTGGCAGCTCAACGACGTATGGCCCGGCGCATCGTGGGCCAGCGTCGACTACTTCAACCGCTGGAAGGCCTTGCAGTTCCACGCCAAGCGCTTCTACGCGCCGGTGGACGTGGTGCCGCTGCGCAGGGACGGCAAGACGGATGTCTTCGCCGTGTCCGACCGCACCGCGGCTTTCGACGCCACGCTGCGCACCCGTGTCTACGACATGGCCGGCAAGCTGCTGAGCGAAGAGAGCAAGTCCGTACATGCCACCGCGTTGTCCAGCACGCCGGTCGCCAGCCTCGACGACGCCGCCCTGCTCAAGGGTGCCGATCCGCGACACACCGTGGTGTCGTTCGACTTGCTGGAGCAAGGCAAGGTCGCCGCGCATCACCTGCTTTACTTCGGCGCCGCGCGCACGCTTGCCTTGCCTGCGCAACCGGGGCTCGAAATCGCGGTTCGCGCCGGTGACCGGGGTCCGCTGCTGAGCGTGAGCACGAAGCGCCTCGCCCGCGCGGTATGGATCGATACCGGTGACCTCGACGTGCGTCTGTCGAACAACGCCTTCGACCTGCTGCCGGGCGAGAGCGTCGAGATCGCCGTCGACGGCAAGGTCGACATCGACGCGCTTCGCCGCGCGGTCACGATACGTTCGCTCGTGGATGCCCTGAAGGAGACCAAGCCGTGAACCCAAGCCGCCGTAACCTGATCAAGTGGCTGTCGCTCGTGCCTGGCGCGGCGGCGGTCGGTGGAGTCGGCACGGTGGCCTTCGCCGCCTCGCGCTTCCCGAGCAAGCGTCCGTCCGTGGGCAAGCGCAAGTTTACCAGCGAGGCGGTGGAACGCCTGATCGCTTCGACGAAGAAGAAGATCGCCGACCCCGAACTGGCCTGGCTGTTCGAGAACTGTTTCCCGAACACGCTCGATACCACGGTGGAAGTCGGCCGCCTCGATGGCTACGAGGACACCTTCGTCGTCACCGGCGACATCGACGCGATGTGGTTGCGCGATTCCTCCGCGCAGGTCTGGCCATACTTGCCGCTGGCGGCGAAGGACGAAGCCCTGCGCAAGCTGTTCCGCGGGCTGATCCGCCGCCAGTCGCGTTGTATCTCGATCGATCCCTATGCGAACGCCTTCCTTCCCGACCCCAAGGGCAAGAGCAAGCTGGAGTGGGCGCAGGCCGACCAGACCGACATGCTGCCTGGCGTGGCGGAACGTAAGTGGGAGATCGATTCGCTTTGCTACCCTGTGCGCCTGGCGCACGGTTATTGGCAGGCCACGGGCGATCGCGAGCCGTTCGACGAATCCTGGCGCGCCGCGACACGGCTCATCGTCACCACCTTCCGTACGCAGCAGCGCAAGGACGGTACCGGTCCTTATCATTTCCAGCGGCAGTCGCCTAATCCGACCGAAAGCCAGTTCCTCCACGGCTACGGCCAGCCGACGCGTCCTGTGGGCATGATCCACGCGATGTTCCGGCCCTCGGACGACGCGACGCTGTATCCGTTCAACATCCCCGGCAACCTCTTCGCCGTGGTGACCCTGCGCCGCCTCGCGCAGATGCATGGCACGTTCTTCGGCGACCAGGCATTCGCCGGTGAATGCCATGCGCTGGCCGACGAGATCGCTGGCGCGGTGGAAAAGTACGGCACGATCCGGGGCGAGCATGGCGATTACTGGGCCTACGAAGTGGACGGCTATGGAAACCAGCTGTTCATGGACGACGCCAACGTGCCGAGCCTGCTCGCGCTGCCCTACCTGGAATGCACGGGCCGCGACGCGCGCTACGAGCGCACGCGCGCGCAGGTCTGGAGCGCGGCGAATCCGTACTTCTTCAAGGGCTCGGCCGGTGAGGGCATCGGTGGCCCGCACGAGGGCCTGCGCATGATCTGGCCGATGTCGATCATGATGAAAGCCTTCACCACCGACGATACGGCCGAGATCCGCCAGTGCCTGCACTGGCTGAAGACGACCCACGCCGGTACCGGCTTCATGCACGAAGCGTTCGACCAGGACGACCCGAAGCAATTCACCCGCTCGTGGTTCGCCTGGGCCAATACCTTGTTCGGCGAGCTGGTGGTCCATCTGGCCGACAAGCAACCCGATTCCCTGCGGCGCGTCTGACACGCCGCCCGAACTGGAGCGATTCATGGTTACCCGTCGACGTTTTCTGCAAGGGATGGCTGCCTTCACGGCACTGGGTCAGGTCGGTTCCCTCACCGCCCTGGCCAGTGGCGTGCAAGAAGGCCTGGACGCGTCCTCCGCCAGCGGCGGCACCGCTGCGGAGGGTGTCTTGCGTTACGTCGACGTCTTCGTCGGCACGGGCGGCCACGGTCACACCTTTCCCGGTGCGACCCGGCCGTTCGGCATGGTCCAGCTGAGCCCGGACACGTACAACGCGCAGTGGGACGCCTCGTCCGGCTACCACCAGGGTGACGGCTCGATCATGGGGTTCTCGCACACGCACCTGTCCGGCACCGGCGCCGCCGACATGCTCGATTTCCTGGTGATGCCCTCGATGGGACCGGTACGCCTGCAGCCTGGCGACCGCGACTTCGACGGTGTGAACTACGTGTCCCGTTTCGATGCGAAGCGCCAGGGCGACGGCAAGCCGGAGAAGGGCTACAAGACGGGCGTGAAGGGCTACCGTTCGCATTACACGAACGAGTCGGCGCATCCGGGCTACTACCGGGTGAAGCTCACCCAGCACGACATCCTCGCCGAACTCACGGCCACGCTGCGCACGGGCATGCACCGCTACACCTTCGGCAAGGAGGGCGATGCCCATCTGCTGCTGGACATGACCCACGGCTACCAGGACGACATGGACAAGCCGACCCGGCTCAGCGACGTGGAACTCACGCTGGTCGGCAACGACACGATCGTCGGTGGCCGGCGCGTGTACCAGTGGGCGAGTGGGCGTGTCATCTATTTCGCGATGAAGGTTTCGCGCCCGATCGCCATCGCCACCCTGTACGAGAACGACAAGCCGCTGCCGAAGGGCACGGCCACCGCCAAGGGCGACCACCTCAAGGCGGCCCTGCATTTCGACAAGGCGTCGAGCGAGCCGCTGCTGGTGAAGGTCGGCATTTCCGGCGTGGACATCGACGGCGCCATGCGCAACCTCGAAGGCGAGATCCCGGGTTGGGACTTCGACGGCGTGCGTGCCTCGGCCGAGGCGGAGTGGGAACACGAGCTGTCGAAGATCCGTGTCGCGTCGTCGTCGGACAAGGTGAAGCGCACGTTCTACAGCTCGCTGTACCACACGATGCTCGCGCCCACCGTGTTCAGCGACATCGACGGCCGCTACCGTGGCATGGACCGCGCGGTGCACACGCTGCCCGAGGGCCGGCACAACTACAGCACCTATTCCCTGTGGGATACCTATCGCGCCGAGCATCCGCTGTTCACCCTGTACCAGTCCGAGCGCGTGCCAGACCTGGTCGATGGACTCGTCCGCCTCGCCGTGGAAAGCCCCAGTGGCGCGCCGGTATGGCCGCTGCAAGGCGTGGAGACGGTCTGCATGATCGGCTACCACTCGGCCGTGGTGCTGGCCGAGGCACAGGCCAAGGGCTTCACCGGGATCGATTACATGAAGGCGTGGCCGGTGTTCCGTCGCCGGGCCATGCAGGACGACTACTTCGGCCTGCCTTATTACCGCAAGCTCGGCTATATCCCCAGCGAGAAGGAAGGCGAGGCGGTCAGCAAGACACTGGAATACGCCTATGACGACTGGGCGGTGGCGCACATGGCCGAGGCGCTCGGGCACGGCGACGACGCGTCGCTGCTGCGCAAGCGCTCGCAGAACTACCGCAACGTGTTCGACAAGGATACGCAGTTCATGCGTCCCCGCGCCGAAGACGGCACCTGGCTGCAACCCTTCGATCCGATCGCCATCGGCCATTCGAACCGCTGGCGTGACTTCACCGAATCGAACGCATGGCAGGCCACCTTCCTCAATCAGCACGACGTGTATAACTACATGGGCCTGTTCGGTGGCGAGGAAGGCTTCGAGAAGAAGCTCGATGGCTTGTTCAATGCCGACCCGACCCTGCCGGACAATGCACCGCCAGACATCGCCGGCATGGTCGGCCAGTACGCCTTCGGCAACGAGCCGGGCCACCACATGCCCTATCTCTATGCGTACACCGGCGCCCATCACAAGACGCAGGCGCGCGTGCGCATGCTGCTCGAGACCATGTACCTGCCCGAGCCCGATGGCCTCCCCGGCAACGAGGACTGCGGCCAGATGAGCGCCTGGTACGTGATGAGCGCCATGGGCCTGTATGCGGTGGACCCGGTCAGCACGAACTACGTTTTCGGCAGCCCGCTGCTCGACCGCGCGGAAGTGCAGGTCGGCGGTGGCCGTGTCCTGGTCATCGAGGCAAAGGACAACGGCCCCGGCCGCCCGTACATCCAGTCGGTCAGCTGGAACGGCAAGCCGTGGACGAAGAGCTGGATCCCCCACAAGGAACTGGCCGCCGGCGGTACGCTGAGCTTCGTCATGGGCGATGTGCCGAACGAGTCCTTCGGCAAGGCCGGAGCCGACCGCCCACCGTCGTTCGGCGAACCGGCGAAGGCGTAGCCCGGCCCCGGGTTCGCCGTTCACGGTCGGTAGACCCTCGTACCGACACTCTGACCCGGCCGGGAGGATCCGGCTGGGGAAGGGGAGCGCCATGTCGTACGCGGGACGCATGTATTTTCGGGCCTATCTGCCGGGCGTGCTGGCCCTTGCCGGTGGCGCACTCGCCGCCGCCGGCCTGAAGGCGGCGCAACAGTTGCCGGGCGAATTCGGCACCCTTTCCCTCTATTCGAACCTGCCGGGCTGGACGTTCGCGAGTGGCCTCGCTGTCGCGCTGAGCGTCGCCGCGGTGCAGACCGTGCGCCTTCGCCTGTGGGAGCGCGGCGCCATCGCCGGCTGCTACGTGTGCGGTTGCCTGCTCGGCGTGCCACGCGCGGCGCGGCGCGGGTTGGGCATGACCCGGCATTGCCTGGGGTGTGGCAAGGTGCACGGCGTGAACCATCGGCTCTCGCCGAAGGTGGTTCCGCTGGCGGTGGCCGTGAAGGACACCGCCGCGCCGGTCAGGAGCGTACGTTCGTCACCGTGATGCGATGGCCGATGCGCTCGAGCAACGCGCGCAGCGCCTCGGCGTCTTCCAGGCTCGTGTCGTCCTCTAGCGACAGCCACACGGTGTCGCCGGACAGGCCGTGCACTTTTTCGTTGAACTCGATCTCGATGGCGACCTTTCCGCCCGGCTGGACCACCGATACCTCGAAGTTACGCTGCTGCACGCCCTGTATTCCCCTGGTGGACTGACTGGATGGGTTAGGTGTGCATTTTACCGGTACGGCGGGGAAAGTGCTGCCCGCGACGGGTGATACGTGAACCGTGGCACGTTCACGCGGCGCCTTGTGGTCGCCGGGCTAGTCATAGGCACGCCCGAGTGGCGCGGCCACGTCTTCCAGTGAGCGGCGTTCTGCCGCGATCCCGAGCAGCACCGCGGCCGCCGCGCCGACCAGCATGAGAAAGGCGCCGGCGATCATGCCCCCGACCCTAAGGGGCGAGAAGTCATGGAGACGTCAGCGCGGGACCCGGTAGCCGCCCGGTACGCCCTGGGGCGACAGGGTGAGTTGCCACAACTGGTCGCGGCGGCTGCGGAACACGCCGGCCGAGCAGCCCAGGTAGAAACGCCACATGCGGCGGAAGCGCTCGTCGTAGCTGTTCGAAAGCCGTGGCCACGCCGCCTCGAAGTTGGCCATCCACGCCATGAGTGTACGGTCGTAGTCGGCGCCGAAGTTGTGCCAGTCCTCGACCACGAAGAGACCTTCCAGCGCGGAGGCGACCTGGCTCATGGCGGGGATCACCGAGTTGGGGAAGATGTATTTCTCGATCCATGGATCCGGCCGCCCCGGCGCGCCGTTGCTGCCGATGCTGTGCAGCAGGGCGAGGCCATCCGCGTGCAGGCAGCGCCGGGCCACCTCGAACCAGGTCCTGTAGTTCTTGCCACCGACGTGCTCGAACATGCCGACGGAAAGGATGGCATCGAAGCGCTCGTCCAGTTCGCGGTAGTCCTGCAGGCGTATTTCCACGGGTAGGCCCTCGCACAGCGCACGGGCGTATTCCGCCTGCTCCTTCGATATGGTGACGCCGACGCCGCTCACGCCGTAGCGCTCCGCCGCGAATTTCAGCGCCTCGCCCCAGCCACAGCCGATATCGAGGATGCGCTGGCCCGGTTTCAACTGGAGCTTTCGGCAGATGAGGTCGAGCTTGGCTTCCTGCGCGTCGTCGAGGTTGCCGGCCTGGGCCCAGTAGCCGCATGAATACACCAGGCGCTTGCCGAGCATGGCCTCGAACAGGTCGTTGCCCAGGTCGTAATGCTGGCGGCCCACTTCCCAGGCGTGCTCGCCGCGCTGGAGGTTGAGGAAGCGCGCCTTGAGGTGGGCGATCAGCGTGTCGAGCGTGCGCAGCGAGTCGTCGATGTGCGATGACAGCACGCGGGTGAAGAAACCGGACATGTCGGCGACATCCCACCAGCCGTCCATGTACGACTCGCCGAGTCCGAGCGAGCCGTGGGCGAATACGCGGGCGTAGGTGCGCTCGTCGTGGATCGCGATGTCGGTGGGGCGGCTGCCGCCGATGGTGACTCCCGCGTGCTCGAGGAGATCCTGTGCACGTGCCTTGAGAGAAGAAGGATCGTGGCTCATCGAATGATTCCCTGGTGACCCTGTCGCCGCTCCGCGCGGCGTTGCGCCTACTGGAAGTGCTTCAATACCCCGCGTGCGATGGTCAGCCCGGCGATCGTCATGACGATCGAGCCGACCAGGTTGGAGCCGACATGCGCGGCGAACCAGCCGTACTGCTGGCGCAGCAACAGGCCGGTAGTTTCGGCCGAGAAGGTCGAAAAAGTCGTGAGGCCGCCGAGAAATCCGGTAGCGACCAGCAGGCGCGCCTCGGCGGGCAGCGTCTGGAAATGGTCGAACACGCCGAGGGTCAGACCCATGAGGAAGCCGCCGAGCAGGTTGGCGGCAAGGGTCCCCAACGGAAGCGTGGGGAACAGGGGGTTGAATACCACGGCCAGCCACCAACGCAGCCAGCAGCCCAGCATGCCGCCTATCCCGACGGCCAGGAAACCGGTGTAACCCACGTTACCCCCGATGGAGATCGATGGATCGATTATGGGCCTTCGCCTGCCCGACGGCGAGCGCCTGGCCTCCAGCCGCTATACTCGCAAGACTTCCCCCGCACGGCCTTGCAGGACCATGTCCTCCGCGACCCGCGATCCGCGTCGCCATTTGCCGTTATTGCTCGCGGCCCTGTCGATGATCGGGCCATTCTCGATCGATGCCATCTTTCCAGGCTTTCCGGATATCGGTCGCGACTTCGGCGTGGGCGACGTCGCCTTGCAGCAGTTGCTCAGCGTGTACCTGCTCGCCTATGCGGTGATGAGCCTGTTCCACGGCGCGCTTTCCGACGCCTATGGACGCAAGCCCGTGATCGTCACGGCCATGGCCATCTACACCGTCGCCTCGGTGGGTGCCGCGCTGGCCCCGAGCTTCACTTTCCTCCTGTGCTGCCGCGTGTTGCAAGGCATGTGCGGCGGCGCCGGCATCGTGGTGGGCCGCGCCGTGGTCCGCGACACGATGCACGGCGAGGAAGCGCAACGGATGATGTCCAAGGTGATGATGATCTTCGGCATCGCGCCGGCGATCGCTCCCATCGTGGGTGCCTGGCTGCTCGGCATCGACGGCTGGCGCGGCATCTTCTGGGCCCTGTCGGCGTTCACGACGGCGCTGACCCTCGGCGTCGCGTATTTCCTGGTGGAATCGCACCCCGGGGATCGGCGCACGGTGTTTCGTCCGCGTCCGCTGCTTGCCGGCTACCTGCGCATCGCCCACGACCTGCCGTTCTGGCCACTGGCGCTGGCGAGTTCGGTGAATTTCGCCGGGTTGTTCCTCTACATCGCCTCGGCGCCTCACGTGATCCGTGACCTGCTCCACCTGGGCGCGGACGGATTTCCCTGGCTGTTCGCGCCCGTGGTGACGGGCATGGTCACGGGTGCCTTCATCTCCGGCCGGGTGGCGGGGCGGGTGAGCGCGGCGCGGACCGTCGCGTGGGGCTATACGGCGATGCTGTCCTCCTGCGCCATCAACCTGGTCCTTGCGTTGACACTGGATGCCCCACGCGTGCCATGGTCGACGGTGCCGCTGGTGCTCTACGGCTGTGGCGTGCAACTGGCCTTCCCCACGCTGACCCTGCTCCTGCTCGATCGCTTTCCCGAGCAACGCGGCGGCGTGTCATCGGTGCAGGCCTTCGGCAGCCTGATCCTCACGGCATTGGTCGCGGGCGTGCTTTCGCCGGCGCTCTCGGGCGGCATGCTGACTCTCGGCATAGGCGCCACGTCGCTCTGCCTGCTTGGACTGGCCGCCTGGGTTTCTTATGTCCACCTCGAACGCCGCGGCTCGGTGGGAGCCGACCTTGTCGGCGATCCCGCGGCAGCGGGCAAGATTACCGCAGGCATCCATCGCCGACAGGGTCGGCTCCCACCTTAAGCGGCTCCCCGGTCGATCAGCCGACGGGCAGGCCACGTGCGCGAAGGAACGCCTGTGCTTCGGCGGCGTCGTGTTCGAACCAGGCACGGGTGGAGCCGAGGCGGTAGGTGTAGCCCCAGCGGTCCATGTCTTCCATGAGTCGCGCGGAACCTACCGAGGGCAGGTGGCCGGCGAGGACGATCTGCAGGTAGCAGGTGGCGTCTTCTTCTTCGATGGAGTCGGTGGCATCCGTGTGCACCAGTGCGCGTTTCTCCTCGGGAAGCACGAGGAGGTGGCAGGCTTCGTGGAGCAGCGAGTGCACCGGCGTATCGGCGCGGGCATAGACCGTCGTGCCGATGATGCCGGCCTCGGTGTCACCCCAGAAACTGCCGGGAATGGCTTCGCCGTCGGCGATGGCCACGAGTTCGAGGCCATGGCGTGCAAGCAGGGTGCGCGGCTCGTCGAAACCGATCTCGCCGACGCGCAGGACGGCGTCGGCGGGATCGGTGCCGGGCGGCGTGGCGGCCCCGGCCGGATGGTCGCCCATGGGTGGATCAGCTGGCCGAGGCGGCCGGCTTGCCCACGACCTTGCCATCGGGCAGGGCGACGGAAAGCTCCAGCACCTCGTGGCCACTGTCGCGTTCGAGGCTGACGTTGACCGCCTCGACATCGACGTTCACGTACTTGCGGATGACTTCGAGCAGCTCGTTGCGCAGCAGCGGCAGGTAATCGGGACCGCCGCGCGTCGAGCGCTCCTGGGCGACGATGATGCGCAGGCGTTCCTTGGCCACGCCCGCGGTCGCTTCGGGCTTGCGCTTCAGGAAATCGAGGATACCCATGCTCAACCTCCGAAGACGCGCTTGAGGAAGCCCTTCTTGACCGGCTCTAGGAAGCGAAGCGGACGCTCTTCGCCGAGGATGCGGGCGACGGTGTCCTTGTAGGCGGCGCCGGCGTTCGAGTTGTCGTCGAGGATCACCGGTACGCCGGCGTTGGACGCGGCGAGCACGTTTTCCGACTCCGGGATGACGCCGACCACGGAGATGCCGAGGATCTCCTCGACGTCCTTGACGCTGAGCATCTCGCCGGCTTCGACGCGGTTGGGGTTGTAACGGGTGAGCAGCAGGTGCTGCTTGATCGGCGCTTCACCCTTTTCGGCGCGGCGGGTCTTGCTCGAGAGCAGGCCGAGGATGCGGTCCGAGTCGCGCACGGAGGAGACTTCCGGGTTGACCACGACCACGGCGTGATCGGCGAAGTACATCGCCAGGTGCGCGCCCTTCTCGATGCCGGCCGGCGAGTCGCAGACGACGAAATCGAAGTTTTCCTTCGCCAGTTCGTCGAGAACTTTCTCGACGCCTTCCTGGGTCAGGGCGTCCTTGTCGCGCGTTTGCGAGGCGGCGAGCACGAAGAGGTTCTCGTGGCGCTTGTCCTTGATCAGCGACTGCTTGAGGGTGGCTTCGCCGTGCACGACATTGACGAAGTCGTACACCACGCGGCGCTCGCAACCCATGATGAGGTCGAGGTTGCGCAAGCCGACGTCGAAGTCGATGACGGCCACCTTCTTGCCCTGCATGGCGAGGCCGGTGGCGAGGGAGGCGCTGGTGGTGGTCTTGCCGACTCCGCCCTTGCCCGAGGTGACGACGATGATTTCAGTCAAGAGATGTCTCCGAGTGTTGCCAGCGACGGCGGCTGCGTCACAGCCGCGCGATCATGAGTTTTCCATTGTCGAGCCAGCATTGCACGGGCTGGCCTTCGAATTCCTTGGGCATGTCTTCGAATACGCGGTAGTGCCCGGCGATCGCGACCAGTTCGGCGCGGAAGTCGGAACAATAGATGCGTGCGGATTCGTCACCCTGCGCGCCGGCCATGGCGCGGCCACGCAGGCTGCCGTAGATGTGGATGGAACCGTCGGCGATCACCTCGGCGCCGTTGGCGACGGTGGCGGTCACCACGAGGTCGCGGTCGCGGGCGTAGACCTGCTGGCCGGAGCGCACGGTGCTGCCGCCGTGGTGCTGCGCGGTGACGGTGCCGCCGCTTTCGACGGCGGGCTCGGCCGGCGCCGTGCCACGCTTGGGTTCCGCCCGGGTTCTGGCGGGCTCGGCCGGCGGCGTTTCGCCCTGGCCGGGCTCGTACTGCGCGCGGAACTTGGCGATCAGGGGCAGGCCCATGCGCTCGGCGAGGGCTTCGGTCTCGCTGGTGCCGTAGGCGATGCCCACGGGCAGCATGCCGGCGCTGCGGATGGCTTCGAGCAGGGCGTCGACCATGCCGTCGTCCGGCAGCTTCGAAAGATGCGAGAGATCGAGCACCACCGCGGCGCGGGAGAACATCTGCGGCGCGGCGCGCACGCGGCGCTCCAGTTCCTCCACCAGGGCGGCGGCGTCGACGCGGCGCACCCGCACGCAGGCGATGCCGACCTGGCCGAAGCGCAGGTCGCAGGCCGCTTCGAGGGATTCGGCGCGGGCGCTCACGCGGCCACCCCTGCGCTGTCGATCGGACGGCGGCGTTCGGCCAGCCATTCCACGGCGGGCAGGCCACCCTGTTCTAGGTAGCGCTCGCGCACGAAGGGAAAACTGGGCAGCTCGCGGGCGAGCAGGCTCACCTTGGGCCCGGTACGGCCCATTTTCTGCTGGCCGACTTCCTGGAAGCCCATGGTGCCGTGGAACAGCACGGTCTGGTCGTTGCGTGGTTCGAGGAAGACCTCGCAGGTCAAAAGTGGCACACGTACCTCGGCATAGCTCTGCACATCGCAATAAAAGATCCGGCCCAGCCCATGGCCGCGCGATTCGGACGCGATCACGATGCGATCGATGTACACGAAGCTTTCGTAATGGGCCTGGAACCAGCGGAAGTTCGGGCTGTCGTATTCGGCGTCGGGACGCATGGCGATCAGGAAACCGAGGATGCGGCCATCCTGTTCGGCGACACGGAAGTAGTGGGCGATTTCGTAAAGGTGGCGCAGGCGGGCGAGGTCCGTGGCGAGGATGCCGGTGCCTGCCTCGTTGTTGAGTGCCAGCACGGCATCCAGGTCGTGCTCGCACACGTCGCGGATGGCAAGGGCCATTCGTTGCTCCGCTTGAGTGTTCTGGAAAAAGACGACCCCCGGGCCGTCGAATGCGCGGCATTATGGCACGCTCCGGCCTCGCCGGGGAGCGCCGTGTGGATGTAAAACCGTTGTAAAGCCGGTGTTTGCCGTGGGCGAGCACGTGACTTCAGTCAGGTGGTGCGGACCGCGTGAAGCCCTATGATGCGGGCATGTCCAAGGTCCAGTTCAATCACGTCCGCCTGCTCAGGTACGCCACGTACTTCGTCTTCCTGTGCGTTGGGCTGCCGCTGTCGATGCAGCGCGCCGGCCATGAGCCCGGGCAGATCGGCGATGTGGCGTTGCTGTCGTGGACGGCCTGCTACCTCGTCTTCGGGCTGGTGTACTGGCTGCTCACCCGCAACCTCGGTTCGCGCGTGGATGGCGCGACCCGGGTGGCCGTGCTGGTGATCCTCACGGGTACCGCGCTGGCGATCGGCGTGCTGAGCAAGAGCGGCGTGGCGGCCCTGCTGCTGATCATCGTGGCGACGGTGGTGCCCTGGCTGGTAAGCCTGCCGATGGGCATCGCCTGGATGGTCGTGGCCCACCTGGCCCTCGTTCCGGTGTTCCTGGAGGTGCCGGGCTTTTCGTTCATCCAGTCGTTGATGCAGGCCTGCCTGTATTTCGGCTTCTCGGCCCTGGTCTTCATCACCTCGATGGTCGCCAGCCAGCAGGCCGACGAGCGGGAGGAGTTGCGCCGGTTGAACTCGGAACTGCGCGCCACCCGAGCCTTGCTGGCGGAATCCACCCGCATCGCGGAGCGGATGCGCATCGCCCGGGACCTGCACGACCTGGTCGGCCACCACCTCACGGCCCTCAGCCTGAACCTGGAAGTGGCCAGCCACCTGACCAACGACACCGCCCGCGAGCACGTGCTGAAGGCACAGAGCACGGCCAAGCAATTGTTGGCGGATGTCCGCGAAGTGGTGAGCGAACTGCGCCAGGACGATGCCATCGACCTCACCCAGGCCTTGCGCAGCCTCACGGAAGGAGTGCCCGGCCTCGACGTGCGGCTGAGCGTACCGCCACGCTTCGGTGTCGAGGACCCGCGCCGCGCGCAGATGTTGCTGCGCTGCGTGCAGGAAATCCTCACCAACACCGTGCGCCACGCCAACGCGCGCCACCTGTGGCTCACCTTCCGCCATACCGGCCCGGACGAACTCTGTCTCGATGCCCGCGACGATGGCCGCGGTAGTGGCGAGTTCCGCCCGGGCAACGGTCTCACCGGCATGCGCGAGCGCCTGGCCGAGTTCGGCGGCAGCGTCACCTTTCGTACCGACCCCGCCGGCGGTTTCGCGCTTACCGCGCGCCTGCCGCTGGGCGAGGAATCCACCCTGGCGCACGCGCCGCCGAGGCCCGTTCTCGATCCCTTGCTCGACGACGAGCCCAGCGATGCGTCGCGTGCCAAACTCTCCGTTCCTTCCGAGGATCTCCCATGATCTCCGTCTGCCTAGTCGACGATCAGAACCTGGTTCGCCAGGGCATTCGTTCCCTGCTCGACCTCGCCGGCGACATTCGTGTCGTCGCGGAATGCGCCGATGGCGCGCAGGCGGTGCAGACCATTCCCCAGGTGCGGCCTGACGTGGTCCTGCTCGACCTGCGCATGCCGAACATGAGCGGCCTCGAGGTGCTCCAGGCCCTGGGTGGACGTAACGAACTGCCGCCGACCATCATCCTCACCACCTTCGACGACGACCAGCTGGTGCTGGCCGGCCTGAAGGCGGGCGCGCGCGGCTATCTCCTCAAGGATGTGTCGCTCGACCAGCTGGTGGAGGCCGTACGCACCGTCGCGGCAGGTGGTTCGCTGGTGGCGCCCATGGTGACCCAGCGGCTCCTGGCCGGCGTGGGCCGGATCCAGAACCAGTTCTCCAGCCTGGAGCAGCCCGATCCGCTCACCGAACGTGAGACCGAGATCCTGCGGCTGCTCTCTGGCGGCTACAGCAACAAGGAGATCGCCAATTCCCTGCGGGTGGCCGAGGGCACGGTGAAGAACCACGTCTCCAATATCCTTTCGAAGCTGGGCGTCCGCGACCGTACCCGCGCCGTCCTGAAGGCCCTGGAGCTGGGAATCGTCTGAGTCCGCGCTGACCGTTCGGTACGAAGCCCGCCACTCCGGCCGAAAATCCGCTTGTGCGCGCTTGCGAAAAAGGGCAGGGGACCCAATGGCGTTCGCCGTCGCGAGCAAGTACCATCGGCTCTTTCGGCGCGGGCGAACCCCTGCCACGGGCCGATTCTTCAGGGGTGAGCGCACGGCGTCCATGGCCGCGCGTGGAACCTGTTCGTAAGACGTTCGGAGAACCGTGGAATGACGCGTCTGTTAGAATTTATTGTCGCCCTCGTCATCGTCGCCGTACTCGGTGTCGTGGTCGGCGTAGCTATGCCCTCGACTGGACATGTCGAGCGCGAAATGCTGATCAGCAAGGACTTGCGTCAGGTTTACGACGTTTTCAGCAACTTCCGCCGCTTCCCTGACTACACCGTACTGCGGTCGTTCGACCCCAAGGTGCAGTTCGAGTTGTCCGGCAAGGCCTATGGCCCGGGCGCCAAGATCGCCTGGAAGGCCGGCGACCCCAAGGTCGGCGACGGCTCGCTGGAGATCGCCTCGATCGATCCGGGCTTTGCCCAGATCTCCGATGCGGGAAAAGGCACCATCGTCTGGAACCTCGACAACGCCTGGCGTGGTGAGGACAAGAAGTTCACCATCAAACTCGAGCGTACCGGCCGCAGCCAGAAGCTCGTGAAGGTGAACTGGTCGTACGATGTCTCGTACGGCTTCAACCTGATCAGCCGCTTCTCCAATCTCTATATCCACGGCGATCCGGACGCGCTGATCCAGTTCAGCCTGTCCAACCTGCAGAACCTGATGGCGGCGATCCCGAACATCGACTACAACAAGATGGTGCCGTCGATCGCGGACCAGCCTGCCAAGCCGATCCTGTTCGTCTCCACCACCGCACCGCGCACGCTCGACGACGTCGACACCGCGTCGGACAAGGCGATGGCCGAGATCCAGGCCGCGGCGAAGAAGCTGGGCGTGAACATCGTCAGTCCGCGCATCACCTTCACCACGAACTGGGGCGACCAGAACTACACGTTCGATGTCGCCGCCGAGATCGATTCGACCACGCTGAAGCTCAACGGCCAGGATGTCGAGATCACCGCCGCCCAGCGTCCGTCGCTCGACGCCGCCGCGCCGGCCGAGGCGTCGACCGCCGCCGCGCCCGCCGCCGCCGATTCGGCTGCGCCGGGCAGCAAGGACAAGTACGGCCGCATCATCGTCGACGGCAACGTCAAGGCCGTGCTCGCCTTTGGTGGCAAGGCCCTCAAGGCCGAGTGGAACGGCACCGGTGCCGGCCTGCCGCAGACCCGCCAGATGCTGGCGGCCTACTCGCAGACCCACGGCTACAAGTACGACGACGTGACCTACCGCGCCTACGACATCCAGGTGAAGGCGCCGGTGAACAACAAGGGCACGATCGAGGGCTACGACGAGCAGAAGTTCGAGATCTACCTGCCGCTGCAGGGCGACGTGCCGGATCAGACCCCGGAACAGGAAGCCGGCATGAAGCAGCCGGGCCTGGAGGAAGCGGCTCCCGCCGGTTCGTCCTCGGCTCCCGCGCCTGCGGGCACCGCGCCGGCGCCGGCCAGCACGGCCGCCGCGGCGCAGTAAATCGCGCTGACGCAAAGACGGAAAAGCCCCGCCGGAAACGGCGGGGCTTTTTTATGGTCTGTCGTAAGGGGGCCGCTTCGTGCGGGAGCGAATTTCCGTGGGAGCGAGTCCCTGTGGGAGCCGCTTCAGCGGCGATGGGTGCTGGCGAAGGACTGGCCCGCTGCCGCGGGATCGCCGACAAGGTCGGCTCCCACAAGAGCGGGGGCCACAAGAGCAACCTCCATAAGAGAGGGTCCACCAGAGCAAGCTCCTGCCATTACACGACAGCCCCGGTGGGAGCCGACCCTGTCGGCGATTCCACAGCTACAGCTACACTGCCAGCCGATGATCGAAGCCGAACGACTTACCCGCTGCTATGGCCCGCTGACCGCGGTCGATTCGCTGAGCCTGAGCGCCGAACCGGGACAGGTGCTCGGCCTTCTCGGCCCCAACGGCGCGGGCAAGTCCACGGCCATGCGCATGATCGCGGGTTTCCTCACGCCCACCTCGGGCACCGCGCGCGTGTGCGGCCACGACGTGCGCAAGGCGCCCCTCGCGGCCAAGCGTGCCCTGGGCTACCTGCCCGAAGGCGCCCCCAGCTACGGCGAGATGACGATCCGCGAGTTCCTGGTCTTCATGATCCGTGTGCGCGGACTGGAACGCGATGTCGCGTTTCGACGCTTCGACGAAGTGGTGATGCGGCTGGAATTGGAGGATGTGCTCGAGCAGACCATCGGCACGCTCTCGAAGGGTCTTCGCCGCCGCGTCGGCCTGGCGCAGGCGATCCTGCACGATCCGCCGGTGCTGATGCTCGACGAACCGACCGACGGCCTCGATCCCAACCAGAAGCACTCGGTACGCATGTTGATCGACGCGATGGCGCGTGAGCGCACGATCCTCATCTCCACCCATCTGCTCGAAGAAGTGCACGCCCTGTGCAACCGCGTGGCGATCATCGCCAATGGCCGCTTGCTCGCCGATGCCACGCCGGCGGAACTGGAGGCCCGTTCGCGCTACCACGGCGCGGTTTCCTTCAGCGCCGCGGGCAGCGCGGTGTCGCGCGAGATGCTGGCGCGCATCCCCAACGTGGCGAACGTGGAAGTCGATCCACTCGACGGCCGGGTCACGGTATTCCCCCGTGCCGGGCAACCGATCCTCGACGAGGTACAGGCCTTGTTGCGCACACAGAACCTGGAGGTCTCCGAGATCCAGCTCGAGCGGGGCCGTCTCGACGAGGTCTTCCGGCAGATCACCACGCAGCCACGCGGGGCGCAGGCATGAGCGCGGTGCTGGCGATCGCGCGACGCGAACTCTGGGGCTACTTCGTCACGCCGGTGGCCTATGTCTTCATGGTGATCTTCCTCGTGCTGGCCGGTCTGCTCACCTTCTACACCGGCGATTTCTACGATCGCGGCCTGGCCGACCTGCAGCCGTTCTTCGACATGCATCCCTGGTTGTACCTCGTGCTGGTCCCGGCGGTGACGATGTCCATGTGGGCCGAGGAGCGCGCGTCCGGGACGCTCGAATTGCTGTTCTCGCTGCCCGTGACGATCTCCCAGGCCGTGCTGGGCAAGTTCCTTGCCGCGTGGGCGTTCATCGGTATCTGCCTCGTGCTGACCTTTCCGATCTGGATCACGGTGAACTACCTCGGTGACCCGGACAACGGCGTCGTCATGGCCGGCTACGTGGGTAGCTGGCTCATGGCCGGCGCCTTCATCGCGATCGGCACCTGTATGTCCACCGCGACCCGTAGCCAGATCATCGCCTTTATCCTCACCGCCGCGGTCTGCTTCGTGCTTTTGCTCATCGGCCAACCGCAGGTGCTGGATTTCTTCCAGGACTCCGTGCCACCCAAGCTGATCGGTGCGATGGGGCAGCTGAGCATCGCGCGGCATGCCAACGCCATCGCGCGGGGCGTGCTCGACCTGCGTGATCTCGTCTACTTCTTCGCCACGATCACCGCCTGGCTGGCGGCCAGCGTGGTCGTGCTCGACCTGAAGCGGACGCGTTGACGATGCGCCATTTCCACCTCTCGCGTTCCTTCCTCCTGCGTCTGTCGCTCTTCGGCATCGCTGGCCTCTTCCTTGTGGCCATCGCGATCAGTTCCATGTCCTTGCGCACGGCGCGCATCGATCTCACGGCCGACCGCATCTATACGTTGACGCCGGGTACGCAGGACATCGTCGACAGCCTGCGCAAGCCGCTCACCCTCACCCTGTATTTTTCCGAGCACGCGACCCGCGACCTGCCGCAGTTGCGCAGCTATGAGCAGCGGGTGCACGAGATGCTGCGTGAGATCGCGGTTCGCGCGCATGGCCGGATCCGGCTCAAGGTGATCGATCCGGTGCCTTATTCCGACGACGAGGACGCCGCCGAGAGCTATGGCCTCGCGCCCGCCACCGGCGGGAGTAACGGTGAGCGCGTGTTCTTCGGCCTGGTTGGCACGGCCGGCACGGGCGACGTGCCGCCGCAGGCGATTCCATTCTTCGATCCCGCGCGCGAATCCTTCGTCGAATACGACATCGCCAAGCTGCTGTATGAGCTGGGCATGCCGCAAAAGCCGCGGCTGGGCGTCATCAGTTCGCTTCCCGTCGAGGGCAACCTGGTGATCGGCGAGCCCGCCTGGGCGGTGATAAGGCAGCTCGACCAGCTGGCCGAGGTGACCAGCATCGATCCGGATGGGCTGAAGCACATCGACCCGGCCCTGAAGGTGCTGCTGCTCATCCACCCCAAGCGCCTGTCCGACGACGCGCAGTACGCCATCGACCAGTACGTGCTGCATGGCGGTCACCTGGTCGTGTTCGTCGATCCCGATTCGGAAATGGACAACGCGCCGCTGGTGGATGCGCACGGCGTCGTCGACGATCACGATTCCGACCTGCGCCGCCTGTTCGAGGCCTGGGGCGTGGTCTACGACCCGGCGAAGGTCGTGCTCGACCGCTCGCAGGCATTGACCATCGAACTGAACGGCAACAGCATCGGCCATCCGGCGATGCTGGGCCTGGGTACGCAGGATCTCAATCACGACGATGTGGTGACGGCCAGCCTGCAACGGGTGAATTTCTCCACCGCCGGTTTCTTCGAACTCGCAACCGACACCAAGGCGCGGCTGATCCCGCTGGTTCAGACCTCGGACGAGGCCGCCGTGATGTCCGCGCAGCGCGTGCGCGATGCCGCGGGCGATCCCACCAGCCTGCTCGAGAACTACGAGCCCACGCACGAGCGCTACGTGCTCGCAGCGCGGCTGCGGGACACCTTCCGCACCGCTTTCCCGGAGCGTCGCGATCGTGGTCACCTGGACCGTGCCGTGGCGCCGGGCGAAGTGGTGCTGGTGGCCGACACCGACCTGTTGTCGGACCGCTTGTGGATCGACGTCCAACCGCTGCTGGGCCAGCAGCAACTCACTCCGTTCGCGAACAACGGCGATTTCGTGGCCAACCTCGTCGACAACCTGGGTGGCTCGACGGCACTCCTCTCCATTCGTGGCAGGGTGAATTCGCAGCGGCCCTTTACCCGCGTACGCGCATTGCAGGCGGCCGCCGATCGCAAGTTCCTGGTCAAGAAGCGCGAGCTTGAGAACGAACTCTACGAGACCCAGCGCCGCCTCGCGGAATTGCAGCCGGCCAAGAACGGCGCGACGCCCACGACCGCCACCGCCGAGCAGCGCCGCGAGGTGGAGCAGTACCTGCAACGCAAGCTGGCGATCGGCAAGGAACTGCGCGATGTGCAGCACCAGCTCAACGCCGAGATCGATGCCCTGGGCTTGCGCTTGAAGTTCATCAATATCGTGCTGGTGCCGGGCCTGGTCGCCCTGATCGGCCTCATCTACGGTTGGCGGCGCACGCGGCGCAGCCGGCGCGTGGTCTGAGCACGTGCTCGACGGCGTGCTGAAATGGATCGTGCCCTGGGAATTCTCCTGGGTCTTCCTTGCCGTCTTCGTCGCGGCGGCCTGGCTGTACGTGCGGGGGTCGCGCCGCTTGCGGGTGCCGATGGAGCGGCGCGTCGCGTTCTGGGCAGGGATGGCGATGATCTACATTGCCCTACATACGTACTTCGATTATTTCGCGGAGCATGAATTCTTCATGCATCGCATCCAGCAGGTGTTGCTGCACCACCTCGCGCCGCTGCTGCTCATCGCCGCGTATCCGGGTACCGCGCTGCGCGCGGGGCTGCCGCTCGCGTGGCGCGTACGGCTGCGCCGGGCGCAGCGGTCCCTGCCGTGGCGCGTGTTCGCCGTGCTGGCCTTCAACCCCGTCTTCGTCACGGTCTTCTTCGTCGCCCTGATCCTCGTCTGGTTGATCCCGGACATGCAGACCCTGGCGATGCTCGACTGGCGCATCTATCGCGCGATGAACTGGTCGATGGTGCTGTCGGGCTTGTCCTATTGGTGGCTCGTGCTCGATCACCGGCCCAAGCCGCCCGGCCGGATGGCGCCGGGCTGGCGGGTGCTGTCGCCGGCGATCACGATGACGCCACAGATCGTGGCCGGCGCCATCGTCACTTTTTCGAAGACCGACCTCTATCCCATCTTCGAGATCTGCGGCCGGGCGTTCACCCTCAACGTGCTCACCGGCCAATTGATCGGCGGCGTGATCATGTGGGTACCGGCGGCGATGATCGAATCGGCCGGTGGCCTGTTGGCCTTGCGTCAATGGTTGCGGTTGTCGCGCAACGGGCGCCTGCCACGCAGGGCGCCCGTGCGGCGGCGCGCCACGGCGGGTCAGTAGGCTTTCGGTACGCGTGCCGCCTTGCGGGTGACCTTGTCCTTCTTCGGCTTGCCTTTCAACGGAGGGAGGTTGAATTCCTGGTCGGGGCACATCTTGTCGGGGACCTGGTCGAGCAGGTGGCGGATGAGGTTGAGGCGTCCGGTCTTCTGGTCGTTGAAGTCGGCCACGAACCAGGGGGCATCCCGGGTGTCGGTGCGCTGGATCATGGCGTCGCGCAGGTCGCCCATCTCGGCGTATTTTTCCCTCGCCTTCAGGTCGACCGGCGACAGCTTCCAGCGCTTCAGGGGGTCCGCCGCGCGTTCGGCGAAGCGTACTTCCTGCTGGTCCTGGTCTACCGCAAGCCAGTATTTGAAGAGCAGGATGCCGTCGTCGGTGAGCAGCTTCTCGAAGGTGGGGCAGACCTTCATGAAGGCTTCGTATTGTTCGTCGGTGCAGAAGCCCATGGTGGGTTCCACGACGGCCCGGTTGTACCAGCTGCGGTCGAACAGCACGAGCTCACCCGCCTGGGGCAGGTGGGCCACGTAGCGCTGGAAATACCATTGCGTGTTCTCGCTGGGAGAAGGCTTGCCGAGTGCCACGACGCGCGCGGCGCGTGTGTCGAGCTTGTCGGTGATCGCCTTGATCGTTCCACCCTTGCCCGCGGCGTCGCGGCCTTCGAAGATCACCACCATGCGCTTGCCGGTGGAACGCAGCCAGCGGGTGAGGCCCACCAGTTCGACCTGCAGTTCCTCGAGTGCCTTTTCGTAAGCCTTGTTCTTCTTGCCCATCGATGTGTTCCGAGCGGGAGGTGGGGGCATTGTGCGGCAGGAAAGGTTGGCGTGGCACGACGCGCCTTTAGCCGCCCGCGGTCAGCGTCTGCAGCTCGTCGGCCTGGTGTTCGCGGGTGAGGGTGTCGATCAGTTCGTCGAGGTCGCCCTGCATCACCTCGGTCAGGCGGTAGAGGGTGAGGTTGATGCGATGGTCGGTGATCCGGCCCTGCGGGAAGTTGTAGGTGCGGATGCGCTGGCTGCGATCGCCCGAGCCCACCTGGAGCCGCCGCGATTCCGCCTGCGCGGCGCTCTGCTTGCTGCGTTCGGCATCCAGCAGGCGCGCCTTCAACAGGCTCATCGCACGGGCGCGGTTCTTGTGCTGGCTGCGCTCGTCCTGGCACTCGACCACGGTGCCGGTGGGCAGGTGGGTGATGCGGATGGCCGAATCGGTCTTGTTGACGTGCTGGCCGCCGGCACCGGACGCGCGGAAGGTATCCACCTTGAGGTCGGCGTCGCGCAACTCGATGTCGTCCACCTCGTCCTGCTCGGGCAGGATCGCGACGGTGGCCGCCGAGGTATGGATGCGGCCTTGCGATTCCGTTTCCGGCACGCGCTGCACGCGGTGCGTGCCCGATTCGAACTTCAGCTTCGAATAGGCGCCGCGGCCTTCGATGCGGGCGACGATTTCCTTGTATCCGCCGTGTTCGCCTTCGTTGGCGTTCAGGATTTCCACATGCCAGCGCTGGCGCTCGGCGTAGCGCGCGTACATGCGAAAGAGGTCGCCGGCGAAGATCGCCGCCTCGTCGCCGCCGGTGCCGGCGCGGACTTCGAGGAACAGGTTGCCTTCGTCGCGCGGGTCCTTTGGCAGCAACAGGATCTGCAACTCGCTGTCGAGCCGGGCCAGGTGCGACTCGATGCGTTCGATATCGTCGGCCGCCATGTCGCGCATCTCGGGATCGTCGAGCATCGCCCGGGATTCCGAGAGTTCGCGCTCGGCCCGGTCGTGGTCCCTCAACGACAGCGCGACGGGTTCGAGCTGGGCGTATTCACGCGAAAGGTCGCGGAAGCGCTGGCCGTCGGCGAGGACGTCCGGCTGCGCGAGCAGCAGGCCGATCTCCTCGTGGCGTTCGGCGAGGGCTTCGAGTTTGCGGCGGATCGAGGGAGTCATTCGGGGCACGAGGTCCGGCTGTAGCCGTACATCATGCGGAAACGTCGTCGTCCGGGTCCAGTCCGTAGAGCCGCCCGGCGGCATGGAGCAGGTCGAGGTCGCCGGACATGGCCGCGTCGCGCAGGCGTGCGCTGGGCGTATGCAGGAGCTTGTTGGTCAGAGTGTTGGCGAGGAAGGCGAGGGCTTCGTCGGCGGGACGTCCCCTGGCCAGCATCGCCTGCGCCTTGGCCAGGACCTCGTCGCGCTGGGACTCGGCGGCGATGCGCATGTCCACGGCGGGATTGCGCAGGCTCAGGGCGCGGCGCCAGGCCATGTAGCGCTCGACCTGGAGGTCGATGATGGCGTCCGCCTCGCGGGCCGCGAGTTCGCGCGAGCGGCGGTTCTCGTCGATCACCTGCTTGAGGTCGTCGATGCCGTAGAGGTAGACGTCGTCGAGCTGGGCGACCTCGGCCTCGATGTCGCGCGGCACCGCGATATCGACCATGAACATCGGCCGGCGCCGGCGTGCGGCGATCGCGTCGGCGACCATGCGACGGGTCACCACCGGCTGCCGCGAGGCGGTGGAGGTGATGACGATATCGGCCTCCGCGAGGTGGCGGGGCAGGTCGGCCAACGAGATGGCGTAGGCGCCATACCGGCCGGCCAGTTCCTGGGCGTTCTCCAGGGTGCGATTGGCGACGATCAGCCGGCGCACGCTCTTGTCGGCGAGGTGGCGCGCGGCCAGCTCGATCGTCTCGCCGGCGCCGATCAGCAGCACGCAGGCCTGGCGGAGGTCGGTGAAGACCTGTTCGGCCAGCCGCACGGCGGTATAGGCGACGGACACCGTATGCGCGCCGATCCGCGTGTCCGTGCGCACGCGCTTGGCCACGGCGAACGTGTGCTGGAGCAACCGTTCCATGGGGGCGCGCAGGCTCTGCGCCGACCGCGCTTGCTGGTAGGCGTCCTTCACCTGACCGAGGATCTGCGGCTCGCCCAGCACCATGGAGTCGAGTCCGGTGGCCACGCGGAACATGTGACGCACGGCATCGTGTTCGTCGTGCCGGTAAAGGAACTCGTCGAGGCGTTGCGGGGTCAATCGGTGTTGCCGGGACAGCCACTGGCCGGGCACCGACTCGAAACCTTCCGCCACGCTGCAATAAAGCTCGGTCCGGTTGCAGGTGGAGAGGATCATCGCCTCCTCGATCCCGGGTTGCCGGGTGAGGTCACCCAGCGCCCCCGGTGCCACCGTGGCGTCGAATGCCACCTGCTCGCGCAGGCTGACCGGCGCGGTGAGGTGATTGAGCCCGAGGGCGATGAGTGGCATGACGGGCTTGGGTCGGCTTGGGTGGCGTCGGCTAAGCTAAGGGCGCATTGTGCGCTCACAAGGCGTCGGGCGCTTGCAGACGCCTATCGGGAATGACGGAGAGTAGTGTGCTGAGCGGTCGGTCCAAGTTCAAGCAAGTGCGGCATCTTGTGGTCCTGGCCGCGCTGGCGGCGGTGTTGGGCGGTTGCGTCACGGCTCCCGTGGAGGCGCCGAAGGCCATCCGTACGGGCGTGCAACCGCTCGACCGCCTGCAGGTGGCCATCGTCCCGCCCGAGCGCGATCTCCAGGCCCAGCTGATGGCCGGTGACTTCGCCCTTGCCGCCAGCGATCTCAAGGGCGCCTCGGAAGCCTACGGGCGGGCCGCCCCACTCAGCGATGACCCCAAGGTGGCCGCCCGGGCCACCGAACTGGCCCTGGCCGTGCACGACCAGGCGGCCGCCGGCAAGGCGCTCGACCGCTGGGCGGCCTTGGGTGCCAAGCCCGCCGAACTGGCTGCGGGGCGGGCGCGCATGGCGTTGGACCGGGGCGACACGGCCGAAGCCCAGCGCCAGCTCGAGGCCCTGGTCGCCACGGGCGATCCGGACGCATGGCGCGAATTCGGGCGGATACTGGTGACCGCGCGCGATGCCGCCCAAGCCGGTGTCCTGCTCGAGCGCATCGCCACGCCGCAGCGCCTGCCGAACGACTCCACCGCCTGGCTGGCGATGAGCGAACTCGGCGAGAACCTGGGCCGCCACGACTACGCGAAAACCGTCGGCGACGCGGCGCTGGCCCGTTTCCACGATGGCACCACTTATGCCTGGGCGGGCCAGCAGAAGTTCCGGGCGGGCGACAAGGAAGGCGCGAAGAAGCTGTTCGCCAAGGCCGTGGCGAAGGATCCGAAGAACCCCCGGCTGCGCCTCGCCTACGCCACCTTGCTGATCCAGGGCGGGGACGAGAAGGCCGCGACGAAACTCCTCGCCAGTGGTCCGCAGAACGGCGATACCTATGCCATGCGCATGACGCTGGCCGCGCGCGCCGGCGACAAGGTGGCGATCCGCCGCCTGTACGACGAGATCCGCAAGCAGCCGGACGACGTGCAGGCCGATAACGCCTTCACGCTCGGCCAACTGGCGGAACTGCTCGGCAAGCAGGAAGACGCGCTCGACTGGTACGCCGCCGTGGGCGACGACGACCCGCGCATCTTCGATGCCTCGGTGCGCAGCGCGGTGATCCTGCATCTGCAAGGCAAGGACGACGATGCCCACGAGATCGTGGCCGAATTGCAGACCACCTATGCCGATCGCCCCGAGCAACTGCGCAAGGCGTTCGCGGTGGATGGCGAGCTGTACATGGACGCGCGCCGCTTCGATGCCGCCGTGGATGCCTACGACAAGGCGCTGCGCGTGAAACCCGACGACACGGACATGCTCTATGGCCGCGGCCTGGCCTACGCCGAGGCCGGCCGGATCGACCAGGCCGTGGCCGATTTCCGCAAGGTGCTCGAACTGAAGCCCGGCGACGTCGAGGCCAGCAATGCGCTGGGCTATACGCTGGCGGACAACGATCGCGATCTCGGTGAAGCACAGAGCCTCATACAGGCCGCCCGCGCGGCCCGGCCGGATGATCCCTCCGTGGCCGATTCGTGGGGTTGGCTGAAGTTTCGCCAAGGCCAGCTGGACCAGGCCGAAAGCACCCTGCGCGGGGCCTGGGCCCAGCGCAAGGACGCCGATATCGGCGTGCACCTGGCCGAGGTGCTATGGAGCCGCGGCCAGCACGACGAAGCGCGCAAGCTGCTGAACGAGGTGCGCCGCATCGATCCGAAGAACGCCGCGCTGCAGAAGACCGAGCGGAAACTCAATCCTTGATGGGTTTCCGCAAGCGTTCATCGCCGCTGAAGCGGCTCCCACAGGGATTCTCGCTCGGTAGTGACGTCCTGTGGGAGCCGCTTCAGCGGCGATCCCCGCGAAGCGCAGCCTCCACCCCGCCCGTGAGCTTTCCCCCACCGATGACCCGGTTCCTACTCCTCGCGGCGATCGCCCTCATGCTCGCCGCCTGCGCCACCACACGTCCGCCGCTCCACCAGGCTGGCGACGCCGTCACTCTCGGCATGCAGGAACAGCGCGAACGCAGCCTCTCCGACAGCGATCACTGGATCCTGCAAGGCCGGCTCTCCGTTTCCGACGGCAAGGACTCCGGCTCCGGCGGACTCACCTGGCGCCAGGACGGCGAGCGCTATGAATTCACCGTGCGAGCGCCGGTCACCGGGCGCAGCTTCCGTCTCACCGGCGGGCCGGAAGGCGCCGAACTGGAAGGCCTGGACGGTGGCACGCGTCGCGGTACCGACGCGGAATCGCTCATGGCCAGCGCCGTGGGCTGGCAGATCCCGATGACCGAACTCAAGCGATGGGTGCTCGGCCTGCGCGCGGACACCGGTCCCGCGGACATCGTCTTCGGGGCGGACCGCCTGCCGTCGCGCCTGGTGCAGGATGGCTGGACGGTCGACTACCGGCAATGGGATGCCGCGAAGCAACCGCCGATGCCCGTGCGCGTCTTCGCCGAGAAAGCGCCTTACAAGGTGCGCCTGTCGATCGAGGACTGGTCCTTCGGCAGGTAACCGAACGGTTCAGGCGAAGCGCGCCGGTATACTCCGCGCCTTCCGGTCCGGCCCTTCCCTCCATGCATTTCACCATCACCCGCGCCTACGACGACGATGCCGAGCACTTGTGCGCGATCGAACGCGCGGCGGTCGAACTGTTCCGCGGGCATGAGGCGTGGCTGTCGTATTCGCAGATGGCCTTGCCGGCGGACATCGTCCGTCAACTGATCGCGCGGGGCCTGGTCTGGGTCGCTTCCGTGGAAAACGAGGTTATCGGTTTCGTCTGCCTCGACACCGATGGTGCGGCCGACGCCATCGGTATCGCCGAGATCGACGTACTGCCCGCCTTCGGTGGCCAGGGCGTCGGTGCCGCGTTGCTGGAGCACGCCTGCGCCTGGGCTCGCGAGGCCGGTTACACGCGTGTGGACCTCGGCACCCTCGCCGATGTTCCTTGGAACGCGCCGTTCTACGCGAAGCACGGGTTCCGGGTGGTCGACAAGCATGCGCCGGTGTTCGCCCGGGCCCTTGCGCGCGACCGCGAGAACGGCTTCCCCGACCACCTGCGCGTGTTCATGAGCCGCGAGTTGGAGCCGCTGGACGAGGGTGACTGGACGGTGTGGCCCGCGCCCGCGAAGCTCAACCTGTTCCTGCGCATCGTCGGACGCCGCGAGGATGGCTACCACGAATTGCAGACCGTTTTCCGCCTGCTGGACTGGGGCGACGAGGTGCGCCTGCGCATCCGTGCCGATGGCGCCATCGCCCGCCCGACGCCCGTGCCCGGCGTCCCCGAAGACGCCGACCTCACGATCCGAGCCGCCCGCCTGCTGGCGGCGGAGACCGGTACGGCCCTGGGTGCCGAGATCGCGGTGTCCAAGCGCATCCCGATGGGTGGCGGCCTTGGCGGCGGAAGCTCGGATGCGGCAAGCGTCCTGGTGGGGCTCAATACCCTTTGGGGCACGGGCCTGGATGAAGACACCCTGGCGGCGTTGGGCCTGAGGCTTGGCGCCGACGTGCCGGTCTTCGTCCGCGGCCGCTCGGCGTGGGCCGAAGGCGTGGGTGAACGGCTCATTCCCACGCCGTTGCCACGGCGTTGGTACGTGGTGATCGACCCCCATGAACATGTGCCCACGGCTGCCCTGTTCGCCGATCCCGAATTGACACGTAACGCCCCGCGGGCGACAATTTCGTCCTTTGTTTCCGGGGATTCGGCGGAAAACGCCTTCGAACCGGTGGTCCGTGCGCGCCATCCGCGGGTGGCCGCGGCGCTCGACTGGCTGGCAGGCTTCGGTCATGCACGCCTGTCCGGCAGCGGCGGCTGCGTTTTCCTGGAAACGAGAACCCACGAGGCGGCGCTTGGCGTCGCCTCGCGCTGTCCCGGGGGCTTCACCGCCCATGTGGCGGCGGGCGTCGATCCATCGCCGCTGCTCGTGGCGCGGAGCCGGATCGAGGCGAGGGGAATCGTGTCGTAAGGACGGGTAGGGCCGCGGGCTGCGGCAAAGCCATGGCGAGCCGGTTGGCTCGCTGGAACGAATTGTTGGGGCGTCGCCAAGCTGGTTAAGGCACGGGATTTTGATTCCCGCATGCGCAGGTTCGAATCCTGCCGCCCCAGCCACCGTTCGCGGTGGCAAAGACGAACCAACCCACTCTCACGCCAGGAGTTCCTCCGTGGATACGTCCACCCCGATGCTGTTCAGCGGCAATGCGCACCGCGCGCTTGCCGACGATGTCGCCGCCCGTCTCGGCATTCCGCTCGGCAAGGCCCTCGTCGGCCGGTTCAGCGATGGCGAGGCGCAGGTCGAGATCGAAGAGAACGTGCGCAAGCAGGAAGTCTTCGTCATCCAGCCGACGGGCGCGCCCAGCGCGGAGAACCTGTTCGACCTGCTGGTCCTGGTGGACGCGCTCAAGCGCGCCTCGGCCGGCAGCGTCACCGCGGTGATGCCGTATTTCGGCTACGCCCGCCAGGATCGCCGCCCGCGTTCGGCGCGCGTGCCGATCACGGCGAAGCTGGCCGCCAAGATGATCGCCACGGCCGGCGCGGACCGCGTGCTCACGATCGACCTGCACGCGGACCAGATCCAGGGATTCTTCGATATCCCGGTCGACAACGTGTACGCCTCGCCGGTGCTCCTGGCCGACATCTGGCGTCACCACAGCATGGACGACCTGATCGTGGTCAGCCCGGACGTCGGTGGCGTGGTGCGCGCGCGCGCGCTCGCCAAGCGCCTCGACGACGCCGACCTCGCGATCATCGACAAGCGCCGCCCGAAGGCGAACGTGGCCACGGTCATGAACATCATCGGCGACGTGGAAGGCAAGACCTGCGTGCTGGTGGACGACATCGTCGACACCGCCGGCACGCTCTGCGCCGCCGCGGCGGCGCTGAAGGAAAAGGGCGCCCGCAAGGTCGTCGCCTACTGCGTGCATCCGGTGCTCTCGGGTGCCGCGATCGACAACCTGGAACACTCCCAGCTCGACCAGCTGGTGGTGACCAATACGCTGCCGTTGCGCGACAACGCCCGTAACTGTGCGAAAATCCGTCAGTTGTCGGTCGCGGAACTGCTCGCGGAGACGATACGCCGCATCGCCTTCGGCGAATCGGTGAGCTCGCTCTACATCGACTGATCCACCGTTTTTCGGGCTCCCCTGGTCGCGGGGGAGCCCTTTACCCACCGCCGCGAGGCGGTTTACTTGAGGCAACACCATGGCTACCAATCATCAGCTCACGGCCACGAGCCGCAGTGTGGAAGGGAAGGGTGCGAGCCGCCGCCTTCGCATCGCGGGCTACGTGCCGGCGATCGTGTACGGCGCGGGCGAAGCCCCACAGGCGATCCAGGTCCTTCACAACGACGTGCTGCTCGGCTCGCGTTTCGAGTCGTTCTACTCGTCGGTGATCGAACTGACCGTCGACGGCAAGAAGCAGAAGGTCCTGATCAAGGACTGGCAGAAGCATCCGTTCAAGCAGCTCATGCTGCACATGGACTTCCAGCGCGTGAACGAGAACGAGGCCATCAAGGTCGCCGTTCCGGTGCACTTCCTGAACCAGGAGAAGTCCCCGGCCGGCAAGACCGCCGGTCTGGTGATCTCGCACAACCTGACGGAAGTGACCGTCTCGTGCCTGCCGAAGAACCTGCCGGAGTTCATCGAACTCGACCTGGTCGACCTGAAGGCCGGCGACATCATCCACCTGTCCGACCTCAAGCTGCCGGCCGGCGTGGAAATCCCGGAACTGGGCCTTGGCAAGGAGCACGACGTCGCGGTCGTCACCGTGGCCTCGATCCAGGAAGAAGTCGATCCGGCAGCCGCCGAGGGTGGCGAAACCCCGCCGGCCGACGAAAAGAAGTAACCGGCACCGTGTGGGAGCCGCTTCAGCGGCGATGGGCGCCACGGCGTCACCGCTCCGTTGGCTTTTCGCCGATGAATCGGCTCCCATACATGCCTGATGCGAACAATGGCGACACTTCGTCTTATTGTCGGCCTCGGTAACCCCGGGGCCGAATACGTCAGGACCCGGCACAACGCCGGGTTCTGGTGTGTCGACGCCCTGGCCATGGACCAGGGGGAGCGTTGGGCCTTCGACGGCAAGCTGCATGGCGAGACCTGCAAGCTGCGCATCGGGGGCGAAACCGTCTGGCTGCTCAAGCCCGCGACGTTCATGAACAAGAGTGGCATCGCCGTCGCCTCGGCGTTGCGCTACTACAAGATCGCGCCGGAGGAGTGCCTCGTCGCCCACGACGAACTGGACCTCCCGCCCGGCACCGTCCGCATGAAGTTCGATGGCGGCCACGGCGGCCAGAACGGATTGCGCGACATCGTGGCCCATCTGGGTCATGGCAAGTTCCATCGCCTGCGGATCGGCATCGGCCATCCGGGGCACAAGGACAAGGTCACCCCGTGGGTGCTCGGCCGCCCGAACGCGGCGGACGAGGACGCCATCATGCACGGCATCGGGCGCGCGTTCGACGTGCTGCCGCTGGCGCTCGACGGCAAGTTCGACGAGGCGATGAAGCGCCTGCACACGGTCGCCTGACCGCCCCCCTACACCAACCGGACACAAGATTCGCCATGGGCATCAAATGCGGCATCGTCGGCCTTCCCAACGTCGGCAAGTCCACCCTGTTCAACGCGCTGACCAAGGCCGGCATCGCCGCGGCCAACTTCCCGTTCTGCACGATCGAGCCGAATACCGGCATCGTTCCGGTGCCCGATCCGCGTCTGGACGAGCTTGCAACCATCGTGAAGCCGCAGCGCGTGATCCCCACCACGATGGAGTTCGTCGACATCGCGGGCCTGGTGGCGGGCGCGTCGAAAGGTGAGGGCCTGGGCAACAAGTTCCTGGCCCATATCCGCGAGACCGATGCCATCGCCCACGTCGTTCGCTGCTTCGAAGACGGCAACGTGATCCACGTGGCGAACAAGGTCGACCCCATCGCCGACATCGAGACCATCGATACGGAGCTGGCGTTGGCCGATCTCGAAGCCGTGCTGAAGGCCCTCGATCGCGCCACCCGCTCGGCCAAGGCGAACGACAAGGACGCGCTGGCGAGGAAGCCGGTGCTCGAGAAGCTCGCCAAGGCCCTGGACCAGGGCAAGTCGGCGCGCGCCGCCGGCCTCGATGCCGAGGAAAAAGCCCTCGTCCGCGACATGTTCCTGATCACCATGAAGCCGCTCATGTATATCGCGAACGTCGCGGAAGACGGCTTCGAGAACAATCCGCACCTGGACGCCGTGCGCGCCCGCGCCGTGGAAGAGGGTGCCGAGGTGGTGCCGGTTTGCGCGGCCATCGAGGAAGAGCTGTCCCAGTTGGAAGACGCAGACCGCGACGAGTTCCTCAAGGACCTCGGGCTCGACGAACCGGGCCTCAACCGCGTGATCCGCGCGGGCTACAAGCTGCTCGGGCTGCAGACCTACTTCACCGCCGGCGAGAAGGAAGTCCGCGCCTGGCAGGTCCGCGCAGGCTCCACCGCCCCGCAGGCCGCCGCAGTCATCCATACCGACTTCGAGCGCGGTTTCATCCGTGCCGAAACGGTCGCCTACGACGACTTCATCAAGTTCAAGGGCGAGCAGGGCGCGAAGGAAGCCGGCCGCCTGCGCCTGGAAGGCAAGGAATACCTCGTCAAGGAAGGCGACATCCTGCACTTCCGCTTCAACGTCTGACCGGAATCCCTGTGGGAGCCGCTTCAGCGGCGATCCCGCGGCAGCGGACCAGGGTGCGACCGGCGACGAGACCGGCGCTCCGAGCGGGCGTCGAGTGCCTTGCTAGCGGCCGCCCAGGTGACGAGGCCGCTAGCGATGCCCAGGGTCCATAGGATGCCGTGAAGGTCGAGAAAGGCGCCATGGAGCAACTGGCGTGTGGCGCTCGCGGCGTCGGTAGCGAACGCGACGTCGATCGCGAAGCAAGCCTGTACCGAGAGGATGCCGATCAGGAACAGCAAGGGGTAGGGGATGAGCTTGATGATGTCGTCGATGATAAAGACGACATCCAGTACGGGGTTCCAGAGGGCACTCCAGATATCCTGAATCATCGCGGCCCCGGCCATCCCAATGGATGGAGTGGATCATATCTGCCTCGCAAATCCCTGCTTGTCAGGCGCAATTGAATCGCTTGCAATTGAATATCGGCGCCCCTAGATTGCTGCAATGAGCAAGAAATCCCTGCCAGCTGGCCTCGAACCACCGCGCACCCTCGACGGGCAGCTGTGCTTCGCCCTGTATTCGGCGAACCTGGCCATGGGGAAGCTTTACCGCCAGTTGCTGGCGAAGCTGGATCTGACGTACCCGCAGTACCTGGTCATGCTGGTGCTGTGGGAGGGTGACGGGATCACGGTCTCGGAGTTGGGCGAGCGCCTGTACCTCGACTCCGCCACGCTCACTCCCTTGCTCAAGCGCCTGCAATCGGCGGGGCTGGTGCAGCGTACGCGCGGCACGCGGGATGAGCGGCAGGTCATCGTCACCCTGACCGACGAAGGAAGGGCACTGCGCGCAAAGGCCGGCCACGTGCCGGAAGAGGTTTTCTGCGCGACCGGCTGCGAGGTCGACGAGTTGATCAGACTCAAGCGCCAACTGGAGACCCTGCGTTCGAGCCTGATCGACGGCAACAGGAACTGAGGCGGCGGCTTCAGCCTTCCGGCGCGGTCATCTGCCGCTGCATGTGGTCGAGGTACTGGTCGAGTTCCGCCACGTTGGCGAACACCTCGGCGACGGGCACCGCCTTCACGATCTCGAAGACCTTCTTGACCTGCGGTTGCGGGTTGAGCAAGAGCGTGCGGCCCTCGCGATCGTGCATCTGCTTGCGCAGCTGCGCGAGGCTGCGCAGCCCGGCGCTGCTGATGTACTCCAGCGCCGATAGGTCGATGACCAGGGTGCCGCCGTTGTCGACCAGCGGCGTGATGTCGTGCATCGCCTCGTCGAACGCGGCGAACGTGGCGGCGTCGAGCCGCCCTTCGAGCCACACGGTGCTGCGGTCGGTGGTCGGGCTTTCGCTGCGGACGATCAGGGTCATGTGGCGGGCTCGTCGAAAGGGTCGAAGCGGATGACGACACGGTTGCCGTGTGCGTCGCGTGCATAGTGGAAGTCGCTGGCGATGCTGCGAGCTAGGTGTAGTCCGAGACCGCCGATATCGCGGCGGGCGATGTCCCCGGGAAGGTGCGGGGGCTCGTGCTGGAGCGGATCGAACGCCATGGCGTCGTCGCGCAATTCCAGGTGGACCGCATCGGCCTCGATCCGGAGCGTGATCTCGATGCTGCCGTCGCGTCCGTCCGGATAGCCGTGGCGCACCGTGTTCACCAGCAGTTCCTCGAGCACCAGGCGTACGTCCGCGCGGCAGGCGGGGTCGACCTCGGCGCGGTCCAGCGTGCCTTCGGCCCGGTCCAGCGCGAGGAACACGTCTTCGAGCCGGTTAGGAATGCGCAGCCGCATCGAGGCGGACTCCCTCGGCGCCGCTGTCGTGCCAGGTGAGCGCGAGCAGTGCGATGTCGTCGTAGGCGGGAGCGCCATCCACGTAAGCGTCGACGTCGCCGAGGACACGTTCCACGTAGGCTTCCGGCGCGGCGCCTTCCTCGATGCGCGCGACACTGTCGAGGATCGCATGGGTGCCGTAAAGGCGCTGGTTTCCCGCATGCGCCTCACTGACGCCATCGGTGTACATGAGCAAGGTATCGCCCCCAAGCAGCGTAAGTACGCGTACAGGGTAGCGCGCTTCGCGGTCCAGGCCGAGCGCCGGCCCGGTTTCGACATCCACCAGGATGGCGCTGCCCCCGGCATGCAGTACCGGTTGTTCGTGGCCGGCACTGGCCAGCGTGAGCAGTCCGGTCTCGGTTTCGACGACACCGCAAAGCAGGGTGACGAACATGCAGGTGTCGTTGCCCTTGCAAAGCTCCCGGTTCAGCGCGCCCAGGATGTCGCTGGGCGAGCGTGCGTGGGTGGCGAGGGTGCGCGCGAGGGTGATCGTGCGTGCCATGAACAACGCGGCGGGGATGCCCTTGTCCGAGACATCCCCCACCATGACGCAGACATGCCGCGCGCCGAGGGTGAAATAGGTGTACAGGTCGCCACCCACCGCGCTCGCCGGGCGCAGCGCGGCATGCAGTTCGATACGGCCGTCCGCCGCGAGCCAGTGCGGCTCGGGGATCAGGGCCAGCTGGATCTGCCGGGCGATCTCCAGTTCGCTGGTCATGCGCTCCTGCTCGCGGGCGATGCGCTTGGCCGTGTCGATGTGACCGGCCAGTTGGTGTCGCATCTGGTCGAACGCCCGTGTGAGGCGGCCCACCTCGTCGTTGCGCCGTAGCTGGGGCAGGGCGAAGTCGAGTTCGCCGCGCGCGACGTCCTCGACACGTTCGGAGAGGACCGCCAGCGGAGCCATCAGCCGCCGCGTGATGACCAGTGCGATGAGGGAAACACCCGCCAGTGCGAGGACACCGAGGAGAATGTCCACCGTGTAGGCCTGGCGAAGATCGGCCAGGACCTGCTGCTCGGGCATCGTCAGGCCGAAGGTCCAGTGGGTGCCGGTGATCGGGACGAAGTAGACCCACACGGGCTCGCTGACCCGGCCACCCATCTCGGGCGTGATCCGGACCGGGTTGCGCCCCTCGGCGATGGCTGCGAGCAGTGGTTTGCTGCCCCGCGTGCCGATATAGGAGGTCCAGTCATGGGCAAGGAACTCACCGCTGGCGTCGATGACGAAGGCCGAGGCGTGCTCCGGTTTGTTCAGCTCACCGAGCAGCTGCTGTAGCCAGTCGAGGCTGATGGTGGCGTCGGCGACGCCGATCACGGACCGGGGCTTGCCAGGGATGGCGACGGAATAACCCACCAGCGGGTCGCGGCGCTCCACCGAATGGAAAGGTGCCTGCCAGCATCCATGTTCGCAGTTCAGTCCACGGACGAACCATGGCGCCCGCCAGTACAGCTCGGGGTCGGCCAGGCGGCTGCCCATGCTCAGCTTGCCGTCGATCGCGCGCCGGGCCACCGGCGCGTCCTCGTCGCGGGGCGCATCCGTGTTGCGCGGAATGAACGCGGCGCTGATGTCGACCAGTTCCGGGTTGACCGCGAGGGTGTCCCGGATCAGGGCCGGGGCTTCGTCCCGGCGCGTGCCCAGAATGCCGGCCAGGACCTGGGACACCTTGGCGACGCCGTCGATACGGCCCTTTATGCGCGTCGCAGCCCAGCCTGAGACGGCCGCGGCCTCGCGCTCCGTCTGTTTGAGGATCTGTTCCCGGGTATGCGACAGCATCAGCCCGCCTGTGACGACCAGGACGATCGCCGACCCCAGGAGGACGCCCAGGGCGAGCCGCGAGGCGACGCTGCGAAGGACCATAGAGGGCTCCAGTGGGCTATGCCTCGGAATCTATGCTGCCCCGGGCGGGCCCACAAGCCGCCGGAGCGTCATACTGTGATCTTTTCCCAGACAGGTAAGGGCATGTCCGGCACCCAGCGCGAGGTCGAATTCCGCTTCCTGGCCCAACCGACCGATGTGAACTTCGGCGGCAAGGTCCACGGTGGCATGGCGATGAAATGGCTCGACCAGGCAGGCTACGCCTGTGCGGTGGGCTGGAGTGGCGCCTATTGCGTCACCGCATCGGTCAGCGGCATCCAGTTCCTCGCCCCCATCCTGATCGGTGACCTGGTCACGGTGCGGGCACGGCTGATCCACACCGGCACCTCGAGCATGCATCTCTCGGTGGATGTGCTCGCGCGCGACCTGCGTAGCGGTGAAGAGCGGCTGGCCACCAGCTGCGTGATGGTCTTCGTGGCGCTGGACAAGCCCGACGGTGGCAAGCCCACGGCGGTACCGCCCTGGACGCCCGTGGAGGAGAGGGACCGGCGCCTGCAGGAATACGCGCTGAAGCTGATGGAAATGTCGCGGGCGATGGAGCCGCTGGTCCGCGCCACACGCGAGGCCTGAATCGCCGACAGGGCCCCCACCGGGCGGCCTTGATCCGGTGGGAGCCGACCCTGTCGGCGATTCATTCCGCCGAAACGCTTCACTTCCCCACGACCCGCCGCTACACTGCGCGACCCCCTCGCCAGGCACCCGTCCCGGCGGGGTGTCGTGGCGTTCGGAAGCCGCTGCCGCATGTGATTTCAGCGTGCGGAAGTTGTTGACAGTTTCCGGGACGCTCGCGACAATAGGCGTTCTTTGTTGGAGGAATACCCAAGCGGCCAACGGGGGCAGACTGTAAATCTGCTGGCTTACGCCTTCGGTGGTTCGAATCCACCTTCCTCCACCAGACGAGTTCCGCGTAGTGCGGGAGTAGTTCAATGGTAGAACTTCAGCCTTCCAAGCTGATTGTGCGGGTTCGATTCCCGTCTCCCGCTCCATTGTTCTCACGCGCGCTGCGTCACGTGCTCATGTAGCTCAGTCGGTAGAGCACTTCCTTGGTAAGGAAGAGGTCGCTGGTTCGATTCCAGTCATGAGCACCATCTTCGTCGTCCGCGGCGGTTCCTTTTTTACTATCTCATTGGCTCCAGCGGAGTTTAGCGCTCATGGCAAAGGGTAAGTTCGAACGTAAGAAGCCGCACGTCAACGTCGGCACCATCGGTCACGTCGATCACGGCAAGACCACGCTGACGGCCGCGCTGACGAAGATCGGTGCCGAGCGTTTCGGCGGCGAGTTCAAGGATTACGGTTCGATCGACGCGGCGCCGGAAGAGAAGGCGCGCGGCATCACGATCTCGACCGCGCACGTGGAATACGAATCGCCGCTGCGCCACTACGGCCACGTCGATTGCCCGGGTCACGCGGATTATGTGAAGAACATGATCACGGGTGCGGCGCAGATGGACGGTGCGATCCTGGTGTGCTCGGCCGCTGACGGCCCGATGCCGCAGACGCGCGAGCACATCCTGCTGTCGCGCCAGGTCGGCGTGCCGTACATCGTGGTGTTCCTGAACAAGGCCGACATGGTGGACGACGCCGAGCTGCTCGAGCTGGTCGAGATGGAAGTGCGCGAGCTGCTGTCGAAGTACGAGTTCCCGGGCGACGACACGCCGATCATCCACGGTTCGGCGCGTCTGGCGCTGGACGGCGACCAGTCGGAAATCGGCGTGCCGTCGATCATCAAGCTGGTGGATGCGCTGGACAGCTGGATTCCGGAGCCGGAGCGCGACATCGACAAGCCGTTCCTGCTGCCGGTGGAAGACGTGTTCTCGATCTCGGGCCGTGGCACGGTGCTGACCGGTCGCGTCGAGCGCGGCATCGTCAAGGTGGGTGACCCGGCCGAAGTGGTCGGCCTGAAGGACACCCAGACCACGACGGTGACGGGCGTGGAAATGTTCCGCAAGCTGCTGGACCAGGGTCAGGCCGGTGACAACGTCGGCGTGCTGGTGCGTGGTCTGAAGCGTGAAGACGTCGAGCGTGGCCAGGTGCTGGCCAAGCCGGGTTCGGTGACGCCGCACACGGAGTTCGAGGGTGAGGTGTACATCCTGTCGAAGGACGAGGGTGGCCGTCACACGCCGTTCTTCAGCAACTATCGCCCGCAGTTCTACTTCCGCACGACGGACGTGACCGGATCGATCAAGCTGCCGGAAGGCGTGGAGATGGTGATGCCGGGCGACAACGTGAAGATCAGCGTCACGCTGGGCTTCCCGATCGCGATGGACGAAGGCCTGCGCTTCGCGATCCGCGAAGGCGGTCGCACCGTCGGCGCCGGCGTCGTCTCCAAGATCAACAAGTAAGAAGACAAGCGATGCCAGTCCTTCGGGGCTGGCACCCGGTCGCGGGGCGGGTGGGTCATTGACCGCCCGCCTTCGCGGTTCCACTGTTTTACCTGTACGCCAGTAGCTCAATTGGCAGAGCAGCGGTCTCCAAAACCGCAGGTTGGGGGTTCGAGTCCCTCCTGGCGTGCCACTCTTGAGTGCGCATGAATACGAAGGCACAAGAAGCCAAGGGTTTGAGCCCGGCCGATATCGGCAAGCTGGCGCTTGCGCTGGTCGTGCTCGCCGCAGGCATCGTCGGTTTCTACTATTTCAGCGATAACCCGAACGTGCCGTCGTTTGCGCGCGTCGCCGGTGTGCTCGTCGCTGTCGCGGCCGCCCTGGCGATCGGCGCTTTCACGGCCCCGGGTCGCAAGCTGCGTGGCTTTGTCACCGAATCGCAGTTCGAGTTGCGCAAGGTCGTCTGGCCGTCGCGCGACGAAACGCTGAAGACCACCGGTATCATCATGGTGGTCGTCGTCATTCTTTCGCTGTTGATGGGGCTGATCGACTGGTTGCTGAAGTCGCTCGTGCTCGATTGGCTGTTGAAACTCGGACATTGAGGTAAGGCATGAGCAAGCGCTGGTACGTGGTTCACGCCTATTCGGGGTTCGAGCAGCAGGTTCGCAAGGCTCTCGACGAGCGCGTCAAGCGCGAGGGCATGGAAGAGAAGTTTGGTGAAATCCTGGTTCCGACCGAGGAAGTCATCGAGATGCGCGGCGGCCAGAAGCGCCGCAGCGAGCGCAAGTTCTTCCCCGGTTATGTCCTGGTCCAGATCGAGACCGATACCAGCGGCAAGACGCCGCGTATCGACGACGAGTGCTGGCATCTGGTCAAGGAAACCCCGAAGGTCATGGGTTTCATCGGCGGTACCGCCGACCGTCCGCACCCGATCCGCGACAGCGAGGCGGAGGCCATCCTGAGCCGCGTCCGCGAGGGTGTCGAGAAGCCGCGCCCGAAGGTTCTCTTCGAGCCGGGCGAGATGGTTCGCGTCACCGACGGCCCGTTCAACGACTTCAATGGCGTGGTCGAAGAAGTCAACTACGAAAAGAGCCGCCTGCGCGTCGCGGTGCTCATTTTCGGTCGTTCTACCCCGGTCGAACTCGAGTTCGGCCAGGTGGAGAAGGCCTGACGGCCTTCTGGCTGGCTCCGGCCAGCCCATTCGGCATGGGGTTTGCTTAACCCGGGCCGGACGCCTATAATGCCCGGTTCACGCTGGAGCCTTGTGCTCCGGCGTGTCCGTGTTTCAGGGGTTCGCAGGCGCGGCCCTACCACCTCCACGGACGGTCTACAGCGAGGAGCCGTAAGGCGCCAGCACTCGCGAGGAAAGATAAATGGCAAAGAAAGTCATTGGTTACATCAAGTTGCAGGTGAAGGCCGGCCAGGCGAACCCGTCGCCGCCGGTCGGTCCGGCGCTCGGTCAGCGCGGCCTGAACATCATGGAGTTCTGCAAGGCGTTCAACGCCGCCACGCAGAAGCTCGAGCCGGGCCTCCCGATCCCGGTCGTGATCACGGCTTATTCGGACCGTACCTTCACCTTCATCACCAAGACCCCGCCGGCCTCGATCCTTCTCAAGAAGATCACGGGCGTGGCGAAGGGCTCGCCGAAGCCGAACACCGACAAGGTGGGCAAGGTCACCCGTGCCCAGCTCGAGGACATCGCGAAGCAGAAGGAGCCGGATCTCACGGCTGCCGATCTGGATGCCGCCGTGCGTACGATCGCCGGCAGCGCGCGTTCCATGGGTCTGGTGGTGGAGGGTTAAGACATGGCAAAGCTCACGAAGCGTATGAAGGCCGCCACGGCCGCCGTTCAGCCCGGCAAGACCTATGGTCTCGACGAAGCACTGAAGATCGTCAAGGACAACGCCAAGGCGAAGTTCGCCGAGTCGGTCGACGTCTCGGTCCGCCTGGGCATCGATGCGAAGAAGTCCGACCAGGGTGTGCGTGGCTCGTCGCTGCTGCCGCATGGCACCGGCAAGACCGTTCGCGTCGCCGTGTTCGTCCCGGCTGGTGAGAAGGCTGACGCCGCCCTCGCGGCTGGCGCCGATGCCGTCGGTATGGACGACCTCGCCGAGAAGATGCAGGCGGGCGACCTCAACTACGGTCGCGTCATCGCGACGCCGGACGCGATGCGCGTCGTCGGTAAGCTCGGCCAGGTGCTCGGTCCCCGTGGCCTGATGCCGAACCCGAAGGACGGCTCGGTCACCGCCGATGTCGCGACGGCCGTGAAGAACGCCAAGGCCGGCCAGGTCAAGTTCCGTAACGACAAGGGCGGCATCATCCACGCCACCATCGGCAAGGCGAGCTTCGAAGCCGCCCAGCTGGCGGACAACCTGAATGCGCTGATCGCCGATCTGCTGAAGGCCAAGCCGGCCGCGGCGAAGGGTCAGTACATCCAGAAGGTGTCGCTGTCGAGCACCATGGGCGTGGGCGTGCCGGTCGATACCTCGACCGTGAACACCTCGACCAAGTAAGCAAGAGTTACGACCCTCGCCGGTCCAGCCGGCGGGGGCACGTTTTTGAGGGCGACCCCGGTTTCGTGCCGGGGCAGCCGTCAAAGACCGTAGGCGCGAGCAGCGCGCGACGGCGACGAGCAGGGAGCTCGTGTTGGCAAGGAAACGCCGTCGTCGATAGCGGGTTCGCTTAATCGGATGCCTTGTCGGGTCCAGCCTGCGTAGATGGTGCAGCCCCTTCTGGCATTCGTTTCGAATCTGGAAAGGCCACCACCCGGGACCTCGCGTCCCCGACGTCAGGACGATGTCGCCCAGGACCGCAAGCGGCAGGAGTCGTGAGCGGAGTTCAATTGGAGGAGTGCAATGGCTCTCAATCTGTCTCAGAAGCAAGAAGTAGTCGCCGAGCTGGCAGAAGTCGCCGCGAAGGCTCACTCCTTGGTCGCCGCCGAATACGCGGGCACCACGGTCTCCCAGATGACCGAGATGCGCAAGAAGGCTCGTGAAACGGGCGTGTTCCTGAAAGTTGTCAAGAACACCCTCGCCGCACGCGCCGTGGCCGGAACCGAATTCGAGGTCGTCAAGGACGCTCTCGTCGGTCCGCTGCTCTATGCGTTCTCCACTGAGGAACCGGGCGCCGCAGGCCGCCTGATCAAGGAATTCGCGAAGACCAACGACAAGCTCAAGACGAAGGTCGTGTCCGTGGAAGGCAAGCTGCTTCCCGCCGCCCACGTCGACGTGCTTGCCTCGCTGCCGACCCGTCAGGAAGCGCTGGCCATGCTGGCTCGCGTCCTCAACGAGCCGGTCACGATGTTCGCGCGCGCCGTCAAGGCCGTTGGCGAGAAGCAGGGTGGTGGCGAAGTCGCCGCCGAAGCCCCGGCCGAAGCCTGATTCGTCGACTTATTTCCATAAGACCCCATTTCAGAAGGTAAGAAACAATGTCCACCCTGACCACCGAACAGATCGTCGAAGCCATCAAGGCCAAGTCCCTGATGGAAATCATGGAGCTGGTGAAGTCGATCGAAGACACCTTCGGCGTCTCGGCTGCCGCCCCGGTTGCCGTCGCTGGCCCGGCCGCTGCCGGCCCGGCTGCCGAAGCGCAGACCGAGTTCGACGTGATCCTGAAGTCCGCCGGCGAGAAGAAGGTCGACGTGATCAAGGCCGTTCGCGCCATCACCGGCCTGGGCCTGAAGGAAGCCAAGGACCTCACCGAGGCCGGCGGCGTCGTGAAGGAAGCGGCTTCGAAGGAAGATGCCGAGAAGTTCAAGAAGGATCTCGAAGCTGCCGGCGCCACGGTCGAACTCAAGTAATCGGCGCCTTGCGCGCCAGCTGTTCGACATAGCGTCAAGTGAGCCTGGGGGCGTAAGCCCCCGGGCTTTGGCCGTTCCAGGCCACGTTCCACGTTCCATGTCCGTTGTTGTTCCGTCGGAAATGGGACATCGGGAGTCGAGGGCAGCGATGCCCTGCTGTACGAATCTCGATCTCCGATTTTCGATTCATCCGATTTTGATCGACCCATTACTGAACCGAGGCGGTACCCACCATGACCTACTCGTTTACCGAGAAGAAGCGCATCCGCAAGGATTTCGGCAAGCGTCCGCCCGTGCTGGGCGTGCCCAACCTGCTGACGATCCAGACCGACTCGTACAAGGAATTCCTGCAGGAGCAGGTCAACCCCAAGCAGCGTGAAGACAAGGGCCTGCATGCCGCGCTGAAGTCGGTGTTCCCGATTTCCAGCTATTCCGGCAACGCCGCCCTCGAATACGTGGATTACCGGCTCGGCGAGCCGGCGTTCGACGAGCGCGAGTGCCGCAACCGCGGCATGACGTTCGGCGCGCCGCTGCGCACGACCGTCCGTCTGGTCATCTACGACAAGGACAGCCCGGCTTCCAAGAAGGCCGTGAAGTACGTGAAGGAGCAGGAGGTCTACATGGGCGAGATTCCGCTCATGACCGAGACCGGCACCTTCATCATCAACGGCACCGAGCGCGTCATCGTCTCGCAGCTGCATCGTTCGCCGGGCGTGTTCTTCGATCACGACCGCGGCAAGACGCACAGCTCGGGCAAGCTGCTGTTCTCCGCCCGCGTGATTCCTTACCGTGGCTCCTGGCTCGATTTCGAGTTCGACCCGAAGGATGCGCTGTTCACCCGTATCGATCGTCGCCGCAAGTTGCCGGTGACCGTGCTGCTGCGCGCGCTCGGCTACACGAACGAAGAGATGCTGCAGATCTTCTTCGAGCACAACGTGTTCCACCTGGGCAAGAAGGGCGGTGTCACGCTCGACCTCGTCGCCGAACGCCTGCGTGGTGAAACGCTTTCCTTCGATCTCGTGATCGATGGCAAGGTGCTGGTCGAAGCCGGCAAGCGCATCACCGCGCGCCACGTCCGCCAGCTTGCCAACGAGAAGATCACCACGCTCGAAGTGCCGGACGACTACCCGGTCGGCCGCATCGTCGCGATCGACATGGTCGACAAGGACACCGGCGAGATCATCGCCGCGGCCAACGACGAACTGACCGCCGAGCATCTGGAGCGCTTCCGCAAGGCCGGCATCGAGACGGTGCCGACGCTGTACGTGAACGATCTCGATCGTGGCGCGTACATCTCGAACACGCTGCGCATCGACAACACGCGCACGCAGCTCGAGGCCCTGGTCGAAATCTACCGGATGATGCGTCCGGGCGAGCCGCCGACCAAGGACGCCGCGCAGAACCTGTTCTTCAACCTGTTCTTCACCTTCGACCGCTACGACCTGTCGGCCGTGGGCCGCATGAAGTTCAACCGTCGCGTCGGCCGCAAGGATGTCGTCGGCCCGGGCGTGCTGTACGACCACAAGTACTTCGCCGAGCGCAAGGAAGACGAGTGCCAGCGCCTGGTCGCGGAGCAGGGCGAAACGTCCGACATCCTCGACGTGCTTCGCGTGCTGATCGACATCCGCAACGGTACCGGCACGGTCGACGATATCGATCACCTGGGTAACCGCCGCGTGCGTTCGGTCGGCGAAATGGCGGAGAACACTTTCCGCATCGGTCTCGTCCGCGTCGAGCGCGCGGTTCGCGAGCGCCTGTCGCTGGCCGAATCCGAGGGCCTGACCCCGCAGGAGCTGATCAACGCCAAGCCGGTCGCGGCGGCGGTGAAGGAGTTCTTCGGTTCGTCACAGCTCTCGCAGTTCATGGACCAGAACAACCCGTTGTCCGAAGTGACCCACAAGCGCCGCGTGTCGGCGCTCGGACCGGGCGGCCTGACCCGTGAGCGCGCCGGCTTCGAAGTCCGCGACGTGCACCCGACCCATTACGGCCGCGTCTGCACCATCGAAACGCCGGAAGGCCCGAACATCGGCCTGATCAACTCGTTGGCAGTGTACGCCCGCACCAACGCCTATGGCTTCCTCGAGACGCCGTACCGCAAGGTCGAGAACGGCAAGGTCACCGACAAGGTCGATTACCTTTCCGCGATCGAGGAAGGCGACCACGTGATCGCGCAGGCGAACTCGCCGCTGACGAAGGAAGGCAAGTTCATCGAGGACTTCGTCTCCTGCCGTTTCCGTGGTGAGTCCGAGCTGCGTCCGTCGGCCGAGATCAACTACATGGACGTCTCGCCGATGCAGACCGTGTCGGTCGCCGCGGCGCTCGTCCCGTTCCTCGAGCACGACGACGCCAACCGCGCGCTGATGGGCGCGAACATGCAGCGACAGGCCGTTCCGACCCTGCGCAGCCAGAAGCCGCTCGTCGGCACGGGCATCGAGCGCGCCGTGGCGCGTGACTCGGGCGTGACCGTGTCGGCACGTCGTGGCGGCGTGATCGACCAGGTCGACGCGGCCCGTATCGTCGTGCGCGTCAACGAAGCCGAAGTCGGCGACGACGATGCCGGTGTCGATATCTACACGCTGACCAAGTACACCCGCTCCAACCAGAACACCAACCTCAACCAGCGTCCGCTGGTGAACGTGGGTGACGTGGTGGCGGTGGGTGACACGCTGGCGGACGGTTCCTCGACCGACCTCGGCGAGCTCGCGCTCGGCCAGAACATGCTCGTCGCGTTCATGCCGTGGAACGGCTACAACTTCGAAGACTCGATCCTGATCTCCGAGCGCGTGGTGCAGGAAGACCGTTACACCTCGATCCACATCGAGGAACTGACGTGTATCGCCCGCGACACCAAGCTCGGCGCCGAGGAAATCACCGCGGACATCCCGAACGTCGGCGAGCAGGCGCTCGCGCGCCTGGACGAGTCCGGCATCGTGTACATCGGCGCGGAAGTGAAGGCGGGCGACATTCTCGTCGGCAAGGTCACGCCGAAGGGCGAGAGCCAGCTGACGCCGGAAGAGAAGCTGCTCCGCGCGATCTTCGGCGAGAAAGCCTCGGACGTGAAGGACAGCTCGCTGCGCGTGCCCCCGGGCATGGACGGCAACGTCATCGACGTGCAGGTCTTCACCCGCGACGGCATCGAGAAGGACAAGCGCGCCAAGCAGATCGAAGAGACCGAGCTGAAGCGGATCCGCAAGGATCTCGACGACCAGTTCCGCATCCTCGAAGGCGCGATCTATGCCCGTATGCGCTCGCAGCTGGTCGGCAAGACCGCGATGAGCGGTCCGGGTGGCCTCAAGCGTGGCACCACGATCGACGACGCCTACCTGGACGGCCTGAAGAAGGACGACTGGTTCAAGATCAACGTCAAGGAAGAGGAGGTGTCCGAGTTCCTCGAGCGCGCGGCCGAGCAGGTCAAGCGCCACAAGGAGAACTTCGACAAGCGCTTCAAGGAGAAGCAGGGCAAGATCACCCAGGGCGACGACCTCGCGCCGGGCGTGCTCAAGATGGTCAAGGTCTACCTGGCCGTCAAGCGCCGCATCCAGCCGGGCGACAAGATGGCCGGTCGCCACGGTAACAAGGGTGTCGTGTCGATGATCGTTCCGGTCGAGGACATGCCGTTCTCCGCCGACGGCCGTCCCGTCGACATCGTGCTGAACCCGCTGGGCGTGCCTTCGCGTATGAACATCGGCCAGATCCTCGAGGTTCACCTCGGCTGGGCGGCGAAGGGTCTCGGTCACAAGATCGAGGCGATGATCCAAGCCAACGAGAAGCCCGCCAAGCTGCGCGAGTTCCTCGACGAGGTCTACAACCACGGCAACGCCGGTGCGGAAGGCGCGGTGCGTCACGTCGACCTCAAGTCGATGTCCGACCACGAGATCGTCTCCCTGGCGAACAACCTCTGCGACGGCGTGCCGATGGCGACACCGGTGTTCGACGGTGCCGAGGAGTCCGAGATCAAGCACATGCTCAAGCTCGCCGACCTGCCGGAATCCGGGCAGACGGTGCTCTTCGACGGCCGTACCGGCGAGGCGTTCGATCGCCCGGTCACCGTCGGCTACATGCACATGCTGAAGCTGAACCACCTCGTCGACGACAAGATGCACGCGCGTTCGACGGGACCGTACTCGCTCGTCACCCAGCAGCCGCTGGGCGGCAAGGCGCAGTTCGGCGGCCAGCGCTTCGGCGAAATGGAAGTCTGGGCGCTGGAAGCGTATGGCGCCGCGTACACCCTGCAGGAAATGCTGACCGTCAAGTCTGACGACGTGCAGGGCCGCAACCAGATGTACAAGAACATTGTGGACGGCAACCACGAAATGGCCGCGGGCATGCCGGAATCCTTCAACGTACTCGTGAAGGAAATCCGCTCGCTCGGCATCGACATCGAACTCGAAGAGATCAAGTGATCGTCGCGGCTACCGGAGATTACGCATGAAAGACCTGCTCAATCTGTTCAACCAGCAGCGACAGACGCTGGATTTCGACGCGATCAAGATCGCTCTGGCTTCGCCGGAACTGATCCGCTCGTGGTCGTACGGCGAAGTGAAGAAGCCGGAAACCATCAACTACCGCACGTTCAAGCCTGAACGTGACGGTCTGTTCTGCGCGGCCATTTTCGGTCCCATCAAGGACTACGAATGCCTGTGCGGCAAGTACAAGCGCATGAAGCATCGCGGCGTGGTCTGCGAGAAGTGCGGCACCGAGGTCACCCTGGCCAAGGTCCGTCGCGAGCGCATGGGCCACATCGAACTGGCCAGCCCGACCGCGCATATCTGGTTCCTGAAGTCGCTGCCCTCGCGCATCGGCCTCATGCTGGACATGACCCTGCGTGACATCGAGCGCATCCTGTACTTCGAAGCCTTCGTGGTGATCGATCCAGGCTTGACCGCGCTCGAGCGCGGTCAGCTGCTCAGCGAAGACCAGTACCTGGAAGCCACCGAGGAGCACGGTGACGAATTCGACGCCCGCATGGGTGCCGAGGCCGTCTACGAGCTGCTGAAGAGCCTCGACCTGCCGGGCGAAGTCATTCGCCTGAAGGAAGAGATCTCGTCGACGAATTCCGAGACCAAGCTGAAGCGCCTCACCAAGCGCGTGAAGCTGATCGAGGCGTTCCTCGAGTCGGGCAACAAGCCGGAATGGATGGTCATGACCGTCCTGCCGGTGCTGCCGCCCGACCTGCGTCCGCTCGTTCCGCTGGACGGCGGCCGCTTCGCGACCTCCGACCTCAACGACCTGTACCGCCGCGTCATCAACCGCAACAACCGCCTGAAGCGTCTGCTCGAACTCGCCGCGCCCGATATCATCGTGCGCAACGAGAAGCGCATGCTTCAGGAATCGGTCGATGCGCTGCTCGACAACGGCCGCCGCGGCCGTGCCATCACCGGCACGAACAAGCGCGCGCTGAAGTCGCTCGCGGACATGATCAAGGGTAAGCAGGGCCGCTTCCGCCAGAACCTGCTCGGCAAGCGCGTCGACTACTCGGGCCGTTCGGTCATCGTGGTCGGCCCGACGCTGCGCCTGCACCAGTGCGGCCTGCCGAAGAAGATGGCGCTCGAGCTGTTCAAGCCCTTCATCTTCGCCAAGCTGCAGGCCCGTGGCGAAGCCACCACGATCAAGGCCGCGAAGAAGCTCGTCGAGCGCGAGGAAGCGCAGGTCTGGGACATCCTCGAAGACGTGATCCGCGAGCATCCGGTCATGCTCAACCGTGCGCCGACCCTGCATCGCCTGGGTATCCAGGCGTTCGAGCCGGTCCTCATCGAGGGCAAGGCGATCCAGCTGCATCCGCTCGTGTGTACGGCGTTCAACGCCGACTTCGACGGTGACCAGATGGCCGTGCACGTGCCGCTGTCGATCGAGGCGCAGCTCGAAGCCCGCGCCCTGATGATGTCGTCGAACAACATCCTGTCGCCGGCGAACGGCGAGCCGATCATCGTGCCGTCGCAGGACGTCGTGCTCGGCCTGTACTACATGACTCGCGAGCTGATCAACGCGAAGGGCGCCGGCATGGTGTTCGCGAACGTCGGCGAAGTGCGTCGTGCGTACGACAATCGTGCCGTCGAACTGCACGCCAAGGTGAAGGTGCGCGTGCGCAGCGTGGAAACCGTCGATGGCGAGCGCGTCGAGCGCCTCGTCCTGGTCGACACCACGGTGGGTCGCGCCCTGCTCGCCGAGATCATCCCGGAAGGCCTGCCGTTCGCGCTGGTCAACACCGAGCTGACCAAGAAGAACATCTCGCGCCTGATCAACCAGAGCTACCGTTTGCTCGGCCTGAAGGAATCGGTCGTGTTCGCCGACAAGCTGATGTACACCGGCTTCCGTTTCGCGACGCGCGCCGGCATCTCCATCGGCATCGACGACATGAAGATCCCGGCCGAGAAGAAGGGCATCCTCGAGGAAGCCGAGAAGGAAGTCGTCGAGATCCAGGAGCAGTACCAGTCGGGCCTGGTGACTGCCGGCGAGCGCTACAACAAGGTGGTCGACATCTGGTCGCGTACCAACGAACTCGTCGCCAAGGCGATGATCGACGGTATCGGCACCGAGAAGGTGCAGGATGCCGACGGCAACACGGTCAACCAGAAGTCGATGAACTCGCTGTACATCATGGCGGACTCCGGCGCGCGTGGTAGCGCGGCGCAGATTCGTCAGCTGGCGGGCATGCGCGGCCTGATGGCCCGTCCGGACGGCTCGATCATCGAGACGCCCATCAAGGCGAACTTCCGCGAAGGCCTGAACGTCCTGCAGTACTTCAACTCGACCCACGGTGCCCGTAAGGGTCTCGCGGATACCGCGCTGAAGACCGCGAACTCCGGTTACCTGACCCGTCGCCTCGTCGACGTGGCCCAGGACGTCGTCATCACCGAGCACGATTGCGGCACGGAAGATGGCGTGCTCATGTCGCCGATCGTCGAAGGCGGTGACGTGGTCGAGCCGTTGCGCGAGCGCGTGCTCGGTCGCGTCGTCGTCGAGGACGTCTACGCCCCGGGCGATGACGACCAGCCGATCGTGACCCGCGACACGCTGCTCGACGAGTACCTGGTCGACCAGCTCGACAAGGCCGGCGTGCAGCTGATCAAGGTCCGTTCGCCCATCACCTGCCGTGCCAGCCATGGCGTGTGCGCCCTGTGCTACGGCCGCGACCTCGCTCGCGGTCACCTGGTCAACATGGGCGAGGCCGTGGGTGTGGTCGCCGCGCAGTCGATCGGTGAGCCGGGTACCCAGCTGACGATGCGTACGTTCCACATCGGTGGCGCGGCGTCCCGTGCTGCCGCGGTGGACAACGTGACGGTCCGCACGACCGGCGCGCTGAAGTTCAACAACCTGAAGTCGGTCGAGCATTCGCAGGGTCACCTGGTCGCCGTCTCGCGTTCGGGCGAAGTGAGCGTCATCGACGCCAACGGCCGCGAGCGCGAGCGTTACAAGGTGCCTTACGGCGCGACCATCGCGGTGAAGGACGGCGACCCGGTCAAGGCTGGCCAGACCGTCGCGAACTGGGATCCGCATACCCACCCGATCGTCACGGAAGTGGCCGGCGTGGTCCGCTTCATCGACTTCATCGATGGCGTGACCGTGCAGTCGCAGACCGACGAATTGACCGGCCTCGAGTCGGCGGTGGTCACGGACCCGAAGCGTCGCGGCACGCAGGCGAAGGACCTGCGCCCGATCGTCCGCCTGGAAGACAGCAAGGGCCGTGAGCTCAAGCTGCCGGGTACGGACATCGCGGCCCAGTACTTCCTGCCGGCCGGTGCGATCGTCTCGATCCAGAACGGTGCCGAAGTGGGCGTGGGTGACGTCGTCGCCCGTATCCCGCAGGAAACCTCGAAGACCCGCGACATCACGGGTGGTCTGCCGCGCGTCGCCGACCTGTTCGAAGCCCGCAAGCCGAAGGAGCCGGCGATCCTCGCGGAGCGCTCGGGTATCGTCAGCTTCGGCAAGGACACCAAGGGCAAGCAGCGCCTGATCATCAAGGATGTGGACGGCAACGAGCACGAGGAGCTGATTCCGAAGTGGCGCCAGGTCATCGTGTTCGAGGGCGAGCACGTGGAGAAGGGCGAAACCGTCGTGGACGGCGAGCCGAATCCGCATGACATCCTGCGTCTGCTGGGTGTCGAGCCGCTGGCCTCGTACCTGGTCAAGGAGATCCAGGACGTCTACCGCCTGCAGGGCGTGAAGATCAACGACAAGCACATCGAAGCGATCATTCGCCAGATGCTGCGCAAGGTCGAGATCACCGAGCCGGGTGACAGCACCTACCTGCGCGGTGAGCAGGTCGAACGCGTCCGGATCAACGAGGAAAACGAGCGCGCCGAGAAGCGGGGCGAGCGTCGGGCCGAGTTCGAGTCGGTCCTGCTGGGCATCACCAAGGCCTCGCTTGCCACCGAGTCGTTCATCTCGGCGGCGTCGTTCCAGGAAACCACCCGCGTCCTCACCGAGGCGGCGGTCCGTGGCACCCGGGATACGTTGCGTGGCCTGAAGGAAAATGTTATTGTTGGGCGGCTAATCCCTGCGGGTACGGGTCTGGCATACCACGCTTCGCGTCGTAGCCAGGGCGGACTGACGGCTTCGGATCTGGAAACCCTCTCGGGTTCTTCGGCACCGGCTGTCACGTTCGAAGAGGCTCCCGCCGGGTCCAACGATAGCGCCGAGTAAGGCCCGTACCCGGGTTTTGCTCGTACATACGAAATGAGGCGCAAGGATGCGCCTCGTGTTCGGAATCAGGGACGATGGGCGCTGGCCCGCTTCGCGGGCGGCGCACGTCAACAACGCTTCTCTGGCGGGCCGATCTATCGGTCTGCCTTTATGTTTCTCAGGAATAGCTTCGCATGACGACAGTCAACCAGTTGGTGCGCAAATCCCGCAGCCCGAAGGCGTACAAGAGCGCCTCGCCGGCCCTGCAGAGCAGCCCGCAGCGCCGCGGGGTGTGCACGCGCGTTTATACGACCACCCCGAAGAAGCCGAACTCGGCGCTGCGTAAGGTTGCCAAGGTGCGCCTGACCAACGGTTTCGAAGTCATCAGCTACATCGGTGGCGAAGGTCACAATCTGCAGGAGCACTCGGTGGTCCTGATCCGCGGCGGTCGCGTCAAGGATCTCCCCGGTGTGCGTTACCACACGGTTCGCGGCAGTCTCGACTGCGCCGGCGTGACCAAGCGTCGCAAGTCGCGCTCGAAGTACGGCGCCAAGCGCCCGAAGAGCTGAGTAGAGGACAAGAATTATGTCGCGTAAAGGTTCCCATCCCGCCCGTGTGGTCCTCCCGGACCCGAAGCACGGAAGCCAGCTGATTGCCCGTTTCATCAATATGGTGATGAAGTCCGGCAAGAAGTCCGTCGCCGAAGCCATTGTCTACGGTGCCCTGCAGCACATCGGCGAGAAGAACGCCGAGCCGGTGCAGCTCGTCGAGAAGGCACTGGGCAACATCGCCCCGGCCGTCGAGGTGAAGTCCCGCCGTGTCGGCGGTGCCACGTACCAGGTGCCGGTCGAAGTCCGTCCGGGCCGCCGTATGGCTCTCGCCATGCGTTGGGTAATCGACGCAGCGCGCAAGCGCGGCGAAACGTCCATGCCGCGCAAGCTGGCCGCCGAACTGCTCGAAGCCTCGGAATCCCGTGGCGGCGCCGTCAAGAAGCGCGAAGAAACGCATCGCATGGCGGAGGCCAACAAGGCCTTCTCGCATTACCGCTGGTAATCACAGCTCCAGATTGAGGAAAGACCGTGGCACGCACTACGCCCATCGAGCGCTACCGCAACTTCGGCATCATGGCTCACATCGATGCCGGCAAGACCACGACCACGGAGCGCATCCTGTTCTACACCGGTGTCAGTCATAAGATTGGCGAGGTGCACGACGGTGCCGCTACGATGGACTGGATGGAGCAGGAGCAAGAGCGCGGCATCACCATCACTTCCGCCGCCACCACGGCGTTCTGGAAGGGCATGGACCGTTCGCTGCCCGAGCATCGCTTCAACATCATCGACACCCCGGGACACGTCGACTTCACCATCGAAGTGGAGCGTTCGCTCCGCGTTCTCGACGGTGCGGTGTTCGTTCTCTGTGCCGTGGGTGGCGTGCAGCCGCAGTCGGAAACCGTTTGGCGCCAGGCCAACCGGTACAAGGTGCCGCGCCTTGCGTTCGTCAACAAGATGGACCGCACGGGCGCGAACTTCTACAAGGTCGTCGACCAGCTGAAGAGCCGCCTTGCCGCCAACCCGGTGCCGATGCAGGTGCCGATCGGTGCCGAAGACAACTTCGAGGGCGTCATCGACCTCCTCAAGATGAAGGCCATCAAGTGGGACATGGAGTCCCAGGGCATGAAGTTCGAGTACATCGAGATTCCGGCCGAGCTCCAGGCCAAGGCCGAGGCCGATCGTACGGCCATGATCGAAGCCGCGGCGGAAGCCACGGAAGAGATGATGGACAAGTATCTCGGCGGCGAAGAGCTGACTGAAGCCGAGATCATCGAAGGCCTGCGTCTGCGCACCCTGCGCAGCGAGATCATCCCGGTCTTCTGCGGCACGGCGTTCAAGAACAAGGGCGTCCAGGCGATGCTCGACGCGGTCGTCAATCTTCTGCCGTCGCCGCTCGATCGTCCGCCGGTCGAAGGCATCGACGAAGACGAGAAGCCGGACACCCGCGAAGCCAAGGACGATGCACCGTTCTCGGCGCTCGCATTCAAGATCATGACCGATCCGTTCGTCGGCGCGCTGACGTTCTTCCGTGTCTATTCGGGCACGCTGAACGCCGGTGACCAGGTGTACAACCCGGTCAAGTCGAAGAAGGAGCGCATCGGCCGCATCCTGCAGATGCACGCCAACGAGCGTCACGAACTGAAGGAAGTCCGCGCTGGCGATATCGCCGCGGCGGTCGGCCTGAAGGACGTCACGACCGGTGACACGCTGTGCGCGCAGGATCACATCATCACGCTCGAGCGCATGTCGTTCCCGGAGCCGGTGATCTCGATGGCGGTCGAGCCGAAGACGAAGTCGGACCAGGAAAAGATGGGTATCGCCCTCAGCCGCCTGGCTGCGGAAGATCCGTCGTTCCGCGTCCGTACGGACGAAGAGTCGGGTCAGACGATCATCTCGGGCATGGGCGAGCTTCACCTGGACATCCTGGTGGACCGCATGAAGCGCGAGTTCAACGTCGAAGCCAACGTCGGCAAGCCGCAGGTGGCCTACCGCGAAACGATCCAGGCGTCGGACGTCAAGTCGGACTACAAGCACGCCAAGCAGTCGGGTGGTAAGGGTCAGTACGGTCACGTCGTGATCGAACTGTCGCCGATCACCGCTGCCGACCGTGCGGATGAGAAGGTGGCCGCCCAGATCAAGGACGACTTCCTCTTCATCAACGACATCACGGGTGGTGTGATTCCGAAGGAATTCATCCCGTCGGTCGAGAAGGGCCTGCGCGAGACGATCACCTCGGGTCCGCTGGCTGGCTTCCCGGTCGTGAACACGAAGGTCAAGCTCGTCTTCGGTTCCTACCATGACGTCGACTCGTCCGAAATGGCGTTCAAGCTCGCCGCCTCGATGGCGTTCAAGCAGGGCTTCAATAAGGCGAGCCCGGTTCTGCTCGAGCCGATCATGAAGGTCGAGGTCGTGACGCCGGAAGATTACGTCGGCGACATCATGGGCGATCTGAGCCGCCGTCGCGGCATGCTGACCGGCCAGGACGACACGCCGTCGGGCAAGACCATCAATGCGATGGTTCCGCTCGGTGAAATGTTCGGCTATGCCACCACGATCCGCTCGTTGAGCCAGGGCCGTGCGATGTTCACGATGGAATTCGATCATTACGATCCGGCGCCGAAGAATGTCGCCGACGAGGTCATGAAGAAGTCCTGATAAGGACTTCTTCTTTAAACATACAACGTTCTTTTAGAGGTTTAGAGTCATGGCAAAGGGTAAGTTCGAGCGTAAGAAGCCGCACGTCAACGTCGGCACCATCGGTCACGTCGATCACGGCAAGACCACGCTGACGGCCGCGCTGACGAAGATCGGTGCCGAGCGTTTCGGCGGCGAGTTCAAGGATTACGGTTCGATCGACGCGGCGCCGGAAGAGAAGGCGCGCGGCATCACGATCTCGACCGCGCACGTGGAATACGAATCGCCGCTGCGCCACTACGGCCACGTCGATTGCCCGGGTCACGCGGATTATGTGAAGAACATGATCACGGGTGCGGCGCAGATGGACGGTGCGATCCTGGTGTGCTCGGCCGCTGACGGCCCGATGCCGCAGACGCGCGAGCACATCCTGCTGTCGCGCCAGGTCGGCGTGCCGTACATCGTGGTGTTCCTGAACAAGGCCGACATGGTGGACGACGCCGAGCTGCTCGAGCTGGTCGAGATGGAAGTGCGCGAGCTGCTGTCGAAGTACGAGTTCCCGGGCGACGACACGCCGATCATCCACGGTTCGGCGCGTCTGGCGCTGGACGGCGACCAGTCGGAAATCGGCGTGCCGTCGATCATCAAGCTGGTGGATGCGCTGGACAGCTGGATTCCGGAGCCGGAGCGCGACATCGACAAGCCGTTCCTGCTGCCGGTGGAAGACGTGTTCTCGATCTCGGGCCGTGGCACGGTGCTGACCGGTCGCGTCGAGCGCGGCATCGTCAAGGTGGGTGACCCGGCCGAAGTGGTCGGCCTGAAGGACACCCAGACCACGACGGTGACGGGCGTGGAAATGTTCCGCAAGCTGCTGGACCAGGGTCAGGCCGGTGACAACGTCGGCGTGCTGGTGCGTGGTCTGAAGCGTGAAGACGTCGAGCGTGGCCAGGTGCTGGCCAAGCCGGGTTCGGTGACGCCGCACACGGAGTTCGAGGGTGAGGTGTACATCCTGTCGAAGGACGAGGGTGGCCGTCACACGCCGTTCTTCAGCAACTATCGCCCGCAGTTCTACTTCCGCACGACGGACGTGACCGGATCGATCAAGCTGCCGGAAGGCGTGGAGATGGTGATGCCGGGCGACAACGTGAAGATCAGCGTCACGCTGGGCTTCCCGATCGCGATGGACGAAGGCCTGCGCTTCGCGATCCGCGAAGGCGGTCGCACCGTCGGCGCCGGCGTCGTCTCCAAGATCAACAAGTAAGAAGGATCACCGGGGCGGGGTGACCCGTCCGGTTATCGAAGAGCGGAGGCGAAAGCCTCCGCTTTTTTTTTGATCTTCGGAAAGTGTTTCGGTGGTTTGGGCTCGCCTTCGGCATCGCGGCGTGCGCGTCGCGGCAAGAGCCGGCGAGCGCCGCCCTCGGGGCCACGCCTCCGGCGCCCCCTCAAGGAAGGGCCGCTGGCGCGACCGTTTATCAATGGCCTGCGGCCGGGTCGTGAACCAGCCGGGGCTCTTCGACTCGACATCCTGTCTCGCGAAGAAGGCCAACCATCCATGGTTGGCCCCCTGCGGGCCTGATCCGTCTGGATCACTCGCCTACGCTAACGGCCCCGAGGGCGGCGCTCGCCGGCTCTTCGTACCTTGACGCGAAGTTATGTCGAATGCGGCGCCATCAAGTTGAGTGATAGCTGGTCGTTGCGCTGGTGTAATCGACTCGCATACAAAAGCACGCGATTTTGAGGATTCTTCTAAAGATGTCCTCATGCGGTATCGCTAAGCTGTCTTCATGAACCTTCGCACTTGGGTATGGCTTTCGCTGTTGCTGTTTCCTGCTTTGGCTGCGTGCGCCGAGAAAAAAGATCTCAGCCCGCCGCCCCTGAATCCTCATCCGAAGGAGGCGCTGCACGTCACGGTGACGTTCGATCATCCTGAGGATGCGAAGCGCTACATCGTCACCATGAAAGCGCTCTACCAGAATCAGCAGCGCGAATGTGGTTACTTCGATCCGCTTCGGGGTGGCGGCAGCTTTGTCTATCCCCAAGGAACGTTCGACATTCCCAACGAAAGCCGGGACCCGAAACAGGCGCGGTTCAATATCTATCTGGACAGGTACAACGAAGACAACTGCAACTGGGAGCTTGCTGCCCCTTACTTCCTGGTTCGCGACACCCTTACGGGGAGGGACGCGCTAGGGCATTGGGGTATTCGCGGGGATTTGGCTCCCGGCACCGAATACAAAGCCATTTGCCAGTTCCAGGCGGATGATGATCCGCAAAGCTGCTACGGCAGATGGCCGATGCCGGACGTGTCCCATTACAGTCGCGTCCCCATCACTGTTCATGTGTCCGAGGATTCGGCGTTGCTGCGTCCGCGTGTGCCAGGCGTCTTTAGTCAGCGCAACTTCGTCAAGCCCGTGACGACGGACACCGCACCAAGCCCGCCTGCTGCTTCTAGCGGCGACTAGCAGTAACTTCTATCCAAGGAACTGGATATGGCTCGTCCCTCCGAACAATATGCATTTCTCTCTCATGCGATTTATGCGCCGCTGACGGCAAAGACCGATATCGAAAGTGATAGCCGTCTCTACACGGTGCTCTACGTTTCCCCACCGTCCGCGACCAACTACCGCGGCGCCGTGTTGCAAGACGAAGCGACCGGCCAGCTTATCGTCACGAACAAAGGCACCGACCCTTCCAGTATTCATGACATCACCGCCGATCTCGGTATGGGTATGATGGGTGCGCCCACCCAATGGCCCGAAGCGGCTCAAACGATGCGCTGGGCTTTGGATCATGCCGAGAAGAAACATATCCCCGTAGGCGACATCAGCATCACCGGCCACTCCCTGGGTGGTGCCCTCGCGCAATTGCAAGCCGCCATGCCCGAAGCGGCGGGCATACACGCGGAAACCTTCAACACTTATGGCGCCCGGTCCATGGCCGAAGGGCTTGGTCTGGATGCCCGGGCTGCGGAGGATCGCGTCATCCACCACCGCATGTACCACGATCCGGTCTCGAGCATGGCGGAGCCGATCGGTCGCACGGTCGACTACATGGATCACGCCGATTACCAGCGTCACAAGCAGGGCGGCCTGTCGCCGGTCGGTGAGGCGGGCGCCATCGCCGCGGCTCACGGCATCGGCAACTTCTGGGACAAGGAAGGCAACCAGCCGGCGGCGGTGTTCACGCACAACTACCTGCCCGACCTGCGCCATCGCCCGTTGGACGATTTGCCCCGCGGTGTGCCGCTGGACCTGGCGGCGCCCTGGCACATGCTGAGTCAGGAGCAGGAGCGTGCCGCCATGCCGCCATTGGCGGCGACCGCCGGCATGGACGAGATGTTCGACTACCTGTGCAAGGCGATGGAGCAGGACGATCAGGGCTTCATGGAAGCGCTTCGACAGGTCGGCCAGACCGATGCCGCCCAGGAATTCCACATGCAGGCGGCGCAGCAGGTGGACATGGAGGACCGTATCGCGGCTCTGGAAGCGCAGGTGCAGCAGGCACAGGAGCAGCAGGTTTCGCAGGTCCGGGAGATCGGCGGCCCGGTGATGCGCCTGTAAGGAGTGGCGATGCGCGAGGAAGGTGCAAGGAGCGCCACCGTGCAGGTGGCGATGATGGTGGAACGACTCTCGCGCATGAGCGAGTCGATGGATACGCGCCACCGTCAGGCCACCGAGCAACAAGAGCGGACCGTGCAGGCTCTACCCGCCATCATGCGCCAGGCCGCGGATGCGGGCCTGGGCGCGATCTCGGCGGATGCCACGCGGACCGTGCGAATGGGCTTGAACGAACCGCTAGCGGAAGTGACCTGGGCAGCGGCCGAGCATGGGCGCCTCATGCAGGCAAGCACGGATACGATGGTTCGGACGCAGCGTAAGCTGGCGGCCTTCGTGCACAAGGCGGCCTGGCTGGTGGCAGGCGTGCTGGCGATCCTTCTGTCGGTCCTCGCGCTTGGCGGCTACCTCGGATGGCACTACAAGCAGGTCATCACGCAGCAGCAGATCGAGGCCGATCTGCTCCGTGCCTACAATCAGGCCGATGTTCGATTGTGCGGCAAACAGCTGTGCGCTCGCGTGGGTCGCGCGGACAAGCGCTATGGAGACTACGTCCCCCTCAGGCAACGGTAGAACGCGCCGGAGAGGTCGTGAATGATCCGGCCGGGGAGGGTGCGGCCCCACCCGATGTCGTTTCTCCCGAGGGCTTCCCATCGGCTCGGCGATAGGTTATAGTCGCTGGGCTATACCTCCCGGTTCCCATCAGTGGGCGACCGGACACAGCGAAATGAGGCGCACGGAATGTGCTTCGAGTTCGCAGGCAAGGATGCCGAGTAGGGTGCCAACGGGCCACGGGGCGCAAGCTCTGTTGACCTATATCGTTGCGTATTCTATACTTTTCTGTCTGGGCAGGCCGATAACTCGGCCTGCCTGACTTTTTCGGGTCGTTCCGGACGGTTTCATGCCGTTCCAGGGCGGCCCGTTGCGGTACCCGTAAGTAGCACCAGGGTTGTGCGGGGTGGCGAGAAGCCCCTCCGAATCACAAGAACGTTCTTTCGATAACAGGACACGGTTTTATGGCGAACCAAAAGATTCGCATCCGGCTCAAAGCGTTCGATCATCGCCTGATCGACCGTTCGGCCAGCGAAATCGTCGAGACGGCCAAGCGCACCGGCGCTACGGTCCTCGGCCCGATCCCGCTGCCGACCAAGATTGAGCGCTACACCATTCTGGTGTCGCCGCACGTCGACAAAGATGCCCGCGACCAGTACGAGACCCGTACCCACAAGCGCGTTCTGGACATCGTCGACCCCAACGACAAAACCGTGGACGCGCTCATGAAGCTCGATCTCGCGGCTGGCGTTGACGTGCAGATCAAGCTCGGCTGAGCGGATAAAAGGATACGAAGATGAGTATCGGACTGGTTGGCCGCAAGTGCGGCATGAGCCGGCTCTTCACCGAAGACGGCCGCTCGATTCCGGTGACGCTGATTGAAGCGACCCCGAATCGCGTGACGCAGGTGAAGACCGAAGAAAACGACGGCTACAGCGCCGTGCAGGTCACGACGGGTGCCAAGCGCGCCTCGCTCCTGACGGCTCCGCTGAAGGGCCATTACGCCAACGCCAAGGTCGAGCCGGGCCGCGGTCTGTGGGAGTTCCGCGTGAGCGCGGAAGACGCAGGCAAGTACGCGATCGGCACCGAGATCTCGGCGGGTGACGTCTTCACCGTCGGTCAGACGGTCGACGTCTCCGGTGTGTCGAAGGGTAAGGGTTTCCAGGGCACCATCAAGCGTCACCACTTCAAGATGGGCGACGCCACGCACGGTAACTCGCTGTCGCATCGCGCCCCGGGCTCGATCGGCCAGCGCCAGACGCCGGGCCGCGTGTTCCCTGGCAAGAAGATGTCGGGCCACATGGGCGCGGTCAACCGCACCCAGCAGGGTCTCGAAGTTGTCACGGTCGATGCCGAGCGCCACCTGATCGCGGTCAAGGGCGCAGTCCCCGGCGCGCCGGGCGGTGACGTCGTGATCCGTCCGACGACCAAGGGCTGAGGAGAGACGCCATGGAACTCAACGTTATTGGCGCCAAGGCGCTCACCGTGTCGGACGACGTGTTCGGCGGCGAGTACAAGAAGGCCCTCGTCCACCAGGTCGTCACCGCCTACCAGGCGGCTGGCCGTGCCGGTACGAAGGCTCAGCTGTCTCGCGGTCAGATGTCCGGTACGACCAAGAAGTTCAAGAAGCAGAAGGGTGGCGGCGCTCGCCACGGCGACTACCGCGCTCCGATCTTCGTCGGTGGTGGTGTGACGTTCGCGGCCAAGCCGCGCAGCTTCGAGCAGAAGGTCAACCGCAAGGCTTACCGTGTCGCGATCCGTTCGATCGTCGCCGAGCTGAACCGTCAGGGTCGCCTGAAGGTCGTCTCCGAGCTGTCGATGGAAGCCCCGAGCACCAAGGGCATGATCGCGAAGCTGGCCGAGCTCGAAGTCAAGGGTCGCGTGCTGCTGGTGTCGGAAGATGCCACCGAGGCGCTGTACCTGTCCGCCCGCAACATTCCGTACATCCACGTCGTCGACGTGTTGGCCCTTAATCCGGTCAGCCTGGTCGGCAGCGACTTCGTCGTCATGACGGTGGACGCGGTCAAGAAGGTCGAGGAGTGGCTCGCATGAGCACCGAACGCACGCTCAACACGCTTCGCGCGCCGCACATCTCCGAGAAGTCGGCTCGCCTTGCTGAGAACAACCAGTACGTTTTCGTCGTGGCGCCCGAGGCGACCAAGGCCGATGTCCGTGCAGCCGTGGAACACCTCTTCGACGTCAAGGTCGTGGACGTGAACCTCGTGAACACCAAGGGCAAGGTCAAGTCGTTCCGCTTCCGCACTGGCAACCGCCAGGGCAAGCGTAAGGCCTACGTGCGCCTCGCCGACGGTCACACGATCGACGTGTCGGCCAAGGCCTGAGCCAGGAGTTGAATTGAGATGGCACTGATCACTCACAAGCCGACCTCCCCGGGCCGCCGCGACGCAGTCAGCGTGCGGACCGAAGGTCTGCACAAGGGCGCACCTTACGCGCCCCTGACCGAATCGCAGTCGAAGACGGGTGGCCGCAACCACTACGGTCGCATCACCACGCGTCATCGCGGCGGCGGTCACAAGCAGGCTTACCGCATCATCGATTTCAAGCGTGACAAGGAAGGCATCGCCGCCGTTGTCGAGCGTCTGGAATACGATCCGAACCGCACCGCGCACATCGCGCTGCTGTGCTACGCCGATGGCGAGCGCCGCTACATCATCGCGCCGAAGGGCGTGGCGGTGGGCGACCGTCTCGTGTCCGGTTCCGACTCCCCGATCAAGCCGGGCAACTGCCTGCCGCTTCGTTCGATCCCGGTCGGTTCCACCGTCCACTGCATCGAGATGAAGCCGGGCAAGGGTGCGCAGATCGCGCGTTCGGCGGGTGCCTCGGTCCAGCTGGTCGCTCGCGAGCAAGGTTACGCAACGCTGCGTCTTCGCTCCGGCGAAATGCGCCGCGTGCCGGTCGAATGCCGCGCCACCATCGGTGAAGTCGGCAATTCCGAGCATAGCCTGCGCAAGCTTGGCAAGGCCGGTAAGAAGCGCTGGGCGGGTATCCGTCCGACCGTTCGCGGTGTCGTGATGAACCCGGTCGACCATCCGCATGGCGGTGGTGAAGGCAAGACCTCCGGTGGCCGTCATCCGGTCAGCCCGTGGGGTACGCCGACCAAGGGTTACAAGACGCGCAACAACAAGCGCACCCAGCAGTTCATCGTGCGTCGTCGCAAGTAATAGGAAACGATCATGCCGCGCTCTCTAAAGAAAGGTCCGTTCGTTGACCTGCACCTCGTAAAGAAGGTGGAAGCCGCCGTTTCCGCCAACAACAAGCGTCCGATCAAGACCTGGTCGCGTCGTTCGATGATTCTGCCGGAGATGGTCGGTCTGACCATCGCCATCCACAACGGCCGCCAGCACGTGCCCGTCCTGATCAACGAGAACATGGTCGGGCACAAGCTCGGCGAGTTCGCGGTGACCCGTACGTACAAGGGCCACGCAGGCGATAAGAAGGGCAAGTGATGAGCACCGAAGCCAAAGCGATCCTGCGCAGCGCCCGCATCTCGGCGCAGAAGGCACGCCTGGTGGCTGACCTGGTCCGCGGTATGCCCGTGGGCCGAGCCAGCGACGTGCTCGCCTTTACCAACAAGAAAGCCGCCCACCTTGTCCGCAAGGTGCTGCTCTCCGCCGTCGCCAACGCCGAAAACAACCTCGGCGCCGACGTGGACGAGCTCAAGGTGGCCCGCATCTTCGTCGACGAAGGTCCGGCGATGAAGCGTATGTACGCCCGCGCCAAAGGTCGCGGCTCGCGCATCCTGAAGCGCACCAGCCACATCACTGTGGTTGTCGGCAACTGACTGGGGTAAGACACGATGGGTCATAAAGTTCATCCCACCGGTATCCGCCTCGGCATTGCCAAGGACTGGAACTCGAAGTGGTACGCAAACAAGGGTGAGTACGCCCAGTACCTCGCGGCCGACCTCAAGGTCCGTGAGATGCTGCGCAAGAAGCTCGCCGCCGCTGGTATCTCGAAGATTCAGATCGAGCGCCCGGCCAAGACCGCTCGCGTGACGATCTTCACCGCCCGTCCGGGCGTGGTGATCGGCAAGAAGGGCGAGGACATCGAGAAGCTGCGCAAGGAAGTCACGGACATGATGGGCGTTCCGACGCACATCAACGTCAGTGAAGTCCGCAAGCCGGAACTCGACGCCCAGCTCGTCGCTGAATCGATCGCCCAGCAGCTCGAGCGACGCATCATGTTCCGCCGTGCCATGAAGCGCTCGGTCGGTAACGCGATGCGCCTCGGCGCCCTCGGCATCAAGATCAACGTCTCCGGCCGTTTGAACGGCGCCGAGATCGCGCGCTCCGAGTGGGCTCGCGAAGGTCGTGTTCCGCTGCATACCCTGCGCGCGGACATCGACTACGGCACCGCCGAGGCCAAGACCCAGTACGGCATCATCGGTGTCAAGGTTTGGGTCTACAAGGGCGAGATCTTCGATCTGGCGGCCGCTACGGCCGAGTCGAAGGAAGAACAGCAGCCTCAGCAGTCGTCGCGCCGCGAGGGTGGTGAAAACCGCCGCGAGCGTGAGCGCGCTGCCAAGTAAGGAGCGTTGCCATGTTGCAACCGAAGCGTACCAAGTACCGCAAGATGCATAAGGGCCGTAACGATGGCCTGGCATTCAATTCCAACCTCGTGAGCTTTGGCGAGTACGGCCTCAAGGCGACGACGCACGGTCAGTTGACCGCGCGTCAGATCGAAGCGGCCCGTCGTTGCATCACGCGCTACGTGAAGCGTGGCGGCAAGCTTTGGATCCGCGTGTTCCCGGACAAGCCGATCACCCGTAAGCCCATCGAAGTCCGAATGGGTGCAGGTAAGGGTGGCGTCGAGTTCTGGGTCGCTCTGATCCAGCCCGGTCGCATGCTTTATGAAATCGAAGGTGTCGACGAGACGACGGCACGCGAAGCGTTCCGTCTGGCGGCAGCCAAGCTCTCCGTCCAGACCCAGTTCGTCTCCAGGGCGGTGATGTAATGGCCAGCAAAGAAATCAAAGAGAAGTCGGCGGAAGAGCTGAAGCAGCACCTGCTGGACCTTCGCAAGGAGCAGTTCAATCTGCGCATGCAGAAGGGCTCCGGACAGCTCACCCAGCCGCACCAGCTGCGCCGCGTTCGGCGTGACATCGCCCGCACGAAGTTCGTGCTCGGCGTGAAGAAGTAAGGACGGCGGACATGAGCGATAACACGAAGACGGCGCGTACCCTCACGGGTCGTGTCATCAGCAACAAGATGGCTAACACGGTGACGGTGCTGATCGAGCGCCAGGTGCAGCACCCGCTGCTCGGCAAGATCATCCGCCGTTCCACGAAGCTCCATGCGCACGACGAAACCGGCGCGAACGAGGGTGACCTCGTCCGCATCGCGGAATGCCGTCCGCTGTCGAAGACCAAACATCACCGCGTGGTCGAAATCGTCACGCGCGCTGAAGTCTAAGGAGAGCTGCCATGATTCAGGTACAGAGCATGCTTTCCGCGGCCGATAACAGCGGCGCGAAGGAACTGATGTGCATCAAGGTGCTGGGCGGCTCGAAGCGCCGTTACGCCAGCGTCGGTGATGTCATCAAGGTGACCGTCAAGGACGCCATTCCCCGCGGTAAGGTCAAGAAGGGCGAGGTGTACAACGCCGTGGTGGTTCGTACCGCCAAGGGTGTGCGCCGCGCTGACGGTTCCGTGATCCGTTTCGACGGCAACGCGGCCGTCATCCTCAACAACAAGCTCGAGCCGATCGGTACCCGTATTTTCGGGCCGGTTACCCGCGAGCTGCGCAGCGAGAAGTTCATGAAGATCGTCTCGCTCGCGCCCGAAGTGCTCTGAGCGGAGGCCAGACCATGAACCGTATCCGCAAGGGTGATAACGTCGTCGTCATCACCGGCAAGAACAAGGGACAGCGCGGCGACGTGCTGCGCGTCGATGGCGACCGCGTGGTCGTCTCGAACGTGAACCTGGTCAAGCGCCACACCAAGCCGAACCCGCAGGCCAACCAGCCGGGTGGAATCGTCGAACGTGAGGCCTCGATCCATATCTCCAACGTCCAGCTCTTCAACTCCGCCACGAACAAGGGCGAGCGCGTGGGCACCAAGACGCTCGAGGACGGGCGCAAGGTGCGCGTGTTCCGTTCGGGCGAAGTGGTCGACGCGTAAGGAATCGAAGTCATGACCCGCCTTGAATCGTTTTACAAAGAGTCGGTAATGCAGAAGCTCACTGAGCGCTTCGGTTACCAGAACGTCATGGAAGTCCCGCGCATCACGAAGATCACGCTCAACATGGGCGTCGGCGAAGCCGCCGGTAACAAGAAGATCCTCGAGAACGCCGTGGCCGATATGACCAAGATCGCCGGCCAGAAGCCGATCACGACGAAGGCCCGCGTGTCGGTCGCTTCGTTCAAGATCCGTGACGGTTGGCCGATCGGCTGCAAGGTCACGCTCCGTCGTGCCCAGATGTGGGAATTCCTGGACCGCCTGATCAACATCTCGCTGCCGCGTACGCGCGACTTCCGTGGTGTCTCGGGCCGTGCCTTCGATGGCCGTGGTAACTACAACTTCGGTATCAAGGAACAGATCATTTTCCCGGAAATCGACTTCGATCAGGTCGACGCGCTGCGTGGCATGGATATCTCCATCACCACCACCGCCAAGACCGACGAAGAAGCCAAGGCGCTGCTGGAAGCCTTCAGCTTCCCGTTCCGCAACTGATCACAGGTAGAACATGGCCAAGACCTCGATGGTCGAGCGCGACCTCAAGCGCACCAAGATCGTGAAGAAGTTCGCCGCCAAGCGCGCCGAACTGAAGGCGATCGTCCTGAGCGCCACTGCGTCGTACGACGAAAAGATGGAAGCCCAGACCAAGCTGCAGAAGCTCCCGCGCGATGCCAGCCCGGTGCGCCAGCGTAATCGCTGCGCCCTGACCGGCCGCCCGCGTGGCGTCTACAGCAAGTTCGGCCTGGGCCGCAACAAGCTCCGCGAAGCCACGATGCGTGGCGACGTGCCGGGCTTGCGCAAGGCTAGCTGGTAAAAAACTCGCCAACGGCGGGGCGAGCTGTTATAGTCGTCGGTCTGCGCAACGCAGACCGACGATTGTCGGCTTTACAATTTAAGATTTCCGGTAATTCGGATATCGGTGCACTCTCAAGGGTTTTCTTATGAGCATGACTGATCCCATCGCCGATCTGTTTACGCGCATCCGTAATGGCCAGGCCTCTGGCAAGTCGGTTGTCCGTATGCCGTCGTCGAAGATGAAGCTGGCCCTGGCCAAGCTTCTGCAGAACGAAGGCTATATCCTCGACGCCCGTGCCGCTGACGAAGCTGGCAAGCCGGTCCTCGAGATCAAGCTGAAGTATTTTGAAGGCCGTCCGGCCATCGAAACCATTTCCCGTGTCAGCCGTTCGGGTCTCCGCGTCTATCGCGGCAAGGACGAGCTGCCGAAGGTCCTCGGTGGCCTGGGTATCTCGATCATCTCGACTTCCGCCGGTCTCCTGACCGATGCGCAGGCCCGTGCCAAGGGTCTGGGCGGCGAAGTCATCGGCCAGGTGGCGTAAGGAGTCCCGACATGTCACGTGTAGCCAAGAAGCCCATCACCCTGCCGAAGGGCGTCGAACTCTCGATCGCCAATGGCACCGTCACCGTCAAGGGCCCGAAGGGCACCCTGACCACCCATGAACTGCCGGGCGTTTCGTTCCAGCAGGAGAACGGCGTGGCGAACATCGTTCTCGCCGAAGGTGCCGACGACAAGTTCGGCGGTACCGCCCGCGCGATCGTCGCCAACATGGTCCAGGGCGTCGCCAACGGTTTCGAGAAGAAGCTGGAGCTGGTCGGCGTGGGTTACCGCGCGCAGCTCACCGGCAAGGCCGTCAACCTGTCGCTGGGTTATTCGCACCCGGTCGTCTTCGAGGCGCCGGAAGGCATCACCATCGAAGTTCCGTCGCAGACGGAAGTCCTGGTCAAGGGTGCCGACAAGCAGCTCGTGGGCCAGGTGGCCGCGAAGATCCGCGCGTTCCGTTCGCCTGAGCCCTACAAGGGCAAGGGTGTCCGCTACGCCGGCGAGACGATCATCCTGAAGGAAGCCAAGAAGGCCTAATCGGCCTATCCGCTTTCTGGAGACGAGACGATGAACAAGAACGATTCCCGCCTGCGCCGCGCCAAGTCGACCCGTGCCCACATCCGTGAGCTCGCCGTCGCCCGCCTGAGCGTGCACCGCACCGGTCAGCACATCTACGCCCAGGTCTTCGCGCCGAACGGCACCGTCGTGGCAGCCGCCTCGACCGTGCAGAAGTCGGTCGCCGAAGGCCTCAAGAGCAAGAAGAACATCGAGGCCGCCAGTACGGTTGGCCGCGTCGTTGCCGAGCGCGCCAAGGCCGCCGGCATCGAAGCCGTTGCCTTCGATCGCTCGGGTTTCCGTTATCACGGTCGCATCAAGGCTCTTGCCGACGCGGCGCGTGAGGCCGGCCTCAAGTTCTAAGAGGCGTCAGGCCACGGCATCGGTCCCTCGGGACCGGTGCCGCCCGCTGTAACTACAACTCCAAGCGGCGACCAAGCCGTAAACAGAAGTCCCGGTACGTCCGGGCAGACAGGAAAGAGAGATGTCCTCGACAGATCGCGAAAATTCGGACGGCATGCTTGAAAAGCTGATCGCCGTCAACCGCGTGGCCAAGACCGTCAAGGGTGGCCGCCAGATGAGCTTCACCGCGCTGACCGTGGTCGGCGATGGCGAGGGCCGCGTCGGCTTCGGTTATGGCAAGGCGCGTGAGGTGCCGGTCGCCATTTCCAAGGCCATGGAGCGCGCCCGCCGCAACATGGTGTCGATCGAACTGAACAACGGTACGCTCTGGTATGCCATCAAGGCGAACCACGGTGCGGCCCGCGTCTTCATGCAGCCCGCCTCGCAGGGTACCGGCGTCATCGCCGGCGGTGCCATGCGCGCCGTCCTCGAAGTGGTCGGTGTGAAGGACGTGCTTGCGAAGGCCGTCGGCTCGCGCAACCCGATCAACCTCGTCCGCGCCACGATCAAGGGCCTCCAGGCCGTTGCATCGCCGAAGCGCATTGCCGCCAAGCGTGGCAAGACGATCGAAGAGGTCCTCGGCAATGGCTAAGAACAACGAAAACACCGGCACCGTCCGCGTCCGCCTCGTCAAGGGCCTTCGCGGTGTACAGGGTCGTCATCGTCTGAGCGTCAAGGCCCTCGGCCTGAACAAGCTCAACGATGTGCGCGAACTGAAGGACAGCCCCCAGGTCCGTGGCCTTATCAACAAGGTCTACTACCTGGTCCGGGTCGAGGAGTAAACGTCATGCGTCTTAATGAACTCAGGCCCGGCAAGGGCGCCCGCAAGACCCGTACCCGCGTTGCCCGCGGTATCGGCTCCGGCCTCGGCAAGACCGCCGGCCGTGGTCACAAGGGTCAGCACGCCCGTGCCGGTAATACGCACCGCGTCGGTTTCGAAGGCGGCCAGATGCCGCTGCAGCGTCGTTTGCCGAAGGTCGGCTTCCGTTCGCTGAAGAAGGCCGATACGGAACAGGTCATGCTGTACCAGCTGGCGTCGGTCAAGTCCGACACCATCGATCTGATCGCCCTGCACGCTGCCGGTCTCGTGACCAGCCGCGCAAAGAAGGTCAAGATCGTCCTGAAGGGCGAAATCACCCGTGCGGTGAAGCTCTCCGGTGTGCTTGCGACGGCCGGCGCCAAGGCGGCCATCGAAGCCGCCGGCGGCAGCGTGGAGTAATCAGGTGGCTGCAGCGCAGGGCACAACGCTCGGCTCGCTGGGCAAACTGACGGAACTGCGTCAGCGCATCTTTTTCCTTATCGGTGCGCTGATCGTCTTCCGCCTCGGCTCGTTCATTCCCGTTCCGGGCGTGAACCCCGAGGCGATGACGAGCCTGGTCGAGGGCGGTGGCGGCCTGCTGAACATGGTCAACATGTTCTCGGGTGGCTCGCTGTCCCGCTTCTCGGTGTTCGCTCTCGGTGTGGTGCCGTATATCTCGGCGTCGATCGTGGTGCAGATGATGGGCTCGGTCGTTCCGTCGCTCATGGCGCTGCGCAAGGAAGGCGAGGCGGGTCGTCGCAAGATGACCACCTACACGCGCTTCGGCACGGTGGGTCTCGCGGCCTTTCAGGCGTTCGGCATCGCGGTGGCCCTGCAGAAGCAGGTTGCCACGGGCGGCGCACCGGTGGTCTACATGCCGGGTGCCGGCTTCGTCATGGCGTCGGTCGTCGGCCTCACCGCCGGCACGATGTTCCTGATGTGGCTGGGCGAGCAGATCACGGAGCGCGGTATCGGCAACGGTATCTCGATGCTGATCTTCGCCGGTATCGTCGCAGGCCTGCCGGGTGCCATCGTGCACACGCTGTCCATGGCGAACAACGGCGAGCTGTCGGTCCTGAAGCTGCTGATGGTCACCGTGGTGATCCTGGCGGTCACGGCGTTCGTGGTGTTCATGGAACGCGCCCAGCGGCGTATCACCGTGAACTACGCGAAGCAGGGCAGCCAGCGTCAGTTCCAGCGCCAGACCTCGCACCTGCCGCTGAAGATCAACATGGCGGGCGTCATTCCGCCGATCTTCGCGACCAGCCTGCTGCTTTTCCCCGCGACCGCGGCGACCTGGTTCGGCTCCGCCCACCAGTCCCGTTGGCTGCAATGGCTGACCACGGCGCTGAGCCCGGGTGAGCCGGTCCACGACATCGTGTTCGCGGTGCTGGTGATCGGTTTCGCCTTCTTCTATACGGCGATCGTGTTCAACTCGCAGGAAACGGCCGATAACCTCAAGCGTTCGGGCGCGTTGATTCCGGGCATCCGCCCGGGTCGTGCCACGGCGGACTACATCGATGGCGTCATGACCCGGCTTACCGGTGTTGGCGCGCTCTACATCGTATTGGTCTGCCTGGTGCCCACGTTCATGCAGAACGCCTGGCACGTCCCGTTCTATTTCGGCGGCACTTCGCTGCTGATCGTGGTGGTGGTGGTGATGGACTTCACGGCTCAGGTCCAGGCCCATCTCGTCAGCCACCAGTACGAGAGTCTGCTCAAGAAGTCGAATCTCCGTCGCAGCTGAGACGCGACGGAAGCCCCAAGTAGGGGAGGCCTTGGCGCCCAGCGCCGCAGGACTTCCCGTTTAGGTTAATTACGGTTAGAATTGCGCGTTTACCGCGCACGAAACGCATCGGAGACAGTACATCATGGCGCGCATCGCGGGTGTCAATTTGCCGGTCCAGAAGCATGTCTGGGTTGGTTTGCAGAGCATTTACGGAATCGGCCGTTCGCGGGCGAAGCAGGTTTGCGTCGACGCGGGCGTGGTTGCGACCACTCCCATCAAGTCGCTCAGCGAAGGCGAGGTCGAGAAGATCCGCGCCGAGATCGCCAAGTACACGGTCGAGGGCGACCTCCGTCGCGAAATCGGCATGGCGGTCAAGCGCCTCATGGATCTTGGTTGCTACCGTGGCCTGCGCCACCGTCGCGGCCTGCCGGTGCGCGGCCAGCGCACGCGTACCAACGCCCGTACCCGCAAGGGTCCGCGTCGTCCGATCAAGAAGTAACGGATACCGATCATGGCTAAGCCGGTTAAAACCAAGAAGAAGATCAAGCGCGTCGTCACGGATGCCGTGGCCCACGTGCAGGCTTCTTTCAACAACACCATCGTCACGATCACCGATCGCCAGGGCAACGCCCTGTCGTGGGCGACGGCGGGCGGCGCGGGTTTCCGCGGTTCCCGTAAGTCGACCCCGTTCGCAGCGCAGGTCGCCGCCGAAAAGGCTGGCCGCGCCGCTGGCGACTACGGTGTGAAGACCGTGGAAGTGCGCATCAAGGGCCCCGGCCCGGGCCGCGAGTCGGCCGTGCGCTCTCTGAACGCGTTGGGCTACAAGGTGCTCAACATTATCGACGTCACGCCGATTCCGCATAACGGCTGCCGTCCCCCCAAGAAGCGTCGCGTCTAAGGAGCATACCCATGGCCCGTTATCGTGGAGCTACCTGCAAACTTGCGCGTCGTGAGGGTGCCGACCTCGGTCTGAAGAGCCCCGCCCGCGCGCTCGATTCCAAGTGCAAGCTCGAAAACAAGCCCGGCCAGCATGGCGCAAACAAGCGCGCCCGCCTGTCCGACTACGCTGTTCAGTTGCGTGAGAAGCAGAAGGTCAAGCGCATCTACGGCGTGCTTGAGCGTCAGTTCAGCAACTACTACACCAAGGCTTCGACCCAGAAGGGCAATACGGGTGAAAACCTGCTTCGCCTCCTGGAAAGCCGTCTCGACAATGTCGTCTACCGCATGGGTTTCGCGGTCACCCGCGCCCAGGCTCGCCAGCTCGTGGCCCACAAGTCCGTCACGGTCAACGGTAAGAAGGTCAACGTGCCTTCCTATCATGTCCGCCCGGGCGATGAGGTCTCGCTGACGGAGAAGGCCCGCACGCAGTTGCGCGTGCAGGAAGCGGCGACGATCTACGACACGATGGACCTTCGTCCGTCGTGGGTCGAGGTCGACAGCAAGAAGTTCGCAGGCACGTTCAAGGCCGTTCCGGATCGCGGTGATCTGCCGGCCGATATCAACGAAGCCCTGATCGTCGAGCTTTACTCGAAGTAATCCACCGGAGCCTTGCATGGCAGTTTCGTCAACTAGTGTGCTGCGGCCTCGTGGCCTCAGCGTCGAGCAGCTTGGAGCGAACCGCGCTAAGGTGGTGGTCGAGCCGCTCGAGCGTGGCTTTGGTCACACCCTGGGCAACGCGCTGCGCCGCGTGCTGCTCTCTTCGATTCCGGGCAGCGCGATCGTCGAGGTCGAAATCGACGGCGTGCTGCACGAGTACACCACCCTGGAAGGCCTGCAGGAGGACGTGATCGAAGTCCTGCTGAACCTCAAGGATGTCGCCATCCGTCAGCACAGCGGTGATGAAGTCACCCTGACGCTGTCGAAGAAGGGCAAGGGCGTGGTCACCGCAGGCGATATCGCGGTCGATCATTCCGTTGAAATCGTCAACCCGGAGCACGTGATCTGCCACCTCACCAAGGATGTGGCACTGAACATGCGCCTGAAGGTGCGTCGTGGCGTCGGCTACCAGCCGGCCAGTGCGCGCCAGCATCCGGATGACGAGACGCGGCCGATTGGCCGTCTGCAGCTCGACGCATCGTTCGCGCCGGTCCTGCGCGTGGCTTACGAAGTGGATGCGGCTCGTGTCGAGCAGCGCACCAACCTCGACAAGCTCGTGCTCGATATCGAGACGAACGGCACGATCGGTGCTGAAGACGCGGTCCGCAAGGCTGCTGAGATCATCAACGATCAGCTGTCGGTTTTTGGCGATTTCTCGCGCCGCGAGAGCGATTCGACCAAGGCGGAGAAGGGCGGGTTCGATCCGCTGCTGCTGCGCCCGATCGACGATCTCGAACTGACGGTCCGTTCGGCGAACTGCCTCAAGGCCGAGAGCATCTACTACATCGGCGACCTGGTCCAGAAGACCGAGGTCGAGTTGCTGAAGACGCCGAACCTTGGCAAGAAGTCACTGACGGAAATCAAGGATGTGCTGGGCGGGCGTGGTCTCGCTCTTGGCATGAAGCTCGAAAACTGGCCGCCGCCGGGTCTTTCCCACGGTATGCAGCTGGGCTGATGTTTCAAGGGGCGATCGGTCTTCGATCGCCCCGATCCTTTGCTCCACCCGGCGGATGCCTAGCGCACTTCCACCGGGATTCCAAAGCGGTCCAAAGAGGCCGTGCTCTTATAGCGAGGCGTTCTTATTGCCTTGCATTAGCGGGTAACCGCGGGAAGTCGGCTCATCCTGACCGGCTTTTCATAACAATAGACTCAGAGAGTAAACGCCATGCGCCACCAGAAATCCGGTCGCAAGCTCAACCGCACGAGCAGCCACCGCGAAGCGATGTTCAAGAACATGGCTTCGTCGCTGATCAAGCACGAGCTTATCCGCACCACCCTTCCCAAGGCGAAGGAACTCCGTCGCGTCGCCGAGCCGCTCATCACGCTCGCCAAGACCGATGGTGTCGCCAACCGCCGTCTCGCTTTCTCGCGCCTGCGCGACAAGCAGGCTGTCGGCAAGCTCTTCGTCGAGCTGGGTCCTCGCTACCGCGAGCGTCCCGGCGGCTACCTGCGTATCCTCAAGTGCGGCTTCCGCCCGGGTGACAATGCCCCGATGGCGTATGTCGAGCTGGTGGACCGCCCGACCGCGGGCGAAGCAGTCGACGCCGACTAAGCCCTTCCAGGCTTGATCGAAAAAAGCCCCGGCCGGGAAACCTGCCGGGTTTTTTTTGCTTTGTGTCGTGGAATGGGCGGGGCTTCCAGCTCGGCTTCGCCCTCGCGTTGGCCGTGTGCTGCGAGGGGAGCTGCCGGGCGCCACCCTCGGCGCGACGGTAGTCGCCGTCCCTTGGGGAAGGAAAGCCGCTGACGCGGCCGTGTCCGATGGCTGCGCCCCTTCGGGCTCGGACGGTCGGGGGGGGGGCGATTCGCCCTCCTGGCTCAGCGGAAACGATCGGCCGTCCTGGCCGATCCCCTGCGGGCCTTTTCCGCCCGCCCGTCCTCGGCTCCACATGTCGCGCCGAGGGTGGCGCCCGGCAGCTCTCTGGACACGGGGGTGGGCTGGAAGGAAAGAGCACCGCTCGCCGTGCCGTTCGCTCTTTGCCGGAATCCGGGTGGGAGCGGACCGTGTCCGCGAACCCTCGACCTCGCCGCTGGCGAAGGAGGCTTTGCAGTTATCGGGCCAGGCTTGTCACCGCTCGCTCGGTTGAAGCGCATCACCTCATTCGCTTGAAACAGGTTGAGGGTTCGCGGACACGGTCCGCTCCCACCACGGTGAGGGGATCTCGCACAAGACGGATTTCCTCCGGGGACGGCATCACCCAGGTAGGCGGCGTTACTTGTGCCACACAACACCTTCGTGCTCTCTGCGCACCTCACAAGTGATTGACATGGTTACCAATGAAACTGCGTGCGCCTGCTGACAAGTGCCTACACAAAGAGTTAACGTGGGTGTCCCGCATCGCACCATCCCCACATGAACCCTCGTAACTGGTCCTTCCGCACACGTTATCTCGCTGCTTTCGTTGTCTGCGCGGCCCTCATGGGCTTTGCGTTGTACTCGCAGTACGTGATGCACCTGGACCCGTGTCCGCTGTGCATCTTCCAGCGTATCGCCGTGTGCTTCATGGGCCTGTTCTTCCTCATCGGCGGGTTGCATGCGCCGGTGAAGCGCGGCGGTCGTGCCACCTACGCGGTCCTCGTCACGCTAGGTGGACTGTGGGGCATCGCCACGGCAGGGCGTCACCTGTGGCTGCAGTCCCTTCCTGCCAGTGAGGTTCCCGCTTGCGGCCCTGGACTGGGCTACCTGTTCGACGCGTTCCCGTTCATGAAGATGCTGAAACTGGCATTCACTGGCTCGGGCGAGTGCGCGAAGATCGAGCCGATCCTCGGCGTGCCGATGCCGGGATGGACCCTGATCTGGTTCGTCGTTCTCGTCGTGTGGGCTCTCCTGTCCTTGCGCCGCGGCATTCGTTGACTTTCCGCGCCTCTCTGGGCGCTTCCACGTAGGCATTACCCCATGCAGCACTCCCTCAAAGCCGTAGTTCCCCCGTCCATCGATTGGACGCCGGGCTCGTGGCGGTCGAGGACCGCCCTTCAGCAGCCGACGTACGAAGACGCCGACGAGCTCAACCGCGCGCTGGCCCAGCTCGGTGAATTGCCGCCGCTGGTCACCTCGTGGGAGATCCTGGCGCTGAAGGAGCGTATCGCCGAAGCGCAGGACGGTGAGCGCTTCCTGCTCCAGGGCGGCGATTGCGCGGAGAGCTTCGCGGACTGCAACAGCCCGATCATTTCCAATCGACTCAAGGTGCTGCTGCAGATGAGCCTCGTGCTCGTGCACGGCTTGAAGAAGCCGGTGTTGCGCGTCGGCCGTTTCGCAGGTCAGTACGCCAAGCCGCGTTCGGCCGACACGGAGACCCGTGACGGCCTGACATTACCGGCCTTCCGGGGCGACCTGGTCAACAGCCCCGAGTTCACGCCCGAGGCACGCCGTGCCGATCCGCAGCGTTTCATCAAGGCGCACGCACGCTCGGCGATGACGATGAACTTCGTCCGCGCATTGATCGACGGTGGCTTCGCCGACCTGCATCATCCCGAATACTGGGATCTCGCCTGGGTTGAGCATTCGCCGCTCGCGGCGGAATACAAGCGCATGGTTGCCAGCATCGGCGATTCGCTGCGTTTCATGGAGACCCTCGCGGGGCAGTCGATCTCCAGCTACTCGCGCGTGGATTTTTACACCTCGCACGAAGCGCTCCTGCTGCACTACGAGGAAGCGCTCACGCGCCGGGTGCCGCGTCAGGACGGCTGGTTCAACCTGTCCACGCATTTCCCCTGGATTGGCATGCGTACCGCCGCGCTCGATGGCGCGCATACGGAATACTTCCGCGGTATTCGCAATCCCATCGCGGTGAAGGTCGGCCCGACGGTCCAGGCGGACGATCTGCTGCGCCTGATCGATGTCCTCAACCCGAACGAGGAGCCGGGCCGCCTGACCCTGATCCATCGCATGGGCAACGACAAGATCGGCACGCATCTGCAGCCGCTGCTCGAGGCGGTCAAGCGCGAGGGGCGTCGCGTGCTTTGGGTGGCCGATCCGATGCACGGCAACACCGAAAGCACCAGCAACGGCTACAAGACCCGGCGCTTCGCCAACATCGCCGGCGAACTCGACCAGGCCTTCGACATCCACGCCGCGGCCGGTACGCGTCTGGGTGGCGTGCATCTCGAACTCACGGGCGAAGACGTCACGGAATGCCTTGGCGGTGCCCGTGACCTCGTCGAAGGCGACCTCGATCGGGCCTACCGCTCCATGGTCGATCCACGGCTCAACTACGAGCAGTCGCTGGAAATGGCCATGCTGATCGTGCGCAAGTCCGGCGGCATGGTCTGATCGAACGAGCCCCGGCGAACTCGCCGGGCTTCGAGATACACAATCAAGGGCCTGCCGGAGCTCCCGCAGAAGCCCTTTTTCCGGCCGCCTCAGCGGCCATGCCGTTCCCGCGCCCATGCCACATGCTCGCGCACGACCGGCGACGGATCGTCGGCGCGCGCTTCGATCGCGGCAATGACTTCGTCGCTCGTGGGGGCATTGCCGAGCCCCACGGCGATATTGCGCAGCCAGCCTTCGTAACCGGCGCGGCGTATCGCCATGCCTTCCGTGCGCGAGAGGAACTCCTGCTCGCTCCAGGCGAACAGATCGACCAGCTTGGGGCCGTCTAGGCTATGGCGTGGCGCGAAGTCGGGCTCGGTCGCTTCTTGCGCGAACTTGTTCCAGGGGCAGACCAGCTGGCAGTCGTCGCAACCGAACACGCGATTGCCCATGGGCTCGCGCAACTCGACAGGAATGCTGCCCTTGAGTTCGATGGTCAGGTAGGAAATGCACTTGCGTGCGTCCAGGCGATACGGGCCCACGATCGCCTGTGTCGGGCAGACGTCGATGCAGCGCCGGCAACTGCCGCAGTGGGCGCTGGCCGGCTCGTCCACCGGTAGCGGCAGGTCGGTGTAGAGCTCGCCGAGGAAGAAGTAGGAGCCCGCGCGTTTGTTGATCAGTACCGTGTGCTTGCCGATCCAGCCAAGCCCGGCATTGCGCGCGATCGCCTTTTCCAGCACCGGTGCGGAATCGACGTACGCGCGATAGCGAAAGTCGCCGACACGCTCCTCGATCTTCGCGGCGAGCTTCTGTAGGCGGTTGCGCATCACCTTGTGGTAATCGCGGCCGAGGGCGTAGCGCGCGATATAGGCCTGCTCGCGGTCGTGGATGACATCCCAGGCATTCGGCGTGCCCGGCGGTACATAGTCCATGCGCACGGAGATCACGCGAAGCGTGCCCGGCTCCAGTTCAGCGGGGCGGCTGCGCCGCCTGCCGTGGCGTGCCATGTAGTCCATTTCACCGTGGTGACCCTCGGCAAGCCAGCGTTCCAGATAGGCTTCGTCGTCGGCCAGGTCGATACCCGCGACGCCGACGTCCGCGAAGCCAAGCTCGCGCGCCCATTGCTTGATCTGGGTGGCGAGGCTGGCGTAGTCGATGGACGAGGAAACGGACATGCGTCCATTCTACCGGGGGCTCCTATAATCAGCCGATGACCGCACCCCATCTCGGCATCGCCCTCTTCACGTCCGGGCAGTCCCGCGCGATCGACCGACGCGCGATCGGCGAGCTCGGTATCCCTGGCTTTGAGCTGATGACGCGCGCGGGGGCTGCCGCTTTCGCCATGCTCCGGCGACGCTGGCCGGGCGCACGGCGTCTGCGTGTGGTGTGTGGCGCGGGAAACAATGGTGGCGACGGCTACCTGGTCGCCCGGGACGCGCTGGCCTCCGGCCTGTCCGTGGATCTCGTGGCGCTCGATTCGCCCAAGGCAGGGGACGCCGCCCGCGCCCGCGAGGCCTTCGAGGCGCTGGGTGGCGCCGCCCATCCATTCACCGACTGGAACGCACTCCCTCCCGCCGACGTGATCGTGGATGCCATCTACGGCACGGGCCTGAACCGTGCTCCCGCCGCCGAGGCGGCCAGCGCCATCGAAGCGATCAATGCCTCGGGCCTGCCGGTGCTGGCACTGGACGTGCCCTCCGGTCTCTCGGCGGATACCGGCGCATGCCCGGGCGTGGCCATCCATGCCGCCGCCACCGCGAGCTTCATCGTGCACAAGCGCGGCCTGCATACCTGTCGCGCGGAGGTGGCCGGCGAGGTGGAACTGTTCGACCTCGGCTTGCCGCGGAACATCCTCGAGGCGCCGGATGCGCGCCTGCTCGAACCGGCCGGGTTGCCTCGGCGTCCACGCGACTCGCACAAGGGTGGGAACGGCCACATCCTCGCCATCGGTGGCGACCATGGTACGGGCGGCGCCGTGCGGATGGCCGCGGAGGCGGCCTTACGCACCGGCGCTGGCCTCGTCAGCGTGGCGACCCGCGAGGAAAACGTGGTGGCCATGAACGCGGCACGCCCGGAGCTGATGGCGCGCGGCGTCAATGGACCGCAGGCCTTGCAGCCGATGCTGCAAAAGGCTTCCGTGGTCGCGCTCGGTCCAGGCCTCGGCCAGTCCGCCTGGGGCCATGCCTTGTGGACGACGGCGCTCGACGCGGGCTTGCCGACCGTCCTCGACGCCGATGGCCTCAACCTGCTGCATGCCGCGCCGCGCCCGCTCCCGGCGCGCATCGTGCTGACTCCCCATCCGGGCGAGGCGGGCCGTTTGCTCGGTGTTTCGACGGCGGACGTGCAAGCGGATCGCTTCGCCGCCGGGCGTGAGATAGCGAAGCGTTATCGCGCGGTGGTCGTTCTCAAGGGCAACGGCAGCCTGATCGTTTCATCCGAAGGGGCGGTGGCGGTGTGCCCCTGGGGCAATCCGGGCATGGCCAGCGGCGGCATGGGCGACACCCTCACCGGCATCATCGCCGGCCTCATGGGTCAAGGCTGCGAGCCTTACGAGGCGGCCTGCCTTGGCGTCGGCCTGCACGCGCGCGCGGCCGACGTCGCGGCACGGGCAGGCGAGCGAGGGCTGCTGGCAGGCGACCTGCTCGACCCGCTCCGCCGACTCGTCAACGGACTCGACGCATGAGCGCCCGGGAATGGAACCTCGCCGACGAGGAGGCCACCATGGCGCTGGGGCGCCGCCTCGCGCAGGAGGTGCCCGCCGGCATGGTCGCTTATCTTCACGGTGACCTCGGTGCCGGGAAAACCACCTTCGCTCGGGCTTTCCTCCGTGCCCTGGGCGTCGGCGAACGTGTGAAGAGCCCAACGTACAGCCTGGTGGAGGGCTATGACATCGGCGAGCGCCGGGCCTTCCACCTCGACCTCTATCGCATCGCCGATCCCGGTGAACTGGAGTGGCTGGGGCTGGACAGCCTGGCCGAACCGGGGGCCATCGTGCTCGTGGAGTGGCCCGAGCGCGGTATCGGTGCGCTGCCATCCGCCGACCTCGAGCTGAGCTTCCGCCATGAAGGTCAGGGGCGCGCCGTCCTCATCGAGGCGCGATCCCCCGCGGGACAGCGAATCCTGCGATCCCTGGGCGCCTGATTCGGGCACAAAGCTTTTTGTTTCAACAGCTTATGCATCGACATGCAAGACTGTTCCCGCCACCCTATCCGGTCGTCGGTTGCGGGGCATTCCTGTACGCTCGTTGACGAAGATTCCGCAGGTCATGGATTAACAAGGGAAAACGTCTTGCATTCAGCGGGCGCTTGCAGTTCAATCCTGGCCGTATGAGGGGAATCATTATCAAACTTGGCCTTCTTGCGTGCGTGACCGCCGTCGCGACGCTGGCCCCTGCCGTCTCGACGGCGGCCGACATCAAGGCCGCTCGGGTCTGGGCTGGCCCGGAATACACCCGGGTGGTATTCGATTTGTCCGGCCCGGCAACCTACAAGATGTCCCAGGGCGATACCCCGGGCAGTGTCGTCCTCGATATCGCCGGGAGTGCCGTGGCGGGCGACTTCGCCGCACCGGGTGGGCAGGGCCTGTTCAAGTCGATGACGGCCGGCAAGCAGGGGCGCACCGCACGGATGGTCGCCACGGTCGATCCCAAGGCCAAGCCGAAAAGCTTCCTGCTCAAGCCCGCCGGTGACTACGGTTACCGGCTCGTGCTGGATCTCTATCCCGGTGGGCAGAGCGATCCTGGTGACAATCCGGTCACCGACGACACCCCTTCAGTAGCGGACGCGCCGGCCGAGGCGGCTGTCGCGATCACACCGCGCGGCTCACGCGGCAAGACGGTTCCCGCAGGCAAGCCACCGATGCTGGCCAGCGAACGCAAGGTGGTGATCGCCATCGATGCCGGCCATGGTGGTGAAGACCCCGGCGCGCGTGGCGCGACCGGCCTGCGCGAGAAGGATGTCACCTTGCAAGTGGCGCGCGAACTCGCCGACCAGATCAATCGCCAGCCCGGGATGCAGGCGGTCCTCACGCGCAACGGCGATTACTTCATTCCTCTGAAGCGGCGCTACCAGATCGCGCGCGAGCACAACGCGGACATGTTCGTCTCGATCCACGCGGACGCGTTCAAGAACAGCGACGCCAAGGGCTCGTCGGTCTGGGTGCTGTCGCCTCGCGGCAAGACGTCCGAAGCCGCGCGCTGGCTGGCCGACCGCGAAAACCGCGCCGACCTGGTGGGCGGCGTGTCGCTCGACGACAAGGACGACACACTCGCCGCCGTGTTGCTCGACCTGCAGCAGGGCTATGCGATGCAGGCCAGCGAGTCGATCGCCGGCAACGTCCTGAAAGCGCTGGGCCGGCTCGGTCCCACCCATCGCGGCTACGTGGAACGGGCCAACTTCGTGGTGCTGCGATCGCCGGACGTACCCTCGATCCTGGTCGAGACCGCCTTCATCACCAATCCCTCCGAGGAACGGCGCCTGCGCGATGACGGACATCGCCGAGAACTCGCCACCGCCGTCCTGGGTGGCGTGCGCAACTACTTCGAGTCGATGCCCCCGCCGGGCACCTGGTTCGCCGCCCAGGCGGCACGCCGGAATGGCACGTCGGTCGCCTCGACGGCGGCTTCCGCCCCGGCCACGCCGGCGGTCGGCTCCGACGCCGATGCCATCGCTTCCAGCGCGGTGAAGTCGACGGCACGTACGCCGCCGTCGAAGAAGCTGGCCGCGAAGACGGACGACCAGCAGCTCGCGTCCGCCGATACGCCCGCGTCGGCGAAGAAATCCACCGCCCGCGCCGATGAAAACGTCCGCGACGTCCACCGCGTCAACCGCGGCGAGACGCTGACCGGCATCGCCCAGCAATACGGGGTATCGGTGGGCGCGCTGAAGCTCGCCAACAAGATGACGGACAACAACGTGCGCATCGGCACGGTGATGGTGATTCCTTCGGGCTGAAGCGGCCGCGCACCCGCTTGGGCTATCCTTTCGACCTGAATGCCCGTCAGGTCGTGTCTCATGCCCATTCGTCCCCTTCCGCCCGAACTGATCAACCAGATCGCGGCCGGTGAAGTGATCGAGCGTCCCGCCTCGGTGGTGAAGGAGCTCGTCGAAAACAGCATCGACGCCGGCGCGCGCCGCATCGAGGTCGACATCGAGCAGGGCGGGGTCCGGCTTATCCGCGTGCGCGACGACGGCGGCGGCATCCCGCGCGACGAACTGGCGTTGGCGGTGGCGTCGCATGCGACCAGCAAGATCGGCAGCTTCGACGATCTCGAGCGCGTGGCCAGCATGGGCTTCCGTGGCGAAGCGCTGGCGTCGGTGTCCTCGGTGGCGCGTTTCTCCCTGACCTCCCGCCAGCAGGGCGAAGACTCCGCCTGGCGCATCGACGTCGACGGCGGTCGCCTGCAGGAGGCGCGTCCCGCCCAGCATCCGCCCGGGACGACGATCGAGGTGCGCGACCTGTTCTACAACGTGCCCGCGCGGCGCAAGTTCCTCCGCGCCGAGCGCACCGAGTTCGCGCACATCGACGATCTCCTGAAATCGTTGGCTCTGGCGCGCGAAGGCGTGGATATCCGCCTCAGCCATAACGGCAAGCCGGTACGCTTGCTCAAGCCCGCCCGTGACGAGCATGCCGCGCTGGCCCGCGTGGCCGAGGTGCTCGGTCCGGAATTTCCGGGACAGGCGCTGCGTGTGGAACACGAAGCCGCGGGCATGCGCCTGTCTGGCTGGGTCGGCCTGCCTACCGCCTCGCGTTCGCAGGCCGACCAGCAGTATTTCTACGTGAACGGCCGCCTCGTGCGCGATCGTGTCGTGGCCCATGCCGTGCGCCAGGCCTATGCGGACGTGCTGTTTCACGGGCGCCACCCCGTGTTCGTGTTGTTCCTGGAGCTCGACCCGGCGGGCGTCGACGTCAACGTGCATCCCGCGAAGAGCGAGGTCCGTTTCCGCGAACAGCGCCTGATCCACGATTTCCTCTTCCGCACGCTTCATGAAGCACTGGCGCAGACCCGCGCCGGCGCGTCCGCGTCGGCGGCGGAGCATGCCGAGCCGCTGATGGCGGCGGCTGGCGGTTCCGGCTACGAAAGCCGCCTGCCATCCTCGCCGTCGTCGACGCCCGCGTGGCCGCAGGCGTCGAGCCAGTCGCGATTGAGCCTCGGCGTGCGCGACGAGCCGCTGGCTGACTACGCCACGCTGTTCGGACCGACCGCGCCGCCTCGCCCCGCGACATCGTGGACGCCGTCTTCCGGCACCGAGGCGGAGCAGGGTGGGGATGTCCCGCCGCTGGGTTACGCCATCGCGCAGTTGAAGAACATCTACGTGCTGGCTGAGAACGAGCACGGCCTCGTGTTGGTCGACATGCACGCCGCGCACGAACGCATCACCTATGAAAAACTCAAGAACGGTCGGGTCACCGCCAACCTGCGCTCGCAGATGTTGCTCGTGCCGCTATCGATCGCGGTCAGTACGAAGGAAGCGGCAGCGGCCGAGGAACACGCCGACGCACTCGGCGAGTGGGGCCTGGAGTTGTCGCGCAGCGGCCCGGCCGGCGTGGTGGTGCGCCGCATTCCGTCGTTGCTGGAAGGGGCCGACGTCAGCCAGCTCACCCGCGACGTGTTGGCCGAGCTTGCCCAGCACGGCAGTTCACGACGCCTCGAAGAGTTGGAGAACGAACTGCTTTCCACCATGGCCTGCCATGGTTCCGTGCGCGCGGGACGCCGTCTTGGCATTCCCGAAATGAACGCGCTGCTGCGTGAGATGGAAGCCACCGAGCGCTCCGGTCAATGCAACCACGGCCGTCCGACCTGGGTGCAGTTATCGCTGGGTGAGCTGGACCGCCTCTTCCTGCGCGGCCGATAGGTTTTCATGAATCGGACGGCTAGCCGTCCATATGTCGAGGTTTCCCCATGCTTTTCCCCTCCGAAGCCGCATCCGTCGAAAGAGCGCGCGCCGAACGCTTGTCCTTGCTCACGGCGCCGGGTGGGTGGCTCAGCCTTGTCGGGCTCGAATGGCTGCAGCCCGGGCCCAACCGCCTGGGCAGTTCGCCGGACAACGACATCGTGTTGAAGGTGGGCCCGGAGCGGCTGGGCGTCGCCACGCTCGACGAGCAGGGCACCGTCGTGTTCGAACCGGCCGAGGGCAGCGGTGTCCTCGTCGACGGCAGGGACGTGGAGCGCGCGGTCCTGGTGGATGATGCGTCGCCGGGCCAGGCCGCCACCGAGGTACGTTTCGGTTCGGCGCATTTTTTCGTGATCGCGCGTGACGGCCGGAAGGCCTTGCGCGTGAAGGACGAGAACGCGGAAACGCGCACGGGCTTCCAGGGGCTGGACTATTTCCCGATCGATCCGGCCTGGAGGGTCGTCGCCGACTGGGTGCCGTTCGATCCGCCGATGGAACTGGAGATGGGCACGGTGCTGGGCACGATCGAAAAGGAGAAGGTTCCGGGCAAGGCCGTGTTCGTGCGCGAGGGCAAGACGTTCGAGTTGTATCCGGTCCAGGAAACGCCGGACGCATTGTTCTTCGTCTTCGCCGACCTCACCAGCGGCAAGGAGACCTACGGCGCGGCGCGCTTCCTCGACACCCCGTTGGCGAAGGACGGCAAGCTGGTGATCGATTTCAACGAGGCGCGCAATCCCCCTTGCGTGTTCACGCCGTATGCCACCTGTCAGCTGGCTCCGCCGGAGAACCGTCTCGCCGTGCGCGTGACGGCCGGGGAACTGAATTACCGCGGCGCATCGCACTGAGGCCGGTGGTTACACGCCCTTGAACGAAGCCTTGCGGCGTTCGAGGAAGGCCGAGGTGCCCTCGCGCATGTCCTCGGTGGAGAAGGCGATGGCAAAGCCCTGCGTTTCAAACGCCAGGCCCTGGTCGATGGCGCATTCACCGCCTTCGATCACGGCATCGAGGATGCCTTTCAGTGCCAGCGGTGCCGCGACCGCCAACTGATCGGCCATCGCGTCCACCGTCGCGTCCAGTTCCTCGGCGGCGACGACACGGGTAACGATGCCCAGTCGTTCGGCGCGCGCCGCATCCACCTGCTGGCCGAGCAGGCAAAGTTCCAGCGCCGCACCGCGCCCTGCGAGGCGAGTCAGTCGCTGTGTGCCGCCGAAGCCGGGGATCAGGCCGAGCCCGATCTCGGGCTGGCCGAAACGGGCCTTCTCGCTGGCCACGCGCAGGTGGCAGGCCATCGCCAGCTCCATGCCACCGCCGAGCGCATAGCCCTGGATCCGGGCGATCACCGGTTTGCCGAGGCGTTCGATCGTGAGCATCAGTTCCTGCCCGGCACGGGACGCGGCTTGCGCCTTCACCGGCGACCATGCGGTCATTTCCGAGATGTCCGCCCCGGCCACGAAGGCCTTCTCCCCGGCACCCGACAACACCACCACGCGCACGGCGTCGTCCTGGGCCGCCTGGCGGAAGGCCAGGGTCAGTTCGCCGATGGTCTCGCGGTTCAACGCGTTGAGCTTGTCGGGGCGGTTGACGGTGATCGTGCGGACGGCGCCGCGGTCGGCGGTGGTGAGCGTGCGGAAGGCCATGTCGGGTTCCTGGCGGCGGGACAAGGAGGCGGATGGTAGCAGGCAGGGGAACCTTTGCCCCCGGCTTGGCGTCTCATGGCGAACGGGCGAGCCGGATGCCGATGGACTATCCTCCACGCACGCCCACGGTTCCGGGTTCACGGAGAACGGGATGTCACCCTTGCGTTTCCTGGTCATGCTCGTCGCGCTGTCGCTGTCCGCCGGAGCGGCGTGCGCGCAGTCGGCGCCCACGGCACCGGCCTCGGGTGCCCCGGCGATCGACAAGACCAAGCTGTCGTACGCCATCGGTTACCAGATCGGCACCCAGTTCGCGAACAGCGCGCAGCCCGACGTCGATATCGCCGTCCTCGTGAAAGCCTTGCAGGACGGCTACGCGAAACGCCCGCCCGGCCTGCCGATCGACGTGATGCAGCAGCAACTGGTGAATTTCGACGCCAAGGTGCAGCGCGATTCGGCGGTGGAGTTTCGCCGCGTGGCCCTGGCCAATGCGAAGCGCAGCGCCGATTTCCTCGCCCGCAACCGTACGCGCCCCGGCGTGGTCACCTTGCCATCCGGAATCCAGTACGCCGTGCTCGCCAAGGGGCGCGGTCCGCAGGCCCAGGTCACCAGTACGGTGGTGGTCAATTACCGCGGCGCCCTGATCGACGGTACGGAATTCGACAGCTCCTATGCGCACGGCAAGCCGGTGACCTTCACGGTGAACCGCGTCATCCCCGGCTGGCAGGACGTGATCCCGCGCATGCGGGTAGGTGATCGGTGGAAGGTCGTTATCCCGCCGGCGCTGGCGTATGGCGAACGCGGCGAACTGCCGCGCATCGGCCCCAACGAAGCCCTGGTGTTCGAGATCGAACTGGTCGATATCCGCCAGTAGGCCCGAGGCCGGCGCCGCCGCGCCGCCCCCGCTCGCGCTAGAATGGCCGACGGTATGGCCATCGCTACCTCCTCCACGCTTCCCTTGACGCCCTGCACGGGCGTCTGCCGGCTCGACTCGCGCGGCCTGTGCATGGGTTGCCTGCGCACGGGCGACGAGATCGCACGTTGGTCGACCCTGAGCGATGCGCAGAAGCTGTGGATCATGGATGAGATCCTGCCTCGTCGGCAGGGGGGCTGATGGACGACATGCTGGAGAGGCTTCGCGGCGCGCTGCTTCCCCTGGAAGCACCCCCTGGCCCGCGCGGGTGGAACCACGATGACATGGCCGAATTGATCGGCGATGCGCCGAGACGCCCGGCCGCGGTGTTGATCGGCATCCGCGACGACCGCGAGCAGAACGTGCTGCTCACCGTGCGCACCGATACCTTGCAACAGCATGCGGGCCAGGTGGCTTTTCCCGGCGGCCGTGTCGAGCCCGACGATGCCGGTGTGGTGGCTGCGGCGCTGCGTGAGAGCCGGGAGGAAATCGGCCTGGACGCGGCGATGGTGACGCCGTTGGGTTTCCTCGAATCGTTCGAGACCATCAGTGGCTACTCGGTCACGCCCGTGGTCGCGCGCGTCGCCGCCAACGCGGAGCTCAAGCCGGACCCGGGCGAGGTGGCCGAAGTGTTCGAAGTACCGTTCGCGTTCTTCCTCGAACCGGCGAACCTGCGCCGCTACACGATGGAATTCCGTGGTCACCGCCGCGACATGGTCGAGTTCCTCCATGCGGGGTATCGCATCTGGGGCGTGACGGCGGCCATCCTGTTCAACCTGCTGAAACGGATGGGGCACCCATGCTGATCTCGCGCACGCTGATCGACGCGGCCACGGCCGCCCACCTGCCAGCGCACGACGTACTCTTCGTCGACGCGCGCTTCGACCTCAACCAGCCGGGTGGACGCGATCCGGGCAAGGGCGACCAGGACTATGCGTTGTCGCACGTACCGGGAGCGGTGCGTGCCGACCTCGATCGCGACCTCGCCGACATGGCGACGCCTTCGCAGGGCCGCGGGCGCCATCCGCTGCCATCGGCCGCATCCTTCTCGGCGTGGCTTTCCCGCGCCGGGTGGCGGCCCGATGTGCAGGTGGTCGTCTACGACGCCGCCGGCGGATCGTTGGCGGCCGCGCGCTTCTGGTGGTTGGCGCGGTTGGCCGGCATCGACAACGTGGCGGTGCTGGATGGCGGCTGGCCGGCGTGGCTGGCGGAAAGGCTGCCCACGGACAATGTGCTGCCGCTGAGGGAGCCGACGACGGTGCACGCCGTCTTCGACGAGGCCGGCACCGTGAACGCGGAAGAGTTGGCCGAAGGTGTCGCCAGCGGTCGCCTGCTGCTGCTCGATGCGCGTGCGGCGCCGCGTTACCGGGGCGAAGTGGAACCGCTGGACCCGGTAGCGGGTCACGTGCCCGGTGCGCGCAACCGTCCCTTCTCCGAAAACCTGGACGCGGACGGCCGGTTCCGTTCGCCGGAGGAACTGGCGCGGGCATTCAAGGCAACCATCGCCGCACACCCCGCGGAGGACGTCGTGCACATGTGCGGGTCCGGCGTCACGGCTTGCCATAACCTGCTGGCGATGGAATACGCGGGTCTGTGCGGCTCGCGCCTGTATGCGCCGTCGTGGAGCGGTTGGGTGAGCGATCCCTCGCGCGCGGTGGCGACGGGCGAGGGCTGAAATCCCCTCAGAGCGGAACCGTGCGCCGCTCCCGCGCGCTCACCTGCGCCGCCTCGATCACGCGGATCACGTCGCGCGCCTCGCGTGCCTCCACCGGTAGCGCCGTGCCATCGCGGATCGCCGCGGCCACGCCGTCGTAGAAGGCGGTGTAGCGGCCGGGCAGGGTCTCGATCGTGGTCGCGCTGCCGTCGGCATCGGTGAACCGGCCGAACAGGGCCGCGTCGTCGTCGCCCCAGCCTTCGCCGCCGGGACGTCGTCCCTCACGCAGCGCCGCCTCCTGTCCGTCGATGCCGTACTTGACGAAGCTGCCGCCGTCGCCGTGCACGAGATAGCGCGGGCCAGGATCGCGCACGAGCACCGAGGCGTGCAGCACCGCGCGGCGACGGCCGTAATCGAGCACGAGGTGGAAGTAGTCATCGGCCCGCGCGGCGGCACGTTGCCGGGTCACGTCGGCCGTGACCGCCAGCGGCCAGCCGAACAGCACCAGGGCCTGGTCGATAAGGTGCGCGCCCAGGTCGTAGAGCAGGCCGGAACCCGGCGCCTCCGTTTCGCGCCACCCTTGCTTGATCTCCGGCCGGAACCGGTCGAAATGCGCTTCATAGTACGCGACCTCGCCCAGCCGGCCGTCCTCGACAAGACGGCGCACGGTGAGGAAATCGTTGTCCCAGCGCCGGTTCTGAAATACCGAAAGCCTGCGATCGCGTTCCGACGCCAGGGCGATCAACGCCTCGGCCTCGGCGGCGTTCAAGGTGAACGGCTTATCGACGACCACGTGCTTGCCCGCCTCCAGCGCGGCGCGGGCGAGCGACGCATGGCTCTCGTTGGGCGTGGCGATCACCACCAGTTCGATGGCCGGGTCGGCGATCAGGTCTTGAGGTTTTTCGTACGCCTTCGCCTCGGGAAAGTCACGGAGGATGTCGTCGGAACGCCGGCTGCCGATGGCTGCCAGGCGCAGGCCTGCGGCGGCTGCGATCAAGGGGGCGTGGAAGAAGGCGCCTGCCGTGCCATAGCCGATGAGGCCGGTCGGGATCGGTTGGGTGAGGTTTCGGGTAGAGGTCATGGTGGCAAGGTTAGCGCGGGTGGCCTGATCGTTTCGTTTAGGATGCCACCGTTTTACACCGCTTCCGGGCCAGGCCATGACCGCTATCGACATCGACGCCGCCCAGCGCGCGCGCCTGCCCCGGCAGATTCCGTACATCGTCGGCAACGAAGGCTGCGAGCGTTTCAGCTTCTACGGGATGCGCAACATCCTCACCCCGTTCCTCGTTACCTCGCTGCTGATGTACCTGCCGGAGGCGGAGCGACCGGGTGCGGCGAAGGACGTGTTCCATACCTTCGTGATCGGCGTGTACTTCTTTCCGCTGCTCGGCGGCTGGCTGGCCGATCGCTGGTTCGGCAAGTACCGCACCGTGTTGTGGCTCAGCCTCGTGTACTGCGTGGGCCACCTGTGCCTGGCGTTGTTCGAGCACAGTGTCGCCGGCTTCTATACGGGTCTGGCCCTGATCGCCCTGGGGGCGGGGGGAATCAAGCCTTGCGTGGCGGCCTTCGTCGGCGACCAGTTCGACGAGAGCAACCGGCACCTGGCCAAGGTGGTGTTCGACGCCTTCTACTGGATGATCAACGTCGGCTCCTTCCTGGCCTCGTTGCTGATGCCCTTTTTCCTGCACCGGTACGGAGCCGCGGTGGCGTTCGGCATTCCCGGTGCCTTGATGTTCGTCGCGACGCTGGTGTTCTGGCACGGCCGCCGGCACTACGTGATGCTGCCGCCGACCGGCAACGATCCCCATGGCTTCACCAAGGTCGTTCTTACCGCCTTGCTGGCGCGTGCGTCGGGGCAGGGAAGGCCGGGGTTGACGGTGGCGGTCGTCGCCACCTGTCTCGCACTCGCGTCGCTGGCGCTCGCACCGACACTGGGCATCGTCGCCGCCCTGTGCCTCGCCTTTGTCTGCCTGCTCGGTGGCGTCGGCATCGGCACGCGCATGCAACTGGAGCGCGCGCGAGGCGCGCATCCGGACGAAGCGGTCGACGGTGTCGGCGCGGTGTTGCGCGTGCTCCTGGTGTTCGCGCTGGTCACGCCGTTCTGGTCGTTGTTCGACCAGAAGGCCTCCACCTGGGTGCTCCAGGCGAACGCGATGACCATGCCGGAATGGTTGCATCCCGCGCAGATGCAGGCGATCAATCCCGCCCTGGTCTTGCTGCTGATTCCGTTCAACAACCTCGTCCTGTTCCCCTTGTTGCGGCGCGCTGGCATCGAACCGACCGCCTTGCGTCGCATGACGACCGGCATCGCGCTTTCGGCCGTCGCATGGGTGATCGTCGGCGCGATCCAGCTCGCGATAGACGGTGGCGATCCGGTCTTCGTCGCCTGGCAGATACTCCCCTATGTGTTCCTCACGATGGGCGAGGTGCTCGTGTCCGCGACTGGGCTGGAATTCGCGTATAGCCAGGCGCCGCCGTCGATGAAGGGCACACTGATGAGTTTCTGGACGCTCAGCGTCACGGTGGGCAACCTCTGGGTACTGCTGGCCAACGCGGGTGTGCGCAACGAGATGGTGCTCGCCGGCATCGCGGGCACCGGCATCGGCACCACCGCGTTCCAGATGTTCTTCTTCGCCGCGTTCGCCGCCGTGGCCGCGTTGGCGTTCGGCCTGTATGCGCGGCGCTACCGAGAGATGGATTACTATCGCTCCGCATGACATCGCCTGCACGGGGGAGCGCGGACGATCTGCGCATGCCGCCGTCGCAGGCGGGGTTCATCAGCGGTGAGAACTTCACCGTCGACGGGGGCGTCTCCCGCAAGATGCAGTATGTGTAGGAGCATCGCCGACAAGTCGGCTCCCACCGGGTAGAGGGAACCGGATGCGGTAGAGGGAACCGGATGCATTGGCGATTGGGTGGTGAATCCCCGTCGATCGGTCGAAGGTCAGGTGGGAGCCGACCCTGTCGGTGATGGCTGCTGGCCAAATCGCCCCAGCCGAATCTGCGTCGTCACCCCAGCGACGAAGCGCCGCTCACCTTCGCCATAATCCCACTGCTCCACCACGCAGGCACCGCGATCCCGCGGCGCCTCGTGGCGTATCACATGGAACGAGTTACCGATCCCTTCACGGATGCGCCGGGACACCGCCGTACCCGCCTGCACCGCCCACAGTGGATTGGCCAGGCGGTGCTTCTCGGTATCGAGCGGACGCACGTACGGCAGGTGGATATGGCCCCCCAGGACGAGGTCGGCACCTGCGGCGGCCCAGGCGGCGATCGCGCGTTCGTGGTTGACGAGCAGGTTGGCGATGTCCTTTTCACGGATCACGTGCACGGGCTGGTGCGTAACCACGATGCGGAGCTGCTCCTCGCGGGCGCGAGCGAGACGGCGGCATACACGCTCGATCTGTTCGTCGGACACCGCCCCGTCCTTGTGTCGTGAGGGGCGCACCGTATTCACACCGATGGCAAGGACGTGACCGTTGTCGAATTCCGGCTCCAGGTCGTCGCCGAAAGCGCGGCGATAGGCCCCGAACGGGTCGAGCACGCGCGCGAAGAGATTGAACAAGGGAACGTCATGGTTGCCAGGAATCACCAGCGTCGGTCGTTCATAGCCGTCGACGAAACGTCTCGCCGCCGTGAACTGCCTGTGCCTCGCGCGCTGGGTCACGTCGCCCGACAGGATCACCAGGTCCGGTCGCAACCCGACGATCGCGTCCTGGAGTGCCGCCACCACATCGGGCCGTTCCGTGCCGAAATGCGGGTCGGATATCTGGACGATCAAACTCATCCGGGGTCCTCGCCGGGCTTGCGCACGCCGTCGGTAAGCAGGGACAAGGGGCGCGGCGCGGCGCGAAAGACCAGTGGCGGCATGAGCCGGACGATTTCCCCGTCGAGGGCCACCTTGATCGCGTGACGATGGTGCTTCGGCGTGACGCTGATTTCACGGAAGCTGAAGCTCACCGCGTTCTCCGCCTCCCCGAGCTTGCCCAGCGCGCCGTGGAGGATCAGGCCGAGCATGGTCAGCCTGCCGATCGGTTTCAGCACGAGGCCGGCAAGCGTGCCGTCGTTGCGCAGCACGTCCGCCGCTTCGGGCAGACCTATCTTCTCGAGTTGCAGCGCATTGTTACCCACGAACAAGGTGGGCGTGCGCAGGTGGCGCGTGCGTTCGCCATCGCTTACCTCGATGCGCAAGGGGCGGTAGCCGCGCATCATCGTCGCCAGGCCCGACCACAACGCCACGATGCGGTGCCTGCCCAGGCGTCGCTTCCAGGTTTCGCGGTCCTCCAGCACCTGGGGGTAGAGGCCGAGGCTGGCATTCACCAGGAATATGCGGTCGTTGACCATGCCGATCTGGGCGTCGGCCGGCGTGGCGCGCAGCAGGGCTTCGGTGGCCGCCCGGGTGTCCGTGGGAATGCCGTGCGTACGGCCGACGAAGTTGAACGTGCCCTGGGGCAGGATGCCCATGGGGAGCGACTCGGCCCATGCCGTTCCCGCCACGCAATTTATCGTCCCATCGCCGCCCGCGGCCACGATGGCACCACCATCCCGCTTCGCGTGCGCGGCGGCTTCACGCACGACGTCCTTGATGTCGCGTGTTCCGTCGATAAGGAAGAAGCGGTGCGGGCGTCCGGCGGCGTGCAGGATAGAGGCAATCCCGGTGCGCGCGGCCTCGGCGTCCTGCTTGCCCGATCCGGCGTTCATGACGATGGCGAAGGAAGGAGGCTGGGTCATGGACCAACACAACCATTCGCGCCGTCACGAACGCATGAAATCACGCCAGGCTCGTGCGCCCCGCGCGAAGGCGGAAGTACTCCGCGCTCCCGGCGCATAGCGTCACCCAGGCCAATCCCGTCGCGTAACCCGCCATCACGTCGCTGAAGTAATGCACCTGCAAGAGGATTCGGCTGATACCGACGAGGGTGATCATGCTCACCGCGGCCACGACGATCGTCCGGTGCCAGCGTGGCGGGAAGAGCACGAGCGCCACATACGCGAGCATGCCGTAGAACACCATCGATCCCGAAGCGTGGCCACTCGGGAAGCTGTAGCTGTGTTCGACGATGAAACCGTGGTCGTGCAGCGGCCGTTCGCGCTGGAACCAGGCCTTCAGCGCGCTGTTGATCAGTGCCGTGCCGACCAGCGTGGTGATCCAGACGGCCGCCAGTCGAAAATGGCGGCGCCACGACAGCGCGAGGAAGACCGCCAGCGTCGCCATGCCGATGACCATGGGGTCTCCCGCATGGGTGACCAGGGCCACCGTGCGTAGCACGGGGAGCGGCATGTTGTTGCGCAGATCGGTGGCGAGGTCGGCATCGAATACGGTCAGACCAGCCGCGTCGCGGACCTCGACCGCGATCGTGGTGGCGATCACCAGCATGGCCACCACCACGGCGACCACGGTGGTGGGTCGCAGGAAAGCACGAGCGGCCGCATCGAGTCCCTCGCGACGTCGCACCGCACGCCGCCACGCCACGTCCGCGCCGCCCAGGGCAAGAACCAGCAGGGCGGCCCAAAGCGACAGGGCGTGCTGACTGATCCACTCGGTATCCATTCCGTTCGCTCCTCGTCTCGTGTCAGGATCGGCGATGTTGCCACGCCGCGCGTCCGCGGCTCGAGAAGGGGTTGTCCGATGAAAGCTCTATCCGCCCGCGCCGTCCTCGTCCTGGCGCTTGCCACGGCTGGCTTTGCCGCCCATGCCGACGATGCGCCATTGGCGCACCGCATTGTCCGCGTCACGCTCGATGGAGCAAGCGACAAGGGCACTTCGGGACGTCTGATCCTGTTCGCCGCGCCTGCCTCGGCAGCCAAGGATGGCAAGCTCGAGGCCGTCGATACCAATCCGTTCCAACCCAAGGCCGTGTCCGTGGCAGCCCGCGACGTGACATGGATCGCGCCGGGCCAGTCGGTCGACCTGGATACCGACGGCGAAGCGTTCCCCGCTGGGTTTTCGACGCTGCCGCCGGGGGACTATTTCTTCCAGGCCGTGCTCGACGTGGATAACGACTACAACTACGGTGGCCGCCATGCCGGCGACCTCATCAGCGAGGTCACGCCGGTGAAGCTCATGCCGGGAGGCAGCCTGCCGGTCCTGAAATTGAGCAAGACCGTGCCGCCACGCGATCCCTGGGTCCTGCCGCCGATGGCACCGCAGGCGGTTCGCGATGCCCTGCCGGAAGCGCGCAAGCATGCCTACGCGGAGATACTGCAAAGCCCGCTGCTGACGGCCTTCGCGGGCCACTCCGTGTCGGTCCGCGCCTGGGTGGTCACTCCGCCCGGCTACGATCCCAAGGGTACGAAGCGTTATCCCACCGTTTTCCTCACCCATGGCTTCACGGGCGGCTTCGACCGTTACGCTGGGACGATCGCCTACCTGTGGTTGGCGATGTCCAAGAAGGAAATGCCGCCGATGATCTGGGTACTGCTCGACGAATCGGGCCCCACCGGCACGCATGAGTTCGCCGACTCGGTGAATAACGGACCGTGGGGCCAGGCGCTCACCACCGAATACATTCCATGGCTCGAAGGTCGTTACCGCATGGACGGCAAGCCCAGCGGCCGCTTCCTCACGGGGCACTCATCGGGCGGCTGGGCGACGTTGTGGTTGCAAACGCGCTACCCCAAGGAGTTCGGCGGCACATGGTCGACCTCGCCCGACGCCAGCGACTTCCGCGATTTCACTGGCGTCGACATCTATGCCGTGAATGGCAATGCCTACAAGAAGCCGGACGGGACACCCATTCCGCTGGTGCGCGACAAGGGCCAGGTGATCGCCACCCTCGAGACCTTCGTCAAGCTGGAAGACGTGCTGGGTGCCTACGGCGGCCAGTTCGCCTCGTTCGAATGGGTATTCTCGCCACGTGGCAAGGACGGCCGGCCCCAACAGCTGTTCAACCGCGTCACCGGTGCGGTGGACCCCGGCGTCGCCGCCTATTGGCGCGACCACTACGACATCGCCCAGCGTCTGCGTACCCAATGGCCGGAGCTCAAGCCGGACCTCGACGGCAAGATCCACGTGATCGTCGGAACGGCCGATACGTTCTACCTCGACGGGGCTGCGAAATTGCTCAAAGAGACCCTTGACGGCCTGCACGCGAAGAGCGATATCCGCTTCCTTCCCGGCAAGACCCATTTCGACCTCTACACCGAGGGCGACGACCGGCAGGCGTTGTTGAAAAAGATCTCCTGGGAGATGTATGGCGTGGCCCGGCCGGGGGAGGGGAAGTAGGCGGCGCCTCGCGGGCTTGAATCGCCGACAGGGTCGGCTCCCACCAGCAGGGTCGGCCCCCCGGGCTTCGATCGCCATGGCGGCTGGCGAAGCCGGTGGGAGCCGACCCTGTCGGCGATGCTCTTCGACCAAGGTCCAGAGGCACCTTCGTAACCACTGTCCTACCCTCAAGGACGACCCACTTCCCGGAGGCGCATCCATGGGCTACGAGGCATCCTGGCGACGCTCGGTCGACGAACCGGAGGCGTTCTGGGGCGAGCAGGCGCGGTTGATCGATTGGCAAACGCCGCCGCGGCGCATCCTCGACCAGTCCAACCCGCCGTTCCGCCGCTGGTTCGTCGGTGGAACCACCAACCTGTGCCATAACGCGGTCGATCGTCACCTCGATGCGCGCGGCGACCAACTCGCCATCGTCGCGGTTTCCACCGAAACCGGCATCACCCGTGAGATCAGCTATCGCGAACTGCACCGTGAAGTGAATGCCTTCGCGGCCATCCTCGTCGACCTTGGCGTGGGTAAGGGCGACCGCGTCGTGATCTACATGCCCAACATCGCCGAAGCGGTGTTCGCGATGCTCGCCTGTGCGCGGATCGGCGCGATCCATTCCGTGGTGTTCGGCGGGTTCGCCGCGCACAACCTCGCGCTGCGCATCGACGATGCGGAGCCGAAGCTGCTGGTCTGCGCCGATGCGGGCATGCGCGGCGGCAAGATCATTCCGTACAAACCCCTGGTGGATGCGGCGCTGCGCGAGACGAAGGCGCCGCCGGCGCATGTGCTCGTCGTCCGGCGCGGGCTCGATCCCGACATGGCATGGGTGGTGGAACGCGACCTCGACCACGCGCCGTTGCGTGAGAAGCACCTCGATGCGAACGTTCCCGTCGAGTGGCTGGAATCGAACGAACCCAGCTACCTGCTCTACACCTCGGGCACCACGGGCAGGCCGAAGGGCGTGCAGCGCGACGTGGGCGGCTACGCGGTGGCGCTCGCGGTCTCGATGACGGCGATCTTCGACCTTCAGCCGGGCCAGACCATCCTGTGTACATCGGATGTCGGATGGGCCGTGGGGCACTCGTACAACGTATACGGTCCGCTCATCGGTGGCTGCACGGCCATCCTGTACGAAGGGCTTCCCACCGGCCCCGATCCCGGTATCTGGTGGCGCCTTTGCGAGAAGTACAAGGCACGCACCATGTTTTCCTCGCCCACCGGCATCCGCGTGCTGAAGAAACAGGATGCGGCGTGGTTGCGGAAGTACGACCTCTCGTCGCTGAAATGGATCTTCCTCGCGGGTGAACCGCTCGACCAGCCGACCTACGACTGGCTCACCACCGGTACCGGGAAGACTGTCGTGGACAATTACTGGCAGACCGAAACGGGCTGGCCTGCCTTGTCCTTGATGCCGGGACTGGATCTCAAGCCCGTGAAGCCGGGTTCGCCCGGCTTTCCGACGTTCGGATATCGCATGCGCGTGATCGACGAGGCCACCGGCGAGGAGAAACCGGCAGGCGAAAAAGGCGTGCTGGTGATCGAACCACCCTTGCCACCGGGCTGCCTCACGACGATATGGCGCGACGACGAGCGCTATCGGCGCAGCTACTTCGGCCACTTCAAGGAACTGCTGTACAGCTCGCTGGACTGGGCGGTGCGCGATGCCGATGGTTATTTCTTCATCCTGGGCCGTACCGACGACGTGATCAACGTGGCCGGGCATCGCCTGGGCACGCGCGAGATCGAGGAATCGGTGGCGACGCTCGGCGCGGTGGCCGAGGTGGCGGTGGTAGGTATCGCCGACGAGCTGAAAGGGCAGGTACCGGCCGTTTTCGCCACGCTGAGGCAGGGCGTCAAGGACGATCCCCGCGACGTGGCGCAGGCCATGGAACGGCGCGTGGTGGAGTTGTTGGGTGGCGTGGCGCGCCCTGCCTGCGTCTACGTGGTGGGTTCGCTGCCAAAGACCCGCTCGGGCAAGCTGCTGCGCCGTGCCCTGCAAGCGTTGATGCAGGACACCGACCCCGGTGACCTGTCCACCCTGGACGATCCGGGCGCCCTGGAGGAAATCCGCCTGGCCATTGCCCGCGGCCCGCACTGCGGGCAAAGGCGGGCTTGAGAGGGTCGTGTCCCGCCCCCGCCGTGGGAGCCGCTTCAGCGGCGATCCCGCGGCAGCCGGCAGGCCGAGGCAGGCCCCATCGCCGCTGAAGCGGCTCCCACAGTGACGCGGCTCCGTGAAGTGGTGCCGCATGAAGTGGCATTCTCCCGCGACGCAGCAAGGCCTCGCCGCGGCGGTGCGCTAAAATGGCTCTCTTTGCTTCGGAGAGTTCCATGGCACAGCAACCCTCGGCCGGCGCCCGTTTCCGCGCCGCGCTCGCGGCCGAACAGCCGCTGCAGGTGATCGGTGCGATCAACGCCAATCATGCGCTGCTGGCCAAGCGTGCCGGGTTCCGTGCCATCTACCTGTCCGGCGGCGGTGTCGCGGCGGGTTCTTTGGGCTTGCCTGACCTGGGCATCAACACGCTCGACGACGTGCTCACCGATGTCCGCCGCATCACCGACGTTTGCGACCTGCCGCTGATGGTCGACATCGATACCGGCTTCGGTCCCAGCGCGTTCAACATCGCCCGCACGGTGAAAAGCCTGGTCAAGTTCGGTGCCGCCGCTTGCCATATCGAAGACCAGGTCGGCGCCAAGCGTTGCGGTCACCGGCCGGGCAAGGAAATCGTCACCACCGAGGAAATGGCCGATCGCGTCAAGGCCGCGGCCGACGCCAGGACCGATCCGGATTTCTTCCTGATCGCCCGCACCGACGCCATCGCCGTGCTCGGCGTGGATGCCGCCATCGAGCGTGCCATCGCCTGCGTCGAGGCCGGTGCCGACGCGATCTTCGCCGAGGCCGCCTACGACCTGCCGACGTACAAGCGTTTCGTCGAGGCGGTGAAGGTGCCGATCCTCGCCAACATCACCGAGTTCGGTCAGACGCCGCTGTTCAGCACCCAGGAGCTGGGCAGTGTCGGCGTGGGCATCGTGCTCTATCCGCTATCCGCGTTCCGTGCCATGAACAAGGCCGCCGAGAACGTCTACAACGCCATTCGCCGCGACGGTCACCAGCGCAACGTCATCGACACGATGCAGACGCGCGAAGAACTCTACGACCGCATCGGCTACCACGCTTACGAACGTCACCTCGACGAACTGTTCTCCAAGAAGGGTTAAGGAGTTACGCAATGAGCGACACCACCACCCAGCCCAAGGCGAAGAAATCGGTCGCCCTCTCCGGCGTGCCGGCCGGCAACACCGCGCTGTGCACGGTCGGCCGCAGTGGCAACGATCTGCATTACCGCGGCTACGACATCCACGATCTCGCGGCGAAGGGCTCGTTCGAGGAAGTGGCTTACCTGCTGGTGCACGGCGTGCTGCCGAACTGGATGGAGTTGAACGCCTACCGTGCCAAGCTCAAGCGGCTGCGGGGCTTGCCGGCACCGGTCAAGAGCGCGCTCGAACTCCTGCCTGCGTCGACACACCCGATGGACGTCATGCGCACCGGCGCCTCGGTGCTCGGCACGGTGTTGCCGGAGAAGGATGACCATAATATCACGGGCGCTCGCGACATCGCCGATCGCCTGATGGCGAGCTTCGGTTCCATGCTGCTGTACTGGTACCACTTCAGCCATAACGGCAAGCGTATCGAGACCGAGACCGAGGATGAATCGATCGCGGCGCACTTCCTGCACCTGCTGCACGGGCGCAAGCCGAGCGACCTGCACTCGCATGCGCTCGACCGCTCGCTGGTGCTCTACGCCGAGCATGAATTCAACGCCAGCACATTCGCCGCGCGCGTCATCGCCGGCACCGGCTCGGACATCTACTCGGCGATCACCGGCGCGATCGGTGCGCTGCGCGGTCCGAAACATGGCGGCGCCAATGAAGTGGCGATGGAGATCATCGCGCGTTATCGCGACGCGGCCGAGGCGGAAGCGGATATCCGCGCTCGCGTCGAACGCAAGGAAATCATCATCGGCTTCGGGCACCCGGTGTATACCGTGTCCGATCCGCGCAACGAGATCATCAAGGAGGTGGCGCGCAAGCTCTGCACCGATGGCGGCAATCCGCGCCTGTTCGAGGTGTCGGAGAAGATCGAGAAGCTGATGTGGGAACTGAAGAAGATGTTCCCGAACCTCGATTGGTACTCGGCATCGGCGTACCACATGATGGGTGTGCCGACGGCGATGTTCACGCCGCTGTTCGTCATCGCGCGCACCTCCGGGTGGAGCGCGCATGTGATCGAGCAACGACAGGACGGCAAGATCATCCGCCCAAGCGCGAACTACACGGGTCCGGAAGACCTGGCGTATACGCCGATCGAGAAGCGGTAGGCCCCAAGGCCTGGTGGGAGCCGACCCTGTCGGCGATGGGTGCTTGCCTCTGGCTGGCCCGCTGCCGCGGGATCGCCGACAGGGGCGGCTCCCGCCTAGGTCGCTGTCGGCGGTTAAAGCGCCGCCGACAGGCGGGTGGCCTTGTCGATCGCACGTTTCGCGTCCAGTTCGGCGGCGACATCCGCGCCGCCGACCAGGCGGACGTCCAGGCCGCGCGCGATCAATGCGTCGTGCAACTCCCGGTTCGGTTCCTGGCCCGCGCAGACGATGACGTTGTCCACGTCCAGCACCTGTGGCCGCCCGTCGATCACCACGTGCAACCCTTGGTCGTCGATGCGTTCGTAGGTCACGCCACCGATCATCTGCACCCGTTTGTTCTTCAGGGTCGCACGGTGCACCCAACCCGACGTCTTGTTGAGCCTGCCGCCCGGACGGCCGGCGCTTCGCTGTAGCAACCAGATCTGTCGCTCCGGCTTTTCCGGCTGTGCGGGCATCAGGCCGCCCGGCGTCGCCATGCTCATGTCGACGCCCCATTCCTTCGTCCACCGGCCGATATCCGTGGTGGGGGAGGGCGCCGCTTCGCTGAGGAACTCCGCCACGTCGAAACCGATGCCGCCAGCGCCGATGATCGCCACCTTCTTGCCGACGGGCGCATCGGCCTGCAAGACATCGAGGTAGCTCAAGACTTTTTCATGGGTGGCTCCGGGAAGATCCAGCGCGCGCGGCAGCACGCCCGTGGCGAGGATGACGGTATCGAAACCGCCATCGGCGAGGGCATCCACGGTCGCCGGCGTGCCCAGCCGGCGCTGCACGCCGGTGGCATCGAGACGATGATTGAAGTAGCGCAGCGTTTCGCTGAATTCCTCCTTGCCGGGAATGCGCCTGGCCATGTTGAACTGTCCGCCGATTTCCGTGGCGCGATCGAAAAGGGTCACCGTATGGCCACGTTCGGCGAGCGTGGTCGCGGCGGCGAGGCCGGCGGGCCCCGCGCCGACGACAGCCACGCGCTTCCTCGTCGTGGTGGGCAGGATCTTCAGCTCGGTTTCGTGGCATGCACGTGGATTCACCAGGCACGACGCGCGGCGATTCTCGAATACGTGATCGAGGCATGCCTGGTTGCAGGCGATGCAGGTGTTGATCGCTTCGGGACGCGCCGCACTGGCTTTGTTCACCCATTCCGGATCGGCCAGCAGCGGCCGCGCCATCGAGACCATGTCGGCGTCGCCCTGCGCCAGGATGCGTTCGGCGACATCCGGCATGTTGATCCGGTTGGTGGTCACCAGGGGAATGCCCACTTCACCCTTCATGCGCCGCGTCACCCAGGTGAACGCGCCGCGCGGGACGCTGGTCACGATGGTGGGAACGCGCGCCTCGTGCCAGCCGATACCCGTGTTGATGATGGTCGCGCCCGCTGCTTCGATGGCCTTGCCGAGCGTGACGATATCGGTCCAGGACTGCGATTCGTCCACCAGGTCGAGCATGGACAGCCGGTAGACGATGATGAAATCCCTGCCCAGCGCCTCACGCATGCGGCGCACGATCTCGATCGGAAAACGCATGCGGTTCTCAGCCGAGCCACCCCAGCGGTCCGTGCGTTTGTTGGTGCGCGGAGTGAGGAACTGGTTGATCAGGTAACCTTCCGAACCCATGACCTCGACGCCGTCGTACCCGGCATCGCGCGCCAGCTTCGCGCTGCGTACGAAGGCATCGATGCTGCGCTCCACGCCTCGTGCGGAAAGCGCGCGCGGCGTGAAGGGGGTGATCGGGGACTTGATCCTCGACGGCGCCACGGAAAGCGGTTGATAGGCGTAGCGCCCCGCATGCAGGATCTGCATGCAGATCTTCCCGCCCTCGGCATGCACCGCGCGGGTGACCTTGCGATGCCGGCTGACGTGCCAGGGCATCGACATCGTCCCCGACATCGGCTTCAGCCAGCCCTCGATGTTTGGCGCGATGCCACCGGTGACGATGAGGCCCACGCCGCCACGCGCGCGTTCGGCGAAGAACGCGGCGAGCTTGTCGTAATCCGCGGCCTTGTCTTCCAGCCCCGTATGCATCGAGCCCATGAGGACGCGATTGCGCAAGGTGGTGAAACCCAGGTCGAGCGGGGCGAGCAGGTGCGGATAGGCCATGGGAGGCTCCGGTTCAAACGATCGTTCGAATGATCGTCGTAACCGGCGTCGGCGGCAAGGGCGGGCGCAGCAGCGAGGACCAAGCCGCCCCAGCGGCGTTACGGCGTGTATCGCCGCCTTTACACGAAAGGCCCTTCGTTCAGCGCCTGGAAAGCGCTAAATCCGCATGGCAGCAGGTTCTTGCGAGCCTGACTGCCGAAGGCACGCAACTTGCTCCGTTCTTTCACCCGGTGCGTTGGCAGGACGTCCGGTCATCCCGAAAAAACAGGGGTTCCGCGTCGCTCACAGGAGACTCTCCCATGCGTAAGACTCTTATTGCCACGGCGATCTGCCTCGCCATCGGATTTGCCATGCCGGCCATGGCCGACGACACCCAGACCGGATCCTCGGGTGCCAGCGCGCAGCGCAGATCGATTGCCGTGCAGTACTCCGATAGCTCCACCTATACGGACAGCTCGACCCACAGCCGGACCGACACCACGTCCGGATCGTTCAACACCACCAACGCCATCTCGTACACCGTGCTCAACGGAAGCGTCAGCAACGTAGGCGTGAGCGGCATCGGCAACATCGCCCGTAACCTGGGTGACGCCAACGGCGGACGCGGCGGCAGCGGCGGCGACGGCTACGGTGCGGTCGGTTACGGCGGCACGGGCGGATCCGGCGGTGACGGCGGCAACGCGCGTGCACGCGGTGCGGTCGGTGGCGACGGTTCCGCTTCGAGCGGCGACGCGGGTGCGTTGACCGCCTCCGCGGGCGGCGACGGTTCCGGCGATGGCGGCAACGCCAACGGCGACGGTGGCAGGGCGAATGCGCGCGGTGCGGGTGCCGACACGGCGACCGGCGGATCCACGGCCAGCACCGGTGGCGCAAGCGCCAGCACGGGCGGCGCGGGAACCTCCGGCGACGCGACCGCAACGGCCGCGGGTGGAACCGGCACGGGCGGCGCAGGCGGCACGGCGATGGCGGCCGGTGGCGAAGGCGGTGCGGGCGGCGCGGGCGCGTCGGGTACGGGTGGTGCTGGCTCGGGTGCCGATGGCGGCGCCGGCGGCGCGGGTGGCACGGCCTATGCCGATGCGGGTGCGTTCGACATGTCCAACAGCATGGGCAGCGCGGGCGCGGCAGCCGCCGGCATCTCCAACTTCGCGCAGAACAGTGGCGCGGCGTCGTTGATCCAGCAGGGCGTGAATGTCCAGGCCAACCTGAGCGTGGGTTCGGCTCCGTAACGGCTGGACCGGTAGCAAAGGGAACCACGGGGCGCTCCGGCGCTCCGTGGTCATCCGAAGGGAAGCACCAGGACCTTCAGGAGAACACCCATGCGGCAGCAATACGAACATCGGGCGCGCCGGGCACTGGCCCTGATTGCCCTGGCTTGCGTCGGCGGAACGGCGTACGCCACGCCTCCCGCTAGTGAACCGCCACCGGCCGCGTTCGGCCAGGCCACTTCCCTCGAACAGCTGCAGGCCATGACCGGAGGCAGCGGGACCACGAACAACATCAATCAGCAGACGCTCAACGGCACGATGAGCGACACCGAGGCGAAGAACACGATCAGCGGAGGCAATGTCGTCTCGGGCAGCGCTTTCGACAATTCGGCGGGCTTGCCGACGGTGATCCAGAACTCCGGTAACAACGTGCTGATCCAGAACTCCACCATCGTCAACGTGCGGATGAATCCATGAAGGCCGCCTGTGCCCTCGCTCTCTTTCTCGTCGTCGCGGCGCCTGCCGTGCCGGCGATGAAGGCGGAGGTACAGACCAGCCCCGGTACTTCGTATCCGGTGCGGATGACGAGCCTGAAGGAGGCGCGCTTCCGCAACACGATCCGGCAGAAATACGACTTCAGTTGCGGCTCCGCCGCCGTCGCCACGCTGTTGACTTACCAGTATGGCTACCCGGTCGACGAGCAGTCCGCGTTCGATGTGATGTTCACCCATGGCGATCGCGCGAAGATCGGCAAGGAAGGGTTCTCGTTGCTGGACATCAAACGATTCCTCGCCTCTCGTGGCTTCGAGGCCGATGGCTTCGAGGTGCCGCTGGAGAAGCTCGACAATGAGGGCGTCCCCGCGATCGTATTGATCAACGAACGCGGCTATCACCACTTCGTCGTGGTGAAGGGTTACAAGAACGGCCGCGTACTGGTGGGCGATCCAGCCCGGGGCACACGCGCCATGTCCAGGCGGCGATTCGACGCGATGTGGAACAACCGCGTCGTTTTCGTCATCCACAACCAGCGTGACCGCGCCATCTTCAACAGTCCACGCGACTGGGCGGTCGCTCCCGCGGCACCCATCGGAGACGGCATCCAACGCAATGGGCTAGAGCCACTGGTGATGCCCAAGCGCGGTCCGGGGGACATATGAAAACACGAATACTGATCATCGCGATCACCCTCGGCGGTGCCTGCGCCACTGGCGAAGCCGCCGATTTTCCCGCGAACCGGAGCGTGTCCGACGTGCGCCTGGACCGTATCCGTGGCGGGTTCGATCTCGGTGACAACTTGCGTGCGTCGTTCGCGCTACAGCGAACCGTGCTGATCAACGGCATGGAAACGATGCGCACGACCATCACCGTTCCCGACATCGCGAACATCACCCGGGAACAGGCGGCTGCCCTGCAGGATGCGTTGCGAACCACCGTCGTCACCAACGGGGCCGGGGGCATGGCGGGCACGGTGCCGGCATCCTCGGTGCAGGGCACGAGCGCTTCCACGCCGGCGTCCGACGGTGCGACGACGACCCTGGCGACCGTCTCGGCCGCGCTGCCGAATTCAGCGCTGCCAGGCCTCATCGTGCAGAACTCGCTCGACAACCAGGCCATCACGGCCACCACCACCATCGACGCGTCGGTCAACAGTGCGCGGATGCTCGAAAACGTCCGCATGGCGGAGTCGGTCCAAGACGCGGTGATCCAGTTCCGGGGGAATTGACGCATGTATCGCAATGGCAGGGTGATGCAGGCTAAGACGTGCGCGGGTGCCCTGGCATTCGCGGTGCTTCCGATGTGGATCGGCGCCTGTCTCGCGCAGGAGGCCACCATCGATCCGGTCTTGCGCGAGAAGATAGACGCGCAAGGCAGGCGCATCGATGCGATGCGTAGCCGCATGGCGGAACAGCTCGCCGAACTCGAGCAGATGAAGCGCGAGCTGGCCGTGCAGGAAATGAACTACAACGACCTGCGCAAGGCGGTCGGCCTCAACGCGCTGGAAGAGGCGCGCGGCGGTTCCGCCGCGCTTGCCGACCCGCGCGCGCAGGCCACGCCGGGGCAGGAGGTCCCGGGCGCGCCACCGCCCGGCGCGCCTCCGGCGGGAAGTTCCGGGCAGGTGGTCGCCACGCAGCCCGTGGGACGCCGGCCGGAAACGGATGAACGTCCGCCCGAGGTCGCCCCGATCTTCGACCAGCCCGGCGTGCTCACGCCCAAGGGCAAGCTGATCGTCGAACCTTCCTATCAGTACGGTTATTCGTCGAGTGACCGCGTGGCCCTGGTCGGCTACACGGTGATTCCCGCGATCCTGATCGGCCTGGTCGACGTGCGCCAGGTGAAGACCACCACGCAGACAGGCGCGGTGGCGTTCCGCTACGGCCTCACCAATCGCATGGAGGTCGAAGTACGCATTCCATACGTCGACATACACACAGACACGATCAGCCGCGAGATCTTCACCGGTACGGCACAGGATCGCCTCTTCACCACGAGCGGCAAGGGCCTCGGCGACATCGAGGCCACGTTGCGTTACCAGATCAACGACGGTGGTGCGGACAAGCCGTATTACGTCGGCTGGTTCCGCGCCAAGTCGCGAACGGGCCGCGATCCCTTCGAAGTCACCAGCGACTGCGTGACGCGCTGCGTGGAGAACTTCACCGGCACGGGGCTGCCATTGCGCAACCCGACGGGGTCGGGCTTCTACTCGGCACAGCTGGGCGTTACCTGGCTGTACCCATCCGATCCGGTGGTGTTCTTCGGCAACCTCAGTTACCTGCATAATTTCGAGCGGAAGAACGTCAGCCGTAACGTACTTCTTGCCGGCAAGCAGTTCCTCGGCGACGTGAAGGCAGGCGACATCGCCGACATCAGCATCGGCATGGGCTTGTCCTTGAACGAGAAGGCGTCGATCAGCATCGGCTACGACCAGGCGTTCGTCGGCCGCACCACGCAGAACGACCATGCTTTGCCCGGCTCCGCGCGGGTGACCCTCGGCTCGCTGCTGGTCGGTGGCTCCTACCGCTTCAACGACAAGGAAACGTTGAACGTGACGCTCGGCGTGGGCGTGACCGGCGATACACCGGATACGACGATCACGGTGCGCGTCCCCATTACGTTGTAGGTTCACATCCGTTTCACCCACTCCACCTGAACGCGTTTCGAACACGCGCGGGTTCCCGTGCACGCGATGCACACATCATGGATCGTTAAGATTTCGCGGGGGTTAGAACACACAAACTTTGCAGGGAGTTCTACATGCACGCACGTCCACATCGTTACGCCAAGGCCACCGCGGGCCTCGCCATCGCTTCGCTAGCCGTCCTGGGAGCCGCAGCGCATGCGCAGGACAGCAACAAGAAATCCCAGTCGCCGGCGCTGGACAACGTCAGCGTGTGGGTGGGCGGCTACTACACCAGCAACGACACGACGATCGGTGCGAACACGGGCATCTTCAACACCAGCGGTGACGTGAACCTCGAGGACGACCTCGACTTCAAGAAGCACAAGACCGTGCCTCGTGTCCGCCTGGACTTCCTGATCGGCGAGCACCAGGGTTTCGCCTTCGACTACTACGAGGTCGACCGCTCGCACTCCAAGACGCTGTCCGAGCAGATCAACTTCCTCGGTAATCCCATCGCCGCGAGCGCGCGCGTGAAGGGCGATCTCAAGTTCACCTTCGGCAGCGCAGCGTACAAATGGTGGTTCGGTACGGGCGACGATGTATTCGGCGTGGGCCTGGGCGCGGCGTACTACAAGGTCAAGGCGAGCATCTATGGCACGGCCACGGTGGCCGGCCAGACCTTCCAGGACGGATCGGCCACCGACACCAATGCATGGGCGCCCAACTTGCAGCTTGGCTGGCGGCATGCGTTCAACGACCAGTGGCGCATGTATTTCAACGCGTCCGGGGTGAAGAAGAACGGCGGCTCGCTCAATGGCCACATATGGGATGCGGCGCTCGGCGTGGAGTGGTTCCCGTGGCAGAACGTCGGCTTTGGCGCGGAGTACGCGTACACGAAGATCAAGCTGCACCAGGACAAGCGCAATTACGACCTCGATCTCGACATGAAGCTCAACGGGCCTGCCGCGTACGTCCGTTTCCGCTTCTGACCGTCCGGATGGCGAACCGGCTCCGTGCCGGCCGCCTCGCCGGGGGGAATCCCAAGGCCGCCGCGAGGCGGCCTGTCTTCTGGTGGGAGCCGACCTGTCGGCGATCCCGCGGCAGCGGGCCGGAGGGAGGCAAGCACCCATCGCCGACAGCGTCGGCTCCCACCAGGGCGCTTCTTGCCCCGTGGCGATTTTTCAGTACTTGCTCAGGCGAGCGCCCTGCGCTGGGCGCGGCGCGCCCAAAGCCAACCGCCGCCGCAGATACCGGCTACCAGGATCACGTCGAGCAGCCACGGGGCCCAGGCGCGGGCGTCGAACCACGGTGCCACCAGGTGGTCGTGGGCGATCATGCGGGCGGCTGTCCAGGCGATGGCGCCCGCGCCGATGTAGACGACGATCGGAAAGCGCTCGATCAGCTTCAGGATCAGCGTGGAGCCCCAGACCACCAGCGGCACGCTGATGGCCAGGCCGAGCACCACCAGGCCCATGTGGCCCTTGGCGGCGCCGGCGATCGCCAGCACGTTGTCCAGGCCCATCAGGGCATCGGCGACGACGATGGTGCGTATGGCCGCCCAGAAGCTGGAAGCGGCGGTGATGTTCGGATCGTGCTCCTCGTGCTTGAGCAGTTTCCAGGCGATGGGCAACAGCAGTATGCCGCCCGCCAGCATCAGGCCCGGGAGCTTCAGCAGCCAGATCACCGCGAAGGTAAGGACGATGCGCAAGGCGATGGCGCCGAACGTGCCCCAGAACACGGCTTTCTTTTGCAGGTGGCGGGGAAGGTTGCGAGCGGCCAGCGCGATCACGATCGCGTTGTCGCCGGCCAATACCAGGTCGAGCAGGATGATGGCGGCGAGGCCGGAAAAGAATTCAGGAGTAAGGAAATCCATGCGGTGAGACCCTTCGCGCGCTGTGTGGACCAATGCGGCAGCGACGGGTACGCGCGCCCGTCGTCACCGCAAAAGTCTCGTTCCCGGCGCGAAGCCGCCGCGATGACCGGGGCGCGTGGGGCGCCCGTACTGACGATCGTCGCGCACGGGAGCCATGATGCTCCCGCGGAACTACTCCCCTTTGGGTTGTAATAGGCCGCATTGTGGCTGTTGGGATGCAGCGCGGCAAGACATGCATGGGGGCTCACCGGTTAAAATCGCCGGCTACCCCAACCTTTCGCGAGTGAAGTCCATGAGCGCACACGATATCCGTTCCGCCACGCGTCCCGATCCGGACCAGCCGCTGGTGGACATCGCCAACTACGTGGCCGACTACAAGGTCGACTCGCAGGAGGCCTACGACACCGCGCGCTACATGCTTCTGGACTCGCTGGCCTGTTCGGCGCTGGCGATGAAGTTCCCGGACTGCGTCAAGCACCTGGGGCCGGTCGTTCCGGGCGCCGTCCTGCCCGGCGGCACGCGTGTGCCGTTCACCTCGCACGAACTGGACCCGGTCCAGGCGGCCTTCGCCATCGGTACCCAGATCCGCTACCTGGATTTCAACGACACCTGGCTGGCGGCGGAATGGGGCCATCCGTCGGACAACCTCGGCGCGATCCTGGCCGTCGCCGACTACCTTTCGCGCAAGGCGGTGAAGGAGGGTGGCAAGCCGCTCACCGTGCGCGACGTGCTCGGCTATGCGATCAAGGCCCATGAAATCCAGGGTTGCTATGCGCTCAAGAACAGCTTCAACCGCGTCGGCCAGGACCACGTGATCCTGGTCCGCCTTGCCTCCACGGCAGTCGCCACGGCGATGCTGGGTGGCGACAAGGAGCAGATCACCACGGCCGTCTCGCACAGCTGGATCGACAACGGCGCCTTGCGCACCTACCGCCACGCGCCCAACACCGGCCCGCGCAAGAGCTGGGCCGCCGGCGACGCCTGCCGCCGCGCCGTCACCCATGCCATCAACGCCGTCTACCGGAACGTGGTGGGCTATCCCTCGGCGCTCACGGCGAAGACCTGGGGCTTCTACGATGTGGCCTTCAAGGGTAATGCCTTCGAGTTCGAGCGCCCCTTCGGCAGCTACGTGATGGAGAACGTGCTGTTCAAGATCAGCTTTCCAGCCGAGTTCCATGCGCAGACCGCCGTGGAATGCGCCATGGCCCTGCACACCCAGGTGGCCGGCCGTCTCGACGAGGTCGAGAAGGTGGTCATCGAGACCCAGGAGGCTGGCTGCCGGATCATCGACAAGACCGGGCCGCTGGCCAACTACGCCGACCGCGACCATTGCATCCAGTACATGGTGGCCGTACCGCTCATTTTCGGCCGTCTCACCGCCGACGATTACAACGATTCCGTAGCCGCCGATCCGCGTATCGATGCCCTGCGCGACAAAATGACCGTGGTGGAAAATCCGCAATTCACCAGGGATTACTTCGACCCCGAAAAGCGTTACATCGGCAATTCGGTCCAGGTGTTCTTCAAGGATGGCTCGCATACCGAAAAAGTCTCCATCGATTTCCCGATCGGGCACCGCAAGCGGCGGGCCGAGGGCATCCCCGTTCTGCTGAAGAAGTTCGAGGCAGCCCTGCGGGCCGAGCTTCCCGCGGAGCGCGTCGAGAAGGTCCTGGCGGTCACCCATTCGGCCGAAACACTCGACTCCATGCCCATTCACGAGTTCATGACACTCTTCACGGCTTGATAATGGCCGTGACTCAAGTATGAACGGCGGTTTTTGGCAGGTGCTCAATTGTTTGATTTTTGCTAAACTGCCGCCGCCCGTTGAAGGGGTATCAAAGCGAGGGACGGCCGAAGTCCCCGGATTCGACAAGAGTTCTACGCGCGATTTCCGTCTGGGGTGGAGCGCGGACGCGAATACCAATAATGAGGAGACACCGATGAAACGTAAGGGCTTGTTTTTGCTGATCGGCTTGGCCCTGGGCGGCGTGGGTGCCGTTCACGCGCAGGAATCCGCCGACACGGCGGGTAACGGCTATGACGGCCGCTGGTACATCGCCCCGACGGTTGGCGGTTACTACAACGACACCGATCGCAACACCAACAGCCGCCAGGTTTACTACGGCCTGGGCTTCGGCAAGTTCATCTCGAACAACGCGTCGATCGACATCTTCGCCGATCGCACCAAACGCGATAACGATGGCGTTGGCCATTGGTCGAACAACAGCTACGGCGTTGCCGCCCGCTTCTACGCTGGTGCGTGGGACAGCTGGCGTCCGTACCTGCTGGCCGGCGTGATGGGCTCGTACCACCACAACCCGTCGGACAACGGCTGGTCCCCGGCCGCCGAACTTGGTGTCGGCGTGTCCAAGACCATCACCGACAGCTCCGACTTCCGCGTGGAAGCCGGCTATCGCTACGACTGGGACGACAAGACCACCGACAGCGAGAACGGCTACGGTGACTGGTTCCTCGGCTTCTCGATCGTCTCGCGCTTCGGCGAGCCGCCGGCTGCCCCGGCTCCCGCCGCTGCTCCGGCTCCGGCCGCTCCGGATTGCTCGACCCTCGACAGCGATGGCGACGGTGTGAACGATTGCGACGACAAGTGCCCGGCCACTCCGGCTGGCACGATCGTCGGTCCGGATGGTTGCCCGCAGAAGGTCGTCATCGACCTGCGCGGCGTCAACTTCAAGTTCGATCGTCCGAAGAAGGGCGAGACGAACATCGGGCCGACCCTGCAGGAGCCGACCAGCGAATCGCTGGGCGTCCTCGACCAGGCTGTCGACACCCTGCAGCGTTACCCGCAGGTCAAGGTCACGGTTGCCGGTTACACGGATAGCGTCGGTAAGGATGCGTACAACCAGGGCCTGTCCGAGCGTCGCGCGAAGATCGTGTTCGACTACCTGACCTCGCACGGCATCGGTGCGGATCGTCTGGAAGGCCCGATCGGCCACGGCGAGAACAACCCGATCGACACGAACGACACGGCCGAAGGCCGCGCTCGCAACCGTCGCACGGAACTGCAGGTTCAGCAGTAATCCTTGCAAGATCGGTAGTAGCTGTAAAAAAAGGAGCCCGGCGAAAGCCGGGCTCTTTTTTTGTGCGCCTGGTGGGAGCCGACCCTGTCGGCGATGGGTGCTTGCCACAACCTGGCCCGTTGCCGCGGGATCGCCGACAAGGTCGGCTCCCACAACGGGGTTTTCGATTCGCCCTCCGTGGCTCAGCGAAAACGGCCGGCCGTCCAGGCCGGCCCCCTGACGGGCCTTGTCGCCCGGCGCTCCTCGGTTCCACACGTCGCGCCGAGGGTGGCACCCGGCAGCTCCCCCGCCACGCACACGACGAACGCGAGGGCGAAGCCGAGCCCGCGCCGCCCCATTTGTTGCGTTGCGGTGTACGCTGTGCCGACAGCTGGACGCCTGGCCGTATGGACGTCCGTTCGATGTCATTCCTAGGGGTTCACATGAAGTTGCTTGCCGGTTTGTTCCTGGCCGCCTCGTTGCTCGCATCGGCGGGTTGCGCCACGTCCATGGGGCCGAATGCGGGCGGCGCCACGCTCAGTGGCGATGCGGCACATCCGGGAAGCGCGCAGGGATGGGTGCGTACCGAGCTATATTTCGGCCTCGGGCCGGCAGGCGGCCACGACGGCGTGGACGAAGCAGCCTGGCGCGCCTTTCTCGACAACGAGGTGACGCCGCGCTTTCCGAGTGGATTGACCGTCATCGACGCCTACGGACAGTGGCAGGGTGCGAACCAGTCGCGGCCGGAACGCCTGCGGTCGAAGCTCGTCGTCCTCCTCTACGCCGATGCCCCCGCGCAACGCGCCGCCGTGGATGCGATCCGCGCCGCCTGGAAAGCGAAGACCGGCGACCAATCGGTGCTGCGCGTGACCCAGCCCGCGGACGTGTCGTTCTGATGGCCGCGCCCATGGCTTCGCGGCGCCGCTTCGGCGCTGGCGACCTCAACGGTGTCCTCGGCCTGGTCGTCGACAACCTCTCCTTGTTGGCATTCATGGCCACGGCGCTTATCGGCATCTTCGGCATGCCGGCGGACCTCGTCTTCCGCCGGATGTTTCCGGGCACGGCGCTGGGCGTGCTGCTCGGCAACCTGGCCTACACGTGGATGGCGCATCGTCTGGCCGCGCGCACGGGCCGGCAGGATGTCACCGCCATGCCGCTAGGTATCGACGCGCCCACCACGATCGGCATGGCCCTGCTCGTGCTGGGCCCGGCGTTCGTCGGCTATCGGCAGGCGGGCATGGATGCCATGGCGGCGGGTGAGGCCACCTGGCGCCTGGGCATGGCCTCGCTGGTCGTGATGGGCGTGCTCAAGTTCGTGCTCTCGTTCTTCGGTGCCTGGGTCCAGCGCACGGTGCCAAGGGCCGGCTTGCTCGGATCGATCGCCGGTATCGCCCTGGTGCTGATGGGCTTCCTGCCGTTGGTGGAGATCCTGCGCGTGCCGGTGGTGGGTTTCGCCGGCCTGGGCATCGTGCTCTATGCCCTGGTCGCGAAACGGCGGTTGCCGTTCGGCATGCCCGGTGTGCTGGGCGCATTCCTGGTTGGCGTGATCCTTTACTACGGGCTTGGCCCGGCAGGGTTGCTCGGAACCGGCTACCACGCGCCGGCCGGGTGGCAATGGCGCCTGGGCTTCCCGTGGCCGAGCCTGGGCTTCGTGCAGGGCCTGCCGGCGACGCTTCCGTACCTGCCGTTGATCCTGCCGTTCGGTCTCTTGATGGTGGTCGGTGGCATCAATGTCACCGAAAGCGCCCGCGCGGCGGGGGAAGACTATCCGACGCGCGACATCCTGCTGGTCGAGGCGTTGGCCACGCTGGTGGCGGGTATCTGCGGCGGCGTGGCGCAAACCACGCCCTACATCGGCCAGCCGGCGTACAAGGCGATGGGCGCACGCACGGGATACACCCTGGTCACAGGCTTGGTCATCGGGTTGGGCGGGGTATTCGGATACCTCTCCAATCTCGTCGAGTTGCTGCCGGTGGCCGTGCTGGCGCCGATCCTCGTCTTCGTCTCCATCGGCATCACCACGCAGGCTTTCGAAGCGACGCCGTTGCGTTATGCCGGCGCCGTGGTCTTCAGCTTCTTTCCGGCGATCGCACGGATGGTCGCGATCAAGCTCGGCGATCCTTCGATCGTCGATCCGGCGCATTTCGCTGCCTTGTATGCCGACGGCACCCACGGGGTGTCGGCCATGGCGGTGATCGTGATCCTCGGCAATGGCTTCATCATCACCTCGATGATCTGGGCCAGCTTCGTGGTGGCGATGATCGACGGCCATGTGCGCAAGGCGGCGGGCATCGTGGCGCTGGGTGGCCTGTTTACCGCATGCGGATTGATCCATTCGGTGCAGCCGATCGGGTCGGTCTACCTGCCCTGGGCGCTGGATGTGGCCTCGCAATCCCTCGTATGGCAGTTCGTCGCGGCCTACGCGGCGCTCGCGGCGGTGCTGCTTTTGCTCTCGCTGGACCGCTGGAACGTGCGGCGCGCCTGACACCGTCCGCCCCGCCGCTTGAATTGCGGCGCCGGCGCAGCCACCCTTGGGTCTTGTCCCAAGGAATCGCCCCATGCCGCTCTCCGACCTCACGTCGCTCCCCGGCGTCACCGCCACACCCGATGCGGCGACCCGTGGCTATGTCTTCAACCATACGATGATCCGTGTGCGCGACCTCGACGTGTCGCTGGATTTCTACACGCGCGTGCTGGGGTTCACGCCCGTGTACAAGAGCGTGTTCGCGGAGGCGGCCTTCACCATCGTCTATCTCGTGCTGGTCGGCGACCAGGGGGTGATCCCCGATGACGACGATGCGCGAAAGGAGTGGGTGCTGCGGCAGCCGGGCGTGCTCGAGCTGACGCACAACCATGGCACGGAAAACGACCCGTCCTTCGCGTACCACAATGGAAACAGCGAGCCGCGCGGATTCGGCCACCTCTGTGTGAGCGTGCCCGACGTCGAAGCCGCGTGCGCGCGCTTCGAGGCGCTCGGCGTCACCTTCCAGAAGCGGCTGAGCGACGGGCGCATGCGCCATATCGCCTTCATCCGCGATCCCGACCAGTACTGGATCGAGATTCTCCAACCCACGCCGTTCGCCGCCTGACGCCGCGCCGATGCCGAGCAACCTGCCTCCGGTGACCCGGAACCTGCTGATCGCGAACGTGCTGGTGTTCGCCCTGCAGTACCTCTTGCAAGACCAGGACACCCTGGCGCTGACGCGCTGGTTCGCCTTGTGGCCGTTCGGTCACGACATCGCCGTCGATCTCGGCGCGGGGGGCGTGGCGGGCATCGGTTTCCGTCCATGGCAGCTCATCACCTATGGCTTCATGCATGGCAATGTGATGCACATCGTGTTGAACATGTACGCCTTGTACATGTTCGGCGGCCTGATCGAGCGGGTGATGGGCACGCGGCGCTTCACGATCTATTACTTCGTATGCCTGGTTGCCGCCGCGGTGGCACAACTGGCGGTGGTGTACCTGTTCGAGCCCGACCGCATGTACCCGACGGTAGGTGCGTCCGGTGCCGTGTTCGGCTTGCTCGGCGCTTTCGCGATGCTGTTCCCGCGCGAGAAGCTGATGTTGATCCCGATCCCGATCGGCATCCCGGCCTGGCTCTTCGTCACCCTTTATGGCGTCGCCGAACTGGTCTTCGGCGTCACCGGCACGTTGTCCGGTGTCGCCCACTTCGCCCACCTGGGTGGCCTCGCCGCCGGGCTCGTGCTGCTCTGGGCGTGGGGCGTCAGGCCGCCGCCACGCCAGCGGTTCTAGGTTCAGCGCAAGGCGAGGAAATCCGGGCTGACGACGAAGCGTACCGCGTCCAGGCGCAACCTCGCTTCGGGTATGGCGGCGAGCAGGGCGTCGCGTTCGGCGGCGATGGCGTCGACCTCTTCGTCCTTGATCGACGGGTTCACGGCATGCAGTGCGACCAGGCGGGCGTGTTCCGCATCCAGTTCGTGCCGTGAGGCCTCGAGCGCCTCGGCCTTGAGCACTTCCGCACGCGCCTCCGCCAGGTCCTGCGCGCGCTCGAGCATCGGCGGGACGAGTTTGGACAGGAACTTGCGATAGCGCGGCACTTCGATGTTCCGGTCCGAGGCGCGTCGCAGCGCGACGTCGCTCGGACGGAATGGCGCGCGTTCACTCAACTTGGTGTCCACGGTGAGCATGAGCGGTGTCGCCGGCAGGAAGCGCCCGGCGTCGAGCGTGCGCTCGGCGACGATCTCCAGCACGAACACCGTTTGCAGCAACGCGGTTCGCACGGGCAGCGCATCGTCGACAAGGAAGGCGGCGTTGCCGTCCTCGCCGGAAACGAGCAGGTCGACCGCCGCCAGCACCATCGGGTGATCGAGGCGCAGCAGGGGCAATTCCTCGCGTGCCAGCGCCAGTTCTCGTGAGAAGGTCACAGAGACCGGACCCTCGGCGAAGCCTGGAAGACCGTCGGTGGAAAGGTATTGCGGATCGAGCAGCACGATGTCGGGCGCCAGTTCCTCGGCGTGTACGCCGTAGGTTTCGAACAGGCGCTGGATGAACGCGTCGCGCGCCGGGTCCTTGTCTTCGGCGGCGAAGCTCGTCGAGAGATCATCGGCGTGCGGGTCGCGGCTGGCGGCGAGTTCGAGCAGGTGGTCGCGCCCGGCGTGGATCAAGGCGGACAGTTCTTCGTGCGCACCGCGCGTCTCGGCGATCAGCGCATCCAGTTCCTGATCGCGGTCGTCGTCTTCGCGGGCGTGTTCGTCGGCGAGCGTCGCCAGCAGGTGGCCGAAACGGCGGAGCAGTTCGCGACCGTCGGCGGGGCTGCTGCGGAACGCGTCGAGGCCTTCGTCGTACCAGCGCGCGAGCACATGCTGCGCGCTCTGTTCCACCAAGGGGACGTGGATGACGATGTCGTGCTTCTGGCCGATGCGGTCGAGGCGGCCGATGCGTTGCTCGAGCAGGTCCGGATCCAGCGGCAGGTCCCACATGACCAGGCGATGAGCGAACTGGAAATTGCGCCCTTCCGAACCGATCTCCGAGCAGAGCAGCAGGCGGGCGCCATCGGGCTGGGCGAAGAAGGCGGCATTGCGGTCGCGCTGGACGATACCCAGGCCCTCGTGGAACCGGGCCACGCCGACGCCACTCCGGGTGCGCAACGCGTCCTCGATCGCCATCACCTTGGCCTGACTGCGGCAGATGAGCAGGAACTTGTCGGCCGGATGCGACTCGAGCAAGCCGATCAGTGCCGCAAGGCGCGGGTCGTCGGCGTAGTCGAATTCCAGCGCCGCGGGCGGTTGCTGGATATCCGAGCGGAATTCCGCCAGCAGGGCATCGCGACGCCCCGCGTCGAGCGTATCCGGATCGATGACCAGCAGCTCGGGCGTGCGTCGGGGGAAGCCGCCAATGCCGGCTCGCCGGTTGCGGAACATCGCACGACCGGTGCCATGGCGGTCGATCAGGGCGGCGAGAAGCTCGCCGGTTGCGTCGGCGCGGTCGAGCAGGGCAAGCAGTTCGCGGTCGCCCTTGAATCGGCCGGCGAGCAACGCGCGCTGTTCGTCGTTCAACGGGTTGCCTTCCGCGAGCGCACTGGCCGCATCGGACAAGGGACCATAACCCGCCGACTCGGCGAGGTAGGCCTCGAGGTTGGCGTAGCGCTGCGGATCGAGCAGGCGCAAACGGGCGAAATGACCGGCGCGGCCCAGCTGTTCCGGCGTGGCGGTGAGCAGGATCACTCCCGGCGTCGCCGAGGCCAGTTCTTCCACCAGGCGATAGCGCGGGCTGGCGCCTTCCGGCGTCCATTCGAGGTGGTGCGCCTCGTCGACCACGATGAGGTCCCATCCCGCTTCCACGAGTTGGGCGGCACGGCGCGGGGACGATTCCAGGAAGGCGAAATCGGAAATGACCAACTGTTCGTCTTCGAACGGATTGCGACCGTCGCTGGCCTGCTCGATGGCTTCGCAGCGTTCTTCGTCGAAGATGGAGAACGACAGGTTGAATCGGCGCAGCAGCTCCACGAACCACTGGTAGACCAGGGTTTCCGGCAACAGGACGAGCACGCGCCCGGCGCGTCCGGCGGCGAGTTGCCGGGCCAGGATCATGCCGGCCTCGATCGTCTTGCCCAGGCCTACCTCATCGGCTAGCAGGACGCGGGGCGGACGTCGCGCGGAGGCGATGCCGGCCACGCGCAACTGATGCGGAACCAGGCCGATACGGGCGGACTCCAGGCCCCATGCGGCGGAACGGCGCGCATCGGCGCGCCTGCGCAAGGCCTCCAGACGCAGGTCGAAGCGGTCGTTGGGATCGGTGCGGCCGCCGATCAGGCGGTCATCGGCCTGGGACAATGCTTGTTCGTCGTCGAGCTGGCCTTCCTCCAGTTCGCGGCCTTCGCCACGATAGACGAACAGGCCCTCGCGTTCCTCGATGCGCTCCACGAGGAAGGCGATGCCCTTGCCGGATACGCGTTGACCGGCCCGGAACTCCGCGCGGATCAGGGGAGCGCTGTCCGCCGCATAAGGACGCAGGACGCCCGACTTGGCGAAGAGCACCTGCACGCTGCGTCCTTCGACGCGGAGAATGGTGCCGAGTCCGAGCTCAGGCTCGGCGGTGGATATCCAGCGTTGACCGGGTTGGAACATGCGTTTGGGAAGCCGAGACATCGAGGGGGCGCCAATTATCCGCCCGCGAGGCTCCCGTGCCTACCGTGTCGTGAAACCGGGGCTCAGGTCTCCGCCCAGCGCCGCAACAGGTTGTGGTAAACGCCCGTCAATTGCAGGATCGCCGCCTGGTCGGCACCGCTGGCTGAAAGCGTGCGGATGGCCGTGTCCATCTCCAGCAGGAGGCGCCGTGCCCCATCGTCGCGCACCATGCTCTGCACCCAGAAGAACGAGGCGATGCGTGCGCCGCGGGTCACCGGGGTGACCCGATGCAGGCTGGAGGATGGGTAGACGATGGCATCGCCGGCCGGAAGCTTCACCTCGTGCTCGCCGTAGGTGTCGCTGACGATCAACTCACCGCCGTCGTATTCCTCCGGCTCGCTGAGGAAGAGCGTGCAGGAGATATCGCTGCGGACATGCGTGTCGCCGAGACCGGTCGACATGACGGCGCCATCGATATGGAAGCCGTATTCGCCGCCACCTTCGTAGCGGTTGAAACGCGGCGACAGCGTGCGCAGCGGCAGCGCGGCGGCATGGTAGAGCGGATGGCGATTCAGTGCGGCCACCACCCTGTCGCCCAGCTCGCGCCGTAACGGCGACGCGTCGGGCAGTTGCAGGTTGCGCTTGACCTTCGCACCTTGGGGACCGACGGTCTGCCGCCCGTCGGTCCACTCGGCGCTCCCCAGTGCCGCACGTATCCCGGCGACCTGTTCCTTGTCCAGGACGTCGGGGATGTGCATCAGCATGGTGGCTTTCCTCCGGTCGATCAGAAACGCACGTTGGCGGTCAGCATGGCCGATCGCGGCGTACCCGGAGTGTAGCGGTAGCCGCTCTTGTTGATGGCGGCGACGTATTCCTTGTCGAACAGGTTGTAGATGTTGAGCTGGATGTCCAGGTGCCGATTCACCGGGTAGCTCGCCATCGCGTCGAACACCCAATAGGCCTTGGTGTACGCCGGCGTGCCGATCGCGCCATCGGTGCCGCGCTGCAATTCGCCGGAATAACGCGCGCCGCCGCCGATGGTGAGGTCGAAGGGCAGGTGGTACGTGGTCCAGGCGGTGAATGCCTTCTTCGGCGTATATGCCAGGTCGTCGGAACCGTTGGCCGTGACGCCCGTACCCTTTTCCACCGTGGCATCCATCGTGGTGAAGCCGGCGCTGACCGCCCAGTTTTCGCTGAGCTTGCCCAGGGCCGAGATTTCGATGCCCTGTACGCGCTTCTTGCCGACCTGGTAGTAGAGGAGGTCGGTCGGGTCCTGGGTCAACTCGTTGGTGACCGTCGTGCGGTACAGCGCGGCGGTAAGGAGCAGCTTCTCGCCGAGCAGGTCCCATTTCGTGCCGATCTCGGCGGTACGTGCCTTCTGCGGATCGAAGTTCGGGTTGTCCGCGCTATTGGCGGAGGACGACAGGGTGAGCGTGTTGCCGCCCGGCGGCTCCTGCGACTGCGCGAAGTTGACGTAGATGCTGCCGTTCGCCGCCGGCTTGTACAGCACGCCGATCTTGTAGTTGACCAGGTTGTCGCTGATGCTCGTATCGACGCCGGGAACGATGCTTCCGGCGGGAAGGCGTCCGCACGCGGGGCCGTTGCGGGCGCCGCAGACCACGAGGCTATTGAAGTCGGTCTTGTAATGGTCGAGGCGGATGCCGGCATTCACCTGCCAATGCTCGCCGAACTTCAGCGTGTCGAAGAAATAGGCCGCGGCGGTGTTGGTCTTGCCTTCGCTCCTGGCGCCCGTCTCGCCATAACGCAGGCCGCCGACGTCGGAGTACGGACGATAAAGATTGGCGGCCGGCCAGGTGCTGCCACCGAGGGCGCCCAGGCCGATCGTACGCGCCTGCTCCTGCGTCAACTCGATGCCGGTGCTGATGTTCTGCGTGACCGCCCCGGACTCGATCGTCGCCGTGAGGTTGGTCTGGTTGGTGGCGATGCGGTTGGACTGGTGCTTGAACGTCGGCGTGCTGCGCGCGATGGTCCACGTCGAGGGATCGGCGGGATCGGGCGTGCGCAGGTTCGCGGCGGAGCCCATGAAGGACGTGAGCAGGTAATCCTGCGTGGTGCGGCCCCAGCGCGCGGTGTTGTGCAGCGCCAGGTTCTCGTTGAAGTCGTGCTCGACGATGACCGTGAACATGTCCTGGGTGACATGGTCGTGGTCCTGGCTGGTGCCGTAGAAGTTGTCGGGATCGACCTTGCCGGCGTCGTTGAGGAAGGAGCGGGCATCGGGGCTGCTATAGCCGGGAAGGCCGATGGTGGGCACGCCGCCATCGGGCACGTTGTTCTGCTTGATGTGCAGGTAATTCAGGTACACCCGGGTCGGCGTGCCCAGGCCGAAGGCCAGCGAGGGCGCGACGCCCCAGCGGTTGGTCTCGACCTGGTCGCGGCCGTAGACGCCGCTGTCCTGGCCCATCACGTTGAGGCGGAACGCGGCGTCGTTGCCCATCGACTGGTTCCAGTCGGCGGTGGCGCGGCGGCGCTGACCGCTGCCGACCTGCACCGACCCGGAAACACCGTTGCCCAGCAGCGGCTGCTTGGTCACCAGGTTCACGGCGCCGGTGGGCGCGGTGCGGCCGTATTCGGTGCCGTCCGGACCCTTGGTCACTTCCACCTGCTCGATGTTGAACACGTCGCGTGAGACGGTGCCGATATCGCGCACGCCGTCGACGAAGATGCTGCCGGATGTATCGAAGCCGCGCATGTAGATCGAATCGCCGGTGTTGGTCGAGCCGTTCTCGCCGACGAAGAAGGTGCCCACGCCCGGACTGTTGCGCAGCGCTTCGGTAAGCGTGGTGGCGCCTTGCTGCTGGATGAGTTCCTTGCCGATGACCTGGATGGTCTGCGTGGTGTCGAGCAGGGATTGGGTGAATTTCGGCGAGGAGACCTTGTCGACGCGGTAGTCGCTTCCGCGGTCGGCATCCACCTGCATGCCGGGCAGGGCCTGCGCATCGTTGACCTTGGCCTGTTGGGGCGGCGCCGCGATATCGGCAGGTACGTCGCTTGCGGCGGCGCCGTGGGCGAGGCTGAGCAGGACGGCGGCACCGACGGTACGCACCGCGGGAGCGGCGTGCTTTCGGCTCTTGATGAAGGCCATGGAGATTCCCTTGCGTGTCTGAAGACGAATGAGGAACGGCCTTCGTTCGCGCACGCGCCAACGTCGCGCGGCCTTTCTTTCAGGACGCACCGGGCTGGGTTCTTGTCGTTCCCTGGAACGAGACGCACGCGGGTACGGGACCCGTCTGGATGCATATCGTAAGTTTAATGAGAACGATTTGCAATTGTATTGATGACTCCCGCCAAAGAAAAGGCGCCGCACTTTCGTGCGGCGCCTCTGGACCATCAGCGATGGTGTGTCGCTGTTACCAGATCTTCACTTGCTTGTCGGCCGCACGGACCATCTTCGCGTCGGGCTTGCACTGGAACGCCGAGGCGAAGGCTTCCATGTTCGACGGTGCGCCGATGGCGCGCAGCGAAGCGGGAGCATGCGGGTCGACGTTCAGGTAGAGCATCGCCTGCTTCTCGCGGACGTTGCTGCGCCACACACGCGCCCAGTTGAGGAAGAAGCGCTGGTCCTGCGTGTAGCCGTCGATCTTCTCCTGGGCTTCCTGCGGATTCTTCTTCAGGGCTTCCTGGAGCGCGTCGTACGCCACGTTCAGGCCACCCAGGTCGGCGATGTTCTCGCCCAGGGTGAGCTTGCCGTTGACGTGCAGGTCCGGGTGGTCCTTGATCGGTGCGTACTCGTTGAACTGGGCCACCAGCTTGCCGGTCCGCTCGTCGAACTTCGCACGGTCTTCCTTGGTCCACCAGTTCTTGTTGTTGCCTTCACCGTCGAACTGGCTGCCCTCGTCGTCGAAGCCGTGGCTGGCCTCGTGGCCGATCACCGCGCCGATGCCGCCGTAGTTGATCGCGTCGTCGCCATGGGCGTCGAAGAACGGCGGCTGCAGGATGGCGGCCGGGAAGTTGATCGTGTTGTCGGTCGGGTTGTAGTACGCGTTGACCGTCTGCGGGGTCATGCCCCACTCGAGGCGGTCGGTCGGCTGGCCGATCTTGGCGATATCGTAGTGGTAGTTGAACTTGCTCGCGGCCTCCACGTTGCCGTAGTAGTTCTCACCGTTGACGTCGAGGCCCGACCAGTCGCGCCACTTGTCCGGATAGCCGATCTTGGGCAGGAAGGTGTTCCACTTCTGGATCGCCTTCTGCTTGGTCTCGTCGCTCATCCAGTCGAGCTTCTCGATGCGTGCCTTGAGCGCGTTGCGCACGTTGTCGACCAGCTCGTTCGCACGCTGCTTGGCTTCCGGCTGGAACACCTTGGCCACGTAGAGCTGGCCCAGTGCCTCGCCCATCGACGAGTTGACCGTGCCCAGCACGCGCTTCCAGCGCGGCTTCTGCTGCGGCTGGCCGGAGAGGGTCTTGCCGTAGAAATCGAACTTGTTGTCCTGGAACGCCTTGGACAGGTACGGCGATGCGCTGTCGATGGCGTGGAAGCGCAGGTAGGCCTGCCAGGTCGACACCGGCGTGGTGGCCAGCATCTTGTCGAACTCCTTGAAGAACTTCGGCTGCGACAGCGAGAAGCCCTTGTCGACATGGACACCCTGGGCGGCGAAGAACTTCTGCCAGTCGAAGTGCGGCGTGGCCTTGTCGGCTTCGGCGACCGTGACGAAGTGGTACTGGTTCTCCGGGGCGCGCAGTTCCACCGGCGCGAGCGACGCGGCGGCGAGCTGGGTCTCGAACTTCATGACCTCGTCGGCTTGCTTCTTCGCCTGGTCTTCCGGCACGCCGGCGAGGGTCAGGGTCTTGGCGATGTACGCGACGTAGGCCTTGCGGTTCTCTGCCTGCTTCGGGTCGGTGTAGTAGTCCTTGGTGGGCAGGCCGAGACCATCCTGCTGGGCATAGCCGATCTGGATCTTCGCGTTCTGGAAGTCGGCGCCCGAGCCGAAGCCGAACACGTAGCCATTGCCGTCGTTGAAGCTGGTGTCGAGGAAATCGACGATGTCCTGCGAGGTCTTGAGGGCGTCGATCTTGGCCAGTTCAGGCTTCAGCGGTTCGACGCCGGCTTTCTCGATGGCGTCTTCATTCATGCCCGAGCGGTAGAGCAGGCCGATCTTCTGTTCGATCGATCCGGCCTTGGCGCTGGTCGCACCCTTGTCCATGGCATCGACGATGTCGTGCTGCGTGTTGAGGCTGTTCTCGGCCAGCTGGTCGAAGGCGCCCCAGCGGGTGCGGTCTTCGGGAATCGGATTGGCCGCGACCCACTTGGCGTTGACGAAGCCGTTGAAGTCGCTGCACGCGTCGATGCCGGTGTCCAGGTCGGCGATATTGAACGTCGGACCGGCAGGCTTGGCCGCCGCGGCCGTGCCGGAGGCGGCAGGGGCCGCGCTGCTGGGCGAGGCGGGCTGGTTGCCACCGGGCACCGCCGTGTCGGCATCGTTGTGCTTGCTGCACGCCGTGCCGGCGAGCGCGACGGCCAGCGCCAACGCCAGTGGCTTCAGATACTGCTTGGTCATGGATTTCCCTCTTTCATGGTGTCGATGACGGTGCCCCCGGCGCCGTTGCTCCCCAGCATATCCGCTGCGACCCCCATGCAGGGCCGACTGTGACGAAAGTCATGGTTCCTCGTATTTCGCAATAACTCGCGGCGAATGTCCCCGGATTGTCATACCGGCTTCCTACGCTGCGGCGACCGCATGGCAGGGGATGCGGCCCACGGCAATCGGTCGATCCACCTCCGAGGAGCATCTGTCATGCGCAAGTTACTGGCCGCGGGCATAGCCTGCGTGCTCACCCTTTCCGCTGCGTCGATCGTCGCGGCACGGCAGGCCGTCAACGCGCCCGCCGAGGCCGCGTCCAGCGCCCTTGGCTTCGGTCATGGCGGTCACGGCAACAAGGATCCGCGTACCGCCACGCCGATCAAGCACCTGGTGGTGATCTTCCAGGAGAACGTCTCCTTCGATCACTACTTCGGTACCTATCCCTTCGCAGCCAATCCCAGCGGCGAACCGGCCTTCTACGCGCGGCCCTTCACGCCGCCGGTGAACGGCCTCACGCATGCCCTGCTTACCGCCAACCCAAATGCCGGAAACACCGGCAACGGCGACGCCGCGATCAACCCATTCCGCCTCGCCCGCACGCAAGCCGCCACCGCCGACCAGGATCACGGCTACACCTCCGAACAACGCGCCTTCGACGGCGGCAAGATGGACCTCTTCCCGCTGTACACGGGTCGCGGCGAAGCCCTGCCGGGCGGCGATGCCACGCAGGAAGGCAAGGGCCAGGTGATGGGCTACTACGACGGCAACACCGTGACCGCGCTGTGGAACTACGCGCAGAACTTCGCCATGAGCGACAACAGCTATGGCACGGGCTTCGGTCCGTCCACGCCGGGAGCGCTCAACCTGATCGCCGGCCAGACCGCCGGCGTCGTCGCCACGCTCAACGGCACCGGTGCCGAGACCGACGACGGCAACGGCGGACTCACGATGATCGGTGACCCTGATCCGCTCGGCGACGTCTGCTCCTCGCCGACGGCCAACCAGGCGACCATGGGCGGCCGTAACATCGGCGACCTGCTCAACGAGCGCAACATCACCTGGGGCTGGTTCCAGGGCGGTTTCGACCTCACCCGCACCAATCCCGACGGCAGCACCGGCTGCACGCGCCGCACGTTGTCGATGGTGACCAAGTCCAGCTCCAACGATTACAGCCCGCACCATGCGCCGTTCCAGTACTACCCCTCGACGGCCAACCTGACGCACGAGCGTCCTTCCTCCATCGCGGCCATCGGCAAGACCGACCAGGCCAACCACCAGTACGACATCGAGGACTTCTACGACGCCCTCGACGCGGGCAACCTGCCGGCGGTGAGCTTCCTCAAGGCGCCCGCCTACCAGGATGGTCACGCGGGTTACTCCAATCCGATCGACGAGCAGGCCTTCCTCGTCCACGTGATGAATGCCCTTCAGCAAAGCGGCGACTGGCGCGATACGGCGGTCGTCATTGCGTACGACGATTCGGACGGCTGGTACGACCACCAGCCGCCGCCGCGCATGAACGGCTCGAAGGGCAGCACCGACGCGCTCGATGGCGCGGGCGTGTGCAATGGCCGCGGCACCTTGCCCGGTCTCGATGGCAAGACGCCGGCGCAGGGCCGTTGCGGCTTCGGCCCGCGCCTGCCGCTGGTCGTGGTCTCCCCATGGGCACGCGAGAACATGGTCGACCATTCGGTGACCGACCAGAGCTCGATCACCCGTTTCATCGAGGACAACTGGCTCGATAGCCAGCGCATCGGTGGCGGCTCGACCGACGCGCAGGCCGGCCGTCTCGACAGCATGTTCGACTTCTTCCTGCCGCACCTGTTCGAACGCAAGCTGATCCTCGACGAATCGACCGGTCAGCCGAAGCATCCGGGTGGCTGGCCTTTCTGGCCGTTCGGGAACGGTGGGCATGGTTGATCGCCGTCGTTTCCTGACGACGGCGGGATGGATGGCCGCGGCGGGGTGGATCCCGTCGCGGCTGTTCGCGCACGACATGCACGCGATGCAGGCCGCGGCGGGGCAGGTGGGCAACAGCCTGTGCATGCACGCCATGGGCGATGCCACCCGCATGCCGGGCCTGGTCGATCCCTCCCGGCTCGCACCCTTTGTCGACGTATTGCCGATCCCTCCCGTGTTGCGTCCGACCCCCGGCAAGCCGCTGCGGGTGCGCATGGCCGAGACCACGCAGGCGCTGCATCGCGACCTGCCGCCGACGACGTTGTGGACCTATGGAGGGCACTATCCCGGGCCCACCATCGAAGCACGCGGTGGGCAGGCTTTCGACGTGGTGTGGGAGAACGCGCTACCCGCGCGTCACTTCCTCCCGGTGGATCATGCCATCTGCGGCGCGGAGGCGGACAAGCCCGAAGTACGCGCCATCGTGCATCTTCATGGCGCGAAGGTACCGCGCAAGGACGATGGCTATCCGGAAGACTGGTACGTGCCCGGGAAGTCGCGCCGGCACCATTACCCCAACGCGCAGGACGCGGCCACGCTCTGGTATCACGACCATGCGATGGGCATCAACCGGCTCAACATGTATGCCGGATTGATGGGCTTGTACCTGTTGCGCGACGAGCACGAGCTCTCGCTGGGATTGCCATCGGGTGAACAGGAGTTGCCGCTGGTGATCGCGGATCGCCTGCTGCGCACCGACGGCCGTCTCTACTACCCCGATTCCGGCGATGCGAAGGCCCCGTGGGTGCCTGAAGTATTCGGCAACCTTACGCTGGTCAACGGCGCCATCCTGCCTCGCGCGGATGTGCAACCGCGCCGTTATCGCCTGCGCGTGCTGAATGCGGCGAACGGGCGCTTCTATCACCTCCGCTTCCGCGATGGACGTCCGTTCCAGGTCATCGGTTCCGACCAGGGCCTGCTCGCCGCGCCGGCGACCATGACATCGGTCTTCATGGCACCCGGGGAGCGCCTGGATGTGGTCGTGGATTTCTCGGCGCTGCGCGGTGGCGCGGTGGAACTGATGAACGATGCCCTGCCGCTGATGCGCTTCACCGTGGGACAAGGGCAGGTGCGTGACGACAGCCGCGTTCCCGACGTACTCCGCGATTTGCCACGCGTGACCGGAGCGTCCGCGTCGAAATCCCGCGAACTCACGCTGGACGAATACAGCGATTGCGTGGCCACCCCGATGCTGATGTTGCTCAACGGCAAGCGGTGGCACGACCCGGTGACGGAGTCGGTGAAGCTGGGTGCGACGGAGTCGTGGAACCTGGTGAACCTCACCGAGGACACCCATCCGATCCACCTGCACATGGTGCGCTTCCAGATCCTCGATCGCCGGCCCTTCGACGTGGACGAATATGTGGCGAAGAAGACCATACGCTACGTGGGCCCGGCGCAGGAGCCACCCCTGCACGAGCGCGGGTGGAAGGACGTGGCGCAGGTCTATCCGGGCATGATCACCCGCATCGTCGCTACCTTCGATGGATACGCCGGCCGTTACGCGTGGCATTGCCATCTCGCCGAGCACGAGGCCAACGAGATGATGCGGCCCTTCGAGGTGGTCGCCTGACCGAGGCTGTTCGCGGAGGTGCTAGGTTCCCGCCTTCGCCGGAGCGGTGGCATCCAGCGTCTTCAACGTCGTGTCATCGAGGCGCAGCACGGGATACGCCCCAACCTTCTGCGCGGTGTACCAGGGGCTGCGCTCGAAGAAGAAGGCGAGGCGCGCGCGCGGGCTCGCCGCGAAGGCCGGGTCGCTCTCGAGCCTGGCTTCGAAGGCCGTCTTCAGTGACGGGTCTTCCGCGATCATCTTTCGCGCCAGCGCTTCCACGACACGTGGCTCGCCGTATTCCTTCGGTTCGAAGATCGCATTGAGGTAACCCCAGCGCAGCATGGAATCGGGTGCGCGGGCGTCGAGCAGGTTGAGCGAGAGCACCGCGTCGGCATTGTCGGAGCGGACGATGACGGTGCCTGCGGGCAGTTCGATCTCTTCCTTCACGGTGGAGATAGCGGCATCGCGGAGCATGTGATGGCCCTCGAACGGCTTGTCCGCCCACGTCGGCTGCGAGAGTTGGTCGGCGTCGACGCTCACGCGGATGGCCGTTGCGGTGCGGGTGTAGGGGATGCCATGGGCGTCCAGGCGTTCGATCACGTTGGTCCACTGGGCGGGAATCGCCCATGCGGCGGGTAGCGGCGCGGCCACGTCGGGCAGGAGGTCGTTCCAGCTCTGGATGGCGTAGTTCTTCGTCGTCGCCGGGTCGTATCGCACCCAGAGATCGCCGGAGATATCGCTCCTGGTCTGCGTGAAGGCATAGCCCTTCAGCGTGAACGGCTTCGGGGTCGGATCTTCCTTGAAGGTCACCGGCAGCGTCGCGCCGGGTTTCGCCGAAAGCGATGCCGCCCAGCTGTCGGCTTCCCTCGAAGCCTTGAGTAAGGCGGCGGGATCCTTGTTTACCTGATCGAGCACGCTGCGCACGACATCGTAAACGGCGCGGACACGCACCTCGTAGGACTTCAACATGTGCGTCTCGATCAACAACCCGGCGCGATTGCGGATCGCGGCATAGCCGGTGGAGAAGCGCGGACCGGAGCCGAAATTCCCGATGCCCTTGGTGATGTCGCGGCCATCGCGGAATTCGAGGTATGGCGCGGCGAGGTGGCCGAGCCGTTCGTAGGCGGGGATGGCGCCTTCTTGGTAGGCGGCCTTCTGCCACGCGGCGACCGACGGCGGGAGCTTGTGCGGGTCCTCGGCGTACCAGGTGAGGTCGTACTGGTAGTCGGCACCGTCGGTGGTGTGGATATCGATCAGCAGGTCGGGCCGCCAGGTATTCCACAAGGCAAGCCAGGCGCGCGTTTCGGGGGCGTCGGCCTTGACGTAGTCGCGGTTGAGGTTGAGGTATTGCGACTGGCCGCGGAAGCCCATCTCGGCGGGGCCGTTCTGGTTGATGCGGAAGTAAGGCCCGGAATTCTCGTGGCCGTCCACGCTGTACACGGGGATGTAGACCAGCACCGAGTGGTCGAGCAGGTGAGGCAGGCGGTTCATCCTGGCGAAGTCGCGCAGCAGCATCAGGCCGGCGTCCTTGCCCTCGATCTCACCGGGGTGGATGCCCGCCTGGAGCAGCACGATGGGCTTGCCCGCCGCGCGCGCCCGCTCCGGCGTGAGGTCGCCATCCCTGGCCGCGATCACCACCGTCATCGGCCGGCCTTCAGGCGTCGTGCCGAAGGTCTCGATCCGGATGGTGTCCGGGGCGGCCCGGGCTAGCCGGCGCAGGAAGGCCTGGGTCTCCGCGTAGGACGGCGTGGTGCGGAACGCTGAGGCTTCGGCGGGCGTGGTCCAGGTGTCTTTCGCGTGGATCGTCATCGGGGTCACCGCGATCAGGGCGAGGAGGAGGCGTGCGGGCATCGCGAGCATGGAACCGTCCGGCGGGGGAATTCCCCATTGTGTGGTCTTTTCGCTTCCTCACGGAAGGTCTGCCCTGGGGGCGGCTCCCACCACGGGTCTCGGCTCCCGCCAAGGGTCTTGTCGACGTTTCCAGCGGCGATGCCTAAGGAGCCGCTAAGCTCGGCGAAAGGATAATCGGCACCTATCGGACACTGGGGCTTCGCCTTGCACATCATCCTTGTCGAAGACGACGTCCAGCTTGGCGAAGCGATCCGCCGGGCCCTGGAGCGGCTGGCTTACTCGGTCAGCTGGTTCCGTGACGGCAACGAGGCGCTGCGGGCCTTGCAGGACCATGACGCCGACCTGGTCCTGCTCGACCTGGGCCTGCCCGGCAAGGACGGCATGGACGTGCTGACCGAGGCGCGCCGCCTGCGGGTGAAGACGCCGGTCATCGTGATGTCCGCCCGGGACGCGCTGGATTCTCGCATCCGCGTGCTCGACGCCGGGGCCGACGACTACCTGATCAAGCCGTTCCACCTGGACGAGCTGGCCGCGCGCATCCGCTCGTTGGCGCGCCGCGTGCGTGGCGAGGCGGTTAACCGCCTCGAGGCCGGCGCGCTCAGTCTCGACCTGGGCACCTTCGACGTGACCTGGCATGGCGAGCGCGTGGATCTCACCCGGCGTGAGTTCGCCCTGCTGCAAGCCTTGATGGAGCGAGCTGGGCGGATCGTCCGCCGCGAATCGCTGGAGAACTCGCTCTACGGACCGGACAACGTGATGAGCACCAGCGCACTCGAAGTGCTGGTGCATTCGTTGCGCCGCAAATTGAGCCATGGCGCGATCCAGACGGTGCGCGGTTTCGGCTACATGGTGCCGCGGGAGCCGCAATGACCCTGGCCAGCCTGCGTTCGCGCCTGCTGGTGTTGATCGTGCTCGTGCTGGCGGCGGTCTTGTTGCCGTTGGGTATCCTCAGCGCGAAGCGCACGCTCGAAGAAGTGAACGAATTGTCGGACGGCCGGCTTGCCCAGGCCGCGCGCACGCTGGAAGTCCTGGTCGGCCGCATCGGCGTCGAGCAGTTGCGTGAATACCGTTCGGCCCGCCTGCTCGTGCCCAGCGTGTCCAACCACCCGCAGGAACTGACCGTGCAGGGGCGCACCTTCGAGTCGGAGGTGGGTTTCCAGGTGTTCGACCGGGACGGCACATTGCTGCTCGCCACGGAAAACCTGGCGGTCGTGCCGAACACCCATGCATCCGATGGCGCATTCGAGGACGTGCACAAGGGCAAATACAAATGGCGCATGTTCACCCTGATCATGGAACAGGACGGGGTGATCATCCGGGCGGGTGAGCGCTACGACAGCCGGAATGAGATAACGCGTGCGCTGTGGCTCGAACATGGCCTGCCGACCCTTCTCGGCCTGCCCTTGCTGGCACTCCTGGTCGGCTGGGCGATCCGCCGCGGCCTGGGGCCGCTGGAGTCACTGGCCGGAGCGCTGACCCGTCGCGAGCCGGGCAGCCGCGAACCGATCCACCTGCCGGACGCGCCCCTCGAACTGAGGCCCGTGCTGACGGCGTTGAACGATCAGATCGAACGGCTGGAAGGGGCGTTGGAGCGCGAACGGCAGTTCAGCGCGGACGTGGCCCATGAGCTGCGCACCCCCTTGGCCTCGACCATGATCAACCTCGAAGACGCGATGGCCTCGGCGCAACCGGACGAGGCACAGGCTGCGCTGGAAGCGGCTCGCGAATGCCTGGTCTCCCTGGCACGGCGCACCGAGCAATTGCTGGCGCTGGCCCGGCTCGAAGCCGGTGCGGCCTCGGGGCCGCGAAGCCGCGTGGATCTCAGGGAAATCGCGCTGGAAGTGGTCGAGGAAATGTCGCCCGTGATCGGCACCGGTGGCGTGGAGTTGAGCATCGAGTTGCCCGTTCACCTCTTCGTGAACGGATATGGCGTCGCCCTCGGCGCGATGATCCGTAACCTGCTGGAAAACGCCTTTCGCCACGTACCACACGGAGGCCATGTCGAATTGTCGATTCGGCATGTCGAACGAAGTGCCGTCATCGAGGTGGCCGACGATGGTCCCGGCATTCCGGCGGAACGCCGCGCCGCCATGTTCACCCGGTTCCAGCGCGGCGTGGACACGCAGGGAGAGGGCTATGGCCTGGGATTGTCGATCGTGAAACGGGCCGTCGAGCTGCACGGGGCGGTTATCGAACTCCTGGACCGTGAAGGCGGGTCGGGGCTAAGGGCGGTGGTGACCCTGCCTCTGGCCTGAATCGCGAGCGCGTTTCATTCAAGCGCGACGGACGCGATCGGAGCATCCTTGGAGGGCCCAATCACGCGGAGTCAGTCACGATGAAAAACCCCGAAGCGACCAAAAAGCTGCGCAAAGCCGCCTTGAACACGCGTACCGGCCTGGGTGCCGACGCGACGCGCGACATCTCGGGCGCGTTGAATGCGTTGCTCGCCGACACGTTCGCGTTGTACCTGAAGACGAAGAACTTCCACTGGCACATGTCCGGTCCGCGCTTCCGCGACCTCCACCTGCTGCTCGACGAGCAAGCGTCGCAGATCTTCGCCACTACCGACGACATCGCCGAGCGCGTGCGCAAGATCGGCGGAACCACGATCCGTTCGATCGGGCACATCGCGCGCCTGCAACGCATTTCCGACAATGACGCCGACTTCGTCACGCCGCAGGACATGCTCGCGGAGCTGCGCGACGACAATCTCCGCATGGCCGCCTCCCTGCGAGAGACGCATGGCGTGTGCGACGAGTACTCCGACGTCGCGACGGCGAGCCTGATCGAGAACTGGATCGACGAGACCGAGCGTCGCGTGTGGTTCCTGTTCGAGACGGCACGCGAAACCGACTGACGAAGAAAGGGCCGTTGTGGGAGCCGATTTTGTGGGAGCCGACTCTGTCGGCGATCCCGCGGTAGCGGGCAAGGGTGCGGCAAGCATCCATCGCCGCTGAAGCGGCTCCCACCATGTTCTCTCGTCTACTTCTTCGGCGAGGCGATCGCTCCGATGAGGTCCTTGCCTTCGCCACGCACCAGGTGCGGATATTTCAGGCCGCCGTGGTAGTCGACGCCGACAGTGCGGTAGTCGTCTATATCCTTGATCAGGAACTGGATGGGCGCGGTGCCCGATTTGGCTTCGGCCACGGCGTCCTTCAGTACCTGTGCCGAGTAATCCTTGCCGTTCACCGCGACCAGCGTGACACCGGGAACGATGCCCGCCTTCGCGGCGACACCATCCCACTGCGAATCCGTCACCACGCCCTTGTCCGACACCTGGATGCCCAGTGAATAGGCGAGGTTGACCGTCTTGCGGAGTTTCTCCGCCGTCTTCGCGAATGCCGTGGGCTTGTCGTCGTACACCAGCTTCCAGCCGCCTCCCTCGATGCCATGCTCGGGCAGTGTGTCGCCCGTGTAGTCCAGGCGTTGGCGCAGGAAGCTCGCCCAATCGTAGGGCTGGATACCGTTGAGGGTGGCGACCACGTCGTCGAAGGTATAGGTCTTGGGAACGTAGCTGCCGTTGTCCATGCCGTAGAAGGCGCGGGCGAACTCGTCCAGCGTGTGTTTTCCACCGGAGAGGTCGCGGATCTTCGTATCGACGTCGAGCCAGAGCATCTGGCCTTCCGGGTAATAGTCGGAGCCGCGGCGCAGGTTGCCCCAGCCCTGGCTGCCACCGCGCGACGACAAGGGAATACCGTCCGCCGTGTCCTGCAAGGAGCGCCACGAGCGGCCTGTGCGTGCCGACATGTCGGCGGCGATCGCGGCCAGCGAATCGCGCCACTGGTCGGTGGTCCAGATACCCGAGCGTGCGGTGAGCACGCCGGCCCAATAGTCGGTGAGCCCTTCGTAGACCCAGAGCAGGTCGTCCTGCATCGGTTCGGTGAAGGTCGGTGTCCACAGGTCGGCGGGGCGGCGGAACTTGCCGTTCCACGAATGGATGTACTCGTGTGGCAGGAGGGTGCCCGCCGCCACGTTCACGTCGGGATCGGTGAGGAAGTTCGCGTAGAGGCGATCGTCGCTGGACTGGTGATGTTCCAGGCCGAAATGATTCGTGTGATCCGAGGTCACCAACAGGAAATCGTAGTGCGCGTAATGGTGCGCGCCGAAGAGCTTGTTCGCCTGCACCACGAGGGCACGCTGCTTCGCGATCTGTTCTTCGGTGGCCTTGACGCCGGCGGCCGTATCGCCGGTGATATTGAGGTGGACCTGGGTGGCCTGGCCAGGCGCGAGGTCGATGCGGGTGAAGTGCTTGCCCGTCATCAGCGGCGAGTCCACGAGGTTCTCGAAACTCACCGGCTTGAAACTCACCTCATCACCGGATTGAGACGCGGTTTCCAGCGCCGAGGCGAACTTCCATCCCTGGGGAAGTTTCACGCTGGGCTCGACCGTGATTCGGCTGGTGTAGTGCCCGGCGGGATAGAAGGCCACTTCGTTGAACGAGAGTGGTACGTAGTTCGGCGTGGCGGGAGCGAGGTATTCGAAGGCGAGTTCGAGCTTGTCCACGCCGGCGGGTACATCCACATGGAAGGCGTACATCTCCTTCAGGTCGCGGCGCCAGGGGATGCGCTTGCCGTTCGCCGTGATGATGAAGCCCGCCACGTTGGAGAGCGGGCCGGAGGGTCCATGCACGCCGGGGATCCACTTCGGGTAGTAGAGGATGGCGTGGCCCGCGCTGACCGGGATGGTCTCGCGTACGTGGTAGAGGTGCCTCGACGCGTCGGAGAGATCGACATGCAGCGTCAGGTTGCCGGGGTAGGGCTGGTCGGCTGCCACGGGTAGGTCCGCTGCGATGGCCTGGGACATGGAAAAGGCCATCGCGGAAGCGACGGCGGCGGCGAGGGTGGCGCGGCGGAGCGATTGGCGCATGGCTCGGATCCCCTGGCGGATGTATCGACCGATGGTCGGGGCCGGAGGACAGGGCGACCTGTGCCATAGGTCATGGCCGGGGAGTATCAGGGCATCACCAGGACCGGGGCACTGCTGTCCAGGATCACCTTGCGGGCAATCGCCCTGGACGCCCACGCGTCCTGCTGATGGCCTTGCAGCACGATGAGATCGCACCGGTGCCGCGCCGCCTGGTCGAGGATGGCCATGTCGTGGCGGCTGTCCACGACGATCGTGGTGGAAGCGGCGATGCCGTGACGCTGGGCGGCCGCGGCGGCTTCGTCGAGCGCCTCGCCCGCGCGTGCGGCCCAGCGGTCGCGGCATGTACCGCCCAAGGCGTCCGCCGCCCGCTCCACCGCCGGCAGAGGGGACATCACGTAGAGCACCCTGACCTGGCTGCCCAGCGCGACGGCCAGCGCCATGCACTGATCCGTCGCCCGCTCCGCCCCATCCGCGCTGTCGATCACCAGAAGAATGGTCTTGATCATTTTTTCCTCCACCGGCTGCCGTAACCCATGAAGGCGAGCGTGCACCGCCGCATCCCGCGCCAGCTTGATATGCGTCAAGCCTCGGTGTCCCGATCGGCGATAGAACGGCTATTACGCCAACCTAGACGAGGTCGCCATGTCTTCTCCCCCCGTTCTCAAACCCGTTCACAACCAGACCGGCCATGACGAACCGGTCTATCGCGACATCGCCGTCGTCCTGACGCAAACACCCGGCGAGGACACATCGCTGAATGTCGCTGCTTCGCTGGCGCGTCGTTTTGGCGGAGAGCTCGAGGTTCTGCAGGTGCTGGCCATGCCCGCTCCGGTGACGGACGCATGGGCGCTCATGCCCGACCCCGACCTCATGGAGCGTTATGCCCGGATACGGGAAGCGGCGGCGAAACGGACTATCGACCTGGACAGCCGGATGAAGTCGCTCGGCGTCACGGGCCGCGTGCATGTGCTGGAAGCCTTGTTCGACACCCCGCCGGATGTCGCCGCGGCCGGCGCGCGCCGTACCGACCTGGCGGTGATATCGAGGCCTGACAATGCCCCCGCCGATGCCGCGCTGGTTCATCGTTATTTCGCTGGACTATTGCTCGAATCCGGGCGGCCGGTGCTGGTCGTGCCAGCCACGTGTGATGTCTCGCTTCCGCCCCGGCACGCGGTGGTGGCGTGGTCGGAAACGCGGGAGTGCGCGCGAGCGGTGCATGACGCCCTGCCGTTGCTCGAAGCGGCCGAGGCCGTCGACATCGTCATGGTCGACCCGGTACCGACAGGGTTCGAGGGCGCCGACGCATTCGGAGCGAGCCTGGCGGCCCACCTGTCACGCCACGGCGTGGCGACGCGGATCGTCACCGACAAGTCGCGCGGGCGGCCCGTGAGCCGGATCATCCTCGACCGCGCCAGCAGGGCACGCGCGCAGCTGATCGTCGCCGGCGGTTATGGCCATAGCCGCATGCGTGAGTGGGCACTCGGCGGCACCACGCGGGAACTGTTCCTCGAGTCGGCCATTCCCGTCCTGTTCGCACATTGACGAGCCACGGATGACCGGGGGCACATGGCCGGGTCGTTCTCGACCGCGCCGCTTGATAACGGTCAAGTCGTGCCGCCGGCAGCTCGTCTATACCTATACCGAAGCTTCACACATCCCGCCATGCCGGAGTCCGTCATGTCCAGCAAGACAGCTACACCTTCAGCCAGTCATCCTGGCTTTCCGCCGATCGAGGGCGATCACTGGATCGAGTCGCTCGGAGACGGCACGCGTGTTCTGATCCGCCCCCTGCGGCCTGACGACAAGGAGCGCGAGCAGGCATTCATCCGGCGCCTTTCCCCGGAGTCCCGCCGTTGGCGGTTCCTGGGAGAGATGCGCGAAGCCTCGCCAGCCTTGCTCGCTGGCCTGATGGACGTCGACTACGTGAACACGATGGCCTTCGTGGCACTGGCGCACGACAACGGTGAACTGCGAGAAGTCGGCATCAGCCGCTATAGCGCAACCGATGACCGCGCCCGCTGCGAATGCGCGGTCACGGTCGCCGACGACTGGCGTCATCGAGGCCTGGCAGTCACGCTCATGCGTCACCTCATCGAGGTTGCCCGGCGGAATGGGTTCAAGACCATGTTCTCGCTCGACCTGGCCGAGAACGACGAGATGCGCCAACTCGCCCATTTCCTCGGTTTTACGAGGGCGCCCGATCCTTCCGATCAAACCCTTGTCGTGCACACGCTCAAGCTTTGAGGGTGCCGTGTCGATGCATGCCGGTAGCACCCAGAGCGCCTCCATCATTGCAGTGCGTCCAGCCTCGCTGGCATCGGTGCGCGCCAAGATGTATGGACGGCCACTTACCGAAGAGCAGATCGGGGGTATCGTGAGCGACCTGGCCGCCGGCCATTACACCGACGTGGAAACGGCCGCATTTCTGGTGGCCACCGCGCATCGCAACCTGTCGATGCGCGAAGTCGTTGCGCTGACCCGGGCATTGGCGGCCACCGGCAGAACCCTGAGCTGGCCGGGACGCCATCCCGTCGACAAGCACTGCGTCGGCGGGCTGCCGGGTAATCGCACGACCCCGATCATCGTCGCGATTGCGGCGTCCCTCGGTGTCACCATGCCCAAGACCTCGTCGCGTGCGATCACGTCAGCGGCGGGAACGGCGGACGTCATGGCGACCATGGCGCCGGTGGACCTGGACGAGGCGAAGGTGCGGCAGGTTGTCGAACGCACGAATGGCTGTGTCATATGGGGCGGAGCCATCGGCATGGCCCCAGCGGATGACAGGCTGGTGCGCATCGAGCGTCAACTCGATATCAACATGCCGGTGCATATCGTCGCGTCGGTCCTGGCGAAAAAAATGGCTTCCGGCGCGTCAAGCGTGCTGGTGGACATCCCGGTCGGGCCAAGCGCGAAGTTGCGTACGCGTGAAGATGCCGAAGTGATGGCGGAGATGTTCTATTGCGTGGCCAACGAACTGGGCATGGCGATTCGCGCGGTATTCACCGATGGAACGCAGCCGATCGGCAGGGGCATCGGTCCCGCGCTCGAGGCGCGCGACGTACTGGCGGTGCTCCGCCGTGCGCCCGATGCACCGGTGGCACTGCGCGAGCGGGCCATTCGCCTGGCGGCATCTGTACTTGTCTTGTCAGATCCCGGAATGACCGAGCTCGGCGCGCGCCGGCTCGCTGCCGAGGCCTTGGCCAGCGGTCGCGCGGGTGCGAGGTTCGAAGCGATCTGCGAAGCCCAGGGCGGCATGCGCGAGCCCCCCGTCGCTCGTCATACACGCACCCTTCTGGCGAAGGAGAACGGGACGGTGACGGCGATGAAATGCCGTGAACTGGCGCGGTTGGCAAAGCTTGCCGGCGCTCCCGATATACCCGAAGCGGGTGTGTTCCTGCTGGTGGGTGTTGGGGATCGTGTGCATCGGGGGCAGCCGCTGCTCGAGGTGCACGCCACGAGCGAGGCGATGCTCGACCATGCAGTGGCGTACGCATCGTCCAGGGACGACCTGCTTTCCATCGATTGTCGCCAGGATGCCGCCGCATGATCGTTTATTCATGTCACGGCGCCGCGCGGGAAGTGACGGGTTCCTGTCATGTCGTGGAATGCGGCGATAGCAGGATACTCGTCGATTGCGGGCTTTTTCAGGGCGGGCATGGCGCATTCGACGCCAACACGCGCGGATTCGCTTTCGACCCGCGCTCGATCGATGTCGTGCTCCTCACCCATGCCCACCTGGATCACTGTGGCAGGCTGCCCAAGCTCGTGCGCGACGGATTTGCCGGTTCTGTCGTGTCCACGGCAGCGACGCGCGATCTCGCCCGCGTGGTGCTCCTGGATGCCGCGTCCCTCCAGGAAGACGAGGCCAGGCGCGCGCGGTCGCGGGGCGATCGCGATGCCATGCCGATCTCGAGCCTGGATGATGCGTTTCGTGCCCTCGACGCGTTCGACCGGGTCGCTGCATACGATGAGGCATTCGAAGCCGCTCCCGGCATTCGCGCCACTTTCCTCGATGCCGGGCATATTCTCGGATCGGCCTTCCTGCTGCTGGAACTGGACGACGGCACGAACCGCCGGCGCATGTTGTTCTCCGGTGACCTGGGGCACCATGGGTCCGGGATGCTACGGGACCCCTTACCGGCGCCTCCCGCCGACTTCGTCGTCATGGAGACCACGTACGGCAATCGTCCACACCGGTCGTTCGAAGCTACCCGGAAGGAATTCCTCGACGCGGTGGGGGACACGCTCAAGGCACGTGGCAATGTCATCATCCCGACCTTCGCGCTGGAACGCGCCCAGGAAGTGCTCTATTGCCTGCATGGTGGCTTGCGCGAAGGGAAGATCGCTCCGGGAACCCAGGTCTTTCTCGATTCGCCGATGGCGATATCCGCAACCGCGATCTTTCGCCGCCACCCCGAATGCTTCAGCGAAGGGTTCCGGGAAGCCTTGCGGCATGAGGACCCCTTCGCGATGCCCCACGTGCACTTTACCCATAGCGTGGAGGAGTCGATGGCCATCAATGCGATCGAAGGAGGGGCCATCATCCTCGCCGGTTCGGGAATGTGCACCGGTGGACGTGTCCGCCATCACCTGAGGCATAACCTGGGTCGCTCCCGTGCCGGGGTGGTCCTGGTCGGTTACGCGGCCGAAGGCACCTTGGCCAGGGACATCGTGGATGGCAAGAAGGTCGTGCGCATCGGCAGGCACGAGGTTCCCGTGAGGGCACGGGTCTGGACCATCAATGGGTTTTCCGCCCACGCGGGTCAACCCGAGCTGCTAGCCTGGCTGGGCGAGGAACCTCGCCGGCAGGTATTCCTGGTGCATGGCGAGCCGGACGGTGGGATGGCGGCCATGCGCGATATCCTGCAGGCACGGGGCGTTTCCGTGGCGTGTCCCGCGTTCGGAGTGCCATGCCGCCTGGCGTAGCCGTCAATGGCAAAGCAGCGTGGCGATCGTTCCGTGGGTCAGCACGTGGCGCGTCGCTCCGCCGAGCAGGTGCTCGCGCAACGGCGTGTGTCCATAGGCACCCATCACGAGAAGTTCGGCCTTGAACCGGCGTGCCCGGTCGAGGATAGCCGCTCCGGCGGAGGACGGCGTCGCATGCAACCGCTTGTGAGTGATCTCGACACCGTGACGAGCCAGGAAAGCCATCGGATCGAATCTCGGCACGCCATCAGTGACGGCGTGAGGTTCGGTGCCGTCCAGGACACATACCCGTTGTGCCGCCACCACCAGCGGCAGTGCCGCACGGATGGCCCGCGTCGATGGCGCACTGCCATCCCATGTGAGCATCACGTTGTCGAAGACACCACATGGTGCGCAAATCTCCGGAAGCACGAGGCAGGGCAGGCCGGTTCCGAGCAGCAGGTGGTTCAGGCCGTCGAGCGGATTCGCATCCAGATCGGCGGGGCGCTGGACGACGACCAGATCGTGCCAGGTACTGAGCGATGCGAGTCGTCCGGCGGCATCGTTCTCGATGACAGCCCACTGTGGATCGTGGACCCCCGCGGTCCGGGCGAGATGCATGAACTGGTCGCCATCGCCCCCGGACGCGAGGTCGTCGCGGCGCCGCGCAGCGGGCGGCTGGTCGAGGAGAGCCATGACAGTCGGCTCGCTGGGAACCGCATGCCCCAGGAAAGCCGCTGACATGGAGCATCCGGTCACCGACCCGTTGGTACGCGCCGCAAGGCGGCTGCTTACGTAAGAGGCGGCGTCGCGGGGTGAACCGACGATAGCCAGCACATCGCCCACGGCGCGAAGGGAGGTTTGCATCATGGGCGTGGAGCGGTCTGGGTTGGAAGCGGTCGTCACCATGGGAACCCTCGTGTTTGCGCACCGATGATGCGTTATAGCGCGACTGCGCGTTCTGCCGGTTGATGCAGGTCAAGCCTCCGGAAGCGCCCGGAAGGAGTGGCTAGCCCGCAGCATGCGACGCATGGCATACGAGCACGGGAAGATGTGTCGTCAGCAGGATCTTCTGTGTCTCGCTGCCGAGAAGGAGCCGTTGGAGCCCACGCCGGCCATGTGAACCCACCACGATGAGATCGCATCCCCTTTCCTTGGCGACACCCTCGATCACATGATGAACGGGCTCGCCGATCTCGCACACCGTGGTGCAAGGTATGCCTGCCTCCTTGGCAACCTGCTCCACCTCGAGCAGATAACGCGCGGCAAGCGTGCGCGCGTTATCCAGATACACCGCCTCGCTCGTCGGCAGCATCATTTCGCCATAGGTGGTGGCGCGGAAGGGTTCGATCACGTGCACGGCGGTAAGCGTCGCGCCACAGGTCTTCGCAAGATCCACGGCCATGCGCGTTGCGAGCGCGGCCACGGCCGAGCCATCGGTGGCGATGAGAAGGTGCTTGAACATGATGATTTCTCCATTTCACGAGGGTGGTCGGGTCGCTTTCAGCGGACCACGAGCACGGGAATTTTCGAATGCGACAGTACTTTCAGGACCACGGATCCCAGGAATACGCTGCCCACGGCACCCCGCCCGTGCGAGCCCATCGCCACGAGGTCGAAGCGCCCCTTCGCCGCCAGCCTCACGATCTCTTCGGCCGCATCGCCGACAAGCATCCGTTCGTCGTGGATGTGCCCGGCGCTGGCAAGCAGGCGGCGCACGGGCCGCATCGCCATCGTCCCGTTGTGTGCATGGAACTGGGTCACGGCGACGGGATCGAGATAGCCGCTGATGTGCGCGTTCAGCGGCGCGTCCACATGGACCAGGGTGATGTCCGGAGGCGTGCTGGCCTCCGACCAGCGGCGTAGCAGGAAACGCGCGGCACGCGTGCTGTGCGCACTGCCGTCGACAGGTATCAGGATCTTCATGATTCGCTCTCCTCACGATAAGGGTGTGGCGCCGGCTTCCGATCCTGTCCCGTGCGGGCAGGGGCGTATCGGTGGATCAGGTAATTCACGAACCGCAGCCAAAGCAGAGCCCCGGCAGCACATGAAACAGGCACGGCGAGGGTGAGCAGGGAGGGGCCCGCAAATCCGAGGATGTGCCGTAACGGGGGGATGAGTGCCACGCCGGCGGCGACAGACAGCGCGACGAAGACCAGCACCGACGCCAGGGGTGTCCGCTTCGCCGGCGCCGCCGTGTCGGCCCCACCGGCCAGGACGAGCACGACGGTCGTTGCCAGCAGACCCAGGAACGCGGCCAGCCGCGCCGAGGGGGCCGGTACGCCGGCGGAAAGCATCAATCCGTAGGCTGCGACCAGCAATGCACCCATGCCCGCTCCTTCGAGCAGGCCGGTGCCGACATTGCGGCTGGCGAAGGGCGATTCGTCCGATCGCCGGGGCGGGCGGCGCATGATGTCCCTCGCGGCCGGCGTCGCCTCGAAGACGATGGAACAGGCCGGATCGATGATCATCTCGACCAGGGCGATCTGAACTGGCAGCAGCAGTGGGGACCATTGCATGACCGCGGGCACGATCGCGAGCATCACGATGGGAACGTGGGCGGCGGAGATGAAGCGCATCGAACGATGCACGTTATCGTAGACGCGGCGACCGAGCCGGATGGCGCTCACCAACGCGGCGAAACGGTCGCTCAGCAGGACGAGGTCGGCGGCTTCCCTCGCCACGTCACTGCCGCGGCGTCCCATGGCGACACCCACGTCCGCCGCTCTCAGGGCCGGTGCGTCGTTGACACCATCGCCGGTCATGCCCACGACATGCCCTGCCTGCCGGAACGCCGCGACGAGGCGCAGTTTCTGCGATGGCTGCACGCGCGCGCAAACCTCGGTCTCGCGCAGGCGGATGGCCAGTGTTTCATCGTCGAGACGGTCGATCTCCGCTCCTGTAAGCAGGTGATCGCTGCGCAGGCCGGCTTGTACGGCGATCGCCGCGGCCGTGGCCGGGTGGTCGCCTGTCAACATCACCACCCGGATACCCGCCCCCCGGCATTCGGCCATCGCGGCCGGGACGTCGCAACGGAGCGGATCGGCCAACGCCACCAGGCCGACGTAACGATGACGGATCGACTGCACCGCTTCCGGCGCGACATCGCCCTGCACAGCCGCCTGCGCCACGGCAAGGACGCGAAGGCCGCGCGCCGCCATCGCCGCCGCCTCGGCCAGGGTACGGCTGAGCGTCTCCTGGTCCAGCCCGCATAGATCGACGATGGCTTCGGGCGCGCCTTTGGTCGCCATGGTCCATGTACCCGCAGCCGTGCCCGCGAACACCCGCGAAACGAAGGGCCTTCCCGGGGCCACCGGGTATTCGTGCCATGCGACGGGTTCGTCCCCCACGGCACGATCGTGCAGGTGGGTGCGCGTGAAGGTGAGGATGGCCCGGTCGGTCGGGTCGAGGGAACCACGCGGGCATGCATCCGCGGCGACGCTCATCAGGGATCGCATCGCCTCCCCGAGGGGCTCGGTGGCCATGCGGACTCCTCCGGATACGTCGGCGAGCGCGGTGACGGCCATCTCGTTGCGGGTGAGCGTACCGGTCTTGTCTACCGCGAGGAGGGAGATCGTTCCCATGGTTTCGACGGCAGCGAGCCGGCGCGTGAGCACCTCGTGCCTGGCGATGCGCCGGGCACCGAGTGCGTAAAACACGGCAAGCACCACCGGTACTTCCTCCGGGAGGATGGCCATCGCCAGGGCAATGGCTGCCAGCGCGGCATCGAGGGGGGCCATTCCGGCCCATGACCAGCTGACCAGCCACAGGAGCATGGCCAAGGCGATGGCGATCGTCGCGAAGATCCTGACGATGCGTCCCGCCGCCTTCTGCAAGGCGGACGGCAACGAGCTGGCCTCCGCGATCGATTTGCCGATGGATCCCAACGCGGTGCGTTCGCCCGTCGCGGTGACGCGGATCCGCGCATGCCCCCCCACCACAAGCGTGCCTGCATGCACCAGGATCTCCGCACCGCCGGATATGCGTTCGACGGGGACCGATTCACCGGTGAGAAGCGACTCGTCCACGAGGACCGTACCGTCGATCAAGTCGCCGTCCGCCGCGACCCGGTCGCCTTCACGCAGCATGAGGGTATCGCCCATCACGACCTCGGTGGCGGGGATGCGCCTTTCCTTGCCTGAGCGGAGTACGTGGGCGAGGGGTGCCGCCAGTTCGCGGAGTGCCGCCAGCGCTCCTTGCGCCCGGACCTCCTGCGTCACCGTGATGGCGATGACGATCAGGACGGATGCTCCCAGGAATGCCGCTTCACCGCCGTCGCCGAGTATGGCGTAGATGGCGGTGGCGACGATCAACATGAGGAACATCGGTTCCGTCACGATGTCGCGAAGCAATCGGACCCAGTGGTGCCGGCGTCCGGTCGACCATGTGTTGGCCCCATCGCGTTCCAGGCGCCGGCGCGCCTCGTCCTCTTCCAGGCCGCCGATCTCGCACGGCGGATCGCCGGATCGCCCTGGGAGTGGCGGCATCGTCGTCATGCCAGCGACTAGGAGATCCATGAGGAGATCCATCGTGAGGGGAACATCCGCGGCAGGTGTCGGATACATGGTGGTGCCGGACGCGGAGCGCGCCTTGACCTGCGTCAATCCAGCGACGGGTAGGCGGCCGTATAACGAAGGCCAATCACATCGCCAAGAGGTCGCCATGTCCGTTTCAATCCATGCCAGCGCCACCGGCTCGTCACGGGTGGCCTCACACATGCCGTACGCGGATATCGCCGTGGCCATGACCGGCGCGCCCGGCGACGCCGCCGCCCTGGATGCCGCCGCGACGCTGGCCCGTGCCTACGGCAGTCGTCTCGATGTGTTGCAGTTGCTGGTGATGCCCGCGCCCATCATCGATGCATGGGGCCTGATACCGGATGCCGGCTTCGGCGAGGTGTACGCGGACATGCGCGAGGCGGGACGAAAGAGCGTCGAGATGTTGCGGTCGCGACTCGCCGAACTTGCCGTGCCCGGTGACGCTCGCTTGCTGGAAGCGCTGTGCGTGGAGCCATCCAGCCTTGCGGCCATGGCCGTACGGCGCAATGACCTCGTCGTGATGGCAACGCCATACCGGGAGCCGCTCGACACATCGGTCGTGCATGCCTATTTCGCCGGCGTGTTGCTCGAATCCGGGCGGCCGGTGCTATTGGTGCCCTCTGGCAAGGCGTATCCGTTGCCGCCGCGACGCGTCCTGGTGGCGTGGTCGGATACGCCGGAGGCGGCGCGTGCCCTGCACGACGCCATGCCTTTCCTGCGCACCGCCGACAGCGTCGAGATCGTTACGGCATCTTCCACCGAGGCAGGTGGCGATGACGATACCGGCAACGCATCGTTGGTCGAGCATCTCGCCCACCACGGCGTGAAGGTGGTCAGCGCCACGATCAACCCCGGGCGCCGTTCTACCGGCATGGCGCTGATCGACCATGCAACGCGCATCCATGCCGACCTCATCGTGGCAGGCGGCTATGGGCATGGGCGCTTCCGCGAGTGGGCGTTGGGCGGTACGACCCGGGACCTGTTCCTGGAAACGGCGGTGCCCGTGTTGTTCTCTCACTGAGGGCGCGCGATGGCCACGCCCGTATCCGTCTCATCTCCCGCCCCCCTGGTCTCTGCCGTCGATGGTTTTGGTGGCGTCGTTGCCTTGTTGACGATGGAGCCGCATGACGGCTCCGTCATAGAGGCCACCGTGGCCATGGCCGGGGAGGGATGGCCGTGGCGGGCATGGCTCCCGCTCGCCATGCCAGCGAGGGTGGAATGTCCCTGGGGTGTGCCGCCGGCGCAAGCCTTGGCCCTCGATCACCTCGCCCGGCGGCAGGATGCATTGGCGCATCTGGCCATGATGCGGCGCACCGCCGCGAGGCTGGGCCAGACGTTGTCCTGCGCGGCGGTGGAATTCCCGGAACGCGCCCTCGCCAAGAGCATCGTCGCGCGCGTCCGCGCCGCAGGGCTGGTCGTGCTTGGTGCGCCTCCCGAACGGGCCATGGTGGCCGGCCCTCGGTGGTTTGACCAAGTCGTGTCCATGTCAGGCAGGCCGGTGCTCGTCGTACCGCGCTGCGCCCGGATAGCTGGGCCACCGCGACGGATACTGATCGCGTGGCACGACCGGCCGGAGGCGTGCCGGGCGCTCCACGATGCGCTTCCCTGGCTACGTGCGGCCGCCGCCGTACGCATCGTGATCGCGGTGGGTTACGGTGCGTCACGGGCGCAGAGACAGGCCGTAGCCGGTACGGAGCGGCTGCGTGCCCATCTCGCCCACCATGGAGTTTCCACGGAGGTCGCCTGCGTCGATTCACAGATGCGCCCGCCGGAGGACATCCTCCTCGAGGAGGCTTACAGCATGGCTGCCGACCTGATCGTCGCCGGCGCGTCCGGCAGGCATCGCACGCTTGCGTTCGCATTCGGCGGAACGACCCTGAGCCTCATACGTCGCAGCCGGCTTCCCTTGCTGCTGGCTTCGTGATCGGGGGCGGGGGGAGCACCAGCAGGTCGCAGTCCTGCGTCGCCATGGCCTCTGCTATCACACTGTCGGCATCGCTTCCGAATCCGTAACGGCAGGTGCAGCCAATTCGCAGCGAGGCGGCGATCCTTCGTGCGCGGGCGAACAGGCGTTCACCCGCCGCGATGGCGTCGCGGGACGAACCCTGCGACGCCGGCCCACCCGAGGGTGACACGTCGACGACGAACAGGATCGTGACCGGAATGCCGGTGCACCAGGCCAGGCGCAGTCCCGCGCATACGGCGCGGAACGACCGCGGGTGGCTTCCGGTGGCAACGAGAAGGTGATGAAACACGACGGCTTCCGCAGTGAGGGCGACATCATCTGACGTGAATTCAGGGCCCGGCGTGTTGATGGGCGTCAAGCGCGGCGTCCGCTGGTGGAGCGGCCGGGCCATGGTGCGGGCTGCTGTTACATACCGTTACACGTGGATACGCGCCTGACACCGGGGAATGAGTGAGCGCGGCTAGGCTGCGAAGCGTGGCATGGCTCCACCACCTGGGAGGAAAGGACATGATCGCGAACGTCAGCCAGAGTACGTCGACCCATCCGTCATGGACGAGCCAGGCGGTGCAGCCACCCTCGTTGAGCGCCATCGACCTGGAGGCGCTGCGGCGGGAGTTGCCGGTGACACGCCGCAAGCATGCGGCGGGCCAGTACCTGTACAGATCGGGTCAGCCGTTCCGCGCCATCCATCTGGTCCACGTCGGTTCCTACAAGATATGCGACACGTCGACCGACGGCCGCGAAAAGGTGACCGCCTTCAAGATGCGTGGTGAACTGGCGGGCGTGGAGTCGATCGGTCTCGATGCCTATGCGTGCGATGTGATCGCGTTGGAGGACAGCGAAGCCTGGGATCTGCCGTACCCGGCGGTCATGAAGGCCGCGGTACGCATCCCCGAACTCCAGGAGCAGATCCACACGGCGCTGGCGGCGGAAATCCGTTGCGACCGTACATGGATGTTGCTGCTGGGCACGCTGGCGGCCGAACCGCGGGTGGCCGCTTTCCTGATCGACATCGCCGCGCGCCACGCCCGGCTGGGCTACAGCGCGAAGCACTTCATCCTGCGCATGAGCCGGCTGGACATGGCCAGTTTCCTTGCGCTCAAGCACGAAACCGTCAGCCGCGCGCTAAGCCATCTTGCCGATCTGCGCTTTATCGAGGTGCAACGTCGCGAAGTACGCGTCCTGGACGTCGATGGGCTGCGTGCGATGGCCTGCTGCGCCCAGGCCGCGTGATCAGCCGCCATCGATCACGTGACGCAGCGACGTCGCGAGCTGCTCCCGGCGATAGGGCTTGCGCAGCAGTTCGAGCTCTCCCATGCGGCGGCGGTCATCCTCGGGCGCGCCATATTCGTAACCCGAAGTCATCAGTACCTTGAGGCCCGGCCGCTCGCGCTGAAATTCGTTCACCAGATCCAGGCCCGTCACGGTACCGCCCAATACCACGTCCGTGAACACGACATCGATCTCGGGATGGTCGTCGAAGGCGGTGCGTGCCGCCTTGGCGGTGCCGGCTTCTATCACGGTATACCCGAGACGGCGGAGAAAGAACGCCGCCACCCGGCGCACTTCATCTTCGTCCTCCACCACGAGTACGGTCTCGTCACCTTCGACGATATCCGCCGCGGGGGCGACGGCGGCACGGTACTCGACCGACGGCAGATACAGTTCCACCCGCGTGCCCGATCCGGGTTCGCTATGGATGGACAGCTTGCCGCTGGATTGCTTGACGAACCCGTAGACCATGCTCAGGCCGAGTCCGCTGCCCTTGCCCCCCGTTTTCGTGGTGAAAAACGGCTCGACCGCCCGCGAGAGCACGTCCGGTAGCATGCCCACGCCTGAATCGACGACGGTGAAGACGACGTAAGGGCCTGGCAGCAGGTCGCCGCCATCCATGGTCTGCTCATGCAGTCGTGCATTGATGCTGATCTTGCCACCGCGTGGCATCGCATCGCGCGCGTTGAGCGCGAGGTTCACCAGCGCGGCTTCCAGTTCGCCCGGGTCCGCGAAAACGGCGGGCAGTCCCAAGGGGCAGTCGGCGACGACGCGGATGCGTTCGCCAAGGGTCCGGGCAAGCATCTCGCTGAGGTCGGCCAGCAGCAGTTCGGTGCGTACCTGTTGCGGATTCAGTCGCTGACGCCGTGAAAAGCTCAACAGCTTGCGGGTGAGCGTCGAGCCACGCTCCACGGCGCGCGACGCACTGGCGATGGTTTCGCGGGCGGAGGAATCGGCCTCGAGGTCCCACTCGAGCAATTGCAGGTTGCCCGAGACGATGGTCAGCAGGTTGTTGAAGTCATGGGCGATGCCGCCGGTCAATTGGCCGAGGGCGTCCAGCCGTTGCGCATGGGCCAGTTGTTCTTCGCTGCGGCCGCGCTGGATCGACGCGGACAGCACATTGGCCACGGACTGGAGGAAATGCTGACGATCCCGGTCGAACGTCTCGGTTTGGGGAATCACGACGGCGAGATATCCGGCCGGGGCCTCGCGGTCGGGTAACAGGGCCAATACCGCATCGAGAGCTGGACGGGTCGCTGCGTTCGCGCCCAGCGGGGTCCGGGTCACCAGTCCACCATCCAGGTCGTCGCGGGGCGGGGGATCGCCGGCTTGCGACCCGCGCAGGCCGGTCAACAGGATTCGCATGGGATCGTCGACGCCGACGGCGGCGGCTATCCGGAGGCCGCCACCATGCGGGTCGACCAGCAGCACGGCGACGGTCGGTACGGACAACGTTTCGGCGATGAGGGCGGGAATCTCCGTCATGGCCGCGTCGTGGGTTGCCGCCAGCAGGATGCGCCGGCTGATATCGGCGACGCGGGTGTCATAGCGAGCCCGTGCAAGGGCCTGCCGGGCTCGCTGCGTTTCGGAGATGTCTCGGATGGATGCCGCGAACAAGGGTTTTCCGCCGACCTGCGCCGGACTCAAACCGATCTCCACGGGAAAGACCGTGCCGTCCGCCCGCACACCCGTGAGTTCGTAACCCGCGCCCATGGGGCGTACGCGGGGGTTGTCCATGTACTGCGTACGGTGCGCCACATGGACCTCGCGCAGCGTCGCGGGAAGAAGATCCTCGATGGGCCGTCCGTGGAGTGCGTGGGTCGGGTAACCGAACAGCCGATCGGCCTGGGGGTTTGTCAGCATGATCGTACCGAGCCGGTCGACGACGATCATGGCGTCCGGTGCCATGTCGAAAAGGACGCGGAACAGCCCGCTGTCATCGAACGAGGCGCTGGGCCGTGTCATGGCCGGGTGACCGATGGGGTAAAGACGTAACCGGCACCTCGCACGGACTTGATCAGCGCGGGGCGTGACGGATCGGGCTCGATCTTCCGACGGAGACGGCCCACCTGGACGTCGATGGCACGATCGAAGGGGCCGGCATCGCGACCATAGAGGCGCGTCATCAACTGGTCGCGGGATAGCACCCGATGGGCATTCTCGGCCAGGATGCACAGCAGCGTGAATTCGCCGGTGGTCAGTTCGACGGGACTGCCGTCAGGCGAGCACAGGGTGCGTGACCGCGTGTCCAGGGTGAATCCCCCGAAGGCATAGTCCGTGCTGACGCATGGTGTCTCGGATGCGGCGGTGGCGGATTGGCGTGTCCTGCGCAACACGCTGCGCACCCGCGCGAGCAGTTCACGGAGGTCGAACGGTTTCGTCACATAGTCGTCCGCACCGAGTTCGAGCCCAACGATGCGGTCGACCGAATCGCCACGGCCCGTCACGATCACGACCGGTCCTTTCCAGGTTTCCCGAAGATAGCGCGTGATGGAAAAGCCATCTTCCCCTGGGAGGCCCAGGTCGAGCATGACCAGGTCGATGCGTGCTTCGGTGAGGCGCCGGCGCATCTGCTCGCCATCGGCCGCGGTGACCACCTCGAACCCCTGGCCGCCGAAATAGCGGGCGAGCATGGTTGCGACTTCCGTCTCGTCGTCGACGATCAGTAGCCGGTGCTCGGGCCGCTCGTTCGAAGCCATCGCGGCGGTATCCTCTTCGATGAGACGGTACGCGGGAGAACCCCCGGAGTTCGTCGATGTCGCCGATCCATTAGAAGCGATGGGGATGCCGTTCGCAAGGCGGCGCCCCAGATGATGCAGGTCAACCTGCCCGATGACCGCCAGGCGCATGCTGGCGATCACGACGACGAGGACGAGGCGGTCGATGGCTGCGATGACAACCGATGGCGACGGCGCGGCGACATCGGGTCGCCAGGGCAAGCGGGCCATGGTGCTGGAAGCGGTGGGAACCCCCCTGCGGCTGGCGTGGCTCGACCCTTCCGCACCGGGTCCGGGGGACATCGAAGTACGCGTGGAGGCGTGTGGCGTTTGCCGTACCGACCTTCACGTGGTGGATGGCGAGTTGCCCGAAGTGCGGCCGCCCGTGATACCCGGGCACGAGGTCGTCGGCAGGGTCGTGGCGCTGGGTGCGGGGGTCGACGCTTTCCATATCGGTGACCGGGTCGGCATTCCGTGGCTGGGCGGCACCTGCCAGGTTTGCGAATTCTGTCGCGAGGGCAGGGAGAACCTGTGCGACGCGCCGGAATTCACGGGATACACACGTCCGGGTGGTTTCGCCAGCCACGTCGTGGCCCACGCGGCCTACTGCATACCGTTGCCGACGGATCGGGACGCGGTGGCCCTGGCGCCGTTGCTATGCGCGGGCCTGATCGGTTGGCGATCCTTGCGCCGTGCGGGCAGTGGGCGATGCCTCGGGTTATACGGTTTCGGTGCGGCCGCTCATCTCGTTGCCCAGATGGCGCTTGCGGAAGGACGCACGGTTTATGCCTTCACCCGCGAGGGAGACGTGGCCGCACAGGATTTCGCACGATCCCTCGGCGTGTCATGGGCGGGCTCGTCGCTCGGCGGCGCTCCCACTCCGCTGGATGCGGCGATCATCTTCGCGCCCGACGGCGACTTGGTGGTTCGTGCCCTGCGGCAGGTGAAAAAAGGCGGCAGGGTGGTGTGCGCAGGCATCCACATGTCCGATATCCCCGCGTTTCCCTATCGCTGGCTTTGGGAAGAACGCGAGATCGTCTCCGTCGCCAACCTCACTCGTGACGACGCGACGTCGTTCTTCGGATCCCCCCTTAGCGCCGACTTGCGGGCCACCACCCGTACCTACAAGCTCGAAGAAGCGAACCATGCATTGGACGACCTGCGTTCCGGACGTCTCAGTGGAGCGGCTGTCCTCGTGCCTTGAATCGCCGCTATCGTTTGAAACGGGGGTCTTGCGCGGAGGGTGGTGGCCGATAGCATGGGCGCCATGAACGCACCCACCTTGCGGCGCATCCTCAACGCCTGGCCACCTTTCCTGTTCACCGGAATCCGGGTGGTGCGGATGGACGATTACCGGTACGCGAAGGTGCGCCTGAAACTCACCTGGTACAACCGCAACTACGTGCGCACGCAGTTCGGCGGCAACCTTTTTTCCATGACCGACCCGTTCTGGATGATCATGGTGCTCAAGAGCCTCGGCAACGACTACATCGTATGGGACCAGGCAGGAGAGATCCGTTTCGTCGCGCCAGGTCGCGAGGATGTCTATGCGGAGTTCCGCGTCGAGGAATCCTTGCTCGACGAGCTGCGCGCCGCCACGGCGAACGGTGAAAAATGCCTTCGCTGGTTCGAGACCGATGTCCGCACGGCATCGGGCGAGCTCGTGGCCACGGTGCGCAAGCAACTCTACGTGCGGCGCAAGCGCCGCTGATCAGAACAGCAGCGACGCCATCTTGCGGCGATACGCGCCCACCAGCTCCGGATCGTCGATCGTCGCGAACGCCGCTAGCAGGCGCTTCTTCGCCTGTCCTTCATTCCAGTCGCGCTGGCGCTTGAGCACATCGATGAACTGGTCGAGGCCCGCCGGTGCGTCGCCTTCGATCAGCAGGCGCACACCAAGCAGGTCGCGTGCCTCCCAGTCGGAATCGTTAGCCTGCACGCGGGCCTGGAGCTCTGACAGCGACGGGGCGCCGGCCAGTGCGCGGGCCAGTTCCAGCTGGCTGCGCAGGCGTACCGCGCGGGCGTCGGTCGCGAGGTTGGCGGGCAGGGCGTCGAGTTCGGCCTGGGCCGGCTCGACCTGGCCGGCGCGCATCAGCGCCAGGGCGAGGTCGAGCTTCAGTTCGGCGCGATCCGGTTCGGCGGCGATGGCCTGCTGGAGGCGGTTGATGGCCTCCTCGGCGGTTTCAGCCGGTGCCGGCGCGATGTCTTCGTCGTTGGCCGTATCCGCCGGTTGCACGCCGTGACGGGTGAGGAACTCTCGGATCTGGCCCTCCGGCAGTGCGCCGGCGAAGCCATCGACCACCTGGCCACCGCTGATCAGGACCACGGTGGGGATGCTGCGGACGCCGAACATGGCGGCCAGCTGCTGTTCGGCATCCACGTCGATCTTGGCCAGGCGGAAGGCGCCGTTGTACTCGGCGGCCAGCTTTTCCAGGATCGGGCCGAGCGACTTGCAGGGGCCGCACCATTCGGCCCAGAGATCGACCAGGACGGGGGTTTCGAGCGACGCCTTGATGACGTCGTTCTCGAAACCGGCCGTGGTCGCGTCGAAGACATGTTCATTGCGGGTCTGGGCGCTGCTCACGGAAGGCTCCTGGGACAAGGTGTCGATGCCCGGTAAGTCGGGGAAGGGGGGGAGCATATCAAGCCCCCGGGGCCTTTTAGGACTACTCCTATCCGTCCCCTCATGCGCCGTTTACGCGGATTTGCGATCATACGGCGCGGGCCGGTGCGGCCTCGAACCGCCGGGAAGGCATGCATAACGCCCAGGAACTGATCGTCTGCGAACACTGTGACTCCGTCTACCGGAGGCGTACGCTCGCGCGTGGCGAAGTCGCCGATTGCGTCGTTTGCGGCGCCGTGCTGGAACGGCACCAGTGGCTCGGCGTGGACGCGCAGTTCGCCCTGATCGTCGCTGCGTTCATCGTCTTCGTCATCGCCAACGTCTCGCCCATCGTCACCCTCGGCCTGTCCGGGATGACCGCGGCCACCACCCTGTGGGGCGCGGTCATCGCCATGTGGAACGATGGTGCCCAGGTCGTGGCCTTCCTCAGCGCGATGACCCTGTTCTTCTTTCCACTCAGCCAGATCCTGATCTTCGGCTGGGTGCTCTGGTTCGCCCGCGACGGACGCCGGGCACCCGGTTTCGCCCAGGCCATGTCGGCCCTGGTCAGGGTCAAGCCATGGAGCATGATCGAGGTGTTCATGCTGGGCACGCTCGTCGCGGTGGTGAAGGCGCACACCTATTTCGACGTGGTACCGGGGCCGGGCATCTGGGCGTTCGGCTTCCTTACGTTGCTGGTCACGTTGTTTTCCAGCCACGATCCGCGCCAGCTCTGGGATATCACGCGGGAGGCGAGGGCATGAATGCGCCGCCGCGGGCCAGCGAGCTGGGCATGATGTCCTGCCATGTGTGCCGGCTGGTCACGGCATACGTGGACGATCCGCACGCGCACTGCCCACGCTGCGGCAATGCGCTTCACGTGCGCAAGCGCGGCAGTATCGGCCGCGCCTGGGCCTTGCTCGCGGCGGCGGCGATCTTCTACATCCCGGCGAACCTGTTCCCGATCATGCGCACGCAGAGCCTTTCGTCGAAAGACGACAACACGATCCTCAGCGGGATCGTGGAACTGTGGCGCGCGGGCTCGCCCGGTCTCGCGGTCATCGTCTTCACGGCGAGCATCGTCGTGCCGATGCTGAAATTCATCATCATGGGTTACCTGCTGGTTTCCGTGCAGCGTTCCAGCGGGTTCGTGGCGAAGCAGCGGACGCGGTTGTACCGCTTCGTGGAACTGGTCGGCTATTGGTCGATGCTCGACGTATTCGTCGTGGCGATCCTGTCGGCCCTGGTCCATTTCAAGATCCTCAGCCGCGTCGAGCCCTTGCCCGGCGTGGTCTATTTCGGCGTGGTCGTCGTACTGACGATGCTATCGGCCATGAGCTTCGATCCCCGCCTGATCTGGGACAACAGGAAATCGCAATGAGCGACACCAACGTAGGAAACACACCTCCGCCGGAGGATCTGCCGCAACCGGTCGTACGCCGGTCGAAGCTGGGCTTCTCGCTGATCTGGCTGGTGCCGATCGTGGCCGCGCTCGTCGGCATCTCGCTGCTGGTCAACCACTACACGTCCGCGGGACCCCGGATCACCGTGACCTTCCTCACCGCCGAAGGCATCGAGGCGGGCAAGACCCAGGTCAAGTACAAGAACGTGGTGATCGGCAAGGTCACCACGATGCGCCTCTCGCGCGACCGCACGCACATCACGGTCATGCTCGACCTGGACAAGGATGCCAAAGCCTTCGCCACCAAGGGCACCCGTTACTGGGTGGTGCGCCCGCGCATCGGTGCCAGCGGCGTATCCGGTATCGATACCTTGCTCTCGGGCGCCTTCATCGGCGCGGACGCCGGCGATTCGGACGAGGAACAAAGCGACTTCACGGGCCTGGAAATACCGCCGGCGGTGACCCACGGCGCGCCCGGCCGGCGCTTCGTGCTGCATTCCTCGGACCTGGGTTCGCTGGATATCGGTTCGCCGGTGTACTACCGGCGCATCCAGGTCGGCCGGATCGTCTCGTACGAGTTGGACAAGGATGGCAAGGGGGTCTCGTTGCAGCTCTTCATCGACGGGCCCAACGATCGCTTCGTGGGAAAGGACACGCGCTTCTGGAACGCCAGCGGCGTCGACGTATCGCTCGGTGCCGACGGCCTGAAGATGAACACGCAGTCGCTGGCCACGGTGATCGCCGGCGGCGTCGCCTTCCAGGATCCGCCGGGGCCGCACGACGAAGCCCCCGCGCCGGAAATGGCGGAATACACCCTCTTCAACGACCAGACCACGGCACTGGCACCACCGGACGGCAAGCCTCGTTACATCCGCATGCGTTTCGAACACTCGCTGCGTGGGCTGACCGTCGACGCGCCCGTCGAGTTGCTCGGTGTCAAAGTCGGCCGCGTGGTCTCGGTGAACCTCGATTACGATCCGAAGACGCAGACCTTCCCGGTCATCGTGGGCGCGCTGGTCTACCCGCAGCGCCTGGGCCAGGCCAACGAGAAGCTGGCCAAGGCGGTCGGTGGCGACGAGGACAGCCTGTTCCCCCGGATCATGGGCGGACTGGTCGCGCACGGGCTGCGCGCGCAGGCGCGCGCCGGCAACCTGCTCACCGGCCAGCTCTACATCGCTCTGGATTTCGACCCGAAGGCGCCCAAGGTGGCTTTCGACGAAAAGGCCAAACCGGTGGAGGTGCCGACGACCCCGGGCGATTTCGACCACTTGCAGGAACAGCTTTCCAGCATCGTCGACAAGGTCGAGAAGATTCCGTTCGATTCGATCGGCAAGAACCTCGATGGCAGCCTGAAGGAGCTCCAGGGCACCCTGAAGCAGGTCAACGGCGATCTCCTGCCCGAAGCGAAGAAGACCTTGCAAGGCGTGAACAGGACGGTGGGCACGGCCAACGACGCCTTGTCCGAGAATTCGCCCTTGCAGCAGAACATCGCCAACACGCTGGAGGAACTGCAGCGCACCGTGCGTTCGGTCCGTGCTTTCACCGATTACCTGGGGCGGCATCCGGAAGCGCTGCTGCGCGGCCGCGGCGCCGACGCGCCGCCGCAGATACGTACCCCGTCGTCCCCGAAGCAGGGCAAGGAAGAACAGCCATGATGCATACCCTCCGCCTCGCCGGCAGCGCCATCCTGCTCGGGACGCTGGCCGCCTGCGCCTCGGCGCCGACCCACTTCCATACCCTGGTTCCACCCTCGGTGCCGGGGGCGGCGGCATCCGCGGCCTTCGTCATCGATGTGCAGCCGGTGAGCGTGCCGCCCCAGGTCGACCAGCCTGCGCTGGTATTGCGACAGGGCTCCAGTGGCATCGCCGTTCTCGACGGCGAACGTTGGGCCTCGCCGCTGGGCGACGAGATCCGCGGCGCGCTATCGGCCGACCTGACGGCGCGGCTGGGGACCCACGACGTCCATGGGCTGCCAAGGGCGAAGGACAGCAAGGTCGTCGGCGTGCGGCTCGACGTCCGCCGGTTCGATTCGGAAGTCGGCGGCAAAGCCACGCTGGAAGCCTCCTGGTCGGTGCGTGGCGTCGAGGGCGTCGCCGCGAACTGCGCGTCGCGCGTCGCCGAGCCTGCCGGCTCGACGTACGACAGCCTGGTCGAGGCCCACCAGCGAGCCCTTGGCAAGGTGGCCGACCAGGTCGCCGCGGCCGTACGCGCCGTGGCCGCCGGCCAGAACCCTCCCTGCCAGTAGCCGGGGGAGCCCGATGTGTCTGTGAGAACCCGGCAGGCTCCCACAAGTGCTTCATCCGGGTACCGGAGCGGCTCCCACACGTGCTCTGCTTCGACCCGGAGTGGCCTCAACACTTGGCCCGAACGGCCCCGTGGGATAGTCTCCCGCGATTGACCGCCGCGTTTTCCCCTGCGGCCAACCGAGCATTCCATTGGTACCGAACACCATGCAGGACACCCACGATCAGGGCACGCGCGAGCAGGGCGGCTACGCCCCGGACGTCGTCGAGACGGCCGCCCAGCGCTTCTGGAACGAAACCCGCGCCTTCGAAGTCAGCGAAGACACGGCCAGGCCGAAGTATTACTGCCTGTCGATGCTGCCGTACCCCTCGGGTGCCCTGCACATGGGCCACGTGCGCAACTACACCATCGGCGATGTGATCAGCCGCTTCCAGCGCCAGCAGGGCAAGAACGTGCTCCAGCCGATGGGCTGGGACGCCTTTGGCCTCCCCGCCGAGAATGCCGCGATCAAGAACAACACGGCGCCGGCGAAGTGGACCTACAAGAACATCGAACACATGCGCGAGCAGTTCAAGCGCATGGGTTTCGCCTACGACTGGACACGCGAAGTCACCACCTGCAAGCCGGAGTACTACCGCTGGGAGCAGCAGATGTTCACCCGGCTGATGAAAAAAGGCCTGGTGTACCGCAAGAACAGCGTCGTGAACTGGGATCCGGTCGACCAGACCGTGCTGGCCAACGAGCAGGTCATCGACGGCCGGGGCTGGCGTTCCGGCGCGGTGGTCGAGAAGCGCGAGATCCCGCAGTGGTTCCTGAAGATCACCGCCTACGCGCAGGAACTGCTCGATGGCCTCGACGCGCTGCCGGGCTGGCCCGAAGCGGTCAAGACCATGCAACGCAACTGGCTGGGCCGCTCCGAAGGCCTGGAGATCACCTTCGACGTCGACGGCCAGGACGAGCCGCTCACGGTATTCACCACCCGGCCGGACACGCTCATGGGCGTGTCCTACGTGGCGGTGGCGGCCGAGCATCCGATCGCGACGCGCGCGGCCGAGGGTAATCCAGGCTTGGCCGAGTTCATCGAAAGCTGCAAGGCCGGCGGCGTGTCCGAGGCCGAACTGGAAACCCAGGAGAAGCGCGGTTACTACACCGGCGTCGACGCCACGCATCCGCTCACCGGTGAAAAGGTGCCGGTATGGGTCGCCAACTTCGTGCTGATGGGCTACGGCACCGGCGCCGTCATGGCGGTGCCCGGCCACGACCAACGCGACTGGGAGTTCGCCCAGAAGTATTCCCTGCCGATCAGGATGGTGGTGGTCGATCGTGGCGTCGTCGACGCCGTCGCGGAACTGAAGCGCGATCTCGCCGCCGATGGCACCGACACGGTGCAGAACGCACTGGATGGCGGTTCCTCGGACGCTTACCAGTCGTCGGCCGCGGTCGAGACGATCAAGACCTTCGAGAACGACATCCAGACCGCCGGTGCGTACACCGATTACGGCACCCTGATCAACTCGGGCGAGTTCGACGGCCTGGAATTCAAGGCGGCATTCGACGCCATCGCCGCGAAGCTCGAGGGGGCCGGGCGCGGCGAGCGCCGGGTCAACTGGCGTATCCGCGATTGGGGCGTCAGCCGCCAGCGCTACTGGGGCTGCCCGATCCCGGTGATCCATTGCCCGGCGTGCGGTGCCGTGCCGGTACCCGAAGACCAGTTGCCGGTGGTGCTGCCGGAGGACGTGGCTTTCTCGGGCGTGCAGTCGCCGATCAAGGCCGATCCGGAATGGCGCAAGACCACGTGCCCGACCTGCGGTGGCGCCGCCGAGCGTGAGACCGACACCTTCGATACCTTCATGGAATCGAGCTGGTACTACGCGCGATACACGAGCCCCGGCGCGAACGGGCAGGTGGACGAGCGCGCCAATTACTGGACGCCGGTCGACCAGTACATCGGCGGCATCGAGCACGCGATCCTGCACCTGTTGTATTTCCGCTTCTACCACAAGCTCATGCGCGACGAAGGGCTGGTGGACAGCGACGAGCCGGCGACGAACCTGCTCTGCCAAGGCATGGTGATCGCCGAGACGTACTTCCGTAAGGAAGCCGACGGGTCCAGCACCTGGTTCAATCCCGCCGATGTCGACGTGCAGCGCGACGAGCGCGCACGCATCGTCGGCGCGGTACTGCGTACCGATGGCAAGCCGGTGGAAATCGGCGGCGTCGAAAAGATGTCCAAGTCGAAGAACAACGGCGTGGACCCGCAGTCGATGGTCGAGAAGTACGGCGCCGACACCGTGCGCTTGTTCTCGATGTTCGCCGCCCCGCCAGACCAGTCGCTGGAGTGGAACGAGGCCGGCGTGGAAGGCATGGCGCGGTTCCTGCGCCGCCTCTGGCGCGACATCAACACGCATGCCTCGTCCGTCGCTTCGGGCGAGGGCGGAGCGGGCGAGGCCGCGCGCAAGACGCTGCGCCGCCAGCTGCACGAGACGATCCAGAAGGTGAGCGACGACATCGGCCGCCGCCAGTCCTTCAATACCGCCATCGCCGCCTTGATGGAGCTGCTGAACGCGCTGGGCAGGTTCGACGACGCCAGCGCCCAGGGCAAGGCGTTGCGCCAGGAGGCCTTCACGGCCATCGTCCAGTTGATCAACCCGTTCACCCCGCATGTCTCGCACGCGCTGTGGCAGGTGCTCGGCCATGGCGAGACCCTGGTCGAGGACGCCGGATGGCCGCAAGTGGACCCGGCGGCGCTGGTGCGCGACTCGCTGACCTACGCGGTGCAGGTGAACGGCAAACTTCGCGCTACCATCGAGGTGCCGGCATCGGCCTCGAAGGACGAGGCGGAGGCCATGGCGCGGGCCGAACCCAACGTGGCCCGCATGCTCGAAGGCCAGACCGTGCGCAAGGTGATCGTCGTGCCCGGCAAGATCGTCAACATCGTCGCAGGATAACCATGAGCCCGAACCTCCTTCGTTCGCTTCGCATCGCCACGTTGGTCTCCATCGCGGCCCTGGTCAGTGCCTGCGGCTTCCACCTGCGCCAGAGCGCGGCGTTGCCGCCGGGGATGAAGAAGATCCATCTCACGGTATCCGGCGGCGGCAAGCTGGAACGCGAGCTCACCCGGGCGCTGGAAAATTCCGACGTGACGATCGTGGACAAGCCGTCGGTCGACGCGGCCGAGCTGGCGGTCACCTCGAACACCTTCCGCACCGATTCGCTGACTGTCAGCGGTACCGCGCGCGTCACGGAATACGCGGTGCGCTACCACGTCGATTTCAACGCGAAGGCGGGCGACGGCACGGTGATCATCCCCTCGCAGTCGGTCGACATGTCCCGCGAGTTCAGCTACGACGCGACCAACACCATCGGTACCGCAAGCCAGACCGAAGAGCTGCAGCGCAGCCTCATCGGCGACATGGTCCAGGCGATCCTGTTCCGCTTGCAGGCGGCTGGCGCGCATCCGGCCATGGCGGCGCCCGCGCAGGCGCCCGCCACCTCGAACTGAGCCGGCGGCGTGCCCTTCAATCCGAGCCAGTGGCAGAAGCATCTCGCCGGCGACCGCATGGCGCCGGCCTATCTGCTGGTGGGCGAGGAACTGCTCGTGCTGGAAGCGGCCGATGCCGTGCGCGCCATGGCGCGCCGGCTCGGTTACGCCGAGCGCGAGGTGCTGGAGGCGGATAGCCGCTTCGACTGGGACGACCTCGCCCGTGCCTCCGCGGGCTTGTCGCTGTTCGCGACCCGGCGCCTCCTCGACCTGCGCCTGGCCGGTGGACGCGCCGGGAAGGATGGCGGGGCGGCGATCTCCGAATTCGTGGTCAATCCACCGCCGGACACGACCTTGTTGATCACCGCCACCGAGTGGAGCAACAAGCACGAGGCCGTGTGGACCAAGACGGTCGACCAGGGTGGCATCCAGGTGGTGTTCAACGCCCCGCGGCCGCATGAATGGACACAGTGGATTGGCGCGCGGCTCGCCTCGCGTGGCGTCAAGGCCACCCCCGACGCCGTGGCGATGCTCGCCGAGCGCGTCGAGGGCAACCTGCTCGCCGCCGCGCAGGAGGTCGACAAGCTTGTCGTCCTCGCAGGCGACCAGCGACTCGACGCCGCGACATTGGAAAGCCTGGTCGCGGACAGCGCCCGCTACGATGCCTTCAAGCTGACCGACGCCGCCTTCGCGGGCGAAGGAGGACGTGCCTTGCGCATCCTCTCCGGCCTGCGCGCGGAAGGCGACGAACTCATCGCGCTCATGGGTTGGCTGGTCAACCAGTTGCAACTCGCCATGCGCCTGGCCAACGCGCGTGATTTCGGCGCGCAGGCAAAGGCCGAGCGTCTCTGGCCCGCGCGTGAGCAACTGTTCCGCAAGGCGCTGCGCCGTGCGCCGCGTGAGCACTGGATGGCTTGCCTCGCCCGGGCCGCGCGCATCGATCGCATGGCCAAGGGTCGCGAGCAAGGCGATCCCTGGCTGGAAGCCGAAAGGCTCGTCGCCGCCATCGCCGAGCCGCGCGCGGCTACCGTTTTCGCATGAGCCGGCCGCGCCCGCTCGCCATACTCGGCGGCACTTTCGACCCGGTCCACCACGGCCACTTGCGTGCCGCCTGGGAGGCGGCCGAAGCGCTCGACGCCGAGGTGCGCCTGGTGCCCGCGCGCACGCCGCCGCACCGGCCGCCCCCCGTCGCCGATGCCAGTGGCCGTGTCGCCTTGCTGCGCGCGGCGCTCGCGGGACAGGATCGCCTTGCCATCGATACCCGCGAACTGGACCGCGACGGGCCCTCCTATACGGTCGACACGCTGGCGTCCCTTCGCGCCGATATCGGGCCGGACCGGTCGCTGGTGCTCCTGGTGGGCGCCGACGCGTTCGCCGGACTGGCGTCCTGGCACCTCTGGCGGGACCTGTTCGCCTTTGCCCACGTGGGCGTGCTGACGCGACCCGGGACCCTCCATCCGCCGTCGGGCGACCTCGCCGCTTTCATCGCCGGGCGCCGGGTGGAGCGCTTGCACGGGCCGTCCGGGCAGGTGATCGACATAGCGATCACGCCGCTCGACATCGCCGCCACGGCGATTCGCGAGTCCTTCGCGGCGGGTGGCGAACCACGCTTCCTGATGCCCACGGCCTGCTTCGCGGACGAGGCCCTGCTGGCGCCGTATCGAGCCCTCGGGCGCTAATCGCCGACAGGGTCGGCTCCCACCAGGCAGGCAGCGGCGCTCTGGTGGGAGCCGACCCTGTCGGCGATGCTTTTTACCTGCCCAGGCATTTGACGCACCCCAGACCCCCCGGGGTTATACTCGCCCCAACCCCGGCATTCCGCCGTACGAGGTTTCCGTATCTTGAGTTCGACCGCATCCCGCAAGGCCAAGTCCGCCGCCACCAACGAACACCTGCGTCTGCGCGTGGTTGCCGCCCTCGAAGACCTCAAGGCCAAGGACGTCCGTGAAATCGATGTCCGTGGAAAGACCTCCATCGCCGACATCCTGTTCATCGCATCGGGCACCTCCGCCCGTCACGTCAAGTCGATCGCCGACGAAGTCATCAAGTTCGCCAAGGAGGCGGGTGTGATGCCGCTCGGCGTCGAAGGACAGACCGAAGCCGAATGGGTGCTCGTCGACCTGGGCGACATCATCGTCCACGTGATGATGCCTCGCATCCGCGAGTTCTACGGCCTGGAGCGTCTCTGGACCGTCGGCGACGACGGCGCCGAAGCCGCGAACGCCTGAGCCCGCCGTGCGGGCTCGCCTCATCGCGGTCGGCGAGCGCATGCCGGCCTGGGTGGCCGAAGGCTTCGCCGAATACCGGAAGCGGCTGTCCCACGACTTTCCCCTCGAACTGGTCGAGATCAAGCCCGGTGCGCGCGGCAAGGGCCGCGACGACGCGCGGGCGACGCTCGACGAGGGCGTCGCCATCCTGGCGACGCTGCCACGCGACATCCACGTCGTCGCCCTCGATGGGCGCGGCAAGGCATGGTCCAGCGAAGACCTCGCCCGGCAGCTCGAGCAATGGCGCATGGGCGGACGCGACGTCGCCTTCCTTATCGGTGGCCCTGACGGCCACGCACCCGAGGTACTGGCGCGGGCGGACCAGACCTGGTCGTTGGGGCCGTTGACGTTGCCGCACATGCTGGTCCGCCTCGTGCTGGCCGAGCAGCTCTACCGCGCCACGACCCTCGTGGCCGGCCATCCCTATCACCGCGCCTGAAGGAATCTCCGTGCTGTACCTGGCCTCGCAATCGCCCCGTCGCCGCGAACTCCTGGGCCAGATCGGCGAAGACCACCGGATACTCGAGGTGAACGTGGAGGAGATCCGCGCGCCCGGCGAGCCAGCGGACGCCTATGTCTCACGCGTGGCGCTGGACAAGGCGCGGGCGGGATTCGCGCGCGTGATGGACGAACCGGGCGCGCGGGTGCTGGGCGCCGACACCGAGGTGGTACTCGGCGGCGAAGTCTTCGGCAAACCTCGTGACGCCGCGGACGCCGTGGCCATGCTTGGCCGCCTTGCGGGACGCGAGCATCGGGTGCTCTCGACCGTATGGCTGGTGGAGGCCGGCGGCGAGCGGCAGGCGGTATCGGTATCGACGGTGCGCTTCGCGCCCCTCTCCGGACGAGCCATCGCGTCCTACGTGGCCACCGGCGAATGTTTCGGCAAGGCGGGCGCCTATGCGATCCAGGGCGCCGCGGCGGCCTTCGTGGAACATCTATCGGGCAGTTACTCCGGTGTCATGGGCCTGCCCCTGTTTGAAACCTTCCAGCTCCTCCACGGTCAGTGACAGGCTGTCGACGCGCGGGCTATAAAGCACGATGACTCAAGGAAAAGGGGCGCCGGTGAGCGAGGAAATACTGATCAATGTCACGCCGCGTGAGACGCGGGTGGCGATCGTCGAGAACGGCATGCTCCAGGAAGTCCACGTGGAGCGTGCGCAGAAGCGCGGCTACGTGGGCAACGTGTACAAGGGACGCGTGCAGCGCGTGATGCCGGGCATGCAGGCCGTGTTCGTGGAGATCGGGCTGGAGCGTGCCGCGTTCCTGCATGCCTCCGATATCGTGCGCCCGCCGTTGCCACCGACCGATGCGCCGATGGACGGCAAAGGCAACGGCCATGGGCCGGTGCCGTCGATCTCCGAGTTGGTGCACGAGGGACAGGAAATCGTCGTGCAGGTGGTCAAGGACCCGATCGGCAGCAAGGGCGCGCGTCTTTCCACGCACTTGTCGATTCCATCGCGCTATCTCGTCCTCTTGCCGCATTCGCGCACGCTGGGCGTGTCGGTGCGCATCGAGGAAGAAGCCGAGCGCCAGCGGCTCAAGGACATTCTCAATCCGCTGATCGGCGAGAACCACCTGGGTTACATCGTGCGCACCAATGCCGAAGGCCAGTCGGAGGAATCGCTCGCGTTCGACGTGACCTACCTCGGCAAGGTCTGGCGCGTGGTGCAGGAAAACATCCAGAAGGCCAAGGTCGGCGAGCGCGTGTACGAGGAACTTTCGTTGCCGCTGCGCTCCCTGCGCGATTCGCTCAACGACGGCATCGAGAAGGTTCGCGTGGATTCACGCGAAACCTACGAGAAAACGGTCAAGTTCGTGCACAAGTTCATGCCGGTGCTGTCCGAGCGCATCGAACATTACGCGGGCGAACGGCCGATCTTCGACCTCTATGGCGTGGAGGACGAGATCCAGCGTGCGCTGCGCAAGGAAGTGCCGCTGAAATCGGGCGGCTACCTGATCGTCGACCAGACCGAAGCGATGACCACCATCGACGTCAACACGGGCGGTTACCTCGGTACCCGCAACCTCGAGGAAACCGTGTATCGCACGAACCTCGAGGCCGCGCAGGCGGCGGCCCGCCAGCTGCGGCTGCGCAACCTCGGCGGCATCATCATCATCGACTTCATCGACATGATCGACGACGAGCACAAGCGCCAGGTATTGCGCATGCTCGAGAAAGGCCTGGCGAAGGATCACGCGAAGACCACGGTTTATCCGATGTCGGCCCTGGGCCTGGTCGAGATGACCCGCAAGCGCACCACCGAAAGCCTGGAACGCCAGTTGTGCGAACCGTGCCCCGCTTGCAGCGGACGCGGCACGCTGAAGACCGCCGAAACGGTGATCTACGAGATATTCCGCGAGATCACGCGGGCGGTACGCCAGTTCAACGCGCAGAAACTCCTGGTGATGGCCAGCCCCAAGGTGGTCGGCCGCATCCTCGAGGAGGAATCGGCGGCTGTCGCGGAACTGGAAGAATTCATCGCCAAGAGCATCCGCTTCCAGGCGGAAGAGCATTACTCGCAGGAACAGTTCGATGTCGTCCTCCTCTGAACCCGGCGCGCACCGCCGGAACCCGGGCCGGTGAATCCGCACTGGCGCCATCGCGCACGACGCCTGCGGTTCTTCTTCCTGGGTCTGGTCGCGAGCCTGTTGGTCGCCCTCGCGATCGTGATGGCGCTCGGCCAGCTGTTGCTGCCCCTGGCGGCGCGTTATCCGGAACGGGTGGCCGCCATGCTCAGCGAACGCCTGCACCGGCCGGTGCGTTTCGCCTCGCTGGAAGGCTTCTGGCGACCCTCCGGTCCACTGTTCGTGATGCGCGACGTGAGCATCGCGCCCACGGAGGGCGGTGAACCGCTGCATTTGCCGCAGGCGGCGGTGAAGCTCGATTTCGGCGCGTTCGTGCTGCCGTCGCGGCATCTCGTCAACCTGCGCCTGAGCGATCTTCGCCTCGGCTTGCGCCGCGCCGTCGACGGGCGTTGGAGCATCGACGGTTTCGGTGCGGGAGGCGGCACCCAGAAGGTTTCCCTGGGCAACCTTTCGGCCGATCTCTGGCTTGGCAACCTGCACCTGGACATCGCCGACGACACCACCCAGCGGCATTACGGACTGGTCGCCGACAAGCTCCGGATCAGCCTGCAAGGCAGGACCATCCGCTTTGGAGGCACCTTGCGCCGCGAGCATGTCGGCGGGCTGCTCAGCGCCGCGGGCCGGTTCGCCGACGACGGCTCGAACGGACGCGTCTACGTAAAGGGCGCCGATGTCGATTTCGCGGCGCTCACCGGCGATTTCGACGCCAACGGCTATGCCCTGGCGGGTGGCAAGGGACGTTTCGAAACGTGGCTGGACTGGCGCGATGCGCACGTGGTGCGCGCGACGTCGCGGCTCGACCTCGATAACCTCGCCATCCGCGGGCCCGCACGCACGGTAAGCACGGCGGGGTTGCATGGCGTCGTCGATTTCCACCGCACCGCCGACGGGCAGCGGATCGACTGGGCGGGAAACGACGGCAGCGATGTCGCCCTCGTACTGCGCAAATCGGGTGAACGAAGCGACGGTACGCTGATGGGGCGCACGCTCGACCTGGCGCCCTTGCTGCCCTGGGCGGGCGTCTTGCCGCAGATGTCGCCATCGCTGGCGCGCTGGCTGGGCGAAGGGCATCCACACGGACGCTTCGACCAGCTGCGCGCCGACTGGAATTCCGTCGACGGAGTGAGCTTCGCGCATGCCACCTTCTCCGGAGTGGGCATCGATGCGAGTGGCGGGTTGCCGGGCGTGTCGTCGCTGAAGGGCGAGGTGTTCGGCGATGGCGAGGCACTGGCGCTCAGCCTGCCGAAGCAGCCCACCACGATCGACGCCACGGGTGTATTCCGCAAACCGTTCGTCATGTCTTCGTTCGGCGGCGACATCGCCGTCTACAAGGATGACGGTGACTGGCACGTCGGTGTCGATCCGCTGGATTTCCGTGGCGAGGGTTACGGCGGACAGGTGCGTGGCGAGCTGGTCCTGCCTGCCGCGGATACCGGGCCCTTCATGGACATGTACGTCGCGCTCGGCGAAGGCGAGGTGCCAGCCGCCAAGCTGTTCTGGCCGATCCATTCGATGTCCGAAGGCGCGCAGAACTGGCTCAACCGCGGTCTCGTGTCCGGTCGTATCGAAGGTGGGTCGGCGTTGCTGCGCGGCAACCTGCGCGATTTTCCCTTCAGGAACCAGGAGGGCCGTTTCGAGGCACGCGCGGCGATCGCCGATCTGGTGCTCGACTACGGCACGGGGTGGCCGCGCGCCGAGGGCGTCGCCGCCGTCGCCAACTTCATCGGCAACGGCATGTATGTCGAAGCGACCGAAGGCCATTCGCTCGGCAACGCGGTGAGTTCCGCGTCGGCCGCCATTCCCGATTTCGCCGATGGCATCCTCGATCTCAAGGTGAGCGGCGCGGGAACGGGCGGCAGCTACCTCGACTTCATCAAGAACAGCCCGGTCGCCAGTCGCAGCCGCGAGGCGCTCGACGCGATGAAGCTCGGCGGTACGGGCGAATTCGGCTTCAACCTGCTGATGCCCCTGAAGAGCGCGAAGGACTTCACGCTGCAAGGCAAGGCAACCATCAAGGACGCGGATCTTGTCGCCGACGCGTGGAAGCTGCGCCTCGACAAGATCACCGGGCCCATGACGTTCGATGGCACGGGCTTCTCCGCGAAAGGCCTGAAAACGGCATTTCACGGCCAGCCGGCGGATCTCGACGTCGCCATCGCGGGCGCCACTGGCGATCCGGCCAGGATCGTCGACGCCTCGCTCACCGGTGCCTTCACGGTCGGCGAGATGATCGGGGATTTCGAAAACCTGAAATGGCTGGCCGACATCGCGAAGGGACGCGGCACGTTCCGCATCGGCTTCGACCTGAGCAAGACGGGAGAGGGAGACGCTGCCGCGCAGACGCTGCGCGTCGATTCCGACCTGCGTGGCGTGGAATTGACGATGCCCGCGCCTGTGAAGAAACCGGCGAACGCCGCCACGCCGCTTTCGGTGCGTGTCGGGCTTCCCGTGGACGGGGCACGCCTGGATGTCGCGCTGGGCGATGTCGTGCGTGGCCGCCTGCGCCTGCCGACCGACACGGCTCCTATCGCCGCGGCGTTCAATCTCGGCAGCACGGTGCCGGCGACGATGCCAGCGCAGGGTTACCTGATCGGCGGTCGCGCCGCCCGGCTCGATGTCTCCGGCTGGGTCCAATACGTGGTCGGCCTTTCCACCGGCGGCAGTGGACCTGGCCTGTCGGCACTGGACGTGAGTGCGGACGACGGCGAAGTCTTTGGTCAGCATTTCGCCAACATGCATCTTGTCGCCCGTCCCGGCACGCAAGCGTTGTCACTGCGCGTGGATAGCGACGCCATGGCTGGCCAGATGACCGTGCCGAACGATGAGTTGCGCCGGCGCGGCATCACCGCGCGCATGGATCGTCTGTGGTGGCCCGCGGCCGACGACGCGGCCGACGCCGCGAAGAAAGGCAAGACGGTGGCGTCTGCCGCCACGACCGTCGCCGCCACGGTGACCAAGGCGGAAGAGGCCAGGGAAACGCCTGCTCAGGCACCGAAACCGCCGGATTCGAACGAAGCCGGCGTGGCTCCCGCCAGCCTGCCGCCATTGCATCTGCAAGTGACCGACATGCGGCTGGGCAAGGCGCGCCTCGGCGAGGCGCGGCTGGAAACCTGGCCGACCGACGAAGGCATGCACATCGACCAGCTGCGGGCGCAGTCGAAGAACATCCAGATCACCGCCACAGGCGACTGGAACGGTGACGAGAAGCGCAGCCGCACCCATCTGTCGATGGATTTCGCTTCCGAGGACGTCGCGCGCATGTTCGATGCGCTCGGCTTCGCCGGCATCCTGCAAGGTGGCCGCGCCGAGGCACGCCTGGACGCGGCGTGGCCGGGCGGACCTTCGGCGCTGGCATTGGCGAACATGGATGGCACCCTGAGGGTCGACGTCGCCAACGGACGCATCCTCGAAGTACAGCCCGGCGTGGGCCGGCTGTTCGGACTCGTCTCGGTCACCGAACTTCCCCGGCGCTTGTCGCTGGATTTCGGCGACGTCCTCGGCAAGGGTTTCGCCTTCGATTCGATCACGGGCGATTTCCGTTTCGCCGACGGCAACGCCACCACGCAGAACCTGAAGATCCGCGCACCCGCCGCGGAGATCACGATCACCGGCCGCGCCGGCCTCAAGGCGCGCGATTACGACCAGGAAGTGCTGGTCGTCCCACACCTGGGCAGTAGCCTGCCCGTCGTGGGCGCCCTGGCCGGCGGACCGGTCGGCGCGGCGGCAGGCCTGGCGGTACAGGGCATCCTGGGCAAGGGCCTCAACCAGGCCGCGCGCAAGCGTTACCACGTCACGGGCAGCTGGGATAAACCCGTCTTCACACCCATCGACAAGGGTGGCCCCTCGACCGCTCCCGAAGCGCGCTGACCGATCGGGGAAATCCAAGTGTGACTCCGGGGTTTAACCTGATGGTTCCAGGCCCCATCATCGGGGCTCCCGTTTCCGCTACCGGCTGCCCAGATGGATTCCCTGATTTCCCTCGCCGAACGTCGCCTGCTCACGCCGGGCGGCCTTGCCTCGAATGACTTGGACCGGGTGTTTTCACAGCTCATGGGTCCCTCGATCGATGCCGCGGACCTGTATTTCCAGCATTCGCGCAGCGAGTCCTGGGTGCTGGAGGAAGGCATCGTGAAGGATGGCAGCCATTCGATCGAGCAGGGCGTCGGTGTACGGGCCATATCCGGCGAGAAGACCGGCTTCTCGTACTCCGACGAAATCGTCCTGCCGCAGCTGCTGGAAGCGTCGCGCGCCGCGCGCGCCATCGCCCAAGGCGGTGCGGGCGTGGGCAAGCCGCTGGCGATCGCCACCGGTCGTGGACTGTATCCGGCGATCGATCCGGTGGAGAGCCTGCCCAACGAAGAGAAGATCGCCCTCCTGCGCGAGGTGGACGCCTATGCGCGTTCGCGGGATCCACGGGTGAAACAGGTGGTGGTGAGTCTGGCGGCGACCATGGATACGATCCTTGTCGCCGGTTCCGACGGCACGCTCGCCGCCGACGTGCGCCCGCTGGTGCGCCTGAACGTGCAGGTGATCGCCGAACAGGGCGGGCGCCGCGAGCAGGGGCATGCGGGTGGTGGCGGCCGCTATGGGTACCGTGAGTTGATCGAGAACGGCCGGGCGCATGCGTTCGCCGCCGAAGCCGTGCGCCAGGCGCTGGTCAACCTAGAGGCCGTGGACGCCCCGGCGGGCAGCATGACCGTCGTGCTCGGTCCCGGCTGGCCGGGCATCCTCCTGCACGAGGCCATCGGGCACGGTCTCGAAGGCGACTTCAATCGCAAGGGCAGCTCCGCCTTCGCCGGCCGCATCGGCCAGCGCGTGGCGGCCGAGGGCGTCACCGTGGTGGACGATGGCACGCTGCCGGGCCGGCGCGGTTCGCTCAGCATCGACGACGAAGGCACGCCCACCGAGTGCACCACGCTGATCGAGAACGGCATCCTCAAGGGTTACATGCAGGACAAGCTCAACGCTCGGCTCATGGGCGTGAAGTCCACCGGTAACGGCCGTCGCGAATCGTTCGCGCAACTGCCGATGCCGCGCATGACCAATACGTACATGCTCGCAGGCAACCGCGAGCCGGAGGAAATCATCCGCTCGGTGAAGCGCGGCATCTATGCCGTGAACTTCGGTGGCGGGCAGGTGGACATCACCAATGGCAAGTTCGTCTTTTCCGCGAGCGAGGCGTACCTCATCGAGGATGGCAAGGTCACCCGTCCGGTGAAGGGCGCCACCCTGGTCGGCTCGGGCCCGGACGTGCTCACGCGCGTGTCGATGATCGGCAACGACCTGGCGCTCGACGAGGGCGTGGGCGTGTGCGGCAAGGATGGCCAGAGCGTGCCGGTCGGCGTCGGTCAGCCGACGCTGCGTGTGGATGGCATGACCGTCGGTGGCACCGCGGCCTGACCTCGCTTCGGCTCCCCTGCCTCGAGGCTAAAAAGCCGTCTTGTCCAAACCTATCCACTTGCGCTAAACCGGACGCGTGTCACGGAACGCGAGCGTATGGTGGACGTTTTCGGGGCGGTACCCCTAATTGGTATTGTGACTGTCATTACGCAGGCGGATGATCCGCGCAGACAGCGTATGGATGGCTAAACCCGGTAGAGCTGCAGGGGCTCGCAGAGACCGGCATCAGGGTTGACAGTCCACTCACCGCAGAACGACACAGGCAGCCGGCGATTCATTCGCCGGCTCATGGCGTCGTGCGCGCCGAGCATCGCGCTGTTCCCACGCGGCACAAACAGGGGACTCCGATCCAATGAAACGACCATCCGCATCACCCGGCAGTACGCAAAGGCGAGCGAGGCTATGCGCCTTGCTCGCCTTCGCGTTCGTCGGCGTTACCGCGACGGCCCAGGCCGTCACGCTCGCGCCGTCGGATCGCCAGGACATCAACCTCGGCGCACGGCCCTGGAAGTACACCAAGCAGGCCGTCGTCAATCCGAACGATCCGGTGGTGTACGCACCGGTGCCCAATGGCGACGACGGTGCCAATCCGGCCTTCAACGACAGCGGCTGGCTGACCGTCGGTATCCCGCACGCCGCCAACGACTTCACCACCTTCATCAACCAGGAGTCCGGTGGCGGCCAGGGCAGCCTCGATGGCGAGACCAGCTGGTATCGCGTCAAGCTGACCGACTCGGCGAAGTTCGCCGGTAAAAAGGTGATGGTCGAGTTCGAGGGGGCGCACACGGGCGACCGTGTCTACCTCAACGGGCAGTTCATCCACGGCACCGGTGTGCTCAACCAGGCGGGCCAGCCGGACGAGAACGCCACCCACGTCATCGGCTTCCTGCCGCATATCGTGGATCTGACGCCGCTCATGAAGTTCGACGGCACCGACGTGCTGGCGGTCAAGGTCAGCCGAAGCGGCGGCGGCTTCTTCGAGGACCCGGGATTCTCCGGCTCGTTCCGTTTCGGCCAGGCCGAAGCCGGCCTGTTCCGTCCGGTAAAACTGCACGTGACCAACTTCGTGCACATTCCGGAAAACGTGTACGCGGGACAGAACACATGGGGCACGTACGTCGGCACGCAAAGCATCGCCGCAGACCACAGCACCGCCACCGTCCGCGTACAGACCAACGTCGTGAACGAGACGAAGGACCCGAAGTCGGTCATCCTGACCACGCAGATCGTCGACGCCCAGGGTAACCTCGTCGCGACGGACCAGCAGCAGAAGACGCTCGCTCCGAATTTCGTACCGAATGACCAGACGCCGGTCTTCGACGAGACGCTGACGGTTCCGCATCCGACGCTCTGGTATCCGAACAACAGCCTGGACGGCAAGCCGTACCTCTACAAGGTATTGCACACGGTCAGTATCGACGGTGTCGTGGTGGATGCGAAGCAGAGCACGCTCGGTATCCGCACCATCACGTGGGACAAGGATTTCCCCTACGTCAACGGCAAGAAGCAGTACATGTGGGGTGGCTCGGGCCGCTACGATTACCCGGCGCTCGGTTCCTCGGTGCCCGAGGAACAGCAATGGCGCGATCTGCAGCAGCTTGCCGCCGGTGGTGGCAATCTCTGGCGTCCGGGCCACTCGCCCTCCAGCCCCGAATTCGTCGAGGCGGCCGATGCGCTGGGCGTGTTCATCGTGCAGCCCAGCGGCGACGGCGAGAACGGTTTCGCCAATCCCTGTGCCGCCGGCGACAAGGCCTGCAACGACATGTGGACGATCAAGCGGGAGGTCCATCGCGACATCGTGATCCGCGATCGCAGTCACCCGTCGATCCTGGCCTGGGAACACGACAATGGCGCGATGTTCACGCCGTTCGCGGTGGAACTGCGTGCTCTCGCGCGTTCGTGGGACACCATCGCCCCTCGCGCCGCCGCCGACCGCACGCCCGATGCCGCCAATGGCGACATCCTCAGCTGTTCGAAGGCAGGATGTGAGACCTACCTGCACTCCACCGAATTCCCGAACAAGCCCGCATGGGGCGCGGAATACTGGGGGCCGGGTACGCTGCGCCACTCGTACGACCACGAGCTGGCCTTCGCCTTGAACTACCTTGTGCCGTACTCGCAGGCGCGCAAGGTCGGCACGTTCGGCATGGCGCAGTGGTACATGTCCGATACCCCGGGCGAAGTCATCGAGATGGTGGAAGGCCTCGAGGACGATACCCATTGGGTATACCAGCGCGACGCGAACGGCAACATCATGAACCACCCGGACGGAAACCCCATCAAGGCGTTCCGTCACAACGTCCGCGGCAACAACGCGTCGATGACCGATGCGAACCGTTTCCCGCGCATGCTGTACTACATCTACGAATCGGTCTGGGTTCCTTACGAACTCCGTCCGGTCGTCAAGCTGGCGCACCACTGGAATCGCGCAGGCGATATCCAGGTCAACGCGTTCAGTAACTGCCCGAAGGTTCGCCTGTTGATCAACGGCGTGCCACAGGGCCTCGACCAGACGCCGAATACCTGGGATACGATCGACGATGCGTCCTATAACGCCGAGAACGGCGCGACGGACGAACTGACGGGCAAGATCGTCGGTTCCGACAAGGCGCAGATGACCACGAAGTTGCCGGGCCAGGTCCACTGGAACGTCACGTGGCAGCAAGGCAACGCGACGGCACAGTGCATCGACGCGCTGGGTAACGTGCGGACCGACGACAGCGGCAACCCGGTGGCCGATACGGTGACGACCGCGGGCAAGGCCGACCATATCGAACTCGATGTCGTGCCGGCGGTGGTGAGGCCGGACGGCACCCGTTTCCAGGTGACCGCGAACGGTTCGGACGCCGCCTTCATCGTCGCCAAGGTGGTCGATGCCAACGGCGTCGTCGTGCCGGACGCGTCGCAGAAGGTGACCTTCGACGTGGCATCGGGTGCCGACATCGTCACCTACCAGGGTGGCACGCAGCAATATGTCGACTACGGCGCCGGTCTTCAGCCGGGCGAGCAGCCGGCCAACCCGGGCGTTTATGTTCCGGAGCCGTTGCACAGCTACCATTCCCCGGGCTCGCATGAACTGCAGTTCGAAGGCGGCCTGCAGAAGATCGCGTTGCGCTCGAAGTTCGCGGCCGGCCAGGTCACGGTGACCGCCTCGGCACCGGGTCTCCTGACGGGCTCCGCGACGTTCAACATCGTCGACGTGCCTGCCGCGCCGACCGTCTCCGGTCCGCCCGCCATCATCGCGCAGCCGATCGGCCAGCAGATCACCGTCGGTGACGTCGGCCGCTTCTCCGTGACGGCCTCGGGCGCTCCGCCGCTGACCTTCACCTGGAAGAAGAATGGCGTGGAGATCCCGGGTGCGACGGGTGCGAGCTATACCACCCCCGCAACGACGCTGGCGGACGACGGTTCCACGTATTCGGTCGTCGTCCATGGCCAGGGGCCGGACCAGGAATCGGCACCGGCCACGTTGAAGGTATTCCCCTTCAGCCAGGTCGTGATTTCGGCCCAGCCGCAGCCGCAAAACGTGGACGAGGGCCAGAGCGCCCACTTCCAGGTCACGGCATCGGGATCGCCGACGCTGACCTACCAGTGGATGAAGAACAACGTCGTCATTCCTGGGGCCACGAACCCCGGCTACGACACGCCGACACTGGGCGTGGCCGACAACAACGTCGGTTACTCCGTGGTTGTCAGCAACTTCGGCAGCTCCGCGCCGTCGATCACCGCACCGCTCACCGTGAATGCGGCGCGCCCGCCGGTGATCACCGGAACGATGGCCGACGTTCGCGCGAATCCCGGGCAGCCGGCCATCTTCGATGCATCCACGCTGGTGGCCGGCACCTCGCCGTTCCACTACAAGTGGTCGCACGACGGTACGCCGGTCGGCGACGACCTGCCGACGCTGACGATTCCGTCGGTGCAGCCGGGCGACGTTGGCACGTATACCGTTTCCGTCACCAACATCACCGGCGCGTCGGCGACCGTATCCGCCAAGCTCACCCTTGCTCCGCCGGGTGCGAACCTGGCACGTGAAAAGGCGACGCTCGCGTCGGAAGTGGAAAATCCGCAGGGTACCGCGGCGTGGCAGGCCGTCGACGGCGACGAGACCACCCGCTGGGGTTCGAAGATCGGTGACGACAAGGCGTTCATCACGGTCGATCTCGGTGCTTCGCGCACGTTCAACCGTGTGGTGCTCAAGTGGGAGAACGCGCACGCCACATCGTACGAGATCCAGTACTCGGATGATCCGGACACCGGTTTCGACACCCATGTCGCGTACCACACCGACACGAGCATCGGCGGCACCGAGGATGTCACCTTCGACAAGCCCGTCACGGGACGCTATGTCCGCATGCAGGGCCTCGTCCGTGCGACTGACTACGGCTACTCGTTGTACGAGTTCGAGGTGTACAACTCGCCCACCTGCTGCAACCTGACCGACCGTTACACGACGACGGCCGGTTCCAACCTCGTGACCGACACCCTGAGTGGCCTGCAGTGGGACCGCATCCAGCGCGGCTTCCCCGACCAGGGTGCGCAGTTCACGCAGTCCGTGGCGATCTCGACCTGTACAGCGGCCAGCATGCGCCTGCCGACGGTCGCCGAAGCGCTGGCCATCAGCGGCCAGAACTACTCGACGGCGGCGTTCCCCGGTGCCTGGACCACCTGGACGGAAGGCAAGGATCCGAACGATTCGACGTTCGCCTTCCAGGTGAACTCGACCGGCGATGTCCATCGCGAAGTGGCGGAGAACAATCCGGGCCACGTGCTGTGCGTGAAGGGAGCCAAGGCGGTCGCTCCGGTGATCACCGGCCAGCCGGCCGACCAGAAAGCGGGCGTCGGCCGCTCGGCGCATTTCGCGGTGACCGCGTCGGGCGTGGGTCCGTTGACATACGACTGGTACACCGTGACCAAGGACGCCAACGACCAGGATGTCCTGTCCCTGCTCTCGAGCACGGCTGATGGTACGTACGCGACGCGAGCCCTCACGGCGGCGCAGAACGGCAGCGTCCTGCGTGTGAACGTGGTCAGCGCCCAGGGGATCACGACGGCAAGCGACGATGTGACGCTTACCGTCGACAACTCCACCGACGGCTTCAACCCGCCTGCGTGGGCTGGTCCGGCCCCGCAGCAACCCCAGCAACCGGGTGATGGTGGTGGCAGCAACCCGCCAAGCCCGGGTACGCCGGGTGACGGCAAGGGTGGCGTGAACATCGCCCTCGGCGCCACCGCTTCGTCGCACGTCGATCCCGAGCGCGGCGACCTGGATGCGTCCAAGGCGGTCGATGGCGACTTCACGACCCGCTGGAGCTCGGCACCGGGCGTCGACCCGACCGACCTGGTACTGAACTTCGGCACCCCGAAGACCTTCGACCACGTGATCCTGCGCTGGGAGAACGCCTATTCGAGCTCGTACACGCTCGACACGTCCAATGACGGCCAGACCTGGACCCCCGTGTTCAAGGACCCGATCGTCGGCAAGGGTGGCGTGGATACGCAGACGTTCGCGGCGGTGACCGCCCAATACGTGCGCATCAACAGCACGGCGCGCGCCACCGGGTACGGCAACTCGCTGTTCGAGTTCGAGGTCTACCAAGCCGCCGCCACGTCGCAGCCGCAACAACCGGTGAGCGACCAGCCGCAGCAGACCCAGCCGCAACAGCCCGACGTGGGCGTTCCCGCCACGGGCAATCTCGCCCTGAAGAAAACGGTGCTCGCGTCCGACAGCGAGAACGCGGTCGCCTTCAAGCCCGAGAACGTCAATGACGGCGATGCCGGGACACGTTGGTCTTCGGGTTTCACCGACGACCAATGGATCCAGGTCGACCTCGGTTCGGTGCAGGTGATCGGCAAGGTGGTGCTGTCGTGGGAGAACGCGCATGCGCTCGCCTACCGCATCGACACCTCGATCGATGGCAAGACCTGGACGCCGGCGTACGACAACGAGAACAGCCAGGGTGGCGTGGAAACCGTTGCCTTCCCGGCCAGATCGGCCCAGTACGTGCGCATGACGGGCCTCAAGCGTTCGAGCCCCTATGGGTACTCGCTGTGGGAAATGGGCGTCTATGCCGCCGATGGCGGTGGCGACACCGGCACCCCGCCGGAAAACCCGCAGGCCAACGATCCGTCGCAGGGCTTCAACTACGAGACGTACCCGGGCTTCATCGGCACGCAGCTGCGCAACACGACCAACGGCAAGTACCGCGACGACCAGATCTACGTCGCCGTTATCGGCCGCGATCCGACATCGCAGGTGTTCTCGTGGGTCAAGCCGGACGGCACGCTGACCGCCGCCGCGGTGGAAGACAACGATGGCCCCGGGCATCTGACCAAGAACGGCCAGAACTACCCGAACTACTTCTTCACCCTTGCGCAGGCGAAGTTGCTCAAGCTGCCGAAGATGGATTCGGGCCGGATCTTCGTGTCGGTCGGCGAGCCGATGTACATCAAGATCCTCAAGGCGGCCGATGGATCGATCGGTTTCGCCGGTCCGAACCCGCTCAACGGCACCGATCCGAACATCGGCGTGTACTACGACTGGTATGAGTTCACCTGGAACGACAACGCCATCTTCATCAACACGACGCAGGTCGACCAGTTCTCGATCCCGTTGTCGCTCGATGTGTATGGCGGGGACAAGACGAGGCACGAGTCGTCGGGCATCACCCAGACGCGCGCGCAGATCTTCGCCCAGTACAACCAGGAGGTCCCCGCTGAGTTCCAGTTGACCGATGCCGACCCGATCCGCATCCTCGCACCGGGCAAGGCGGCGTTCGATGCCGGGCAGCCGCAGGGGCATTACTTCGACGACTACATCGACCAGTCGTGGACGTACTACCAGAACCATGTGCTGCAGATGACGATCGGCAACAAGCAGTTCGAAGGTACCGTGATCGACGGCGTGTTGACCTTCACCCACACCAATTGGGCCGACACGCACGAACAGGACGAGCCGGAAGGCATGCTGTTCAAGGTGGCCAAGCCCAACACGCAGGACGTACTCGAAGGCAAGGGCGCGCTGGCCCGGTCGAACGATCCCTGGGGTGTGGAAGGCCAGCTCGAAGCGCAGATCTGCGCCGCGTTCAACCGTCACGTGATGGAAGACACGACGCTGTGGAAGGATTCCGGCTCGTTCTACCAGCAGTCACCGGCGAATTACTATTCGCGCTTCTGGCACCTGCACGGCGTGAATGGCAAGGCCTACGGTTTCGCCTACGACGATGTTTCCGACCAGAGCTCGACGCTGATCGAGACCCAGCCGGAGCATCTCGAACTCGGGATCGGCTTCTAAGCGATAGCCGGTAAAACCGGTAGTAAAAGAAAAGGGCGGTGGATTTCTCCACCGCCCTTTTTATTCGGCGCGACCGTCGTCGCAGTCGCTTGGATGTAGTCGCCTTCCCTTGGATAAGGCATGCTCTGGTGGGAGCCGACCTTGTCGGCGATCCCGCGGCAGCGGGCCAGGTCGAGGCAAGCACCTATCGCCGACAAGCTCGGCTCCCACCCGGGGTGGCTCCACCGCGCGGGGATCTTCCTCATTCCCCTGGCGAGGATGCTTCCAGCTCTTTCAATATCCGGTACAGCTCACGGAACGCGTGCAGCGGCTTGTTCGCCTCGCGTTCGGCCTTGGCCTGGCGAACCAGCGAGCGCAGGTGCTGTCGGTCGAGGTCCGGGTACTGGTCGAACAGTTCGCCGAGGGCGACGTCACCACCTTCCATCAGGCGTTCGCGCCGTGCCTCGAGACGATGCATGTGCGCGGCTTCCTGACGCTGGCGGTCGCGATCCTCGCCCAGCGCGGCGCGCGCATCCGCGAATGCCTCATCGCCATGCCGGCGCATCTGCTTGGCGAGGAAGGCCAGCTGGCGCTTGCGTGCGATATGCGCGGTGATCTTCCGCGTCCGGCCGATCTCGTCGACGATGTCGTCCGGCAAGTTCAGTTTCGGAATGCGGCTCGGCGGCAACTCCATGAGCTGGCCGGCCAGCTTCAGGATGTCGAGGGCATTGCGGCGCTTCTCGCTGCGGCTCGGACCGAAGTCCTCTTCGTCTCCGTCGCGCGGGCGGTCGTCGACAGGCTTCATGGCTGGGCATCCGTGATGGGCTCGAAATCCGCTTCGCGTTCGAACGTGAAACGGGGGAAGGTCTTGCCGTCGCGTTCCACCGTCTCGGCGAACATCGCGGCGGGACGCACCCACAAGCGGTGCTGGTCGTAGAGGTCCTGGTAGAGCACCATTTCCTCCATCGACTCGCTGTGCAGGGCGGTACCCAGCACCCGGTAGGGCATGCCCTTGAAGTGGCGGTAGTAGCCGACACGGACGCTCATACGGTATTTCCATGGCACCATGCGCGGTGCGTTGCTTTTGATCGGGTGACGCGACCCCATGTGTATCGGGTCGGCCGCGTGCGGCCTGCCATTCTAACCGCCAGCCCCCGGGATGCCCACGTGAGCCAAGTTGCCACCCTCGACACCAGCCACCAGGACCTCGACCGCCTTGCCAGCCTGGCCGAGGACACGATTCGCCGTGCCCGCGCCGCGGGGGCGACCCAGGCCGAGGTTTCCGCGAGTGTCGACGTGGGACTGAACGTGAACGTGCGCCTGGGCGAGGTGGAGACGGTGGAACACACGCGTGACCGGGGTTTCGCCCTGACCGTGTACTTCGGCCAGCGCAAGGGCTCGGCCAGCACCGCCGACCTCAATCCGGACTCGATCCAGGCGACCATCGACCAGGCCTGCGCCATCGCCAGGTTCACCGAGGAAGACCCTGCCTCGGGCCTTGCGGACGCCGATCGCATGGCCACGTCGTTCCCCGACCTCGACCTATGGCACCCGTGGGACATCGACGTGGACGGGGCCATCGCCCTGGGCCAGGAGATCGAGGAGGCCGGCCGGGCCATCGCCGGTATCACGAACTCCGACGGATCCAGCGTGAACGCGGGGCAGAGCCTATCGGTGTACGCCAATTCCCACGGGTTCCTCGGTCGCGAGCGTGGCACGCGGCATTCGCTCTCGGTGGCGTTGATCGCGGGCGACGACGATGGCATGCAGCGCGACTACTGGTACGACAGCGTACGGCGCGCGGGTGATTTCATGGACGCCGCCGCGATCGGCCGCAAGGCTGCCGAACGTACGCTGTCGCGGCTTGGTTCACGGCGCATCGGTACCCGTCAGGCGCCGGTGCTGTTCGCGCCGGAAGTGGCGCGATCGCTGCTCGGCCATCTGCTGGGCGCCGTGAGCGGGGGTTCGCTGTATCGCCGCTCCAGCTTCCTGGTGGACCACGCGGGCAAGCAGATCCTGCCGTCCTGGTTTCGCATCGATGAAAAGCCTTTGATTCCCCGTGGCCTGGGCTCGTCGGTGTTCGATGCCGAGGGCGTGGCCACGCTGGACGCGCCCCTGGTGGTCGATGGCGTGCTACAGCGCTACATCCTCGGCAGCTACTCCGCACGCAAACTGGGCCTGTCGTCCACCGGCAACGCGGGCGGCGTGCACAACCTCTTCGTGAAAACGGGTGACGACGACTTCGCCGGCATGCTGCGCAAGCTGGGCACCGGCCTGCTGGTGACCGAGGTGATGGGGCAGGGCGTGTCGATCGTCACCGGCGACTACTCGCGCGGCGCCTCGGGTTTCTGGGTCGAGAACGGCCAGATCGCCTATCCGGTCGAGGAGATCACCATCGCCGCCAACCTGCGCGACATGTACGCGAACCTGGTGGCGGTGGGCGCGGACGTCGACCGCCGGTCGCATATCCTCACCGGCTCCTGGCTGGTCGAAAAGATGACGATCGCCGGCGAGTGATTGCCTGCACGGGCGGGCCGCCCATGTGCCGCAAGTCGGCTTGACAGGCGGCCGGGCGAATCGGACAGTGGGCGCGACATCGCCCACGGAGTTGCGCCATGAGTACGCCGTCCGATCAGGTCCCGCCGTCGCCCCCGCCGTCCCCGCCGCCTTACGAGCCCACCGGTCCCGTGGCGCCGAACACCGACGACAAGAACATCGCGATGCTGACCCATCTCTCGGGGATCATCTTCAGCATCATCGTGCCGCTCATCGTCTGGCTGGTTCACAAGGATCGTGCCGAAAAGAGCTACCTCGTGACGGAAGCCAAGGAGGCGCTGAATTTCCAGATCACCGTGCTTATCGGCTATGTGATCTGCTGGGTGCTCGCCTTCGTCATCATCGGCGCGTTCCTGACGCCGCTGCTGTGGTTGTTCAACCTGGTGTTCTGCATCATCGCGGCGATACGGGTGAGCCAGACCGGCAGCTACCGATATCCCTTCGCGTTGCGCCTGATCGCCTGATTGGGGAGTGTCTTGATGGAAAGCCCGCTTCGGCGGGCTTTCTTTTGGTACTCCGCGCATTTCCGGTGATGTTGCGCCGTCAGGCTCGGCCTTCCAGCAAGGACGTTTCTTCTTGCCGGACATCACGTCCTATCCATCCAAGCGGATGGAACGGGATCAGTGGCCGCGGTGTGCGGAATAGCGTGCCAGTTCGGCCAGCCATTCGCCGCGTTCGCCCAACGGTTCGATGGCTTCGAGGGCTTCGTCGACAAGACCGGCGAGGCGCACGCGGGAGGCGTCGAGGCCGATGATCGACGGAAAGGTGGGCTTGTCGGCGGCGGCGTCCTTACCGGCCGTCTTGCCGATCACGGCGGACTCACCCTCGACGTCGAGGATGTCGTCGCGGACCTGGAAGGCGAGGCCGACGGCGTGGCCGTAACGATCCAGGCGGGAGAGCATGCCGGCATCCGAGCAACCGGCGGCTAGCGCGCCAAGGCGGATCGACGCCCTGATCAACGCACCGGTCTTGTAGGCATGCATGCGCTCCAGTTCGTCGAGCGAGAGTTGCTGGCCCACACCGGCGAGATCGAAGGCTTGTCCCCCGGCCATGCCCTCCGCGCCACAGGCGGCGCCCAGCGCGCGCAGCATGGCGATGCGCCGGTCGGCGTCACCGCCGACGTGTGGCGTGGCGAGGATCTCGAACGCCAGCGCTTGCAAGGCGTCGCCGGCGAGGATCGCCATGGCCTCGCCGAACACGATGTGGCAGGTGGGCCGGCCACGACGCAAGGCGTCGTCGTCCATCGCGGGAAGATCGTCATGCACCAGTGAATAGGCGTGGATGATCTCCACCGCGCAGGCCGGTGCGTCGAGGATCGTGTCATCGCACCCCAACGCATGGCCCGCCGCATAGACGAACAGGGGGCGCAGGCGTTTGCCGCCGCCGAGCACGGCATAACGCATCGCCCGGTGCAGGTCGCTGGGCGGGAGGTTTTCGGCGGGCAGGGCGCGCGCGAGCGCGTCGTCGGCCCGGCCGACCAGCGCCCTGAGGGGGGCCGGCAGGTCAGTCGATGCGGGAGTCAAAGGGTTCGGCGGTATCGGGGGCTTCAGGATCGAGCAGCAGGCGCACACGCAGTTCCGCCTGCTCCAGCGCGGTCTGGCAATGCCGGTAGAGACCGATGCCGCGCTCGAACGACTTCAGTGATTCGTCGAGGCTGAGTTCGCCGCCTTCCATGCGGGTAACCAGCTGTTCGAGCTCGTCCAGCGAGTGCTCGAATTCGGCAATCGAGGAGGCGGGCACGGGGGTGGCGGGAGACTTCGGCATGGCCGCAAAACTAGCTCACATGGCGGTTTCGATCAATCGCCGCGGTGCCACACCGGTCGTCCGCCGGCTGCGTCGAACAGGCTTTTTCCTTCGTCGTTTAGCCACTTGTCGGCGACCGCGATGAGGCGGCCATCGATCTCGACCAGTGGGATTCGGGGACGTTCCCAGGGGGGCACGGCCGCTTGCTGGAACAGGTCCCGCAGTTCGCGTGTGTGCTTGTCCCCGTGGGGGCGCAGGGCTTCGCCTCCGCGCCGGTAACGAACCGTCACGGCGTGGGCGAGCCTGCCGTGGGACAGGGAGAGCATGCCGCCGCCGGGAAGCGCGAGCGGCTCGCCGTGCCAGGAGGCCGACCAGCCGCCGTCGAAGGCGTCGCACCGAGGCATGGCCCAAAGACGGCCCTTCCATACGCGCACCTCGGTGCCATCCCAGCCGACCAACGGCAGGCGTTCGGCGGCGGCCTCGCGGACCTGCCGTTCGAGCGCTTCGCGTTGTGCGGTGGTCGGTGCGGAAAGCCCCGCTTCATGGAGCCAGTGTTCCAGCAGGGGTGCGCGCCATGCCGGAGGCAGGGCGAGCCAGCCGTTGGCGTCCAGCGTATCGTTCTCGCCGCTCAGGCGGAGCAGGGCGTCCATCCACGCCTCGCGAAGGTTGTCCGCGGCCTCCCGGCACAAACGGGCACCATGCGCGATGCTGGTGGCCGCCTGGGGCCAGCGCGCGGTCAACGCGGGTATGATCGTGGCGCGCAGATAGGCGCGCGCGATGCGCGGGTCGTCGTTGGAGGGGTCGTGGATGACGTCCAGCCGGTACTCCGCGACGTGGTCGAGCAGGGCCGCGCGTGGCAGGTCGAGCAAGGGGCGCCACAACGTGCCCGCGCCCAGCGCACGTCGTTCGCGCATGCCGGCGAGGCCTTCCGGACCGGCGCCGCGCAGCAGCTTCAGCAGAATGGTTTCCACCTGGTCGTCGCGATGATGGGCCAGCACCAGCTGCTCGCCCGGCTGGAGCGAAGCCGTGAACGCGGCGTACCGTGCGCGACGTGCCGCCGCTTCGACACCTTCGCCCCGCGTCAGGTCGACCGCCACGCGAACCACGTCGCATCGCACCTCCAGCGACTCGCAGAACCGGCGGCAATGCAGGGCCCAGGCGCCGCTCTCCGCGTGCAGTCCGTGGTCGACATGAAGCGCGCGCAACATGGGGCGGTGCGTCCGGCTGGCAAGCGCGTGCAGCAGCGCGGTGGAATCGGGGCCACCACTGTAGGCGACGACGAGCGGTGCGTCTTCCGCCTCGCGCAGCGAACGATCGAGATGATCGGCGAGCGATACGCTCATTTTGCCTTGCCGCGCAAGCGCACGTAGAGATGCTTGGCATTGCCGAACTGGCGTTCCTCGACGTCGAACAGGCCGATCCCGTTGATGAGCCCGCTCAGCTTCGAATAACCGTAATTGCGCGAATCGAAATCGGGGGAGCGCTTGCTGAGGATGCTGCCGATGCCACCGAGCGCGGCCCAGCCGTTTTCGTCGGATGCGGCCTCCACCGCGTTGCGCAGCAGGTTCATCAGCTTGGTATCGCCGCGCAGTTCGTGCGCGCTCCTGGGTGCGGGCGCGACCTCGTTCTCGTTCTGCTCGGTACCGACCAGCACTTCGGTATAGATGAACTTGTCGCACGCGGAAACGAAAGCTTTCGGCGTCTTCTGCTCACCGAAGCCATAGACGATGAGGCCGGCCTCGCGGATGCGCGATGCGAGGCGCGTGAAATCGCTGTCGCTGGACACGATGCAGAACCCGTCGAAACGTTCCGCATAAAGCAGGTCCATCGCGTCGATGATCATCGCCGAATCGGTGGCGTTCTTGCCCGAGGTATAGGCGAACTGCTGGATCGGCTGGATCGAGTGATCGAGCAGCGCGGTTTTCCAGCCGTTGAGGTTCGGCCCCGTCCAGTCGCCGTAGATGCGCTTGACGTGCGCCGTGCCGTATTTCGCTACCTCGGCGAGCAGCCCATCGACGATGGCCGGCCTCGCGTTGTCGGCATCGATCAACACGGCGAGCTTCTGGGTGACGTCATTGGCCATGGCGGGCTCCGGTGTCGGCGATGAGCCGATGGTACGCGTTAGCCGTGCGCCCCGTCCCTTTCGGCTCGCCGCTTGCTTCAGCCCTCGCTGAAGGCGCCGTAGGCACGCAGGCGCTTGTAACGTCTTTCCAGCAGTTCGTCGGTGGACAGGGTTTCCAGCGCGTCGAGTTCGTTGAGCAGGACGGCCTTCAGGCGGATCGCCATCGACTGGGGATTGCGATGCGCGCCCCCGAGTGGTTCACGCACGATCTTGTCGATGAGACCGTTCTCGAGCAGGCGCGGTGCCGTCAGGCCCATGACCTCGGCGGCGTCCTTGGCCTTGTCGGCGCTCTTCCACAGGATGGAAGCGCAGCCTTCCGGCGTGATCACGGAATAGGTGGAGTACTGCAGCATCAGCGTGCGGTCACCCACGCCGATGGCCAGCGCGCCGCCGGAACCGCCTTCACCCGTGACCGTGCAGATGACCGGAACGCGAAGGTCCGCCATTTCGAGCAGGTTGCGCGCGATGGCTTCCGACTGCCCGCGTTCCTCGGCATTGATGCCCGGCCAGGCGCCCGCGGTATCGATGAAGGTGAACACGGGGATGTGGAAACGCTCGGCGAGCTTGAACAGGCGCAGGGCCTTCCGGTAACCCTCGGGGCGCGGCATGCCGAAGTTGCGCTTGACCTTCGACTTGGTGTCGCGTCCTTTCTGGTGGCCGACGATCATGATCGAGCGGCCGTTGATCCGGGCCAGGCCGCCGACGATGGCCTGATCGTCGGCGAACATGCGGTCGCCCTTGAGTTCGTGGAATTCCTCGCACATCGCCTGGATGTAATCCAGCGTGTAGGGCCGTGCCGGATGACGCGACACCTGGCTGACCTGCCAGGGCGTGAGGTTGCGGAAGATCTCGGCCGTCTTGACCTTGAGCTTTTCGCGCAGCCGACCGACTTCCTCATCGATATTGAACGCCTGGCCACTGCTGGCGTGACGAAGTTCTTCGATCTTCGCTTCCAATTCGGCAATGGGTTGTTCGAAATCGAGGAAATTGGGGTTCATGGGCAACGGTGGTTCGGAAAGACCCGACAGTATACCGGGTGCCGTGGGAGGCCGGTGTGCGCCGGGGTACGGTGCGGGGGCTGTCTGCTAAGTACTTGACTGGACAGCCGTGACGGGCCTTCCCGGTCTGGATGTGTGTGGTCCGGGCGGGAATGAAAGGTTATTCGGAACTGGTTGTCGGCGCAGCCCTTGCCTGCTGTGGGGCACGCCCCAGTACCGGTCTGGATTTGATGCAATGCCCGCGCCTGCCGGGACAAGCCCGACGGGCGAACATGACCTCGGCCGGTGCCCCGGGAAGGGCGCCGCCCCACTTCAAGGAGAAACCACGATCATGAAGAAGAAAGTGTTGCTTTGTTCGGCGCTGCTCACGCTCACATGCCAGACGGGTGCCGCCGCGCAAGCGCAGGCATACATGGCTCCGGGCCATGCCCCTGGTGGAATGTCCTTGGCCAGGGGCGGCGTGGTGCCCATCTCGGGAGCCCTCATCAACGTATCGATCCTGGGTCTCATCCAGCAGCCCCGGCGCGACGCCGCTCCCAGCGGCATGCCGGTGTGCGAGGACACGGGGAAGCAGACCTTGTGCCGCGTGGGTCTTGGCAATGGTGATTTCGAACATCCCCACGATCCGGAAGCAATCGCAGGATGGGTGTTGAAAGCCGGCGAGTACTCGCTCAATCCCTATCTGGGCGCCACGCCGGATTCGCGCGTGCTTGCCATGCCGGGGCGGTACGCCCTGGCGGCTTCGGGGGCATTGCTTCCGCAGGCATCGACGAGCGCGGCATCGGCAGTACACACCTACACGGTCCGGCTTCGTGCACGTGGTTCCGGCCCGATGCCGGCCAACGTCGAGACCACCCTGATGCTGGGCGGCTCGAAGGAGGGAGACGCGATCCACTATCTTGCCTCGGCCGACGAGACCGTGGGTTGGGATTGGAAGGATATCGAGTTCAAGGTCGAGACCGCCGTCGAACCGTCCGAGGCATTGATGCTGATAGGTATCGAGCGCAAGGACAACAACACGCCGACCATGCTTTGGGTCGACGATGTCCGCATCATCCGTACTCCCGCCGGCGTGACTCCCGACGCCGATTGATCGATGCGTGTTTCCGGAAAACTCCCACACAAGGAAAGTGCATGATCTCGTTAAAGTCCCTTTATCGCCCTGCGTTCGCCATGGCCCTGTGCGCGACCGCGGGCACCGCCGTCGCGGGCAATGGTCCCGATCCTTCCGGCTTGCCACTCTGCCAGCAGGTCAGCGGTGCGGACGCGTGCCGTCTGCCTGTAAGGAATGGCCAGTTCGATAACCTGGATGGCTGGACACGTACCTCGGGACTGCCGTCCATCGGTTATGACCCGTCCGGAAATCCCTACGCTTCGCTCTACACCGGCGCCGGCATCCATCAGGCGGTCTACGCGCATTTCGGCACGTTGTCCCAGGAAGCCGCGTATGTCCTGCGCTTTCGTGTTCGTTCCGACAACGGCGACACACAGGTCAGGGCGACGTTGTCGATGAGCGACGGCGACGGTGCCAATGCCCTCCCGCTTGGCTCGACGGCGACGATGGCCCGCGAGGGGGAGTGGAGCAGCGTGGAGTTGGTGGTCAATGGCGCGGCGTTCGCGGCGCCGGCACATGTCCTGCTGGAGATCGCCAATGAAGGCGGCAATCACGACACCGTGCAAGTGGACGACGTCTACCTCGTCCAGTCTGTAGGTGTCGAAATGCTTCGACGCCGTTGATGTCGATCGTGGCCCGGGCGGGATTCGCCCGGGCCACGTTTCAGTCAGCCGGACGTACCAGGCGTAATTCGGTGCCGAGTACGCCCGGCAACGTGCGCAGCGTACGCATGAGATCGGGCAGGGCGCGCACGCGCCACGCGTCGCCCAGTTCGAAGCTCGCCTGGCCCACGGCGTTTCGATAGCCGGCGAGCAGCAACGGCGTGCGTCCGCCGCGATAGCCCATGAGCGCCTGGCGCAGGTGCTGGGCGAAGTCCGGGCCGACACCATTGAGTTTCAACGTGAGCAGACGGCCGAAGTGCTCCATCGCATCGGCGAGCGAGTAAGCCTTGCGGGCGCGTAGCTGGTAACCGCCGGCGAAATCGTCGATGCGCAGGCCACCTTCCACCACGATGAGGTTGCCTCGCGTCAGCAAGGGCGCCGCGTCGGTGAATACTTCACGGAAGAAGCTGGTTTCCAGCAGGCCGGTCGCATCCTCGATCTGCACGAAAGCGTCGCTGTCGCCGCGCTTGCGCATGCCCACGACCATACCGGCAACCGTCCAGGGGGTTTCCGGTCCGCGGCGGAAACGGCTGGCGTTGTCGTCATCGTCGTTGCGCCGTGGCTTGGGCGGTTGGTAACGCTGCGGGATCTCGCCGATCGGGCAACTGGAAAGCTGCGCCAGTTCCGCCTTCCACGGATCGGTGGGATGGCCGGAGAGATAATGACCGAGCGTGTCGTGCTCGCCCTGCAGCAATTGCTCGAGGGGCCACTCGGGCACTGCCCCCGACAATTCGATGAGACTGGGCGCCTCGGCGGCACCGAAGGCGTTACCGAAGATGTCGACCTGGCCGGACGCGCGGTTTTTCGCCTCCTGGTCGGCCGCGCGCATCGCTTCGGGAATGTGCGTCAGGAGCGTCGCGCGGTTTTCGCCCAGGGCGTCGAGCGCGCCGGATTGCACCAGGGCTTCCATCGTGCGCTTGTTGAGCTTGTTGGAGCCGACGCGCTGGCAGAAATCGACCAGGCCGCGGAACGGCCCCTTCGCCTTGCGCTCGGCGACGATCTCTTCGCAGATGCCCTGGCCCACGCCCTTGATCGCGCCCAGTCCGTAGCGGACCACGCGCGGTTCCACCGCTTCGAACATCCAGGCGGATGCGTTCACGTCCGGCGGCAGCACCGTGATGCCGATCGCGCGGGTTTCCTCGAGGAAGGTGACGACCTTCTCGGTGTTGTCCATGTCCGACGAGATCGTCGCGGCCATGAACTCGGCGGGATAATGCGCCTTCAGCCAGGCGGTCTGGTAAGAGACCAGCGCGTAGGCGGCCGCGTGCGACTTGTTGAAGCCGTAGCCGGCGAACTTTTCCATGAGGTCGAAGATCGCATCGGCTTTCTCGCCGTCGATCCCGTCCTTGGCGGCACCTTCGCGGAACGTCGCGCGGTGCTTGACCATCTCCTCGGCTTTCTTCTTGCCCATCGCACGGCGTAGCAGGTCGGCGCCGCCGAGCGTGTAACCGCCGACGATCTGCGCCATCTGCATCACCTGCTCCTGGTAGACCATGATGCCGTAGGTCTCTTTCAGGATGGGCTCGACGCGCGGATCCGGGTATTCCACCGGCTCGCGGCCATGCTTGCGGGCGCAGAAGCTGGGAATGAGGTCCATCGGACCGGGCCGGTACAGCGCCACCAGCGCGATGATGTCCTCGAAGCGGTCGGCCTGCGCGTCCTTGAGCATGCCCTGCATGCCGCGCGATTCGAGCTGGAAGACGGCGACGGTCTGTGCCTTCTTCAGCAGGTCGTAAACCTTGGGATCGTCCAGCGGGAGCGCTTCGATCACCAGGGGCTCGATGCCTTCCCGTTCCCGGCGCGTGTTGATCGCCTTCACGGCCCAGTCGATGATCGTGAGCGTGCGCAGGCCGAGGAAGTCGAATTTCACGAGGCCGACGGCTTCGACGTCGTCCTTGTCGTATTGCGTGACGACGCCGTCGCCGCTGGCTTCGCAGTACAACGGCGCGAAGTCGGTCAGCGGTGTCGGCGCGATGACCACGCCGCCGGCGTGCTTGCCCGCGTTGCGGGTGAGCCCCTCGAGGCTCAGGGCGAGGTCGATGAGCTGGCGAGGCTCCTCTTCCTGCTCGTAGACGTCGCAGAATTCCTTGACGATGCGGTCGGGTTCTTTTTTCGATTTTTCCGTGCGACCGAGCGCGTCGCCGAGGGTGAGGTCGAGGGGGCGGTTGGGGATCAGCTTGGCGAGCCGGTCGACCTGGCCATAACCCATGCCGAGCACGCGGCCGGAGTCGCGCAGCACGGCCTTCGCGGCCATCGAGCCGTAGGTGATGATCTGGCTGACGTGGTCGCGTCCGTACTTGCGCGACACGTAGTCGATCACCTCGTCGCGGCGATCCATGCAGAAGTCGATGTCGAAGTCGGGCATCGACACGCGTTCCGGGTTGAGGAATCGCTCGAAGAGCAGCTCGAACTGGAGCGGGTCCAGGTCCGTGATCTTCAGCACCCAGGCCACCAGCGAGCCCGCGCCGGAACCGCGGCCCGGGCCCACCGGGATGCCGTTCTGCTTACCCCAGTTGATGAAGTCCGCCACGATCAGGAAGTAGCCGGGAAAGCCCATCCGGATGATGACGTCGACCTCGCGATCCAGGCGGGCCTGGTAATCCTCCAGGGTTTTCCCCGGTGCCAACGGGTGGTTGCGCAGGCGCTCGTCGAGTCCCAGCTGCGCCTGTTCGCGGATGTACGTGTCGAGGGTATGGCCTTCGGGCACCGGGAAGTTCGGCAGGTAATACGTGCCGAAGCTCAGTTCCAGGTTGCAACGCTTCACCAGTTCGACGGTGTTCTCGAGCGCTTCGGGAATGTCGGCGAACAGCGCCTCCATCTCCTCGGGCGACTTGAAGTACTGCTCTTCGCTGTAGTCGCGCGGACGCTTCGGATCGGCAAGGACGCGGCCCTGGTTGATGCAGGTGCGCGCTTCGTGCGCTTCGAAACCGTCCCGCTCCAGGAAGCGCACGTCGTTGCTGGCGATGACCGGCAATTCGTACTCGCCGGCCAGCGCCATGGCCGCGCGTACCCAGTGTTCCTCGTTCTCCCGGCCGGTGCGGGTGAGCTCCAGGTAGAGGCGGTCGGGAAAAAGGCGACGCAGCGACTCGAGGCGCGGGCCCGCCGCGGTCAGGCCCGCGCCGAGTGCGACCCGCGCCACTTCGCTTTCGCGCCCGGCGACGGCGATCAGGCCACGCACGCTCTCCGGGTGCATCCAGGCGGCGTCGACCAGCGCGCGGCCCGTACCCTGGCCTTCGCGCCAGGCGCGGGAGACCAGTCGCGACAGGTTGAGGTAACCGTCGCGGTCCTGGCAGAGCAGGGTGAGGCGCCAGGGGCGCGGGTCGTCGGGGCTGGACACCCAGATATCGCAGCCGGCGATCGGCTTGATGCCAGCCGCGGTGCACTGCTTGTAGAACTTCACCAGGCCGAACAGGTTGTTCTCGTCGGTCAGTGCGACCGCCGGCATCCCCGCACGCACGCAAGCGGCGACCAACTGCTTGATGCGGATGGTCGAATCGACCAGCGAATACTCGCTGTGCAGGTGGAGATGGGCGAAACGGACGGACATGGGCGACGCCGGACAAGGCAGAGGGAAGGCTACCCGTGGGAGCCCGGCAGGACAAGAATTGACATCAACGCATGTGCGCCTCGGGATGGTCGATGAACCAGAGCCCGGCGAACAGCTTGGCGTCGATGGAGAACCCTTCCTTGGCGCGGTCGAACAGCCATTTGCCGGCCTCGGCGCGCGGAACCTCGTGGACGATGATGTTCTCGGTCTCGTCGCCGCCGCCCGCACCGACGCGCACCAGGTCCCATGCCCGCACGAAGGCGATCATCTCGGTGCTCATGCCGGCCGACGAGGGCCCTTCGTGTACGAACTCGAGGTGGCCGCAGCGATAGCCGGTTTCTTCCTCGAGTTCACGCCGGGCCGCGATCAGGACGTCTTCGTCCTCCGCGCCGGCGATGTCACCGACCAGGCCGGCCGGCATCTCGATGGTGTTCGCGAGGATGGACACGCGGTATTGCTCCACGAAGACGACCTTGTCGTCCGGTGTCACCGCGAGGATGATCACCGCGCCACCGGCGTTGTTGCGCACGGCGTATTCCCAGCGCCCGCGCTTCTTCATGGTCAGCCATTTGCCCTGGTACAGCGTTTCCTCGGGCGCGGCGGCGTCTTCGGGCACGGGCGAGGCGTGAGGCAGGGGACCGGTCGGCATGGGTGGGCTCCTTGAGGGGACGGCGAAGTATCCGCACAAGAGTATCGTGCCCGTGTGACGTCGGGGGATCAGATCAGCGCGCGCAGCCTCGTGCGCGTCAACGGGCCGAAGCGGATGCGTTCGCAGAGGTCGTCGACGGCGGAAGCGTCGCCGGCGCGCCGGCTGAGCGCGTCGGCCGTATCGGCCACCGCGATATCCAGTGCGATGCGCGTCAGTCGGCGGCATAGCAGCGCTTGGTCGGCGTGCTCGCGCAGGCGGACGGCGCAGGCCGCGGCGCCACGGATGCGCAGGTAGGGCACTTCGTCGATGCGCTCCAGGATGGCGTCGAGGCTGCCGAAGTGGCCGAGCAGCGCGGCGGCGGTCTTGGCGCCGATCCCCGGAACGCCGGGGATGTTGTCCACGGCATCGCCACACAACGCGAGATAGTCGGCGACCTGGTGCGGATGCACGCCCATGCGTTCGAAGACACCGGCAGCGCCCCAACGAACGTTCTTCGCGAAATCCCATTGCTCGTCGAACTCACCGAGCAACTGGCCGAAATCCTTGTCCGCCGAAACGATCACGCCGCGGAACCCGTGCGAGCGCAGCCCCCATAAGGCGCTGCCGATGAGGTCGTCGGCCTCGTACTGGTGATCGTTGAGCACGGTGAGGCCGAGCGCCGCGGCGATCTCGCGGCACAACGCGAACTGGCGCACGAGCTGGGGCGGCGGCAGGTCGCGATTCGCCTTGTAGGCGGGATAGATCGCATTGCGGAACGAGGTGGTGAGCGACGCGTCGAACGCCACCGCGATGTGTTCCGCGCGGCTGCGCTCGAGCAACTCGCACAGGAACCGGGCGAAGCCGTGCACCGCGTTGACCGGCTCACCCTCGTGGTCGTGGAATTCGTCGGGCATCGAATGCCAGGCGCGGAAGACGTAGAGGCTGCCGTCGACCAGGTGGACGAGTGAATCGCCGCTCACGGTTCCCACGTGCTCACGATGTCGTCGTAGGCGGGGCGATCGCGCTCGGGGGCCTCCATGGCGGGCGTGCCGACGTGGATGAACCCGATGACGTGTTCGTTCTTCTTCATGCCGAGCAGTTTCGCCACGTCGCGGTCGTAGGCGGCCCAGCCGGTGAGCCACTGCGCGCCGTAGCCCAGGGCCTGCGCGCCGAGCAGGATGTTGTAGGCGACACAGCCGGCGGCGAGGTCCTGTTCGAGCTCGGGAACCTTGCTTTCTTCGTCGATCCTGGCCGAAACGACCAGCACCAGCGGCGCGTGTTCGTAACGGCGCTGTTCCTTCTCGCGCTTCGCTTCTGACAGGTCAGGGTTTGCCTCGACGGCGCGCTTCGCCAGCTTGCGCCCGAAGGCCCGTTTTGCCTCGCCGCGCAGGATGCGTATGCGGAAGGGCTCGAGCTTGCCGTGGTCGGGCACGCGGATGGCGGCCTCGAGCAGGCGGCGCAGCGTGGTGTCGTCGGGAGCCGGTTCGCCGAGCTGGCGCGAAGGCACGGAGCGGCGGGTGTCGAGGAAAGCCAGGGCGGTCTGGGTCATCGCCCTAGTTTACCTGGGTGGGACGGTGCCAAGCGCCTTGGTGGGAAATGGCCAGGCACCATGGTGGGAGCCGACACCTTGGTGGGAGCCGACTTTGTCGGCGATCCCGCGGCAGCGGGCCAAGTTACGGCAAGCACCCATCGCCGACAGGGTCGGCTCCCACCTTAGGGGGCTGCCACCGTGGAAGGGACAGCCACAGTCAAAGGGGCGGCAGCCACGGTCAACGGCCCCGCCGTCAGTCGCCGGGAGGAGGCCTGGGGCCATCCGGAGGCGGCCTGTGCCCATCGGGCGGTGGCGGTGGCGGGGGCAACGCATCGTTCGGTCCCAGGTGGTCGATCGCTTCGCGCTGCTGTTCCGGCGACTGTTGCCGCCACTTGTCCATCAGCTGGCGGCGCTGTTCCGGCGAGAGGTTACGGAAGCGCTCGAAGGCATCGTGCAACTTCGCGCGCTGCTCGGGCGTGAGGTCCTGAAACTTCTGCCGGTTCCTGCGCGCTTCGGCACGCTCCTCGGGTGTCATGTGTTGCCACCGCTCTATGCGCTCGCGGATTTCGGCGCGGCGCTCCGGCGGCAGGCCGCGCCAGCGCTGCGCCTTGTCGAGCATCCTCGACTGGCGCTGGGGTGGAAAACCGTCCCATTCACCGGCAAGCGGCGAGAGGATGTCTTTCTCGTCGGCTGACAGCGCGCTCCAGGGACGCGGTGGCGGGAGCGGCTCCCCCTCGCCCGGAGGCGGGGGCGGCGGACGATCCTGCGCCGATGCGGCCACGGGGGCCGTCAGTGCGAGAAACATGGCGAGGACGAGCGAAACGCGGCGCATGGGAGTCACTTGCGGGACGAGGACGGGGTGTCGTTGTAGGCCAGCCAGCTATAGAACTGGAGGTCCTTGTACAAGGCCGGATCGGCGACATCGGCATCCGGCGGCAGGTCGTTCGGATCCGTATCCGCCGCCTGGCTGGCAACGGGCGGCGCCGATGGCGTCACGCCAGGCTGCCAGACCATCAACGTGGCCAGGGCGAGCACCGCGAACGCCCCCGCCGGCAGCAACAGGCGGCGAACCGCCGACTCGTGTGGCTGGGCCAGCGCGTTGCGGCGGGCGGCGCGCAGGCGGCCGGCCACCGCCGGGTCCACGTCGCGGCTGGCGCGCAGGTACAGGTCCCTGGCGCGGCGTTCCAGTTCCCGATCGTGCTGGCTCATCGCCATGCCTCCAGTTGGTCGCGCAGCGCATGCATCGCGCGCGAAAGATGGGTCTTCACACTGCCGTCGGAGCAACCCATGGCTGCCGCCGTTTCGGCCACGTCCAGGCCTTCCATGATGCGAAGCATGAAGGCTTCGCGCTGACGCCGGGGCAGGTTGCGCAGGGCCGCCACGATATCCGCGTAGGCCTGGGAATCCTGCAACCGGGCCGATGGATCGGGGCTGTCGTCGGCCGGTTCCCAGCTCGGCAGTTCGTCGCCGTCGTCGTCCTTGCCGCCACCCAGCCAGCCCACCACGATCGAGCGCACCTTGCGCCGACGTTGCAGGTCGACGATGCGCCTGCGCAGGATGCCCCAGAACAACGGGGTCCATTCCTCCGCGGGCTTCTCGCCGTAATGGCGGACCAGCCGCAACATGGCGTCCTGCACCGCATCCAGCGCGTCCTCGCGGTTGCCTAGGTGAATCTCGGCCATGCGCCAGGCGCGGCGCTCGATGGATGCGAGGAAGGCATCCATGCTCGCGGGCACGTCGCGCAGGCCGTCGAGCGATGCGCTGTCGATCGCGATAGAGGCGTTCACGGCCTTCCCCGCGTCGTCGGTCTTCGCATCCTCGTGCTCCATACGGCCTGATCTACTCCGGTTAACGCGGTCGGCGACCGCCGGTTGACTGCTTGTTTCGCGCAATATCTTCCGGGGCAAGGGATTTACGGCTTATGAAGTCAATAGGTGCGACGGCCGCGAGCACGCAGGGGCCAGGCGACAAGGGCCGCCAGTACCGCGCCCGCCAGGGCCAGGACGATGTCACCCGGACCCTGGGCCAGGCGGGCCAGGTCGATCAGCATGGCCGGCCCGGCATCGCTCATGGCCTGGGCCATACCCACGCCCATCATTCCCGAAATAGTCGCGGCAGCCACCAGGCAAGCCGTGTAGGCGGCGGCGATCAAGGTGGCCACGGCGGCCAGCAGCGCACCCGCGGCACCGCGGAAACGCAACCAGCGGCGCACCACCACGCCTAGTATCCAGCCGGCCGGCAGCACCAGGGCGGGCAGGGCGCGGCCGAACATCATCGACGGCACCATCCAGACGGCGCCCACGGCGAAGCCGAACATGACGGCACATAGGGCGCCGAAAAGGAAGCCGGGAAGATGAATGCGCTCAGTCGGCATGGGTATCGGTCAGGTCGCGCATGGGATCCTGGATCGGGCAAAGCGGCCATGATAGCGGGCGGGACGGCGCGGTGCTCTTGAGGGCGTAGGCCGCAGCCCCGACCTTAGAGCCCGTAGACGCTTACCGCCGGCCCGCGGCGGGCGCATAATCGATAACTTTGCGGCCGCGGCGCGGCCTTCACAGGACAGCAATGAGCGGTTTCAGCCTCAGCAGCGAGCCCTTCACCCTCGAGCGTGACTGCCAGGCGGTCATGGTCCCGCAGGGCGAGACGGTGACGCTTCCGGCCGGGCAGATCGGCTACATCACCCAGGCCCTGGGTGGCAGTTTCACCGTGTACGTGGAAGGCAACCTGTTCCGGATCGCGGGAAACGATGCCGATGCACTGGGCAAGGAACCGCCGAAGGCCATCGAACTGGACGACGACGCGTCCGACGAGGACGTCGAGAAACTGGTCTGGCAGCAACTACGCACCTGCTTCGACCCCGAAATCCCCATCAACGTGGTCGAGCTCGGACTCGTCTACGACGTGACCCTCGAGACCACGCAGGAGGGTGCCCGCCGCGCCTACGTGAAGATGACCCTGACCGCGCCCGGTTGCGGCATGGGCGACATCCTCGTTGACGATGTGCGCACCAAGCTCGAACTCATCCCGACGGTGATCGAGGCGGATGTCGACCTCGTCTTCGATCCGCCCTGGAACCATTCGATGATGTCGGATGCGGCGAAGCTCGAAACCGGCATGCTCTGACGCCACCCGCGTCGCATTTTCCTTCGGCCTAGGGAAATCCCTAGGTAGTCGACCGCGAGATCTTGCGCTAGGTTGACCGTGACTTGCGGCGGGGAGGCCGCCAAGTCGGAACAAAACGGGCATCGCGCTGCGGCGCGAATTCATATCGTTCGGAATGTGGTCCCCACGGCCGCAATGGCTTCGTGCGGCCCGTTCCCGGAGGAGGAACGTAATGGCAAGTCATTTTCGCTTGAAATTGCTGGTCGCTTCGCTGGCCATCGCGGCTACCTCGGTGGCCACGGCCGGTACCGAGCAGACGCTGCGTGCGCAGAATCTCGGAGCCGTCCCCGCCAATCAGTTGGCGACAAAGCTCGGCCTTTCCGCGGACAACTCGTTCGTGGCCAGGAATGCGCTGCCGACGGTGAAGGGAACCCAGACCGTACGCATGCAGCAGACGTTCAAGGGCGTGCCGGTTTATGGCCGCAGCATCGCCGTGGAGCAGGATGCCCAGGGCAATGCGCTGGTCGCCAACGGCGTCGTGGCCACGGACCTGCAGGTCGACCTCACCTCGGTGACGCCGAAGATCGACCAGGCCAGCGCGATCGCCTTGCTGACGAAGCAGGCGCGCACGCTGGGCGCGGCGGCGGTCAAGCCTGAAAACGCCAAGGCCGACCTCTACGTGTATCCGGTGGACGGCGCTCCGGCGCGCCTCGTGTACCTGACCTCGTTCTTCGTCGGCGGCGATCATCCCACGCGCCCGACCGCGATCATCGATGCCAACACCGGGCAGGTGATCGAACAGTGGGAAGGCCTCACCAACGCCGAGGTGGACGCGACCGGGCCGGGCGGCAACCAGAAGGTCGGCCAGTACACATGGGGAGCGAACGGCTTGCCCGCGCTGCGCGTGACGCAGTCCGGAACCACCTGTACGGCGCAGAATTCCTACGTGAAGTCGTACAACATGAAGAAGGCGACCTCCGGCAGCGGTACGTTGTGGAGCTTCACCTGCTTCAACTCCAGCGGCGATGCGGTGAACGGCGCCTACGGACCGATCAACGATGCCCATCACTTCGGTGGCGTGGTTCATGACATGTATACCGCCTACACCGGCGCGGCACCGTTGAACCAGGTGCTGATCATGAAGGTGCACTACGGCAACAACTACGAGAACGCGTTCTGGGACGGCAGCTCGATGACGTTCGGCGACGGCGCCAGCACGTTCTATCCGCTGGTCGCGCTCGACGTCACCTCGCACGAGATCAGCCACGGCTACACGGAACAGCACTCGAACCTCGCCTACAGCGGCCAGTCCGGCGGCATGAACGAAGCCTATTCGGACATCGCGGGTGAAGCGGCGGAATACTACGATCGCGGCAGCAACGACTTCCTGGTCGGTTCGGACATCGTCAAGACCAGCGCCGGCATCGGCGACGCGTTGCGCTACATGTGCAACCCGACCCAGGACGGTGGTTCGATCGACAACGCGGCCGATTACTACAGTGGCCTGGACGTCCATTACTCCTCGGGTGTGTATAACAAGGCGTTCTGCGTACTGGCCAAAACCAGCGGCTGGGATACGGTCAAGGCGTTCAAGGCCTTCGCACGCGCCAATGCCCTCTACTGGACCGCCAGCTCCACCTTCAACAGTGGCGCGTGCGGCGTGGCGAGCTCGGCGACCGACCTGGGTTATTCGGCGACCGATGTCGCCGCGGCGTTCACGGCGGTGGGCGTGACCTGCTCCACCGGTGGCGGCGGCACGCAGTTGCAGAACGGCGTGGCCAAGACCGGCCTGGCCGGAAGCTCGGGCACGGAGCTCAGCTACACGGTCGTCATCGCGGCCGGTGCGTCGAACCTTTCCATCGTCACCAGCGGCGGCACGGGTGATGCGGATCTCTACGTGAAGTTCGGCTCCGCGCCGACGACCTCGAGCTACAACTGCCGTCCGTACCTCAACGGCAACAACGAGACCTGCACGTTCGCGGCACCGCAGGCCGGCACCTACTACGTCAAGGTTCGTGGCTATACCACGTTCTCCGGCGTCTCCCTAAAGGCGACCTGGACGCCGTAAGCGACGACATCGACGTGCGTTCGACGAGGCCCGGGCGGTAGCGCCCGGGCCTCTTTCGTTTGCGGTCGTTTTTCCTACGTGTTCCCGTGGGCAGGGTCGGATAGGACCTCCATCGTCGCGGCCTTACGTTCGTTCGACCTCCGCAGCTTTGCTGCGCCATCGAAGGAACGTCCCCCATGCGATTGGCTCTCCTCGCCGCTTTCATCCTGTTCGCTTTCCCTCCGCGCGTCCGTGCGGACGAGGCTCGTTACATCGTTCATTTTGTCGACGCGGAATCGGCGCGTGCCGCGCGCATGCCCCGTTCGATGACCGGCACCGCGCGGCTCGATGTGCCACGTCATGTACGTTCGCTGGCGGCGGGCGGCGAACTCTTCGAGGTACACGGCGGCGACGTGTCCCGGCTTGCCGGTTTGCCGGGCGTCGCCGCCGTCGAGGAGGACCTCGTCCTCACCGCCACGGCCGTCGTCGACCCGCTATGGAAGCGGCAGTGGTACATGCACGATCCCAAAGTCGGCGTGGACGCGGAAGTGGCGTGGCGCTACACGCGCGGGACGGGAGCGGTGGTGGCGGTGCTCGACACAGGCATTACCCCGCATCCCGAGTTCGATGGCCAGTTGCTGCCTGGCTACGATTTCGTGAGCGACGCCGCCGCCGCGCGCGACGGTGACGGCCGCGATGCGAATCCCGCCGACGAAGGTGACTGGAGGGACGCCGGCGACTGTGGTTCGCCGCGCGTCGCCTCGTCGTCGTGGCACGGATCGCATGTGGCCGGCCTCGTCGTGGCGCGTTCCGGCAACCGGCCAGGCATCGTGGGGCTCGCGCCCGAGGCGAAGCTGTTACCTGTGCGCGTGCTCGGTCATTGCGGTGGGCGGCTTTCGGATGTTGCCGATGCGGTCGTCTGGGCCAGCGGCGGCACGGTGCCGGGCGTGCCGCCGCTCGAACATCGTGCCGATGCGATCAACCTGAGTCTCGGCGGGCCGGGCGCCTGCGGTATCGCCATCGCACGGGCCATCGAACAGGCACGTGGGCGCGGCACGGTGGTGGTCGCCGCCGCAGGCAACGATCAGGCGAAGGCCTCGACCAACGTGCCCGCGAACTGCCCGGGCGTGGTCACGGTCGCGGGCCTGGCGCGTGACGGCTCGATGGCGTGGTACTCCAATCACGGTGAACGCGTCACGCTCTCCGCACCCGGTGGCAGCTTGCGCGAGCGTGGGGCAGACGACATCGTGTCCACGATCGATGCGGGCAAGCGCGGTCGAGAGCGCCCCATCTTCGCGTATCACGCAGGCACCTCGATGGCGGCACCGCAGGTGGCGGCGCTCGTCGCGCTGATGCGTTCGGCCGATCCCGCCATCGGTGTCGACGACGTGACGCGGCAGCTGGTCGATAATGCGCGGCCTTTGCCGGGAGCTTGCCCGAAGGGTTGCGGAGCGGGCCTGATGGATGCCGGTGCGACCGTCGACGCGGTGGTCGAGGATCGCGCGCGGCGTTGAGCGTGTCCCGGCCTCAGACGGCTTCGAAACGATTCGCGTCACGGTTCTTGCGGACCGTGGCCGGATCCCACACGCGGCCGTTCATGGCGATGTAGACGCCGTCGGCCAGTGTCTGTACCGCACCCACGGCGCAACCGATGTTGAACACCGCGTCGGATCCCTGGAAGCGCGCTGGGTTGAGCGCGCCGGTGAGTACGATGACCTTGCCGGGAATGCCGGCCAGCACGCGGGCTGTCTCGACCATCGTGTCGGTACCGTGCGTCACCAGCACATGACGATGCGGCTGTGCCTCGATCGTGCTGCGGATCAGGGCGCGATCCTCGTCGGTCACATGCAGGCTGTCCTTGCGCAGGATGGGGATCACGTCGAACCGGAACGCGACGCCCAACTGGTGGAGGATCTCGCCGATTTGCGGCGAGCCGATCTGGTAGTCCGACTTGTCGTCGAAATACACCTTGTCGATGGTGCCGCCGGTGGTGACGATGGTGAGCTGCTGCATGATTGACCTGGGAAGCGGGGTGGAGCGGAGCGGGCATTCTACATCGCATGTCCCGGATGAGCCGCCTCAGCGATGAAGGCTTGTCGCCAGCGCGTCCGAGGCAAGGGCCATGTCCTGGTCGTTTGCCGGTAGCGCCAGCCGGTCCAGGCCGTGCGCGATGAACCGCCGGGCAGCGGCGGCAGGCCGTGAATCGCCCGAGGTGGCCGCCCAGGCCGCCGATCGCAGGAGGAGCGCGGCGGCCATCGTACGCGCGAGGGTAAAGGCGATCCCGCGTGCGGAGGCCTCGAGTGCGGCGCGATCCGCCGCGATATCGCCCAGCAAGGCTTCCGTCGCGTCGATCGTGGCCACGATGGCCCCGCGCTCCGGCGCCCCCTCCGGCACCAGCGCGCCAATGGCCTGCCTGAGCGGTTCGAGGCCGCTGGCCAGCGCACGCAGCATGTCCAGCGAGAGCACGTTCGTGGTGCCTTCCCAGATCGCATATACCTGGGCGTCCCGCAGCAGTTGTGGAAGGCCGGTGTCCTCGATGTAGCCCGCGCCGCCGAAGCATTCCAGGGCCTCGGACACCACGCGGATCGAGACCTTCGCGGTCCACAGTTTCGCCAGGGGCGTCAGCAGCCGCAGCAGGGCCGCATCCTGGGCCTCGCCTTCGCCCTGTTCCGTGCGGCCCAGCAGCTCCGCAACGTGGAAGGTGAGGGAGAAGGCGGCTTCGTATTCCGCCTGCATATCGGCGAGCGTCCGCGCATGCAGGGGATGGTCGATGAGGCGGTGACCGAAGGCACTGCGCCGCAGGGCGTAGTCGCGAGCGAGGGCGATCGCCCTGGCCATGCTCGCCACCGCGCACACGGCGTTCCAGGTGCGCGTGACGTTGAGCATCGGGGCGATCTGGCGAACGCCATGGTCCAGCGGGCCGACGGGTGTCGCGGGCAGGCCGTCGAGGTGGATCTCGGCGGTGGGCAGTTCATGGGTGCCGAGCTTCTTCTTGAGCCGGTCGATGGTGATGCCACGCCATGCACCGTGTTCGTCCTTGGTCTCGACGTAGAAGAGCGCCAGCGCCGCCGTGCCCGTGGCCGCCCCTTCCGGACGCGCCAGCGCGAGCGCCGCCTCGCCGACGACGGCCGAACTGAACCACTTGCGGCCATACAGGCGCCACTGACCGTCGGCGTCCTGCCGGGCCGTGGTTTCGGTACGACCGACATCGGAGCCGCCGGGCGTTTCCGTCATCCATTGGCCCGACAGCCAGAAGTTGGCCGGATCGCGGCTGAGGAAATGTGGCAGCGCGCGCTCGATCAGGCGTGCGTTACCCGAGGCGCGCAATGCCGTCGCCGCGCCATCCGTCATCGCCAGCGGGCAGCAATAGAATTCGCTGGCCACGTGATAGAGGTAGACGCGCGCGAATTCCTCGACGCGTGCCCAGCGCGACGGTTCGTGCCCCGCGGCCAGTACCGCATGTTTCGTCGTCAGGCCGGGGCCTTCCTCCCAGGCGGGCGTCAGGGCGATGCGATCGACGCGGGAGCCCCACGCATCCCACTGGGTGAGGATGGGTTCCCCACGTGGCGTGCGTCCACGACGATCCCAGGCCATGACGGCGTAATCGGCCAGCGCCTCCAGGTCCGGGCGCACCGGCGCCAGGCGGTCGGCGGGCAGCGTATGGCCCAGCCATGCGTTGAGTACGCGGTCGTCGCGGAAGGGATGCGCCAGCCGCGGCGCTTCCTGCACAAAACCCATCGTGGCGTCCTCATCGTCGTCGGATTCGATGCCTAGCCTGCGCCGGCCTCGTCCGTCCGTCGATACGCTGCGCAACATGCGCCGCGCGGGGATCAGCGCCGGCGGCGGACACCCACGCCGAGCGTGCCGATAAGCAGCAGGGTAAGCACGATCTCCACGACCGCCAGCCAGCGGTCCGCCGTGGAGCTCCATGCCTCGGAGACACCGTGGCAGAAATAGAACAGGGCGAGGATGCCGACCCAGAGAAGGGCGCGGGTCACGTTGGGCAGCGAGAGCAGCGGCAGCAGCAAGGGAGGCACGGTGAGCGCGAACGCCACCCACGTCGGGATCGATACCGGCGGATACAGGGTGTACCAGAGCAGCTGCAAGGCCAGGAGGGCCGCCCACGCCGCAAGCCCGGCCTTCTGCGTGGTACTTGAGGCCTGGCTCACGCGGGCGTGCCCAGGCGCCGGGCGACGTCGGCGAGGCGCTTGCCCAGCGCACGCGCGAGTTCGCGTTCGTGCTCGCTGATGCCGTTGTCGCCGCGGCTGCCGGAGACATGGCTCGCCCCGTATGGCGTGCCCCCGGTCGTCGTGCTGCTCAATGCCGGCTCGGTATAGGGAATGCCGACGATGAGCATGCCGTGATGAAGCAGCGGCAGCGCCATCGACAGCAGGGTGGCTTCCTGGCCGCCGTGCATCGTGCTGGTCGAGGTGAACAGCGCCGCCGGCTTGCCGGAGAGGGCGCCCGAGGCCCATTCCGCACCGGTGGTATCGATGAAATGCTTCAGCGGGGCGGCCATGTTGCCGAAGCGCGTGGGGCTTCCCATCGCCAGGGCCACGCATTCGACCAGGTCCGCGCGTGTCACGTAGGGGGCGCCTTCCTCGGGTTCCGGTGGCATCGCCGTTTCGGTGACCGGCGCCACGGGTGGTACCTGGCGAAGACGCGCCCGCATGCCTGGCACTTCCTCGACCCCACGGGCGACGAAACGGGCGAGCTGGGCCGTGTGGCCGCTACGGCTGTAGTAGAGTACGAGGACGTCGTGGGACATGGATGGCCGCCTTTGCGAAGGCGCTAGTCTCGCAGAACTGCCACGCGTTCCCAATCGTTTGGGACTGGATGAGGATGGACATGCCACTGCGCATCGATCGCGACCGCGCGTTGAGTTTCTCGCGCTTCACCTGGCTGCGCTTCGTCGACGACAAGTGCTTCGAGACCGCCGGTGCGCTCTCGTACACCACCCTGGTGTCCTTGGTGCCGCTCACGGTGGCGATCTTCGCCATCCTCTCGGCCTTCCCCGTGTTCGCGGAATGGCGCGGCTCGTTGGCGAACTACGCGTTCCAGAATTTCGTGCCGGCCACCGGCATGAAGGTGCAGGAATACATGCTGGCCTTCGCCGACAAGGCCAGCCAGCTGACCGGCATCTCGATCCTGGTGATGCTGTTCAGCGCCGTTTCGATGATGATCAGCATCGAAGACCGTCTCAATCGGATATGGCGCGTGCGCAAGCCGCGTGGGTGGGCCTCGCGCCTGCTGTTGTACTGGGCGGCGCTGACCCTCGGTCCGATCCTGGTCGTCGGTGGGCTGGCCTTGTCGTCGTATATCACCGCGCTCCCGATGCTGCATGAGGCAGCCGACCAGATCGCGACGCAGAGCCGCCTGCTCAACCTGCTTCCGTTCGTGATCACCTTCGTCACGCTCGTGCTCATGTACACGATGGTGCCGAACCGTCGCGTGTCGTGGCGGCATGCGGCCATCGGCGCGATGCTGGGCGCGATCCTGTTCGAGTTCGCACGCTGGGGGTTCACGGAGTTCATTCGCAACTCGCCCAACTACGAAGAAATCTACGGTGCGCTCGCGGCGATCCCGATCTTCCTGCTGTGGATCTACCTGTCGTGGATCATCGTGATCCTCGGCGCCTCCATCGCGGCGTCCATCTCCGCGTTCGAATACACCGTACCCCATGAGGCCTTGCCGGAAGGAGCCGAATTCATCGGCCTGCTCGTCGTGTTGCAGCATTTCGTCGATGCGCAGCGTTCGGGCGAGAGCGTGGATCCCGCCACGATCCGCCTGCGCGAGCCGTATCTTCCGACGAGCGCGATCGCATGTTATTTCGACGACCTGCAGCGGGCCGACATGATCCAGCGCGGGGAGGCCGGCGGCTGGCTGCTCAGCCGCAGCCTCGACTCCACCGAATTGCTGCGTTTGTACCGTTGCACGCAGTACCGCCTTCCCTTGCGCCCGCGTGAACAGGTGGAACGCCTGGGCATCCAGCTGCCGCCGGAGCTGCTCGGCCTGTTGGATAATCTGGCCGAGGCACTCGGCGCCACGCTTGGTGCGCGCCTCGACCAGTTGTTCCCACCCACGCCCATCCCCGCCCCCACCGAGGACACCCCCGCATGATCCCTCGCCTGCTTGCCATCGCGGCCCTTGCCATCGTCACGCCGGCGATCGCCGCCACGGCAGCCAAACCCGAACTCAAGGTCACCACGCTCGATGGCAAGCCGTTCGACCTTGCCGCGCAGCGAGGCAAGTGGGTGGTGGTCAATTACTGGGCCACCTGGTGCGTCCCCTGCATCAAGGAAATGCCAGACATCTCCAACTTCGTGAAGAGCCGCAAGGACGTCTCCGCGATCGGCCTCGCGTTCGAGGATACCGAGGCCAGCGATATCTCCGCCTTCCTGCGCAAGCACCCCGTCGTGTATCCCATCGCGCAGGTCGACGTCACCGCGCCACCGAAGGATTTCGATTCGCCCAAGGGCTTGCCCACCACCTACCTGATCGCGCCGGATGGCCATGTCGCCCAGCGTTTCGTGGGCCCGGTCACGGCGGAAAAGCTCAACGAGGCCATCGCCAAGGGGTCGTGACATGAAAGCCGCGCGATTCGTCGTCAGGGGAAAGGTGCAAGGCGTGTTTTTTCGCGCGTCGGCGCGCGAGCAGGCGATGGCGCTGGACCTCACCGGCTATGCGCGCAATCTTGTCGACGGCAGCGTGGAGGTGGTCGTGTACGGCGAGGCCTCCGCGATCGACCGCCTCGAAACCTGGCTGCGCGACGGCCCCGACGCGGCCGAGGTCGACCAGCTCTACCGAGAGGAGATCGGCGCGCATGACGTGCCGGCGGAGTTCCTGGTCAAGTGATGTCGGGACGAGCCCCCCGTTTGTGGGGGAGCCGCTTCAGTGGCGATCCCGCGCCAGCGGGCCGGGTTGAGGCAAGCACCCATCGCCGCTGAAGCGGCTCCCACAAGAGCTTGCTCCACGGAAGTGGGTTAGTCCTCCACAGAAGCTTGCCCCACGGAAGTGGGCCAGCCTCCACAGACTGGCTTTATCAGTCCGTCGGGCCGCTGGCGTTCGCCGGTCGCGCGATCAGTGTCGCCGGGATCGTCCCGCCGTCCGACAGCTTGAACGTGATCGTCACCTTCTCGCCCGGTTTCACCGGATGCTTGGCCTGCATCAGCATCACGTGGTATCCGCCGGGAGCGAACGTGAGCTTGGCCTTCGGCGGTAGCGCCACGGTATCGACCATCTCCATCCGGCCCATGCCGCCTTCGGTGCTGCTGCGGTGGATCATCGCCTCGGCGTAGTCCGGGCTTTCCGCGCCGACGATCGTCAGTGCGCGATCCGTGGTGTTATCGAAGGTGACATAACCACCGGCGGGCAGGCTGCCCGGCAGGACACGCAACCAACCCCCGGTCACCTGCACGCCGGCGGTATCCGCGGCGTGCGAGGTGCCGGCGGTTCCGGCAAGCAGGAACAGGGCGACTGCGAGCGAGCGGTACCTCATGGGCGGGTCTCCATCGATGTAAGCAGGTGAAGGTCGTGAACGATGTCGTCCTGCGAGGCGGACGGCGTGGCCAGCAGGCGCGCCTTGCCTTCGGCGTCGAACAGGTAGATGGCGGAACTGTGGCTGACCTCGTAGTTCCCGTCGGCGCGATCGGGCTCACGGGTGAAGGCCGAGCGGTAACGCTTCGCCAGCGCCTCCACGTCGCCATCGGAACCGACCAGCCCCACGGCGCGCTTGTCGAAGGCGTTCACGTAGTCGTGCATGATCGCCGGCGTGTCGCGCTTGGGATCCACGCTGACGAACAGGATGCGCACCTTGTCCGCCGGCGCGCCGAGGCGGTCGAGCACCACGTGCAACTGGGTCAACGTCAGCGGACAGACATCGGGACAGTGCGTGTAGCCGAAATACATGAGCACCACCTTGCCCTTGTAGTCCGCGCCGGTGACACTCTTGCCGTTATCGTCGGTCAGCTTGAAATCGAGGTCCGGAAGATGGCCCGATACGTCGGTAAGACGCCATTCGGGCTGCGGCTCCCGTTGGCATGCGCTGAGCGCGGCCAGGGCGAGCAAGGCGATCAGGGCCAGGACGAACCGGCGGCAGGTGGACGGCTTCATGCGACACTCCGCGAGATATCCCGCGCAGGATACGCCACCCGTGCCGGCGAACAGGCACGCCCGCCAAGGAAACCCCCGCTCATGCGACAACATGTCAGTACGGCCGCCGCACTGCTCGCCGGCCTGGCGGGCGCGTCCGCCGTGGCCCTGGGCGCCTTCGGCGCGCATGCGTTGCGTGGCGTCCTGGATGCATCGGCGCTAGCCACCTGGCATACCGGCGTGGAATACCACTTCTGGCACGCACTGGCCTTGCTCGTCGCGGCAGCGTGCCTGCCCGAAGGAAAGGCACGCGCCGCCGCGGTGGGCTTGTTCGCCGTGGGTATCGTGTTGTTCTCGGGAAGTCTCTACGCCCTGGCGCTCGGTGCGCCGCGTGTGGTCGGCGCGATCACCCCGATCGGCGGCGTGGCCTTCATCGCCGGCTGGGTCGCCATGAGCGTTTCGCTCCGTCAACGCGGTCGCGTCAATCCTCGGGATCGTCCACCGGCTGGACCTTCGTCGGCTTGAGACGTCCCGCGCGTCGCAGCGCGTCGCGCAGCACGTACTCGATCTGCGCGTTGAGCGAGCGCAACTCGTCCTCGGACCACGCCTGCATGGCCTGCAGGACAGTGGCGCTCACACGCAACGGATAAGCTTTCTTCTCGCTCATCGTGCGCCCCCGGACTTTAGTGCGACACGTTTGCTTACCGTCGCCACCATACGTTCAGTTGTATAGCGAACCGGCGTTGACCACCGGTTGTGTCGAGCGGTCGCCGCAGAGGACGACGAGCAGGTTGGAGACCATCGCCGCCTTGCGCTCCTCGTCCAGTTCCACGACACCTTGTGCCCGAAGCTGGTCGAGTGCCATGGCCACCATGCCCACGGCGCCTTCCACGATGCGCTCGCGGGCGGCGACGATGGCGCTCGCTTGCTGGCGTTGGAGCATCGCCTGCGCGATCTCCTGCGCGTAGGCGAGGTGGCTGATCCGGGACTCGATCACCTGGACGCCCGCCTTCGTGAGGCGCGCCTCCACCTCCTGGCGCAAGTGGTTGTTGATCTCATCGCCGTGGCTGCGCAAGGAGGGCTTCGAATCGTCGTGGGCATCGTAGGCATAGCTCTGCGCCATCTGCCGCAGCGCCGATTCGCTCTGGATCTGCACGAAGTTCTCGTAGTCATCGACGCAGAACACCGCTTCGGCCGTATCCACCACCTGCCATACGACGATCGCCGCGATCTCGATCGGGTTGCCGTCGTTGTCGTTGACCTTCAGCCGGCTGCTCTCGAAATTGCGCACGCGCAGGCTCACCGGGCGGCGGGAATAGAACGGGTTGGTCCAGCGCAGGCCCTCGCGCCGTTCCGTGCCGGCGTACTTGCCGAAGAGTTGCATCACCTGGCCCTGATTCGGCTGGACCTGGAAAAAACCCTTGGCGAGGAAGGCGAAGATCGGTATCAGGACAACGGCACCCGCGACCGCCGGGTTGCCCCCGGGCGTCACCTGCGACAACACCCCCATGCCCGTCAGCAGGACGATGACGATCAATACGAGGGCGGCCGGGATCCCGGGCAGGGAGGAGGCGGGACGTTCGTTCATGACGGAATGACCCCTGGAATGGTGGGATCATATGATATCAATGTGATATCAAAATCAAGGTGTCTTGCGTCATGGAGCTCCGCGCCCGCCTGCCACCGGACCGCTTGCGTTGCTCGGTGGGGGCAGGTCGAGAAGCGCCGCGCCCGGCATGGCGCGGTCGATTCTGATCTTGCCCAACGCGTTCATCGCGGCGAAGAAACGCCAGGGTTCGCCGTTGCCGGTGCCCAGGGCGATATGGCTCGAATCGAAGCGGCGCTGCGCCGAATCGAAGCTGATCCAGCGATTGTCGATCCATGCCTGCGCCCACGCGTGGGGAACGAATACGCGGCTGGCGCCGCCCATGCGATCGGCATAGACGACGCCGGTCACCACACGTGCGGGAATGCCGAGGGCCCGCGCCATCGCGGTGAGGAGGACGGCGTGTTCGGTGCAATCCCCGCGCCGCGTCGCGATCGTCTCGAGGGCCGAGGCGTAGCCCACGTCAAGTCCCTTGACGTTGATGTAATCGGATAGGAAGGAGCGTAGGCGGCGCATGCGTTGCAGGTCGGTCGTCGCATTGCCCGCGGCGCGTTGGGCCAGTGAGCGCACTTCGTTGGAGTCCGATTGCACCCACGCATTGGCGGCCGTGTCCTCGGCCAGCGGGCCGGGTTCGTCGCCGTGCCGTGAGCCGAACCCGACGTCGACGATATACACCCCATCGCCCAATGGCTTCACCCGCTGCTCGTCGGTGTCGATGAACGGATTCGGGATCGCCCCGCGCACGGTGATCGTGTAGCGGATGGGAGCCACGCGCATCGCCGCGACGATAGGGCGGGGCGCCGAGATCATCGCGGCGCGCAGCAGGTCGATGTCCTGGTCGGGCGCCTGTGCGCAGGCGATGTCGCAGGCCGCCATTTCCAGGCGGAAACCCAGAAGCGGAGCGAGGCTGCGATGGATGAAACCGTTGTCGTCGACCCAGATGTCGACACTGCGATCGCTCGCTGCGCCCGCGATCGACTGGCGCAGGTGATGGAGGGTCCGCCGGGTCTCGTCCGGCATGATGACGACTTCGTCGCCGATGACCTCTACGTCGACATTCGCCACCTGCTGCCTGATCGAGTCGAAGTTGCGCAGGCGATACGACGTGCCCGGCTTGAAGCCATGGGCCGCCATGGTGAGGCGCTGGCCTTCGGCGAGCGTCGCCCCGGTCGGCCAGATGAGCAGGTTGACCTTCGATTGCCCGCCAACGGTATTCGCCACCTGGAACGTACCGTCGTCACGCGCTTCACCGGTCGCCAGGTTCTCCTGGGTCGACATCCGGGTACTGGCGTAGAAGGCGAGGGGCGTTCCGCTCTCCGATTCCGTGGAGCGCAGTTCGGTGCGCAAGGCCAGCGGCGTGCGCGCCCGCGTCAGCCGGAAATCCAGCACCTGCGAGGTGACCACGCGATCGCCCTGGATCTGGCGGTCGATCCGCAGGCTCCCCACTTTCCGGCCATCCAGCAGGACAGTCATCCAGCGCTCCTCCGCCCGGAGGGTCGAAGGGGCCAGGCACAGTACGGCGAGGACGGCAAGATAGCGTCTCATGAGCGTACTTCCGGATTGTTGGGGACGGCTCCATCACATCACGTTCGCGGCGCGAGTCAATCCCCCCTTTGGCCGGATGGCAGGGCGGCTAGAATGGCGGCTTCGCCCTCCCTGGATTCCTCCCCATGACGACCTTCGGCACCCCGCATTCCCACACCGCGCTCAAGGTGCTCCTGCTGGGATCGGGCGAACTAGGCAAGGAAGTGGCGATCGAGTTGCAGCGTTTCGCCGTCGAGGTGGTGGCCGTGGACCGGTATCCGAATGCGCCAGCGATGCAGGTGGCCCACCGCAGCCATGTGATCGACATGCTCGATGGCGCGGCGCTGCGCGCCGTGATCGAGCAGGAGGAACCGGACCTGGTGGTGCCGGAGATCGAGGCCATCCACACGCCCACGCTGATCGCGATGGAGAAGGAGGGACTCAAGGTCGTGCCCACGGCGAAAGCCGCGTGGCTCACCATGGACCGCGAAGGCATCCGCCGGCTCGCTGCCGAGGAACTCGGCCTGCCCACTTCGCCCTACCGCTTCTGCGACACGCGCGAGGACTTCCTTGCCGCGGTCGCGGAGCTGGGCACGCCATGCGTGGTCAAGCCGGTGATGAGCTCCTCCGGCAAGGGGCAGAGCGTGGTGCGCTCGCCGGACGATGCCCCTGGGGCATGGGAGTACGCGCAATCGGGTGGACGCGCAGGGCGCGGTCGCGTCATCGTGGAAGGCTTCGTCGACTTCGACTACGAGATCACCCTGCTGACGGTGCGCCATCGCGACGGCGTATCGTTCTGCGCGCCCATCGGTCACCGCCAGGAGGATGGCGACTATCGCGAGTCGTGGCAGCCCCAGCCGATGAGCGATGCCGCACGTGCCGACGCCGAACGCCAGGCCGACGCGGTCACCGCGGCCCTTGGCGGCTGGGGCGTTTTCGGCGTGGAATTCTTCGTGCGCGGCGACGAGGTGATCTTCTCGGAGGTGAGTCCGCGTCCGCACGATACGGGGCTGGTCACGCTTATCTCGCAGGATCTCTCGGAATTCGCCCTTCACGCGCGCGCCATCCTCGGCCTGCCGGTGCCCGAGATCCACGCCTTCGCTCCCGCGGCATCGTGCGCGGTGCTCGTCGAAGGCGAGGGCAGTGCGCCGAAGTACCACGGCGTCGGCGACGCACTGGCCGAGACGGGCACGATGCTTCGCATCTTCGGCAAGCCGGAAGTCCACGGCCGCCGGCGCATGGCGGTGACGCTGGCGCGCGCGGCCACGGTCGAAGAGGCCCTGGAGAAAGCCAAGCGGGCGGCCAGCCGCATCCGCGTGGAGCTCTGACGATCCTGCCTACAACGGCCGTTCACGCCCGAATGTTAAGCTGCGACGCTCCTATGGAAGATGCCTTGCCATGAGCGGACGCAGAGACGATAACGACCGCGCATCGCGCGGTCGCACCGAACCCACGCTGGGCCGGCTCGACGACCTCGACGCACCGGCCCAGCCGGTCGACGACGGCTTGCCGCATATGGTCGTCGACACGCCTCGACGCCGTGGCGGCACGCAGCCGCCTTCCGCGCCGCGCCGCCCGCGCAAGCGCGGCTGGTTGATCCCGGTGCTCGTGCTCGTTCTGATCGGCGCGGCGACAGCCCTGTGGCTGCAGCAGGACAGGCTGCGCAACATGGTGCCGGCCACCGAACTCAACGACACACTCGCCCAGGCCAACCATGCGCTGGACGAGGGGCACCTCGACGGTACCAACGGCGACAGTGCCCGCGAACTCTTCGAGAAGGCGCGCGACCAGCAGCCCGACAGCGACGTGGCCCGCGATGGCCTGCGCCGCGTGGGGCAGGCGGAAGTGGCCAAGGCGGACGCGGCCCTCAATGCGGGCAAGCTGGACGAGGCGGAAGCCGCGCTCAACGTCGCCCGCGAGTTGCTCGGCGGCGGCAACGACGTCGAGCGCATCGCCCAGCGGTTGTCGCAGGCGCGCAATCCGCAGGGACGCACCGAATCGCTGGTCGACCAGGCGCAGCAGGCCTACGCCGCCGGGAAGTTCGATGGCGACGACGGCGCCGGCGCTTTGTACCGGCGCGTGCTGGACGCGGACAAGACCAATGCGGTGGCGGCGCGCGGGCTCGACAAGGTGGGCGATGCGCTTGCGGCGCAGGCACGCCAGGCCATCGCGGCGGGTGACAAGGCCAAGGCCAACGCACTGGTGGATCGCATCGCCCTCCTTGTACCGGGTTACGGCGACCTGCCATCGCTGCGGGCGGCGCTCGCGGAAACGAAGAAACAGGACGACCAGGCGGTCAACGCGCTGATCCAGCAGGGCAATGACGCGATGCGTGCGGGCCGCTTCATCGGTGAAGGCGATGACAACGCCCTGGCGCGGTTCCGTGCCGCCCTCGCCGCGGATCCTGACAACGCCGACGCCAAGGCGGGGCTCGGCCGGGTGGCGCAGGCGCTGATCGTCCAGGCCAATGCCGCGCTCGACAGCGAGGACGACGTCCAGGCGACGCGCTTGCTCGACCAGGCGGCGAAGCTCGCGCCGAAGTCGGCGGAACTGGCCGCCGCGCGAGCGCGTATCGGTGGGGGCGAAGCGAAGGCGGGCACACCGGCCATGGCAGGGCAGCCCACGGGTGACGACGCGATGCCGGAAACCTCCATGGAGGTCACGCCGGAGCAGAAGGCCAAGGTCGCCGATCTCGTCCGTCGCGCCCAGGCCGCCGCGTCGCGCGGCGACATCATGGATCCGCCGGGCGACAGCGCCTACGACCTGTACCGCAATGCCCTGGCCATCGATGGCAACGACGCCTCCGCACGTGCGGGGTTGCAGGGCCTGCCCACCCAGGTGGAGAAGCAGATGCAGCAGGCGGTTGCCAGCGGCAACGTCCAGCGTGCCGAGAACCTCTACGCCACCCTGTCCGATCTCGCGCCCGGTGGCACCTCGCAGGCCGACCTGCGCCACCGGCTGGGTAGCGCCTGGATCGACAACGCCCTCCAGCGGGCCGGTCAGGGCGACCGTCAGGGCGCTTTCCAGGCGCTTGACCACGCGCGCCGCTACGCGCCCGACGATCCGCGTCTGCAGAGCGCGTACGAGCGCATCGCGACCGGCCGTTGAGTGGCGGCATGAGGGTTCTCGTCATCGGCGGTTCGGGTCAGATCGGCCAGTTCCTGCTTCCCCGGCTCGCCGAAGGGGGTACGGATATCCTCGCGGTCAGCCGGAGGCCGCCGCCGGCGGATCCGCGATGGCTCATGGGGGCGCTGCCGGACGCGATGCCCGAGTTGCCCTCGCTCGACGCCGTGATCAGCCTCGGGCCGCTCGACCACCTCGCGCCATGGCTCTCCGCCACCCGCCTGGTGGGTACGCCGCATGTCATCGCCACCTCGTCGATGAGCGCCGAGACCAAGCGCGATTCCGATGTCCCGGAAGAGAGGGAACTCTCGCGCCGCCTGCGCGATGCGGAAACGACCCTGATCGCCACCTGCGCGTCTCGCGGGATGCCGTGGACGCTGTTCCGTCCGACGTTGATCTACGGCGCCGGTGTCGACAAGAGCCTCACGCCGATCGTCCAGGCGGCGTTGCGCCGCCGGGTGTTCCCGATTCCCGCCGGCCGCGGCCAGCGGCAACCGGTGCACGCCGAGGACATCGCGACCGCGATCATGGCCGCGCTCGGCTCGCCCTTCGCCCGTGGCCACACGTTTCCGATCGGTGGCGGCGAACGCATGAGCGCCGCGGAAATGTTCCGCCGCGTCCATCGAAGCGCGGGCGGCCCGTCGCTGCCTGCGCCGATTCCCCGCCTGGCCCTCGATCTCGCGGCACTGGTCTCGCCGGCCATGCGTGGCCCGATCCGCCGGCTGGATAGCGACCTGATCGCCGACAATCGGGAGCTCGAGCGGGTCCTGGGCGTCCATCCGCGACCGTTCCAACCCCGCCCGGAGACCTGGCGGCCGATGCGCTGACGCGCGGCGCCACGGTTCCGCCAGCGTTCGTTCAGATGGGCGCCGGGGGAGTGCCCCTATCATCCGGGTACGTCTCCTTCCCCAGGATTTCCCAGCGTTGGCTTTCTTGACCCGTCTCGGCTCCCTCCTGCGTACCAGCTGGCCCTGGCTGCGCATTCCCTTCTGGCTGGTGATGGGCCTGGTGTTCGGCTTCCTCCTGCCGTACACGCTGATCCTCAACGCGCGCCTGCAGGAACGTTTCAACGACCTCGTATTCGCCGTGCCCACGCGCGTCTACGCGCGCCCATTGCCGCTGGCCCAGGGCGTGCCGCTGACCCCCGCCGCGCTCGAGCTGGAGCTCACCTTCGCCGGCTACACCACCGAAGGCGGGGGCAAGGTACAGGGCAGCTATTCGAAGAACGGCTCGCGCTTCGTGATCGCCTCGCATGGCTACGCCGGACCCGATGGCGGCGAACTGCCGCATCGCATCCGCGTGGCGCTGTCCGACGGACAGGTCGCCTCGGTGGTGGACGACACCAACAACAAGCCGGTCAAGTCGATCCACCTGGATCCCGCACGCATCGCCACCTTGTATGGCGCGCAGCAGGAAGAGCGCCGCATCGTCCGCCTGGAGAACGTGCCGCCGCTGCTCGTGCAGGGTTTGCAGGCCGTGGAAGATCGTGATTTCAAGAACCACATCGGCCTCGATTTCTCCGCGATCGCGCGCGCGTCGTTCGCCAACCTCCGTGCGGGCCACACCGTGCAGGGCGGCTCGACGCTCACCCAGCAGCTCGTGCGCAACCTGTTCCTCGATCGCAGCCAGAACATGCTGCGCAAGGTGAACGAGGCGATCCTGTCGCTGCTGATGGAGGCGCATTACTCCAAGGGCCGCATCCTCGAGGCCTACGTCAACGAGGTCTTCCTCGGCCAGCAGGGCAACCAGGCCGTGCACGGTTTCGCCGCCGGTGGCGAGTTCTTCTTCGGCCGCCGCCTTGAAGACCTTCGGCCGCAGGAGATCGCGTTGCTTATCGGCCTGGTGAAGGGGCCGAGCTACTACGACCCGCGCCGTTATCCGGATCGTGCGCTGGCGCGGCGCAACCTCGTGCTCCAGCAGTTCCACGATACGGGGTTGCTGGACGATGCGCAGACCAAGGCCGCGCAGGCGACGCCACTGGGTATCGCGGCCAACGCGCAGTTGCCGCACAACCGCTTCCCCGCCTTCATGCAACTGGTCCGTTCGCAAATCACCGCCGACTTCGACGAAGCCGCGTTGCGCGACGGCAGCCTCTCGATCTTCACCACGCTCGATCCGTCCGCGCAGTTGTACACCGAGCAGGCAATTCTCAGCACGATGAAAGCGCTGGGCAAGCGTGGTGCCGCCGCGCAAGCCGCGGCGGTCGTCACCGATACCTCCAATGGCAGCGTGCTCGCCGTGATCGGATCGCGCGATCCCGGCGACCAGGGTTTCAACCGCGCGCTCGACGCGCGCCGTCCCATCGGTTCGCTGGTGAAGCCGCTGGTCTATCTCGTGGCGCTCGCGCAGCCCTCGAAGTGGTCACTGGCCTCGATCGTCGACGATTCGCCGATCAATCTTCGCCAGCCCGATGGCAAGCCGTGGACACCGCAGAACGACGATCGCGAGATTCACGGCCAGGTGCCGATGCTCGATGCGCTGGTCCACTCGTGGAACCTCGCCACCGTGAACCTGGGCATGCAGGTGGGCGTGCCGCGGATCAAGGGTTTTCTGGAGTCGTTCGGGTTGGAGGACGTGAACCCGAGTCCGTCCTTGCTGCTGGGCGCGGTGGACCTCTCGCCGTTGCAGGTGGCGCAGTTGTACGAGTACATCGCGGCGGATGGCCACGCCTTGCCGCTGGTGGCGGTGCGCGGTGTCATGGACGGCAAGGGCCAGGCGATCAAGCGCTATGAGGTGAAGGGTGGGGAGGGCGAGTACCAGACCGCCGCGCGTCTCACCACCTGGGCGATGCAGCAGGTGGTGAATGGCGGCACCGCCGCGGCCATCGGCAACTCGGGCTTGTCCTGGCTGCACGCGGCGGGCAAGACCGGTACCAGCGACAGCCAGCGCGACAGCTGGTTCGCCGGTTTCACCGGCGACCGCCTCGCCATCGTCTGGATGGGCCGCGACGACAACAAGCCGACCGGCTTGTACGGGGCCACGGGCAGCATGCGGGTATGGCAGGAGCTTTTCCGCAAGCTGCCGACGCGCCCGTTGTCGGCCGCGCCCGGCGAAGGCCTGGAGATGGCCTACGTGAATACGCAGACCGGCAAGCGCACCGATCCCTCGTGTGAAGGCGCCCGCCAGTTCCCGTTCGTCGCCGGTTACGTGCCCGAAGCGGAGGAGGGCTGTTTCTGGCAGCGATTCAAGGGTATGTTCGGCGGCGGCGATGAGCAGCAGCCCACGCCGGCCGTTCCCAGTAATCCTACGGATTGACCCATGCATCGCCTTCGTTTCTGTGCCATCGCCACCGTCGCCCTCGTTGTCGCCTGTAGCCAGCCCGCGCCGCCGCAGGCCACCCGTCCCAGCAAACCCACTTACGACATCGTCGCTCAGGTCCGCGCGGCGGGTGAGCGCGAGAAGTCGGCGATCGAGGTCGCGCCGCTGCGCGATCCGGGTGTGCAGGGCCTGGAGCACGCCGCCCAGGCCGACGACCGTGCGGGCAAGTATGCCGACGCCGATGCCAAGCTGGCGCAGGCGCTGAAGATGGCGCCGGATGCCCCGGAACTGATCCAGGACCGCGCCGAGATCGCGATTCGCCTGCAGGATTACCTGTTGGCGGAGAAGCTGGCGAAGCAGTCGTTCGACATGGGCCCTAAGTCGGGCAGCCTCTGCGCACGCAACTGGCAGACGGTGGTGGAGATGCGCTTGCAGGCGGGCGACCAGAACGGGGCGAATGCGGCGCGCGGCGAACTGGCGAAGTGCCATATCGCAGGGCCGAACCGCTTCTAGTACCCGAATCGCCGACAGAGTCGGCTCCCACCAAGCCACTGCCACCAGGAAGCTCCGGTGGGAGCCGACCCTGTCGGCGATAGGCCCGTCTCAGCCCAGTCCCGTCTCAGCCCGCGCGGATCGCCCGGCCATGCTCGTGCACCGTATCCACGAGCACCTTCACGTTTTCCGGGTCCACTTCCGGCGTGATGCCATGGCCGAGGTTGAACACGTGCCCCGGATGGTTGCCGAACGCATCCAGCACCGCGCGAGCTTCGCGCGCGACCACCTCGGGCGACGCGCGCAGCACCGCCGGGTCCAGGTTGCCTTGTAGTGCCACCCGGCCGCCCACGCGGCGGCGGGCCTCGCCGATGTCCAGGGTCCAGTCGACACCGAGGCCGGTGCAGCCGGTATCGGCCAGTGCCTCGAGTTGGCCGCCCGCGCCCTTGGAAAACAGGATCACCGGAAGATCACGACTGGACGGGTCGGACTTCAACGCATCCACCACCTGTGTCATGTAGCGCAACGAGAACTCGCGGAACGGCGCCGGGCCGAGCAGGCCGCCCCAGGTGTCGAAGATCATCAGTGCCTGCGCGCCGGCATGCGCCTGCGCGACGAGATAGGCGGCCACGGAGCGGGCCACGGTGTCGAGCAGGCGGTGGGCGAGGGCTGGATCGTTCCACGCCAGCGCCTTCACCCGAGCGAAGTCACGCGAACCTTCGCCTTCCACCATGTAGCAGGCGAGTGTCCACGGGCTGCCGGAGAAGCCGATCAGGGGCACGCGTCCGCCGAGTTCCTTGCGGATCAGGCGTACCGCATCCATCACGTAGCGCAGTTCGCCATCCATGTCCGGCACGGTGAGCTTGCCGATCGCCGCGGCGTCGCGCACCGGGTTGGCGAAGCGAGGTCCTTCGCCTTGCTCGAACGAGAGGCCCAGGCCCATCGCGTCGGGAATGGTGAGGATGTCGGAGAACAGGATCGCCGCGTCCAGCTCGAACCGGTCGAGCGGCTGCAGCGTGACTTCGCAGGCGTATTCCGGATTCGTCGCCAGGCCCATGAAGCTGCCCGCCCTGGCGCGCGTCGCGCGGTATTCGGGCAGGTAGCGGCCCGCCTGGCGCATGACCCAGATGGGCGTCGTATCGGTGGGTTCGCGGCGCAACGCGCGCAGGAAGCGGTCGTTGCGGAGAACGTCAGCGGCCATGCGCCGACTCCTGTCCCTGGCTGAACATGAGCTTGAACCCTTTCTTGATCTGGGCGTCGCGCGCCTTGGTGAAAGCGGCCAGTGCGGCATCGCGGTCGACATAGACTTCGCGCTTGAGCATCGCCTTGCCGCCTTGCACGCCACTTTCGCGGTACAGGGTCCAGCCGCCGAGCAGGTCCTGTTCGAGCGTTATCTGGACGTAGCGGGGCGCTTCCGTCCCCGCTTCGGGCATGGTTTGCAGGTAGATCCGCATCGAGCGATCCGGGCTGGCGCAGGGCCGATCATTGTAGGCGGTTTGCCTGACGGCTGCTTCAGGCCAGAACGGCCAGGACATCGGCTTCGGCGACGCCGGAGACGATTTGGGCCTTGCCGATGCCACGCCAGAGGATCAACCGCAACGTACCGGCCGTGTTCTTCTTGTCCAGGCGCATCAGTTCGAGCAGGCGGCTGGCGGCATGCGCTTTCGACGGCTCGGTCGGCAGGCCGAGCCGTTGGAGCAGGGCGACGAGGCGCGCGGTATCTCCGCCGGGCGACATGCCCAGGCGCTCGGACAGGTGGGCGGCAAGCACCATGCCGATCGCCACGCCTTCGCCGTGCAGGATCTCGCTGTAGTTGCCGGCGGTCTCCAATGCATGCCCGAAGGTATGGCCGAGGTTCAACAGGGCGCGCTCGCCTTGCTCGGTTTCGTCGCGCGCCACCACGCCCGCCTTGTAGCGGCACTTGCGCGCGATCGCTTCGATCAGTGGCGCGGCCTCGCGGGCGGCGAGTTCGTCCGCATGCGCTTCGAGCCAGGCGAAGAAATCCGGGTCGCCGATGGCCGCGCCTTTCACGACCTCGGCCAGGCCGGCGCGATACTCGCGCTGCGGCAGCGTGGTCAGGACGTCGATGTCGGCAACCACCGCGCGCGGCTGGTGGAAGGCCCCCGCCAGGTTCTTCCCCACCGGCAGGTTCACGCCGGTCTTGCCGCCGACGGAGGAATCGACCATCGCGAGCAACGTGGTCGGCACCTGGATGAAATCGATGCCGCGCATCCAGCATGCGGCGGCGAAGCCGGCGAGATCGCCGACCACGCCGCCGCCGAGCGCGATAACGCAGGCGTCGCGCGTGGCGCCGAACTCGCCCAACGCTTCCAGCACGCGCTCCACGTTGGCGAACGTCTTGTGGATTTCGCCGTCGCCGATCAGGTAGGACGACCAGTGCAGTCCGTCGAGGCCTTTCGCCAATGCGTCCAGATACAGCGGAGCCACGGTGGTGTTGCTCACCACCAAGACGTGCCTGCCGCGAATCGCCGCGCGCCAGCGTGCGCTGTCGGCGATGAGGCCCGGTCCGATCCAGACGGGATAGCTGCGTCCGGCCAGGTCGACGTCGACGGTTTCCATCAGGTGCGTTTCCAGTGGCGTTCGAGGAGGGCGATCGCACGCGGCACCGCATCGTCCACGCTTTCATGGCGGCCGTGGAAGATAAGGTCGGCGATGTCCTCGTAGAGGTAGTTGCGGTGTTCGGCGAGCGCCTTCAGGCGGCCGAGACGGTCGGGACCCGCGATCATCGGCCGCGCGGTATCGTGTTCGAGCCGGGCGAGCTGTTCCTCCACGCTCACGCCGAGCATGAGCACCGTGCCGCGCGACATCAGCGCTTGCCGGTTCGCCGGGTCGAGCACGGCGCCCGCGCCGGTGGCGAGCACGATGCCCTCGCGCAGACTAAACTCGTCCAGGTGCGCACATTCGCGCGCACGAAACCCCGTCTCGCCCTCGCGTTCGAAAATGTCGGCGATCGTCGTGCCGCAGCGCGCCTCGATCTCCACGTCCAGGTCGACGAAGGGCAGGCCGTAGTGCGCCGCGAGGCGCTGTCCGATCGAGGTCTTGCCGGCGCCCGTGGGGCCGACCAGGAACAGGTTGGGCGAAGGATTCATCACGCTCATGCTAGCAACAAGCCCTGCGCAGAGATACGAGACCGTCCTGGTCGCCGGTGCCGGCGATGTCGGCACGCGTCTGGCGCGGCGCCTGGCCGTGGAGGGACGCCGCGTCTTCGCCCTGCGCCGCGGGGAGACGCCCGCTGGCGATGGCATCGTCTGGTTGCGCGGCGACCTCACCCGGCCGGAGACGCTTGCCGGCTTGCCGAAGATCGATGCCCTGGTCTTCGCGCCGACGCCGGACGCCCGCGAGGAAGCCGCGTACCGCGCCGTCTTCGTGGATGGGCTGCGGCATGTGATCGAGGCCTTGCCGGTCATGCCGCATCGCACGGTATTCGTCTCCTCGTCGGCGGTGTATGGCGAGCACGGCGGCGATTGGATCGACGAAGATACGCAGCCGTCGCCGCCCGGCTTCAATGGCCGTGTATTGATCGAGGCCGAGGCTTGGCTGGCGGCCGGGCCGGTGGGCGGGGTATCGCTTCGACTGGCGGGGCTCTATGGACCTGGCCGCACGCAACTGTTCGACCGGCTGCGCGAAGGCAAGGTGGCCGTGCCCCGCGGGCGGCAGGTTTACGCCAACCGCATCCATGTCGACGATGCGGCGGCGGCGATCGCGTGCCTGCTCGATATCGCCGCGCCCGAGCGGGTTTATATCGGCGTGGACGACACGCCCTTGCCTATCGACGAACTCTACGACCATCTCGCGCGCTTGATCGGCGCGCCACTGCCACCGGACGGTCCGGCACCGGCGGGCGTGGGCAACAAGCGGTTGTCGAACGCACGTCTGCGCGCGACGGGCTTCCGCTGCGCGTGGCCGGATGCGCGGGATGGTTACGCCGCGCTGGTCTGAGGCAAGCACCCATCGCCGCTGAAGCGGCTCCCACAATCACGGCAGGCAGAGACCAGTCCCTGTGGGAACCGCTTGTGGGAACCTCTTGTGGGAGCCGCTTCAGCGGCGACAAGCGCGCCGGTGCTCGTCAAGCCGCAACACCACATCGGCCTTCGCCTCCAGCGACCGCAATGCCCGCCGGCTGATCCGCTCGTAATGCTGCAGGAACCTCGAAAGCTCCAAGTCATCCATCGCTCGCGGTTCACCGCGCTCCCGCAGCGGGCGTTCGGCTTCGTCACGCCATGCCGCCACCACGTCCCATGAGGGCGCTTGCAGCACCACCAGGGCGTCGAGGCGTTCCCAGAGGGAGCGGTAGCCCGAGAGCCGCGCATCGACCCAGCGCCGCCACCGGCCATCGGCATCTTCCCCGCGCTCCAGTGCATTCACCGGCTCGGCGAGCTCGTCCGGCCCGGCCGGCTCCACGCCCAGGCACCATCCTTCCAGGACCACCAGCCGGGGTGGTTCCGCGATCGTAGGCCACTGCGCTTCCTCGTAGCGGTCGTCGTGCCCCTTGTCGAAACGGGGTATCGGTACCGGCCGTTCCGGCGAAGCCTTCTCCAGCGCGCTGAGCGTGGAACCGAGCAGGGCGAGGTCGTGCGTGCCCGGCACGCCGCGGGTACGCAGCAAGGGGTGAACCTCGACAGCCAGCGCTTCACGCTCGGCGCGGGTCAGGTAGACATCATCGAGCGACATCGCCACCGCGCCCCAGCCACGCTGGTGCGCGGCTTCGATCAGCGCCGCGGCGAGGGTGCTCTTGCCACTGCCCTGCAGGCCGGAAATGCCCAGGACGAACGGCCTGGGCGCATGCTCGATCGCTGCGGCGAAACGTCCGAGGACGGTGGCGGCCAGCGTGCTAGCATCGGTGGATTCCATGGCCGACAGCATAGTCCATCGTCATGCTCACCCCAGAGATACTCGACACCTTTCGCGGCCTGCTCGACGAGGCCAAGGCCAGTGGCGACCGTGAACCCACGGCGATGAACCTCGCCACGGCGGACCGTACCGGCCGCGTGCACTCGCGCATCGTCCTGCTCAAGGCCATCGACGAGAAGGGCCCGCGTTTCTTCACCAACTACGAAAGCGCCAAGGCCGGCGAGATCGCGGAGAACGCGCAGGTGGCGTTGTGCCTGCACTGGAAGCAGATCCGCGAAGGCGTGCAGGTTCGCTTCGAGGGACTCGCCAAGAAGGTTGGCGAGGCCGAGTCGGACGCCTATTTCGCCAGCCGTCCACGCGGCAGCCAGATCGGTGCCTGGGCCTCGAAGCAGAGCCAGGAACTGCCGGACCGGCAGACCTTCGACGATCGCGTGGCCCACTACGAGAAGGAATTCGCGGGCCGCGAGGTGGCACGCCCCCCCCATTGGGGCGGATATGTCGTGGAACCGGACCGCATCGAGTTCTGGTATGGCGCCACGTTCCGGTTGCACGAACGGATCGTGCACGCGGGCGACGGTACAAGTTGGTCCAGCCACCTGCTTTATCCGTGACCGGAGCCTTCCCATGAGCCGTGCCCAGCCCGTCCAGCACGTCGCGCAGACCACGTTCACCGTGCATACGCGTGGACGCTCGCTGAGCGAGGTGACCGACCGTATCGCCGAGATCGTCTCGGCCAGCGGGGTATCCACCGGCATCGCGCACGTCTTCGTGCAGCACACCAGCGCGTCCCTGTTGATCGGCGAAAATGCCGATCCCACCGTCGTCGACGACCTGGAACGTTTCTTCGCGCGGCTCGTCCCCGACGGCGATCCGCTGTTCCGCCACCGCGATGAAGGCCCCGACGACATGCCTGCGCATGTGCGCTCGGTGCTCACGGGCGTATCGCTTTCCGTCCCCGTGCACAATGGCAAGCCGTTGCTGGGAACCTGGCAGGGTGTATTTCTCTATGAGCACCGTCACGAAGCGCACCAGCGCAAGATCACCGTGACCGTTTCGGGCCATTGATGTCGGACGCCTACCCGCAACGCATCGTCTGCCTCACGGAAGAACCGACCGAAGTCCTCTATGCCATCGGGGAGGACCATCGCATCGTCGGCATTTCCGGCTTCACCGTACGGCCGCCGCGGGCGCGCAAGGAGAAGCCCAAGGTATCGGCTTTCACCAGCGCGAAGATCGGCCAGATCCTCGACCTGAAGCCCGACCTCGCCATTGGTTTCTCGGATCTCCAGGCCGACATCGCCCGGGAACTGATCCGCGCCGGCGTGGAAGTCTGGATCAGCAACCACCGCAGCGTGGACGGCATCGTCGCCTACATCCGCCGCCTTGGTGCGATGGTGGGCGCGACGGCGAAAGCCGAGGCGCTGGCGGTGCGTGCCGAAGAAAACCTGGCCCGGATCGCCGCGCTTGCCGCGGCATTGCCGCGCCGGCCGAAGGTGTATTTCGAGGAATGGGACGATCCCCTTATCACGGGCATTCGCTGGGTGGGTGAACTCGTGCGCATCGCCGGTGGCGACGATGTCTTCCCCGAATTGCTCGAAGAGCCGCTGGCGAAGCAGCGCATCCTGGCCGATCCACTCGAGGTGGTGCGGCGTGCGCCGGATATCGTTTTCGGTTCGTGGTGCGGCAAACGCTTCCGGCCGGAGCATGTCGCGTCCCGCTCGGGTTGGAGCGATGTGCCGGCCGTGCGCGACGGCGAACTGCACGAGATCAAATCGCCGATCATCCTGCAGCCGGGGCCGGCGGCCCTGTTCGACGGCATCGAGGCCTTGCACGCGGTGATCGCGCGATGGGCTGTGGGAGCCGCCTGAACGGTGGGAGCCGACCCTGTCGGCGATGGGTGCTTGCCGTAACCTGGCCCGCTGCCGCGGGATCGCCGACAGGGTCGGCTCCCACCTCAAGTGGCGGTTCCACCTTAGGGTCAGTTTTCATCTTGGGGGTGGGTTCCACCTTGGGGCTGGGCGGTCAGCGCATCGCGATCCAGCGGCCGTGCTTGCGGATTTCCAGTGGCTGGAAGCGGCGCTTGTAGTCCATCTTGGGATGGCCGGAAATCCAGAAACCCAGGTACACGTACGGTATCCCACGGCGCTTCGCCAGTTCCACCTGTTGCAGGATGCCGAAGGTGCCCAGGCTGCGGGCGTCTTCCTCAGGGTCGAAAAACGTATAGACGGCCGAAACGCCGGCCAGCGCCACATCCGTCACGGCGACGCCGAGCAGACGCTGGCCGAGCCGGAACTCGAGGAAGAGGGTGGGACTCCACGGCGCGGCAAGGAATCGCTGGAAGTCCTCCGCATCCGCCGCATCCATGCCGCCGCCGCTGTGCCGTGCGTGCAGGTAGCGTTGATATAACGCATGCCGTTCGTGGGTGAAGCCGGGCAACTGCTCGGTGACCGTGAGATCCGCGTTACGTTTCAGGCAGCGCCGCTGGCCGCGGTCGGCAGCGAAACCTTCGACATCGATGCGGCAAGGCACGCAGGCCTGACAGGCGGCGCACTGCGGCAGGTAAAGGTGCCCGCCGGCACGGCGGAAACCCTTCGCGAGGGCCGGGCCATAGAGCCTGTCGAGGTGCGGCGCGCCCGGATCGACCACGAGGTTTTGCGCCGTCCGCTCGGCGAAATAGCCGCAGGTATGCGGCAGGGTCTGGAACAGGCGGACGCGATCGGTCATGGCTCGATCTTATAGCGCCATGGTGCTCGGAGCGTCACCGCGGCGGTGTCGCCGCCGCACCGCCCCTATGTTCAGAGCACCTGGGTGGCCTTGAGCACGACCACGAGCATCACCCCGGCGACGATCGCCAGCACCATCAGGCGAACGCGCGAGGCCGTGCGTTGGGCGGACGGGCGGCGATCTGGCTGGCGGTGCAACTGGAGTTCCTCCTGGAAGCGGACCACCGGCTCGATGCCGATCTCCTTGAGCAGGGCTCGCGCCTTCGGGAAGTCGTCGGCGCTCTGCACCCAGACCTTCGGCCAGGAGTCGCGGTCGTCCTGGCGCTGCGAATAGCTGAAGCGCTGGTAGGTGGGCCGGTTCCAGCTCGATCGATTGGTCACCGAGGTGTCGATGCCGTTCTCGGTGAGCAGGGCAACGATCCGGTCGATGTTGTCCTGGCGGGGTGACGTATAGATTTCGCGCATGGCCGGATTCTACGGGATTTGCCCGTCCGGCGACGTCAGTGCCCCGCCGGGGCCAGCGCCGCCTTCACCCGCTCCAGGCGGCCGTCGTTCGGCAACGGAGCGATGCCGAGCAGGTGGGCCAGCAAGGGGTAGACGTCCACGTTCGGGAAGGGCGCGATCGTCACCCCCCGCCCGAAGGCCGGCCCATGCGCCACGAACAGCGCGCGCATGGTCGGGTCGAGGTTGTCGTAGCCGTGCTCGCCACGCGACATGGGCATCGTCCGCTTGGCCAGCACCGCGTGGCTGATGATCGCCCAGCCGGTATCGGCGAGGCAGATATACGCCGGTACGCGCGGATTCCGGCCGTATTCGAGACGTGCGGGCAGGTCTTCCTTGCGATAGCAGCGCATGTGTTCGTGCGGGCCCAGGAGACGTGCCACCGCCCGGGAGCCATCGACGCCGGGCTTCGGGTTGAAGGTGGACACCACGCCATAGGACACGGCGTCGAGTGCGTCGAGATCGGTTTCCTGGTCGGCGAACACGATGTTGCCGCGCGGAACGTCGGCCATGCCGTGATCGGAGACCACGACGATGTTCATCGTGTCGTATAGCCCGCGCTGGCGCAGCTGCGCGATGAGATAACCCATGGCGTCGTCGACCTCGCGCAGCGCCGCGTTCAACGGCTCCGAGTCCGGGCCGGATTCATGGCCGGCGTGGTCCACGGCATCGAAGTACAAGGTATCGAACACCGGCTTCGGGCCGGGCTCGTCGATCCACGACATGAGCTTGTCCACGCGCTGGCGCGAAGTCAGCGAATCGTCGAACGGAATCCAGTGGTCCGGACGCACACCGTGGATGGCCGCTTCCGTGCCGGGCCAGAACATCGTCGCCGTGTGCAATCCCTGTTTCTGCGCCGTCACCCAGATGGGCTCGGCCTCGTCCCACCAGCGCCCGTCGCGCGTGGCCGCGTGGTTGGAAAGGCTGAAATTGCCCAGCGTCGCGTCCCGCATCGTGTTGTTGACGATGCCGTTGCGATCGGGCACGCGACCGGTCACCAGGGTGTAGTGGTTCGGGAAGGTGAGCGATGGAAACGACGGCAGCATGTATGGCGCGGTGACGCCATCGCGTGCCATCGCCACGAGATTCGGGGTCAGGCCACGGTCGATGTAGTCGGCGCGGAAGGCGTCGATGGAGACCAACAGGACGGCTTGCGGTGTCGGCGGCGATACAGCGGGCTTGGCGGAACGCGTGGCGCATCCGGACAGGGCCACCAGGAGCAGCGCGACAAATGCGCCGCAGCGAGGCAACGTGACGTTCATGGGCGGGGACTTACGCTGTATGACAGAACAATCCTCCTATGATGGACGAGTCCCATGACCAATTCATCACGCAAGATCCTGCTGGCATGGCTGGTCGCCATGCTGCCCGCGCTCGTGGTGGCGCAAACTCAGCCGGCGAAGCCCGCGGCGCCTCCACCGCGGCCGAAACCGATCGTCATCACCACGCCCACGCCCAACCAGCAATGGCAGCGGCAGGTCGACCGGCAGCAGGTGCAGAACCGCCTGAACCAGAACGCGTTGCGTGAACAGCTGCGCCAGGACAACCTCGATCGCCAGCGCGCCAATGCCGCCGATCCTGCCCTGCGTAACCAGCTGGATGATGCGGACCGCAGCCAGCAACAGCTGTACCGGGCGCGCCAGAACGATGCGGTTCGTCGGTACCAGACCCTGCAGCGGCCGGACGCGACGCAAACCGTGCCCGCGCGGACCGGTTCCGCCGGCCATTGAGCGGCATTGCTGCGACGCGTATGGCGAGGTGTCGCGGCGCGGGACCATAATCGGCGATTCCCTGGATCGACGGAGTCTCCCCCGATGACCGCAGTCACGCGCATCGACACCACCCGCACCGTCCGTGCCCCGCGCGGCAGCGAACTGACCTGCCGCAGCTGGCTGACGGAGGCACCGTTCCGCATGCTGCAGAACAACCTCGATCCGGAGGTCGCGGAGAACCCGGCGGAACTGGTGGTGTATGGAGGCATCGGCCGTGCCGCGCGCAACTGGGAATGCTTCGACGCCATCCTGCGCAGCCTGCGCGATCTGCGCGACGACGAGACGCTGTTGGTGCAGTCGGGCAAGCCCGTGGGTGTATTTCCCTCGCACCCGGACGCGCCGCGCGTGCTCATCGCCAATTCCAACCTCGTGCCGGCGTGGGCGAACTGGGAGCACTTCAACGAGCTCGATCGCAAGGGCTTGATGATGTACGGCCAGATGACCGCGGGCTCGTGGATCTACATCGGTTCACAGGGAATCGTGCAAGGCACCTACGAGACCTTCGTGGAGATGGGCCGCCAGCATTACGGTGGCAACCTCGCCGGCCGCTGGATCCTCACGGCCGGCCTGGGTGGCATGGGCGGCGCGCAACCGCTGGCCGCCAGCCTGGCGGGTGCCTCGTCGCTCACCATCGAGTGCCAGCAGAGCCGCATCGATTTCCGCCTCAAGACGCGCTATGTCGATGAGCAGGCCACCGACCTGGACGACGCCCTGGCGCGCCTCGCGCGCTATGCGAAGGAAGGCCGCGCCGTTTCCGTGGCGCTGCTCGGCAACGCGGCCGACGTGCTTCCCGAGCTGGTCCGCCGCGGCGTGCGTCCGGATGCCGTGACCGACCAGACCAGCGCACACGATCCGGTCAACGGCTACCTGCCTTCCGGCTGGACGGTGGAGGAGTGGTTCGAGCGGCGCAAGTCCGACCCCGCCGGTACCTCGCGGGCGGCGAAGGTGTCCATGCGCAAGCACGTGGAGGCCATGCTCGCGTTCCACGCGATGGGCGTGCCGACGTTCGACTACGGCAACAACATCCGCCAGATGGCCAAGGACGAGGGCCTGGCCGAGGCGTTCGCCTTCCCCGGCTTCGTGCCCGCGTTCGTCCGTCCGTTGTTCTGCCGCGGCGTGGGCCCGTTCCGCTGGGTGGCGCTGTCGGGCGATCCGGAGGACATCTACAAGACCGACGCCAAGGTGAAGGAACTGATTCCGGACGACCCGCACCTGCACCGCTGGCTGGACATGGCGCGCGAGCGGATCAGCTTCCAGGGCTTGCCGGCGCGCATCTGCTGGGTCGGCCTGGGCCAGCGTCATCGCCTCGGGCTGGCCTTCAACGAGATGGTCCGCAACGGTGAACTGAAGGCGCCGGTGGTCATCGGCCGCGACCACCTGGATTCCGGGTCCGTGGCCAGTCCGAACCGCGAGACCGAGGCCATGCGCGACGGCAGCGACGCCGTCAGCGACTGGCCGCTGCTCAACGCCATGCTCAACGTGGCCGGCGGCGCGACCTGGGTGAGTCTGCACCATGGCGGCGGCGTGGGCATGGGTTACAGCCAGCACAGCGGCGTGGTGATCGTCTGCGACGGTACCGAGGCCGCGGACAAGCGGCTCGCCCGGGTGCTGTGGAACGATCCCGGCACGGGCGTGATGCGGCATGCGGACGCCGGATACGACGAAGCGATCGCCTGCGCGCGGGAGCAGGGGTTGAACCTGCCGATGGTGGGGTGAGGGCATCGCCGCTGAAGCGGCTCCCACAGGGGCATCGCCGACAGGGTCGGCTCCCACCACCAGGCCAGGGGCATCGCCGACAGGGGTGGCTCCCACCACCAGGTCAGGGGCATCGCCGACAGGGTGGTTCCCACCAGGTCAGGGGCATCGCCGACAAGGTTGGTTCCCACCGAGGCCGAGGCTGCATGCTCTGGTGGGAGCCGACCCTGTCGGCGATTCAACCTTGCGGAACCGCCCCTGCCGCGATGCTCCTGTGGGAGCCGACTCGTCGGCGACTCGGGTCCGCCTCAGCGCCCGCCAGTCTCGCCTCAGCGCCCGTTAGCCCAGGCAGCCGCATACCGCTGCGGATACAGCCGCTGTAGCGCCAGCACCTTCGGCCGGTCGTTCACCACGATGTACATCGCGTCCGGGTTCAGCCGCATGTAGTCCTGGTGGTAGTCCTCGGCAAGGTAGAACGCCTTGAGCGGCGTCACCTCGGTCACGATGGGCGCCGGAAACGCGTGCGCCGCCGTGAGCTGGGCCACGTACGCCTCGGCCACTTTCTTTTGCTCCGGCGTGGCGTAGAAGACCGCCGAACGATATTGCGTGCCCACATCCGGCCCCTGGCGGTTCAGCAGGGTCGGGTCCTGGGCCACGGAGAAGAACACCTGCAGCAACTGGCCATAGGTGACCTGGGCGGGGTCGTACACCACCCGCACGGATTCCGCATGGCCGGTATCCCCGTCACTGACATCGTCGTAGTTCGCGTGGGCGGCGTCGCCACCGGCGTAACCGGCGCGCACGCTCTTCACGCCGCGCACGTGCTGGAACACCCCTTCCACGCCCCAGAAACAGCCGCCGGCGAACACGGCGGTGGCCTCGCCGGTGGCCGGTGAGGCATCGATGGAGGGGGCGGGCAGGGGAACGCCCTCGTCCCGGGCCGAGGCGGCCATACAGGCGGTGAGGGCGAAGAACAGGACGGGAAGCAAGGGACGGCGCATGGCGATCTCCGAGGGAGGTGTGGGCCTGCCTATAGGACCGGGGATACGGTCTTTACCTCACAGGCGGCTTCAGGATTCCGTGAAGCTGCCGCTAACCGTTGGATAACCGTGCGTGGGCGGCCGCCGCATGGGAACGCAGTGGCTTGGAAGGGGGACAGGAGAGTGGCGTACGACCTGGTGGAGAGACGCGTGTTCGTGGCCGATCTGGAGGTCGGCATGTACGTGAGCCGTCTCGATTGCGAATGGTCCGACACGCCGTTCCCGTTGCAGGGGCTGCCGATCGCCGCGCAGGCCGATATCGACCGCCTGAGCCGGTTCTGCAAGTACGTCTTCGTGGACATGCACCGGCGTGTCACGCCCGCGCGCGTCGTGTCCGCCGTGGCGCCCCGGCCGGTACCGAACCCGCGCCTGGTCGCCCGCCACACCTATACGGACACGGTGCCGTTCGAAGAGGAACTGCCGCGGGCCCGCGAGGCTTTCGACGGCATGTCACGCTTCGCCGAACGATTGGTGGACGACATCCACGGCGGCCGCGCGATCGAGCCGGGCGCGGTGGAAGAGGCCGTGCGGCCGATGGTCGCCAGCGTATTGCGCAGCGGCGACGCCTTCTTCTGGATCGAAAGCCTGCGCCAGCGCGACAGCTATACCTACCGGCACGCCGTCGCCTGCAGCACGCTGGCGGCGGCGTTCGGCAGGCACATGGGATTCGCTGGCGAGGCCATCGTCAGTCTTGCCGCGGGCGGCCTGCTGATGGACGTGGGCAAGGCCCAGTTGCCGGATGAATTGCTCGGACGCGGCGGCCCGTTGAGCGACGAGGAATGGGAACTGACGCGCCAGCACGTGAGCGAAGGCATGGCCATCCTCGACCACGCCGGCGTCAGCGATCCGGAGGTGCGCGACATGGTGCTCACCCACCATGAGCGCTTCGACGGCAGCGGGTACCCCGCGGGACTGGCCGGCACCGCCATTCCCCTATCCGGCCGGATGGCCGCGATCATCGATACCTATCATGCGATGTCCACCCCGCGCCCGTACCGCCTGGCCGTTTCCCGGCACCTTGCCCTCCGCCAGCTCTATGCCGGGCGCGACCGCGAGTTCCAGGGCGAGCTGGTGGAACAGTTCCAGGCCTGCCTGGGGGTCTATCCGACCGGCTCGCTGGTGGAGTTGAACACGGGCGAGGTCGCGATCGTCATGATGCAGAACCAGGCGCGCCGTCTGCAGCCTCGTGTGGCTATCCTTACGCGAAAGGACAAGGCAGCGCTGGAGGAATTCCTTATTATCGATCTCATGAACCAATCGGACAGCATCCGCCGTGAGATCCTGCGTACCTTGCCCGCGGGCAGCCATGGAATCGATCCCCGGGAGTATTTCGTCCAATGAGCGAGCGGCGTGCCGACATCCTGCCTGCGGTGCAGGTCATCCTCGACCGGGTCGTTCCCGATTCGGGATGGCGCGCCGTGCTCGTCGTGCGGCTGCAGGGCATGCGCGAGGCGCAGCTCCGCTTCGGCTACGACTTCGGCAACGCCATCATGCTGGCCGCGCGCGAGCGCCTGGTGGAAGCGGTTCGCCATGTCGACACGGTGTTCGTCGCCGGTGACGACAGCTTCGTCGTGGTGCTGCCCTCGGTACGCAACCGCACCCATGCCCTGCTGGCGGCCACGCGCATCGTAGGTGCCTTCGACACGCCCCTGTTGCGCGGTGAACGGCCGTGGCACGGACGGCCCGTGGTCGGCGTGGCGGTGCATCCCGAACACGGCACCTCCGCGGAACTGCTCTATCGCCGCGCCGAACTGGCCCATGACGAGGCGCAGCGCGTGGGCGAGCCGTTCGCGCTTTACCAGCCCGACGCCACGCCCGTGGAGATCCTCTACGGCGAACTCCGCGAGGACATCGAGGCCAATCGCCTGCATGTGGCCTTCCAGCCGCTTCGCGACCTGCGTTCCGGCGAGGTGGTGCGGGTGGAATCGCTTTCCCGCTGGACCACGACCGCCCAGATCCACGTGGCACCTGCCGATTTCGTGCAGTTCGCCGAGCGCAGCGACCTGATCGTGCCGCTGACCCGCTGGAGCCTGAATGCCTCGCTGCGCCATGCCGCGGCGCTGCATCGGGGCGGTTGTCCGCTGGACGTCGCGATCAACCTGTCGCCGCGCGTGTTCGCCGAACAGGGTTTCGCGGAACAGATGATCGGTGCCATGGACATCTGGGGCGTGCCACCGGAAACGGTGATCGTCGAGATCACGGAAACGGCCCTGCTCACCGACCTGGACATGAGCGTGCGTGTATTGCGCTCCCTGCGCGACCGCGGCGTGCGCGTGGCCATCGACGATTTCGGCACCGGCTACGCGTCGTTCGCCTACCTGCGGCATTTCCCGGCCACCGAACTGAAGATCGACCGCACCTTCGTCGACGCCATGAACACCGACCGTCGTACCGAACTGCTCGTGCAGGCCATGGTCGACGTGGCCCACCGCCTGGGCATGGAAGCGGTCGCCGAGGGCGTGGAGAACGAAGAGACCCTGCTGCGCCTGGTCGAGATGGATTGCGACCTGGTGCAGGGCTACCACATCGGCCAGCCGGTGCGGGCGGAGGACTTCGTCGTGGAGCGGCTGGCGGCCGTGTCGCTGATGTGAGGCGGAGGCTTGGCGTCAGGCGGCCAGTTCGCGATAACGCCGATCCAGCGCCGCCACCTTCGCGTCCAGTGCGGCTTCATCGCCGTCGTTGACGATCACGTCGTCGGCGATGGCCAGGCGACGCTCGCGGGACGCCTGCGCTTCGATCATCTTCGCGGCCAGGCTGGCGTCGATGCCGTCACGGCGGGTCAGCCGCTCGATCCGCACGTCCTCGGGCGCATCCACCACGAGCACGCGATCCACCCACGCGTAATGCTCGCGGTTCTCCACGAGCAGGGGAATCGAAAGGATGCAGTACGGCCCGCGATCGGTCGCCGCGGCATCGCGAAGCCAGGTGCGGATGCGTGGGTGCAGGATGCTTTCCAACATCGCGCGTGCGGAAGGATCGTCGAAGACACGCTGGCGCATCGCCGCGCGGTCGAGCCTTCCTTCGGCGTCGAGCGCCCCTGGACCGAACGTTCGCGCCACCTGGGCCAGTGCCTCGGAGCCGGGCTCGACCACGGCCCGCGCCGCCACGTCGGCGTCGTAGGCGTGGATGCCGAGCGCTTCGAATCGGCGCTCCACGGCGCTCTTGCCCGAGGCGATGCCGCCGGTCAGCGCGACGACGAAGCCGCTCATTGGAGGCCGGTGAAGCGCATGTAGGCGGCGAGCAACCGATCGCCCGCCAGGAACCAGACCCAGCCCGCCGCGGCGATGTATGGGCCGAAGGGGATCGGCACGTCGCGCTGATGGTTGCGAAACAGCATGAGGCCGCCGCCGACCAGGGCGCCGATCAGCGAGGACAACATGATGATCGGCAGCAGCGACACCGGGCCCATCCACGCGCCCAGTGCGGCGAGCAGCTTGAAATCGCCGTGGCCCATGCCTTCCTTGCCGGTGAGCAGCTTGAACAGCCAGTACACGCTCCACAGGCTGAGGTATCCGATCAGCGCGGCGAGGATCGCCGATGACGGGCCCACGGGCAGCGGCTGCCACGCCGGTATCAGGGTGAGCCCGAGGCCGATCCAGAGCAGGGGATAGGTCAGTTCGTCCGGCAGCAACTGGGTACGGACGTCGATGCCGGACAGCGCGATGAGGAAGAAGGTGAACAGCAGGCCGGCGAGGGCGGCCGGCGTCGGTCCGAAGTGCCAGACCACCAGGGCGCTGGCGATGCCCGTGAAGAGTTCCACCAGCGGGTACTGCGCCGAGATCTTCGTACCGCAATAGCGGCAGCGCCCGCGCAGGAACAACCAACCGAACAGGGGGATGTTGTCGTGGGCGGCGAGGCGATGCTTGCACTGCGGGCAATGCGAGGCCTCGAGCGCGATGCCCGGCGGCTTGGGTTCGTCGACCGGCTCGAGCGCCAGGACGTCCCGCGCCTGCTTGCGCCACTCCCACTCCATGCGCGGTGGCGTGCGCAGGATGACCACGTTGAGGAAACTGCCCACGAGCAGGCCGAAGACGGCGGCGAAGGTGATCCAGAGGGCGATGGGTAAGTCGGGCATGGGCTCGGCCGTGGGTTAAGAAAAACCCCTCGCCCGCGAGGACGAAGGGTTCGTATTGTGCCTCGCCTGAACGATCGGGGTCAGACGGTGCCGGCGAGCTTGAAGATGGGGAGGTAGAGGGAGATGACCATGCCGCCGACGAGTACGCCGAGGATGATCATGATGAACGGCTCGAGCAGGCTGCTCAGCGTATCCACCGCCGTATTGACCTCTTCCTCGTAGAACTCCGCGACCTTGAACAGCATGGAATCCAATGAGCCGGATTCCTCGCCGATGGCCGTCATCTGTACCACCATGTTGGGGAACAGATTGGTCTGTCGCATGGACAGCTGAAGTTGATGGCCCACGGCGATGTCGTCACGCATTTGCTTCACGGCCTCGCCGTAGACGATGCTGCCGGTCGCTCCCGCAACCGCGTCCAAAGCCTCCACCAATGGCACGCCCGCATGAAAAGTCACGCCGAGAGTGCGGGCAAAGCGAGCGATGGCGGATTTATGCAGGAGGTCGCCGATCACGGGGATACGCAGTGAAACGCGGTCGAGAAAATGCGCGAATTTCTGCGATCGTTTCTTGAAGAAGATCAATGCGGCGACCGAGCCGACGATGCTGCCGATCACGACCCACCAGTACGACTGCATGAACTTCGACGCGGCCACGACGAACTGGGTCGGGGCGGGCAGTTCGGCCTTGGCTTCCGCGAAAGTCTGCTGGAAGACGGGAACCACGAAGAGCAACAGGATCATCGAAACCAGAAGCGCGACCACGAGCACCATGATCGGGTAGAAGAGCGCCTTCTTGATCTTGGACTTGATGCTTTCCATGCGCTCTTTGTAGGTCGCCACCGTGTCGAGCACCGTGTCGAGCACGCCCGCCGATTCACCGGCGTGCACCAGGTTCCGGTACAGCTCGTCGAACTGCACAGGGTACTGCGCGAGGGCTTCGTGCAGGGATGCTCCGCCTTCGATGCCGTTCTTCACATCGTTCAGCATGTTCTTGAAGCGGACGTTCTTCTGGCCGTTCGCAATGATGTCGAAAGCCTGGACCATGGGCACGCCCGAGGCCATCATGGTGGCGATCTGACGGCTGAAGATCGCCACGTCCCGCGGCTTGACCGAACTTCCGGATGCACCGAACAGGGGCTTGGCCCTTTCGCGTACGGTCTGCGGGTTCATCCCCTGGCGGCGCAGTTCCGCCTTGACCAAGGCGGCATTCTTGGCCTGCATCTCCCCCTTCATGCGCTTGCCGCGCTTGTCCAGGGCGACCCATTCGTACATGACCAGCTTGTTGACTTCGGCGCGCGCGACGCCAATGGCGCGTGCGTTCTTCGTGGCGGTGGCGGTAGCCATGACGCGGTGTTCCCCCCGGATTGATGCTTCAGTAGGCCGCCCCATCCGGATCGGCCCCTGTTCTTATTCTAGTGTGACCGCTAGGCCGCGTCCCTTTCTGCCGCCTGGCGCACATCTTCACGTGTCGCAGGTGGCGTGGAGACCGGATCAGTCCTTGGTGACGCGGTTGATCTCGGCCAGGCTGGTGACTCCGTTCCTGACCTTCAGCAGGGCCGAGGCGCGCAAGTCGTTGATGCCCGCCGTACGGGCGGCCTCGGCGATCTGCATGGCATTGCCGCCCTCCAGGACGATTTTCTGGATTTCCTCGGCCATGGGCATGACCTGATAAATGCCCACGCGACCTTTGTAGCCCTCATTGCAGCTGTCGCAGCCAACGGCCTCGTAGATGGTGATGCCCTGGTCGACTTCCTCCTGCGTGAAACCCTCCGCCAGGAGGGCCGCGGCAGGCAGCTGGATGGGCCGCTTGCAGTCGTGAAGGCGCCGGGCCAGGCGCTGGGCGATGATCAGGGTGACCGATGAAGTGATGTTGTAGGGCGCGATGCCCATGTTCATCAGACGGGCGATCGTCTGGGGGGCATCGTTGGTGTGCAGGGTTGAGAGCACCATGTGGCCGGTCTGGGCCGCCTTGATCGCGATCTCGGCGGTCTCCAGGTCGCGGATTTCGCCGACCATGATCACGTCCGGATCCTGACGCAGGAAGGAGCGCAGGGCCGCGGCGAAGGTCATGCCGCGCTTGGTGTTCTGCTGGACCTGGTTGATGCCCTCGACACGGATTTCGACCGGGTCTTCCACCGTGGAGATGTTGCGGCCCTCGGTGTTGAGGATGTTCAGGGCGGTGTACAGCGATACGGTCTTGCCCGAGCCGGTCGGGCCGGTCACCAGGACCATGCCGTAAGGTTTCTCGATCGCGTCCAGGTACAGCTTCTTCTGGAAGTCCTCGTAGCCGAGCTTGTCGATGCCCAGCTTGGCCGAGGAGCCGTCCAGGATACGCAGCACGATCTTTTCGCCGAACAAGGTCGGCAGGGTGCTGACGCGGAAGTCGATGGCCCGGGTCTTGGTCAGGTTGAGCTTGATGCGGCCGTCCTGCGGGACGCGCCGCTCGGCGATGTCCAGGCCGCTCATGACCTTCAGGCGCGAGGCGATGCGGTTGCCCAGCTTGATCGGGGCCGTGGCAACGACGCGCAGGATGCCGTCCATGCGCAGACGAACCCGGTAGACCGCCTCGAAGGGCTCGAAGTGGATGTCGGACGCGCCGCGCTTGATGGCGTCGACCAGGATCTTGTTGACGAACTTGACGACGGGGGCGTCGTCGTTGGCGTTGGCATCGATGCCGGTGGTGCCTTCGCCCTCGTCGTCGCCCGATTCCAGGACCAGTTCGTCCAAGCCTCCGTCCGCGAAACCGGGGACGTTGGCGCTCATGGCCGAGAGGGCCGCATCGATGACCCGGCGCAACTGGCCACGCTCGACCAGCACCGGCTCGACCATGTGGTTCGAGTGGAACTTGATCTCGTCCAGTGCGTGCGACTGCATCGGGTCGGCGATGCCCACGAACAGGCGCTTGCCGCGTTTGAACAGGGGCAGGGCCTGGTGCTTGGTGATCAGGGCCTCGGTGACCAGGTCCAGGGGCATGTTGGCGGGGGCCATGCCGCTGATGTCCATCAGGGGCATGCCGAATTCGGCCGAGGCCACCTGGGACAGCTTCGGGCTGTCGACGAGGTTGTGGTCGACCAGCCAGGCGGAGAGCGAGACGCGCTTGTCCGCGGCATCCTGCACGGCCTTGCGCACGTCGGCCTCGGGCAGCACGTTCTCGGTGACGAGGCGGCGTGCCATGCCGGTAAGACCCGCCAGGATCGGCGTATGCATTTGTGAAGCCATGAAGGACCCGTTTCCCCGAGATACGCGCCTGAATCTACTCCACATTATGGGATTGGTCACGCCTGACCGGTACGGCGCGGCATCGCCCCGCGGAGGTTACGGGGATCGCGCTGCCCTTCTCGTTTCCACGGCGCGATATCCCTTATGATTCAACGACCATGGGGGAGATCTCTTGAGTCGTATAAGCATTATCCTGCCCGCCAAGAATGAGGCGGCCGCACTGAAAGACCTGTTGCCCCGCCTGACAGCTGCCCAGCCGGGCGCCGAGATCATCGTGATCGATGATGGGTCCACGGACGATACGCGGGGTGTTTGCGCCGCCGCGGGGGTCGAATGCCTTTCTTCCCCCTACTCGATGGGAAACGGCGCGGCGATCAAGCGTGGCGCCCGGGCGGCCAAGGGCGACATCCTGGTTTTCATGGATGGGGATGGGCAGCACGATCCGCTGGACATCGGGCGTTTGCTGGCTCGGTTGGACGAAGGTTACGACATGGTCGTCGGTGCGCGTGGTTGGGAAAGCCAAGCCGGTGTGGGGCGTGGAATGGCAAATACCGTTTACAACTGGCTGGCAAGCAAGATGACTGGACAGGTCGTCGCGGATCTCACTTCGGGGTTTCGTGTCGCCCGTGCCCACCGTTTTCGCGAATTCATCCATTTGCTTCCGAACGGCTTCTCGTATCCGACCACGAGCACGATGGCGTTCTTTCGAAGTGCGTATGGCGTGGCTTATGAGCCGATCAAGGCAGCAGAGCGTGTAGGCAAGAGCCATATCCGGCCGCTCAAGGACGGCCTGCGTTTCCTGCTGATTATCTTCAAGATCGCAACCCTTTACTCGCCCCTGAAGCTCTTCGTACCGGTCAGCTTTGCTTTCTTCCTGCTAGGTACGGGGAACTACGCGTACACTTATTTTTTACACGGTCGCCTGACCAATGGTAGTGCGTTGATGTGGAGCGCTGCCGTTATCGTTTTTCTCATCGGTCTGGTCTCGGAACAGATCACAGCGTTGACCTATCGGCCCCACGAATGACGCGACCTCGGATCAGCGTATGCGTGTCGACGTACAATCATCGCCGTTACATCGCGGACTGCTTGCTCAGCGTCTTGTCGCAAGATGTCGATGCTGATGTCGAAGTCTGGGTGGGTGACGATATGTCGGACGATGGTACGTCCGACATCATTGCTGCTCTCGTGAAGGATTGGCCAGGGCAGGTCCATCATGTCATCCATACCGAGCGACAGGGGCCGATAGGCAACCTGCGGAGCACGATTGCGCTGGCCGATGGCGATTTCATCGCCCATCTCGACGGAGACGACTTTTGGCTTCCCGGCAAGCTTCGTGAGCAATTGGCCGTGCTGCAAGCGGCGCCCGACTGCGCTGCATGTTGCGCCAATGCCTCGGTGTTCGATGACGAGCGGGAACCTGTGGGGATATTCAGCAATGCGAGGTCGCAGCAATTCGATACTTCTGGATTGTTGCGCCGTGGAAACTTCTTGAATCACAGTTCGCTTTTCTATCGCGGCGGATTTAGGGCGGCAGTGCTGGAGCTAACACCTCCTTTCATCGACTACCGCATACACCTCGCGCTCAGTGCGGCAGGCGGCGTGGCGTATACCTCTAAATTACTTGTAGGCTACCGTTCGAATTCGTCAGGCTCCATGCTAGTGCGTGACAACGAGGCAGTTCGTCGCCAGTACTTCGAAGCCATCGAGGCCGCCCTGCCAGAAGTTTCCGTCACTATCCGAGCGAAAGCCTGCGCGGACTTCATGCGTCGCGTTGCTTTCCGGGCGCTGCGGCTTCGCCGGCTGACGATGCTTCGGGAGTGGTGGCCAGAGGCTTTGCGTGGGTCTGAGGAAACAGCGCCACGATTTCTCATTCGATGCCTTGCGTGTTTTCTCGCGGAGTCCGCTAGGCAAACCCTTCAAACTCTTACCGCTTTCGTCCTGCGTGCACAGACGCGAGTGCTCTATTTCCGATAATCATGCTGACGCGTCTCGTTAAGCTGGCCAGGGCCGGCATCCTAGGTTGGCTCATTCCGCGGCGCTACATTTGCGTGGTGTGCGGACATGGCGTCGGCGGCTTTCTGCCGTACCGGAATGGCACGTCATCGCTTTCTGGCGCGATGCGTCTTCTCCGCTTGAACGGAAGCGATCTCGACCATTTCGAATGCCCGCGGTGCGGCGCAACTGATCGTTTGCGCCATCTAAAGCTCTACATGGAAGTGGAGGGCTTGTTGACGCGAATAAACGGAGCTAGCGTTCTTCACTTCGCCCCAGAAAAGAAGCTCGTGGAGATGATCCTGGCGGCGTCACCTCATGAGTACGTGCGAGCCGATATCCAGCCACTTGCTCCAGACATGATGAAAGTGGATATCACGCAGATGTCCTTTCCAGACGATACCTTCGATGTCTTGATCGCCAATCATGTGCTGGAACACGTAGATGACCTTGGGGCGGCCATGAGGGAGATCGAGCGAGTTTTGGCTCCTGGCGGATTTGCTATCCTGCAGACTCCTTACAGCCTTGTTTTGACGCGAATGTTCGAAGATCGCGGTATTTCCACAGCGCAAGCCCGTTTGGAACTTTATGGTCAGGAAGATCACGTTCGTCTTTTCGGCGGCGACATCGTAGAACAGATGACGCAGATGTCCGGATTGGTCTCGTGCGTGCGAACGCATTACGACGCTCTGCCAGCCGTCGACGCGAAGCGTTATGGCGTGAATCCGCAAGAGCCGTTCTTTCTATTTAGGAAAGGGCGCTAGCGAAACCGGGGCAGGCCGTAGCGGGAGAGCAAGACGAACTTGCGCGGTCGCCATGTGAACGCCGAGTAGTAATGGCTAGCATCGAGTGCCCGCATTTTCTGCAAGCGCGATCGATGCGCCAGGAGCGACTTCCGCTCCCTCCAGACCGACAGAATGGCCGTAAGATAGACTTCTTGAAAAAGGCGACGGTCCCGTCGAATGACGGAGAGTATTATTCCCTCGCCGGTCAGGGCTACAACATGCAAAGCAAGCAGCGGGAGAAACCATGCTCCTGGAGTGAAGAGCAGGAGCAGAAAAGTCTTGTTTCGCTCGCTGAGTCTTCGACGCCGATAGGTTGTGACGAGTTTTCCGTCGGCGGCGCGATTGCCACCGAAGCTCTGCCCTTGCATGTGGCGGTATCCAGAGACAGGCAGGCAGCGCACCTCATATCCGCGTTGTCGGGCGGCGCAACAGAGATACATGTCTTCCGCGATGGACTCAAGCCATGCGGGGAATCCTCCCAACGTATCCCACAACGATCGAGGAACCCACATGCAGGCTCCGATAGTCATCGCGACGTTTGGATGGCCTTCGGCCTCGACCGGAACAGGATTCATGAAAAGGTCGAGCAGACAGCCCCGATCGACCAGAGCGCCAGTCAGCCAGTCAAACTGAGGAGCGGTGAGGATAGACGGTCGGGGCGTTCCACGGGATTCCGCTAAGAAGGCAGACAATGCGCCGGGTAGAAGGGCGGCGTCATTGTTGAGCAGGAGGACGAATTCACCGCGGCTTGCGGCCACCATGCGATTATTGGCTTCGCAGAAGCCGACGTTGGTTTCGCTCTGAATGATCCGAACTTCAGGATGCTGCGAGAGAATCTCCAATGACGCGTCCGTCGACGCATCATCGTGCACGATGATCTCGAAGGAGTCATCGAGAATCTGTGTCCGCACGGAATCCAGGCATGCATCGAGTATTTGTTCGCCGTTGTAATTGGCGATACAGATCGACACTACCGGGTCAACGTCTTCTACGGTCATATTCTCGCGTTCCACGCATGCTCCAGCCCTTCGCGAAGCGTGGTCGTGGGGCTCCAATCGAATAATTCGCATGCCTTCCTGTTGTCGAGCACCACTCTCTCTACATCGTATGGTGTTGCCGCCTGATATTCGCGCATCATAGGTTTGCCGGTAATATCATCGATCAGGTCGAGCATGTAATTGAGCGATACGGGGAGGCCGCTCGAGGCGTTGAAGACGGCTGTTCCTGGTGCAGCGGATCGTTCAAGGGCGCTCATGATTAGCTCGATCAGGTCCGACACGTAGAGATAATCGCGAATGGATTCTCCATTGCCTCGTATCACGACGGGCGTCCCCGTCGTTGCCGAATGAAATGCTGTTGGTACAATGCCGAAGCCCCGCCGGTATGGCTGGCCGGGTCCATATACGTTCGACGGCCGGAGCACCGTGACCGCGTGCTGACCTTCATGTGCCCAAGCCGACAAGAAAGCCTCCGCAGCTGCCTTACCCGCGCTGTAATAGGCCTTGGGCTCCAAATGTGAGTCCTCCGTCGCGTTTCGCTCTCGTACGTCGCCGTAGATGGCACCGCCCGTGGATAGAAAGATCATGCGCTTCGGCGGCAGTCCAATGCTGGCTTCCATGAGATTTAGCAAGGGGCGCAGGTTGTCGTCGAGTTCCGTGATTGGTTTTCCTGCGCTGGAACTGGGAGTACTGGCCCCAGCGAGCCACACAACACCATCGACGGCCCGGATGAGGTTGGCATAGGCGTCAGTGTCTAGACGCCCTGCGATCACGGATTGGACGTTCTCGAAAGTGACGGGTTGCCGGGAGAGGGCTGCTACTCCAAAACCGTCGGCCCGAAGGCGACGAATCAGGTGCGAGGCAATAAACCCATTCGCACCGACCACCAGCAGAGACGGTTTCGTGGCCGAGGATAGTTCTAAGGATCCCATGGCGTCAGCGTATCCTCGACGGAATGAGTTGCAGGAAGCCAGAAATCGCGGGATGTGAGGCGACCCAACCCACCGCCACGTGGACGAGCAAGGCCAGGCCGATGCCTGTTCCGATGCCCATCCAGGACGCAGGGAGCCAGGCGGCGCAGGCCACCGCGACCACAGTCGTACAGCCTGCTACCAGCAACGTTGGCAGGAGATCGCGTGCCTGTGCTGTGGCATCGTAGCGAAGCCGCGTTCCTACAAAGTAGGCGTTGAGGAGGTAGGATGCCGCGCTCGTCGCGACAGTGGACCAGGCGATCGCTGTTATTCCCCAAGGCGCACTGGCAAGCAGGAGGGCGATCGCCAGGGACTTTTTTGCTACTTCTACCCGTAACACCAGTCGCGGTTCCCCCATGGCGTTCAGCGCGACCAGACTGAGCACATGGGCTGGCCAAGGAATGGCGCCCAATGCAAGGATCGACAGGAGTGGCCCTGCGGGGGCCCAGCGTGAGCCGTAGACGAAAGTGACGATGGGGCTGGCATATACAGCTAGAACGATCATGAGCGGAACGAACGCGAAGAGGCTCATGAAAAGGGCGGCGCGATGTACTCTCTTTACCTCGGTCAGGTCGTGCCGTGCTGCAGAAAGTAAGGGGAGTCCCAATCGAGTGAGGAGGGCCGCGGCAAACGAAGTTGGTGCTTGCTGGGTGTTCTGTGCCAGTGAGTAGAAACCGAGGTCGCGAGCGGTGAACCAGCGCCCGATTACAACAGCCTGGAGTCGATTATAAGCCGTGTCGATCAGCCCAGCGGCGAGCATGTAACCGCCAAACGAAAAGATTGAAAGAGCATCCTTGTTCCGATATCGCCCGACAGGCCGCCAACCCGAAGCGACAAAGAGCATGAAGGCACGCATGCCGATCGACGAAATGGCTTGCGCCACCAGTGCCCAGGGCCCGGCACCTGCCATCGCGAACAGAATAGCCACGGCTCCCGATGCCAGCGAACTTCCGACTTCCACGCGGGTTCGTATCTTGAAGCGCAGTTGCTGGGTCAGCAAGGCGTCCGGAACGACAGCAAGGGCATTCAGCGGAAAGACGGCGGAAAGGACGATGCACATCGCCGCGATTTCCGGTCGACCATAGAACGACGAAATTGCATGCGAGGCTGCGATCAACGCACCCATGGCTATCGTGGCGATGAAGAGATTGATGACGAATGCCGAGGTCTCTTCATCTGCCGAAGTGCGTTGCCGCTGAATAAGCGCGAGGCCGGTACCGGAGTCAACGAAGACGTTCCCCAGGGCTGTGAATACCAGCACCATGGCGACGACGCCGTACGCCGAGGGGTCGACCAAGTGAGCGAGTACCACGGTCACGCCGAATTGCAATAGGTAGCGAACGCCGATCTCAAGTCCGCTCCAACGCGTCGCGTGCTTGACAGCGTTCGGTACGCTCAAGGTGCACCCCGGGATGATGCCTGGTTCACGACGGCAAGCATCTCAGCGGGCCCTTGCCGGTACACCCATTACGCGAGCACCATCGGCGACTGGACCAGTCACGCACGCGCCAGCGGCAACGAACGCGTTGTCTCCAATCGTCATCGGCTCATCGGCGTTGCCGTTTACGACACTGGCTCCGATGCCTATGAATACATGCGAGCCCACATGGACGCGACCGGCTAGGCGCGTACCGGGAGAAAGTATGGAGTAGTCTCCTATCCGGCAATCATGTGAGAGCGATGAAGCCACATTGAGGTGAACATGCGCACCAAGTATGAGATTTACAGTGAGAATCGCACCGGGGAAAAGTATGCAACCTTCGCTAAGTGCCACGGTACGATGCAATTCCACGCTGGGATCACAGAGCGTTGCCGCCAACATACCGTGCGACATGCAAAGTCGTGCTGCGCGCTCCTTCAGTATCGGGTCGCCGACTGCGGCTACGAAAGGCCAGCCGTCGCAGTGCCCGGATTCGATCGCGTGTACCTCGATGCCGTTAAGCTCCGTCTCGCGCAGATAGCTTGCCTCTACCACGAAGGCCATGGCTTCGGGGGGTACTCCGCAGCGTTCAGCAATGAATGCGACCTCGCGCGCGTGCCCGCCAGCGCCGAAGATCGCCAATTTCCCGTATGGTGTCATGGATGTTCAATGCCGCGTTCACATGCGAAGGCGATAACGTCGCAGATGAGGTGGACGTCATCGACGGTAAGCGACGGACCACTTGGAAGCACAATGTTTCGTTCGGCAACCTGTTCTGTGTGCTGGAGAGATACTGTTGGCGCAGTGCCGGTGTAGGTTTTCATGCGATGGCAGCCTGGCCAGAAATACTTTCGAGCCAGGATGTTTTCCGCATGCAACACGTCAATGAGCTGATCGCGGGTCACGCGTGACGGTATATCCACAGCAGCCACAATGTAGTGATAATTGTTTTCTTCGCGCTCGTCGTATAGCACTAGTTCCACTCCCGGCACGTCAGCCAGGCGATCCCGATAGATCTCGTAACGGATTCTGTTTGCTTCGACGAATGACGAAAGAGCTTCGAGATTCGTAAGTCCCATGGCGGCGCTGGCTTCCACCATCTTGCCGTTCGTGCCGTCATGAATAACGTTGTCGTAGCCCGCGAAGCCAAAGTTGCGCATTAGTCGCATCGTATCGGCCAGCACATCGTCGTTTGTAACAACGGCACCGCCTTCCAATGTATTGAAGACCTTGGTCGCGTGGAAACTAAGCACTTCGCACGCGCCAAAGGAGCCGATGCGCTTGCCGCGGTGCGTGCAGCGATAGGCATGGGCGGCATCGAACATGAGCTGAAGGTCGTGTTCCTCGGCGATGTCACTCAGCGCTTCGATATCAGCTGGCCTTCCCCATGTGTGTACGGCGATAATGCCAGTGGTGCTTGGTGTTATAGCGGCTCGCACGGACTCCGGAGAAAGGTTATGAGTGCCTGGATCGATGTCAGCGAACACTGGCGTAATGCCCTGCCACGCAAGAGCATGCGCAGTCGCGATGAAGGTCCACGACGGTACGATGACTTCCCCGGTCAGCCCTAACGCTCGAATCGCTATCTCCAGCGCGACCGTTCCGTTGCACATAGCCACGCAGTGACGCACGCCGAGGTCGCGGGCAACACGTTGTTCGAACTCTTGTACCAGTGGACCATTATTCGTGAGCCATTTTCTGTCCAGCATCGCCTCAATGTGCGCGATGAACGTCGACCGATCGCCAGTGTTGGGTCGCCCTACGTGCACGGGTTCGTGGAAGCGCGGCTGGGCGCCTTGGATGGCGAGTGGGAACCTGGTCTGTGTGGTCATGGCTTGGTCGCTGTTTGAGGCAGTGTGACGGTGCGGCGGCCGGTGTTCAATCCCCGCACTGTCACGGTACTGGCGACAATAGTCGATATACATCGGCGTAGCGCTTTGCCGCATCATCCCAGGTACCGAACATGTCGCGAGCACTCGATCGGGCCAGCGCGCCGAATGCCGCATTCGTGGCGGGGTCCTCCAGGGAGGTTATTGCATCGGCATAACTGGACCTGTCGCGGCACAGGAAGCCATTTTTTCCATGATCGACGACGGTGGCATGCGCGGGCATGTTGGAGGCGACGATCGGGATGCCGGCCGCCTGTGCTTCGAGCATGGTCTGGGGCCTTCCTTCGGCATGGACGCTAAGTGTTATGAGCCCTTGTGCACGGGGAAACCATACTGACGCAAGTTGACTTGGTGAGGTGGCGCCGTGCCATTGCACCCAGTCTGGAATTGAAACACGCTCCTGCATCGGACCGAGGAGGTGCAACGTGCGCGGTTGGTCACGGAAAAGCGGTTCAGACCATTCGAACAGGGGACCGAGCTTGTTGGCCGTGAGGCGAGTTACGGCAATCCATTCCGGAGTCGTCCGCGGTTGCCGGGCGACGTCATACCAAACCGGATCGATACCGAATGATACTGGCACGATCCGGGCGACATCACCGAACGCGGACTCAAGCGTCGGAACCATCCATTCGGCATTAGGGCAGATCGCGACGGGGCGTTTCCTGAAGGTTCTACGCAGGAATGACCGTACCGTCGGAATGCGGAGAAGGTTGAGGTCGTTACCCAGCACGGCAACCACTACGGGTTTACCGTCGGCAGGTAACGGTAGCGCGCATTGCAGCCAGTTTACGTGGTAGAGGTCGATATCCTTCTCTCGACGATATGCGTTCCATAGCATGCGGAGGAGGCGTAAGGGGACGTTGGCGCCGCGCAGGCCACGTTCCCGCATGAGGTGGGATACGCCGCCGGCATCCATCAGTTGGCCTAGCCAGCGAGCTTCCTCAGGGGTAACGGTGCTTTGCACGTTATCAGGCAGTTCCCCTGGTGGGGCCCACAGACGCAATTTCATCCCTGGAATCCTGCCAAGGCCCCCTGCCAAGTGTCGGATGAACACGCCTCGCCAGTCCGCGTGGTCCACAGGATAGGATGTGCTGGTCATGAGGGTTTTCATGTGCTCGCCTTAGCGGGGGCGCCGCCATAGGTCGCCGCCCGTTCCTGTAGTGACTTGATGGAACCGTCTAAGCGGCCATTGAGATTCAGCCGATGGAGTGCAGCCATGTGCTCGGCGACCACAGCTTCGTGACCGAGCACGAGTGCCTGTCGCACCACAGTGATGTGGTAGGCGGGCTCCGCGGGCTCCGCGGCGGATGCGGCCTGTGCCATGCGAAATCCGAGATCCCTGTCACCGAGCCCATTCCAGGCAAAATCTGCATAGGCGGCAAGCAGTCGACCCCGCGGCTTCGGGTGGCTCAGCGCAGCCATGTAAAGCCGTAGCAGTTGGTCTGAAGGAAGATTGCATTGGCCTTCGAGACTGCACGAACTCAACGACATGATCGAGCTTTCGTCCTCGATCGTGGGTGGTCGCCGCTTCAACTTTCGTTCCATGGAATCCCACCATTCCATCCTGATTGGTTGGTGCATTCGGGACGCGAAATAAATGAGCGCCTGTTCAGGCAGCGTGGAGGAGCCAGGGAGCGAGGCTGCTCTTTCCAAAGGCGCCGCGACAAGCGGGACCACAGGTGAACTGGGCTTGTACCCGGAGACTATGATGTATGTCCGACCCAGTTCATATTGCGCACGCGGGGAATCGGGAGCCCGGATGACCATTTCCTGGGCAAGCGATACGGGGTTTCTCCAGCGATAGGCGGAATAGGTAGTCAAAAGGCCCCAGTAAACAAATGCCACGCCGATCGCGACATCTCGCACGATGGACCGGCGAGTGCCTTGCGCGGGTGTGGCTCCCCTGAGCGTAGTTACCAAGGCGAGGATGATGCCCAAGCTGGCAAAGTAGTTACGGTGTTCGTAGATCAGCTCGAGCGGAACGATCGTCGCCGTCAGGGTGTGGGCCGCCAGGAACCATGCGATGCCGAGAGACAGCAACGGCGCTCGGCGCCGGGTGGCGAACGCCAGGCCAGCCAGGCCCAGCAGGCCGGCTATGCTGAGCAGGGTTGTCGGCGGGGACAACAGTCCGGTCGAGATCGTGAAATCGTCGTGGTAGAAGGATAGGGCGGATGGTGTAGGAACGATGATCCAGGCGACGTAGTCCAAGACGATCCGTGCCTCGCTCAGGAGGCGAGTAGTCATCGTGAAGTTGCGTGTCGCCCAAGTCGATGCTTGAAAGAGAGCAGGAGCGATCCAGGCGATGCCCAGGATGCCCGGTATGAAAAGAATCAGGGCAAATAGCACCGCGACGGGGCGCGGAAGACGCTGCCGTGGAGTCTTGTCACGGAAGACTATCCACTCGATGAGAAATGCATAGAGAGGCGTCAGGATCGCCGTCTCCTTCGCAAGCAATCCAATGCCGGTGCCGAGGACGAGCGATGCCGCGCTTAGCGCGAATCCCGATCCCGAACGTTGCATGCGCTGCCGTCCTGCGACATACCCGTATAGGCCGAGCAGGACGAAGATGTTTGCGAGGCTCTCCATTCGCTGTACGACGTAGAGCACAGCGGTGAGATTGATGGGGAGGAGCAACCATGCGCCGGCAACGAGCGCGGCAGTTCGGCTTTCCCGTTCGTCTGGGACGTCACCCCGGGCGATAAGCCGGCGCGAGAGAAGGAAAACGAGCAGCCCATTCGCCAAATGAATGATGACGTTCGTCAGCTTCATTGCCATCGGATCGACGCCGCTGACGTAGATATTGAGCGCGAAGCTCAGCGATGCGAGCGGACGCTTGAAGTCGCTGGACGGCGAGGAGAGCGCCGCAGATGTCAGTTCCGCGAGCGACAGATGCTCGATGTGAAGGTCGGCATTGTCGACGATGTTGGGGTAATCGTCGAACAGCCATGCGCCTTGTAAGCCTGGAGCATACGCGATGAAAGCGACAAGCAGGGCGATCGCCATCCAAATGGCGGGATGACTGATTATCCGCTGGATACCTCGCGACGTGTTCAACGGAGATAACCTTCGGCCGTCGTCATTGCGCGTTTTTCCTACTGTCTTTGGCCAAGGCATCGTTCAAATGGGCGGTCTCTTTGCGCCAGTACCCTTGGTGCTCGAGCACGCGATCGTGCAACCAGGCCATGGCTGTCCACGGACCTCGCCCTTGAGGATGGGGCAGCGTCTCGAAATAGGCTAGGTGTCGAAGGCCAAGAGCGGGTGCACCCGCCCTGCCCAGCGCGGCCGCCTGTTCGAGTGCCGCCTGCGGAGTTGGTGACAGCGCCAGCGCCTTGTCGAATTCTACGAGGGCGGAAGCCTGGTCGCCGCGCGCAAGCGCGAGCTCTCCTCTGGCATGGGCGATGTCCTGCATCCGTCCAGGAATCGATGCGATGACCTGATTTGACGCCGCCGCATTGAGGACGGTAAGGATGGCTTCGTCGTCAAGACCTGCGCAGCGTTGCGCTACGGCGCTGTCGATGGCTCCGAGGCTCCAATTCAGTAGGATGCGTCCGGGATCGCGCTTGGCATGTAGCAATGCGCCTTCTCCATAGTGGATATCGTCTTCAGTGACGGCGCCCATCTGGCACCGAAGATTCAGCAGTGTAAGAGCAATCTGCGGTTCGTCCGGGAAGTCGCTTCGACGCTCGATGAGTCGCTGTATGCCCAAATCCGCCCGGCCTGCGTCCCCCTCGACCTGCGCAGCATACGTTTGGGCCCGTGGCGAGTCCGGCGACTGCGCTGCCCAGGCGAGAGCTTGCGCAGGGGGATTATTCCAGAGCCTGACAAGCGAAAGAGACAGCAGGCTCATGCCTATCATGATAATCACGGCGGCGATTATAGCTGTGCGGGATCGAAGAGATTTCCCTGCAACAAGAGCCGCAGGCCAGAATATCAACATGGCCGGCAGATAATTGCGATGTTCGAAGTACAGTTCCAGCGGAAGCGACGTGGATTCGATGATATGTCCCGCAAAATAGAAGAGCACCGCCATGGCAAATGCCGGCTGGGCCTTCCGATAGCGCAATGCTAGGCCAACTACGACTACGCAAGCGAGGATCGCAGGCGCTGTCCAGAAAGGATGCCACAAGTCCGTTGCAGCGGCGTACTGATCGTGAAAGACACTGCCAGACGTCGGCAAGATTAGCCACAGCTGCCCCAGGTATATCCAGAGTATTGACGGCTCGGTGAGCAATCGTTGTCCAACGGTCCAACCGCGATAGGCGACGGACGCATTATCGATGCCTCGGTACGCCAGCCACGCCAGTACAGCCACGACAGCTAGTATCCAGGGCCAGCAACTGATCCGCAGCAGGTGACGGTAGCGCTTATCGTGTTCAGTCAGCTGTGGAAGGCAGCTGTCTATGGCGATGATCAGGAGTGGCAGCAGGATGCCGTTTGCCTTCGACAGGAGTGCTAGGAACGTCAGCAAGGGGATGCCAAGGAGGATTCCAACCCCGCTTTTTCCCTCCTCGATGCGAGTTCTTCCAGTCAGCCATAGATGAAGTCCCAACAAGACGAATGTCGTGGGAAGCATGGCCTCGCGCTGGACCACGTATAGCACCGTGGAAACGAACAGTGGATGGAGTAACCATGCCCCAGCGCCGACGCATGCACCAAAGGCCTTTGGGAATGCCTGTATTCCCAGAAGGCCGCCGAGGCGAAGAAGCAACCAGGCCAGCAGCACGCCGTTGAATAGGTGGATGAGAACGTTTGTACGTTTGAACGGCTCTGCCGCAGTGGGCCAGTCGTGGCCGTCGATAAGGAACGAGAGCAGCGCGAGGGGGCGGCCCGTCGGATCCGCTGTTCCGGACGTGATGAAACGCAGAAATGTTGCGGTGTTGTCGATTGGGCCTTGTGCACCGAGTGAGGGCAGGTTTGCGTAATCGTCGAAGACGAAACCACCCTTGAGGCCTTGTGTGTAGATCCACGCAGTCGCGATGATTGTCGCTAGCACGCAGGCAGCCACGACGAATAGATGGCGATCAGTACGCACGGAATTCATCCAAAGAAAAAGGGGCCGCGAAACGGCCCCTTCTTTTGAAGTGCATGGAGCGTATCAGGTACGGCAGGACGTCGGGAGATAGGCATCCGGCACAGTCGTACCTGCGCTGGACTTGCAGTTCCAGGTGATCGAACCACCCTGATCCGTAGCCGAAAGCACGACGACCTTGGCACCGCCGGCCGTCAGCTTGCTGTTCACTTCGTTGCCAAAGGTCGCAATGATCTTGCCAGGAGTGGTCACACCAGCGTCGACGCTAACGACATACTTGCCCGAGATCGAAGCAGCCTGAGGCAAACCGGCAGATTCGTTCTTGCTCGGAAAGCGGCCAGTATTGTTGTAGAACTCGGCCACAGCGGTCTTCGCGCCGTCAGCCAGGTTCATGCCTTCCGACACCTGCGTGCGGATGATGTAGTTCTGGTACTGCGGGATGGCAATGGCAGCCAGGATCGCGATGATGGCGACCACGATCATCAGTTCGATGAGCGTGAAGCCCTTCTGGACGTTCTTCATGGAGTTTCCTCGTTACGTGTGAACTAACCGAAAAAAAGTGACGCCCCCTGAGCCCTAGCACCCTGCCTGTTACCGGGCAGGGATGCTCCCTCACTTGCTTTGGTCAGGAACCGACCAGGAAGCTCGCCGCAAAGCGTGCATTGAACATGCCATTGCGTTCGCGACCGGCATATTCCCTCATATTTGCCGGTGCCGGGATTGTGCATCCGGTCACGCTTGTGGATCAACAGGAAAATTTCGAGGATTCAGTATATTGCGTGCGTGAAGGAAGGTGACGCTACGGGTCACTATGTGACACGAATCGTCAGTTTGAGCGGCACGACGTGGGCAAATACTTGTCATTGAGCGTCGATCGGCAAGTCCACCCAATAGCACCGACAGTGTCCACCGGAGAGAGCGAAATTGTCTGATGCTTTAGCTCTTCATTGGAATCGGGGCGCGCATACGCGATGAGAATGACACCTGAATCTTGAAGCGCTACCGATGAAACGTATTTACCGCTGATGGATGCGCCGTCAGGAAGTCCCGCCGATCGGTTAGAAGGAGGGAAGTGGCCTGTGTTGTGAAGATACTCCCATACCGCTGCCTTGGCCCCGGCGGCGGTCGCGAGACCCTCGGAAGCTTGAGCGCGGATTAGATAGTCCTTGTACTGAGGCACTGCGATGGCCGCGAGGATCGCGATGATCGCCAAGACGATCATCAACTCGATAAGAGTGAAACCGGACGTCATCCGATTGCTTTTGAGGTACATGGCATGGGTCCCTGTATTTGCTGGACGTGGTTAGCACGCTTCGTACCAACTCTGCGACTGATCACGGGAATGCACGTCAACTGTGATGCCCATCGCGCAAATCTATGGGATCTATAAATCGGCCCCTTCGGGGCCTGTGTTTTTTTGACCAGTTGGCCATCGCAACGATTGCCGCGGCGATGGCAACCCACTCGATGCCACGGTAGGGAACGGCGTACCTGGCGTCGGCTTGCAATACAGTGAAGACACATGTTGCGTAGACGCCAAGGAGTATCGCGAATACTAGTGCAGGTTCTCGCCGTCCCAACGTTGTAAGAATGGCAGCGACACCTGCCAGTGCTAGCAGCATCAGAAACGGGTTTGCGAAGTAAAGGAGGTCTGTTATTGAGCGCAAGGGGCCGGTGCCGGTCAGCGGCGAGGCAAACGTCGGGTATACGTATATATCGCCTTGGCCAATTCCGATTGACCATCCCCAGAGCTCCACGGGTTTGGACGCATACCAAGCGAGGTAACGCATTGGTGCACGTTCCATTCGTTCCAGTATTGCTGCCACACCGGCAAGACGATCGCCGTGCAATCGAGTTATGTCATTGTCGATCAGGCTCAGTGTCGCTTTGGCAGCTGGGTCTCCAGAAATGGCAGCGAACCACGCGCTGTGATATTCGGGCCAAGAGCCTTGGACAAAGTTCATGGCAACCCTGCTGGATGAAGTCAGGTTGGGCGGCAGCTGGGAGCTTCGAAGTATCCATGCCGCGCAGGGAAGAGTGGCCGCAAGGAGTAGGCAAAGCCAGCGCGCGCGGTTTGCCCTGTCACGCCAAGCCATGGCGCCGGCGAAAAGTGGCGCTGCAGGAACTATGACGGCATTGGTCAGCCCCGCAGCCGCGAAAGCGATACCGGAAGCGACTATATTCGTTCGGGAACGCCGTTCTAGTCCGAGTTGCAAGCACCAAAGTCCCACCGCTATAAAAAATCCAACTAGAGTTTCGCTTAGAAGATAGCCTGCGAGCGTTATCGAGTGTGGCCAAAACGTCAAGCCAAGGCCCACTGTCACAGCTGCCACAAAGCCGAGCCAACGTCGCGCTAGAAACGTATATAGCGCAACGGTCAGCGCCGATAAAATGGCCTGGATGTCAAGAGTCGTCGTATAGAACGCCTGAGTATCGCCGCGCAAGGCAATGATGCCCGCGAGGAAGATTGGGTATCCGGGGTCTCGAAAACTATCAGGCGTAGGAGCTTCCGATTCTGGAGGAGCGATAGAGAACACCCGGTGGTGAACGACGTTCCACGCGTAACTGAAATACTGAGTTGCGTCTCCTCTCAACGGATGGTCTACGACAGCCGTATGGACGTAATGAAGCCTGATCGCTAGAGCGAGTAAGGCTATAGCTGCCAGAACGACTACTTGCTGCCATGATTTCGACAACTGGCTTCGGTTCATCGTGTCCTCGGACTCAAATCGTGGAAACACATAGGGCTTTGGGCCGCTCGACCACGTGGGAGAGAAGGTGGGTGGTCATCTGGCACACGATGTGTCGGTAGTTGTCGAAGCGCCTTCGGCGCAGTGATTTGAGGCATCTCGATTCCCTGCAGACATTGCGCGGTCCGCTCACGGAGGAAGATAAGGACGGCAGAATATGCCATGTTGCCCCGGAACGCGTCTGAGCATCCCCTAGTGAGGCGCTGAAGTTGCCTTTTTGGTTGCGCAGAGCGCTTCCCGCCCGTACCGTCCCCACCCAAGCACAACCCAAGGGAGCCCCACCATGAAACCCCTCCTAGCCGCGCTAGCCCTGGCCCTAGCGTCCGGCCCCGTCCTGTCCGCAGACGCCGACAGCACCACCCCCCATCCATTCTCCGTCCGCGACCTGGTCATGATGGACCGCGTCGGGGATCCCCAGCTGTCCCCCGATGGCCGCTACGCGCTCTTCTCCGTCCGCGCCACGGACTACGCGGCAAACAAGGGCATCACCTCCCTTTATATCGTCGACCTCAACAAGCCACCGCAACCAGTCATGGTCGTGGAGAAGGGCTCATCCCCCCGCTGGGCGTCGGACGGCAAGTCGATCTATTACACGGCCCCGAAGGACGGCACGGCCCAGGTCTGGCACCGATCGTTCGACGCCGACAATTCCGGCAAAGGCCTGGCATTGACGGTCCGCGCCGGTGAAGCGGTCACGGATGCCCCTCTGGACGTCAACGCCTTCAAGCTGTCGCCGGATGGCGCCAAGTTGCTCCTCAGCTACGACGTATTCACCGACTGCCCCGACCTGGCCTGCACCAAGGAGCGTCTGGACGGCCGCGAGAAGGACAAGTCCACTGGCACCGTCTACGACAAGCTCTTCGTCCGCCATTGGGACACCTGGGCGGACGGTCGCCGCTCCCAGCTCTACATCGCCGACGCCAACGCGCCTTCGCAGCCGGTACTGCTGAGCCGGGACATCGACGGCGACGTGCCCAGCAAGCCTTTCGGTGGGGATGACGAGTTTTCCTTCTCGCCGGACGGCAAGACCGTCTACTTCGATGCCCGCATCGCCGGCAAGACCGAACCCTGGTCGACCAACTTCGACATCTACAGCGTCCCGGCCGATGGCTCGGCCGCACCGGTGAACCTCACCGCGGAAAACCAGGCATGGGACGCCAATCCCTTGGTGTCGCCCGACGGCAAGACCTTGTTCTACACGGCGATGAAAGAGCCGGGCTCCGAGGCCGACCGCTTCGGGATCATGGCCCTGGACCTCGCCTCGGGCAGCAAGCGGGAAGTGGCGCCTTCGTGGGATAGCTCCGCCGGCGCCCTCCAGGTTTCGGCCGATGGCAAGACCCTCTACACCACCACCGACGACAAGGGTCAGCATCCGCTGTTCGCCATCGACGTGGCGACCGGGAAGGCCACTATTCTCGTCACCGACGGCTCCGTGGGCGCGTTCTCGACGGGCAGCTCGAAGATCCTGCTATCCCGCGACGACCTCAAGCGCCCGGCGGATCTCTACACGGCCGACCTGAAGGGCAAGGGCCTCAAGCAGGTCACCCACTTCAACGCCAAGCGCATCAAGGGCGCGCAGACCGGCGACTTCGAGTTCTTCACCTTCAAGGGCTGGAACAACGAAACCGTGCAGGGCTACGTGGTGAAGCCGGTCGGCTACAAGCGTGGCAAGACCTACCCGGTGGCCTTCATCATCCACGGTGGCCCGCAGGGCGCGATGACCAACAGCTGGAGCTACCGCTGGAACGCCCAGACCTACGCGGGCCAGGGCTTCGCGGTGGTGACCGTCAACTTCCATGGCTCGACCGGCTACGGCCAGGCCTTCACCGGATCCATCTCGGGCGACTGGGGCGGCAAGCCGCTCGAGGACCTGAAGGCAGGCTGGAGTGCGGCACTCTCGAAGTACAACTTCCTCGATGGCAACCGTGCCTGCGCCCTCGGCGCCAGCTACGGCGGCTACATGGTCTATTGGATGGCGGGTAACTGGAACCAGCCGTGGAAGTGCTTCGTCGACCACGACGGTGTCTTCGACGCGCGCGCCATGTACTACGAAACCGAAGAACTCTGGTTCGAGGAAAAGGAAAACGGCGGCACGCAGTTCGACCATCCGGAGAACTACGAGCGCTTCAACCCGGTCAACCACGTGAAGGACTGGCGCGTGCCGATGCTCGTCATCCACAGCGGCAAGGACTTCCGCATCCCCGACACCCAGGGCCTGGGCGCATTCACGGCGCTGCAGCGCCGCGGCATTCCCAGCCAGCTATTGCACTTCCCCGACGAGAATCACTGGGTGCTCAAGCCGCAGAACAGCGTGCAGTGGCATGAGACGGTGAATGCTTGGTTGAAGGAGTGGACGGCTCCAGGGGCGAAGTAATAACGATAGGGATGGTCGCCAATGGCGGCCATCCCTCATGGTCTGTCACGCACCTCGCGCTCGGCAGCTTCCGCCCATCGATAAGCCACCGCAGCGCCACTGAAATAAACAACCTCGGCCGTGCTTGCCGCGATAGCCCGCTCGAGAAGCAACATATCCGCCTCATGCGGATGGCTCACGCGAACATCATGGAAGAAGATCACTCGCTGGCATTGCCCCGAAAGTACGAGATCGGCAATCTGCGCATCGCCACCCGTTGGACCGCTTTCGTAGCACGTGGCCCACGCCTCATTTCCTGACCAGCCCTGTTGTCGGACGAGATCATTCAATCGGCGGCCCGTGGTGCCCGTGCAAATTCGGCGAGAAAAGCCGGATAGCAGCGCGAAATGCCTCACGACGAATTCCACCAGGCAAGGTTTCCATGCGTCATGTGCGATAAGCGCAATGGCTTGGCGTGCAAACTGCTGTCGTAAGCCGTTCGGGGGCCTTGGCGTCAACTCGCAAAGAATCCGCTCTGCCTCGATCCACTCCACGGCGGAAGCTGCCGTGATGAGATAAGGCTTGGCATGGACGAGACATAAACGCTTCAGCGCCCGTACTTCGGGGGCAACGATCGATTCATCGCCGGGTGCGGCCAGATGGATGACGCCGTCCAAGGCATCACTTCCATCGGCATCGAGGATGGCTGCGGCCATTCGTATGATGTCGTGAAAGCGGTCGCCTGGATAAGACATCAAAGCGGGGCAGTCAGCGAAACCAGAAATGCGTCCGACGGCTTCGTACGTATCGGCAGGAACGCGCAAGGTGAGTCTCAGCTTGCGTATATCGTCTCCACATCGATGCAGTAGTCGATGGAGCGGGGAGTCCTCACTATCCAGGTATTCGCGACTTGCGATAAGCCCTAGCTGCATGGCTTGTTATCCCGTCCTTGGGCGAAGTCATGCTAAGGGACAGATGTTGCTTAGGGAATATCCATTCCGTCGTAGGCGCGTCTCAAGAACAACTATTGCGGTCGAAGCCCATAAGTTCCAAATACATAATAGCTCCAAGCATACCGTCGTCAAATGAGGCCGTTCGGAAATGATGTGAAACGCGTCGCTTGCAGAAACGAGTGCTTGTCCCGTTGACAATCACGCGGCAATAACGATACGGAAAGTAGAAAGATTCTAGAGCGGTTTAAGGTTTCACGGAGGGGTTTCTCATGGAAGATCGATCCCGCGTCGCGATCGGTGGTCTCCCGGATTTTATGGAGCAGCGGTTGGCGAAATTTAGAAATTTTGTCATGACCGAATGGGGAGGCAGACATGTCTTTCGGAGTCGACCCTTCACGCCCGGTGCCCTTGTACTTTGCACCAATGATTATTTGAGCATTTCGAACAGTAGGCGCATCGTCGACGCGCAGTGTGCATCGTTGAGGGAGCATGGTGCGGGTTTGATGATGTCCTCCCTCTTCAATCAGGATCCGAATGATGCGCTACGACGTGTCGAGCAAACATTAGCGGATGCGATAGGTACTGCGGAGGGGGTGCTTACGCAGTCTGGATACTGCGCCAATATAGGGCTAATGCAGGCGATTGCATGCCCAGGTCGTCCGGTCTACATCGATGTCATTGCGCATGCGTCTCTGCATGCAGGCATACGGTTCGCGGGAGCGACAGCGGTACTCTTTCATCACAATGATATCGGCGACCTGCGCGCCAAGATATCGCAAAACGGGGCAGGGGTCGTCGTTATCGATTCGATCTACAGCACGAATGGGAGTCTTGCGCCCATACGCGATATCGTAGATTTTGCACGTGCGCATGACTGTCTAATGGTAGTCGATGAGTCGCATTCACTCGGTACGCATGGTCTGCACGGTCGGGGATTGGTGGCCGACCTGGGGTTGGCAGGAAAGGTTGACTTCGTAACGGTAAGCCTGGCTAAGGCGTACTGCTCGCGAGCCGGCTTTATCGCGTGCCCAAAAGGATTTCGCGACTATTTCGGATTCGAATCACTTCCGGCCATTTTCAGTTCTTCGCTTCTACCTCATGACATCGCGGGCATCCGGGCGGCGCACGAGGTAGTGGTCAGCGAGGAATGGCGCAGAGATCGACTTCATAAGTTGACAAGACACATCCGGTGCGAGCTGGCTAGCATGGACTACCCTGTCGATACCGATGGTGAGCAGATTATCGCCCTCGAAGTAGGTAGCGATTTGAGAACGGCGGAAGTTCGTGACATCTTTGAAGATCACGGGATCTTCGGATCCCTGTTCACGCCGCCGGCAACGTCAAGAGGGCGATCACTTGTAAGACTGAGCTTGCACGCGGGATTGAGTGATTGCGACCTTGATAGGCTCTTGACTACCTTGCGCGATCTTCGCGTTGCCGTTCGACTGTCATCGTGGTCTGGGGTCGCGCGCACAAGGCATTGATGAAGCGGCTAAAACCACCGATTCCGCTTCAACGCAATAAAAATCCCACCCACAATACAAGCCACCAAACACGTAATCGCCGGATAAGCCCAAGGCTTATCCAACTCCGGCATGTGCGCGAAGTTCATCCCATACCAGCTCGTGATCAGCGTAGGCGCCGCCAACATCGCAGCCCACCCGGCGAGCTTCTTCATCACCTCGTTCTGCCCGAAGGTGACAAGAGCGAGGTTCACGCTGATCGCCGCCCCGAGCATCTCGCGCATCGCCGAGATGGATTCGTTGACGCGAAAAACGTGGTCGTAGATATCACGGAAATAGGCGCGCAACTCGTCGTGGATAAGATGCGGATGCAGTCGTGTCAGCTGCGCTACGAGATCCTGCAGCGGAACGACCGCCAGGCGCAGGGTCATCAGTTCACGCTGCATGTCGTAGAGACGCTTGATGGTCTGGCGGTTCAGCGTCTCGGCGAAAATATCGTTTTCTAGTTCGTGCAGCTCTTCCCGGAAGTCGCGAACGATCGGCAGGAAATTGTCGACGATGAAATCCAGCACGGCGTAGAGCGCATAACTGGGTCCCATCGCCAGAAGCTCGGGCGTCTGTTCGCAGGTGCGCCGCGCTGGCGCATACGACAACGAGGCGCCGTGGCGCACCGTCACGAAATAGCGCTGCCCGACGAAGATCTGCGTTTCACCGAAGGCGATGTTGCCGCCGACCAACTGTGCGGTTTGCGCCACGATGAACAGCGAGTCGCCGTAGGCCTCGATCTTGGTGCGCTGGTGGGCGTGCTGGGCGTCCTCGATGGCCAGGTCGTGCAGGTCGAATTCTTCCTGCAGTTTCAGCAGCAAGGCCTCATCGGGCTCGTGCAGGCCCACCCACACGAAGGTATCCGGCTCCTTCAGCACGTCGCTGATGGCTTCGATGGTGACGTCGCCGATGCGTTGCCCGTTGTTCCGGTAGGCGACGCAGTTGACGACCATGCCGCCCGAGACAGGGGCGGGTGCGACTTCAGGGAGGATCGAGACGGATGCCATGGCGGGCATGATGCCGGTCGGCATGTGACGCGGCAATGCGTTGCAGCGCGGAGCCGTGGCGATCCGGCGCCGGAAAGTTGCGTCGCGAGGCATCACATCTCCTTATGCCTCATATACCCACGAACGATTTCAGCTCCTGAGGGTACTGGCCGACAATGGCCGCTCGATTGACGGTATGAAATAAAACTGTCATGCCGATTCATTGCGTCTATTGCAGCCGTAGGAAAAAACGATGGCCAAGCAGAGCAGCCAGAAATTCATCGCCCGCAACCGCGCGCCACGGGTCCAGATCGAGTACGACGTCGAGCTCTACGGGGCCCAGAAGAAAGTCAGCATCCCCTTCGTCATGGGCGTGATGGCGGACCTCTCCGGCGCGAGCGCGGGTGACCTGCCTCCCGTGGAGGAGCGCAAGGCGCTCGAGATCGACGCGGACAACTTCAACGAACGCCTGGAGTCGGTCCGGCCGTCGCTCGCGATCGGCGTGCCCAACACGTTGACGGGCGAGAACAGCCTGAATGTCGAGTTGACCTTCGCCCATCTCGACGATTTCTCGCCGGCGGCGATCGCGCGGAACGTGGAGCCCCTGGCGAAGCTGCTCCAGGCACGCACCCAACTGGCCAACCTCGGTACCTACCTGGACGGCAAGGCCGGGGCGGAGAAGCTGATCGCCCAGGCGATACAAGACCCTGCCTTGCTGGCGGCCCTCGCCGCCGCGCGCCAGCCCACCGATTCGCAGGAGGGCTGAGCCATGGCCACGCAACAGTCCCAGGCTGCCGAGGCACTCGTCGACAGCGTCGAAGGCAACGACTTCGCGGCCCTGCTCACCAAGGAATTCCGCCCGAAGAGCGAGCGCGCCCGCGCCGAGGTGGAATCCGCCGTGCGTACGCTGGCCGAGCAGGTGCTCGACCACGCCGACATGGTCTCCGACGACGTCACCCAGACGATCAACGCGTATATCGCGGAGATCGACCGCAAGCTCACCGAACAGATCAACCTGATCCTGCATCACCCGGAATTCCAGAAACTGGAAGGCACCTGGCGTGGCCTGCATCACCTGGTGACCAACACCGAGTCGGACACGCAGCTGAAGATCCGGGTGATCAACCTGTCGAAGAACGAGCTGGGCCGCACGCTGAAGCGCTACAAGGGCACGGCGTGGGACCAGAGCCCGGTCTTCAAGAAGATCTACGAAGAGGAATACGGCCAGTTGGGCGGCGAACCCTACGGCTGCCTGATCGGCGACTACTACTTCGACCACGGTCCGCAGGACGTGGAACTGCTCCGTGGCATGTCCCAGGTCGCCGCCGCCTCGCATGCGCCGTTCATCGCCGCCGCCGCGCCGGGTCTTCTCGGCATGGACGGCTGGAACGAACTCGCCAACCCGCGCGACCTCGCGAAGATCTACACCACGCCGGACTACGCGGCATGGCGCTCGCTGCGCGACAGCGAGGATGCGAAGTACGTGGCCCTCACCATGCCGCGCACGCTTGCCCGCCTGCCTTACGGCGCGAAGACCGATCCGGTCGAGGACTTCGACTTCGAGGAAGACACCGGCGGCGCCGATTCCTCCAAATACACCTGGCAGAACGCCGCCTACGCGATGGGCGTGAACATCAACCGTTCGTTCAAGCAGTACGGCTGGTGCACGCGCATCCGCGGAGTGGAGTCGGGCGGGATCATCGACAACCTGCCGGCGCATGTCTTCCCGACCGACGACGGCGGCGTGGACATGAAGTGCCCGACCGAGATCGCCATCACCGACCGCCGTTCGGCCGAACTCGACAAGATGGGCCTGATGCCGGTCGTGCACCGGAAGAACTCCGACATGGCCGCCTTCATCGGTGCGCAGTCACTCGCGCGTCCCGAGGAATACGACGATCCCGACGCCACGGCCAACGCCGCGCTCAGTGCGCGTCTTCCCTACATGTTCGCCTGCTCGCGCTTCGCGCATTACCTGAAGTGCATCGTCCGGGACAAGATCGGATCGTTCAGCACGCGTGAGCAGATGGAGAACTGGCTGACCAGCTGGATCCTCAACTACGTCGACGGCGACCCGGTGAATTCGAGCGAGGAAACCAAGGCGCGCAAGCCGCTCGCCGCGGCCCAGGTGGTCGTGGAGGAAGTGGAGGGCAACCCGGGTTACTACACCTCCAAGTTCTACCTCAAACCGCACTACCAGCTGGAAGGCCTGACGGTGTCGCTGCGTCTGGTCGCCCGCCTGCCTTCCGGCAAGGCCGCCTGATTCCACACTCCTTTGAGGAAAGCGTTCCATGGCATACGACATGCACATCAAGTTCGGCCCCGGTCAGGTCTCGATCGAGGGCGCGTCCAACCACGCCAAGCACAAGGGCCAGGTACCGATCATCGCCTGGGCGTGGGGTGCCAGCAATTCCGGAAACCTGCACACCGGCGCCGGCTACGCCTCGGGTGGCAAGGCAAACGTGCAGGACATCACGATCACGAAATTCGTCGACTCCTGTTCCAATGCGCTGCTCAACGCCTGTTGCACGGGTGCGCGTGTCGACAGCGCCACGCTGTACGTCACCAACGCCACGGGTGAGCAGACCGACTTCCTCACCATCGAATTGAGCGAGGGCGTGATGGTCACGTCCGTGTCCACGGGTGGCAGCGGCGGCGACGAGCGCCTCACCGAGAACGTCACCCTGCATTTCGGCAAGTTCAAGTATTCGTTCCAGCCGCAGAACGACAAGGGCAAGGCGGAAGGCGGCACCAAGGACTTCACCTACGACATGCAACAGGTGAAGGGCCAGGCCTGATCCACCCATGGCCGAGCTGACCACCCAGGAGCGGCTCCAGCCTTCGTTGCTGGACCGCCTTCGCGACGACGAACCGCATGTGACGGAGGAAAGCCGCGAGAAGCGCGTCATGACCGCGGCGCGCCTGCGCGAATACGTCGTGCGCGACCTGGGCTGGTTGTTCAACTGCACGCGGCGCGGGTCGCGGGAAGACCTGGCGGGGCTGCCGTACGTGGAGGAATCCGTCCTCGACTATGGCGTCCCCGATCTCACCGGTGCCGCCATCGCCGGCATGGATATCGAATCGCTGAGCCAGCGCCTGCGCGCCGCGATCGTCGCCTTCGAGCCACGGCTGGACCCGGCCACGCTGCATGTCGACGTGCAGGCCGACACCACGCGGATGGACCGTCTGACGCTGTCCTTCCGCATCGAATCGACCATGTGGGCGCAGCCATTGCCCCTGAATCTTTACCTGAAGACCGACGTCGACCTGGAAACCGCACGCTTCAGCGTTTTCGACGGCCTCGGCTGAGCATCATGGATCCCCGACTGCTTCGCTACTACAGCCAGGAACTCCAGCACGTCCGTGAATCGGGCGCCGAGTTCGCGAGCGCCTATCCCAAGATCGCCGGCCGCCTGGGCATGGAGGGCATGGAGTGCGCGGACCCCTATGTGGAGCGCTTGCTGGAGGGCTTCGCATTCATGGCCGCCCGCGTGCAGATGAAGCTGGACGCGCAGCATCCCGTGTTCACCCAGCACCTGCTGCGCATGCTCTACCCGCACTACCTCGCCCCGATCCCGTCCATGACCGTGGTGGAGATGTCACCCGACGGGGCGGAGAGTCTTCCCGTGGATGGCCATGTCGTTCCTCGCGGCAGTGCGCTGCGCAGCCAGATCGGGTTCGGCGAACGGACCGCCTGCGAATACCGCACCGCCCACGCCGTCACCTTGCTGCCGCTGGAACTTCGCGAGGCGCGTTACCTGTCCAGCCCCGCCGGGATCGCCGCCGCGGGGCTTGCGCCGCCGGCGGGTACATCGCCCCGCGCGGCCTTGCGCCTGCGATTCCAGCTGGGTGCGGGCGCGCGGCTGGATGCGCTGTCGTTCGACGAGCTTCCCCTGTTCTTCGCGGGCAGTGGAGACCTTCCGGGCCTCCTGTACGAGCAGGTGCTGGGCAACGGCCTGGGTTTTTCGGTGATCGCCGGCGAGACCACGCGCTTCGTCGAACAGGCGCGCATCGAAGCGCGCGGGTTCGCGGAGGACGAGGCCTTGCTGCCGGCGACCGATCGCTCGTTCAGCGGTTACCGCTTGCTGCAGGAATACTTCGCCTGCCCGCAACGCTTCCAGTTCGCGGCTTTCACCGGCCTGCGCCGTGTGCTGCCGCGGTCGTCGGCGAGCGAGTTCGACATCGTCGTCTGGCTGGACCGCTCGGTGCCGCGCCTGGACAACGCCGTGGACGCGTCTTACCTGCGCCTGTTCTGCACGCCGGCGATCAACCTCTTTCCACGCCGTGCCGATCGCATCCACCTTCGCGATGGGGCTCCCGAATACCACGTGCTGGCGGACCGGGCGAGGCCCATGGACTTCGAGGTCTTCGACGTCGACGAGGTCCAGGGTTTCGGTGACAGCCAGGAGCCGGAGCAGACCTTCCACCCGTTCTACGGAGGGCAGGCGCGGACATGGCACGATCCCACGGCCGCGTTCTACACCGTGCGCCGGGAACCCCGCCTGGCCTCGACGCGCCAACGGCGCGACGGGCCGCGTTCGAGCTACACCGGGGGCGAAGTATTCCTTTCCCTGGTGGACGGGCGCGAAGCCCCCTATGCGAGCAGCCTGCGCCAGGTCGGCATGCGGCTGCTCTGCAGTAACCGCGATTTGCCTCTGCACATGCCGGTGGGCAAGGGCCGCACCGATTTCCTGCTCGACACCGATGCCCCGGTGCGCAGCGTGCGTTGCCTTGCGGGGCCCACGCGCCCGAGGCCCGCGATCGCGGAGGGGCAGGCGGCGTGGAAGCTCATCAGCCACCTGCAGCTCAATTACCTCTCCCTGCTGGAGCACGACCAGGGGGCGGCCGCGTTGCGCGAAATGCTTTCGCTCTACAACAACGATAACGACGCCGCTTCACGTCGCCTCGTCGAAGGGGTGCGCGACGTGCGTTCCTCGCCGATCGTGCGGCGCCTGCCGATTCCAGGCCCGGTGACGTACGGGCGTGGCCTGGAGATCCGTCTCACGTGCGAGGAGCGCGCGTTCGAAGGCACGGGTGCCTTCCTGTTCGGCTCCGTCATGCGGCACTTCTTCGCGCGGTACGTCTCGTTGAACTCGTTCACCGAGACCGTCCTGCATACCCTGGAACGCAACGAGGTGGCTCGGTGGACGGCTCGCTCCGGCACACGTCCGATCCTGTAGCGCTGCTCGACGCGATACGTGCCGAGCCGGGTTCCTTCGACTGGTTCGACGCATTGCGGCGCATCGAGTGCGTGCACGACGATCGCCCCCGGCTCGGCCGCTCGATACGGCCAGCGGACGATCCCGTGCGCCTGGCGCACACGCCTTCACTGGGCTTCGCGCCGCGCAGCATCGATCGCGTGGAGCACGATGACGGCAAACCTCGCGTCCATAGCCTGGTGCTCGGGCTGTGGGGGCCGAACGGTGCCTTGCCGCTACATCTCACCGAATACGTGCTCGAACGCGAACGCACGGCCAGGGATCGTACGTTCATCGCCTTTGCGGATGTGTTCCACCACCGGATGCTGAGCCTGTTCTATCGCGCATGGGCCGACGCGCAGCCGACCGTGCAGATGGATCGTCCCGCCGAGGATGCCTTCGCGCGCTTCCTCGGTGCCTTGACCGGCATCGACAGTCCGGCACTCGCGGAGCGCGATGCGCTGCCCGACCGGTTCCGCCGTTACATGGCCGGGCGTGTCCTGGCCCAGGCGCGTAACGCCGAGGGTCTCGTCGCCTTCCTCGCCGCGTATTTCGCCGTTCCTGTTCGGCTCGAGGAATTCGTCGTGGCGTGGCTGGTGCTCCCGGAGGATGGGCGTCTCCGCCTCGGTGGCGGCATGGCGACCCTCGGAACCGCGGCGGTGCTGGGCGCGGCCGTGCGCGATGCGCAGCACCGCCTGCGGCTTCGCATCGGTCCGGTGGGATGTGCCGATTACCGCCGCTTCCAGCCGGGCGGCGAAGCACTGCGTGAACTCGTCGCCGCGGTGCGCTACTACGCGGGCGACGAGAAAGACTGGGACGTCCAGTTGATCCTGCGCCGCGACGAGGTGCCGCTGATGCACATGGGCCGCGCGGGACGGCTCGGCCTGTCGTCCTGGATGGGCCGCTTCGCCGGCCCCGGCGACGCCGACGACCTCGTGCTGCAACCCCTTTCCCCATCGAATCGCCCAAGGATGCCGTCGTGACCGACATCAGCCGTGCCGCCCTGTTCGGCAAGCTCAACGCCATCGCCTACAAGGCGATCGAAGGCGCCACCGTGGCGTGCCGCCTGCGTGGCCACCGCGAGGTGGAACTCGTGCACTGGTTGCAGCAGATCCTCAGCCTGGCCGACTCGGATCTGCACCGCGTCGTCCGCCATGCCGGCATCGATCCCTCACGTCTCGCACGCGACCTCACCGAATCGCTCGAGCGCCTGCCCGGCGGGGCCTCGTCGGTGAGCGATCTGTCGGCGGATATCGAGGAAGCCGTCGAGCGCGCCTGGGTATATGCGACCTTGCGCTTCGGCGAGGCGCAGGTGCGCACGGGCTACCTGATCGCCGCCATCGTGCGGACGCGGCGCCTGCGTCACGTGCTCGCCGGCATCTCCCCTGAATTCGACAAGCTTCGCGCCGAAACCCTGGTCGGGGACCTGCCGCGAATCGTCGCCGGGTCACCGGAGGATCGGCTCGGGGCCAACGACGGTTTCCGTATCGATGGCCAGCCGCGCGGCGATGCCGGCGAGCCGGCCCCGGCCGCACTGGGAAAACGCGACGGCTTGCAGCGTTACACGATCGACCTCACGGAGCAGGCGCGTACCGGCGGGATCGATCCGGTGGTCGGCCGCGACGAGGAGATCCGGCAAGTCGTCGATATCCTCATGCGCCGTCGGCAGAACAATCCCATGCTGGTGGGTGAAGCCGGTGTCGGCAAGACGGCGGTGGTGGAAGGCTTCGCCAGGCGCATCGCCGAAGGCGACGTGCCGCCGTCGCTCCGCGAGGTGGAACTGCGCGTGCTCGACGTCGGCCTGCTGCAAGCCGGCGCGAGCATGAAGGGTGAATTCGAAAGCCGCCTGCGCCAGGTCATCGACGAGGTGAATGCGTCCGAGCGCCCGATCGTCCTCTTCATCGATGAAGCGCACACCCTGGTCGGCGCCGGTGGCGCGGCGGGCACGGGCGACGCGGCCAACCTGCTGAAGCCCGCGCTTGCCCGCGGCAACTTGCGCACGATCGGCGCGACCACCTGGGCCGAGTACAAGAAGCACATCGAGAAGGACCCCGCGCTGACCCGGCGCTTCCAGACGGTGCACGTCGGCGAGCCGGACGAAGCGCGCGGCGTGCTCATGTTGCGCACCGTGGCGGGCGTGATGGAGGCACACCATGGCGTGCAGGTGCTCGACGAAGCGATCGAGGCGGCGGTGAAGCTGTCGCATCGTTACATCCCGGCGCGGCAGCTGCCCGACAAGGCCGTGAGCCTCCTGGACACGGCATGCGCGCGGGTCGCCGTGAGCCAGCACGCCATTCCCGCCGCGGTGGACGACAGCCGCAAGCGCATCCAGGCCCTCGAAACGGAGCTGGCCATCATCGCGCGCGAAAGGACCGTGGGGATCGACGTGGTCGAACGTGAGGCCGCGGCCGGTGCGAAGCTGGCCGACGAGCGTGCGCGCCTGGATGCCCTCGAAGCCGGATGGACGGACGAGAAGCACCTGGTCGGCCAGGTGCTCGCCCTGCGTGCGCGGCTGCGCGAGGATGGCGCGCTCGACGAGGCCGGGCGGACGTCCGTGCTGGCCGAGTTGCGTCTCCTGCAAGCCGGCCTGGCCGAACGGCAAGGCGAGACGCCACTGGTGCTGCCCACCGTGGACCAGCAGGCGGTGGCCACGGTGATCGCCGACTGGACCGGTATTCCGGTAGGCCGCATGTTGCGCAGCGAACTGGAGACGGTGATGAACCTGGGCAGCCTCATGGCGCGCAGGGTCATCGGCCAGGACCACGCCATGGAGGCGATCGCCAGGCGCATCCAGACGTCCCGCGCTGGCCTGGACAACCCCGACAAGCCGATCGGCGTCTTCCTGCTGGCAGGTACTTCCGGCGTGGGCAAGACGGAGACGGCCCTGGCACTGGCGGAGACGCTGTATGGCGGTGAGCACAACCTCATCACCATCAACATGAGCGAGTTCCAGGAAGCGCACACGGTATCCACGCTGAAGGGTGCGCCGCCCGGTTACGTGGGCTACGGGGAAGGCGGCGTCCTCACCGAGGCCGTGCGCCGCAAGCCCTATTCGGTCGTGCTTCTCGACGAAGTGGAGAAGGCCCACCCCGATGTGCACGAGATCTTCTTCCAGGTGTTCGACAAGGGCGTGATGGAGGACGGGGAAGGGCGGAGCATCGACTTCCGGAACACCCTGATCATCCTGACCAGCAACGTCGGCACCGAGACGATCGCGCACCTGTGCCGCCGCGAGGGCGGCGCGCCGGACCCGGACGAGATGACGAGCGCGCTGCGCGCGCCGTTGCTCGACGTGTTCCCGCCGGCCTTGCTCGGACGCCTCGTCACCATTCCGTACTACCCGCTCAGTGAATCCATGCTGGAGCGCATCGTCCGCCTGCAACTGGATCGCATCGAGCAACGGGTGCGGTCGCGTTATCGCGTTCCCTTCGCATACGACGACGAGGTCGTCGGAAGGGTCGTGTCCCGATGCACGGAGAGTGAATCCGGCGGACGCATGATCGACGCCATCCTGACCCACACGATGCTCCCCGACATCAGCCGCGCCTTTCTCGAGCGAACGATACGGGGTGAAACGGTACAGCGCGTGGAGGTAGGTATCGCGGATGGCGGTTTCAGCTACCGGTTCGAAGACGAGGTCCACTGAGATGGCGATACCACTGAAATTGACGCCGGAGGCCTATTCACGCTTCCTCGTCGCATTCCGGCAGGCGAACTTCGCGAACGTTCCCGTTGGCTCGGAGATGGAAGTCGTTTACGTCGACGACCAGGAACTGGCGCACTCGTACTTCTATCGCACGCCGAACTTCGAGTTGTTCGCGTACAGCCACGGAAACGCCGCGCGCATCGTGCTCACCGACTACAACTACAAGGAAAACGACCTGGCCGGAAAGGCAGGCCGCAGCGAGTTCGAGGGCGCGCTGGTTCGCGGTGGCGGACGCGTAGCCCGGATGAATCCGGACCTTGCGAAGGTCGTGGCCCTGACTTCCGAGGCGGCGCGATCGCGTCTGGTCGAGGGGATCATGCGCGGCGTGGTCGGTAACCGCCAGACGGCCGATTTGACGGCGCTCAAGGACGTGTTCAACGACTACAGCAAGGTCGCGACGTTCTGCCGCTACCGTTTGGGGACGAACAGCTATTCGCCAACCTGGCGCCCGGTCGATGCCAGCGACTACCTGCGTTACTACACGCACATGGAGTTCGGCGGTAACCGGCAAGAAAAGCTGAACAGCATCTACACACTGTAGTTGGGGACGTATTCATGGCCAACGGAAATCATGTCTTCAACGACTTCGAGAGCTCCATCGTCTCGTGCTTCGTCCTGCTTCTCGAACAGTACAAACTGGAGCGTCACTTCAACGCGTTGAACGGAAGCGGCGGCGACATGGCGGAAGGGCGCCAGGTCATGAACTCGCGGTTCGCCGGGTCGTACCCCTTGCTCCAGGAGATAAGGGCGCACCCCCGCATGAGGGAACGGAGCTGGATCCAGGACGACGAACGCGTGGAGGCGAACGACCACAACTCGATCGAGTTCGGCAAGAAGGCGAAGGCATTCAAGGAGGTCTTCTACAAGTGGGTGTGCGGCTTGCCCGCGGACCCCATGATGGCCTGGCGGGACATGGTGAACGCGGGCATGGATCCGGCTGCGCGCACGGGGTTCATCGGTGGCAGTTCATTGGCGCAGGCGCCCAGGAGTAGCGATGCGCGAAGGGAACTGTGCAGGCAGGTGGAACTGTTCATCCGCGGCGACCTGACCCGGCTGGTCGCGAAATGGCTTGTCGCCCTCAGGCAGGATCTCTCGATCGCGGGGACGGTGGAGTATGCCGGCGACGAGACCGCCTGGCGGAATATCCTGAGACGCGGACTCGCTGGCTGGTCCGCCGAACCGTCGGGTCGTTGATCCGGCCATGGCGCATGCCATCACACTTTCCTCCCGCATGGGCGATGCCCTTCTGTTCGCCAACATGACGGCGAAGGAAGAACTCGGCCGTCTGTTCGACCTTCGCATCGAAGCGATCAGCAAGAACGCGCAGGCCGACCTGCGCGCGCTCCTGGGCACGTCGATGACCGTGAAGACGGTCACGCCGCAAGGCGATGTCCGGTATTTCAACGGCATCGTCGCGGAGGCGGAGCAGGGTGCCTTCATCAGCATCCAGAACGTCCGCTATGCGGTCTATGCGTTTCGCATCGTGCCGACGCCCTGGTTGCTGCGGCAGACATCCGATTGCCGCATCTACAAGGGCAAGACGGTGCCGCAGATCGTGCGCGAGGTGCTTGCCGAGTTCGGCTATGGCGACGTGCGGCTCGCCTTGAGCGCGAGCTATACCGCCCGCGACTACTGCGTGCAGTACCGTGAAAGCTACTTCGATTTCATCAGCCGGCTGATGGAACAGGAAGGCATCTATTACTTCTTCACCCACGCATCGTCCAGCCACACGATGGTACTGGCGGATGCCTTGGGGGCGCATGCGCCCCGTCCAGGTTTCGAGACCCTTCCCTATGCGCCACCCACGGAACGCGGCCACCGGATGAAGGCGTCGGTGAGCGACTGGAGCGTCGCCCGGAGCGTGAACCCGACGCGCGTCCGCATGGACGACCATGACTACCAGCGGCCCAAGGCCTCGCTGCTGGCCAACGAACAGGTGACGGACGGGCCCGATGTTCATTCCGTGCCGGGCCTGGAGATCTACGACTACCCGTATGCGTCCGTGGGTTATGCCCAACAGGTGGCGGATGGCCAACATTTCGCAAGGGTGCGCGTGGATGCACTCAACGTGCGGGACGCCATAAGCGAAGGTTCCACCGATGCCGTCGGCCTGGCGACGGGCGATCTCTTCACGTTGAAGGATTTCCCGTTGGCGGATGCGAACCAGGAATACCTCGTGATCGGCTCGATGACACGTCTGGTGGAGGTGGATTACCAGGCCGGTGGCGTGGAGCCGGACAGGGACGAGGCTCCCTTCGCCTGTCGCTTCCGCGTCATTCGCAGCCGGCAGCCATTCCGCTCGGCGCAGGTGACACCGCGCCCTTCGATCGCCGGGGTGCAGACGGCCGTCGTATTCGGTGAGACCGATGAGGACATCCAGGTTGACGGCCAGGGACGCGTGCAAGTCACGTTCTTCTGGAATTCGCCCGGCAAGCCGCGGGCCGACCAGTCGTGTCCCGTCCGCGTCGGCTCGTCGTGGGCGGGCAAGCGCTGGGGCGCGCAGTTCGTTCCGCGCGTGGGGCAGGAGGTCGTCGTGGCCTTCCTCGACGGTAACCCGGACCGTCCCCTCATCATCGGCAGCGTCTACAACCAGGACCACATGCCGCCCTATCCGTTGCCCGACCAGAAGACACGCAGCGGCGTCGTCAGTCGCAGCCTGATGGGAAACGCGGGTGAGGCGAACGAAATCCGCTTCGAAGACCGCAAGGGCGCCGAAGAACTCTTGCTGCATGCCCAGCGCGACCTTCGCCACGAAGCGGAGAACGATCACGTCAGCACGATCGAACGCGACGAGACGGCCGATATCAAACGCGATCGCCGCCACGACGTGGGTCGCGACGACAGCCTGCGCGTGGGACGCCGATTGCGTATCGAGGCCGGAGAGGAGATCGAGCTCGTGACGGGTCTCGCCCGCATCGTGATGAAGCGTACCGGCGAGATCGAGATCGTCGGTACGACATTGCGGCTGGCCGGCACCGGGGCGATCAACCTCACGGCCGGAGGCGCGGCGTCGATCACATCGGGCGCCGCCGTTTCCCTGACCGCCGGGGCCACGGTGACGGTGAACGCCACCGCCGCCATCGCCGTCACCGCGGGCGCGGCCCTGATGCTTTCTTCCACCGCCGGACCGGCCGTGCTCAAGGGCATGCCGCCATTGCTGCTATGACCACGACAACGACCAGTATCACCAGGGCGGCCAGCGACATGGGCCTTGAACCGGCCGCCATGGAGCGGCTTCGCAACGGGATGACCCCGCGCGGGGCGGTGCAGGCGCTGCTGGATGGCGGGCTCGCTGGCGCGGCGTTGCGCTTGCAGATGCGTCTGTTGCCCCGCGGCTACGTCGTGCCGTGGTTGTGCCAATGCGCGGCGGGGGCGGCGCTTGGCGAGGAAGACCGTGCCGGTCTCCGCCTCGCCGAAGCATGGTTGCGCGAGCGCGGCGAGCCGGCCCGCCGAAAGGCCATCGCCTATGCGGCCGGTCGCCACTACGTCGGCGTGGGTGCCTTGATCGCCGCCAGTGCGGGCTGGTCCGAGGGCTTCCTGCTCGACGCTTCGGGCAAGGAAGTCGCACCCGTCGCCGCGCACCTGATGGCGGTCGTCGCCGCGGGCGCCTTGTTGACCCTTGCCGCGGCCGGCGACGACTTCGACGCACGTTGCCGCGCCTTCGTCACACCGGCCCTTGGCTTGCTCCGATCGGAGGATTCCGTATGAACCGTTACGCCGGGCCCAGCCTGGTCCTCTCCGTCCTCGGCGCGCGTACCGAAGAGATCGCCGACCGGGCGTCGGTGCGCGTGGAAGGACGCGACCTCACGATCGGCCGTGCGGAACAGTGCGACTGGGTACTCCATGCCCATGGTGTTTCCCGTCAGCATGCACTGGTGCGTTACCTCAACGGCCTGTACTTCCTCGAGGACCGCAGTACCAACGGCATGTTGCTCAATGGCGCTCCCTTGCGCGGCGGCGAACCCGCCTTGCTGGGTGATGGCGACCTCGTGCAGATCGATACCTTCGAGGTGCTTGTCGCCATCGAGTCTCCGGTCGAACACGTGGCCCGGACGACGGCGCGGCGCGAAACGCGCGATGTCACGGACACCGCGCCAGCCGCATCGCCGTTGCCTGCTGTCGCCGACGCCGTGGAAGTGCCCGCCGCGGCGGGATCGCTGGTGCCGGGTGAGGGCGGTGCGCCAGCCTCGCTCGACCCGCTCGCTTGGTTCCAGACGGTCTTGCCCACGGCGTCGCCCGCGTCTCCCTGGAATCATGTATCGCCGCTGGATGAACATCTCGTGGTGGCCCGCGTGGACAACGAAGCCATGCGGCGTCCGCCAGCGGTACTGCCTGAAAACTGGGACAGGACCCGCAGCCTGTTCCGCGCCGATAGTCCGGTGCCCGTGGACGCACCTGTCGAAGCGCAGCGGCCGCCCGCACCGGTATCTCCACCGGATGCAGTGCCCGGCGCCGTGGAACCCTTGTTCCTGCTCGTCCTCGAGGGCGTGATGGATGTCCTGCGCGCCCGCGCGGAATTGAAGAACGGCTTCCGCATGCCCGCCACGCTGATCCGCCGCACGGAAAACAATCCATTGAAGTTCGCGCCCACCGCGACGGAAGCGATGGCCCGGTTGCTGGCCTCGCCCAACGAGGCCTTCCTCTCCGGTGAAGCGGCCATCGTCGATGCCATGGACGATATCCGCCTGCACCAGGTAGCCCTGCTTTCCGGCGTACGCGCCGCCTTCGACGACCTCATCGCGCAGTTCGATCCGGCACGCTTCGACGAGGAAGGTGCTCGCCGGCCTCGCTTCATGCCCGGTGCGGGCAAGGGCGCATGGGAACGTTACCGCGCGCATTACCAGGGGCTCGCCGCCGATCCCGAGGAACGCTTCCGCCGCCTGTTCGGCGACGAGTTCGCGCGGGCCTACGAAGACCAGCTGGCACGCTTCAAGAGCGAAGGAGCCGCACGATGACCTCGTTCAACAAAGTGGTGTGGAGCGAAGGCTTGTTCCTTCGTCCGCAGCACATGCAACAGCAGGACCGTTACACCGAGCGTTACATCGAGCTGCGTGCGGCGGCACTGCGTCCCCACCCATGGGGCTTCGACGAACTCGAACTGGAGCGTGACCTGCTGGCCATCGGCAAGGTCGGCATCCGCCGTGCACGCGGTGTCTTTCCGGACGGAACACCGTTCTCCATGCCCGATCGGGACCCGCTGCCGCCGCCCTTGGATATCGACCCGAACTGGCGCGACCAGGTCATCCACCTGACCTTGCCCTTGCGCTCGCCGACGCAAGCGGAAAGCGTCTGGCCGGATACCGTGCCGCCTGGACAACTCGCCCGCTTCAGCGTCCGCGATGCCGAGGTCGGCGACGCCTCGGGCAGTACCACCGGGACGGTGATTCTCGAGGTGGGTGGGCTCAGTGCACGACTCCTCGCGGCGGCGCAGCCGCGCGAGGGCCTGGTCGAACTGCCCATGGCGCACCTGGTGGAATGCCGCGCCGACCGCCGCGTGTCGCTCGACGACGGCTTCATTCCCAGCGCGTTGTCCTGCCGCGCCTCGGACCGTCTCGCCTTGTTCCTGACCGAACTGCTGGGACTGCTGCATCAACGCGGCGAGGCGCTTGCCGCGCGCGTGGCGGGCAGCGACCGCACCAGTACCGCCGAGTTGTCCGATTTCCTCATGCTCCAGCTGGTCAACCGTTACCAGCCCCAACTGGCCCATCTGGCCGAGGCGCCGCTCCTGCATCCGGAAGATCTCTATCGGATGTTGCTCGGCATGGCGGGGGAACTGGCGACCTTCACCACGCCGGGCAAGCGCAGCGACGTCTTCCCGTCCTATCGCCACGAGCGTCTGCGCGAGAGTTTCGAGCCCTTGATCGATGCGTTGCGCATGAGCCTCAGCGCCGTCCTGGAGCAGACGGCGATCCCGGTACCGTTGCAACAGAGGAAGTACGGGGTATGGGTGGGGACCGTCGCGGATACGACGCTGCTCGATGGTGCCGCTTTCGTGCTTGCCGCCAAGGCCGATATCGCCGCGGCCGACATGCGTCGCCGATTGCCCACGCAATCGAAGATCGGCCCGGTCGAGAAGATCCGCGACCTCGTCAACCTGCAGTTGCCGGGTATCCCCGTCGCGTCGATGGCCAGCGCTCCCCGCCAGATTCCGTATCACGCGGGTTACCAGTACTTCGAACTCGACAAGGCCTCGCCCATGTGGAAGACCCTGCGCACGTCCGGTGGCGTGGCGCTGCACTTCGGCAACGGGTTCGAGGGGTTGGAACTCGAGTTGTGGGCGGTAAGGAACTGATTCGATGACGACCGACGATACCTCGGGCTATCGCCCGGACGACGCGACCGTCGTGCGCCCCAGTACCACCCGTGAATCGTCGCCGGCACCGCCCCGGCGCGAACGCGATCCGGTACGGGACGTGGCCGCCGTGGCGCAGGAACTACCCATGGCGGGCGGCAATCCACTGGTGCGGGCAGCGAATCCCTTGCTCCTGCTCGCCGCGCAATTGCGCAACAGCCCGGAGCCGCCCGACGCCGCGCTGTTGCGCGAGCGCGCGGTGACCCACATCCGCCGCTTCGACGACCTGGCGGCGCGTGCCGGCGTGGATGCGCAGACCGGCGTGGCCGCGCGCTATGTCCTATGCACGATGCTGGACGAAGCCGTGCTGGACTCCCCCTGGGGCGAGCAGACCGGATGGCAGCGCCAGACCCTCCTGGTGACCTTCCACGGCGAGACCTACGGTGGCGAGAAATTCTTCGCCATCCTGGACAGGCTTGGCCAGGACATGGTCCGCCACATCGACCTGGTCGAGATGATGTATCTCTGCCTCGCGCTCGGCTTTGGCGGAAAATATCTCGTGGAACCCGGCGGCTTGTCGCGGCTTTCGGACCGCCGCGAAGACCTGTACCGGCGCATCATGGCGTACCGTTCCGCCGCGCCTGCGGAGCTGTCTCCACGATGGCGTGGCCTGGACCGGCCGCTGGCATCGCGGCGCGGCATGCCGGTCTGGATGGCGGCGCTCGCGGCGCTATGCATCGTGAGCGGTACCTGGATCTACCTGCACGGCCGCCTCAACGGCATCAGCGATCCGGTGAGCTCGCGGCTCGCCGCGATCGGCCTGCGCGGCGTGCCGTTGCCTCGAACGGAGGTGCCGCCGAAGCGTCCCGCCATGAGCTTGCGCGAGCTGCTGGCCGGCGACGAACGCAGCGGCGCGCTGGGGATCGACGAGAAGCCGGACGGGCAGGCGACCCTCCGGCTCGCCGCCACGGGAATGTTTCCCTCGGGCGGTGCCGACGTGGCGCCGGAGCAAGCCGCCTTGTTGGTCCGTATCGGACGGGCGCTCGACAAGGTGCGTGGCCGCATCGTCGTCGTGGGCCATACGGACGACCAGCCGATTCGCTCGCTTCGCTTCAAGGACAACTTCGAGCTGTCGGCGGCGCGTGCACGCAACGTCAGTGACATCCTCGGCCGCGAGTTGAGCGATCCGCGCCGTGTGGAGTCCAGCGGCGCGGGCGCTTCGCAACCCTTGGCCACGCCGCCGGACCTTCCGGCAAACCGCGCGCGCAACCGCCGCGTCGAGATCCTGTTCATTCCGGAGGCCGGATGAAGACTCTTGCCGACCTGTTCCGTCATTCCTGGGTTCGCGCGGCACTTGGCATCGGCCTGTGCGCGTTGCTGATCGGCTTCGGTGGCCCCTATCTCGGCCTTGGCGGCACGCAGCCGCTGGCTGGCGTGGTGGCGCGGGTGGTGGCGATTGTCGTGGTCGCTGCCGCATGGGCGGGCATCCTGGCGGGACGCCACTGGCTTGCGATCCGCCGCAATGAGCGCCTGGGCACGGACCTGGCATCGCAACCCGACCCGGCGCGCGCGGATTCCGACGCCCGCGCCCGCGCGGAGCGGGCTGCCCTGCGCACCCGCTTCACCGAGGCACTGGCCCTGCTGCGCAAGCGTCGCGACGGTGGCGGCGATCTGCGTGAATTACCCTGGTATCTCCTGATCGGTGCGCCGGGCTCGGGCAAGAGCACCCTGCTCGAACACTCCGGCCTCGAGTTCCCACTGCTCGGCAGCATGGGCCACCGTTCGCTCGGCGGCATCGGTGGCACACGCGATTGCGATTGGTGGTTCACCGATCGCGCCGTGTTCCTCGATACGGCGGGGCGATACACCACGCAGGATTCCGATCCCCACGCGGACGCTTCGGCGTGGACAGGCTTCCTGGACCTGTTACGCCGTCACCGCCGGCGCAGGCCGGTGAACGGCATCGTCCTGACGGTGAGTGTCGCCGACGTGCTGACGATGTCCGAAACGGAACGGCAACGGCACGCGCGCACCTTGCGCGAGCGCCTCGACGAGATCGGTACGCGCCTCGGCGTCGCCGTGCCGGTGTACATGGTCTTTACCAAGTGCGACCTCGTTGCCGGATTCCTGGAGTTCTTCGATACGCTCGATCCAGCTGGACGGGCCCAGGTGTGGGGCACGACATTCACCGCGGCGCAAAGCGTCGAGGGCGGCGCCGCGGGGGCGCTTGGCGAGGAGTTCGACGCCTTGCTGGAGCGGATCGACGAACGTGTCGTCGAGCGGATGCACGCCGAGCGCGATGTCCGCCGGCGTGCACGGATTCTCTCGTTCCCGCAGCAGTTGCGCGCGCTTCGCGAGGTGGCCTTGCCCCTGGCCTCGGCTGTCTTCGGCAGCCATGCCTACGGGCGTCCGCCGGTGTTGCGCGGTGTTTACCTCACGTCGGGTACCCAGGAAGGCACGCCGATCGACCGCGTGCTCTCGGTGGTCGGACGCTCCTTCGGCATGCACGCCACCTTGCCCGTGTCCGCCCGGGCACAGCGGCGCACGTACTTCACCGAGCGGCTGCTGAAGGAGACGATCCTGCCCGAGGCGGGCTTCGTCGGTGCCGACCCCGTCGCATGGCGGCGCAGGCGTCTGGCCGAGGCGGCGGCGATCGGCGGTATCGGCGTGCTCGCCGCCGTCCTGTTGGTTGGCATGGTGACGAGCTTCGGTCGCAATGCCGACTACATCGCGCGGGTCGGTCAGGCACTGGGCGATTTTCCGGAAGACGGCCGTGCGGCGGCGCCCGCCTCATTGCGCGAATACTACGCGCAAGCGCTGCAACGCCTCGATGTGCTCGCGCGCGTCGAGCAGGTCGCGGATCAGGTACGCCAGCCGGTGCCGTGGTCGATGCGTTTCGGCCTGTTCCAGGGTGACGAGGTATTCGACCAGGCGCAGGGCGCGCACGAGCGCGAATTCCAGGCCAGCGTCATTCCGGGCCTGGCCTTGCAGTTCCGAGATGGCTTGCGTGAGTCGGCCGGCGACCCACAGCGACTGTATTACGTGCTCAAGGGTTACTTGATGCTGGGCGACACCCGCCATCGCGATCGCGACGAACTCGTGCTTCTGGCGGGCGAGCGGTGGCGCGAGGTATTCCCTGATGAGGACAGCCTGGTGCAGGCGCTGGAAAGGCATTTCCGCGTCCTTTTCGCCGGGCGGGACAGGCTGCGTGCCTTGCCCCTCGACAACTCGCTGGTCGAGGCGGCGCGCGCGTCGTTGAGGGCGGCGGATCTCGCGACGCTCATCTACGCTGGCATGAAGATCGATGGCGACTCCCGTCGCGACGCGCCGGTGCGGCTGGATCGCACGCTGGGATTGCTCGGCGACGTGTTCCGCCATCGCAGTGGCGCGCCGCTGTCCAGGCCATTACCGGCATTGTTCACTCGCCCGGTGTTCGCCGCGATGGTGCAGGACGCTCCCGCATCCGGTGCCGGCGGCGGCATCGCCAGGGCGGTGGACCGCTTCGTCAACGACGGTTGGGTGCTCGGCGCCACCACCGCGGACCCCTTGCGCCGTGTATCCCTGGCCACGCAGGTACGCGCGCTCTACGTGGCCGATTACATTCGTGCATGGGACGACATGCTCGGCGATCTCGAGTTGCAGCCGGTGACCAACGTGCAGGAGGCCAGTGGCGTGGCCGCGCGCCTCGCCGGCCCGGGGTCGCCCCTCAAGGCGCTGTTGTCGCTCGTGCGCGACAACACGACCCATCTGTTGCGCCCCGCGGCGCAGGGTGCCGCCGACGATGGCGCGGACGCACCGATCGTCGAGCACTTCGCCGCGCTCAACCAACTGACCGATGGCACGGCAGGTGCGACGCCGCTGGACCACACGCTGGGTGCGCTCGACCAGTTGAGCAAGACCTTGCTGAGCCAGCGCCCGGCCATGGATACGATCGGTCAACCCGATCCGGCGCTCGCCGCCGCGCGGCTGGAGGCGGCGCAGTTGCCCCCGCCGTTGTCCGCCTGGCTGGGCGGCCTCGCCGGCAGCAGCCAGAGCCTGGTGAGCAAGGGTGCGAGCGGTGCGCTGGCCGATGGTTTCCGTGAGGCGGCGGGGGCCGACTGCGCACGCTTCGTCCAGGGCCGTTATCCCTTCGCCGCGGCAGGTGGCAACGATATACCGCTGCAGGACTTCGCCGCGTTGTTCGGCAACGGCGGCCGCTTCGACACGTTCTTCCGGCAGACCTTGTCGCGCGTCGTCGATACCGGCGGGCCATCGTGGAGGTTCCGGGACACCGCAAGTGCACGCGGCGGAGCGGAGGTGCTCGGCGAAGCGCAGCTGGCCGATACGATCCGCCAGGTGTACTTCCGCGACGGTCCGCGGCCACAGGTCGGCTTCACCGTGTCGATCACGACGCCTCCCGCCGGCATCGGCCGCCTCACCATCGAAGTGGACGGCCAGACCTACGAATACAAGGCAGGCCAGCCGGTGGCTTCCGCGGTCATGCAGTGGCCCGGTCCGAAACCCGGGCTCACGCGGATCAGCGCATGGGATAGCGCAGGCAACCCGCTACCCGTATTGGAGTATCCCGGCGAGTGGGGTTTTTTCCACGCCCTCGACGCCGCGTCGCTGCAGCGGCGCACGGAGACCCGTTTCGGTGCGAACTTCGGATTTGGCGCCACGCATGCGAACGTGGACATCGAGGCGGCGAGCCTGCGCAATCCGTTCGGCGATGGCAGCGTGCGCCGTTTCCGGTGCCCGGCATGAGCGCGGGGGCCGGACGGGCCGTGGCGGGCTTCCACGGCAAGCTTCCCTTACTTGGCGACTTCGTCCAGCGCCGGCTTCCGCCGGAGTTCGTCGAACCCTGGGACCGTGCCTGCCGAGAAGCGATGGCGGGGATGGCGGGCCGGTCGGGCGATGCCTGGCGCATGCGTTGCCTCGCGTCCCCCGTCTGGCGTTTCGCACTCGCCGCGCGCGTGTGCGGTCAGCAACCCTGGATCGGTGCGGCGGCCCTGTCGTCCGATCGCGTTGGCCGCATCTTCCCGCTGGTGCTTGCGATATCGCCTACGCCATCGGCGAACGGATGGCCGCGCCTTCCGGGGGCGACCTGGTTCGATACCGCCGAAGCGGTCGTGCGCGAGGGGCGTGATAACGGTTCGCTGGCCGACTTCGACGGAGCGGCACGTGCGCTCGCCGATCCGGCGGGCACCGCCATCCCGTCATGGCAGGTGCCAGAAGGCGAACACATGCGCAGCCTCTGGTGGCGCGGCCCGGACCCGCAGGCAGGCGTGCTCCTGCGTGGATTGCCCGACGGTGACGATTACCTGCGCTCCATCGATGGCATCGATGCCGAAACCCATGAGGAACCTGCGTGACCTTGCCTTATCTCTCCGCCGGCCGTACCGAGACCGGCCACGTGCGTCGGCACAACGAGGACGCGATCCTGGTCGCCGACGATCTCGGTCTCTGGGTCGTCGCCGATGGGCTCGGCGGCCACAGTGCCGGGGACGTCGCCAGCGGCATGATCGTCGACAGGCTGCGTGGACTGTCGCGATGCGAGGACGTCACCGATTTCATCGATGCGATCGAGGATGAACTCCTGCGCGTCAACCGGTCGCTGCGCTCGGCCGCGCGCGAACGCCGTGTCGACGCCATCGCCTCCACCGTGGTGGTGCTCGTGCATACCCGCGACATGGTGTTGTGCGGATGGGTGGGTGACAGCAGGGCGTACTGCTACGAAGACGGGCGCCTTCGGCTCCTCACCCGCGACCACGTGCACGGCGATCGTGGCGACGAAACACGCGTCGGCGTGGCCAAGGCGCACGTCGCGTCGGGCGTGCTCACCCGTGCGGTCGGTGCAGACGATCGCCTCTACGTGGACTGGACCTTGACCCCGCGGCGCGGCGGCATGTGCTTCGTGCTGTGTTCCGACGGGGTCAACAAGGAACTCAGCGACGAGGACATCGAGGCGTGCTGCCAGCGTCATGCGGAGCCAGGGGCACTGCTTGCCAGCCTGGTCGACGGCGCGCTCGGGCGCGCTGGCCGCGACAACGTATCGGCCGTCGTCGTGCGGCTGGAAGAAACCGAGGAAACCTGTTGATGAGCCAGCATGACGATGATGAGACCCGGGTCGTGCCACTGCGTGCGGTGACGGCATCGGTCGACCAGGACGACGCGACGGTGGTCAAGCCGTTGCATGCGGCCGCCGGTGGCGAGGGTACGGCCACCGGCTCATCCTCGCTGGGCACCGGCGAAGGTGGCTGGCGACGCATCGCCGACCTTGCCCAGGGTGAGAGGATCGCCGTGGGCAGCCTCTTGAAGGGCCGCTTCCTGATGGAGCGCGAACTCGGGCGCGGTGGCATGGGCGTGGTCTACCTCGCACGGGACGAACGCAAGGTGGAAGCACGCGACCGCGATCCGTATGTCGCGGTGAAGGTGCTCAACGACGAGTTCCGCAAGCATCCGGACGCGCTGGTCGCCTTGCAACGCGAAGCCCGCCGCGCGCAGCAGGTAGCCAATGACCATATCGTGCGTGTCTACGATTTCGACAAGGACGGCACCAACGTCTTCATGACGATGGAATACGTGGAAGGCAGCGATCTTCGCTCGCTGATTCGTGGCAAGGCGCGTGACGGCATGCGCTTCGACGAGGCGTGGCCGTTGATCGAAGGCATGGGCGATGCATTGCGGCGAGCCCACGCCGCCGGCATCGTGCATTCGGACTTCAAGCCGGGCAATGTCATGGTCACGCTCCGGGGCGTGGCCAAGGTCTTCGATTTCGGCATCGCGCGCGCGGGCAAGCTGGGTGTCGATGCCGGTGACGACCGCACGGTCTTCGATGCCGGCTCGCTCGGCGCGATGACACCGGCGTATGCGAGCCTTGAAATGCTCCAGGGCAAGCCGCCGTCGCCCAGCGACGACATCTATGCATTCGGCTGCGTGGTTTTCGAGCTGCTCACCGGCCGCCATCCTTTCGACAAGGACAACGCCGAGGAGGCGATGAACGCCGGCAAGCGCCCGCCGCCGGCGCCGGGGCTCGACAAACGCCAGTACAAGGCCTTGTGTGACAGCATCGCTTTCACCGCCGACAAGCGTAGCCCGGACATCGCCGTGGTACTGGCTGGGCTGCGCAAGCGCCGCTGGCGTGAACGGGCCACGCCATGGCTGGTCACGGCGGGTCTGGTCCTGGCCTTGTCGGTGGCCGCGGCCTGGGTGGCGACGATGCAGGCGGAGCGCAGGCATGTGGCCGAGACACTGCGCCGTCTCGCACCCGGCCAGGCCGATGGCTTTCGCGACGAGGACCAGGTACGCGCCGCGCTCGCCGCGCTCGATGGCGATGAGCGCCGCCGCGTCGTGGTGGACGGTGCGGATGCCATCGACGCCTTTCTCGTGCGCCTGGTCGCCACGCACTGGGACCCGGCGCACGGCCGTCTCGACTATCCCGGCGCCATGGAAACGTTTCGCCTTCGCGCCGACCTGAAGACGTTCGCACCGAAACTGGATCGCCGGCGCGAGGAGATCGGACGCGAGCGCGACGCCGCGTTGAACCGGCTCGACACATCCCTCAGCCAGGCGATCCTTGCCGGGCACCTGTTCGGTGACGGAGCCGACGAGGTTCCCGCGATCCTCGGTCAGATCCGCAAGATCGATCCGGACAGCCGCCTGCTCGTGAATCCCGAGCTCGAACTGAAGCTCGACCAGGCGGTCGGTGACGCGATCGCCTCGGGTGACATGACGGAGGTCGCGAAGCGGCTGTCCATCGCGCACCGGCTGTATCCGTCATCCACGCGGCTTGCCGCGCGCAGCGTCGCGCTGGCTCCCGCCTCATCGCAGGCACCCGCCGTGGCGTCATCGGCCGCCACGGCGCCGGACCTGTCCCACGCCGAGCACGAGGCGCGGCTCGAATCGTTGCGCCGTGCGACGGCGGCCAACGACCTGGACAAGGCCATCGAGAGTTTCCAGCAGCTCCGCCAGATCGACGGCGGCAGGGTGGACACGAACGACGAGGCGGCGAACCTGTTGACGCAAGCTTTCCTCGAAGCGGCGCGCGAGGCATGCCGGGCGAGCCACTGGAAGGAGGCCGCGGGGCGGATCGACAGCGCGCTGGCGATCATTGGCGAACGGGACGACCTGCGCAGGGCACTGACGCGTTATGACCTGGCTACGGCCGTGATGACCGCGGCGAAGGCCCCGGTGGTCTCCGCGGCCGACCAGGATGACCTGCGCCGGCGGCTGGCCGCGGTGAAGGAAGGGGATCCTGCCGGCCTCAAGGACCTGGAAGCCGCCATGGCCGCCTCGAACGCGCTGCCGGAAGGTTCGCTGGAGGCCGTGGTGAAGACATTGCGCTCCGCGCCCGTGGTCGTCACGCCGCCGGATCCCTGCGGGCGGCGTGGACTCGCCGGTACCGCGCGCGAGTGCTTCGACACGTTTGCCGTCGGTTCGTACGGCCCCGCATTGGTGGTCGTACCCTTCGGGCGAAAGCCTTTCGCCATGACCCGCACCGAGATCACCGTGGGCAACCTCGACCAGTTCTGCCGAGCGGCGCGCACCTGCGCGGTGTCGCGTGGCATCGCCGCCGGTGAGCCCGCACGATCCATCCCTGTGGCCTTCGCGCAACGGTATGCGACGTGGCTCTCGCAAGTCAGTGGACACACCTATCGCCTGCCCACCGACGAGGAATGGAAGTTCGCAGCCCATGCCAACGCCGCGTGGGATAGCAAGGACGGAAACTGCGGTGCGCCGTCGTCGGGCATCGGCCGCCTCCTCAAGTCGCCCGAGTTCAGCACGAAGGGCATTGCCAACCCCTGGGGACTCGTCGACATGACCGGCGGTGTATGGGAATGGGTTACCAAGGGCACCGCGTTCGCGATTCGCGGCGGCAGCTACCGCAGTGGTCCGGATGCGTGTTCGGTGGACACCGTGCGCCCGAGCGATGGCTCGGCCGAGCGTGACGTCGGCTTCCGCCTGGTGAGGGACATACGCTGATGGAATGGGATGCGATCGTTAACCGGGACCTGGCGGCACTGAATGCCGCATACGCCGATGCGCGCATCGACACGCATGAATATCGGCTCCGCCGGCGCATGCTCTTGCGCTCGGCGGCGCGCCGCCGAGGTGCCTCGATCCACACCTTGCGCCGTCCCGCGGGCGCGCCTCCGGCAGCGCCGGCGTTCTCGCATGCCCTGCCGATGCGCCGGGCCACTTCGTCGCGGATGCGGCGAGGCACGACAGGCTGGCCATGGTGGCTCGCCGGTGCCGTCATCGCGTGTGCCCTGGCGGCATGGGCGTACCGATCTTCGATCCCTTGAGGGTATGGGCCGGTCAGCTGTCGCTGTCGCCGGCCAGTACCTGGAATTCGGAAAGTCCGCCCGGCGCGATGGCCTTGAGCAGTTCGGCGAAACTCAGACCGACCAACTGGCTTGCCCGACGCAGCAAGGGCGGAACAGGACTCGACGGCTCGTGGATGGCGTACCACGCACAGATCTCGTCGAGCAGGCGTACGACGTCGTCAGGCCCGCTGATCGGACCGCGACTCGTACCGTTGGAGGTGCGTGACGCATCCGTCCCGCCCGCAGGCGACGCCCCGTCGTCACCGGCATCGACGGCCACGGCCGGCAGGCGTGATCCGGCCAGGGACTGCAAAAAGGCGTGCAGGTCGCGCAGGTCGCGCAACAAGGCATCCATGTCGGGTCCCCTGCCCGGGGTACGCTCATCGAAGGTCCTGCCGATCGCATGCGCATGTTCCAGCGCGGTGGCGATGCCGGCGTGGACGCGCCGCAGTTCCTCCACGTCGGCCTGTCGCGCGACGAGGTCCACGTGCTCTTGCGATACCGCCGGATTGTCGCCGCCTTCGGGTTTCAGCGTGCCGTTGAGCACTCGGAGGTCGCGCAGCGAGAAGCTACCTACGCGTTCGGCGTGCAGGATGGGTGCGCGGCGCAAGTGGGCCAGCATGCCGTCCGTGGACGACAGCGCGGCGAGCGCATTGATCCGTTCGAGCGGATCGCCATCGTCCAGGCGTGGATGTACGTCGTCCCAGTAGCGTTCGAGCAACCCGCGGACGAGGCCCATGCCTTCGGACCACGCGGGAATCCCGCCGGTCTTCAGCCAGGCGCTGGCCAGGTGGACCGCGACGCGCAGGTCGCGCGTGCGCTGGGCCACGGTCTCCGCATGTTGCGCCACGTCGCGCCAATCCGGCTCTTCGGCTTGCCGCACGGTATGTCCCACCGCCCGTTCGGGCGTGGCGGTGGCCAGCGATTCGAGGGTGAGGAAGAGGGCGTCGTATTCGAGGTTGGGGCCGCAAGGCGCATCGGCGTCCAGCGGGGAAAGCAGTGCCTCAGTGATATCCATCGCGGACTCGCTCGATGATCGGGAACAAGGGTTTGGGTGGCTCCGCGTGTCGCGTGGGGTGCAGGCGGTGGCTGACGCGGATGAGCTCGTCGCGCAGCCAGCGGTGCGCGGGTTGTTTGTCGAGGCGGCTGTGCCATGCCATCGCCAGCGACATGTCCGGCATGTCGAAGGGAATGGCGTAGGCTTCCACGCCGGGCCCCACGGCGTCGACCATGCTTTGCGGCAGCGTGCAGACGAGGTCGGTGGCGCGCAGGATCGGGCCGACCGTATCGCCATGTGGCGCCGAGACCAGTACGTCGCGTACAAGCCCCAACTCTTTCAGGCGGACATCCATCAGGCCGTACATGCGTCCGGATGTGGAGACGATCAGGTGCCCGAGCGAGCAATAGTCCCCGATGGTCAGCGGCTGCGTGCCGCGAGGGTGTCCCGCGCGTTGCAGCATGACGAATTCGTCGGCCATCAGCGAACGCATCTTCAGCGATGACGGCAATTGTTCGTTGGGTGCGAGGAGGATGTCGATCTCGCCGTTCTCGAATTGCGCCAGCACGTCCGCGTCTTCCCAGCCCGTGCGGAAAGCCAGCCTGAGTTCGCGGTTCCGCTGCTCCTGGAATGCCTGGATCAGTGGCTTGGCGAAGGTGCTCACGGCGCTGAACGACCCGCCGATGCGGAAAGTCGCCGCGTCGCGCGTGGGGTCGAACGTGCCGTTGGGATCGCCCAGCGTGCCCAACTGGGACAGCGCATCGCGCAGGGCGGCCGCCATTTCTTCCGCCTTGGGCGTGGGGACCATGCCACGCCCCGTCTCGGAAGGCACGAGCAGCGGGTCCTTGAACAGCCGGCGCAGCCGCGCCAGCTGGGCGGAAAGCGCAGGCTGGCTCACATGCAGCTTCGACGCGGCACGCGTCACGTTTCGTTCTTCCAACAGCATGTCGAGGGACACGAGGAGGGGGAGGTCACTCGGTTTCAGGTTCATCGATTGCGGTACACCGTTCACCTGTGGGGACAAGTGCAGATGTCTGGCGCGGGGTTTTATTCCCTTTGCCGCGCGCCGGAAAGATGGAAACGGACGTATTCCGTGACGTGGTCCGCATTTCCACCGGCATGGCGCCTGCTGTCGGGCTGGCGTCTAGCGCATTTCTTCTTCGGAATTCGGACGTCCATTTGCACCCACGCGCCCGCGCCCGTCAATTCCCCAAAAGAAGGTAGCGGGACGCGTCGATTTGTGTCGTGGCGAGCGCTTTTCAGTCGTGGCGACGACAGAAGCTCGCGAAAAGCGCGGCCCAGCAAGGCAGGGCGAACACTATCCATGGCAGGTTCCGCTGCGGGAAATCCGGCCACAGGTGCAGCAGCGCGCCGATGACGCAGGCACCGAAGGAGAGCGTGGCGACGCGGGGGGCGAGACGTCCCATGGGCCTTCCCGCGCGACGCAGGCGCCAGATCGCCGGTAGCATCAGAAAAGCGAGTGGCTGGAACGCGAGCAGGTTGAAATTGCCCCAGGCAGAGCGGTGCAGGGTCAGGGCCCACAGGCCCAGCATGAACAACCCCGCGACGCCGGCGAACACGGTGAACAGCGTACCGGCGGCGGCGAAGATGCCGCGCGCCGCGCGGTGCCTGGTGAAGAAGGGCAAGGCGAGTGGAATCGCCAGGAGCAACCCGGCGCCGAGGAGGGGCCAGCGCAGGTCGGGTGCCTGCTCCGGCGGCGGATCGAGGCGGGCCGGGGCGATGGTCGCCTCATCCATCACCAGCGGGCGCGCCGCGCCGCCTTCGCCGATGCGCACGTTGCGCAGTTCCGCCTCGAGCGTCATGGGCAGGAAGGCTTCCTTCCATGCCGTCATCGGCTGGTCGGCGTAGGGCCCCAGGCCCAGGTCCATACCGAGCATCAGCAAGGGCTGGTTGCTCATCAGCCGCACGGTCTGCTCACGGAAGGTCATGCCGCCGGGCTTGTCGCGCAGTTGATCGCTCAACGCGCCGCCGAGTGCGTCGTCGAGTGCGTCGCGAACGCGCGTGGTGCAGTTGTCGACGTAATAATCGTAGTGGTAACCGGCGTTCTCCGGTCGGATGTTCCAGAGCAGGAAACGGCGCAGCCTTTCCTTTTGCGCATCGTCCAGCGCCAGTCGCTGGCGGCGTACATAGCGGCCTTCGCCCGCGTAGAAGTCGATGTCCGACTGCGTGGTCTCCGCGTCCATGCGGTAAGCCATGATTCCCCGCGCGAAATTGAGCAGGAAACCCTTCTGGTCGAAATCGAACACGCCATAGTTGAACGCGACCGACTCGCCACTGACCGTGTCCCGCACTTCCAGCGCGTCATGCCCGAAGCGCTCCCAATAGATATCGCCGGGACCGTAGGTCATCAGCGATATCTCGAGGTTCGCCGCAGGCGCGTCGACGATCCCCGCGCGGGCGACAGGGGCGAGGCACAGGGCCAGCAGCAAGAGCAGGAGGTAACGCATGGGCTTGTGCGGGATGGCCACCGAAGCGGCTCCCACAGGCGGGGCGGTAGCGATCAGCCTTCTCCGTTGGCGCGGGCGACGTGGAACTGCTGCACACGACGATCGTCGGCTTCGGTCACGCGGAACCGGAAGCCACCCACGGTGATTTCTTCCCCGGCGGCCGGAAGGTGGCCGAACTCCGAGGTGATCATGCCGCCGATGGTGTCGAATTCCTCATCGGAGAAGTGCGCACCGGCCACTTCGTTGAAGTCGGCAATGGGGGTGAGCGCGCTCACCGAAAAGCCGCCTTCCTCGAGGGCCTGTACCAGCACCGGATCTTCCTCGTCGTCGTGCTCGTCGTCGATCTCGCCGACGATCTGTTCGAGGACGTCCTCGATGGTGATGAGGCCGGCGACACCGCCATACTCGTCGACCACCAGCGCCATGTGGTTGCGCGTGAGACGGAACTCCGCCAGCAGCACGTTCAGGCGCATCGATTCGGGGATCAGCACGGCGGGGCGGAGGAGGGCGCGCACGTCGCAGCCCTCGCTCTGGCCGAAGTACTTCAGGAGGTCCTTGGCCAGGAGGATGCCAAGCACTTCATCCTTGTCTTCGCCGTGCACGGGGAAACGCGAGTGGCCCGATTCGACCACGGCGGCGAGGAGCTCGGGGAGCGGTGCATCGACCGGCAGGCTGACGATCTGGGCGCGGGGCACCATCACGTCGTCGACACTGAGCTCGGTCACCTTGATCGCACCCTCGACCATGGTCAGGGTGTCGTTCGAGAGCAGGCCATTGACCTGGGCGTTGCGCAGTTCTTCGATCAGTTCGTCGCGGTTGCGCGGCTCGCCGGAAAACAGATGGCCCAGGCGGTCCCACCACGATCGGTGAGCCGGGCCGTTGGTACTACCAGGGTCCTCGTTCATTACTCTTTGGAGTTCTGCCCTATGGGGCGGAAGGATCAGTCTAACGGAATTCGTGTGACGGTTCAGGAAGAGGGGCGGCCTCAAGCCAGATAAGGGTCCGCGATCCCCAGTCCCGCCAGCACCCGGGTCTCCAGCCCCTCCATCGTCTCGGCCTCGGATTCCTCGATGTGGTCGTAGCCCAGCAGGTGCAGCGTGCCGTGAATGGTGAGGTGGGCCCAATGGTCGGCTGGTTTCTTGCCCTGCTCGGCGGCTTCGCGGGCCACCACCGGGGCGCAGATCACCAGGTCGCCGATCAGCGGCAGGTTCAGGCCGGGCGGCAGGTCGGCGGGAAACGAGAGTACGTTGGTGGCGTAGTCGCGGCCACGGTACTGCAGGTTCAGCGCCCGGCCTTCATCGGCATCGACGATACGGATGGACACCTCGGTGGCCTTGCGCCGGCGAGCGCCCTTGAGGGCGGCCTCCACCCAGCGGCGGAAACTGGCCGGGGCGGGCACGCCCCGGCGTGAGGTGGCATAGCCCACGGCCACATCCGGCGATGTCACCGTTCTTCGTCCTGCTTCTGCTCGAAGGCTTCGTAGGCGCGAACGATCTTCGCCACCAGCGGATGGCGAACCACGTCGCGCGAGGTGAAGAAGGTGAAGCTGATGCCCTCGACGCCGCGCAGAACCTCGATGGCGTGGCGCAGTCCGGAGCGGACATGACGCGGCAGGTCCACCTGGGACACGTCGCCGGTGATGACCGCCACCGAGCCGAAGCCGATGCGGGTCAGGAACATCTTCATCTGCTCGACCGTGGTGTTCTGCGCTTCGTCGAGGATCACGTAGGCATCGTTGAGCGTACGCCCGCGCATGTAGGCCAGCGGTGCGATCTCGATCACGTTGCGCTCGATCAGCTTGGACACCTTCTCGAAGCCGACCATCTCGTAGAGCGCGTCGTAGAGCGGGCGCAGATACGGGTCGATCTTCTGGCTGAGGTCGCCGGGCAGGAAACCGAGCTTCTCGCCCGCTTCCACGGCCGGGCGCACCAGCAGCACGCGCTGCACTCGGTTGGCTTCCAGGGCCTCGACGGCGCTGGCCACGGCGAGATAGGTCTTGCCGGTGCCGGCCGGGCCGACGCCGAAGTTGATGTCGTGCGTGGTGATCGCGTGCAGGTAGCGGGCCTGATTGGGGCCGCGCCCCTTGATCACGCCACGCTTGACCTTGATGACCACCTCTTGCGCGGACTCGGCGGCTTGCTCGTTCAGCGCATCGATGCCGGATTCGGCGAGACGGACGTTGATCGTCTGTCCAGTGAGGGTCTCGGTCTCGGTGGCGTCGTAGAGCACGCGCAGCACCTGTTCGCCGGCCTTGGCCGAGGCCTCGTCGCCGATCACGCGGAACAGGCTGCCGCGATGGTCGATCTCGATGCCCAGGCGCAGCTCGATCTGCCGGATGTGCTCATCGAGCGGTCCGCAAAGATTGGCGAGGCGGGTGTTGTCTTCGGGATCGAGGGCGAAATCGCGCTGGGAAAGGGTCATGGCGTTCACGAGGCGAGCGCCACCTCGTCGTCGAGACGGACGCGGCCGCGCAGCGAATTGGACATCGCCTCGGTGATCACCACGTCGACGAACTGGCCGATCATCCGCGAATGGCCGGGGAAGTTCACATAGCGCATGTTTTCGGTGCGTCCGGTCATTTCGTTCGGGCTCTTCCGGCTGGGTTTCTCGACGAGCACGCGTTGCACCGTGCCGACCATCGCTTCGTTGATCTTGCGCGCGTTTTCGTTGATCGCCGCCTGCAGGCGTGTCAGCCGCGCATGCTTGACCTCGGCAGGGGTCTCGTCGGCCAGGTTCGCCGCCGGCGTGCCCGGCCGCGACGAGAAGATGAAGGAGAAGCTCTGGTCGAAGCCGACATCGTCGATCAGCTTCATGGTCTTCTCGAAATCCTCGTCGGTCTCGCCAGGAAAGCCCACGATGAAATCGGACGAAACGCAGATGTCCGGGCGCACCGCGCGAAGCTTGCGGATGCGTTGCTTGAACTCGAGCGCGGTGTAGCCACGCTTCATGGCCGCGAGGATGCGGTCGGAGCCGGCCTGCACCGGGAGGTGGAGGTAGTTGGCCAGCTGCGGCACGTTGGCGTAGGCCTCGATCAGCGAATCGGAGAACTCCAGCGGATGCGAGGTGGTGAAGCGGATGCGGCCGATGCCCTCGATCTGCGCGATGGCGTGGATCAACACGGCGAGGTCGGCGATGTCGCCGTCGTGCATGGGGCCGCGATACGCATTGACGTTCTGGCCAAGCAGGTTGACCTCGCGCACGCCCTGCTCGGCAAGCTGGGCCACTTCCACGATGACGTCGTCGAAGGGGCGGCTGATCTCTTCGCCACGGGTGTAGGGCACCACGCAATAGGAACAGTACTTTGAACAGCCTTCCATGATCGAGACGAAGGCGGTGGGGCCTTCGGCGCGCGGCTCCGGCAGGCGATCGAACTTCTCGATCTCCGGGAAGCTGATGTCCACCTGCGCCTTGCCGCTGGCACGCTGGGCCTCGATCATCTCGGGCAGGCGGTGCAGGGTCTGGGGGCCGAAGACGAGGTCGACGAAAGGTGCCCGCTTGATGATCGCGTCGCCTTCCTGCGAGGCCACGCAGCCACCCACGCCGATCAGCACGGGCTTGCCGCCCTGCTTGTGCGCCTTCCAGCGGCCCAGCTGGCTGAAGACCTTTTCCTGGGCCTTCTCGCGGATGGAGCAGGTGTTGACCAGGATCACGTCGGCCTCGGCCTCGTCCTGGGTCAACTCCAGCCCATGCGACGCACGCAGCACGTCGGCCATCTTGGCCGAGTCGTACTCGTTCATCTGGCAGCCGTGGGTCTTGATGAAAAGCTTGCCGCTCATGGGCCGGGATACCGTGATTCGTGGGAGTTGACCGAACCGCGCAGTTTACGCCGCCCCCGTCCGCCTTGCCAGATGCCCGCCATGGATCAATGACTTGCGTGAACATCGTCACGTTCGTGGCCCTTGGCAGGGGAAGGCCCCTCGGGCACACTCGCGCCCATGGTCCACGACGCGACGCCAGGGGAAAGCGCCGGCCATGCCGCCCGCCGTTTCCTGACATTCCGGTCCGCACCGCGCAGGGCCGCGGGCACGTGTGTCTTGCTGCTGGGCCTGCTGACCGGGCCCGCCGTGGCCGGCTCCTTATATAGATGTGTCGGCAGCACGGGCGAGACCGTGTTCTCCGGCAGCACGACGGGTTACAAGGACTGCAAGCGGCTCGGCAACATGGGACCGGCGCGCCCGGCGAAACCGGCCGTCGTGGCCGCACCCGTGAAAGCCCCCGTCTTCGAGCCGGTGGCCGAAGCGCCGTCGCTGAAGGGCGTTTCCGGCAGCGTGGTATCGGCGCCCGTGGCGACCTCGTCGCTTGCCGGGGTGACCGGTTCGGTGGTGGGCGCCGAGGACGATGCTCTTGCCCTGCCGCCCGTCACGGCACCCAAGGGCAGCTGGGATTACCGGGAATCGGCCACCAGCGACCTGACGGCCGCGGCGGCGCCCGAGTCGCCGAAGGGATCCCGCGTTTTGCGCGGCGCCGTCTACCGGATCACGCGCGCCGATGGCGGGGTCGAATACACCAATATCCCGCCAGGCGGGGGCGCGAAGGGGCAGAGCATCAAGATGCTCTTTACCTACATCGCCACCTGCGCGGCCTGCGACGTCCATTCGAAGATCGACTGGAACAGCGTGGCGCTCAACCTGACCTCGTATGGCGACGCGATCCATGCGGCCAGCAACGAGTTCGGTGTGGATGAGGCCCTGCTGCGTGCCGTGATCCATGCCGAAAGCGCGTTCAACCCGCGGGCGCTGTCGGTCGCGGGGGCGCAGGGCCTGATGCAGTTGATTCCCGGCACCGCGCGCGACATGGGCGTGCTGGACGCCTTCGACGCCGACCAGAACATTCGCGGTGGCGCGCGTTACCTCGCCTTGTTGTTGCGCAACTTCAACGGCAACGAACGTCTCGCCGCGGCGGCGTATAACGCCGGGCCCGGCGCGGTCCAGAAGTACAACGGCGTGCCGCCGTATGACGAGACGCAGGTCTATGTCGAGCGCGTGGGCGTGCTGAGGAAGCGCTACGGGGAGACGTTGCGGCATCGGCCGAGTGCCGGGGTGCCATTGGCCGAACGGGGCGCCTGAGGCAAGAGCATCGCCGACAGGGTCGGCTCCCACCGGGATAGCGGTGACCTGGTGGGAGCCGACCTTGTCGGCGATCCCGCGGCAGCGGGCAAGCTTGGTGACACCGGGTATCGCCGCTGAAGCGGCTCCCACAGAAGGCGATCAGGGCTGCCGCAGCGCCTGCATCGGCGCGCTGGGTGGCCGCTGTGTCGGGGTGACCGTGGTGGCGAACGGCGTGCCGGAGCGCAAGCCGGACACCGGCACCGGAACACCCGGTTTCAACGACGCCTCGTGCCGGCGCAGGTCCGACGGGTCGAGGATGTCCTCGTCACCCAGGCGCAGCAGCACATCGCGCTGCTGGATGCCGGCCAGGGCGGCCGGCCCGCCGGGCGAGACCTCGTTGACCACGACGCCGCGCGCCGCAGACGGCAGGCCGCTGTCCGCCGAGATGGGAACGGCGCCGTAGTCCGCCCCGATCCAGCCGCGGACCACGTGGCCGGTCTGCACGATCTGGTCGAGCACGTCGCGCGCGCTCTGCACGGGGATGGCGAAACCGATGCCCTCCGCGCCCACGGCCTGGCCGATCAGCGAAGTGTTGATTCCCACCAGCTCACCGTGGGCGTTGACCAGCGCGCCGCCGGAATTGCCGAAGTTGATCGCCGCGTCGGTCTGGATGAAGTTCTCCAGGCTCGACAGGTTGAGCTGGCGGCCGATGGCGCTGACGATACCCATCGTCACCGTTTGCCCGATACCGAAGGGGTTGCCGATCGCCAGCACCACGTCACCCACGCGGGGACGGCTGTCCGCATCGGTCATCCGGATGGCCGGGAGGTTGCCCGCATCGACCTTGAGCACGGCCAGGTCGGTCTCGTCGTCGGAGCCGACCACGCGGGCCTTGGCCACGCGGCCGTCGTACAGGAGCAACTGGATGTCGTCGGCGCTGGCGATGACGTGGTTGTTGGTCAGGACGTAGCCATCTTCGCTCACGATCACGCCCGAGCCGAGGTTCTGTTGCCGGCGTGTACGCGCCGGACCGGTGGGGACGCTGAAGATGCGTTGGAGCACGGGGTCCGAGTACAGCTCGCGTGGCTGTTCGGTCACCAGCTTGTTGGCGTAGATATTTACGACGGAAGGGGCGGCCTTGGCGACGGCATCGGCATAGGAGACGGGCCCGCCTGCCGTGGTGGATGCCGGTGTCGAGACCTGCCCGCCCGCCGGGACAGGAGAAAAACGCTGGCGGAGAAAGGCGCCGCTGCCGGGCCAGAACAAGCCGATCACGAAGGCGACGGCGAGGCCGAGCACGACGAAGCGGGCGACGAAGGCGAGCGTGCTGGCGGCATGTTTCATGAAAGAGCGAAGGGGTCCTGTCGTCGTCGCATCGCCTTGCCCACGAAGCGCAACCAGATTTTTCCGCATCCAGGCGGTTCCGTGGCGGCCCCGGCCCCGGTAAGGGGCAGGGTGGCGTTCAGTTTATTGTACGTGGCTGGTGCTGACGTTACACTGACGCGATTTGCGGAAGCCGATTTCCGAAAAGAGCCGGCGTTGGGGTCCGCATTCTCAATGGCATAAGTTCCGGAGAGCCTGATGGCGAACGAAGTCGTCGATCACGGGCGCCGTCGCTTCCTAACCGTTACGACAGCAGTTGTCGGCGGGGCGGGAGTGGTCGCGGCGGTCGTGCCCTTCATCAAGTCGTGGGAACCGAGCGCAAGGGCAAAGGCAGCGGGGGCGCCTGTCACGGTCGATATCAGTGCCATCGAGGCCGGCCAGAAAGTCACCTTTTCATGGCGCAGCCTTCCGGTCTTCGTCGTCAATCGCACCAAGGACCAGCTGGCCCAGCTGAAGGGCCTCGAGCCCCGGTTGCTGGACCCGCAGTCGTCCGACGCTGCACAGCAGCCGAAGTACGCGACCAATGAAAACCGCTCCATCAAGCCCGAGTGGCTGGTGGTGATCGGCCTGTGCACCCACCTTGGCTGCGTGCCCGACTTCGTGCCGGACATCAAGCCGGAGCCGTTCGACGCTAACTGGAAGGGTGGCTTCTACTGTCCCTGCCACAAGTCGCGCTACGACTTGTCCGGCCGTGTCTTCAGCGGCGTGCCCGCACCGAAGAACCTGCCTGTGCCGCCGTACCACTTCGTGGACGACACGCATATCCAGATCGGCGTCGACCCGAAGGAGGCAGGCTGATGGCCAACGTCCTCACCCGTATCGGCGACTGGGTCAACGAGCGCGCGCCGAACCTGGCGCCCACGTACCGGAAGCACATGACGGAGTACTTCGCGCCGAAGAACTTCAACCTCTGGTACTACTTCGGCTCGCTGGCGCTCCTGGTCCTGGTCAACCAGATCGTGACCGGCATCTTCCTCACCATGAACTACAAGACGAGTGCGCTGGAAGCGTTCAACTCCGTCGAGTACATCATGCGCGACGTGGAATGGGGCTGGCTGATCCGCTACATGCACTCCACCGGGGCCTCGCTGTTCTTCGTGGTGGTGTTCCTGCACATGTTCCGCGGGATCATGTACGGCTCGTTCAAGCGTCCGCGCGAGCTGGTCTGGATCCTCGGCATGCTGATCTTCCTGGTGCTGATGGCCGAGGCCTTCATGGGCTACGTGCTGCCGTGGGGCAACATGTCGTTCTGGGGCGCCAAGGTGATCATCTCGCTATTCGGCACCATCCCCTACATCGGCAACTCGCTGGTGGAGTGGATCATGGGCGATTTCCTGCCCGCCGACGCCACGCTCAACCGCTTCTTCGCGCTCCACGTGATCGCCTTGCCGCTGGTGCTGCTGCTCCTGGTGGTGCTGCACCTGGCCGCGCTGCATGAGGTGGGTTCGAACAACCCCGACGGCGTTGACGTGAAGCACGGTCCGAAGGGCAACCGCTGGAATCCGGAAAAGCCCAAGGACAGCATCCCGTTCCATCCGTATTACACGGTGAAGGATCTGGTGGGCGTGGGCTTCTTCCTCACCATCGCGGCGTTCATCATCTTCTTCGCGCCGACCTTCGGTGGTTGGTTCCTCGAACACGACAACTTCACCCCGGCGAACAACCTCGTCACGCCGAGCCACATCAAGCCGTCGTGGTACTTCACGCCGTTCTACGCGATCCTGCGCATGATCCCGTCGTACTTCGGCACAGCGATCTGGGGCGTGATCGGCATGTTCGGCGCGATCCTGCTGCTGGCCCTGCTGCCCTGGATCGACAAGGGCGAGGTTCGCTCGGTCCGCTATCGCGGCCTGGGCTTCCGCATCGCCCTGGGCGTGCTGGTGTTCTCGTTCCTGGCCCTGGGCCTGGTCGGTGCCGGCGTCACCGCCGAAGTCATCCCGGAATGGTTCCCGGGCGCGGACGTCACCACCTGGGAGAACGCCTTCGGCCGGCTCATGGTGCTTGGCTACTTCGGGTTCTTCGTATTCGTATGGATCTACACGCGCTTTGGTTTCGAGAAGACCAAGCCGGTTCCGGAACGGGTGACGCTGCATGATTAAGCGCTATATCTACTCCCTCGCCCTGGCGCTGGGCCTCGCGGCCGCCACGATTCCCGCCCTCGCCGCCGAAGGCGAAGAGGGCCTGGCACCCGCCGGGACCAACGTGGCCGACCGGGCCTCGTTGCAGCGTGGCGCCAAGCTGTTCTTCAACTATTGCGTTGGCTGCCACTCGCTGAAGTACGTGCGCTATTCGCGCCTTGCCACCGACCTGGGCCTGTCCGAAGAAGAGGTGATGACCAACCTCAACTTCACTGGCGCGAAGTTCGGCGAGCCGGTGATCTCGCACATGCCGGCCGACAGCGCCAAGACCTGGTTCGGCAAGGATCCGCCGGATCTCTCGCTGGAAGCCCGCGCCAAGGGCGTGGATTTCATCTTCAACTACCTCAACTCGTTCTACCTCGACCCGAGCCGTCCGGTCGGCTGGAACAACACGGTGTTCCCGAACGCCTCCATGCCCAACCCCCTGTGGGAGTTGCAGGGCTTGCAGTCCGCCGTCCATGGAGAGGCCAAGCCGGGCGAGGAAGCGGCTGTGGAGAAGCTGGAGATCACCACGCCGGGCCGGATGACACCGGAACAGTTCCGCGGCGCGACCCGCGACCTGACCACCTTCCTCGAATACGCGGCCGAACCCGCGGCGCTCGAGCGCCAGTCCATCGGCGTCTGGGTGATCCTGTTCCTGGCCGGCCTGACCTTCCTGCTGTACCTTTTGAAGCATGAGTACTGGAAGGACGTTCACGAGAGTCACTGATTGATGTCCCGACGGGGCGGCCTCGCGGTCGCCCCGTTTTCGTTCAGGTAGCAGGGAGGGAGATCGAAAGCATGGTCCAGAACGCACGTTCGCGCTCGGCACTGACGCTCTATACCAGTGCCGACGATATCCACTGCCACCGTACGCGCCTCGTGTTGGCCGCCAAGGGCGTCGCCTACGACCGGATCATCCTGAAGCCCGACGAGCCCACGCCGGACCTGCTCGAACTCAATCCCTATGGCACGCTGCCGACCCTGGTCGACCGTGATCTCACCCTCTACGACCCGGCCGTGGTCGTCGAATACCTCGACGAGCGCTATCCGCATCCCCCCTTGATGCCGATCGATCCCTTGTCCCGCGCCCGCCTTCGCCTGGGCACGTGGCGGATCGAGAACGACTGGCTGCCCGAGATCGAGGCGATCGGCGAGGGCGGCAAGGCGGCCGAGGGCGCGCGCAAGCGCCTGCGCGAACACCTGCTGCTGTCCGTGCCCCTGTTCAGGGCCTCGCGGTTCTTCCTCAACCCCGAAATGAGCCTGATCGACTGCCTGGTCGCTCCGGTGGTCTGGCGCTTGCCCCACCTGGGCGTGGACCTGGGCAAGGAGGGCAAGCCGATCGTCGACTACGGCGAACGCCTGTTCCACAGCCAGGGCTTCGCCCGCAGCCTCACACCGGAAGAACGCGATATGCGTCCGGATTTCAACTTCAGCGCCGGTTAGTCCTCCGGCGGCTCGTATCCCGTAAACTCTCTTCTTGGCCTTGCCCTGCCGGGGCTGGTGATTCCCGACCGACCGGCGGGTACGACGAGGACACTTCCATGGATACGAACGAAAACGCGGGCATGACTTCGAACCGGCCCTACCTGCTGCGCGCCATCTACGACTGGATCAGTGACAACGGGTTCACGCCGTATGTATTGGTCGATGCCAACCAGCCTGGCGTGCAGGTGCCGGCCCATGTCGTGAAGAACGGGCAGGTCGTGCTGAATCTCGCGATGCGGGCGGTGGCCAACCTCGACCTGGGCAACGACCGCATCACGTTCCAGGCGCGGTTCTCCGGCGTGAGCCAGTCCATCGCCATCCCGATGCACGCCGTGCTTGCCCTTTATGCGCAGGAAAACGGCCAGGGCATGATGTTCCCGGCCGACGAGAGCGAAGCACTCTCGGCGAACACGTCCGACCCGGCCGACGAGGCCAACGAAGCCCCGCCGCAGGCCGGTGGCGACGACGACCGCCCGAAGCGCGGCGCGCCACATCTTCGGGTGGTCAAGTAATACGCCAGCGGTTCAGTGGAGCCGCCGGCGATCCGCCAGCGAGATGACGTTGCCGGTGTGTACCACCGAGTCGGTCGCCACCACGGTCTCCAGTTCCGGCGACCCCGACAGTGGCAGCGAGAAGCTGGCCACCTCGTTACCGGCCATCCACAGGCGTGCCGCCTGTCGCGATTGGCCATCCTCGCTCACCTCGAACCCGTAGCAGCGTTCCAACCGGCGCGCGCCGTCGACACCCTGCAACCGGATCGACCGCAGGCCCACGCTCTGGTCGAGCAGCTGCAGGCCGTGCCGCTTGCATAAGGCCGTCGCCGCCTTCACGGCGACCTCGCGTGCACGGGTCAGCCGATACCAGCTTGCGATGCCGGCGGCGAGGGCGAATAGCCAGAAGAGGTCAGTGAAGGAAGACATGGGGTCAGTGTGTGGCCCGGTTGCGCCGACCACAAGCCCCCGTCGGCCCTCAGTGCTTCACGTCCAGCCGCAAGGACAGGTCGATCGCCCGGACATGCTTCGTCAGGGCACCACTGGAGATGAAGTCCACCCCCGTTTCCGCTATCGCGCGGACGGTGTCGAGCTCCACGTTGCCGGAGACCTCCAGCGGGATGCGTCCCGCCGTGTAGTCCACGGCTTCCTTGAGCATGGCCGGCGTGAAATTGTCCAGCAGGGCGCGATCGGCGCCGGCGGAGATCGCCTCGGCGAGCTCGTCCAGGGTTTCCACTTCCACGATCAGCGGGAGGGTCGGGTGGATCGTGCGCGCGGCGCGTACGGCGGCCGGGATGCCGCCGGCGGCGATGATGTGGTTTTCCTTCAGCATCATCGCGTCGAACAGGCCGATGCGGTGGTTCGTGCCGCCGCCGCAGCGCACGGCGTACTTCTGCGCGCGCCGCAGGCCGGGGATGGTCTTCCGCGTGTCGAGGATGCGTGTGTGGGTGCCCGCCAGCGCATCCACGTAGCGCGCGGTGACGGTAGCCGTCGAAGACAGCAGTTGCAGGAAGTTGAGCGCCGAGCGTTCGGCCGTGACCAGTGCCCGCGCCTTGCCCGCCAATCGGCACACCGCCGCTCCCGCCGCCACGCGGTCGCCATCGCGGGCCAGCCATTCGACCCGCACGTCCGGATCGAGCTTGCGGAAGCATGCCTCGAACCACGCCACGCCACTGAGCACGGCATCCTCGCGGCAGGTCAGCACGGCGGTGGCGGTCGCCTTCGCATCGAGCAGGTCGGCCGTGGCGTCACCCGGCCCCACGTCTTCGGCGAAGGCGCGTTCGACATCGGCAAGAATCTCGCTCGCCGGCGGCAGCGCGTCGGCCAGGTGTCGCGGATCGGCAGGGCTCATCGGCTGACGGCGTCGGTGGAAGAGGCCGCTACCTTATTCGGGTTGGCGAAGCTTTTCCACGATCGCGTCCATCGCGCGGTCGAACAGCAGCGTGGAATCGAGCACGCGTGCCGTGCCACCGGCGAAGGCCTGCGCGAGGCCGGCGAGGCTGTGATCGGCGACCTTCAGGCCGCGACGGTTCACGAACAGGTAGCGGCCGCTGATCGGGCTGACCCACGACAGCTTGGCGCGATCGGTGGTGCCGTCGGCGGCGGTGAACTCCAGCCACTGGCCCACCTTCAACTCGCGCGCCTGCGCGAGGTTGCGCTCGTCGAAGGCTTCGTCGAGCAGGGAATCGACCTCGTCGTCCGGTTCCGGTTCGGCCACCGGTTCCTCGATGGCCTGGATCGCCTCGGGCAGCGGCATCACGCTGGCGACGATGGTCCCCGAGACGGTCTCGCCCGCGGCCTCGCCGAGTTGCTGGCGGTAGAACGCGTGCAACTGGCCCAGCAATTGTTCGGTGTCGGCTTCCTGGAAGGCCACGGCGGCGAGGCCGCGACGCAGCGAGCGCTCGATGCCGGGAAGCATCGCGCGCAGGTCGCGCCGGCCGTTGAGGTCGTGCACCGGCCGCGCGCTGGCGATGAAATCGTCGATGAAGCGCAGTGAGTCGCGGAACTCCTGGGATTCCTCGCCCTGGCGCAGCAGGGTGAGCACGATGTAGTTGGCCCATGCACGGGTCAGCACGCCGTAGATGAGCGGCGGCAGCGAAGCGCCGCCGATACGGCCGACGATTTCCTGCGCGGCCCGGCGGCGTGCATGCTCGAGCTTTTCGCGGCCACGCGTGGACTCGGCGACGCGCTGCTCGGCGAGTTCGGCGCGCTTGCGGCTGACGTCGAGGAAATCCTGCAGTTCGCCGGCAAGGCGGGTGAAGATCGCGGTGTCGTCGTCGAAGTCGTGCAGCAGGCGTTCGACGATCGACTTCATCTTGTCGAACAGACGTCCGTCGCGGTCGGCTTCGGCCGACCATCCCTTGGCCGCGTCGGCGAGCGCGTCGAGCAGCTGGCGCGCGGGGTGCGACTTGTGCGCGAACATCCGGCGGTCGAGCAAGGCCACCTTGAGATAGGGGATCTGCAGGCGCGCGAGCAGCACCTGCATTTCCGTCGGCAGGTTGTCGTCCTCGAGGATGAACTCGAAGAGCATGCCGACAAGATCGATGGTGTCCTCGTCCATGCCCGACACATGCGCGGTTTGCTGGCCACGCAGTTGCCCGATCTGGGCGAGAAGCTGTTCCTTCAGCTGGGCGACGTCACGACTGACGTCGGCCTGGGTGGCGAGCGGCGCGGCGGTGTTCGGCAGCGTGGCGATCTGGCTCTGCAGCAGGGTAAGGGCGCCGAGCAGTTCCGCCGGGCTGGGCAAGGGGCCCGTTGGCAACGATGTTCCCATCGGTCCGCCCACCGCCGGCATGCTATCGCGACGCGCCGAGAACAAGGCGTGCAGCGACTGCATGAATTCCGCGGCGGCGGCATCCGTCACCGGCGTGGCGGCCGCCTGCGGCATGGCGGTTGCGGAGACCGGGCCGATCGGCGCCGGCGCGTCGCTGCGCCGCGTGGATATCTCGTGGCGCAGTTGCGGCAGGACGCCGGCGCTGGCCAGTTCGTTGTTGATGTCGTCGTAGAGCTCGTCGATGCCGGCGAGCACGTAGCGGTCGAACAGCTTGTAGATGATCAGCTTGACGCGGACCTCGACCATCAGCTCGCGCATGGCCTGGCGGAACGCGCCGGCCAGCGAGGCCGGACCGACCGGGTTGGAGGCATCGTCCATCTTGTTGCCGCCGCAGATCACCGACAGCCGCTGGTTCACGGCGAACAGGGCGCGCGCCAGACGCTGCTCGTTCTTGCCGATCATGCTGGTGATCGCGAGGGATTCTTCCAGTTCGTTCTCGCCGACGAGGCTGAGTTCGATATTGGCGAGCGGGCGGCCGGCGCCGTCGGCGTCCGGGGCCCGGGTGCGGCCCGCGGAGAAATCGGCCAGGTCGCGCGCGACCTGGCCGAGGAAGGTGCGCTCGACGATCGCCCGCTTCTTGCGGACCTCGCGCATGCCGTCGAAGAACTGGGTCTGGGCCGCGTTGTTCTCGGCTTTCTCGGCGAGGTCGAACAGGGCGTCGTCGATGTTCTCGAACATGTTCGACGCCAGGGCGTGCAGGCGCTTCGTGGCCAGCCCGCGCACCGTCACCAGCAACGCGCCCACGCTCTCACTGCGCGGGTCCAGGCGCTGACTGAGATCGACGACGTTGGACGGCTCGCTCGCGTTGTTCATCGCGCATCCTGGATGTTCTGGCCCCCGCCTGAAGTGTCATTGTGCGGGAACCAATGCTTTATAGCGTGACTCGCGTCACGGATTTCAGGCGCGACCCGTTTCTGGCGCGAAGCCCGACAACTGGAGGGTGCCGATGCCGGCCTCGGGCAGCATGACGGGGATGCCGTCTTCCACCCGGTAGACCAACTGGCCGTCGGTGGTGATGAGCCCTTCGGTAATCGGCTCGGCGACTTTCTCGCCGGCCACCGTGTCGACCGACCCGGCGCGGATCGCCCCGTTGAGCTGGTCGCGCTCGGTCGCCGTGAGGGGGCGCAGCGGGCGTTTGCTGACAGGGCAGCAGAGGATATCGAGTAGACGCTTGTCCATGGGAAGTGGCCGCCGGGGGCCAACCTGATCATCGGGAATGCCTTTACAATAGCGACTTTTGGGTGCTCCGGCCATGACTTCCAACGAGGGTAACGAAGCGAACGCGCCGCGCGTGGGCGTGGTGATGGGTTCGCGTTCGGACTGGGAAACCATGGAGCACGCCTCCACCACGCTGACGCGGATGGGCATCGTCCACGAGGTCCGTGTCGTGTCGGCGCACCGCACGCCGGACCTGCTTTTCGACTACGCCGAAACGGCCCGTGCCCGGGGCATCCAGGTGATCATCGCCGGTGCCGGCGGGGCGGCCCATCTGCCGGGCATGATCGCGGCGAAGACGGCCCTGCCGGTGTTCGGCGTGCCGGTGCAGTCCAAGGCCCTCAACGGTATGGATTCCCTGCTTTCGATCGCCCAGATGCCGGCCGGCGTGCCGGTCGGTACCTTGGCCATCGGGCGCGCGGGCGCCACCAATGCGGCCTTGCTCGCCGCGTCCGTGCTGGCCCTGCACGATCCGGCCGTGGCCGAGGCCCTGGACGCCTTCCGTGCCGGGCAGACCCGGTCCGTCCTCGACCATCCGGACCCGCGCACGTGAGCCGCACGCTCCCCACCGTCGGCATCCTCGGTGGCGGGCAGCTCGCCCGCATGCTGGCCCTGGCGGCCGCCCCGCTCGGCATCCGTACGCTGGCGGTCGACGCCACCGCCGATGCCTGTGCCGGGCAGGTGTCGGGGCTGGTGGTCGCCGCCTGGGACGACGAGGCGGCATTGGCGGAGTTCGCCAGGCAGGTGGACGTGGTCACCTTCGACTTCGAGAACGTGCCCGCGGCGACGGCCGAACGGCTCGCTGGGCGGGTCGACGTGTTTCCGAATCCGCGCGCCCTTGCGGTGGCCCAGGACAGGCTGTCCGAGAAAACCTTGTTCCGCGAGTCCGGCCTGAACACGCCGGAATTCGCCGTGGTCGATACCCGCGATGACCTCGTCGCCGCCGTCGGGCGCATCGGCCTCCCCGCGATCCTCAAGACGCGACGCCTCGGCTATGACGGCAAGGGGCAGTTCCGGCTGAAGGCGCCGGCGGACATCGATGCCGCCTGGGCGGCACTCGGCGACGCCGCGTCCGGGCATGGATTGATCCTGGAGGCCTTCGTCCCGTTCGATCGCGAATTGTCCGTACTGGCCGTGCGCGGCCGCGACGGCGCATTCCGCACCTGGCCGCTCACGCGTAACTGGCATGTGGACGGCGTGCTCTCGCTGAGCCTAGCGCCCGCGCCGGGTACCTCCGACGCGCTGGAACAGGAGGCTGTCGCGCATGCGCGGGCTATCGCCGAACGGCTGGATTACGTCGGCGTGTTCGCGCTGGAATTGTTCGTCCGCGGCAACGAATTGCTGGGCAACGAGATGGCGCCGCGTGTGCACAACTCGGGGCACTGGACCATCGAGGGTGCGCATACCAGTCAGTTCGAGAACCATATCCGCGCCGTGCTTGGCCTGCCGCTGGGAGATACCGGCGTGCGCGGCGCCAGCGCCATGCTCAACTGGATCGGCGAGATGCCCGATCCGGCGCCGGTGCTGTCCGTCGCCGACGGTCATTGGCACGACTACGGCAAGGAAGCTCGGCCGGGGCGCAAGGTAGGCCACGCGACGATCTGCGCCACCGATGCCGGCAGCCTGCGGGCGAAGCTGGTGGAGGTGGGGGCCGCGTTGGGGCGGGAAGGGCAGGTGGCTCCGGCTGTCGAGGCCCTTGGCTGAGAGCTTCGAGGCGCTCGGCCAGGAGCATCGCCGACAGGGTCGGCTCCCACGGACACGGAGGATGTCCGCTCCCACCACAGCAGGGGCCGAGCCCGCTTAGGTGGGAGCCGACGCTGTCGGCGATGGGGTCAGAGAAAAGGCCGGGTCTCGCGACTCGGCCTTTTCTCATGTCCTGCCTGGGGTTTCCCCTTCGAGGGAATCAGGCGAGGTTCTTCGCCGCGAAATCCCAGTTCACGATGTTCCAGAACGCCTCCAGGTACTTCGGGCGGGCGTTGCGGTAGTCGATGTAGTACGCGTGTTCCCACACGTCGGCCGTGAACAGCGGCTTGTCGCTGCCGGTGATCGGGGTGGCGGCGTTCGACGTGTTGACGATCGCCAGGGAACCGTCCGGACGCTGCACCAGCCAGGTCCAGCCCGAGCCGAAGTTGGCGGCGGCCTGCTTGGCGAATTCTTCCTTGAACTTGTCGACCGAGCCGAAGGCCTTGGTCAGCGCGTCGGCGAGCTTGGCCGGCGGCTCGGCGCCGCCCGGGGCGCGCATCGAATGCCAGTAGAAGGTGTGGTTCCAGATCTGCGCCGCATTGTTGAAGATGCCGCCGGACGAGGTCTTGACGATGTCTTCCAGGCTCTTGCCCTCGAACTCCGTTCCCTTGATCAGGTTGTTGAGGTTCGTGACGTAGGCCTGGTGGTGCTTGCCGTAGTGAAACTCGAGGGTCTCAGCGGAGATGTGCGGCTCCAGGGCATTCTTTTCGTAAGGGAGCGGGGGAAGTTCGAACGCCATTGCGGGACTCCTTAGCGGTGGCTGGGGGAAAGGGCGTAGGCAGGGGGCACGAGGCCGTGCACTGCTACACTATGCAACTAGTCGCATTCTAATGATGAAAACCGAGCTATGGACGTCGTAGACGAGATCAAGGCCATCGTGGCGGCCCACCCGATCGTGCTTTTCATGAAAGGCACGCCGGAATATCCGACCTGCGGCTTCTCCGATCGCGCCGTGAAGGCCTTGCAGGCCGCCGGTGCCGCGTTCCATGCCGTGAATGTGCTGGCCGATCCGCGCATCCGCGCGGGCCTGCCGCATTACTCGAACTGGCCGACATTTCCACAGTTGTTCCTGCTCGGTGAGTTCATCGGTGGTTGCGACATCGTGGAAGACCTGCACGCCGCGGGTGAGTTGAAGCGCATGGCGGCGGACGTGGCCGGGGCCGCGTCGTGAGCGCCTTGTCCTCCACGCGCCTGCCCGAGGACTGGTCCGTGGCGCCGGGAGCGCTCGCGGGCCGCGTGGTGATCGTCACCGGTGCCACCGGGGGCCTTGGCGGCGAAACGGCGAAGGCGGCGATTCGTGCGGGAGCCACGGTGGTGATCACCGGGCGCAAGGTACGCGCGCTCGAGAAACGCTACGACGAACTCGTCGCGCTCGGAGGCAACGAACCGGTGATCCATCCGCTGGACCTGGAAAGCGCCACGCCCGCGGACTACGCCGCGCTGGCCGAAGGCATCGAGAGTGAGTTCGGTCGTCTCGACGGCATCGTGCATGCCGCCGCGCATTTCAACGAGTTGACCCCCATCGCGATGCACAAGCCCGACGACTGGCTGCGCGCGATGCAGGTGAATGTGTCGGCGCCGTTCGCGCTGACCCAGGCGTGCATGCCCTTGCTCACCCGGGCCGACGACAGCGCCGTGGTTTTCGTGCTGGACGATCCGGAGCTGCTTTCGCGCGCCCACTGGGGCGGCTATGGCGTCTCCAAGGCCGCTGTGGAACGCATGGCCGCGGTGCTGCACGCCGAGAATGGCCGAGGCCCGATGCGCGTGCATACGCTGTTGCCCATGCCGATGCGCACGGCCTTGCGCCGCGCGGCCTATTACGGCGAGAACACGCTGGAAAAACCGCTGCCGACCGTGGCGGCCGATGCCATCGTCTACCTGCTTTCCGGTGCCGGCGCGGATGCGCGCGGTGCCGTGCTCGACTTACGCCCCATCCACTGACCTGCCGCAGGAGTTCTCCCCCATGGAAGCGCAGATGACGACGTTGTCCGCGGGCATCCTGCTGTTCCTGATCATGGATCCGCTGGGCAATATCCCGTTGTTCCTCGCCCTGCTGAAGGACGTGCCGCCGCAGCGCCGGCGCAAGGTGATGGTGCGCGAGCTGCTCATCGCCCTGGCCGTCCTGGTCGCCTTCCTGCTTGGTGGCCAGTACATCCTCAAGGTGCTGCAGCTGCGCCAGGAATCGGTGAGCATCGCGGGCGGCATCGTGCTGTTCCTCATCGGCATCCGCATGGTCTTCCCGCCGGTGGAAGGCGGCGTGTTCGGCAAGACGGGGGAGGGCGAGCCCTTCATCGTGCCGATGGCCATCCCCGGCGTCGCCGGCCCCTCGGCCATGGCCGCCCTTCTGCTGCTGACCAATTCCCAGCCCGGGCGCACGGCGGAATGGGGCATCGCCCTGTTCCTGGCCTGGCTGGCCACCGCGATCATCCTGCTCAGTTCCACCTTCCTGTTCCGCTGGCTGGGCGAAAGCGTCCTCACGGCCCTGGAGCGGCTCATGGGCATGCTGCTCATCGCCTTGTCGGTGCAGATGTTCCTCGCCGGCATCTCGGCCTATCTGCACCTGGCGGTTTGATACGTAAGGGTGATTGCCGCAAGAACATACGTGGCGGTAGGGTTACTGTCATAATTGCCCGCGAGCATGGCCGGGGCCAGGAAAGCTCCTGGCACCGGGCATGGGTCGAAAGCCCTCTCAGGGGCAAAGAGGATGTTCGAAGGCACTATGAGAAATCACGACTCCGCACCGGCCCGGCAAGGTAGCCATCGTTCGACGTCAAGGGATCCCAAGTCATGCTGAGCATCGATCAGACCCTGCTGGAGCGTATGCCATGGCTGGCCCAGCACCCCCGTCTCCGCAAGCCGCTCGTCGGTATGCTGGAAACCCTGGCCCACGAAGATCGCTTCAATCGCACGTTGGCGTTTGCCGGCCCTGCGCAAGGCTTCGAATTCTGTGAGAAGACGCTGGATTACCTCGGCGTCAGCTGTCGCGTCACCGAACGCGAACGCGAGAACATCCCTGTCGAAGGGCCGCTGATCGTCGTGGCCAACCATCCGCTGGGCATGGTCGACGCGATCGCTCTCGTCCAGCTGATCGGTTCGGTTCGCCGCGACGTCCGCATCCTCGGTAACGACGTGCTGTCGGCGGTGCCGCAGCTGGGTTCGTTGCTGCTGAAGGTGGATGTCTTCGGCAAGGGAGCCACCTCGAAGATGCGCGCCGTGTTCCGCGCCATCGAGGCGGGCGAGGTACTCATCATGTTCCCGGCGGGCGAAGTGTCGCGCATGCGCCCCGGTGGCGTGCGCGATGGCAAGTGGTCGGACGGTTTCGCGCGCATCGCCATGCGCGCCGGCGTGCCGGTGCTTCCCGTGCACATCGCCGCGCGCAATTCGGTCGCGTTCTACGGACTGTCGATGCTGGCCAAGCCGCTGAGCACGGCGATGCTGCCGCGCGAGGCCACGTCGGGCAAGCAGCGGGTGGGTTTCCGCATCGGCAAGCTTGTCGATGCCGAGGAATTGAAGCAGGCCAGTGGCGGCTCGTCGGAGCGGGCGGCCAAGCTGATGCGCCGGCACGTGTATCGCGTCGCACGCCAGCGCGGCCTCGTTTTCGGTGGACAGACCCCGCTGGCGCACCCCGAGCCCGTGGAGCGCGTGGTCGCCGAGCTGGACAAGGCCGAATTGCTCACGGAACTCCCGGACGGCAAGCGCATCCTGCTGTTGCAGGGCTCCAGCGACAGCTACGCCATGCGCGAGATCGGCCGCTTGCGCGAGTTGACCTTCCGCCGCGTGGGCGAGGGTACCGGCAAGCGTCGCGACCTCGACGCCTACGACCCGCTCTACGAGCACCTCGTATTGTGGGATGCGAAGGCCTTGCGCATCGTGGGCGCGTACCGGTTCGGTCATGGCGGCCGTCTCATCACCCAGCACGGCATGAGCGCGCTGTACACGTCCAGCCTGTTCGATTACTCGCCGGCACTGGAGTCGCGCCTTGCCCAAGGCCTGGAGCTCGGACGCAGCTTCATCGCCCCCGCCTACTGGCGCTCACGGGCGCTCGATCAACTCTGGCAGGGTATCGGCCTCTATCTGCAACGACATCGCGAACTGCGTTACCTGTTCGGGCCCGTGAGCATGTCGGTGAGCATGCCGAGAGAGGCGCGCGAATGGATCGCCGCGGCGCACCAGCATTTCTTCGGCGTGCAGGGCCTGGCCGCGGCACGTCAGCCATTCGTGATTCCGGAAGCCACCATCGAGTCGGTACGCCGCGAACTCGAAGGCCTCGATCCCGCCGAAGGCCTCGGCAAGCTGAAGCACCGCCTCGACGCCCTCGGCGTGACATTGCCGGTGCTTTACCGCCAGTACGTCGACCTGGTCGAACCGCAGGGGGTGCAGTTCCTCGCGTTCGGCGAGGACCCCGATTTTGCCGGCTGCGTCGACGGGCTCGTGATGCTCGACCTCGCGTCGCTCAAGCCAGCGAAGCGCTCGCGTTACCTCGGCAAGGACTGACCACTCCGCGGCCGGCCGGAATACGTTCCGGCCGGTGTCTCGGTGAGGTTTCGGCTCGCTCTGGAAAAATACCTGTTTCCTGCCGATAAAAAATCGTCAGATAATCGCTAAACTGTCATTCGGCAGTGCTACGGTATTGCCTCGGTAGGTCATAAACATCCCTCATGTCAGTGGCTTGGGGGTTCAGTGGGTCACTCGGTGTTTTTTTGTCCCGGCAAAACTGCTGGGCGATTCGCCGTGTCTGGAGAAAACGTTTTTTCTTGCGTAACCGTAATAAATATCGACGCAGAGATAATCGCTAATTAATTACGAAAACCATTATTTCAAGCGATGGACCGAATGATTTCACGTGGCCATGGGAGAGGCCGCCACCAACAACACGCTCTTCAGGAAACCAGTCGATGAACCGCAATTCCCTTTCGGCCGCGATCGCCGTGACGCTTTTCGTGGCCGCAGGCGCCGTGCTGGCCCAGGACGCGCAGCATGCCGAGACCACCGGCACGCAGTCGCAACGTTCCAACGTCGCGAGCAGCTCGAACACGACGAACGACAACGCCACGCGCCGCGCCACGCAGCAGATGAGCGAGGTGCAGGTGAAGGCCAGCTCGCTAGCCCTCGGCGGCGGCTTGATGTCCATCCAGGACGCACCGAAGGCCGTCTCGACCGTTTCCCGCGATGCCATCGTCAAGGCGGCGCCGGGTGCCACCTTCGTGCAGGCGATCAATTCGATCCCGGGCGTGGTGTCGTCCACCGACGACTACACCGGCCTCAATGACGGCAACGCGAGCGTCCGCGGTTTTCCGCTCGACGAAATCGGTGTCACGGTCAACGGTGCGCCGATCAACGACAGCGGCAACTACAAGATCTACTCGTCCGAGTACGGCGACACCGAGAACATGGGCGACATCACCGTCCAGCAGGGCTATCCGGACAACGATTCCCCGATCGCCGGCGCGGCCGGTGGTTCCATCGCCTGGGTGACTGTCGATCCGTCGCATCAGGCCGGCCTGGACTTCAGCCAGACCCTTGGCGACAACAGCTACCACCGCACGTTCATGCGCCTCAATACGGGCGACCTGGGTCCTGTGCGTTCGTGGCTGTCGTATTCCAACAACGAAACGAACCTGTGGCGCGGCCGCGGCAAGTCGAAGGTGACCAAGGTCGACGGCAAGTCGGTGTGGCAGATCGACGACAAGAATTCGATATCGTTCTCGTTGCAGTACAACCGCGAGGTCAAGACCAACTACGAGTCGCTGACCAAGGCCCAGGCCGCCGCGGACTACAAGCAGAGCTACCTCGGCACGTATACCCCTGGCAGCACCAGCAGCAACTACTACGCGCTACACCAGAACCCCTTCCGCAACTACCTCGCCAGCCTCGATGGCGAGTTCACCCTTACCGACAGCATGCGCCTGTCCGTGGTGCCGTACTTTCAGTATGGCTACGGCGGTGGTGGCAGCGGCAGCACGGTCACCGAAAATCCGTTGGCCAACGACAACTACTTCAAGTCGGTGAACGTCGACCTGGATGGCGACGGCAAGATCAGCGGAACGAAGCTGGTCAACTCGTTGAGCTATTCGTACACCTACCGTCCCGGCGTGATCGCCAAGCTCAACCAGGACCTGAGCGACAACAACAGCCTGGAATATGGCGTGTGGTACGAGCGGCCGCGCCAGCAGCAGGGCCAGGTACTCGTCCCCGTGGACCCGGCCACCGGCGTGCCCGTCGACACCTGGGGCAAGGACGTGCTGATCCGCTACCCGGATGGCAAGGTGCAGAAGGTGTACGACCAGTACACCACCACCACGAACGAGAAGGCCTTCATCACCGACAACTGGACGCCGAACGACCAGTGGACGTTCTCCGGCAGCCTCGCCTATGTCTGGTCCAAGCGCGATGGTTATATCGCGGAGTACCCGAACTCCATCGGCTCGATCAGCACGGCAGGGAAGGTGACCACGACGAACGCGCAGTTCGACGCGTCGCCGACGGCGACCTTCCACAAATTCACGCCCACGGCGGGCGCGAAATACCAGCTCAATGACGAGAACCAGTTCTACTTCGGCATCGGCAAGACGTTCCGTGCCCCGATCAATGGCGCGCTGCTGAGCAACGCCCTGTACGGTTACGGCACATCGGCCGCCGCCGCGCTGCCGAACAAGCCGGAAACCTCGACCACCGCCGACCTGGGCTGGCGCTTCTACGGCGAGCGCATCTCGGCGAACGTCGATGCCTATGCGTCCAACCTCAACAACAAGCAGGTCTCCGGCTTCGACCAGACGACCGGGTTGACGGTCTATACACAGCTGCCGAAAGTGCACATGCGCGGCCTCAACGCCGAGAGCAGCTTCAAGTTGGACGATCATTGGACGGTGTACGCGAACTACTCGTACACACGCGCCCTGATGCAGGCCAACCTCGATTCGCTGGGCGACGGCATCTACAACACGAAGGGCAAGACCTTGCTCAACGTGCCGAAGAACTCGGGCTATGTCGCGGTCGACTACGGCAACGGACCGTTCTGGGCTTCGCTGAGTGCCAAATACCAGGGTGCGATCTGGGGTGACTGGTCGAATACCGAACGGGTGGGCGGATACGCAACGATCGACCTGGGCACCGGGTGGAATTTCGACGACTTCTCGCCGTGGTTCCGCAAGCCGTACATCAAGGTCAACCTGTTCAACCTCGCCGATCGCAAGGCGCTCACCTATGCGGGCAACGTTTCCGCTTTCCTGGCGAGCAACCCGGCCAAGACCAAGGATGCGAACGGAACGACGCTCTATGCCTCGGCACCGTACTACTCGATCCTGCAGGAACGCACCTTCATGGTGACCTTCGGCGCCTCGTTCTTCTGACGAAAACCGTAGCCCGCGGGGCCGAAAGGCCTCGACCACCGACGCCCCTCGAAAGAGGGGCGTTTTTTTTGCCGCACTGGGACTTCGCCGAACCATGGGACCGACTATGGGACTGGCTGGGGCTGGCTGTGGGACTAACTGTGGGACTAACTGTGGGACTAACTGTGGGACTAACTTGTGGGACTAACTTGTGGGAGCCGACCTCGTCGGCGATCCCGCGGCAGCGGGCCAGGTTACGGTAAACCCCATTGCCGACAGGGTCGGCTCCCACCCCCGGACCGCCAAGGCGTGCGAATGTCCGCGAAACCTCATGGGCATGTCGGAGGAGCTTGCGAGGACGGCTCCCGTGAAACGCTGCGAGTGCGACCCGGTGGCTTCTCGGCTCCCGCCGTCAACTCGCCCTGTTAAAAATAAATATCCTTGAATAACAAATAATTAGATGAAAAATCAGCCCACGTAGGAAAAAGTGGTATTTATCAATCTGGCGTGAAAACGTTACAAATCTGTCATACAATGCCGTTAAAGTTGGCTTAACAACTGTCGCCACCGGGTTCATGGATGTGACCGGGATCACACGAGACGACACAGCCAAAGATTGGGGAAAGCTCAAACGAACGCAGCACCCGGCCCCCTGCCAGGTAGCCGTCCGTTTGGCCAAAACTTTTTTCGTTGCAAGCCACAGGGTCGACCATTAGATGAATAGCCGAATCCGCGCCAAACTACTGCCGCTGGCGATCGCATCGCTCTTCGCGGTACCTGCGTTCGCGCAGGAAACGTCCTCGACGATCAGCGGCCGCGTGCTGGACGCCGCCGGCCAGCCGGTGGCCAACGCCACCGTCGTGATCGTCCACGAGCCCTCGGGCACCACGAAGACCACCACCACGGATGCGAGCGGCCGTTACTCGGCCCAGGGCCTGCGCGTCGGTGGCCCGTTCGACGTCACGGCGACGAAGGAAGGCAGCCCGTCGGTTCGCCAGGACAATGTCTACCTGCAGCTGGGCGCGGATACGTCGGTCAACCTGACTGCCGGCGCTGCCGCCAGTGCGGCCGACGCGACCGCCCTCGGCGCGGTCACCGTCTCCGCTGTGTCCGGTCAGTTCTCGTCGGAAAACAAGGGACTCGGCACGAACATTTCGCAGGCTCAGCTGAAGGCCACGCCGTCGCCGAGCCGCAACATCGCGGACATTGCGCGCCTCGATCCCCGCGTGAACGTCGACCACGGCACGGGCGCCATTTCGGCGAACGGCCAGAACTCGCGCCTGAACAGCATCAAGGTCGATGGTCTCGGCGTGGGCGACCCGTTCGGCCTGAACTCCACCGGCATGCCGACCGTCGGTTCCCCGGTGTCGATGGACACCATCGACTCGTTCAACATCTCCACGGCCAACTACGACGTTGCCTCGGATACCATCGGCGCCGAAATCAACGCCGTCACCAAGTCGGGTACCAACGAGTTCCACGGCTCGGCCTATTACGGCTTCAAGAACGCCAGCAGCATGGTGGGCGAAGCGGGTTGGCTGGATCGGGGCAAGGACTACACCGAATTCGACCGTAACTGGACGGCCGGTGCCACCGTCGGCGGTCCGATCATCAAGGACAAGCTGTTCTTCTTCGCGGGCTACGAGAAGGAAGAAGTGACGGGCCTGAGCTCGGGTGCCGTCACGGGTCTCGATCCGACCCTGACCAACTCGACCGCGAACAAGATCTCGCAGACCGATCTCGATCGCACCATCGCCGCCGCCAACGGCGTGGGTCTTGTCCCGGGTAGCACCGGCGCCAATGCCGGTACGCTGACCGACAAGCGTTACATCGCGAAGATCGACTGGAACATCACCGACGGTCACCGCATGAACCTTGCGTACTCGCGTACCAAGGAAGTCAAGCCGAACCCGCAGGGCAACTCGACCAACGGCATCGGTCTGTCGAGCTACTGGTATACGGTCAATTCCGACATCAAGAACTACACCCTGCAGTCGTTCGATGACTGGAACGACGTATTCTCGTCGGAAGCCAAGGTTGGCTACAGCGATTACTCGCTGAACCGCTCGGTGGATACGCAGCAGCCCATGGTCCAGGTTCGCGTCAACCAGGGCATCGGTACCTCGGGCCCGTCGATCTTCCTTGGCGAAGACCAGTTCAGCCACTACAACTCGGCATCGGTGAAGACCCTGAACGCGATGTGGGCTGGCACGCTGTACCTCGGCGACCACACCGTCAAGGGTGGTTTCGAGTGGGAGCGCAACCGCATCTACAACCTGTTCGGTCGCACGCAGTTCGGTTCGTACATTTACGACGGTTATGCCAACCTGGCCGCCGGCCGCTACACCAACTATTCGCTGTACCAGCCGGCACCGGGCTATTCGCTCAACGACATCGCCGCGCAGTGGGAGCTCCGTCGCCACACGTTCTTCCTGCAGGATACCTGGCAGGCGAGCGACAACCTCTCGGTGCAGTTCGGCGTCCGCGTCAACAAGTACCTGACCGACGACAAGCCGCTCTACAACGCCACGTTCGAGCAGAAGTACGGCTTCAGCAACGCCAACACGATCAACGGCAGCCAGCTCGTCGAGCCGCGCCTGTCGTTCAACTACACCTTCGACAGCGAATACAAGACGCAGCTGCGCGGTGGCGTTGGCCTGTTCCAGTCCGATCCGCCGACCGTGTGGATGACGAACCCGTACCAGAACAACGGTATCAATATCGTCACCTACTCGTATAACCGCCAGAACGATGGCACGTGCAAGCTGGGCAACGGTCCGAGCATTCCGTGCCCTGCGTTCAGCTCGAACCCTCTCGCACAGAACACTAGCGGCGCTGGCACCACGCCGCAGATGGCGGTCGATACCGTCGACAAGGATTTCCAGCTTCCGAGCGTGTGGAAGTCGTCGCTCGCCTTCGATCGCGAGCTGCCGTGGGATGGCATCATCGCCAGCATCGAGTGGCAGCATCTCGATACGCGCGATGGCATCTTCTACCAGAACCTCAACATCGGTAACCCGACGGGCATCCTGCCGGACGGTCGCAACACGTATTTCTCGTGCATCGGCGGCGCGCAGCGCGTGGGGAACCCGGCGGCCATCAACTGCGGTTCCAACGCAAACCTCGCGGTTGGTGCGTCGGTGTCGGGTAACAACGCCCGCGCGCGTTCGGACAACCGCTTCGCCCAGGCCGTCACCTACCTGACCAACACCTCCAAGGGCAAGGCCGACTCGGTCACCTTGTCGTTCAGCAAGGCTCTCGAGAACGGTTGGGCATGGAGCGTGTCGGCGACGGGTGCGCATGCGACCGAAGTCAATCCGGGTACCTCCAGCCAGGCCAGCTCGAACTATTCGAACAACGCCTGGACGAATCCGAACGAAGACGTCGCGTCCACCTCGAACACCAACATCGGCAAGCGCCTGAATGCTTCGCTGACCTGGCAGCACAAGTTCTTCGGCGACTACGCCACGACCATCAGCGCGTTCTACGATGGTCATGACGGCGTGCCGTACAGCTGGGTGTTCTCGAACGACGCCAATGGCGACAGCTACTCGCGCGACCTGGCCTATATCCCGAACCGTGGCGACGTGATCCTGCGTAACGCTGCCGGCACGGGTGCCGCTTCGCAACAGTTGCAGGACCAGTTCTATCAGTACATCCAGGACGACAACTACCTGCGCAAGCGTCAGGGCAAGATCGCTGGCCGCAACGCCACCAAGGCCGCCTGGGTCAACCAGATCGACCTCGGCATCAGCCAGGAAGTGCCCGGCATCTTCAAGGGCAACAAGGGCGAGATCCGTCTCGACATCTACAACTTCCTGAACCTGGTGAACAAGGATTGGGGCCAGCAGTCGTACGTGGGCTTCCCGTATACGCGTAACCTTGCCGCCTTCGGTGGCGTGGACCCGACCACGGGCAAGTACATCTACAACCTGCCGACGGACGCCAACGGTAACTACCAGCCGGGCACGAAGTCGATCTACGACGCCCCGACCGACAACAGCGCGACCAAGGTCAACCCGGTCTCGCGTTGGTCCGCCATGCTGACCGTGCGCTACACGTTCTAAGCGAAGGATTCGCTGAGTGATCCGAAGGCCGGTGCCCGCGAGGGTGCCGGCCTTCTTTTTGAGGCGGTGGGCGCCGGCCTTGACCCCTTGGCGCCGGACGCGTGATCCTAGGCGGTCCGCTCCCACCCCGGGGCGGGGTTCGCCGCTAATTCGCGGTCAGAAGGACAGTAACTCCATGAATGCCATCCAGTTCGGGGATCCGGTTTCCGGCAAGACCGTCAGTGCGCGCGTCTCGCCGGCCGGTGGTCTCGACATCCTCTCCCGCAACGAAGTCGCGCGCCTGCGCGACGCGAGCGGGTCCGGGCTGCATCAGCTGCTGCGCCGTTGCGCGCTGGCGGTGTTGACCTCGGGCAACCTTTCCGACGATCCGGGCTCGATGTTCGAGCAGTACCCGGATTTCGACGTGCAGGTGCTGCAAGAAGACCGCGGCATCAAGATCGAACTGAAGAACGCACCCGAGCAGGCCTTCGTCGATGGCCGCATCATCCGCGGCATCAACGAACTGCTCGTGGCCGTGGTGCGCGATATCGTCTACGTGTCGACGCAGCTGGAAGCCGGCGCGTTCGACCTGGACGATACCGTCGGCATCACGCATGCCGTGTTCGAGATCCTGCGTAACTCGCGCATCCTGCGTCCGCAGGTGGATCCGAACCTCGTGGTCTGCTGGGGCGGCCATTCCATTTCGCGTGACGAGTACGAATACACCAAGCGCGTCGGCTACCAGCTCGGCCTGCGCAGCCTGGACATCTGCACGGGTTGCGGCCCGGGAGCGATGAAGGGCCCGATGAAGGGCGCGACCATCGCGCACGCGAAGCAACGCCGCAAGGGCAATCGCTATATCGGCGTGACCGAGCCGGGCATCATCGCGGCCGAGTCGCCGAACCCGATCGTCAACAACCTGGTGATCATGCCGGACATCGAGAAGCGTCTCGAGGCCTTCGTCCGCCTCGGCCACGGCATCATCGTATTCCCCGGTGGCGTCGGCACGGCGGAAGAAATCCTCTACATGCTCGGCATCCTCCTGTTGCCGCAGAACAAGGGCATTCCGTTCCCGCTGATCTTCACCGGCCCGCAGAATTCGGCGGCGTACTTCGAGCAGATCGACCGCTTCCTGCGCCTCGCGCTCGGCGACGACGTGGCGAAGCATTACAAGATCATCATCGACGATCCCGCCGCGGTGGCGCATGCCATGGTCTCGGGCATCGACAAGGTGCGCAACCATCGGCTGGACATCAAGGACGCCTTCTTCTTCAACTGGGCGCTCGATATCCCGTTGTCCTTCCAGCAGCCGTTCCGTCCGACCCACGAAGCGATGGCCGGGCTCGCCCTGCATCGCGACCGGCCACGGCATGAACTGGCCGCGGATCTTCGTCGCGCGTTCTCGGGCATCGTCGCCGGCAACGTGAAGGAAGAGGGCGTCAAGGCCATCGAGGCACGCGGCCCCTTCGTGATCGATGGCGAGACCGACATCATGCGTGCCCTCGACGACCTGTTGAAGGCCTTCGTGGATCAGTATCGCATGAAGCTCCCCGGCGGCACGGCGTACGAGCCCTGCTACGTGGTTCGTACCTGATACACCGGCCGGGGCCCTGGCGGCACCGGCCGTCCGTTCGCTGAACGTGACGCGGAACCAGGGGTTCCGCGTCACGCGTCCTAGACGGTGGCGCGCGCGACGATGCACTGGCAGCCTCACTGCCGGGAGACAGCCATGCTCGTCACCATCCTTATCGTCGTCCTCATCATCGCCCTTATCGGTGGCCTGCCGACCTGGGGCTACTCCAGTTCCTGGGGTTACGGTCCCAGTGGCGGTATCGGTGTCATCCTCGCCATCATTCTGATCTGCTGGCTTCTTGGCGTATTCTGATTGGCGCACGCGCCACAGGAGAGCCCCATGCCACGACCGCACCGTCCCGTGCCGGACAGCGAGAAGCCGCTGCCCGGCACGTCGCCGCCGCCTTACGACCATGAGCCCGTGGAGCGGCCAGGGCCCGATCCGGACACCGATGGCGAGACGCCGGAGACCTGATGGCGCCCCGTCGACCTCGCTGGCCCGGCGACATCCTTGCGCGCTCGTTCTTCCACGGTGACCCCCGGGTCGTGGGCCCGCAGTTGCTCAACAAGGTGCTCGCGTGCGCCGACGGCCGCACGGGACGCATCGTGGAGGTGGAAGCCTATTGCGGCGCCATCGATCCCGCCGCTCATACCTATCGGGGCAAGACGAAACGCAACGCGGTCATGTTCGGCCCGCCCGGGCATATGTATGTGTACTTCACCTATGGGATGCATTGGTGCTGCAACACCGTCTGCGGCGATGACGGCGAGGGTGCGGGCGTGCTCATCCGTGCGCTCGAGCCGCTGGCCGGTATCGAGCTCATGCGCAGGGCGCGACCGAAGGCCCGACGCGATCGCGAGTTGTGCAGCGGTCCGGCGCGCCTTACCCAGGCCCTGGGCATCACCGGCACGCAGAACGGCATCGATCTCGTGAAGGCGCGCGATGGCTATACCGTGGTCGACGACGGCATGCCGCCGCCGGAATACGTGCCCGGCTCCGCGCGCATCGGTATCCGCGAAGGTACTGACCTGCTCTGGCGCTGGTTCGTCGCGGGCAACCCCCACGTGTCGAAAGCCTGACCGCGGTGCGGACGAGGGTGCCGCCATCTTGGCCGGCCGGCCACCGGGGTATACGCTCCGTGCCACCGCAGACAAGGAACCCGCCATGAAGCGTGTCGCCGCTACCCTCATCCTCGCCGTGTTTTCCATCGGAGCCGCCGCCGCGGATACCTACCGGTTCGGCTCCCAGGTCATTTCCACGGGCGACAGCGAAGGTCGCCTTCGCCAGGTGGCCGGCAAGCCGGATCGGGAAACGCCGATCGAGTCGCGGCATGGCGGACTGGAAGGCTACCGCCTGGAGTATTTCCAGCGTGGAAAGTCGATCCAGTTCGAGGTGGTCAAGGGCAGGGTGGCATCCATCACCCAGATAGACAGCTGACCCCTCGGCGGGGCCGTCGTATGGTGAAGGCGCCTTCACATTTTCATGAGACGGGCGCCATTAGGTTGCGCCGGTGAGCCAGGGGTCACTCATGAAACGCGACGATATCGTCGAACTTCGCCGCAGCCACGAACAATTCCGTCTCCTGGTGCAGGGGGTGGCGGACTACGCCATCTACATGCTGGACCAGGAGGGCAACGTCTCCAGCTGGAACTCCGGCGCGGAGCGGATCAAGGGCTACATGCCCGACGAGATCGTCGGCAGGCATTACTCGGCCTTCTTCTCGCCGGAAGACGTGGCCCGTCGCGAACCCTGGTCGAACTTGCAGGCCGCGAAGGACGAGGGACGGCTAGAAACGGAAGGTTGGCGTGTCCGCAAGGATGGCAGCCGTTTCTGGGCGCACGTGGTGCTCGACCGTATCGACGACGAGTCAGGCAAGTTCGTCGGCTTCGCCAAGGTCACCCGCGACGTCACCGAGCAGCGTGCTACTGCCAGAGCCCTCGAACAGGCCCGCGAGGCCCTGTTCCAGTCGCAGAAGCTCGAGGCGATAGGCCAGCTCACCGGCGGCGTGGCACACGATTTCAACAACCTGCTCATGGCGATTCACGGCAATCTGGAACTGCTGACCCAGCGCGAGGACCTTCCGGCGAAGGCCAGGACGCTCGTCACGAACGCCTTGAGTGGCGTGCGCCGGGGCGTCGCGCTTACCCAGCGTATGCTCGCCTTCGCACGCCGGCAGCGGTTGCAGTTGGAGCCGGTGAATCTGGCCGACCTCGTCTACGGGATGTCCGATCTGATGCGCACGTCGCTCGGTCCCTCCGTCATGGTCGAGGCGAGTTTTCCCTTGTCGTTGCCGGCGGTGCTTGTCGACCCGAACCAGTTCGAACTCTGCCTGTTGAACCTGGGCGTCAACGCACGCGACGCGATGCCGGACGGCGGAACGGTCACGATCTCGGGGCGTGTTGAAAGCGTTCGCGAGAAGGATGTCCGAGGTCTCAATCCTGGCGAATACGTCAAGCTGTCGGTGGCCGATACGGGCGAAGGCATGGACGCTGAAACGCTTGCGAGGGCGACGGAGCCATTCTTCACCACGAAGGGCGTGGGTAAGGGCACGGGCCTGGGTTTATCGATGGTGCATGGCATCGTGCAGCAATGCGGCGGTGCCTTGCTGTTGAGTAGCACGCCTTCTGGCGGCACTACGGTCGACATGTGGTTACCCGTGGCGATACACGTGGGGTCGCCGGTCGCGCAGATCGTGGTGAGTGATCCACCCGGTGTTACAGCGGCGCCATCGGGCGGCAAGACGATTCTCGTCGTCGACGACGATCCCCTTGTCCTGTCGACGACGGTCGAAATGCTTTGTTTCGCCGGTTACGACGCCGCGGGTGCGGCATCCGCAAAGCAGGCGCTGAGCCTGCTGGGTGCCTCGCCGGGAATTTCCGTCGTGGTCACCGACCATGCCATGCCGGGCATGACCGGTGTGGAGCTTGCCGCCCAACTCGCCGAAACCCACCCCGGCATGCACGTGATCCTGGCCAGTGGTTACGCCGAGCTGCCGGGTGACACGCCGGGAGTCCGGGCGCGTCTGCAGAAGCCCTACGGAAGGTCGGAGTTGCTGGCAGCCATCCGTCAGGCTTGATGGCGCCACATCGGTGCGGATCGCGCAGGTGGGCAAAGAAAAAGGCCGTGCATCGCTGCACGGCCTTTCAAAACCTGGCGCCCGAAGTTGGACTCGAACCAACGACCCCCTGATTAACAGTCAAGTGCTCTAACCGGCTGAGCTATTCGGGCGGGGAGCCACGTATTTTGTGGAAGTGGGGAGGGGCTGTCAAGCGCTCTTAACGTTTTCGTGACAGCGGGGAGGCGCACGCGGCGGCGTCCTCGGGCACGGCGGTTTTGCGCCGGGCGCGGCCCGAATTGGCGACGACGATCGAGACGGCGGTGGTGGGACGGCCGCGAACGCAGAGGGTGATCGTCTGGTTGCTCGCGGAGCAGGTGCCATTCGGATCGAATGTGAAGGCCTGGCGGCCAGGGCGGCGGACGATCGATAGCTTGTCGTCGAGAGGTTCCATCGACTCGAAGACCGTGCGCGATTCCTTGTCACGGCCGATCCAACCCCAGGTCCAGTCGGCCGAGGGCGAGCAGGCACGGCCGTCGCGACTCGCGCAGAGAACGGTGGGATGGTTCCTGCGGACGGCAGTGGCACGGGCCTGGGCCAGGGCTTCCATCAGGGCATCGGTGGTCGCACGCAGCCGGTGGCGCGCAAGGGCCTCGCCCAACGCCGGCAGCGCGATACTGGCGAGGATGCCGGTCACGGCCAGGACCGCCAGCAGTTCGGTCCAGGTGAATCCATGGGGGCGGTAGAGGGGCATGGGCAGTGCACGGGGTGGCGCCTGAGCTTGCCTGTTGCTCCCAAAGGCCCCCATCGGTGCAGCGCGTCACGGCGTGTAGGCCCCGGCGCTTTAAACTTGGCATCCAAACCTGCATATCGTCAGCCATGACCGATCGCTTCCAGCTCGTCTCCCCGTACAAACCCGCCGGCGACCAGCCCGAGGCCATCCGCCGCCTCACCGAGGGCTTCGAGTCCGGACTCGCCGCGCAGACCCTCCTGGGCGTCACCGGCTCGGGCAAGACCTTCACGATCGCCAACGTGGTCGAGAAGATCCAGAAACCGACCATCGTACTGGCGCCCAACAAGACGCTGGCCGCGCAGCTGTACGGCGAGTTCAAGGAGTTCTTCCCGCACAACGCGGTGGAGTACTTCGTCAGCTACTACGACTACTACCAGCCGGAAGCCTACGTGGTGGCCTCGGATACCTTCATCGAGAAGGATTCGAGCATCAACGACCATATCGAACAGATGCGCCTGGCCGCGACCAAGGCCCTGTTGTCGCGGCGCGATTCGCTGATTGTCGCGACGGTGTCCGCGATCTACGGCCTGGGCGATCCCGAGGACTACATGAGCCTCCGCCTGATCCTGTCGCGCGGCGAGCACATCGAGCAGCGTGCGTTGATCCGCCAGCTCACCGAACTGCAATACGTGCGTAACGAGATGGAACTGCGCCGCGGTACGTACCGCGTGCGCGGCGAGGTCATCGACGTGTTTCCGGCGGAATCGGAATCCGAGGCGTTGCGCATCGAGTTGTTCGACGGCGACGTGGAAAACCTCTCCCTGTTCGATCCGCTGACCGGCGAGGTGTTGCGCAAGGTGCCGCGCTACACCGTGTATCCGAAAACGCATTACGCGAGCACGCGGCAGAGCGTGCTGAACGCGATGGAGACGATCAAGGTCGAGCTTTCCGAGCGCCTGGAGCAGCTGTACCGCGACAATAAACTGGTCGAGGCCCAGCGCCTGGAGCAGCGCACGCGATTCGACCTGGAGATGATGGCCGAGGTGGGTTTCTGCCAGGGTATCGAGAACTACTCGCGCCACATGACCCGCCGTGGCCCGGGCGAGCCGCCACCGACGCTGTTCGATTACCTGCCGCCGGACGCGCTGATGGTGGTGGACGAATCGCATGTGACCGTGCCCCAGCTGGGCGCGATGTACAAGGGCGACCGTTCGCGCAAGGAGACCCTGGTGGAATTCGGTTTCCGCTTGCCTTCGGCGATGGACAACCGGCCGCTGCGTTTCGAGGAATGGGAGCGGCGCGCACCGCGCGCGATCTACGTATCCGCGACGCCGGCCAAATACGAGTTGGAACGTTCCGACGACAACGTGGTGGAGCTGGTGGTGCGTCCGACCGGCCTGATCGATCCCGAGGTGGAGGTGCGCCCGGTCCGCACCCAGGTGGACGACCTGCTGGGCGAGATCCACAAGCGGGTCGCATTGGGCGATCGCGTGCTGGTGACGACGCTGACCAAGCGGATGGCCGAGAACCTCACGGACTACCTGTCCGAGCAGGACGTGAAGGTGCGTTATCTCCACGCCGACATCGACACCGTGGAGCGTACCGAGATCATCCGCGACCTGCGCCTGGGCGAATTCGACGTGCTGGTGGGCATCAACCTGCTGCGCGAGGGCCTGGACATGCCCGAGGTCTCGCTGGTGGCGATCCTCGACGCGGACAAGGAAGGCTTCCTGCGTTCGACCCGGTCGCTCATCCAGACGATCGGCCGCGCGGCACGCAACGTGCGTGGCAAGGCGATCCTCTACGGCGACGAGATCACCGGCTCGATGAAGGAGGCGATCGACGAGACCGCCCGCCGCCGCGAGAAACAGGTCGAATACAACGCCGCCCACGGTATCACGCCGACCACGGTCGTCCGCCGCATCGCCGACATCATGGAAGGCGCCCGTGCCGACGTGGGCTCGCGCGGCGGCAAGGGCAAGAAGGCCCGCGAGGCGGCGAAGAAGGTGGCCGAGGAAGCCGCCGACTACGCGGCGCTCAGTCCGGAGCAGGCGGGGGCCGCCATCAAGAAGCTCGAGGCCCGCATGTACAAGCATGCCCAGAACCTGGAATTCGAGGAGGCGGGCAAGATTCGCGACGAGATCCACCGCCTGCGCGAGCGGGCACTGCGCTGAAGTCCCGGCCGGGTAAAAAATCCCGGCCGGACCCTTGCGAAGCCGGGCGGCGGCCGGTAAACTGCGCAGCTCTTCGGGCGGTTAGCTCAGCGGTAGAGCACTACCTTGACATGGTAGGGGTCACAAGTTCGATCCTTGTACCGCCCACCACTTTCCCTCAGGCGAGTGGCACGAAGATCGCAAAAAGGAGCCCTCGGCTCCTTTTTTATTGCCTAAACTATGGCCTTTCCCGACGGAGCGCTGCCGGTGCTGGCCTACCCGCTGATCAAGTCGCTGCATATCGTCTTCGTGATCGCCTGGATGGCGACGGTGTTCTACCTTCCGCGCATCCTGGTCAACATCGGCGAGGCCGGCAGCGAGCCCGCGGTGAAGGCGCGGCTCGAACTGATGGGGCGCCGCCTGTACAAGTTCGGCCACAGCATGTTCGGGCTGGCCTTTCTCTTCGGGCTCGTCCTCTGGCTGTACTTCCATATCGCCGGCGGATGGCTGCATGCGAAGCTGGCGCTCGTCGTTGTCATGCTCGGCTATTACATCTGGTCGGGCCGGCTGCTCAAGCGCAGCATCGCTGGCGGCACGCTGCCGGCCACGAAGACGCTGCGCCTGTTCAACGAACTGCCGGTGCTGGTGTTGCTCGCGATCGTCTTCCTCGTCGTCGCCAAGCCGTTCTGAAGTCTCGCCCGGCGAGACGTGGATCGGCGATGATCCACGCTGACGTTTTTCGCCCTGGAGCCGCCCGTTGAGCGACGTGGACGACATCGCGCCGGGCCTGATGGTCCTGCACGGCAACCGCCTGGAGGAACTGCGCGACGTCCTGGTCGCGTGGCTTCGGCGCGCGCCGCTGGCGCCGCTCGAGGACGAGTGGGTGCTGGTCCAGTCCAACGGCATCGCGCAGTGGTTCCAGATGGCGCTGGCACGCGCGGCCGACGAGGGCGGGCTGGGCATTTCGGCGGCGGTGAACGTGCAGCTTCCCGGCCGGTTCCTCTGGAAGGCTTATCGCGCGGTGCTCGGGCACGAGGCGGTGCCGCAGGAATCGCCCTTCGACAAGTCCCGGCTGGTCTGGCGCTTGATGCGCCTGTTGCCATCGCTCGCGCAGGAGCCGGATTTCGAATCGCTCGCCGCCTACCTGGGCCAGGAGGACGATCCGCGTAAATGCCACCAACTCGCCGAGCGGCTGGCCGACCTTTACGACCAGTACCAGGTATACCGGGCCGACTGGCTGGACGACTGGGCGGCGGGACGCGACGTATTGCGCGACGCACGCGGCGGTGCGCCCGCCATGGCCGCTGGCGACCGCTGGCAGGCGATGCTGTGGCGGCGTCTGCTGGACGATGTCGGGCCCGTGGAGGCGGAAGGTCATCGTGCGGCCGTGCACGAACGATTCCTGCGAGAGATCGCCTCGGCCGGCTCGCGGCCCGCGGGACTGGCGAGGCGGATCGTGGTGTTCGGCATGTCGTCGTTGCCACGACAGACGCTGGAAGCACTGTCCGCCATCTCCCGCTGGTCGCAGGTGCTGCTGGTGGTGATGAATCCGTGCCGCCACTACTGGGCCGATATCGTCGACGACCGCGAATTGCTGCGTGCCGAGCGGCGGCGTCAAACACCGAAGCAGGGCATGCCCGCCTTGCCTTCCGATGCCGACATGCACCTGCACGCGAACCCGTTGCTGGCGGCCTGGGGCAAACAGGGTCGCGATTACATCCGCATGCTCGACGAGTTCGATCATCCGGAGAGTTACCGCGAACGCTTCACCGCATGGGACCAGCGTATCGACCTGTTCGCCGAGCCATCGTCCCGGCGCCTGCTCGGGCAGGTGCAGGCGGCGATCCTCGATCTGGAAGCCGTTCCGGCGATACCCGCGAGGATCGACTCCGTCGATGCCAGCATCGCCTTCCATGTCGCCCATGGTCCGCAGCGCGAGGTGGAGATTCTCCACGACCAGTTGCTGGCGCGCTTCGAAGCCTCGGCGCGCGAGGGCGATCCGATCCTGCCGCGCGACGTGATCGTGATGGTGCCGGACATCGAGACCTATGGTCCGCACATCGATGCGGTGTTCGGCCGCGTGCCGCGCGACGATCCGCGCCATATCCCTTTCAGCGTGGCCGATCGCGCCTCGCGTGGCACCGTGCCCCTGGTGATGGCGATGGACATGTTGCTGGGCATGACGGAGTCGCGCTTCGCCGCGGGTGACCTGGCCGACCTGCTCGACGTGCCGGCGATACGGAAACGGTTCGGGCTTGGCGAAGACGATCTCTCCCTCGTGCACCGCTGGATCGAGGGTGCGGGTATCCGCTGGGGGCTGGATGCCGCGCAACGGGCGTCGTTGGGATTGCCCGCGCTCGAACAGAACACGTGGCGTTTCGGCCTGCGGCGCATGCTGCTGGGCTACGCGGTCGGGCGCGGCGAAGCGTGGGGCGACATCGAGCCATATGATGAGGTCGGTGGGCTCGACGCCGAGCTGGTCGGCCCGTTGTCCGATCTGCTGGACAGCCTCGGGGCGTACTGGCGGTCGATGGCCGAGCCCGCGCCACCCGCGGCGTGGGCTGCGCGCCTGCGCGCGCTGATTCGCGAGTTCTTCGAGGCCGCTGAGCCCGACGACAGCATGCGCATCCAGCGCCTGCACGATGCCCTCGACGCCTGGGAGCTTGCGTGCGCGGAAGCGGCCTTCGACGAGGCGCTTCCCGTGGATGTCGTACGCGAAGCGTGGCTGGGACAGCTCGATGACGACGGCCTGTCGAAACGCTTCCTCGCCGGTGCCGTGAGTTTCGGCACCTTGATGCCGATGCGCGCCATCCCGTTCCGCCTCGTATGCCTGCTGGGCATGAACGACGGCGATTATCCGCGTGCGCGTCCGCCAATGGATTTCGACCTGATGTCGCGCCCGGGTGCCTGGCGTCCGGGCGATCGCTCGCGGCGCGAGGACGACCGCTACCTGTTCCTCGAGGCGCTGCTTTCCGCGCGCGACGCGTTGCACATCGGCTGGGTGGGACGTAGCGCGCGGGACAATGCCGAGCGCGCGCCTTCGGTGCTGGTGGGCCAGCTGCGCGATTACCTCGCGGCCGGTTGGCAGGCAAACGATGGCGGGCCCTTGCTGTCGCGCATCACGGTGGAGCATCCGTTGCAGCCTTTCAGCCGTGCTTATTTCGGTACCGGCGACGAACGGCTCTTCACCTATGCCCGCGAATGGCGTCAGGCCCACGACGGCAGCGAACGGGCGGTGGACGAGGCCTTGCCGCCCGTTTCCATCGAACGGCCGCTCGGCCTGGCGGTATTGCGCCGCTTCCTGCGCCATCCCGTGCGCGAATTCTTCCAGTCGCGCTTGGGCGTCCGCTTCGACGCCGCCGAGGTCGCCACGGATGAGCTCGAGCCTTTCGTCATCGACGGGCTCGGCCGATTCAGCATGACCGACGCGGTGTTGCGTGCCGCGATTCATGGGCAGGGCGATGCCGCCTCATCGATCGATGCCGCCGCCGCCCGCCTGCAACGCAGCGGCGTATTCCCGATGGGGGGCTTCGCCGGGCCGGTCCGCCGAGAGATCGAGGCCACCGCGACGACCGTGTTCGCGCGCTTCGTCGTCGAACGGCGTGCATGGCCGGCCGATGCCGGCAAGCGCGAGGTTCGCATCGAGGCCGCTGGCATCGTCATCGAGGATTGGCTGGCGGATCTTCGCGCCGATGGTGACGGGAAGCTCGCCGCCTTCCTGTTGTCGCCGTCGAACGTGCTGGATGACGAAGGGGCGGTGCGCGCGCACCGCCTGGTGATGCCCTGGGCCGATCACCTCGTGGCCCAGGCCGCCGGGCTCGCCCTGGAGACGCGCTACATAGGGCCGGACGCCACCGTGGTCCTTGCGCCCATCGACGCCGGCCATGCCACGCGCATGCTGGAGACCCTGGTGCGCGCCTGGCTCGAAGGCATGCGCGCACCCTTGCCGGTCGCCGTGCGAACGGCGCTGGCGGCGCTCGCCACCGCCTCGCCGGACGAGTCCATCGCGGCGGCGCGCCGTGCGTACGACGGCGTGCATGAGCGCTCGCGTGGTGAAGTGGACGGCGATCCCTACCTGCTCCGCGCCTATCCCGATTTCGCCGCGCTGGAGCAGGCGGGCTTCGAACACGGGTTGCAGCCGTACCGGGATTTCATCGGCAGCGTGCGCGTGGAGCCCGCATGAGCGCGAACATGCATCCGCTGCAACCCTTGTCGATGCCACTCGACGGCGTGCGCCTGATCGAAGCGAGCGCCGGCACCGGAAAGACCTGGACCATCGCCGCGCTCTACGTGCGCGCCGTGCTCGGCCATGGCATCGCCGAACCACTGCTGCCTCCGCAGATCCTCGTCGTGACGTTCACCGAAGCGGCCACGCAGGAGCTGCGCGAGCGCATCCGCACGCGCCTCGTGGATGCGGCGCGCGCCTTCCGGGAAAATCGCGCCGACGAACCGTTCCTCGCGGGCTTGCTGGGTGCCCAGCCGGTCGAGCGCCGTGCGGCGTGCGCGCGCCGCCTGGAACTGGCCGCGCAATGGATGGACGAAGCGGCCATCTTCACCATCCATGGCTGGAGCCAGCGCATGCTGACCCAGCACGCGTTCGGCAGTGGCCATGCGTTCGCGCAAACGCTGGAGCCCGACGAAAGCGAGTTGCTCGCCGAGTGCGTGCGCGATTACTGGCGACAGGCTTTCTATCCACTCGACGAGGCGCGGCTGGCGCCGATCATCGAGGAGTGGACCTCGCCCGACGCCTTGTTGCGTTCGCTGCGGCCACTCCTGGCGGGGGGCGAGACCACCTTGCGGGTCAACGGTGAGGTGCTGCCCGGGACGGTCGATATCGCCGCCACCCTTGCCGGGCGTGCGGCCTGGGATGAGGAAGCAGTGCGCCGGAACGCCGCGGCCGCCGAGGCGTGGGCGGCGGATGTCGACGCGATCGAGGCGACGATTTCCGCGGCCGCGCGCGACAAGGTCCTGCACAACGGTTGGTACAAGCCGGAGCGCATGCCAACCGATCTCGCCGCGATGCGGCGCTGGTCGCTTACCGGCGACGCGGCCGGTTTCGACATCGCACGGTATGCCGCGACCCGTCTGGCCAAGGCCACCGGCAAGGGCAAGACCCCGCCGGCGCATCCAGCGTTCACGGCGCTCGATCATTGGCGGGAATGGCAGGCGGGAAAGGTGCCCGTTCGCCACGCCGTGCTCGTGGATGCCTTGCAGTGGGTGCGCGAACGGTTCGCCGCGCAGAAGCGCCGCCGGGCGCAGATCGGCTTCGACGACCTGCTGCTGCGCCTGGACCGCGCCTTGGCATCGCCGTCGGGAGCGGGCCTGGCGGCGACCCTGCGCCAGCAGTTCCCGCTGGCGTTGATCGACGAATTCCAGGACACCGACCCGCTCCAGTACCGGATCTTCCGTGCCGTGTATACCGGCGCACCGGCGGTGGGACTGCTGCTGATCGGCGATCCAAAGCAGGCGATCTACGCGTTTCGCGGCGCGGACATCCATACCTACCTCGCCGCGCGCGGCGAGGCACAGCCGCCGCATTACAGCCTCGATACGAACCATCGATCCAGCGAAGGCATGGTGGCGGCGGTGAACGCGGTCTTCGAACATGCGGAGCGTCACGCCACAGGGGCCTTCCATTTCGCCGATCGCGGGTTGCCCTTCGTCCCCGTGAAGGCGCGTGGCCGCGCGGAAACCTTCGTGATCGAGGGGCGGCCACAACCCGCCTTGCGCCTCTGGCTGCTCGACGACGAAGCGCCGGTGGGTGTCCGTGTGTATCGCGAGCAGATGGCCGGCGCGTGCGCGGCGGCCATCGTCGACCTGTTGCAAGCGGCGGAACGTGGCGAGTGCGGGTTCCTGTCCGGGGACGGCACGTTCGTGTCGCTCAAGCCGGCGGATATCGCCATCCTCGTGCGCAGTCACAACGAGGCGGCCGAGATGCGCGCCGCGCTCGCACGGCGCAGTGTGCGCAGCGTCTTCCTGTCCGATCGCGATTCCGTGCTCGACAGCATCGAGGCGCACGACGTGCTGCTCTGGTTGCGTGCGGTGGCGGAGCCCGCGTCGGATACGGCGATGCGCGCCGCGCTCGCCACGCGCAGCCTCGACCTCGGCTATGCCGAACTCGAACGCCTCAACGTGGACGAGCGGCACTGGGAACGGCGTGGCCAGCAGTTGTTCGAGCTGCGCGAGACCTGGCGCCGGGGCGGGGTGCTCGCGATGCTGCACCGCTTCCTCCATGTCTTCGATCTGCCGGCGCGCCTGCTCCAGTCGCCGGGCGGTGAGCGTGCGCTGACCAACCTGTTGCACCTGGCGGAACTGCTCCAGCAGGCGGCGGCCACGATCGAGGGCGAACAGGCCCTGATCCGCCACCTCGCGGAGCGCATCGTCGATACCTCCAGTCACCATGGCGATGACCAGATCGTCCGCCTGGAAAGCGATGACGACCTGGTCAAGGTCGTGACGATCCACAAGTCGAAGGGCCTGGAATATCCGTTGGTGTTCCTGCCTTTCGCCTGTGCTTCGGGTGGCGCCCGCGCAGGCCAGGGCTACCGCTATCACGATGTCGGCGGCGCGCAGATGGAACTGCTCGCCGCCAGTCACGATGGTGCTGGCGAGGCCGTGCGCGAGGCCAAGGAAGCGGCCGACCGTGCGGCGCTGCAGGAGGACCTTCGCCTGCTTTATGTCGCGATGACGCGTGCGCGCCATGCGTGCTGGGTCGGTGTGGCGCCTGTCTGCCATAACCCGGCGAAGAAGCCGCAACTGCATCGGGGTGCCTTCGGCCACGTGCTCGGCGGCGGCCGGGAGATCGACAACGGCGCGATCGAAGGCCTGTTGCGCGAGCTTGCCGAGGGACACCCCTCGATCGCCGTCGAGTACATGCCGGCCCCTCATGAGCGGCCTTACCTGCCGGCAACGCAAGACGAGCGGCCCCAGCCGGCGCGCGAACCCCATGTCGCCCGCGCCGCGCCGTGGTGGATCGCCAGTTATAGCGCGTTGCGCTACAGCGATGACGCCGTGGCCGCGCCGGAGACCGCGGCGGACGACATCATCGTGGAGTACGCCACGGAGCCTGCGGCGACACCCGCCGATATCGCCACCATCCATGGTTTCGAGCGCGGCGCCGAAGCAGGCACCTTCCTTCACGACCTGCTCGAATGGGCCGCGGAGGAGGGCTTCGCCGAGGTCGCCGGCGATCCGGCGCGTCTTCGCGATACCGTGGCCCGTCGCTGCGAGCGTCGTGGCTGGGAACGCGCGATCGACCCGCTCACCGACTGGTTGCTTGGCTTCCTGCGTACATCGCTGGCATTGCCGGACGGCCGTCATCTCGTGCTGGCCGCACTCGACGATCCACGCCGTTACCGCGCCGAACTCGAGTTCATGTTCGAAGCCCGAGGCGTGGATACGCTGGCGCTGGACCGCATCGTGCGCGAGTACACGCTCGGCGGCGCGGCACGCCCCTCGCTGGCGGCGGACCGGGTCAATGGCATGCTCAAGGGCTTCATCGACCTCATCGTGGAACACGAGGGCCGTTGGTACGTGGCCGACTACAAGTCGAACTGGCTGGGTGTCGACGAGCAGGCCTATACGCCCGCCGCCATGCGCCGGTCGATTCTCGAATCGCGTTATGAACTGCAATACGCGCTCTACCTGCTCGCCCTGCATCGACAATTGCGCGCGCGCCTCGGTACGGCATACGACTACGACACGCACATCGGCGGCGCCGTCTACCTCTATCTGCGTGGCGTCGACGGCAGGGGGCATGGCGTCCACGTGGAGCGTCCGCCGAAGGCGATGATCGACGCGCTCGACGCCTTGTTCGAAGGAGTGGCCGCATGATCGCCGATATCGCGCGCTGGCTCGACACGGCGGTGGCCGAAGGGCGCCTGCGTTCCATCGACCGCGCGTTCGCGCGCTTCCTCGCCGCGCTCGAACCGGGCGTGGACGCGCGCGTGCTGGCGACGGCCGCCCTGGTCAGCCGTGAACTCGGCGAGGGGCATATCTGCGTGGATGTCGGCCGCCTCGGCGAGATGGAGGCATCGTTGGGGGAACCGGAACGTTGGATCGGCACGTCGTCCCTCGTGGCCGATCCCGCAGGCGATCCAGCCGCCCCCCTGGTACTCGACGGTGGCTGGATCTACCTGCGCCGATTCTGGCGGGATGAGGCCCGTGTCGCCGACGCGGTGGTTTCCCGCTTCGGCAACCTGCCCGTGCCGGCCGAGCTCGATGTCGAACTCGACCGCCTGTTCCCGCGCGACGGCGACGGGCCCGACTGGCAGAAGATCGCCTGCGCCATCGCCATACGCGGGGCCTTCGCGGTGGTGACGGGCGGTCCGGGCACGGGCAAGACCACCACCGTGGTCCGCGTGCTGGGGCTCCTGCAGGCGTTGGCCCATCGCGAAGGCCTACCGCGCCTGCGTATCCGCCTCGCGGCACCCACGGGCAAGGCCGCGGCACGATTGAACGCCTCCATCGCCGGGCAGATCGAGCGGCTCGACGTGGAGGCCGCCGTCAAGCAGGCGATTCCCGCCGAAGTCACGACCTTGCACCGGCTCCTGGGCAGCCGGCCGGACAGCCGCGCCTTTCGTCACGACCGCGACAACCCCTTGCATGTGGATGTCCTCGTCATCGACGAGGCGTCGATGATCGACCTGGAGATGATGGCGGCGACGCTGGACGCCTTGCCCGCCGGGGCACGCCTCATCCTGCTTGGCGACAAGGACCAGTTGTCGTCGGTGGAAGCGGGTGCCGTCCTCGGCGACCTGTGCGCACGCGCGGAGCAGGGGTATTACGACGTCGACACGCAGGCGTGGCTGGCCACGGTATGTCACGTCGACGTCGGTCCGTGGACGATGCCCACGGAGGCACGTGCGCTCGACCAGCATGTCGCGATGCTCCGGCGCAGCCGCCGCTTCGGTGACGACAGCGGTATCGGCGCGCTGGCCGCCGCGATCAATGCCGGCGACCTGGCGGGAGTCCGTTCGGTGTTCGAACGGGGTGACACCGACCTCGCCGCGTTGCCGCCCTCTCCTGAGTCGGTCGCCGTCCTGGCGATCGAGGGGCGTGGGGAAGCTCCCGGCTATGCGCACTACCTGGATCGCATCGAAGCGGCGCGTCCGGCGGCCGATGCTTCGTTTGCCCACTTCGAGGCCTGGGGAGCGGAAGCGTTGCGGTCGTACGCCCGGTTCCAGTTGCTCTGTGCCACGCGGCACGGTGACAACGGTGTCCTGCGGCAGAACGAGCGCATTGCACAGGGCCTGCTCGAACGCGGCCTCATCGAGACGGTGGACGGCTGGTATGAAGGCCGGCCGGTGATGGTCACCCGCAACGATTACGCGCTGGGGCTGATGAACGGCGATGTGGGCGTCACGCTATGGGCGCCGGACGGGCAGGGCGGCATGGCCTTGCGCGTGGTGTTCGCGGTGATGGACGAGCGTGGCGGTGAACGCATCCGTTTCGTCGTCCCGAGCCGTCTCGCGGCGGTGGAAACGGTGTATGCGATGACCGTGCACAAGTCGCAGGGCTCGGAGTTCGAGCACACCGCGCTCGCGCTGCCCGCCGAACCGTCTCCCGTGCTGACACGCGAACTGGTCTATACGGGCGTGACCCGCGCAAGGCGCTGGTTCACCTTGCTGGCCGCACCGGACATCCTCGGCTATGCGGTGCAGCGGAAGACGCAGCGGGCCTCGGGTTTGCTGCGCCGGTTGCTCTGATTCGCAGGGTCGGCTCCCACCACGGCGTCGCGATCAGCCCACCTTATAAAAATCCTTGTACCAAGCGGCGAACTTCGCCAGCCCTTCGTCGACCGACGTTGCGGGCGCATAACCCACATCCCGACGCAGCGCCGACACATCCGCCCAGGTGTCGGGGACATCGCCGGGCTGCATCGGCAGCAGGCGTTTTTCCACTTCGCGCCCGAGGTGCTTCTCCAGCAGGCCGATGAAGTCCAGCAGTTGAACCGGCTCATCGTTACCGATGTTGTATACGCGGTAAGGCGCGGCCGAGCTGCCCGGATTCGGTGCCACCGGATCGTACGAAGGGTCCGGCGCGGCCGGGTGGTCGAGCGTACGGATCACGCCTTCGACGATGTCGTCGATGAAGGTGAAGTCGCGGCTGTGCTGGCCGTGGTTGTATACGTCGATCGGTTCGCCGCGGACGATGCGGTTGGCGAACAGGATGGGCGACATGTCCGGCCGGCCCCACGGGCCGTAGACGGTGAAGAAGCGCAGGCCCGTCGTCGGCAGCCCGAACAGGTGGCTGTACGTATGCGCCATCAGCTCGTTCGATTTCTTCGTGGCCGCGTAGAGGCTGACGGGGTGGTCCACGGCGTCCTCCACCGCGAAGGGCATCTTGCGATTGGCGCCATAGACGGAACTGGACGAGGCGTAGACCAGGTGCCCCACCTGGTGCCGCCGGCAGGCCTCGAGGATGTTCACGAAGCCGACCAGGTTGCTCTGCACGTAGGCGTGCGGATGGGTGAGCGAGTAACGGACGCCGGCCTGGGCGGCGAGGTTCACCACGCGCTCCGGCTGGAAATCGGCGAATGCCTTGTCCACCGCCGTCTGCACGGCGAGGTCCGCGCGGAGGTGGGTGTATGCCGGGTGCGCGGCGAAGCGGGCGAGGCGCGCTTCCTTCAGTGACGGATCGTAGTAGTCGTTGTGGTTGTCGAAACCCAGCACGGTGTCGCCGCGCGCGAGGAGGCGCTCGGTGAGGGCCGAACCGACGAAACCGGCGCTGCCGGTGACCAGGATGCGCATGGTGGGGACCTGCGGTTTGGGCGGCCCCACAGTGTAACGGACGCCCGGATTGACACGGCAGCGGCGCTGATCTAGTTTTTGCGCGATATCCACGAGACGAAGGTGGCCCGCGGCAACGCCGGCCGAGTGTGCGACATGCGGACTACTCGCTTCCCAACCTGAGCCCCCGCCACGTCTTCGTCACCTTTCGAAGGGCGCCTGGCGCCCTTTTTGTTTGTCCGGAACCACCATCCATGATCCAGATCACGCTACCTGACGGCAGCCAGCGCCCGTTCGACCATCCCGTCACCGTGCAGGACGTCGCCGCCTCGATCGGTGCCGGCCTGGCCAAGGCCACGCTCGCCGGAAAGGTCGACGGCAAGCTCGTCGATGCCAGCTTCACCATCGACCACGATGCCGCCCTCGAGATCGTCACCGAGAAGAGCCCCGAGGCGCTGGACATCCTGCGCCACTCCACGGCGCACCTGCTCGGCCAGGCAGTGCAGCGCTTGTTCCCGGGCGCGCAGGTCACGATCGGTCCCGTGGTCGAGAACGGCTTCTACTACGATTTCGCCTACGAGCGGCCCTTCACCCCGGACGACCTCGACGCCATCCAGGCGGAGATGGAGAAGATCGTCAAGGAACAGATCCCGGTCACCCGTTCGGTGAAGAGCCGTGACGAGGCGATCCGCTTCTTCCGCGACATGGGCGAGGAATACAAGGCCCAGATCATCGAAAGCATCCCGGCCAACGAGGAGCTTTCGCTCTACACGCAGGGCGAGTTCACCGATCTCTGCCGCGGCCCGCATGTGTCGAACACGGGCAAGCTGCGCGCGTTCAAGCTGATGAAGGTGGCCGGCGCCTACTGGCGCGGCGATTCCAGCAACGAGATGCTGACCCGCATCTACGGCACCGCATGGCTGAACGACAAGGATCTCAAGGCCTACCTGCTCCAGCTGGAGGAGGCCGAGAAGCGCGACCACCGGCGCATCGGCAAGCAGCTGGGCCTCTTCCACATGCAGGAAGAGGCGCCGGGCATGGTCTTCTGGCATCCGAAGGGCTGGGCCATCTGGCAGGCGGTGGAGCAATACGTCCGCGGCGTCTACAAGAAGAGTGGCTACCGCGAAGTCCGCGGCCCACAGATCATGGACGTGAGCCTGTGGAAGAAGTCCGGTCATTGGGACAACTACCAGGAAAACATGTTCTTCACCGAGTCGGAGAAGCGCACGTATGCCCTGAAACCCATGAATTGCCCGGGCCACGTGCAGATCTTCAACACCAACCTGCACAGCTACCGCGACCTGCCGGTCCGCTATGGCGAGTTCGGCGGCTGCCATCGCAACGAGCCCTCGGGCGCGCTGCACGGCATCATGCGCGTGCGCGCCTTCACCCAGGACGACGGCCACATCTTCTGCACGCCGGCCCAGATCGAGGAGGAGGTCGCGGCCTTCCACGGCCAGGCCATGAAGGTCTACGAGGACTTCGGCTTCAACGACATCGCGATGAAGATCGCTCTCCGCCCCGACAAGCGGATCGGTTCGGACGAGGTCTGGGACAAGGCCGAGCACGCCCTGCGCGGGGCCCTGTCGGCGGCCGGGGTGGAGTGGGAGGAGCTGCCGGGCGAGGGCGCCTTCTACGGTCCCAAGATCGAGTACCACATGAAGGATTCGATCGGCCGGGCCTGGCAGGTCGGTACCATGCAGGTCGATTTCATGATGCCCGAGCGCCTGGGCGCCGAATACGTGGACGAGAACAGCCAGCGCCAGCACCCGGTCATGCTGCACCGGGCCATCGTGGGCTCCATGGAGCGCTTCATCGGCATCCTGATCGAGCACCACGCGGGCTTGCTTCCGACCTGGCTCGCCCCCATTCAGGCAGTTGCCTTCAGCATTACCGACGCGCAGGCCGATTATGTGCGTGAAGTGACGCAAACCCTTGTCGGACAAGGGTTCAGGGTGGAAGCCGATTTGCGCAACGAAAAAGTCGGATATAAAATCCGCGAGCACACGTTGCAGAAGGTGCCCTATCTCATCGTGATCGGCGATCGCGAGAAGGAAACGGGTACCATTTCCGTACGTACCCGCGGCGGCGAAGACCTTGGCAGCATGCCGGTGGCACAATTCGTCGAACGTTTGGAAGCCGAGACCCGCCGCTAGGCCGCGGGTCCGGTATTGGGATCATTCTTCTGGAGGATAGCGGTATCGCTACGACCGATAACAAGGGCAATCGCAAGAACAACGACATCCGCGTGCCGCGGGTGCGCGTGCTGGGCGCCGAGGGCGAGCAGTTGGGCATCATGGAGACCCGTGACGCCATTCGTGCCGCCGAGGAGCTGGGCATGGACCTCGTCGAGATCCAGCCGAACGGCGATCCGCCGGTCTGCAAGATCATGGATTACGGCAAGTTCAAGTTCGAAGCCCAGAAGAAGGCCCAGGCCGCCAAGAAGAAACAGAAGCAGGTCGAGATCAAGGAAGTGAAGTTCCGCCCCGTCACCGACGTGGGCGACTACGACATCAAGCTGCGCAAGATGCGCGAGTTCCTCGAGGAAGGCGACAAGGTCAAGGTGACGATCCGCTTCCGCGGTCGCGAGATGTCCCACCAGGACCTCGGCCAGAACCTGGCCCGCAAGATCCAGGCCGACATCGGCGAGGAAGGTGTGGTCGAGCAGTTCCCCCGCCTGGAAGGCCGCCAGATGGTCATGATGATCGGCCCGAAGAAGAAGGTCTGATCGGAAAGGACCCCCGTGCGTAGGAGCCCGGCTCCTACACACATCCTTAAGATTCCTGTATAGTCGCCGGCTCGGCCCGTATGGATGGGCCGAACCACCGTTCCCGGCAGGAAGGAAAGCGCGTTGCCTCCCAAGGCTCGCCGCCGGATCAGTCAGCAACCGAATACGGAGCATTCCGATGCCCAAGATCAAGACCAACCGGGCGGCCGCGAAGCGTTTTCGCAAGACCGCATCCGGCAAGTTCAAGGCCGGTCACGCCTTCAAGTCGCATATCCTGACCAAGAAGTCGACCAAGCGTAAGCGCGGCCTGCGCGCTCCCAACCACGTCAAAGCTTGCGACACCAAGGGTGTGGCTCGCATGTTGCCGTATCTCTAAGGGAGGGTTGAACCATGGCTCGTGTTAAGCGTGGCGTTACCGCCCGTCGTCGTCACAAGAAGATCATCGGCCGTGCAAAGGGCTATTACAACGCCCGCCGCAAGGTATTCCGCGTAGCCAACCAGGCCGTCATCAAGGCCGGTCAGTACGCCTACATCGGCCGCAAGCAGCGCAAGCGTCAGTTCCGCGCCCTGTGGATCGTGCGTATCAATGCCGCCGCCCGTCAGTTCGGCCTGTCGTACAGCCGCCTGATCAATGGTCTGGCCAAGGCGCAGATCACGGTCGACCGCAAGGTCCTCGCCGACCTCGCCGTACACGACATCAAGGCGTTTGGTGCGATCGCAGAGAAGGCCAAGGCCAGTCTGGCTGCGTAATCCGCTTTACCACGCGCGGTAGTCTTAATCGCGCGATGATGGATGACGTGGGGAGAAGGCCTTGCCTTCTCCCCACACTTTTTTGCGTGCCCGGAAAAAGCAGGAAAACCGATGGAATCGATCGAGCATATCGACGCGTCCCTACGGGACATCGAATCCGCCCCCTCGCTCGAGGCGCTGGATGCCGTGCGTGTGGCCTTGCTGGGCAAGAACGGCGCGGTCACCGCGGCCCTGAAGGCCCTGGGCCAGCTTTCCGGCGACGAGCGCAAGGCGCGCGGCGCCGAGGTCAATCGCGCCAAGGAGCGCCTGACCGATGCCATCGCCGCGCGCAAGCAGGCGCTGGAGCAGGCCGAACTGGACCGCCGTCTCGCCTCCGAGCGCATCGACGTGACCTTGCCGGGCCGCGACGGGGAATACGGCGGCATCCATCCGATCACCCGCGCGCTCGAGCGCATCGCCGATATCTTCGGCCGGCTCGGCTACCAGCGTGCCGACGGTCCCGAGATCGAGGACGACTGGTACAACTTCGAGGCGCTGAACTTCCCGCCGCACCATCCCGCGCGCGCCATGCACGACACCTTCTATTTCGGTGACGGGCGTCTGTTGCGCACGCACACCTCGCCGGTGCAGATCCGTTCGATGCAAGGGCGCCAGCCGCCCATCCGCATCATCGCGCCGGGCAAGGTCTATCGCAGCGATTCGGACCAGACCCATTCGCCCATGTTCCACCAGATCGAAGGCCTCCTGGTCGACGAGACCTCCAGCTTCGCCGACCTGAAGGGCACGCTGGCCGAGTTCGTGCGCGCGTTCTTCGAGCGCGATTTCGAGATGCGTTTCCGGCCAAGCTACTTTCCCTTCACCGAGCCCTCGGCCGAGGTCGACATCCGTTGGGATGCCGAGGACGGCAGTACGCGCTGGCTCGAAGTGCTCGGTTGCGGCATGGTGCATCCCACCGTGTTGAAGAACTGCGGCATCGATCCGGAGCGCTACACGGGCTTCGCCTTCGGCCTGGGCGTGGAGCGATTCGCCATGCTCCGCTATGGCGTCGGCGATCTGCGCGCGTTCTTCGAGAACGACCTGCGATTCCTGCGCCAGTTCGCCTGATCCGCATCGACGCGAGGCCGGCCCTCCGGCCGGCCACGACTCCACGTTCAACGAGCTCGCTCCCATGAAATTCTCTGAAAACTGGCTGCGCGAACTGGTCGCCATCGACGCGGATCGCGCGGCGCTGGTCCACGCGCTCACGATGTCCGGCCTGGAAGTGGAAGAGGTCACGCCGTTGGGCGAGGGCCTCGACGGCATCGTCGTCGCCGAGATCGTCGAGGCGGTGAAGCATCCTGAAGCCGACCGGCTGCAAGTGTGCAAGGTGGATGCGGGGCAGGGTGAGCCGCTGCAGATCGTCTGCGGCGCGCCCAATGCCCGTGTCGGCATCCGCGTGCCGCTGGCCACCGTTGGCGCGACGCTGCCGGGCGGGATCCAGATCAAGGCGGCGAAGCTGCGTGGCGTCGAGTCGTACGGCATGCTCTGCTCGGCCAAGGAACTCGGCATCGACGCCGATGCCTCCGGGCTGCTCGAACTGCCGCCCGATGCACCGGTTGGCAAGCCGCTGGCCGAGTACATGGGCCTGCCCGATGCCAGCATCGAACTGAAGATCACCCCGAACCGCCCCGACGTGCTTGGCCTGCATGGCCTCGCCCATGACGTGGCGGCGCTCTTCGGCAGCCAGGTGAAGGCGATCGGAACGACGGACGCGCCGGTAACCGCCAGCGCTTCCCGGCCCGTCCGGCTCGATGCGGGAGCCGATGCGCCCCGTTACCTGGGCCGCGTGATCGAGGGCGTGGACGCGACCGCGCGGTCGCCGCTGTGGCTCGCGGAGCGCCTGCGCCGTTCCGGCATCCGTCCGATCAGCGCCATCGTCGATATCACCCAGTACGTGATGCTGGAACTCGGCCACCCCATGCATGCCTTCGACAACGACACCTTGTCCGGGTCCGTGGTGGTTCGCCATGCCGACGTCGGCGAGACCCTGAAACTGCTCGACGGCAGCGAGGCGACGCTCGATCCCTCCTTCGTCGTGATCGCGGATGAAGGGCGCCCGCTCGCCGTGGGTGGCGTGATGGGCGGCCTGGATTCGCGCGTGACCGACGCCACCCGGAATATCTTCCTGGAGGCCGCCCATTTCGCCCCCTCGGCGATCATGGGGCGCGCCCGCAAGCTTGGCCTGCACACGGATGCCTCGCACCGTTACGAGCGCGGCGTCGATCCGGGCCTTCCCAAGCGTGCGATGGAGCGGGCCACCGAATTGATCCTGGCCATCGCGGGCGGAAAGGCCGGGCCGGTGACGGTCGCCGAGCGTCCGGAAGACTTGCGCGAGCACGCGCCGGTCCTGCTTCGTCATGCGCGCCTGCGCCGCGTGCTTGGTATCGAGGTTGCGGCCAGTGAGGTCGCCCGTATCTTCACCGCGCTCGGCATGGGCGTGGTCGAGGTCGCCGATGGCTGGCGCATCACGCCGCCGAGCAGCCGCTTCGACATCGAGCGCGAGGAAGACCTCATCGAGGAAGTCGCCCGTATCCACGGTTACGAGCGGATTCCCACCCACGTGCCCGCCGGCGAGATCGCCTTGCGCGCCGAGCCGGAGGCTCGTCTCACCGAGATGGCCTTGCGCGATCAGCTGGCCGCCCGCGGCTACTTCGAGGCCGTGACGTTGTCCTTCGTGAGCGCCGACCTGCTGAAGACCTGGGGCGTGGACAAGGGCCAGGTCCCCCTGGCCAACCCGCTGTCGGCCGATCTCGCCGTCATGCGCACTTCGCTCCTGCCGGGCCTGGTCGAAGCGCTGAGGCACAACCGCGCGCGCCAGCAGGATCGCGTGCGACTGTTCGAGGTCGCCCGCAGCTTCCACGCGACGGGCGGTGCGCCCGATGAAATCGGCCGCGTCGCTGTCGTCGCCTCGGGCGGCGCGCGGGCGGAGCAGTGGGGCGAGGCCTCGCGTACCGTCGACTTCTTCGACCTGAAGGGCGATCTCGATGCGCTGGTCGCCCACACGGGCGAGCCGGCGTGTTGGTCGGTGGACACCGCCGACCTGCCGTCGTGGCTGCATCCGGGGCGCGGCGCCCGCGTGCTCCGCGATGGCCGTCAGGCCGGTTTTCTGGGGGCGCTGCATCCGGCACTGGCCAAGGCGCTCGACCTTGGCCCGGACGTCCACGTGATGGAACTGGCGCTGGAACCGATCCTGGCCCGGCGCCTGCCCAGCGCCAGCCGCGTCGCCCGTTTCCCCGCGGTTCGTCGTGATATCGCGGTGGAATTGCCGGAAGAAGTGTCCTGGGCATCGGTGGAGGCCGCCGTGCGCGGCGTGCTGGGCGAGGTGCTCACGGAGATCCGCCTGTTCGACCGTTATGCGGGGAAGGGGATCGATGAAGGGCGAAAGAGTCTCGCTATGGGCTTGATTTTACAGGACGCTTCACGCACCCTTACCGACGACGATGCCGACGCTCGCGTGGCAGATGCGGTGGGGGCATTGGAGAAGACATGCAAGGCAAGACTGCGAGGATAAGATGGCGCTGACCAAGGCGGAAATGGCCGAGCGGCTTTTCCTCGACGTGGGCCTCAACAAGCGCGAGGCCAAGGAATTCGTGGACGCGTATTTCGAGGTCGTGCGCGAGGCACTGGAGCGGGGCGAGCAGGTGAAGTTGTCGGGTTTCGGCAATTTCGATCTCCGGCAGAAGAATCAGCGGCCCGGTCGGAATCCGAAGACCGGCGAGGAAATTCCCATCTCTGCCCGGCGGGTGGTCACCTTCCGTCCCGGCCAGAAACTCAAGGTAAGAGTCGAGGGCTATGCTGGATCCAGGGAATAACACCGAACTTCCGGCGATCCCGGCGAAGCGCTACTTCACCATCGGTGAGGTCAGCGAGCTTTGCGGCGTCAAGCCGCACGTCCTTCGTTACTGGGAGCAGGAGTTTCCAGCCCTCAAGCCCGTCAAGCGCCGCGGCAACCGCCGCTATTACCAGCGCCACGACGTGCTGATGATCCGCCAGATCCGCTCCCTGCTGTACGACGAGGGTTTCACCATCACCGGCGCCCGCGCCCGGCTGGAAGGCCCGCAGGCCCGCATGGAAGCCAGCATGTCGCATCAGATCGTCCGCCAGGTACGCCTGGAGCTCGAGGAAGTCCTGTCCCTCCTTCGTCGCTGATCCGCCTTCCGCAGATCGCGATGTTGCTGTTACAATCGTCCGCTCGTCGGGGTGTAGCGCAGCCTGGTAGCGCACTACGCTGGGGGTGTAGTGGTCGCGAGTTCGAATCTCGCCACCCCGACCATTATTCGAAAAGGCGTCCTTCGGGGCGCCTTTTTTCGTTTGCGAGGCAGCACGGCACATTGGTGCGAAGCGATCATCATCGTGGTTCGCTCCACATGGCTACCCCGGCAGGTCGGCCCTGACTAGCCTGCGAGGCGTTGGTAAACCAAAGGGCACCCCCATGCGTCTCACAGCTATCGCCACGGCCTGTCTGCTCGGCCTGTCCGTCGACGCCTACGCGGCCGATGTCACATCGATTTCCCGCCTCGCCGCCGGACCGGGGGACACCCTCTTCGTCGCGGACTGGAAGGCGGCGAAGGTTCATGCGCTCCAGCTGCCCCCCGCGCCACGACAGCCAGCGGGCACCGCGTTCAACATCCTCGACCTGGAGGCGCTGCTCTCAGCGCAGGTCGGTAACGCGAAGGTTACGATCGAGGATATGGTCGTCCGCCCGGGGACGGCCCAGGTGTACGTCGCCACCAGCTACGGTCCCGACAAGGCGCCCGCACTGTTCGTGGTGACCAGCGACAAGCGGGCGCGCCGTGTCGACTTGCGGTCGGCACCTTCCACGTCGGTCGCGCTGCGCGATGCGCCGACCTCGAACAGCCGGTTCTGGAAGCAGACGCCGGAGCGGAGCTTCACCGTCACCGACATGAAATGGCGTGATGGCGAACTGTTCGTGGCCGGCCTTTCGAACCAGGATTTCGCCTCGACGCTGCGGCGGGTGCGTTATCCCTTCGACGCGAAGCAGTCGATCACGTCCATCGAAATTTTCCATGGTGGCCATAACCTCATGGAGACGCGTGCGCCCATCCGTGCGATGAGCTTCGCCAACCTCGGTGGCAAGCCATACCTGATCGCCGCCTATACCTGCACGCCCCTGGTGATCATCCCGCTCGACGCATTGAAGGACGGTGCGCACGTTCGTGGGAAGACCGTCGCCGAACTTGGCTACGGCAACACCCCGGCGGGCATGGTCTCGTTCACCAAGGTGGAGCAGGGCAGGACGAGCGACTTCGTGATGCTGGTGAATTTCAATCGCGTGTCCGACGTCGTTTCCGTGGCGGAACTGGACGCGGCACGCGCCCGGCCCGGTATCGAGAAACAGGTCCCGTTCGGCCAGATCACCGGCGTCAATGTGACCGAGGCACCGCTTGCCGGTGCATTGCGCATCGATAACCTCGACGACAAGTCGTTCGCCGTCGTTCGCCGTGACCTCCAGCACGATGCGCTGCAGCTGGTGTCGATCGGGAAGGACCTGAGCTTCCGCATGTCCGACCACGTTTCGGAATACGCTTTCCCTGATTTCAGCTTCAAGGGTAACGAGTTCCAGCAACGGAACATCAAGCCGAGGCAGGACATGCTGCTGAAGGATGAAGAGTTGCCCGACCTCGTCAAGGCGCCGGAGTGATCCGTGCGCCTGCATCGACTCCTGGCTGGCACGATGTTCGTGCTGGTGCTTCCGCAGGTTCATGCCCGGTCCCCGGAGGTGCCCGTCGTGACGGTACGGCCGTCCGCCCCCGTCATCCCCGCCAACATGCTGCGGCTTTCGCTCGAGTTCGCCACGGCGCCCGAGGGTCCCGTACTGCCGGGAGTCGCGCTGTCGCATGCTGATGGAAGCGAACTACGGGAACCCTTCCTGACCCAGGAACTATGGTCGCCCGATGGACGTATCCTGACGCTTCTTCTGCATCCCGGGCGCGTGAAGAGCGGGCTGGTTGCGCGGGAATCGCTAGGACCGATCCTCGTCCCCGGGGACGATGTGGTGCTCACGCTCGACGGTCGTACGCTCAAGCAGTGGCACGTCGGGCCACCGGACCTGCATGGCCCTGTCGCATCGGCATGGCGTATCTTCCCGGTCTCGCCCGCGTCGCGGCAGTCGCTCGTGGTGCGGCTGGACGCACCGATCGATGGCAGGGATGCGGACTATTTGGCCGTCGCTGACGCCGACGATCGCCCCGTGGATGGACATGCCGAACTACTCGACGGCGAGTCGACCTGGGCCTTTACCCCCGACGCCCCCTGGCGCGCGGGCAGATACAGGCTGATGGTTCGCGGCACCCTCGAAGATCCCGCAGGCAACCGCCTGAACGGCCATTTCGAAACGCCGCTCGATGCACCCGATGCACCCGCCGTGGACGCCACGGTTGCTTTCGACATCAGCCCCACTCCAGACGTTTCCCCTTCCCCAAGGACTTCCCGATGATTCGTACTCACCGTTTCGCGCGTGCCTGCCTCACCGGCGCGTTGGCCTGTGGCATTGCCGTCGCCCTTGTCCCCGTCTCCGCATTCGCCGCGGCGCCCATGGTCCATACGCAGGCGCCGGGCTACTACCGCCTGATGGTCGGCGATGTCGAGGTTACCGCCCTCAATGACGGCACGATCGACTTCCCGATGGAACAGCTGCTGATCGGCCTTTCGTCCGAGCAGATCGCGTCGGCGTACCGCAAGGCGTTCCAGACGCTGCCTGCCGAGTCGTCGATGAACCAATTCCTCATCAATACCGGTGGCAAGCTCGTTCTGGTGGACGCCGGCGCGGGGTCGTTCTACGGCCCGACCCTCGGCAACACGATCGACAACCTCAAGGCGGCGGGCTATTCACCCGACCAGGTCGACGAGGTCGTGATCACGCACATGCACGCCGACCATATCGGCGGCTTGCTGCGGAATGGCGAACGTGCCTTCCCGAACGCGACCATCCGTCTCGACAAGGCCGAGTACGATTTCTGGATGAACCCGGCCAATCGTGCGAAGGCACCCGAAGGCGTGCGGGTAAGCTTCGATGTCGCCCAAAAGGTATTCGCTCCGTACATCGCCTCCGGCAAGGTGCAGGTCTTCAAGGGCGGCACGGAGATCGTGCCGGGTATACGTGCCGTCGCCGCGCCGGGACATACCCCGGGACACAGCTTCTATATCGTGGAGAGCAAGGGCGCCACCCTGGTGCTGTGGGGTGACGTGGTGCATTCCGCGGCGGTGCAATTCCGTGATCCCTTCGTGCGGATCGCGTGGGACAGCGACAACCATGAAGCCGAGCGCGCCCGCGAGGCGGCGTTCGCCGACGCGGCGAAGAACGGTTACATGATCGGGGCGGCACACTTGCCGTTCCCCTCGTTCGGGCATATCGCACGAGCGGAAGACGGCAAGGGCTATGTCTATGTCCCGCTGAACTACACACAGAATCGCCCCGGCATCTAACCGCCCTCAAGCTTCCCGTCCCCCGGCCGCTAAGCTTGCAGAGCCGCAAGGCCGGTCGGGGTGCGCCATGAGTATCGAAGACATCATCCGCGAGGACGACATCGGGGTTTACAAGACCCTGCTGGAGTCCACGCGCGCCATCCCCTGGAAGATCGACTGGGAGACCCTGCGTTTTGCCTACATAGGCCCCCAGATCGAGGAATTGCTGGGTTGGGCGCCACAGTCCTGGGCCACGGTGCAGGATTGGGCCGACCGCATGCATCCGGAAGACCGGGCATGGGTCTTCGACTTCTGCGTTGCCCAGTCGCAGGCCGGGGTGGACCACGAGGCCGATTATCGTGCGCTGCGCAAGGACGGTGAGTACGTCTGGATTCGCGATGTGGTGCACGTGGTGCGCAACCCGGACGGAAGCCCGAATGCGCTGATCGGCTTCATGTTCGACATCAGCGAGCGCAAGCGCACCGAAGAGCGCCTGCTCGACATGCAGCGCGAACTCGAGGAATTGTCGTTCAAGGACGGCCTTACCGGCGTCGCCAATCGACGCCGTTTCGACATGATCGTGGAAAACGAATGGCGGGAGGCGGTGGCCAGCGGACAAGCCATCTCGGTCGTCGTGCTCGATATCGACTTCTTCAAGCAATACAACGATCACTACGGGCACCTGGAAGGCGACGAGTGCCTGAAACGCGTGGCGGCGGCACTCGCCGGCATCGTGCGCAGCCCGCGCGACCTGCTTTGCCGGTTCGGCGGCGAGGAATTCGTGTTGTTGTTACCGGGCACGGACGAAGCCACCGCCATGGCGTTGGCCTGGCGTTGCCTCGACCTCGTCGACAAGGCACTGATCCCCCATGCGGGCGTGGGCGCGGGAAAGCGCCTGACCCTGAGCGCGGGCGTGCACACCACCGTTCCTACGGAACGCGACGAAGTGCTGCCGTTCATCGCGGTAGCCGACCGCCGCTTGTATCTCGCCAAGGAACGTGGCCGTGCCCGCGTCGTCGCCGACGGTGGCCTTTAAGAAGCTATGGCGGGCTCAGTAAAGCGCGCGAGCCCGCAGCGTTCCCTCGATCGCCGCCAGTTCGTTACGCAACGCGGCGGCATGTTCTTCGGTGGTGCTGACGTCGATCACGACGTAGCCGACCTGCGACGAGGTTTGCAGGTACTGGCCATCGATGTTCACGGCGGCACGCGAGAACACCTCGTTCACCCGCGAGAGCACGCCGGGGATATTGCGGTGGATATGCAGCAGGCGGCGGCTTGTCGGGTGCCCCGGCAGGGACACCTCGGGGAAGTTCACGGCCGATAGCGTGCTGCCGTTGTCGCTGTAGCGAACCAGCTTGGAGGCGACCTCGATACCGATGTTCTCCTGGGCCTCGGCCGTGCTCCCGCCGACGTGTGGAGTGAGGATCACGTTGTCCATGCCGACGAGCGGGGAGACGAAGGGATCGTCGTTGCCCTTGGGCTCCACCGGAAAGACGTCGATCGCCGCGCCGGCGAGGTGCTTCGAACGCAGGGCGGCGGCCAGTGCGTCGATGTCGACGACCGTGCCGCGCGAGGCGTTCACCAGCATGGAGCCGGGCCGCATGCGTGCGAGTTCCGCCGCGCCGATGAGGTTTCTCGTCTGCGGCGTTTCGGGTACGTGCAGCGTCACCACGTCGGCGCGTTCGAGAAGGTCGTCCAGGCTCGCCGCCGGACGGGCATTGCCGAGCGAAAGCTTCGCTTCGACATCGTGGAAGATCACGCGCATGCCCAGCGATTCCGCCAGTACGCCCACCTGGGTACCGATGTGGCCGTAACCGACGATGCCCAGCACCTTGTCGCGCACCTCGAAGCTGCCCGCCGCCGACTTCGACCAGCCACCGCGATGGCATTCGGCATTTTTCTCGGGGATGCGGCGGACCAGCATGATCGTCTCGGCGATGACCAGTTCGGCGACGCTACGGGTATTGGAGTAGGGGGCATTGAACACCGGCACGCCCAACCGCTCGGCCTCCGCCGTATCGACCTGGTTGGTACCGATGCAGAAGCAACCCACCGCGATCAGGCGCCGTGCCTCCGCCAGGACGCCGGCGGTGAGGTGGGTGCGCGAGCGGATGCCGACGATGTGCGCGTCCGCGATGCGCTCGCGAAGTTCGTCCTCCGGCAGCGACTTCTCGTGGAACTCGATCTGTGAGTAGCCGGCCTGGCGGAAGGTATCCAGGGCGCTCCGGCTGACGCCTTCGAGCAGCAACACCTTGATGTCTTCTTTCGGGTACGACGTGCGCTTCATGGTTCGGGGCGATCCTGGGGGGAAGACCCCACTATGCCAGATACACGGGGCGGGGCGGACCATGGACGCTCGCCGCCTGTGCTGGCACGCTGGAGCCCCCGCCGAGTGAACCGCCCCATGACCGACCCGCGCCTGTCCGAGCTTGCCCATCTCCTGCCGGAACTGAAGATTTCCACCGACCCGGGCGACCTGGAGCATCACGGCCGCGACTGGACCCGGCGCTGGACGCCGGAGCCACTCGCGATCGCGTGGCCGTCGTCCATCGAAGAGGTGCAGGGCGTCGTGCGCTGGGCAAATGCTCAGGGAGTCGCCGTGGTGCCTTCCGGGGGCCGTACCGGCCTGTCGGGCGGTGCCGTGGCGGCGAACGGGGAGCTGGTGCTCAGCCTCGACCGGATGAACCGCGTGCTCGGTTTCGACCCGATCGACCGCACGCTGACGGTGCAGCCGGGCATCGCGCTGGAAGCGGTACACAACGCCGCGCGTGAGCGGGGGTTGCTGTATCCGGTGGATTTCGCCGCGCGTGGGTCATGCCAGATCGGTGGCAACATCGCCACCAATGCCGGCGGTATCCGGGTGATCCGCTATGGCAATACCCGGCAGTGGATCGCCGGGCTCAAGGTGGTGACGGGTACGGGCGACGTGCTCGACCTCAATCGAGGCCTCGTCAAGAACGCTTCCGGCTACGACCTTCGCCACCTCGTCATCGGCTCGGAAGGTACCCTCGGCATCGTGGTCGAGGCCACGTTGTCGCTCACCTCGCCGCCGCCACCCTCGCAGGTGATGCTGCTGGCGGTGCCCGCGATGGATGCGCTGATGAAGGTTTTCGCGGAGGCGCGGCACCGGCTTCGTCTGGAGGCCTTCGAGTTCTTCACCGACAGGGCGTTGCACCATGTGCTCGCGCATGGCGCGCAACGGCCGTTCGACGAGACACACCCTTTCTACGTGGTCACCGAGTTCGACGCGGCCGACGAGCGTGCCGAAGCCGATGCGCTGGCCTTCTTCGAGTTCTGCCTCGGCGAGGGGTGGGTGGTCGATGGCGCGATCAGTTCGAGCGAAGGGCAGGCCGCCGCCTTGTGGCGCCTGCGCGAGGGCATCACCGAAAGCCTCGCGCCGCACAAGCCCTACAAGAACGATGTGTCGGTGCGGATCTCCGCCGTGCCGGCGTTCATGGCGGAAATGCAGGACCTGCTGTCTGCCGAGTATCCGCATTTCGACGTCGTCTGGTTCGGCCACATCGGCGACGGAAACCTGCACATCAACGTGCTCAAGCCCGCCGACCTCGACAACGCCGTGTTCGTCGGGCAATGCGAGCACGTGACCTCGATGCTGGTGGAGACCCTGGCCCGGCACGGCGGCTCGATTTCCGCCGAACACGGCATCGGGCTGGTGAAGAAGCCCTGGCTCGGCAGCGTCCGCAGCGAGGTCGAGATCGCCCTGATGCGCGGGATAAAGGCGGTGTGGGATCCCAACGGCATCATGAACCCCGGGAAGCTCCTGTAAGAGCCGCATTCGCTGTGGTGGGAGCCGACCTTGTGGTGGGAGCCGCTTCAGCGGCGATGGACGTGTGGCATCCCGCGGCTCGCCCGGTTAGCCTTCCCTTCCTCCCCAAACTCCGCAGGACCCCGCCTCATGGCCCAGGATTCCCCCGCCCTCTACCCGGCGATCGAGCCGTACAACAGCGGCATGCTCAAGGTGTCGCCGCTGCACACCCTCTACTACGAGGAAAGCGGCAATCCGAAGGGCAAGCCGGTGGTATTCCTGCACGGTGGACCGGGCGGTGGCACGAATCCGCGATGCCGGCGCTTCTTCGATCCAGCGAAATACCGCATCGTGCTGTTCGACCAGCGCGGATGTGGCAAGTCCACGCCGCATGCCGAACTCACCGATAACACCACCTGGGACCTCGTCGCGGACATCGAGCGGGTGCGGGAACACCTGGGCATCGATCGGTGGCAGGTATTCGGGGGCTCGTGGGGCTCCACGCTGGCCCTGGCCTATGCCGAAACCCATCCCGGCCGGGTTACCGAACTCGTGTTGCGCGGCATCTTCATGCTTCGCCGTTCGGAGCTGGAATGGTTCTACCAGGACGGCTGCAGCCAACTCTATCCCGACGCGTGGGAAACCTATCTGGGCGCGATTCCGCAGGCGGAACACGGCGACCTCATCAGCGCCTACCATCGACGCCTGACCAGTGCCGACCCGGCGGTGCGTGTCGCCGCGGCGCGCGCGTGGTCGGTGTGGGAAGGGGCCACGAGCTACCTGTACCAGGACCCGGGCCATATCGCGTCAAGCGGTGAGGACGAGTTCGCGCTCGCCTTCGCGCGCATCGAATGCCATTACTTCGTCAACGCCGGCTTCTTCGAGGTCGACGGACAGCTGCTTCGCGACGTGCACAAGATCCGGCACATCCCGACGGTGATCGTGCAGGGACGCTACGACGTGGTGTGTCCCGCACGCAGCGCGTGGGACCTGCACCGTGCCTTCCCCGAAGCCGACCTGCGGATCGTGCAGGACGCGGGACACTCGGCGTTCGAGCCGGGTATAGCGCGGGAGTTGGTGAGTGCGACGGACCGCTTCGCCAGCTGACGAAGTCAGGTATGCGGACTGCTCTACTGTGGGAGCCGACCCTGTCGGCGATGGGTGTTTGCCGGAACCTGGCCCGCGGCCGCGGGATCGCCGCTGAAGCGGCTCCCCCCAGGTTGAGGTAGCTCCCGGAAGGAAGGAGGGCGCCCGGCGGGATCGCCGGGCGCCGTTCGATCAGAACAAGCCGAGCGGCAGGGTCAGCAGGTCGACCACGAATCCGTCGTGGTCCGACGAGCCGATGGCCTTGTGCACGTCGGTGGCCGTCGCCGAGTCGTCCAGCGTCTGTACCGGCGCATCGAGGTTGCCGCGGCCGTACTTCATCTGCAGGAACAGGCCCTGCGCGACGGTGTTGAGCAACGCGTGGTCGAGCACCTGGTGGGTCGGCACCTGGCGCGGGCTCTGGCCCTGGATGTTGCCGAAGTTCTCGGTGAACAGGAACGAATAGCGGTCATCCGGCGGCACCGAGTTCACGGCGTTCCAGAGTGCCGGCTTCACCAGGTTCGTGCCGAGCTTCAGCAGGTTCTGGTTGTCGTCGTAACGGCCGGAGATCAGGCCGACGACATCGGTGAAGCCGTCGCTGAACTGGTAGGCGTTGAAGTCGCCGACCACCAGCAGGGGTGCTAGCCGGTTCTTGCGGTCGGTCTGGATCGCCTGCACCTGGGTCGCCAGCGACTTCGCTTGCAGGAAGCGCTTCTGGCGGTCGCGATCGGCCGTGCTGCCGGTCTTGTCCACGTTCTGGCGTGCCTTCGGATGGACCGAGATCACGTTGATGCGCATCCGGCCGACGATCGAGGGCACTTCCGCGGTCAGCAGCAGCGGCGGGTGGTCGTGGATGAACGCCGTCTGGCCCTGGTCCTGCCAGGTCTCGTCGGCGCCGAGCTGGCGGACGTCGAGCACGCGCACGCGATCCGTGCGGACGAGGAAGCCCACGTTGATGCCGCTGGGGTCGTGACCCGGCTGCAGGATCGCCTCGTACTGGACCGGGTAGTCGTCACCCAGCTGCTTGGCCAGACCCTGCAGCACCTGCAGGCTCTTCACTTCCTCCACCGAGAGGATGTCCGGCAGCTTCAGCACACCGCCGATATAGGCCGACAGGCGCTGGGTCTTCAGCTTCACCTCGTCCGCCGTCGGCTCGGTGTCGCCGCCGCTGCAGGTAAAGGTCGTGTTGAAGTCCGTGTCGCAGAAACGCTCGGTATTCAGCCCACCGACGCGCACCGCATAGAACGGACGCGAATCGACCGCACGCGGCAACGTCGCCGCCTTCTTGATGTCGATCTTCGTCGGGATGAAGGTATACATGCCGAAGGCGTACGACATCACGCCTTCCGCCCGGAAGGTGGTGCCCGCGTTGAACGGCGTGTCGGGCGCGACGGCACCGAAGTCGGCGGTGTTCATCTTGAACACCTGCGGATTGCCCGACCAGTTCGGCAGGTTCACGCCATCCGGCACGGGAACGGTGTAGCGCACGCCCGGCTGGCGCAAGGAGCGCTTGCCATTGGCGGTTACGTACACCTCGGCGAACGGCTCGTTGCTGAAGCGCAGGTTGCCCGTGGTGATCATGCCGTTGTCGATCGTGACGCGCATGCCGACATAGCACTGGAAGTTCGTCTCGCCGCAGGACAGCGCGTTCGGGTCCGACGACGGCACGTTGTTGCCGAAGGTCACGGCCTTCGGCAGACGGGCGCCGCGCATCGTGGTGGTGACCGTGGCGTTCTTCAGTTCCGGCAGATTGAAGTAGTTGTCGACCGTCGCCTCGACGTCGACCACGTCGCCGGCCTTCACGGCGGGCGCGCTGCTGGTGAAGACGTAGATGCCGTTCGAGGTCAGGCGATCGTCGTCGGCTCGATTGTCAGGCGTCTGGATCGTGAAGCCCGCCGGGCCCACCGCGGTGACGACATTGCCATGCGTGGAAACCCGCTTGCCAACGAGCGGCGACACCTGGCCGTGGCCGGTGACCTGCCAGATTTCGGCGGCGATCGGGATCTCGTTGAGGATGGCGCCGATGGCGGAGGCCTTGGCGATCGTCACGTCGCCGCCGGAGACGTCCGACAGGTTCACGCGGAACGCCCTGTCCGGACCGGCGGCCTTGGCGCCGTGCACGGTGACCTCGACGGTGCCGCTGGTGGCACCCGCCGGAATGGTCAGCGTGGTGTTCACGGCGTCGTAGTCGCCGGCAGCGACGGTGGCGGTATCGTCGGCGGTCGCGGCGTGGACGGTGACGTCGGCCGGAGCCGGTTCGCTCAGCGATATCGTGAACGGCATCTGCTGGTCGTCGCCGTTGCGCACGCTGATCGTCGCGTCGGCGATCGACAGGCTTCGTCCCAGCACCGCGCACGGAGACGTGCTGGCGTGGGGTGCGGTCGGGGCGACCTTCACCCAGTCGGCCGAGTTGTCGCCGGTGGATTGCGGTAAGCCGTTACCGGTGGTCTTGCGGGCGTAGCCCTGGTCGGTATTCGAGCTGCCGAGGCTGGCCAGCGGCATGCCGAGCTTGTAGGCCGAGCCGGCGCTGAGACCGACCTGGTCGATCGTCGCACCCGATCCGTCGAGCAGGGCAAGGCCACCGTCATCGGTGACGCCTGTCGAATACTTGATGTCCGGCACGACGCTGCCCGAGTAACCCGAGCTTGCGCCATTGGCCAGCAGCAGGAAACAGCCCGGCGCCACCGTGGTGCCGGCGGGAAGGGTCAGGCGCGTGCCGGTGGTGCCGCTCGCGTTCGACGCGTTGAGCTTGTAGCCAGAGACGTCCAGTGGTGCGGCGCCGGTGTTCTGCAGCTCCACGAATTCATCGTTGCCGCCGGATGGCCCGCGGACGCGAAACTGGGTGATGGATAGATCGGCCGCCTGCAACGGAAGTACGGCGGTGAGTCCTGCCAGCGCTGCCCAGATGGCGCGCCGTGACGTGGTCGAACGCATTCGATGTCCCCTCGAGTCGTTGATGGTTGCGACCCGAAAGCACCGCGCCATCCCCTGACGTGGCGTTCCCCTGCCGGTTCGCTCGCGGAGTGTGCCTCAGTTTTATGACAGCGGGATGTGACGGAAACGGCGACTCCGTGGGCTCAGGACGGCTTTTGCTTGGTCCCGAAGATCTTGTCGCCGGCATCGCCGAGGCCGGGGAGGATGTAGCCCAGTTCGTTCAGGCGGTCGTCGATCGAGGCCACGTAGATCTCGATGTCGGGATGGGCGGCCTCGATGCGCTTCAGCCCTTCGGGCGCCGCGACCAGGAACAGGCCCTTGATCTTCCGTGCGCCGGCGGCCTTCAGCATGTCGACGGTCGCGACCAAGGTGCCCGCCGTGGCGAGCATGGGATCGACGATGATGGCGGTGCGTTCGTCCATGCCCCCGCTGAGCTTCTCGTAATAGGCGACGGGCTCCAGGGTTTCCTCGTCGCGCTGCAGGCCGACCACGCTGACCTTGGCCGCCGGGATCATTTCCAGGACCCCGGTGAGCATACCGAGGCCGGCGCGCAGGATAGGCACGATGGTGACCTTCTTGCCCTTGATATGGGTGACCTCGACCGGGCCTGCCCAGCCTTCGATGGTCTTGCACTCCGTCTCCATGTCCGCCGTGGCCTCGTAGGTCAGCAGCGCCGCGACCTCGGAGGCGAGCTCACGGAATTCCTTCGTGCTGATCCCGGCGCGGCGCATGAGACCGAGCTTGTGCTGGATGAGGGGGTGGCGGACTTCGACGATTTTCATGGGGGCGCGGATTCGGCGGCGACGATGCGGGAATTGTCGCATGGACGGTGCCGGCCGCCCTCGAAGCATCGCCGACAGGGTCGGCTCCCACCGAGGTGTGGCTCAGGTGGGAGCCGACCTTGTCGGCGATCCCGCGGCAGCGGGCCAGTCCGCCTCGGCCTGCTCAGCCCTTCAGGCAGGTGCTCATGTACGCCTTGCGCTCATCACCCTTCAGGCCCTTCGCGGAGGCGTCCTTGTTGCAGGACTTCATCTTGTCCTGCTGCGTGGCCTTCGCCGGCGCCTCGCCTTTCAGGCAACTGCTCATGAACGTCTTGCGCTCGTCGCCCTTCTTGCCGGCGGCCTGCGAATTGCACGTACTCATGCGCTGCTGTTGCGGCGTGAGGTCCTTCTTGGCGGGTGCTTGCTGCGGCGCGGCGACCGCGCCGGCAGCGAAAGCGAGGAGGGAGGCAACGACAACGACACGAAGCTGCGTACGCATGGCAAACCCCTACGTGACGCCGGCAATCCGGCCGGTGGAGCTTACGCCGGTCAGGCTGCCTTCGTCGACGACGCCGAGCGGCGTGGGCCTTCCTTCAATGCGTGGCGTATCTCGTCCACGATGAGGTCGACCTCGGCACTCGTGACGCGGAAGTGCGGGGTGAAGCGCAGCGAGTTCGCGCCGCCGTGGATCACGCCGATGCCGCGCTCGCGCATGTATTCCTCGGTGGAACCCTCGCCATAGCACTTGAACTCCGGCGCCAGCTCGCAGGAGAACAGCAGTCCGGTGCCTTGCACCTTGGTGATCAGGCCGCCGAGCTCGCCCTTCAGCGCTTCGATCTTGCGGACGAACTCCTGGCCGCGTTCGACGATATTGCGCCGGACCTCGTCGGTGAGTTCCTGCAAGGTGGCCACGGCGACGTCGAGCGCGCGCGGATTCGCGGTCATCGTGTTGCCGTAGATGCCCTTTCGGTACAGCCCTGCCACGCGATCGGTCACGGCAAGCACGGACAGCGGATACTGGCCGGCGTTGAGTGCCTTGGAGAAGGTCTCCATGTCCGGCGCTTCCAGCGACTCGAAGCCCGGGTAGTCCACGATCGACAAGACGCCGTGCGCGCGCAAACCCGCCTGGATCGAGTCGACCAGCAGCAAGGTGCCGTGTTCGCGCGTGAGTTCGCGCGCGGCGGCGTAGAACTCCGGCGTGAGCGCGCGGCCCGGGTCGCCTTCACCCATCACTGGCTCGAGGAACATCGCTTCGATGAACCAGCCCTGGCGGTCCGCTTCGGCGAACGCCGCCTTCAACTGGGCCACGTTGTACGGCTCGACCGTGATCAGGCTGTCCTCGTTGCGGAAGCTCGCCAGGTGTTGCTGGTAGTTCCGGCGCGACGAATCCGAATAGAGGGCGGGGCGCTCGGTGCGGCCGTGGAAGGCGCCCTTCACGGCCAGCCGCTTGATCGTGCGTGCCGCATGGCGTGCACCCGGGTCCGTCATCAGGCGAGCATTGACGTCGGCGATGCGCGCCGCCAGCGTGACCGATTCCGATCCGGAGTTGAGGTACATGAAGTGCGAATAAGGGCTGCCGCCACGCGTCCGGCCCAGTTCCTTGAACAAGGCGTTGGACAGGCGCAATTGCGAGACGTTGGCCGTCATCACGTTGGCCATCACTTGCGGACGCGACATGGCCTCGACGATGTGTTCGGGATTATGGCCGAAGCCGAGCATGCCGTAGCCGCCGTTGTCGTGCAGCACGGCTCCCTTCAGCGTCACGATCCATGGCCCGCGCGCGGCGGCCGGCACATAGGGATTCACACCGTCGTCGGGATAGAAGTTGACCAGGGACGACTGCACGCGCTGGATCTGTTCGGCCTCGTCCAGACGAAGCAGGTCGCCGAACTCGGCGCGCAAGGCCTGGTGATAGGCCACTGCATCTTCGATGGCGCGAACGAGGGAAGGGTCGATCGCGGCGAAACGCTCGATCGTTTCATCCGGCAGGCCACGCGTGCGCGGCGTGCCGCCGAAGTCGCGCATCGCGCGCAGAAGATCGATGACGCCCATAACCCACTCCTCGACTGGTGACGCGGCCCGGTTTCGATTCAATCCCTAAGGCGCCGCTAAGTATCTATATGTAAAGGGATTATTCGCCCAGCATAGCATGCGGTTTTTGGCCGCGTAACCCCCGGGTGACGGTTGTCACATCCGCACAATGACGCAAGCGACTGCCGCCAAGGACTTGCGCGGGATTATGTTGCGACGCAAGGGAGGGCACATGAACAACGACACTCGCATCGCACGCCTCGAACACGTTGGAAAACGCTATGGCACGGTCGTCGCGCTCGACGGGATCGACCTGGACATCCACCGCGGCGAACTGCTGGCCCTGCTGGGCCCGAACGGCGCGGGCAAGAGCACATGCATCGGCCTGCTGCTCGGCCTGCATCGCGCCGACAGTGGCACCGCGACGCTGTTTGGCGAAGATCCGCAGGATATCGGTCCGCGCCGGCGTATCGGCGTGATGTTGCAGGCCGCGAACCTGCCGGCGACGTTGAAAGTGGGTGAACTGCTTCGCCTGACGGCGAGCTATTACCCCGACCCACGGCCGCTGGCCGAATGCGCGTCCCTTGCGGGGGTCGCCGACCTGCTCGGCCGGCGGTACGGTGCCCTCTCGGGCGGCCAGCAACGGCGCGTCCAGTTCGCCATGGCGATGGCCGGTCGTCCGGAGATACTCTTCCTCGACGAGCCGACGGTCGGCATGGACATCACGGCGCGGCAGTCGCTATGGGCGGCCATCCGGCAACTCGTGGCCGGCGGTTGCGCGGTGGTGCTGACGACGCATTACCTAGAGGAGGCCGAGGCACTCGCGGACCGCGTCTGCGTGATCGCGAAGGGCAAGGTCGTTTCCGAGGGCAGCGTGGACGCGCTCCGTGCGCGCGTGGCGTTGCGGCGAATTCGCTGCCTGACCTCGCTCGATCCGGGCATCGTGGCGGGATGGCCGGATGTCGCCTCGGTCGAGGCGCGGCAGGACCGCCTGGCGATCGCGACCACCCAGGCGGAGGTGGTCGTGAGGCGCCTGCTGCACGCCGATCCCTCGCTGTCGGAGCTGGAAGTGCAGCGCGCCGGCCTCGCCGAGGCCTTCACCGAAATCGCCCGCGGCGCCGATGCCGCACAGGAGGCCGCATGACCGCCATCGACACCGCCATCGGCCAGGGAACCGTGGTTGCCATGACGCCGGGACGTCTCCTCGACGCATACGTGCAGGAGGCGAAAGCCGAGTGCCTGCGCTATCTGCGCAACCCCGGATTCCTGCTGCCGACCTTGCTGTTCCCATCGGTGTTCTACGTGATGTTCGGCATCTTCCTCGGCCATGCCAATAGCGCGGATGCACCGCGCTACCTGCTGGCCTCGTATGGCACCTTTGGCGTCATGGCGCCGGGCCTGTTCGGCTTCGGCGTGTCGCTGGCGCTGGAACGCGACAGCGGCTTGCTGACGCTGAAGCGCGCCTTGCCGATGCCGCCGGGCGCGTACCTGCTGGGCAAGATGTGCATGGCCTTGCTCGTGGCCGCGATCGTCGCCGCGATCCTGTTGTGCCTGGCCATTTTCGTGGCCGGTGCCGCGTTGCCGCCTTCCCGCGCCGCCGGGTTCTTCGGCGTCGAAGTGCTCGGTTCCCTGCCGTTCTCCGCGATGGGCCTGCTGCTGGGCACGCTGGTGAAAGGGCAGGGCGCGCCCGGCGTGGTCAACCTCGTCTACCTGCCGATGGCTTTCCTCTCCGGCCTGTGGATTCCGCTGCCGGTCATGCCGCCCTTCCTTCAGTCGATCGCACCGCTATGGCCGGCATACCATCTCGACCGGCTGGCGCTTTCGGCGGTGGGTCTGGGCGACGGCGGCGACGCCGTGCACGTGGCCGTCCTGGCCGGCTTCACCATCGTCTTCGTGGCGATCGCGGCGCGTCGCTTGCGCCGTCACGGTTGAAGTAGCATGGGCGCACGCCTTTCCACGGACACTCCCATGGTTCCTTCGTGGTTCCAGCCAACGCCGGATTCGCTCTGGAACCGCTACCGCGACAAACCGAGGCTGCGGATCGGCAGCCTGTTCCACCTCGTGTGGACGGTGTACGTCTTCGGCGATCTCGTTTTCGCCGAGAAGCTCGGCCCGTACTGGATCCCGGCGACCGCCATCACTTTTCCCATGTTCCTGATGCTATACGGCCTGAGCTACGTGCGTCCGGTACGCGAGGCGAGGTTGTACGCGATCGCCGTCGCCCTGATGGGATATGCCACGCTCAAGTTCAACACCAGCGGCGGCGCCTGCTATGTGATCTACGCCTGCGCGATGATGGGTTTCGACGGGGTGCCCAAGCGATGCTTCATAGGCATCGCGGCGGTCATCGCCGGCTTCATGGCCACGGCATGGCTCCTGCTGTCGTGGCCGTTCGCGGTCATGGCCACCCTGTCGTTCATCGCCTTGTCGGTCGGCTCGGTCAACGTCATCTATCGCTTCAACGCGCAACGCGACGCCGAACTGAAACTGTCGCACGACGAGGTCCGCCGGCTGGCCGCAGCGGCGGAACGCGAGCGCATCGGCCGCGACCTGCACGACCTGCTTGGCCACACGCTGTCGTTGATCACGTTGAAACTGGAATTGTCGCGCCGCCTGCTCGACCGCGACGCCGCGGCGGCACGGCGTGAAATGGAGGAAGCCGAGCAGGTGGCACGCGAGGCGCTGGCGGAAGTGCGTTCGGCCGTGACGGGTATCCGTGCCTCGGGCGTCGTCGCCGAACTGGCGGCGGCGCGGCTGCTGCTCAATACCGCCATGATCGATTTCATCTACACCAGCGAGATGCCCGTGCTTCCCGCGCGCGTGGACGCGGAACTCGCACTCGTCCTGCGTGAGGCCGTGACCAACATCCATCGCCATGCCGGCGCGTCGTGCGCGGAAGTGATGGTGGCCATGGACACGCGTGCCTGCACGATGACCGTCAAGGACAACGGGCGGGGCGTGGATGGTGGTGAAGGCAACGGCATCTGCGGCATGCGCGAGCGTGTGCGCGCGCTGGGCGGCACGCTTGTCTTCGAGTCGAGCCGCCAGAAGGGCACCGTCCTCCGGATCGAAGTGCCGTTGACGCCGGCAGACCGTCTTTTGTCGCATGCGAGTGTCGGCGCGCCGGTGGCCTTGCCCCTGGCGGGACCGGGCAGGATGGCCTCGTGATGCGTATTCCTCCGCCGCGTCCGGATTCCCTGCTCGGCGGCCTGCGCTCGCCGGTGTACCTGCGTTGGCAGGCGGGCTTGCAGGTGTTCTGGCTTATCGCCCTGATCCAGGCACCGCTCGCCGTGAAGGGGTTCGACTGGACCTGGTTTGGCCCGACCGTTGCCTCGATCCCGGTCTATCTCGTCTGTTACGTGGCGGTGTTCATGGCGCCCTTGTCGCGCCTGCCGTTCCATGCCGGCATCATCGCCGTGCTCGGCTTCGTCCTGTGGGCGGTGAATCCAGTATCGCTGGGCTATGTGGTGATCGGAGTAACCCTGCTCGCCTATTCCGGACGGGCCCAGGTCTGGCTGCTTGGCGTGGCGATGGCCACGCTGCTCACGCTCGCGTGGGTATACCTGTTCCGTGTGCCGATGGTGCACGTGCTCGTCGTGTTCGGTGGCGGCCTCGCGGCGGGCTTCGGCAACTACCTCTACGTGCGCGGTGCGCGACGTGATGCCGAACTGCGCCTTTCGCAAGCGGAAGTACGCCGGCTTGCGACTCTGGCCGAACGCGAGCGCATCGGACGCGACCTGCACGACCTGCTCGGCCATACGCTGTCGCTCATCACGTTGAAGTCGGAACTGGCCAAGCGTGTCGCCCTGGCCGATCCCGCGCGTGCCCAGCAGGAGATGGAGGAAGTGGAGCGGGTCGCCCGCCACACCCTCGCCGAGGTACGCAGCGCGGTGACCGGTCTGCGCGCCGGCGATCTCGCCAGCGAGCTCGTATCGGCGCGGCTCATGCTGGAAGCGTCGGGCATCGCCCTGAGCGTCGAACTGCCCGACGGTATCGATTTGCCGAAACAGACCGAAGCGTCGCTGGCACTCGTGCTGCGTGAGGCCGTCACCAATATCCATCGCCATTCGCGTGCCACCGAGGCACGCGTGATCATGACCCGGAACGGACAGGAATTCTCGATGCGCATCGTGGACAACGGCTGCGGCGGTCTCGCCGCGCATGGCAATGGCGTATCCGGCATGCGCGAACGCGTGCGCCAGATTGGCGGCCACCTCGCCATCGACTCGCCGGTGAAACAAGGGACGGCGCTCGACATCGGCATTCCGGCGCATGCCCGGCAAGCGGGAGGTTTCGCATGATCCGTGTCTTGCTGGCGGAAGACCAGGCGATGGTACGTGGCGCGCTGACGGCATTGCTGAGCCTGGAATCCGATATCGAGGTGCTTGGTTCCGCCGCCGATGGCGAATCGGCCTGGCGCGAACTCCAGCGGCTCAAGCCCGACGTGCTGGTGACGGATATCGAGATGCCGGGGCTCACCGGGCTGGAGATCGCCCAGCGGGTTCGCCGGCACGAGTTGCCGGTAAAGGTCATCATCGTCACCACCTTCGCCCGGCCCGGGTTCTTGCGCCGCGCGCTGGATGCGGGCGTGGGCGGCTACTTGTTGAAGGACGCACCCGCCGAGAACCTGGCCGAGGCGCTGCGGACCGTGCATCGCGGCGGCCGCGCCATCGACCCGCAACTGGCGCTCGAGGCATGGTCGGATGCCGATCCGCTCAACGACCGCGAGCGGCAGGTGCTCCGCCTGGCGGGTGAAGGACAGTCCGCCAGCGAGATCGGCGCCCAGTTGAACCTCTCGCACGGCACGATTCGCAACTATCTGTCCGAGGCGATCGGCAAGCTGGGCGCGGCCAACCGGATCGAGGCATATCGCCTGGCCCGGCAGAAGGGCTGGCTCTAGGGGCACCGGCGGCCACGCGATGGGCGATAATCCCCCATCCGTCGCTCCGCCCCGGTTGTTTCCGTGAAAAAATCCGACTTCGACTTCGATCTTCCGCCCGAACTCATCGCGCAGGCCCCGCTGGTCCGGCGGTCGGGGAGCCGGTTGCTGGTGATCGACGTCGCGGCGCACACCAAGAAGGACCGCAAATTCGCCGAACTGCCGGAGATGCTCCAACCCGGCGACCTGCTGGTGTTCAACGATACCCGCGTCCTCCCGGCGCGCCTCTATGGACGAAAGGAATCCGGTGGCGCGGTCGAGATCCTCATCGAAAGGGTCACGGGGGCGCATGAGGCGAGGGCGCAACTGGGCGTCAGCAAGAAGCCTAAGGAAGGCGGGCGAATCGAGCTCGCCGACGGTAGCATGGTGACCGTGCTGGGGCGCGACGGCGAATTCTTCCTGCTGCGCTTCGAAAGCGATGAGCCGCTGGAGCGCCTTCTTTCACGCCTGGGGGAGATGCCCCTGCCGCCTTACATCGAACGCGGCGCCGACGAGGTGGACACCGAGCGCTACCAGACCGTGTTCGCGCGCGAGCCGGGCGCCGTGGCGGCACCGACCGCCGGTCTGCATTTCGACGAAGACCTGCTAGAAAAGCTGCGGGCGCGCGGCGTGGAGATGGGATACGTCACCCTGCACGTGGGCGCGGGCACGTTCCAGCCGATGCGCGCGGAAGATGTTCGCGACCACGTGATGCATCGCGAATGGTTGAACGTGGGTGCGGGGCTCGTCGAGAAGATCCGCGCGACCCGCGCCGCGGGCCATCGCGTCGTGGCCGTGGGCACCACCGTCGTCCGCGCGCTGGAAAGCGCCACCGTCGAAGGCGTGCTGCGTCCATTCGCCGGCGAGACGCAGATCTTCATCTTCCCCGGCTACAAGATCACCAGCGTCGATGCGTTGATCACCAACTTCCACCTGCCGCAATCGACCCTGCTGATGCTGGTATCGGCGCTGGCAGGCAAGGAAGTGATCCTGGATGCCTACCGCTACGCGGTGCTGCAGCGTTACCGTTTCTTCTCCTACGGCGACGCCATGCTGATCATGCCGCCAAGGTCCGCCTGACGCGCTACGGCTGGCCCGGCGCCCCGTGCGACAGATCCGTCGAGATATCGGCCGCGGCGGCCACCAGCAAGCGCGCGGTGGCCTTCATGTCGATCTTCGCGCCGCGGCGTTCGATGAAGGGCACGGTCAGTGCGCAGACGGCGTGGTTGCCTTCGATGATCGGGGCGGAAAGATCGGTCACGCCATCCACCACTTCGCTGGGTATGGTGGCAAGGCCGGCGCCGCGGACTTCCCTGAGGGTGTTCTCGATACGCGCGCGCTTGAGACCGGGCTCGTGATCGAGCATGGTGCGGAACCAGCGCTCGCGGGTGTCGTCGGTCTGCCAGGCCAATAGGACGTAGCCCGAAGCGGAATGCGATATCGGACGGCGGTGTCCCACGCGGACGACCAGACCGGTTTCCCCTGGCGGGTCGACGCGTGCGATCACCACGATCTGTTCCTGCGAGGGCACCACGAGGTGGCAGGACTGGTCGATCTCGTCGGCGAGGCGATGCATGACCGGCATCGCCGTTTCCACCAGGTTCTTCACCGGCGGCTGCTCCATGCCGAGACGGAACAGGCGTGGTGTGAGCGAGTACGAACCTTCGCCATCGGGCCGGGAGATATAGTCCCTCTCTTCGAGCACCTGGAGCATGCGGAAAATTTCGCCACGGGAACGGCCGACGCCGTCGGAGATCTCGGCGATGGAAAGGGGCTGCGTCGCCTTGGCGAGCAACTCCAGGATGTCGAGGCCCTTGTCGAGGGCGGGGGCGCGATACTTCGGCGAATCTGTAGGCATGGCATTCCGTGGCGGTGACGAAGATGGCTGGACGAGTCTAGCCTGCCCGATGCGCGGAGGCGCACACGCGGCGGCTGACGGCTATGTTGCAGCGCAGCTTGTTATGCAGGTGAATAATAAGTTCATATTTGCACACTGGGGCCGGCCACGGTAGAGGAGACACGCATGCAGTTGCACACGCCGTTGGAGGTGCCCGCCACGCGCGCGCCTGCCCGGGCTCCGTGGTTTCCGCTGGCGTTGATCGTCAGCCTGTTCTTTCTCTGGGGCGTGGCGAACAATCTCAACGACGTGCTCGTCGCGCAATTCAAGAAGGCGTTCACCCTCTCGGATTTCCAGGCCGGACTTGTCCAGAGCGCTTTCTACCTTGGATATTTCATCGTCGCCATACCCGCGGGCGTCTTCATGCGCCGCTACGGCTACAAGGCGGCGGTGGTGTTCGGGCTGATGCTCTACGGCGCGGGCGCCTTGCTGTTCTGGCCCGCCGCGGCCACGGCGACGTATGCCACCTTCCTCGTGGGCCTGTTCGTGATCGCGGCGGGGCTCGCCTTCCTCGAGACCTCGGCCAACCCATATGTCACCTTGCTCGGACCACGCGAGTCGGCGGCATCGCGGTTGAACCTGGCGCAGGCGTTCAATCCCCTCGGTTCGATCACCGGTGTGTTGATCGGTCAGCATTTCATCTTCACCGGGGTGGAACGCTCGCCTGCGGAACTCGCGGCGATGGACGTGGTGGCGCGCACGGCCTACATGAAGAGCGAGGCCGCGGCGGTACAGATGCCGTACCTGGTCATCGGCCTCGGCGTGATCGCCTGGGCCGTCATCATCGCCGTGACGCGCTTTCCGCGCACGGCATCGACCGAGGACGGAGGCGTGCTGGTGGAGCGGGGCGTGCTCGGCCGTCTGCTGCGCGATGGTCGGTTCATGTCGGCGGTGGCGGCGCAGTTCTTCTACGTGGGCGCCCAGGTCGCCATCTTCAGCTACATGATCCGCTATGCACAGGCGACGATGCCGGGGACGGCGGACAAGGCCGCCGCCAATTTCATCACGGCGGGACTGCTTTGTTTCATGGCCGGCCGTTTCGCCGGCGCCGCATTGATGAAGTACCTGCGGCCGGCACGCGTGCTCAGCACCTTCGCGTTGGTCAACGTCGTCCTTGCGACGACCGCGGCCTTCGTCCCCGGCAGCATCGGCATCTATGCGCTGGTGGCTTCGAGCTTCTTCATGTCGATCATGTATCCCACCATCTTCGCCCTCGGCGTCGAAGGGCGCGGCGACACCGAGCGCAAGTTCGGTGCCTCGTTGCTGGTGATGTCGATCGTCGGCGGCGCGGTGGTCACCGCGGCGATGGGCGCGACATCCGACCGCCTCGGCATCGCCCACGCGATGCTCGTGCCGATGCTTTGCTTTGTCGCGATCTTTCTCTTCGCCTGGCGGCGATCGAGGGGCCAGGAGGCAGCCGCATGACGTGGCAATGCCTCGCGCTCGACCTGCGTGACGATCCCGCGTCGATCGCGGAGTACGAGCGTTGGCACCGCGCCGAATTCATCTGGCCGGAGGTCGTCCATTCGATCCGTGCGGCAGGCATCCTGGACATGCGGATCTTCCGCACCGGAAACCGGTTGACGATGCTGATGCGCGTGGGACCGGAGTTCGATGCCGGGGCCAAGGCGGCCGCCGATGCGGCGAGCGAACGGGTGCGGGCGTGGGAGGCGTTGATGTCCACCTTCCAGCAACCGCTGCCCTGGGCGGAAGCCGGGCAGAAGTGGGTGCCGATGCGGCAGATCTTCGACCTGGCGGACTGCGGCTGATTATCCGCGCCAGAGGATATCCGGCGACACCTTCGCCGCATCTAGCGTTCCCGTCAGCGCCATCGTCACGCTCAACTCCTTGCGAATCAGCTCGATCGCCTGCGTGACGCCGGCTTCGCCGCCCGCGCCGAGCCCGTAGAGGAAGGCTTTGCCGATCAGTCCGGCCCGCGCGCCCAGCGCAAGCGCCTTGAGCAGGTCCTGCCCACTCGTGATGCCACTGTCGAGCAGTACCTCCGTGCCGCCGGCGACGGCGTCCACGATGGATGGCAGGACATCGATGCTGGCCGGCGCACCGTCCAGCTGGCGCCCGCCGTGGTTGGATACGACGATCGCATCCACGCCGTGGGCGACGGCCTGGCGCGCGTCCTCGGCGTCGAGGATACCCTTGAGGATGAGCTTACCGGGCCAGAGCTCGCGTATCCAGCCGAGGTCGTTCCAGTTCAAGGTCGGGTCGAACTGGCTGGCGATCCACTGCGCCAGCGTGGTCAGGCTGTCCGCACCCTGGATATGCCCATCGAGGTTGCCGAACGACCGGCTCGGTGCACGCAGCACGTTCCACGCCCAGCGCGGCTTGCTCGCGATGTCGAACAGATTGCGCAGGGTGATCCTGGGCGGTACGGAGAGGCCGTTCTTGATCTCGCGGTGGCGCTGGCCCTGCACGGTCAGGTCGACCGTCAGCATCAACGCCGAGCACTCCGCGGCGAGCGCGCGACGGATGAGTTCGCGGGTGAAGCCGCGATCGCGCATCACGTAGACCTGGAACCAGAATGGCGCTTCCGTGGCGGCACGCACCTGTTCGATGGAACAGATCGACATCGTGCTGAGGCAGAACGGTATGCCGGCCTTCGCGGCGGCGCGTGCGCCATGGATCTCGCCGCTGCCGTGTTGCAGACCGGTGAGACCGGTCGGCGCGATGGCCAGGGGCATGCTCAGCGCCTGGCCCATCACCGTGGTGGCGAGCGAGCGGTTGTCCACGTCGCGCATCACGCGCTGGCGGAAGCGCAGGCGCTCGAACGCGCCGCGGTTCTCGCGAAGCGTCGATTCGTCGTAGGCGCCGCGATCCGCGTATTCGAAGAACGCCCGGGGTACACGGCGCCTGGCGAGGTCACGCAAGTCGGCGATGTTGGTGACCGGCCTTTTCATGTACTCAGTCGTCCACGGTCAGCGATAGTTCCCGCCAGACGAGTCCATCCGGAAACAGGTGGTCGCTCACCGAATCCGGATGCATCTGGGCGGAGAATCCCGGTGCGGTCGGCGCCATGTAGCGGCCGCGCACGATCCGCACGGGGTCGACGAAGTGCTCATGCAAGTGGTCCACGTACTCGATGGCACGGTCTTCCTTCTTGCCCGTGATCGCCACGAAGTCGGCCATGGCCAGGTGCTGCACGAGTTCGCACAGGCCCACGCCGCCGGCATGCGGGAACACGCGTACGCCGAAATGCGCTGCCAACAGCAGGATCGCGAGGTTCTCGTTCACGCCGCCGACGCGTGCGGCGTCGATCTGGATGAGATCGACCGCGCCCGCTTGCAGGAACTGCTTGAACATCACGCGATTCTGCCCGTGTTCGCCGGTGGAGATGGGCGTGGGCGCGACGGCGCGGCGGATGGCGGCGTGGCCGAGCACGTCGTCTGGGCTGGTCGGTTCCTCCACCCATGCGAGGCCCACGCTCTCCAGTGGTTTCAGCCATTCGATGGCGGTGGTCACGTCCCAGCGCTGGTTGGCGTCGACGGCGATGGCGATGTCCGGACCCACGGTGGCACGTGCCAGCCGGCAGCGGCGTATATCGTCCTCCAGGCGAAGACCGACCTTGAGCTTGATGGTGCGGAAGCCATCCTGCACGGCCTGCCGCGCAAGCCGCAGCATCTTTTCGTCGGAATAGCCGAGCCACCCGGGGGAGGTGGTGTAGGCGGGATACCCTTCGGTTTCCAGTTGCGCGATGCGCGCCTGCTTGTGCGGCTCGGCCTCACGCAGGATGGCCAGCGCCTGTGCGGGCGATAGCGCATCGGTCAGGTAACGAAAATCGATCTGCCCGACGAGTTGCTCGGGAGTCATGTCGGCGATGAAGCGCCACAGCGGCTTGCGGGCGCGGCGCGAGGCGAGATCCCAGGCGGCATTGATCACCGCCCCGATGGCCATGTGCATCACACCCTTTTCGGGGCCGAGCCAGCGCAGTTGCGAGTCGCCATTGAGTTCGCGCGCGAAGTCGCCGAGGCGATCGACGATGTCCTCGATGGGGCGGCCGACCACCATGTGTTCCAACGCAGCGAGGGCGGCCGTCTGCACGTCGTTCCCGCGTCCGATCGTGAACACGAGCCCGTAGCCGGAGAGGCCGTCCGGACTGTCGGTGCGGAGGACCACATAGGCCGCCGAGTAATCCGGGTCCGGATTCATCGCGTCTGAGCCATCGTGGTCGAGCGAGGTCGGGAAGCGGACATCGAACGTGTCCAGCGCCGTAATTTTCACCATGTGGTCCGGCCTCCTTAGCCGGCGACGTATCGATCCGTAACGATGGAATTCAGGACGGGCGGCCGGGGTGCGCCACGACATCCTGGCGCTGGCGGCCGAGTCTTTCGATGCCCAGCTCGATGACGTCGCCGGGCTTCAGGTAGGTGGGTGGCTTGAGGCCGAGTCCGACGCCGGCCGGCGTGCCCGTGCTGATGACGTCCCCGGGCATCAGGGTCATGTAGCGGCTGATGTAGCTCACCAGTCGCGCGACGCCGAACACCATCGTTCGTGTGTTGCCGTTCTGGTAACGGTGGCCGTTGACCTCGAGCCACAGCGAAAGGTTTTGCGGGTCGGGCACTTCGTCGCGTGTGACGAGCCAGGGGCCGATGGGGCCGAACGTGTCGCAACTCTTGCCCTTCACCCACTGGCCGCCATGCTCGAGCTGGAACTCGCGTTCCGACAGGTCGTTGATGACGGCATAGCCGGCGACGTGCTTCATCGCGTCGTCGATCCGCACGTCCCGGGTCACTTCGCCGATGATGACGCCCAGCTCCACTTCCCAGTCGGTCTTCACCGAACCGCGTGGAATCACCACGGTGTCGTTGGGCCCGCCGATGGCGGAGGTCGCCTTCATGAAGAGCACGGGCTGTTCGGGCACCGGCGCATTCGTCTCGGCGGCGTGGTCGGCATAGTTCATGCCCACGCAGATCATCTTGCCGATGCCGCCTACCGGGGTTCCCAGGCGCGGTTCGCCTTTCACGATGGGGAGCGTCGCAGGGTCGATAGCGGCAAGGCGGCGCAGTCCCGCGTTGCCGAGCACGTCGCCGGCGATGTCGGCGACCACGCCGGAGAGATCGCGCAGTTGGCCGCTGTCGTCGACGAGGCCGGGCGTTTCCTTGCCGGGTGCGCCGAAACGGACGAGTTTCATCGGAGTGTGTTCCTCAGTTCGACCAGCCGCCATCCACGACGTGGACGGTGCCGGTGGTGAATGACGATTCGTCGGAGGCCAGGTAGACGGCCAGTGCCGCGATTTCGCGCGGCTCGCCCAGGCGGCCCATCGGCTGGCGATCGGTAAAGCCGCGCCATGCGGCTTCTTCGTCACCGCCAAGCGCACGCACGCGCGCCGCCAGGGAAGGCGTCTTCACGGTGCCGGGACAGATGGCGTTGCAGCGCACGCCCCGCGCCACGTAGTCGGCGGCGATGGATCGGGTGAGGCCGATGACCGCCGCCTTGGTGCTGCCATAAGCGAAACGGTTCGGCACGCCCTTGATGCTGGAGGCGACCGAGGACATGTTCACGATGCTTCCGACGCCGCGTTCCAGCATGCCGGGTAGTACGGCGCGGCAGGTGTGGAACATGCTGTCCACGTTGATCGCGAAGGAACGGCGCCATGCATCGTCGTCGGTATCGAGGAGGGTGCCTGCGTGCACGTAGCCGGCGCAGTTGAAAAGGATGTCGATCGCCCCCGCGGCGGCCACGACGGCGGCGATGGCCTCCGCGTCGGTCACATCGAGGCGCCGCGTCGTCACGTTCGGGTGCCCGGCAGCGAGGCTGGCCAGTTGCGTCGCGTCGATGTCGGTCGCCAGCACCGTCGCCCCTTCCGCGGCGAAGGCCAGGGCGGTGGCACGGCCGATGCCCGCACCGGCCGCGGTGACCAGTGCATGCTTCCCCGCAAGGCGGCCGCTCATGCCGGCTTCCTGCGTCGAATGGGCGTGATGAACGGGAAGGGTCGCTTCATGCTGGTGTCCTCGATGCGTCGTGGGCCGGCAAGGGGCGGGCCGGGGAATACAGGGCTAGCGCGTTGCCGCCGAATACCGCGTCCGCCGCCCCTGGTGCGTGGCGGTGAACGAGTTCCCTGGCGCATGTCTTCCACGCGCCATAGGTCGCGTGCGTCGTGAGCACTGGCCAATCGCTGCCCCAGACCAGGCGTTCGGCGCCGAATGTCTCGAACAAGTGGGCGACGTAGGGATCCAGCGCGAGCGGATCGGCCGATGGGTCGGTGAGCGTGAGCAGGCCGGAGAGCTTGCAATACACATCGGGCATCCGTGCGAGACGCGCGATGGCACCGGACCATTCGGTAAACCCGTTCGCGGCGATGTCCGGTTTGGCGGCGTGGTCGATCACGGTGCGCAGGCCGGGATGTTTCCCCAGCCGCTGGTGGAGCGCGCGCAGGTGCCGGTTGTCGACGAGCGCGTCGAAGACGAGGCCGCGTTCGGTGATGAGGTCGAAAGCCTGGTCGAGCGACGACGACGCCAGCCAATCCGTATCGGGGATGTCCTGCACCATGGGCCGGATGCCGCGGAGCAGGCCGCCGCCATCGGCGATCAACGGGTCGAGACGGGCTTCGACATCGGGACGTTCCAGATCGACCCATCCCACCACGCCGATGACACCGGGCATGTCGCGGGCAAGCTCGAAGAGGAAACGCGTCTCTGCTTCGTCCGGCGCGGCCTGGACGAGGATGCAGGCGTCTGCGTTTCCGGGCAGGTCATCCGGCAGGAAGGCGCGGCGCAGCGCCGCCGGCGCATGGGCCAGCCACGCATAATCGAGCCGCGAAGGGTCCCAGTAGTGGCGATGTGCGTCGACGATCACGGCGTGGGCACTCCGTCGGCAAGCAAACCTTCGTCGCGTAGCGCCTTCCATGTGGCCGGGGGGACCTCGGCACGCTGGCGGAGCAGCGCGGCATCGACTTCCGCGACGGAGCGCAGGCCGCAGACGACGCTGACGACCGCCGGATGGGCGAGGGGGAATTGCAGTGCGGCCGCACCGACATCGGCTCCAGTGCGCGCACATATGTCGTAGAACCGCTGCGCGCGTGCGAGCACGCCGGGCGTGGCGGGTGCGTAGTTGTAGGTCGCGCCGGGACCATCGGCGCCACCGAGCAGTCCTGAGTTGTATGGACCGGCGATCAGCACGGATACGCCATCGGCCTGGACCTGCGCCATCACCGCCTTGCTGTCCGCCTGCTCGAACAGCGTGTAGCGCCCGGCGAGCATGATCGTGTCGAGGGGAAAGCGCGGCATCACTTCCAGGCATACCGCTTCTTCGTTCACGCCAATGCCGATGGCACCGACAAGGCCTTCCTCGCGCATTCGTGCCATTTCAGGCAGCGCTTCGTCCAGCGCCTGGGCCAGCATCCGAGGATGGCGCTCGCCGTGCGTGAGCGCGCCGATATCGTGCAGGAAGAGGATGTCGATGCGGTCGGTGCGCAGACGGCGCAAGCTCGCTTCGAGGGCCCGGCGCACGCCGCCGCGGCTGTAGTCGAAGCGCGCGGCGAGGCCGTCCACCGCGAAGCCGTCAGCCTCTCCGCGCCGGCCCGCGGCGTCCTCGATCACGCGGCCCACCTTCGTGGAAAGGGTGTAGCTGTCTCGTAGAACGCCAGCGAGTGCATCGCCGATCCGCGTTTCACTCAACCCGAAGCCGTAATAGGGCGCGGTGTCGAAATGGCGGATGCCGCCGGTCCAGGCGTGAAGGATCGTCTGGCGCGCGGCGACCTCGTCCACCTCGGCGTAAAGATTGCCTACCGGAGCGCCGCCGAATGCCAACCGGGACAACGGCCTTGGCCTGCGTCCTGGTGGTGGGGCGGGAGTCTGGCTCGCGTGCTGCGACGGCATGAATGCTCCTTGGCGCGTACTGCGCAGGTATAAATACTACGTTTATATGTGAACTTGTCTAGAGCCCTGAACGATTCCTGTCGAATGTTGCAGTGCAACTTGAATCGGTAGAAACATATCTGAATACTGAGTTCGCCAGTGAACGGATCGCAAGAACTTCTGCGTCCGGAAAATGACAACGTTGTCGGCGTGGGGCCGGTCCGTTGCATCGCTGGATGCGGGGGGTAACGCCCGCGCCGTCGCCAACGGCGCGGTTCCATAAGACAAGCATGCGCTGCCCGGGCAGGGCGGAAGGCGTGTATCCGGAATACAGCGTTCGGGGAGATCATCCATGACCATCAGCAAGACCCTGTTGTGCGCGAGCATCCTTTGTGGACTCGCCACGGCTGCACACGCGCAGGACGCCACACCCGCCCCGGCGGACCCTCCGAAGACGGCGCAGCAGAAGGCTGCCGACAAACGGGTGGAAGAATTGCAGGCGGTGACCGTCACCGGTTATCGCGGCAGCCTGGAGAAGGCGATCGACGTCAAGCGCAACGCCAATGCGGTCGTGGACGCGATCAGCGCGACCGATATCGGCAAGTTCCCGGATACGAACGCCGCCGAATCGCTCTCGCACCTGCCTGGCATCACGGTGGACCGCCAGTTCGGCGAAGGCGAGAAGATCAGTGTCAACGGCACCGACGCGGCGCTGAACCGCGTGCTGCTGAACGGCCAGACCATCGCCTCGGGCGACTGGGGCGGCAACCCGACGGATACCAGCGGCCGCACGTTCAACTATTCGCTGCTCTCGCCCGAGATCATCGGCCTGATGGAGGTCTACAAGTCTCCCGAGGCCCGCATCGACGAGGGCAGCATCGGCGGCACGGTGATCATCCACACGCGCAAGCCGCTCGACCTGCCGGCGAACACGCTGCGCGGCTCGCTCGGCTACAACTACAACGACCGCTCGGCAGAGGGTAATCCGCGCGCCTCCGCGCTGTGGAGCTGGAAGAACGCCGACAGCACGTTCGGCGTCCTCACCAGTGTCACTCATGACAAGGAGAACCTGTCCCGCGCGGGCATCGAGTTCTTCGGCTATACCACCGGCGCGAACATCACGGGCAATCCGAACGTCACGGGCGACCAGAACTACGCCAACGCGAAGATCCCCGTGGGCATCAACAGTGCGTATTTCCAGCAGACGCGCGAGCGAAACGGCTTGCAGTCCACCTTGCAGTGGCGTCCGGACGAGCACAACGAGTTCAACCTGACCGGCTTGTACGTCAAGGGCAAGTACGACAACTTCAGCGAGTCGCGCTACGTGTGCCCCGGCTGTGGCGATCTCAACAAGCTGACCGATATCAACGTCGCGAACGGCTACATCACCTCCGGCACGGTGTCCTCCACCACGGGGAACGGGCAACCGTACGCCGAACTGGATGCGAACTACCGCAAGACCGAGGTCTCGACCAAGAGCATCAACCTGCGCCACGACTTCAACGGCGACGCCTGGGTGTTCACCAGCCAGGTCGGCTATACCAGTGCCAGTGGCGGCAAGGATCCCGAGTACCTCATGAAGTACCTGCTCCAGAACGGCGGGTACAACTTCGGATACGACGGGCGCAACACCAGCGTGGGCTACCAGAACGGTTCGGCGGCCAACTGGGGGCTGGTCGGTTCACCGGCGGGTTCACCGCCGGGCGATACCTCGCTGCCGGGCCAGAACCAGGCCGGCGGCATCTACTACGAGACGACGACGGATCGCGAACGCTATGCGCAGTTCGATGCCTCGCGCGACCTGGAATGGGGCCCGATCAACCAGATCCAGATGGGCGTGAAGTACACCAACCACTTCAACGGCACGCAATCGCGCGGCAACCGTATCAACACCACCGATCCCATTTCGCTGACGGATTTCGATCCGGGTTCGACCCCCAGCGGCCTGTTCGATGGCCTACACGCGAGTGGCGACCTCACCGACTGGCCGACGGCCAGCCAGAGCAGCGTCGTCGACTACCTGAAGTCGCAACCGCAGGGGCCGTACACCCTGAACTACCCGTCGATGTTCGGCGTGTCCGAGGTCACCAAGGACGCGTACGTGCAGATGAACTACCAGTCCGGCAGCTGGCGCGGCAATGTCGGCGTGCGTTACGTCGACACGAAGGACACGTCGAACTACTACGTCAACAGCGATGGCGGTACCTACAGCCGCGTGTCGACCAGCACGCATTACTACAAGCCGCTGCCGTCGGTGAACGTCGCCTATGACCTCGACGAGGACAAGGTCCTGCGCCTGTCCGTGGCGAAGGTGATCGCCCGTCCGCGTTACAGCGACCTGGCCGGCGCCACATCGCTCAACGGCGCGGCCACGGGCAACTTCACGGCCAGCGCGGGCAATCCGGACCTCAAGCCCTACCAGTCGACCAACTTCGACCTGTCGGCGGAGTGGTATTTCGCGCCGGCCAGCTTGCTGTCGGTCGAGGGTTTCGTGCGGAAGATCGACAGTTACATCGTCACCACGACGTCCGAACGCGCGTTGACCGATCCGACCACCGGCCAGACCAACGTGTATTCGGTGACCTCGCCGATCAACGCGTCCAACGCGAAGGTGTCCGGCCTTTCCCTGATCTACCAGCAGGATCTCGGTCACGGCTTCGGCATCCAGACCAACTACACGTACAGCAAGGCCACCACGCAGACCCAGACCAACGGCGACAAGCTGAACTTGCCGTACCTGTCGAAGAACACGATCAACATCATCCCGTACTACGAGCACGGTCCCTGGTCGGCGCGCATCAATTACAGCCGCCGTTCGCCGTACTTCACCCAGGTGGGACGGCTCAACTCCAACGTGTTCGCCGACGCGTACAAGGAGCTCGACCTGAGCGCCTCGTACCAGATCACGCCCTGGGCCGGCATCACGCTCAGCGCGACGAACCTGCTGGATTCGACGTATTACCAATACGCCGATATCAAGTACGCTCCGATCGGTGAGTACAAGAGTGGACGCACGTACTCGATGACCCTGAACTTCAAGCTTTAGCGCGCACCGGCGGTGGCTGCCTCCCTGCGGCGCCGCCGGTTCTTTTTTTGCCGGAAGGAGTCCATGCATGCGACGACGATTGGTGTTCCTCGTGGTGGCCCTGCTGGCCGGCGTTGCCCACGCCGACGGGGCGACCGCGCCCACGGCAGGCAGCGTTTCGCCTCAGGCCCAGGACCTGGCCTGGCAGAAGGCCTCGGCGAAGTTCGCGCCCGAGCGCCGGGCTATCCTGGAACGGGTCGCGAAGGGCTCCGGCCAGGGGCCGTTCCGTCCCGATTGGGCGTCGTTGCAGGCTTACCGCTCGCCCGCCTGGTACGACGACGCCAAGTTCGGCATCTTCATCCATTGGGGTGTCTACTCGGTACCCGCGTTCGGTAGCGAGTGGTACTCGCGCAACATGTACAAGCAGGGCACGAAGGAATTCGCCCATCATGTGGCCACCTACGGGCCGCAGTCCCGCTTTGGCTACAAGGACTTCGTTCCGATGTTCAAGGCGGAACATTTCGATCCGGACGCATGGGCCGCGCTGTTCCGCGAGGCCGGCGCGCGTTACGTCGTGCCGGTGGCCGAGCATCACGACGGCTTCGCCATGTACGACTCGAAGCTGTCCGACTGGACGGCGATGACGAAGGGGCCGAAACGCGACGTCATCGGCTTGCTGGCGAAAGCCGTTCGGGGGCAGGGCATGCGCTTCGGCGTATCGTCCCATCGGGCCGAGCATGACTGGTTCTTCGATGGTGGCCGCCATTTCGATTCGGATGTGAACGATCCGGCGAATGCGGAGTTGTACGGTCCGGCCGTGGACCACCTCAGCAAGCATGACGAGAACCTCGCTGATGATTGGACCTACGTCTCGCAGGCCTGGCTCGACGACTGGCTCGCGCGCACGGCTGAACTGATCGACGACTACCACCCGGACCTCATCTATTTCGACTGGTGGATCGGTCATCCGACGTTCCGCAATACGCTGCCCACGATGCTGTCGTACTACTACAACGACGGCGCGAAACGCGACGGTGTCGTGGTGAACTACAAGCTTGGCGACTTCCCCGAGGGCGCGGGCACGCTGGATATCGAACGCGGCCAGCTCACCGGCATCCACGCCACGCACTGGCAGACCGATACCTCGATAAGCAACGATTCCTGGGGTTACATCGAGCACGACACCTACAAGTCGTCGTCTTTCATCATCCATCTGCTCGCCGACGTGGTCAGCAAGAACGGCAACCTGATGCTCAACATCGGTCCGCGCGCGGATGGGACCATCCCGCAGGGCGCGCAGGACACCTTGCGCAGCGTCGGCCGCTGGTTGAAGGCCAACGGCGAGGCGATCTACGGCAGCAAGCCCTGGCGTGTGTTCGGGGAAGGCCCCACCGAGGTGGTGGGCGGTACGTTCCAGGACACCAAGACCAAGCCGTACACGGCCGAGGATTTTCGCTTCACCACGGGCAACGGCAAGCTCTACGCCATCGAACTGGGCTGGCCCGCCAAGGGCAAGGCCTCGGTGCGTTCGATCCAGCCCGGCGACAAGGTGACGCGCGTGGAGTTGCTCGCCGACGGTAGCGACATTCCGTTCATCCAGGATGCCGGTGGCCTGCACCTTCGTCTTCCCTCCCACCCTGTCGGCAGCGATGCGTACGTGTATCGCATCACGCTGGCCAACCCGTCCAAGGCCACCCCATGAAACGACTGCTCATCGCGCTACTCGCCTGCCTCCTGTGGATGCCGATCGCCGCATTCGCGAAGGCGCCCGTGGCGCTCTTCTACATGATGGAAACGCAGAAATCGATCGCTTCGTTCGAGGCCCACGTCGACAAGATCGACGTGCTGGTGCCGACCTGGTACGGCGTCGATGAGAACGGCCTGGTCTCGGGCGCACCCGATGCCTATGTGTTGAAGATCGCCAAGGCGCACAAGTTGCCCGTGATGCCGATCATCTCGGCAGGTGGTGACAGGGCGAAGTTCCACGCGCTGCTGACCAACGAGACCGCGAAGAAGGCGATGATCGGCAGCATGATCGAGCAGGCGAAGCTGCACGGTTTCAGCGGCTTCCAGTTCGACTTCGAGAACATCGCCTGGACAGACCGCGATGCGCTCACCTTGCTGACGAAGCAGACCTACGAGGCATTGCACAAACACGGCCTCCAGTTGAGCATGGCGGTGGTGCCGAACGCGCCGGGTTATGCCGGCCGGGGCGCCTTCGGCAAGTGGATGTGGGAGTACTGGCGCGGTGCGTACGACCTGAAGGAACTGGCCAAGGTGCTCGACCTGGTCTGCCTCATGACCTACGACCAGCACACGCGCTGGACCACGCCCGGGCCAGTGGCGGGCATGCCATGGGTGATGGAACACCTCGAGTACGCGATGAAGGTAGTGCCGAAGGAGAAACTGTCCCTGGGTATCGGCCTCTATGGTTACCACTGGTTCGCCGGGAATCCGGTGAGCGCGGATGGCAAGGAGAACTCGAACATCTCGGCGGAGTACATCGATGCCGACGCGTCGTTCCCGCTGGCCAAGCAGTTCGGCGCGACGATGCAGTGGGATCCGGTGGAACACGAGTCGTGGTTCTACTTCTATCGCGACCAGATGCGCGAGTGGGTGTTCCTTCCGGATGCGCGCGCCTTCCGCGACCGGTACGACGTGGCGAAGCAGTATGGATTGCAGGGATTCTGCGCGTGGGTGCTCGGGGCGGAGGATCCGAAGATCTGGGATGAGTTGCCTGACGCCGTGCGGTGAGGGTGGGGCGCGCCGGTAACGGCGCGCCATCGCCGGCATAGCCGGCTCCCACACAAAGCCGCGATAGCGAGATATGGCAGCCGGCTCCCACACGAAGCTGAGCCGGCGAAATATGGCAACTATCTCCCACGCAAGGCTGGGCTGGTGAAATGTGGGAGCCGCTTCAGCGGCGATAACGGCCCCTCACCATTCGACCGGGGGGATCGTTCAGTGCCCCACCTTGAACAGCTTGAACTCACGGATCCGCGCCGTCCCCACGGCCGAGAGGATGTTCAAGCGCACCCGCCGCGCGGTCACCGGTTCAAAGGCATCGATCTTCATGTGGCCGATGGCCTGTGCCTGGGCGACTGTCTTCCACCCCTTGCCATCCCACACCTGCACGGCATAGCCGTGAACGTTCTGCCCGCCATCCAGCCACTCCATGCTCATCGCGTGGTCGAAGGTCACATCGCGCCCGAGATCCACCTCGAGCGTGGCATTCGCCGAACCGGCCGGGGCCGACCAGAACGTGGCCCGATCGTTGTCCAGCGCCGCGGCGACGTTGTCGTCGACCGCGCCATGTTTCACCGCCAGGTTGGCCTCGTCGCCATAACGCGCCTTCAGCGCCTTGCCGAACTCCGCCAGCCGCCGCACATCGGCGTCCGGTAGCAGGCCGTGCGTATCGGGCGCGACGCCCAGCATGAACTGTCCGCCCTTGCCGACGCTGTTCTCCCAGTTGTCCATGAGCTCGTCGACCGTTTTCAACGAGGTGGCGAAATCCGGCTTCGAACTGAAGAACCAGTGATCCTTGTGCAGTGGCGTGTCCACTTCCAGTGGGCGCCAGCGCAGCTGGCCATGCCGGTCGATGACGTTCCAGTTCTCGCCCTGCACCACGCCTTGTTCGTTGCCCACCCAGCGGATGTCGCCGTAGTCGAACAAGGCCACGTCCGCGAAGACCATGGTATTTGGCTGGTAGGTGCGCAGGGTCTCCACGTACTTCGCGAAATCGTAGACGTGGCCCGCGCTACCGGCGCCGTCGAGCCACCACTCGGTCAGCGGGCCGTAATGCTGGACCAGTTCCTCCATCTGCGAGAGGTAGTACTTGTCGTAGGCCGCCGAATCCTTGTAGCGCGGATCGTGCCGGTCCCATGGCGAAAGATAGACACCGAATCCGAGGCCGTTCTTCTTCGCCGCGTCCGAGGCCATGCGCACGAGGTCGCCCTTGCCACCTTTCCAGGGGCTGGCCTTCACCGAGTAGTCGGTCTGTCCGGTGGGCCACAGCGCGAAGCCGTCGTGGTGTTTCGCGACCAGCACCATGTAACGCACTCCGGCGGCTTTCACCGCGCGAGCCCACTGGTCCGGATCGACCTTGTCGGGATGGAATACGGAGGCGGGCGCGGTGCCATCGCCCCATTCGCGATCGAGGAACGTGTTGGTACCGAAATGGACGATCACGCCGAATTCGAGGTCTTGCCATGCGACCTGCTGCGGCGACGGTTTCACGTCGGTGAACGATTCGGCGCGCGGCACCCCGGGCAGGGATGCCAGCAGGGCGACGGCGAGGCAGGAAGCCAGGCGGCGGAGGGAGGGATGCTTCGTCATCGAACGGGATCTCCTTGATGGCGGCGCGAATGGGAGAGGATTCAGGGCGTCGTTTTCGGCGGGTCGGACCACAGGCGCCGGTCCACGCCACGCATGACGGGCTGGTGGCGGGTATCGAAATCGAACACCACCACCTGGTTCACGCCGTGGCGGAACCATGGCGCGGGAGCGTACAAGTCGTGTTGCGGCCCGATGGACCAGATCCGGCCGAGGTTGACACCGTTGAGCCAGGCGAAGCCCTTGCCGAAGGCGCGAACGTCGAGAAAGGTATCCGCCGGGGTGTCGACCGTGACCGTTCCACGATGGAAGGCGGGGCCCTCGACCTCGCCGGTGGTCCAGCCGCGCAATGTGTCAGGCGAAGACATCGGCAGCGGGAACACCTGCCAGCCATGCAGGATCGTTTCGCCGAGCATCACGGGGTCGACGAGGCCGGCGCGGCCGTCTTCCAGGTGGGGTCCGTAGTTCACGCGCCCGGAGTTCTCGACCAGGATGTCGAGCGTGTGCTCGCCCGCCGCCATGTCGATGTCGACAGCCACCTGCTTCAGCCGGCGCTCCACCGTGCCACGCGGCTGGCGGTCGAGATAGACGGCCGCATAGTCGCGGACGTCGCCGAGGTAGAGCGAACCATGGAAGGGACCGCGTACCGTGGTCCGGTAAAGCGTGTAGCCGTAAGCCTGGCCGTAGGCTTCCATGGGCTTGGGCAGGTCGGAGGCCTGCGGCGCGGGCAGGTTGTCCCACAGCGAAGCGGATTCGCCCAGCGTGAAGGCGGGAAGCGCGCGCACGGGAGCCGAGGGGGGCAGGGGTGGCGGTGTCACTCCCGTGGCCTTGGCGATGATGTCGCGGAACCGCGTGAACTTCGGTGTGGGGCGGCCGGCTTCGTCCAGTGCGGCGTCGTAGTCGTAGCTGGTGGTCTGCGGTGCGTAGTGGTCCGCGGGGCCGCCCTGGAAGTTGGCACCATTCATGAAACCGAAGCTGGTCCCGCCGTGCACGAGGTACACGTTCACCGAATAACCGTTCTTCAGCATCCAGGCCAGTTCGTCGCCCTGCTGCTTCGCATCCGTCGCGGCATGCTTGCCGCCCCATTGGTCGAACCAGCCGGCCCAGTATTCGCCCGCCATGCGCGGCGATCCGGGACGGAAGCGCTCGAGCATCTCGAAACTCTTCTTCGCCTCACCCGGCGAGAAATCGATCACCGCGGTCACGTCGGGTAACGTGCCGTGGGCGAGCAGATCGGGACCGTCGTAGGTCAACAGGAGGTCGTCGGCAAGGCCCGCGTGTTCGAGCATGGCGCGGATGTGGCCAAGATAGACCTTGTCGTCGTTGTAGGAGCCGTACTCGTTTTCCAGTTCGGTGGCGACGATGGGCCCGCCACGGCTCGCCATCAGTGGCGCCAGCTCCTGGCCGAGGCGCCGCAGGTAACGGTCGGCGGCGGCGAGGAAGCGCGGGTCGAGCGAACGCACGCGTACGCTGGGATCGGCGAACAGCCAGGCGGGGTAGCCGCCCGCGTCCCATTCGCCGCAGATGTATGGACCCGGTCGCAGGATCACGTTCAGGCCTTCCGCCTGGGCCGCCTTCACGAAGGCGACGACGTCGTTGCCGCCTCTGAAATCGAAACGGCCGGGCTCGGGCTCCAGCAGGTTCCAGAATACGTAGGTGGTAATGGTGTTGAGTCCCATCGCGCGCGCCTTGCGCAGGCGGTCGGTCCAGTACTCCCTTGGTACCCTCTGGAAATGCATGTCGCCCGAGATGATCTGGTACGGCTTGCCTTCTCGCATGAAGTGCGGGCCGGAGACGCTGACAGGTGGATTGGCGGACGCGGTGGAAGCCATGCCGCCGCACATCGCCAAGGCGATGGCAAGCCGCGCCAGGGTCGGATATTTCATGCGAGCCTTTTTCATCGCGGCAGCGCCTGTCGTCCGCGTATCTTGAAACCGGTACGCCCACCGGCGGCGTCGCCCGGCTGCCCACCACCGAGGAAGACGGTGTACTCGCCCGCCAGGACCGCGCGCTGGCCGGTGGCGTCCACCGAACTCAAGCGGCGCGGATCGAGCTCGAAGGTCACGCGGCGGCTTTCGCCGGGTGCGAGGTGCACGCGCTGGAAGCCGACCAACGACCGTTTCGGTGCGAGCGCATCGCCCTGCGGATAACCGAGATACGCCTGCACCACTTCGTCGCCCGCGCGCTGCCCACTGTTGCGCACCTCGACGCTCACCGTGACGGCCTGTCCCGCGTCGATGCCGGCAGCGGACGTGCTGGCCTTCGCGTAGGAGAAACGCGTGTAGCTGAGCCCGTGGCCGAACGGATACAGCGGCGTTCCCTCGAAGTAGCGGTAAGTGCGGCCCTTCATCTGGTAACTGGTGAAGGGGGGCAGGTCGCGCACCGAGCGGTAGAACGTCACGGGCAGGCGCCCGCCAGGGTTGTAGTCGCCAGCCAATACCTGCGCGATGGCCGTGCCGCCGCTTTCCCCGGGGTACCACGCGGCGACGATGGCCGAAGCGTGCTCTTTCGCCCAGTCGAGCGCGACCGCGCTTCCGGACAGGAGCACGACGACCAGCGGCTTGCCACTCGCGGCGGCACGTTCCAGCAAGGCCTGTTGGGGGGCGGGAAGGCCGATGTCCGTGCGGTCGCCGCCGTCGAAGCCGGGGACATCCACGTGCAACTCCTCGCCCTCCACATCGGGCGACAAGCCGACGAAGGCCACGGTGACATCGGCCGACGCGACCGCGCGTTCGGCCTCGGCGAGTTGCGCGGCGGCGGGGGCCAACCATTGCAGCCGCACGCCCTGGTCGTCGCCGCCATGGACGAGTTCGAGGCGTACGTCGCGCGGACGGGAGTCGTCGAAGTGCAGGGTAGCCTGTGTGTGCTTGTCGTCGCCGGTATCGTCGATCACGGGCTTGCCGTCGACGAAGAGCCGCACCGCATCATGGCCCCCGCAATCGAAGCAGCGCTCGACGTGCACGGCCAACGTGTAATCGCCAGGTCCAGGCGGCACGATAGCGCCCGTCCAGCGTACGGCGTAACGGCCCTTGGGCAGGCCGGCGGGTGCGACGTGATCCCAGTCGAAATCGACACTGCGATCCACGCGCGTGGTGAGTGGCGTGCCATCGAAAGCGACGTTGTCGAAATAGCGGCCGGTGAGGCCAACGGCGGCATCGGCGGCAGTGCTCGTACGCAGCGCCGTTTCCGGCACGGGCACCGGGACGCCGGCCGCGACGGGCGCCCCCTGTGCGTAGCTCACGCGGTCGGCGCCGAATCGTGCGCGGAGGCCTTGCAGGGGCGTGACCGGCGCGCGTGGCGTGCCATGGTAGTTGGCTTCCAGCGTCTCCACCGTATCGGCGTTAGGGCCGATCACGGCGATGCGCGGCGTACCTTGCAAGGGCAACGTGCCGCCGTCGTTCTTCAGCAGGACCGTCGATTCCAGCGCAGCTCGCAGGGCCAGTGCCGCGTTCGCCTTCACATCGACGGTGGTGGGCCTCGCCGCCGAGGTGCCGAGGTCGCCAAGGCGGTACCGGGCCGCGAACAGCCGAACGAGCGACGCGTCGAGCACGGACTCGTCGACGTCGCCACGTTTGACCGCCGCGGTCAGCTCGGCATAGGCATAACCACAATCGAGGTCGGTGCCCGCGCGGATCGCGGCGGCCGACGAAGCGGCATTGTCCGCCTTGTAGTAGTGGAACTTCGTCATGTCGTCGACGGCGTCGCAATCGGACACGACATAACCCGTGAAGCCCCACGCCTTGCGCAAGGTATCGCCGAGCAGGCCGGCATCGGCGCATACCGGCGTGCCGTGCAGCGCGCTGTATGCACACATGACCGATCCTGCGTGGCCTTCGGTCACCGCCGCGCGGAACGCAGGCAGGAAGGTGGCTTCGAGATCGTGCGGGGAAACGTCGATGTCGAAGCCGTGGCGGCCCGCTTCGGGGCCGCTATGCACGGCGAAGTGCTTCGGCGTGGCGATGGCACGTGGGTGCGCGGGGTCAGGGCCCTGGATACCCTGCACGAATGCCACGGCGAGCCTGCCGGTGAGGTAGGGGTCCTCGCCGTAGGTCTCCTGGCCGCGCCCCCACCGTGGATCGCGGAAGATGTTGACGTTCGGCGACCAGATGGTCAGGCCTTCGTAGCGGCCGTGATCGTGCCCCGCACCGATGGCGTCGAACCGGGCGCGCGCTTCGCGCGAGACGACCTCGCCCACCTGCCGCATCAGCTCCGGATGCCAACCCGCCGCCAAGCCGATGGCCTGGGGAAATACCGTGGCGTAACCGGCGCGCGCCGCGCCGTGGAGGCCTTCGTTCCACCACTCATAGGCGGGAATGTCGAGTCGCGGCAGTGCAGGCGCCGCGCTCTGTAGCTGGGCGACCTTTTCCTCGAGGCTCATGCGGGCGACGAGGCCGCTCGCCTTTTGTTCCGGCGTGGCCGACTCCGTCGCGTACACGGCACCGGCCAGCGCGATGGTGGCGGCGTATGCGAGCAGTCGGCGGGCGAGGCGTGCGTAGGTCATCATGGATAGCTTCCCGTCAGCTTCACCGAACCCAGACCGTACAGCGGCCCGTCCGTCGGCGCGGTCACGCGCAGGCAGAGATCGTGTTCCCCGTGCAACGCGGGTATGTCGCCTTGCAGCACGATCGACTCGCCGAGCGCCTTTCCGGCAGGTAGCGGAAAGCTGGCCAGCATCGGACCGGTGCAGCTGTCCTGATGGACCTCGAGTTCGCCGTTGGCGGTTCTCGCGGGATAGGACACGACCTTCGACAGCTCGTGCGCCAGGCCATAGTTGCGCGCCAGGCGCGCCGCCTCGATGCGGATGCCCTTCACCCCACCCAGTGGCGCCTTCGGATAGACCCAGCAGGCGTGGAACAGGTCGACATCGTAGACGGGCGTATCCATCGCAGCCAGGTCCGGCAGCAGGGGCATGCGCAAGCCGAGGCTGCCGTCGGGGCACTTCATGAGCTCGCCGTTATGCCGTGTCAACAGGTTGTCGCGGTCGATCGTCCGTGCGCGCACGCCGGCCATGGGTGTTCCGTCCGGCGCGAAGGTGATGGCGCGCACCGTCGTGGGAAGAGTGACGGTGAATGGCGCGGTATACGCTTTCGCCCCCGTTCCGGGCGTGCTGCCGTCCGTGGTGTAGCGCACCGTGCCGAAGGCCGTCTGGTTGTCGATGCGCACCGTCGCCTTTCCATCCTGGAGGATCCGGGCGATATCGCCATCGATATGGATGGCGGGAGCGAACGCGGTGTCGGATGCGGCGATATCAAGCACCGCGTAACGCCGCATCTGCGCGGGCAGGCGTTGCAGGAAACCTTGCCAGCTTCGCGTTCCGCGCGGCGACCAGGCGATCTCGGCCATCGCGTCCACGCGTGGGAAGAGGGCATGCTGTATGTGCCGCGCCGAGGGAATGAACTCGGTCCACAGCGCGGCCTCGGTGCCCAGCACATGCCGTGCCTGTTCCGGCGTGAGCGACGCGTCCACCGGCTCGAAGCCATAGACGCGCTCCAACGCCAGCACCGAGAGGCGGCCATTGGGTTCGTCCGCACGATCGCTTTGCAGGTTGTCGAAATACATCCAGCCCGCCGGCGCGAGCACCACGTCGTGATCCTTCTTCGCCGCGTCGATGGCGCCCTGCACGCCACGCCACGACATCACGGATGCCGTCCGTGGGAGGCCACCTTCGAGGATTTCGTCCCAGCCGATCAGGCGGCGGCCGTGTTTCGCCAGGTAGTCGCCAAGACGGTCGGTAAACCAGCTTTGCAGGGCGTTCTCGTCGGTGATGCCCAGCGACTTCATCCTGGCTTGCACGGCCGGGGAATCCTTCCACTGGTCTTTCACGGCCTCGTCGCCACCGAGGTGGATGTACGTGGACGGAAACAGTGCCATCACCTCGTCGAGCACGTTCTCGATGAAGGTGAAGCTCTTGTCGTCCACGTTGTAGAGGTAGGGATTGACGCCCCAGTCCACCGATACGGTGGGATGGTCACCGTTGACGCCGACGATGTCCGGGTACGACGCCACGGCGGCCTGCGCATGGCCGGGCATGTCCAGCTCGGGCACGACGGTGATGTGGCGGGCGGAGGCGTAGGCCACGACGTCACGGATCTGTTCCTGCGTATAGAAGCCACCGTACCGCATGGGCTCGCCATGGGTTCCCGCGCCGGGAGGGGTTCGCCACCCGCCCACGCGGGTGAGCAGGGGATAGCGCTCGATCTCGATACGCCAGCCCTGGTCGTCGCTGAGGTGCCAGTGGAAGACGTTGAGCTTGTGTTCGGCCATGGCGTCGAGCACCTGCTTCACCGTCGCGACGTCGTGGAAGTGGCGGGCGACGTCGAGCATGAGGCCGCGCCATTCGAAGCGCGGCCAGTCGCGGATCGATACGCCAGGAACGTGGGTCGAGCCGTGCTTGCCATCGGCGGTGGCAAGCTGCCAGAACGTCACCGCTCCGTAGAACAGCCCGGCGGCGTCGCGCGAGACGATGTGTGCGCCGTCGCCATCCACATCCAGCGAGTATCCCTCGCGCTGCTCGACCGATGCTTTCGGGTCGCTGCGGAGCACGATGGAGCGGGTGGCCGGACGTGCCGTGGCCGTCACCGCCAGGGTAAGGCCACGGCTGCGGTGCAGCTCCTCCGCGAGATAGCGGGCCGCCGCCTCTGCCTCGGCATCGCCCGGCGCGAAGGTGATGGCCGTACGCGCGTCGATATCGAGCGTCCCGCTCGCCGTTCGAACCTCCACTGGCAGGGGGATCAGTGGCGGCTCGGTGGCGTGGGCGACGCCGCCGTCGAACCATGCCAGCCCGATGGCGAAGAGGCGGCTCCAATGGCGCACGGTGCGGATCGTCGTAGCTTGGATCATCGGATCGCATCCTTACTGGAACGGGTAGCGCAGCACCGGTCGGCGCTTGTTCAGTGACTGGACCCTACGCGGGCCGCGGCGTGCAGCGTGGCGGCGCCCACGACACCCAATTGCCCATGCTCGACGAGCCGCACAGGAACCTGCTCCAGGAAGGGACGCATGACGCCCTTGTTGAAGTAGCGTTCGCGGAAACGGCTGGCCAGGAGAAAATCCCGGATCTGGGGGAGGAAACCGCCGGCGAGGAAGGCGCCGCCGCGCGCACCATAGAGCATCACCAGGTCGCCGACGAATCCGCCGAGCACGCCACAGAACACATCCAGCGCGGCATGCGCGGCCGGATCGGCGTGGGCCATGCCCGCCGCGCTTACCGCATCGGGCGTGGTGAGCGTGGCTTCCCGTCCCGCCAACTCCGCGATGGCGCGATAGGTGTCGAGCAGGCCGGGGCCGGACAGGATCGATTCGTAGGAGACGTACGGGCGGGTGCGCGAGAGGATCCGAAGGATTTCGATTTCCCGATCGTTACCCGGGGCGAGCGCGATCTGGCCCGCTTCCGTCGGCAAGACCTGCGCGTAAGGCACGCCGGGCAGGAGCACGGCGGAGCCAAGGCCGGTGCCAGGCCCCATGACGAGTACCGGACCACCGGCGCCGTCAGCCAGGCCCGGAAGGATCGTGGTGGTCTCGGCATGGTCGATGAACTGGCTGGCGTAGGCGACGGCTTCGAAGTCGTTGACCACATCGAGAACCTCGATGCCGGGCACCGACCGGATCTCCGGGAGCGAGACGCGCCAGGGCAGGTTGCTGTTGGCGACATGGTCGCCTAACACGTAGCCGGCGATGGCGATGGCGCAGCGTTCGATACCCGACGGGGCCAGAGAGGCATGCGCGACCAGGAAATGGTCGAGGATGGCGGCAAGGCTGGGCCATTCGGCGCCGACGTAACGGTGGTGGCTGAGCACCTGCACCGGCGAACGCGAATCTCCCCGGCCCAGGACCAGCGCGACGCGCGCATGGGTTCCCCCGACATCCGCCGCCAGGACGGGCCTCCGCGACACCGCGGCATGCGCGAGCACTGGCTTGTTCACCACCTTCCCCATGGACGACGACCCCGTGCGTGAAAGCGATCGCGCAAGGGACGAGAAGTCCGTCGTAGCGCGAAAAGACCCATGGAGTCTTTCCCGCGCATGACAACGTTGTCAATGAATTTAATGTTTACTGGTGAAAACAACTAAATATCACAATAAACAAATCAGATTTCATAATCGGGGTCGACCGTGGTGGGAGCCGACCTGCTGGCTCAGTGGGAGCCGACTTTGTCGGCGATCCCGCGGCAGCGGGCCAGTTCACCGCAAGCACCCATCGCCGACAAGTCGGCTCCCACCGGGTCTCACTAACCTGGCAACACCACCCTAAAGTTCCGGCCATTCTTGCCGATCACCTGTTCCCGAAGAGCCGGGGCACGGCCACTCGAGAGAGTTCCCGTGTCCCTCATACCAGGACGGTAGGAGCAGTAGGTCATGAGGTTGAAAGGGGGAGGTCGTCGGCGCACGGCGACATACGGGCTGATTTCCCTGCTTGCGATCGGTGCCAGCGGTACGGTGCCGGCGCAGCAGACCACGTTGGACAAGCAAGAGCAGCTGCGTCGCGCACAGCAACTCGAACAGAAGGAGGCGGAGCGTAAGGACGCGCCGTTCCAGGCAGGCCCGCCGACGAACGTCGAGCGGCTCGATGCGCCCTTGCCGAAGGAAACGCCATGCTTTCCCCTGCGGAGCCTGCGCCTGGAAGGCGAGCGCGTGGCGGATTTCGCCTGGGCGCAACGTTACCTCGATCGCTTCGTGGGCCAGTGCGTGGGGCGCGACGGGCTGGAAGCGTTGCAACGCCGCCTGTCCAACCTGATGATCGCGCGTGGTTTCGTGACCACTCGCGTCGGCGTGCCCGCCCAGGACATCTCGCAGGGGCATCTGCGCATGTTGCTCGTGCCCGGCACGTTGCGGCATATCCGCTTCGCACCCGGCTCGCCGGAACTCGACTGGCGCACCGCGTTCCCGATCCGCGAAGGCGACCTGCTCAACCTGCATGCCATCGAGCAAGGCCTCGAACAGCTCAAGCGGGTTCCTTCGCAGGACGTGACCATGGATATCGCGCCCGCCGAGAAAGTGGGCGAGTCGGACGTGGTGCTCACGGTGCACACCACGCGACGCTGGCACGTCGTGGCCGATGCTGGCGATTCAGGACTCAAGGGCACCGGCAAGAACCAGGGCAACCTGAATGTGTCCCTCGACAATCCCCTGGGCCTGAACGACCTGTTCTCGATGGGCGCGGGCCATGCGCTGTTCACTCACGCCGATGGCGGCAGTACCTTCAGCGAGAACGCGACGTACAGCGTTCCCTGGGGGTGGTGGACCTTCAGCGGCTCGATCTCCACGTATCGCTACAGGCAATGGATCGAAGGCTTCAATAGCCGCTTCCGTTCCACTGGCACTTCGACGTCGAGCGATGTCACGGTGCAGCGTTTGCTCACCCGTGGCACGTCCAGCAAGACCTCGCTCGAGATGCGGCTGGCCGCGCGCAGCGCGCATAGCTACATCCAGGGCGTTGAAGTGGGCATCCAGCGCCAGCGCGTCGCCAGCGCCGAACTCGCCCTCGTGCATCGTCATTACATCGGCCAGGCCCAACTGGACGCGCGCCTCGGTTACCAGCGCGGCACGCCGTGGTTCGGCAGCCAGTGGATCGGCTACGACCCGCAAGTGGGTTTTCCGACCAACCGCTACGGCCTGACCACGCTCGACCTTTCATTGAGCCAGCCGCTGAACCTCGCCGGGCGGCAGGCCGTCTGGGACAGCAGCCTGCGGTTGCAGCGTTCCACCGACCATCTACCCGCCGCCGAACTGATCACCATCGGCGGCCGCTATTCGGTGCGCGGCTTCGATGGCGAACAGACGCTGGCCGGTGAGCGCGGCGCGTACCTGCGCAACACCTTCACGCTGCCGCTCGGGGCGCTCGCGCCCTACCTCGGGATGGACATCGGCCGAGTCGAGGGACCGTCCACGCAAGAGGGGCATCGCCAGTTGACGGGCGCGGTCATCGGCTTACGAGGCAGCTATCGCGGCTTGAGCTGGGATCTTTTCGTCGGGCGGCGCATACACGCGCCGCGTGGGTTCGACACGGAACAACCGGCGACCGGCTTCCAGCTGATCTACCAGTACTGAATACAGGCAGGGGTGCCGGAGCCGGCACCGACAAGGGGCATGGGTCATGAAGACGATCAAGGAAACGATGATGCGCCAGCAGGGCGAAGTGGCAATCTCCGTGGTGCGCACGCTCGCGCTCGCGATAGCCCTTGCAACATTGGGCATACCCATCGTGTCGTGGGCGCAGCAGGTGCCTGACGCCGCGGCGGGCGCGCACCGGCCGACGATGGATTCGGCGGCGAACGGCGTGCCCGTGGTCAATATCGTCGCCCCGAATGCGAAGGGTGTATCGCACAACAAGTACCAGCGCTTCGATGTCGACCAGCGCGGCGTGATCCTCAACAACAGTGCGAACATCGTCCGCACCCAGCTCGGTGGCTACGTCGCCGGTAACGACAACCTCAAGGGCGGCGAGGCCTCGCTGATCCTCAACGAGGTGACCTCGACGCTCCCGAGCAGCCTGCGTGGCTATATCGAAGTAGGCGGCAAGGCGGCCCCGGTGGTGATAGCCAACCCGTACGGCATCACCTGCGACGGCTGCGGCGTCATCAACAGCCAGCGTTTCACGCTCACCACGGGCACGCCCGTGTTCGGCGGCAGCGGCAGCCTCGACGCCTTCCATGTCACCGGCGGCAGCATCGCCATCGGCAGCGGCGGCCTCGATGGTTCGGTGGTGGATCGCACCGACCTCATCGCTCGCGCGGTGCAGGTGAATGGCAACCTCTGGGCGAAGGACCTCAACGTCGTCAGTGGTGTCAACGACGCGAACTATGCCGACGCGGGCGTACGTGCCATGACGGCCGACGCGGCTCGTCCGGCCGTCGCCATCGACGTCGCCGCGCTCGGTGGCATGTATGCGGAGAAGATTCGCCTCGTCGGTACCGAGGCGGGCGTCGGCGTGGTCAGCAGCGGCGCCATCGCGGCCCAAGCGGGTGACCTCACCCTGAGCAGCGCAGGCGAAGTGCGAATCGGTGGCACGACGGTGGCGCTGGGCAACGCGTCCCTCGACGCCACGGGTCCGGTGACCGTGGAAGGCACGTTCGGCACGCAGAATGGCAACGTCTCGTTGACCGCCCGCGGCTCCCTCGCGGTGCCGGGCCGTGTCATCGCGGGCGGTGGAGTGGCTGTAAATGTCGCCGGGGATGCCGACGTATCGGGTCGATTGAGCGCAGGCGGCAACCTGGCCGTGTATGCGGCACAGGAACTGCGCAACACCGGGCTGATCTACAGCGACGGGTCGTTCGACCTTCGCGCGGGTAATCTGCGTAACGCTGGCACCCTCTATGGCCTGGGTGGCGGTAGCGTCGCGGTAGCTGGCCTCCTCGAGACCACTGCGGCGAGCACGCTGCATGCGGGTAACGGACTTGCCCTGGATGCGGGCACGGTGAACAGCAGCGGTATCGTCGATGCCGGTGGCGCGTTGGCCCTGTCGAGTCGTGGCGACGTCAGCCTGCAAGGTGCCGTGCAAGGCGGTGGCGACGTGGCCGTGCGTACGACTGGCCAATTGAACAACGGCGCGGTCATCGTGTCGGGAGGCCGGCTCGACCTGCAGGCGGCGAACCTCACCAACCAGTCCGCGGCGATCGTCTCCGCGGGTGGCGACCTGGCGGTGAATGCGGCGGGCGCGTTCTTCAACCAGGGCACGCTGTACGCAGCCGGTGGCGTGCTCGTGAATGCGGCATCGCTGGCACAGGGCGTGACGGGGCAGCTCTACGGTGTGCATGGCGCACGTATCGTCGTGGCCGGCGACGTGGACAACGGTGGCAGCCTTGTCGGTGGCGATGGCTTGTCTTTGACCGCGCACGCGATTACCAGCCACGGGGAACTCGGCACGCGACAGGGCGACGCATCGCTGGCCAGTGCCACGGATGTCACCCTGGCGGGTAACACGGTCGTGGGGGGCACGCTGAGCCTGCGGACACCGGGTGCGGTTCGCCAGCAGGGTCAACTCACGACGGGTGATCTCGACGCCGACGTCGGTTCACTCGATAACAGCGGCGAAACCTATGCGCGCGGCGATGCGCAGGTGCATACGGTGCGCGACCTCGCCAACGCGGGTTCGCTTTACGCCGATGGTAGGCTCACGTTGGGCGCGGATGGTGCCGTGGGCAACACCGGCACGTTGCACGCGGGTACCGACCTCGGTTTGCACGCCGTTTCTGTGGAAAGTTCGAAGCAGATCGATGCGGGCGGCGATGTCGCCATCGACGCGGAGTCGCTCCGTCTCGCGGGCAACCTGCAAGCAGGCCGGGACGTTTCGCTGTCCACGCCGGGCACGCTGGTCAATGCCGCCACGGTGGTCGCAGGGCGCGATGTGGTCGTTCGCGGTGGTGCGTTGGCGAACACCGGCGAGTTGTCCGCTACCCGCGATCTGAACCTATCCGTGGACGCTCACGTCGACAACGCTGGGAAGCTGTATGCGGGCGGCACGCTCGACCTGACTGCCAACACCATGTCCGTCGGCGGGGAGGGCTCCGCCAGTGCCGCCGGTGCCGCGGCGCTTCATCTGCGCGATACCCTCGACAACGCGGGAAGCGTCGTCGGTGGCCAGGCCCTGATCATCGATGCGGCGCGCATCGATTCCCGAGGCTCACTCGGAAGCACAGCGGGTTCGGCAACGCTGACCACGGCAGGTGATCTGCATCTTGGCGGCGCGGCCTCGGCGGCGTCCGTCTTCCATGCCCGCTCGGCGGGCGACATGTTGATTGACGGCAGGCTCACCGCCGCTGCTATCGATGTGGCCTCCGCGCAGTCGCTGACGCTCGCCGGTTCGATCTATGCATCGGGCAATGCAGTGTTCGACGCCGCGCAGTCGATGGCGCTCCATGGCGATGTCTACGCCGATGGCGCATTGACCCTGCTGGCGTCGAGCATCGACCAGGTCGGCACGACCCACGCCGGTGGTGATCTCTCGCTCGACGCGGCGAACGTCACGACGGTGGGTACGCTGGATGCGGGCAACGACCTGATCCTCAAGGCTGGCACGGCTTCACTCGGAGGCCGCGTGCAGGCCGCCCGCGACGTGCGCGCGGACATCGCCGATACGTTGTCACAGGCCGCGACGGTCGTCGCCGCGCGCGACGTCGCCGTTCATGCTGCGCGTCTCGATAGTACGAAGGGCTCGGCGCTCAGTGCGGGACACGATCTCGCGCTTACCGTGTCGCAAGACATCGCCAGTGCCGGGTTGCTCTATGCGGGCGATGTGTTGGCCTTGGATGCCGCAAGCTTCAGCCAGACCGCGGACGGTCAGGTCAATGCCGATGGTGCCTTGACGCTGGCTGTCGCTGGGGCGGTCGATAGCGCCGGTGCCATCGTCGGCGGTCATGGTCTGGATATCCAGGCCGGTAGCCTGAACAGTACAGGGCAGCTTGGCAGCACCGCCGGCGATGTCTCGCTCGTCACCACCCAAGGTGATCTCTCGCTGAGCGGCAAGACCGTCTCCGGGGGGCGATTGGATGCGGCGTCGGCAGGTGGCCTCGTTCAGTCCGGTTCGATGAGCGCCGGCGACACGAAACTCGTGTCGGCGGGCGACATGGCACTCGGAGGCGATACCTCCCTGACGGGTGCGTTTGCCGTGGATGCAGGGGGCGACCTGCACAGCACGGGAAGTGTCTACACGACGGGCGTGCTCGACGTGCATTCGGCCGGGAACGTGGACAACCGCGGCAGCCTCGCATCCGAACAAGGGCTCACGGTTCAGAGCGGCGGCGCCTTGACGCAGGACGCCAACGGGAAGCTGCAGACCAACGGTGACCTGTCGATCACGGCGAAGGCTATCGACAGCACGGGTACGTTGGCGAGTGCCCGGAACCTGACGCTGGCGACGCAAGGCGACATCGGCCTGTCGGGCACGACCCAGGCAGGCGGCATGCTCGGGATCGACACGACGGGTGCCGTGAACAACGCAGGCCAATTGCTGGCATCGAACGCCTTGTCGGTCACGGCGGGGAGCATGGGCAATACCGGCGCCATTTCGACCGATGGCAGCCTCGACCTGCACGCGACGAACGCGCTGAGCAATCTGGGCACCGCTTACGCGGGTGGGGAGGTCACGCTCGGCGCCGCCAGCTTCACGCAGGGCGCTTCCGCGGAACTCTCCGGCGCGGCCGACGTAACCGTCGATGCGGCGGGTGCGGTCGTTAACGCCGGCAAGCTCGTCGCCACGACATCGCTCGATGTGAAAGGCGGTAGCGTCACCAGCACAGGCACGCTGGGCACACAGCAGGGCGGGATGACCTTGCAGGCCCGGCAGGGCGATCTCGTCCTGGGTGGCACCGTGGCGTCGGCCGCGAGCCTCGACGGGGCCGCCACGGGTGCTATCCGGCAAAGCGGTCAGCTTGCCGCCACCGACCTCACCTTGCATGCGGACGGCGACCTTGAAACCAAGGGCGACATCTCCGCACGGACCGCGTCGTTCACCAGTGGAGCCACCCTGAGCCAGGCGGGTACGCTCTCCGCCGGCACCATCGCGCTCGACGGCTTCGCCGTGAAGAACGACGGCCGTACGCTGTCGTCGGGTGACCTGACCGTGCACGGCGGCAGCGTCGATGCCTCCGGCGTGCTGGCGGCTGGTGTGAAGGACGACGGTACGCTGGCCACCGTGGGCGACCTGCATGTGTCGGCGGATTCGGCGCTGACCGCACATGGCAACCTGCTCGCAGGCCATGCGCTGGATGCGGCGGCGAGCACGATCGACATGTCCTACGGCACACAGCGTGCCGGCGGCGATGCGACGTTGGTCGCCCGCGCGGGGAATATCGACCACACGGCCGGTGATCTCGCCGTGGGTGGTGTGCTCACAGCCCAGGCCAGCGGCGCACTGGTGAACCGCGGTGTGGACGGCCACGACGCACGCATGCAGGCGAACGCGCTGCTGCTCAACGCCGCCTCGATCGACAATGGTCGCGGCCGGTTGTTGCAGACCGGAACGTCGGCCTGGACACTCGACACCAGCGGAACGCTGGACAACAGCGGCGGCACCATCGCCACCAACGGCAGCGACCTGGCGGTGCATGGCGCGCGGGTGGTCAACAACGGCGGCAGTATCCAGTTGGCAGGCAATGGCCTGCTCGACGTGAAAGCCGACCAGGACATCGACAACCGCCAAGGCACTCTTGCGGGCAACGGCGCCACGCGCGTCACGGCGGGGACGGGTATCGCCAACGATGGTGGCCTGATCAACGCGCATGGCAACACGACCGTTGGCGCCGCTTCGCTGAGCAATACCGCGAATGGCGCGATCTCGGGCAATACGCTCGGCGTGACGGTCGCCAATGGCGTGAACAACGCGGGCGGGTTGCTTCAGGCGACGGCGGGCGACCTTTCCCTCGCCGCGGCGAGCCTCGCCAATGCGGGTGGCACCATCCAGTCCGCACCCGGCGCTGTCACGCTCGGCGTCGGTGGCACCCTCGACAACGGCAGCGGCACCATCGCAGCGGCAACGCTGGCCAAGCTCAATGCGGCGCGAGTGAACAACGCCGGCGTCATCTCCGGAGGCCAGCTCAACGTACAGGCCACGGATACGCTGACCAACACCGGCGGCCACCTGCAAAGCCGTGGTGCCATCGACTTGCGTGCCACCAATGGCCTCAATAACAACGCGGGCAGCATCGAGGCCAACGGCGCGACGACGCTGAGCTCGGCGTCGATCTCAAACATCGGTGGTCGCATCGCCAATGCCAGCGCCGCGCTAACCCAGGTCACATCGGGCGGCGGTATCGACAACCGCGGCGGCACGCTGGGTGGGCAGGGAGATGTAAACCTCTCGGGTACATCGGTCTCGAATGCGCAGGGTGGAACGCTGGTCGCCGCAGGCAACATGACCCTCGGCACCGGCCAGCTGGATAACAGCAATGGCACGGTCTATGCCGGTAACACGTTCAACTTCGTCAATGCCGGCGCGTCGGCCATCAATGCCGGCGGCAAGATCACGGCGGGGCGGCAGCTCAACCTCACGCTCGCCAGCCTGAACAACAGCGGCGGCACCGTGCAGGCAGGCATCGACGGCGTGGCTGGTGTCGGCAATGTCGTGCTCGACATCCGCAACCTCGTCGGCCAAGGCGCCATCGTCGCCAACAACACGCTGGGCATGCACCTCGTGGGTGACTACGTCCAGGCGGCGGGCTCGAGCATCAAGGCCAATGGCGGCTTCAGCCTCGCCGTGGACGGGCAGTTCGTCAACAACGGCAGCATCCAGGCGGTGAACGGCCTGACGATCAGCGCGGCCAATATCACCAACAACGCGGGCGCGTTGCTCAATTCGGCCAACACCCAACTCGACACGGGTGGGACGATCACCAACGCGGGCAGTATCCAGGGCAATACGGTTGGCTTGCATGCCGGCACGGTGAACAACACCGGCAGCATCATGGGTACCAACGTGACCATCCAGGCCGGAACCGTGATCAACGGCACCGACTTCGGCCAGGCCACCGGTAACGCGGCCTACCAGAGCGGCACGATCGCCGCGACGAACAACGTCGACATCTATACCAATTACCTGCTCAACCGCGACGCGCAGATCTTCAGCCTCGGAAACATCAACGTGGCCGGCGCGGCGCGCAACGGACAAGGGCTGTTCGACACGCGCGCAGGGCAGATCGACAACCTCTCCGGGTCGATCCAGGCGCAGAGAAGCATCTTGCTGGCGGCGAACCAGATCAACAACGTGCGCCGCGTACTGAACACGACCAGCCACGTGTTGACCGCCGAGGAATCGGCTGCGTCGCAGCCGTTGCCGCGTTCGGATTACAAGTACGCGATCAACAAGGTGCAGGAGTACGAAACCTGGACCGAATACCACACCCTCGACGAGACGGTGGTGAATGCGGCCAGTGCGCAATCGCAGATCGTCGCGGGCGGCAATATCTCGCTGTATGGTTCGGTGACCAACAGCACCTCGACCATCGCCGCGAATGGCTTCCTCGCCGCGAACCAGCAGGGAGCGGGCGGCGGTACGGGCATGGTGTTCGGCAACGAGAACGTCGCCAACCAGTCGCTGGCCGCGGGCCGTACCATTCAGACCGTCGCCGTCACCCATCATATCGGCTGCGGTACGGACCAGAGTCTGTGCGACAACGCGGGCGGCGACACGGAATCGTATACGCGGCGCCCGAACACCGATCCCTCGACTTACATCCACGACAACTACACCGCGCTTGGCGCGGTGATGTCGGGCGCCGCGGGTGTCGCCATCGGCGGGCTGAATGTATCCAACGGCGGCGTCACGCCGGATGGGCGTCCAGTCGGCAACACGCGCCTCGATCCGAACGCGCAGGCCATCGGCCTGGCATCCGTGAACAAGGGCAATGCACAAGGCGCGGCAGGCCTGCCTGTCGGCGCGCAGGTCGACCCGGCCACCGGACACGCCCCGCAGGTGCTGGGCGGCGCGGGTCAGCCCCTGGCTGGCGTGACCTTGCCGACGGGTGGCATCTATAGCGTCCGCGGTGGCGGCGCAGGCGAAAGCGTCGCGGTGGATGGACCTTCCACGGGCGGCCAGATCACCGCGGCCTCGGCGGGCGAGCGTAGCGCGGTGGGCAATGTGGCCGCGGACTCGCTTTCGGCCCTGGCCAATGGTGCATCCGCGCGTAACGTCGGCTTGCTCGGCAACGCGTATCTCACGGCGTTGCTCGGTCATCCGCCGAGCGGCAACTACCTGATCGAGACCAACTCCCGCTTCATCGACTACAGCCAGTTCATCAGTAGCGATTACCTGCTGGACAAGCTGGGCGTCGATCCGGCGCGCACGATGATGCGCCTCGGCAATGGCTTCTACGAGCAGCAGCTCGTCACCCAGCAGGTGACCCAGCTGACCGGCCGCACCTACCTGTCCGACTACTCCAGCGGCCTGGAGGAATACCAGTCGCTGATGAACAACGCCACGCACGTCGCGCAGGCCATGAACCTGAGCGTGGGCGTGGCCCTTACCGCCGACCAGGTCAGCGCGCTCACCCAGGACATCGTCTGGATGGTGCAGCAGAACGTGGATGGCCACGAAGTGCTGGTGCCGGTGGTGTACCTGGCGAGCGGAAGCCTTGGGCTGACCGCCCAGGGCGCGGTGATCGCCGGCAAGGACGTGAGCATCGATGCATCGGGCAAGCTGTCGAACGACGGCCTGATCAAGGGCCAGAACAGCACGCTGCTCACCGCGCAGGACCTGCTCAACACGGGGCGCATCTCCAGCGACGGCCTTACGGCGATCAACACCACCGGAAACATCACGAACATCAATGGACGCATCGATGGCGCGGGTGTCAGCCTGATCGCCGGCGGCGATATTCGTTCGGAGAACGTGGGTGGGCTGGCCGGTCGTGGCATGGATGGGGCGAGCATCACCGCGACGCAAGGTCTGCAGATCAGCGCGGGCAACAATCTGTCGCTCGACCATACGAAGGTCACGGCGGGTGGTGACGCCTTGCTTACGGCGGGGCACGATCTGACGTTGAGCGGGCAGGGGGTATCGGCTGGCGGCAGTCTGGCGCTGGGGGCGGGGAATAACCTGTCGTTGGAGTCGACGGTGACCACGACCCATCCCTATGCGTGGAGCAGCACGCTTACCGGGACGCAGGCGGAGGGCCTCACGCTGAGTGCGGGGAAGGATCTTTCGCTGGTTGCGGGTAATGATTTGAGCTTGTCCGCCACCACGTTGAAAGCGGGCGGCAACGCGGTGCTTCAGGCGGGCAATGACCTGACGCTAGGCGCCGTGCAGAGCGGTACGCGCTGGAAGACGCAAACAACCGGCGGTTCGATCGATGCTGGTGGCACGCTCTCGTTGCAGGCGGGCCATGACCTTGCCGTGCAGGCGGGCGAACTGAAAGCTGGCGGCGACATGGGTCTGATCGCGGGTCACGACCTGTCGTTGACGGCGACCGCCAATGGTACGTCCGGCAAGGTTACCCATGACGTTACTACCTTGGGCGCAGGCGGTAACGTCGCCGTCGCCGCCGGCAACGACGTACTGCTCGAAGGATCGCAGATAAAGACGGCGGGTTCGGCTGCTCTTCAGGCCGGAAACGACCTGAATCTGAGTACGGTCACGGACAGCACCACGAGCACGAAGAGTTGGAAGGAAGGAAAGAAGCGGATTACCGAGACCACCACGGACGAAACCCTCCATGGGGCAGCGGTGGACGCAGGCACCGGCGTGCAGATGGCGGCGGGTCACGATCTGAACGCGACGGCAGCCTCGATCACCACCGATACCGGCGGTGTCGCCCTCGCTGCAAAGAACGACGTGAACCTGGAAGCGGGGACGGAAACGCATACGTGGGAGCAGCAGACGAAAAAGAAAAAGTCGGGCTTCCTCTCCGGTAAGACGACGACCACTTACGACGCGACCGAAGACAATATCGCTGTAGGGACGCTGCTTAGCGGCGACTCGGTCACCGTTGCCGCCGGTCACGACATCACCGCGCACGGCGCTCAGATCGCGGCAACCGACGCTCTTACGATGGCGGCTGGCAACAACCTGACCATTGGAACGGCGGATTCATCGCATAGCGAGACCCACGACAAGACGGTCAAGAAGTCCGGCCTCATGTCGGGCGGTGGGTTCAGCATCATGATCGGCGCGTCGAAGGAGCAAAAGGGTTACGAGCAGACCGACTACACGCCCACCGGGAGCGTCGTCGGCAGTACCGACGGTAAAGTCACCCTTACCGCCGGCAATACCGTGCATATCACGGGCAGCGACGTGCTCAGTAAGGAAGGCACGACGATTGTAGGCAAGGACGTGACGATCGATGCCGCCGTCGCCGATACGGACAGCCGGCAGACTTATAAGAAACAGACTGCGGGCATCACGCTTGGCCTGACTGGCGGCGCCATCAGCGCCGTGGAAGGTGCTTATGGTTCCGCCAAGGCGGCAGGCTCCGCGGACGACAATCGACTGAAGGCCCTCTACGCAGCGCAGGCTGCGCAGAGTTTATTCTCGGACGGCGCGGGTCGGGGCATGGGCATCAATGGGGACGGTATGGATGCCGTTGGATCCCTGGGCAATGCGGGGAGCGCCTATACCAACGCCGGCGGCGGTGCGAGCGGGGCGCAGGCGGCGGGGCAGACGACCGGGATTTCCCTACGTATCGGGATCGGTGCCAGTAGCGCCAGCAGCGAAACGAAGACCCACGAGGAGGCTACCTACGGAAGCCATATCCGCAGCAATGGCGACGTAACCATAGCCGCGACGGGTGGCGACCTCAATGTAGTGGGCAGCCAGATTGACGGCGGCAACGTCGCACTTGCTGCGACCAATAACCTCAATCTGCTTAGCCAGCTGGAAGATCATTCCAGCAAGAGCACCAATCGCAATGGCAGTGGTGAGATTGGTTTTTCGATCGGCTCCCAAACGGGCATATATGTGTCCGCCTCGGTGGGCAAGGGGAAGGCGGTCGGCAATGGCGAGACCCACGGGGAAACCGTCGTCAACGCGACCGACAAGCTCACCATCGTCTCTGGCAACGACATGACCATCAAGGGAGCCCAACTCACCGGCGACACGATCGTCGGAAAGATCGGTGGCAATCTGTTGATTCAGAGCGAACAGGACACCGACGATTACGCGGCCAAGCAACAGCAAGCGAGCGCATCCGTAACCTTCGGTTATGGTGGCGGTGGAAGCTATAGCCAAAGTAAGACGAACAGCCACTACAAGAGCGTCAACGAGGTTAGCGGGATCGCTGCCGGTGACGGCGGCTTCGATCTCACGGTGGGAGGCGATACTCACCTCGTAGGCGGCGTGATTGCCAGCACTGCGGATAGCGGCAAGAACTCGTTGAACACCGGTTCCCTTACTTGGGAGAGCATCCACAACGAGGCGAGCTATAGCGCCAGCAGTTTCGGCATTGGCGGTGGAACCGGTGGATTCTCGCCGAGCCTCTCCGTGCCGCAGCATGAAAAGAGCAGCAGCGACACCGAGTCCAGTGTCGCGAATGGCACGATCGTTGTGCGCAACGGCGACACCGATCTGTCGGGTCTGAAACGCGATGGAACGCTGGACGATCAAGCTCTCAAGGCCATTTTCGACGAGAAGAAAGTCAGGGAGCGGCAGGAGCTGGGCAATCTGGCGGGACAGGTTGGAATGACAGCGGTAGGTGACGTGTCGGAGTACATGTATACCCACGCCTCTACGCCTGAGGAACAGGTCAAATGGGCGGATGGTGGTCAGAACAAGGTGCTTCTGCACGGTCTTGTCGGCGCAGCGAGCGCAGCGCTTGGTGACGGAAACGCCATGGGCGGGGCCTTGGGTGCAGGCACCAGTGAGGCCGCCTCGCAAGCCATGGCCCAATACCTGGTTGACCACCACATCGACCCGAATCTTCCTGAAGGTCGTGCTTTGATGGAACTTGCGAGTACTGCCATCGGTGCGAGTGCCGGTGGCGGCTCGGGCGCCGCGGGTGCGGCCAACGGAGCTCAGTACAACCGGGCGCTGCACGTCAATGAACAAGCGGCGATCGTCAGTCTCGCTGCTAGCAAGGGGTACAGCGAGGACGAAGTACAAGCAGTCGCGTGTGCGATCGTTAATTGCCTAAACGGACGAGGACTAACAGAGACACAATCGCTGGCCGATGGGTTGACCACTGGCGGGCCGAAGTTCACGTCCGCTGGGCAAGCGCTGCTCGATCAGTACAACGGCGTCCTTTCGGGTATGTCCGATGAGAAGAAGCAGGAGATAGCCGGCCAGCTCAAGGCAACGGGCATGTTCGGTTATGACTTCGGAGATGCCTGGTCGGATGCGTGGTCTGATGTGCATGGCACAACTCGTGTGGAAGGCCTCGAAAGGGCGTCCCAAGGGTTTATCAATGCATACGCGTCCGCTAAGTTGTGCCAAGCTCTGCCTGGTGCATGTAGCACAGCAACAATTGGTGTGGCGAAGCAAGCGGATACCCTGGCCGCTGGGGCAAGCCAATGGTGGACCGGCAACGCAACACCGTCCACAGAGGAGTTGGTTTGGCGGAGTGCCGGGCTTTCTGCTCAGAATGCAGCGTTCGCGAAAGATATAACGGATACGGTTCTTCTAGGTGTTGCGTTAAAGACGGGGCTTGCTCCGGCCAAGGCAGTGAGTGATCCACCTGCGGCAAATGTAGCGAATTTGGAGCCCGGGAATCCCGCGAGTACGAGCTTGCCGCGGAGTGGTGATCGCTTAGTGCTCAATCAAGGAAATTTGCCCACGTGCGGGCCAACCTCCTGCGCCATGGTGTTGGATAGTGCGGGTAAATCCGTCGATGTTGGTGTATTAATCAATCAGTCGGGTGTTACCGCTCAGGGCACGACCATGCCCCGCTTGGCTGCAACACTTAACAATAATGGCCTAACGGCTACGAGGGTTCTGGGGGCTTCAGTTGAAGACCTCGCGGCCGCTACTGCGAACGGAAATCCTGCCATAGTTAGAATGAGCCTTGATCGAGGAGGTCACGCCGTCGTCGTAGATGGAATAACTGTGCGTAGTGGTCAGCAGGTAGTTGCGATTCGTGATCCGGCGCTTGGTCGTCAGTACTTCACTCCTGTTGATGAGTTTGCTAAGAAGTTCTCGGGTGAAGTTATTTATACGTCGAGGTAGATATGATTCCAACTTCAGTTGATATTTTCTCAGATACTGCTGAATTGTTGCTAGGAACAGTCGTTTCAACGCGGGCTGCGCTTCTCATACGCGGTGCGCGGGCAGTCCTTGTCCCGAGTGTTGAGTTAGTTGACGCAGGTGCGACGGTGGAGATTTATTCTCCGGGCCTAGAAAAACTTCTTGATTTGAAAGTCGGTGGTTGGGTAGGCGGACCAGCATCGTACTTCGATATGGTTGAAGTGACTGGCATTCTGGCCGAGGCAACTACCCGGATCGGTGCGTTATCGTTATCTGGTCTGAGCCGATTGATACTTGAGCGGGATGGGGATGTACACGTGGTAATTTGAGGGGCGGCAATTCGGCCGAACCGCCCCGGTTTTGTCGGAGGCTCCCAATCTTGGGAGGATGGAGCCATGGCAAAGACGAAATATTCCCCGGAAGTGAGAGAGCGAGCGGTCAGGATGGTGCGGGAGCACCTGCCTGAGCACGCCTCGGAATGGGCGGCGATCCAGTCGATTGCGGGCAAGCTGGGCTACACGCCGCAGACGCTACATAACTGGTTGCGAAAGGCCGAGGTAGATGAAGGGAAGCGCGGCGGTCTGAGCACAAGTGATAGCGATCGACTCAAGGCTTTGGAGCGCGAAAATCGTGAGCTGCGCCAGGCTAACGAGATTCTGCGCAAGGCATCGGCGTATTTTGCCCGGGCGGAACTCGACCGCCGGTTCAAGCCATGATCGCCTTCATCGACTATCACCGTGCCACCTACGGAGTCGAGCCGATCTGCCGCGTACAGCCGATTGCTCCGTCGACGTACTATCGCCATGTGGCAGAGCGTGGTCGCTCTGACCGGCGTCGCATCGCGCTCGCCGGATGAAGATCTTTTGCTGGTGATTCAACGGATCTGGGTCGAGCATTTTCAGGTCTATGGCGTACGCAATGTGTGGCGCCAGTTGCGGCGCGAAGGCATCATCGTGGCTCGCTGCACGGTTGAGCGCTTGATGCGGCGGCTTGGCCTACGTGGGGTGGTTCGCGGTCGCCCGGTGCGCACCATCTTCAGCGACAAGAGCGCGCCGTCGCCGCTGGATCGGGTGAACCGGCAGTTCCGCGCCGATCGTCCTAATGCACTGTGGGTGAGTGACTTCACCTACGCCTGAACCTGGCAAGGCTTTGTCTATTTGGCCTTCGTCATCGACGTTTACGCTCGCCGCAATCGTTGATTGGTGTGTATCGCGCACGGCCCAAGTCGAAGAACTCGAGCAGTACTACGCAGCCGGGTATCGCCGAAGGATCCATCGACGTTCGGAACCAGCCGGGCGCGGACCTGGGTGGGCTTGATCGCAACCCAGATATCGATGCAGGAGGGCTTAAGCCGTTCGACGAGAAGAAGCTCGCGGAACAGCAGGAGCTCTTCCAGGTAGCGACTCAGGTCGGTTATTCGGCAACCAAAAGCATCGTCACGGAACAGCGCGATGAGGCTAACGAGCGGTTGAACCAGGCGTCTGCCGCTTACCAGTCTGCCTCCACGGACGAAGAGCAGGCGGCCGCCTTGGCGATGCGGGACGCCGCCATGTCGGACATGAGTCACTGGAGTGATGGCGGCTCCTACAAGATTGCGACTGACATCCTGGTCGGGACCGTGTCGGCCTACATGGGAGGTGGCAGTGTCGCCGGGGGAGCCGTAGGGGCGTTGTCCGACGACAAATTCCTGTCAGCGATAAGCGCTGGACTCCAGCGTAACGGTATTGATGCTGATGTGGCCGAAAAGAGCGGCCTGATGAATCTTGCGGCCATCGGTCTCGGATATGGAGTGGGTTCGCTCGTCGGTGGTGGCTCGACCGCAGCCGCAACCGCTGGGAACGCGCAGGCCTATGGCTACTATGACTATCGTGACGGTCGCGCCCAGCTCATTCGGTGGGATCCCGACAAGTTGGCATCCGCTACGGGTGGTGACGAGGCAGTCAAGGCGACGCGCGAGCGTATCCTCAACGAGGCCATCAAGAACGGCGCTGATCCGGTGGCGTTGGCTGCCGCTTTGTCCACACCAGGAGTGGATGAGAATCTGAGCGGTTTGGCGGTGGTGGAGGCGGCCTCTTACCGCATGTTCGACGGTGCATCGTTCAACGACCTGTCTGACGCGCAGAAAGCACAGGTCATGGAGAAGGTGGCCGGTTCCGTGACCGTCGGGCCCATCACGACCACGGCTACGGGTGCGGTCGCGGATTCCGGCTCCGCGCCTCCGCCGAACACGGCTTCGAACGCAATCCAGGGAAGCATCCGGCAATCCGCTGGCGTGGCACTGACTGGGCTCGTTTCAAACGGAGAAATGGGCGTCGAGAAGGTCGTCAACTGGATTGGTCCAGAGAATGCAGAAGCCCTGGGGTATGCGGTAGCCGTCGCCACGGCTGGCCCTGCAAAGTTCGGTCTCGGACTTGCGCTGGACAAGTCGGGTATCACAGGCCAGATTCAGGCCGTAAAGCAGGAGTACCTGATCGATCCGGCTGCTCAATGGATCGGCACGTATGGCTTCGATGCGCAAACTCCCGAGCAGCTGGGCCTTGTGCATCCTGCTTCGAACACCATCGCGTCCGTTACCGTAGACGCGGGTCTTGCGGTGATCGGCGGCGCGATTCGCGATACGGCCAAGTCGATTGTCCAGCAATCTGACGGCTTCACCGACAAGGTCATATCAGCCGAAGATGGGATCGCGGCGATCGAAAGTCGTCCGACCCCGAAGCAATCGGAAATTGACGTGGGGAAAGGCTTGGGTGGCGACGCGCGACCGCAGGTCAGCTATAAAGATGGCGAAGAAGTGAAGTACGGGACGCCGGGAAGCGTCAGGCCGGACTGGTGCGTCGGTAATACCTGCAGCGTCGAAGTGAAAAACTACAATATCCTGAATAATGAGCAGGGGCTCGTGAATAGTGTTGCGACGCAATCCAAGCAGCGTGCCGACAATCTTCCCCAAGGAATGACACAAAAGGTTGTTATCGACGTTCGCGGTCAAACCGTTGACTTGAGCCAGACGCAGAGAATCATCAAGGCCATCGTCGACAAATCGGGCGGCGCGATAAAGCCCGAGGACATTCAGTTCAAGAGGTGATCGTATGACAGTGGGCTTTATTGGCGGCAGCTATATGTTTGATCTAGGAGATGTCGCGTCGATGGATCAGTTGTCAGTCGTGGTCAAAGATATCTCGGCTGGAAGCGTACGCGGACAATTGCTTCATGATCAGATATTTCGTACCTACGTAAAGTTGGACGATGTTGACGATGCAGTATCGTTGATGAAGTGCGTCCGCAACGAGTTGCGTAAACGGGCTGTCGGCCAGGTCGGTGCGCATGCCGTGAGTGCAGGCGAAAGTGATGGATTTGAAGCCTATTTCAATGCATTCGAGGAGTGTGCAACGTCATGCCGAGACTTCTATACCAATTGGGGAATACTAAAGCCGGTGCGTGTCGCGCGGATCGATATGCCTGCCTACCTTCAGGATACGGCCAGATCACTCGACCTCGTAGATTCATTAGCTGCTGGCGATGAACCATTCTGGAAGAAATTTGCCAGCTAAGACTGGATCATCATACCGAGGCTCGTGATAAGGTCTTGACTTCGCGCGATTACGTCGCTTTGTCGCACTGCACTGCTCCAAGACGGGGATGCATGATCACACCTGAGTTTGTACGAGAAGAGCAAGGGGAATTCGTCTTTGTTGCCAATCACAATTTGGAGACGGAGGGGAACGTGGCCAGGAGCATCGACTACAACCGGGCTCGCATACTCCACGCGCGACGGGAACTTCCGTCGGCGCTTTCTCGTTGCCGACTTATTTACGACATACGTGGGCAGGTGCTATGGCTCGGTGCACTCGAGCGCATAGAACTTGCCCTCGCTGATATTTGCACGATTGAGGTCAAGCGCTGATGGGCATGCAACTTGTCTTCGACGCCAGCGATGAGAGTAAACTAGCCGAGACGCTAGCCAGTCACGGAGTGACTTGCGAGATGTTTCCGATGCCGGATGGCAGGCTAGGGATATCAATTCCCACTCGTGTCGTTGAAGTCGTCGGTGAGTCGACGATGGAAAGTATCCTTGGGTCATTCACGTATATAGATCTATGGTCCGGGGGCGTGCGCGAAAAGGTTCGGCACAGGTAATTGCATCCGGAGAGTACGGTGGCGCTGGCGACGACGGATTCCCATCACTGCATGCACGCAAGGTAATCGGTGCGTCTTTGTCTGGGAAATGGCGATGGTCGGATGCTTCTCGCTGAGCAAGTGAGAGCAGTCGCAGTTCGTCGAAGTCATGCGATGGTCTTCTACGACAATCTCGATGCTTCAATAACGCGCATCCCCATCGCACTGCATCCGAGGACTACAGACAGCCAATCGTTGTTTTGTTGCGGTCGCGCTCGGGATTTTTCTACATGGTTGGCCGAGTCTACGGTTCAGTGCAAGCTATACGCCGAAATCTCTACAGGCTGATGGCCCTGATATCGGGGTCAAGGCCTTAACGTGGCTCTCGAAGAATTATTCGCTACCGGTGGAGTTCCGTACGAGGTGTGTCCCGTCAAGCTCATTGAATCTTTCTAATGTGATCTCGGTCGGTTTGCTCGCGACGGGATCCCGGCTCCCCTAAAGCTTTCCCCCACCCAGCCGATAAGCCCATCGAACGACCCCCCGGGCGATGCGCGCCAAGGGTCCCAACGGTACGGACGATGGCGAAGAAATCCTCCAAAGACACGCCCCGCGCCCCGCTCACGCTGGAGGCGGACCTGCGCATCGGCAGCGCCCCGGCCTTGCGCGAGACACTGCTGGCCGTCCTGTCGGCGGGGCAGGCCGTCGAGATCGACGCGGCCGCCGTGGTCCAGACGGACACCGCCGCCCTGCAGGTGCTCGCGGCCTTCTCGCGCGACGCGCGTGCCGCGGGCGTCCCCGTGGCCTGGACAGGGGTCAGCGACACCCTCCGCCGTGGCGTGTCCACGCTCGGCCTCGATGCTTTGATTGAACTGCCGGCCCAAGCCGGCGTGAACTGAAGGTGCTCCCATGGCAAAGATTCTTGCGGTAGACGATTCGGCTTCCATGCGCAGCATGGTCGCCTTCACCCTGCGTGGCGCCGGTCACGATGTCGAAGAAGCCGACAATGGCCAGGCGGCCCTGGACTCGGCGGGTAACCACAAGTTCGACCTGATCCTCGCCGACGTGAACATGCCGGTGATGGACGGCATCACGATGGTTCGCGAGATCCGCACGCGTCCGGGTTACAGCGGCGTGCCGATCCTCATGCTGACCACCGAATCCAACCCCGAGAAGAAGATGGAAGGCAAGGCCGCCGGCGCCACCGGCTGGCTGGTGAAGCCGTTCGATCCCGACCAGCTGCTGGCCACCGTGGCCCGCGTGCTCGGTTAATCCGTTCCAAGACGTTCCGGCAATCCAGGGTCCACCCATGTCCAAAGTCGATCTGGCGCAATTCCACAAGGCGTTCCACGAAGAGAGCCTCGACGGTCTCGACGCCATGGAGCAGGCCCTCCTCGCGCTGGACGAGGGCGCCGACGATCCGGAACTGATCAATGTCGTGTTCCGCGCCGCCCATTCGATCAAGGGCGGTGCGGCGACGTTCGGCTTCACCGACGTGGCCGCCTTCACACACGTGGCGGAAAACCTGATGGACGAGGTCCGCAGTGGCCGCCGTCCGATGGAAAAGGCCGTGGTGGAGCTGCTGCTCCGCTCGGGCGACACCGTGCGCGACATGCTGGCGTTGTCGATGGCGGGCCAGCCGGCGGCCACCGCCGAGAGCCAGGCCTTGCTGGCCGAGTTGTCGGCCATGGTGTCCGGTGGTTCCGCCGCGCCGGTGGCCGCGAAGGCCGCCGCACCCGCCGAAGCGATCGAAGGCTGGGACATCGCCTTCCGTCCGTTCGACTACCTGCTGAAGACCGGCAACGACCCGGCACGCATGTTCCGCGAACTCGCCGCCCTCGGCCCACTGGGCGTCGAATGCGACGCCAGCAAGCTTCCCCCACTGGCCGACATGGACGCCTCGTCGTCCTACCTCGGCTGGACGCTCCGCCTCGATGCCGGTGCCACGCGTGCGGCTGTCGAGGGCGTGTTCGACTGGGTGGACGGCGACTGCGACCTCACGCTGACGCCGCGTATCGCCGCGCCGGCACCGGTCGCCGCCGCACCGGCCGCGGCCGCGCCGCCACGCGCCGTGCGCGAGCCGGCCGCCAACAGCGAATCCAGCTCGGTCCGCGTCGGCATCGAGAAGATCGACACCCTGATCAATCTCGTCGGCGAGCTGGTCATCACGCAGTCGATGCTCAGCCAGTTCCACGACGGCGTGGACGCATCGCAGCTGGAAATGCTCCGCCATGGCCTCGCCCAGCTCGGGCGCCATACGCGTGAGTTGCAGGAAAGCGTCATGAGCATCCGCATGCTGCCGATCAGCACGGTGTTCAACCGTTTCCCGCGCCTGGTCCGCGACCTGGCGCAGAAGCTCGACAAGAAGGTCGTGCTCGACCTCCGTGGCGAGACCACCGAACTGGACAAGACCGTGCTGGAGAAGATCGGCGATCCGCTGGTCCACCTGGTGCGGAACGCCATCGATCACGGCCTGGAAGTCCCCTCGAAGCGCCTCGCATCGGGCAAGGGCGACACCGGCACGCTGCGCATGGAGGCCTTCCATCGCGGCGGCTCCATCGTGGTGGAAGTGGCTGACGACGGCGCGGGCCTGAACCGCGACGCCATCGTGGCCAAGGCCATCCAGCGCGGCATCATCGCCTCGGGCGAGGGCATGTCCGACGACGCCGTGGCCGACCTCATCTTCGAGGCGGGGTTCTCCACCGCCGCCGCCACCACCGATCTTTCCGGCCGTGGCGTGGGCATGGACGTGGTCCGCCGCAACGTCATGGATCTGGGCGGTACCGTCGGCATCCGCAGCGTGCAGGGCAGTGGCACGACGTTCACGATCACCTTGCCGCTCACCCTCGCGATCATCGACGGCCTCACCGCCGCGGTGGGCGAGGAGACCTATATCGTGCCGCTGGTCTCGATCGTCGAATCCGTGCAGGTGAAGCCGGATGCCGTCCGCAGCGTGGCCGGTGGTGGCGAACTGTTCCGTTTCCGCGAGCACTGGTTGCCGATCGTCCGCCTGTTCGATGTCTTCGGTTGTGCGGGACGCCGGCGTGCCCTCGACGAGGGTATCGTCATCGTGGTGGAAGGCGAGGGCACGCGTATCGGCCTGTTCGTCGATGAGTTGATCGGGCAGCAGCAGGCGGTGGTGAAGTCGCTGGAGGCCAATTACCGCCGGGTGGCCGGGATTTCCGGTGCGACCATCCTGGCCGACGGCTCGGTCGCGTTGATCGCGGATGTGACGGGGCTGGTTCGCATGCAGGGGCGGCGCAAGGCTGCTTGAGCCAGCTGTGCTGGCTGTTTGAGGTGGGAGCCGGCCTTGTGGGAGCCGACTTTGTCGGCGATGGGTGCTTGCCGAAACCTGGCCCGCTGCCGCGGGATCGCCGACAAAGTCGGCTCCCACCAGAGCAAGGTTTCTGCCAGAGCAAGGTTCCCTCCAGAACGAGGCTCCCTGCGGGAGTCGGCTCGCCTCTTGGCGCTCCTGCCGGTGGCTTGGGCTCTTGCCAAATCCGGCGTACTTCGCCCTCAAGTCCCCGCGGCAGCGGCCGATACCCCTGGGGAAGGGGTCCCGAACCGCCGATCCGATCCGCCGTGGGAACGACATGAACCAGCAAGCCAGCTACGCCACCGCTACCGATGCGTCCGACGAGGCCGCGCAGTACCTCACCGTCAACCTCGGCAGCGAGGAATACGGCGTCGATATCCTCGCCGTTCGCGAGATCCGTGGCTGGACACCGGTCACGCGCATTCCGCAGGCGCCGCCCTATGTGCTGGGCGTGCTCAACCTCCGTGGCGCCATCGTCCCCGTGCTGGACCTTCGCCTGCGCTTCGGCCTGGCCTCCGAGGAATACACCGCCACCACCGTCTGCGTGATCGTGATGGTCGCCGGGCGGCAGTTCGGCGTCGTGGTCGACGCGGTCTCCGACGTGATCGACGTGCTGCCGGGTGCGGTTCGTCCGGTTCCCGATATGGGCACCACGGTGGACACCGAATACCTCAAGGGCCTGACCTCCGTCGGCGAGCGCATGGTGCTGCTGCTCGACGTGGATCGCCTGTTGCAACCGCAAGACGCCCAGATGCTCGAGGTCGCCCTGGCCTCGCCGGAAGTGAAAGCCGTCGCCTGAGCCTACGAACGCGCCGGCGGCCACGGGCCAGCCGGCATGTGATGCCCGGTTTGCCTTTGCCGCACTTTGCCGATTGGAATCGTGATGAAGAAGTTCAAGTTCAAAGTTCCCGCCCTGACCGTCCGCGGCCGTCTCTACGGCGTACTCGGTTTGCTCACGCTCATGCTCCTGGGCGGCGCGGCCGTCGGCCTGGGTGCGATGCACTTCCAGAACGAAGGCATGCGCCAGATCTATCAGGAGGAACTCGTTCCTTCGGAGATGCTGACCCGCATCAACACGAACTCGCTGATGTCCTTCATCGTGCTGGGTGAAGCCGCTGCGAAGGTCGGCAATCCCGACCAGGTGAAGCAGAAAGTCGCCGAGTTCCAGAAGTACCAGGCCGACATGAATGCCACCAAGGTGGAGTTCCTGAAGGTTCCGATGTCCGCCGACGTCAAGAAGCTCTACGACAAGTGGCAGTCGACGAACACGGACTATGATCAGGCGAAGTCCGACATGATCGACGCGCTGAACCAGGGGGATCAGGGCGCTTCCGATGTGCTCGAACTCCAGGTGCGCCCATTGCTGATGGACCGCCAGAACCAGTTGACCAAGCTGGTCGAAGCCAAGCGCGACGAAGCGGCAGCCATCTACGCCAAGGAGAGCGCACAGTACAAGACCGTCCGCGCACTCAGCATCACGTCGCTGGCCATCGGCCTGTTCATCTGCCTGTTGATCGCCGTGCTGGTGATCCGGTCGATCATCCGTACCCTTGCACAGACGGTGGACGTCGCGCACCAGATCGCCGAAGGCAAGCTGGGTCATGACATCCAGGTCACCCGCAACGACGAGCTCGGCCAGTTGCAGTCCGCATTCCGTGCGATGGACGAGCGCCTCAGTGCCATCGTCTCGGAAGTGCGCCATGGGTCCGGTTCGGTCAGCACCGCCGCGCAGCAGATCTCGCGCGGCAACGACGACCTCTCGCAGCGCACCCAGGAGCAGGCCTCCAGCCTGGAGGAAACCGCTTCGTCGATGGAGGAGATGACCTCCACGGTGAAGCAGAACGCCGAGAACGCCAGCCACGCCAACCAACTGGCCCGTGGCGCGCGTGAGCAGGCCGAGCGTGGTGGTGAAGTGGTCGCGCAGACGGTCGTCGCCATGCGCGAGATCAACAGCTCGAGCAAGAAGATTTCCGACATCGTCAGCCTCATCGACGAGATCGCCTTCCAGACCAACCTGCTGGCGCTCAATGCGGCAGTGGAAGCGGCGCGTGCGGGCGAGCAGGGCCGCGGCTTCGCCGTCGTGGCGACCGAGGTGCGCAACCTCGCCGGCCGCTCGGCCAACGCCGCCAAGGAGATCAAGGGCCTCATCAACGACAGCGCGAGCAAGGTCAAGACGGGTTCCGAACTGGTCGACCAGTCGGGCAAGGCCCTGGCCGAGATCGTCGAGAGCGTGAAGAAGGTGACCGACATCGTCGCCGAGATCGCCGCCGCCAGCTCCGAGCAGTCCGCCGGCATCGACCAGGTGAACCACGCCGTGCTGCAGATGGACGAGATGACCCAGCAGAACGCCGCGCTGGTCGAGGAATCGGCCGCCGCCGCGCGTGCCATGCATGAGCAGGCCACCGAGCTCAGCCGCCAGGTCGCCTTCTTCCAGATCGCCGGCCAGGCCTCCGCCAAGGCGGCAGGCAAGGGCGTCCGCAAGGACGTGGCCAAGGAAGAGATGGAAACCGTGTTCGCCGCCGTGCGCAGCGCCCCGGCGCCGCGTGCACCGCGTCCGGCGGAGTCCGCCGACGCCGGTGCGTGGAAGGAGTTCTGATCGATGAGCGCGCTCGTCAACAACGGCGATACCGTCGGGCTGGCGAGCGCGACGGGGCCTAGCCTCGGCGAAGCCGAATTCACCTTCCTCCGCGAGTTCGTGCTGCAGCACTGCGGTATCTCGCTCGGCGAACACAAGCGCCAGCTGGTCCAGGGGCGCCTGCTCCGCCGGCTTCGCGCGCTGGGCCTCTCCGGCTTCGCCGGCTACTGCGACCTGCTGCGCCGCGATCCCGCGTCCGAACTCGGCGAACTGGCCAGCTGCATCAGCACGAACGTCACCTCGTTCTTCCGCGAGATGCACCACTACGACATGCTCGTGGACGAGCTCCTGCCACGCTGGCTGGAGGAAAAGCGCGGCGGCGGCCGCCTGCGCATCTGGTCCGCGGGTTGCTCCACGGGTGAAGAACCGTATGCCATCGCGATGGTGCTCGCCGAGGCGCTCGAGCGCACCGGTGCCAACGTCGATGCGAAGATCCTCGCCACCGACCTCTCACCGCAGGCCCTCGAGGCCGCGCGCAAGGGCATGTACGCGATCGACCGCCTTGGCGGCGTCAGCGATGCCCGGCGCAAGCGTTGGTTCCTGCGTGGTGAAGGTGCCTACGACGGCTATGCGCTGGTGCATCCGCGCCTGCGCGAGCTGGTCTCCATCCAGCCGTTGAACCTGCTGCACGAGTGGCCGATGCAAGGCCGGTTCGACGCGATCTTCTGCCGCAACGTCGTCATCTACTTCGACAAGCCGACCAAGCAGCGCCTGTTTTCCCGTTATGCCGGCATGCTGGAAAGCCGCGGCTACCTGTTCCTCGGTCACTCGGAATCCATGTACGGACTGTCCGAGGACTTCGACCTGATCGGCCGGACGGTCTACCGGAAGCGTACATGAGCGACACGTTCGTCGTACAACCACGAACCTTTGCGGGTTTCGACCCGAAGAGCGTGCTGCCGGGCTTCGAGCACGTGCGCCGGTTCTGGGATCCGGCGCAGGAAGTGGTCACGGTGAAGATCCTGCCGGGCGAGTATTACGTCAGTACCCAGGAAGAAATGATTTCCACGGTGCTGGGTTCCTGCGTGTCGGCGTGCGTGCGCGACGTGCGGCGCCGTATCGGTGGCATGAACCACTTCATGCTGCCCGAGCCGGCGGGCGAGCGCGACAGCTGGAGTTCCACCGTTGGCCGCGCCGCGCGCTACGGCAACGACGCCATGGAGCAGCTGATCAACGCGATCCTCAAGGCAGGCGGCAAGCGCGACGACCTCGAGGTGAAGATCTTCGGCGGTGGCCGCGTGCTGGCCACCATGACCGACATCGGCCAGCGCAACATCGCCTTCGTGCAGCGCTATATCGCCACGGAGAAGCTGAAGCTGTGCGCGGCCGACGTGGGCGACATCTACCCGCGCCAGGTGCAGTTCTTCCCGGTGAGCGGCAAGGTCCGCGTACGCCAGTTGCGTTCCACCCACGACCATAGCCTGGCCGATCGCGAGAGGCGATACCTCAAGCGATTGGCCGACGATCCGATAAAGGGAGAGGTGGAGCTGTTCTGACGCATGCCGTCGGGGCCTCGCCTCATCATCGATTTCCGTTCGGCGTGCCGGCACGGACGTTTCACCACCGAGTTGCAAGAGCCCATGCAGAAAGTACGCGTTCTCATCGTCGACGATTCGGCCCTGGTACGTAAGGTGCTGTCGACCATGCTCGAGTCCGATCCGGGCATCGAGGTGGTCGGTACCGCCGCGGACCCGCTGATCGCCCGCGACAAGATCAAGCAGCTCAATCCCGACGTGCTCACGCTGGACGTCGAGATGCCGCGCATGGATGGCCTGACCTTCCTTGAGAACCTGATGCGCCTGCGGCCGATGCCGGTGGTGATGGTGTCGACGCTGACCGAGCGAGGTGCCGATGTCACGCTTCGCGCACTGGAGCTGGGGGCGGTGGACTTCTTCACCAAGCCCGCCGCCGACCTGGCCAACACCTTCATGGAGCACGCGCCCGAGATCTGCGCCAAGGTGCGTTTGGCGGCCGGTGCCAAGCCGCGTGAGCGCACCGCGGTGGCCAGGCTCGACGTCGCACCGCGATTCTCCGCGGATGCGGTGCTGCCGCGCGCACAGACGGCGGGCAGTCGTGGCGGCACGCGGATCATCGCGATCGGCGCGTCCACCGGTGGCACGGAGGCCATCCGTGTCGTGCTCGAAGCCATGCCGCCCACGGCACCGCCCATCGTCATCACCCAGCACATCCCGGCGGCGTTCAGCGGCCCGTTCGCCGCACGCATGGATTCATGCTCGGCGATGCGCGTGTGCGAGGCACGCGACGGCCAGCCCATCCAGCCGGGCCATGCGTACATCGCTCCCGGAAGCCAGCACCTGCTGGTGATGTGGGATGGCGCGCGCCACGTTTGCCGCTTGCATGACGGTCCGCCCGTGAACCGGCACAAGCCGGCTGTGGACGTGCTGTTTCGCTCCATGGCGGCCAGCGTCGGCGCCGCCACCATCGGTTGCCTGCTGACCGGCATGGGCGACGACGGTGCGCGCGGTCTTGGCGAGCTCAAGGAAATCGGTGCCTCGACCCTGGTCCAGGACGAAGCCAGTTCCGTCGTCTGGGGCATGCCCGGCGCCGCGTGGAAGGCGGGCGCCGCCAGTGAGATGTTGCCGCTAGACGCCATTGCCGCGCGCCTGCTCGCGCTTGCCCATACCCCCGTGCCCGCCGCCGCCCGCGTCGGCACCTGAACAACGAGATGTCATCATGTTGATCCCCAAGAACGAGCACTCCGTCGGCTTCACCGCCAGTGCGATCGCGCTGGTCCTGGTCCTGGTGTTCCATTCGGTCTGGGTCGCCCCGGTCGTGGTGGCCCTCCTGACCGCGACCTGGATCGCGATCAGCTTGCGTTCGGCCCCCGTGCCCGAGGTGGAAGTGGTGCTGAGCAGCCACGCCAGCGACGAGGCGTCGGTGCGCGAAGCGATGGAAGACGTCCGTAGCGCCATCGTCGACGAACTCGGCCATGCCAGCCGCGAGCTCAACCAGGCGCTCGACCTGCTGCGCGATGCCGTCGCTGAACTGGGCGGCGGTTTCAACGGCCTGTCGCACAAGACCGGCAAGCAGCAGAAGCTGCTCAGTGAAATCATCGAAGGCGGTGGCAAGGGCATTTCGGTGCAGGATTTCGCCGACCGCACGGCTGGCCTGCTCGAGCACTTCGTGGGCCTGATCGTGCAGCTGTCGCGCGAGAGCCTGCGCATCGTCTACCGCATCGACGGCATGGCGAAGGAGATGGACGCCGTGTTCGCGCTGTTGAAGAACGTCAACACGATCGCGGAAGAGACCAACCTGCTGGCGCTGAACGCGGCGATCGAGGCCGCGCGCGCCGGTGAGTCCGGCCGCGGTTTCGCGGTGGTGGCGGGCGAGATCCGCAACCTCGCCCAGCACAGCAACCAGTTCAACGAGAAGATCGGCACGCACGTGGAGCGTTCGCGCACTGCGATGGAGCAGCTGCGCGAACTGGTCGGCCACATGGCGTCGCAGGACATGAACGTGGCGCTGTCCGCCAAGGGCGGCATCGACGAGATGATGGCGACCATCACCGAGTCCAACGCCCGCACCAGCGCGGCGGCCGATGAAGCCGCCTCGATCAACCGTGGCCTGGGCAACGACGTCTCCACGACGATCCGTTCCCTGCAGTTCGAGGACATCCTCAGCCAGTTGCTGCACCAGACCCGCTCGCGTCTGGTCGAGCTCCAGGAAATCACCGCCGACTGCACCCGCGACATCGAGGAACTGGCTTGCGCGCCCGCCGACGCCAGCGAACTCGGCGCCCGCGCCCAGCGCGTCCGTTCCCGCCTGGCCGAGCAGCGTGAGCGTGCCCGCCTGCGCTCGCGCGGTCCCGCCCTCCAGCAGTCCATGGCTGCCGGCGATATCGATCTGTTCTGAGGAAAGCATCCATGGCCATCAACGTGCATCACGATACCGAACAGGGCTGCCTCACCCTTCATCTGGGCGAGCGCTTCGACTTCTCGATCCATCGCGCCTTCCACGATGCCTGCCTGGGCGAGGTCAGCCCGGCGCGCAGCTACGTGCTGGACCTGGAACAGGTCACCGGCATGGATAGTTCGGCGCTGGGCATGCTCATGCTGCTGCGAGAGCACGCCGGCGGCGACCGCGCCGAGATCCGCATCGTCAATGCCGGCGCCGACCTGCGCAACACCCTGCGTATCGCGGGCTTCGACAAGCTTTTCACCGTGCACTGAAGCGGCATTTCGACCGATACGGTTTCACGGAACGCCCCGGTTCGCCGGGGCGTTTTTTTCTTCCGGTGGGAACCGACCCTGTCGGCGACCCCGCTGCCGTGGGATCGCCGACAGGGTCGGCTCCCACCACACCGCTTTTTTGCCGAAAAGTCATGGCGGAAGGTCGCCGGACTGCCGCTTTTGCGTACATGACGGGGGCCGTCTGGGCGTCTCATGAGCACGGGTGTGACGCGGGTCACAGTCGACGTTCGGCTCCCATATGGCAGGGGGCACTACCCAAGGCGCATGCGCCCAAGGAGTGATCATGAGCGAGCAGAAATTCACGAAGGTCCTTACCCGTACCTTGTTGGCGAGCTGCATCCTCGCCGCGTCGGTATCCATCACGGCCTGTAGCGGCCATGGGTCCACCCGGTCGGGCGGATCGGGCAGCACGGTGAACCCGGGCGGTGCGGGTGGCACGGACGGTGGCGGCGATGGCACCGGGGGAACGGGGGGCGGAACCGGCGGGACCGGGGGTGGCACGGGTGGCACCGGCGGCGGTACCGGAGGAACCGGTGGTGGCACAGGCGGTGGTGGTGGAACCGGCGGTGGTGGCGGTGGTGATGGCGGCGGGGACGGTGGTGGCACCGGTGGCACGCCCGCGCCGAGCAATGCCGTAGGCACGATCGCCACGGGCGCCGGCAACATCGTTTCCGCCATTGGCGGTGCGGTGTCTGGCATCGGCACCCAATTGCCCTCGACGACCATCCTCGGTGGCACGAGCGGGCTCACGGACGGCCTCGGCAGCGCCGTCGACGGTCTGGGCGGCGCCGTGACCACGCTGGGCGACGGCATCAGCGATGGCCTCGGTCAGATCGGCAACATCTCCGATCCCATCGGTACGACCACCGACAGCCTCGGCAATGTCGTCACCCAGGTGGGTGGCGCGGTGAACGACCTCGGCGGTGGCGTGAGCACCGTGGGTGCGGGCACGCCGATCACCCCGATCACGAGCGCCCTGGGGAGCACCGTGTCGTTCGTCGGCTCCGGTGTGGAACAAATCGGCGGCACGCTGGATGGTGCGCTCGATTCGTCCGCGGCGAACTCGTTGACGCAGGCCCTCAGCGATGCGGTGACGCCGATCGCGGGTGCCTTGGGCGACAGTACGTCACCGATCTCATCGAGCAACCTGATCGCGGCAGCAGGCAACGCCTCGGGCAGCCTGGTCGGCGGTACGAGCGAGGGGATATCGAGCCTGGGCGCGAGCCTGGCCAGCGCACCGGTTCCCGGTCAGCTGGGTGGGCTCACTTCGACCCTCGGCGGCACGGTGGAAAGCGCGGGCGGGGCACTCGCACCGTTGAGCACGGGCTTGTCGTCCGGCCTCGGCACCGCGGCGCCTGGCGCGGGCGACACGGTAGGCACGACGTTGGCAGGCGCGACGGGAACCGTCGCGGCACTGGGTGGCACGGTGTCCGGCGTTGGTTCCGGCACGCTCGCGCCGCTGGCGCCATTGACCACGACGCTGGGCGGTGCCGTGACGACGATCGGTAACGGCGCGACCGCGGCGGTCGATTCGGGTGGAGCGCTGTCCGGTGTTACCGGTGCGGTCAGCACGGTCGTCAACGGTGTCGCCGGTGCTACGGGTACCGGCACGACCAGCGGCGGAAGCACGGGCGGCACGGCCGCGTTGGGTGGTGTGGTCACGGGCGTGACCAACACCGTCGGTGGCGTGGTGGGTGGACTGGTCGGTGGCCTGACGGGCGGCGCGATCGGTGGTACCACCGACGCCGATGCTGGCGGGACCTTGAAGGGTCTGTTCGGTAAGCGCCGCTAAGGCGCAGCGGCGGCGGGCGGTGCGAACGCATCGTCCGCCGCGGCCTTCGGGCATGTGCGCGAGGCGGCCGCCCGCGCTGAGTCAGTCACCAGGGAGAGTCCATGAATCGATGGTTCGGCTGCCTTCTGGGCATGACCGTCGTATGTTCCTCGCAGGCGCAGGTACGCGCCCCCGCCAATCCCTTGCAGACCCTTCCACGCACGGAGACGCCGCAACAGGCGCCTTCGGTGAAGGTCAATGTGCAGGCCCCCAGCCGGGCGCTCGAAGCCTTGCTCGCCAAGCACCTGACACCCTCGCGCTTCGACGTGACCGGGGTGAAGTCGATCCCGTTCGCCGAGGTAGCCGCGGTGTTCGCGCCGATGCGTGGCAAGGACACGACCGTGGGCGAGCTGATCGCCGCGGCCGATCGCGTCACCGCCATGTACAAGACCCGCGGCTACGCCTTGTCGTTCGCCTTCGTGCCGAACCAGACGTTCGCGGGTGGCGTGGTGAAGATCCAGGTCGTGGAAGGCTACGTCGCCAGCGTGGACGTACGTGGGGATGCGGGTAACCTCGATGCACGCATCCGCGCGATGGCCGCGCATGTCGTCGGCGAGCGCCCGTTGCGCCAGGATACATTCGAGCGCTACACGCAGTTGCTCGGCCAGCTGCCCGGACTGAAGGTCGCGGCGAACGTCGCTCCCCCCACGACGACCGACGGTGCAACGAAGCTCGACCTGGACGTGAAGCGGCAACGCTACGACCTGACCTATGGCCTCGACTTCAACCATCCTGGCGTGCAGGGCGTACTTTCCGTCCTCGAGAACGGTGCGACACCGCTCGGCGAACAACTGAGTGTTTCCACACTGTTCCCCAACGGCGGAGGCCAGCGCCTTTATTCGGCGGCATATCTCCAGCCGATCGGTTCGCGTGGCTGGCAGGGCAGGGTGGATGCCAGCCGCTACTGGGGCCAGCCCGACACCGACGAGCAATTGCCCTCCTACATCGATCACCGGTTGACGCAAGAGCGGCTCGCGCTGTCGACCATCTATCCGTTGGTCTTGAGCAATACGCGTCGGGTCAACCTCACGATGGGTATCTACGCGTCGCGGCAGGACGATCGCTATCGCAATCTCGATACGGGCGTGATGCTCGCCTTGCAGTCGAGCGTGCGTGTGCTCAATACCGAAGTGTCCTGGCTGAAGGTGGGTGAAAAGAGTTCGCGCCAGTTCAGCTTCGCGGTCGCGCACGGATTCGACGGGCTGGGCGCGTACTCGCGCGCGCTGAGTAACGTCGGCGCGCTCGGGATCGCCATGCCGGACGTGTCTTTTACCCGCTACACCGCGAACCTGGCCTGGTCGGCGCAGTGGGCGCATCGCCTCGGTACGGTGCTGCGCGCGACCGGCCAATACAGCGACGACGCGCTGCCATCGACGGAGCAGATCAACTTCGGCGGGCAAAGCTTCGCCTACGCGTACGATCCCGGCGATGCCGCCGGCGACAGTGGCTGGGCGGTCTCGGCGGAACTGAACCGGAGTTTCGTGTCCGGGACGAAGTGGATCAAGTCGGTCGTGCCGTACCTGGCGTACCAGACGGCGCGCGTCTACCTCAACGGGGCCCGGCCGCTCATCGACCGGTTGGATTCCGCGGCTGTCGGCGTGCGTGCTTCGGACAGCAAGCACTATTCCATCGATTTCGCCCTGGCCTGGCCGACGGGCGACAAGCCGCCGGAGAGCAACGACCGGGATATGCGCTGGAACCTCACCTTCAGCTACAAGCTCATGTAACGGCCACCCACCGAGCCTTCACGACAGCGGGGCGAAGATCGTGCGACCCAGCCGCGCCGAGCCCCGCCATGCCCCTGTCCCTCCATCCGCCGCCGATCCGTTTCGACGAGGCGCTGGAGCGCGTCGAGCCGGACGAGGCCGAAACCGTCGAGCAATTGGTCGAGACCCTCACCCGCATCAACCGGACGACGCTGGAACACGACAAGCACGCGCACCGCTCCGTGCATGCGAAGAGCCACGCCTTGCTCACCGGGGAGCTGATCGTGCCCGGTGACCTGCCACGGGAACTGGCCCAGGGCATCTTCGCGCGGGAGGGGCGTTATCCGCTGGTCATGCGCCTGTCGACGGTTCCGGGCGACATCCTCGACGACAGTGTCTCCACGCCGCGTGGGATGGCGGTAAAGATCATCGGCGTGGAAGGAGAACGCCTGCCCGGCAGCGATGGTGACGTGACCCAGGACTTCGTCCTGGTCAACGGCCCGGTCTTCTCCGCGCCGAACGCCAGGCGCTTCGCCAGTTCGCTGAAATTCGTCGCGGCGACGACCGATCGCGCGGAAGGGGCCAAGAAGGCGTTATCGGTCGTGCTTCGCGGTACCGAACGCGTGATCGAGGCGTTCGGCGGGAGGAGTGCCACCTTGCTCGCCCTGGGTGGTCAACCGGAGAGCCATCCGCTGGGCGACACGTATTACAGCCAGGCGCCGCTGCGCTTCGGCGACTACGTGGTGAAGCTGTCCATCGCGCCGCACTCGCCGAACCTCACCGCGCTGACCGACGCCGAGCTCGACCTCGACGGCAAGCGCAATGGGTTGCGCGAGGCGATGGTGGAGTATTTCGCCGGCCAGGGCGGCGAATGGGAGGTGCGCGTGCAGTTCTGCACGGACCCGGAAACCATGCCGATCGAGGATGCATCGGTGGCATGGCCGGAGGAGAGGAGTCCCTACATCGACGTTGCGCGCATCGTGCTGCCGCCGCAGCCCGCATGGAATGCCGTACGGCGTGCCGCAATCGACGACGGACTGGCTTTCAGTCCCTGGCACGGCATCGCCGCGCACCGTCCGCTCGGTTCGGTGATGCGTGCGCGCCGCGTGGCGTACAAGGTGATGGCGCGGTTCCGTGCGCACCACAATGGGATGACGATCCGCGAGCCGCGTTCCATCGCCGATCTGCGGATATAGGGCTTACCAGCCCATGTAGTGCCCGCCGTTGATGGCGAGATTGGACCCGGTGATCCAGCTGGATTCCTCGGCGGTGAGGAAGGCCACGGCATGCGCGATCTCCTCGGGTCTGCCCAGCCTGCCGACAGGTATCTGCGCCACGATCTTCGCGCGGATGTCCTCGGGCACGGCCATCACCAGGTCGGTGCCGACATAGCCCGGCGAGACGGTGTTCACGGTGATGCCGAAACGGGCGTTTTCCTGCGCGAGAGAAATGGTGAAGCCATGCACGCCCGCCTTGGCCGCCGCGTAGTTGGCCTGGCCGTACTGGCCCTTCTGCCCGTTGATCGAGCTTATCTGGACGATGCGTCCCCATTGCCGGGAGCGCATGCCTTCGATCACCGGACGGGTGACATTGAAGCAGGCGTTGAGGTTGGTGTTCACCACCTCGGTCCACTGCTGGTAATCCATCTTGTGGAAGGTGGTGTCGCGGGTGATGCCGGCATTGTTGACCAGGATTTCCACCGGCCCGGCGAGGTCTTCCACCGCGCGGATCATGGCTTCCGCCGAGACGGGGTCGGAGACGTCACCCGGCACCATCACCACGTCGATTCCGTCGCGGATCATGTCTTCGCGCCAGGCGGCGGCGCGGGCCTCGTCGCGGTAGTTGGTGGCGACCCGGTGACCCTGTCGGGCAAGGTAACGCACGATCGCCGTACCGATGCCGCCCGTGCCGCCGGTCACCAGTGCCGTGCGCTGCGTGATGCCTTGCTTCATCCTCGCCTGATTCCTGTGATGGCCCGTCATCCGGGCAAACGATTGTTATAACGTCGGGGTAGTGGTAAGGCTACTGCGGCGTAGCGCCGCAGGTTCGAATTCGTTCAGAGCCTCGCGCAGGAGGCTGGCCGGATCGGCCGCTTCGGCGGCCACGTCGACGCCTAGCCGTCCAAGCGCCCTGCGCAGCGCCGGCAGCGGATCGGCCGGGTCGACGGGTTGCGCTGCCGTCGACTTGGACAGTTTCCGTCCCTCGGCGTCGAGAACCAGGGGCAGGTGCAGGTAGCCCGGACGCGGCAGCCCGAGCAGGCATTGCAGGTGGATTTGCCGGGCCGTCGACTCGAGCAGGTCGGCGCCGCGTACCACGTGGGTCACGCCTTGTTCGCCGTCGTCGACCACACAGGCCAGCTGATAGGACCATAAGCCTTCCACGCGGCGGATCACGAAATCGCCAGCCACCTCGCGCAGGTTTTCCTCCTGGGGGCCCTGGAGGTCGTCCTGCCATCGGATCGTGAGATCGGGAGCGCGCAGCCGCCATGCCGGGGGGCGCGAGGGATCGGCCGGCGCGACGCAATGGCCGTCGCGGTGGATGCCTCCGTGGGCGGCGAGGTCGGCCCTGCTGCACCAGCAAGGGAACACGTGCCCGTCCCGGCGGAGCCTTTCGAACGCCGCTTCATACAGGCCGCCCCTGAGCGACTGGTAGACCGGTGGCTGGTCGGGCGGCAAGCCGAAGGCATCCAGGGCGGAAAGGATCGCGGCGGCCGATCCGGGAACCTCGCGTGGCGGATCGATGTCTTCGATGCGCACGAGCCATTCGCCGCCCGCGCGGCGCGCGACCAGCCAGCTGCCCACGGCGGCCACGAGCGAGCCGAAATGCAGGGCGCCGGTGGGGGAGGGTGCGAAGCGTCCGCGGTAGCGTTGGCGTGTCATCGGGAAGCGGGTTGAGAGGTTTCTCATTGGCCGTACGGCGCCGGGCGCACAGTTTAGGCGATGCCGGTGTCCGGCCGCCCGCATCGGGACGGCTTTCCGTTGGGAGCCGGGGCCTCCGGCATTGAATGTTCAGCGTTCGCCCCGAAAACTTGTACCAGGCGGCGCCATACGCCAGCCGCCATGAGAGAGACTAGCCATGTTCAAACGTATCGCTTTGTTCGTCGCGACCAACCTCGCGGTCATCGTCCTGCTCACCAGCGTCTGCCATGTACTGGGAATCGACCAGTGGGCCGCCCAGCGCGGCATGGGTATCGGCGGGCTGATCGTCTTCGCCTCCGTGTTCGGCATGGGCGGCGCCTTCGTGTCCCTAGCCATCTCCAAGTGGATGGCGAAGATGTCCACTGGCGCCAAGGTCATCACCGAGCCGCGCAACGAGTCCGAACGCTGGCTGCTCGAGACGGTGCGCCGTCACGCCGAGAAGGCCGGCATCGGCATGCCCGAGGTAGCGGTGTACGACGCCCCGGAAATGAACGCTTTCGCCACCGGCATGAGCCGTAACAAAGCCCTGGTGGCGGTGAGCACCGGATTGCTCCAGCAGATGGACCGCGAGCAGGTCTCGGCCGTGCTCGGCCATGAGATCGGCCACGTCGCCAATGGCGACATGGTCACCCTGACCCTCATCCAGGGCGTCCTCAATACCCTGGTGATCGTGCTGGCCCGCATCGTCGGCCGTGTCGTCGACAGTTGGCTGAGCGGTGGCCGCGATCGCGACGGCGAGGGCGGCATGGGCTACTTCGTGGTGGTGATGGTCCTGCAGATCGTGTTCGGCCTGTTCGCCTCGATCATCGTCATGTGGTTCTCGCGCTGGCGCGAGTTCCGGGCCGACGCGGCGGGCGCCAGCCTGGCGGGCCGTGCCTCGATGATCTCGGCCCTGCAGCGGCTGTCGGCCAACCATGGCGACACGACGCTCCCGCAGACGATCCAGGCCTTCGGCATTTCCGGGCACCTGGCCACGGGCCTCAAGCGCCTGTTCATGAGCCACCCGCCGATCGAGGAGCGGATCGCCGCGTTGCAGAACGGGCGCTGAGGCTAGCCGAATCGCCGACAGGGGCGGCTCCCACCAGAGCGGTACACCGCATCCCGGACGGAGCCGCGGCCTGCTTGGTGGGAGCCGACCCTGTCGGCGATTCAGGCGACGATCCACCCTTTTTTCGGCCCCGCCCCGCCCACATAATCCGGTGTCTGTCCCACCCTGAAGGAACGGCACCGTGAGCCAGGAAACCCGTAAGTTCGAAGCCGAAGTCGCCCAGGTCCTGCACCTGGTCACCCATTCCCTCTACTCGCACAAGGAAATTTTCCTTCGCGAGCTGATCTCCAACGCCTCCGACGCCTGCGACAAGCTGCGATTCGAAGCGCTGGCCGATCCCAGCCTCACCGATGGCGATGCCGACCTGCGCATCCAGGTCAGCTGGGATCCGGAGGCGCGAACCATCAGCGTCCGCGACAACGGCATCGGCATGAGCCGGGACGAGGTCGTCGCCAATATCGGCACGATCGCCAGCTCCGGCACCCGGCGTTACCTGGAAGCCCTTTCCGGCGAACAGAAGGCCGATGCCCGCCTGATCGGCCAGTTCGGCGTGGGCTTCTACTCCGCCTTCGTCGTGGCCGACAAGGTCACGGTGATCACGCGCCGTGCCGGCCTGCCCGCGGTCGAGGGCGTTCGCTGGGAAAGCGACGGCAAGGGCGAGTACAGCCTCGAAGACACCAACGTCACCGAGCGCGGCACCACGGTGGTGCTGCACCTGAAGGCCGACGAGGACGAGTTCCTCAAGTCCTGGACGTTGCGCAGCGCGATCACCAAGTATTCCGACCACGTGGCCTTCCCGATCCGCATGCCCGCCGAAAAGGACGGCAAGCCGGACCCGACCGAATGGACGACGATCAATTCGGCCTCCGCGTTGTGGTCCCGTCCCAAGAGCGAGATCACGGACGAGGAATACCAGAACTTCTACAAGGCGTTGGGCCACGACTTCAACGATGCCCTGGCCTGGACGCATAACCGCGTCGAGGGCAACCAGAGCTACACGACGCTGCTCTACGTGCCGGAGCAACCGCCGTTCGACCTGATGATGGGTGGCCGCGACGAGCGCAAGGGGTTGAAGCTCTACATCAAGCGCGTTTTCATCATGGACGCGGCCGAAGAGCTCCTGCCGAACTACCTCCGCTTTGTCCGCGGCGTCGTCGATGCCGACGACCTGCCGCTCAACGTGAGCCGCGAAATTCTCCAGCAGAATCGCCAACTCGAGCGGATCAAGACCGCCTGCGTGAAGCGCGTGCTCGACCTGCTCGAGAAAATTTCGCGCGACGAGCCGGAGAAGTTCGCCACGTTCCTTGCCGGCTTCGGCAACACGCTGAAGGAAGGTATCGTCGAGGACACGGCGAACCGCGAACGCATCGCCAAGCTGCTGCGCTTCGCTTCCACGAAGGGCGACGGCGCGGCGAAGACGGTTTCGTTCGACGACTACATCGGCCGCATGGCGGTGGGCCAGGACACGATCTGGTATGTCACCGCCGACAGCTACGCAGCCGCTGCCGGCAGTCCACAACTCGAAGCGCTGAAGGCCAAGGGCATCGAGGTCCTCCTGATGTCCGATCGCGTGGACGAGTGGATGCTCGGCTACCTGACGGAATACGAAGGCAAGCGCCTGCGTAACGTCGCCAAGGGCGAATTCCCGCTCGACGAAGCCGACAAGGCGAAGCAGGAAGCGGCCGCCGTCGAGGCCGCGCCGTTGCTGGAACGCACGAAGAAGCTGCTCGGCGATCGCGTGGGCGACGTGCGCGTCTCGGCGCGCCTCACCGATTCGCCGTCGTGCCTGGCACTGGCCGACTTCGACCTGGCCCCGCACCTCGCACGCCTGTTGCGCGAAGCCGGTCAGGACGTACCCGAGTCGAAGCCGGTGCTGGAACTCAATCCGGAGCATCCGCTGGTGAAGCGGCTGGCCGGCGAGGGTGACGACGCGAAGGCTGGCGATATCGCGGGATTGTTGCTCGAGCAGGCGGAGATCACGGCGGGTGCGCAGCTGGCTGATCCGGCGGCCTTCGTGCAGCGGATGAACCGGGTGTTGCTGGGCTAGTCGCAGCGAATCGCCGACAGGGTCGGCTCCCACCAGACAGCCGAGATTCCCACCAGGCCAGTCCCGGATGGCTTGGTGGGAATTCTGGATGGCTTGCCGGGAGTTGGCTCTCCATCGGTGTGGTGGAAGCCGACCTTGTCGGCGATCCCGCGGCAGCGGGCCGGGTGGTAGCAAGCCCATCGCCGCTGAAGCGGCTCCCACGGATAAGCAGGCCCCTTGAGTAAGTAGACCCCCTTAGGCAGGCGCCTTGAAGTTCAGCGGGCTCCCGCAACCGCCCCACACGAATGACAGTCCGCAGCGGCCGCTGTTATCGTCGCCGTCCATGTCCGCTCTCTTGATCCTCTTCGTCTGCCTTGCCCTCGGCATGCTGTGCCGGCGCTTCGTCGCGCTTCCCGAAGGGATCGTGCCCGGGATCAACTGGTGGGTGCTGAATATCGCGCTGCCTGCGCTGGTGCTGGCGCTCGTGCCGAAGGTGACGGTCGATGCGCAGCTATGGTTTCCGGTCGCGGGCATGTACGTGACCTTCTTCGGCGCCTGGGCCGTGTTCGCCACGCTCGGCAAGGTCTTCTCGTGGTCCCCGCACCGGGTCGGTTGCCTGACCCTCGTTTGCGGGCTCGGCAATACCTCGTTCGTGGGTTATCCGATGATGGAGGCCTTGCATGGGAAGGCGGGCCTTTCCATTGCCGTGATCGCTGACCAGTTGGGATGCTTTCCACTGTTGGCCGCCGGGGGCATCGTCGTGGCGTCGATCTATTCCGGGAGGGGTGCGAACCTTTCCACGATCGCCCGTCGCGTGCTGACCTTCCCGGCGTTTCTCGCGCTGGTGGCTGGCGTGATCGTCGGTCTGGCCGGTGGCTGGCCGGAAGCGGTGGAGAAGCTGTTGCTGCAGATCGGCCAGACGCTGACGCCCCTGGCACTGTTTTCCGTGGGCCTGCAGTTCAGCCTGCATCTGCGCCGTGAGCAGATCGGACCGTTGGTGGCAGGCCTCGGTTGGAAGCTGCTGCTGGCGCCTTTGGCCGCGTTGGGCATCGGCCTCGCCGCCGGCGTCGGAGGTCTGACGCTCACGGTCGGCGTTCTCCAGGCCGCCATGGCGCCGATGATCTCGGCGGCTATCCTGGCCGACCAGTACGGGCTGGAACCGCGCCTGGCCAATACCGTCCTCGGTGCGGGCATCCTACTGTCCCTGGTGACGATTCCGGTGGGCAATCTGTTCCTGCCGGCAGGATGAGCCTTGGTAACGCACGGGCACGGCCTTACCCTCTGCGCATGACCGATCCGACGATCTCCCCAGGTGTACGTGCCGATGTGTGGCTTTGGGCTGCGCGCTTCTTCAAGACCCGCAGCCTGGCCAAGCAGGCGATCGATGGCGGCAAGGTGGAACTCAACGACGCGACGTGCAAGCCCGCCAAGCTGGTGTACGTGGGGGACACGCTCCGGATCAACCGGGGCGAGGAACGTCTGGCTTGCGTCGTCTCGGCGCTATCGGAAAAGCGCGGACCGGCATCCGAAGCGCAGAAGCTCTACACGGAAACGGAAGAAAGTGTCGCCGAACGTGCGCGCCGGAAAGAGGATCGCCGCCTCACGGGTGGCGCCTTGCTGCGCCCCGACTCACGTCCGGACAAGCACGCGCGGCGCCTGATCCAGGACCTGAAGAAGACCCTCTGACTCTTGGCTCCGGAAAAACCGCCCCCCGAATCCCCACCCGGGCTGCTGACTCGGATAGGGAAGGGGGACGCCACGGGGCCGGAAGATGGAGAGTCATAAGGCCCCGTGAAAGCGGCCTGGAAACTATAGGTAGCGCCGCCGGCTTAGGGAATTCGTTTGTTCGAATCGAACCGATAGTGACGCCCTATGGTTCAACGCAGCATTTTTCGCAGCTTGTAGAGCTGGTCGAGCGCCTCGCGCGGCGTGAGGTCGTCCGGGTCGACCCCGCGTAGCGCTTCCTCCACCGGCGAAGGCAATGGCGGTGCGAACAATCCCATCTGCGGCGCCGCCGCAGGCGGTGTCACAACGGCGGCCGTGATTTCGTGTCCCTGTTCCAATGCCGCCAGATAGCGGCGCGCATCGGCGATCACGGATTTGGGCAACCCCGCCAGTGCGGCCACCTGCAACCCGAAACTGCGGTTCGCCGGACCGTCCTTGACGGTGTGCATGAAGACCAGCTGTTCGCCGTACTCGACGGCGTCGAGGTGGACGTTCGCGATGGTCGGGAATTCGCCCGCCAGCTCGGTGAGTTCGAAGTAGTGCGTGGCGAACAAGGTGAACGCGCAGCTGGTGGCGGCCAGATGGACGGCCGCGGCGCGCGCCAGCGAGAGGCCATCGTAGGTGCTGGTGCCGCGGCCGACTTCATCCATCAACACGAGGCTGCACTCGGTGGCGTTGTGCAGGATGTTCGCCGTCTCGCTCATTTCCACCATGAAGGTGGATTGGCCGCGCGACAGGTCGTCGCCGGCGCCGATGCGGGTGAAGATGCGATCGATCGGCCCGATCGTGGCGGCCGATGCGGGCACGTAGCTGCCCACGTGCGCGAGCAGCACGATCAACGCGTTCTGGCGCATGTAGGTGGACTTACCGCCCATGTTCGGACCGGTGATCACCAGCATGCGGCGGCTCTTGTCGAGCGCGAGGTCGTTCGGCTCGAAGGGCTCGTCGCGAACCTTCTCGACGACGGGATGGCGGCCGCGTTCGATGCGGATGCCCGGTACATCGGTCAATTCCGGTGCCGCCCAGTCCAGCGTCTCGGCGCGCTCGGCGAGGTTGGCCAGCACGTCCAGTTCGGCCATCGCCGCGGCGGCGGTTTTCAGTTCGGGCAGGTGCTCGATCAGCTTGTCGAGCAGCAATTCGTACAGTGCCCGCTCGCGCATCAGCGAGCGTTCCTTCGCGGACAGCACCTTGTCCTCGAACTGCTTCAGTTCCTCGGTGATGTAGCGCTCGGCGTTCTTCGTGGTCTGCCGGCGGGTGTAGTGCTGCGGTGCTTTCTCCGCCTGCGCCTTGGTGATTTCGATGTAATAGCCGTGGACGCGGTTGTAGCCGACCTTCAACGTCGGGATGCCGCTGGCGGCTTTCTCGCGTTCCTCCATGTCGACCAGGAACTGGTCGGCGTTGGTGGAGAGGCGGCGCAGTTCGTCCAGTTCCTCGTCGTAGCCTTCGGCGAGCACGCCGCCGTCGCGAAGCAGCACGGGCGGCTGTTCGACGATGGCACGGGCAAGCAAGGTGGCGGTTTCCGCGTGGTCGCCGATGCGTTCGACGAGGCCGTGCAACAAGGGACTGTCGATGCCGGCGATGTCGTCGCGCAGCCCGGGGGCCGCGGCGAGGCCATCGCGCAACGTGGAGAGATCGCGCGGACGCGCCGAGCGCAAGGCCACGCGCGCCAGGATGCGTTCGAGGTCGCCGATGCCGCGCAGGCGCTCGCGCAAGGTCGCGTGACGGCGTGCATCGATGAGGCTGCCGATCGCCTGGTGACGGCCACGCAACACGTGGCGGTCGCGCAGCGGACGGTTGAGCCAGCGGCGCAGCAGGCGCGCGCCCATGGGGGTCACCGTCTCGTCGAGCACGCCCAGCAAGGTGTTTTCGACGTTGCCGCTCTGGTGCGTGTTGATCTCCAGGTTGCGCCGCGTGGCGGCGTCCATGGCGATGGTCTCGCCCGCGTTCTCCACCGCCATGCCGGTGAGATGGGGCAGGGCGCTCTTCTGGGTTTCCTCGACGTAACCGAGCAGGCAGCCGGCCGCGGCGATGGCCAGGGGCATGCCGTCCACGCCGAAGCCGAGCAGGTCGCGGGTCTTGAAGAAACGGCACAACTCGCGGGTGGCCGCATCGCCGTCGAAGTGCCAAGGTTGACGCTTGCGCAGGCCCGGCAGGGATGACACGAGCTTAGGCCAGGCCACGTCCTCGCCGACCAGCGTTTCGGCGGGCTGCAGGCGAGCCAGCTCGGCGGCCAACCCTTCGGCCGACGACACTTCGGTGAGCAGGAAGCGGCCGGTGGAGAGGTCCACCCAGGCCAGCCCATAGCCCTTCGAGCCAGCGGCGATGGAAAGCAGCAGGTTGTCACGGCGCTCTTCCATCAGCGCGGCGTCGGTCACGGTGCCGGGCGTGACGATGCGCACGACTTCGCGCTTGACCGGACCCTTCGACGTGGCCGGGTCGCCGATCTGCTCGCACAGCGCCACCGACTCGCCCAGCCTCACCAGCCGCGCCAGGTAATTTTCCACGGCGTGGTAAGGCACGCCGGCCATGGGAATCGGGGCGCCGGCCGACTGGCCGCGCTGGGTCAGGGTGATGTCGAGCAACCGCGCCGCCTTGCGCGCGTCGTCGTAGAAGAGCTCGTAGAAGTCACCCATCCGGAAGAACAGGAGGATGTCCGGATGCTCGGCTTTCGCCGCGAGGTACTGGCGCATGAAGGGCGTATGCCCGGCGGCCACCGAGGTGTCTTCTGCTAGAGCCATGATTTTCCGAGGTCGATCGATGGAGGTGGGCCGATGCCGGCACGCTGGCCGTACATGATAAGCGACGTCGGGCGGGCTTGCCGGAGACGATCATCGTGCCGGGCGGAAGCCTGACGTACGCACGGATTCCCGGTGGCGGTGGCTGGTACTGTCCGTCTGGAGCTAAAACCATGAACTATAGGAGGGTCGATGTCCGGCACATTCAGGAAGATGAGGGAACGCAGTTACCTGGCCTACGCGGCAGCGCTGGGCACGACTTTGCTCATTGCGAGCCACGCGGTATTCGCGAGCGAGCGAGGCCTTGGCCCGGCATCGGCCACGGCCGTGGAGGGGCAGTGGGGCTATCGCAGTGATTGCGGTTCCGGGCATTACGTGCGGTTTTCCGCCAAACCGGCGGGCGCCGATGTCGAGGGGACGTGGTCCGACGGTACACGAGCCGGAGGCGAGTCGGGCTCGTTCAAGGGCCGACTGCGCGAGGGCAAGCTCTTCGTTCGCTTTTGCAGCGACGAGGAGACCCGGGGCGGCTTCCCGCTATGCCCGGCCTACGGTACGGGCGACGACGCGTACTTCGTGCCTGTTGGCAAGGATCTCGCCTGGTACCGGACGTGGGGCTCGCCCGCCGACGGCAAGTTCGAAAAATACGTGGAATTGCATCGCACGGTCCACGGCGAAAAGGTGCCGCTGGATACCCGTTGTCCGGCCGGTTCGAACTGACGACGTCCCTGAAGGGGATGGAACATGCCTGGATTGACTGACAACGAAGCCCGCGCACTGGCTTACTTTGTAATTGGCGTGACGGTCAATTCCAGCACGGAGTGGCAGCAAAACGCCGCGTAAGTTCCCTGGCAGGCTACACCGCAGCAGGCACAGCAATCACAGCCCCAACCGGAACAGCCGGGCATGCATCGCTGATGGGATGTGAGAAGCCGCCCCTTGCAGGGCGGCTTCTCCGGTTTTACGCCCGCAACGGACCTTGTTGCTGGCTTTGCACCTGTACTTCGGCGTGCTGTTGCGCCTGAGCCTGAGTCTGGTTGTGTGGCATGGCTTCCACGCTGCTCTGCGCCAGCGGTGTCCGCGCGGCCTGGAGCACGTCGATTTCGGCGACCTGCTTGAACGGCGACTTTGCATCGCCCTGCATGGCGTAGGCCCTGCTGGCATCGTCGCTGAGCGCCACGTGGTCGATCCGTTGCATGCCGTTCGTCACGGCGGCGGCCGTGAGCGAGCCCGCGATCATGCTCGTATGCGGACCCGACGCCCGCCCATGCTGTGCATCGAGACGCTGGACGCCGTCGAGCGCCTGACGGTACATGCCATTCGATGGGTGGCTGGCATCGTCGAGCGAAGGAACGCCGGCGTGTTGGCGATTGGCATCGAGGGCGCGCAAGGTCTTCGGGCCCGCAATGCCGTCGGCTTCCAGGCCATGAGCGCGCTGGAAAGCCTGTAAGGCCTCCTTGGTCTGCGGCCCGAAGTCCGCGTCGGCGGCAGGTGGCCGACCATTCGACGCGACATAGCCCTGATCGCTCAGCTGGCGCTGTAGCGCTTCGACCGCCGGTCCATTCGCCCCCGCACGTAGCGATGCGTTTTCCTGCGTGGCGTGCTGGGCGGTTTTGCCGGTGTCCGGTGCGGTGGACGGGGTATTTTGCCGTTGCGGCGTCTGTTCCAGCGCTTTCAGCGTCGCGGGGCCTACCACGCCGTCAGGCTTCAAGTGGTGGTCGGTCTGGAAGCGCTCGATCGCGAGGCGGGTTTCCTTGCCGGCATGGCCGTCGACCTTCAGCGGCTGGCCCGCCGAATCGGTGTAACCGTGGGCATTGAGCAGCGTCTGCACGTGCTCCGCCTTTTCCTTGCTCATGCCGTGCGATGCCTTCGCGGTAGGCATCGCTTCGGGGCCACCCGGCTTGTAACCCTTCTCGATGGCGTTCTGCCATGCCTCGGCCGCGTTCCTGCGTTCGCCGAGACCATTGTGGCCACCGTTGATGTCCTTGCATGCGGCGTCCACATCGGTCTGGTGACCGTTGGCCTGAACGCGGTCCTTCCAGTACTGGATGGCGATCCTTGCAGCCACCTCCTTGTCTTCCGCAAGCTCGGGATGCTTGACGAGATCGAGTCCCAGTTCCTTGCCCATCTTCTCGTAGCCGGCGCGGCCGGTGAGCTGGACATAGCCGCGACCATGGAAGGTCCAGCCGTCTCCCGGCTCGGTATTGCCGAGATTCTTCTTGCCCCAGGCGCCGCCGTAGATTTCGTTGGCGATGGCCTCGGGGCCGCCCGCGGCGATCTTGTTGGCCTCGGCGAGCGTATTCATCCCGTTGCGGCCGGGGAATACCTCGAGGAGACGGCTACCGGAATAACCGAGGCCTTCGGTCATGCGGGAATATCCTCCCGACTCGACCTGCATCTGGCCCATGAAATTGCTTAGTTCCTTGGGGTCTGTAATACCCGCCTTCATGGCGGCGTCCATCAGATAGTCGGCGTTTTCTTTCGCGGACATGGTGTAACTCCTGGCTAATGAAAGGAGGGATTCGACGAGCGGTCAGCGCGTGGGAATCCCGTTTTTCTCGATCGCGGGGTCGCTCTTCCATTTGAGCGTCGCGTCGATGAGTGCGTCTTCATCCGTGTCGGTGACCTTGCCGGCCTGGCAGGTGCTCTGCTTCACCGGCTTGGCCTGGCCATCCTTCAAGACCACCAACCCGCCGTCCTGCAGGTTGTTGGAGCCCGACACGGAGTAGACGACATACTTGAAACCGGCATTCGTGAAGGCATAGGCATAACCCCCGGTGTTGCCAGCGAAGGTCAGATGCGTGCGCGTGAACTCGCCCTCTCTACCCATGGCCGGATAAGTCATCTCGGGTTTCGCCGCGTCACGGCCATAGGCGTAGTAGAAGCGTCCGTCACCGTGAGCCACGTCACCCGCGGCACACATGGAGACGGTCTTGGTGCTACCGGCGAGGGGACAGGAAAACACGACCTGGTCGGACTTGCCGCACATGGTGGCCGGTGCGGTGGTTGCCAAGGCGGTAGCCGGAAGGATGGCGGTTGCAGCGATCGCTAATAGTGCTTTTGCGGCAGGATTCATGAGACGACTCTGTTCAGGGAAAGAAAAACAACAGTTGCATGTGTCTGTGGTCTTGTCAGATGGAGAGCGGTTCGATCTTCGCCTTTTCCATCAACCGCGACGTGAAGTATTTGTCCTGGTAATAGCGAATTTTTTCGCACATCACCGGATGTGGGATGCCTTCATAGAGGAACACTTCCTTCTCGGTGCCCATGGCTTTCAATTCCTGTGGAAGCATGAGCGCACGCTTCTCCTCGGAATGGCTCTTCGACACGTCACCCTTCTTGCTCTTGGTGATGTTCTCGCGGCGCACCGTCGTATAGCCGAGCATGTCGGAGTAGTCGTTGGCGTCCTGCTGTTCGCGCGGGGCGTAGACGATCTGCAACGCATGGTTCGTGATGACCGTGCGTGAGACATCCTTGCCGTAGGTGGCGTCGAGTTGGGCCATGCTCTGGATGATGGGCAGAAGGCGGATGTTGTAGCCCGCCATGTACGACACCGCCGAGGCGATGATTTCCACCCTGCCGATGGAGGTGAACTCGTCCATGAGCAACAGGCACTGGTGCTTCAGGGCAGGGTCGTTCTGCGGCAACACCTTGGTGTTGAGGTTGATCAGCTGGCTGAAGAACAGGTTCACGATCAGCTTGCTCTCGGCCAGCTTGTTCGGCTGGATGCCGATATAGATCGTCATCTTCTTCTTGCGCACATCGGTGAGCAGGAAATCGTCCTCGCTGGTGGCCGCGTCCAGCACGGGGTTGATCCAGGCGTTCAACGGTTCTTTGAAGGTGCCGAGGATGGAGGCGAAGGTTTCGTTGGCTTGCGAGAGCAGGTTGGCGAAGGCCGATTGGGCGTTGGCGCTCAGGAAGGGTTCCTTCGAGAGCCGCGTATACAGTTCGCGCAGGTCGGTGCCGTCGCCCGACGACAGGCGATAGATCATGCCCAGGGTGGGCTTGCTGCGCACGATCGCTGGCCGGCCCTTCTTCTCGTCGTCCTCCCATTTCTCGCAGAGGTATAGCGAGAACGCCATGAAGGCGTTGCGCGCCTGGCTCACCCAGAACTTCTGGTCGTCGGACACGTCGGGGTAGAGCATCGAGGCGATGCTCATAAGGTCCGACACGCGGAACGCGGGGTCCTTGGAGACATAGCTCAATGGATTCCAGCGGTGCGTGCGACGGTCTTCGGCGAACGGGTTGAACAGGTAGATTTCCTGTCCCTGCGATTTGCGCCAGCCACTGGTCAGGTCGAAGTTCTCCTGCTTGATGTCCAGCACCACCACCGATTCCTGGTAGTCGAGCAGGTTCGGGATCACCACGCCGACGCCTTTGCCTGAACGGGTGGGAGCGGCGAGGATCACGAACTGCTGGCCTGGGAGGCGGACCAGGTCGCCCTTGAACTTGCCCACGAGGATGCCGTTCGGGGCGGGGGAGAGCATGTTTTGCTTGCGCAGGTCGGAGGCGGTGGCGAAGCGGGCGTCGCCGTGCATGGCCTGCTTCTTTGGCTTCATCAGGAAATAAAGCACCACGAGCCACGCGATCAGCGGCAAGAGGATGCCGATGATGCCCGCCGTCTCGATCTTCCAGACATAGGGCTGTACCTGGGGAAGATTCAGCGCCCTGATATAGCTCCAGTACGTGTTCCACTTGACGTGCTCGTCCTTCAAGCCGAGGAAGAGCAGCGTCAGGTATCCCGAGAGAAAATTTCCTACGGCGATGGCAGCAAGGCCGAGACCTGCCGCCAGGTAGGCAAATGGCTTACTCATTAAGTGAATCCTGCAAACGCGTGTTGGCTATGGGACGACAATTAATGTGGATGTGGACTGTTTGACCCGTCGCCTGCACCTTGCCAGCTGCCAGCTTGCATCGCCTTCGGACAAACCCTCTGGTATTGAGATAGCGAGTCCCGGTCTTCAAAGGTCCACGAGCGTCCATCCGGATTCGGCTCGTCGCACACGCCCGTGTACATGTACGTGCCGCTCCCTGGATCCAGGGGGAACCAACATTTGTCCAATCCCTTGAGGCCTTCCGTGCAGAAGAGGAAGGGGTCGTTGTCCCTATAGCGGATAAACTCGTAGAAACCCGAGTCCTGTGCCAAGACCATCGGGCTGTAGATCAGTGCCAATACAATCATCCGTATCTTCATGACGCACCTTTTGCTTATGTCACACATTGAATGCCACTGCGGCGATGGGATCTTCTTTCTCTTTATCCGAGGTGGTCTACAAGGGCGGATGGGCTTGAGTCTTTGCCTGCTGTTCCTGCGACATTGACTGCGTCGAAGCACGTATCTGCTGATCCGATGCTTGTTGCCACTGCTGCGTGCTCTGTTCGACGGGAGTGCCCACGGCGCGTTGCGTGTCCACCTCCGCCACTTGCTTGAAGGGTGAATTGGCGTCCCCTTGCACCGCATAGGTCCGGCTGGCGTCCGCGTTCAGGGTGACGTGATCGATCCGCTGCATGCCTCCCTGTTGGGCCGCCGCGGTCAGCGACGCGGCGAGCCGTGTGCTTTGCTCGTCGGGTTGGCGCTGAAGCCGGCTATCGAGCCGCTGGACACCTTCACGAGCCTGTTGGAACAAGCCGTGGCCCGGGTGCTCGGGATGATCGAGCCGCTGTGGCGCGGGCTTCTCGTCGTTGAACCAGGAGCCGGGGTGGGTGAGGGTATTCCAGGCATTGGATGCGCCCTCGCTGATCACGTGGCCAGCCGCGTGGAGGTCTTTCGACACTTCGTCGCGTACCCGGCCCGCCACCTCCGCCACTTCGTGCGCCGCATGACTCACGGCATGACCGGCCGCGGTCAAGCCTTCGTCGATTTTATCGTGCAGGTAGTCGACGCCTTCGCCGATGGCTTTGGGTATCTCCCACGAGGCCGACAATCCCTTGCGGATATCCATGACATCGTTGCGATAACGATCGACCATGCCCTCGTGGGCTCGATAGCGGGCCTGGCTTTCGGCATCGATGATCGAGTGTCCCAGCAGCTTGCTTTCCGGCACGAAATTATCGATCGCGTGGGCGTCGAAATCGGTGGCCTTGATCGGATTGCGCGGCGAGAGAATCCCGCTGTCATCGCGATAGCCCGCCTGTGACAAGGTATCGATATCCTTCTGCGCAGCGTAGATCCGGACTTCGCCGAAGTGTTCGCTGGCGGCACTTACCAGATCACCGGCTCGCACGTGGTCGATGACCTGGTTCCCGCCGGCGGGAACGCCTTGCAGCAGCCCGGCGGCTCCGTAGGCGTTGAACGTCTCGCCTTTCAAGCCATAGCGCGACGCCGCGATCTCGGCGAGCGTGCCGCCGAGGGAATGCCCCGTCACCGTGATATCGGGTGGGGCGGTCCCCTGATCGACGGCGTCTTGCCTCGTCTCCGCGATGACCCGCTCGGTGAAAGCCATGGCATCGTGCGTCTGGAGGTTTACTCCAGTCAGAACCATGCCCGCGTCCACCCCGCCATCATGAACGGGCTCGCGATCGAATTCGGTGCCGCGAAACGCGATGACGACCTGGCTCGGCTTGACGTCTTCGCGTATGTACGCTTGGGCCTGGAATCCCGTCGCCGGGTTGTTCTCAGCAGCGGCGACGCGATAGGTGACGCCGTCCAGGATGACCTTCTGGTTGACAGGCGTATCGTGATAGACGTTCTGCGAAAGCAGGGCATAGTCCGTCGACCGCGGGCTCATTGGAGCTTCTCCACGGCCTTCAAGGTGATGGAGAAGATCGCGCCGGCATCATTGAAGTCCGACTTGCTTGGGGAGCCTATGTCGATACGCGAACGCGATGCCCTTTCGTAGGAACGCTCCGAGAAATACCGGACCACGCTTTTCTGGCCAAGGATGTCATCGTGATAAATAGCCGGACTGAAGTTCACCTCGCCATGGTGGAAGTCGGCGGAAGCGCCGACGACCGACCAGTGGCAGACTCCGAGGCCAAAGTAGTCCTCATCCTGGATCTGATCGACATAGATCACGGCCTTGAACGTATTTTCGCCGTCTCGCTCGAAGACGACCGGAAGCCGCTTCTGGGGCTCCACGGTGGCGCCCGTGACAGGAGTCAACGGAACACAGGCCCCGTTGAACACCTTGTAGTCCACGGACCCTTCGATTCGTTCGAAGGCTCCGGGAGCATCGGTAACCGTGGCCGTGATCTCGTAACGCATGCGAGGATTCGGATTGAGCTTGATGTCGGGCTGTTTCATGGAGGCACCATAGGCATGAGGAATCAGGGACAGGAGGAGAACGACGGCTCCACTGCGTAGTGGTTGACGTATCGTCATACTCATGGCCCCGGCATCGGTTGCGCCTGCTGTTGTTGCGCCTGCTGTTGCGCAGGAGCCTGGTGTGCCACGTGCTGCAAGGCCTGGCTGCTTTGCTCGATCGACGTGTTCATGGCCCGCTGCGTTTCCACCTCGGCGACCTGCTTGAACGGCGAACCGGGCTCACCCTGCATGGCATACGCCCGGCTGGCATCGGCGTTGAGGGCGACGTGGTCGATGCGTTGCAGGCCTTCCTGGCGTGCGGCGACCGTGAGCGACGCCGCAAGGCGATCGCTGCGCTCGTCCGGTGCGCGTTCATGCTGCGCGTCCAGCCGGTGAACGCCTTCCCGTGCCTGCCGGTAGATCTCGTGGTCCGGATGGGATGGCGTATCGAGTCGCGGTGCCCCGTGGGCCTGCTGATGCTGGAGTGCTTCCGCGGTGCGCGGACCGACCACGCCGTCGGGCTTCAGTCCGTGGGCGCGCTGGAAATTCTCGACAGCTTCCTTCGTGTGCCCGCCGAAATGGCTGTCGGTCGACAGGCGATGTCCCTGGGCGTCGCGGATGCCGAGGGCGTTCAGGCGTTCCTGTAACGCGTGGACGTCAGGCCCCCTGGTGCCCTCGCGCATAACCGTGTGGCTACCGTCGTGGGAATGGCCGGCGGGCGCGGCGTGGGCGCCCTCGGGCTGGACCTGCCGGTCGCGCCAGAACGTTTCCGGATTGACCGGGTGGCCTTGCGCGTCCTTCATCTGGTAATGGACGTGTTGGGCATATTGGCCCGCGCCGTCGGGGCCGCGACCGCCCATGCGTCCGATTTCATCGCCCACCTGGATGTGCTGCCCGACTTTCACGGACTGGGACTGCGTATGCAGGAGCTCGTGGCTGTTGCCCTCGGCATCGCGAATCTTGATCGTGCCGTACTGACCACCGACGAAGGTGACCTCGCCGGCGATCGGCGAGTGGATGGAGGGATGGGTCAGGTTGATGCCCGACTGTCCGCCTTCGTAGTTGAAGTCGGATCCACCGTGAGGGCCCTTGGCGCGATGTTCGCCATAGTGCCCGGTGATGTGCGCCGCACGATCGCCCTGTTGCGGCAGGATGACATTCATGACGTCCTGGTATGGCATGGGTCTCTCCTCCCGTTTAGAGCGAATCGTCTTTGACGCGGTAAAGGCGCCAGCAGCCGTCCTTCCGGAAGAAGAACGACATCTGGTAGTCGGTGTCCGGCTTGGCCAGTTTGATCGTGACTTCCGTCGGGCCGGTTGCGGTCCGCGTGATCGTGAGGCCATCTTTCGCCTGGTCCGCCTGGCTAGGCATCACGGGGAACTTGACCTCGGCTTTTCCCAGCATTTTCGATACGGGCTTGGGTTCGGGATCGGCGTTGGGATCGACCGAGTCGCTTTGCAGTGGGTCGGTTACATAGGCCTTTTGCAGGGACACGTCGTTCTGGAAGAGGGGCAGGAAGGCATCGAAATCGTCCGCCGGGCAGCGGGACGCATGGGTGCCAGCAGTCGATGCGGCGGCGGACGCCTGTGACGGAGGAGGCGCCTTGTCGCACGCGGCCAGCAGGAGGGCGAAGGCCAGGGAAGGAAGAAGAAGCTTGCGCATCGCGGGTCCTTTCAAAGCGGTGATGGGGATGGCGGCGTGTGCTGGCTCGCCTGCTGGGCCTGGCGCTGCTCGTGCTCGGTCTGTGCCGCCTGCCGGGCGAGTGCCTGGGCGCTCTGTTCGACGGGCGTCGCGATCGCCTGCTGGGTGGCCACCTCGACTACCTGCTTGTGCGGGGAGTGGACGTCTCCCTGCACCGCGTAGGTACGCGCGGCATCCTCGCTGAGCGCCACATGGTCGATGCGATTCATGCCTTGGTGGCGTGCCGCTACCGTAAGCGCGGCCGCAAGGTTCTCACTGCGCTGGTCGGGTTCGCGCCGATGCTCGGTATCGAGACGATGCACGGCGTCACGCGCTTGACGGAACAACGCATGATCCGGATGCGACGTGTGGTTCAGTGCCGGCGCCGGATGGGACGGCTGCCCCGGTCCATGCGGATGGTGATGGTGGTGACGGTGACGTCGTCCCGCCTCGATCAGGTCTTGCGCGTGTTCGATAGCGTCGATCGTGTCTCGTCCCACGATGCCGTCCACCTTTATGCCGGCATCGCGCTGAAAAGCCTTGACGGCTACCTTCGTCGACGGGCCATAGTCGCCATCGACTTTCAGGGGGCGGCCCACTGCGTCCTTGTATCCCAGGCTGGATAGGTTGGCCTGCAGGCGACGCACGTCGTCGCCGTCCGAGCCTTCCTTGAGCGGTGCCGATGTGCCGTGATGGACACGAGCCGGCGTACCGGACGCCGGCGTCGGCGCGTCAGCGTGGCTTTTGGCCAATCGTTCCATGACTTCGGGCGTCAGCCTTCTTTCCCAGGCCACGAACCGTTCCTGTCGATCGTCCAGGCCGTTGTATCTGCCATTGATGGCGCGTGTTGCCGCCTTGACGTCCTCGCGTGCGGTTTCGGGAACGCGGTTCTGCCAGTACCACACGGCGATCCGCGCTGCGTTCGTCGGCTCGGCTGCCAGTTCGGGGTGCTTTACCAGGTCCAGGTCCAGTGCATCGCCCGCCGCCCGATAGTTGTCCTTGCCGGTGAGCTGCATGTAGCCACGCCCCCGGTAGAGATAGCCCTCGCCAGGGCGCTCATTACCGTTGCGACCGCCGTACATCAGCTCCGCCAGCTTCTCCGGACGACCCTGGAGTGCACCGATGCGAGCCGTTTCGAGTACGTCGGGCCCTTCGCGCCACGCCGACTGCACCGGTATCTGCGAGATGTTGCGCGTGTAGCGGAAGCCTTCTTCTAGCCGGTTCAGCCCGTTCGACTCATGCGAGACCTGGGCCATGAAGTTGGCCAGTTCCCGTGGTCGCGTGATGCCCGCCGCGGCCGCCGCGGCAAGCAGTTGTGTTTCACGATCAATCGCCATGTGTAGCTCCTGTTTGACTACCACGTTCGGCGGGGCTTCCTGCTTGCCATGTACCCGCTCGTCCCGGCGGTTCGATACCACTCGATATCAGGGCAACTCCACCTCCGGCAATTTCGCCGGGTCAAAGTCTCCGAAGGCGATCTTGCCGACATCCTTTGCCGGAAGGTCGAGCTGCTTCTGCTGCCCGGTGTCCGTGTCCTCCACGCGGCGCAGGGCGCCGGTGAGGAACCAATCGTTGCGATCGGGCGCGTAGGCGAAGGTGAATTCATCCGACCAGTGCTCGCGACCGCCACCGCCAATGACGACGGTGAAGTGTCCCCGCTCGATACGTGTATATCCGTACGGGTCGCCGGATAAGCCGCCACAGCTGGAACAAGGAACGACGCGGGCGTTCGATGCGACCTTATGTAGCCGTCCGTGATCGTCGCGCACCAGCAACACCACTTCTCGTGCCGGCCCTTCGCCGAGCTTCGGCGCACCAGCAACGGGCGGATCCAGGACAAGCACCACGCCTTCCGACCCATCGCCCCTGATATCGCCGACCCGTGATTCGAGGATCGTCCTGCCGCCGGTCGCGAATGGTTTCAGGTCATCCATCTTGCTTCCTTTGTCCTGAGTGGCGGACGTCGAGGCGGCGCGAGGCGCTTGCATGGCATGGCTAGCGGCTTCCGCAAGCGTCAGCGGAAGGAGGGCGAACAGGGTGGCGGCGAGATAGTGCTTCATCGGGCATTACATCCGCATGCCCGGAGGCGATGGCTGTGCCTGCGGGTTCGAGGGCTGCAGGTCGAGCGTCTGCTGGATAGCCTGGGATCGATTCGCTCGCTCCACCGGCAGGAGTGCTTCGGCGCTACTTCGGGCGAGCGGTGTCTGGATGGCCTGCATGACGTCCACCTCGGCGTGGAGCTTGAAAGGCGAACGGGCCTCGCCCTGTATGGCATAGGCCCGGCTTGCATCATCGTTGAGCGCGACGTGGTCGATGCGATGCATGCCCGTGCTCACGGCGGCGGAGGTCAGCGAGCCGGCGAGGTTCTCGGAATGAGGGCCGGGTACACGCCCATGCCGCTCATCCAACTGCTGCACGCCGGCGCGCGCCTGTTGGTAGATCTCATGGGCAGGATGACGCGCGTTGTCCAGCAGCGGGGCGCCGGACAGCCGTGCATCCGCCGCCATGCGTTGCGCGGTGTGCAGGGCGTCGAGCGTTCGTGTGCCGACGACGCCATCCACGCGGAGGCCGTGCGTCCTTTGGAACGATTCGACGGCGGCACTCGTTTGCGAACCAAAATGGTTATCCGCGATCAGCGGCCGGCCGTTCGAACCGGCATAGCCAAGAGTGCGAAGTTGGTTCTGCATATCTCCAACCGCCTCACCGCGAGCACCGGCGCGCAGCGCAGCCGGGTGATCGGGCAGGTGAGGCGCTGTCGCGGCGGCCTGGGCGGGTGATCGCTGCAAGCGTTCGGCGAGTTGTTCGGGGGTTTGCGGGGGCATGGATTCGACGATACCGGGTTTCCAGCCTTCGGCTTTGCTGAGGCCGTCGGCAAGTGCATCGAGTTCTTGGGACGTCATGTCATCAACGATCTTGTTGCGCAAATCGAGGCCGCGGGCCTCGGCCGTGGTGTGAATCGTTCCGATCTGACCCGAATGATGCGTTTCACCGCTGTAGTCCGCGGTGGAGTAGATCTTTACCAGCTCTTCTACGGTCTTGTCCTTGAACCTATCGGTGAGGAGGCTTTGCTGCGCTTTCCGCCCAGCCTCATAGCTTTCGAAAATGGCATTTCCCCATTGGTCAAGATCGACCACTCCATCGAATTTATCCTTTGCGGTTTCCAGCGCGCGTTCACGTGTACGCGTAGCGCGAGACGTCGTGTCCGCACTACCAGAAAACTCGAACTTCAGATTGCCAGGATTGTTATTCCGCCAGGCAACGGTCCCTCCAGAAGCCTTTAGCCAAGTGCCATCCTCTAGTTCATATATACGAGTGGTACCTTGTGTGGCCGCGAGGCGAGAAACGTTCTTGGTGGATACGACGTCCATGGAACCCTCCTTGTAATACCGAATCAGGCCTATCGAGATCCGAGAGTGCAACCGGTGCGTATAGGGGTGCACGTGCCATGTCCGTGAAGCTTGCATTCGGACATGGCCTTACCTTCGGCTTGCGCTTCCGACCGCTTCAGGGGTAGCGCGGAGGCAAAGAAATTCTTCAACTCGTCTTGGACTAGTGCCACGCAACCATCTTGCTGTTTGACGAGGATCCGACAAGTGGACGGATCGTTGCATCGCCTGTTCATAGTGACGTCAAGCTCGCGCTCGCTTGGCACGCTGGACACGAAATGGAACTGATGGGATACATCGTTCACGACAATAGCCGTCCAAAAGGAGCGAGCTTTCCACTTCGCATCAAAGTCTTTCATCAGGCCCGATGAGGGGAGCGGAATCGCTTGGCTCACCCCGTTCCCTTGCCCGAGTTCAAAGTCTGTGCGTTTTGCGCTCGTAATGCGCCAATGGGAGATGCCCGAATCATAGACGAGTTGGTATTCGGCAGTGGATTCTTTTTCTCCGGAGTCTGTATGCAGAATGCTTATATGTCCGGGTGTGACAGTGATGTGGCGGTCGAGGAAGGGGTCCTGGCGGAACTGGTCACACGTGGTGCATCCGATGATCTTGTCGTTACGATCCACTTCATGAAAACGACCGTCTTTCTTGCGAAGAAGGATCAGTTCCCGCTGTCGCGAGTCCCGGTCGCCGCTGTTGGTCTCGAAAACCGCCGCAGCGTCAGCATCGGGTTGGTCGCCGCTGGTCTTGAAGAAGATTAAATGCATACCGGTGGGGGAAAGCGCTTCGACCTCCGCCGGTGCGGAGATGGGTGTTTCTTGCAAGGCGAAGGCTGGCGAGGAAGCCAGTGCCGTTGCAAGTAACGCATTTAAGGCCAGTTTCATTCGATCCTTTCTCATACAACCCGGGATTACGTTAAGCCTTCGCCGCAATCATCTCGCACTGCCATGCAGGTGCCGTATCTTCAAGAGTTAACGCACCTTATGCGCCACACTGCATGCGCTATAGACAACCTTGCACTCAGTGGTTTGGTTCTGGCAAAGGCGCATCGCGTCCTCCGTTGCTTGCTGTTCCTTAGCGCCGCTGGCGGTTCCCCACGCGGAGCTTCCCCAAGCGATCGCCGCGCACTGGTTATGGAACGTAAGTGAGACCTTGCAAGCTTTCGCCCCACGAATGCCGCAATCGCGCATTGCAGCTTGCTCGGCCTCAGACTTGCTGTACTTGTCCGTAATCGTTCCGGCATCGCCAGTGGCATCGTCGATAGCAATGGCGCCCCAGGAGTCCACCCACGCTGGTGTGGGTTCCGGCGCCCCCACTGGTTGGCCGTTGCCCGGGTTATATCCGGGCATGCCTGAGGCGTCGGGCGGGACGCAGTTTCCACCACCCGTGTTGACGCCGGTGGCGCATTGTCCCCAAGCCGTCGCTGTTGCGAGAGCGCTTGTGGCTAGGAGCGACTGGATGACCTTCACCATTAGCTATTGCACAGGAATTGGAGCGCTGCATGCGCTATACACCAGCTTGCATGCTTGCGCGCCAGAATCGTTGCACGCGGCTATGGCATCACCCTCCGTCTTATGAACATCTGGACCATGAGCCAATCCTCGCCCGCCCGCTCCCCATGCTACGGCAGCGCATTGATTCTGATACGTCAGTTCCACTTTACAGCCTGATGCGCCGTGGCTTTCGCAATCATGCGTCGCGTCTCTGATTGCTTCGATCTTGCTGCTTCGACCTGTAACCGTCCCCGCTCCCCCAGTCTTGCTATCGATGACGATGGCACCCCACGTCAGCTGCCATCGGGGCTGTGGCTGTGCGGGAGCCTCACCTTGATTTGCGTTATAACCTGGCATGCCTGAAGCGTCGGGCGGTACGCAATTTCCACCACCAGTATTCACGCCAGTGGCGCACTGGGACCATGCTGGTGCCGTGGTTACAAGCATAACCACGGCAATCAAACGTGTCGGCTTACATGACGGTGTAATCATGAGTATCCAGTTTCCTTGTTCTTTATTTGATCGGCACCCTGGACAAAGCTTGTTCCTCCCCCTGTCAGTTGTGAGTAGTTACCGAACGAGGCATTCTGACCACTATCATTGACGTGTTGCATTCCTGAGTTCGGGTTGCTCGATGGAGGAACGTAGCTTGATGTTCCAGGAACGCCATAACCACCACGCCCACCCGACTGCTCCGGTTTGATATGCCCGAACGGTGAGTACGAGTTGAACTGGCCCAGCGTGCCCTGGAAGAAGGCGGCGGCCATGGGTGGAGCACTGATGATCATCGTCGTGAGCAACAAGCCGAGGCCGCCTTGCTGGAGGGCCATGCTGTTGATGCCGTCGGTGGTGCCGGCGCCACCCATGCTTGGCATGGAGAGAAGATACTTCGCCGCGAAGGCGGCAGTCACCGCGGCCATCATCTTCATGGCGATGGTCACCATGACGCTGAGGACGGCGAGGGAGAAGACGGTGCCGATGCCATAGAGAAGCCATTTACTGAACAGTTGCTTCGTAGGCTCGAAGAGCAGGCACATGATGAAGATCGGGCCGAAACCGACGAACAGGGCGAGGGCGATCTTGTTCAACAGCAGCATGGAGCCGGCGATGACGCTGGGACCGGCGATGCCGATGCCGGTGAACCAGCGATCACGGTCCTTGGCGTCCTGGGCGGCCTGGTCGCCGCCTGTATCGATGGCGTCGATCGTGCCCATCGCCACCTCCATGCCCGCGAGGTTGTTGTCGATGTGCTGGAACGGACTCCCCTTTTCGCCTGTGACGTACTGCGCGATTACGGTCGACATACCGTCGCTCAAGGTCCAGTAGACCGACGAGGACGAATAGGCTGCGGTGGTCGCTATGAAGACGACGAGGGTCGCTTTCAGGGAGTCGCCCACGAGTACCATCATCGGTTGGCGCGATTGCCCCGTGACGATGCGAAAACCCTGGAACATGATCCATACGGTCAGTACGGTCACGGCGACGAAACCAATGATCGTGGCGGAGCTGGAGAGTAGCTTCCACTGCATGATGTCGATTTCATCGCGCAGGAAGTTATTGATCGTCTGGAAGAAGACGAACTGTGTTGCACCGTCCAGCGGGCCGCTGAGCATGGCGACGGCCGAATGTTCGAAGTGTGTACCCAAGAGGTCAACCATGACGCGACGTTCCGTTTGCAAAAATGGTGATCGGATCAGAAGCCATTGGACTCACCGATACTGAGGGTCTGCATGCCGCTTGGCTTGTCGCTCTGCACGCCCTTCAACGTTTCGGAAAGCACGGCACCCGTGGCGAGGCCGCTGATGGCACTGCCGATATCCACGTCACCGACGCCCGGGAGTTGGATCGACCCCCATTCCGACGGCTTCTTGCCGGTGTTGGCGGCGTTCGCCGCCAGTGTCTGTTGCGATCGCAGGTACTTGAGGTTGGCCTCGTAGGCATAGTTCACCGTCTGCATCTGCTGTTGGTCCAGAGCGATCAGGTTGTACAACGCGGTGAGCTTGTTGGTGTTGTCTTCAAGCTTGCCGTATTGGTTCGGGTCGTCCGCGCCGATCGCCTGCCGTTCCTTGAGGAGTTCGCGCAGCATGTCGTCGCGTGTTTTCGTGTTCTTGTACATGGTCAACATGTACTGGTACTGAGCGTTCTCCAGGTCGACGATCAGCTTGCAGTTTGCCTGCTGGGGCTCGGCGACCGCCTTGCAGCGGGTGCCGTCGTCCAACTGCGTGCTGTCTTCGGGAAGGGCCTTCTTCGGATCGGCCACTCGCGGACCTGGCTGCGTGTCCTTGTACTGTCCGATTTTGAACTTCTTGTTGATCGCGTCGAGGTTGGCGTTGATCGTCTTGCCGTCACCATCGCCGGTCTGGCCCAGCACCTTGTTGATGTCCTTGGTCTGGCTGACGGTATCGTTGGTGTGCTGTTCGATCTGGCCGAGCTTGGTGTTGGCGTCGGCGTCGTTCACGGCCCACTGCGCCTGGGCGGCGGGTGTCGCGGCGAGCAGGGCGATCAGGAATGTGCCGCCGCCGAGCAGGCGGCGAAGCAGGGATGTCCGGCGGGCGTACATATTTCGGGTTGCCATGATGGTCTCCAGGGTCAATGCGTTGGCCTGCGTCAGCGAGCGGCCGAGCGGGCAGGGCGCGTCGAGGGGGAGGCAGGTGTGGGTTTCTTGCCACTGCCCTTGCGGTTTTCGTAGAAGGACGGCAGCCACTGGTCCGGGGTGAGGTCGTTGGGCGACACGCCGGCGGCTTCGGCGTGCTGGGCGAGGATCTCGTGCATGATCTCGATGTTGTCCGTGGATGCGGAAATGACCGACAGGGCATCGTCCATGCCGCGCAGGTTGAGCTGGCACACGGCCGACGCATGACCCTGCTTGACCAGGAACCGACGCGAACGCTCGTCGAGGCTCACCACCACCTGGTATTCGGCATCGGTTAGCTTCAGGCCGTTGACGTAGTCCTCGCGGCTCGCATTGGGGTTGGGCAAGAGGATCATGGTGGCGGTCTGCTCGATGAGAGCCGCGGAAATGTCGCTGGCCAGGGCATCCTCGGGACTCTGAGTGGCGAAGATGCCCATGCCGTTCTGCTTACGGATGGTCTTCTGCTTGTTCTTCGCGAATTCCTTGAGCCCGCCCTTGCCGTCGAGGATCTTCCAGAACTCGTCCATCACGTAGATCAGGCGGCGTCCGTCGATCAGCGCTTCCAGGCGGTGCAGGAGGTAGTTGATGACCGGCGCGCGGACTTCCGGATTGTCGATGATGTCGGTGTAATCGAAGCCGATGATATTGGCCTTGTCCAGGTCCACCGTGTCGCGCGGATTGTCGAAGACCCAACCCAGGGAATTGCCGGCCGTCCACTTGCGAATGCGGATGAACAGGCCGTCGTCACCGAGATTCGGCAGGCTCTTCTGGAAGTTGGTCATGTTGCGAAGGTGCATCGGCGTGTCGAGGATGTTCTCCACGGCACGGTAGATATCTTCTTCTTCACGAGAGCTGTAGACGCTCTTGCCCGCGAGAACCTTGACCAGATCGGCCAGGAACTGCACGTTCTCCTCCGTGCGCTCGCATTGGAACGGATTGAAGCCGGTGGGCTTGCCGTTCTCCAGCGCCAGGTAGTTGCCACCGCACGCGCGCACGAAAATCTCGGCGCCGCGGTCCTTGTCGAAGAAAAAGATGGTCGGTGCCGGATCGAGCTTCTGCACCTGGCTGAGCAGGAAGTTGATAAGCGCCGTCTTGCCGGTACCGGATTTTCCGATGACCATGGTATTGGCAATGGCCTTCTCGCCGAACGAATTCTCGGCGGGATGGGTCGCATGGAAATTGAAGTAGTACGGCTGGCCGTTGGTCGTCTGCAAGGTGGTGACGCAGTCACCCCAGGGATTGTTCTGCTTCTTGCCCGTGGCGAAGTTGTGCAAGGGCGACAGGCCGAGGAAGTTGAGCGAACTGACATTGGCGAGGCGTGTACGGTATTTCCAGTTTCCCGGGAACTGCGCATAGAACGCCGACGTCACGGCGAGGTCTTCCTTCACCGAGATGAAACCCGCGTTGGAGAGCTCGGCACGGGTCGCGGCGATCTGCTGGGAAAGGGTTTCCTGCGCCTGCGAGTAAATCGCCATGGTGAAGTGGTACTCACCGAGCACGAAGTTGCCCGAAGCGAGCTGATCCATGGCCTGGTCCATCTCGATGATCTGGCTCACGGCCTTGTCGCCCGAGGAGATCATCATGCCCTTCGTACGCTCCAATGCCTTGAGCGCATCCTGGCGTCCCATCGGGCTGAAGGAATGGGTGATGACGTACTCGAAGTCGAGATACTTGAGTCCGTTGAGAATGCCGGGGTAGGTTCCCTCGACGTACTCCTTGATATTGAGGATCGCGCCGAAATGATTGACGCCATTCGGTGTGGTGAGGACGAAGTCGCCGGTCTTGGAAGAGAATCGCTGGCGGCTGACGGGGAGGTAGTCGCGTACGGCCGCGCTGAGTACGGGCACCGGCTCATCGATACGATTGAGGATGTAGCCGTACAACTCGAGTGCTTCCGAGAAGACCACGCCGTTCGGCGCTTCATACATGCCCAGGCGTGTCGGTGCGTAATCCTTGAGCACGGCTTCCACGTTGCCGGCCAATTCCAGTGTCGTGGCGATCGCCTGGTTCTGCTCCGACAGGAGACGCTCGGCGTTGGACGACTTCTCGACAAAGCGTTTTCCCGATACCACGGGACGGTAGATCATCGTCAGGTAGAGCTCGTTCTGCATCAGCTTCTGGCTGGAGAGCGAAGCGTAATAGCCGTCGGACATGTCCTGGTTGAAGCGGTGCTCGAAGCGGCTGCTGTCCTTGACGCTGCCACGGCGGCGAATATCGTGGACCCAGAAGGCCACGTTGACGAAATCGGGCGCGCGGAGTGTCTGCAACATCCGGTTGAAAGTGTTGTGGCGATGTTCTATCTCCCACTCTTCGCGGCCCACGAAGGGAAGGCCGGCCAGTCGCCAGACGAGCAGGAAATCGCCGCCGGTCGTCTTGAGGACGGTCGGCGAAACATGCGTGGACAATGGAATGAACTCACCGATCGCTGCATCTGGAGTGAACATGGCTCTGGCTACCGTCGAGAAGCGCTAAAAAGGCCCTGGCAGGGTCCTGCCAGGGCGGAGTATTGCCTTACCGTTTCGCCTTGCCGGGCTCACGGTAGTTGTTGGGCGAGAACACCCACATGCCGTCGTGTTCCTGCAGGTTCCGGATCCGCGTGCGGAATTGCAGGCGGAGTCCCAACAGACGAAAGATCATTTCGTCGCGACGGGCCATCTGGCGCATCACGAATACGCTGATGGGAATCCACAGGAGGAACCACATGTTGAAATACATCGCCATCAGCAAGCCGCTTCCCGCCCCGATGAAGAACGGGATATAGGGCACGCCCATGAACATGGCCGGCCGCGTGCAGCCGCGGAAGAGCGCGTTCTTATGCATGGAAGTGCAGGAGGTGCATCGCGGTCTGCATGGCGTCCATCAGGAAGGAGGCCGTCGTGGCTCCGCTGGTGGAGCTGCATGCGTTCGACGAGCCGCCATTGCCGCCCACGACCATCTTCGCCACCTGTGCGGCGGCACCGATCAGCACGCCACCGACGAGGGCCGGCGCCACATCGGCGATGCGCTTGTGGGCGAAGGCGATCTGGTAGCCGGAGAAGATCACGGCGATGGTTACCACGACGATCGATGCGGCATTCAGCAATGAGTTGATGTTCTCAAAGAAGCCGCAGACCTTCTTCGAGGTTTCGGTCACGTCCTGGGCCACGCCGATCGTTGGCAGCAGCAGGACGGTGGCGACCATGAGCAGGGTCATCATCTTGTTGAGCGATGCACGATCGGTCGGGACGTTGGGCAGGTTGGACAGGGCCATCTCGTAGTTCCTTGGTGTGTTACAGGGCTGGATACGGCCGTGGTAGGCGGCCGGGTTGAGGACGGCTACGACGCTCGTAGCCGGTTTCGCAACGACGTGCATCCTGCGAGGCGGGAGCACGTCAAAAAACAAAGGCGCCATCGCTACCCCCCTGGCGAAGATCGGCCGGGTCGCCGGCGGGTGCCGTCGGCGCGGTCGGGGAGGCGGCGGTGGTGGGTGTGGGATCGCCAGGTCCTTGCACCTGGGGAACGAAGATGTCGTTGCCCTCCGCGGCGCCGGTACCGTTGGCGTTGGATGAAACGCCGATCTGCGCCATGGCCGCCGCCGTGGCCGGGTCCGTTCGGATACGGCCGGGAGCGAGTGCGGGGTTGCCCGCGGGCACCTGCGCGCCGATCTGCGACATGATCGCGGCCGTCGTCGGGTCGGTGGGGATTCGGCCAGGCGCGGGCGCCGGAAGCGTCGGGGCGAAACCCGCAAGCGACGCATTCCCGCCCGGACCAAACGGGGGCGATGCCGATGCCGCTTGCAGGGCCTGCGCGATGGCGGCGGCGTCCGGCGGTGTGTCGGTCATGGCGGGGCTGGCTGACGGTGCGACCGTGCGGCTGGGCGGGGCTGTGCCAGCCGCGGCGGCCACCGCTGGTGCGAGCGTGGAGGCGACGGCGGCATCGGCCACGCTGCGCATGGCCACGCGGTAGGCGGCAGCGTCACTCGTATAGACAGGCGTTCCCTTGCCGCTGCTGGTGGAAGACTTGACCAGTGGGATCGGCACGGCCGTTGCCGCAAGGGCGGATTGGCGCGCCATGGAGTCGAAGATTTTCTGGACGTAGCCGTCCTGGTAACCGGTGGTGAAGTTGCCGGAGTAGTAACAACTGAAAGCCTTGCCCCAGTCGCCGCCTGCACTGGCATAGCACTGGGCGAGGATCTGCGACCCGGCGACGAGGTTGGGGCATACCTGGAAGGCCTTCTCGTACGTATCGAGGCCGAACTTGCCGAGGTTGGCGCGATTCACCTGCGCCACGCCCAGTGAGTAGTTGTAGCCCTTCGACTCGAGCATGCGCACTGTCGCCACGGCTTCGCCGAGGTTCTCCGGTTGGCGCACGAGCTGGCCGCCAACGACGCCGATCGCAAACGGATTGCGCGACGACTCGACATTCACGACATGCTGCATCACCTCCGCCGGTACGGCGAGGTTTGGGCAAGCCATCATTTCCATTCCTGGTACCACCGTTACAACTCCTGTCTAATGACCGATGTGTTTCGCGTGTTACCCCCCGTCCGGAGCCAGGGCCCGGGCCGGGTTGAAATCGATGCCGGTGATGTGACGACGACCGGCATGCGCCTTGATGTGGACGACGATGTCGATGGTCAGCATCAGCAAGCGTTTGATCGTCGAGAACTCCAATCCCGCGCCCTCGTTGGATGCCTTCACCATGAGCCCCAACTGATCCCAGGTCTGCTCCACGCTTCCTGCGTGACAGCTTGTAATCGACCCGGGATGGCCGGATGCGCAATTTCGGATGAAGTAGAACGATTCGTCGCCACGAAGCTCCGCCAGGATGATCCGGTCGGGTTTCATACGGAGGCAGGCCTCCATGCAACTTTTCGCGGTGACGTTGCTGGCGCTTTGCCCGCCCTTGGAATACAGGAGATGGACGACATTCGGCTGGTCGATGAAAAGCTCGCGTGCGTCTTCGATGGTGACCAGCCGCTCGTCTTCCGGGATATGTCCCACCAGCGACTTCATGAACGTGGTCTTGCCGCTGCCGGTGGCGCCGGCGACGACGATATTCTTCTTGCTCAGCACCGCATGGCGAAAGAAATCCGCATAGCGACGTTCGGCGCGCAGTTCCAGCAATTCACGATCCGCCTGGCTGATCGTATTGGCGCCTTCCAGGATCTGGTCGAAAAAGCCGTCCTCCTGATACTGCGCCAACGTCTTGCTTTGCCGTGAAGGCAGCCGGATGGTTATCGAAACACGCCCGGCCTCGCATGCTGGCGGAAGGACGAACTGAGCACGCTGCCCGGTGGGGAATGTCAGCGAGACGACCGGGTCGACGTCGGTGATACGTTGCCCGGTGTTGCTTTCATTGACCACCGCGGTACAGAACTGGCGAGCCCGCTCGAACGTGAGCGACGGTACTTCCACGCGATGCCAGGCACCGCGACTCTCGAGATAGAGTTCGCCCGGTTTGTTTATGCATATCTCGGTCACGTCGGACGACGCGAGGTAGTCCCGGATGCCCAGCACTTCGTACTGGTAGTCCAGGAAATCGCTTCCGACGACGGCGAGAGCGGGCTGGCTCATCTGCTCAGTACCTCGCCACGACGCCGCTGAAGTCGACGTCCTTCGCGACATAGATGGCGAGGACCGTGCCCTGGTTGATCGTGACCGTGGCAGGGCGATTGGCCGCACGTTGTACCGCGGTGTTCGCGATCTGCTGGAGCGTCGCGGCGGTGTTGCTTTCGAACGGACTCTGCGTCACCACGCCATTGCTGATCGTGGTCTGGCGAGGGCCGTGTTCCGCCGCTTCGTATTTGAATGCGTCGCTGAGAAGGGAGATGAGCAGGGCCGCGCCGATGCGGCTACCCCAATGCGCATTGTAATAGCCGGGGTGGCCGGCACCGCCGAGTGTATCCACACCCGGGCTGGCCATATTCACGTCGATACCCGTGGGCGTGACGATGCGATCCCAGATCACGGCAACGCGTGGCCCATTGGGCTCCATTTCGTACTTGCCCAGGACCTTGGAGCCCTTGGGCAACAGCAGGCGCTTGCCGGTGAACGAATACACGGGCTCGGTGACGACGCAGGAGGTGAAACCCGGAATGTCCGTGATGATCCGGGTTTCAAGAACGCAGCGAATGAACGTGCCGCGCAGCATCAGTGTATCCGGGTGGGTCAGCGGAGAGGCATTGGACACGTCCGGAAGGCTCTTGCCGCCATATGCGCTGTTTACCGGCACGCCGCCCGACGGTCCGGGATAAGGCATGCCCGGAATCATTCCGTAGGGGCTGGCGGGTCCGCCCATGCCACCGCCTGCCGGCTGCCCACTGGCGCCGGCTACCTGGGCGGCTTCGGTGTCCATCATGCGCCGCTCGAGGAGCGACGGCCCCGTGTTCACGCGCTGAGTGGCTGCGCGCGGCTGCGCGGTGGACGGCAGTGGCGGCGGCGGAGCGAGCGCGATCGGGTCGGGCAGCCTTGGAGGTGCCTGTTCCGGTATGGGAGCGACCTTGGGAGCGTCGGGTATCGAAACGGTTTCCTCGTGCTTGGGTTTCGGGGCCGGTGCCGCCGATTGGTTGCCGCTCAGGAAGAAGTAGGCGGCGAACAAAAGCAACGCGACTATGCCGGCGAGGAAGCCGAGGGCACGCCGGTTCATCCGTCGCACGTCAGCAGCCGCCAGTTGAGGCGCGCCGGCATCGAGATCCGGCGGAGGCGCCTGGCGTTGCTGTGCGGAGTAGGGATTGTTCGCCAGCGCTTCGGCTTGCTCGCCAGCGGCATCCCGCGGCGGCACCTGGCCGTCGCGGTTCTCGTCGTCGGGATGGTAGGGATTATTCGGGCTCACTTCTTCGTGTTCCTTCGCAGACCCACGACGTTGTTGTCGTGCCGGATGACAAGGTAGTTGTACGTGCCGTGGACAACGATGGTGTTGCCCTCAACCGTCGTGTTCACCACCGAGTCCTCGCCGTGTTCCTTCTCGCGCATGTAGATCGTGGGGAAGTTGCCCGTGGGGAACTGCTTGAGGTCGGGCATTTTTATGTATGTGAAACGGCCGTCGTCGTAGACGTTGATCGGCACCAGCCAGGGAGCGGTCTTGCGCTTCATGGCATAGTCGTAGTCGAAGTTGTAGTCGCGCCCCTTTACCAGCGTCGTGTCGAGTTCCGGCGTCGCGGCGACTTTCTTCGTCTCCGCCAGGAAGCTTGTATCGGCGGGATAATTGAACGTGATCTTGTACTGCACGCCTGCGCGACGCGCCTGGTCGAGTGTCTTCCAATCGGTGGCGACCACCTTCAGTTCGAAGATGTAGGAGTGGGTCGCCGTACGAATCATCATGTTCGTATCGACGTCGACGTTCTTCGGCTTCACATAGAAGACGTTGTCACGCCGGGTCAGCTCCCAGCCGCTGCTGAAGCCGGTGCTGTAGTCGAGAATTTTTTCGTTCGGGCTGAGTTCGATCTGTGTCGTTATGCCGAGGCCGGTACGAACCGTGTAGATCTTGTCCGGCTCGTATTCGTAAGGCGTGACGACCTGCGCGTTCGCGGCGCCGATCATGCCGGCAGTCGCGAGGCAGAGCGCCAGTGAAAGTCGAAGTGTGGTTGCGCGCTTCATCAACGGCGCCCTCCATTGGCGGCGTTCGGGTGGATGGGAGCAGTTGCTTGCGGTGCGGCGGCCGGTGCTTGCCCCGTCTGTTGTTGTGCCGGTACGACCCCGCCGGGCGACGTGCCGTCGGTGGGTATCGGGGAAGGTGGCATGGCGGCGACGGTAGCCGCGGCCGCCGAGGCGGACGGAGCCGGCACGCTGGTGGGTGCGGCAGCGGCAGTCGCGGGCGGCGAGCTCTCCGGGGGCGGGGGTTCCGCGTAGTCGCTGTCGACCCGGTAGTCGGTAACCTGGAACCCGAGCGGATTCTCCACCCTGTACTGGTCGTCCATCTTCAGGTTCGGCTTGTACGCAAATGCCATCGTGGCGATCTTGCTGTCCAGTGGCACGGTCTGGCCGGACACCTTGTTATAGACGGTGCGTTGAAAGCGGACCGTGGCCCCCTTGGGCGTGGTCCCATCCTCACCCCCGATCAATACGATGCTGAGGATCTTGACGCGGACGGCACGATCGCGGCCGTAGATCTTGTAAGGGGCAGACGGATTGTCGAGGGCATGCAGATCGGTGTAGGCCTTGGCGATGTTTGGCGAGGCCATCGTCAGCACGGTTGCCCAATCACGAAGATTGATCATCGTGACGTCGAACGATTCGCGCGCGAGGATGAAATGGGTGATGTTGCTTCGATTGATCGCTTCACTGGCGGTGATGCGCCGGTTGACGACGTCATCGGTGATGCGTGTCAACGAACTCATGCCCGTATAGGCATCCGCAAGCACGATATACGGCACCTTCTCTTTCAAAGGGAGGATGTAGAAGTAGCCGCCCGCTAGGATCACCGACATCGAGATCGCACAGAACGCCACCATCCATGCGCGGCGTTCGCTGCGCTGGGCGAGGTCGGACATCGTGATTTCGAAGTCGACGGACTTCGATACCGCAGCGTCGATCTTCGGAGAGTTTTTCTTGTTCAACATCGAAGGGCCTGGTGTGACTGTCGCGGGTGGAATTACTGGGTCCGGGGCGTGCTATCGACAGCGGAAGTCGCCGTAGCTGGCACTTGTGCGAGAGGAGCCTTCTTCGGTGTCGTGGTATTGGCGTCCTTGGGCGGTGTCGACGTTGCTTCCTCCACCTTGGCGACGGGAGCCGTCGGAACGATGGCGCTCGTTTCCTCAACCAGGATTTCCGGCCCGTTCACAACGACGGTGACGCCCTGAGGCGCGAAGATCGTGCTCAGTTGAGTCGCAGCGTCACGAACCTCCGAGGTGTGAATCTGCGCGGTGGCCTTTGGCAGCGTGAAGTCGGAACGCAGGCGATACGACAGCTTGGTTCCCGTATCGCTGGTCCACCGTGTCAGCATCGTCTTCAGCGTGCCGTCCATGGGCGCCGCGTAATAGGTGTAGGGAACCGCAAGTGGAATCTCGACGGTCTTGTCGTCGTATCGGTTCACCGGCTTCCACCGGCCGCCGAAATCCTTCGCGGCTGGTGTGCCACAAGCGGAAATCAGCACGGCGAGTGCGGAGACAAGGCAGATGGCAAGGGCAGGGGGCAGGGTTCTATTCACGCGTGGCTCGTAATTCATCGGATGACCAAAGAGAAAACGTCGGCAGCACTTCGCGCGGCTCATCGCCATACGCGAAGCCGGGAAAGCGTTTACTTCGTTATGAAGGGCGCAGGGTGGCGCTGTGGGCGGGGTGGCCCGCCTGCGTCTGGATCCGTCGATGTACCGCCGCGCCGAATGCGCTGGCGGAGATGATGCCCCTGGCAGCAGCGGGAGCCTTGAGCCAACCGGCTCCGAGCGACATGCAATTCATCCATACAACATCCTGTACGAGCGCCTAGGCGCCCTTGCATAACGTGCCAGCGAAGAATGGTCATGCGCATGAGCGGCGATGCGATGATCGCCCACTCAGGGTTGCGCCTTATCGACCGTGGATTCCCCACCCCTGATACGGACCCCTGTCCGCGATGTAAAGATAACGCAACGACAATTTTCTGACTAGTGGCCGATATGCATGTTTTTGGGACTCTTGTCACACATTGTGGGCATGTAATATGCGTGAAACGCGTCGAAGTGTTGACGGGCATCGCTCCGTACGTGCGCGTTGCATCACGTAACTGCCGGATTTGTGTATGTCTCATGAAGGTTGCGGTTGAAACCATCGCGTACCCCCTCTCCTTGGGCAGTAAGTTGTCATTCCGTCGTGTCAGTCATGCGACATCGGCACTCATTCAATGTGTTGCATGAGCCGATCGACCGTGGGTCCGATGGCGCTGCCGGACGTATGTGAAATGCTGACTGAACGGAGGACGTCACGTCAGTGGACGAGTGTCAGGGTGTGTTGTGGGCATCCGTCTGCGTCGCAATGCGGGCGCGCCCGCATTGCGACATTTCAGGCCTCGGACAGATCAGGCTGCCGAAAGCCGGAGATCTGAGTGTTGCTGGACGGTGCCACTCTGAATGACCTTTGCCGTAAGGCCCGCAACTGTCTTCGCAGTAGCGTGAATGGCAACCTGGATGAGTATCAAATTGTCCATGAAGTCGTGTCATCGTAGGCGCGTACTTCAATCGAGACAATAGAATAATTCTCAAAAATCGTTTTCCCCCGACTATCCTCGCGTCGACATCCCGAAGCGCCGGTAGTAGAACCTCTCCCTTTATCGACAGGACCTCCATGGATTCCGCAGTCATTCCCTCCGACGCCGAACTGATGGCGCTCGCGCAGGATGTCGCTGCCGCCGCGCTCGAGCGGCGGATGATGGTCGCCACCGCCGAATCGTGCACCGGTGGCTGGATCGCCAAGACACTGACCGACCTGGCCGGGAGTTCGGCCTGGTTCGAGGCCGGCGTCGTCAGTTACAGCTATAGCGCCAAGGAGGCCCTCCTTGGCGTCAACCCCCGCACCCTGGAGCGGACGGGTGCCGTGAGCGAGGAGACGGTGCTCGAGATGGTGTCCGGGGCATTGGCCCGATACGGTGCGGGGGTGGCCGTGGCGGTCACCGGAATCGCGGGCCCCTCTGGTGGCACGCCGGAGAAGCCCGTCGGCACGGTGTGGATCGGCTGGAAGCGGCGCGGGGGTTATGCCCACGCCCGGCTCTACCATTTCGATGGCGACCGAGAAGCGGTTCGGCGACAGACGGTGGCCGCGGCGCTTGTTGGAATGACCGACGAACTAAAGGGCTGAACCAGGCCGCCTATGGCAAACTTGGCGATTGCGGATCGCAGTCCCTGAGACCACGGTCGGGCAAGATACTCACCTACACAAAGAGACTGGAAACCACGATGGACGACAATAAGCGCAAGGCGCTGGCGAGTGCCCTCGGCCAGATTGAAAAGCAGTTCGGCAAGGGTGCCGTGATGCGTCTTGGCGACCGCGTCGACGACCAGATCGACACGGTGTCGACCGGCTCGCTCGGCCTGGACATCGCCTTGGGCATCGGCGGCCTTCCTCGTGGCCGCGTCGTCGAGATCTACGGCCCGGAATCGTCGGGCAAGACCACGCTGACCCTGCAGGCCATCGCCTCCTGCCAGCGTGCGGGCGGCACGGCGGCGTTCGTCGACGCCGAGCATGCGCTCGACCCCAGCTATGCTGAAAAGCTGGGCGTGAATGTCGCCGACCTGCTGGTCAGCCAGCCGGATACCGGCGAACAGGCGCTTGAGATCGCCGACATGCTGGTGCGTTCCGGCGCCGTGGACATGGTGGTGGTCGACTCGGTCGCCGCGCTGACGCCGAAAGCCGAAATCGAAGGCGAGATGGGCGATTCCCACGTGGGCCTGCATGCCCGCCTGATGAGCCAGGCCCTGCGCAAGCTCACCGCCAACATCAAGAAGACCAATTGCCTGGTCATCTTCATCAACCAGATCCGCATGAAGATCGGCGTGATGTTCGGCAGCCCCGAAACCACCACCGGTGGTAATGCATTGAAGTTCTACGCCTCGGTCCGCCTGGACATCCGCCGTATCGGCGCGGTGAAGAAGGGCGAGGAGGTCATCGGTTCGGAGACGCGCGTCAAGGTCGTCAAGAACAAGGTCGCGCCGCCGTTCCGCCAGGCGGAGTTCGAGATCCTCTACGGCGAAGGTACGTCGCGCGAAGGTGAGATCATCGAACTGGGCGTTCGCGAAAACCTGATCGACAAATCCGGTGCCTGGTACAGCTACAAGGGTGACCGCATCGGCCAGGGCAAGGAAAACGTGCGCCAGTTCCTGCGCGACAACCCGGCCATCGCCAACGAAGTGGACGCCGAGCTGCGCGTCCGCCTGCTGGTCAAGGCGGGCCCGAAGGCCGAGGCCTCGACCGAGGCCGACGAGCTTGAGGAAGTCTGATAAGGAATCGGGGAAGGGCGGCGGCAAGGCCGGCCGCCCCACCCGTACCGCATACGACAAAGCGCTGGGGCTGTTGGCCCGGCGCGAACATTCCCGCCGCGAACTCAAGCAAAAGCTGGAACGCGGCGGCTTCGAGCGCGAGGAGTCAACGGCCGCGCTCGAGCGACTGGGCGACCAGGGCTACCAGGACGACGACCGCTTCGCCGGGTCCCTGGTGCGCAGCCGGGTGGGGCAGGGCTATGGGCCGGCCCGCATTCGTGCCGAACTGCGTAGCCAGGGAATCGCCGATGCCCGTATCCGCGAATTGATCGAGGCGGCAGACGTCGATTGGCATGATCTGGCCGCGAATCAGCTGCGTCGACGCTACGGCAAGCCATCCACCGACCCCGCCGAGCGGGCGCGGAGGGCGCAATTCCTCTTGCGTCGCGGCTTCGCCGCCGCCACAGTACGTGTTCTTACCCATGCCGATGCGGAAGACGCCGACGACGACTGAAGGCAGTGAGCCTTGATTCTGGACGGAGCGTCCCCGCGACATGTCTCGCAGCTCCCACGCCACGATCGCTCATGAAAACCGCCCAAATCCGTTCGACCTTCCTCGACTTCTTCCGCTCCAAGGACCACACCATCGTGCCGTCGGCATCGTTGGTGCCGTCGAACGACCCCACGTTGCTGTTCACCAACTCGGGCATGGTCCCGTTCAAGAACGTGTTCCTCGGCAGTGAAAAACCGGGCTACGTCCGGGCGGCCGACGTCCAGCGTTGCCTGCGTGCCGGTGGCAAGCACAACGATCTCGACGCCGTGGGCTATACCGCCCGGCATCACACCTTCTTCGAGATGCTGGGCAACTGGTCTTTCGGCGACTATTTCAAGCGTGACGCCATCCGCTACGCGTGGGAATTGCTCACCTCGGTTTACAAGCTGCCGCCCGAGCGGCTGTGGGTCACCGTCTATCATACCGACGACGAGGCCTACGACATCTGGAACAAGGAAGTCGGCGTACCGGCGGATCGCATCGTCCGCATTGGCGACAACAAGGGCGCGCCCTTCGCGTCGGACAACTTCTGGCAGATGGCCGATACCGGTCCCTGCGGTCCTTGCACCGAGATCTTCTACGACCATGGCCCTGAAGTGGCTGGCGGTCCCCCGGGCTCGCCCGACGAGGATGGCGATCGCTATATCGAGATCTGGAACCTCGTGTTCATGCAGTTCGATCGTGCTCCGGACGGCACGCTCTCGCCTCTGCCGGCACCGTGCGTCGACACGGGCATGGGCCTGGAGCGCCTTGCGGCCGTGCTGCAGCACGTGCATTCGAACTACGAGATCGACCTGTTCGCGCACCTGATCGCGGAAGCCTCACGCCTGACTGGCACGGCCGACCTCGCCAACAAGTCGTTGCGTGTCATCGCCGACCATATCCGTGCCTGTTCCTTCCTGATCGTCGATGGTGTCCTGCCGTCCAATGAAGGGCGCGGTTACGTGCTCCGTCGCATCATCCGGCGTGCGCTGCGGCATGGCTGGATGCTCGGCGTGCGTGGCGATTTCTTCTGGAAGATGGTGGCGCCGCTGGTCGCCGAGATGGGCGATGCGTATCCCGAGATCGCCGCGAAGCAGTCTTTCGTGGAGCAGGCCCTCAAGACCGAGGAAGAGCGCTTCGGTGAGACCCTCGAGCACGGCATGCGCCTGTTCGACGATATCGCCACGAAATCGGGCCAGGTCATCCCGGGTGTCGATGCTTTCCGGCTTTACGACACCTACGGCTTTCCCGTCGACCTCACCGCCGACATCGCACGCGAACGCGGCATGACCGTCGACATGGACGGCTTCGAGCGCGCCATGGGCGAGCAACGCGCCCGAGCCCGCGCCGCCAGCAACTTCGGCAGCAAGGCGCAGCTTCCCGCCGAGGTCGCCAGTGCGCTCGCGCCGACGGTGTTCACGGGGTACGACGTCCTGGATCTCGCCGACGCGACGGTTCTGGCCATCGTTCGCGACGGCAAGGCCGTCGATCGTCTCGCCGATGGCGAGGATGCCTTCGTGCTGCTCGACCACACGCCTTTCTATGCCGAATCCGGCGGGCAGGTCGGTGATACCGGCATGCTGCGCAATCCCTCCGGCGCCTTCGCCGTGGCGGATACGCAGAAGGTCGCCGGCGCCTTCTTCGCGCACTTCGGCACCTGGCAAGGCTCCGCACCGCTCGAGAAGGGCGCTGTCGTCGCCGCCTCGGTGGACGCGGCGCAGCGCCAGGCCACCGTACTCAACCATTCCGCCACGCACCTGCTGCACGCCGCATTGCGTACCGTGCTGGGCGACCATGTGGCCCAGAAGGGCTCGCTGGTCGCACCGGAGCGGTTGCGCTTCGATTTCTCGCACTTCAAGCCGGTCACCGCCGAGGAATTGGCCCAGATCGAACGCATGGTCAACGACGAGATCCGTCGCAACGCCCGGGCGGAGGTCCATCACATGGGTTATGACGAGGCGATCGACTTCGGCGCCATCGCCTTGTTCGGTGAGAAGTACGGCTCGGAAGTGCGCGTGCTGAAGATGGGCGACTTTTCGACCGAACTCTGTGGTGGCACGCACGTGTCGCGCACCGGTGACATCGGTCTGTTCAAGATCGTCTCCGAATCGGGTGTGGCCGCGGGTGTGCGCCGTATCGAGGCGGTGACGGGTGCGGGCGCCCTGGCCCGGGTGGCTGATGAAGAGCGCGTGCTGGGCGAGGTTTCCGGCCTGGTCGGCGCCCACGGCGACGAGGTCATCGAGAAACTGCGCCAACTGTTCGACCGGCAGAAGAAGCTGGAACGCGAAATCGAATCCTACAAGGCCAAGGCGGCCAGTTCGGCATCGGCCGACCTCGCCGCGTCGGCTGTGGACGTGGCTGGGATCAAGGTGGTCGCCGCTCGCCTGGAGGGCCTGGACGCCAAGTCGCTTCGCGACAGCCTGGATGTCCTGAAGCAGAAGCTGGGAGACTGTGCCGTTGTCCTGGCGGGTGCGGCGGACGGTCGCGTGTCGTTGGTGGCCGGTGTCGGTGGGGCGGCGCTGGGCAGGGTCAAGGCGGGCGACCTTGTCGCCGAGGTGGCCTCCCACATCGAGGGCAAGGGCGGCGGCCGGCCCGACATGGCCCAGGGTGGCGGCCTCGATGGCCCGGCCTTGCCGGCCGTGCTCGCGGGCATTCCGGCGTGGGTGGAAGCTCGCCTGCGCTGAACGGGAGATGGCCGGGGTATGCGTCGACACGCCATAAAGGTGCTTCGGCGCATGCATTGCCGGCCGTGTGCGTTGCGTCCCCCGGTTTGGCTCGGCTAGTATCATCCGAATGTCGAATGCATCCTTCGGCATCGATCCTCCTTCGGATCGAGAGTGGCAGGACAGCTGGTCAGCGACACACACACAACAAGAGCCGGGGAAGGCAATCGGCCTTCGATGGTCGGAACGTCGATCCATTGACGGCAAGCACTCGGGGTGAGGTTGTCGTTGGTGGGGAAGCCAATACCTGATTTTATGGAGTATCAATCATGCTGATTCTGACCCGCCGGGTCGGTGAAACCCTGATGATCGGCGACGAGGTGACCGTCACCGTTCTGGGTGTGAAGGGTAACCAGGTGCGCATCGGCATCAATGCGCCGAAGAATGTCGCGGTTCATCGCGAGGAAATTTACCAGCGCATCAAGAACGAGAACGATCCGGCCGGCCATTCCGGGGACGACCAGTAAAGTCTTTACGGCCACGGCAAGGCAAAGTATCCTTGCTGGCTCGTTAAGGCTCGTTCCTCGACGACGATCACGGAGAGTTGCCCGAGAGGCCGAAGGGGCTCCCCTGCTAAGGGAGTATAGGGTCAAAAGCCTTATCGAGGGTTCGAATCCCTCACTCTCCGCCAGTTTGCAAAAAGCCCTGATTCTTCAGGGCTTTTTTGTGCCTGAGAGAATGGTGGCGTAGCCCCCCCCCCGCGCATGGGACCTCATATGCGGCTACCTCACCACGTCCGATCGGCGATCTTGGAAACGTTGATGAAGGCGGCAATGGCGTCGCCGACGCTGGCTTCACTGTCGCAGCGTCGCGCAGCCATTCCCACCGCAACCGCGCCGTCGACATTCGCCTGGACGTCGTCGATGAACAAGGTGTCCTGCGCGCGCCATCCCAGTTTTTCGAGGGCGGCCACATACACGCCGGGATCCGGCTTGGCCACGCCAAACTCGGCTGCCACATGGGCTCGGCCGCGAAAGAGCGGGAACAGCGCCGGCACGATATGTTCCCAGTGCGCCGCGAGAAGGCGTCCGTTGTTGGTGAGGATGGCGATGCCGACGCCCTGCGAGGCAAGCGACGAGACTCGCCCCATGAGGCCAGGCCGTATTCGCGTTGCAAGTCGGCGAGCTTCCGTCCATACGTCGATAGGTAAGCGCAGGCCCATGATCTTGCCCACGGCTTCAAGGTACTCGTCCGGGCCGAGGCGTCCAGCGTCCGCGTCCGCTTCCAAGCCCGAGTCATAGATTGCGGCATGAACGTCAGCCGTGCTTCGTTGAAGTGCCATGGCGATATGACTGACGCGGATAGCGGGTTGGTAATCCACCAGCACGCCATCCATGTCGAAAAGGATGTTCTTCATCGCCAGCATGGTATCTCAGGCAAGAGCAAGTGCCGTGCATCGTTGCCACGATAGCCCGGTCCCCGCGTATGGCGCCCCAGGTTCAAAGCGCGAGCCTCGGCGCTGGTTCGAGGTGTGCGGGACCGTCCAAATATCGTCCAGATACGTAGACATGCCGCAGATATGGCCGAGATATTCCCCCGCTATTTTCCGGCCATATGGAACGAAAAAAAGGTCCGCTTTGAGGGCGGACCTTTCATCGTCTAGCGACGTAACTACTTGAATATTGGTCGGGGAGACAGGATTCGAACCTGCGACTTCTACGTCCCGAACGTAGCGCTCTACCAGGCTGAGCTACACCCCGACGGGAGCCGCGTATATTAGCCACGGGGCGTTCCCTTGGCAACAGGTCGTCGCATCTTTTTTACATTTCACCGCCGGGGGTATCGGTAGCCATCTGCTAATCTATGCGGCTGCCGCATGGCGGCGCCCGTACAGCTTGTCCGAAGAGGAATTGCATGGCACTCACCCCGGCCCGCACCATGCCCGGTGTCCTCGAGCTCCTGCCGCTCGACCAGATCGCCTTCCAGCGCATGCTGGATACGATCCGCCGCAACTACGAGCGATTCGGCTTCCTGCCGATCGAGACGCCGGTGATCGAGCATAGCGATGTGCTGTTGACCAAGACGGGTGGCGAAACCGAGCGCCAGGTGTACTTCGTCCAGTCGACCGGCGCCCTGGGTGCGGCGGCGGAAAAGGGTGGAGTGCCCGAATTGGCCCTGCGATTCGACCTCACCGTGCCGTTGGCGCGCTACGTGGCCGAGCACGAGCACGACCTGAGCTTCCCATTCCGGCGGTACCAGATGCAGCGCGTCTACCGTGGCGAACGTGCACAGCGCGGCCGGTTCCGTGAGTTCTACCAGTGCGACATCGACGTGATCGGCAAGGATTCGCTGTCCGTCCGCTACGACGCCGAGATTCCCGCGGTGATCTACAGCGTATTCCGTGAACTCGACATCGGCGCGTTCACCATCCAGCTCAACAATCGCAAGTTGATGCGCGGTTATTTCGAGAACCTCGGCATCGCCGACGCCGAGCAGCAGATGCTCGTGCTGCGCGAGGTCGACAAGCTCGACAAACGCGGCGCCGATTACGTGCGCGATACGCTCACGGGGGACGCATTCGGCCTTTCCGCCGAGGTGGCGGCGAAGATCCTCGCCTTCGTGCAGGTGCGCTCCACCTCGGTGGACGACGCGTTCGCGAAGCTCGATGCGCTCGGCGGCGGTTCGGAAACCTTCGAACAGGGCAGGGCCGAGCTGAAGGAAGTGCTCTCCCTGATTCGCGATTTTGGCGTGCCGGAAACGCATTTCGCGTTGAACCTGTCGATTGCCCGCGGTCTCGACTACTACACGGGCACCGTGTACGAGACCACCCTGGACGATCACCCGGGCATCGGCTCGATCTGCTCGGGCGGCCGCTATGAAAATCTCGCGGGCCAGTACACCAAGTCGCACCTGCCGGGCGTGGGCATTTCCATCGGCCTTACCCGCCTTTACTGGCAGCTTCGCGATGCCGGCCTGATCTCGACGGCGCGGAGCACGGTCGATGTGCTCGTCACGCAAATGGACCCGGCCCAGTTGCCCACGTATCTGGCCGTGGCCAATGAACTGCGCACCGCCGGCATCGCCACCGAGGTGGTGCTCGAGGGCGGCAAGCTGGGCAAGCAGTTCAAGTATGCCGACCGTGCGGGCATCCGCTTCGTGGTGGTGCTTGGCGAAGACGAGATCGCCAAGGGCGTCGTCACCGTGAAGGACCTTCGCCGCGAAGACCAGTTCGAGGTGCCGCGGGCGGACCTGGTGAAGACCCTGCGCGTCGAACTGGCCCAGGCCGAAATCGGCGTCTGATCCTTCTCCCTCCCCGACATATCACGGCCTTTACCATGACCAGCAGTATCCTTCTCGACGGGCGTAGCCTCACGCGTGCCCAGGTCGCCGACATCGCTCGCCGCGGCGCCACGATCCGTCTGGACGAGGCGCAACTGGTCAAGGTGAAGCGTGCCGCCGATTTCCTGGCCGAGAAGGTGGGCGGGGGCGAGCCGATCTACGGCGTCACCACGGGCTTCGGCAGCAATGCGGACAAACTGCTCGGCGCGCATCGCGTGCGCGACGAGCTGCCGGGTGGCAACCCGGAGCCGCGCGAAGGCAGCTTGCTGGAAGAACTGCAGCACAACCTCATCATCACCCACGCGGTGTGCGTCGGTAAGCCGTTCTCCACGGACGTCGTCCGCGCGATGCTGGCGATCCGCGTGAACACCTTGATGCGAGGCCATTCCGGCATCCGCGTGGAAACCCTGCGCGCGCTGGCCGAGTTGCTCAATCGCGATGTCATCCCGGTCATTCCGGAAAAGGGTTCGGTGGGCGCCAGTGGCGATCTCGCACCGCTCTCTCATCTTGCGATCGTGCTGCTCGGTGGCGGTGAAGCCTTCTACAAGGGCGAGCGCATGCCCGGCGCCCAAGCCCTCGCCGCGGCGGGGTTGGAGCCGGTACGCCTGTCCTTCAAGGAAGGCCTGGCCCTGAACAACGGTACGACGCAGATGCTCGCCACGGGCGTGCTCGCGCTCGACACGATGGACATGCTGATTCGTACCGCGGATCTCGCCGCCGCGATGACGCTGGACGCCTTTGCCGGCCGCACCGGCGCCTATGCCGAGCAGGTGCACGCACTGCGCCCGCATCCTGGCCAGGTCGAGGCCGCCCGTAATATCCGCGGTCTGCTGGAAGGCTCCACGCTCGCTGACATTGCTTACCACCTTGTGCCGCGTTTCCGTCCATGGCTGTCCGATGCATGGTCCGATCCCGCGGACCAGGGCCATCGTTTCGATATCGGCTGGGATTGGGTGCCGGCCACGCAGCGTCACGGCAAGGAAGCCTTCTATGCGCGATTCCTCCCCTTCAAGGGCGGGAAGAAGCACCAGCCGCAGGACGCCTATTGCCTGCGCTGCGCACCGCAGGTGCACGGCGCGGTGCGTGACGCATGGGAACAGGCTTGCCGGGTCTTCGACGTCGAGCTCAATGCCGTCACCGACAATCCGTTGGTGTTCCCGGATGCCGAGAACGCCGAGGTCATCGAAGACCAGGTGATCTCCGCCGGCCATTTCCACGGCATGCCGCTGGCGCTGGCGATGAGCTACGTGAAAGCATCCATTCCGGTGCTGGCGTCGATTTCCGAGCGGCGCACGGCAAAGCTTGTCGATCCGGCCAATAACGATGGCCTTCCGGCTTTCCTTATCGGTAACGAGGACGCGACCGATTCGGGTTTCATGATCGTCCAGTACACGGCCGCCGCCCTGGTCAACGACCTGGCCACGCGCGCGCATCCGGCATCGGTGTATTCCGTGCCGACGAGCGCAAACGCCGAGGACCACGTGTCGATGGGTGCCAACGAGGCACGCCATGTGCTGGAAATGACCGAGGACCTTGGCCATGTGCTGGCGATGGAGCTCTATACGGCGGCGCAGGCCCTCGAATATCGCCAGGACATGCTCAATGCCGCGCGCTCCCTGGCGCACCGTGGCGACTGGCAGGCGCTGGCGACGAAGGTCTCCGGCGCACCGCGTCCGGATTCGCCGCATTACGCAGGTTTCGAACGCGAAGTACGCGCATTGATGGACGCACTCGCCGCCGCGGATGACTTCCATGGTGGGGTGGCGGTGCGCGCCGCGTTGGCCACGCTGCGAGAGCACATCGCCTTCATGCAGCGTGATCGCGCGATGGATGGCGACGTACGCGCGGTGTGCGAGCTGGTGGCTTCTGGCCGCCTTGTCGACGGCGACTGACCCTTACGGGCCGAAGAAGCGGAGGGTGGCCGCGGCCTCCACGGCGGGGGACCAGTCGTCCAGCATACCGGCGCGCACACCCGCCAGGTACTGGTAGAGCTGGGCATCGTTGGCGAGGCCCAACTTGTTCATGGCCGAGCGCTTCTGCCGGCTGATGGTCTTGAAACTGCGGCCCATCAGGATCGCGATGTCACCCAGGCCGTGACCTTGCGCGAAGGCGCGCAGCACTTCGACCTCGCGTGGCGAAAGCCGGGTGGCGTCGTCGTGGCCGTTCGCGCAATCCGCTTCATGGAACAGCCGGCGTATGGCGGGACTGAGGTAGGAGCGGCCTACGTCGGCGGCGTGCACCGCCACGGGGATGTCGCGCAGGTTCGTGCGCTTGTCGAAAATGGCCGCGACGCCCATGTCGAGCAGGCTGCGCAGGATGGCCGGGTTGGACATCATCGTGAGCACCACGATGCCCGTATCCGGGCGGGCGGCGCGAATGCGCCGGATCATGGGCATGCCGTCGGGCTGGCTGCCCTCGGGCATGGAATAGTCGGTGACGACGACGTCGCAAGGGTGCTCGGCGAGGGCGTCGAACAGCGTGTCCGTATCGTGGGCGCGTGCGACGACTTCGTAGCGGTGCGCCTTGAGAATCGTCTCGACCCCCGCCACGACCACCGGATGGTCGTCGGCGATGATCACGGTACTCGTCATGTCAGGCCTCATGGCGATGGAATCTCGTCATGTTGGCGGGCCGAAGCCGCGAAATATATGGAAGAAAAGCGCAATCACGTGTCGGCGCTTGCCACGCTCAGGTTGCAGAGGTACGATGCGTTATCGTATTAACGCGTTAGTACACTATGAAGCGTCGCTCGCTCGATCCCGAAACCCCGGCCGATTCGGCTGAAACCAGCCTGTGCGAGGCCCTGCTGGGCCTGTCCACCGTCGACGAGATGCGGGCATTTCTGCATGACCTGTGCACCCCGGCGGAAATCGAGGTGATGGTCGACCGTTGGCGGGTGGTTCCGCACCTGCTTGAGGGGCGTTCCTACCGGGAGATCCACGAGCGGACGGCGGTGAGCATCACCACGATCGGCCGCGTGGCCCGCTACCTCAATCAGGGCAGCGGGGGCTACATGGCCGCGGCGGCGCGGCGGAACGCGGGAGGTGCCGCATGAAGCCGCGCGACCGCCTGCGGATCGCCATGCAGAAGTCCGGGCGGCTCACGGAGCCGGCCCAGGAGCTTCTGGCGCGTTGCGGCCTCAAGTTCCGTCAGAGCCGCGACAAGCTGTTCTGCTTCGGCGAGGGCGAACCCGTCGACCTCCTGCTGGTCCGTGACGACGACATCCCCGGCCTGATCGCCGAAGGCGTGTGCGACCTCGGCATCGTCGGCCGCAACGTCCTGCGGGAGTTCCAACTGTCCAACAGGGAGGCCGGTGCGGGTCTCGACGAGCTGCGGTCGCTGGGCTTCGGCCACTGCCGCCTGTCCATCGCCGTGCCCCAGGAAGACGCCTACGACGGCCCCGCGCAACTCGACGGCCAGCGCATCGCCACCTCGTATCCGGGGCTGCTGGGCGAATGGCTGCGGACCAACGCCGTGGACGCGAAGGTCGTGATGCTCGCTGGCTCCGTGGAGATCGCCCCGCGCCTGGGCACCGCCGATGCGATCTGCGATCTCGTCTCCAGCGGCGCCACGTTGGTCGCCAATCAGTTGAGGGAAGCGGTGGTCGTGGTGGAGAGCGAGGCGGTACTGGCCGGGCACCGCGAGCTTCCGCCGGATGAGCGTGGCGAGATCGCCGAGTTGCTCCTGCGCCGGCTCGACGGTGTGATCCAGGTGCGCGACTCGCGCCTGATCCTGATGCAGGCACCGCGCGACGCGCTGGCCGCGATCACGCGGTTGTTGCCTGGCAGCCCGGTGCCGACGCTCACGCCGGTGGACGGTGCGCCTGATCAGGTCGTCCTGCAGGCTCTGTGCGCCGGCTCGGTGAGCTGGCGCCAACTCGAAGACATGAAACGCGCCGGTGCCCGCGACATGCTGGTGCTGCCGGTGGAGAAGATGCTGGCATGAAACGAATCGACTGGACGACCCTGGACGAAAGCGGCCGCGAGGCGGCGTTGGCGCGGCCCGCGCAATCGCGCTCGGTCGCACTGCGCGAAGGCGTGGAGACCATCGTGGCGAAGGTGCGCGGGCATGGCGACGAGGCCTTGTTCGAACTCACGGCTCGCTACGATGGCACCCGCCTGGAAGGGCTGGAGGTCAGCGACGAGGAATTCATCGCGGCGGAAGCGCGTCTCGCGCCCGAACTGAAAGCCGCGGTGATCGAAGCCGCTGGCCGTATCGAGGCCTTCCATCGTGCGGCGGCGCCGACGCCCATCGCGGTCGACACCGCTCCGGGCGTGCGGGTGGAACGGGTATTGCGGCCCATCGGCCGGGTAGGCCTGTACGTGCCGGCCGGTGGCGCACCCCTGCCGTCCACCGCGATCATGCTCGGCGTGCCGGCGGCTATCGCGGGATGCCGCGAGGTGGTGCTCTGCACGCCGGTGCAGGCCGATGGCCGCTGCGACGATGCCGTGTTGTTCGCGGCGAAAGCCTCCGGCGTGCATCGCGTATTCAAGCTTGGCGGCGCGCAGGCGATCGCCGCGATGGCTTACGGCACGGAAACCGTTCCACGCTGTGACAAGATTTTCGGACCCGGTAACGCATGGGTCACCGAGGCGAAGTTGCAGGTGGCGGGCGATCCCGCCGGCGCGGCCATCGACATGCCGGCCGGCCCGTCCGAGGTGCTGGTGATCGCCGACGCCGACGCCGACCCGAGCTTCGTCGCCGCCGATCTGCTCTCGCAAGCCGAGCACGGCCCGGATTCACAGGTATTGTTGGTCAGCCCGTCGGCGGGCCTGCTCGATCGCGTGGCGATCGAGGTGGAGCGACAGCGCGCCGTCTTGCCACGGGCGGATATCGCCGCCAGGGCGTTGGCGGAAAGCCGCCTCGTGCAGGTTGCTGACCTCGACGAGGCGATCGCGGTCAGCAACCGCTACGCGCCCGAGCACCTCATCATCCAGACCGCCGAACCGCGGGCGTTGCTCGACGCCGTCGAATCGGCCGGTTCCGTCTTCCTCGGCGAATGGACGCCTGAATCCGTGGGCGACTACTGCAGTGGCAGCAACCACGTACTGCCGACCTACGGGTACGCGCGCAGCTACAGCGGCGTCTCGGTCGCCAGCTTCCAGAAGCAGGTCACCGTGCAGGAGGTGACCGCCGCCGGCCTGCGTGTCATCGGGCCTTGCGCGGCCACGCTGGCCGCCGCGGAACAACTGGAGGCGCACCGCCGAGCGGTCACCTTGCGCCTCGCCGCGATGGATGCCACCGCATGAGCGTCCTCGACCTGGCCCGTCCCGACATCCGCGCGCTGTCGCCCTATTCGAGCGCGCGCATGGAAGCGCAGGGCGGCACCGTCCTGCTCAACGCGAACGAGTCCTCGCGCCCTCCGAACATCCCCGGCGGCGATGGACTGAACCGCTATCCAGACCCGCAGCCGCGGGCGCTGGTGGACGCACTTGCCGACCTCTATGGCAGCCAGCCGGACCGCCTGCTCGTGACGCGCGGCAGCGACGAGGCGATCGACCTGCTCGTGCGTGCCTTCTGTCGCGCGCGAGAGGATGCCGTCGTCGTCTCGCCGCCCACCTTCGGCATGTACGCGGTCTGCGCGCGCATCCAGGGCGCCGCCGTGATCGAAGCGCCGCTCGGACCTTCGGGTGACCTCGACGCCGATAAGCTGCTTGCCGCCGTCACTCCGGCGACCAAGCTCGTCTTTGTCTGCACGCCCAACAATCCCACCGGCAATCTCGTGCAGCGCGATGTGCTGGAACGACTGGCCCGCGAACTCGACGGGCGTGCCGTGTTGGTGGTCGACGAGGCCTACGCCGAGTTCAGCGGCGTGGCCAGTGCTACGTCGCTGATCGACGATCATGACAACGTGGCCGTGCTGCGCACGTTGTCCAAGGCCTGGTCCCTGGCTGGGGCGCGCGTCGGAGCGTTGGTGGCGCACGCGGACGTGATCGCCTTGTTGCGCCGGATCATCCCGCCGTATCCGTTGCCGTCGCCCTGCGTGGACGCGGCGCTGGGCGCGCTTTCGTACGAAGGCAGGCGTGTGCAGCGCCACCATCTGCAGGAGATCCTCGCCGAGCGCACGCGCATGTTCGCGGCGCTGTCGGCCATGCCGGGGGTTCGAGAGGTGTTGCCGTCGCATGCGAACTTCCTCGCCGTGCGTTTCGACGATGCCGCCGGTACCTACCGGCGCCTGCTCGCCGCCGGCATCGTCGTGCGCGACATCACGAGATACCCGGGACTTGGCGACGCACTGCGCATCACCGTGGGCACGGGTAACGAGAACGATCGCGTGCTCGCGATCCTCCGTGCCGGAGCCGTCGCATGAGCCGGAAGATCCTTTTCGTCGACCGCGACGGCTGCCTTATCGAGGAGCCGGCGGACGAGCAGATCGACAGCTTCGAAAAGCTGGCGCTGATGCCGGGCGTCGTCGCCGCGCTGCAACGCATTGTCGGTGCGGGATATGAACTGGTGATGGTGACCAACCAGGATGGCCTGGGCACGCCGGCCTTCCCGCAGGAAGCCTTCGACGGCCCGCACCAGCTCCTGCTGCGTATCCTCGCCTCGCAAGGCGTCACGTTCCGCGAACAGCTGATCGATCGGAGCCTTCCCCACGAGAAACGCGACACACGCAAGCCGGCCACTGGCCTCGCCCGGCACTGGCTTGCCGACGACAGCTGGAGTCGCGCGCAATCGGCCATGGTCGGCGATCGCGACACCGATCTCGTGTTCGCGGCGAACATGGGCGTGCGTGGCTTCCTCGTCGGCGCCCGGGGGGCGAGCTGGGCCGAGGTGGCGCACGCCTTGCTCGACGCGCCGCGTACCGCCGAAGTGGTGCGTAAGACGAAGGAAACCTCGATCCGGGTCGCTGTCGACCTCGACCGCGTCGCCGACCCTGTCGTCCACACCGGGCTGGGGTTTTTCGACCACATGCTCGAGCAGATCGGCAAGCATGGCGGCTTCGCGCTGGACCTGCGGTGCGACGGCGATATCCATATCGACGAACACCACACCATCGAGGATTCGGCGCTGGCTCTGGGCCAGGCCCTGCGCCAGGCGCTGGGCGACAAGCGCGGCATCGGCCGCTACGGCTTCGCCTTGCCCATGGACGAGAGCGCCGCGCGTGCCGAACTGGATCTCTCCGGCCGCCCGTACTTCGTCTTCGAGGGCGAGTTCCCGCGTGAGCGCGTCGGCGACGTGCCGACCGAACTCGTGCCGCATTTCTTCCGCTCGCTGTGCGAGACGCTCGGCGCGAACCTGCACCTCACCGTGCATGGGGAAAACGCGCACCACATGGTCGAAGGCTGCTTCAAGGTGGTCGCGCGTACCTTGCGCCAGGCGATCCGCCGCGAAGGCGAGGAGTTGCCCAGCACGAAAGGGAGCCTGTGATGCGGGTCGTCCTCGTCGACGCCGGTGGCACCAATATCGGTTCGGTGCGCTATGCCTTGCAGCGCCTCGGTACCGATGCCGAACTGACCTCCAGTGCGGCGGCGATTCGTGCCGCCAGCCATGTGATCCTGCCGGGCGTGGGCGCGGCGGGACCTGGCATGCGCATGCTGCGCGAGGCCGGCCTGGTGGATGTGATACGCGGACTCACTCAGCCGGTGCTCGGCGTCTGTCTCGGTATGCAACTGCTTTGTGAACGCTCCGAGGAAGCGGATACCGAGTGCCTCGGCGTGGTTCCCGCCACGGTACGGCGTTTCGTCGATACGCCAGGCTTGCGGGTGCCGCACATGGGCTGGAACAGCCTGCACGTCACCGCCGGTCATCCGCTCGTCGCGGGTTTGCGTGAAGGAGACACCGCCTACTTCGTGCACAGCTACGCGGTGCCCATCGGCGATTACACCCTCGCGGCGAGCGAGCACGGCATGCCCTTCGCTGCCGTCGTCGCCGCCGGTAACTTCATGGGCATGCAGTTCCACCCCGAGCGTTCGGCGGGCGTGGGCGCGCAGCTCCTGCGGAACTTCCTTGCCCTATGACGCTTCCTATTCCCGCCATCGACCTGCGTGACGGCAAGGTCGTCCGCCTTTTCCAGGGCGATTATGCGCAGCAGACAACCTTCGCCTTCGAGCCCGAAGCGCTGGCCGCACGTTACGCCGACGAAGGGGCCACGTGGTTGCACGTGGTCGACCTCGACGGTGCACGCACCGGTCGTTTCGAAAACCTCGCGACCATCGCCGGTATCGCCTCGGCGGGGCGACTGCGCGTGCAGGCCGGCGGTGGCATTCGCGATGAAGATGGCGTGCGCCGGCTGTTGGCGGCGGGAGCGCAGCGTGTGGTTGTCGGCAGCATGGCCATACGCGCGCCAGAGACGGTCGCAGGGTGGATCGATCGCTACGGTGCCGAGCGCATCGTCCTGGCGCTGGACACGCGTTTTCGCGATGGCGCATGGACATTGCCGAGCGCCGGCTGGACGGCCGATGAGACGCGTACGCTGGACGAACTCGTGCCCTGGTACGAAGCCGCCGGCGCACGTCACATCCTTTGCACCGACATCGACCGAGATGGCACGATGACCGGCCCGAATGTGGCGCTGTATCGCCACCTCGCCGCGCTGGCGCCGTCGCTGGACGTGCAGGCCTCGGGCGGCGTGCGTTCGCTCGACGATGTCGCTGGCCTCGCGTTGCAGGGTGTCGCGGGGGTCATCCTCGGCCGCGCCTTGCTGGAAGGCGCTTTCGTCTTGCCCGATGCGTTCGCTGTCGCACAAAAGGCGAATGCATCATGCTGAATCGTCGCATCGTTCCCTGTCTCGACGTACGCGACGGCCAGGTGGTGAAAGGCGTGCGCTTCCGCGATCACGTGGTGGTCGGCGAGATCGTCGAGCTGGCTCTGCGTTACCGCGACGAAGGCGCCGACGAACTGGTGTTCTATGACATCACCGCCAGTCCGGAAGGCCGCCGGGTCGACCGTGACTGGGTGGAGCGGGTGGCGCGCGAAATCGATATCCCGTTCTGCGTGGCAGGCGGCATCCGCAGCGTCGTGGATGCGCGCGAGGTGCTGCATGCGGGCGCGGACAAGGTTTCCATCAATTCACCCGCGCTGGAGCGGCCGGCCCTGGTGGGCGAGATCGCCGACGCGTTCGGCGTGCAGTGTGTTGTCGTCGGCGTGGACAGCTTGCGTGACGACGATGGCCAATGGCGCGTGCGCCAATACACGGGCGACCCTTCGCGCACGAGGGCCTTGCGCAAGCGCACGCTGGATTGGATCGAAGAGGTCCAACGGTTGGGGGCGGGCGAGATCGTGCTCAATTGCATGGGCACCGATGGCGTCCGTCGCGGCTACGACATCGAGCAGTTGAAGGCGGCGCGGGCGATCTGCCATGTGCCGCTGGTCGCCTCCGGTGGCGCGGGCACGCCGGAGCACTTCACCGAGGTGTTCCGTGACGCGGACGTCGATGCGGCGCTCGCGGCGAGCGTGTTCCACTCGGGTGATATCGGCATTCCCGCGCTCAAGCGCGACTTGCGTGCGCAAGGCATCGAGGTGAGGTTATGAGCGAGAGCGTCCCCGATTTCGCCAAGGGTGGCGGCCTGCTGCCGGCGATCGTGCAGCATGCGCGTACAGGCGAGGTACTGATGTTGGGCTACATGGACGAGGCCGCGCTGGCGAAGACCCGGGAACTCGGTCAGGTCACGTTCTTCAGCCGAAGCAAGCAGCGCTTGTGGACCAAGGGCGAAACATCGGGCGACACGCTGGCCCTGGTCGATGCACGACTCGATTGCGACGCGGACACGATCCTCGTGCGCGCCTTGCCGGCCGGGCCCACGTGTCATACCGGCACCACGAGCTGCTTTGGCGACGACGTCGCGCCGGCGCTGGGATTCCTTGCGGAACTGGATGCGCTGGTCGCGTCGCGACATGCGCAGCGGCCGGAAGGCAGCTACACGACCCGGCTGTTCGAGGGTGGCATTCGCCGGATGGCGCAGAAGGTGGGGGAGGAGGGCGTCGAGACGGCGCTCGCCGCGATCGCCGAGGACGACGACGCGCTGATCGGCGAAGCCGCCGATCTCGTTTTCCACTTGATGGTGGTCCTGCGCGCGCGCGGCATAGGTTTCGACGCCGTGGCCGCGAAGCTGGCTTCGCGGCACGCGAGGTGAAACGGTCGGCTAACCGGGGAGCGGGAGGTTTTCCCGCTTAGCGGTTACCGCCGCGATTGCCGCCACTACCGCCACCGCCACGGTTGCCACCGCCGCCGCCCGGACGACCACCACGGTTACCGCCCGGGCGCGGACCGCCACCGGCACGATTACCGCCGCCCTGGCCACCACCCGTGCGATTGCCACCGCCCGCCGGGCCACGGCCACGGTTGCCGCCACCATCGAAACGAGCGCCCGCCGGGGCACGATTGCCATCGGAACGTCCCGGGCCCGCCGCGCGGTTGCCTTCGGCACGGCCCTGGCCCATGGGCCGATTGCCGCCACCGGGGTTGCCGGGACGTCCACCCGGACGCGGACCGCGGTTGCCCGCGGCATTACCGGCCGCGTTGCCGCCACCGGTACGGCTGTCGCCCGCGAACCAGGTGCGGATCGACGGAAGTTCCTGGCCCGGTGCGACGCGGCGCGACTTGCGCGGGCCACCGGCGGCACCACCGCGCTCGGGACGCGCGACATTTCCGTTGACCTCGCGGCGCGGAGCGCCAGCCTGGCCGCCGCGACCACCACGGCCGCCGGCACCGCCACGTCCGCCGCGCGGGTTGTCGTCGCGCAGGCGATCGAAGGCGGTGAGTTCGCGGGCTTCGTCGTGACGTGCCGAACTCCATGCGCCCGTGGTGCGGGTATCCGGCTTGTATTCGGTGATGTGACGCGGGGCGCGGCGCTGGTGCACCACGGCGCTCAGCGTCAGCACGGGTGCCGGGGCGCCGAGTCCCGAGCGTTCGCGCAGTTCCTTGATCGCGGTGTCGTCCAGCGATTCGCAATCGCCACGGCGCAGCGCGCGCGGCAGTTCGACCGTGCCGTAGCGGATGCGCTTCAGGCGGCTGACCAGGAAGCCCTGCGAATCCCACAGGCGACGGACCTCGCGATTGCGACCCTCGCGGATGGTGACGCGGAACCAGCTATGGCTACCGCCACGGCTGATGGTGGCGATCTCGTCGAAGCGTGCGGGGCCGTCTTCCAGTTCCACGCCGGCCTTGAGCCGTTCGATGACCTCGTCGGGCACCTCGCCGTGCACGCGGCAAAGGTATTCACGCTCCAGACCGCTCTTCGGATGCATCAGCGCGTTGGCGAGTTCGCCATCGGTGGTGAGCAGGAGCAGGCCGGTGGTGTTGATGTCGAGGCGGCCCACGGCGACCCAGCGGGCGCCGCGCAGACGCGGGAGCTGCTCGAACACGGTGGGGCGGCCTTCGGTGTCCTCGCGTGTGGTCACCACGCCTTCGGGCTTGTGGTAGACCAGCACTTCGGCGTCGTTGCGGTTGTCGGTGGCGACGACGAACTGCTTGCCGTCAAGCACCACGCGGTCACCGGCGTGGACGCTGGAGCCGATCGTGGCGACCGTGCCGTTGACCTCGACCTCGCCGGCCTGGATGCGTTGTTCGAGCATCCGGCGCGAGCCGAGTCCGGCATTGGCGAGGACCTTGTGCAGGCGCTCCTCGAGCTGTTGGTTACTGTCGGCGGGGTTGTCGCCGCCGCGCTTAAGGGTGAGCAGGGATCGCTGTGGCGCGTTCATGCGCGTGACTCCTCGGTATCTTTCTCGGCGTCGTCGTCTTCGGCGTCGCCTACGGGGTTCTCTGCCTCGTCGGCAGTGGGGGAAGCCGCGGCGACATCGTCGCCGGCAGGCAGCTGGTTCGCGACCTCGATCTCGTCGCCCTCGATGGGCGCGGTCTCGGTAGCGGTGTTCGTATCGTCCGGCATCGCGGCGTGGGCGGACGCGGGTATCGCGTCACCCTCGAAGCGCATCTGCGGATTGAGTTCCTCGAGGTCGCGGATTTCGGACAGTGGGGGCAGGGCGTCCAGCGACTTGAGGTTGAAGTAGTCGAGGAATCCGCGCGTGGTGCCGAACAGGGCGGGCTTGCCCGGAACGTCGCGATGGCCCACGACGCGGATCCATTCGCGTTCCTCGAGCGTCTTGATGATGTTCGATGAGACCACCACGCCGCGGATCTGTTCGATCTCCGGACGAGTGATCGGCTGGCGGTAGGCGATCAGGGCCAGCGTCTCGAGCAGGGCGCGCGAATAGCGGCTCGGCTTTTCCGCCCACATCCGCGAGACCCAGGGGTGCACGTCGCGACGGACCTGATAGCGCCAGCCGGAGGCGACCTCGACCAGTTCCACGCCGCGTCCTTCGCAGTCCACGGCGAGCGACGCCAGGGCGGCCGTGAGTTCGTCCGTGCCGATGCCGTCTTCCTCGCCGAAAATCGCCTTCAACTGCGCGATCGTCATCGGCTGGGTCGACGCCAGGAGCGCCGCTTCCACGATGGGTTTGAGTTGTTCGGGTTGCATAGGCCTTGGGGTGTACCGCGCCTTTCACGCGCGGATGGGTTCGTGCACGGGAGCGGCCGCTCGTGCGACGCCCCCCGGTTCGTGGCCCTTTGGAGGGCCTTCAGGCGAGCGCTTCCTCGGGCTCGGCCTCCATCTGTACCTTCGTCTTCAGGTAGATCGGCCCCAGGGCTTCTTCCTGGACGATTTCCACGAGCATTTCCTTCGCGAGTTCCAGCATGGCGAGGAAGGTGACCACGACGCCCAGCCGTCCCTCGTTGATGTCGAACAGCGTTTCGAAGCGGTGGAACCCACCACCCTCGCTGAGGGTCTGGAGCAGGTCGCCCATGCGCTGGCGCACGCTGAGCGGTTCGCGCTGGATCGCGTGGTGCGTGAACAGATCGGCGCGGGTGAGCACGTCCTTGAGCGCGAGCAGGAGCTCCTTGAGGTCCAGCGGTGGCGGCACGCGTACCACGTTGTGCTCGCCGACGAAGGCGTGGACCACGGTGGTGTCGCGTTCCAGGCGCGGCAACTCGTCGATGTCCGCCGCGGCCCGCTTGAAACGTTCGTATTCTTGCAGGCGACGGACGAGTTCGGCGCGGGGATCCTCCTCGACGCCTTCCTCGGCCGGCGGCCGCGGCAGCAGCAACCTGGACTTGATCTCCGCGAGGATCGCGGCCATCAGCAGGTATTCCGCCGCGAGCTCCAGGCGCATCACCTCGCGCATCATGTCGATGTAGTCCATGTACTGCCGGGTGATTTCGGCCACGGGGATGTCGAGGATGTCGAGGTTTTGCCGGCGGATCAGGTACAGCAACAGGTCAAGTGGACCTTCGAACGATTCGAGGATGACTTCGAGCGCGTCCGGCGGGATGTACAGGTCCTGGGGCATTTGCAGCACCGGCTGCCCGCGCACAAGCGCGAGAGGCATTTCCTGCTGCTGCGGGATGCCCGCGAAGGCACCCTGGGTTTTTTCGACCACCTGGACTTCGGTTGTCTCGTTAGTCATCGGCACACGTCAGAAGGGCCGCGAGTGCGACCGGGAACGCAACAATCGATGCCGTCCGGCGGCTACACCGCCACCTCGCCCGGCATGCCACGCATCGTCGCCGACGAGCGAAAGGCATGGCCGCTGGACACCCCAGGAGGGTCACCGTCTGTGAAGGAACGTCGGGAGCAGAGCGCGACCGGTCCTCGACCACGGACCGGTGGGGGCGCGACGCCCGAATAAGTTCACCCGATTGAGATACAGGGTATCGCCTGTGCCCGCCCAAGTCCAGCAGGCGGGCAGCCGGTCGCTACGACGTTGCGGCACAATAGGTGTCATGCAGCCGGGCCAGCGCGCAATCATCCACGTCGACATGGACGCTTTCTACGCGTCCGTGGAGGAGTTGGACGACCCCTCCCTGGCCGGAAAGCCGGTCATCGTGGCAGGCCTGGGTCGACGCGGCGTGGTGTCCACGGCCAACTACGAAGCGCGCAAATACGGGGTCCGTTCGGCCATGGCCACCTCGGAGGCCCGCCGCCGCTGCCCTGGCGGCATCTATATCTTCCCCCGGCACGCGCGCTACCAGGAAATCTCGAACGTGGTCTTCGGGGTATTCGCCGAGGTCACGCCCATGATCGAAGGGCTGTCGCTCGACGAGGCCTTCCTCGACGTCACGGCCAGCCTTCGCCTTTTTTCCTCGATCGAGGCCATCGGCCGCCGGGTGAAGGAGGGCATTCGTGAGCGTACGGGGCTGAATGCCTCCGTGGGCATGGCGCATAACAAACTCCTGGCCAAGCTGGCCAGCGAGTTGTCCAAGCCGAATGGCTTCCTGCGCATCGCGCCGGACGAGGTACGCGGCTACCTCGATCCGCTGCCCGTGGGCCGCATGTGGACCGTGGGCAAGGTGGCCGAGGAGTCCCTGCAGAAGGTCGGCATCCGCACCATCGGCGATCTGGTCCGGGCCGATGCCTGGCGACTGAACAAGGCGGTGGGGGAACGCCACGCCGCCCAGCTGCGGGAGCTATGCCGCGGGGAGGATCGCCGGCCGGTGGTAACCGACGCGCCCGAGGTCTCCATCGGTTCTGAATGGACCTTCGAGTACGACGTCGAGGAACTGCCCATCGCCGAGGCCTGGTTATTGCGCCAATGTGAGCGCGTGGGTGCGCGGGCAAGGGCGCGCGGACTGGATGCGCGCACGGTATCGGTGAAATTGCGTGAACCGCCCTTCCTGACCCATAGCCGTCAGGCACAGTTGCCCGTTCCCGGCAACGCGACGGCCGATATCCATGCGGTGGCACGACGCTTGCTTCAGGTTTGGTGGAGCCAGCACCCCCGGCCACGGCTTCGCCTGCTTGGCGTGACGTTGTCCGGTTTCGATGCCCGGCACGGCGACGAGCAGCAGGACATGTTCGCGGCGCCGGCGCCGGACAAGCGTTCCGACGGTGTGCAGGACCTGATCAACGGGCGCTTCGGTGCCGGGGCCCTGGTTCGCGCGGGAGTGCTCAAGACCCGCGGCAGCGAGTGAGTGCGGCAGGATGGCGGACGGAACCTCGGACTGCGCTAATGTGTCCGTTTGTGACACGGAATGTAAGTGAACGAGGTGCGGTCATGCCGGTCGCTACGGACAAGGACGCAATATCGGGATGGGTGGAGAAGCTGATGTCGAATGACAAGGAAGATTCGCACACGCGCTATCGCCATGCGCGCATGAGGGTGCAAACCGCGGTGCTGATGAGCCGCGGCGGCGAAGCGCACCCGACGGACCTGGTCGATATATCGGCCACGGGCACCCTTCTGCGCCGTCCGCCCGGCTGGCGCGGCGAAGTGGGGCAGACCTGGATCCTGGACATGATCTTCGGCCACGACCTGCACATCCATCTGGAAGCCTCGGTGGCCCGCGTATCCGCGCGGCAGATCGGCATGGAGTACACCCTCATCCCCGAGGACAAGCAGGCGTCGCTATGGGAGTTGCTGGGAGGCTACGCCGACACGCTCGAGGCCTGGCAGGACGACTGAGCGAGGCGGGATCGCCACCGCACTCACCGAGCTCGCAGAGAACTCTGGCAGGAAACTGTGGTGGGAGCCGACCTTGTCGGCGATCCCGCGGCAGCGGGCCAGCTCATGGCAAGCACCCATCGCCGACAGGGTCGGCTCCCACCTTAAGCAGCGGTCGGACGCGTCTTCTTCCGTTCCTCGTCGCGAAGTTCGCGGCGGAGGATCTTGCCGACGTTGGTCTTGGGCAGGGCGTCGCGGAACTCGATCTGCTTCGGACGCTTGTAGCCGGTGAGGTTCTCCCGGCAGTACTCCTTCAGCGCCTCGACGGTCAGCGAGGGATCCTTGCGCACGACGAACAGCTTCACGACCTCGCCCGAATGCTCGTCGTCGATACCGACCGCCGCGACCTCGCCCACGCCGGGGTGGCGCATGACGATGTCCTCGATCTCGTTCGGATACACGTTGAAACCGGAGACCAGGATCATGTCCTTCTTACGGTCGACGATGAAGGCTTGGCCGGTCTCGTCCATGCGGGCGATGTCGCCGGTGCGCAGCCAGCCGTCCGCATCGAGCACCTTGGCTGTTTCTTCCGGTTGCTGCCAATAACCCTTCATCACCTGCGGACCGCGGATGCAGAGCTCGCCGACTTCGCCGAGGGGGAGGACCTTGCCTTCCTCGTCGCGGATCTGGGCGTCGGTACCCGGGATGGGATACCCGATCGAGCCGGTGTAGTCCTTGATGTCGACGCGATTGGCGAACGCGACCGGCGAGGTTTCGGTGAGGCCGTAGCCCTCGATGATGGGGTGGCCGGTGACCTTCTTCCAGCGTTCGGCCACGGCCCGCTGCAGCGCCATGCCGCCAGCCATGGAAAGGTGCAGGTGCGAGAAGTCGACCTGGTCGAACCCCGGGGTGTTCAGCAGGCCGTTGAACAGCGTATTGACGCCGGTGATGGCCGTGAACTTCGTCTTCTGCAACTCTTTCACGAAGCCGCGCATGTCGCGAGGATTGGTGATCAGGTGGTTGAGGCCGCCAAGGCTGGTGAAGATCAGGCAATTCACCGTCAGCGAGAAGATATGGTACAGCGGCAGCGCCGTGATGACCGTTTCCTCACCCAGCGTGGCGTGGCCCGCGACCCATGGGCGGGTCTGCAGCATGTTCGCGATCATGTTGCGATGGGTGAGCATCGCGCCCTTCGCCACGCCGGTGGTGCCGCCGGTGTACTGCAGGAAGGCGATGTCGTCATGGCCGATCTCCACCGTGGGCAGCGGATGCGCCTTGCCACGGGCGAGCGCGTCGTGGAAACGCACGGCCTGCGGCAGCTTGAACGGCGGCACTTCCTTGCGCAGCGTCTTCACCACGAAGTTGATGATGTTGCCCTTCGGGAAGCCGACCATGTCGCCGACGGCCGTGGTGATGACATGGCGTACGTGGGTGCCTTCCACGGCCTGTTGCGCCGTGGCGGCGAAATTGTCCAGAACCAGCAGCGCCTGCGCACCCGAGTCTTCCAGTTGGTGATGCAGTTCGCGCGTCGTGTATAGCGGATTCGTGTTTACTACGGTGAGGCCGAGGCGCAGCGCGCCGAACAGGGCGATCGGGTATTGCAGCAGGTTCGGCAGCATGATCGCCAGGCGGTCGCCCTTCTTCAGGCCGAGTTCGCCGGAGAGGTAGCCCGCGAAGGCGCGCGAGAGTTCGTCGACCTGGCCGTAGTTCAGCACCTTGCCGAAGTTCGCGAACGCCGGGCGGTCACGAAATTTCTTAAAGGAGTCTTCGAAGACGGCCGCCACGGAGCGGTACGCGTTGACGTCGATGTCGGCGGGAATGCCGGCCGGGTAGTGGTCGAGCCACGGACGCTCAATGCTCATGAATCGGACGAACTCCAGGAAGTGACGGATGCACGGCGCACCGCCATAAGGCCGTGGCATTGGAGCATACGCCCGCGTATAGCGGCAAGCCGCATTGCAGCGCGTTTGACGGGGAGAAAGCACGATGTGGAAAGCGGGAACGTTGCTGGTCGTCCTCGCACTGGCAGGCGTCGCCGGTTGCCGGCACGCACCGGATGAAGCGCAGGTGCGCTCGGCGATAACGGCGGCCTCGGAAGGTGCCGAGGCGGGCAAGGCGGGGGATACCGTCGCCGCGCTGACCGACGACTTCGACGGCAATGCGGGACAGTTCGATCGCAAGTCGCTGGCGAACCTCGTCCGCGTCTACGCGCTTCGCGGGCAGAAGGTCCACGTGCTGATGGGCCCGACGGAAGTCGAGAGACGTGGCGAGCGGCTGGTGGCGACGTTCACCGTCACCCTGACCGCCGGGGTGGGCGTATTGCCCGATAACGCCGGGGCTTACGTGGTGGAGACGGGCTGGCGGAAGGAAGGGCGCGAGTGGCGGTGTTTTACGGCGAGCTGGAAGCGCGCGTTGTAAACCAAATCGCCGACAGGGTCGGCTCCCACCAAGGCTTGGCGAGTCACCGACAAGGCCGGCTCCCATCAGGTGCGAAACCTGGTGGGAGCCGACCCTGTCGGCGATGCTTTTTACGCCGCCTTCGCCAACTGGCGAAGCACGTACTGCAGGATGCCGCCGTGGCGGAAGAACTCGCGCTCCTTCGGGGTCAGCAGCAGCACCTTCACGGTGAACTCCTTGACCGAACCGTCCGGACGCGTGGCCTTGACCGTCGCCGTCTTCGACTCGCCGCCATTGAGGCCGATGATGTCGAACACCTCATCGCCCTTCAGGCCGAGCGTCTGCGCGTTCTCGCCGTCCTGGAACTGGCAGGGCAGCACGCCCATGCCGACCAGGTTCGAACGGTGGATGCGCTCGAAGCTCTCGGTGATCACCGCCTTGACGCCCAGCAGCAAGGTGCCCTTGGCGGCCCAGTCACGCGACGAGCCCGTGCCGTATTCCTTGCCGGCGAGGACGATCAGCGGGGTGCCGTCGGCCTTGTACTTCATGGCGGCGTCGTAGATCGCCATTTCTTCGCCGGTCGGGATGTACTTGGTGTAGCCACCCTCGACGCCATCGAGCATCAGGTTCTTGATGCGGATGTTGGCGAAGGTACCGCGCACCATCACGTCGTCATTGCCGCGACGCGAGCCGTAGGAGTTGAAATCCTTCGGTTCCACGCCCTTGGAGATCAGGAAGCGGCCCGCCGGGCTGTCCTTCTTGATCGAGCCGGCCGGCGAGATGTGGTCGGTGGTGATCGAATCGCCGAAGATGCCCATGGCGCGCGCGCCGTGGATGTCCTCGATGGTGCCGGCCTCGGCGGTCATGCCATCGAAATAGGGCGGGTTCTTGATGTAGGTGGAGTCGTCCCAGGCATAGGTCTTGCCATCGGGCGAGGCGATGGCGTTCCAGCGGCTGTCGCCCTTGAAGACGTCGGCGTAGCTGTCCTTGAACATCTGCGGGCTGATCGCGCCGGCGATGGCGTCGGAGACTTCCTGGTTGCTCGGCCAGATGTCCTTGAGGTAGACGGGCTTGCCGTCGCTGCCGGTGCCGATGGCGTCCTTGGTCAGGTCGATGTTCAGCGTGCCGGCGAGCGCGTAGGCGACGACCAGCGGCGGCGAGGCCAGGTAGTTCATCTTCACTTCGGGATGCACGCGGCCCTCGAAGTTGCGGTTGCCGGAGAGCACCGAGGCCACGGCGAGGTCGCCATCGGCGATGCCCTTGCTGATCTCCACCGGCAGCGGACCGGAGTTGCCGATGCAGGTGGTGCAGCCGTAGCCGACGACGTAGAAGCCCACCTTCTCGAGTTCCTTGAGCAGGCCGGTCTTCTTAAGGTACTCGGTGACCACCAGCGAGCCCGGTCCGAGCGAAGGCTTCACCCACGGCTGCGAGGTGAGGCCGCGCGCGGCGGCCTTCTGCGCGACCAGGCCGGCGGCGAGCATCACGGCGGGGTTGGAGGTGTTCGTGCACGAGGTGATCGCGGCGATCACGACCGAGCCGTCGTTGATGCGGAAGGACTTGCCGTTCTTCTCCACGAGCACGCCTTCGCCATCGACGGCGTTGGCTTCGTTGCCGACGGCCGTACCGCCACCTTCATTGTTGAAGCGGGCCACGTCGCCGTTCTTCGGCTTGCGGTTCGCGGTGAGCGGGCCGACGGCATCGAGGAAGCTCTCCTTGACCGATTCCAGCAGGACGCGGTCCTGCGGACGCTTCGGGCCGGCCAGCGACGGACGCACGTCGGCGAGGTCCAGTTCGAGCGTGGTGGTGAACTCGGCTTCCGGCGTGTTGGCGTCGTGCCACAGCCCCTGGGCCTTGGCGTAGGTCTCGACCAGGGCGATCAGCGCCTCGTCGCGGCCGGACAGGCGCATGTAGTTCAACGCTTCCTGGTCGATCGGGAAGATGCCGCAGGTGGCGCCATATTCCGGGGCCATGTTGGCGATCGTGGCGCGGTCGGCCAGCGGCAGGTTCTGCAGGCCGGGGCCGAAGAACTCGACGAACTTGCCCACGACGCCGAGCTTGCGCAGCATCTGGGTGACGGTGAGCACGAGGTCGGTGGCGGTGACGCCCTCCGACAGCTTGCCCTTGAGGCGGAAACCGACGACCTGCGGGATCAGCATGGACGACGGCTGGCCGAGCATCGCGGCCTCGGCCTCGATGCCGCCCACGCCCCAGCCCAGCACGCCGAGACCGTTGATCATCGTGGTGTGCGAGTCGGTGCCGAACACGGTATCCGGATAGGCGAACGACTCACCGTCCACTTCGCTGGTGAAGACGACGCGGGCGAGGTTCTCCAGGTTCACCTGGTGGACGATGCCGGTGCGCGGCGGCACGACCTTGAAGTTGTTGAAGGCCTTCTGGCCCCAGCGCAGGAAGGAGTAACGCTCCTGGTTGCGCTCGAATTCGATGGCGACGTTCTGCTCGAGCGAGCTTTCCGTGCCGAACGTGTCGACCTGCACCGAGTGGTCGATGACCAGTTCGGCCGGCGCCAGCGGGTTGATCTTGTCGGGGTCGCCGCCCAGCTTGGTCACGGCGTCGCGCATGGCCGCCAGGTCGACCACGCAGGGCACGCCGGTGAAATCCTGCAGCACCACGCGGGCGGGCATGAAGGAGATCTCGGTGTCCGGCTCGGCCTTGGCGTCCCACTTGGCCACGGCCTCGATTTCCTTGGCGGTGACGTTCACGCCGTCTTCCTGGCGGAGCAGGTTCTCCAGCAGGATCTTCATCGAGTAGGGCAGGCGCTTGATGTCGAACGAGTTGCCGAACTTGGCCAGGCTGGCGATGGTGTGGCGCTTGCCGTTGACTTCGATACTGTCTCGGACTGAGAACGAGTCTTTCATGCTGTACTCCTGGCGTGACGTTCTTTAGCTGGGGAGGCCTGGCGGACCCTTGCGGACCGCCAAAGGCGTCGATTATCGCGCAGTCTGCCGCTGGTGTGCGACCGCCGTGAGACCGGCCTCCGGCTAGAATGGCCGTTCGGTGGCGCAGGCCGCGCGAAATCTGGGCGGCGGAAGGATGAGGGCCGGAGCACGTGAGCGCAAACGTATTTGATGGCACGCAGCGTTCGATGATATCGATGGCCTTGTCGTCGGTGTCGCTGCGCGACCTGGCCCTGGTCCAGGCCGTGGCCCGGGAGGGCAGCTTCAACAGCGCCGCCCGGGCCATGTACATCAGCCCTTCCGGCCTCTCGCACCAGGTGCAGAAAGTGGAGCAGGCCCTTGGCGTGCCCCTGTTCGAACGCGGTGGCCGGCGGGTGGTGCCCACCGCCAGCGGGCAGCGCCTGCTCGGTTATATAGAAGAGGTGCTGGCCTCGGCCGAGCATCTCGAGCACGCGGCCCGGGCTGGGGATGTCGCCTTTGGTGGCGAATTGCGGCTGGGGGTGCCCTCCACGCTGGGGCCCTACCTGCTACCCCACTTCATCGAGCCGTTTCCCCAGCGTTTTCCGGGCGCCCGCCTGACGATCTCCGAAGGCAAGCCGCGGGGCTTGCTGCGTCGCCTGCAAGAGGGTGAGCTGGACGCCGTGCTGGCGCCGCCGAGCGCAATGGCCACCGGACTGGAATCCACGGCGTTGTTCTTCGAGCCATACGAGTTGATGCTGCATAAGGGGCACCCATTGGCCGGGCGCGCGTCCGTCGCGCTGACCGAGCTGGACGCGGCGGAAGCCACGCTGATGGCCGAGAGCCACGGCAATGGCGTGTCCGACCTCGGCATGAGCGGTTCGGCGCGGCCCGAGCGCATCCAGGACCTGAGCATCGAAAGCCTCGCCACGCTAGTCGCGCTGCGCGGTGGCTACACGCTGGTGCCGATCCTCGCGCACGAGCGGCTGGGTTCCATACCGAACGTGGTGCTGGCGGCGGTGGAGGGCGCGCGGCCGGGGCGGCATATCTCGTTGTACTGGCGCAACGCCACGCCGTGGCGGGAGGATCTCGCGCGATTCGGTGACTTGCTGCGGGCGCTGGCCGAGGCGATACCGGGGTTGGATGCCGCGGCTTCGTAGTCTGTCGCCGCCTAGGCGGCTGGTTTGCTTTGGTGGGAGCCGACTCTGCCGGCGATGGGTGCTTGCCATAACCTGGCCCGCTGCCGCGGGATCGCCGACAAGGTCGGCTCCCACCAGGCCGCGAAGCCCGATCAGCCGCCGTCGTCCAGGGTCGAGCCGGTCAGCAGGCCGCGGGCCAGCATCGCGCATTGCTTGCGGTAGATCAGCAGGTGCCACTGGCGGCCGCCTATCTGGTTCCACAGGACCGCCGAGCGCACGGCCGCCAGCAAGGCCGCCCGTACCTTGTCCACGTTCGCTTTCTGCTGGAGGTGCGATGGCGTACCCGTGACCATGACGCGGGGCTTCAGCGTGGACAGCGTGGAGGTGTACACCTCGGCCAGCCTCGCCGCGACATTGGGGTGACCGATGCCAAAATGCTCGACCTGGCGTTGCGTGCCGACGATGCCCTCGCGCAGGCGGTCGAGCAGGCCGCGGTTGCGCGACAGCGAGCGTTCGAGGCGCAGCACGGTGATCGCCATGCGCATCACCGCCACGTCGCGGGTCTGGTCCTCGAACTGCGCGACCAACGTGCGCAGCCCCCGCCTCACTCCCGAGACGCCTCCATAGACGGACGCCACCGAATCGGCGTCGATTCGGAACACGCTGGCGAGGCTGGCCTCGAAGGCAGCCTCGTCGCACCGCCCGTCGGCAGCCAGTTGCTGGGCGAGGGCGACGCCCTGGAAAACCCCGGCAAGGGCGAGGACGCGTTCTTCATTCATGCGGAAAGCTCGGGAAATGTAGGGGGAATGGGAGGTGACTCGCATCGCGGGAATCGCGGACAGGGTCCGCTCCCACCAGGTTTCCGCAGCGATGATCGAGTGGCCGGGTGAAGCTCACGCCAGGCCACCATAGGGGGCGTCCGTCGTGGCGATCACCGCGCCACCCAGACAGACCTCGCCGTCGTACAGGACGACCGACTGTCCGGGCGTCACCGCGCGCTGCGGCTCATCGAACGATACGTGCAAGATATCGCCCCGGACCTCCACATGGCAGTCCTGGTCGGCCTGGCGATAACGGGTCTTCGCGGCGCAGCGGAACGACAGGGCAGGTGGTTCACCGGCCACCCAGGTGACGTCGGTGGCGGTCAGGCGGTTCGATTGCAGCCAGCGGTTCTCGCCACCTTGCGCCACGACCAGCGTATTCGTGGCGACATCCTTGCCGACGACGTACCAGGGTTCGTTGGGCGCATCCGCGCGTCCGCCGATGCCCAGGCCATTGCGCTGGCCGAGGGTGTAGTACATCACTCCCTGGTGCTCGCCGATGACACGGCCTTCAGGGTCGACCATACGGCCGGGTTTGGCCGGCAGGTACTGGGCGAGAAAGGCCCGGAAATCGCGCTCGCCGATGAAGCAGATGCCGGTGGAGTCCTTCTTCGCATGCGTCGGCAGGGCGGCCTCGCGGGCCATCTCGCGCACCCGCGGCTTTTCGATCTCGCCCACCGGGAACAAGGTGGCGGCGAGCTGCTTCTGGCCGAGCGCGTGCAGGAAATAGCTCTGGTCCTTGGCGGCATCGACGGCCCTGAGAAGGCGGTATCGGCCATCGCGGAAATCCACGCGCGCGTAATGCCCCGTCGCGATCTTTTCCGCGCCGAGGGCCTGGGCGTGCTCCAGGAAGGTCTTGAACTTGATCTCGCGGTTGCAGAGGACGTCCGGATTGGGGGTGCGTCCGGCGGCATATTCAGCCAGGAAATACTCGAACACGCCGTCCCAATACTCGCCCGCGAAGTTCCGCGCGTGGAACGGAATGCCGAGGCGACCGCACACGGCGACGGCGTCCTTGCGGTCGTCGTCGGTGGTGCAGGGGCCGGAACGGTCGTCTTCCTCCCAGTTCTGCATGAACATGCCCTCGACCTCGTGCCCCGCCTGCTGGAGCAGGAGGGCCGCGACCGAAGAGTCCACGCCGCCGGAGACGCCGAGGATCACCTTCACCCGGATACCTCCGGCAAGAGGCTCGACACGGTATCCAGGGGCAGCCGGCGGCCGTCGAGCCACGCGTCGATCGTCTGCAGGATCAACGGGGAACGCAGGCGTGCGCCCAGCGCCTCGATTTCGTCGCGACGCAGCCACAGCGTGCGCCGCACTCCGGTATCGAGCGGCCGGGCGACATCGTGCGAGGTGACATGGCCGGCGAAGGCGAACCGCAGCACCTGCTCGCCGTGCTCCGGATTCACCCATTGCCAGGCGCCGATGAAGCTGTCGAGATCGATGCCGTAGCCGGTCTCCTCGAGCGTCTCGCGCACGGCCGCCGCCTGCAGGGTCTCGCCTGGATCGAGATGGCCCGCGGGCTGGTTGTAGGCGAGTTCGCCAGCGACCTCCTCCTCGACGATGAGATATCGATCGCCGCGCGCGACCACGCAAGCCGCCGTTACCCGGGGGCACCACACGTTTTCGGCGGAAGAAGGAGTCTGCGGCATCGGCTTAATGAGATAGGTGGCTCTGGAAAAAGGCATATTGTGCCATTACCTGTGGGAATCGACCCGGAAAGCGGGCCGGATTCCGGTGTATAAACAATTCGCGTATCGAAGGCTCCGAACTGAATGTCCCACGAACACGAACACGACCAGGAAAGTGAGCGCGGGCACGGCCTCGCCATCGAGACCTCCCGCCCCGAAACCGCCAGGCCGCCGCTGTTCCAGGTCGTCCTGCTGAACGATGACTTCACGCCGATGGATTTCGTGATCGAGGTATTGCGCAGTTTCTTCGGCATGGACCAGGAGCGGGCGGTGCAGGTGATGCTTCATGTACACACGCGGGGGAAGGGTGTCTGCGGCGTGTTCACCCGCGAGGTGGCAGAAACGAAGGTGACACAGGTCAACGAATACTCACGGTCTCATCAGCACCCGCTCTTGTGCACTATGGAAAAGATGTAGCCGATCCCCCATCTGGAGTTCATGCGGCATTGACAAGGGGCTGGTTCCCCGCCGCCCACAGCTATCGGAGACGGTCCGTATGTTCAGCAAGGATCTAGAAGTCACCATCGGGCATTGCTACAAGCAGGCCCGTGAGCAGCGCCACGAATTCATGACCGTGGAGCACCTGCTGCTCGCCCTGACGGAAAACACCTCCGCCCTGGCCGCCCTGCGCGCCTGCGGCGTCGATCTGCCGCGCCTGGCGGCGGATCTCCAGCGGATCGTCGCCGAGACGGTACCGGTGCTTCCGGCCGGCGACGAGCGCGATACGCAGCCCACCCTGGGTTTTCAGCGCGTGCTCCAGCGCGCGGTCTACCACGTGCAGTCTTCCGGCCGTAAGGAAGTCACCGGCGCCAACGTGCTCGTGGCCATCTTTGGCGAAAAGGACTCCCATGCGGTGTATTTCCTGCACCAGCAGGAAATTACGCGCCTGGATGTCGTCAACTACATCTCGCATGGCATCGCCAAGATCGGCGACGAATCGGCCGCCGCGGCGCCGAACGCCGAGCGTGACGGCGAGGAAGGCGGTGAAGGCAAGGGCAACCCGCTCAACGAATACGCCGCCAACCTGAACGAACTGGCCATCCAGGGCAAGATCGATCCCCTGATCGGCCGCCAGGACGAAGTCGAGCGCACCATCCAGGTGCTTTGCCGCCGCCGCAAGAACAACCCGCTCTACGTGGGCGACGCGGGCGTGGGCAAGACGGCCCTGGCCGAGGGCCTGGCCAAGCGCATCGTCGAGGGACAGGTGCCGGAAGTGCTGGAAGACTGCACCATCTGGTCGCTGGACCTCGGTGCGCTGGTGGCCGGAACCAAGTACCGCGGCGACTTCGAAAAGCGCCTGAAGGCGGTCATCGCCCAGCTGAAGAAGCAGCCGAACGCCATCCTGTTCATCGACGAGATCCACACCATCATCGGTGCCGGTTCGGCGTCGGGTGGCACCATGGACGCCTCGAACCTGATCAAGCCCATGCTGGCGTCGGGTGAGTTGCGTTGCATCGGTTCCACCACGTTCCAGGAGTTCCGTGGCGTCTTCGAGAAGGATCGGGCCCTGGCCCGCCGCTTCCAGAAGATCGACGTGGTCGAGCCGACCGTGGCCGATTCGATCGAGATCCTGCGCGGCCTGAAGAGCCGGTTCGAAGAGCACCACTCGGTGGAGTACACCGGTGAGGCCCTGCGTGCGGCCGTGGATCTTTCGGTCAAGCACATCCCGGATCGCCTGCTGCCCGACAAGGCCATCGACGTCATCGACGAAGCCGGCGCCCGCCAGCGTCTGCTGCCGGAGGAAGAGCGTACCGGCAAGATCGACGTGCCCGAGATCGAGTACATCGTCGCCAAGATGGCGCGCATCCCGGCCAAGCAGGTCTCGGCCTCGGATCGCGACGTGCTGCGCAATCTCGAGCGCAACCTGAAGATGGTGGTCTTCGGCCAGGATGCGGCCATCGAGGCCCTGGCGTCCTCGATCAAGATGGCGCGTTCGGGCCTGGGCGATCCGTCCAAGCCGATCGGCAGCTTCCTGCTCGCCGGCCCCACGGGCGTCGGCAAGACGGAGGTGACCCGTCAGCTCGCCATGCAACTGGGTATCGAAATGGTCCGCTTCGACATGTCCGAATACATGGAAGCGCATTCGGTGTCGCGTCTGGTCGGCGCGCCTCCGGGCTACGTCGGTTTCGACCAGGGCGGCCTGCTCACCGAGCAGATCACCAAGCATCCGCATTGCGTGCTGCTGCTGGACGAGATCGAGAAGGCCCATCCGGATGTCTACAACATCCTGCTCCAGGTCATGGATCGCGGTGTGCTGACGGATACCAACGGCCGCGAGGCGAACTTCAAGAACGTGATCATCGTGATGACCACGAACGCGGGTGCGCAGCTGGCTTCGCGCCGGGGCATCGGCTTCGTGAAACAGAACCACGCCCCGGACGCCATGGAGACCATCCGTCGCATGTTCACGCCGGAGTTCCGCAACCGTCTGGACGCGGTCATCCAGTTCAACGCGCTGGACTTCGACCACATCCTGCGTGTGGTGGACAAGTTCCTGATCGAGCTGGAAACGCAGCTGTCGGAGAAGAAGGTGAGCGTGGATGTGGCGCCGGAAGCCCGCCGCTGGTTGGCGGAGCACGGCTTCGACCCGCAGATGGGTGCACGCCCGATGGCCCGCGTGATCCAGGACAAGGTCAAGCGCGCGCTGGCGGACGAACTGCTCTTCGGCAAGCTCGCCGAGGGCGGCAAGGTCACCCTGTCGGTGGAAGGCGACGAGCTGCACGTGGAGACGGAGTCGGCCGAGCCGGCGACGGTTCCCGCGTAAGCTCGCGACCTCAGGCAACAAAAAAAGCCGCGGATGGTTCCGCGGCTTTTTTATGTCCCGATGAGGCCGGCGCGTGGCGCCCTTACTTCATGCGGTACGTGATGCGTCCCTTGGTCAGGTCGTAGGGGGTCATTTCGACCTTCACCTTGTCGCCCGTGAGGATACGGATGTAATGCTTGCGCATGCGGCCGGAGATATGGGCGGTAATGACGTGCCCGTTCTCGAGTTGCACGCGGAACATGGTGTTGGGCAAGGTCTCCTGGACCGTACCTTCCATTTCGATGACGTCGTCTTTTGCCATGTGTTCCGGGTCGGCGTGAACGGCCGGAATGGCCGCATAAGTCCCTTAGTATGCCATAGCAGGCTGGTCCAGGCCACCTAAGCCTGACTGCCGTCCGCGCCGAAGGCGAGGGACGGGGAAACCCTCAACCGAACTGCTCGTCCAGCTTCCGGCGGATTTCGTCCTCGATCGTGCCGCGCAGCGGCGAAAGCAGCATGCCGAGCTCTGCCGTGACGTGCACCTCGCTGGCCGTGACCGCGATTGCGCCCTTCACTCCCGAGCGGGCGAAGGTGAGCGTATCGCCCTGCCACGTGCCCTCGGTGCCGAACTTCTCGCTCATGCGCGCGGCCACCTTGTCGACGACCGCGCGGGCTCCCTCGATGGTCGTCCCGTGGGGGCGGCGGATGTCGATCTTCGCCATCGTGGAGGTCCTCGCGAGTGAAAGCGGAGAGTTTAACAGGCGTTTCTACCTGAAGGCAGCGACGCCTTTGCGTTCAATCAGATACCGCACTCTGCTAAAGTCGCGTCGTCAACGTCCCGGTTCTTCCATGCGCATCGAATTCGTCAGCTCGGCTCGCGGTGATTTCCACTGGTCACGGCCCGTGCTGACCATCGGCCGTGCCGACGACAACGACCTCGTCGTGTCAGAAGCCCAGGTCGCCGCGCGCCATGTCACCCTGCATCGCGACCGCCGCGGCCTGGTGCTGGAAGTCGCCCCCGATACCGGGCGTGTCTACGTCAATGCGCGCCCCGTGCGCGAGCGCGCCTTGCTGCGCCCGGGCGACAGCCTGTCGCTCGGCGACTGCCGCATGCTGATCCGCGACGACGCGGACCTGGAGGCGCGGGAGGTGCGGGAACCCACCCAATCGCGCTGCACCGTGGCGTTGCGGCCCGTGGCCGGGCCGCTGTCGGGCCGGGTGATACCCGTGGGCGATCGCCTCGAACTCGGCGCCAGCCATGGGGCGATGCCGCTCGAGTTGCCCGGCAACGACGCGGCCCTGCTGGTCCTCGCGTGGGAGGGCGGCGAGCTCGTCCTGGATGCATCCCGCGTGCCTGCGCGGCATGCCGTGCGGGTGAACGGGGTGAAGGTGGTTCGCGCCTCCTTGCAGCCCGGCGACCAGATCGGTGTCGCCTCGCACCGCTTCGTCCTCGACGGTCCCGGCTGGGCCGCGGAGCCGAAGGTGGTCATGCCGGAGCCGGAACCCGAACCGCTTCCTGAAGATGCCGCGGGCCCGCGTGGCGACGTATGGTGGCTGATCCTCACCGCCGCGGTGCTCGCGCTCGGCATCGCGCTGGTCTTGTTCGTCCAGTTCTGAGCGGCCCCGCGGACGGCATAATGGCCGTTCCCCCTGGCCGAGAGAATCACGTGAGCAGAGTCTGGAATTTCAGTGCGGGTCCTGCGGCGTTGCCTGAAGCGGTACTGCAACGCGCACAGGCGGAAATGCTCGACTGGAACGGGTCGGGTGCCTCCGTCATGGAACTGTCCCACCGCGGCAAGCGCTTCGTGGAACTGGCCGCCGACGCCGAGCGCCGGCTGCGTGGCCTGTTGGCCGTACCCGCGGGGTACAAGGTGCTGTTCCTGCAAGGCGGTGCGACCCAGCACTTCGCGCAGATCCCAATGAACCTCGCGCCCGAAGGCGGTAGCGCGGACTACATCGTGACCGGACACTGGAGCGAAAAGGCCGTTCGCGAAGCCTCCCCTTACATCGACGCGCGTGTGGCCGCCAGTTCGGCATCGGCGAATTTCCTGGATCTTCCGCCGCGTGACACGTGGATATTGAATCCCGACGCGGCCTACGTGCATTACACGTCGAACGAAACCATCCAGGGCGTGGAGTTTCACGATATTCCGGACGTGGGCCGGGTGCCCCTGGTGGCCGACATGTCGTCGAATATCCTTTCCGGTCCGCTGGATGTTTCGCGCTTCGGATTGATCTACGCCGGCGCCCAGAAAAACATCGGACCATCCGGACTGGTGGTGATGATCGTCCGCGATGAACTGCTGGCACGCCCCGGCCGGCCGATGGCGAAGATCTTCCGCTATGCGGAGCACGCCGCGAACGATTCCATGCTCAATACCCCCAATACGTGGGGCTGGTATCTCGCCGGCCTCACCTTCGAGTGGCTGGAGCAGCAGGGCGGCCTCGCGGCGATGGGCGAGCGGAATGCGCGGAAGGCGAAGACCTTGTACGACGCCATCGACGGGTCGGGCGGCTTCTATAGCAGCCCTGTGGCGGTGCACGCGCGCTCACGCATGAACGTGCCATTCACCTTGCACGACGCTTCGCTCGATGCCGCTTTCCTGGCGGAATCCGAAGCGGAGGGCCTGCTTGCCTTGAAAGGCCACAAGGCCGTGGGTGGCATGCGCGCGTCGTTGTACAACGCGGTGCCACAGGCGGCGGTGGACGCCCTCGTGCAATTCATGCGGGACTTTGCCACGCGGCACGGTTAAAGTCGGAGGTCGCCGCGCTGCAACATCGCATCGCGGCGATAACCGTTTCAATTGCAACCACTTAGCCGCCTGGACGTCCATGAGCAAGACCCCCGCCGACAAGGCCGATAAACAAGCCACGCTGACCGAGGCGCGCACGCGCATCGACAGCATCGACCAGCAACTGCAGTCGCTCATCAGCGAGCGCGCCCGCTGGGCGCAGCAGGTCGGGCGGGCCAAGGGCCCGTTGAAGGCGGCGGTGGAGTATTACCGACCTGAACGGGAAGCCCAGGTACTTCGCGGCGTGATCGACCGCAACGACGGGCCGCTTCCGAACGCGGAGCTGGTGCGCCTGTTCCGCGAGATCATGTCGTCGTGCCTGTCGCAGCAGCAGCCTTTGAAGATCGGTTTCCTCGGTCCCGAGGGCACCTTCAGCGAGCAGGCGGTGCGCAAGCATTTCGGCCATGCCGCCTATGGCCTCCCACTGGGAAGCATCGAGGAAGTGTTCCAGGAAGTGGCCGCCGGCAACGCCGATTTCGGCGTCGTGCCGGTGGAGAATTCGGGGCAGGGCATGATCCAGATGACCCTGGACATGTTCCTGGTGTCCAAGGCCACGATCTGCGGTGAGGTGGAATTGCGCGTCCACCAGAACCTGCTGTCGCTGTCGGGCGAGCTGAAGGACGTGAAGCGCGTCTACTCGCATCCGCAATCGTTGCAGCAGTGCCAGGGGTGGCTGCGGGTGAACCTGCCGCATGTGGAGCGCATCCCCGTGTCGAGCAACGCCGAGGCCGCGCGCACGGCGCGGCTGTCGCCGGAATCCGCCGCCATCGCCGGTGAAACGGCGGGACGCGTGTACGGCCTGAAGACAGTGGCCGGCCCCATCGAGGACCGTTCGGACAACACCACGCGCTTCCTCGTCATCGGACGCTCGATCTTTCCGCCCTCGGGAAACGACCGCACGTCGCTGCTGGTATCGGTGCGCGACAAGCCCGGCGCGTTGTACGACGTGTTGAGCCCGCTCGCGCATCACGGCATCAGCATGAACCGGATCGAGTCCCGCCCGGCACATACGGGCAAGTGGCAGTACGCGTTCTTCATCGACGTGTCGGGCCATGTGGAGGACGCGGCCCTGCAGGCCGCGCTCGAAGAAATGAAACCTGCCGCCGCCGACGTGCGCGTTCTCGGCTCCTACCCTGTCGCCTTGCCATGACCTCACATTTCGATGCCGCCGCGCTCGCCAATCGGGCGACGTCGGCACTTCGTGCCTATGATCCCGGCCACGATCTTCCCGCGCTGCGCCTGCGTTTCGGTGCGGTACTCTCCGAGCTTGGCTCCAACGAAAACCCGCTGGGGCCGAGCAAGCTCGCCATGCGTGCCGCCACGCGTGTACTCGAGGATATCTGGCGCTATCCCGATCCGCTCGGCGCGTCCCTGAAGCAGAAGCTCTCTTCCGAACTGGGCGTGCCGGTACAGGGCATCACCCTGGGCAACGGCTCGCACGAACTGCTGATGTTGATGGCGCAGTGCTTCGCCGACGCGGAACACCCGGTGGTGCACTCGCAGTACGGCTTCGCGGTATTCCCCATCGCGGCGGCGGCGGCGGGTGCGCCGTCGATCGCCGTACCCGCATTGCCGGCAGACCATCCGCACGCGCCGTACGGGCACGACCTCGACGCGATCGCGGCGGCGGTCACGCCCGATACGCGCCTGGTCTACCTCGCCAATCCGAACAATCCCACGGGCACATGGTTCTCCGATGCCTCGCTGGAAGCGTTTCTCGACAAGATCCCTGCGCGGACGCTCGTGGTGGTCGACGAGGCGTACCACGAATATGTGGACGCCGAGGGCCTGAGCACCGCGCTGCATCTGTGCGGCCGTTTCCCGAACCTGGCCGTCACGCGCACCTTCTCCAAGGCCTATGCGTTAGCGGGCTTGCGCATCGGCTACATGCTGAGCCATCCCTCCGTGGCCGCGGTATGCGAGCGCTTGCGCGAGTCGTTCAACGTCAACGCCGTGGCCCTGGCCGCGGCGGAAGCCTCGCTCGGCGATCACGAACACCGCGCCCGCGTGCGCGATACGAACCGCCGCGATCGCGCGTGGCTTGCCGACGAACTGACAGCGAAGGGCCTGCGTGTGCTGCCATCGCAAACGAACTTCCTTCTCGTGGACCTCGGTCGCGATGCCGCCGCGTTCGAGGCCCACTTGTTCGAGCGCGGCGTGATCGTACGGCCTATGGCGGGATACCGTTTGCCACACACGCTGCGGATAAGCATCGGCAGCCGCGGCGAGCTGGAACGCCTGCTGGAGAACCTGCCATGAGCCGCGTGGATTGGGTAAGTGCCGCGGGTGGTCCGCTTCGCGGCGAGATCGCCGTGCCGGGCGACAAGTCGGTTTCCCATCGTGCGCTCATGTTCGGCGCCATCGCCGACGGCGTGTCGCACATCCGCGGCTTCCTCGAAGGCGAAGACACGCGTGCCACGGCCGCCATCCTCGGTAAGCTGGGGGTCCGTTTCGAAACACCGGCGCCGGGCGAGCGCATCGTCCATGGCGTAGGGCTGCATGGCCTGCGCGGCAGTTCCGACGTGTTGGATTGCGGTAACGCCGGTACCGGCATGCGCCTGCTGGCGGGCCTCCTGGCGGGGCAGGCGTTCGATTCCATCCTGGTGGGCGATGAATCGCTGTCGCGCCGGCCCATGCGTCGGGTCACCGACCCTCTCGAAGCGATGGGGGCGTCGATCGGAACGAACGATGGCAAGCCACCGCTGCGTATCCGTGGTGGGGCGGGGTTGAAGGGCATCGCTTATGAGCCGCCCGTGGCCAGCGCGCAGATCAAGTCCGCCTTGTTGCTGGCGGGCTTGTACGCCGACGGCTTCACCGAGGTCGTCGAGCCGCATCCGACGCGCGACTACACCGAGAGCATGCTCAAGGCCTTTGGCTGGCCGATCGACTATTCGCCGGGCCGTGCACGCCTGGAAGGTGGTCACGTCTTGCGCGCCGTCGATGTGGACGTGCCAGCGGATTTCTCGTCCGCCGCGTTCTTCATCGTCGCCGCGTGCATCGTGCCGGGTTCCGAAGTGCGCCTGAAGGCGGTGGGCCTCAATCCACGCCGCACCGGCTTGCTCGCCGCGCTGGAACTCATGGGCGCGGATATCCGCGTGGAGAACGAACGCAACAGCGGTGGCGAGGACATCGGCGACCTGGTCGTCCGCCATGCGCCGCTGCATGGCGTGGCGTTGCCGCTGGAGATCGTCCCCGACATGATCGACGAATTCCCCGCACTGTTCGTGGCCGCGGCGGTGGCCGAGGGCATGACGACGATCCGTGGCGCGGCCGAACTTCGCGTGAAGGAATCCGACCGGATCGCCAGCATGGCCCATGGCCTGAAGGCCTGTGGTGTCCTCGTCGATGAACTCCCCGATGGCGCGATCATCCGCGGCGGCACGATCGGCGGCGGCAGCATCGACAGCCACGGCGACCACCGTATCGCGATGAGTTTCGCCATCGCGGGGCTGGTTGCCTCGGCGCCCATCGCGATCGGCGATTGCGCCAACGTGGCGACCTCGTTCCCCGGCTTCATGGAACTGGCCAACGGCGTGGGCTTCCGCCTGCGCTCCGCTGCCTGACGCGTTCCTCCGCTGACAGGAAGGCGCTACGCTTCGCCTTCCTGTCAGCGGATATGGTCATGGCCGAGAAGATCCCCCCGTTCGTCGTCGTGGTGCCTGCGCGCTTCGGCTCCACCCGGCTGCCGGGCAAGCCGCTGCTCAAGATCTCGGGCGAGTCGATGATCCGTCGCGTCGCGTCGCGGGCGGCGCAGGCCGGGGCGGCACAAGTCGTGGTCGCCACCGATGACGAGCGCGTCACCCGCGAACTCAGGGGATGCGGCGACATCCTCGTCTGCATGACCCGCCCGGACCACGCCTCCGGCAGCGACCGCATCGCCGAGACCGCCACCCACTTCGGCTGGCCGGACGATACCGTGGTGGTCAACCTGCAAGGGGACGAGCCCTTCGCTCCGCCCGCCGGTATCCGCGCCGTGGTGGCGACCCTGGCGGGTGACGATGCGCCGATGGCGACCCTGGCTACGCCGATCGAGCACGCCGACGAGCTATTCGACCCGAATATCGTCAAGGTCGTGCGCGGGCAGAGCGGCCGTGCGCTGTATTTCACCCGTGCCCCCGCCCCATGGGCCCGGGATGCCTTCGCCGCGAACCGGGACGTCTTGCCGCCCAACGTGCCGTTCCTGCGGCACATCGGCATCTATGCCTATCGAGCGGGCTTCCTGCGCCGCCTCGCGGCGTTGCCGCGCACGCCCTTGGAGCAGGCCGAGTCGCTCGAGCAATTGCGCGCCCTGGAGCACGGTTTCGCCATTTCGGTCCGGTTGACGCCGGAACCTTTCCCGCCGGGCATCGACACGGCGGAGGACCTGGCCCGGGCGGAACGATGGCTTGCCGCGCAAGGTCCGGTCGGATCGTAAGGCTTCCCCCACAGTTGCTACCGGGCAAGCCTGACAGGGTTTCCCGGGCTTCGCCGGGCGCGCCGGAGAGGGCGGCGACGTAACCTATCCCTGTCGCCACACTCACCCCCTGAAGGACGGGCGACGCTCCCACGGAAGGTCCTCGCCGGCATGGCCCATCTCCATGCCGGCGTTTTCGCGTCCGCCGCTCGCCGACGCGGTAAAATGGCGGGATGGAGCACACCGAGTCGCATCCGTTCGACGGCAAGGCCTTCGTCCGCCATCTCACCACCTCGCCGGGGGTCTACCGCTACTTCGACGCGGAGGACGAGCTGCTCTATGTCGGCAAGGCGGCCAACCTCAAGAAGCGCGTCGGCAACTATTTCCTGAAGCCGCCGATGGACCCGCGCATCGCCTCGATGGTGTCGCAGATCGCCCGTGCCGAGGTCACCCTCACGCGCACCGCCGGCGAAGCCTTGTTGCTCGAGTCGCAGCTGATCAAGTCGCTCAAGCCGCGTTACAACATCGTGCTGCGCGACGACAAGAGCTACCCCTACATCTACCTGTCGGGCGGCGAGGATTACCCGCGCCTGGCCTTCCACCGTGGCGCCAAAACGGGCCCGGGGCGTTACTTCGGTCCCTATCCGAGCACCTTCGCCGTGCGTGAAAGCCTTGGCCTGATGCAGAAGCTCTTCAAGGTGCGGCAATGCGAGGACAGTTATTTCAGGAACCGTTCGCGCCCCTGCCTGCAGCACCAGATCGGCCGCTGCAGTGCGCCGTGCGTGCGCCTGATCGAGGTCGAGGACTATAAGAACGACGTACGCCACGCCGAGATGTTTCTCGAAGGCCGCAGCAGCGCGGTGATCGATGAACTCGCCGTCGCCATGGAGCACGCCTCGAAGGCGTTGAATTTCGAGCGCGCCGCCACCTTGCGCGACCAGGTCGCCGCCCTGCGCCGCCTGCAAGCCCAGCATTTCGTGCAGGGCGCCAGTGCCGACATGGACGTGATCGCCTGCTGCATGGAAGGGGGCATGGCCTGTGTGAGCGTGATGTTCTTCCGCAACGGTGTCAGCCTGGGCTCGCGCGATTTCTTCCCGCGACTGCCGACCGATGCCTCGATATCCGACGTGCTTTCGCAGTTCATCGCCCAGTATTACCTGGAGCGTCAGGTTCCCCGTGAGCTGGTACTGAGCGATCCCGTGGAAGACGCGGACGTGCTGGCATCGGTGCTGTCGGACCATGCGGGCCATATCGTCTCGCTCAAGCCAAGTGTCCGTGGCGAGCGTGCGCGTTTCCTCGAGATGGCCCAGCGCAACGCCAGCGCGGCCCTGACCTCGCGGCTCGCCAGCCGGCATACGCTGCTGGCCCGTTTCGACGACTTGCAGAAGGTATTGGATCTCGACGCGACACCTCGTCGCATAGAGTGCTTCGACATCAGCCATACACGCGGCGAACTGACGGTCGCCTCATGCGTCGTCTTCGGACCCGAGGGGCCGGAGAAGTCGCACTACCGCCGGTTCAACATTGCCGGTATCACCCCCGGTGACGACTACGCCGCCATGCACCAGGCCTTGACCCGCCGGTTCAGGAAAGTGGTGGAGGGCGGGGTCAAGCCCGATATCCTCCTGATCGACGGCGGAACCGGGCAGGTGGCGCAGGCGGTGGACGTGCTTCGCGAGCTGGGTGTCGAAGGTATCCGCGTCGTGGGCGTGGCCAAGGGGCCGGGACGGCGTGCCGGCGAGGAGACCCTGGTGCTGGCCGACAGCGGCAAGACCCTGCACCCCGGCACGTCCTCGCCCGCGCTGCATCTCGTGGCGGCGGTACGTGATGAAGCGCACCGTTTCGCGATCAGCGGGCACCGCCGCCGGCGCGAAGCCGCACGCGAGCGGAGTACCCTCGAGGACGTGGCGGGTGTCGGCGCGCGCCGTCGCGCGGCGCTCCTGAAGGCCTTCGGCGGGTTGGCGGGCGTGGAAGCCGCGGGCGTCGAGGAACTGATGAGCGTGAAGGGGATTGATCGCGGCCTCGCCGAACGCATCTATGCCATGCTGCATCCTTGATTGAACCAAGACGCGCCCAAGCGGCGCGCCTCCCCGTACCGGCCGACCTATGCGAATCAATCTCCCCACCTGGCTGACCCTGTTCCGCGTGCTGCTGCTGCCGGTGATGGTCATCGTCTACTACCTGCCGTTCCGCGGCGCGAACCTCACCGCGGCCCTCGTCTTCGTGCTGGCCGCCTTCACGGACTGGCTGGACGGCTACCTGGCCCGGCGTCTCAATCTCACGTCCGCTTTCGGCGCTTTCCTGGACCCGGTGGCCGACAAGCTGATGGTGGCGGTCACTTTGTTCCTGCTGGTGCAGTCCCACCCTGGTGGCTGGCAGGGCATCCTGATGGCGGTGACCGCCTCGGTCATCGTCGGGCGTGAGATCAGTGTGTCGGCCCTGCGCGAGTGGATGGCCCAGATCGGCGCACGGTCGAAGGTGAAAGTGGCCTTCCTGGGCAAGCTGAAGACCGCCACGCAGATGGCCGCCCTGGTGGTACTCCTGCTCCAGCACGACGCCGAGACCCTGCGTCTGTACCACATAGGCGAAGCCCTGCTGGTGATCGCAGGCGTACTGACCATCTGGTCGGGCCTGGACTACCTGCGTGCCGCATGGCCCAGTTTGCGCGGGGATTCAGACGAGGTGAAAAAAAGTGAAAAAAATACGGTGCAAGGTGGTTGACACATTTCCCATCTGATCTAAAATAGCCGGACAACGACGCGGGAATAGCTCAGTTGGTAGAGCACGACCTTGCCAAGGTCGGGGTCGCGAGTTCGAGTCTCGTTTCCCGCTCCAAGTAATTCCACAAAACCTCGGAAATCCGGGGTTTTGTTTTTTAAGCGCTACGCGGATACTCTTCGCGCTGCGCAAGCGATGGCCGGGTGGCAGAGTGGTCATGCAGCGGACTGCAAATCCGCGTACGCCGGTTCGATTCCGACCTCGGCCTCCATCGCATTCCAAGGCGCACCCGCTCACGCGGAGGCGCCTTTTTTCTTTCCGCCCGGATGGCGAAACCGGTAGACGCAAGGGACTTAAAATCCCTCATCCGAAAGGGTATCTGGGTTCGAGTCCCAGTCCGGGCACCATTTCGCATCTCAGGGACGTCCCAACCCGTCCTTGTTCAGAAAACCTCCCCCGATAACTCGCTGAATAGGGCATTTCCTTATCCCTAGGCGTACCCTCACGTTCCGATGCATCCCCTATTGCATGTGAGTAACAATGTGAGTGGAGTTGGACTTACTCACTGGGTGAATGCGGGTTACTCACATGCTCACCGACGCCAAGCTCCGAGCCCTTAAACACCGCGATGCGCTATATCGCGTCACGGATTCGGCTGGGCTGGCGCCAACGCGTTGTTCACCAAGTTCAAGGGCGGAGAGAAGCCCAAAGCTGCGGCGAACGGTGGCTGGTCTGCACGGAGGGGCGACTGATGCCTGTTTTCCACGTTACCGGCCCGGACGGCCACACCTACGAGATAAATGCGCCTGAGGGAGCCTCTGAGTAGGACGCTATCGCGTACGCACAGGCGAATCTAGGCAACCCCTAGGGTCAGACGCCGTCCCCGATGATGAGTGGTCCGGAGGCGGCCAAACCATCGTTCTGGCAGGGTGTCGGTGATGCGCTGACATCGGGCTACAAGGATGTAAACGACTTTGGCAGCACCATGGGCGATGCGCTTGCCCATCACGTTGCGAGTATCCCGGTCGGTATCGCCCAACTTGGCATGCATGGCGCAAAGGCTGTCGGCGATATCGTCGCCCCGGCCGACAAGACGCTCTCCGGCCTGATCACTGGAAAGTAGGATGGGAACTGGATAGACCGACAAACGGCCGCCTACGACAAATGGGTGCAGGACCGCGAGCAGGCTTACCAGCAAGCGGTGCCTGACTCCGTCGGCAGCTACACAGGTGCGGCTCTTGGTGAGGTGCTGCCGTGGGCGACAGGTATCGGCGAGGCTCGCGCATTGGGCCTTCTGCCAACCGCGTCGAAGACGCTAGGAAAGCTCGGTTTGCTGGGAGGCGAAGGTGCGGCCATGAGTGCGATCCAGCCCGTCACTAACGGCGGTCAGGACTATGGGGCCGATAAAGCCAAGCAGGTCGCCATTGAGCGGCAATCGGTCCTCTCCTGTACGGGGCTTCGGCTGGCGCTTCTGCAATCGGTCGCGGAATCGGAAATGTGGTGCAGCACGTAACCAATCCGCAGGCAGTTGCCGACGCCAGAAGCGATAATTTTTTCAGTAGCATGAGTGCGCTTAAATCGCGAACGATGATGTTGACGTTTTCGCTATCGACCAGCGAGTGTGCGCGCGCGTTCCGTACATGTCTACGGACAGGTTGGACGCCTTGGCTTCGCCTTCATGAAGATCCCCTTTGATGCCGTGAGTGTCACGGCGTCGGGAGCATGCAACGGCCTCGCCTCTCCGTATGTAGGGTCAATCCGATTGACGCGTAGGGAAAATCCTACATGCGATTGCATCCGCCTAGTGTTGCGACTGATGTCATATTTGCGGAATCAAAACCGTCGCCAGTCACACCAAGGCGCGGCCGTTGGAGAGGGGGTGGATCCCTGGTCCAACTCCCTCTCCAATAGCGCATGGCACTACTTGTTGATCAGAAGCGTTTGCGAAGTATCCGACGGAAGCGCCGCGATAGGGGTGGACGTGTGAAGGTTGAATTGCTGGTAGCTGGGTCCCTTGAGGGCATGAACCTCAGTGCCCGTCGCACCGCTCTTCGTGATCGCGAAGACATCAAGCTTCCCATCATGATCGTAATCATTCACACCAAAAACCCAGTTGGAGTCAGTGCCAGTCGTGTGCAGGCCAGTGGGAGTTTCGAATGAATACGTGGCGTAGTTGCTGGATGCACTTACAATATGAACTTCGGTGGAAGCGCCATTCTGCTTGGCAATGGCGATCACATCCGGAATGCTGTCGCCATCGTAGTCGGCAGGATGGAACTCCCACGCATCGTCACTGCCGGTCGGCGGCATGGGCATGGGGAAGTGACCCAGGGTGGTCTGGAATCCGTCGGCTCCATTATAAATGTGGACTTCGGTCCTCCCGCTGCTGCCGCCCACTTTCTTGAAGACGAAGAGGTCGGGGACGCCATCTCTATTGTAATCAGCCACGTCAAACGTCCAGGCCAAGCCCCCTTCAACAGCTGGAAGGATCGTCGAATAATGACCCGCATAAGTGGCGTAGTTTGTCGCACCGTCGAGGATATGGATCTCTACATTTGGTGTGGCGTTATTGTAGCGGCTGATGAGATAGACATCGGTTTTCCCATCTCCGTTGGCGTCGCCCAGAGCGAACGAAACTTGGTCCGTGTTCGCATTTGGATATGGCGTGACGGCGTGTAGCTTGAACGTGCTGTAGCTGGTCGTGGCGTCGAGGATGTGAACCTCGGTCATCCCGGAAGCTGTATCGCGAGGCTTGATCCAGAAAAGATCGGGTGCGAAGCCGCAGAACCAAGACGTAGAAGCAGAGTACTGCGAATCCTTGATCTTCGTCCCCGCGGCAGTGTAAGCAGCACGATACGCAGGCAGGTCGCGTACACCCTTGCAGGACCCACTGGTCAGCCACATGAAGGGGGCAAGCCAGATTACGTTCGGATCATTTTCCATACGCGTGATATAGCGAGACCAACCTTCGAGACTCACACCATTACAATTGTTCAACGAGCCGGGAACGATGATGTACTTCTTGCCTGACGCGTAGGTATTCTCCAGCGCGTTCAGCGTATTGGTCCAATCATTGTCGGAATCACCATAGTGATCGAAGCCAACCCAATCGAGTAGCTTGACGCCCTGGCTTATCTGCCCAAATTCAGGTGTGAGGATTGATGCAGCGGGGAGACCAGCGGTGGCGGTATTTCCCCGAATGGCTGCAACCGCGTTCGAGAGTGCAGGGTGGGGCTGACGCCGCCCCCCTTTTTCGACACAGCCAATAACTATAGGTAGGGTCGCTTCACCCACCGTCCCGATCGGACTCCGGAGGGACGATGATGAAGTCGCGGTTTAACGAAGAACCGTTCATCTACGCGCTGCGCCTGGCCGAGTCGGGAACGCTCGTCACGGACGTCTGCCGCCAGCTGGACATCAGCGAAGCCACCTTCTACGTCTGGAAGAAGAAGTACGCCAGCCTGGGCGTCGCCGAGCTGTGCCAGCTGCGGGAGCTGCAGGAAGAGAATAGCCGCCTGCAACGACTGGTAGCCGAGCTGACGCTGGATAAAGAGATTTTCTCGGAAGTCATTCGAAAAGAAATCTGAGGCAGGCCGCCGCCGGGACGTAGCTGATTCGGTCCACGAGCGCTTTCAGGTGAGTGCCCGGCTCGCATGCGGACTGGCCGGCACACAACGGGCGACGTGGTACTACCGCAGCCAGGCCAAGGATCAGCCCGCACTGCGCATGCGTGTCAGCGATCTGGCCCAGGCCTGTCCTCGCTTTGATTGTGAGCGCATCACGCGATGATGCGCGCGCCGCGAGGGCTTGGGCGGTGGGGCGAAAACGTGTCCACCGACTCTATTGCCTGGAAGGCTTGCAGCTGCGCGCGCGTCGCCGCCGGCGCAAGGTCATTAGCTTGCATCGGGGGGCCGACGCCCGCGTCGACGGCCGCTAACCAATACTGGGTGATGGATTTCGTCTACGACCAACTCGTCAGCGGGTGGCCCTTCCCGGTACTGATCGCGGTGGATAAATGGAGTGCATGAGTATCCTGCTAGAGGCCGATTTTTCGTTGAACGGCCGATGCTTCATTGAGGCCTTTGATCGGCTGGGTCCGCAGCATCCGCAGCCTCAGGTGATCACCGTGGATAACGGCACCGAGTTTACGTGCAAGGTCGTCGACGAATGGACGTACAGCGACCGCGTCCATTTGGACTTTATCCTTCCCGGCCGTCCCAAAGAGAACAGTATGATCGAGTCGTTCAATGGTCGATTGAGAGATGAGTGTCTCAACGTCCATGCGTTCGAATCGATCGAGAATGCGAAGCAAACACTCGAAGCCTGGCAGAGAGAGATTACAACCAGCATCGACCTCACGAATCGCTTGGCCATCTAACCCCAGGCGAGTACGCAGCGAAAGGTCAGGATGCAACGGCTGTGCGAAGCTACCCACCGGCAGCGTGGCTTCCACCGATCCAGGTATCGTGTCCGGGATCAGGAGCTCGCCGGAAATCCTAACACTCGGATCAAAAAAGACGAGCTGGGCAACGGCACCCGCATTTCGGATGATTTCGCCCCTGGTCTCACGATTCAGGGCCATGGGACTTGGAACAAGGCATCGCATGTGGATAGCCTCGGCGTGAGCTGCCCAGTCAACTGAGGCCGTGGGCGAACTCAGGAGTTCGTGTTCGCGCGGAGCTCGATGCTACCGCGGTACCAAGGCTTTTCGGGATGGATCGGACGAAGGTTTCGATCCGTGATTCTCCTTTTGTCAGGGGATCGCCATGCAAACGAAGACGCGTTTTCTCGGAGGTGAGTTGATTTTGTAGGGCAACCGTCGATCTTGCTGGCGTTTTCTGGGACTGCTGCCGATTATGTGTAGGGCGTTTCTCTATTTTGTTTCCTTTCGGCTGGCCGCGAGTTCTTGAAGATATAGTCGCTCCGCCTCAGCCCGAGGTAATCGATAAGGGGAACGACGTATGTTGCGTAGTTGGAAGGCTGCCCTTGCCGCACTTACTCTGATGGTCTCTGCTCTGCCCATGACCGCGATGGCTCTTCCGGCTGTCGGACGTAGCGTGATCTACTTCGACGCGAACGATCAGGTGATTGGTCAGCAACTGCTGTACTGCAATAACGTGGGTTATCACGCGGGCATTATCGATCCTGGTAACCCGTTCCGAATCGAAGAGAGCGTCGAGTGTAACAACGGTCCTAGCTGTCCGCCCGATGCAACTTCGTCGGCGCAATGTAGCTTCACCGGAGGCAGTGTCATGAGCGTCGACTATTTCCGCAGCGCGACTGGCCGCTCCATTCAGCAGTACTGCAACGATGCGCAGTATCCTGGAGGTCCGTTCTGGCATCACCCTGGTTGTGGATTACCCGCACCGTCGCAAGTGTCCGGACTCTCTCCTTCGGGGAGTGGATTCAATCCGTAAGCTTTGATCGACCCGTGTGACGGAGTAGTTCCGTCAGCTCTCACTGCTGGGACGATTTTGCCTGGCAGTGGGAGACCGAATTCCTCATCCCAATGCCAAACGGTCGGATCGGCAAATTGCACTGACCTGCCCCCACTGATCCGTACCATATGAAGCTATAGAGTCCGTCAATCGAGAGGACGGACATGAAGAAGAGTCGTTTCACCGCCGAGCAGATCATTAGCTTTATCAAACAGGCCGACGCAGGCATGGCGGTCTCAGAGCTAGCCATGACAACATGGCCTTAGCCCGGCGAGCTTCTACGCCTGGCGGGCCAAGTACGGCCGCATGCAGGCCGAGGATGCCAAGCGACTGAGGGAACTGGAGGCCGAGAACAGCCGGCTCAAACGCCTGCTGGCGGAGGCGCATCTGGACATCGAGGCGCTGAAAGTGGGGTTCGGGGTAAAACGCTAGCCCCGCAACGCAAGCGCGAGGCAATCCGGCGCATGTGCCAGCTGACACCGATCAGCGAGTGCCGGGCTTGCCGCCTTGCGGGGCTGTCCCGCGATGCTTTCCGTCATGAACCTATGCCGACGCCTGCCACGCAGGCGTTGTCGGTCCGCCTGGTCAAGCTGGCGCAGATACGTCGCCGCTTCGGCTACCGCCGCCTGCATGACCTGTTGAAGCCGGAGTTCCCGACGGTGAACCACAAGAAGGTGTATCGCCTGTATCAGGAGGCCAAGCTGTCCGTGCGCCGCCGCCGCAAGGCCAAGCGTCCGGTTGGCGAGCGCCAGAAGCTGCGGGCGTCGTGCCGGCCGAACGACACCTGGAACATCGATTTCGTTTTCGATGCACTGGCCAACGGGCGCCGGATCAAGTGCCTGACCATGGTCGATGACTTCACTTGCGAGAGTGTGGACATCGCGGTGGATCACGGCATCAGCGGCGGCTATGTCGTGCTGCTTCTCGATCAGGCGGCCCGCTTCCGAGGCTATCCACGCGCCGTACGCACCGACAATGATCTAGAGTTCACCAGCCGCGCTTTCATCGCCTGGACGCAGCAGCATGGCATCGAGCACATCCTGATCGAACAGGGCTGCCCGGCGCAGAACGGTTACATCGAAAGCTTCAATGGGAAGTTCCGCGACAAATGCCTCAACGAGTACTGGTTCACGTCACTGATCCAAGCGCGCGAGGTTATCGCGCGCTGGCGTCGAGATTACAACGAGATTCGACCCCACAGCGGTTGTGGACGCATACCGCCTTCGCAGTTCGCTGCTCACCACCGCGCACAACAAGACGGCAACGCAGTAACCTTCAACCCCGGACTTTGTCAGTAATCACTGGTACGGCTGGCGGGGCAGGTCTCCGCATCATCAATTGCGGGAAGCCGAAATGCGGATCGTGTTCGTGGGGTTCACGGAAGGACGGGTCCACGATAGCGACGCTGTATCTATCTTCGGTGGTCCGCCCGTGAGGAGATTGACCCATGTCCATACCTACGATGGGATCACTTGGCAAAGACAACCCTACGGTTCGCACCACCCTGTCCCAAGCCACCCCAAACAAATCAGAGCAAAGGCCGAAAAAACTCGGGACTACGACAAGGACGTTGGCGATTGCGTCGACAAGAAACCAAGGAATCCGGAATCCCCGCAGCAGACACACGAAAACCAGGACTACGGCTGACAGGCCGTCGAACCCCGTTCCTCGTTCGACCCAGGGCCGTGCAGCGATGCACGGCCTTTTCCATGGATATCGACCTCTCATGCGGGCACCTGTGTAATGGTATGGAGAAGAATCCAGACATCCCAAGGAGCAATGCATGGTGAAGCCCGTGACCGCGCGCGGCCTCCACAACCTGGTGGTCCAGCAGCTGGGGCGGCTTATCGTCAGTGGGGAGCTGGCGCCGGGAGAGGGGCTGCCGCGGGAGGAGGTCCTGGCCGAGCGCTTGAACGTCAGCCGCACCGCGTTACGCGAGGCGATGAAGGTGCTCGTGGCCAAGGGCCTGATCGAATCGCGACAGCGCACGGGCGCCCGGGTGCGGGAGGCCGTCCATTGGAACCAGCTCGATGCCGACGTGCTGGCCTGGCGCTGCGCCTCCATGCCCACGGAAAGCTTCGTCGAGAAGCTGGTGGAGATGCGAGAGTTGATCGAGCCGGGCGCCGCGGCTGCCGCGGCGAGGCGGCGCACCGATGCGCAACTGGCCAACCTCAAGGCGGCCTATGACGCGATGGCCGCCTCCGAGGATCTCGACGCCTGGGCCCAGGCCGATCTCGCGTTCCACGAAACCTTGCTGCGCGCGACCAACAACGAGCTGATGGTCTCGTTGTTCTCGGTCATCGAGACCGCCTTGGGTACCTTCTTCCTGCTTTCCGCACGCAACGCGGCGAACTTCAAGGCCGCCCTGCCGCACCACGAGAAAGTCTATGAAGCGGTGCGTCGTCGCCAGCCCGAAGTGGCGCGCCAGGCGATGTTGCGGATGGTCAGTGAGTCGCGCACCAATATCCGTGGCCGCGGCCGCAAGAAGACCTGACGCCACCGGCGCAAGATCCCGGAAATGTGAAGCGGTTGGCATTCGTGCTGCCGCATCCTCCGTTCTTCTGTTGAACGGAAAGGGCACGGAAACGGCGTCACCAGGCCGGCCAGCTGCCGTATCCGCTTATGCTGCGCCGCAGCTTGCGGACATATAATCATAAAATACTACAATTGACCCACGGACGTTCCGCCTGCCGGGTGCAGGTCGTGAGCGTTCTTTCGAGGTGCGGATCGTTACGCATCAGCGGGGAAGAGTCGGGATCAGCGAAGTCCATCGATGCACGGGAGCAAGTCCGCTTGCCCTCGAAGGCAGCGTGCGGCCTTCGTGAGCCATCCATCATGAGAGGGGAGTAGGAATGCAGCGGAAGTTACTCGCGCTGTCGGTGCGCAACGCATTGGCTGGCATGCTCGGCATCTGTTCCATCGGCGGATCCATCGCACACGCACAGGATGCACCGTCCTCCACCCAGGGCCCGACGCCCACCGCGGCCGCCCAGGCACAGGACGGCAACGGGCAGAAGGATGGCAAGGCGGTCACCGACCTCAATGGCGTCGCCGTCACGGGCCAGTTGCAATCGCTGTTCCTCTCGCAGTCGACCAAGCGCGATGCGGTCAATACCGTGGACTCGGTATCGGCCGAAGAGGCGGGCAAGTTTCCCGACCAGAACGTGGCCGACGCGCTACAGCGCGTGCCGGGCGTCTCTGTGAACCGCAGTGGCGGCGAATCGAACCAGATTACCGTGCGCGGCTTCGGTCCCAACTTCGTCAACGTGCTGCTCAATGGCCGTACGATGGCAACGGCCGCGACCGATCGCGCCTTCGACTTCGATGTCTTGCCGTCCGAAGTGATCCAGCAGGCGGTCGTGCAGAAAACCAGCACCCCGGACCTGGAGGAAGGCGGTATCGGCGGTACGGTCAACGTGATCACCGCGCGGCCATTCGACTTCAACGGATTCCACGCGGCGGGAAGCGCGGCGGGGGTCAACGACAGCATCGACGGCGGCTTTGCGAGCAAGACCACACCAAAGATTTCCGGCCTCATCGGCAACACCAACAAAGACCATACCTTCGGTTGGCTGGCTTCGGTGGTCTACTACAAGCGAGACCACGTCGAGCAGTCGATCGATACCCTGGGCTGGCTGACCAACCAGAATTTCTCGCGGATCAACCCCGCCTACACCAGCGTCGCCTTGCCACAGACGCTGCAAGGGCAGGTGATCAACGAGACGCGGACACGTAAGTCCTTCAACGGCGCGATCGACTGGGCACCGGTCGAAGGTGTCACCGTGAAGCTGGACGGCCTGTTCTCCGAATACAAGATCGACTCGAAGTACAACGCCTTCGGTGCCTTCACCAACACCGGCATCATCCAGTCGATTACGCCGGGATCGAATGGAACGGCCCAGCAGTTCGTGCTCGACCAGTCCGGCGGCATGTCGAACGATTATGCGATGCAGTCCAATCCGCGCGACGCGTTCAACGAACAGATCGGCGGCCACATCAACTGGCAGATCGACCCGTCGCTGCAGGTGGATTGGGACAGCGCGGTGTCGCGGGCCTGGAACAAGGAATCGCAGAACGGCTATTTCGTGGTGCTGGGAACACGCAACATCGGCGTGAACCCGGTCTGGACGAACAACGGTGGCGATCACCTGCCGACGTATACGGGGCTGTTGCCGACCACCGATACGTCGACCCTGCACGCGCACGTGACCAACCAGGGTACGCAGAGCCCGAACGTCAGCGACAAGATCTTCGAGAATCAGCTGCACCTCGGCAAGTCCTTTATCGACGGCGTGCTTTCGCGACTGGATTTCGGCCTGTCCAATTCCAACCGCACCAAGACCGAAGTCACCTACAACACGCCGAACAGCTTCGGTTGCGCCGAGTACTGCGGTTACGTCGCCACGGTGCCCGCGGACGCGGTGGGTGCGCACGTCTACCATGCGGGCAGCCTTGTCGGCGGTGCGGCACCGGGATTTCCAAGGGACTGGGTCGTCTATGACGTGAACAAACTCTTCGCTTATCTCGCCACCCCGGCCGCGTATAACCAGTTGCCCAATCCCGACGCGTTCAAGGCACAGCTCGACGCGAATGGCGGCGGCTTCACGGCACACCCCGATCCGAACACCTACAGCATGATCAAGGAGCGGATCAGTTCGGCCTATGGCATGGCGACGCTGGAAGGCGACGGCGACATGCCTTGGACCCTGAATGCCGGTATCCGCTACACCAAGACCAACACGACCTCCTATGCGTATTCGGTACCCATCGTCGGGATCGCCGTGAACCCGAACGACCCGACCAATGCGATCCCCACTTACGGCGCCCTGAGCCCTATTTCACAGAATGGCAAGTACCACGAGTGGCTGCCGTCGGCGAACTTCAAGCTCAACCTGCGCGACGACCTCGTGTTCCGCGCCGCCGCGTACAAGACCCTGACCCGGCCCGACCTGAGCAACCTCGCGGCGTCGGTGTCGTATAACTTCCGCCCGCAGGACCAGACCATCACCCGTGGCAACGCCGCGCTCAAGCCCTACATCTCGAAGAACTACGACGCCGGCGTGGAGTGGTACTTCAATGAAACCAGCTACGCCGCGATGAACCTGTTCTACAAGAAGGTCAGCAATTTCAGCACGCTCATCACGACCAACACGACCCTGCTGGGCTTTCCCTTCCAGTTGACCGAGCCGGTGAACCTCAACACGGCGACGATCAAGGGTGCCGAGCTCACCTTCAACTATCAGTTCACGAAACTTCCCGCACCGTTCGATGGCTTGGGCGTGGCGACCAACTACACCTACGTGACCAGCGACGCCTCGATCAGCGCGGACAAGATCGCCAACGCCGGCAAGTTCGCCGTTCCCGGCATCGGCAACTCGTCGAACGTGAGCCTGTACTACCAGAAGGGTCCGGTCGAATTCCGCGCGGCGTATAACTGGCGCGCGAAGTACCTCGCCTCGATCGCCGGCAACCAGAGCCAGCCGACCTCGGTGAAGGCATATGGGCAGGTGGACCTGAGCGCCAGCTACAAACTCAACGAGCACGTGTCGCTCTTCATGGACGCCACGAATCTCAACAACGAGAAGATCTACCAGTACCAGGTCTTCGACGATCGCCAGAGCTATGCCGAGGCCAACGGACGGACATTCTTCCTCGGTGTGCGTGCCTCGCTCTGACATGTTGCAGCTGTGCAACGGCCGGTTGAGCGTTTGCCTGCTTCCTTCCGCAGGCGGCGCCATCGCCCGCTTCGATTGGCTTGGGCAAGGCCGGGAGTTGCCGTTGATGCGGCCTTGCGACGGATCGCCGGAAGTGTCGCCCGGCCGCTACGAGCCGAACCGTCTCGCCTGTTACCCCCTCCTGCCGTGGAGCAATCGCATTGCCCACGGCGGTTTTTTTCATGGGGGGCGGCGTGTCGCGCTGACGCTCAACCGCGAGGACGATCCTTATCCGATCCACGGAAGCGGTTGGCAACGGGCGTGGTCGGTCGTCAGGCGGGAGGCCGACAGGGCCCTGCTGACGCTGGACGAGGTCTCCGCCGATGCGTACTCCTATCGAGCGGACCTCGAGTACCGGCTCGAGGAAGACACGTTGAGGGTGGGGCTGCGGGTCACCAACACGGGAAGCTTCGCGCTACCGTTCGGTGTCGGCCTGCATCCGTTCTTTCCCCTGCACGGCGGCGTCCGGTTGCGCGCGCCTGCCAGTTGGGTCTGGCTGAACGACGGGTGCGATCCGTTGCCGGTCCGGCGTGCGCCGGTACCGCCCGAGTGGGATTTTTCGTCGGACCGTGAGCTGCCGGCAGGTGGGCTGAACCATGCTTTCGATGGATGGCGGGGGCAGGCCACCATCGAGTGGCCAGCGCTTGCGCTGCGCCTGCTTGTCGAGGCGGAAGTCGATGGCTACGTTCTCTATGTCCCGGCGGGCGACGACTTTTTTTGCCTGGAACCCGTGGATCATCCGATCAATGCCGTGCACCTGCCAGGCGGCCCCGTCGCCAACGGTATGACCGACCTGGCGTCAGGTGAGACCCTTGAACGTGCCTTCGCCTTTCGCGCGGAGGCTTTGGATAGTCGAAAGGAAGGGAGGTCGCACCGTTGAAGTTACGAGCCCGCACGATCCGCCTTGCCATGTTGCTCGCGGCAAGCCTGCTCGCCGCTCCGGTCGGCGTCACCGCCAAGGGGGCGCCGGAACGCACGGCATCGCCACGCTACGATGCCGCGCACCGCGTCTTCAGACTGGACGCCGGTGGCGTCACCTATGCGATGGGCGTGAACGCCGACGGCATGTTGCAGACGATCTATTGGGGCGCACGGCTGCCGGCGGACGATCCGCTCGGTCCTGCCGTCGCGGCGCCTGAACGCTCGTCGTTCGACCCCGTCGGGGCGCTTACGCCACAGGAATACGCCGGTTGGGGTGGTGCGATGACGGCCACCCCCGCACTGAAGATCCGCCTCGACGACGGCAACCGTGACGTGGTGCTTCGCTACGACAGCTACCGCGTCGATGGAGACCATCTGTCGATCGTGCTGCGTGACGCACAGGCGGGCGTGGCGGTGACCCTCGATTACACCGCCGACACCGCGACCGGCATCATCGGTCGCTCGGCCCACATCGAGAACGCGGGAAAGCAGGCGCTCACGATCGACGCCGCCGCGTCGGCCACGTGGAACCTGCCCCGCGCCGATGACTACTCGTTGCGCTATCTCACCGGCACATGGGCGGGGGAATGGCATCTGCAGACACGGCCCATCACGCCAGGCGCCACCGTCCTCGATAGCCGCCGCGGTAGCACGGGCGACGAGAACAACCCCTGGTTCGCGATTGGCCGCGGCAGCGAATGGAACGAAGAACACGGCGACGTATGGTTCGGTGCGTTGGCCTGGAGCGGTTCATGGAGTATCCGCGTCGACGAGGACATCCTCGGCCAGGTTCGCGTCGTCGGTGGCTACAACCCGTTCGACTTCGCCTATCGGCTGAAGCCGGGCGAGGTGCTGGATACGCCGGTCTTCTATGCCGGCTACACCGGCGACGGCATCGGCGAAGCTTCGCGGCTCCTGCACCGGTTCGAGCGTGATCGCATCTTGCCTGGCGGTGCCCACGCGGCGCTACGCCCGGTGCTGTACAACTCCTGGGAGGCCACCGAGTTCAAGGTGGACGAGCCGGGGCAAGAGCGTCTCGCCGAGAAAGCCGCGGCGCTGGGTGTGGAACGTTTCGTCGTGGACGACGGTTGGTTCGGCGCGCGCGACAACGACCACGCCGGCCTCGGCGACTGGGTGGTCAACCGTCGCAAGTTTCCCCATGGCCTGAAGCCGTTGATCGACAAGGTGCATGGGCTCGGCATGAGCTTTGGCCTGTGGGTCGAGCCGGAGATGGTCAACCGCGACAGCGACCTCTACCGCGCGCATCCCGATTGGGTGCTCAACTTCCCGGGCCGGGACCGCAGTGAAGGGCGTCACCAGCTCGTGCTCAATCTCGCGCGCGAGGACGTGAAGGCGCATCTGCTCGACGTGCTCGACCGCCTGCTCAGCGAGAACGATATCCAGTTCCTGAAATGGGATTACAACCGCAACTGGTCCGAACCGGGCTGGCCGCAGATGTCACCCGCCGAACAGCAGAAGGTCTATGTGGCCTACGTGCGCAACCTGTACGACATCCTGCGCCAGTTGCGCGCACGCCATCCGAAAGTCGAGATCGAATCGTGTTCCGGAGGGGGTGCGCGCGTGGACCTGGGCATCATGGCGCTGACGGATGAAGTGTGGCCTTCGGACAACACCGATCCCTCCGATCGCCTGTCCATCCAGGACGGCTTCACTTACGCCTATGCGCCCGCAACGATGATGGCGTGGGTCACGGGCTCGCCGAACTGGGTGAACAATCGCGTCAGCTCGCTGGATTTCCGTTTCCTGTCGTCGATGCAAGGCGGACTCGGCATCGGTGCGAACCTGCTGGACTGGACCCCCGCGGAAGAGGCGACGGCGCGGGGCTATGTCGCCGAGTACAAGAAGATCCGCGTCACGGTGCAACGGGGCTCGCTGTACCGCCTGCTATCGCCACAGGAACGCGCGCCGTGGTCGGCCACGGAGTCGGTGGCCGACGACGGTGCACAGGCGGTGCTGTTCGCATTCCAGCGTCAGGGTGAAGAAGCCCGTCCCTTCCCGACCCTGCACTTGCGGGGGCTCGACGTGAAGGCACGTTATCGCTTCCGCGTCGTATACGGCAAGGTCGCCCCCGGTACGCCGGACGTGGCCAGTGGCGCGTACTGGATGCAGCGCGGCATCGACCTCGTGATGAAGGGCGACTTGCAGGCCGCCGGCGTGGTGTTCGAGCGCGAAGGCACAGCTTCCCACCAAGGAGTCACGCGATGAATGGTTCGGTTCCGGCAGTTTCCCGTCTGGCGCTTGCGTGCGGACTGATGACGCTTGCCAGTGTGGCATCGGCGCAGGTCAATGGCGTGGGGCAGAGGCCTTACCTCGGATGGAGCAGTTTCAGCCAGCAGACCATCGATCCGGCATTCCTCACCCAAGCCAACATGGTCGCGCAATCGGATGCGCTCGCCACGTCCGGCTTGCAGGCGCACGGGTACACCTACATCAACCTGGATTCCGGTTGGCAGGGTGGGTTCGACGCCAACGGTCGTCCCACACCCGATCCGCGGACCTTCCCCGACATCAAGGCAATGATCGATCACATCCACGGTCATGGACAAAAGGCGGGCATCTACTGGATCCCCGGTGTGGAAGAGCCGGCGGTACAGGCCAACTCGCCGATCCTCGGCACGCCATATCACATACAGGACATCCTGGCATTGCCGCATCGCGCCGGCAACGCGTTCGGCGCGCCGGGTGAATCGCCGTACCACTACAAGATCGATTTCAGCAAAGCCGGCGCGCAGGAATACATCGATTCGGTGGTGGCGCTTTTCGCCTCGTGGGGCGTGGATTTCATCAAGCTCGACGGTGTCACGCCGGGTTCCTATAGCGACGACCTGAGCATCGACAACCGCGACGACGTCGCGGCATGGTCGAAGGCGATCTCACGCAGTGGCCGCCCCATCTGGCTCACCGTCTCCTGGGCGGTGGACAAGGATTACCAGGACGTGTGGCAGGCCTATTCCAATGCACGCCGCATCGACGACGACGTGGAATGCGAAAGCCGCTGCGCCACGCTCACCAACTGGCCGCGCATCGAGAAACGTTTTCGCGACCTGCCGGGATGGCAGGATGTGGCTGGTCCGTCGAAAGGCTGGAACGACCTCGATTCACTCGACATCGGCGACGGTGACGAGGACGGGCTGACGGTGGACGAGAAACGCTCGGCCGTCACGCTCTGGGCGATGGCGAACGCACCCCTGTACCTGGGGGGCGACCTTACGAAGCTCGATGAAACCGGCAAGCAGTTGGCCGGCAACGACGAGGTCATCGCGGTGGACCAGTCCGGCAAGCCCGCCGTGCAGGTCATTGGTGGCGACTTGCCCGTATGGGTGAGCGACCTGGGCGGCGGCCGCTACCATGTCGCCTTGTTCAACATGAATGCGACGCGCGCGGTCGTCGAGTTGCCTTGGCGCGTGTTGGGACTGACCGGTGCCCGGCGCGTGCGCGATCTCTGGCGTCACCAGGAGCAGGGTCCATCATCGGGCAGCTACCGTGTTGAACTCCCCGGGCATGGCACGCAGCTGTTGCTGGTCGAAGCGTTGCCGGGGCATATGACGCCCGGCCCGTCCACGAATTACGAAGCCGAGGCCGCCACCCTCGCCGGCACGGCAGCGCCGGCGGCGTGCGCCGGTTGCTCGGGCGATGTGAAGGTCGGCGGCCTGGGACTCGGGGCGGGCAACGCGGTGAGCTTCGATCACGTCTATGCACCACGGGATGGCGCCTATCTCATGCGGGTCGACTCGCTCACGCTCGGCCTTCGCTCGTATCTGTACCAGGTTAACGACGGGCCATTCCAGACCTTCAATTCGGGGGGTGGCAGTTTCCAACTGCCGTCGCAAAGTACGCTGCCGGTATGCTTGCGCAAGGGATTCAACCGCATTCGTTTCGGTAACGCGGCCAGCTACCCACCCGACCTGGATCGCATCGTCGTCGGTGGGACCGGCGACGCCGCGCTTCCCGCTTCGTCCACCTACGAAGCGGAGGCCGCGGTCCTTGGCGGTACCGTGACCGCGGGCTTCAGCAATTATTTCTCGGGGCTGGCGAAGGCGGGCAATATCGGTGTCGGATCCGCGAACTCCGTGACCTTCCCGGCCGTGACCGTGCCCACGTCGGGCAGCTACCAGCTGGAGATCGACTACGCTACCAAGGGGCCGCGCACGCTCTACCTGGTCATCAACGGGCAGGCTCCCATCAGGCTGGATCTCGATGGCAGCAGTTTCGACGATCCCGTGGCCAAGGTGCTCGATGTGTCGCTCAAGGCGGGGACCAACACCATCGGACTCGGCAATGCCGATGCACCGGCGCCGGACCTGGATCGCATCGTCGTGGCACCCCGGGTCTTGCCGGCGTGGCTCGGGGCTTCCGCGACTACATGTCAGCGGTAAGCCGGTGGGCGGTCAAGCTGGCCGGCCATGCCGGAAGCAGGCAATGGCAGCGTCCGGCGAACAGAACCGCCGGCCGTGACCATTCCGAAGCGTCTGAGATCCGCTGCAGCAGTGTGCAGGCCTCCGCGATGTCGACATAGTCGGCATCGCGCATCGCCCTGAGCCGGCGCTGCGCCCGCCAAAGAAGGGTGATCGCTTCAGCCACGCCGCGATACGGCGCTATGTCCTCGAGATAACGGCAGGTGTGCCTCAGGTCGGCCATTCGCATGTCGCCGGCCGATCGTGGCATCCGCTCGTTCCATTCCGCCTCGGCGGCATAGAGGATGTCGAGCGCGTAGCCCAACTCCTTGCATGCCTCGTCGACCGCATGCGCGGTGACCTGGCAAGGTCCGGGCAGCGATCGACGGGGGGCGAAGCTCATGCACTTACCTGTTACTGTTAGGGCTGTTTTCCCGTCCGGCGTTTGGCCGGCTCGCGCGGTGTCTCGGGAAGCTTGCCGCGACGCTCATGGGAATAGACGTAAGAGACGAACGCTGCCGACGAACGGTCGGCGGGCGCGCCATTCGGAAAACGCGCCGGTGGCTTCTGCGTGGGCATGACTTGTCCGGTTGGGTGACTAGGCCCCTCGATGTGAGGGAGGGTGTCCCACCATGCGCCTTGGGTTGTTATGCGCATGTAAGCAATATCGCCAGGTAACCCCTTTTTTTCGTCACGCGGGGGTAACGGGCGAGGTGTCAATGGTGGCCTTTAGCGGGGAAGGGCAATGGAAATGATGAAACGCAGCACGCGGCCTGCCGATGCCACGAAAATCGATCTCGAGTCGAGGACCGAGGTCAACTGGTGGGTGCGTTCCCTAGGTGTGTCGGAGCAGTCGCTCCGCGATGCGGTAAAGCGTGTAGGACAGGTGCCGGGCGACGTACGCGCCGAACTCCGGCGCCGCCGATGATGGACATTTCGGATCGGCCATTGCGCATCTTCGTGTTCTTCCCGCCCATCAACGAAAGGACGTGGACCGTCCTGTTGCCGGGAGCGCACAAGCACCTGTTCCGCACGGAGGGGCTGGCCGTGGAATTCGCCCTCAACCAGGCCGCCGCCATGAAGGGCCGGGGCAGGGCGGTGCAAGTGCTGAAGGAGCGCATCTCGGGAAGCTGGATCCCGGTGCATTTCTGACCCGGCGCTTTGCCGGGTTCAACGCGATGCAGACGATTTCGATGGTGCGCCCGGTTTTTCCGCGCAAGCGGCACGGGTAAGCGCGCGATCCGCCTCGCCGTCATTGGGCCGCGCAAGGCGGGCCATGCAGGTTTCGAAGGTTTCCGGCTGCGGGCGCGTGGCGAAATAAGCGGTGCCCACGGCGATCGCCAGCGCGATGGCGATCCAGGGAAGGCTGTCGTTGAGTGTCTTTGGCATGGCGGTAACGGCGTTTACGAGACCATTATAGATCGGCCTGCCACCTCCGGAGCCGTGCATGCGACCTGGGTCCCTTCACGCGCCGACGTCGAGGCCGGCGACCTGGATGTCCCGCGCCAGGGGGAGAGCTACTTCCCCCGGTGATTGTCCTCGCCGCCGTCGTCCACGGGATCGCCCGAGGAATCCGTGCGCGGTCGTTCAGTAGGCCCCCGCCGGTCCGGCGGTTGGTCCTGTCCCGGTTGTTGCGGTGGGCGATTTTTCTCATTGGCCATGGGCGTCTCCTTCATCGGGAGGCTCCACCTTGGCGCCTTCATGCTGACGGATGCGTGCGAACCATGTGAGTAACGTGTCGGTGCCCTCAGTGGGCCCTGCGCTTGGGCCCGGCGGCTGTGACAGGGGGTGCCGTGAGGCCGGCGCGGGTCGATGCGTGCGAACGGCTGGCCTGCTCGGTCAATAAAGGTGTCACGATCGCCATCCATCCTTCGGCGAAGGAGCGGACATTTCGCGGACGCCGCTCCGGCGTGTAACGGGACATGGCTTCCGCCAGCGCGGCCACCAGTACGGCCGGTTCCGGATGGGTCGAGATAGCCGCTTCCAGGGCGGATTCCAGGGCCGCGAGTTTTCCGAGGAGGTAAGTCCGGTCTTCCATGAGTGAGGTGTCCTTGCTGGGTCCTTGGATGGACGGAGTGCCTCGTCTGTGGCCTCCGCGATTCCGTATGTGGCACACCTTCCGGTGTCGTCGGGCAACGCTGCCGAAATCGTGCTGAGGCATTCACCTACCAGCAGCTGCGCCTGACGATGACACGATCATCAGGCCATGTCACCTCACATGCCAAGGCGGATACCGCTACAGGCGGCGGAGCGACGGCCGGATCATACGTGCACGCTGGTTGTCTCGCCTGCACATCTGGCATTGTATGCATTCGCAGGCGCGCGCGGCCGATACGCGCGCACAGAAGTACAGTCGGCCCAGGGAGGGCATTACATGATTAACGTTGTTTTGGTCGACGACCACGAGTTGGTCAGGACCGGGTTCCGGATGATCCTGCAGCAGCAGGCCGATCTCCGGATCAGGGGAGAAGCGGGTTCGGCCGAGGAAGGCCTGCGCCTCATCCGCTCCCAATCACCCGATATCGCGCTCGTCGATGTCCATATGCCAGGCATGAGCGGCGTGGAGCTGACCGAGCGCGTGATTCGCGCGAAGCTTCGCACGAACATCGTCATCCTCACCGTGGTCGATGACGCGCGTTTCCCCAAGCGACTGCTGGACGCCGGGGCACTTGGTTATCTCACCAAGGGATGCTCGTCCGAGGAATTGCTCAGTGCCGTGCGTCAGGTAGCCTCGGGCCGGCGCTATCTCGCCCCCACGGTGGCCCAGCAGCTGGCACTTGCCACGCTCGACGGCTCGGATTCGCCGTTCGACACGCTATCGACGCGCGAGATGGAGGTGTCGATGATGCTCGTTCGCGGGATGCCGCTGACCTCGATCGGCGAAAGACTAAACCTGAGTCCGAAAACCGTCTCGACCTATAAGCAGCGTCTCATGGAGAAACTGCATGTCGAACATGTCGTCGGCCTGGCGCACTTGATGACCGTGCACGGCTTGCTGGACACGCACAATCACCAGGTGGGCAGCTGACGCTGTTCATGGATTGATGCAAAAAAACGCCGGGCAATGCCCGGCGTTTTTTATTCCAGCGGGAAGGCCGGGGCCTTCCCGCTCATTCTTCACTATCCGCCGTGGGAACTGTCGTCCTGTGGCTCCTGGCGCGGACGGGTCAGCAGGTCGCCCTGGGCGGGCGGCGGTGTCCACGCAGGCTTTGCCGTCGGTGCGGGCGGCGTGTGTGATACCGGCGACACGTTCGATGCTTCGGCCGATTTAGGCTTCGGCATCGGCGCGCTTTCCGCCTTGGACGGGGCGTCACCGGCCGGGGATGCAACCGGCGGGTTCTCAGCTTCTTCCGCAGGGGCATCTTCGTCGCGGACGGCTTCGGGATGGGCCTGTGTCGGTACCACTTCCGTTGTTTCGGGGAGGATGCCGCGAGCGGGCGCGTCGAGCACGGATGCCGGCCGGGTAGGGGCGTCCGGTTCGATGACGGTCTCATCGATGGTCGCCAGTGCCTGGGGAATCGGCGCGGCGGCCGGGACCGGCGCCGAGCCCGTCACGGGGGCGCTCTTGAGCGGCGCATCCGATTCGGTCTGGCGACGTTCCGTGGTGCGGGTCTGCGCCGAATCGGCCGGGCTAGCGGCTTCCGTCGGGGCATGCACGGTTGGTGCGGATACGGGGGCATGGCCCGGAATGGGCGGAAGCTTCGGCAGCGAGGGCAGGGTCAATGCGGACGGTACGCTGTCCTCATCGGCCAGATCGACCTCGGCCGGGTGCGAGCCGGTATGCACTGGCGCTTCTACCGCGAAGGCATTCTCGGCGGCTTCGGCGGTGTCGAGCATCGGCGGAACGCTGGCGCTCGGACGTGCGGTCTCGGCACGCGCGGTTTCGGTGCGGCCGGATTCGACCGGGGACGCGTCGTCACCGTCCTCGTCGTCCAGATCTTCGGCGTTGCTGCCGCCTTCGATGGCACCGGCCTGGCTACCGTCTTCCTGGCGACGGCGACGGCGGCCACCACGGCGGCCGCGACGGCGGCGCTGGCCGCCTTCCGTTTCCTTCGCGCCTTCGCCCTGAGGCGCGCTGGCGTCCGCGGCGACCGAGGCTTCGATGTCGCTCACCGGCGCGTCGGTGGCCGCCTGGATCAGTTTTTCGTCGTCCTTGGCAACCGGTGCGGCGGGCCTTTCCGCGGGAGCGCGTGGTGCGGCCGACGCCGTCGCCTGGGCTACGGTCGCGGCTGCGGCCGCCGTCACGGCCTTGTCGGTGTTGTCGCCCTGCGGCTTGCGTTCGCCTCGCGGCTGTTGCTGGCGACGGCCATTCTCGGCGCCTTGAGCAGCCTGCTCCTGACGGCCCTGACGCCCCTGCTGGGCATCCTTCTGGCGTGCCTGCTTTTCTTCGCCCTGGCGCGGCTCGCCGCGGCCTTGCTGTGGCTTGCCGCCCGACTTCGGCTGCGGGTTCCTGGCTTGGTTGCTGTCCTTGCGCTGACCCTGCGACTGGCGCGGCTCGCCCCGGCCGCCGCGTCCTTCGTTGCCACGGCGATCGTCACGACGTGGGCCGCGGTCGCTTCGGCCGCCCTGGCGGGAGTCCTCGCGACGGGCCGGTGCGGGCGCCGGTGCGGGCGCCGCTGCCGCGCCGCCACCGAAGAGGCTGCCGAACAGACGGGAGAAGAAGCCGCCGGACGGCGCCGATGGAACGGGCGCACGGCTGGCTGGCGCCGGTGCGGCCACGACATCGTCGGTGTCGTCATCGCGCAACGGAGCGGGCGTGCTCGGAACCACGCCCGTCACCAGCGGTTGCTCGCCGCTGCCGAGGGCCTGGCCCATCTTGGGCAGGGCCGCGGCCGCGATCGGCGTGGTCCTCTCGTAGCTGGGCTTGCTGTGCTCGCCCATGTCCGCCTCGCGGATACGGGTGATCTCCAGGTGCGGGGTTTCCAGCTTCTCGTCGGCGACCACGACCACGTGCACGCTGTGGCGCAGTTCGATCTCGACGATGCTGGCGCGCTTCTCGTTGAGCATGAAGTTGGCGACCGTGGCCGGTGCCTGCACCAGAACCTGCCCGGTGTTCTCCTTCATCGCGTGTTCTTCGATCAGGCGCAGGGTGGAAAGCGCCAGCGACTCCACGCTGCGGATGTGGCCGTGGCCCTCGCAACGCGGACAGACGATCTGGGTCGCTTCGCCGAGGCTCGGACGCAGGCGCTGGCGGGACATCTCCAGCAGGCCGAAGCGGGAGATGCGGCCGATCTGGACACGCGCACGGTCGGCCTTGAGAGCCTCCTTGAGGCGCTCTTCGACCTCGCGCTGGTGGCGCGGGCTGTCCATGTCGATGAAGTCGATGACGATCAGGCCGCCGGCGTCGCGGATGCGCAGCTGGCGGGCGATCTCGGTGGCGGCTTCGAGGTTGGTGTTGAACGCCGTTTCCTCGATATCGCTGCCCTTGGTCGCCTTCGAGGAATTGATGTCGATGGCGGTGAGGGCTTCGGTCTGGTCGATGACGATGGAACCGCCCGAGGGAAGGCGGACATTGCGCTCGAAGATGCTCTCGATCTGGGTCTCGATCTGGTACCGCGAGAAGAGCGGGGTCGGGTCCTGGTAGAGCTTGAGCTTGCGCAGGTTGTTGGGCATCACCTGCTGGACGAAGTCGCGGGCGTCGTTGAACAGCGACTCCTCGTCGATGAGGATCTCGCCGATGTCGTTGCGCAGGTAATCGCGAAGGGCGCGGATGAACAGCTTCGATTCCTGGTAGATCAGGAAGGGAGCCTTCTGGGAATTCGCGGCGGCCGAGATCGACTTCCACAGCTGCAGCAGGTAGTCGAGGTCCCACTGGAGTTCCTCGGCGTCGCGTCCCATGCCGGCGGTGCGCACGATGAGGCCCATGTCGTCGGGCACCGACAGGTGCTCCATGGCCTCCTTGAGCGCCTGCCGGTCTTCACCCTCGATACGGCGCGAAACGCCTCCGGCACGGGGATTGTTCGGCATCAGCACCATGTAACGGCCGGCGAGGCTGATGAAGGTGGTGAGGGCGGCACCCTTGTTGCCACGCTCTTCCTTCTCGACCTGGACGATGATTTCCTGGCCTTCCTTGAGGAGCTCGCGAATGTTCGACTTACCTTCCGCGTTCGGATTGAAATACTCGCGGGCGATTTCCTTCAGGGGAAGGAAACCATGGCGTTCGGCGCCATAGTCGACGAAGCAGGCTTCGAGGGAGGGTTCGACGCGGGTGATGCGGCCTTTATAGATATTGGCCTTTTTTTGCTCCCGGGACGGGATCTCGATGTCCAGGTCGTACAGGTTTTGACCATCGACGATGGCCACACGCAACTCTTCGCGCTGAGTCGCGTTGATCAACATACGCTTCATTGTGGGTTCCTCGGCCTTGCCGCGCGGCCGCGCGCCGCGGTGGCGCCCATGTGGCGGCCTGCCGGGGATCGCGCCGCAGCGGTGAGGCTTCAAGCGGCATGGGATCCGGGACCGATACCTGGACCCGGCGTGATTCGTGAATAAGCGCCTTGCAACCGGTCCGCGTCCTTACGGATTAGCCGGACAACCGCAACCCGAACCGCTACGATGTAGGGTGTCCTCGCCCTCCGACCCCTCGGACGGAATGGCGCGACACTCGCCTTACGCGGCGGTACTGGCACCCCGCGAGAGATGAGTCTTCAGCGGAGCCTGGCGCCCGCCGAGTATCCTATCAATTTCGAGTTTTATCAATGCAGACGGTAACTTCCCTCGACGGCGGCCAAGGTGTGCGCCAGGTCGAAATCGGTCCCGAGAGGGACGGTCAGCGCGTGGACAACGCCCTGATGACCCTGCTCAAGGGAGTTCCGCGCAGCCTGGTCTACCGCCTGCTGAGAACCGGCCAGGTGCGGATCAACGGCAAGCGCGCCAAGCCCGAGACCCGCCTCGCCCTTGGCGATATGCTGCGAATTCCACCGGTTCGCGTGGCCGAGCGCGATGAAAGCGTCGCTCCTTCGGGCATGGTCCGGGCGGTCGCCGATTCGGTCATTTTCGAGGACAAGCACTTCCTGGTGATCGACAAGCCCGTGGGTATCGCCGCCCATGGCGGCAGCGGGGTGAGCCACGGAGCCATCGAATTGCTGCGGGCGGCCCGGCCGAACGAACATCTGGAACTCGTCCACCGGCTGGACCGCGACACCAGCGGCGTGCTGGTGCTGGCGCGTTCCCGTCCGGGCCTGACCGGCCTGCAGGCGCTCATCCGGGACAACGAGGTGACCAAGCAGTACCTCTGTCTCATGACCGGCACGCCGCGCAAGGCGAAATTCGATGTCAACGCCCCCCTGCTCAAGTCGGTGATGCATGGCGGTGAGCGCATGGTCCGCGTGGATGACGCCGGCAAGCCGTCGCTCACGTTCTTCCAGGAACTGGAGCAGTACCCGGGCGCCCGGCTGATGCAGGCCACGCTCGGTACCGGCCGCACCCACCAGATCCGCGTGCATGCCCAGTATGCGGGCCACCCGCTGGCTGGCGACCCGAAGTATGGCGACGAAGAGGCGAACAAGCGCTTCCGCGCCAAGGGACTCAAGCGGATGTTCCTGCACGCGGCACGGATGAGCTTCGACCTTGGCGGCAAGAACTACGACTTTTCCGCCCCATTGCCCGACGATCTCAAGGCGTTCCTGGACAATCTGCGCGGCTGACGCCTATCAGTGGCAGCCGACCTGGTGGGAGCCGACCTTGTCGGCGATCCCGCGGCAGCGGGCAAGGTTTAGGCAAGCACCCATCGCCGACAGGGTCGGCTCCCACCAACTCAGCCCAGGAATCTCGCGCTGACTTCCAGCGATCGGAGCAGGCCGCCGGCCAGGCCGGCCTGGAGGAGTACCGCGCTGAGCGCGTGCGCCAACGCCACGGGCAGCAAGGCGCGACGGTGGAAGTACCACCAGGCCCAGCCGAATTCGGCCACGAAGCACAGCTGCATCAGCAGGCCATTGGGGGTATGCAGCAGGGCGAAGGCCAGGGCGGTGAGCAAGAGGGCCAGCGGGCGGGGCAGCGCCCGTTCCAACAAGGCCCCGACGACCGCCAGCATCAGCCATTGCTGGAACAGGGCCCAGCCGACGTATACGGCCACGCGCCCCAGTGGCGGCCACGAAGGGGCGTGACCGAAAAACACGACGACGCAGAGGGCTGCCGGTACCGCCAGCAGCGGCCAGCCGGCGGCGCGCCACGTGCCGAGCCAATGCCAGCGCGGGAGCACGCCGGTGGCATGGAGAAAGAAGGCGTAGGACGCGCCCGCCATGAACATCGTGACGCCGATCGGGTCCGGACGATCCGAAAGCCCCAGCCCTGCGATGAACCAGAGCGGGCCGACGAGGACGAGCCCGGCGTCGATCAGATCCCGCGCGGCACTCGCCGCCACAACCGGCTGACGCAGGTGCCGTCGCAGGACCGATCCCCCGAAGGCGCCGAGCACGAGCAGGTAGACCAAGGGCGGCAACCAGGGCAGCCCCGCTTGCGCGGGGCCGGCTGCCGTCTCCGAACCGAATGTCACCAGTGGGTCGGCCGCGCGGGCATGGTCGCGCCATGCGAGCAGCCCTTCGGCCGACAGCCTGGAGGGAAGGGCGCCAACCGGCGACTGGATCGGGCCAGTTTCCGCCACCAGAGAAGCCTCGTGCAGCGTGAACGTGGCCGCCGCGGGAAGCCTCACCTCCAGGCGCAACATGGCTGCGCGGGTAGGCGGCGCGGCTGGCCGTCCCGCCGCGTCGGTCCAGTCCAGACGGTCCAGTCGAAGAAAGGAAGGCAGTTTACCGGCGGCCAATGTGCCGAGCGCGGCGCGCCGAATCGGGCCGCTCAGCGTTTCCCGTGCCACCCAGGCGTAGTTGCCAGGCGCAGAGGCTTCCGCGCGAAGCCACAACCGGTCTAGCCGCGTCACGTCCGCGGGCCGGGTCAGGGGCAGGCCGATCTCCATGGCGGAACCATCCGTGGCGCTGAAGGCCAGTCCGCCAGGGGCGGGTTCGAGACGTCCGGCACCGAACGCGCGGCCGGCGACCACGTCGTCCCGCTCACGAAAGCGCCACGACCAGGGCGACCCACCCGCGGCGAAGGCGTCCCGATCGGCCGCGCTTTCGCTTTCGATCGCTGCCCGCACAACGGTTGCCGCGAATCGCGGCAAGGCGAAGAGCGAGGCGATCGTCAGGATCGCACTCGCCAGGACCGCCCAACGGGCACTGCCCCGATGCATGTCAGCGGTCCAGCAGGGCCTCGACCCGCGCGGCGCAGATGAAGTCGTTCAGGGAGAGGCCGCCGACATCGTGAGTGGACCACAACACCTGGCAATGGCCATAACCCGCTTCGAGGTCCGGATGATGGTCTTCCTGGTTGGCCATGAAGCCCACCGCATTGATGAAGCCGAGCGTGTGGTGGAAGTCGGGGAAACGGAAGTCCTTGACGATGGCCTTGCCGCCAGCGGTGACCTTCCAGCCGGGCAGGCTTGCCAGGTGGCCGTCGATGGCGGCGCTGTCGAGCGCGTGCTCAGCGCCCTTGCGCGGCTGGCAGTGCTGGGTGGCGAGCGGGGAGAGGGTCATGGTGTATCCATCCATCCTGAGAAAGCGCGAAGCGTCCGCGCTGGCGATTGAATTGTCAAAAGACGGCGCCCAACTCGAAAGCGTACTAAAATGGTGCTGATTACCCCGGAGCCATCATGATCGACATTTCCGAACGCGCGCAGGCCCATTTCCAGCGCCTGCTGGCCCAGCAAGGTGACGAGGGCCTCGGCATACGCTTGCGCGTGGTCGCGGCGGGCACGCCTTCCGCGCAGTGCGAACTGGAATTCTGTGGCGCCTCGGAGCTCACCGGCGACGAATGGACGGTCGAGTGCGAGGGCTTCAACCTGTACGTCGACGGCGAGAGCATGCGCTGGCTCGACCCGGCCAACATCGACTACGAGACCACCCCCACGGGTAGTCAGCTCAACATCCGCGCACCGAGGATCAAGGGCGAAGCGCCGGGCGAGGGTGCCGGGCTCGTCGAGCGTGTGCAGTTCGTTCTCGAGTCGGAAATCGCGCCGCAGATCGCCTCGCATGGCGGCCGTATCTCGCTGGTGGAGGTGACGGCCGAGGGCGTGGTCGTGCTGCGCTTCGGTGGCGGTTGCCACGGTTGCGGGATGGTCGACGTGACACTGAAGAATGGGGTGGAGAAGACCCTGCGCGAGCGTATCCCCGAAATCACCGAGGTGCGCGACGCCACCGACCACGAGACGGGCGAAAAGCCCTACTTCGCCCGCACGGCCGGATAAGACACCAGGGCGGTCATTCGCCCTGGATGTGGTGCTCGAGACCCTGCAGTTTGGTCGGCATCGTGGCGAAGTAGGCCGAGACGTCGTCGATGTCCTGGTCGGACAGCGTGGCGGCGAAGCCCTTCATGATGGCGTTGTCGCGGCGGCCATCCTTGTACTCATGCAGGGCCTGCGCGAGGTAATCGGCGTATTGGCCGGCAAGGCGCGGGTACTGCGGGTCGACGGCGTTGCCATCCTGGCCGTGGCAGGCCACGCAGGTGGCGATCTTGGTCTTGCCGCGCGCCGGGTCACCGGCGGCGAAAGTCTGGGTGGCGGCCAGCGCAAGGAACGCGCCGATGGCAATCAGGGAAAACCCACGGATCATCGTTCGTCCTCGGCGGCTTACTTGGCGAGACTGGAAAGGTAGGCGGCGATATCCGCGATTTCCTGGTCGGACATGCTTTGCGCCTGGGCGCCCATCGTCGGGTGCTTGCGCTCGCCGCTCTTGTAGGCCTTAAGGGCGTTGACGATGTACTGCTCGTTCTGGCCGGCGATATGCGGCACGTGGTACTCGGGGTACGCGTTGGCATAGCCCGGCACGCCATGGCAGCCGTTGCAGGTGTAGACGAGTGTGCGACCCTTGGCCTTGTCCCCTTCGGCATGCGCGGCGGATGCGGCGCACAGAGCTACAGCGATCAGTCCAACCAGATGCAGACGCTTCATTAAGTGTTCCCTGGGTGCCGGGCGGGGCCGGGGGTTGAATAGCCGTCGAAGTATAGAGGCGTGCCGCGACGGCGGACAACTCGGGCCGGGAGATCGCCGTCAGAACAGGCTGCGGATGATGTGGATACCCGCGATGTATTCACCGGCGATGGTGCCGATGCTCACCAGGAAGAAATTGAGCAGGGTGCGCGCCACGCGGTTCTTCCACCAACCGGTCCAGTGGGTGATGTCGTCGCGCAGGTGTTCGAAGTCCAGCACGCGGGGCTTGCGCACCCAGGCTTCGGCCATGGCGCTGACCGCGCCGGAGGGAATGCCGGGCCGAAAGGGTTTCAGGGGCGCGGCGACGAAGGCGGCGATGATGGACAGCGGATGGGCGCCGGCGATCAGCGCGCCCAGCGCCGAGAGGCCGCCGGTGAGCAGGATCCAGTTCTTCAGCGCGTCCACGCCCAGGCTCGGGCTGCGGTAGAAGGCGTAGCCGATCGCGGCGAAAATCGCCAGCACCAGGGCGACGGCAAGAACCTTCGGCCAGTTCGAGGCGGGCGGCGTCACGGCGAGATCGTCGGCCAGCGCCCGCGCATCCCCGTGCTGGTCCGCCAGTTGCGCGCTCATGCCCTTGAGGTGCCCGGCGCCGATCACCACCAGCACCTTGCGGCTGGGAGCCGAGGGATCCATCGAGGCGCCGTTCTCGCGTAGCTTCGCCGCCATGAACTCGTCGCGTTCGGCGATCAGTGCGCGGTAGAGGGGGGCGGAGCCGCTGGCGAATTCGCTGAAGGCACTTTCGAGCAGGTCGGCCTGCTTCAGCTTCTCGATGTCGGCCTCGGCGATCTCCTCGCGCTCGAACACGCTGCCGAGCATGCCGGCCATCAACCCGAAGCGCTGGAAGAAGCCCACGCTGCGCCATGCCCGCTTGAGCGTCGTGCCCACCTCGCGGTCGACCAGCCACACCGGAACGCCGCGCGCGTCGGCGCCATCCATCGCGGCCTTCATCTCGGCGCCGGGTTCGATGCCGTACTGCGCGGCGAGGCGCTTCTGGAACGAACCCAGCACCAGGCTGGCCGCGACCATGCCTGCCTTGCCCTGGCGGATGACCTGGAACAGGTCCATCTGCTTGAATGCTTCCGGATCGCGGATGCCGTGCGCGCGGCTCGGGCAAAGCTCCACCGCCACGGCGTCGAAGTGCTCGGTCTCCAGCAAGGCATCCACGGCCTGCACGCTGGCGCGCGACACGTGCGCCGTGCCGAGGATGACGTACTCGACGCCGTCGCGCGTCATGCGCTCGATGGGTTGGCCTTCCAGGGCGGTGGGCAGGGTGACGTCGTACTCGGCCGGAATCATTCGCGGGGTGGTCCTTGGGGTGGGGTCAGTCGCGGAAGCGCTTGGTGAGATCGCCGTAGGCATCGATACGGCGGTCACGCAGGAACGGCCAGATGCGGCGCACGTGTTCGCTGCGTTCCATGTCGACATCGCAGACCAGCAATTCGCGCCCGTCGGTACCGGCCTGGGCGAGGAACTCACCCTGCGGGCCGGCGACGAAGCTCGAACCCCAGAACTGGATACCGCTGCCGACGTTGGAGGGATCGGCCTCGTAACCAGTGCGATTGCACGAGAGCAGGGGAAGACCGTTGGCGACGGCGTGGCCGCGTTGCACCGTGATCCATGCCTCGCGCTGGCGGGCTTTCTCCTCATCGGAATCGTTCGGATCCCAGCCGATCGCAGTGGGATAGAACAGCAGGTCGGCACCGGCCAGTGCCATCAGGCGCGCGGCTTCGGGGTACCACTGGTCCCAGCACACGAGCACGCCGAGCTTGCCGACCGAGGTCTGGATGGGATCGAAACCAAGATCGCCCGGCGTGAAATAGAACTTCTCATAGAACGCCGGATCGTCGGGAATGTGCATCTTGCGGTACTTGCCGGCGATCTCGCGCGAGCGGTCGAAGACCACGGCCGTGTTGTGGTACAGGCCGGTGGCGCGCTTCTCGAAGATCGAGGCGACGACCACGAGCTTGAGTTCCTCGGCGAGCTTGCCGATGCGATCGGTGCCCGGTCCGGGAATGGTCTCGGCGAGATCGAACACCTCGACGCTCTCACGCTGGCAGAAGTACGGGCCGTTGTGCAGTTCCTGCAACAGCACCAGTTCCGCGCCGGCCTTCGCGGCATCGCGCAGGCCGGACTCGATGGCATCGAGGTTGGCGTCGCGGCTGCCACGATCGGTTTCCTGGAGGAGGGCGACCTTGAGGGTCTTGCGGGTCATGGACGTCTTTCCTCGCGCGGCACACCGCGCTTGCTTGGGTGGATTACCGGGTGATCGCCGAGGGCAGCTGCATGGTGATGCAATGCAAGCTGCCGTTCTGCCAGATCAACGGACGGCATGGCACCTGGACCACTTCGCGGCCCGGATGCGCCAGCCCGATGATCCGCGCCGCCTCGTCATCGACACGGTCGCCATAGGCCGGCACCAGCACGGCGCCATTGACGATCAGGTAGTTCGCGTAGGAAGCCGCGAGGCGGCGGCCTTCATCGATGATCGGCCGGGCCCACGGCAACGGATGCAGCGGGTAGGGTTTGTCCTCCAGCGTCCTCAACTCGGCCAGTTCCGAGGCCATCTGGCCCAGTTCCTCGAAATGCGGATCGCTGTCGTCGTCGCACGCCTGGTACACGATGCCGCCGTCCTCGGAGAAACGCGCCAAGGTATCGATATGGGCGTCGGTGTCGTCGCCTTCAAGATAGCCATGCTCCAGCCACAGCACGCGATCCGCGTGCAGCGTGGTGGCCAGGGTATCCGTCATCGTCTCGCGGGAAAGGTCGGGATGGCGCTGGTGCAGGCACTTCCAGGTGGTGAGGATGGTGCCGCGGCCGTCGCTCTCGATGCCGCCACCTTCCAGCGCCCAGTCGATGCGCTTGTGTGGCAGGCCGGCCAGGACGCCGCGCTCGAGCAGGCCCGAGATCAGCGCGTCGTCCTGCTCCGCACCGAACTTGCCACCCCAGCCGGTGAAGCGGTAGTCGTTGAGCAGCACGCCGTCCGCGCCGGTGAGCGTGATCGGGCCGGAGTCGCGCAGCCAGGTGTCGTCGTAGGGCAATTCGATGAAGTGCACGCGGGCCATGTCGGCGCCGGCCTTTTCGATGGCCACCCGGGCGCGTTCGCGCAGGGCGGCATCGGCGACCACGATATGCAACGGCTCGAAACGGGTCACCGCGGTGGCCAGGGCGATGTAGGTGGTCTCGACGCCGTCCAGGCGGTCGGCCCAGTCGGTGCCCGCGTGCGGCCACGCGATCAGCACGCCGGCCTGCGGTTCCCATTCGGCGGGCAGGCGGTAGGAAGAGCGGTCGGTCATGGCGAGGACAGGGCAGCGAGGGAAGCCGGCTATTGTAAGGCTTCCCGGTTACCGCTGCCTGGTGGGAGCCGACCCTGTCGGCGATCCCAGCGGCAGCGGGCCACGCTGAGGCAAGCACCTATCGCCGACAGGGTCGGTTCCCACCGGGCCGTGTCGGCCCTGCCAACCTGCAAGGCCGGCAGGGTTGTGAGCTACTTCGGACTCGCAGGATTGAGGTTGTTGCCCGCCGGGGTGTTGAGCACCGCGTGGATGACGTGGCTGCGCTCGAAATAGACGATATAGCCGGGATACATCCAGCGGTTGATCACCGGCTGCTTGCGGCTTCCGCCACCGCGGGAGTCCAGCTTGGCGGTGGGCTGGCCGAAGCGGCGTTCCACCTCGGCCATGCTCATGCCTTTCTTCGGCAGGTTCATGGCCTGCTCCTGCTGCACGCGCTGCATCAGCAGGGTGTCGCCGGCATGGACGGATGGGGCCAAAGAGGCTGACACGAGCGCCAGCGCGATCGCGGTGAAAACAGGCTTGAAGGTGTTCATGATGGCTCCGTCGCGCTCCCCATGCGGCGCAGGACGCCGTTGTAGCAGATCGCCCCGGGGTGCGCCATGGGCGGCGCCCGGCGGACTTCGCGCTTGTGTGCTGCGTCGCGTTTCGGCGACGCGGACGGAGCGGGACGGCTATCATGCGCAGTCGTCTCTCGCCTGCATGCCTATCCATGATCTCGTTCCGCAACCTCGCCCTGCGCCGGGGCAGCCGTACCTTGTTGTCGCAGATGGATCTCACCATCCAGACCGGCTGGAGCCTCGGCGTCATCGGCCGCAACGGCTGTGGCAAGTCCACCCTGTTCGCCGCGCTCAAGGGCGAGCTGGAGCCGGAAGTGGGTGACCTGGACATGCCGTCGAAGGTGCGTCTCGCCTCCGTGGCCCAGGAGACTCCCGCCTTGCCCGACCCGGCGATCGAATACGTCCTGGGCGGCGACGTGGAAGTGGCCGCCGCCCTCAAGGCCGAAGCGGACGCGTTCGCCGCCGAGGACCACGAGGCCGTGGCCGCCGCGCACATGCGCATCGAGGAAGTGAATGGCTACGACGCGCGTGCCCGCGCCGGCCGGCTCATGCATGGCCTCGGCTTCGCACCCGAAACCCATGAGCGGCCGGTGTCTTCGTTCTCGGGTGGCTGGCGCGTGCGCCTCAACCTTGCCCGCGCCCTGATGGCACCGTCCGACCTGCTCCTTCTCGACGAGCCCACCAACCACCTCGACCTCGACGCCGTACTCTGGCTGGAGGAATGGCTGCGCCGCTATCCGGGCACGCTGCTGATCATCTCCCACGACCGCGAATTCCTCGACGGCGTGATCTCGCACACGATGCACCTGCACGACGGCACCGCCAAGCTCTATACGGGCAACTACAGTGCTTTCGAACGCCAGCGCGCCGAACATCTGCGCCAGCAGCAGATCGCGCACGAGCGCGAGAAGGCCGAGCGGGCGCACCTGCAATCCTTCATCGATCGCTTCAAGGCCAAGGCCAGCAAGGCCAAGCAGGCACAGTCGCGCATGAAGCGCCTGGAAAAAATGGCAGGCACCGAGGCGGTGCGCGCCGAGCGTTCCTTCAGCTTCTCGTTCCCGACGCCCGACCGGCTACCGACCTCGATGCTGCAACTGGATCACGTGGATGCGGGCTACGGGGACCACGTCGTCCTGCACGACATCGCCTTCGGGCTGGAATCCGGTGACCGTATCGGCCTGCTGGGTCCGAACGGCGCCGGTAAGTCGACGATGGTGAAGTCGCTGGTCGGTGAACTCGCGCCGCTGGTCGGTGAGCGCGGCATCCACAAGGACACGAAGATCGGCTACTTCGCCCAGCACACGGTCGAAAGCCTGCGTGAAGGTGCGAGCCCCTTCGACCATCTGCAGGAAAAGGCACCCAATGCCGGCGCGCAGGTGCTGCGCGACTACCTCGGCACCTGGAACTTTCCGGCGGATCGTGCTTTCGAGCCGGTGGACGCATTCTCCGGTGGAGAACGGGCGCGTCTCGCACTCGCCCTGATTGCGTGGGACAAGCCGAATCTCCTGCTGCTCGACGAACCGACCAACCATCTCGACCTCGACATGCGTGAAGCACTCGCCGATGCGCTCGCGGCATTCGATGGCGCGCTGGTGCTGGTCTCGCATGACCGCCACCTTCTCGGCATGGTTTGCGACGAGTTCTGGCGCGTGGCTGATGGCAAGGTGGAGCCGTTCGACGGCGACCTCGATGACTACGCGAAGTGGCTGCGCAGTCGCGCCACCACACGCAAGACGGCGGCCGTGGCCTCCGCGCCGGCCGACGCGCCCGTGCAGGAGTCGGCGAAGGAGAAGCGCAAGCTCAGTGCCGAGGACCGCGAGAAGGAAAAGCCGTTACGCGCGCGGGTGAAGAAGATCGAGGCGTTGATCGAAAGCATGGACAAGGAACTCGGCATGATCGAAGGCAGGTTGGCCGATCCGGCCGTGTATGGCGGCCCAACGGCCGAACTGATGAAGCTCGGCCAGCGCCAGACCGAGCTGCGTGGCGATAAGGAAACGCTCGAAGCGGAATGGCTCGAACTGCTCGAACAGATCGAGGCATGAGTATGAGCGCCGTCCTCCATGTACTGTTGCCGGGACGCGACAAGGTTGGCGGCGTTCCTCCTTTCGCGAGTTGGCTGGCACGCGGAACGACGTTGCCAGCGGCGGTGCCGGGCTACCTCGTCGCACTATCGGAACACTTCCGCTGGCCGCACGGCCCATTGCCCGCGGCCGCCCTGATCCGCCAGTCGGTGGCTGGCGACGCCGGTGGCGCCCTGTGGCTGTCTGCCGATCCCGCGTGGGTGCAGCCGGAACTCAACGGCGCCCGCCTGCTAGCCTGCGGCAACCTCGGCTTGAGCGTGGAGGATTCGAAGAGCCTGGTCGACGCGCTTGCCGAAACCTTCGAGGCGGAGGGAATGAGCCTCCTGGTCGGCGATGCGCAACACTGGCAGCTGCGCCTGCCGAGCTACGTCGAGGTGCCTTCCTTTCCCGAGCCGGAGGATGCGCTTGGCGCCGATCTCTTCGAGCAGTTGCCCAAGGGCGAGGAAGGCCGTCGCTGGCGCGCCTTGATCAACGAAGCGCAAGTGGTCTTGCACAACCACCCGGTGAACCGCACGCGTGTGGCGCAGGGCTTGCCTCCCGTAAACAGCGTATGGCTGTGGGGTCCCGGTGCGCTTCCCGAGTGGGTCGAATGCGGCTTGACGCGCATCTACAGTGACGATCTGCTCGCCTGGGCCCTGGCCCACCGCGCGAACGTGGACGTCCAGTCGCGCACGATGTTCGCCCCCTCGGCTCACGTAGAAGCCGCTCGAGCAGGAGCCGCCCATACAGGAGTCGCCCCTGTGGGAGCCGCTTCAGCGGCGAAGGGTGCTCGCGGCAACCCAGCCATCGCCGCTGAAGCGGCTCCCACATACAGCCTGCTCGACTTGCAGGACATCCAGCCGACCGATTTCGAGCGCGACTGGTGGCCCGCGATCGAGGCGCATCTCACGGCAGGCACCGAGATTCGCCTCGCCTTCGCCGATGGCGTGCGCATGGTGTTACGCAAGAGCCACCGCCTTCGTTTCTGGCGCAAGGCATGACCGCGAGGGCTTGGCGCCAGCGCACCGTCGTCGCCGCGCCGAGCGGCTGGCCAACTCACGTCCACCCGGTGATCCAGCGCATCTATGCCGCACGTGGCGTATGCACGCCGGACGGTGCCGAGCATCGACTGGCGCGGATGCTGTCGCCCAACCTGCTCGGTGGCATGGATCATGCCGTTGCCTTGCTCATGCGCGCCATCGCCGAGGACAAGCGCATCGTCATCGCCGGCGACTACGACTGCGACGGTGCCACCGGCACGGCGGTGGCCGAACGCGGTCTCCGCCTGCTCGGAGCGCGCCATGTGAGCCACGTGGTGCCGAATCGCTTCGTGCACGGCTACGGCCTGAGTGAAGCGCTGGTGGCGTCGCTCGACCCGACACCCGATGTCATCGTGACCGTCGACAACGGCGTGGCCAGCGTCACCGGCGTGGCCGCGGCGCGCGCGCGCGGTATCGCGGTGGTGATCACCGATCACCACCTGCCGGGCGACACGCTGCCCGAAGCCGACGCCATGGTGAATCCCAACCTCGCCGGTGACGGTTTTCCGAGCAAGGCGCTCGCGGGCGTCGGCGTCATGTTCTATCTGCTGTTGGGCATCCGCGCTTCCATGCGTGACGCAGGCCATTTTCCCAACGGCGAGCCGGATCTGAGCGTGCTGCTGGATCTGGTCGCGCTCGGTACCGTGGCCGATCTCGTGCCGCTGGATTTCAACAACCGCGTCCTGGTCGACGCGGGCCTGAAGCGCATGCGCGCAGGCAAGGCGTGTGCGGGTATCACGGCGCTCATCGAAGCCAGCGGACGCTCGCTGGCGACCGTGGGAGCGACCGACCTGGCCTTCGCCATCGGCCCGCGACTCAACGCCGCCGGTCGCCTCGAAGACATGTCGCTGGGTGTCGCCTGCCTGATCACCGACGATCCCGGCATCGCAAGGCGCTACGCCGAACAACTTTCAGCGATCAACCAGGAGCGCCGCGAGATGCAGGCGGGGATGGTCGAGGAAGCCGAGACCATGGTCGCGCGGGCGGCGCACGTGGATGCCGTGGGTGTCGCCCTGTTCGACCCTGGCTGGCACGCGGGCATTGTCGGCCTGGTGGCGTCCAAGTTGAAGGAGAAGCTGCATCGTCCCGTGCTCGCCTTCGCACCCGCGGGCGACGCTACGAATGAGCTTCGGGGCTCGGCCCGCTCCATTCCCGGCTTTCACATTCGCGACGCCCTGGCCGAAATCGACGCGAAACATCCCGGACTGATCCTTCGTTTCGGCGGGCACGCGATGGCTGCCGGCCTGAGCTTGCAGGCCCGTGACTTCGAGCGTTTCGCCGCCGCCTTCGACGCGACGGCGCGCGCGCACCTGGATGACGAGCGGCTGCAAGCCCTCGTCCATACCGACGGCGAACTCGATTACCGCGACCATACCCTCGATCTCGCGAAGCAGCTGCGCCATGCCGGGCCATGGGGGCAGGGCTTTCCGCCACCCCTCTTCGAGGCGCGTGTCGAATGCGCCTCGTGGAAGCCGATGGGTGGCCGCCACCTTCGCTTGCAATTGCGCCACGAACAGGGCGGAGCGCCGCTCGATGCCGTGATGTTCAACTGCTACGACGGAACGCCGCCACCGGCGCGCATGCGCGTGGCCTACGAGCTTTCCGTCAACGACTGGCAGGGCAGGGAAAGCCTTCGGCTGTTGTTGACGCACATGGAAGCCATCGGCTGATGCGCTCCAACGCACTCACCGCCGTGGCGATCGCGCTGCTCTCGGCGCTGTTCTTCACGCTGACCTATGTCCTGAATCGTGCCGTCGTCAGTGGCGGTGGCCATTGGCAGTGGGCGGTGATCCTCCGCTACATCGTCACGTTGCCGTTGCTGGCCGCCGTGTTGCCGTTTCAGGGCGGGCTGGGCAACCTGCCTCACGAATTGCGTTCGCATGCGCGGACATGGCTCGGCTGGAGCACGGTCGGCTTCGTGTTCTTCGGTGTGCCGCTGACCTGGGCGGCAAGCAGTGGTCCGTCGTGGCTCGTCGCGGGCAGCTTCCAGGTGACCGTCCTCGCTGGCCCGTTGATGGCTCCCTTCATTTATCGCGACGAGCGTGCGCGCTGGCATGGGGGCGCGCTGGCGATCGGTGCACTGATCGTGATCGGCGTGATGCTCCTGCAGTTCGGTCATGCGCACGGTGCGCTGGACGCCTCCGCGTGGCTGGCGGTGGGCGCGGTGGTCTTCGCCGCCTTCGCTTACCCACTAGGCAACCGGAAGATCCTGCTTCACCTGGAGCGCAGCGGCACGAAACTCGGGGCGGTGCAGCGTGTGTTCGGGATGACCCTGGCGAGCTGGCCGCTATGGCTCGTGTTGTTCGTCCTGACCGGGATGACCATCGGACCGCCGACGCTGCGCGAAGTGCTGCTGGCGAGTGGCGTGGCCTTGTCGTCGGGCGTGATTGCCACCGTGTTGTTCTTCCACGCCACGGAGCGGGTCGGCCGGCAACCGACGGCCCTGGCCGCCGTCGAGGCGATGCAGGCGGCTGAATTGTTGTTTGCCACCGCGATTGGTGCGGTTTTCCTCGGCGAAGCGATTCCTGGCGCCCTGGCCGCGACGGGAGCCATCGCCATCATCGTCGGTATCGGCCTGTTCGCATGGGTCAGTGGAAAGGAGGCCGCGCCAGTCGACGATCGCGATACAGGGCGCGGCGCTTGACGCCGAGGTAACGGATACGGCGTAGGCTGGGGTGTCCTCACGGAGACCTGGCCATGAAAACCGTCGTTCTCGCCTTGCTGCTTGGCCTGCCCGCGATCGCGGCCGCCACACCTCCGCCCGGCACCCACGGCCAGCCCGCGCCGGCCCCCGACCCGATGAAGCGCTTCGTCTGGCGCGACGAGGCGGCGGGGTACACCTTCGTCGCACCACCGCGCTGGGCTGGCAAGGTGCGAGCCGTGCCGCTGGAGTCGGCGGAACTGGCGCAGTCGGGTGCGACCAGTGGCGTCTGCTTCATGGCGGGATCGAAAACCCTGCTGGTCTTGCTCGCCACGGACGAGAGTCGGATGCAGGCGTTGACCGCAGCGGGAGGTTCCGAGTTATCGCGGCACGGCGAGCGCGTGGTGGCGGTCAAGATGGTGGAGGATGGGGGCGAACTGGCGTTGACGAACGAGGAACTCGCGTCGGCGGTGCAGTGGGATGGCGGGGCGAGCGGAAGCATCGCTCGCTGACCCACTTCCCTTGCTGGCCTGGTTCAGTGACAGCCGCTCTTGTGGGAGCCGACGTGTCGGCGATGGGTGCTCTCCGAAACCTCGCCCGCTGCCGCGGGATCGCCGACAAGGTCGGCTCCCACCAGGGTGCCGGATTTCGATAGGCTGCCGCCCGATCTAGTCATACTTAAAACATATCGAATCGGAGCTTTCGCTGTATCGATTCGACTCAATTCAGGGATTAGCCTTTTCGTATGGCTCATTCCCTGGAGGTTCCCGTGGACGGCTCATCGTCCGTCGCGCCAGCGGTGCTCGTGGATCGACGCATTCGTCATGGCACACCGGCTTTTCGGCGCACCAATCTGGCTTTGTTTTCCTCGGGCTTCGCGACATTCGGGCTGCTCTACTGCGTGCAACCCCTGATGCCCGCGTTCTCCCGCGCCTTCAACGTGGACGCGGCCGCCAGCAGCCTGTCGCTCTCGCTTACCACTGGTGTCATGGCCGTGGGCATGCTGTTCGCCGGTGCGATGTCGGATGCATGGGGGCGCAAGCCCATCATGCTGGTGTCGCTGTTGGGCTCGTCGATACTCGTGCTGTTGACCGCGATGGCGCCGAACTGGACATCGCTGCTGGTGTTGCGCGCGATGCTCGGTCTCACGTTGGCAGGCCTCCCCGCCGTGGCGATGACCTACCTGAGCGAAGAAGTCCACGGCGAATCGATCGGTTATGCGATGGGCCTCTATATCGGCGGCAACGCCATCGGCGGCATGAGCGGGCGCATCCTCTCCGGATTGGCGGCGGATCATGCGTCGTGGCGCGTGGCTGTCGGCATGATCGGTGTCCTGGGCCTGGTCGCGGCGTTCCTCGTGGCGCGTGGATTGCCGCCTTCGCTGCATTTCCAGAAGCGTCGCGCCCATCCGCGCGCGCTGGCGGAGGCGTTCGGTACGTTATGGCATGACAAGGGTTTGCCGTGGCTGTTCGCGGAAGGCTTCCTGCTGATGGGTGCCTTCGTCACCATCTACAACTACGTGGGCTACCGCTTGCTCGCACCGCCATTCTCGCTCTCTCAGTCCCATGTGGGGGCGATCTTCATGGTCTATCTGGTCGGCGTCATTGGTTCGGCGTGGATCGGTTCGATCGCGGGAAAACTCGGCCGCCGCCGTGTGCTCTGGTCCACCTTGGTGATGATGCTGGCCGGTGTGGTGTTGACGGCGAGCGGGTCGCTCTGGGCCATCGTGGCCGGTATCGCCGTGATGACCTTCGGTTTCTTCGGCGGGCATTCCATCGCGAGCAGCTGGGTCGGCAATCGCGCGCCTTCGGCCAAGGCGCATGCCTCGTCCTTCTACCTGTTCTCGTACTACATGGGCTCCAGCATCGCCGGCTCGCTGGGTGGCATCGCGTGGACTCACGCCGGTTGGAGCGGTGTCGCGGGTTATGTCGCGGCACTTGTATTGCTTGGCCTCGGCATCGCGCTGAAGCTGCGCAGGCTCACGCCTTTAGCATCAGTTCCATAAAGGCTTTTACTAGTGGCGACGCGTCGTCGCGGCGGTGCGCGAGGTGCAGGGCGCTCGCCGCGTCGGGCGAGTCGATGGTGACGTAGGCCACGCCATCCACTTGCACGTGGCGCATCGATTCCGGCAACACCGCCACGCCCATGCCCGCGGCGACCAGGCCGATCATGGTCGACGATTCCCCGGCCTCCTGCGAGATGCGCGGCGAGAAGCCCGCGTTGCGGCACATCGTCAACAGCTGGTCGTGGATGCCGGTGCCCGCCGCGCGGGTGAATACGATGAAGTTCTCGTCGGAGAGTTCTTCCATGTGCAACTTCGCACGCGTGCGCCGTGCCAGTGGATGGTCGGCGCGAATCACGGCGACCAGCGGATCGTCCACCAGCTTGCGTGCAACGAGGGGCGCGGGAAGCACGGCGCCCCGAATCAGCCCCAGCTGCTGGCGATCGCCGAGCAGGCATTCGATCTGCTGAAGCGTGTTGCGTTCCTGCAGTACCAGCCGTACCGACGGATAGGTGTCGCGGAACGCGCGGATCGCCCGTGGAAAACGCTCGATCAGCGGCGTGCTGCGGGTGAAGCCCACATGTAATTCGCCGATCTCGCCGCGTTCGGCGCGGCGCGCCATGTCTCCGGCATCGTCCACGCGCGCGACGATGTCTTTCGCGGCGTCGAGGTAAGCCCTTCCTGCGTCGGTGAGTTCGACGCGCCGGTTGGTCCGGCGTAGAAGGCGCACGCCGAGCGTGCTTTCCAGGTCCTGGATCTGCTGGCTGAGCGGTGGTTGGGAGATGCCCAGTCGCTCGGCGGCGCGGCTGAAATGGAGCTCGTCGGCAACGGCGATGAAATAGCGCAGGTGCCGTAGCTCGATGTTCACGTCATCAATCCGGTCGGACGCGGATCAGGCCTTCCTGTGCGGTGGATGCCACGAGGATGCCGTCGCGGGTGTAGATCATGCCGCGCGCAAGGCCACGCGCACCCTGCGAGGTCGGGCTGTCGAAGGAGTACAGCAGCCATTCGTCGATGCGGAATGGACGGTGGAACCACAGCGCGTGGTCCAGGCTGGCCATCTGCATGTTGCGGGTGAGATAGGAAATGCCGTGCGGCAGGGTCGCCGTGCCGATCAGGTGGAAGTCCGATGCGTAGGCGAGCAGCGCCTGGTGCAACGACAAGGTGTCGTCGATCGGCGCGGTGAGACGGAACCAGATGTGCTGGTAGGGCGGCCGCTTGGCCGGGCGCAATTCGTCGCGTGGCCAGACATGGCGGAACTCGAAAGGCCCGTCGATGCCCAGCCAGCGCTGGGTCTTCTCCGGCAGGCGGCCCAACTGTTCGAGCGACATGGCCGGCATTGGCTCGACGTCCTCTGGCGCGGGGACTTCCGGCATCGACATCTGGTGTTCGTATCCTTCTTCCGGTTCCTGGAACGAAATGGAACCGTTGAGGATCGGCTGGCCGTGCTGGATCGCGACGACGCGGCGCGATGAAAACGAGCCTCCGTCACGCGTGCGTTCCACGCTGTAGACGATCGGTGCGTTGATGTCGCCGGCGCGCAGGAAATAGGCATGCAGGGAATGCGCCTCGCGCTTCGGGTCCACCGTGCGTTGCGCGGCTGACAGCGCCTGGCCGAGCACCTGGCCGCCGAAGACGAAGCGGGTGCCGATGTCGCGACTCTGGCCACGGAAGAGGTTGTCCTCCAGGCGTTCGAGTTCGATCAGCTCGACGAGTTCGCCGACATGGTTGTCCGACATGGGGATCCTGGTAAGCGGTGGCGCGATGGGCGGCCAGTATAACGGGGCTAGCCGGCCAGCCGGCCCAATCGTCCCGCGTCGTACGCCCTGGCCCAGGGGAACTGCGGACCCGGGTCTCGCTTGCGTGGCACCTCGTTCTCGGGGTCGTCACTGGCGGGCACCAGGGCCGTGTCGAGGTCCTCGTGGCCGGCGATGTGGCGCAGCGAGGGGAAGCGCTCCACGAGGTGGTCGAGCAGGGCGCGCAAGGCAGCTATCTGGCGTTCCGGGTAGGGCTCGGTCATGGTCTGCCGCGCGGAGTGGAACCAGTCGGGGTAGCGGCCGGTGTTCACCAACTCGATGCCGATCGATCGCGGGTTGTAGCCGCGGGTGTGGTGGGCCACGCGCAGGGGGTCCACGTAGCAAAGCACCGAGCCGTCGCGGTCGATGTAGTAATGGCCGCTGTTGCCCGCGCCGGAGTCGTGGAGCACGCGTTCGCCGTACTCGCGGGCCATGGCCAGGTCGGGCAGTTCCGTGCAGTGGATCACCACGAGGTCGATGGACCCGGGTTCCCGCTGGGGGAGGACGGACTCGTAGGGCAGGGGGGCGTGAAGGATGTCGATCATGCCGCTTTGATAACATAGGCGGTCATTCCGCGTACGGAGACCGCCATGCGCGGCCACATCATCCTTTCCCACGGTTCCGATTCCGGTCCCGACGCCACCAAGGTCAGCGCGCTCGCCACCCTGGCCGAAACGCTCGGCTGGACGACGGCGCGGCCCGATTACCGTGAGGACGACGTACTCGGCCATGCGGGTTCGGTCGATCCCCGCCTCGCCCGGTTGGCCGCCGCCATCGCCGCTTCGCCGCAGCCCCCGGTGCTGGTCGGTTCGAGCATGGGCGCCTTCGTTTCCGGCCTGGCCTCGTTGGAGGCACCGATCGCCGGACTGTTCCTGCTTGCCTTGCCAGCGCGCATCCCCGGTTATCCCCGGGCGTTCGCCGCCCGGCCGGGTGTGTCCTCGTTCCTCGTGCATGGCTATGCGGACGATGTATGCCCGCTCGACGAGGCGCTCGCCTTCGCCCGCGGCCACGCCATGCCCGCCCTGCTGGTCCACGACGACCATCGCCTGGGCGCGACGCTACCGGACATCGAAGCTGAATTTCGCCGCTTCCTGGGCGGGCTGGCATGAGCGCCTTCTTCGCCACCTGTCCGAAAGGGCTGGAATACCTGCTCAAGGACGAACTCATCGCCCTGGGCGCCGGCGACGTGCGCGAGGCGCTGGCCGGTGTGTCGTTCACCGGCACCATCGAGACGGCCTACCGCGCCTGCCTCTGGTCGCGCATGGCTAGCCGGGTGCTGCTGCCGCTGGCCGAATTCGACGCCGCCGACCCGGAGGCGCTTTACGCCGGTGTGCAGGCCATCGACTGGGCCGAACATCTCGCCCCGCATGGGACATTGGCGGTCGATGCCAATACCGCGCAGAGCAAGCTCACGCATAGCCAGTTCATCGCACTGAAGACCAAGGACGCCATCGTCGACCAGTTCCGTGCCGCCAGCGGCGCGCGGCCCGACGTGGATCCGGAGGAACCGGACGTGCGCGTGAATGTGCGCCTGCGTCGTGACCGCGCCACGCTGTCCATCGACCTCTCCGGCCTGCCCCTGCATCGCCGTGGCTGGCGCGAGCAGCAGGGCGAGGCGCCGCTGAAGGAAAACCTCGCCTCGGCGATGCTGGTTCGTGGCCAGTGGCCGCGCATCTACGCCGAAGGTGGCGCGCTTGTCGACCCGATGTGCGGCTCGGGTACCTTGTTGATCGAAGGTGCACTGATGGCCGCCGACGTGGCGCCCGGGCTGCGCCGCGACTACTACGGCTTCCTGGGCTGGCGGAAACACGACTACACCCTGTGGCGCGGCATCTACGACGAGGCCAAGGCGCGCGCCGAAGAAGGCCTGCGGGCGCTGCGCCCCGTGTTCTTCGGCAGCGACTCGGACCCGCACATGGTGCAGACCGCCAAGCGCAATGCGCAGAGCGCGGGTGTCGCGGGATTCATCCACCTGGACCGTCGCGACGCCGCCCACGTGGAGCCGCCGCCGGAAACGCCGCTGGGCCTGGTCATCACCAATCCTCCCTACGGTGAGCGCCTGGGCGATCGCGCCGAACTGCCCGCGCTTTACCGCGACCTGGGCCAGGCGCTGAAGGATCGCTTCGGTGGCTGGCGCGCCGCCGTGTTGTCCGGGGACGAGGAACTGGGCCGCGCATTGCGCCTGAGCCCGGACAAGCGTTACGCCTTGTTCAACGGTGCGCTGGAGACCCCGCTGCTGACGTTCTCCCTGCGCGCCCGGGACGAGGCGCCGCGCGAGGCGAAGCCTTTGTCCGAAGGCGCGCAGATGCTGAAGAACCGGCTGGAGAAGAACGTCCGCCACCTGCGCAAGCGCCTGGCCCGCGAGGGCATCACCTGCTGGCGCGCCTACGACCAGGACCTTCCCGAATACGCGGCGGCCATCGACGTCTACGAGAACTGGCTGCACATCCAGGAATACAAGGCGCCACAGGATGTACCCGTGGACGTCGCACGCCTGCGCATGCGCGAGATCGTGCGCGTGGCGGGCGAGGTCCTGGCCATCCCCCGGGAGCGCATCGCGGTGAAGACGCGCGAGCGTGGCAAGGGGGGCTCCAAGTACGGCCAGTTCGACCAGAAGGGCGAGTTCGTCGAGGTCCATGAAGGAGGCCTGTCCTTCCTGATCAACCCGACCGACTACCTCGATACGGGCCTGTTCCTCGATCATCGTTTGGTCCGGGCGAAGATCCGTGAACTCGCAGCCGGCAAGCATTTCCTGAACCTGTTCGCCTACACGGGCACCGCCAGCGTCTATGCCGCCGCCGGTGACGCCCGCGACACCACCACGGTCGATCTCTCGGGTACCTACCTGGACTGGGCCTCGCGCAACCTGGCCCTGAACGGCTTCACCGGGAACCGGCACCGCCTGGTCCAGGAGGATTCGCTGACCTTCCTGCAGAGCCGTTCGATGCAATACGGCTTGATCTACGTGGATCCGCCGACCTTCTCCAATTCCAAGAAGGCCGACGACTTCGACGTCCAGCGCGACCACGTGAAGCTGCTGCTGCTATGCGCCGAGCGGCTGTTGCCCGATGGGGTCATTGTTTTTTCGAACAATTATCGCCGCTTCCAGCTTGACCGGGCGGCCCTGGAACCCCATTTCTCCATCGAAGACTGGAGCGCACCGAGCATTCCGTTCGACTTCGCCCGGCGTCACGACATCCATGGCTGCTGGCTGCTCCGGAAGCCGTTCGTGAATCCGTGGCAAACGTGAACGGCGGGTCGAAAAAACTTCAGTCCGGATTCAGTGCCGGAGCGCGAATCTGCGTCCAACACCCGGAGGTAACTGTCATGAAAGGTACGTTCGTCAAGTCGGCTCTCGCCATCGCCGCTGCGGGTCTGATGGCTTTCGCGCCGAGCGCGTTTGCCCGCGGGCACGGCTACTACGGCGGCGGCTACCATGGCGGTTACGGCTATCACGGTGGCTATGGCTACCATGGTGGCGGTTATTATGGCCGTGGCCACTACGACAGCGCAGGCCGCTGGATCGCCGGTGCCATTGTGGCCGGTGCGGTCGTCGGCCTGGTCGCCAACGCCACGGCGCCGCGTACGGTCGTTTACGATCGTCCGGTCTACTACAGCCGCCCGGCCACGGTCGTCTACGAAGACGCTCCGGTCGTCACCCGCCGGGTCACCACCACGACGACCTACGTCGATGACGGCTACGGCGGCACGCGCTACATCCGCGACGACGGTTATTGATCGACTTCGCGGATCCTGGTCCCGACACAAAGAGCCCGGCCATTGGCCGGGCTCTTTTGTTTACGGCACCATGCCGTTCGGCTCCGCTCCTGAGCCATGTCGCTTGGCCTTCTTCGCGAGCTTGTCGAACTCGGTCTTGTCGATCGTCTGCACGGACTGAATCTGGCACGGGGGATCGTCGCGGCGGACGATCTGCTCGTTGATGCCGCCGCAGATGCGCATGGAACCGACGGCCTTGTCGCTCTCCGAGGCGCGGAAGTGGATGCCGCCGCCAAGATCCATGCGCGGGCAGGCCACGGTCGTCTTGACCAGGAAGTGGTTGGGCCCGTTGCGCACGGTGATGGTGTGGTCGTCGATCACGTTCCATTCGTTGATGCGGTCGGTGCGCAGGCAGTCGGCGAAAGGCAGTTCCTTCCGCGCCTGCGGAGGCGCACCGGAGCCTTCGGCGTGGACGCTGGCGGTGACGAGCAGGGAGGCGGCGAGCAGGTAGCGGAGGTTCATGGCCATACCCTCGGAGTGGGACTTCCACGTTAAGCCCGAACGGGCGTGGAGGCGAGAGTTTATGCGGGATCGATGCACCTGCCGTTAAGCCGCCGGCAGGGTCCGCTCACATTCGTTGAACGTTTGCTCGGGCATCGTTCGCGAATGTCAGTGGCGACCGTCCCTTGCACAGGAACCCATGCATGAGCACGCCCACGCTCGGCCTCGATATTGCCCCCGAGGCCGGCTCGGACCTCGCCCATCGCTTCCTCAGGATTCGGCGGCGCAGCACGGAATTGGCGGCGCCGCTTTCGCCGGAAGACACCGTCATACAGTCCATGCCCGACGCCAGCCCGGCCAAGTGGCACCTGGCCCATACGACCTGGTTCTTCGAACATTTCGTGCTGGGCCGCGACGCGGATTACGAACCGCGCCATCCCGAATGGCATTACCTGTTCAATTCCTACTACCAGTCGGTGGGGCCGATGCATGCCCGGCCCCATCGCGGCATGTTGACCCGGCCGGGCCTCGACGAGGTGCTGGCGTACCGGGGCCGCGTCGACGAGGCGGTCGCGGAGCGCATCGTGCGCGGCGACGACGCCATGCTGCCTTCGTTGATCGAACTGGGTGTTCAGCACGAACAGCAGCATCAGGAGCTGCTGCTTACCGATATCAAGCACGCGTTCGCCCAGAACCCGTTGGAACCTGCATATGCACCGGAGATCGCGCATGCGGTTCCCGTCGTCGCGCAGCCGTTGCGCCATGTTCCCTTCGACGAAGGCGTGGTGAAGATCGGTCATGAAGGGACCGGCTTCGCCTTCGATAACGAAGGGCCGCGGCACCGCGCGTATCGGCAGGCGGGGGCGATCGCCAATCGACCCGTGACCAATGCCGAATACATGGCTTTCGTGCGTGACGGCGGATATCGCGATCCGCTGCTCTGGCTTTCCGATGGCTGGGCGAGGGTGCAGGAGGAACACTGGTTCCGGCCTTTGTACTGGGACGATGCCCTCGAGACCGAATTCACCTTGCACGGCCGCCGCGAGATCGATCCTCATGCGCCCGTATGCCATCTGAGTTACTTCGAGGCCGACGCATTCGCGCGCTGGGCCGGCGCTCGTCTGCCCACGGAAGTGGAGTGGGAAACGATGGCGTCGGAACTTCCCGTGCGTGGGAACCTTCAGGACAACGGTGTGTTCCAACCCCGTGCCACATCGTTCGAGACGACGCTCGGACAGATGTACGGTGACGTTTGGGAATGGACGATGAGCCCCTATGTCAGTTACCCGGGCTTCCGGCCGCTGGCTGGCGCACTGGGCGAATACAACGGGAAGTTCATGAATGGCCAATGGGTGTTACGAGGCGGATCCTGCGCCACTCCCGCTGACCATATTCGTGCGACGTACCGAAATTTCTTTCCTCCCCACGCCCGTTGGCAGTTCGCGGGGATACGACTTGGAAACGATCGATGAGCGCTCAACCGAAAGACATCCGCGTCGATGACCGTCATCCGGATGTCGAGGATACCCTCGAGACCGTTCGCCGCGGCCTTGCCGCGAAACCGAAACGACTTCCCTCGCGCCTGTTCTACGACGAGCGCGGCTCCGCGTTGTTCGAAGCCATCTGCGAGCAACCCGAGTATTACCTCACCCGTACCGAGATCGCGATCATGCGCGAGCATGCGGGTGACATCGCGGACACCCTGGGCCCCGACGTCCGCCTGGTGGAATACGGCAGCGGCAGCGGCATCAAGACGCGCATGCTGCTCGAACACCTGCGCGCCCCGGTGGCCTACGTGCCAGTGGAAATCTCCCGCACCGCCTTGATGGAAAGCGTGGCCGACCTGGCGACACGTTTTCCAAGCGTACCGATGCAGCCAGTCTGCGCCGATTTCACCCAACCGTTGCGTCTTCCCGTCGCAACGCGCTCGCCCCGTCGTACGGCGATCTATTTCCCCGGTTCCACCATCGGCAATTTCGAAACCAAGGACGCCGTCCGCATCTTGCGCCAGATGCGCGCGGAGATGAGCGATGGCGGTGGCATCATCGTCGGCGTGGATCTGAAGAAGGACGCCGCCGAGATCGAGGCGGCGTACAACGATGCCGCAGGCGTCACCCGCGACTTTACGTTGAACATGCTGGTGCGGTTGAACCGCGAGATCGGTGCTGACTTCGACATCGACGGCTTCCGGCATCGTGCGCGCTATAACGCGATGGCCGGTCGCATCGAGACCGACCTGGTGAGCACGAAGCGCCAGGACGTGCACGTGGGCCACGATACCTTCGCCTTCCGCGAAGACGAGGCGATGCACGTGGAGTACAGCTGCAAGTATTCACTGGACGATTTCGCCCAGATGGCGCACAAGGCGGGACTGTCGGTGGAAAAAGTGTGGATGGACGAGGCGCGCCGCTTCAGCGTGCAGTACCTGGTGCGGGCCACGCCGGTCGCTTGAGGCCGGATTGAATCGCCGACAGGGTCGGCTCCCACCAGCGTGCGTCGGCCTGCCTGGTGGGAGCCGACCTTGTCGGCGATGCCCTTAGCTCGGTGGGGTCCGACCTTGTCAACGATGCTCTTAGCTTGGTGGGAGCCGACCTGGTCGGCGACTCAGCCTGGCCGCGGCGCTCCCAGCGCCACCAGTACGTCCTGCGCCGTGCGGATGCGCTCCGCCGATCCGGGAAGCTCCAGGATCACGCGCAGCTTGTCCTGGCCATCCATCTTGAACACCCTGGGCTGCTGCTGGATCAACCTGATCAGGGCCATCGGGTCGATGTCCGGCTTCTCGCGGAAGGTGACGCGGCCGCCGTTGGCACCGAAGTCGAGTTTGCGAATACCCAGCGGTGTCGCCATCAGCTTCAGTTGGGCCACCGCGAACAGGCACTTCGTCTGATCGGGCAACAAGCCGAAACGATCGATCATCTCCACCTGCAACTCGCGCAGGCCGTCATCGTTCCGCGCGCTGGCGATGCGCTTGTACAGCGTCAGGCGCGTGTGTACGTCGGGAAGGTAGTCCTCCGGGATCAGCGCAGGCAGATGTAGTTCCACCTCGGTCTCGTGCTCGGAGGTGAGGTCGAAGTCCGGTACCTTGCCGGACTTCAACGCGCGCACCGCGCGGTCGAGCAGTTCGGTATACAGGCCGAAGCCGATTTCCTGGATCTGCCCCGACTGTTCCTCGCCGAGCATCTCGCCGGCGCCGCGGATCTCGAGATCGTGCGTGGCCAGTGTGAAGCCTGCGCCCAGTTCCTCCAGCGAGGCCAGGGCCTCGAGGCGTTTCTCGGCGTCAGCCGTCATCGAGCGGCGGTCGGGCACGATGAGATAGGCGTAGGCGCGGTGGTGCGAGCGACCCACGCGGCCACGCAACTGGTGCAGCTGGGCGAGGCCGAAGCGGTCGGCACGGTTCACGACGATCGTATTGGCCGTGGGGATGTCGATGCCCGATTCGATGATGGTGGTGGACACCAGCACGTTGAACCGCTGGCGGTGGAAATCGGCCATCACCTGTTCCAGTTCGCGTTCGGGCATCTGGCCGTGCGCGACGCGGATGCGTGCTTCGGGAACGAGCTCGGCCAGCTCACGTGCCGTGCGCTCGATGGACTCCACTTCGTTATGCAGGAAATACACCTGGCCGCCACGGGCCAGCTCGCGCTGGATCGCCTCGCGGACGAGCGCCGGCTGGTAGGTGGAGATCAGCGTGCGCACGGCGGTGCGATGCGCGGGAGGCGTGGCGATGATGGAAAGGTCGCGCAAGCCGCTCATCGCCATGTTCAAGGTGCGCGGGATCGGCGTGGCGGTGAGTGTGAGCAGGTCGACTTCGGCGCGCAGTTTCTTCAGCTGTTCCTTCTGGCGCACGCCGAAGCGCTGTTCTTCGTCGACGATGACGAGCCCGAGGTTCTTGAAACGGATATCGGGCTGGAGCAGCTTGTGCGTGCCGACCATCACGTCCACCTGGCCATCCGCCAGGCGTTCGAGGGCGAGATCCACTTCCTTCTTCGACTTGAAGCGTGAAAGCACGTCCACACGCACGGGCCAGTCGGCGAAGCGGTCGGCGAAGTTGCGATAGTGCTGCTGGGCGAGGAGGGTGGTGGGAACCAGCACGGCCACCTGCTTGCCCGCGGTCGCGGCCGCGAACGCGGCACGCAACGCCACTTCCGTCTTGCCGAAGCCGACGTCGCCGCAGACGACGCGATCCATGGCACGCGGCGCGGCGAGATCGGTGATGACGGCGTCGATCGCCGCCTGCTGGTCGGCGGTTTCCTCGAACGGGAAGGTCGCCGCGAATTCCTCGATCATCTGCCGGTCGACCGACAGGGATTCGCCCTGGCGGGCCTCGCGCTGTGCATAGATCGCCAGCAACTCCGCCGCCACGTCGCGCACCTTCTCGGCGGCGCGCTTCCGTGCACGCTCCCAGGCGTCGCCACCGAGCGAGTGCAGCGGTGCCAGTTCCGGCGCCGTGCCCGTGTAGCGGCTGACCAGGCCCAACTGGGCCACGGGGACGTAGAGCTTGTCACCCTTGGCGTATTCGATGGTCAGGAATTCGCCGGGCATGTCGCCGACATCGAGCGAGACAAGCCCCTGGTAGCGGCCCACGCCATGGTCGATGTGCACGATGGGCGAGCCGATCGACAGCTCGGTGAGATCCTTGATGATGCTTTCGGGATCGCGTGCCGCCCCGGCGCGTCGCTTGCGGTCCGTGCGGACGCGTTCGCCGAACAACTCGCGCTCGGTGAGCACCGTGAGCGTCGGCTTGGCCAGCGCAAAACCCTGTTCCAGCGAGGCGGCGGTGATCGCCAGCGATTCGCCGCGCGCAAGGAAGTCCTTCCAGCCGTCCACGTTCACCGGCTTCAAGCCCGCGCCGGCCAATTGTTCGATCAGTGCTTCGCGGCGACCCGCCGAATCGGCGGCGATGAGGACGCGGCCGGGATAGCTGGCGAGGAAATGGCGCAACGCCGTGCCCGGTTCCTCGCCCTTGCGGTTCAACGGTACCTCGGGGGCCGGTAGCGTGCCCAGGTCCACGGCATGCTCGTGATCCTTCGAGACCACGTCCACGCGAACCTGCTTGTTCAAGCGCTCGCGCAGTTGCTCCGGCGGCAGGTAGATCTCGCTCGGCGGCAGTACCGGACGCTCGATGTCATGCGCGCGCTGGTCGTAACGCTCGGTGGTCTGCGTCCAGAACTGCTCGGCCGATTCCAACGCGCCTTCGCCCAGCACGAACATCGCGTCGCCGGCGATGTAGTCGAACAGGGTCTCGGTAGCCGGGAAGAACAGGGGCAGGTAATACTCGATGCCGCCGGGTGTCACCCCTTCCTTCATGTCCTGGTACAGCGGGCAGCGCCGGATGTCGATCGGGAAGCGCCCGCGCAGGTTGCTGCGGAAGTTCTTCGCCGCGTCCTCGGTCAAGGGGAATTCGCGGGCGGGCAGCAGGTCCACGCCCTCCACCTGGTGCTGCGAGCGCTGGGTCTCGGTGTCGAAGGTGCGAATCGACTCCACTTCATCGTCGAACAGTTCCACACGATAGGGCTCGCTCGCGCCCATGGCGTAGATGTCGATCAGCGCCCCGCGCACGGCGAAATCGCCCGGTTCGCTCACCTGTGGCACGTTCCGGTAGCCCGCGGCTTCGAGGCGGCGCTGCTCGGCGATGAGATCGAGTTTCTGCCCCTTGCGCAGCACCAGCCCGGAGCCGGTGATGTGGGTGCGAGGCGCGATCCGCTGCATCAGCGTGGCGACGGGCACCACGAGCACGCCGCGCCGCGTGCTGGGCAACCGGTACAGGGTGGCGATGCGCTGCGACACCACTTCCGGATGCGGGCTGAAGACGTCGTAGGGCAGGGTCTCCCAATCCGGGAAGTGCAACACCGGCAATTCGCCGGCGAACACGGCCAGTTCGCTTTCGAGGTTGTCGGCGCTGCGGGTGTCGCGCGCCACCACGACCAGCAGGCCGTCATGGGCGCGGGCCGCCTCGGCGATCTCGAGTGCCCAGGACGAACCGTGGGGGACGGCCCAGTAACGGCGGGTCTTGGCGTTGACGGGGAGCGGGGGGCGAGGGAGCGCTACGGGCATGGAGTCGGGCAGGAGCCTTGCGGACAAGCCGTCGATTGTACTACCTGCCCGTGAAGGCGCTTTGTGCGGCGACCCTGGGTTCAGTCGGCGTAGTCGGGCTCGAAGAAGCTCCAGCGAACGTCCTTGAACTCGGCCTTGAAGTCGGCTTCGACGATGTTGATCGCCTCGATCATGGCCCGGGCGGTCGGCGCGGCGGCCATTTTCGCCTTGATCGCCACCATGACGTCGGTGCCCATCTGCAGGGTGAGCACGTTATAGACGATGTCGATCTCGGGGCGGGCCTCAAGGAAGGCGACCATCGCGGCGCGCTGTTTCGGCTCCACGCCCTGGCCGATAAGCAAGGCCTTCACCTCGATGGCGACCGCCACCGCGACCACGATCAGCAGGACGCCGATGGCGATCGTGCCGAGCGCGTCGAAGAGCAGGTTGCCCGTGACCATGGTGAGCACGACCGCGAGCAGGGCCAGGCACAGGCCGATCAGCGCGGCCAGGTCCTCGCCGAAGATCACCAGCAATTCGCTGGCGCGGGTCTCGCGGAACCATTGCCATATCGAACGGCCTTCACGGGCCTTGTTCACTTCCTGCATGCAGCCATGCATGGAAACGCCTTCGGTAACGATGGAGAAAGCCAGCACGCCAACGGCCAGCCAGGCCCATTTCAGGGGTTCCGGATGGGTCAGTTTATGCACGCCCTCGTAGATCGAGAACATGCCGCCCACGCTGAAGAGCAGGATCGCCACGAGGAACGACCAGAAATACAGGGCGCGGCCCCAGCCGAGCGGATAGTCCGGCGAGGGCGGCCGCTTCGCCTGGCGCATGCCGAGGAGCAGCAGGCCCTGGTTGCCGCAGTCGGCCAGCGAATGCACGGCCTCGGCGAGCATGGCGCCGGAGCCGGTGAAGATCGCCGCGACCAGCTTGGCGATGAAGATGGCGAAATTGGCTCCGAGCGCGAGGAAGATCGCGCGCTTCGAATCGGCGTGTCCCGACATGTGATCCCCTGTCCCGCGGTGATTAACCGCAAGATATTACCGTATGACGCCAACGCCCACGCCGAAACTCACGTTGGGATGACCACCGGACATTTCCTTGGCGGTCCACACGTGCGACTGGTTCACGGAGACCAGCGGAAACGTGTATTGGGCCTGGCCCACGTTGCCGGTGCGGGTGCCGTTGAGGCGGCCTGCGATGGTCACCAGCGATCCGGCGGGATAGTCGAGGCTTTCGACATAGCCGGGCATGGCCGCGATGAAGCGGCCGTTGCCGGTGTCGTTGGCTTTCGGGCGTTGCGAACCGTCGAGCGGGTAGGCGAGGACTTCGATTTCGCTGTGGTCGGCGAAGTTGCGCACGTTGACGATGCGGCCGCCCCAGATCACGTCGGCGCTGCCGTAACGCTCCGGCTCGCGCGCGACCTGTGCCGGTGGCACGGCGACATTGCTCGCGGTGGGCTTGTAGATCGGCGCGGGGGCGCAGCCTGCAAGGGCGAGGGTCAGCAGCAGGGCGGCAGGGACGGCGAGACGGACGATGGTCGGGCGCATGGGTCGGCTCCTGGCGTGTACGACGACTTTACCGCCTTCGGACTGAATGAGGCGACTGCAGGCCGTGGGCGGGGGTTTCATCTTTGCCTTCCTCGACCAGCCAGGTCAGCCGGTATTCGGATTCGCCCGGCGTGCCGAGCAGCTTGGGCAGCACGCGCAATGAATCGCGCAGGGTTTCATCGAGTTTCCACGGCGCGTTCACGATGGCCACGCCCGTGCCGTTGAGGCGCAACGGGGAGTCGTCCGGGCGAAGCAACACTTCGGCGACCAGCACACGCTTCGCACCGCTCTTGCCGAGCCAGCGGTGGAAGGGTTGCACCTGGCTGCGCAGCTTGATCGGGTACCAGATGGCATAGATGCCACCGGGCCATTTCTCCATCGCCGCCTTGAGCGATTTCTCGATGATCCGGAACTCCATCTCCTGCGACTCGAAGGGCGGATCGATGAGGACGAGCCCGCGTTTCTCCTTCGGCGGCACGAAAGCCTTCATGGCTTCGTAGCCGTCGCGCTGGTGCACGTGCACGCGTGGATCGTGATGGAAAAGCTGGCGCAGCTGATCCGATTCGCCGCTCTGCAGTTCGCACAATTGGGCGGAATCGCCCTCGCGCATCAGGTGCGCGGCGATCCATGGCGAGCCGGGGTAGTAGCGCATCGATTCGTCGCCGGCATTGCAGGCGCGAACCACGTCCAGCCATTTCCACAGCAGCGGCGGCAGGCCGCTGGCGGTCTTCAGGATGCCGAAGCCTTCGTCGGACTCCGCGGTTTTCCGCGCCTCGGCGCCGCGCAGGTCGTAGCGGCCGCGGCCAGCGTGGGTATCGATGTAGCAGAAGGGGGAACTCTTCTGCTTCAGCGAGTCGATCAGGGCCACGAGCACCATGTGCTTGAGGACATCGGCAAAATTGCCGGCATGGAAGGCGTGGCGGTAGTTCATCCTCGGGAGTATAGCGGTCGCTATCGTGGCCCGCTGCCGCGAGATCGCCGACAAGGTCGGCTCCCACAAGGAGCCGTCGCCCCTTGGTCCGGAGCAGACGGCTTGGTGGGAGCCGACCTTGTCGGCGATGGGGCCGCATCCGTGCGCATGCCGCGGAACTTGTGGTCCTCAGTACGCGAAGGTCACCCGCTTCTTCGCCGCATCCCCTTTTTCCAGGCGATCGAGCACGCCGATGGCGAAATCGGCGGTCGAAATCCGGCTGTTCCCTTCGGCATCCACCAGCAACTGGTCGGCGCCCATGCGGTAGGAGCCCGTGCGCTCACCCGGCGCGATCACCGCCGCCGGACTGACATAGGTCCAGTCGATATCGGCCTTGCTGGCGCGGAACACCGCCAGCGCTTCGATCTGTGCGTTCGCCGAAGGCTTCCACTCCGCGGGGAAATGGGCATCGTCGATCACACGGACCCCGGGAGCGACCTCCAGGCTTCCGGCACCGCCAACCCAGGCGAAGCGGCGCACACCCGCCGAAGACAACGCATCCAGCAGGCCTGCGGCCTGTTTCGGCACGTTGGCTGGTTCGGCGTGGTCGTTGAGGCTGGCGATGGCGGCGTCGGCTCCGGGAAGGAAGGCCGCGAACGAGGTGGGGCTGGAGACATCGCCCTGGACGACGGTCAGGGCGGCATGCCGCGTGGCGACCCGTGTGGGATCGCGGACGATGGCGGTCACCGCGTGACCGCGGGCCAGGGCTTCGTCGAGGATGACCTTGCCAATGTTGCCGGTGGCGCCGAACAGGACGATCTTCATGGGGGGCTTCCGTAGGAGGGGATGGAAGTAGCATGCACCCACCACCGTTCACGAGATACGCGTAATCGATGGATTCATCGTAAAGTATGACTTTACGATAGAGCCGGAGCCGGCATGGCCGACGTCAACCTCAACCGCCTCGGGGTCTTCGTGACGCTCGTCCGGGCGGGCTCGTTCACCGCGGCCGCCCAGCAGCTGGGCAGCACCAAGGCGATGGTGAGCCAGCATCTGGCGAAGCTGGAAGAAGAGCTCGGCGTGCAGCTGGTGGTGCGCAGCACCCGGCGGATGTCGCTGACCGATGCCGGCGAGCGATTCCACGAGGACTGCGCCCGTGTGCTCGCCGATGCGGAGGCGGCCATCGCACAACTGGGCGAATGCCGCGACACGCCGATGGGCAGCCTTCGTGTCGCCGCCGCCGGAGACCACGGTCCCTCCATCGTGGCGCCCGCTCTGGCCGACTTCGCAGCGAGGTTTCCGCAGGTCAAGGTGGAACTGGTGACCAGCGACAGCGTCGTCGACCTCATCGCGGAGCGTTTCGACCTGTCGATCCGGATCGGCTGGTTGCGCGACTCCAGCCTGCGGGCCGCGAAGCTGGCGAGCTTTCGCCAGTGCCTCGTCGCCTCGCCGGCCTACGTCGCGAAACATGGCGCGCCACGGGTACCCGAAGACCTCGCCGCGCATGCATGGATCGCGCTTACCGTGCTTTCTTCGCCCACGCGCTGGACCTTCTTCAGCGCGGGCGACGAGGCGGAACACACCGTACAGACGCGCACCGTGGCCAGCGCCAACAGCACGCTGGGCGTGCACGCCTTCGTCGCGGCGGGCCTTGGCGTATCGGTGCTTCCGGATTATCTCGTCGACGAGGACATCTCGGCCGGCAGGCTCGTGGCCTTGCTGCCCCGCTTTCGTCTTCCGGAAGGCGGCGTGTACGCGGTCTATCCGGGCAAGCAACCCCCGGTGAAAGTGCGTGCCTTCATCGACCTGCTGAAGGAAAGGCTGGCAGGCTCATCCGGATAGCCGAAAAGTCAGGTGACCTGGCTGCCGAGACGAAGGTTGATGCCCAGTTGCGTCGCTACCAGGCGCATCTGCTCGTCGTCACGCGAGCTGGTGATCCAGCCGGCGTAGACGTCGTCGTCCGCTTCGCGCGACCACAACGTGTAGCCGTGCTGGTTCAGCTGGTCGAAGGCACGCGAGAAGATTTCCGCGCCGTCGATGTCTTCGTGGAATTCGTCGTCGTCCGGATCGCCATCCCAGTCGATGTCGATGTTCCAGCGGCTTGCCAGCTCCTTGATCGCATCCACCAGCGCGCGCGTATCGTCGGCGTCCACTTCGAAGCCCGAGCGCCAGTCCGTCACCCGGCCGACGATGCGTACAGGGTCCTCGTCGCCTTCTTCCTCGACTTCATCACGATAGGCGGAGAACTGCTGCATCGCACCGTCCTCGTCGCCTGGGTTGATGAGCAGGAGCAGGTGCCAGACCTGGGATTCGGTGGAGTCGTCGCCGTCCTCCGCGTCGTCAGGGTCGTGCTCGTTCTCGAAATCGTCGTCGTACGAAGTCATGGGCGGTGCCGCTCGATGGGGAGGGCGACAGTATCGCCCATCCGGCGTGACGGAGGATTGGACGTCCGAACGGGTGGTTGACAAACGTACGATGCGATGCAACAAATATCGTTCGCGATATCCCGCCAAGGCGATCCAGTCCCCAGTGAACGCACATCAGCAGCGCCTGACCACCATCCCGACGATCCTCGCGGCCGCGCCGCGATGTCCGGCGATGCGTGCGCGCTGTTGTCGTTGTCGACTGGGCTGATCCGCACGCCTCGCCCCTAGCGCCACAGGCGCTGGCGCGTTCCGCGGCCTGACCGCGGCTCCATCCACCCGCTTTTTCGGCCGTCGCTGGCCCGGCATGCCTTGCGCATCGCCGTGCCGCGGCCGCCCATGCTCATCCGGCGCCCGGCGGTGCCGGTATCGCTCATCGTCCAGGGGACAACCACCCATGCACTCGCTCGTCCATCGCCGTCGCCACACCTTGTTCCTCGCCCTGGCCGTTGTCTTCGGGGTCCCCGCGCTCCACGCCCAGGACGCCGCCCGCGCCAGCCAACTCGATACCGTGATCGTCACCGGCACGCGCAGTACCGAACGCACCGTGTCCAGTTCGCTGCAGCCGATCGATGTCATCACACCGCAGCAGCTGCAACAGACCGGCGCCACGCAGCTCGCGGCGGCACTGGCCCGGCTGGTTCCTTCGCTGAACTTTCCGCAGCCGACCACCATCAGCGGTGCCGAAGTGGCCCGCCCCGTGACGTTGCGTGGCCTCAGCCCGGACCAGGTGCTGGTCCTGATCGATGGCAAGCGCCAGCATACCGGCGCGTTCCTCAACCTCGGTGGCGCCATCGGCCGCGGTTCGAATCCCGTGGATCTCAACGCCATTCCCGTGTCCGCCATCGAGCGCATCGAAGTGCTGCGCGACGGCCAGTCCGCGCGCTACGGTTCGGACGCCATCGGTGGAGTGATCAACGTGATCCTCAAGAAGGCGGGGCAGGGTGGCCAGGTCACCGCGAAGTTCGGCGGTTACGACGCCGGCGACGGGCTGCAGCGCCAGCTCACCGCCGATACCGGTTTCAAACTGGGCGACAAGGGTTCGATCCATATCGCCATCGATACGCAGAACAACGATGGCACCAATCGCGCGGGCCGGGACCGCACCGCCGCCGCGGTGGGCAGCACGTATGGCCAGAAGGTGTACTGGCTGGGCGATCCGGCGGTGCAGTCGAACAAGGTGTCGCTGGTGGGACAATACGCCTTCAGCAAGGCGGTCGAGGTGTATGTCGAGGCGCTCTACCGACGCGACCGTGACGAGACCGCCAGCCTCTACCGCCATCGTGGCGACTCCACCAATGTCACAGCGATCTATCCGAACGGCTACCTTCCGATCAGTATCCCCATCGTCAACGACACCAGCATCACGGCGGGGATACGTGGCGCTCTGGGCGAGGGCTGGCACTACGATCTCTCGGCCACCCATGGTTCGAACGAGTACGAACAGCGCAGTCACGCGATCAACGCCGACTGGTACCAAGCCTTCGGCTACACCCCGTTCTTCATCCAGGGAGCCGACTACAAGACCGACCAGCAGACGGGCAACCTCGACATCGGCAAGGAATTTTCGCCTTCGTGGCTGCCCAACCCCGTGAGCGTGTCCTTCGGCCTGGAATACCTGCGGCAGGGTTACAAGGTCAGTCCGGGCGATGCTGTGTCGCAGTACGGTCCGAACGGCGGCATCACCGGCGACCTGCAGGGCAACTGGCAGCGGCACGACGTGTCGGAATACATCGATCTCGAGACGAACCTGACCGATCGCTTCGCGCTGTCGCTGGCGGGCCGCCATGAGCACTACAGCGATTTCGGGGGTACCACCTCGGGTTCACTGTCCGGACGCTTCGACTTCAATCCGAAGGTGGCGCTGCGCGGCAGCGTCGGTACGGGATTCCGCGCGCCAACGCTGGTCCAGCAGCATTACGCCGATATCTCCTCGCAGTTGCAGGACCTCGGGCAGGGCCAGGTACTCGTGCAGTCGGGCACGTTCCCTGTCGACGCGCAGGCGGCGAGCCTGCTCGGTGCCGAAAAACTCAAGCCGGAAAAATCCCGAAGCGCCACGCTGGGCCTCGTGCTGGAACCGCTCAACGGCTGGAACGTGAGCGTCGATGCTTACTGGATCAAGATCGCCAATCGCATCAACCTCTCGTCGAACATCCCGGTGAACACCCCCGCTGTGAACGCCTACCTCACGGACCATGGCGTGGACGCGAATTACCAGTCGATCCGCTATTTCACCAACGCGGTGGATACGCGCACGCGCGGTCTCGACCTCGTGAGCCAGTACGCTTTCGACTTCGCCAACGGCGATCGCCTCAACACCACCGTCGGCTGGGCATACAACGAGAACGAGGTGACCAAGGTCAAGCCGAATCCGGCGATCCTCGATGAGTTGGGCGTGGCCGTGCAGCGCGTGGAACGCCGCGAGCGGCTCGGCCTGCTCGGCGATACCAATCCTCGCACGAAGCTGGACGTGGGCCTGGACTACCTGCATGGCCGCTGGGCCGGGCACGCGAACGTGCAGCGCTACGGCGACTACACCGTGTACAGCAATAGCGGCACCGCGCTCGACCAGAACTTCGATCACCGCTGGACCCTCGACCTCTCGGCCGACTACGCCATCGACCAGTGGACCTTCTCGGCCGGAGCGGACAATGTGTTCAACGCGCGGCCCGAGCAGACCAAGTTCGCCAACTCCACCGGTGGCAATTTCAAGTACAGCCTATTCTCGCCGCTGAGCTGGAACGGCCGCTACTACTACGCCAGCGCGACCTACCGATGGAACTGATGGGCCTGCCGGGTGGTGGCTCTCGCGGCTTGGCTTGCGACCGGCGACGCGCATGGACGGCCGCTGGCGGGAGTTCGAGGCGCCGCCGGGGCTGACCGTAGCCATGGCTGACCCAGTGAAAGCCGCTTCCGCGGCGAATCAGGCCAAATCTGCCCAATTTTCTTATTGACCGGGGGCGGCAAACGCGTTCTTCTTGGTTTAGCCGTCCATTCGGCGCGGTCCGCGAGGGCCGGTATCAAGGGGGAAGCCTATGAACGCGGTAACTTTCGTTCGGGCGACGGGAGTCGCCCTCATTCTGGTATGTGCCGCCGGCAACGCGGCGGCCCGGTCGGACGAGACGCCGCCGGACACGATCTGCACCGTGCTGGGCACGGCAGACAGGTACGTGGGCACCACGGTCACGGTTCGCGGCGTGGCCGCCACCGAGGGCAAGGTGACCATGCTGTCCGACGCGCAGTGCAAGGGCGCGGTGAGCCTGAGCATGGATGACGGTTCCACTCGCAAGCGCGATGTCACGGCATTCCGGCGTACCGTGGCGGGCAAGGGTGTCCGTGCCGATGCGACGGTCTTCGGCCGTTTCAAGGCCACGGGCGACGCGAAGGCGCCTTACGCCATCGACGTGTACAGCGTCCGCGACGTGAACGAGCTTCCGGCGGCCGAGGGCGGCTGACCGGCAGCCCCGCCAGACGGTGGCCGTGGGCCGCCGTCTGGCGCCCCGTGTGCGCGATCCGCTAGGCTTCCATGCTTTAACGGCCCGCCGGCTCTCTGCCGCCGAGGCCGTGCACCTCCTCGATGGAAGCCCGATGCAGCAACTCGACACGGTAAAGATCGGCGTTATAGGGCTGGGCTACGTGGGGCTACCCCTGGCCGTTGAATTCGGCAAGCGCTACGCCACGCTGGGTTTCGACATCGACGCCTCGCGCGTGGCTGAACTGCGGGCTGGCACCGATCGCACGCTGGAGGTGGACGCGGCGGCGCTGACACGGGCCGGGCGGCTGTCCTATAGCGGCGACCTCGACGACCTGCGTGCGTGCAACGTGTTCATCGTGACCGTACCCACGCCGATCGACAGCGCGAAGCGGCCGGACCTCACGCCCCTGACCCGTGCGAGCGAAACGCTGGGCAAGGTGCTCAAGCAGGGCGACGTCGTGGTCTACGAGTCCACGGTCTATCCCGGTTGCACCGAGGAAGTTTGCGTGCCCATCCTCGAGCGTACCTCGGGCCTCGTCGTCAACGAGGATTTCTTCGTCGGCTACAGCCCCGAACGGATCAATCCCGGGGACAAGCAGCATCGGGTCAACACCATCCGCAAGGTCACCTCGGGCTCCACGCCCGAGGCGGCCGACTTCGTCGACTCGCTGTACGCGAGCATCATCGATGCGGGCACCTACAAGGCCAGCCGCATCAAGGTGGCCGAGGCGGCCAAGGTCATCGAGAACACGCAGCGCGATCTCAACATCGCCCTGGTCAACGATCTCGCCATCCTCTTCAACAAGCTCGGCATCGACACGCTCGAAGTACTCGAAGCGGCCGGCACGAAGTGGAATTTCCTCCCGTTCCGTCCCGGCCTGGTGGGTGGCCACTGCATCGGCGTCGATCCGTATTACCTGACGCACAAGGCGCAGGAAGTCGGTCACCATCCCGATGTGATCCTCGCCGGCCGTCGTACCAACGATGGCATGGGCCCCTATATCGCCGGCGAAGTGATCCGCCTGATGGTGTGCAAGGGCCTGAACCCGGTGGGTGCCCGCGTCCTCATGCTGGGCCTGGCCTTCAAGGAAAACTGTCCCGACCTGCGCAACACACGCGTGGTCGACATCATCGCCTCGCTGAAATCGTACAACGCCACGATCGACGTGCACGACCCCTGGGTGGACGCGGACGAAGCCGAGCGGACCTACGGCGTGCGGACCGTGTCCGAACCGCCGCACGGCGCCTACGACGCGATCGTCATCGCCGTCGCGCATCGGCAATTCCACGAGATGGCGGCGGCGGGTATCCGCGCCTTCGGCAAGCCCGGTGCCGTCATCTACGATGTGAAGTACGTGCTGCCACGCGACGCGGTGGACGGCCGGCTCTGAGTGGAGGACCGTCGATGAAGATACTCGTGACGGGCACGGCGGGCTTCATCGGCTCGCACGTGGCGATGCGCCTGTTGGCGCGGGGCGACGAGGTGGTCGGCGTGGACAACCTCAACGACTACTACGACGTGACGCTGAAGCAGGCACGCCTGGATCGTTTTCGTAACGATCCGCGCTACACGCACGTACATGCCGACATCGCCGATCGCGGCGCGATGGAGTCGTTGTTCGCGGAGCACCGCCCCCGGCGCGTGGTGCACCTCGCCGCGCAGGCCGGCGTGCGCTACGCGGCCGAGAACCCCCATGTGTACGTTTCGAGCAACGTGACCGGATTCCTGCACGTGCTCGAAGGCTGCCGCATGCATGCGGTGGAACACCTGGTATTCGCCTCCACCAGTTCGGTGTATGGCGCCAACCGGGCCATGCCTTTTTCGGAGCACCGTTCCGCCGAACATCCGCTGACGCTCTATGCGGCAACGAAGAAAGCCAACGAGCAGATGGCGCACAGCTACGCCCACCTGTATGGCACGCCGTGCACGGGCCTGCGCTTCTTCACCGTGTACGGGCCCTGGGGACGGCCGGACATGGCGCTGTTCCTGTTCACCCGGGCGATCCTGCGAGGCGAGCCGATCAAGGTGTTCAATCACGGGTGCCACCAGCGCAGCTTCACGTATGTCGACGACATCGTCGAAGGTGTGATCCGTTGTCTCGACCGCCCGCCTTCCGCCGATGTGGACTGGAACGCCATGTCGCCCGATCCTTCCTCCAGCGGCGTGGCGCCGTTCCGCCTGTTCAACATCGGCAACGAGCAGCCAGTGGAACTGCTTGCCTACATCGAGCGCATCGAGGAATGCCTTGGCCGCAAGGCCGTGATGGAACTCCTTCCCCTGCAGGCGGGCGACGTGCCGGATACGGCGGCCGACGTGAGCGATTTACGTGACGCCACGGGATACGTGCCGCAGGTGTCCGTGGAGGAAGGTGTCGCCCGCTTCGTACGCTGGTACCGGGAGTACCACGCCGTCTGACGGTCTTGTGCTTCGCAGCAAGATAGGAATCCTATCGTTAGAACGTGCGTACCCGGCTCGATTGGCGCATGTCCGATGCCGCAGAATCCCGGGTCATCGGAGTGTCGGCGTCGGCGGGGGATCCATGCGCAGCAAGTTGTTCGTGCCCGGCGGGCGTCCGGAGCTCTTCGACAAGGCACTGGCGGGTCCCGCCGATGCCTTGTCGTTCGACCTGGAGGATTCCGTCCCGGCGGAAGCGAAGACCCGCGCCCGTGACGACGTGGCCGCCTTCGTCGCATCGCCGGCGATGCGTCAGGCGGCAAAGCTTGCCATCGTACGTGTCAATGCGCCGGATACCTCCTGGTTCGAAGACGATCTTCGCGCCGTGGTCGTGCCGGGGCTGGCCTTGCTCAACGTGCCGAAGCTCGAATCCGCCGATGAGGTACGCGCGGTGGTCGCGGCCCTGGAACGGGTCGAATCCGACGGTGCGCGCGAGACACCGGTCGGCCTGCTGGTAAACGTGGAAACGCCCAGGGGACTGGAGCACGCTGCCGCGATGGCGGTGGCGCATCCCCGTGTCGCTGGCCTGCAACTGGGGCTTGCGGACCTGTTCGAACCGCATGGCATCGATCGCGGCGATGCCGCGGCCGTGCATGCCGCCATGTTCGCCGTGAAGATGGCGGCGGCCGCCGCCGGTGTGTTCGCCGTCGACGCGGCATTTGCCGCGATCGACGACGCCGACGGCTATCGGGCTGAAGCACGCATGTCCCGCCGGCTCGGCTTCATCGGCAAGAGTTGTATCCACCCGCGCCAGGTGGCGTTTGCCAACGAGGTATTCGCGCCCACGCCCGAGGACATCGTACACGCACGCCGCGTGGTGGCCGCGGCGGCCGAGGCCGCGCGCATGGGACACGGCGCCTTCGCGCTGGACGGGCGGATGATCGACCTGCCTTTCGTGAAGCGGGCGGAAGCTCTCCTGGCGTCGCTCGGGTGAGGGGCATGCGTTACGTTGCGATGTGGCTCCGTGTCTTGGTGCTCGCGGTCGCATGTGCGACCGGCGTGCCTGGCCTCGCTCGCGCGGATGCCTTGACTCCGTTGCGTAGCGATGCGTTACCGCCGGTACCGGCGGGCGGCGCGATCCAGGGTCTCGCCACGCTGGACGGCCGCGTCCTGGCCATCGTCGACAAGAAGGCGTGGCTGCTCGACCAGGGCAAGGCGGCGTGGGTGCCGCTATCCTGGGCGGCCGGACAGCCTCCTGGCGGACTGGCGGTCGTGTTCGGTGACGGTGCGCGCGCCTATGCGACCCAGCTCGACGCCGGGCGCGTGAGCGGCGTGGTTCGCTTGTCCCTGGGCGCCGGCGGCCTCGAAGTACGCCCGTTGCCAACGCCGCCCGAACCCTTGTCCGAAGTCACGCCCGCGTTCGCGGGTACCTCCGTTTTCATCGCAGGCATGTCGAACGGCGCGCCACGCATCTGGCGCCTCGATGCCGATGCGGCCCGGCCCGCATGGTCATCCATCGGCGGATGGCCTTCCCGCGCCGCGGCGACTTCGCTGGCGGTACAGGGCGCGGGCATCTTCGTCACGGCGGGTGGTTCCGTGTGGCGCCGGTCGCCCGAAGGCGTATGGACTCACCGTGGCGACGTGCCGGGAACGGTGCTTCCGGGCATGGCGAGGGCGCTGGGGCAGGCCAACATCCTCTACCTCGTCGCGGACGCGTCGGACACCGCGCATGCGATGACCTACCAGGTGGTCACGCAATCGTGGGCATGCCTGCCGGGTGTCGACTTCGTGCGGCCGGTGGCCATGGCGCCCTGGCAGGACGGCGTGCTCTGGGCGAGCGCGATCGATGGCCGCACGGCGGTGGCGTCCGCCCAGGTCCAGTCGGGCAAGCTGCTGCTGCGCTGGCTCGACTGGCTGGTGATCGTGGCCTACCTGGCCGGGATGATCGGCATCGGCCTCTACTTCTACCTGCGCGAGAAACGCAACTCCACCTCCAGCTTCTTCGTCGGTGGCCGCAGCATTCCCTTCTGGGCAGCGGGCATCAGCCTCTATGCGGCCAACACCAGCTCGATCAGCTTCATCGCGATTCCCGCCAAGGCCTTCGAAAGCAACTGGCAGTACATGACGAACAACCTCATCGCCGTGTTCGGCCTGATGTTCGTCGCCGTGTGGATCGTGCCGCTCTTGCGCAGGCTCGACCTGATGTCGGTCTTCTCGTACCTGGAAACGCGCTTCCATCCGGCGATCCGGATGATCGCCAGCGCCCTGTGCATCCTTACCCAGCTCGGCAGCCGGATGAGCGTGATCCTGTTCCTGCCGGCGCTCGCGATCGCCACCATCACCGGGATCAGCACCACCTTGAGCGTGATCCTGATGGGCGGCTTCACGATCGTCTACACCGCCATGGGCGGCATGAAGGCGGTGATCTGGACGGACGTCGTCCAGGTGATCGTCAAGATGGGTGGCGCGATCTTCGCCATCGGTTTCATCATCTGGCACCTGCACGGTGGCATGGGCGAATTCGTGCATACGGCCATGGCCGACCACAAGTTCCACCTGCTCGACTTCAGCTTCGACCTGACCAAGGCCACGGTATGGGGCTTCATCTTCCTCGTGCTGTTCGACGTCGTGCTGACATTTCCGAAGGACCAGGTGCTGATGCAGCGCACCTTGTCCACGCCATCGGACAAGGAGGCGGGGCGCTCGATCTGGGCGTTCGCGGCGATCATGATCCCGGGAGGTTTCGTCTTCTACATGATCGGTACCGCGCTGTTCGTCTACTACAAGGCGCACCCCGAGCGGATGAACCCCCTGCTGCCGATCGACGCGACGTTCCCGTTGTTCATCGCCGCGGAGTTGCCGATGGGTGTCACCGGCCTCATCGTCGCGGGTATCTTCGCGGCGGCCATGGCGACGCTATCGGGCATCATGAACAGCGTGGCGACGCTGGTCTCGGTGGACTTCTACGAGCGCCTGGTGAAGAACCCGTCGCCCAAGCGAAGCGTGGTCTTCGCCGAAGTCAGCACGATCGCGGTGGGCCTGGTGGGTATCGGGCTGGCCCTGCTGCTGTCGCGCTTCGATGTGCATTCGCTGTTCGACGTGTCGATCGAACTGGCCGGACTGCTGGGCGGCGGTTTCGCAGGCGCGTACACCCTGGGCATGTTCACCCGGCGCGCCAATTCCCCGGGGGTGGCGATCGGGATCGCCGGCAGCACCGCGCTTACCCTCGTGGCCTGGGCGTTCCGGCTCGTGCATCCGTACTTCTACCTGGCGATCTCTATCTTCCTCTGCATCGTGATCGGCTACGTGGCCAGTCTGTTCTTCCCCGCGCCGACCCGCTCGCTCGAGGGCCTGACGATCCATCGCGAATCGCGCAAGGGATGACCTACCATGGTCTTCCTCTGACCAGCGCCGGCGAGATCCCGTGGAAACCCAGTTCCTCCATACCTTCATCACCGTGGCCGACCACGGTTCCATGGCGGCGGCGGCGCGACTGCTGAATATCACGCCCGCTGCCGTGGCGCAGCAAATCCGGACACTTGAACGCGAGATCGGGGCCACCCTCATCGCGCGCGTGGGGCGTACGGTGAGCGTCACCGAGGAAGGTTCGCGCATCCTCCAGCGTTCGCGCGACCTGCTGCGCAACGTGGCCGACCTGCGCAGCGTCGCCAACGAGAGCGGGGTATCGGGCGAGTTGCGCCTGGGCGCATGCCCGACGGCGCTGGCGGGCATGCTGCCGGACATCCTCGCGCGCATGGTGGACACCTTTCCCCGGATCAACGTATTCATCAAGCCGGGCTATTCGGTGGACCTGTACCGCGACGTGGAAGCGGGCGATCTCGACGCGGCCGTGGTATTGCAGGCCCCGTTCCCGCTGCCCAAGACGTGCGAGTGGCAACTTCTGCGCGAGGAGCCTCTCGTGGTACTGGCACCGCGTTCGATGGCGGCGCGCGATCCGCACGACCTTCTCGCCAGCGAGCCACTGATTCGCTACGACCGTAACCAATGGGGCGGCCGCCAGGCGGACGACTACCTTCGCGCGAATGGTATCGTGCCGCGCGAGCGCTTCGAGTTGAACGCGTTGAACGCGATAGCCGTGATGGTCGACCGCGGCCTGGGTGTGTCGTTGGTTCCCGACTGGGCAAAGCCCTGGCCGGAAGGACTCGACCTCGTGCGCCTGCCATTGCCCCAGCCGTCGGAGCCGAGGCGTATCGGCATCGTGTGGTCGCGCTCTAGCGTGCGCGTGCGCCTGGTCACCGTGTTGTTGCAGGAAGGCCGCAAGGCCATGGCGTCGGCGTCAGCGCTCGCACGATGAAGATGTCGGCGATGTTGCGTCGCCGCATAGTTTTGCTTGGTTCGTAAGCAACAAAAACTAGTCTCTGAACATACCCGCCGTCGGTTTCTCGGCAAGGGCGAAGCGCATAGATTCGCCATCAACGAAACCCAGGTCATTGGGACGCCGGGGAGGGCGTCGCCAACCGCAACAGCAGCTACCGTCAGGCGCGTCGTCATCGGCGCTCGCGCCGCACTCGCCCGCCTGGGCGATCCGTACCAACGGCATCCACGGACCCGACATGATCAAACCACTTTCCTCCGCGATCGGCAGCATCCTGCTGGTCTCCCTGTTCGCCACGAGCGCACTCGCGCAGGATGCCGCGGCACCGGCCGCCGGCGATGCGCCGAAGGCCGCCAAGAAGAAATCCGACAAGCCGGCCGAGCCGACCGACCTCGACCAGGTGATCGTCACCGGCACGCGCACGCCGAAGGCGGTCGACGAGATTCCCGGCGCGATCACGGTCGTGAACAAGGAGGAGATCGCGCATACGCTGCTGGTGACCGAGGATGCGACGGCCGTGCTGGCGCGTTCGGTGCCAGGCTATGCCGAGTCGTCGCAGGCGATGAGCAACACGGGTGAGACCTTGCGTGGCCGCATTCCGCTGCGCCTGTTCGACGGCGTGCCCCAGGGTTCGCCGCTGCGCGAAGGCACGCGCAACGGCACCTTCACCGACATGGGCATCGTCGGCCGCGTGGAAGTCATCAACGGGCCATCCGCCTCCGAAGGCATCGGTGCGGCGGGCGGCATCATCAACTACATCTCGAAGACGCCGACCAAGGAAGGCAACGAGACGACGATCACCACGCGCTACCAGACCCAAGGCAAGTCGGACAGCGGCGGCTGGAAGACCGGCGTGACCTTCTCCCGCAAGCAGGGCAGCTACGACGTGCTGCTGTCCGGGTCGTATATCGACCGTGGCATCACCTACGACGGCAACGGCAGGCGCATCGGCCTGAACACGTCGGGCTCGCTCGCCGACTCCACCTCGAGCAATCTGTTCGCCAAGCTCGGCTACAACTTCGGCGAGAACGACGACCAGCGCATCCAGGCCACCTTCAGCAAGTTCAAGATCCAGGGCAAGGGCGATTACGTGCAGGTGCTGGGTTGCCGCGGCCCGACCGACGACCCGCCGTGCGACGTGCCGCGGACGAACACTTCCGAGAAGGGCCACATCTTCGGTTCGAAGGACGCCTTCAACGACTTCAAGCAGTACTCGCTCGAATACACCAACAAGAACGTCCTGGGTGGTTCGCTGGACATCAACGTGTACAAGGCCGACCAGGCCATGCGCTACCTGCCCGAGAACACCGAGGACAAGCAGGACCCGCTGATCGCACCGCTGAACACCTTGTACGATCAGTCCGAGATCACCGCGAAGAAGCGCGGCATCCGTACCTCGTGGACGCGCCCGGATTTCCTGGTGACCGGCCTCGAACTGCACACCGGTGTCGACGTGGCGCGTGACGAGGCACAGCAGCGCCTGGCCTTGACCGGCCGCCTGTGGGTGCCGCCGATGATCTACAACAGCGTGGCGCCCTATGCGCAGCTGTCCTACGACATCGGCCCGTTGACGATCAGCGGTGGTTATCGCCGGGAAAGCGATCGCCTCACGGTCGACAGCTACACCACCACCTATTACCGCAACCGCGTGTTCGTGCAGGGCGGCAAGCTCAACTACAAGGAAAACCTGCGCAACATCGGCGGCATCTGGCGCATCGGCGACGAATGGTCGGTGTTCGCCTCGTACAGCGAAGGGTTCACGCTGCCGAACATCGGCATCCCACTGCGCAACATCAGCACGCCGGGCCAGTCGGTCAGCCGCATCCGCGACCTCGAGCCGATCATCTACAAGAACAACGAATTCGGCTTCAACTGGCGCGGCGACAATGGCGCGTTCGGTGCGACGCACTACATCTCGAAGTCGCCGTTCGGTTCCTCGCTCGCCGTGGACCCGCACACCACCGACTTCATCCTCTCGCGAGCACCGGTCCGTATCGAAGGCACGGAAGTGACCGGCGAGTGGCGCTTCAACGACGCCTGGAAAGTGAACGGGATCTACTCGCACATCACGGGCCGCACCGCCTTCTGGTCGGCGGACCCCGCGGGACGATTCGGCGCGGGCAGCCTGAACAAGCCCCTGGGCGTGCTCGACATCAACCCGGACAAGCTGGCGTATTCGGTCACCTGGAACTACTCGGCGCGTGGCGACGCCACGCTCGGTGCCACCTCGCTCTTCGGTCGCCATGTATCCGGTCACGACGTGCGTGCCTATGACGGCGCGACCTTCAGCTACGACGAGCGGACGCACGGCTATACCTTGTGGGACCTGGGCGTGAACTACAGCCTGGAGCGCTACGGCAAGCTCTCGCTCGGTGTCGAGAACCTGCTCGACAAGCAATACATCCTCAGCTGGTCGCAACTGGCGGGTTACCAGAACTACTGGGCCGGCCGCGGTCGCGTCACCTCGCTCACCTACACCATCACCTTGTGAGGCGATGGCGTTTCCACGGGGGCCGTGCCGTTCGGGCGGCCCTGTTGGCCTGCGTCCTCGCCGTCGCTCCGGCATGGGCGGGCGAGACGTGGTCGCCGGCACGGCTGGAGACGCTGCATGCCTTCCTGCGTGACGCGACGTCGAGCACCGGATATCTCGGCGGCGTGAGCCTCATCGTCCACAAGGGGCAGGTGGTCGACGTCGGTGTCTACGGTGACGAGGACCTCGGTCGCCGCCGGCCGATGCGGCGTGACGCGATCTTCCGCATCTATTCGATGACCAAGACGGTGACGTCGGTTGCGCTGATGATGCTGGTGGAGGAGGGCAAGGTATCGCTCGACCAGCCGGTGTCGGATTTCTTGCCCGGATTCGACACGCCCAGGGTCATGACAGGCGGCAGTGCCGAATCTCCCCTGCTCAGGGAGGCCTCGCGCCGTGTCACCCTGCACGACCTGCTGACGCATACCGCCGGGTATCCCGCCGGATTGCCAGGTGACCGTCTGGCCGTGGCGGCCATGGAACGCATCGATCCCCATGCCGCCGATGATCTCGCCGGCTTCGCCGGGCGGATGAGCCGGGTGCCGCTCGCCGCCGATCCCGGTACGCGTTTCGGTTATGACGGGGCTTCGCTGGAACTCGTCGCCCGGGTGGTCGAGGTGGTGGCGAAAAAGCCCTTCGCCGACTTCCTGAGTGAACGGATCTTCGTTCCGCTGGGCATGCGCGATACCGCGTTCTCCGTAGCGCCCGCCAAGCGCGGCCGGATCGTGGATCTGACCCGGATGGGCAACGACGGCCGGCTCGCGCTGGACACGAGTTCCAGCGCCCGCCATCCCGGTGAGTCACTGAATCGCTACACGAGTGGGGCCGGTGGCCTGTACTCCACAGCGGACGACTACGCCCGTTTCGCCCTGATGCTGCTCGACGGAGGCCGCGCGGGCGATCGTGTCCTGCTGGGGAGGAAGACGGTGGAACTGATGATGAGCAACCACCTGGGCATGCTCGATCCACCGGTCACCCCGTTCAACGCGGGCGAGGGCTTCGGCATCGGCGGTTACGTCGTGATCGACCCGGCACGGCGCGGCCAGCCGGGCTCGGTGGGCCAGTATGGCTGGGCAGGCGCCGCCTCCACCACGTATACGATCGATCCACGCGAACACCTCGTGGCGATCCTTCTGCTGCAACACCTTCCTCGCAACGACGGCGGCAAGGATCTCCCGCGCCTCGCGCGGCCTTTCTACGACCTCGTCTACCATGCCCTTCCATGACCTTCACGCCGCGCCCGCCCATGAATCCACCGCCTGACGACCGTGACGATACCCCCCGGGTGATCCACGAGTTCAAGTTTTCCCATGTCACCACGGGACGCTACCTTCCCACGCCCGGCAAGGCGCCCGGCTGGCCATTCGCCGAGATAGGTCACTGGAAGATGGATGTCGACGGCAGCGCGGACGACTGGGTCCGCGAACTGGCCGACTGGCGCCGCGAGCACCTCGTGCGGATCGGCTACGACGACGCCAACTACCGCCGCCCGGAGTTGCAGTGGGCACAGCGTAACTTCGTCCACGCGCAGATGATGGTGGAGGACCGCTACTTCTACGATCCAGTGGCGGGGCGCTACACGGTCGACCGGTACCTGGACGATCTCGAGGCACGCTTCGGCGGCATCGACAGCGTGCTGATCTGGTTCGTCTATCCGAACATCGGCGTCGACGACCGCAACAAGACCGATCTCGCTTTCGACCTTCCCGGTGGATTGGAGGGGCTGCGCTCCGCGGTGGATGACTTCCACCGGCGAGGCGTGCGCGTATTCCTGCCCACCATGCCCTGGGATCACGGCACGCGGCCGCCGGAAGAAAACGATTGGCGGACGATGGCCGGACTGGTCGAAGCGGTGGGTGCCGATGGCGTCAACGGCGATACCTACAACGGCGTACCACGTGCCTTCTTCGATGCCTGCGACGCCGTGGGCCATCCTGTCGTGCTGCAGCCGGAATCGACGATCAGCGCCGAGGAGCAGTTGATCTGGAACGTACAGAGCTGGGGCAAGAAGGCGCCCAACGAGGCTATTCCTCCCGTCGCCAAGTTCAAGTGGCTCGAACCGCGGCACATGATCAACTACGAGAACCGCTGGGGCCGCGACCGCAACCACGACCTGCAATACATCTTCTTCAACGGCATCGGTTACAACGCCTGGGAGAACGTCTGGGGTATCTGGAACCAGTTCACGCCACGCGATGCCGAATCGCTTCGACGCATCGCCCGCATCGAACGCCGCTTCGCCCCCGCGATGGTGAGCATGGATTGGCGGCCCTACGAACGGACCCTGCAAGCGGGCGTCTTCGCCAGCCGCTTCCCGGTGGAAGCCTATACGGTGTGGACGGTCGTCAATCGCAACGAGTACATCATCGATGGCGAGCAACTGGCCGTTCCCCATGCCGAAGGAACGCGGTACTACGACCTGTGGAATGGCGTGGCACTGAAACCGCGCATGGAAGAGGGAAGGGCGGTGCTGGGCATGGCCCTTGAAGGCCGCGGTTTCGGCGCCGTGCTGGCGTTGCGCGCAGGCGCGTCCGTGGATGGCCTCGACGACTTCCTCGCGGACATGCGTGCCGCTGCGGCCACGCCACTGGCCTCGCTCTCATCCACCTGGCGCAGCCTGCCACAACGCCAGGTCCCCATCGCCCGGACACTGCCGCAATCCTCCCCGCCGCACGGCATGGTGCCGGTGCCGGGCGGTGTGTTCGACTTCGTCGTCGGCGGCGTCGAGATCGAAGGGCAAACGTGGGAAGGCAACGATGTCCAGTATCCCTGGGAATCGAGCCCCCGCCGCGGCCACCGTCACCGTATGCCGATCGAGCCGTTCCACATCGACCGCACACCGGTCACCAATGCGCAATTCGCCGTCTTCCTCGCCGAGAGTGGCTGGGCACCGGCCGACGAACACCATTTCCTTCGCCATTGGCGTAATGGCAAGCCGCCTGCCGGTTGGGAAAACAAGCCCGTCACCTGGGTGGCGTTGGAGGACGCACGTGCGTATGCCGCATGGGCCGGCAAGCGGCTGCCGCACGAATGGGAGTGGCAGTACGCCGCCCAGGGCGGCGATGGCCGGCACTATCCCTGGGGCGACGACTGGCGCGACGACCGTGTGCCCATGCCGAATCGCGGGCGCACGTTGCGCGCGCCGGCGGACGTCGACGCGTTTCTCGCGGCGGCCAGTCCGTTCGGCGTGCTCGACCTCGTCGGCAACGTCTGGCAGTGGACGGACGAATACGAGGACGAGCATACGAGGAGCGCGATCCTGCGCGGAGGCAGTTCCTATCAACCGCAGACCTCGCACTGGTACTTTCCGCAGGCCTATCGCCTCGACCAGCATGGCAAGTACCTGTTGATGGCCCCGTGCAAGGACCGCTCCGGCTGCATCGGCTTTCGTTGCGTGGTCGACGCCGCATGAAGGTGCGTACCCGCCTGGATGGCCTTCTCGGCGATGCCCTGGCCGCGAACCTTCGCGGCCGGCTGTCGCATTTCATCGTCGATGAAAGAAGCCCCGCGATCGCTCTGTTCGCGCCGGAACGCCGCGCATCGAACGAGGAAGGCGACTGGTATGGAGAGCATGCGGGCAAGTGGCTGGTGGCGGCGACGCGTGCCGCGGCGCGCAGCGGTGACGCGGCCTTGCGTGCCAGCGTGCTTCGCGTGGCCGATTATCTCGTCTCCGTGCAGGAAGACGACGGTTACCTGGGTACTTACGCGCCGTCGCGGCGCTTCATGCGCCCGCAACCGCCGAAGCCGGTGAGCTGGGATGGCGCACCGAGCGTACGTACGTGGGACATCTGGACGCACGCCTACCTGATGCTCGGCCTCGTCGAGGTTCATCGCCAATGGGGTGGCGAGCACTATCTCGAAAGCGCGCGGCGCATCGGCGACCTGTGCCTGCACACGCTGACCGAAGGCGGCATCGACATCACGGATCTCGGCAACCACTTCGGCATGTCGGCGACCGTGTTGCTCGATCCCGCCGTGGAGCTGCACCTCGCCACGGGCGATCCCCGCTATCTCGAACTGGCCCGATGCGTGCTCGCTCAAGCGGATGCGAACCCGCCGCTTGCATTGCTGAAGCAGAGCCTCGCCGGCACCGATGCCGCCTTCATCGGCACGGGCAAGGCCTATCAGCTGGCCTGGAACATGGTCGGCATGGCCAAGCTACATCGCGTCACTGGCGAAGTCGACCTGCTGCGCGCGGTGAAGAACGTCTGGACCAGTATCCGCGATCACCACCTGACGCTCGGTGGCGGACCCTGGGGCGGCGTGGCACACCGTTCGCGCGAGGTTTTCAATGCCCCTGGCGCGTTCAGCCCGGAAGGCTATGTGGAGACTTGTTCGACCCTGGCCTGGATCCAGCTCAACCGCGAGTTGCTTGCGATCACGGGCGAGGCGCGCTATGCGGAGGAAATCGAACGCTCCGCGTACAACGACCTCCTTGCCGCACAGGCGCCCGATGGCGAGGACTGGTGCTACTACGTCTTTCCCAACGGCCGCCGCGTGCATACCACCTATTGGCGTTGCTGCAAGTCCAGCGGCGCCATGGCCGTCGAGGAACTGCCCGACATCGCCGTGGGCGTGCGCGATGCGGCGACCCTCGATGTCAATCTCTTCGGTGCCGGCGAATCGATGGCCACGCTGGAAGCCCCGGGGCGCGTCACGCTTCGGCAGGTCACGGCCTGGCCGTATCCGGACGACGTGCGCATCGATCTCGAGGTGGAGCGCGAGGCGCGTTTCAGGCTACGGATTCGCGTGCCTTCATGGGCGGTGGGCGCCACCGTGCTCGTCAACGGCGTGGCAGCCGACGCAACGGTCGTGCCGGGAGGCTACGCCACGATCGAGCGCGAGTGGCACACCGGCGATCGCGTCCTGGCGCACTTTCCCGCCCGGCCGACGGTGCATCACGCGACGAACCGCAACGTGCAGGAATCGCGTGCTCCCGACGGCAGCGCTGTGCGGCAGGAAGTGCTGCGTTTCGAATACGTCGGCTTCACCTGCGGTCCGCTGGTCTATGCCACGGAACGCGTCGACGGCTTCAAAACCAGCGAGACGGTGAAGCTGCCGGAAGGGCCGGTGGAGGATTGGCTCGTATGTGAGCGGGGGGAAGACGGCGAACCCATGCTGCGCTTCGATCCCGGATACCGGCCGCCGCTGCGGTTCACGCCGTATTTCGCCACGGGAGGCCGCCACGATGGGGCCTGGCGGCTCACATGGCTAGGCCTGGCGCCGGCGGACTGATTGCATCTTCAAGCAATATTTTCTGCTGCCAGAACATATCGAAGCGGGCTGTTTCGGGCATCCCGCCTGCTGCAAAGTGATTCGCGGAAACGGGACATGGCAACTGTGGATACCGAGGCAAACATGGAAACGTCGACATCGTCCCCCCGCCGAGCGTCCGGTCCACTCGCCGGCGTGAAGGTGCTGGACCTGAGCGCCTATATCGCCGGCCCCTATGGCTGCACGCTGCTCGCCGACCAGGGCGCGGACGTCATCAAGATCGAGCCGCCCGGTGGGGATAACCTGCGCCAGTATCCATCGACGCTGGCCGCCGAGAGCCGGGCCTTCCTCGGCGTGAACCGCAGCAAGCGCGGCATCGTGCTCGACTTGAAGCATCCGTCCGATCACGCCGCGCTGTTACGCCTCGTGCGCGAGACGGACGTGCTCGTGCACAATTTCAGGCCGGGCGTGCCGACACGGTTGGCGATCGACCACGAACGGCTCAACCTGATCAATCCCCGCCTGATTTATTGCGCGGTCACCGGCTACGGTGAATCCGGCCCGATGAAGGACAAGGCCGGCTATGACCAGGTCTTGCAGACGATGACTGGCATGTGCACCTTGCAGGGCAAGCGCAACGGTCCGCCGGAAGTGATCTACGGCTCGGTGGTGGACTACTACGCGGCCGCGCTGCTGGCGGCGGGCGTGTCATCGGCACTGTATGAACGCGAGCGCAGCGGCCTTGGCCAGTACGTCGGCATCTCGCTGCTGCGCAGTGCGCTCACCATGCAATCCGCGCGAATGATATGGGCCGAAGGCGAGTCGCTCGACATCGGTCGCGACATGCGGTCGGGCGGGGTCACCGGCATCCATCCCACGCGTGATGGCTACATCTACATCTCCGCCAATACGCCGCATTTCTGGAAGGCCTTGTGCGAGCGTACCGGCCTGCAGGCGTTGCATGACGACGAGCGCTACGACACCGTGCGCAAGCGTGCCGAGCACCACAACGAGATCGTGCCGCGGCTGCACGACGCGCTCGCCACGCACAGCGCGCTCGAATGGGAAGCTATCTTCGGCGACGCGGTGCCCAGCGCCGCCGCGCGTCGTATCGAAGACATGTTCGATCACCCTCAGGTGACCGCGGAGGGCCTTGTCGCCACGTTCGAACATCCCGTGGTGGGCCAGTATCGCGGGGTGAATCATCCCATCCATTTCGGCCGTACGCCGGCGCCGGAACCTTTCGCCGCACCGACGCTCAACCAGCACGAAGATCTGCTCGAGCGCTGAATCGGCGATTTGCCGGGACGGTGCGCGTCCCAGCCCTCCAACCTGCGATCATCGGTACCCGGGAAAGCCGCCCGGGCTCGCATGTGGAGGGTGTCATAAACATTATTGTCGTCGAAGGTGATCCGGCGCTCGGCGCCGCCATGGCGCGCGTGCTCGGGCAGATGACGTATGCGGTGACGTGGCTCCGGTGCGGCGCGGAACTGCTGGAAGCGCTGCGACTGCGCCATGTCGATCTGGCCTTGTTCGACGTCGATATTGCCACGGACCATGGGCTGGACATCCTGCGCCAGGTCCGCCGCGTTGGCATCCGTACGCCGCTGCTGGCCACGACGGCGTGCGAGGTGGTCGAAAGGCGCATCGCCATTCTCGACGCCGGTGCCGACGATTGCCTGACCAAGCCCTTCGACCTGGATGAACTCACGGCGCGTGTCCGCTGCCTTGCACGCCGCGCCCGTGGGTTCGCCGACAACGTCATCGAGCTGGGGGACCTGTCGATGAACCTGTGTTCCCTGGAAGTCACCTACGGGGGGCGGCGAATCGAACTCACCCGTCGTGAGTTCTCACTGTTGCAGATGCTGGTGGAACGGGCAGGTCGGATCGTCCGCCGCGAGGTGATCGAAACATCGATCTATGGTTGCGACGCGGAGGTGGGCCCGAACGCGCTCGAAGTCCTCATGCATGGCCTGCGGAGGAAAGTGGGACCCGGTGCGATCCGTACCGTACGCGGCTTCGGTTACATGGCGGTGCTTTGACGCAGGTGAGCGGCGACGCGTATCGCCGCGGCGAGGGGGCAGCCGTCATCGCTGCGGAAGCCCAGGTTACGTCCGCCGAAGGGAGCATAGCGATCGGGATCGGTGGCGCCGAAGATGCCGATCGTGATGGCCCGGGTCGCGGCCGCCAGATGCATCACGCCGCAGTCGGCACTCACATAGGTGTCGGCGGCATCGATGAACGCGGCGAGCTTGCGTGGATCGCTGGTGAAATAGGTCGGGTAGGCATTGCCGATGCGCGATTGACCATCTGCCGCCACGAGTTCGACGATGCGAAACGGCCCCGCACGCCGGATGAGCTCGTCGACGAAGGTTTGCCACCATGTGGCATCGAGGCGCTTGCGGCCCGTCGCGTTCGGGAAGATCGCCAGCGTCGGGGCATCGTTGGCGGGAGCGCTTTGCAGGACACGTTCCAGCATGGCCGCACCACGCTCGCGTTCCGCCGCTGACAGCCGGAGGTCGAGTGTGGGGATGGGCTCGAGTCTTGCCTCGCCCAGCGCACGCCGAAGCGCATGCACCGGCCGCGCAGCGAAATGTACTGGCGCATCGCCGCCGCTTCCCTCGACGCGTACCTGATAGCGGGCCTTCGCCATGCCGGCGGCGAGACGTCCGGATGACGATCCCGAAGCCGCATCGATGACGAGGTCATAGTGCTTGCGGGAGAGACTGCGCAGCGTTCGCAAGCTGGCTAGTGGGCGCCGCAACGCGCGACGGTCCAGGAGGAACAGTTCGCCGATCGTGGCGAAGCCACCGAGTATGCCGCGGGTTGCCTCGCCGGAGCCGAGCACGTCGACTTCCGCGCCCGGAAAGTGGCGCTCGATCTCACCCATCAGCGACGTGAGCAGCACCGTGTTGCCCAAGCGGTGATTCGGACGGCAGACCAGGATGCGCTGTATGCCGATGCGTGGCAGCTGCCCGGGGCCCACGAGGTTGTCCCGCGCAGGCAGGAGGTGCCGGAGCAGCCATGCCACGGCGCTGCGCCGGAAAGCGTGACCCCGACCGTGCAGTGGAGTGCGCGGCACGACCGGTTCTACCCGCTTGACTGAAACGACCGTCGACATGAAAGGTCTCGTGCATGCCCTGTGATCCGGGCGTTCCCGCTACGATGCCAAAGTCACCTTAGATGCAGCTGTCCGTTTCATGACGGTGTGCTTACAGCGTGCGTTTCTGCCCAAAGCATGCGCTAAGCCATCCGTAACACCATGGCAACATGGCAGCGGCCGCCCGGCGAAATCCCTCTTCGCACACCATGCCGCGCCTTGAACGCGGCACCACTATCCGCAGGATCATGACGCACCATGATGCTTCAGTCGCAACTACTTTCTGTCCAGGAACTGAACGGATTTGGCGTCGGACCGGTATCCATTACCCTGGCCGCTGGTGAACGGTTGGCGGTCATGGGTGCATCCGGCGCGGGAAAGTCGCTCCTGCTGCGCCTGTTGGCGGATCTCGATCCCGGGGAAGGCAAGGTCACACTCGCCGGGGAGCCGCGCGACGCGATCGCGGCCGCATGCTGGCGCCGCCGCGTGATGCTGGTGCCCGCACAGGCAGGATGGTGGGCATCCACGGTGAGCGGGCATTTCGAGCTTTCGATGATGGATACGGCGGTGGCGACGGCCGCGCGTCTCCTGCTTCCTCCGGACATCATGAAACGTGAGATCCGCGTGCTGTCCACCGGAGAGCGGCAACGCCTGGCCCTGGTCAGGGCATTGGCCCGGCAGCCCGAGGTGCTCCTGCTCGACGAGCCCACCAGTGGCCTCGACCCGGCGGCGACCGAGGCCGTGGAAGCCTTATTGGTCGAATGGAGCCGGGAGCGCAAGGCTATCGTGATGGTGACGCATGACGCCATGCAGGCGCAGCGCATGGCCCATCGCACGTTCACCATGAACCGGGGGAGGCTCATGCCGGCATGAACGTCATCTCGTTGCATCCCTACGACCTCGCGGTGGCGTCGACGCTGATCCTGCTCGACGCGGTGATCTCGCTGGTGTTCCGCTTGCGCCTGCATCGCGGATTGCTGTTGGCGGCGTTGCGCATGGTGGTGCAGCTGGTGGCCGTGGGCTTCGTACTTCGCTACGTGTTCGGCGTGGGCGAAGCATGGCTGACCCTGCTGGTGATCTTCGCGATGGTGCTGGTGGCCGCGCGCGAAGCGGCAGCGCGGCCCGTGCATCGTCTTCGACGCGGTGGCTTTCTCATCAGCCTCGCCAGTGTCGCCACGCCGGCCTTGCTGACGTGCCTGTTCGCGCTGCTGACCGCCATTCGTCCGCATCCGTTGCTGTCACCGCAGTACGCGATCCCATTGGCGGGCATCATCCTCGGCAACGTGCTCAACTCGGCAAGCATCGCCTTCAGCGGCGTGCTCGACGGCGTCGGCGTACAGGCATCGGCCATCGAGGCGAGGCTGATGCTGGGCGATACCTACCGTACCGCCACGGCCGAACTGGGCCGGGACGCCATCCGCCGCAGCATGATTCCCATCGTCAACCAGATGAGTGCCGCCGGTGTCGTGACCCTGCCCGGCATCATGACCGGCCAGATCCTCGCAGGCCTCGATCCGATGGAAGCGGTGAAGTACCAGATCCTGCTGATGTTCCTGCTCGCCGGCGGCAGCTGCCTCGCCTCGATGGTGGCGGTGTACCTCGCGGCGGCACGATTGACCGATAACCGGGGGCGGCTGCGGTTGGACCGACTCGCGACGGGTTGATTCCGATCAGCCGAGCGCGTGGTGTGCCGCCGCTCGCGCATGGATGGCGGCGGTGTCGAACAGCGGCACGCTGGCGTCTTCGCCGTCGACCAGCAGGGCGACCTCCGTGCAACCGAGGACGATTGCCTCGGCGCCCTCGTCCACCAGCCGGGACATCACTTGCCGGTAGCATTCGCGGGATTCGTCGCGAATGATGCCCTGGCACAGTTCGTCATAGATGATCCGGTGCACATCGTCACGGTCGGCGTCGTCCGGCACGACCACGTCGAACCCTCGCGCGGACAGGCGTTCGCGATAGAACGCTTGCTCCATGGTGAAGCGCGTGCCGAGCAATCCCACGCGGTGGACCGCATGGTGGGAGAGCGCATCGGCGGTGGCATCGGCGATATGCAGCAAAGGCAGGGCGCTGGCACGCTCGATCACCTCCGCCACCCGGTGCATGGTGTTCGTGCACAGTACGAGGAAGTCCGCGCCACCGGCTTCCAGTGAACGCGCCGCCGACGCCATGGCTTCACCGGCGCCGCCCCAATCACCTGCGTGCTGGAGGCGTTCGATTTCATGGAAGTCCACGCTGTAGAGCAGGAGGCGCGCGGAATGCAGACCCCCCAGCTCGTCCCGGATCGTTTCGTTGATGGTCCGGTAGTAGGGCAGGGTGGATTCCCAGCTCATGCCGCCGATGAGGCCGATCGTCTTCAAGTCGTTGCCCTGCGCGTGCCGTGGACGTCGCCCCAGCATAGACGATGGCTGGCGTGGCGCGTGCAAAGAGGGACCAATTGCACAAGCGCGTATCGTCTTCCTGTCGGACACTGCGATCATGTGTTACGCATAACCGTCCATCGTCAGGAATCCCTCATGCCACCATCCACCGCCGAGCCGGCAAGTCTTCCCCGCGCCACACTGTATGCGATGGCGCTGGCGGCGGGATTGGCTGTCGCCAATATCTATTACAACCAGCCGATGCTCGGCATCATGTCGAGGGACCTGCACGACGGCGCGGTGGAGCGGTGGATTCCGATGCTGACCCAACTGGGCTACGCCGCGGGCCTTCTGTTCCTGCTGCCCCTGGGCGATGCGCTGGAACGGCGCCGGCTCATCGCCGTGCAGTTCATCGTCCTGTCCCTTGCGCTGGTACTCGCGGCCGTGGCGCCGGGGCTGGCCATGCTGGCGGTGGCCTCGGTGATCGTCGGCGCGGCGGCGACGGTGGCGCAGCAGATCGTGCCCTTCGCCACGATCCTTTCCGCGCCGGAAAAACGCGGTGCCGCGGTCGGCACCGTGATGAGCGGCCTGCTCACCGGTATCTTGCTCAGCCGGACGATCGCCGGCTTCGTCTCCAGCATGGCTGGATGGCGGGCGATGTTCTGGCTGGCCGTTCCCGTGGCCTTGATCGGCGCGGTGCTGATGGCGACACGCCTGCCCGAGCATCGGCCGGCGCGACGTGTTCCCTATCGCGAACTGCTGGGCTCCCTGGTGGGCCTGTGGCGCGCCGAACCGCTGCTGCGCCGCGCGGCGCTCACCCAGGCCGTGATCTTCGCGTCGTTCTCGGCGTTCTGGACCGTCCTTGCGCTGCGCCTGGAACAGCCTCCCTTGCATCTCGGCGCGGCGACCGCCGGTCTTTTCGGCATCGTCGGCGCAGTGGGTGTCGCGATGGCGCCGGTCGCGGGACGCATCGCCGACCGGCGTGGGCCCTGGCTGGTCATCGCCATGGGTGCGGCGGCGACCGTGCTCGCCTGGGCTGTCTTCGCGCTATGGACGAGCCTTGCCGGACTCATCGTCGGCGTCATCGTGCTCGACTTCGGCGTGCAGATCGCCCTGGTCTCGCATCAACACCTCATCTACGGCCTGCATCCCGAATTCAAGAGCCGTCTCAATACGCTTTTCATGACGACGATGTTCCTCGGTGGTGCCGCGGGCTCGTTCGCCGCCGCGGAGGCGTGGCGGCGGGCAGGGTGGTTGGGCGTATGCGTGCTCGGTGGCGGCCTCGCCATCATTGCGCTCGTTTCGCGGATGCTGCACCGGCCGGCACCGCACCCCGTGCACGAGGCCTGAAAATAATTCAACCAAGTGGTTGACTAACGAGTGGTGCTTGCGTACATTCAACCTCATGGTTGAATTAGACGCCCCGCAACTGGACCCGATTTTCCACGCCCTCGGCGATCGCACGCGGCGGCACATGCTGCGTGAGCTCGCCGCTGGCGAGCGGACCGTGGGCCAGCTCGCCGAACCCTTCGAGATGTCCCTCGCGGCCGCATCCAAGCACATCAAGGTGCTGGAAAACGCAGGCCTGATCCGCCGCGAGGTACGCGGACGTGTCCATATCTGCCGACTCGACCCTGGCCCGCTGGCCAGCGTGAGCGAGTGGCTGGCCTTCTACGAGCGCTTCTGGACCGATCGTCTGGGCGCGCTCGACCGGCTCCTGCGTCAAGCCGATGCCCACGAGCCCCCGCCCTCCAAAGGAGACACGTCATGACCGACCTGGCCACCCCCGATACCTATGGCACGCTGATCGAACCCACCACGTTGAAGATCCAACGCGTCCTGCCAGGACCGATCGAGCGGGTCTGGGCCTACCTGACCGAGGGCGACCTGCGTCGCCAGTGGCTGGCGAGCGGCGAGATGGAGATGAAGGTGGGATCGACCTTCGAGTTCGTCTGGCGCAACGACGAATTGACGGATCCGCCCGGACAGCGGCCACCCGGATTTTCCGGCGAGCACCGCATGGAAGGTTCCATCACGGAGGTCGATCCGCCACGCAAGTTGGCGATCACCTGGGGAAGCACGGGTGGCGTCAGCTTCGAACTGGAGTCCAGCGGTGACCAGGTCCTGTTGACGCTGATCCACAGCCGTGTGCTCGACCGTACGATGCGACTGAACGTCAGCGCGGGCTGGCATATGCACCTCGACGTGCTGGCGGCGCGCATGGAAGGTACCCAGACCGGGCCGTTCTGGGACGGGTGGTTACGGTTGAAGGAGGAGTATGACGGGAGGCTTCCTGCCTGAGGAAATCTTCTGCGCCGCGTCATGCATGAGCACCCCTGATTGGATGGTTTTACTGGATGATTCATCCAGCCGTGGGTCGTTTATCGGCGGGATGAAGGGGCCTAAGCTCAAACCTCCATCGGCTCATGAAGGAGATATCCCGTGGCAGACCATTCCATCAAAGGCAAGGTCGTTCTCATCGCCGGAGGCGCCAAGAACCTCGGCGGCCTGATTGCACGCGACCTGGCTGGACAAGGCGCCAAGGCCGTCGCGATCCACTACAACAGTGCGGCTTCCAAGGCCGATGCCGATGCGACCGTAAAGGCGATACAGGCCAGCGGAGCGCAAGCCGTGGCCTTGCAGGGTGACCTGACGACGGCCGCCGCCGTCGAGAAGCTCTTCACCGACACCATCGCCGCGGTCGGTCGGCCGGATATCGCCATCAACACGGTGGGCAAGGTGCTGAAGAAGCCGTTCACCGAGATCAGTGAGTCCGAGTACGACGAGATGACGGCGGTCAATTCCAAGACCGCCTTCTTTTTCCTCAAGGAAGCCGGCAAGCACGTCAACGACAACGGCAAGGTCTGCACGCTGGTGACCTCGCTGTTGGGCGCATTCACCCCGTTCTATGCCGCCTATGCCGGAACCAAGGCGCCCGTGGAGCATTACACCCGCGCGGCTTCCAAGGAGTTCGGTGCGCGAGGCATCTCGGTGACCGCGGTCGGCCCGGGTCCGATGGATACACCGTTCTTCTATCCCGCTGAAGGCGCGGATGCGGTGGCTTACCACAAGACCGCCGCGGCACTTTCCCCGTTCAGCAAGACAGGCCTCACGGACATCGAGGACGTCGTCCCCTTCATTCGCCACCTGGTCAGCGATGGGTGGTGGATCACCGGCCAGACCATTCTCATCAATGGTGGCTACACCACAAAGTGAGGCAAGGACACCGACGGGCCAAGACGCATGGACAGATTCAACCAGTACAGGGTGTTCGCTCAGGTGGCGGAGATGGGCAGCTTCATCAAGGCGGCGAATGCCCTCGATGTGCCGCGGGCGTCGGTATCCGCGGCCATCCAGCAGCTGGAGGGCCAGCTGGGCGTGCGCTTGCTGCATCGTACGACGCGGCAGGTGCGGCTGACGACCGACGGGGAACAGTTACTGGACCGCGTGCGGCCGTTGCTGGCCGAAGTCGAAGACATCGATCAGCTGTTCCAGGCCAGTCGGCGGCAGGTGTCGGGACGACTCGTCGTCGATGCACCGAGTCGCATCGCCCGTCGCCTGATCGCCCCGGCATTGCCGGGTTTGTTGCGCCGCCATCCCCGGCTTCAATTGGTCCTGGGCTCGACCGACCGCGTCATCGACCTCGTGCAGGAAGGGGTGGACTGCGCGGTGCGCATCGGTGCGCCGCATGACAGCAGCCTGGTCAGCCGTCCACTGGGCCACATCGCCTTGGTCAACTGCGCGAGCCCAGCCTACCTGCGTGAGCACGGCGAACCGACCCAGCCTGGCGACCTGCAGCACGGACATTCGGCCGTGGGTTATGCGTCGCCTAAGACGGGCAGGGCGTTACCGTGGGAGTACCTGTCCGACGACGGTGGCGAGCAGCTGGTCGACGTATCCAGCAGGGTCGTCGTGAACAATGCCGAAAGCTATATCGCCTGCTGTCTCGCGGGACTGGGACTGATCCAGGTTCCACGCTTCGACGTCCAGCACCTGTTGGATTCGGGCGACCTGGTGGAGGTGATGCAAGGCTACCGTGCGGCTTCGATGCCGGTGTCATTGCTGTACCCGCATCGACGGCAGCGATCGCGGCGGCTGGCGGTTTTCCAGAAGTGGTTTGAAGCGTTGATCCAGCCACACCTGGATCGCTGACAGCGTTACCTCGGCCGAACAACGGGCTTGCGAGGGTGCCCGAGATCGGACTTGGTCCGATGTGCCTCGTTGCGGGGTACTTTTTTTCGCGCGTCGATTTACACGTATTCCGCGCTGAACGACTCCGCCTTTGTCACGGGTAAAGGGCCGATCGTGGCGGCGTGCTTCCCTCCTTTCGCATGCCATGCCTTGCCTGCCACCGTGAACAGCCAGACCTTTCCGTAATCGGTGACAACGGAGCCACCGGTAACGGAGCCACCGGTCTCCTGGGCCAAGGCAGGACGGCCAAGGTCCAGCCTTGCTTATTTCCGAGGGACTTCCTGGAACGCATTCACCATCGCATCCAGGAAAACACGGGCTTTTCGCGGCATGTTCGTTCGATCGGGGAACAGCGCGACGATGGGCAGGTCGCCACCATGCCAATCGGGCAGCACGCGTTCCAGCCGGCCGGACGCCATGTCGTGGCTGACGTCGACGATCGACTTCAACATGATGCCCAGCCCGGCGACGCACCAGTCGTGCAAGGCATCGCCATTGTCGACGCGCATGCGGGCCGGTGCCGGAATCGATTCTGTTGCGCCATTCGGGCCGTACAGACGCCAAGGGGCGACGAAATCTCCGTAACGCAGCAGGTCGTGGTTGCGCAGGTCCAAAGGCGTCGATGGACGGCCGCGACGATCCAGGTAGGCCGGCGCGGCCACGAGGATGCGCGAGTTGTCGGCGATCTTGCGCATGGCGGCACTGCTATCGACGAGTCCGCCACCGATGCGGATGGCCACGTCCGTCGCGCCGCCCACGACATCCACCACTTTGTCATCGAGGGACAACGAAATGGCGAGCTGCGGATAGCGGCGCGTGAGTTCCCCCAGAATGGGCGCCACGTGCCTGCGCCCGAACGACACCGGGGCGGACACCCGCAACGTCCCGACCGGCTCGTCGCGACCGGTCGCCAACAGCTCCTCGCCCTGGCGGATCGCCTCCAAGGCACGATCGATCTCGACCATCAGGCGTGCACCTTCTTCCGTCGGGGAGAGACGGCGCGTCGTCCGGTTGACGAGGCGCACGCCGGTGCGCCGCTCCAACGTGGCGAGCCGCTTGCTCACCACGGCAAGGCTGACGCCCATGGCGTTCGCGGCGGCGGTGAGCGAGCCCGATGCCAGTACCTGCTGCAACGTTCGAAGTTCGTTGAGATCGTCGAGCATGTTGCCTCGCAGTTGAGACTGACTAAGTTGATCGAGTAATTACATGTCTTTGTGGAAATTATTATGTTGTGGGCCTGCGCTGCGGGGCAAGGCCCGGGCGCTACACCGTCCCCTCAGGCCAAAACGAAGGACTATTCATGCGCACCCTTTTTGCCATCGCCTTGGCGCTTGCGGCCCCGTCCTGTTTCGCCGCCCAGGTGGACGACCGCGCGGCGGTCGCCATCGCGAAACCCCAGGAACTGGTCGTCGACGAGAGCCTTCCATCCACGTCCGTGGACGCCCTTCTGGCCCCCGTGGATGCGTTCTACGGGTTCTGGAACAACGGTAGCGCGCAGCTACTTTCCAAGGCGCTGTCGCCCTCGTTCATCGACCACACGTTGCCGCCCGGCAGGCCGCAGGGCCCGACCGGCCCCATGGTCGCCTCGAAGGCGTTCCTTGCCGCGGTTCCCGACCTGAGGGTGGCCGTGGTGCAGCGCCTGGTGGTCGGTGACCGGGTGGTCAGCCATCTTCGCTTCACCGGCCACTTTACTGGCGAGTTCATGGGCCGGAAGGGGCAAGGACAGCCGATCGACTTCATCGCCACCGACATCCTGCGCGTCAGGGCTGGTCGCGTCACCGACAACTGGCATCTCGAAGACAACCTCGCGTTCATGCATCAGATCGGCGCGATGTGACCTAGCGAGGCGGCTGCAACTCGCCCATGTCGAACAGCAGCACCTCGCCATCCACGCCATCGGAGAGCACGACGCGTTCCTCGCCGGTGATCTTGGCAGCGTCGCCCGCGGACAGCGGGTGACCGTTGACATGCACGCTGCCACGGACCACGTGGACGTACACCAGACGCTCGAAATCGATCGTGTGATGCGCGGTTTCGTCGGGGCCGAACAGCCCCGCGTAGATCCGGACATCCTGGTGAACCGTCACCGATCCGTGTTCGCCGGACTGGCTCGCCACCAGGCGCAGCTTGCCGCGCTTTTCCGCATCGGGAAAGAACTTCTGCTCATACCCGGGCGCCAGGTTCAGCTGGTTGGGGATGATCCATATCTGCAGGAAATGGGTCTCGGTGACCGCGTTGTTTTCCTCCGAATGCGTCACGCCATGACCGGCGCTCATGCGTTGTACTTCGCCAGGCCGGATCACGACGGCATTGCCCATCGAATCCTTGTGGGCCAGTTCTCCTTCGAGCACGTAGCTGATGATTTCCATGTCGCGATGGGAGTGCGTGCCGAAACCGGCTCCGGCGGCGACACGATCCTCGTTGATGACGCGCAGCGGACCGAAGTGGACGTGCTCTTCGTCGCGGTAGTCGGCGAACGAGAAGCTGTGGTGTGAATCGAGCCAGCCGTGGTTGGCGTGGCCGCGTTCGGAAGCGTGGCGAATGACGAACATGGTGTCTCCAGGATGAAAGATTGTGTTCCTACCGCCGGTTCAGGCCATCGCGATGGGGGAGGCCGGCTCGGCCGCGGCCAGAGAGTCGTGACGGATCGATGCGAGGTGTTCGTGCACCGCCTGGATCACGGCGGACCCCTCTCCGACGCCGGATGCGACGCGTTTCACCGATCCGGAACGGACGTCACCCACGGCGAATATGCCGGGGCGGCTGGTGGCATAGGGCGAGGTCGCGGGGATGCCGGCGCAGGCCCGTCCGGTTTCCACGAAGCCCTTCGCGTCGATGCCCACGCAATCGCCGAGCCAGTCGGTATTGGGATCGGCTCCGATCATCACGAACACGTTGCCGACCGGATGCACGACGACCTCGCCGGTGTCACGGCGACGGCACGCCACCGATTCGAGGTGCTCGTCGCCCTCGAAACGGACGATCTCGCTGTGGACATGCAGGGTGATCCGCGTGGAGTGCGCGATCCGTTCGATGAGGTAGTTGGACATCGTTGCCGCCAGGCCGCCGGCGCGGACCACCAGGTGGACCATCGACGCCGTGCGCGAGAGGAAGACGGCCGCTTGCCCTGCCGAATTGCCGCCACCGACGACGATCACTTCCTGCCCCTGGCAGAGTTTGCCCTCCATCGGCGTGGCGGCATAGTGCACGCCGCTACCCTCGAAACGTTCGTAGTCCACCGCCGAAAGCTTCCGGTAGCGCGCCCCCGTGGCCACGACGATGGCATGTGTGCGCACCTCTTCGCCGCCCTCCAGCTTCAGGCGATACGGCTGTTCGTCGCATTCGAGGGAACGGACGAAACGCGAGATGGCGAGCCGCGCTCCGAATTTCTGCGCCTGGATGTGGGCGCGTCCCGCCAGAGCCTGTCCCGAGATGCCGGTGGGGAAGCCCAGGTAGTTCTCGATGCGCGACGACGTGCCGGCCTGGCCACCCGGGGCCAGGCCCTCGATGACGACGGTGTTCAGGCCTTCGGAGGCCGCATAGACGGCGGCGGCGAGTCCCGACGGACCGGCGCCCACCACCACCACGTCGTAGACAAGCGCGTCGTCGAACGCCTCGGTCAGGCCGAGACGATCGGCGAGTTCGGCGGTGGAGGGCCGGCTGAGAGCGCTTTGATCGGGAAAAATCACCACCGGCAGTCGCTCGGCCGTGGTTCCCATGCCTTCGAGCACCTGGTCTTCGGCACCGGCATCGGAGGTATCGATGAGGCGATGCGGGTAGCCGTTGCGTGTGAGGAAGCGCTGCAGGGCAAGTGTCGCGGCCTCGTGCGCACCGCCCACGATGAGGACGCCACCGGTGCCGTTCTGGATCAGCCCGACACGACGAAGGATCAGTGCGCGCATGACGATCTCGGCGATGTCCGGCTCGGCCGCCAGCATGCGCTTCAGGGCATCGCGTTCGATCTTGATGACGCGCGTTCCGGCCATGGCACGCGCATAGACGAGGACCTCCCGCTGGTTCAGCAGGTCCAGCTCACCGGTGAATTGTCCATGGGTATGGGTCGCGAAGACGACCGGTTGCCCGGAAGCGTCGAGATCGAACACTTCCACGGTGCCTGCCACGATCACGAAGAAGCACACCGCGCGTTCGCCGCGGGCGTATAGCAGCGTATCCGCCTGGAAATCCTGCTCGACGCCGTAGTGCCGCGCCGTGTCGATCATGGACTCGTCGAGGCGTGGAAAGATCTGCGCCGTCCGCGCATAGGGATCGTTTGGATCGATGGTGTTCACGTCCGCACCCGGAAGGACAGCGATGGTCCCTCGCACTGTAGTGTCGGCATCGGGTGGCTGATTGAAGAATTCGTACCCCTGTCAAAGACTGCTTTCGATCAGTGGGATGGTTAACGCACATCGCTCCTCCGGGGCCCGATCGGGCCGGTGGGTGAAGCGGCCTTACCCGTCTGGTTATGGGCTGTGTCGGAAAAGTGGGTCGACGTCAGTTAAGGGCTTTCGACAGCAAGCAGTGACAAGGTGAAGGGAGCCCGACAGATGACGCCAACATTCCCTCTTGACTCTAGACCTGTATCAAAGGTCTAGACTCAACCCCATGAACACCCAAACCGCCCTCACCATCGGCCGCATCGCGCAGAGCGCGGGCGTCGCCATCGACACCATCCGGTTCTACGAGCGGGAAGGGCTCCTGCCCGAACCCAGGCGCCGGCCCTCCGGATACCGCGAATACGACCAGAGCGCCGTTTCGCGGCTGCGGTTCATCCGCCGGGCCAAGGACCTGGGTTTCACCCTGGAGGAAATCAGAGAGTTGCTGGCCTTGTCGGCTGACAGGCATGGCGGCGTGGAAGGCGTGCGCGAGCGCGCCGCGGCACGCTTGCAGGCGATCGACGAGCGCATCGCGGAGTTGCAGCGCGTGCGCGACGGACTGGCGGAGCTGGTGGAGGCCTGTCCGGGGCATGGGGCGCCGGAGGATTGCCCGATCCTCAAGGCGCTGGCGGAGCCGAACGCATGAGCCGCGCCTGCTGTGGACACGACGCCGGCGCACAGGCCGGCGTGGTGAAGGATCCCGTGTGCGGCATGACGGCGGACCCGGCGACCACGCCGCACCACGCCACGCATGAAGGCCACGATTACCACTTCTGCGGCGCGCGGTGCCGCGAGCGGTTCGTCGCCGAGCCGGGCAAGTACCTTGGCCCGAAGGAGCCTGAACCGGAAGCGCCGCCAGGCACGATCTACACCTGCCCGATGCATCCGGAGATACGCCAGGTCGGCCCGGGCTCCTGCCCGAAGTGCGGCATGGCGTTGGAGCCAGCGATGCCGACACTGGACGAGGACGATGGTGAAGTCCGCGCGCTCGGCCGGCGCCTGGCGCTACTGGTGGGCTTGACGATTCCCGTGATCCTCGTCGCGATGGGGCCGCATCTCGTCGACATGACGTGGCCCGAGCCCTGGTCGTCGCTGGCGCGCTGGGGCGAGGCCTTGCTGGCGACCGTGGTGGTGCTGTGGGGCGGCGCGCCGTTCTTCGCTCGCGGCTGGCGTTCGCTGATGCCGTGGTCGCCGAACATGTACACCTTGATCGCGCTGGGTACGGGCGTGGCGTGGTTGTACAGCGCCGTGGCATTCCTTTTCCCGTCGTCGTTCCCGCCCACCATGCGCAACGCACACGGCATGGTCGACGTGTATTTCGAATCGGCCGCGGTGATCGTCACGCTGGTGACACTGGGCGATTTCCTGGAGCTTCGCGCACGCCGCCAGACCGGAGAGGCCTTGCGCGGCTTGCTCGGGCTGGTGCCGAAAACCGCGCGCCGGGTGGCCGAGGATGGTCGCGAGGAAGACGTGCCGCTGGACAGCCTGCGAGTCGGCGACCACGTGCGGGTGCGGCCGGGCGAAAAGGTTCCGGCGGACGGCAGCGTGCTGGATGGCGAGAGCCACGTCGACGAATCCATGCTCACCGGTGAAGCGATGCCGGTGGCGAAACGCGCGCACGACAAGGTCACGGCCGGTACGCAGAACCAGCACGGTGCGTTGACGATCCGAGTGGATCACGTGGGCGCGGACACGGTGCTTTCGCGCATCGTCGCGATGGTGGCCGAAGCGCAGCGTTCACGCGCACCCTTGCAGCGCGTCGCCGACAAGGTCGCCGCGTGGTTCGTGCCCACGGTGGTGATCGTAGCGATGCTCGCCTTCGCCGTTTGGTGGACCGTGGGCCCGCAGCCTTCGCTGGCGCATGCGCTGGTGGCGGCGGTGTCGGTGCTGATCATCGCCTGTCCCTGCGCCCTGGGCCTGGCGACGCCGATGTCGATCATGGTGGCCAGTGGCCGCGGTGCCCAGGCGGGCGTACTGTTCCGCGACGCGGCAGCGATCGAGACTTTGCGCGAGATCGACACGCTGGTATTCGACAAGACCGGCACGCTGACGGAAGGCAAGCCGGTGCTGACCGAGCTGCGCAGCTTCGGTTCCGATCGTGCGGAAGCACTGGCTCTTGCCGCGGCGCTGGAACGTCCCAGCGAACATCCACTGGCCGCCGCGATCGTCGCCGCCGCCGAAGGCGAGGGACTGGCGATCCCTACGGTATCCGGGTTCCAGGTGGCGGTGGGGCGCGGTGTCACTGGACGAGTGAACGGGCGCGACGTCGCCATTGGCAATGCGCGGTTGATGGAAGATGACCGCGTGGATGTCAGCGTCGCGCACGAGGCGGCCGGGAAGGCACGCGCGAAAGGCGCCACGGTGATGTTCCTTGCCATCGATGGCCGGTTGGCCGCGCTGCTTTCGCTTGCCGACGCGGTCAAGCCGTCGACGAAGCCCGCGTTGGATGCCTTGCACGAGGCAGGCGTGCGACTGGTGATGCTGACGGGCGACAACGAGGTCACGGCGAAAGCCGTCGCCTCATCGCTGCCGATCGACGAGGTGCACGCGGGTGCGTCACCGGAGGACAAGGCCCGTCTCGTTTCCTCGCTCAAGGCGAAGGGCTTGAAGGTCGCGATGGCGGGCGATGGCGTGAACGATGCACCAGCGCTTGCCGCCGCGGATATCGGCATCGGCATGGGCAACGGCAGCGACATCGCGATCCAGAGCGCATCGGTGACCTTGCTCAAAGGCGACCTCGCCGGTATCGCAAGGGCGAGGGCCTTGTCCGAGGCCACCGTGAAGAACATCCGGCAGAACCTGTTCTTCGCGTTCATCTACAACGCGGTCGGCGTGCCGGTGGCGGCGGGTGTGTTGTACCCGCTGCTGGGAGTGACGCTGTCACCGATGATCGCCGCGCTGGCGATGAGCCTGAGTTCCGTATCGGTAGTGGGTAATGCGTTGCGCCTGCGACGCGACACGTTCTAACCGAAGAGCCCGCACCTCGACTTGAGATGCGGGCTCCCACAAACAGCCGGTCAGCGCTTGTCGAAGGAGGGTGGGACGTCCGAGGGTTTCGTCGCCCACGAGGTGTTCGGCTTGTCCGACAGGTCGAATTGCAGCTTGCCGCCCTTCCGTGCGAACGATTCCGGTAGCCACGCGCGCGTGGACACTTTGCCGTCCACCTTCAGCGCGGTGACATAGGGCTTGCCGATGCCCGCGTTCGGCGCCTCGATCGTCACGTCGCCGTTCTCGCGATGCACGACGGCGCGGGTGAACAGCGGGCTGCCTGTCACCATTTCCGCACGGCCTGGAATCGACGGATAGATGCCGAGCGCGGCGAATACGTACCACGACGACATTTCGCCGAGATCGTCGTTGCCGGGAATGCCGTTGGGCGCGTTGAGCCAGATCGTGTCGAGCACGCGGCGGACCAGTTCCTGCGTCTTCCACGGCTGTCCGGCGTAGTTGTAGAGCCAGGGCGTGCCGATGGACGGCTCGTTGTCCAACTCGGCGTGCAGGGGGCCCGACTTGGTCACGGCGAAGCTGCCGTCGGGCTGATAAAAGAACGCGTCCAGCCGCTTGCGCGCCTTGTCCCGGCCGCCCATGGCGTCGAACAGGCCACCGACGTTGAAGGGCACCATCCACACGTACTGTGCGGCACTGCCTTCGACGAAGCCGTCTTCCGTGGATGGCGTGAACGCGTGCGGGGCTTCCTTGTCGTCGTCCTTCACCAGCGCCCAACTTCCGCCGGCATTGCGGTTACGGATGTAGCCCCCTTCCGGGGTCGCCTTCGGGTCGAAGAGGTTGCGCCAATACTGCGCACGTTCCAGGAAGCGGGCGGAGGTAGCCGTGTCGCCGAGGCGCCCTGCGAGCGCGCTGATGCCGAATTCGGCGGCGACGGTTTCCAGCGTATCGGCGGCCGGCCCCCAGGCGGGCGCGCCGACCGGGATGTAATGCAGTTTCAACCAGGCGTCGAGCCCGGGGCGTTGGCCCACGCATTCGACTTCGCAGCCATCGTGCGAGGTATCGAGAGCGGTCGGATTGTCAGCGGCGTGCACCAGCGAGGCAAGGGCGCCCTTGACGTCGAAGTCGCGTGCACCGAAGGCATACATGCCGGCGATCGCGGCGGCGGACGGATCGCCGTTCATCACATGCGTGCCACCGTTGTTGTGCGTCCAGCGATCCCATACACCATTGTTCTGCTGCGCCTGGTTGTAGAGGCTCTGCGCGATGTCGCTGGCGGTCTCCGGTTCCAGCCAGGCCACCAGCGGCAACTGCGACCGGTAGACATCCCAGCCGGAGAAGTTGGCGTACTGCGCCTTCTGGCTGCCGGTGACGCGATGCACGGCGTTGTCGAAACCGCGGTACTCGCCGTTGACGTCGCTGAAGACGTTGGGATGCATCAGCGCGTGATACAGCGCGGTGTAGAACACCGTGCGTTGGTCGGGCGTACCGCCTTCGACGTCGATGTGGGAGAGTCGTGCGTTCCAGGCGTCGACGGCCTTGTCGCGCAGGGCTTCGAATGTCGTGCCCTTCGGATTCTCGGCATCGAGGTTGGCCTGCGCATTGGCGAGGCTGACGTACGAGATGCCGACGCGAACATTCACCACACCGGTTCCCTTGGCGAACCCGACCCACGCACCGGAGCCCTTTCCCGCCGCCGGGAACCCCTTTTCGCCGTAACCCGTACCGCCTTCCGCGTGCGTGCCGCCCTTGTGCACGCTCGTGTCTTGCCACGTACCCGTGGAGGTGAACGGCTGATCGAAGTCGGCGACGAAGTAGAGCGTGTAGTAGCTGCGCCGGTCGGCTTCGTTGATGTAGCCGCAGAAATTGCCGCTGGTCACTTCGCCCGTGACGCGTCTTCCACCCTTGTCGACGGTGACACTGGCCTTCTCGGAGCCGGCCTCGGAATCGGAGGCACGCACAAGCACGTTCGCCGGCTTGCCGGCGGGGAAGGCGAATCGTGCCGCGCCCGAATGCAACGCGGCGGTAAGGTCCACGGCCACACCGTTGTCGAGCGTCACGTGGTAGTGGCCCGCTTTGGCTGTTTCGTTCGCGTGCGAGAACTTCGATGCATACGCATGGCGGAAGTCCGTCGACGGCGAGACGGTGACCTCGTCCGCCACCGGCATGATCGGCACGTCGCCCGAACCACCCGCGCAACCCCAGCCTTCGACGTTGGTGAGACTGAAGCCACGGATGGCATCGGCGCGATATTCATAACCGCCGGGTGCCGCGATGGGTGCCTTCTTTCCCGGCAGGGGCGAGGCTTCCGGACTGAACTGCAGCATGCCGAAAGGAACGACGGCACCGGGGAAGACGTTCCCTCCGTTCGTCGTGCCGATCAGTGGATTCACCCATTCGGCCGGGCCGGAGGTGGCGCCCGCCAAGGGGGGTACGAGTGCGGCGGCGAGGGCGATCGAACGAAAGGCGCGCAAGGGTGAACCTCCGTGAAGCCGGGATTTATCTCGATTGAAATCGCTCCGCGGCCGGTTGTCCCGTGCCAACGGTCATGCTTCGAGAAGATTTACCAGAGGATGCCGTCGACCGGCTTCACCGGCTCCAGGCCATGCGCCTCGCCGAGGGAGTCGCGCAGGTCGATCTCGATGCCGCGGGTGAGGGTCGTCAGCGGCACGTCGTCTTCGAGGTTCTCGAAGGGGTTCTGCATGTCGTTGCCGATCTGCAGCAAGGCCAGGAACAGGAAACCCGCCACGGTGGAGCCGAGCGGGGTGTACAGGCCCAGCGTCTCGACCAGCCCCAGCGGAAGGAGCAGGCAGAATCCATGCGTGAAGATGGCCGGATACGTGGCGTACTGCTGCGGCAATGGGGTGTTCTTGATCCGTTCCATGCCACCTTGCGCATTGGAAATGTCGGACAAGGTGCGTGCGATGGCCGCGAGCAGGATCGGCTCGGGACGCGCTTCGCCGATCCATGCCGCCGTGCGCGCGTGGATGGCGTTCGGCACGTTGGCGACCCCGCGCAGCGCGGCGATTTCCTCGTCGGGAAGGCGTGCGCCCAGTTCGTCCCATGGGGATTGCCGGCGCAGGTGCAGGCGCAGCGCGTGCACGTAGGCGACCTGCCGATGCACCACGGTCGCGGCGGCCGTGCGGTTGGGAAGCAGCGTGACCGCCTCGCGGCCCAGCGTGCGCGAGGCATTGACCATCGCACCCCAGAGCGTCCGCGCCTCCCACCAGCGCGCATAGGCGGTGGTATTGCGGAAGCTGAGGTACACCGCCACGGCGGAGCCGAGGAGGGTGAGGGGCAGGGCGGGGAATTCGGCCGTCCAGCGCGGGTGCATGAAGTACCACAGGGCGGTCACCGCGACGTCCCAGGCCAGCAGCCAGATGAGCGGCCGCCCGACGTAACGCAGGATGTGCCCGAGGTGGGCCCGCCCCGGAAGGATCATGCGCCGTGCTCGCGCTTGATCGCCTCGGCAAGGGGGAGGAAGCGGTTGGCCGCCTCGTCGAGAATGGACACCGTGCCGTCGCCGATGTCGTAGACCCAGCCTTGCAGGGTGATGGCATCGTTGGCCATGGCCGCGGCCACCGCCGGGTGCGTGCGCACGTGGGTGAGCTGCAGGCGCACGTTTTCCTCGATCACCGCCTGCATGGCCTCTGCGCCTTCCAGCTTGCGCGCGAACACGGTGCTCTTGGCCGCCTGCGCGTTGCGCAGCCATGCCTCGACCGTGGGCAGGTCCTTGGTGGAATCGGGATTGAGCAGGCCCTTCATGGCGCCGCAGTCGGTGTGGCCGCAGATCACGATGTGGCGCACGCCGAGCACCATCACCGCGTACTCGACCACGGCGGACACGCCACCGAGCATCTCGCCATAACCCGGCACGATGTTGCCGATGTTGCGGCAGACGAAGAGTTCGCCGGGCTGGGTCTGGGTGATCATCTCCGGCACCACGCGGGAATCGGCGCAGGTGATGAACAGGGTATGCGGGCTCTGGCCCTCGGCCAGTTCGTCGAACAGGTGCTGCCGTTCGGGGAAGACCTTGTGGCTGAAGTCCTCGACACCCCTCAGCAGGCCTAGCAGGCTATCGTCGCGTGGCGTTTCCTGGGTCATGTAGTCACCTTGGAAGATCGCGCCGCCCGAACCGGGCGGCGCCAGGAGCGCAGTTTAGGGCAAAGCCGGCTCCCCCAGGAGGCGGTTTTACACCTCCACGTCTTCCTTGTACGCATCGATCGGGATGCAGGCGCACATCACGTTCTTGTCACCATAGACGTTGTCCACGCGCGACACCGGAGGCCAGTACTTCGACAGCTTCAGCGACGGCAGCGGGAACGCGGCCAGTTCGCGCGGATAGGCGTGGGTCCACTCGCTGCCCGTGACCATCGTGGCCGTGTGCGGGGCGTTGCGCAGGGGGTTGTCCTCGCGGTCCAGGCGACCGTCCTCCACCGCGCGGATCTCGTCGCGGATCTGGATCATGGCGTCGATGAAGCGGTCGAGTTCGTGCTGCGATTCGCTTTCGGTCGGCTCCACCATCAAGGTGCCGGCCACCGGGAAGCTCAGGGTGGGGGCGTGGAATCCGAAGTCGATCAGGCGCTTGGCGACGTCTTCCGCACCGACGCCGGTGGCGTCCTTGAGAGGGCGCAGATCGAGGATGCACTCGTGCGCCACCAGGCCGTTGCGGCCCGTGTACAGCGTCTTGAAGTGCGGCGCGAGGCGCTTGGCGATGTAGTTGGCGTTGAGGAGGGCCACCTGGGTCGCCTTGCGCAGGCCTTCCGTGCCCATCAACGTGATGTACATCCACGAGATCGGAAGGATCGATGCGGAGCCGAAGGTGGCCGCGCTGACCATGCCGACATCGCCCTCGCCACCGAACGCGCGCGGCAGGAAGGGAGCGAGGTGCGACTTGACCGCGCACGGGCCGACGCCCGGGCCGCCACCGCCGTGGGGGATGCAGAAGGTCTTGTGCAGATTGAGATGCGAGACGTCCGAACCCCACTTGCCCGGCTTGGCCACGCCGACCAGGGCGTTCATGTTGGCGCCGTCGGTGTAGACCTGGCCGCCGTGCTTGTGCACCGCTTCGCAGATGGCGACCACGTCTTCCTCGAACACGCCATGCGTGGAGGGGTAGGTGATCATGATGGCGGCGAGGCGGTCGGCATATTTCTCGGCCTTCTCGCGGATGTCGTCGACGTCCACGTTGCCGTTCGCGTCGCAACGGGTGACCACGACCGTCATGCCGCACATCTGTGCCGACGCGGGATTGGTCCCGTGCGCCGATTCCGGAATGAGGCAGATGTCGCGGTGGCCTTCGCCGCGCGAGCGGTGGTAGGCGCGGATGGCGAGCAGGCCGGCATATTCGCCCTGCGCACCGGAGTTCGGCTGGAGGCTGACGGCGTCGTAGCCGGTGCATTCCACCAGCATCGCTTCCAGCTCGTCGATCAGCTGTTTGTAGCCCTGGGCCTGGTCGGCCGGCGCCAGCGGATGGATGTTGGCGAACTCCGGCCACGTCACCGGGATCATCTCGGCGGTGGCGTTGAGCTTCATGGTGCACGAGCCCAGCGGGATCATCGTCCGGTCGAGCGCGAGGTCCTTGTCGGCCAGCCCACGCAGGTAACGCAGCAGTTCGTGCTCGCTGTGGTGCGTGTTGAAGACCGGATGCTGGAGGAAGTCGACGTCGCGCAGCAGGGGCTTCGGCAGGGCGTCGTGGACCTCGGCGTCGAGTGCGTCGATGTCGCCGACGCTGGCGCCGAAGATGCCTGCGAGCGCGACGATGTCCGCACGCGTGGTGGTCTCATCGAGGCTGATGCCGACGCTGGATGCGTCGATGGCACGCAGGTTGACGCCCGCGTCGGCGGCCTTGGCGTGGACCGCCTTGGCCTCGATGCCGGTGATATGCAGCGTGTCGAAGAAGTCGCCGCCGACGGCGATGCCGGCCCTGCGCAGCGCCACGGCGAGGATCGTCGCGAGGCGGTGCGTGCGGCGTGCGATGCGGACCAGCCCTTCCGGACCGTGGTACACGGCGTACATGCTGGCCATCACGGCGAGCAGCACCTGCGCGGTGCAGATGTTGGACGTGGCCTTCTCGCGACGGATGTGCTGCTCGCGCGTCTGTAGCGTGAGACGGTAGGCCGGCTTGCCCTCGGTATCCACGGAGACGCCGATCAGGCGGCCCGGCATCGAGCGCTTGTATGCGTCACGGCAGGCGAGGTAGGCCGCGTGCGGGCCACCGAAGCCATAGGGCACGCCGAAACGCTGCGTGTTGCCCACCACGATGTCCGCGCCCCAGCTGCCCGGCGCGGCGATCAGGGTGAGCGCGAGCAGGTCGGTGGCGACGCAGACGACGCCGCCACGCGCGTGCGTCGCATCGGCCAGCGCCTTGTAGTCGTTGATGCGGCCGAAGGTGTTCGGGTACTGCAACAGCACGCCGAAGCTATCCACCGTGGCGCCTTCGCTGTCGTCGCCCACGTGCAGTTCGATGCCGATGCCGTCGGCACGGGTGCGCAGTACTTCGAGCGTCTGCGGATGGACGTCCCTGGACACGAAGAACACGTTCGACTTCGACTTGGCGGATCGCTTGGCCAGCGCCATGGCCTCGGCCGCGGCGGTGCCTTCATCGAGCAGCGACGCGTTGGAGATGTCCATGCCGGTGAGGTCGGCGACCATCGTCTGGAAATTGATCAGGGCTTCCATGCGGCCCTGCGAGATTTCCGCCTGGTACGGCGTGTACGCCGTGTACCACGCGGGGTTCTCGAGCACGTTGCGCAGGATGACGTTCGGCGTGAGTGTGCCGTAGTAGCCCTGGCCGATGAAGCTGCGGAAGACGGTGTTGCGGTCGGCGATCGCGCGGATCTTCGCCAGCGCCTCTTCCTCGGTGACCGCGGCGGGCAGGGCGAGCGGAGCGGGCGACTTGATCGAGCCGGGAACGATGGCGTCGGTGAGCGCGTCGAGCGTGTCGTGGCCGACCACGCGCAGCATCTCGGCGATCTCGGTGTCGTTGGGGCCGATGTGGCGCTCGATGAAGGCGCCGTGGTTCTCGAGGTCGCGCAGCGAAGGAGAGGTTTTATGGCTCATGGGCTTGGAGGCATCCGAAATAACGCGCCGTGCCGGCACGTGGGGCGCCCCTCTGTCCTTTTGCCTGAGAGTTTGGAGGCGGGAGCCTCTTGCACCTTCGGCGCCGGATCGAACCGGTCTCTCCAGAGTGATGACCGCGCGGTGGTTTTGGGGCCTGAGCGATTACGGGCGTTGCGCCTTCGGCAGCGGGTCCTTCCGCTTCTCCCACCGTGCATTACCTGGCCGATTATACAGGGGTGGAGGGCCGGGAAGAGGGGCTGTCGGTGGATGAGGCCGGGAGGAAACGGGCAGGCATCCCGGGCCCGCGTAAGCGGTGCCCGGCGTCCCTGTAGGTGCTGGCGGCGATTCGCACGGAAGTTCCTGCCGTCGTGGCGTGGTCGTGTTGGCATCTTCGCTCTTCGTGACGAGAAAAGTAGGTAAGTGTGCGTTTCTCTCCGTTGGGGAGGTGGCCTGGAGTGAGAATGCTCTCACTGGGTGGCCGCCGGACGGGACTAACGTCGAAACCGGACTACGCACAAGGAGGTCCCCCATGAGAATCCCCACTCTTGCTATCCGTTCCCTCACGCTGGCCGTCGGTTTCGGCCTGACCTTTCCCTCGGTCGCGTCCGACCTGGCGGCGGTCTCGAACCGGCTTGCCGCAGCCTCCACCAAGGGCACGGGCGGGAGTCCCGCCTTGCCGCCGTCGGCGACGCTGGTGGTTTTCGGCTCGCCAGCCGGTCCTTCGCGGCCGGACAACCGGGGCGCCGCGACCATGTCCGCCGCCGGCCTTCTATCGGACGATATCGACCGCTTGTCATCCCTGTCGCCCGGCGACGTCCTGGCCGTCCTGGGCACGGACGTTCTTCCACTCGCCGAGAACCAGGCCGCATCGCTGAAGCGACTGTTCAACGCTGGCGTCCCCGTCCTGTTGCAACGCGATGGGCCGGCGCCGGTCGCTCCTTCCCTGGTCACGCCACTGTTCGGCATCGCGCCGACGGCCGGCGACGCCCTCTTCCATCGAAACGCGGATGGGGGGGTGGAGGTATTCGCCGCACCGGAAGGGCAGGTGGCGGATGTGGCGGATCTTCTATCGGCCATGATGGCCAGTGTGAGGCAGCAGCCCGATCCGGCCGAGGGCGGACAGTATCGTCTGTCGGCAGCAGAAGCGGTCGAGGGTGCGGCGGTGCTGCCCGCCCGGCATTTCGATGTCAACTTCGTCGATCCCTCCGGTGAGATCTTGGGCGTTACCGGCATCGACGTCGTGCGTAGCCGTACACGCTCGACCGACCTGAAGCTCATCACCTTGACATCGAAGGTTTCGGTGAAGCCGAAACGCGCGGGCATCGTCGATGGCGACCGGGACAGGAAGAACCTGTGGGGTGCCTATCTGCCATTGAAATATCGCCTTCGGCACAGCCTGGCGATGGAGGGTGCCGCGCCGACTTACATGGACCACTTTCCTGTGACGGACGGCCGCACCGAATACACCCAGGTCGACACCGATAGTCGCGGGTTCACCGTCGGCGGTTCCACCGGGACGGAACTGAGTTCGACGGGCAAGCCCGACGATGTGCTCGCTTCGAAGGTCCCATTCAATCTTTCCTTCGGCTATGAGCACAAGTGGCAAACGAGCCTCAGCATGACGTTCAACGATTACTCGATGCTCGCCGCTCCCAGTGGACCCGGTTCGGTGTCATGGGAAGCCTTGATCGCTCCAAAGCTGGAGAATGTCCTCATCAAACGTTGGGGTGCCGACATGCCCCAGCTGACGGAGGAAAAGATGACGCCCATGATGCGTGCGGCGGCTTTCAACACGCTATCGGAATGGAAGCTCCCGGGTGACTACGAGGACATGGCCAAGGTAACCGTGTCCGGAGGTTACGACCTCGACCGTAAAGAGTGGTGGTGGCAGCGCGCCGATGTGCGCCACGACAAGGGAGTGGATACACGGTCGGTGCTTGCCGACTTCGTGCTGGACATGTCCGACCCGTACCTTTCCGCGGAGATCACGGTGCTGATCCGTAGTGCCACCGGTTCGGGCGCTTGCCTGCGCGACAACCAGGGTAACGTGGGCCTGGCTACCTGCAACGCGGCCGACCGGCGACAGATGTGGGGATTGGATGCGTCCAGCCGCTACGTCAATCGCGGCTCGCTCCGCTGCTTGTCCGTGCAGCCTTCCACCCGGAGCGTCATCACGGATACCTGTGAGAACATCACCTACGAGAAACAGTGGCAATGGCGGGCGGATCGCCTCCACTCGCTGGTGGACCACGGCAATTATCGGCTCTATGTCGAAGGAGGCGCGGTGCACTATCACGCACCGGCGGGACGCTTCCAGGATTATCCCGTGAATCCTTACGGCGCCCCGCTCGAGCCGTGGACGAACTATCCCAATTCACCTCGTCCCGGCATCGATGTCCAGCCCGCACCGCTTGGCAGTCGACCCTTGGAGATCGGGCCCGAATGGGCTTCGTTCCAACGGGTCGGTGACGACCAGCGCTGGCGCGTCGAGATTCTCCGGACGGGCTTGTAGCGACTTTCTGAGCCCGGAAATAGCGAAGCCCCGCACCCTCGAAGCCCCGCACCGCTGCGGGGCTTCGTCTATAATCGATGCTCAGAAGGGCTCGGTAGGCCGACAACGCTCCGATTCGGGTGAACTCCAGAGCGATCAGAAGGAATCGGTAGCAATCCAATGAGTCTCTATAAAGAATTTTCCGTACGCCTCAGGCTTCTTATCAAGAAGAATCCGGAGTTGATCACCACAACTCTCAGTAACATCTTCACGATGAGGCTCATTGGTAACAAAACGCATGGCGATCTCGCGGAGGTCGCCATTGCGGAGTTCATTAACCAATACATGTACGACTTCAGCTCGTTACACGTAGGGAAGGATCTTTATCGGGCAAAATCGAACGAAGAAGACGTAACGATTACGAACGACATTACGAACGAATCGTTTCCTCTGAGCCTCAAGGCATACGGAGACGGACCTCTTCAGTTGTCCACGGACAAGAATTTTCGAATGTTTCCCGCGCTCAAGGAGATCGGTCCGCTCATCCAGGGCGATGCCATCGATGCTCTTTGGAGGTCGGAAGTCTTTTCAGGGTTTGGCTCCTTGAACGTGCTTCCTCTTATCTATGACGAGAAGAAGAACCGCTGCAATATTCTCGTGTTCGATCACGAGAGGGCGCAGCAGAGCGTCTCTCGAATCGTTCTGGAGGACCAGGGTAAAGGACGCCTTCATCCGGTTTATCGGTTTTATGATTCCGGCGGTGGCTACATTTGCGAGGTTCGATACGGCGGGGCGACGGCGAACGCGCTTCAACGAGGCCTTTGGACGCACACCCGGAATGGCCTGAAGTACTTCGACAGCGTGACCGATGGCTGGATCGGCTATGCGCACAACACCGTTCTCGTAAAGCTCTTTTCTCATGCCTTGTTGGCGACAACGGCCGGTCACGAGAGGGCACTTGGTGAATTGCGTGCCGATATCGAAGCTCAGAAGATCGGAGGAAATCTTCGATGAGTGCAGCTGGCTTGCTTTCCGCTGTCCGTCTCGAAGAGGCTCCGCCGACGGAGGGCATCAAGTACGCTGGTTCGAAACTCAAGCTTCTTCCCCACATTCTCGAGATGGTGAAGAGAGTGTCTCCCACGACCGTACTTGACGGCTTTTCCGGCAGTACGCGCGTGTCCCAGGCGCTCGCTCGTTCAGGATATACCGTCCACTCCAACGATCGATCGGTATGGTCCGAGACACTCGCATCGGCGTACCTGAAGCATGATCGGCCCATGTCCTATTATCGGGAGCTGATCGCCCACTTGAATGGCCTTGCGCCTGTGGATGGTTGGTTCACCGAAAATTACGGCGGAAGCGTGAGCTCGGGCGGCTCCCTCGGGTTCGACGGGCTGAAGAAGCCCTGGCAGATTCATAACACTCGCAAGCTCGATGCCATCAGGGAAGAGATCGATCGCTTGTCGATCAGCGAGGTGGATCGCTGCGTGTTGTTATCCGCGCTGATGCTCGCTCTGGATGCGGTAGATAACACCCTCGGTCATCACGTGTCCTACCTGAATGATTGGTCCCCCCGGTCATACAAGGCGTTGGACCTGAAGTTGCCCCGGCTGATGCCTGTCGACGGCACGCACACGGTGACGCGCATGGATATCTTCGATCTCTTGCCCGATGTCGAGGTGGACGTCGCGTATCTCGATCCTCCATATGGATCGAATAACGAGAAGATGCCGCCATCGAGAGTGAGGTATTCCGCCTACTACCATCTTTGGACCACGGTGTGTCTCAATGACCGGCCGGAGACGTTCGGTAAGGCGAAGAGGCGGGTCGATTCCAGCGATATCGCAGGCTCCTCGGTGTTCGAGGATTTCCGCCGAGGCTCCTCCGGCAGATTCCTGGCCTTGGAGGCGATACATCGAACGCTCAAGGAGGTTCGGGCGAGGAACATCATCCTGTCGTACAGCTCGGGAGGAAGAGCAACCGCCCAGGAGCTGAGGGATGTCATCAACGACATTGGAGAACTTGTCGAGGTCGAGGAGATCGACTATCGAAGGAATGTCATGTCGACGATGCGGTGGACCAATGACTGGAGCAGGGCAGCCGAGACGCCCAACAAGGAGTTCCTGTTTCTCATCGAGAAGAAGGGTTGAGCGACGTACCCCGCTTTCAGTACAGGCAAAGTGCATGCTATCGCAAAGCAACCCGGAGACTGGCTGCCAACTCAATGCGTTCCTCGTTGGTATAGGGCACTTTCTGCCCCGCATGTAGTCCGTCGTTCGAGTAGCGAGGAAATACATGAAGATGAAAGTGCCACACATCTTGATCGCCGGCCGGCCCGTTGTGTTGGCGAGTGGAGATTCCTTCGCAGCGGAAGGCATTCCGCATAGCGTGCGCTAGGCGACGCGTGGCTCGAAAGAACTCGCTGCCAAGGTTGTCCGGGATGTCCAATACGTTCTCATAGTGGCCCCGAGGTAGCACCAGGCAGTTGCCTTTTATTCCAGCGTAGTGGTGAGTGGGAACCAAAGCGAATACGTCGGCATCCACCAAGACAACGGCTGCTTCTGGAGTAGGCGACGGAAGCGTCTCGGCAATACGGCAGAACGGACACTCGTAGCTGGGTGGGGCGTTCTTCATAAGGCTACCTACCAATAGATCCCATGGTGGGGCGTGTTCCTGCGGAGTGCCCCGGTTACCCGTCAATGAACTAAGGGTAAGAAGGTCTGGGGTGGGCCATGTGTACCAAACACCAGCGTGGACGAAGCGCAGCTTCCTGAATCCCAGATACGACAAAGCCCGCATCGCTGCGGGCTTCGTCTATAATTGGTGCCCAAGAGAGGACTCGAACCTCCACGGTTTTACCCGCTAGTACCTGAAACTAGTGCGTCTACCAATTCCGCCACCTGGGCAGGTGTCTCGAAACAGCTTCGCTGTCCCGTGAGCCGCGTAGATTAGGTAGGTCGAGGAAACTTGTCAACGATTTTGCCCCCCGGATGTGAAACTATTTCACTTCCCCCTTCAAAGGTCCTTACGTGACGAAGAAACAGAAAGGTTCGGGAGCCGACCGCGGCCCTCGTAAACCCAAGGCCAGCCGCCCCGGCAAGGCGCTGGCCAAGTTCGGCGGCAAGGTGCCGCCGGCCGTGGTCGATCCCCATGCCGATCGCGAGGCCCAGCGCTACGACCAGCCGATCCCCAGCCGTGAGGCCATCCTGGCCCTGCTGGAGGAGCGCGGCGAACTGCTGATGGCCGAAGATATCGCCCGCTCCCTCCGCCTGTTCACCGACTACGAGATCAACGCGCTGGACCGCCGTCTGGGCGCCATGGTCCGTGACGGCCAGCTCCTGCGGAACCGCCGTGGAAGCTATGCCCCAGCGGAGAAGCTCAGCCTGATTCCCGGCCGGGTCATCGCCAATGCCGAGGGTTACGGATTCCTGCGTCCGGACGAGGGTGGGGAAGACCTCTATCTCTCGCCATCGCAGATGCGCAGCGTGCTGCACGGCGACCGCGTGCTCGCCAGCGTGGTCGGCATCGACCGCCGTGGACGCCGCCAGGGCGCCATCGTGGAAGTGCTGGAACGGCGTTCACCGCGCCTCGTCGGCCGCGTGGTCGTCGAGAACGGCGTGACCCTGGTGGAGCCGGATGACCGCCGCCTGCACCAGAACATCATGATCCCCGCCGGCCGCGACGCCGGTGCCCGCTCCGGCGAGATCGTGGTCGCCGAGATCACCGATCCGCCGACACCGCACCGCGGTCCCATGGGCACGATCCGTGCGGTGCTGGGCGAGCGTCTGGAGCCGTCACTGGTGGTGGAGATGGCGATCGCCAGCTATGACCTGCCCCACGAATGGCCCGCCCAGGTCGTCCGGCAGGCCGAGGAAGTGGAGCCCAAGGTCACCGCCGAGGAGCGTAAGGGCCGCACCGACATCCGCAAGTTGCCGCTGGTCACGATCGACGGCGAGGACGCCCGCGACTTCGACGACGCCGTCTATGCCGAAGCGCTGAAGGGTGGCGGTTTCCGCCTGATCGTCGCCATCGCCGACGTGTCCCACTACGTACCCGTGGGCACGCCGCTCGACGTCGAGGCGTACGACCGCAGCACCTCCACCTATTTCCCCGGATTCGTCGTGCCGATGTTGCCGGAGACGTTGTCCAACGGCATCTGCTCCCTCAATCCGAAGGTCGACCGCCTGTGCATGGTCTGCGACATGGAGATCGACGAGGAAGGCGAGGTCGTGCGGTCGAAGTTCTACGACGCGGTGATGTATTCGCACGCGCGGCTCACCTATAACAAGGTGTGGCAGGCCGTGGGCGAGCGCAACGCCGATGTGCGCGACGAAATCGCGGACGTGCTTCCGCAGGTAGAGACCCTGCACCGTCTCTACAAGGTGATGGCGAAGGCGCGCAAGCGTCGCGGCGCCATCGACTTCGAGACGCCCGAAGTGAAGTTCCGCCTGGCTCCGTCGGGTGACGTCGTCTCCATGGGCGCCAGCGACCGCAATGACGCGCACAAGCTGATCGAGGAATGCATGATCGCCGCGAACGTGCAGGCGGCACGGTATCTGTCGAAGCGGAAGATCCCGGCGCTCTATCGCGTGCACGCTTCGCCACCGGCGGAAAAATACGACGACCTCCTGCAGTTCCTGCGCGAGTTCAAGCTGAAGATGCCACCGGCCGACGAGGTCACCCCCGCCGACTTCTCCGCCTTGCTCAAGAAGGTGCACGATCGTCCCGAAGCGGAACTGATCCAGTCGGTCCTCCTGCGCGCGCAGAGCATGGCCGTGTACCACCCGGAGAACCAGGGCCACTTCGGCCTGGCGCTGGATGCGTACGCGCACTTCACCTCGCCGATCCGTCGTTATCCCGACCTGCTCGTGCATCGCGCCATCCGTTACGCGCTGACCAAGGGCAAGCCGGCCGACTACACATACAGCGAGGGCCAGATGGCCTCGATGGCCGTGCATTGCTCGCAGCGCGAGCGCCGTGCGGAAGAAGCCGAGCGTGATGTCGACGAGCGCTTCAAGTGCGCCTGGATGGAGAAGCATGTCGGTGAGGAGTTCGCCGGCACGATCACGGGAGTCACGTCGTTCGGCTTGTTCGTCGAACTGGCGGCATCGCGCGTATCCGGTCTCGTCCATGTCTCGCAGTTGCCGAACGACTACTACAAGTTCGACCCGGTTCGTCACCTGTTGTCCGGCGATCGCACGGGCGCCAGCTATCGCCTCGGTGATTACGTGAGCGTGCAGGTGCTGCGCGCGAGCCTGGAAGATCGCAAGATCGATTTCCGCCTCGTGGCCCGTCTGGCCGCATTGCCGAAGCCGCCTCCGCCGGTCGTTGCCGCACCCGCGCCGGTGCCGCGCTCGGGCATGGCGGAAGCCGGAAAGGCGTTCGGCCGTGCCGCGAAGAAAGCGGTGGGCCGGATCTTCGGCAAGAAGACGAAGGCCCCGGTTGCCGCCGAGCCGGTGGCGGAGCATCATGCGCGGCCTGCTCGTCAGGCGGTTGTCGAGACCGAGGCTGGCGGTGTCGCGCGCAAGCGCGCTTCCCACTCCAGGGATGCTTCCCACTCGAAGGACGTTGCGCCGTCGAAGGACGGGGCTCGTTCCACGGGCGGAAATCGTTCGAGAGGGAGGCAGGCCGCGGGGAGCGAGAGGCCAGCGCCCAGGAAGGGCGATGCGCCGCGCAACGACGTGGTGAAGGGGCGCGGAGCGAAGGACGCCCAGCCCGCGAAACAAGCCGGAACCAAGACGGCGGCCAAGCCGGCGCCGGTGAAGAGCGCACCCGCGAAATCCGCGGCCAAGAGCGCACGACGTAGACCCAGGAGCAAGCCGCAAGCATGAGCGAGTCGTGGATCGTTGGCATCAATCCGGTCGAAGGCGCGCTAGCCAACGATCCGGATCGTGTCCGTGAAGTATTGATCGAGCAGAATTCGAAGAACGCGCGCGTGAACGAGATTGCCGCGCAAGCGCGCAAGCTCGGCTTGCCGGTCAAACCGGTGGGCAAGGAGCAGCTCGAGAAGCTCGGTGGCGAAGCGCGTCACCAGGGTGTGATCGCCCGTTACGAGACGCCGCCGCTGCGTGGGGAGAACGATCTTCCCGCGTTGCTCGACGCGGCAGGGTCCGATGCCTTGGTGCTGGTGCTCGATGGGGTCACCGATCCGCATAACCTCGGTGCTTGCCTGCGCAGCGCCGCGGCCGCGAACGTGACCGCCGTGGTCGTGCCGAAGGACCGCGCCGTCGGCATCACGCCGACGGTTCGTCGTGCGTCGGCGGGCGGTGCCGACCTCGTACCGGTGGTCGCCGCGACCAACCTTGCCCGTGCCATGCGTCTGCTCAAGGACGCAGGGGTATGGATCACGGGGCTGGACGGCGACACCGACCAATCCATCTACGACATCGATCTCAAGGGCCCGGTGGCGTTGGTGATGGGTAGCGAGGGCGACGGCATGCGCCGTCTTACCCGTGACACCTGTGACTTCGTGGCGAAGATCCCGATGCCTGGCGGCATGGAAAGCCTCAATGTCTCGGTGGCCACGGGTATCGTCTTGTTCGAAGCGTTGCGTCAGCGAGGAGGCAAGCGATGAATCTGTTCTGGCACGACTGGGCCGGCCTGATCGGTGTCACCCTGGTGTTGGTGGCGTTCTTCCTGCTCCAGGCACACAAGCTGTCGGGACAGGGCTATCCGTACCAGGTGATGAACCTGGTCGGCGCCTTCGGCATTCTTCTTTCGCTGATCTTCGGTACGTTCAACCTCTCCGCATTCCTGCAGGAGATGGCATGGTTCCTGATCAGCGTGTACGGCATCGTGCGCGGGGTGAAGGCGAAGAAGGCGGCCGCGGCGCCCCTGCTGTAGCGATCTTGGTGGTCGCTCGGGGTCAGCGGGGGGTTACACGGGGTGTGTAGAATGTCTGGCGGATCGGCGCAATGCCGGTCCGCATGCGGGGACGACCTCGCGATGCGCATCATCTCCGCGGGGACGGCCCCGCCTATGCGGAGCCGCTTCCATGTACTGGATCATCCTTGTTCTCGCCGGTCTCTTCGAGATCGCCTGGGCCGTCGGCCTGAAATACACCGAGGGTTTCTCCCGTCCCGTGCCCAGTCTGCTGACCGGTACGGCGATGGTGATAAGCATCGTGTTGCTTGCCATCGCCACCAAGAAATTGCCGCTGGGTACCGCATACGCAGTGTGGACCGGCATCGGCGCGGTAGGCGCGGTCACGATGGGCATCGTGTTGTTCGGCGAGTCGGCACAGCCGTTGCGGCTGCTCTGCGTGGGGTTGATCGTGATGGGGATTCTGGGGCTCAAGCTGACGTCGGCGGGTTGAATCGCTGGATCGCTGGAGGGAGAGGGCTATCCTGTCGCCGCTGAAGCGGCTCCCACACGGGCCAGACAGGCCACAGGCCGTCTTTGTGTGGGAGCCGCTTCAGCGGCGATGCCCTCAAGGCTTGTCGAAATCCGGGCTAGCCGTCGTGTCGCGCTTCGTGCGCGGGGCCACCAGCGGTTCGCCGTGGACCACGAACCAGACATTCTCGGCGATGTTCGTCGCATGGTCGCCGATGCGCTCGATGTTCTTGGCCATGAACAACAGATGCGTGCATGGCGTGATGTTGCGCGGGTCTTCCATCATGTAGGTGAGGAGGGCGCGGAACACCACCGTGTAGGCCTCGTCGAGGTCCGCATCCGACTTCCATACCTCATAGGCCGCCTCGGCATCCTGCTCGTCGTAGGCCTTGAGCACATTGCGCAGCTGGTCGGCGGCGAGTTCGGCGAGGTTGGCCAGGCCGCCCGCTGCCGTGATCGGGGCCACGCGGCTGAGTGGAATGGAGCGCTTGGCCACGTTGGCGGCATAGTCGCCGATGCGCTCGATGTCCGCGGCGATGCGCAGCGCCGCGAAGACGTTGCGCAGATCGCCGGCGATCGGCGCGCGCAGGGCGAGCAGGCGGACCACGTCCTGGCTCACTTCCTGCTCGAGCGCGTCCAGCGCGTCGTCATTGTCGACCACGCGCTGGGCGGCGCGCTCGTCGCGGCGCTCGACCACGTCGATGGCCGCTTCGAGTTGCGCAAGCGCCAGTTCGCCCATCCTGACGATCTCGCCGGTGAGACGCTTCAGTTCGCTGTCGTAGCTCTTGATGATGTGTTCGTGCGGATTGTTCATCGCGGGGCCTCGGAGTAGGGGGCGCTCAGCCGAAACGGCCGGTGATGTAGTCTTCGGTCTGCTTCTTGTCCGGCTTGGTGAAGATCTTCTCGGTCCGGTCGAATTCGATCAGCTCGCCCATGTACATGAAGGCGGTCATGTCCGAGCAGCGTGCCGCCTGCTGCATGTTGTGCGTCACGATGACGATCGTGAAATCCTTCTTGAGCTCTTCCACCAGCTGCTCGATGCGGCTGGTGGCGATCGGGTCCAGCGCGGAGGTCGGCTCGTCGAGCAGCAGCACTTCGGGCTTCAGCGCGATGCCGCGGGCGATGCACAGGCGCTGTTGCTGGCCACCGGAAAGACCGAGCGCGCTCTGCTTGAGCTTGTCCTTCACCTCGTCCCACAGCGCCGCGCCACGCAAGGCCTGCTCCACGCGGCTTTCCATCTCCGAACGCGAGAGCTTTTCATGGTGACGGATGCCATAGGCGACGTTCTCGAAGATGGTCATCGGGAACGGCACCGGCTTCTGGAACACCATGCCCACCTTGCTTCGCAGGCGGTTCAGCGAATACTTCGGATCGAGGATGTTCTCGCCATCAAGGATGATCTCGCCGCTGGCACGCAGGTTCGGGTAGATCGCATAGATGCGGTTGAAGATGCGCAGCAGGGTGGACTTGCCGCAACCGGACGGCCCGATGATCGCGGTGACCTTCTTCTCCGGCACGTCCATGGCGATGTTCTTGATCGCGTGGAAGTCGCCATAGTGGAAGTTCACGTCGCGCACGGTCATCTTCGCCGGCACCTGGCCAAGGTCGACGCCCGAGGCGTGCGGCGACGTGCCGAAGCCCGGCTGGGAGGCGACTTCGTTCATGTTAGTCATGGGACACCTTGGAGCGCGAGAAGACGAAACGGGCGATCAGGCTGAGCGCCAGCACGAACATGGTCAGCACGAAGGCACCGGCCCAGGCCAGGGTATTGATATCGGGGCTGGGATCCTTGGTGTACTCGTAGATGACCTGGGGCAGGCTCGGCATCTTGTCGATCGGGTTGAAGGTCATGAAATTGTTGCCGAAGGCCGTGAACAGCAGCGGCGCGGTCTCGCCGCTGATACGGGCCAACGCGAGCAGCACGCCGGTGACGATGCCCGAGCGCGCGGCGCGGATCAGGATCTGCATCGTCAGCTTCCACTGCGGTACGCCGAGTGAGAGCGCGGCTTCGCGCAGCGTGCCGGGCACCAGGCGCAGCATCTCGTCGGTGGTACGTACGATGACGGGCAGCGCGATCAGCGCCAGGGCGATACCGCCCGCGATACCCGAGAAGGTCACGTCACCGTTCGTCAGCCACTTCGACGGCAGCACGATCACGGTATAGACGAAGAGGCCCAACACGATCGACGGCGCGGAAAGCAGGATGTCGTTGAGGAAGCGGATGGTCGGGCCGAGCCGGGAGCGCAGCGAGTATTCCGCCAGCCAGGTGCCGGCGGCAACGCCGATGGGCGTGGCGATCAGGATGCCGAGCACGTTGAGGATCAGGCTGCCGACCATGGCGTTGGCCAGGCCGCCTTCTTCGCGGTAGGCCGTGATCTTCGTGAAGAGCTGCGGCTTGAGGCCGGCGATGCCCTGGCTCAGGGTTTCCCAGAGGATCCAGGCGAGGAATAGCAGGCCCACGGCGGTGGCCAGGATGCTGAAAGCCATCGCCACGATGTTCTTGATGCGGCGCGTCGTATAGAGCGAGGCGGACATTACCTGCCCTCCTTCGTGGCGAGCCGGCGGAGCATGAGGCGGGCGATGAGCAGCACGATGAAGGTCACCACGAAGAGCAGGAAGGCCAGCGCCATCAGGGCCGACTTCTGCAGGCCCTCGGCCTCGCCGAACTGGTTGGCGATGGTCGAGGCGATGGAACTGCCGGTCTCGAGGATCGACGGGGTGAACTTGAACGTATTGCCGAGCACGAAGGCCACGGCCATGGTCTCGCCCAGGGCGCGACCCAGGCCGAGGAAGATGCCGCCGATCACTGCGGTACGGGTGTAGGGCACCACGATGTCCCAGACCACTTCCCACGTGCTCGATCCCAGCGCATAGGCGGACTCTTTCAGGCGCGTCGGCACCGTCTGGAACACCTCGCGCATCACGGAGGAGATGAAGGGGATGATCATCACCGCCAGGACCAGCCCCGCGGTGAGCACGCCCGCACCGAAGAACGGGTATTCGCTGGAGAAGAACTTCGCGATCCATGGCACGTGCTGAACCAGCCACGAGACCTGACCATCCGGCGGGTCGGCGCTGAAGTTGTTCATCAGCCAGGGCTTGATGTGCTCGGCGACGAAGGGAGCGAAGATGAAGAGGCCCCACATGCCGTAGATGATCGAAGGAATGCCGGCCAGCAGTTCGATGGCCGAACTGACCGGACCGCGCAACCAGTCGGGCGCGATCTCGGTGAGGAAGAGGGCGATGCCGAAACTCACCGGCACGGCGAACACCAGGGCGATGACGGCGGTGGTGATGGTGCCCATCACCGGCACCAGGGCGCCGAACTGGTTGTTGCCCGGATCCCAGGCGTCGCTGGTGAGGAAACCCCAACCGAAGGTGGCGAAGGCGTCGCGGCCGAGCCAGAGGGTGGACAGCGCGGCGCCGATCAGGGTGACCAGGACGAGCAGTGCACAGGCCTTGAGCACCCAGCCGAAAAGCCGGTCGTTGCGTGCATCGGTTGCGTTTCGGCCCGCCTCGATCGCGCGGTCTGTTTTCGGGACGGCGTTGCTGGCGGTGGCATGCATGATGGGTTCGGGTTCCCGGGCCTATGCAGACGTGTGGGTCGCCGTCCCTGGCGGGACGGCGACCCCCTTGAACGATACTCTGGGCCCGCTATGTGTCAGCCGGACTGTCGAGATCGGGTCAGTTCTTGAACTCCGAAGCCCAGTAGGCTTCGATCTGCTGCACCAGCGGCGCCGGAAGGGCGACGTAGTCGAGCGAGGCGGCCTGTGCCTGGCCCTTTTCCAGCGACCACTTGAAGAAGTCGAAGGCGACCTTGGAGTGCGAGGCGTTCTTGGCTTGCTTGTACATGATCACCCAGGTCGTCGCCGTGATCGGCCACGCCTGCGCACCCGGGGCGTTGGTCATGATCAGGTTGAAGTCCTTGGCGCTCTTCCAGTCGGCCGTGGCGGCCGCGGCGGCGAAGCTGTCGGCGTTCGGCTGTATCCACTGGCCGGCGGCGTTCTGCATCTGCGCGTAGGAAAGCTTGTTCTTGGTAGCGTAGGCGTATTCCACATAGCCGATCGAGCCCGGGATCTGGCGCACATACTGCGCGACGCCTTCGTTACCCTTGCCGCCCACGCCCGCCGGCCATTCGACGGCCGTGCCGAACTTCACCTTCGACGCCCATTCCGGGCTGACCTTGGACAGGTAGTTGGTGAAGTTGAACGAGGTGCCCGAGCCGTCCGAGCGATGCACCACGGTGATCTTGACGTCGGGAATCTTCATGCCGGGGTTCAGCGCGGCGACGGCCGGATCGTTCCAGCGGGCGACCTTGCCCAGGTAGATGTCGGCGAGCAGCTTGCCGTCGATCTTGATCTGGCCCGGGGCGACGCCCTGCAGGTTGACGATGGGAACGATACCGCCGACGACGACGGGGAACTGGCCGAGGCCGAACTTGGCCAGGTCTTCCGCGCTCATCGGGGCATCGGAGGCGCCGAAATCGATCGTGCCTTCCTTGATCTGGGCGATGCCCGCACCCGAGCCGACCGACTGGTAGTTCAGCTTGTTGCCGGTGTTCTCAGCGTACGTCGCCGACCACTTCGACAGGACCGGATAGACGAAGCTCGAGCCAGCGCCCGTGATGTCGGTAGCCTGGGCGGACATGCCGAAAAGGGACGCGGCGACGAGCGCTGCAATGCGGAGTTTGTGTGTGAACACGGAGCTTTCCTCGGGTGAATGAGTGTCGGGCGAGGCCCGCCCGGGGCTGTATTCCAGCCTTGCCGTGTTGCAATGAGACGTACTGAATGTTGCAGCGATATGACACCCGCCTTTTTGGTGTCATATTCAGGGGCTTACGAAATATCTTAGACGGTGAGCGGAGCCGCCATTTCGCGCTCCGCCAGTTCCAGGCGACGCCAGCGGTTGACGATTTCGCAAAAAAGTTCGGCCGTTCGCTCGGCATCGTAGATGGCCGAATGCGCCTCCCGCGTGTCGAAGGATATACCTGCCGCCAGGACCGCCTTGCTCAGCACCGTCTGGCCGTAGGCGAGACCGCCCAGGGTGGCGGTGTCGAAGCAGCTAAAAGGGTGGAATGGGTTGCGTTTATGGCCCGTGCGGCGCACCGCGGCGTTGAGGAAGGCGAGGTCGAAGGCCGCGTTGTGGCCCACCAGGACCGCTCGCTGGCACTCGGCCGCCTTCACGGCATCGCGTATCGCATTGAACACGTGATCGAGCGCCTGGCGCTCGGGCAGGGCGCCGCGAAACGGGTGGTCCGGATCGATGCCGGTAATTTCCAGCGATCGAGGGTCGATGTTGGCGCCCGGGAAGGGTTCGACATTCGCCGAGACCGCCGCCTGCGGCACCAGGAAGCCCGAGGCCTCCATGGCGATGGGCACCACGGCTATCTCCAGCAAGGCGTCGCGTTCGGCATCGAAGCCGCCGGTCTCGACATCGACGATGACCGGCAGGAATCCCCTGAACCGCCCGGCCATGCTCGAAGCGGTGCTGTTACTCGTCGTATCCATCCTCAAAGGATATCAGCCCGGGACCCGCACCGGCACGGGCCCCGGCCGTTCCCGGACGTTAAGGGAATGTGCGTGTGTCTCCGATCTGTAATAAAAAAGGCATGGAACGGTAAAGGCGACGGCTCATCCTTCGCGCCGTTGGGCCCTTTTGAGGTTTTTCGGACAGAAAAGTCTCAGGAGGGGTCAGGGGTTCCACACACAATCCATCCTTAAGCGGAGAAATCCCATGCGTTCCAAGTTGCTCACGGTGGCCATCGCTGCCGGTCTGGGCGTGACCAGCTTCTCGGCCCTCGCCGCGACGCCCAAGTCGCAGCAGCCGGCCCGGGTCACGGTCGACGCCGCCACCCTTCAGCAGCTGCAGGCGCAGCTCGCCGCGCTCCAGGCCAAGGTCTCCGAGCTGGAGAGCAAGCAGGAAGCCCAGGCTGACGCTCAGGTAGAAACCGCCAAGGCGGTCAACGACGTCCAGGTGCAGGCGTCCGACGCGGTCGCCGCGACCAAGAAGTCGAGCGACAAACTCTCCTACAAGGGCGTCAATCTCACGCTTGGTGGCTTCCTCGCCGCTGAAACGATCTATCGCACGCATCAGGAAGGTGCGGACATCGCTTCGAACTACAACGCGATCCCGTACAAGAATTCGTCCGTCGGCCGTATGTCGGAAGGACGCTTCAGCGCGCGCCAGAGCCGCGTGTCCTTGTTGGCGCAGGGCGATATCAGCCCGGATACGCATGTGGCCGGCTACATCGAGGCCGACTTCCTCGGCGGTGCGCAGACCGCGAACCAGAACGAGTCCAATTCGTTCAACCCGCGCGAGCGAAACGTCTACATGACCGTCGATTGGGACAAGCCGGGCCTGCACCTGCTGGCCGGTCAGAACTGGTCGCTGCTCACGTTGAACAGCAAGGGCATCATCCCGCGTAACGAAGCGGCACCGCCGCAGATCGATGCCCAGTACCTTCCGGGCTTCAGCTGGGCCCGTCAGACCCAGATCCGTCTCGTGAAGGATTTCGGCAAGGAATACTGGCTGGGTGTCTCGCTGGAAAATCCGCAGACGACGTTCTACGTGAGCCCGAACCAGTCCAAGGCGCCGGTCACCTCGATTTACAATACGGCTGCCGGCTCGGGCTACGATTCGGCGAATACCCTGTCGCTGAACCACATTCCCGATGTGATCGTGAAGTTCGCCGCCGACCCCGGCTTCGGTCATTACGAAATCTTCGGTCTGGGCCGTGCGTTCTACAACCGCTACAACTCGGGCAGCGGCAACAGCAACCACAACGTCTACGGCGGTGGTTTCGGCGTGGGCATGCTCCTGCCGCTGGTCGACAAGGTGCTGGACTTCCAGTTCTCCGGCATGCAGGGGCGCGGTATCGGCCGCTATGGCTCGGCCCAGCTGCCGGACGTGACCTTCAAGCCCAACGGCGCCATCTCTCCGATCAAGGAGAACATGCTCCTTGCCGGCCTGACGCTGCACGCATCCCACGACTTCGACATCTACGGTTTCGCAGGCCGCGAGCGCGAGCAGAAGCAGGATTACACCTACAACGGCGTGGCCTTGGGCTATGGCAACAAGGCCTACAACAACGCGGGCTGCGATATCGAAGGTGGCACCTGCGTAGGCAACACCAAGCAGATCTGGCAGGGCACGCTGGGCTTCTGGTGGAAGTTCTACCAGGGCAAGTTCGGCAAGGCGCAGTTCGGTGCCCAGTACTCGCACACCGTGCGTGAGGCATTCGAGGGCGTGGGTGGTTCGCCCAAGGCCAAGGAAGACATGTTCTTCACCAGCTTCCGTTACTACCCGTTCTGATATCCCCATCGGGAGAAACCCGATGCGATGGGTTGGAAAAGCGGCGGGCTTGCCCGCCGCTTTTTTTGTGGCCGGAACCTTTCCCGGACCTTTCCCGGGACTTTTCCAAGGCCCACCCCTGGCGGGAGGCGGGATAAACTGGAGCGGCATCGATGACAAAAGCTTGGGAAAAGACTGCCCGGCGATGATTGTCGTTCGCCGCCCACCGAGCCCCGCACCCCATGCATATCCTCCTACTGGAAGACGACACCGAGTTGGGCGAAGCGATCAAGCATGCGCTCGAACATCAGTCTTATGCGGTGACATGGCTGACCGATGGCCGCCAAGGCGCCGCCGCGCTAGGCGATGCCTCGATCGACCTGGTGTTGCTCGATCTTGGCTTGCCCGGCAAGGATGGCCTGGAGGTCCTGCTGGAGGGTCGTCGCGCCGGGGTCAAGACGCCCATCCTGGTGATGACCGCCCGCGACGCGCCGGAAGCCCGGATCAAGGGGCTCGACCTCGGGGCCGACGACTACCTGGTCAAGCCCTTCCACCTGGGCGAGTTGGCGGCGCGTATCCGGTCGTTGACCCGCAGGGCGCAGGGGCTCGTCGAGAATCGCGTGGAGGTTGGGGGGCTGATGCTCGATTTGGCCACGAAGGACGTTACCTTCCGGGGCGAGCGCATCACCCTTACCCGTCGCGAATTCGCCGTACTGCGCATCCTGATGGAGCGGGCAGGCCGAATCGTCCGGCGTGACACCCTGGAGGGGTCGGTTTACGGTTTCGATACGGTCGTCGACCGCAACGCCATCGAGGTGCACGTGCACTGGCTGCGCCGCAAGCTGAGCGCGGAAGTGATCCACACCGTGCGCGGCATCGGCTACATGATGCCCCGGGAGCCCCGGTGAACTTCAACAGCCTGCGCTCGCGCCTCACCTGGCTGATCATCCTCGTCCAGGTGGCGATCCTTATCCCACTGGCCATCATCAGCTACCAGCGCGAGCTTCATGAGATGAACAAGCTGCTCGATGGGCGGCTTGCCCAGGCGGGTCGCACACTGGGGACCTTGATCGCCTATGGTCAGGGTGGCTACGCGGCGCACGATCCGGATCGTGCCCTGGAGCTCGCCACCGAGGCTCAACGAGGTACCGTCGTCATCTCGGTCCATGCCAGGAACTATGAGCCGGAGGTCGGTTTCCAGGCCTACGATCCCAAGGGGAAGTTGCTCGCGGCCACCGCCAATCTCGCTGATCTCCCCCCGCCGACATCCGCGGAGCGCGGTTTCAGCGATATCGAGCGCAGTGGCATGCGCTGGCGGCTGTTTACCTTGACCAACCGTTTCAATCTCACCATTCGCATCGGTGAGCGGGCGGAGAATCGTTACGACATCACGCGGGGCCTCGTCCTCGAGCATGGCTTGCCGTTGGTCATCGGGCTGCCACTTCTCGCATTGCTGGCGGGACTCGCGGTCAAGCAGGGACTCAAGCCCCTGGCTCTCCTGACGCGCATCCTTTCCCAGCGTGAGCCCGGCAGCCGGAAGCTTATTTCGATCGACCGTTCGCCCGACGAAATCAAGCCGCTGATCGTCACCCTCAATCAACAACTGGAGCGGCTCGAGGACGCGCTCGACCGCGAACATCGGTTCGCTGGCGACGTGGCACATGAACTGCGCACGCCGCTGGCTGCCACCATGATCCACATGGAAAGTGCCCTCATCGCCGACGACCCCGCCGAGATCCAATACACCCTGCGAAATGCCCGGCGCAGCCTGGGCCGGCTGGGGCGCCGTATCGAGCAGATCCTCGCGATAGCCCGGCTCGAGGCGGGAGCGGCTTCCCAGCATCGTATTCCGCTCGACCTGGTGACGATCGCCACCGAGGTGGTCGAGGAACTGGCCCTGGTCATCGCGGAAAAGGACATTTCGCTCAGCCTGAATCACGATGAGCAGGAGCTGCTTGTCTCTGGACACGAGGTGGCCCTCACCGCCATGTTCCGCAACCTGGTCGAGAATGCCCTCCGATACACGCCCGAGCGTGGCCATGTCGACATCGCGATCCGCCGCATCGGCGAAAAGGTTTCGATTGCCGTCGCCGACGATGGGCCCGGCATCCCCGAAGAGCGCCGCCAAGCGGCATTCCAGCGCTTCCACCGGGTGGGCGAGACGTCGGAGGCCGGATACGGGCTGGGGTTGAGTATCGTGCAGCGCGCGGTCGAACTGCATGGTGGTGCCATCGAATTGCTTGAGGCCCCTTACGGGCAGGGCCTTCTCGTGCACATCGTTCTCGACGCCTTGCGCCCTGGCGAGGTGACAGCGGTCTAGGATCGGCGTTTCGCCAGGCACAAAAGATTTCCACAAGAATCGGTCCGGATAATGACCCAGGGCACTACTGCCCGGTCTGAATCCAAGCGACACCGCCGATGAAACCTACCGCGCAAACGCGACATGCGAAACGAAACGCGTACGTCTTGATGCTGTCACATCAGGTCGCGCCAGGGGCTGTCGCATGCTAGCCCTGGTCCGTATCGCGTTATCGCGCCCGTATACCTTCATCGTGTTGGCCCTGTTGATCCTGATCGCCGGCCCACTCGCCGCCTTGCGCACGCCGACCGACATCTTCCCCAATATCGGCATTCCGGTCATCAGCGTCGTCTGGACCTACAACGGATTGCCGCCGGATCAAATGTCCGGGCGAGTGATCTACTACTACGAACGCCAGTTGACGACATCGGTCAACGATATCGAACACATCGAGTCGCAGTCCCTGCCCGGCGTGGGTATCGTGAAGATATTCTTTCAGCCAGGCGTGGACATCCGTACCGCGACGGCTCAGGTGACATCCATCTCGCAGACCGTCGTGAAGCAGATGCCGCCGGGGATCACGCCGCCACTGATCCTCAATTACAACGCGTCCACTGTTCCGGTACTGCAAATGGCGTTGTCCAGCCCGGTGCTGTCCGAGGCCACCATTCGCGATATCGCCCAGAACTTCATGCGCCCGACGCTGATCTCGGTGCCCGGGGTAGCCATCCCGACACCTTACGGCGGCAAGCAAAAGCAGGTGACGCTCGATCTCAATCCACGCGCCCTGGCAGCGAAAGGATTGTCGGCCCAGGACGTCGGCAATGCACTGGCCGCGCAGAACCAGATCATTCCCGTGGGTACCGCGAAGATAGGTACCTACGAATATCACGTGCAACTCAACAACAGCCCCACCGCGATCGATGAGCTGAACAACTTGCCGATCAAGACAGTGAATGGCGCGACCATCACGATCGGCGACGTGGCCCACGTCCGGGACGGCGCTCCGCCGCAAAACAACGTGGTCCGTGTGGACGGGAAGCGTGCCGTGCTCATGCCCGCGCTGAAGAATGGCAATGCGTCCACGCTGGACGTCGTGGCGGGCATCAAGAAACTGCTTCCGCTCATCGCGGAAACCCAGCCAAAGTCGTTGAAGATGAACCTGCTCAGCGACCAGTCCCTGTTCGTGAAGTCCGCCGTGGCATCGGTTGCGCGGGAAGGCGTGATCGCCGCCGTTCTTACCTCGGTGATGATCCTCCTGTTCCTGGGTAGTTGGCGCTCCACGGTCATCATCGCGCTATCCATCCCGCTCTCGATCCTGTCCGCCATCGCGTTGCTGTCCGTGTCCGGGCAAACGCTGAACGTCATGACGCTGGGTGGTCTTGCCCTCGCGGTCGGGATCCTGGTCGACGACGCCACGGTGACCATCGAGAACATCAATTGGCATCTGGAGCAGGGCAAGGACGTGATGAGCGCCATCATGGACGGCGCGAAGCAGATCGTGACGCCCGCATTCGTCTCCCTGCTGTGCATCTGTATCGTCTTCGTGCCGATGTTCATGCTCGATGGCATCGCGGGCTTCCTGTTCCGCCCGATGGCCCTGGCCGTCATGTTCGCGATGGTTTCATCGTTCATCCTCTCGCGCACGCTGGTGCCGACGCTGGCCATGTTCTTGCTGAAGCCGCACCGGATGGAAGGTGGTACCGGGGCCCACCCGGAAGACACCTACCTAAATCACCACGAGGGAGACCAGCATACGAAACGGCATGGCGTGGTGCTGCGCGGCCTGATTGCATTGCAAATGGGGTTCGAGCACAGGTTCACGCGCATACGGGATTCCTACTATGGCGTCCTGGCCGTGGCCTTGGATAACCGGAGACGTTTCGTTCCTGGTTTCCTCATCTTCGTGCTGGCATCTTTCGCGCTCGTTCCAGCGCTGGGGCGCGACTTCTTCCCGACCGTGGATTCCGACTCGATCTCGATGCACGTGCGTGCGCCGATGGGAACCCGCGTGGAGGAGACCGCAGCCGAGTTCGATCACATCGAACGCGCTATCCGGCAGGTGATCCCACCCGGGCAGCTGGACACGATCATCGACAACATCGGCCTGCCATTGAGTGGCGTGAATCTCGTGTACAGCAGCAGTGGCACGATCGGCTCCCAGGATGGCGATATCCAGATCGTGCTGAAGGAAGGTCACGCTCCCGCGGCCGATTTCATGAAGCGACTTCGGGAAGCGCTGCCACGTGAGTTTCCTGGAACCCAATTCGCTTTCCTGCCGTCGGACATGACCAGCCAGATCCTGAATTTCGGGTCCCCGTCGCCACTGGATGTATCCATCGCGGGACGTGACCGCGCAGGCAACGAAGCCTACGCGGAGGCGATCATGAAGGAGATGCGCAAGATCGATGGCATCGTGGACGTTCGCCTGCAACAGAGTTCCAGCTATCCGCAGTTGAACGTCAAGGTCGATCGGGTGCGTGCCGATGGACTCGGTATCACCGAGCGGGATGTCACCAACAGCATGGTCGCATCGCTCGCGGGCAGTTCACAGGTAGCCCCCGCGTTCTGGCTGAATCCCAAGAACGGTGTGTCGTACGCGATCGTCGCCGCCACGCCTCAGTACCTCATGGATTCCATGGCCGATCTCAAGGCGTTGCCGGTCACGTCCTCGGGGAACGGGTCCACGCAGATCCTGGGTGGTCTCGCCACGTTCACCCGCGGACCGAGCGACGCGGTGGTTTCCCATTACAACATCATGCCTGCCTACGACATCTATGCGTCCATCCAGGGGCGCGACCTGGGCGGCGTGGCCAGCGACGTACAGAAAGTGCTGGCACGCTTCGCCGCGACCCGGCCGAAGGGCTCGCTGGTGTCCTTGCATGGACAGGTGGGAACCATGACGGAGGCATTCAGTGGACTCCTGTTCGGTCTGGCTGGCGCCGTTGTGTTGATCTACCTCCTGATCGTGGTGAACTTCCAGTCGTGGGTGGATCCCTTCGTCATCATCACCGCCTTGCCTGCGGCGTTGGCCGGCATCGTGTGGATGTTGTTCCTCACCCACACGAGCCTTTCCGTGCCCGCACTGACAGGCGCCATCATGTGCATGGGTGTCGCAACGGCGAATGCGATCCTCGTGGTGAGTTTCTGCCGCGAGCGGCTCGCCGAGCACGGGGATCCCGTCAAGGCCGCGCTGGAGGCGGGCTTCACCCGGTTCCGGCCCGTGTGCATGACCGCGTTGGCGATGATCATCGGCATGCTGCCCATGGCGCTGAGCCAGGAACAGAATTCGCCGCTTGGTCGTGCCGTTATCGGTGGCCTGATGTTCGCCACGTTCGCCACGCTTCTTTTCGTGCCAGTCATCTTTGCCATCGCGCACGGTCGTACCGCGCCCGAATCGACTGAACATCAACTCATTGGGAACCAACCACATGTCGCATGAAGCCATTGCCGCGATACCCGGGCGGCCGCCCCGCGTTCGCCTGGCGCTTGCCATCGGTCTTTGCCTTGCCGCGGTCGGTGTTGTCGCCGGCCTGTCACTGCGGGCGGTCGAATCACACGAGCTGAGCACCTGGACCAAGGCACAGTTGACGCCAAGTGTGCAGGTGATTTCCGCGTCGGCCCTCAGCGCCACGCAAGGACTGACCTTGCCGGGCCACCTGGACGCGTGGATCGCGACCCCCATCCACGCACGCGTCGGTGGCTACCTGAAGCAGTGGAACGTGGACATCGGCGAGAAGGTGAAGGCCGGCCAGGTGCTGGCCTTGATCGATACGCCGGAACTGGATCAGCAGTTCGAGCAGGCCAAGGCCGAACTCGTGCGTGCCGAGGCAAATGTCCGGTTGGCGGACACCACGGCGAAACGATGGCAGAACCTGCTCGTTTCACGCTCGGTATCCAAGCAGGAGGCCGACGAAAAGGCCAGCGAAGCGGAAACTGCGCGAGCCAACCGGCTCGCCGCGCAGGCGGATGTCGATCGCCTGGCGGCCCTTGAATCGTTCAAGCGCATCGTTTCCCCCTTCGACGGGACCGTAACGGCGCGCAACACGGACATCGGCGATCTCATTACCGCCAACACCAACGGAGGCGACCCGCTGTTCTCGATCGCCGACACGAGCAAGATGCGCCTGTATGTGCAGGTTCCGCAGGGGTACGCCTCTTCGATCGTACCTGGCATGAAGGTCAAACTGCTTGTCCTGGGCCATGGCGGAGAAACCGTGAATGGCTCCCTGATCGGCACGTCACGCGCCATCAATCGCGCATCTGGCACCTTGCTGGCGCAGTTCAAGGTGGAGAACCCCAACCAGGATCTGCTACCTGGAGATTTCGCCGAGGTGCAGTTGTCCACGCACGGTTCCGCGAACACCGTGACGGTTCCTGCCACGACGCTGCTGTTCCGGGCGGCTGGACCACAGATCGCCGTGCTGGGAAAGGACAACACGGTTGTCTTGCGTGACGTCCACATCGCCATGGACCTGGGAGACAAGCTGGAGATCGACCAGGGCTTGCATCCGGATGACCGGATCATCGATCACCCCACCGATTCGCTGGCTCAGGGAGACATCGTCCAGCCTGCCGTGCCGCAGACCGACGGAATCCATCATGCCAAGAATGCGTGAGCTGGCCCTGAGTGGGGTGTGCGTGATCGGCCTGTTGGGCCTGGGAGGGTGTTCACTCGCACCCACCTATGTCAGGCCAGCCGTGGGCGACCTGCCCGATGCCTACAAGGGCGCTGTCAACCCACAAGGCTGGACGATCGCCCAGCCCAGCGACGCCGCCGCACGGGGACCTTGGTGGAAGGTCTACGGCGATCCGACGCTGGATGGCCTTGAGGAAAAGCTCACGGCCAACAATCCCGATATCGGCGTCGCCCTGGCAAGGCTGGACGCGTCGCTCGCGTTCCTCCAGCAGATCGGGTCGCAGGAAGCGCCGCAGGCAGGCGTTTCGGTCAATCCAACGAATGCCAGGCAGTCGGACCACCGACCGCTACGCGGTTCCAATCAGCCCAATGAATACGATACCCGTACCGTGGGCTTTGGCGTGGATTACGAGCTCGATCTCTGGGGGCGCATACGGAACGAGGTCGCTCAGGGCAAGGCAAACAGCGATGCGGCCAAGGCCGACCTGGCCGCCGCCCGCCTCAGCTTGCAAGGTGAACTGGCCGACCTCTACATCCAGCTGCGTGGTGACGATGTCGAGCTTCGCATCGTTCAGAACTCGCTTGCCGCGTTCGGCGAAGGGCGGACGATCACACAGAACCGCATGGATGGTGGGGTTTCCTCCGGACTCGACGTGGCGCGAGCGAATGCCCAGTATGCCGACGCCGAAGCGCAGGCGACGGAACTGGGCGTGCAGCGAGCGCTGACCGAACATGCCATCGCGGCATTGATCGGTGAATCGGCTTCGAATTTTTCGCTCCCCGCGGAGACATCCGCTCTGGCGGTACCGGCCATCCCTCTGGATGTGCCTTCCACCCTCCTGCAGCGTCGGCCGGACATCGCCGCCGCCGAACGGCGGGCTTATGCGGCGAACGCCGGCATCGGCGTGGCCCGCGCGGCATATTTTCCGACCCTGAGCCTGGGCGCTGTTCTGGGTTGGCAAGACGTCGGCCACGGCAGCCTCCTGGCCGCCAGCAACCAGTTCTGGAGCCTGGGTCCGCTGGCTTCGCTCAGCCTTCTCGATGGCGGTCTTCGGCGTGGACGCGAGGCTGAGGCGAAAGCCGAATTCGCGGCGGCCTCCGCGCAGTACAGGGGCGTCGTGCTGAAGGCGTTCCGGCAAGTGGAGGATGACCTGACGTTGTTGCAAGGACTGGGCCGCGAGGGCAAGCAGCAAGACGAAGCCGCCGATGCCGCCAGGGAGTCGCAGACGCTGGCGACCAACCGCTACAACGAGGGCGTCGTGAGCTATCTGGAAGTGGTGACCGCGCAGACGGCGGCGCTGACGGCCGAGCGCACGGCGGAGCAGGTGCGGACCCGTCAGCTACAGGCGAGCGTCGACCTGATCCGTGCCCTGGGCGGCGGCTGGAGCGAGGGCGCATCGGGAACATTACAGGCGAACGTGCGCCAGTAGGAGGCGCACGTTGGTCGGCAGGCGCTGCCGGCGATCGCTTCAGGGCGGTCTGTCCGATTTCATGAGGGTGGGAACTTGGCATATCAAACATTTCGACGTGTGGTGGCGATAGTCCTCATCACGGGACTTGCAACGGGGTGCGGACTCCGGCTTTCCACCAGCACGGTCCAACCGTCCGACACCTACGGCCTCTGGGAAGACAGGCTGGATCACATGCCATTTCTCTTTCACTTCCCGGACGGGCATCTCGAGACCTTCGACGATCGCGGGAATGCCTTGACGGAGGCCGGCGGCACGTCGGACGTCGATTCCGGGAGACGGGTAGAGGTCTACATCGGAGGCCTCCCTTCCTCGACGGGCTCGCTGTGCGGCAATCCGACGGTTCACGTATCGCCGGGGGCGGAACCCGCCGGGGCGAATGTCGTCTCGGCGCTTTGCGATCGCTCTCGTACCGTCGTGTCCTTCAGCGACCATGTGAGGCCCCGTGTCCTGGCGGCTACCCGAAGCTACGTGCCGCGTGTTCGCCACCTTCTCCTGGAAGGTATATGGGAGAGTGTCGCGCAGGAGCCCGAGCCGCTACACGAGTAGTTGGCTCCCGGAGAACGACGGAGGCCGCCCAGGTCCGCCGTTTTCGTTCCCGGTTGCGAATCGTCTCAGCATCGCACCGCGCATCCGGACGTCCAAATCCTGAATGGCATCGGTTGCCTTCGCGCGCAGGAGCCGTCAAAAACCCTTGCCGGATCACAGTTTCGATGCAAAAAACCCGGTCAATCTGAATTTGTTGCATCGCCACACTTGCACCCGTCACATTCGCTGGGTAGGTTCGGGTGCATGAACCTCCTTCCGACCGCCACCCTGCGTCGCATCGCGAGCACGTTTCTCGTGCTTCTCGCGCTGTTCGTCGTGTGCGCCGGCGTACAGGCGATGCCGTGCGAACGGCATGCCTCGTCGGTCTTGGAGCAACAATACGCGTCGCCCTCGGGTGGCGCCGTCGACGACGTCGTGGACCTGGCCGACCAGGACCCCGTGCCCTCGATCGAAGATAACGGCGGCGGCCTCGACGACACCTTCGATGTGCCTCCGCAGCACGTGGTGACCGTGCCGCATCTGGTCGAGGCCCGTCCGCAAGGCATTCTGCCTGCACCCCGCCCACACCATCCCAGCCTGGATCTGCGCCCTCCCATCGGCTGATCGTGCCGGCGCCGTTCCGTGCGCCCGGCTTCGTTACATCCCTGTAACCCGTTGACCCGTGCGTGCCGGCCAAGCCGGCCGTCAGCGAGCGTGCGCGCTCGCCCCCCATTCTCCCCAAAGAGGAACACCGCCATGGAACGTCTCATCCAGGGTTTTCATCACTTCCGCCGCCACATGACCGCCGAGCAGCGCGAGCTCTTCGCACGACTGGCTTCGGGGCAGACGCCACACACGATGTTCATCACCTGCGCCGATTCGCGCGTGATGCCCGAACTGATGTTCGCGGCCCAGCCAGGTGACATCTTCGTCTACCGCAACGTGGGCAACATCGTTCCACCCTACGCGCAGCACGTCAGTGGCGTGATGGCGGCGATCGAATACGCCGTCTCGGCGCTCAAGGTGCAGCACATCGTCATCTGCGGTCACTCCGACTGCGGAGCGATGAAGGCGCTGCAGAACCCGGCGTTGCTCCAGGGCAAGCCGTCGGTCGAGCAGTGGCTCAAGCATGCCGATGTGGCGCGCTACGTGGTGGCCGAAAACCGTCCCACCATTCACGGCGAGGAAGGCCTGCGCTACCTGACCGAGGAGAACGTCGTGGGCCAGCTGGAACATTTGCGCACCCTGCCTGCGGTGGCCGCGGCCATGGCCAATGGCAGTTTGCGCATCCACGGCTGGATCTACGACATCGCCAAGACCGAGATCACCGCCTTCGATCCGGTCGAGGGCCGCTTCCGCCCGCTGCTCGCCGGGGATACCAACGTGCCGGACGCTACGCCGCACGCGCGCTTCTCCACGCCGCCGCCGGTCGCGTCCGCCGCTTAAAGGAACGTTCGCCATGCGTGCTTATTTCTCCCAGGGCCTGTTTGGCCGCGACCTCCTAGGATCGGTGGTCGTTTTTCTTGTCGCATTGCCGTTGTGCATGGGTATCGCGATCGCGTCGGGCATGCCGCCCAGTGCGGGACTCATCACCGGCATCGTCGGCGGTATCGTCGTGGGCGCCATCGCCGGTTCGCCACTGCAGGTCAGCGGTCCGGCGGCGGGCCTCGCGGTCCTGGTATTCGAACTGGTGCGCGAGCACGGCGTGGCCGCTCTCGGTCCCGTCGTGCTTCTTGCCGGCTTGATCCAGATCGCCGCGGGCCTTTGCAAGGTAGGCGTGTGGTTCCGCATGACCTCTCCCGCGGTGGTCGCCGGTATGCTGTCGGGCATCGGCATCCTCATCGTCGCTTCGCAGTCGCACGTGCTGCTCGACGCGGTTCCCAAGGCCCGTGGCCTGGAGAACTTCGCCGCGCTGCCCGGCGCCGTTTGGGAATCGGTGACGGGAGCCGGGGAGGGGCAGGCGCCCGCCGCGCTGATGATCGGCCTCGGTACGATCGCGATCATGCTTGCGTGGGAAAAGCTCCGTCCGGCAAGGCTGCGTTTCGTACCGGGCGCACTGCTCGCGGTGGTGGCAATGACCGCCGCGGCGCAGTTCGGGGCATTCGACGTGAAGCGCGTGGACGTGCCGTCCAACCTGTTCTCGGCGGTGACGTTGCCGAGCCTGGGCAGCCTGTTCGGCGTGTTCGACGCGACACTGCTCGTGGCCGCGGCGACCTTCGCTTTCATCGCCAGCGCGGAGACCTTGCTCTCGGCGGCCGCCGTGGATCGCATGCATGATGGCCAGCGCACCAACTACGATCGTGAACTCACCGCACAAGGCGTGGGCAACCTCATCTGCGGTTTCCTGGGTGCGTTGCCGATGACGGGTGTGATCGTGCGCAGCGCGGCCAATGTGCAGGCCGGTTCGGCCACGCGCATGGCCGCGATCCTGCACGGCGGCTGGCTGCTGGCCTTCGTGATGCTGTTGCCGTGGCTGATGCGGATGACGCCGGTCTCGTGCCTCGCGGGCATCCTCGTGTTCACCGGCGTGAAGATGGTCAACCCGAAGCAGATCAAGAGCCTCGCGGCCTATGGCAAGGGTACGGCTGCGGTCTACGTCGCGACCACGCTGGCCATCGTCGCCACGGACCTGCTGACGGGCGTCATCGTCGGCTTCGGGTTGTCGCTGCTGCGTCTGGCGCTGCTCTCGTCCAAGCTGAAGATGGACGTGACGCATCATGACGAGCCGGGCATGGCCACGCTGCACCTCGAGGGATCGGCCACGTTCCTGAAGGTGCCGTCGATGGCGCGTACGCTCGAGCGCATTCCACCGAACACGCGGCTGTCGGTGATGATGGACCGTCTGCATCACGTGGATCAGGCGTCGCTGGAGTTGCTGCGCGAATGGGGTAGCAATGCCTCCAAGCGTGGCTGCGAGTTGATCGTCGACTGGCAGGAGCTTGGGCGGCGGGTGGAGGGTTCGAGGCAGGCTGCCTAGTTCCGGCATCGCCGAATCGCCGACAAGTCGGCTCCCACCCGATTATCGGAACCTGGTGGGAGCCGATCCTGCTCTGGTGGGAGCCGACCCTGTCGGCGAAGTTTTTGCTTTGGTGTGGGAGCCGACTCCGTCGGCGATGCCCTTAGCCGAGATCCTTCGTCTTATGCTTGTAAGCGCACAGGTCGACGATCGGGCAGACAGGACACTCCGGCTTCCGTGCCTTGCATACATAGCGCCCGTGCAGGATCAGCCAGTGGTGCGCGTCCTGGATGAACTCCTTCGGGATCACCTTGACCAGCTTGTCCTCGACCTTGCGTACATCCGGCCCTGGGGCGAGTCCCGTGCGGTTGGCGACACGGAAGATATGCGTGTCCACCGCCAGGGTCGGCTCGCCGAATGCCGTGTTCAACACGACATTGGCCGTCTTCCGGCCGACGCCCGGCAGTTCCTCCAGCGCTTCGCGTGAACGCGGCACCTCGCCGGCATAGCGGTCGACCAGGATCTGGCTCATGGCGATGAGGTTCTTCGCCTTGTTGTTGTAGAGGCCGATGGTGCTGATGTAGCCCTTCAGCTTCTCGAGTCCCAGGTCGAGGATCTTCTGCGGTGTATTCGCCACGGGAAACAGCTTTCGCGTGGCCTTGTTCACGCCGACATCGGTGGCCTGTGCCGAAAGGGCGACGGCGGCCAGCAGCTCGAATGGCGTGGTGTATTCCAGTTCGGTCTTGGGGTGTGGATTCAGCTCGCGCAGGCGGCTGAACATCTCGACCACGTCGGCCTTCTTCACGGGGGATCCTTTTTCTTCGCCTTGGCCCTGGCCAGGGCCTCCAGCACGGGGTTTCGCGCCGTGGCCGCGGCGACGTCCGCCTTGCTCGCGGCGAGCTTGCGTTCGCGCGTATCGCGTTCGCGGGCGAGCCGCCGTTCGCGACGCTGGAAGCGCGAGCGGGCGGCGTCGGCATGTACGCGGTCGTCCACTTGCGCCAGTGGCATCGGGTCGAGCGCGATGCAGTCCACCGGGCAGGCGGGTACGCAGAGTTCGCAGCCGGTGCAGAGGTCGGCGATCACGGTGTGCATCAGCTTCGACGATCCGACGATGGCGTCGACGGGGCATGCCTGGATGCACTTCGTGCAACCGATGCAATCGGCTTCCACGATGCGTGCCAGTGTTCTTGGCTTCTCCACGCCATGCGTGGGATCGAGCGGAACGATGGGGCGATCGAGCAAGGTGGCGAGCCGCGCGATGCCGGCGGCGCCACCGGGCGGGCAGCGATCGATACCGGCATCACCGGCCGCGATCGCTTCCGCATACGGGCGGCACCCGTGGAACCCGCATTGCTCGCACTGCGTCTGCGGCAGCAGGTCGTCGATCCGGTCGGCGAGCGTTGGCGTCATGGCTGGCGCGTGCCGATGGATGGTCGTCAGCGAACGGTGGCGCCCGGCACCGCACCCTGGTCGGCATCGAGCAGGAACAGGTCCGTACCGCCGTCGCCGGCGGAGAGGATCATCCCTTCGGACAGGCCGAAACGCATCTTGCGCGGTGCAAGGTTGGCGATGAAGACGACATTGCGACCGACGAGCTTTTCCGGTTCGGCGTAGGCGGCGCGGATACCCGAGAAGATCTGGCGCTTGCCCAGTGGGCCGGCATCGAGCTCGAAGCGCAGCAGCTTGTCCGAGCCTTCGACGAACTCGCAGGCGAGCACCTTGCCGACGCGCAGGTCGAGCTTGGCGAAGTCGTCGATGGAAATAGTGGCGTTCGCGGTGGCGGCGTCGGTCATCGGTTTCGGTGCTTCCGTGGTTTTCTTGGTGGGCTTGGCGTTCGCGGTGGCGGCCTTGGGCTGTTCCGCGGGAGAGAAGGATTCTTTCGAAGCCTCGATCATCGCCTCGATCTTTTTCGGGTCGAGACGGCCAAACAGCGGCGAGAAGGCGTTGACGGTATGACCGAACAACTCGCGGCGGGCATCGGCGAAGTTCGCGATGGGTGCGCCGAGGAAGGCCTCCGCGGCCGCGACGGTGATCGGCAGGATCGGCTTGAGCAGGCCGGACAGCAGGCGGAACGCGTTGATGGCGAACGAGCAGACCTGCTGCAGTTCGTCGCGGCGCGACTCGTCGCGCGCGATGACCCAGGGGGCCTTTGCGGCGATGTAGCCGTTCACGGCATCGGCCATGGCCACGAAACGGCGCGAGACCTCTGCGAATTCGTCCGCCTCGTACACGGCCTCGATGCCCTCGTACTGGGCGAGCAGGTCGCGCCACAGCGCCGTGGCTTCGTCGTCGAAGCGATCGGCGAGGGCACCGGCGAAGTGGGTATGCAGGAATCCGGCCGTGCGGCTGGCGATGTTCGCCCACTTGCCGACGAGGTGCGAGTTGACCCGTTCCTCGAACGATTTGAGGTCGAGGTCGACGTCCACCGGCTGCGGGCCGAGCATGGTCGCGAAGTAGTAACGCAGCGCCTCGGGGTCGAGCCCCGCGTCGAGGTAGGTGCGAGCCTGGATGAAGGTGCCGCGCGACTTGGACATCTTCGCACCGTTCACCGTCAGGTAGCCGTTCACGTGCAACGCCGTGGGCGTGCGCATGCCGGCGCCGTGCAACATCGCCGGCCAGAACAGGCCGTGGAAGTTGATGATGTCCTTGCCCAGGAAGTGGTGCATCTCGGCGGTGCTGTCGGGGCCGAGGAAGTCGTCGAAACGCAGCCCCATCCGTTCGCAAAGCGCCTTGAACGAGGCGAGGTAGCCTACCGGCGCATCGAGCCAGACATAGAAGAACTTGCCCGGGGCGTCGGGAATGGGGAAACCGAAATAGGGGGCGTCGCGCGAGATGTCCCAGTCGCGCAGCCCGCCGTCGAGCCATTCGGCGAGCTTCGCCGTCACGCCACTGTTCGCCACCGGCTTGCCGCCGGTGAACTTGCCGTCGAACCAGTCACGCAGCAAGGTTTCGAACTTGCCCAGCTCGAAGAAGTAGTGCTCCGAATCGCGCAGGATCGGCGTCGCGCCGGACATCACGGAATAGGGCGCGATGAGGTCCGTGGGCGCGTAGGTGGCGCCACAGTTCTCGCAGTTGTCACCGTACTGGTCGGGCGTGCCGCAATTGGGGCAGGTGCCCTTGATGTAGCGGTCCGGCAGGAACATGTCGCGCTCGGGATCGTACAGCTGCTGGATATCGCGGCGGGCGATGTAGCCGCCGTCGCGCAGGCGCGTGTAGATGGCCGTCGCGAGATCCCGGTTCTCCGGCGAATGCGTGGTGTGATACTGGTCGTAGCTGAAGTGGAAGCCGGTGAAGTCGGCCTCATGGCCGGCGCGGATGCCGGCGATGTAGTCTTCCGGGGACTTCCCCACCTTTTCCGCCGCCAGCATGATCGGCGTGCCGTGGGCGTCCTCGCCGGCGACGTACCAGACCTCGTTGCCCTGCATTCGCTGCGCGCGCGCCCAGATATCGGCCTGGATGTAGCCGAGCATGTGGCCGAGGTGGAGCGGGCCATTGGCATAGGGAAGCGCGTTGGTGACGAGGATGCGACGGGCCATGGGGATCGGGTCGGTTGCGGGACCGGGGATTATGGCATGCGCGCTTCCGTCCTGACCCCGCGTGTCCTGGCGGTGGCTGCTACGATTCGTCTTCCTCCCTGCCCAAGGCCGCCTGCATGACCCGTCCCGTCCGTCTCGCCATCAGCGGCGCTTCCGGCCGCATGGGGCTCGCGCTGCTCGGGCTCGTGCGTGACGACGAACGGTTCGAGCTCGCCCGGGCCATCGTCTCGGCCGGCTCGCCGCGACTCGGCAAGGCCGCCCATGGCGATCTCTCCGCGTTGCGCTTCACCGACTGGACCGACGCGGCCGGTGTCGACGTCGTCGTCGACTTCAGCGGACCGGACGGCCTCGCGGCGGCGCTCGATCATTGCGAGGAAAGCGGCGCGGCGCTGGTCACCGGCACGACCGGGCTTTCCGACGCGCTGGAAGAACGCCTGACAAAGGCGGCGGAGCGCATCGCCGTCCTTCGCGCCGCCAATTTCAGCCTCGGCGTGGCCGTGCTCACGCGCCTCCTGCGTGAAGCCGCGGCGGCCTTGCCGGGGTGGGACCTCGACATCGTCGAAGCCCACCACAACCGCAAGGAAGACGCCCCGTCCGGAACCGCGCTGGCGCTCGGTCATGCGGCAGCCGCGGGTCGTGGCGCAAGCCTGGACGAACTGGCCGTCTATTCGCGCGAAGGCCGGCCGGGCGCGCGCAAGGCCGGCACGATCGGCTTCGCCGTCGTGCGTGGTGGCGACATCGTCGGTGAGCACCAGGCCTTGCTGATGGGGCAGGGTGAACGCATCGAACTTGGCCACCGCGCGACCGACCGTTCGATCTTCGCGCGCGGAGCCCTGGAGGCCGCCGCCTGGATCGCCGGCCGGGCCCCCGGCGCCTGGTCGATCGAAGACGTGATCGCCTCCAAAAGGGGTTGATATCTCGAAGCCGTGTTAACATCCGCGCCGATGTCATTGGGGAGTAGCCATCCTCGTTCCCCCTGAGGAGTTCGCGTCAACAGACTTGGCGGTCCTTGCGACCCCATGGCGCGAACGGCAGCGGCGCATGGAGAGTGCGTCGCCGGCCCGGCGAGACCTTTGGCCATCGACATGCTCACCCGGCCGGGCGAGCGGTGTCGTTGTGCCATCGGTTTTCTCGCGCTCGCCCGGCCTATAAGCGAACCATGCTGCTGACGTGTTTCCTGTTCCTGGTTTCCGCCGGGGCCATCTATTTCGCCTGTGAGTACTTCGTCAACGGCGTCGAATGGTTCGGGCGCAAGCTCAACCTCGGCTCGACCACGACCGGTACCGTGCTGGCGGCTTTCGGTACCGCGTTGCCGGAAAGTGCCGTGACCTTCGTCGCCGTGATTTTCGGCAAGTCTCCGGAAGCGCGTGACATCGGTGTCGGGGCGGCGCTCGGTGGCCCCCTGGTACTGGCGACCGTTGCCTACGCGGTGGTCGGATTCGCTTTATATGCAGGGCGTAAACGCTTGAAAAGGCCGGATACGCGGATCCGGGTGGATAACCGGCGGCTGGCGCGCGACCAGTCGTGGTTCCTGGCGATCTTCGTCGTCAAGGTAGGCCTCGGCCTGGTCGCCTTCAGCTGGAAGCCATGGCTTGGCGTGCTGTTCCTGCTTTCGTACGCATTCTACGTGTGGCGTGAAATGCGCGACGACATCAGCGGTCCGGACGACGAGGTGCTCGAGCCGCTCACCTTCCGTCCGAACGACGCGAATCCCGGCATGAACTGGGTGATCCTGCAGACGGGGCTCGCCCTGGTGGTGATCGCCATTGCCTCGCGCACCTTCGTCTGGCAGTTGGAAGCGCTGGGCGAGTTCTTCCATCTGTCACCGCATCTGGTCGCGCTCGTGTTGAGTCCGGTCGCCACCGAATTGCCCGAGACCGTGAATGCGCTGATCTGGGTGCGTCAGGGCAAGGAGCGGCTGGCGCTCGCGAATATCTCCGGGGCGATGATGATCCAGGCGACGATACCCAGTTCGCTCGCGCTGTTCGCCACGCCGTGGCTCTTCGACACGCCGTTGATCGTGGCGGGCGTGATCACGGCCGTGGCGGTGGTGGCCTTGTGGGCGATGTTCCGCCGGGGAGCGGTCGAGGCGCGCTGGCTGATGCCGATCGGGGGGCTTTACGGGGTGTTCGCGCTGTTCGTGGGGTGGTATTTCGGGGCGCGCTGAGGGAGTCCGAATCGTCGACAGGCCCGGCTCTTGTGGGAGCCGGCTGTGCCGGCGATCTTGCTGAGTCGGGCATGTCTTCGCGAGGCCCGTCGCCGCTGAAGCGGCTCCCACAAGTGCGGCCGTTCCACCCTGCGGTATGCAGTCGAAACCTGGTGGGAGCCGACCCTGTCGGCGATGGGGTTGCCTCAGTCCGGATGCGAAGCGCTACGGTCGCGGTCGGCGCCCATCTTGCGGTCGAGTTTGCCGAAGATCTTCTTGAATGCCCGCGAGAACTTGCCTCGCTTGGTCTTGCGGGTCTTTTCCTCTTCCGAGGTCAGCCACGCCACCTGGATCACCCGGCGCTCGCCCTCGTAGGGCAGGTGACCGTGGAAGGAGTTCTCGGCACGACGGAACACGGCGAATTCCCCGTACAGCGGCTTCAACTCCGGCGCGACCATGTCGTCTATATCATTGATCGAGCGAAGGAAACGCAGGCAGCCATCGCTGGTGTCCGGCCACATCGGATTGAGATAGATCAAGGCCGTGGCGATTTTCGACTTGCTGTCGGTGTGGATGGTGCCGTGGCGTCGGTTGAGCAGGCGGCAGAGGGTGACCAGGGTGGGGTAGTTCTCCAGGCCTTCGATGCCCAGGTGGCGGCCGATGGCCGCGGAGAACGCCCGCGAGGTCATCTGCTCCACCAGCTCGTTCACCGAGGGGCCGCAGTCGCTGGCGTCGTAGGGGAAGAACCCTGCGCTGCTGTACTGCGGGAAGTCGCGCTCCAGGTCGTTGCGTGCGTCGTCCGGGAGCTGTCCGTGGGCGATCATGAACGAGAACGGCTCGTGCCTGATGTCGGTGTCGGGACGTTCCAGGCGGGCGGGGTCGAGCAGCATGCGGGCGAGTCTCGGGTAGGTACCTCGCGGGCATTGTATCGTGTCGGGCCGCTGTCCCTGCGATATTCGGCCACGTGCGCGTTCATCGTTTGCCGGTGGACAGAATGGGCTTTCACACCTATCATTCTTACCCGCCCTACGATTCCTTATCCCCAAGGCCCACGAGCCGCTTTTTGCTGGCTTGCGGGCTTTGCTGCACCTGAAGGCGGCCATCCCATGCGTACTCCTGCTCTGCTTGCTCTCGAAGACGGCAGCGTTTTTCACGGCCACGCGGTCGGTGCCCGCGGTGAGACGGTTGGCGAGGTGGTGTTCAACACCGCCATGACCGGTTATCAGGAAATCCTGACCGACCCGTCGTACTCCCGCCAGATCGTCACGCTCACCTATCCCCACATCGGCAATACCGGCACGAACGACGTCGACGTCGAGGCCGACCGCGTCCACGCGGCCGGCATGATCGTCCGCGACGTTCCGCGCCTGGCCAGCAACTGGCGCAGCACCGAACCGCTGCCGCATTACCTTGCCCGCCACGGCGTGGTCGCCATCGCGGGTATCGACACCCGCCGGCTCACCCGCATCCTTCGCGAGAAGGGCGCGCTCAACGGCTGCATCGTGGCTGGCGAAGGCATCGACGCGGACGCCGCGGTGGCCAAGGCCAGGGCCTTCCCGGGCCTCAACGGCATGGACCTGGCCAAGGTGGTCAGCACCACCAAGACCTACCAGTGGAGCGAGGGCGTCTACGACCTCGACAAGCAAGCGTTCTACAATGCGCCGAAAAAATACCGCGTGGTGGCCTTCGACTATGGCGTGAAGCAGAACATCCTGCGCCTGCTCGCCAGCCGCGGCTGCGACATCACCGTGGTTCCCGCGCAGACACCAGCCTCGGAAGTGCTGGCGATGAACCCCGATGGCATCTTCCTCGCCAATGGCCCGGGCGACCCGGCCGCGTGTGACTACGCGATCGCCGCCACGCGCGAAATCCTCGAAACGAAGATCCCGTTGTTCGGTATCTGCCTGGGCCACCAGATCCTGGCGCTGGCGATCGGCGCGAAGACCTTGAAGATGAAGTTCGGCCACCACGGCGCGAACCACCCCGTGAAGGACCACGATTCGGGCCGCGTGCTGATCAGTTCGCAGAACCACGGTTTCGCGGTGGACCCGGATACCCTGCCGGCCAACGTGCGCATCACCCATACCTCGCTGTTCGACGGCTCCCTGCAGGGCTTCGCCCTGACGGACCGCCCGGCGTTCTGCTTCCAGGGCCACCCGGAAGCCAGCCCGGGCCCGGAGGACGTCGGCTACCTGTTCGACCAGTTCATCGCCTCGATGGAGCAGGGCAAGGCGACCAAGGCGTCCTGACGCCGTACCGCCGCCCGCTAGACCATCAGCCTTCGATTCGCGAGAGAAACCATGCCCAAGCGTTCAGACATCAAGACCATCCTCGTCATCGGCGCCGGCCCGATCGTCATCGGCCAGGCCTGCGAGTTCGACTACTCCGGCGCGCAGGCATGCAAGGCGCTGAAGGAAGAGGGTTACCGCGTCGTCCTGGTCAATTCGAACCCGGCGACGATCATGACCGACCCGGAGACGGCCCATGCCGTCTACATCGAGCCGATCAACTGGCAGACCGTCGAGCGCATCATCGCCAAGGAGCGCCCGGATGCCGTGCTGCCCACGATGGGTGGCCAGACCGGTCTCAACTGCGCGCTCGACCTCGCCGACAACGGCGTGCTGGAGAAGTACAACGTCGAGTTGATCGGCGCGTCGCGCGACGCCATCCGCATGGCGGAAGACCGCGACCTGTTCCGCAAGGCCATGGCCGAGATCGGCCTGGAGTGCCCGAAGGCCGAAGTGGCCCGCTCGATGGAACAGGCGCTGGAAATCCAGACCACCGTCGGCTTCCCGACCATCATCCGCCCGAGCTTCACCCTGGGTGGTTCGGGTGGCGGCATCGCCTACAACAAGGAAGAATTCGTCGAGATCGTCGGCCGCGGCCTCGAGCTTTCGCCGGTGCACGAGGTGCTTGTCGAGGAATCGGTGCTGGGCTGGAAGGAATTCGAGATGGAAGTGGTCCGCGACAAGGCGGACAACTGCATCATCGTCTGCTCGATCGAGAACTTCGACCCGATGGGCGTGCACACGGGCGATTCCATCACCGTCGCCCCCGCGCAGACCCTCACGGACAAGGAATACCAGCGCCTGCGTAACGCCTCCATCGCGGTGCTGCGCAAGATCGGCGTCGATACCGGCGGCTCCAACGTGCAGTTCGGCATCAACGCCGAGGATGGCCGCGTCGTGGTCATCGAGATGAACCCGCGCGTGTCGCGTTCGTCCGCGCTGGCCTCCAAGGCCACCGGCTTCCCGATCGCCAAGGTCGCCGCCAAGCTCGCCGTGGGCTACACGCTCGACGAGCTCAAGAACGACATCACCGGCGGTCTCACCCCGGCCTCGTTCGAGCCGTCGATCGATTACGTCGTTACCAAGATCCCGCGCTTCGCCTTCGAGAAGTTCCCGGCCGCCGACGCCCGCCTCACCACCCAGATGAAGTCGGTGGGCGAGGTGATGGCGATGGGCCGCACCTTCCACGAATCCATGCAGAAGGCCCTGCGTGGCCTGGAAATCGGCAAGACCGGACTGAACCCGACGGGACTGGATATCGGCAGCGAGGAAGGATTCCAGATCCTCAAGCGCGAATTGCGCGAACCGCGCCCGGATCGCGTCTTCCACGTGGCCGACGCCTTCCGAGCGGGCCTTTCGCTGGAAGAAGTGCACAACCTCACCCGCATCGATCCCTGGTTCCTCGCCGCATTCGAGGACATCGTGATGACCGAGGGCGAAGTGCAGCGCCAGGGCCTTACCGCGCTCGACGAGCCGCGCATGCGTGAACTCAAGCGCATGGGTTTCTCCGATGCGCGCCTGGCCGAACTGGTCGGCACCGACGAGGCCGCCGTGCGCCACGTGCGCCGTACGCTCGGCGTGCGCCCGGTGTACAAGCGCGTCGACTCCTGCGCCGCCGAGTTCGCCACCACCACCGCGTACATGTATTCCACGTACGAGGAAGAGTGCGAGGCCAACCCCACCGACAAGGAAAAGATCATCGTCCTGGGCGGTGGCCCGAACCGCATCGGCCAGGGCATCGAGTTCGACTACTGCTGCGTGCACGCGGCGCTCGCCCTGCGCGAGGATGGATTCGAGACCATCATGGTCAACTGCAACCCGGAAACCGTCTCCACCGACTACGACACCTCCGACCGCCTGTACTTCGAGCCGCTGACGCTGGAAGACGTGCTGGAGATCGTCGACCTCGAAAAGCCCAAGGGCGTGATCGTGCAGTACGGCGGGCAGACGCCGCTGAAGCTCGCGCGCGCGCTCGAAGCCGCCGGCGTGCCCGTGATCGGAACCTCCGCCGAGTCGATCGACCTGGCGGAAGACCGCGAGCGTTTCCAGCAGCTGATCACCAAGCTCGATCTCAAGCAGCCGCCGAACCGCACCGCGCGCAATGCCGACGAAGCGTTGGCCCTGGCCCGCGAGATCGGCTACCCGCTGGTCGTGCGCCCGAGCTACGTGCTCGGTGGCCGTGCCATGGAAATCGTCTACGCGGACGCCGACCTGTCGCGCTACATCCGCGACGCCGTGCAGGTGTCCAACGATTCGCCGGTGCTGCTCGACCGCTTCCTCGACCACGCGGTGGAAGTGGACGTGGACATCGTCGCCGACGCCGAGGGCAACGTCCTGATCGGCGGCATCATGGAGCACATCGAGGAAGCCGGCGTGCACTCGGGCGATTCCTCGTGCTCGCTGCCGCCGTACTCGCTCTCGCAGGAAGTGCAGGACGAGATGCGCCGCCAAGTCACCGAGCTGGCCCGCGAACTGAAGGTCATCGGCCTGATGAACACGCAGTTCGCCATCCAGGGCGACGATGTCTTCATCCTCGAGGTGAACCCGCGCGCCTCGCGCACGGTACCGTTCGTCTGCAAAGCCACGGGTATGTCGTTGGCGAAGATCGCCGCGCGTGCCATGGCCGGCCGCACGCTCGCCGACCAGGGCACGACGAAGGAGATCATCCCGTCGTACTACTCGGTGAAGGAAGCGATCTTCCCGTTCCTGAAGTTCCAGAACGTCGATCCGATCCTCGGTCCCGAGATGCGTTCCACGGGCGAGGTGATGGGCGTCGGCCGCAGCTTCGGCGCCGCCTTCGCACGTGGCCACGAAGCCGCCGGGATCAAGGCGCCGCCGAAAGGCAAGGTCTTCATGTCGGTGCGTGACGCCGACAAGGACCGCCTGCTGCCGATCGCCCAGGACGTCGCCGCGCGCGGTTACGTGATCGTCGCCACGACCGGTACGGCCGCGTTCCTGGAGCACAACGGCGTGAAATGCGAGCGCATCAACAAGGTGCTCGAGGGCCGGCCGCACATCGTCGACCTGATCAAGAACGGCGAGGTCGTCTATATCGTCAACACGACGGAAGGCAAGCAGGCCATCTCCGATTCGTTCTCGATCCGTCGCGAGGCGTTGCAGCAGCGCGTCACGTATTCCACGACCGTCGCAGGTGCGCGTGCCCTGGTGCACTCGCTGGACTTCCACGCCAATGGCGAAGTGAACAGCCTGCAGGACCTGCACAAGGAGCTCAACGCATGAGCAGCACCCGTCCTCCCATGACCCAGAAGGGCGCCGAGCGCCTGCGCGCGGAACTGGAGTACCTGAAGGGCCCGAAGCGCCAGGAAATCATCGCGGCGGTGGCCGAGGCGCGTGCGCACGGCGATCTCAAGGAAAACGCCGAATATCACGCCGCACGCGAGATGCACGGCTTCAACGAGGGCCGTATCGGCGAACTCGAAGCCGCCTTGTCGAACTCCGAGATCATCGACACCGAGCGCCTCGGCGTCGGCAAGCGCATCGTCTTCGGTGCGATCGTCGACCTGGTCGACGTCGACACCGACACGAAGGTCACCTACCAGATCGTGGGCGACCTCGAGGCCGACATCAAGCAGAACCTCATCGCGGTGTCGTCGCCTATCGCCCGTGCCCTCATCGGCAAGAGCGAAGGCGACGAGTTCGATTTCACCGCGCCCAATGGCGTGAAGAGCTACGAGATCATCGGCGTTCGCTACAGCTGACGCCTCAGAGCAGATCGGCCTGCTGGGTGGCGGTATACCAGAGCAGGCCGTAATGCCCGTAGGGGAACGTGTAGCTGGCCGTTTCCCCCTGGATCTGCGACGTGTGCACGCCATAGACCAGGCACACGCCGCCGTAGCAGTTGATCTCGTCGGCGTACGACTTGAACGAATACATCTTCGCGCCGAAGCGATGCCCGGCGATGCCGTTGAGGAAGGGGCTGCCGATCGACAGGCCCCAGGCCCCGCAGGTCGTCGTGGCGACGTTGAAGGGATACATGCCGCACGAATAGAGGCCGCGGAAGGCCCCCGCGATACCGATGAAGGTGTCGACCGAGCCCGAGGCACCGATGCGGTCGATCACGCGGGCGGCGAGGGTGGCGCCCATCGAGTGGCCGATGACGTCGATCTTGCCCGTGCAGGAGGAGGCCAGCGCATCGACGATGGCGTTCTCCACCGGCGTTTCCTCGCTGCCGTTGTGGTCGTTGCAGGCGGCGCAGAACGCGTTGCCCCAGCTGGGCGCGAGGATCTGCGATTCGGCATAGCCGCGCTGGCGGAGCAGATCGTGGGTGGCCTGGAAGTCGGATGGGCTGCCGGTGTTGCCGTGCACGAGCACGACGGAATCGACACAGGCCGCGTGGGCGGAACCGCAGACGAGCAACAACAGGGCGAACAGCGACATGGTGAAACGCATGGCTTTGCCTCCGTGGTGTGATGCGCGCGGTCAGACCACCCCGAGCGCGTAGTAGGCGACGATCGCCACGAAGACCGCGAGGGTCTTGATGACGGTGATCGCGAAGATGTCGCGGTACGATTGGCGATGGGTGAGGCCGGTCACGGCCAGCAAGGTGATGACGGCACCGTTGTGTGGCAACGTGTCCATGCCCCCCGACGCCATCGCCGCGATGCGGTGGAGCACCTCCATCGGGATGCCCGCGGCGTGCGCGTTCTCGATGAAGGACTGGCTCATGGCGCCGAGCGCGATGCTGAGGCCGCCCGAGGCCGAACCGGTGATGCCGGCGAGCGCGGTGACGGAGACGGCCTCGTTGACGAGCGGGTTAGGTATCGCATGCAAGGCATCCGCGACCGTGCGGAAGCCGGGCAGCGCGGCGATCACGGCACCGAAGCCATACTCGGACGCCGTATTCATCGAAGCGAGCAGTGCACCGCCCACGGCGGCCTTGCTGCCTTCGGCGAAGCGGGTGGCGACGGGACGCCAGGCGCATGCCAGCACGCAGGCGATGCCGAGCAGCAGCGCCCCTTCGACCGCCCATATGGCGGCCACCTTGGAAACCTCCTGCACGACCGGCGGCGCGCTGCCGACGACGGTGGGAACGAAGGACTGGGTACTGCCGTAGACGCGCGGTATCGCCACGGTGAGCAGCTTGTTCGCCACGCCCACGACGACCAGGGGCAGGAGGGCGATCAGAGGGTGCGGCAGGCGCTCGCCGGTGAACGCGACCGGCTCGTTGGCCAGGTCATCGCCGTAGCCTTCGCCTGCGACCGCCGCGGCGCGCCGGCGGCGCTCAAGGTAGAACAGACCGGCGGCGAGGATGAAGACCGAGCCCAGCGTGCCGAGCCACGGCGCGGCCCAGGTATCGGTGCCGAAGAATGCCGTGGGGATGATGTTCTGGATTTGCGGCGTGCCCGGCAGTGAGTCCATGGTGAAGGTGAAGGCCCCCAGCGCGATCGTTCCGGGGATCAGCCGCTTCGGTATCCGTGCTTGGCGGAACAGTTCCGCGGCGAAGGGATAGACAGCGAACACGACGACGAACAACGACACGCCGCCATAGGTGAGCAGCGCACAGACCAGCACGATCGAAAGGATGGCGCGCTTCTCGCCGAACAGGCCGATGGTGCCGGCGACGATGGAGCGTGAGAAACCCGAGAGCTCGATCAGTTTGCCGAACACCGCGCCGAGCATGAACACGGGGAAGTACAGCTTGAGGAAGCCGACCATCTTGTCCATGAACAGGCCGGTGAACATCGGCGCGACGAGGCCGGGGTCGGTCAGCACGACCGCGCCCAGCGCCGCCACCGGCGCGAACAGGATGACGCTGTAGCCGCGATAGGCGACCAGCATCAGGAAGGCCAGCGCGGCCAGCACGATCAGCAATGCCATCGAAACATCCGTCCCCAGGTCGGTCTATGCGTCCGTCGGACGGCGAGTATCCGCAGGCGGGGGATGGCGCGGCACTGTACCAAGGTACAAGTGTGGCCATCACGGCCTGTTCCTATGCTTCGTGTCATTCGGCGCCGAGGGGGCGTCGCGCACAGGTATCCGGGGGATGTCCATGAAGCACGCACCGCTGACGCTGGCGATCGGTCTGGCAATCGGTTTCGCCGCCACGCTTCCCGCCATGGCACAGGACGCCGGCCAGGCGAACGCGCCAACAACGACGGAGGCGAAGAAGAAGCAGCAGGAGGCCACGCAGCTGACCGAGGTTACCGTGAGCGCCCGGCGTCGCGAGGAATCGCTGGAGAAAGTGCCGGTCGCCGTGAGTGCCTTCTCCGAGGAGGACATGAAGGACCTGCAGGCGACCAGCATCGATGGGCTACAAGGCGCCGTGCCGAACATGAACATCGTGCAGGGGCGCGGTTCGTCGTCGTCGGTGAATATCTTCATCCGTGGCATCGGCCAGCCGGACGCGCTGCAGACCTTCGACCCGGGCGTGGGCATGTATGTGGACGATGTCTACTACTCCCGCATCCAGGGCGCCCTCATCAGCCTGTTCGACGTCGACCACGTGGAAGTGCTGCGTGGACCGCAGGGCACGTTGTACGGAAAGAACTCCACCGGCGGTGCGGTCAAGGTCGTCACGAAGAATCCGGGCGCCACGCCGGAAGGGTCCGTCGAGGCCACCTTCGGTAACTATGGCCGCCGGGAGGGCCGGTTCTACGGTTCGACGCCGCTGGGCAAGGATGGCGCCTGGTCGGCCTCGCTGGCCGGAGCGATCACGCGCAACGACGGTTATGTCCACGACTACAGCGGCCACGACTTCAACAACGACGACACCAAGTCGATCCGGGGCAAGCTGCGTTTCCATCCTTCGGACACCTTCGACGGCGTATTGGCCCTCGACTACACGAAGATGGACACGGCGCTCACGCTTGGCCAGCCGGTGTCGCGGCTCACGCGCACCGACCTCGTCCTCGGCACGGTGACCTTGCTGCAGCCCAACCTCGACGAAAAATACAATTTCCATACGAGAACCTCGTTCCCGTCGAATGATGGCCAGGAGCTCACGCACAAGGGCGTGGCGCTGAACATGAATTGGAAATTGTCCGACCAGTGGAACCTGAAGAGCATCACCGCCTACCGCAAGCTCGACAGCGAATCCTATATCGACATCGACGCCTCGCAGTTCGAGCTGGGCGACGTCTTCGTCGGCTTCCACCAGAAGCAGGCCAGCCAGGAACTGCAGTTGGCCTTCGATAACGGCAGTAACCTCCAATCGGTGTTCGGCGCGTATTTCCTGCGGGAGAACGTGCCGTCCACGCAGTACGCGTTCGCCGACGACCTGTTCGCCATCGCGGGCCGGACGGTGCCGTTCCTGCGCACCATCGGCGACGACCTCACGACGAAAAGCTGGGCGGGTTTCGCTCACGTGAACTGGGAATTCGTTCCGAGCTGGACGCTTGCCGCCGGCATTCGCTACAGCAGGGAAAGCAAGGATTACGACCGCACGACCAGCACGTTCTGGGGCGCGCCGCTGGCCGCCTTGAACGAAACCGTGCCGCTCGCGCGCAACAAGGACTGGACGGCGTGGACGCCGACGGTGAGCCTGCAAAAGCAGTTCGACCCGCAGACGATGTGGTATGTCTCCGCCAGTCGCGGCTTCAAGTCGGGTGGTTTCAACGGCCGTGCGAACTCGGCCGCCGAGGCGAAGACGGCCGAGTTCGACCCGGAATACGTCTGGACCTTCGAGACGGGCCTGAAGCTGCGCAGCGCGGATAACCGCCTGCAAGCCAACCTCGCGGCTTTCCACAGCAACTACAAGGATTTCCAGGCGCGTGTCTCCGAGATACAGAATCCCGGCTCGCTGACGCCGACCTTCGCCTTTCCGGTGATCAATGCCGCGAAGCTGAAGATGGATGGCTTCGAGGCGGAAGGCGTCGCACTGGTGGGGGAGGGCACGCGCCTGAGCACCCAGATCGGTTACCTGAAGGCGAAGTACGACCGCTTCGACGATGCGCGACTCGATCCGTCGAACCCCCAGTACAACCCGACCATCCACGACCACGTGCCGTTCTCGCCGAAGTGGACGGCACGCGTCGCCGCCACGCAGACCTTCAATCTCGCGGGTGGCGCACTGACCGTCGGCGCCGACGCCTCCTACCGTACCGAGACGTGGCTCAGCGTGGACAACTACGCGGCGCTGAGCCAGAAGGCATACACGCTCGTCGGCGCGTTCGGCATCTTCGATTCCGGCGACGGGCACTGGCAGTTCCGCGCCGGCGTCCGCAATGCGACGAACAAGGTCTACAAGACCGATGGCCAGGAGTTCTCGAGCGTCGGTAACATCCGCACGGCGTACTACGGCATGCCGCGCAATTACTACGCGTCGGTGCGCTACAACTTCTGACAAGGGGAATCCCATGCGCCGTCTGTTGCTTGCCTTCGCCTTGCTCGCCGGTGGCGCTTCCGCCGCCGATGCTCCCGCCGCGTTGCCTTCGCTGAAGATCGACGCGTCGCGCGTCACGGTCGCCGGCCTGTCTTCGGGCGCCTACATGGCCACCCAGGCACAGGTAGCCTATCCGGACGTATTCCATGGCGCGGCCCTGGTTGCCGGCGGTCCCTACGGTTGCGCCCGGGGAAAGCTCGACGTGGCCTTGGGTAGCTGCATGAAGGGAACGCCCGTGCCTGATGTCGCCGCACTTGCGGCACAGGCGCAGTCGCGCGCCGCCAAGGGCGAGATCGGTCCGCTGTCGAGGCTCGCCTCGGCCAAGATCTATGCCTTGCATGGCGCGCAGGACGCGCTGGTGGCACCGGCGGTGGGACACGCCTCGGCCGGCTTCTACGATGCGTTGAAGAAGGCCGATCCGTCCCTCGCGGGCATGAGCGTCATCGACGACGGCGACCGCGCCTTCGCCCACAACCTGCCGATCGCGGCCAAGGGCGACGACTGCGGCAAATCCGTCTCGCCCTTTCTCGGCCATTGCGGTTTCGACGCCGCCGGGGAGATCTTCGCGAAGCTTTATGGGAAGCCTTCGCGTGACGCCTCGACGGCACGCGGCGAAGTTCGCGCATTCGACCAGGATGCGTACAGGAAGGACGGCAAGGACGCCTTCCTGGCCTCGACGGGGTACGTGTACCTGCCGCCGGATTGCCTTGCCGGGAAACCCTGCGGCGTGATGGTCGCCTTGCACGGCTGCAAGCAGAACGCGGACCTGGTCGGGAAGGCCTTCGTGGAGGACGCCGGGCTCAACCGCTGGGCGGACGTCTACGACGTGGCGGTCCTGTATCCTCAGACCCGCGCGGTGTTCGCGCCATTGAATCCGCAGGCATGCTGGGACTGGTGGGGATATTCGGGGGAGAACTACGACACACGCGCCGGCGTGCAGTTGCGCTGGCTGGTGGATGCGCTGCGTGGGTTGGGGCTTCCAGCCGTGAAATGAGGCATGTCGCCGCTGAAGCGGCTCCCACAGAAGATCGCCCCATCGCGGGAGTCTCTTCCGGAAGCCCCATCGCGGGGGTTCCCTCTGGAAGCCCGGCCGCTGCAGCCCCCTGTGGGAGCCGCTTCAGCGGCGACGCTCTCGGCCCTCACCCATGAGCCCCTGGATCGTCACCACCGCCGCGGCGCTCTGGTTGTGCATGCTCTTCGCCGTGGCGCTCTTCGGCGAGCGCAAGCCCGCCTTCCTCGAGCGTCGCTGGGCGATCGTCTACGCGCTCTCCCTTGCGATCCACTGCACCTCATGGACCTTTTACGGCACGGTCACCCAGGCCTCGCGTTCGGGATGGTGGCTTCCGCCGACCTTCGTCGGCGCGATCCTGATGTACCTGTTCGCCGTGGGGGTGTTGCGGCGGCTCGTCGTCATGGCCCGCGACTACAACGCGGGATCGGTCGCCGACCTGGTTTCCGCCCGCCTGGGCAGGCATCGCGGGCTTGCGGCGCTGGTCACCGTGGTGATGCTGATCGGCATCGTTCCTTATATCGCCTTGCAACTGAAAGCTGTGGCTATGAGCTACGGCCTGCTCGCTCGTGGGCGTGATGCCGAGGCACCGGCGTGGCAGGACAGCGCCCTCTACGTCGCCCTGCTGATGGCCGCGTTCGCGGTGCTGTTCGGCACGCGCCGCGCCTCGGCCATGGCGCACAACCGTGGCCTCGTCCTCGCCATGGCATTCGAATCGCTGTTCAAGCTGGCCGCGATGCTCGCGCTGGGGACACTGCTGATCGACGCCGCGCCGGACCCGGTCGCGGTCGCGCGCGCCGCGGCCATGCCGCACGACGCCAGCGGCTTTCCCGCCTTGATCCTGCTCGGTGCGCTGGCGATGTTCACGCTTCCGCACCAGTTCCACGCGGGCATGGTGGAATGCCGCGACGTGCGCCACGTGCGTACCGCGAGATGGCTCTTTCCCGCCTACATGCTGCTGATCTCGTTGCCGATCCTGCCCCTGGCGAGGCTGGGTGACGCCACCCTCGCGCCGCTCGGCGTGCCCTCCGATCTCTATGTGCTGGCCTTGCCGCTGTCACGCCAGCAGGGCGGGTTGGCCTTGTTCGCGTTCCTTGGCGGCTTGTCCGCGGCGACCAGCATGGTCGTCGTCGCCACGCTGGCGCTCAGCCTGATGGTGGTGAACCACTTCATCGCTCCGCTGCGCGTGCTTGGCGGCTGGGGTCGCGACGAGCGTGGTGACCTGCGCGGGCAGGTCATCACGCAGCGCCGCGTGGCCATCGTCGTGGTGATCCTTCTCGCCTGGGCGTATAGCCGCATGCTCGCGGGTAACGACGCGCTGGCGGATATCGGCGGCATCTCGTTCTCCGCACTGGCCGGTCTTGCTCCCGCCTTGTTGATCGCCGTCTACCGTCCGCGCACGGGCGCGCGCGCCGTGGGCGCCGGGCTCGTCGCCGGCACCCTGGTGTGGCTGTATGTCGTGCTGCCCGCCCTGGTGGCGCCCGGGCCGGCGTGGGTGGTGGCGGGACCGTTCGGCATCGGTTGGCTGGCGCCGGATCGCCTGCTCGGGCTCGACGACTGGAGCCGCCTCGGCCGCGCCGTGGTATTGGGGCTCGGCGCGAATATCGCCACGATCGCCCTGGTCGCGCCATCGCGCTACGGCCGCGCGGCCTTGCCTTCGGCGGAACTCGGTGGTGTCGACGTCGGTGACCTGCATGCGCTGGCCGCCCGGTTCCTCCCCGAGGAGCGCGTCCATGCCTTGTTTGCCGAGGCACCGTCGCAGGGTGCCGCGGGCGGGGCGCTCGCGGCACTCGTGGAACACGAACTGGCGGCGGTGATCGGGGCCGGCTCGGCCCGCCTGCTATTGCAGGTGGTCCATCGGCAACGGCGGGACGAACTGGACACCGTCGCCGCGATCGTCGGCGAAGCGACCCAGGACCTGCGCTTCAATCAGCGCGTACTCGAAGCCGCCCTGGAAACGATGAGCCAGGGCATTTGCGTGGTGGACGCGGACTTGCGGCTGGTGGCGTGGAACAGACCCTATGCGGAACTCTTCGGCTACCCACCGGGCATGTTGCGCGTGGGTCGCCCGGCGACCGATCTCGTCCGCCATAACGTCGCCAGCGGGTTGATCGGTCTCGGTGACATCGACTCGCGCGTGGAGCGCCGCATCGCGCACATGCGCCGCGGTTCGCCGCACCTCGCCGAACGCCGCTTTCCCGATGGGACGGTGGTGGAAATCCGCGGCAATCCGATGCCGGGTGGAGGGTATGTCGCCACCTTCACCGACGTCACGTCGTTCCGCGAGGCCGAGGACGAACTGATCCGCGCCAACGAAACACTCGAGTTGCGGGTGACCGAACGCACGGTCGAACTGCAGCAGGCGATGGCGGCCGCCCACCAGGCGAACGAGGCCAAGGGCCACTTCCTCACGGCGGTGAGCCACGACCTGCTGCAGCCGCTGCATGCCGCGCAACTCTTCGCCCATGCCTTGCGTTCGGGGCACGGCGACGATGAAACGGCACGGCACCTCGATGGCGCGCTGGCCGCCACGGAGAACCTGCTTGCCGGCCTGCTCGACATCGCGCGTCTCGAAGGCGGCAGGCTGGAGCCACGTGTCGCCGACGTGGCGCTCGCCGACGTCATCGGGCCACTCGCGGCGGAAAGTCGTGCGCTCGCGGTGGAGCGGGGTATCCGCTTCGATTGCGTACCGACCCGTGCGTGGGTGCGTACCGATCCGCAATTGCTGCGCAGGATCGTGCAGAACTTCCTCGCCAACGCCTTGCGCTACGCCGAAGGCGGGCGCGTGCTGCTGGGTTGCCGCCGGGCGGCTGACGGAATACGCATCGAGGTGTGGGATACCGGGCCCGGTATCGCTCCCGGTGACCGCGAGGTGATCTTCGAGGCGTTCCGCCGGGGCGACGCGGCGGCAGGACAAGGCCTGGGTCTGGGGCTTGCCATCGCCGAACGCACGGCAACCCTGTTGGGCCACCCGCTGGCGTTGCGTTCGTGGCCGGGGCGCGGCAGCGTCTTCGCTGTCGTCGCGCCCGGCGCCCCGTACGGCGCGATCGAAGCACCGCCACCGCCTGCACTCGTGGCGGCGATCGCCGGCCACGCGATCGTGGTGGACAACGATCCGGCGGCGCTCGTCGCCACCGCCACGCTCTTGCGAGGCCTTGGTTGGACGGTCGACGCGTTGCGCACCCCCGAAGGTCAGGCGACCGTGCCGGACCTGCTCGTGCTCGACTACCACCTCGACGCGGGACGCACGGGACTCGATGCCTTGCGTGTGTTGCGCGCGCGCTTCGGTGACGTGCCCACGGTATTCGTTACCGCCGACCGCGACATGGACCTGCGCGCACGGCTCCAGGATGCGGGAGGAAGTGTGCTCTACAAGCCGCTGAAGCCACTGGCGATGCGGCAGGCTATGCAACGTCTCGTGGCGAGGGCGTAGCCGCTTCGGCTGTCCGTCAGGGTTCCATCCCGCCGAGGTCCAGCGAACGCAGCAATACGCCCGCCTGCGTACGATTGCGTACCTCCAGTTTCTCGAAGATCGCCGTGACGTGCGCTTTCACGGTGCGTTCCTGCACGCTGAGCCGGTCCGCGATCTGTTTGTTGAGCAGGCCTTCGGCGAGCATGGAAAGCACGCGGAATTGTTGTTCCGTGAGCCGTGACAGGCGGGTGGCGAGGGCGGTGTCGTGGGCATCCGCGGGGAGCGCGGCGACCGCGCGCGCCAGCTCGGCGGGCAACCAGTGGCCGTGGTCCAGCACGTTGCGCACCGCTTCGGCGATGGTTGCGGGATCGGCACTCTTGGGAATGAAACCGGCGGCGCCGTGCGCAAGGACACGGCGCACCACGGACGGCTCGTCGTGGGCCGACACCACCAGCACGGCCACGCCCGGGTATTGTCCGCGTAACGCGGCGAGGCCGGAGAGGCCTCGGCTTCCCGGCATGCGCAGGTCCAGCAGCACGAGGTCGGTGTCGGGCGCGTCGGACAACGCGGCGAGCAGACTCGCCAGGTCCGCCGCGTCGGACACGTCGGCATCGGGCACGGCCGCGGCGGCCGCTTGCCGGAGCGCGGCGCGGAAGAGGGGATGGTCGTCGGCGACGAGGATACGGTTCATCGCTGTCGACGGTAGCGGTGTAACGCGGCTCCGTCGAGTGCGTGTTGCCCTTTCGTACGATGGCGGGTGGCGAGCCGCTTGCTATCGTGCGCCGATGTCACGCATCTTCTCCCTGGCCGTCATCGCCGCCGCTTCGTTCGGTGCCCTCTCCTGCGCGACGGCGCCCGCCACGAGGAAAGAGGCCATGTCCACACCCGACCGCTTCGGCGAAGTACGCGTCACCACGCATCGCGACGGCGACGACCTGTTGAGCGGGGGACTCGGCTTGCGCGGCCTCGCCGGCACCCCGGCGGCATTCGCCCGGCCCGCCGCGCCGACGCCGGCGGAACTTCGCCGACGCGCCATCCAGGGCAGTTGGAAGGGCATCGCGGATCTCGGTCCGCTCGGTGGCTTCGGTACGCTCTATGGACGGATGCCGAGCGTGCCCGGCCGCGAATTCACCGCGTTCGCGACCTTGCCGGGCGTGCGTGTTCCACATCGCGTGCTGGTCCAGGTGCCGGACGATTTCGATCGCACGAAACGTTGTCTCGTCGTCACCGCGTCGTCGGGATCGCGTGGCATCTACGGCGCCATCGCCCTGGCCGGCGGCTGGGGTCTGCCGCGAGGCTGCGCCGTGGCATACACCGACAAGGGCACGGGCGCTGGCTATTTCGACACGGCGGACGGCACCGGCGTCGCGCTGGATGGCACGCGGGCGAAGGCCGGCGAGGCGCCGCTGGAATTCGAGCCTGCGGGAACGGCGCCGCACGCCGGCATCGCGGTGAAGCATGCGCATTCGGGCGACAATCCTGAAGCCGATTGGGGCCGCCATGTGTTGCAGGCCGCGCGGTTCGGCCTGGCCATGCTCGATCGCGCTTTTCCCGATGCGGCGCCGTTCACCGCGGGGAACACGCGCATCATCGCGACGGGCCTGTCCAACGGTGGCGGCGCGGTGTTGCGTGCGGCGGGCGACGACGAGGACGGCATGCTCGCGGCCGTCGTCGCGCTGGAGCCGAACATCCATGTGCCCGGCCATGGCCGGGCCTTCTACGACTACGCCACGGAGGCGGCGCTGCTGCTTCCGTGCGCCCTCGCCGCGCCGGCGTTCGATGGCGTGCCCTTCGCCCGGGTGGCCACGGCCGCGCCGCCAGCCTGGGCCCTGCGCTGCGCGTCATTGAAGGCCCATGGCAAGCTCACCGCGGTGACGCCGGGTGCGCAGGCGTCCGAGGCCCTGGCCATGCTGCGCGCGTCCGGATGGCAGGACGATGCGCTGGCGGTGGGTGCCTCGTCGACCTCGCTCGATCTCTGGCGCGCCGTGACCGCCGCCTACGCATCGGCATACCTCAGGCGACCGGTGGGCCGCATGCCCTGCGGTTTCTCGTACCACGCGCAGTACCCGGGCGTCGGCCTGGCGGACCCGGCCAGCGCGATCGTCCGCGCCGCGTGGTGGGCCGATGGCTCCGGCGTGCCTCCTGGCGCAGGGGTGCTGCTCGCGGGGGGCACCGACCTCTCGCTCGATCCGACCTTGCCCGGCAACCTGTGCCTGCGCGAACTGTGGATAGGGCAGGGGGCGGACGCGCGTGGCTTGCGCCAGGGCGTCGAGGCCACCCTGGCGCGGCTTCCACGTGCGGGCCTGCCGATCCTCGTCGTCCATGGCGCGCAGGACGGCTTGATCCCGGTGGCGTTCAGTTCCGAGCCTTACGTGGCGTGGCTGCGTGCGTCGGGGCGTCTGCCGGTGTTCTGGAAGGTGCCGTATGCGCAGCATTTCGACGCCTTCCTGGCGTTCCCGGATTTCGGCGATCGTCATGTTCCATTGCTGCCGTTCGGATACGCCGCGCTGGACCGTGCCTGGGCCCACCTGGCCGAGGGCAGGCCGCTGCCCGAGGACGCGGCCGTGCGCGAGGCGCGGCCCCGCGGCCCCGGTGCGTTGACCGCGGAAAACCTGGGCTTGCCCTTGCATTGAGGTCTTCGTCACGCCTTCTTGCTTGAACTCTTGGGAATCGGGCGCCATCTTCGGTAGCCTTTGCAGCCCCCTGGCCCGGCCGCGCGAAGCGACCGGGCCGACTTTCAACGAGTTACAGGAATCGCGATGACCATCAACGTCACCATGAAGACGAACAAGGGCGACATTCACCTGCGCCTGCACGACGAGAAGACCCCGGTGACGGTGGCCAACTTCGTCAACCTCGCCAAGCGCGGCTATTACGACGGTCTGTCGTTTCATCGCGTGATCCCCGATTTCATGATCCAGGGCGGCTGCCCGGAGGGTTCGGGCCGTGGCGGTCCGGGTTACCGCTTCGGCGACGAGTTCGACGCCAGCCTCAAGCACGACAAGCCCGGCATCCTGTCCATGGCCAATGCCGGCCCGGGCACGAATGGCTCGCAGTTCTTCATCACGCACGGTGCGACCCCGTGGCTCGATGGCAAGCACAGCGTGTTCGGCGAGGTCGTGGGTCCGGAAGACCAGGCCGTGGTCAACAAGATCGTCGGCGACGACACCATCGAGAAAGTAACGGTCGAGGGTGACGTGGACGCGCTGCTCGAGAAGCAGGCGGCCAAGGTGAAGGAATGGAACGAGGTGCTCGACGCGCGCTGAGGCGGGCGAGGGTGCACCGGTGGAGAACGCCGCCTTCGGGCGGCGTTTTCGTGTCCGGGGATCACCGCTGAAGCGGCTCCCACAGACAGCACGACTTCGTCCACGGGTGCGGCAAGTCTTGTGTGGGAGCCGCTTCAGCGGCGATTGGCGCGTTTGCGCGGCCAGACCGGCCAGGCCCGGTGGGAGCCGACCTTGTCGGCGATCCGCGCGGCGGCGCGGCCAGACCTCCGCACCCCGTGTTAAAATGCCTGCCTTTGCCCATCCCCCCGCCGAGGAAACGATGCCGCAGCTCGCCAAGCGTATGGGTCGCGCCAAGCCCAGTGCGATCATGGTCATTGCCGAAAAGGCCAAGCGCCTGAAAGCCGAGGGGCGTGACATCGTCAGCTTCTCGATCGGTGTGCCCAATTTCCTTCCCGGCGAGCACGTATACGCCGCCGCCCGCGAGGCGCTGGCGAAGGATTCGGGCCAGTACGGCAGCAATCGCGGCGCCGACGCGCTCATCGACGCCTTCCTGGCGCACATCGAAGCCCTGGGTCTCACCGGTTACACCCGCGCCAACGTGACGACCGGCGTGGGTGCGAAGCAGGTGCTCTACAACCTCGCCGAAGCCCTGCTCGACGAAGGCGACGAGATCGCCTTCCCGGCGCCGTACTGGACCAGCTACCTCGACATCGCCGAGATCGTCGGCGCGAAGATCAACATCCTGCCGTGCCCGCCGGAGCAGCACTACAAGCTCACGCCGGCCCAGCTCGACGCCGCGCTGGCCCGCAAGCCGCGTGTATTCCTGTTCAACAATCCGTCCAATCCCACGGGCATGGTCTATACGCGCGAAGAAATCGTCGCTCTGGCCGACGTGATCGCGAAGTACCCGGATACCTGGATCATCACCGACGACATCTACAACACGATGGTGTTCGACGGCGTCGGTTACCACAACTTCGTGCATGTGCGTCCGGAACTGAAGGACCGCGTGATCTTCGTCGACTCGCTGTCGAAGACCTACGGCATGCCTGGCTGGCGGGTAGGCTTCATCGCCGCACCCGAAGCCGTGGCGCTCGCCGTCACGACGCTCAACTCGAATCACATCACCAGCCTGCCGGAAGTGGTCGGTGCCGCGGCCGTCGCCGCGCTTTCCGGTCCACAGGACGTGCCGGCGGCGAAGTGCGTGGAGTTCGCGGCCAAGCGCGATCGCGTGTACAACGCACTGGTTTCCATTCCTGGCGTGGTCTGTCCGCGTCCGCAGGGCGCGTTCTACGCGTTCCCGGACATCTCCGTGGCCTTTGGCAAGAAGCACAATGGCGTGGCCATCGAGTCCGACGTGGACTTCTGCGCCGTGCTGCTGGAAGCCAAGGGCGTGGCCTGCGTGCCCGGCTCCGCGTTCGGCGAGCCGCGTGCGCTGCGCATTTCCTATTCCTGTCCCGACGAGGCACTCGACAAGGGCATGGCCCGTATCGTCGAATTCTTCGCCGAACTGAACTGATCGTCAGTCCCACGATATCCCCGAGGAGTCGAAAGATGAAAGCACCCGTTCGCGTTGCCGTCACCGGCGCAGCCGGCCAGATCGGTTATGCCCTGCTGTTCCGTATCGCCGCCGGCGACATGCTGGGTCCGGACCAGCCGGTGATCCTGCACCTGCTCGAGATCACCCCGGCCTTGCCGGCCCTGCAGGGCGTGGTGATGGAACTCAACGACTGTGCGTTCCCGACGCTGGCCGGCGTGGTCGCCACCGACGACGTGAACGTCGCCTTCAAGGATGTCGACTATGCGCTGCTCGTCGGCGCGCGTCCGCGCGGCCCGGGCATGGAGCGCAAGGATCTGCTGGAAGCCAACGGCGCCATTTTCGGCCCGCAGGGCAAGGCCCTGAACGACCACGCCAAGCGCGACGTGCGCGTGCTGGTCGTCGGCAATCCGGCCAACACCAACGCGCTGATCGCCCAGCAGAACGCCCCGGATCTCGATCCGAAGTGCTTCACGGCCATGGTCCGCCTCGACCACAACCGTGCGCTGTCGCAGCTGGCCGAGAAGACCGGTGCGCACACGACCGACATCAAGAAGGTCACCATCTGGGGCAACCACAGCTCCACGCAGTACCCGGACCTCCACGAGACCACCGTGAAGGGCAAGGCGGCGCTCGAACAGGTGGACCAGGCCTGGTACGCCGATACCTTCATCCCGACCGTGCAGCAGCGTGGCGCGGCGATCATCAAGGCTCGTGGCGCGTCGTCGGCCGCGTCGGCCGCCTCCGCGGCGATCGACCACATGCGCGACTGGACGCTCGGCACGGCCGAGGGTGACTGGGTCTCCATGGGCATCCCGTCCGACGGCTCCTACGGCATCGAGCCGGGCGTGATCTTCGGTTATCCGGTGACGGTCAAGGACGGCAAGTACGCCATCGTCCAGGGCCTTAAGATCAACGAGTTCTCGCAGGCGCGCATCGACGCGACCGACAAGGAACTGCGCGAAGAGCGCGCCGGCGTGCAGCACCTCTTCAGCTGACCGATGGGAGCCGACCTTGGCCATGACGGGTGGGAGTCGACTTTGTCGGCGGTCCCGCGGTAGCGGGCCAGGTTGAGGCGAGCACGCATCGCCGACAGGGTCGGCTCCCACCAAAAGATCGGCTCTTGCCAAAAGGTTGGTCCCACGAACAAAAAGGCCGCGCCGCGAGGCGCGGCCTTTTTGTTTGGTGGGAAGGACTGCTACCTTCCACGTGCGTTCCGAAGGTGGCGAGGAATCCGCTCCATGGCCCACAGTTCACGACTTGTCGTCTATGCCGCGCTCGCGGCCAATGTCGGCATCGCCATTGCCAAGTTCATCGCGGCGGCGGTCAGCGGCAGTTCCGCCATGCTCTCCGAAGGCGTGCATTCGCTGGTCGACAGCATCAACGAGGTCTTGTTGTTGCATGGACTGCGCCGTTCGCAGCGGCGGCCCGACCGGCAGCATCCGTTGGGGTTCGGGAGGGAGCTGTATTTCTGGAGCTTCATCGTCGCTTTGTTGGTACTGGCGCTTGGCGCGGGCTTTTCGCTGTACGAGGGCGTCAACCACATCCTTTCTCCGGACCCGCTGCGCGACCCCACGCTGAACTACGTCGTGCTCGCCGTTGGCGTGCTCTTCGAGGGCACCTCCTGGTGGCTGTCGCTCAAGAGCGTGCAGCGCAAGAAGGGCAAGCTCGGCTACTTCGAAGCGTTCCGCGGCACGAAGGACCCCACGACCTTCTCCGTGTTGTTCGAGGACAGCGCCGCGCTGGTCGGCCTCGCCATCGCGGCGGTAGGCGTGTACCTGTCGCATGCCTTGGGCGATCCGCGCATCGACGGCTGGGCCTCCATCGGCATCGCGGTGGTACTGGCCCTTGCTTCGGTGATGCTGGCGCGAGAGAGCAAGGCCCTGCTCATCGGCGAGCCTGCTCATCCGCACCTGCTCGCCGATGTCTGTGGCATCGCCGGAAAGGTGGAGGGCGTGGAAGCGGTCAACGGCGTGCTCACCGTGCAGGTGGGGCCGGACCATGTGCTGGTGGCGCTATCGGCGGCCTTCGACGACCGCCTCACCACAGTGGAAATCGAGCAATGCGTACGTACGATCGAGGCCCGTACGAAAGAGGCCAAGCTGCCGATCGTGGCGCTGTTCATCAAGCCGCAGACACCGGAAAGCTGGCGTGAGCGCTTGCGCGAACTGGACGGCGAATCCTGACCGGTCGCAAGGACGGGATCGGTCGCAAGGATGAGTCGACCTGGTGGGAGCCGACCTTGTCGGCGATCCCGCGGCAGCGGGCCAGCTTGAGGCAAGCATCCACCGCCGACAGGGTCGGCTCCCACCTGGATCATTCACTCACACGATCACTCACTCAGGAGTGTTCGCCTTCCTTCGGCGGCTTGCCGCGGCCTTCGATGTGCCCACCGAAGCCCATGCGCATCGCCGAAAGCAGGCGTTCGGCATAGGTGTGGTCCTGGCGCGAGCGGAAGCGGGCGAACAGCGCGGAGGTGAGTACCTCGGCGGGGACAGCCTCCTCGATGGCGGCGTTGATCGTCCAGCGGCCTTCACCGGAGTCGTCGACGTAGCCGGAGTAGTTGTCCAGCTCCGGACCCTTGGCCAGGGCGCTGGCGGTGAGGTCGAGCAGCCAGGAGGACACCACGCTGCCGCGGCGCCAGACTTCGGCGATGTCGGCCATGTCGAGTTCGTAGCGCTCGCGCTCGGGCAGGTAGCCGGCGTTGCGGTTCTTCAGGATGTCGAAGCCTTCCGCGAACGACTGCATCATGCCGTACTCGATGCCGTTGTGGATCATCTTGACGAAATGCCCCGCACCCGCCGGGCCGGCATGCATGTAGCCGTTCTCGACGCGCGGGTCGCGGCCTTCGCGGCCTTCGGTACGCGGGATGTCGCCGGCGCCCGGGGCGAGGGTCTTGAAGATGGGGTCGAGGTAGTCGACGGTCTGCTTGTCGCCGCCGATCATCATGCAGTAGCCGCGTTCGAGGCCCCACACGCCGCCGGAGGTACCGACGTCGACATAATGCTGGCCCTTCGCGGCCAGGGTCTCCGCACGGCGGGCGTCGTCCTTGTAGAACGTATTGCCACCGTCGATGACGATGTCGTCCTTGCCCATCAACTCGCTGATCTTGGCGATCGTGGTCTCGGTGATCTCGCCCGCGGGCAGCATGACCCACACCACGCGGGGCGAGGGCAGCGCTTTCACAAGGGCTTCCAGTGACTCGACGGCTTCACCGCCGTCCTTCGCGAGCGCCGCGCGGGCGTCGGGATTGTTGTCGTACACCACGGTCTGGTGACCGTCCCTCATCAGGCGGCGGGCGATATTGCCGCCCATGCGGCCCAGTCCGATCAAACCGATTTTCATGCGTGGGGTCCTCGATGTATGGAACGTGGGGAATATGCGGATGTCCACGCGGGATGCAAGGTATACCTAGGGATGTAAGCGGGCGGCGGCGGGGCCTGGTGTGCGTTTCCAGGCCCGCTGGCATGTTCCGCGTGGGGTCCAGCCAAGAGTGGCTCCGCCAATAGTGCGTTTTGACGCCACGTAAGTCGACCGGTTTCGCCGGATGTGGACGAGAACTGCAAGATCGATCTTCGCCGGCCTGACTTTCGGCAGGGTAGAGGCGGGCTTCGTTTGCCGGTTAGGCTCAGGGGTCGTCCCCTGGGTGTCCCCGATGAAAAACGTTGCCCGCCTGTCACTCGCCGCCATCACCCTCGCGGGGGCGCTAGGCGCCACGGCCGCCACCTTCGATCCGCGCGAGACCTTCGCCCCGTTCACCTATCCGCAGCCCGTCAATGCGTACCGTTCGGGCAGCGGCCTGCCTGGTCCCCTGTTCTGGCAGAACCGCGCGGACTACGACCTCGCCGCCACCCTCGACCCGGTCAAGAACACCATGACGGGCAAGGCGATCATCCATTACACGAACAACAGCCCGGACACGCTGGACGTGCTGTGGCTGCAACTGGACGAAAACCGCTTCACGGCCGATGCCCGTGGCAATTTCACCTCGGGCAAGACGGAGAAGCGCCATACCGACGGCTATCGCATCGCCTCGGTGACGGTGGAGCAGGGTGGGCGGGAGGTTGCCGTGAACCATGTCGTCAGCGATACGCGGATGCAGGTGAGGCTGCCGGTGGCCGTGGCGGCACATGGCGGCAAGGTCTCGCTGACGATCGCATATTCCTACGACCTGCCCGGCGACTTCGGTGGCCGCACGGGCTTCGCTCCGTCGAAGAACGGCAACATCTACGAGATGGCACAGTGGTATCCACGCATGTGCGTCTACGACGACCTGCGCGGCTGGGACACGGCGCCATACCTCAACAGCGAGTTCTATCTGGAGTATGGTGATTTCAACTACGCCATCACCGTGCCTTCGGACATGATCGTCGCCGGATCGGGCGAGCTGGTGAACGCCGAGGACGTGCTCACCGCCGCCCAGCGCGAGCGCCTGGCCAAGGCGCGCGAAAGCGACACGACGGTGATGATCCGGACACCCGCCGAAGTGACCGACCCTGCCAGCCGGCCGAAGAAGGGCGGCACGCTCACCTGGAAGTTCCGCATGAAGAACACCCGCGACGTGGCCTTCGGCGCGTCGACGGCCTATGTCTGGGATGCGGCGCGGATCAACCTGCCGGAAGGCAAGAAGGCGCTGGCCATGTCGGTCTACCCGGTGGAAAGCGTCGGTGACGCGAGTTGGGGGCGTTCCACCGAATACCTGAAGGCGTCCGTGGAGCATTTCTCCAGCAAGTGGTACCCGTATCCCTATCCGGTGGCGATCAACGAAGGCGGTTCGGCGGCAAGCGGCATGGAGTACCCGGGCATCGTCTTCGACCCGATGAAGGCGCCGGCCAAGGCGCTGCACATGGTCACCGCGCACGAGATCGGCCATACCTGGTTCCCGATGATCGTCGGCAGCGACGAGCGCCGTAACGCGTGGATGGACGAAGGGTTCAACACGTTTATCGACGTGTATGAAGCCGACGCCTTCAACCATGGGGAATTCGCTCCCAAGCGCGACGGCGAGTACGCGCCGAAGGGCGGCAATCCCGTCGACGAGATCCTGCCCCTTCTGGCCGACGCGGATGCGCCGCCGCTGTTGATGGGCGCCGACATGGTCAAGGAGAAGTACCGCCACCCGGCGACTTACTTCAAGGCGGCGCTCGGTCTTGTCCTGTTGCGCGAGCAGATCGTCGGTCCGGAGCGCTTCGATCCGGCTTTCCGCAAGTACATCGCCACCTGGGCGTACAAGCATCCCTCGCCTTCGGATTTCTTCCGCCTGATGGAGAGCGAGACGGGGGAGGACCTGGGCTGGTTCTGGCGCGGCTGGTTCGAAAACAACTGGCAGCTGGACATGGCCGTCACGAAGGTCGAGGGGTCGAGCGTCACCGTGGAAAACCGCGACCAGCTCGTCATGCCGGCGACGCTTCGCGTCACCTTCGACGACAAGACGACTCGCGATATCCGCGTGCCCGTGGAGACGTGGCAGCAGCACACGAGTTTCGACGTGAGCGTGCCGGGTGGGCGCAAGGTAGTGCGCGCCCAGATCGATCCGGATCACGCGATTCCCGATCGCGACCGTTCGAACGACACCTGGCCACGTTGACGGAGGGGCCAGTGTCTCCACGTGTCACCGCGGTCTCCAACCTGTTCGCCATCGTGGTCGCGGCGGTGGCGTGGCCGGCGCTCGTCTTGCAGTACTGGCTGACGATGTGGTCCGGCTTCGAAGGGCTGGCGCTACTGCGCTTCTTCAGCTTCTTCACCATCCTATCCAACGTGCTGGTGGGGCTGGTGGCCGCCTCGGCGGCGATGGGGGGCAACTGGGGACCCGTGAGGTTCTGGCGCGGCCCGCGCGTTCGCGGGCTCGCGGCGGTGTCGATCACGGTCACCTGCCTGGTCTATGCGACCGTACTGCAGTCGACATGGGAGCCGCTGGGCCCGCAACTCATCGCTGACCGGGCGTTGCACTACGTGGTGCCGGCACTGTACCTCGTATGGTGGGTCGCGTTGCTTCCACATGGCGCGCTGGCGTGGCGCGACGCCCTGCACTGGCTGTGGTTCCCACTGTTGTTCGCCTTGTGGACCTTCGCCCGTGGCGCGATCGTGCGCGAATATCCGTATCCCTTCCTGGACGTGGAACGCCTCGGTTACGGGATGGCGCTGGCGAACGCCTTGCTGGTCGGCATGGTATTCCTCGTTCTGGGAGCGACCTTCGTCGTACTCGACCGCGCCCTGTGCAGGAACCGTTTCAGCGGCGGTGGGCGCCAACGCTAGTAACGCGGCAGGCTGACCCGGGCGATCCGTTCCCTGCACATGCCGTGCGCGTCGAGTCGGACTACAATTGGCGGATGATCTTCCGCTGGTTCGAATCCCTCATCGACATCTTCCGCGAGGCGCCCGACCGCGCCCCGCCCAAGGGTGTCGTGCGCTTCTACGCCTATTACCTGCGTCAGGTGTGGAAGGTGTTCGCCGCCGCCCTGGTCGTGGGGTTGGCCGTGGCCTTGATCGAGGTGGCGCTGTTCGACTTCCTCGGCCGCGTGGTCGACATGGCGCAGAAGACGCCCGCGGCGGTGTTCTTCCAGACGCATTGGCGCACGCTGGCCTGGATGGGGTTCGTCGTGGTGATCTTGCGGCCGTTGTCGATCGGCCTGCACGACCTCCTGGTCAACCAGACGCTCAGCCCCGGCATGACCAACATGGTCCGCTGGCAGCACCATCGCTACGTGCTCAAGCAAAGCCTGTCGTTCTTCCAGAACGATTTCGCCGGCCGTATCGCCAACCGCATCATGCAGACGGCGCCGGCGCTACGCGAGTCCGCGGTGCAGGTGGTCGACGCCCTGTGGTACGTGAGCGTCTATGCGGGCACCTCGATCTATCTGTTCGCCAAGGCCGACGTCTGGCTGGCCCTGCCGCTGGTACTGTGGATCGTGGGATATGTCGGCATGCTGGTGTTCTTCGTGCCCAGGGTGAAGGAGCGCTCGTGGAAGGCCTCCGAGGCACGCTCCAAGCTGATGGGTCGCATCGTCGACGGCTACAGCAACGTGATGACGCTGAAGCTCTTCGCGCACACGCATCGTGAAGAAGCGTATGCGAAGGAAGCGATGCAGGAGCAGACCGACAAGGTGCGTTCCTCCAGTCGCATGATCACCTCGATGGATGTCTCCATCACCTCGCTCAATGGGTTGTTGATCGCGGGTACGAGCGTGCTGGCGCTGTGGCTCTGGTCGCGAGGTACCGTCTCCACCGGGCAGGTGGCACTCGCCGTGGGCCTGGTGATCCGCATCAACAACATGTCCGGCTGGATCATGTGGGTCGTCAACGGCATCTTCGACAACGTGGGCACGGTGCAGGATGGCATCACCACCCTGGCCCAGGAGCGCACCGTAGTGGACCGCGACGACGCGCTTCCTCTTCGCGTGACGAAGGGCGAGGTCCGTTTCGACAACATCCATTTCCACTACGGCAAGGCCGGCGGCATCATCGGTGGCCTGGACCTGATCGTCCGCCCCGGCGAGAAGATCGGCCTGGTCGGTCCCTCCGGGGCGGGCAAGTCCACCCTGGTCAACGTATTGCTGCGCCTGTACGACCTCGAGGATGGCCACATCTTCATCGATGGCCAGGACATCGCCAGGGTCACGCAGGAGTCGCTGCGTTCCAGCATCGGCGTGGTCACGCAGGACACCTCGCTGTTGCACCGGTCGATCCGCGACAACCTGCTGTATGGACGGCCGGACGCCAGCGACGCCGAGATGGCCGAGGCGGTACGCCAGGCGCGTGCCGACGAGTTCATTCCCGGTCTCTCCGACGGCGAAGGACGCACCGGCTACGACGCCCATGCGGGCGAGCGGGGCGTCAAGTTGTCCGGCGGCCAGCGTCAGCGGATCGCGATCGCGCGGGTGTTGCTGAAGGACGCGCCGATCCTCGTGCTCGACGAAGCTACCTCGGCATTGGATTCCGAAGCCGAGGCGGCCATCCAGGAAAGCCTGGAGACCTTGATGCGAGGCAAGACGGTGATCGCCATCGCGCACCGCCTCTCGACCATCGCGAAGATGGACCGGCTGGTGGTGATGGAGCACGGCGCGATCGTGGAGACCGGCACGCATGCGGAATTGATCGCGCGCGGCGGCTTGTATGCGCGGTTGTGGGCGCACCAGACCGGCGGTTTCGTCGGCGTCGAGTAGGTTCCGCTGCCGCTATCGCCGCTGAAGCGGCTCCCACACTGCTGCCTCGTCTCCCACACTGCCTCGTCTCGTTCCCAACCGGACGCCAGGAAGGTTTCAGCCCTTCGGAAGCTTTTTGTGGGAGCCGCTTCAGCGGCGATAGCGTGGGAGCCGACCCTGTCGGCGATGCTCCTCAGCCCCGCGATTCCTGCGCCTCGCGCTCGATCCAGCCGATGAACGCCAGCGCCGCGGCGGACGGCGGGCGGTGCGCGGAATGCACCAGGTAGTACGCATATCGCGTCGGCAATTCCGGCCCCGGCAGACGAACCAACCGGCCGTCGGCAAGGTGAGCGGCGGCGAGACGCGTGCGCGCAAGCACCGCGCCCAGCCCCGCCGCCGAGGCATTCAAGCCATCGGCCGAGTCGCTGATCGTATGCATCGTGCCGCCACGCGGATAGCGAACAGCGGCGGCGCGGAACCATTCGCGCCAGCCCTCGGGCGCGATATCGGTGAGAAGGGGCAGGCCGGCGACATCCTCGGCGGACTGCACCCGCGACGCCAGTTCCGGCGACGCCAGGGGCTGCAACGAGTCGTCCATGAGGAAACGCGACGTCAGGCCCGGCCATTGGCCGAGGCCGTAGCGGAGCCCCAGATCCGGACCGCCTTCATCGAAGCGCACGAGGGAGCGATCGGTATCGATCGACAACCGCACCGTGGGATGCGCATCGATGAACCGGCGCAGGCGGGGCGTGAGCCAGTTGGCCGCCAACGAGGGCAAGACGCTCAGGCGCAGCCCATTGTCGCGACGATGCTGGCGCAGGCTGTCGAGCACCGACTCGACCTCGGCCAGGGCCGAGCCCGCGGCGTCGGCCAGCAAACGTCCTTCAGGGGTCAAGGCCACACCACGCGCATGACGCTGGAACAGGCTCACCCCGAGCGCGGTCTCGAGCTTGCGCACGTGGTGGCTCACCGCGCTGGCGGTGAGGTGCAGTTCCTCGGCCGCATGGGCGAAATTCTGGTGCCGGGCGGCGGAGGCGAAGGCGGCAAGGGCGGGGAGCAGGGCGGAACGCATCGTAGGGATGAATCAAATGAGAGGCTGGCTTGCAAAGGATGCGCTTGTGCGGCCTCCGGTTCCAGCGACAATAGGGGTTAGCCACAAGCGAGGTTCGTATGTCCGCCGCCGATACCCCCGTCGAATCCATCGTGTCCGCCGCCGAGAGGGACTGGCGCACGCCGGCGGAGCTTGTCGCCCTCGGCGCCATCTGGGGTGGTTCGTTCCTCTTCATGCGAGTGGCGGCCAAGGATTTCGGGCCGTTTCCCATGGTGGCCACCCGCCTGCTGTTCGGCTCGGTGATCCTGCTGCCCTTGCTGTTGCGCGCCCGCAAGACGATCCGTCCCGCCCACCTGTGGAAGATGCTGGTACTGGGCGCGCTCAGCGCGGCCATCCCCTTCACCTTGTTCGCTTGGGGTGCGGAGCGGGCGCCGGCGGGCATCGGTGCCATCGCCAACAGCATGACGGTCCTGTTCGCGGCCCTGGTGGCCTTTATCGGTTTCGGTGAAAAGATCGGCACGCGCAAGGCTATCGCGCTCGTGGCGGGCTTCGTCGGTGTCGTCGTGCTGGCAAGCGGCCGCACCGCGGGAGAGAACGTCGCGCCCGCAGCGCTCGCCGGTGCCGCCGCGTCGTTCTGTTATGGCCTGGCGGCCAATCTCATCAAGAAGTACCTGTCGGATATCGCGCCCACCGCGGTGGCGGCAGGCTGCCTGCTGGGCGCCACCATCCTGATGGCTCCGCTGGCCCTGCTGACCTGGCCGGACGCGCCGATTCCGGCGAAGTCGTGGATGGCGGTCATCGCGCTCGGCGTGTTGTGCACCGGCCTGGCCTATGCGTTCTACTTCCGCCTCATCCAGCGTATCGGCGCCTCCCGCGCCGCGACCTCGACCTATCTCGTGCCTTTGTTCGGCGTGGGCTGGGCGTGGATGTTCCTTGGCGAGGCCCTCACGCCGACCATGGCTCTGGCGGGTGCGATCATCCTGGGCAGCGTGATCCTGAGCCAGAAACGATCGGTGTGATCCATCGCCTGGCGAGGTCTTTCGCCAGGTCTCGCGACGTGGAATAGTCCCGGCACCTCATCCGCCACGGACCCGACATGCCGCCTCTCCGCTACCTTCTCGCCTTCGGCGTCACGAGCTTCGCCTTCGCCCTGGCCGCGCACGCTCAGGATGCCGCGCCGACGGCCGTCGCCAGCAGTGCCGGGGCACGTCCCGATGCGCTCGCCGACTTCGACGCCTACGTGGATGCCACGCGCAAGCAGTTCGACGTGCCAGGCATCGCCGTGGCGATCGTCAAGGACGGCAAGGTGGTGCTGGAGATGGGCTCGGGCGTACGCAAGTTGGGCGAGCCGGCCAAGGTGGACGCGCACACGCAGTTCGCGATCGCGTCGAATACCAAGGCCTTCACCGCCGCCTCGCTGGCGATCCTCGCCGACGAGCACAAGCTCGACATGAATGACCGCGTGATCGATCGCCTGCCGTGGTTCCAGATGTCCGATCCGTATGTGACGCGCGAAATGCGCGTGCGCGACCTGCTCGCCCACCGCAGCGGACTCAGCCTGGGTGCCGGCGATCTCCTGTACTGGCCCGCCACCTCGTACACCACGAAGGAGGTCGTGCAGCGCCTGCGCTACGTGCCCCTGGCCAACAGCTTCCGTGCCGGTTACGCCTACGACAACATCCTCTTTGCCGTTGCCGGGCTGGTCATCGAGCAGGTGTCGGGCAAGCCGTGGGCCGACTTCGTGCGCGAACGCATCTTCGTGCCGTTGGGCATGACCGAGTCGCAGTCGCACGCGCCGGACACCATCGGTCCGAACGACGACATCGCCACGGGTCATGCGAAGTTCGACTTCAAGGACCTCAAGCCGGTGGCGGCGATGTCCTGGAGCAACAACCCCACCGCGGGCGGCATCTATACCAGCGTGCACGATCTGTCCAAGTGGATGAACATGCAGCTGGCCGGTGGCAAGTACATCGATGCCTCCGGCAAGGAGCAACATCTCTTCAGCGAGAAGCGCCAGGCAGAGATGTGGTCGTTGATCACGCCAATCGCCATCTCCGAACCCGTTGTCCCCGAACTCAAGGCGGCGAAGCCGAACTTCTACGGCTACGGCGAAGGCTGGTTTGTCTCCGATTACCGCGGACACAAGCTCGTCTGGCATACCGGCGGCTGGCCCGGCATGGTGTCGCGCCTGACCCTCGTGCCCGACCTCAAGCTGGGCATCGTCGTGCTGACCAACCAGGAAACCGGCGCCGCGTTCCAGGCGGTGACGATGCGCGCGCTCGATGCATACATGGACGCGCCGAAGACGGACTGGATCGCGGCGTACGCGGCCGGCGTGAAGAAAATGGAAGGCAATGCCGACGACAGCATGAAGAAGCACGAAGCGGCGCGTGCGAAGGGCTCGAAGCCCTCGTTGCCGCTGGACGGCTACACCGGCACCTACCGCGATCCATGGTATGGCGATGTCACCGTGGCGAAGCAGGGTGGCAAGCTGGTGATGACCTTCACCAAGACCGCGCAACTCACCGGCACGCTGGAGCCCTGGCAGCACGATACCTTCATCGCCCGCTGGAACGACCGCTCGCTCAACGGCGATGCCTTCGTGAACTTCGCGCTCGATCCGGACGGCAAGGTGCGCGAGGTTCGGATGGAGCCGGTGTCGCCCCTCACCGACTTCAGCTTCGATTTCCAGGACTTGCGCCTGGCCCCGGTCGAGGCTTCGAAGTAAGCGCTATCAGCTTCCCGGGTCCGGATCGGTCGACGCCTTCGGCGCGCCCGATCCGGTCGGGCCGAGCAGGTCGCCCATGTTGCCACCCGAGCGGAGCACGAGGTCCTGCGGCCTCAGCAGCGGGATCTCGGCGCCGCGCAGGCGCGCGATGATGTCGAACAGGAGGTCGCTCTTCACGCCGCCGACATCGCGTGGGCTACCCACGTAGCAGACGGCGACGAAGGTCATCGCCGCGCGGTCGATGTTGTCGAGCGTGACGGAGGCCGCAGGCGTTTCCTGCACCGACGGGTGCGCATGCATGGCTTCCAGCATGTGCTCGCGTACGTCCAACGGGTCGCTGTCGAGCGGCATGGGCAGCTTGATCAGCACGCGGCCCTGCGGGTTGGCCATCGTCATGTTGCGCACGGGCTTGGTGATGAACGACGAGTTCGGCACGATGATGGTCGAGCGGTCGGCCACCTGGATCTCGGTGGCGCGCACGTTGATGCGGCGGATATCGCCTTCCGCATCGTCCAGCACCACCCAGTCGCCGACCTTCACCGGTCGCTCCGCGAGCAGGATCAGGCCGGAGATGAAGTTCTGCACGATCGCCTGCAGGCCGAAGCCGATACCTACCGAGAGCGCGGAGGCCACCCAGGTCACGTTCTGCACGGAGAGGCCCATCGCCAGCAGGGCGATCGCCACCACGATGACGATGCCGACATAGCCAAGGAGGGTGGTCAGCGAACTGCGCATGCCCGGGTCGAGGTTCGTCCTGGGCAGGTATTGCTCGGACATCCAGTTCTTGACCACCCGCACGGCCAGCAGGCCGAGGAAGAACAGCGCGATCGAGGTGATGATCTGGCTGGGCTTCAGTTCGACATCGTAGATCTTCAGCGACTGCAGCTTGCTTCCGAGCGTGAGGAGGTCGGTCGCGCCGGTGCCGAAACCGGACATCACGGCGGTGATGCCGAACAGGAAAAGACCCAGGCGGACCACGCCCGAAAGCAGTACGCCGGCTTGGTCGAGCAGCTTGGGATGGGTGCCGAAGATCGCCTGTGCGCGGGCGCTCATCGGCCCTTTTTCGGAAAGCAGCGTCTCGAACAGGTCGTCGACCAGGCGCATGGCGAGATACGTCGCGGCGATCACGATCGCCGTCCAGACCACCTGGCCGGCCATGAACGAGGCGAACGAGATGAAGCCGGTCAGGAGGGCGATCCACGACGCGACAATCGCGACCCATGCCGCGGCGATAAGCACGCTGGCCCAGATGGGACGAGGTGCCGGTGGCGTGCCGTCTTCGTCGAACTCGTGCGTACGGCCCAGCCGCAACAGGGCGAGGGCGCTGAGAACGGTGAAGACGATCGCCTGCAGGCTGCTGGTGAGCACGGTGGCGGCGAGGCTGGTGCCGATCGTGTGGTTCAGCTGCTGGAGAAAGTAGAACAGCACCACGGCCAGGGAGATCAGCATCGGGAAACGACGCAGGTCGATCGCTGTCTGGTCGGGAATGGCCGGCAGGCGCCACGACGGCCGCTTCGCCGAGATCAACGACCTGCCGAGGCCGGCGATGAAGGCGCCGAAGAAGACGAATTGCACGATCGTGCGCGCGATCTCGTCGGTTTCCTGGCTGAAGGTGTCGTTCCAGTTCAGGCCCAGGTAAAGCAGTTGCGTGCCCAGGCCGGTGGTGAGCGTGGAGGTAAGGGCGATGCCGAGGATCAGCGCCGAGCGGCGCAGCCTCCCGGGCGGCATGCGGTTGGCGGTCAGGTGACGCACCCGGTGTTCGATGTAGAAGCGGACACCGGTCATGAGCAGCAGGCCTAGCAGCGCGCAGGTGATCAGGGCCGTGCGATTGCCGTCGTTCCAGCTGGCGGCGACATCGGTCTTCACCGTGCCGGCGAATTCGCGGAGGTTGGCCGCGTCACGGGGAAAGGCCGCCGCCGGCTCCGACCAGAACAGCCGCGACAATGGCGAGTTCGTGCGTTGCGAGATGAGTTCCTGGAAGCGGATGCGGCGCAGGTCGGAGAGCTGGTTCGCCGTCTGCTGGGCTTCGAGCGCGATGCCATCCGTCTGTTTGACCTGCGCATCCACCGCGTCGAACGCCTTTTGCGCGTCCTTCCGCGTGGCGGCGAGTTCCGGTGCCTCCTTGGTGCCGATGGCTGGCGGTGGTCCCAACTGGTCGAGCCGGGCCTTCGCCGACTCCCGGTTCTGCTGCAGGGAAGCGGACAGTTTTTGCGCGTCGCCCGCGATGTCCCCGGACTTGCCGCGCAGGTCGTCGATGATCGTATCGGTGATCTTGTCGTCCTTCATCGCCTTCTCGATCTGGTCGAGGCGGCCGCGCAGGTCGTCGATCTGCTGCGATGTGCTGGGGGCGTCCGCCTGCGCGAACGCGCCGCCGGAGCCGGCGAGGAGGAGGGCGATGAAGAGGATTCTCAGGATGCGCATGAAGGGATCATCGGAGCCGGTGTCGACCAGGTCAAATGCCCGATGCATGCGTTACCCTCGGTGAACGGCGCATGCGGCGCCCTCCATGCGGCAATGCAGCTTTGCCGCGGAAGGTGGCGCCGTTATCCTGCCGCCCCCTTTCTCCACGCCTGGAATGCCCCATGCGCAAGAAGCTGGTCGCCGGTAACTGGAAGATGCATGGCTCGCGCGCCATGGCCGACGCCCTGGTCAGGGAGATCGTCGAGAACCGGCCGGACGGCGTGGATGTCGTTGTCTTCCCGCCCGATGTTTACCTGGACGGCCTGACGCGCGGGTACGGCGACCGCGGCCTGGGCTTCGGCGCGCAGGACCTTTCGGAGCATCATGTGCAGGGCGCCTATACCGGCGAGATCGCGGGCGGCATGTTGCACGACGTCGGTGCCCGTTGGGTCCTGGTGGGCCATTCGGAGCGGCGCCAGTACCAGCACGAAGGCGACACGCTGCTGGCCAAGAAGTTCGAGGCGGCGTGCAGGGCCGGGCTCACGCCGATCCTTTGCGTGGGTGAAACCCGTGAGGAGCACGAGGCGGGCAGGGCCGAGGACGTGATCGGCCGCCAGCTGGCCGCGGTGCTGGAGCACAACGGCATCGGCTCGTTCCGCGAGGCCGTCGTCGCCTATGAACCGGTCTGGGCCATCGGTACGGGACTGACGGCGACCCCGGAGAAGGTGCAAAAAATTCATGCCTTCATCCGTAGCCAACTGGCAAAAAAGGATGCTAATATCTCGCTCCTGACCCGGGTGCTTTACGGCGGAAGCGTCAAGCCGGCCAATGCGGCCGAACTTTTCGCCCAACCGGACGTGGACGGGGGACTCATCGGTGGCGCCGCCCTGGTGGCTTCCGATTTCCTGGATATATGCGCCGCGGCGCGATAATCGCGACACGGCAAACCAAGAAGACATGTTCATTCTCTTCAGCGTTTTCTATATCCTGATCGCCGCGGCGATGATCGTGCTGATTCTCATGCAGCGCGGCGCCGGTGCGGAGGCAGGTTCCGGCTTCGGTGGCGGTGCTTCCGCCACGGTGTTCGGTGCGCGTGGCTCGTCGAGCTTCATGACCCGCGCCACGGCCGTCCTTGCAGCCCTGTTTTTCTTGCTCAGCCTCGGCATGGGCATCTACCTCGGTCGCTCGGGCAATCCCCAGCCGGCCGCGGATCTTGGCGTGATGTCCGGTGTTACCACGCCGGCCGCTCCCGCCAACAACGCTCCGGTGACCCCGGCCGCGTCGGACGTGCCCCGCGCACCCGCCGCAGCGAACGGTGACACCCCGGCCGCCACGGCGCCGGCAGCGAACAACGATGTTCCGGCCCCGAAGCAGGATGCCACCAAGGCTCCCGCCGAACCGGCCAAGAAGTAATCAGAAAGACGCGCGACACGCTGTAAAAGTTATGCCCAGGTGGCGGAATTGGTAGACGCACTACCTTGAGGTGGTAGCGGCTTAGGCTGTGGGGGTTCGAGTCCCCCCTTGGGCACCAAACGTGAGTTTCGGGTCGTACCATCCCGACTCAACAGGTATAGAGAACCCGCCCCAGTGGCGGGTTTTTTATTGGTTGGCTGTCCCAGAGTGTCGCTAGCGGTCCCAGCACATCCCCTATTGCGTGTGAGTAACTTTGTGAGTAGAGTTGGCCCGTACTCACACAGATGACGCCCGGTTACTCACATGCTTACCGACGCGAAGCTACGTGCGCTGAAACCAAAGGACAAGCTGTATCGGGTCACTGATGCGGCGGGCCTAGTGGTTGAGGTACCTGTAAGCGGTGGGCTCCGCTGGCGCTTCCGATATCGCTTTAACGGTATCCCGAAGATGCTGAGCCTGGGGACTTATCCGAGTATTTCTCTGGCCCAGGCCCGGGCACGCCGGGATGCGGCTCGTGCGCAGGTAGCAAATGGCATCGATCCAAGCGCTAGCCGTCAGGAGGCGAAGCGGGAACGAGCGTTGGCTCTTGCTCCGGTCCATACTTTCAGGTCGGTAGCCGAGCTTTGGATGGTCCGACAGGACGTGGCGGAGGCGACGGCGAGCAAGTCACGCTGGATATTCAACACGTTCCTTTATCCAGACCTTGGCGACCGGCCGATAAAGGAAATCACCGGCCGTGACCTGCTGGAAACTCTGCGCAAGGTCGAAGGGAAAGACATGCTTGAGACGGCGAAGCGCGCCAAGATCAAGGCAGGGCAGGTCTTCCGTTTTGCGATCATCGAAGGCTTCGCGGACGTCGATCCCACTACGAGCCTCAGGGGTGCTCTGAAAGCACCTAAGGTGAAGCATCATGCTGCCATCGTGGACCCACACAAGGTCGGCGAGCTATTGCGCGCTATTGATGGCTTCTCGGGTCAATACGTGACCCTCTGTGCCCTCCGATTCGCCCCACTGGTCTTCGTGCGCCCAGGGGAGCTTCGGCAGGCCGAATGGTCCGAGTTCGATCTCGACGCAGCGGTTTGGCGGATTCCGGGGGGCCGCATGAAGATGAAGGCCGCCCACATCGTGCCGCTGTCGAAACAGGCTGTTGCGATCCTGCGCGAACTCCAAGGCTTCACCGGTCACGGGCGCTTCGTGTTCCCGAGTATCCGCTCGGCCTCTCGGCCCATGAGCGAGAACACCATCAACGCAGCGTTACGCCGCCTTGGGTACACGGGCGACGAAATGACGGGTCATGGGTTCCGCAGCTTGGCCGCTACACGTCTGAACGAAATGGGTTGGAATGCTGACGCCATCGAGCGTCAGTTGGCCCACGCCGAATCGAACAAGGTCCGTGACGCTTACACCCACGCTGCTCAGTACCTCAAGGAGCGCACGCGGATGATGCAGGCGTGGGCGGACTACCTCGACGCCCTAAAGGCGGGTGGCAAGGTCGTTGCATTCAAGTCGCAGGCGGGGTCTGCGGCGTAAGAATTCTGACGCGAAAGTCAGAAGCGGCGGGACAGGGTATTGCAGTACCCCGCCCGCCTAACCACCACCACGACACATGGAGTCGCGATCATGGCTAACAACATTGTAGCTGCACGCTTGTCCTCACCAGCGTCCCGTTTGGGGGCCCCTTCGGTCCCGCCCATCGTTTTCGCGGAAACGGCTCAGGAGCAGGAACTACTGGACCTGTTCCGTCATCTGTCGCCCCGGAACAAGGTGGCAATTCTCGCAGCCGTGCGGACCCTCGCCGACATGTCCGCCCTCGCCACCAGTGCAAAGAACTGAGGACACGGCCATGGGTAACGAACTGCATGCTAGCCGCGCGTTCAATGGCAATCTCGCGGATTTTCTGGATAGCCAGCCCTCAATAAAGCGTCTTCGCGTTCTCGATGACGCCATGGTCGGTACCATCGCTGCTGGAGACATCATTACCGTCGATATGGGTAACCGCGAGGTCGATAGCGGTCATTGCTATCTCATCCTTTCGGAGGGAACCGTGCGGGTACGTCGCCTTGCAGTTAGCGACGGGGTGCTAAGCGTTAATGCCGATAGCACGGACAAGACTCTTTACCCTGACATGACCATCGCGGGGGATTCCCCTGACTTCGCCGTACTGGGTCGAGTGACCGAGCGGCAGAGTGATAAAGGACTTTAATCCTCGCAGATATCGCCACAGAGCCCGCCCTAACCGGCGGGCTTTTTTTGTTGCATAGATGATTCGGTTGCCGCAGTCGTCTCGTAGGCGTACGGTGTGAGTAGTCCGCCTAAACGGTTGGGACTCACCCATGCCCCGCAAGAGCGCCCCTGGCAGGGCCAAAGCCACCGTTAGGGCGGCTGAATACGTGCGGATGTCTACGGACCAGCAACAGTATTCGACCCAGAACCAGTCTGCCGCTATTGCGGCCTATGCCGCTGCTCACGCTATGACTATCGTCAAGAGCTACCGTGACGAGGGTCGAAGCGGCGTGCGGATAAAGGGGCGACGCGCCCTTCAAGATCTACTCGCGGACATTCGCAGCGGCGAGAAGGACTACGACGTCGTTCTCGTGTACGACGTTAGCCGATGGGGCCGGTTTCAGAATCCAGATGAGGCGGCGTACCACGAGTTCGTGTGCAACCTAGGCGGCGTAAGCGTCGTCTACGTGGCGGAGTCGTTCTCCAACGACGGAACGCCATTTTCAGCTGTACTGAAGGGCCTGAAACGGGTAATGGCTGGCGAATATAGCCGTGAGCTTTCGGCAAAAGTCTATGCTGGACAGTGCAGGCTTATCGGCATGGGATATCGGCAAGGCGGCTCAGCTGGTTATGGCTTAAGACGCATGCGACTGGATGCTTTAGGACGACCTCGGGGCATCTTGGAGCATGGACAGAGAAAGGCAGTAATCACCGACAGAGTGATCCTCGTGCCTGGTCCCATGGATGAGGTTCGGATAGTGCGCAGGATATTCCGGGAGTTCGCCGCTGGGATGGGCGCAGCTGCGATCGCACGCGGACTAAATGCAGAAGCGATCAGTTTCCTTGACGGTAAAAGTTGGAATAACCATCGCATCCGGGCGCTACTGAAGAACGCGAAATATGTTGGAGACAATGTGTTTGGACGTACCCACGGGAGCTTTCAACTGCCTCGGGTTAATGTGCCCGAGGATGCTTGGGTTATGCGGAAGTCCTCCTTTAAACCCCTCGTGTCGCGTCAATTGTTCCTCAAGGCCAGAGAGCGCTTTGAGCAGATGGCTAAGAAGAGTGACGAAGACGTGTTGTCTCCCCTTAGAGAAATCCTTGCGAGGGAAGGGCAGATCAATAGCCGGCTGATCCGGGAAGACCGGCAGGCGGTGTCCGTGCCAACGCTCGTGCGCCGTTTCGGCGGTCTCAGGCACGTATATCGACTCATCGGGTTTACGCCCAAAAAGAATCTCGCCTATGCGGACGCCCGGGCCCATTTTCTTGGGGTGCGGGAGAGCACAATGGCCGACGTTAAGGCCATGTTTGAGCAAGTGGGGTTGCCCGTGACTCGCCAGGGTTGGCGGCTTCAGATCGAGCACGCGTGGTCACTGTCCGTTGCGGTTGTAAGGACATCGCTTTATCACGAGACCGAACGCTGGTACGTCAGACAGGTTCCCGACGATGCGGACATTGTGATATTTGTGCGCCTATCGGCCGACGGTTCCACCATCAGAGACTACGTATTTTGGCCCGCTGCGATCTACGGGTTCATCCCGGAGAATGTTTCTGGACGAACCTATCCGGCCGTAGCGGCATATACGTCGGGTTCGCTTCTCTCGCTAGCTCGCTGCCTGGGACGAGGGTCGGTCGACGCACCGCCTCTCGATCACGCAACCGATATTCATGGGCTGGCGCAGAGGTGCAGAAAGCGCGGCCAGTCGATTTCAGAAGCACTGATCATCGTCGAAGGTTTTCTGGAACTCGCGAAAGAGGGGGCGAACTTCGGTGCGCTGGAGAATGCTCCGGAAGGCGACGGGGAAACGATCCTTCGATACGTATTGCTATCCCGGCAAGGCAGCGTCCAACTAGAAAATGCCGCCCTGGTTTGTTGGCTGGCGAGGCATCACCAAGCGGCATTGACCGTACTCCAATGGGCCTCGGATGACCTCCTGACGGGAATGGGGGGATGACACGGCCCGTATGGTCTGTCCCGTTGCAATTCGCACAGCTTGGGCGCATATTGTGTCCGTCGCCGCAAATTCGGTGACCGGGCGTAGGAACCCGTAAATTACGAGGCGCAACGGCGCCTATGGCGCTTTTTTTGTGTCTGTTGCGACACGCCTGCTTTCTGGTGGGCGTGCAGGGCAGCCTTCGGGCTGGTCGGTTACCTCGTATTCCGGCATTCCTACCCCTGCACGTCCGCCACCTTACGTGTCGGTCATTCCTCTTCAGCATCGAGGTGTGCCATGGGTAACGAAAGTGCAGTCGCCAAAGTCTCCGAACTGTTCTCATTCAACGGCAAATACTCCATCCCCGATGAAAACAGGCCACATCAGCTGCTCAACGACGCCTCCAATTTCCTGTCGAGCGCGATCGAGATCTTCCTCGGTGAGATAGAGGGTATCGACTGCTTGTCACGAAGCGCCGGAGACCTCGGCCGAGGTCAGCGTCTCTGGGGGGCGTACCACCTATTCCAGATGGCTCAGGGGACGGTGGATGCCGCCAATTCGCGCCTCGGCCGCACTCGGGGCGGGGAGGGGCAGTCATGAGCGCCCAAGTTCTGACCCTCCCTGTCGGCGGGCAGCGACACAAGGCCCCATCCGTCACGGCCTGCACGGTTCTCCGGTTCCCCACGAATGACCGGACAAGGCCGATCAGCGACGAAATGTAGGCCGTGTGGGAGACGCGTTGCCCGCCTGGCCGTGACCTCTATGCCTTCCGTGCTGACATCCTTTCAATCCTTCGGGACGCATTCCCGCAATACGGAGCCACCTTCGACACTATGTATGGCACAGAGGCAGCAGCCGGAGGACGGCCCTGCTCTGAGCTAGGCTTTGAATTAAATCAATCAATCAAACAGGGGGAGGTTCGCCTCTCCCGCCATGAGCAGGCGGAGTCATGGAACAGGAAAAGCACGACGACATTAGTGCCACGTTGCAGCGAATGGCCGAAGAGTTTTCGGCCAAGGTCTCGCGATATTCGGAGGTGTCTGGGCTTTCGAACCTCCAGGCTCGGAAGGTTCTGCTTGCGATCAGTGGTTTGCGTTCGACTCGGGAAAAGATTCGGAACTTGCGAGGCAGGGCCGATCTTCCCGTCAGTTCAGACACCGAATCGCTGTTTGAGAGCCTATCTATCGGACAAGCATTCCTTGCTGGCGGTGAGCGGGAGGTAGACGTTGCCATTGAGCGAGCCGAGCAGGATGACTTCCTTGCCGCCTTCGTAGCTACCGTCCATGTGGTGAGCGACATCGCCATAGCTCTGGACTTCCTCGCGAGCGAGGAGCGGCAATCCAAAGCGTCGCGGGCTGCTGTTGCGCGGCACCTCGTAGATAACAAGCGCAAGGAAGACGCCTTTGAGCTGTTCCTATCGCGAGAGTGGAAGTTCAAGGCCGATGCAGCCAGGGCCATCGAGCGGGTGTTCCACGTCACGTACAAGACCGCTGAGCGCTGGATTAGCGAATGGACCCGTCCAATCCCCCCGTCTACGTAGCAGAGAGGGGATTCTCCTGCGCTCAGTTGGGCTTCTGCTCGGCAAACATGGGCGAAATAAACCCCTGTCGGATATAGGTTAGGCATCACCCAACACAAGGTGATGCCATGCAGTCCCCTGATGCAATCCGCTTCTCCCGACTCCCCGAGGTCTGCCATCAGACAGGGTTGAGTCGAACCCACATTTACCGCCTTGAGTCCAAGGGTCGGTTTCCCCGTCGAATCCGCTTAACGGAAGCCACTACCGCCTGGGTCGAATCTGAGATCCAGCAGTGGTGTGCGGAGCGCATCGCCGCGTCACGAGGTGATGCATGAATGGGGCGGTACGTTGTCCCCGTTTCGACTCGTGCAGCGCTCCCATCTGCCCACTCGACCCAAAATGGCCCACCGCCCAGCACATCCAGGGCGAACGTGTCTGTGGGCTTCTGACCGAAGTGGTGAAGGTTGGCGGCCAGCAACGTGTGGGGAGCGTCCTGTTCGCCGATCAGTTCGCCACGCTCGTTCGCGAGTGGCCGAAGGTGGAGGCACGATGGGCAGACATCCGGGCTCGCCTCCGGGCATCGGCCAAGACGGGCTCACGTATTGACCGCGCAATAGCCAATTTCCGTACCCCATCATCGGGAACGCAGGCCATACCCCTACCTACCCCCTTCGTCCCCCCTGAATCCTCGATGGTTGGGGCCTTTTCAGGGGGTGCCGAGTGACGACAAAAAAGCGTTGGAAAGAAAAGGGGCGCCGAGATTCCGGGCCTTTTGTCCGAATCCCTCATGAGCTTCAAGACTCTGAGAATTGGAAGGCTTGCGGCGGGTCCGCTCTTAAGCTGCTGTGTGCCCTGGCCCGTCAATACAACGGCAAGAACAACGGCGATCTGGGAGCGTCAATACGTGTACTAGGCCCCCGTGGCTGGCGCTCATCCGACACGCTGGATAGATCCCTAAAAGAATTGCTGCATTTTGGGTTCATCTCGCTGACGCGCCAAGGCGGTCGCAACTCGCCCAGCCTCTACGCAATCACATGGCGGCCCATCGACGAGTGTGGCGGGAAGCTTGATTGCCCAGCTACCAACATTGCGTCGAATGATTGGAAGGAGCCGCGAGGGCCGTTCAAGCGCCTTTCAAAAATCGCATCGTCAAGTTCGGAATCCGGAGCAACTAGATACGGAATCCGGAGCAGTGCTGTTTCTAGGGCTGCATGATTGCTCCGGAATCCGGAGTTGTCAGCGCACTTTTCGGTAATTCCTTGCTCCGGATTCCGAACACCTTTATAGATATATACCAAGGGGTCTCTGTTTATGACCGTCCACTATCTCCCCGGATACGTCCAAACGACCTCCGGTGGCGCGTCGAAGTTGTTCGCGTCGAAAGAGGACACGCCCGGATCCGATATAACGGGCCGTAACGCTCTAAGTAACGCCCTAGCCGTTACTCAACGGTCTCCGGGCTGGAACAACCGCAGACCCGATGTCCAGCGAGTCCAGATCGGTGCTTGCACGCTGTTGGCGGTGCCGTACCGCCGTTGGGCTTGGCGACGCTACGAGCTTCGCGTCGCCGAACAGCGACGCCGGGAAGCCTGAATGACTATCGGCAGGCGGGCCGATACGGACGAGGAAACAATCGAGCGAGCCGCGCGACTTCTCGCAGGGGCGCTTGGTTACGGGAGTCCGTGGTTTGCAACGACCATTGACTCCCCTTATGTGCCGGGGACTGACAATGATCCCAAGAACCATGCACTGACGGTGTGCAGTCCCGGGCTGGTGACGGAGCAGGCTGCATGGAGCGTTGATGGCTCTCGGCACGTGAGGCGACAGCGGGCATGGCGTCAGTCGGCCTACCGAGTAGCCACACCGGTCTGTAAGCCAAGGCATAGCGTCCTTGCAGCGTTGTCTCTGGCAAAGCTGGACGGTCCCCTTGAATCAGTCCTTTTTCTCTACGTAACCGGTGACGTTGGGCGGTTCTGGCCGGACGTGGAGCGGTTCGGGCTGGCATGCGTTAGTGGTGCGTTTGCGTCGGAAGCGCTTAACGACGCCATGGAACGAATCATGTTCCGGAGAGCGTCCATTTCTCAGGATGCGAGGGCGAAGACGCTGGGAATTCGTGCGAGTGGCTATCGTGCTGCTACACGTGCCGCCGAGGTCCGTCTGCGCTCCTGGCTGCTCATGGCATCTAGACGCCTCTTGGTGGCCCTCGGCTAAGGAGCCTAATCACGCTGTGGCCCGCTACGATCGTTAGCTAGAGGACGCAATTCGACCTCTAGCATTCCTTGTAGTGTCCTCAGGTGTCCTGGCTCGTGGCGTGCAAGCCAGTTCACAAGTTCTGCTTGTCTCAGCAGCCTAGCGATGCTTCCCCTAAGAATGACAAATTCCAGAATGTGAACCCCTTCGTCCGTCCCGCTGCGGGCTGCCCTAGCGGAATGAACGAGCGCATTCGCGGCCAGCCCGTGTCGCGCAAGCAAGGCCGCGAATGAAGTGTCGGTTTTGAGATATTCAAGGGCCGCCCCCGCACTGACGATGCAGGCCTCGCACATCGTGACAAAGTTCGAAAGAGCTATCTGCTCATTACGAAGCCGTGCCGCAGTAGCTAGCTCGGTCAACCACACGCCACTGCACTCATGGCAGACACGATTGCGAGATCGCGGAGTACATGTAGGGACGTAAAGGTGTGCGCCTCAAGGAGAGGCCCGTTCTCGTTCCGGAGGCTTATCCGCCCAGGGCCGCACGCGATGCGAGGGAGTACCACGTAATCAATGGGCACTGCGCCGTCCGGGGTCATCCTGGCGAAGACCACGATATCAGTGTTCATGGGCGTGCGGCGAGATACCCACCGGGGACGGCCTTTGTACTGAGATGCCTGAAGAATGACTGCGCTTATCGTCCATGCGTCATCAACATGTATTACCCAACCGTCTCTGCGGGTTCGTGAACCTGACTCATCGATGATCTCAGTGATAAAAGTCGTCAGGCTTTCTCTCCACCCCTTAAGGCGCAGCCTAGGTACGACGAAATCCAGGTTTCTTTGGGCTTTGTAGCCCACTATCTCGTAAAGCTCTCGCATGCTCCCAAAGCGGTTCCTGTACTGCGAATACACCACGCCCGGTTCATCGCGAATTTGCTTGATGCTGAGAAAGCCATCCCTCGCCAAAATCCGCCGTGCGGTCTCCAGCATCTCGCTCGTAGTGGGTTCCTCCCGCTGGCGTGCTAGACGCTCTGCTGCTTTATAGAACAGGCCTGGGGGAACGATTCCCTCAAAGGCTGAATCTTTTCGGGCCCATGCCGATGGAGGGTTGTAAACGGTTCGTTGCTTGAGCTTCTTGCTACAGCGGGAGAAAACGTTGTTGCCAATGTATTTTTCGTTTACGAGTATGCGCCTGATGGCACCATAGACCCAGCGACGACCGAGAAGATTAGGAATTTCATCGGCATTTAGCCGAATCGCTATCTGACGTAGAGATCTTCCGCCGACGTACTCACGAAATATCCGCCTGACGACAGCCACTTCGTTTGCTGGGCCCGGTACGAGGATAATTCTATCGGTGTAGATGCTTTTCCGCTGACCGAACTGGAGTATGCCCTTTCGGGCTCCCTCCGCATCAATCAGCATCCGCCTCATTCCATAACCCGAGTAACCTCCTTGCCGGAACCCTAGGCATGTCCCCCTGTATTGTCCCGCATACACTTTTTCAGACAGTTCGCGACTGAATTCGGCGGCCATGGTGCGTTTCAGGCCCTTGAGGATCATCGCCAGCGGCGAACCGTCATTGTCGAATAGCTCGGCGACGTAGCAGACCTTTATTCCAGCCTGCGTACACAGGAATTCGTAGTAGGCGGCTTCGTCCGAATTCTGGAATCGGCCCCAGCTACTGACGTCGTACACAAGGACTACCTTGAACTCTGCATAGCCTGACTGCACGTCTGTAATTAGCCGTTGCAGGGCATCCCTCCCGCCAATATCCAGGCCGCTTCGTCCCTGATCGAAGTAGCTTCGGACGACACGCATGCCGTGTTCTTGCGCATAGGCTGCTATGGCGATGGATTGATTGACCGGGGAGCATATCTGGAGATCCGTGGACATGCGGATATACTCCGCCGCTGGGACGGGCAATCGACCCCTGCCTGTAGGGTCCGGGGCGCTCATGGATGAGGCCGAAGATTAGATATCTTGGACGCTACGCCGAGCGGCGTCACTTAGCAACGCTCTAGGATTCGGGGAGTGGGTAACTCCCCGAATCACCAGCTTTAGACCCCGATCATCTTCCAACGCGTGGACTGGTCATTCGTCGCCCCACATCCATTTGCTTCAAATGGGCGATAGAACGTCGCATCTGCCTTCAGGCACCAATGGGTTGCCACGCTGACGATGTGGCGGGCAAGAAGGGGGATAGGGAACGTATTCGTCCCGACGGTGAGGCTTTGGGTGGGCGCCTCAATCGTAAATTGCTGAAGTGGGTCATTGACATTGCACACGTGCTGGCGAAGCCCGATGGCTCCTGTCGTCGGGTCTACGTTCTCTGCAGCAGCACACATCCCCGAGCCCACGTTAACGATCCTAGCCATGGAAGCACCCGAACTAAATGCGTACACCTGAAAGGCCCACGACTGATTGGACGTGCCCGTGCACGGATACAGCTGAATAATCGCTCCGTCGGCGGTAGAGAAGTCCACGACGTCCCAGCACTGGTTTGTGAGGTTCGACACGATTGCGGACGAAGGCGCTGCCTGGGCATTTGCGTGGGGCGTCATCACTAGCCCGGCGAAAGCCAAGAAAAGGCCGAGGATACTGTTCTTCATATATCTTCCCTTTGGAGCCGCGATATGGCGGCGACGTATCCTCCATAATGCAAGGGGTGCTGTCTGTAGGTTTCCGCCTACAATCGTAAGCGCCGACCTACGTCAGTACTATAAGCACGTCACGGCAGGTCGGCTTGGTGGTCTTCGTCCACCCAATAAATCGGTTTGTGAGCGGACCATTCGATCTCGCGGGCTAGGGAGTCGTCCATGGGATTGCCCTTGAGGATGGCCTCGACCATGCGCTCTGAGGTTCCTAGGATGTCAGCCTGCTCACGTAAGCTGCTCACGCCGTCCGCCTCCAATTCGCGCAAAACCGTGGCGAGGTTGGCCCGCCTGATCTCGGAGATACTGGTCATGACTGAAGGATCACAAAGGATCAAAGCCGATGGCATCGAGAGCGTGGGCTAAGGCGAGCATTGCCTCGCCATAGTTCTGCCGTGGGGCGGAGCCGGGCGGGCCGAGCCTGTCCAGCACTCTAGCGCCAGCCAAGACGATATCTTCCAGGCCCGCCGCGTCAGCCTTGGCGATAACTAGCTGTGCACGAAACCTCGCTTCGTCGAAGTCACGGGCAAGGGCCGCATCGTTCATGGCTGCCGAGTCACGCACGATCGCGGCGATAGTAAGGATGCTCTCGGTAGCAGGTTTCATCGGCTGAGTGTAGCCAGGACGATAAACCAGCGAGTTTATCTTTCATGGGACGGAAATACATCCCGAGGACGACTATATACGCAGGGACCCTTGCCGCCTCAAGGCCCTACCTCGCCCGACGCCGTGCCGGGTAATGCACGGCTCTTCTTTTGCCAGTGGGCGGAACTGGTCTAACTATCATCGAGGCAAAATCATGGGCGGCGGAAGCTCTCAACCAAAAAACACGACGACCACGACGAAGACCGAACTCCCGCCGTGGCTGGCGAATGCGTATCAGGGCTTCTTCAATTAGACGAATGCCGTCAATGACAAGCCCTACCAGTCCTATCAGGGCCCCCTGAACGCTAATCCGACCATCGATCAAACCTACGCGCTGGAATTGGCCCGTTCTGGTGCGCAAGGCAATCCATAGCAGACGGCCGCGCTCAATCAGCTTCTCGGCGGAAGCCAGAACGTGCAGGCGCAAGCCAGCCCCTATGCTGGTCCGAACCAGTATCTCGATCAGGTTATCGGTAATTCCAACCGGGACATCACTGATGCCTATCAGCGAGGTGCTGGCGTTGGGTTACCCACGCAGTTCGCCTAGGGTGGAGCCTTTGGTGGCTCGGCGATGTAGCAGGCGCAGGACTCAAGCAAATACCAGCTTGCACAGACTCTCGCCGACAACACAAGCAGCCTTCGATATCAGGACTACAACGCCCAAGCTGATCGCTGGCAGCAGGGGTTCCAAAACCAGCTAGCCGCATCTCAGAACAACTCGCAGAACATCCTGGGCGCATCTTCGGGCCTTAATGGTGCGGGTGCGCTATAGGCGCAGTTCAACGGCCAATACGGCCAGCTTGCGCAGATCCAGCAGGACAAGGCTCAGGGCGACATCGACCAGGCTTACAACGACTGGTACCAGCAGAAGTTCGGCTACGACCAGCAGCGGCTTGCGAACTACGGCAACGCGCTCAACTCCGTTGCGGGCCAGTTCCAGGGATCGGCTACGTCCGGGCTTAACCCGGCATATAAGCCTCGCACTGTCGGCGGTGCGGTTGCTGCCGGTGCGGGTGGTGCTGCGACTGGTGGAGCGATTGGTGCCGCCATTGCGGGTGGCTCGGCGGGTTCCGTCGCCCCAGGTTGGGGCACTGCCATCGGTGCCGCCGCTGGCCTCGCGTCCTACTACCTCTAAGGGGGCCATATGGAATACCTGATTGTGCTTACCCCCGAGAGCGTTGCCGCAAGGGCTCACGTGATGCCGGGCGGAATGCCGTACTGGCTTCCGAGTGACGACGCCGAGACCAGGATCATTTGCCCAACCCTACGGTGCACGTGGATAGACGGCTCTCTTCCGAGCTTCCTGCGGGTCGAAATGCTTCCGGACCACAACGGCATCCGGAACATTGTGTGGTTGCCGACAAATGAGGTCGTCACCATCTTTGAGCCAAACCATAATCCAAGCGTGGCCGTTAACGCGCCCACACTCGTGCACTAAGGCGGACAACACATGGCAATTCTCGATGGGCTTCTCGGGCCCACCCCAGGCATCACGGACGACGAACGTCGCTAGCTTGCTAATAGCGGACTGCTTAATGCTGGTCTGTCTATCCTGGCTGCTAACAGTCAACCGGGCGTGACACCAATTTAGGCGATCTCCGGTGGTCTGCTGGGTGGCATCAACTCCGCTCAACAGGGAGCGCGGCAGCTTCAGGACGACAAGTCTCAACAGCAGCGGATGCAGTTTCAGCAAACGCAAATGGCAGATCAGCAGGAACAAATGCAGCGTCGTCGGGCAATTCAGGATTTGGCTCTGAAACACGTCACGCCGGGCCCTGACGGAAAGCCGGTTTTCGACCAGCAGGGATATGTTGCGGAACTGGCGAGCATGGACCCACAGGCCGCGATGGAATTGCACCAGAACGAACTGCGCAACAAGCTAACGGAACTCCAGACCCAGAAAACGCAAGATGAATTGAACACGAGGGACATCACGCAGGGCTCCAACGTTCTCCATCAGACGCGGCCTAGTGCTGACGCACCGTGGGTGACTGAAAGCACGGCTCCGCGCTGGCAACGGCCGTCTGGCGGAGGTGGTGAGCAAACGGCCATTGAGCGGAATGCGGGCTTCCTGATGAAGCAGGGTTATTCCCGTGAGCAGGCGCTCCAAGCTCTCGGCCTGCCTCTCCCTGGAGGTACGACAGACGCACAGGGCTATGCTCCCGGCACTCCCAACGGCGAGGACTTCCTCAAGACGCTTCCGGCTGACCGTCAGGGCGTTGTCCGTGCAGTGGTGGAAGGCCGCTACCCCGTTCCCACGGGTAAAGCTGCGACCTCGCCGTGGTGGCAATCTGTCGTACAGGATGCGCAACAGGTCGACCCGACGTTTGAGGCGGGCAGTTATCAGGCACGCGCAGCGGCACGTAAGGATTTCACGTCAGGGGCTACCGCGAAGAACATCACGGCACTCAACACGGTAGCCCACCATCTCGACCAACTGCTTGAGCAGGGAAAGCAACTCAACAATGGTCGTTTCCCGCTCTGGAACAGCATTGCGAACTCGGCAGGCACGCATGTGGGCAAGGATGCAGTGAACAATTACAACCTCAATGCGGACGCTGTTGCCGACGAACTGGCGAAGGTCTTCGCGGGTAGTAGTGGGGCACTGGCCGACCGCGAACAGATCCGCTCCCGCCTCGATGCCAGCCTGTCACCGACACAGCAGGAGGGTTTTGGACGCACAGCGGCCAGCTTGATCGAGGGCCGCCTCGCGGGTCTTCAGGCACAGCTTGACCAGGGTTTGGGGTACGGGTCCAAGAACATTCAACTCGTAAGCCCTGATGCCAACGCGTTGTTCACCAAGTTCAAGGGCGGAGAGAAACCCAAAGCTGCGGCGAACGGTGGCTGGTCTGCACGGAGGGTCGACTGATGCCTGTTTTTCACGTTACCGGCCCGGACGGACACACGTACGAAATCAACGCCCCGGAAGGCGCTACCGAACAGGACGCTATCCAGTACGCCCAGGCGAACCTCGCTCAGCCAAGCGGGGGTGCTCCCGCGCCCACCCAACCGCAGCCTTCTGCCGCTCAGCCGGAACAATCCTTCATGGATAAGTTGGGCGATCAGCTGACGTACCAGTACGACCAGTTGAACCAATTCGGTAACAACCTCGTTGATCCGATCGCACACCACTTCGCGAGTATCCCGGTTGGCCTCGCCCAGCTTGGCATGCATGGCGCAAAGGCCGTCGGTGACGTCATAGCCCCCGCAGACAACACGCTCTCCGGCCTGATTACCGGAAAGCAGGATGGGAACTGGATCGACCGACAAACCGCCGCCTACGACAAGTGGGTGCAGGACCGCGAGAACGCCTACCAGTAGTCGGTGCCGGACAATTACGCGAGCTATGCGGGCGCCACGATTGGCGAAGTGCTCCCATGGGCAACCGGGCTCGGTGAGGCTAGGGCGCTTGGGCTACTCCCTACCGCCACCAAATTGGGCGGTAAGCTAGGCCTACTTGGTGCTGAAGGCGCCGTCATGGGCGCGACCCAGCCCGTTACGAACGGCGGGCAGAATTACGCCATTGATAAGGCGATTCAGGTAGGTGCGGGTGCAGCTACGGGGCCGGTACTTTATGGCCTTGGCGCGGCAAGCAAGGGTATAGGCAACGCTGCCCAACACATCACTAATCCGCAGGCCATCGCCGACGCGAACATTGCCCGCCTGTATGGGGCCGATGATGCGACGGTGCAGCGATTGGCTAATGCCCCGGCGTTCGTCCCCGGGGAGGTTCCTTCGGCTGCCCAGGTGTTGCAGACGCCAGAGGCGGTGCAGGCCGAACGGATGCTCCGGAATAACCCTGCATCGGCACCGGCTTTCGTCGCGCAGGACAATTCCAACAACGCAGCGCGCATGGGGCTGTTGCAGCAGATCGCGGGTACGGACGACGACCTGGCGGCAGCGGTGCAGGCACGCCGTGACGCCACGTCCCCACACTTCAAGGACTATCTGTCGCCCAGCAACCCGCAGCAGCGTTACAAGACGGCAGTGGGGCTGTTGGGAGACGTGAAAGGGCAGGTATTCCGACCCGACTACGAGGCCCTTCAGCAAGCGAAGTCCATCGCCTCCAAGGTCGCTCGTGGGACGCTGGACGAGGGGCAGGGTGCCGACCTTCTGAACCAGATCACGGTGAAGACCAAGAAGGCGCAGAAGGTGCTCGACCAGGCCATCACCGCCATCAATCAGAATATGGTGGACCCCAGCCGGATCGCTAGCCAGCTTGCGGAGCTTACGAAGTCCGGCAATCCCACCGTGGCAGGGGCGGCCCGCCAGCACCTCGACCTGATCGCCCGAAACGCCGACGAAACCGGAATGGTCCCTGCTCGGGCCCTTGACGATATGCGGCAGAACATAGGGAATATGCTGTCCGCAAACGCCACTAACGGCGTTGTCGGCTCTCAAGAGGCTGCCCTGTATGGACCGGTCACCGCCAAAATTGTCTCTACTCTCGACCGAGCGATACCGGGCTATCGTAATAACCTGGCGACGTACGCCAAGCTTTCGCAGCCCATCAACGACATGCAGGCCATCCGAGGGCTACTTGACCCTAACGCTCCGGGTAGCCTTAACACTGCTGGCGATCCACAGCTTGCAGTCGCTCGTGTAAAGCAGGCCCTACGGTCGGACGACAAGGCCAACTACGGCCTGAGTGACCAGGCACGGGCTCAGTTGGAGAGCGTACGGGACAGCCTCCAGCGTCGCGGGATCTCCGATCAGAAGATCGCAGCGGCGGGTCCGGGGACGGCAGCTGACCTTCAAGCCCAAGGGCTGCTCTCAGGGGCCATTTTCGGCAAGAACCTGGGGAACCACGGCGGGTGGCTGGGCCGATCCATCGGTAGCGGCATTGGGGGCCTCCTGGGCTCCGGCCTGGGCGGCATCGAGGGTGGTCTCCTGGGCTCCAGTCTCGGCCTGGGCGTTAGCGACGCTATCGGAGCAGCCAATTCACGCGTAGCGGCTCGTACAGGGCAGACGGCGGCAGACGCGGGAGCTACGGCAGAGGCCATCAGGCGTTGGATTGGGAAGCAGCCCAAGGCCCAGCGGCAAGGACTGCTTGACCATTACCTTTACGGCCTTCCCGCAGCCACAGCCAACGAGCCCTGATCGGGTAAAGGGGTCTGGTACTATTTCACTGGGACGGGAGTTGGCTCTAAGTGGAACGTAACTCTATCAATCCGGCGGTACTTGTCTGGGCGCGGGAATCCGCAGGTCTGGACTTGGCTGAAGCTGCTCGAAAGATCGGGCTGTCCGCGAGCCGTAACCTAAGCCCTGCTGAGAAACTTGCTCAAATCGAGCAAGGTGCGCGAGCCGTCACCGCCTCGCTACTAGAATGCATGAGCAAGGCGTACCACCGCCCACTCATTGCATTTTACGCGGCTACGCCGCCCCCAACAGGAGAGCGCGGGGCGGATTTTCGGACCCTGCCTCCTGACCGACGACGTGAAGATGCGCCAACAATTGACGCGCTCATCCGCGATATTAAGGCACGTCAAGCCCTTGTCCGAGAGTTAGTTGAAGACGATGAAGGGGTCGAGCCGATCCGCTTCGTCAATTCTCTAACAATGGATACGCCCATCAACATAGCTGCGCAGGCCATAGCTGGAGCACTAGGGTTCACTAGCCGAGAGTTCAGGCGTGGACCGGTCGAGGCTGGGTTCGCGTACTTAAGGGAGTTGGTAGAGCGCACCGGCGTATTCGTGCTGCTAATGGGAAATTTAGGTTCCAGTCACACCAACATTAGCGCGGAGGTCTTCCGAGGCTTTGCTGTCGCAGATCGGTTTGCTCCGTTCGTGGTTATAAATGACCAAGATGCCAAGGTTTCTTGGTCATTTACGCTTCTGCATGAGTTGGTACATATATGGCTCGGCGAGTCAGGAATCAGCGGCGGTTCCGCGGACAGTCGAATTGAGCGGTACTGTAACGACGTAGCGAGTGCACTCCTCTTGGATCAGGCGGAGCTTGAGCGTTTTGTCTGGACTGGCGACGACCAAGCGCTAGAAGCCATAAATCAGATTGCGCACGAGGCAAGGGTCAGCCGAAGTCTTGTTGCCTACCGTCTGTTTCGCTCGCACGTTGTAACGGAGATAGTTTGGCGCACGCTCACTGACCGTTTTAGGCAGGAATGGCTGGCAGAGCGCGAGCGCCTGAAAGCGATTGAGAGATCAGCAAGAAAAGAAAAGCCTGGGGGCCCTAGTTATTACGTCGTGAAGCGCCACAAGCTAGGTGATGCGCTGGTCGACCTTGTTCGACGTTCCGTGACTGAAGGTAACCTGACACCTTCGAGGGCAGGACAAGTCTTGGGTGTTAGCGCAATGAATGTCCAGCCGCTTATCAGCGGCAAAGCGGCATAGGGATTGTGATGCTTTATCTACTTGACGCGAATGTCCTCATAACGGCGAACAATCAGTACTACGCTCTCGATGCGGTCCCTGAGTTCTGGGACTGGATGCTCCATGTCGCGGGAGCGGGGCACGTGAAGATGCCTCGGGAGACGTTGGCAGAGTTGAAGGGAGGCAATGCCCAAAAGGATGCTCTCCACGCCTGGGCGGCTAGGCAAGACGTCAGGGACGCTTTAGCCCTACGAGAGGACGTAGATGCTGATTTGGTGAGGAAGGTGATTGCTGAGGGATACGCCCCAGATCTACGCGATGACGAGTACGATCTTCTCGGGCAAGATCCCTTTCTGATCGCCCACGCACTTCGCGCTCCCCAGGACCGTGTCGTAGTCAGCATGGAGGTATCAAAGCCGTCACTCGCTCGGGCTAGGCGGAAGGTGCCCGATGTGTGTAAAACCTTGAACCTCAGGTGCCGTGACACTTTCCAGTTCCTTCGCGAGATGGGCTTTCGGACCAACTGGAAGACGTAGTGCCGGTCGTTGTCGTGATTCGTTTTCCGACGCTATAAAAGAGACGGAAGGTGGGTTTTCTGACACGTAAAAGTCAGTCAGTCGATTTCTTCCGTGGTTTGTATGGTCGCAGCCGTGTCGGTGAAAGATTGCGATAGGGTGCCAGCGGGGAGGCGGCAGCAGCCAGAGGAATGGCCGGTTGGTCCCAGGGCAGCGACTTGGCGATGGCATCGTAAAGGGCTACCCGCTCGTACAACTTCTTCCCCATGAAGCGCCTGGCCGACAGGCCATAGTCGCTTTCCCTGGCTTTGAACTGGCTCACCGATACCCCGCAGTAGTGCGCGGCCTCGTCGACGGTGAACCAGTCCTTGCCCGCGATGTTGAATTCGTTGGGCATGGGCCCTCCCGTTGGTTGGCATGCTGGTGGTTCGATGGTATCTAAGGGCAGCCAATACCAATGCAGCCATCCGGTTCAATGCCAAGGATGCCGTTCCGCATGAAACCCTGTCTCTCCCTCGCGACAATGTCTCTCGTTGCGTGCCTGGGTTTTTCGTCACTCGCCTTGGCTGATGTTTCCGAGTTCAAGTACCTGAGAGACGCCATCGCCACGAACCCGATCCTGACGACGTTCCAAAAGGTCGCGAAGTATGCATATCCGCCGGAATGGGATCAGATAATTTCTCGCTTTGCACCCGTGGACGGCTCATGCAGCGCGGAGACTTCCGCCAAGCTTGCGGCCATGAACAAGAGTGACGCCCGGCGCTTCGTGGACGAGCATTCCGTCCTGGGGCATTTCGTGGTTCGTGGCAGCGCTGATCCATCGGTAGGCAAGCCGGTCGGCGTCGTACTGTTCTTCCCCATGGACTTTTCGAAGACCATTAAGGAGGGGGAGACTCTGAACCTTACGAGCCTTGCCAAGACGCCGATCACCGTGCGAATCGTAAACGGGGAGGTATTTGTCGGTGGCTATAAGGTTGACTGGGAGAACTCCGTAAATACTGACGAGGGTGCAATTATCGCCATCGATGGGTGCGAGGCGCTGAATTGATCTTGCGGCTAGGACCGCCTACAGAGGGGTGTCTATCGGAGGACATGCCCGGCACCTATAGGGTGGTAGCACCCCAGGAAGCTATGCCCCGTAGTGACCCCCTTCCAGGCGGCTTCAGCGCATTTCTAAAGTAGAGGCTGTTAGACCGGCTGAGCGACGAAGTTGGGATTCTTCTGAAAGCTGCCGGCAATAATTTCGCCTGCGACATCGACCTTCCAGGCACCCACGATCGCGTGCGGTGGCACGGTATCCGAGGGGCCGAAGTTTCCAGAAATCACGTAGACCCAGCCACCCGGGTTTTGTCTGGCCTCTTCGCGCATGGCATCGCTAATCTGTGTCGCGGGATCGAATTCCGTCATTCGAGCTTCCTTGAGGGCGATTGATTTATATCAATGAATCAAACGACCGCCGTGTGCTCTCCGGTCGCATGCTGGAGTGACCCGAAATCGCCCTCTAGGGGGTACTCCATCGAGGATGCGGCGATGACCCGGTAGGGTGGTAGCGGGTAGGGCGGTAGGTACGATGGAGGGGTACTCCAGAGGCAGGAGCCTAGATCACTAAAGTAGTGATGAATAGCAACGGAACGACATGGCCTCTCACTTGATACGTGTTGCCTCAACGGTCTCGTTGTCATCCGTGTTGATTAGCTTGTCATCACACACCACGATTTCTGTCATTGGCAGCCAAAGCGAGCTGTCGATGCGGTCGAGCGACGACACTTCCCATATTGTTCCGTCGTTGAGGACGATGATTCCTCCATCGTCGGTCACAGACCGAACCCAGTAGCCACTTTCGCACGCGAGAGCTTCAACTGACGTTGCGCCAAGGGTGATGATGACGATTATTCGCCAGTACTTATCGAGTGACAGCATATGCCTTCATCCGGTACTTGTTGCGGATGCTCGACTGGATAAAGGCCACGTCGAACGCCTGGACGCCCTCTGGCTGGCCCTTGAAGCAGCGGACCATGAGCTTGCTGTTGGGCTTTACCATCGGGAACACGCCGCCCGTAGAGACAGCCGTGTTATCCCCGTAGGCGGCCGTGTTGACCGTGACCGCCCCCGTGGTCGAGGACTCCGCCCCATTGAGGATGGCGAAGTGGTCGCAGCCCAGGGCCTCCGACTTGTCTGCCGCCCGTAGAATTGCGAAGTCCGAAGCCTGCTCGGGCGTCGTGTAGGCATTGGCCGCGAAGTTGACCATGAACGTGTCTGGCGACAGTTGGGTCTCGCTGAACCCCCCGGACCAGCCCTTGGTTTGGTATCCCGTTGCACAGCCTGCCAGGCCCACGGCCAGCACGGCGAGAATTGCCTTCCTCATGCCCATCCCCCTCAGTGGCTCACCCCGGGGCATATTTTAGGCTCATTTAGGCTAATCAGTTCGTGAGTAACTATGTGAGTAACTGCTGTATATGCGACTCAGATACATTGCAAAAACTTCGGTTGTGGTGCCCCCCTTGGCACCAACAACGGTTTCAGCGGAGGCACTCCGTATCGAAACCACAGAGAAACCCGCCATCTGGCGGGTTTTTTTGTGCCCGTAGAATGCCGGCCGATCTCACGGCGTCCCAGTGACCGACGCGAATGCGCCACCTTTGGCACATGGCGAACGGGACACTCCGTGACAGCTTCACATTGCCTCTCGCGGCTGGTTGCGACGCCGGTTCCCGTACGGCGAGGCGGAACGCGTCCTTTTCGACATGGAGACAGGTATGTTTGGCCAGCGATTTCTTGTGATCTATTCAGGCGTCCTCACTGCGGTTTTTGCGGTGTCGATGCTGACGGGTTTTACGAAAACCCCTGCTACGTCGTTCGATGAGCTCAATGTGCAGCGAATTAACGTGCGAGAGGCTGACGGCACGCTTCGGATGATTATCACTAACGGCGCGAGAATGCCTGGGGTGATCGTCAAGGGCAAAGAACAGCCGAAGGTGGATCGACCACAGGCCGGAATGATCTTTTACAACGATGAAGGCTCGGAGAACGGCGGTCTGATTTTTGGCGGAAAGCGGCTCGCCAACGGAGACGTCGTGGATGCTGGAGGAAGCCTGTCGTTCGATCGCTATAACGCGAATGAAGTCGTGAAGCTCATAGGTGTCAACGAGAAGACCGATAGCTTCGCGGGTCTGGCCATCTCGGACAGCGAGGAAGGCGGTCCGAACCATCGACGTGTATGGGTGGGACGGTCCGATGACGGGTCGGCGTCGCTATCCCTGATGGATGCCACGGGGCATGAACGCATTCAATTGTCCGTGCCTGCCACCGGCACGCCCCGGATCGCGTTTCTCGACGAGCATGGCAAGGTCGTAAAAACCTTGAGCGGCGGTGGCGATTCCGGCCAACGATAACCAAAAGGGGCACAAAAGACCCCGCTGATGCGGGGTTTTTTGTTTCAGCATGATTCCCGTATCGAACTTCGCTCCGAAACATTGACGCGGCCGTGGAGTTTCATCGGATGGCTACCGGGTTGATGTTGACCTGGGTGGAACCGACGTAGAGCGGCTGGCCGAGCACGAACAGGAATTCCCAAGCCTTGTCGCGAACCAGTGCGCGGCTGTCGATCAGTTCCAGGTTGTAGATGCCGCGCTTGGCGAGCATGTACTGGTTGACCGGGAACTCGTCTTTGCCATGTGGGTTCGGATAGACCTCGGAGGCCCACGTGTCACCGCCGAAGGCGACGATGCCCTGGTCGGCCAGCCATTTCGCCGCTTCCATGCCGATGCCGGGTTCAACTTCCAGGAACTGCTGGTTGTCCTTGCCGATCAGTTCCAGCCAGCCCGTGTTGAACAGCACCACGTCCGCCTTGCGCAGGGTGATGCCCTGCGTCTTCAGCACGGACTGGATGTCTGCCACGCTGAACTCGGTGCCGCCCGGCACAATGGTCTTGCCGTAGTACGCGGTCATGTCCAGCACAACGCCACGGGTCACTATCGGCGGAACCTTTTCCACGCCGAGCTTGGTGACACCATCGATGGTCACGAAATCGGCGGCGCGGTTGCCGTTGTAGTAAACGTTGTCGATGCCGATGTGGCCGATGCCGTTGAGCTGGGTGCCGACTCCGGTCCATGCGTTCACCAGTTCATCGTTGAAAGTGAACTTATTGGGACCGAGCGATTTGCCGGCCTGCTGGCCGACCTGCACGTTGTACAGACGGAAGCTGCGGTGGCGGAAGGCCGGAAGGTTCTTGTCCACCGGCACGGCCAGCGGGTAAGTCTTTCCCGTCTTGACCAGACCGACCGCCTGCCTGACCACTTCCGGGGTCAACAAGTTTGCGGCGCCGATCTCGTCGTTAGGACCGTAGGATGAGGGATGGCAGTCGGCCGCAGGCGCAACCTGCATGGCCAGCGGCAATACGGCGGCCAGCGCGAGCTTTGTAAGGGTCTTCATCATGCTTCCAGGTTTTCGGCGGACTGCGCCAGCGTGGGGTAGTCGGTCAGGCCGCGCTCGTCGCCGCCGAATAGGGTGTCGCGGTCGTGCGGGTTGAGCGATGCGCCCGTACGCAAGCGCTCCGGCAGGTCGGGATTGGCGACGAACGGACGGCCGAAACCGATCAGGTCTGCCCAACCTTCACGCAATGCCGCGCGAGCGCGTTCGGCGTTGTAGTGGCCGGCGTAGATCATTGCGCCGGGGAATACTTCCCGGAGTCGCTGCTTGAACCCGACCGGCATATCCGGTGCATCGTCCCAATCGGCCTCGGCGATGTGGATGTAGCCCACGCCGATTTCGCCGAGCAGCTTCGCCGCTGCGATGTAGGTGGTCTCGGGATCGTCATCGAAGCAGCCGTTGAGCGTGGTCAGCGGGGCCAGGCGGATGCCGACGCGGCCCTTGTCGCCCGTGCCTTCGGCCAGGGCCTGCGCCACCTCGCCGAGAAAGCGCAGGCGGTTCTCCAGTGAACCGCCGTACTCATCGCTGCGTCCGTTGGCGCCGGAGTCGATGAACTGGTTGATCAGGTAGCCGTTGGCGGCATGCAGTTCCACGCCGTCGAAGCCGGCTGCCATCGCATTGCGCGCGGCCTGACGGAACTCGTCGATGATGGTGTGGATTTCCTCCAACTTGAGCGCACGCGGCTTGGACGCTTGCACGAAACCCGGCTTGCCATCGCCCTCGGCGATGAACACGTTGACGCCCTCTGCCTGCAGGGCTGTGGAAGACACCGGGGCCTGCCCGTCGAGCAGGCTGATGTGGCTCAAGCGACCGACGTGCCAGAGCTGCGCAAAGATGCGTCCGCCCGCGGCATGTATTGCCTTGGTGACTTTGCGCCAGCCGGCGACCTGCGTCGGGGTATGGATGCCTGGCGTCCACGCATAGCCTTTGCCGAGCGGGGAGATCCAGGTGCCTTCGCTGATGATCAGTCCGGCACCGGCACGCTGCGCGTAGTACTCGGCCATCAGATCGTTCGGCACATCGCCGGGTTGGCTGGCGCGCGAACGCGTCATCGGCGGCATCACGATGCGATTGGGCAGTTCGAGGCTACCCAGGGAATAAGGTTGGAACAGGGGGTCTTGGGTATCAGGCATCATGGGGCTCCGCGATAGGCGCAATCGCGCCGATCGGTAGGGTCTGGAAATGCGGTGACAGGTATCCGGCGATCTCACGGAAAGTCTCGCCGAACGGGCGTCGGTCGCGGCGGAACCGCAGGCTGAAGAAGGTCTCCTTCCTCAGTCCCAGACGGGAGCCAGGCCTTCGGGACTGACTTCGCGCCCGTTGCGTTCCAGCAGTGCGATCCTGGTCATGTCGTCGGCGTCCAGGCGCAGGTCTCGGGCCAGCAGGTTGCTGGCGAGGTTCTCGCGCCGGGTCGAGGACGGAATCACGGCATAGCCCAGTTGCAGCGCCCAGGCCAGCGCCACCTGCGCCACCGTGGCCTGATGCTTGTCGGCGATCTGCGCCAACACCGGGTCCTTGAGTATCTTGCCGTAGGCCAGGGTCATGTAGGACGTGACGGTGATGCGCTGTTCCTTCAGGAACGCAGTCAGCGTGTGGCTCTGCAAGTAAGGGCTGAGTTCGATCTGGTTGGTGGCGATCTCGTCTTTGCCAACCGCGGCGATGGCCTGCCTGGTCAACTCGATATTGAAGTTGGAGATACCTATCTGGCGGGTAAGGCCCAGCGCCTTGGCCTCGGCCAGCGCAGTCATGTATTCGACCAGTTCGACGCCATTGCCCGGTGCCGGCCAGTGGATCAGGGTCAGGTCCACGTAGTCGGTACGCAGCTTCGTCAGGCTCTCGCGCAAGCTGGGAACCAACGTGTTCCTGGCGTAGTTGTCAGTCCAGATCTTGGTCGTGACGAACAGCTCGGCACGCTCGACGCCGCTTTCGGCGATGGCCTGGCCGACGTCGGCCTCATTGCCGTAAATCTGCGCGGTATCGACCGCGCGGTAACCCAGTTCCAGTGCGCTGCGCACCGAATCGATGACGGTCTGGCCGGTCAAACGGAAGGTGCCGACGCCGAAGGAAGGAACGCTCATGATCAACTCCTGGAACCAGTGGGTTAAGTGATGGTTCGCAGTTTGCGGAGTTTACATTTGTAGATTAAGCCATGTATGGATTAAATATATTTGGTTTAAAGTCAATTATTGAGACGGCGCTGGATGAATGCAGGCGTTTGTTGCCATCCCGGCTCCTTAGAGCAGCCGGATACCAAACGGCCTGACAGCGAGCGCGAACAGGCCGAAGCTGGCGATCGTGACGAGTGCGCTCATCGCCAGCGCAGGCCAGAAACCGAACCGGGCCAACAGCGTCGGGAACAACAGGAACATGGGCAGCGTAGGCACCACATACCAGAATGTGTACCAGGCATGGTTGGCGATCTTCTCGGCCGGTTGCCGTTCGACGTATAGCCAGACCAGGGCGAGCAGGGTGACAAGAGGCAGTGAGGCCAGCAGGGCGCCCAGGCGGTCGCTTCGCTTGGCTACTTCTGAAACGACCACGACCACCGCGGCGGTGATGGCGTATTTGGTGATGATCCAAAGCATGCGCAACTCCAACGGGTGCTTAAGCATGCCATGCTTTCGAACGCGACCATCCGGCGGTCGCTACCAGGGCACGGTCCGGCCCATATAGTCCACGTAGTGGAGCCCGCCACGCCCTTGATGGGCCTCCATCGTATCGAGCAGGTTGGGAATGCTTTCCTCGATGCTCAAGCGGGCATCGGGGCCACCCATGTCCGTCCGCACCCATCCCGGCGCCATGAGAAGCAAGGTGCGTGGATCGCCGGCGTGCCGCGCGGCGAAGCTGCGCATGAACATGTTGAGCGCGGCCTTGCTGCCGCGATAGACCTCGTGGTTGCCGTTGGTGTTATTGGTCAGGCTGCCCTGGCCGGACGACATCAGCCCGATGGTCCCGTCAGGGCGCACCAGGTCCTGGAAGGTCTCGACCACTCGCATGGGGCTCAATGAGTTCGTCACCATCACGCGGATGAATTCCTCCGTGGAGACATCGGCGATGGTTTCACAGTGGTCGTTCGTGACACCGGCATTCACGAAAAGGACGTCCAGGGGCCTGTCCGAGAGGCTGGCACGAAGGTTGGCGACCTGTTTCGGAAGGGTGGTGTCGACGACTTCGACGTCGAGTGCATCGGGACATGAAGCCGCGAGCTGGCGAAGCCGGTCTGTCGAATCGGCTCGCCCCGTGGCGATCACCTTCCAGCCACGGCGCAGGTATTCTTCCGTCATGGCGAACCCGAGGCCACGGGATGCACCGACAAGCAGAACGGTTTTTGGGGAGGTTTTCATCGATCGGTCCTTAAGAGCGGTCTCCCCAGGATAGGGACGGATCGGATAGGCGGAAGGCGCGCGGGCCGCAGGTATTCGTTGCGCTGAACGCCTTGTCGCGGCGGCTGTCGTAGGATGAGCCATGACCGAGCCAGACCTGAACCTGCTGATCGCGCTCGACGCGCTGCTTGCCGAAGGGAGCGTGGCGAAGGCATCCCGCCGCCTGGGGTTGAGCGACTCGGCCATGAGCCGGACGCTTGCCCGCCTGCGCGTCGTCACCAGTGATCCTTTGCTCGTTCGGGCGGGGCGGGGCATGGTGTTGACGCCGTATGCGGAAGTACTTCGCGGACGCACACGGGACCTCGTCCACGAGGCCGTCGCCATGCTTCGACCCCCGGTCAGCGAGACCGATGTCACGACCTTGCGTCGGACGTTCACGATCCGGACGAACGACGGTTTCGTGGAAGCGTTCGGACCCCTGCTCATCGCCGAAGCGGCAAGGGAAGCGCCGTGCGTGTGTCTGCGCTTCGCACCGAAGGCCGAGAAAGCATCGACGTACCTGCGCGAAGGCCTGGCAGATCTGGAGATCGGCGTCGTCGCCAAAATGGGGCCGGAAGTTCGCGTGCAGGCGCTATTTCGCGATCGTTTCGTGGGTGTGGTGAGGAGGGGGCATCCGCTGGCCGCGAAAAAGAGCGTGACACCCGAGCACTATGTCGCGTTCGGCCATGTCGTCGCATCGCGCACGGGGCGTACGGCTGGCCCTGTCGACGACGCGCTCGCGTCGCTCGGTATGGACCGGCATATCGCCGCGGTGCTGCCGAGCTTTCCGGCCGTGCTGGCCGTGGTACGGACGTCGGATCTCATCGGTCTCGTGCCCGCCTCCTTCGTCCAGGCGATATCCCGTGGGGAAGGCAACGCCGGACCCCGTGCGATCCGTGCCTTCGAGCTTCCCTTGAGAACGCCTGGCATCACGGTCTCGCAAATGTGGCATCCGCGGCTGGATCGGGATTCCGCCCATCGCTGGCTTCGGAAGCTGGTGCGGGTCGCTTGCCGCGGCGAAGCGGATTGACTCCTCGCCAGCGAAGGCTTGTAGTCTAGGCATTCCCTCCCCGCTGACGGCACGCGCATGCCTTGCTGCGATTGTGAATCCACCGGTGAATCGCTGGCTCGTTCCAGGGCGCAGCGGCGCGTCTTGTGGGCGGTGCTCTGCATCAACGTCCTGATCTTCGCAGGCGAGTTCGGTGCTGGCGTATGGGCGGATTCGACGGCGCTCCAGGGCGATTCCCTGGATAGCCTGGGCGATGCCCTGGTTTACGCGGTCAGCCTCGTCGTCGTCGGGCGCTCGTTGCGTTCGCGTGCGGGCGCGGCGTTGATGAAGGGCTTCGTGCAGTTGCTGTTCGCGGGCCTGGTGCTGGCCGAGGTCATCCACAAACTCATCGTCGGGCCGGCACCTTTGCCCGGAGTGATGGCGGTGGCGGCGAGCCTGGCACTCCTGGGTAACAGCGCATGCCTCGCGTTGCTCACGCGGTTTCGTTCGCACGATATCAACATGCGCTCGGTCTGGTTGTGCTCGCGCAACGACGTCATCGGCAATGCAGGCGTGCTGGTCACCACAGGCCTCATCGCATGGACGCACCAGCCGTGGCTGGACTTGCTGTTCGGCGGTGCCCTTGCACTGCTATTCGCGCGCACCGGTGTCCATGTCGTATCCGTCGCCTGGCGGGATTTCCGTTCGCCACGGCCGATCGCGCACGGATGAGCGAGCCCAGGTCGCCTTTCTTCATCATCTGACTTACGATCCCCTTTCCGCTGCCGCAGGCGGCATGCGATTCGATCGGGGAGTGGCCATGGCTGTGACGCAGGAACAACTGGAGAAGCTGTTCGGCTTCGCGGTGGAGTTCGCCCAGGACATGTTGCAGAAGAACGGCGAGTTCTATCCGTTCGGCGCGACGCTGGGACGGGATGGCCAGATCGCCGCGGAGGGTGGCTACGACGGGGACGACGACCACCCCAGCACGCAGGATGTCTACGTGGCCGTGTCCGATCGCCTGGCCGCCGCGGGTGCCGACGGACGCATCCACGCCGCCGCCCTGGTGGCGAACGCGACCGTGCCGGACGAACTGGAGGCACCCTCGCGCGATGCGATCCGCGTGCGCCTGGAGGCGGACGGCTTCGCGCGCTTCATCTATGTTCCCTACGAGCCGTCGTCGGAGCAGTCCATTCGACTGTACGATCCGGTGCTGATCGACATCGATCCGGCCTTCTTTCCCGTCTGACGGCGGGCTCGTCGTCAGACGAGCAGGCGCTGCCAGCGCGGAGGCACGCGTCCCTCGGGGCCGGGCACCGGCTGGTCGACCGGGTGGCTATGCGGTGGCGCCAGGGCCGGGCCTTCGAACATATCGTCGTTACGGTAGTCGTAGAACCAGTCCTCGCCCGGCTCGAAACTCTGGATGATCGGGTGACCCGTTTCACGGGCGTGCTTGCTGGCGTGCTTGTTGAGCGAGTCGTCGCAGCAACCGATATGCCCGCACTGGGCGCAGCGGCGCAGATGGAGCCACCAGCTGCCGGTCTGCTCGCATTCGACGCAGCCAGTGCCGCTGGGCCGCGCCTTTGGGTCGATTCCGTCACTCTCGGTCGTCATGGGTAACGCTCCGCGGGGTTCGTATCGATCCTACCCCGGCGGCGAGGTCGTCCGCTTGTCCCCGCATGCCGTCACGAATGTTCAGAAGAGGTGGCCGGCTCTGCGCATCGCCGTGTGCTGCATGCTGTCCACCGAGCTGGCCAGGAAGCGAAGGGCGATCCGCAGTTCCATCGCATTCGGGTAGCCGCAGGCCAACAGGGATTCGATGCGTTCGGCCGCGTCGGCCACGCTGAGGTGCTCGTGCTGCAAGGCGTGGCGTGCCACGTGGTTGGCGCGGAACTGGGCTTCGTCGTAATCGTGATGCAGCAGCGCCTGGAGCAGCCCAAGGGCCTCCAGAGATATCTCCTGGGCTGCCATGACGTAATGCATCCGGCGATTAAGGCTGAATCCCGTGTCCGATCGCAATCAGCCATCTGGCCTACTAAAGGAATACGCGAAACGACCGATGGGACGCGGCGGCCGCCTTAACGGCTATTCTTTGCACCATCCCCTCGACGCAGGATAGCGCATGACCCTCGCCGCCACCGTGCTCACCGTGCTGGTGCTCCTGATCCACGTGTACATCGTGATCCTCGAGATGGTCCTGTGGCGCAGCCGCGGACCGAAGGTCTTCGGGATCAGCGAGCAGTTCGCCCGCGACAGTGCCGCGCTGGCCTCCAACCAGGGCCTGTACAACGGGTTCCTGGTGGTAGCCCTGCTGCTGGGCCTGAGCCTGCGTGAACCCTTCGCCACGGCATTCCTGTTCTACGGCCTGGGTTGCGTGGTGGTGGCTGGTGTATGGGGTGGGCTGACTGCCAGCCGGCGCATCCTCTACGTGCAGGCCTTGCCCGCCGCCCTTGCGCTGGCGGCGCAGTGGCTCGCCCGCTGATACCCGGAAACGTGGTGACGATCGGAGTTTGACCGGGGGCGTTCGCGGATAATCCCGCAGGACCTATCGACGGGAGCGGGCATGCCCGACACCGATCTTCCCCTCGCGCACCCGGACATCACGCCACCGCCGCGCGAACGCACGTTCGAACTCGGCCTCGCCCTTGCCGGGGCGGTTTCCGGAGGGGCTTACGCCGCCGGGGTGCTCGACTTCCTGTATGAGGCGCTGGACCGCTGGTATGCGGCCAAGGATGCCGGCTTGCCCGTGCCGGACCACGACGTGTTGCTGCGCGTGGTTTCCGGGGCATCGGCGGGCAGCATCAACGGCGTGATCTCGGCGGTGGCACTGCCGTACGCTTTTCCGCATGTGCACGCCTCGGAAGGCGAAGCGGCGGTGGCCAACCCCTTCTACGACGCCTGGGTGAAGCGGGTGGACATCCGCCACTTCCTCGGCACGAACGATCTCGCGGACAAGGACCTGCCGATCGCCTCGTTGCTGGATACGCGCTGCCTGGACGAGATCGCCGCGAATGCGCTGCGCTTCCAGGGTGAGCCGCGCATGCGCCGGTACATCGCGAATCCGTTGAAGTTCGTCTTCACGGTCACCAACCTGCGTGGGGTGCCCTATGCGGTGCCCTTCGCCGGCAATGGCACGCAAGCGGGCCACGGCATGGTGGCGCATGAGGACTACCTGCGTTTTTCCGTCGACACGGGGCAGGGTATCTACGACCGCGCCTGGCAATACCCGGACGATCTCTACGTGGCGCACCCCAAGCATCTTCCCGACCGGGGCTGGAATGCCTTGATGACCGCCGCACTGGCATCCTCGGCGTTCCCCGGTGGCTTGCGACACCGGGAGGTGGAGCGGCGCTGGAGCGACTACCTTCAACGCAGCGTCGTGATTCCCGACGAGCGAGGGATGTCGCGCGTGGTGAACATCGAGCCGAAGCGAGACGTGCTCGACCGGGGCTCCGCCACCTATCGCTTCGTGGGTGTCGATGGCGGCGCGATGGACAACGAGCCGTTCGAACTGGCCAGGACCGAGCTGGCGGGCATGCTCGGGCGCAATCCACGCAGGGGCGACCAGGTGAACCGTATCGTGCTGATGGTGGACCCGTTCCCCGAGCCGGACGACCTCGGCCCCGAATACGCGGCGCCGCTCAATGTCGTCGGTGCGCTCGCTGCCCTCTTCGCATCCTGGAAGCAGCAGGCACGGTTCAAGCCCCGGGAGATCGCACTGGCGATGGATGACGCCGTGTATAGCCGCTTCCTCATCGCACCGACCCGTTCGTCGACGGACGGCTCCGCGCGCTGGTTGGGAGCGCGCGCGGTGGCGGCGGGAGCGCTGGGAGGATTCTCCGGGTTCTTCGCCGAGGCCTATCGCCGCCACGACTTCCTGCTTGGCCGGCGCAATGCGCAACGGTTCCTCGCCGAGCATTTCCTGGTTCCCGCCGGGAACCCCATCGTCGCCTCGTGGACGGCCGACCCCGCCATGGCCGGTTACCTGCGGACGCGCGACGGCGTCCTCCATGCGCCGGTCATTCCTCTGGTCGCGGAGTGCGATCCGGCCCGGCGCGAGGACTGCCTGCCGGACTGGCCCAGGGGCGCGTTCGATCCCGCGACCCTCATGCCGGCGGTAGGCAAGCGCATGGATGCGCTCTATGCCGTTGCCACCGACAAGTGGAAGGACAAGCTGCTGACCTGGTTGGCATGGCATACCTATGCCCGCCGGAAGCTGCTGGCCCTGGCCTCGCGCCGGCTCGTGGATGCCTTGCGCAAGCACGACCTCTGGTGAGGAAAGCCTGCCGAAATCGTGCGCCTAAATCGTGACAAAAATGCATGCTTCCGCATCCGTGAAGACGCAGGTCTCATTTCGATGAAAAATCTGTCGAGTGGTATATAGCGGTGGCGTTCGTTCGGTAGTAGGTTGGGGCCGGGCAACTCTTACGCGGGTAACGTATGAGCATCACCGCCTCTCCTCGCGTCATCGTGTTCGAAGATCATTCCGGACTTGCTTCGGCGCTTACCGACCTGCTCGAGGAGCGGCTTGGCTACGACGTGGCCGCTTGCGCGGGCTGCATCGAGGAGGCGATCCGCGTCGCCCATGTCGAGCGTTGCGACGTCGCGGTCGTCGATCTCGATCTACAGGGCGTGATGGCCTATCCGGCGCTCGACGAACTCCAGCGCCGCGGTATTCCCTATGTGCTTGCCACCGGGGCCATGCCGGTCGACATCCCCGGCCGTTACCGCGCACCCTTGGTGCACAAGCCCTATAGCGCACATCAACTCGAACGGGCGATCCGCGAGGCGAGTGGGCAGCCCGCCTGTTGATGCCCGTATCGTTCAATCCAGCGAAGGCTCGTCGAACATGCCACGTTCGCCGCGGCGTTCCTCCGCCGGTTCGCCGCGGCGAACGCGGAGGGTGTTTTCCACGTCCTTGACTCCGATGGCGTCGGCGACGGCGTCTTCGGCGAGGTGTTTCATATGGCGCCCGGGTACCTCGCCACTCAACTGGACGATGCCCCCGGCGACCCGGACCTCGATCCCGGAGGCATCGATGGCGTCGTGTTCGGCCAGCCGCTCGCACAGGTCTTCGCGGATGCGTTCATCCGTCCGTGAATAGCCCTTGGGACCGACTCCTCGATAGCCCCCCGGATAACCCGAGGCGCTCCAGTCGCGTTCATCCCTGTCATAGTGCCCCGGCGATTCGCCACGGCCGAAATCGCGGTGGCCCGGATGTGGTCCGACGCCGTAGCCGTGTCTTCCACCGAAGTCGCGGTGTCCCGGGTGCCGCTGGCCTTGGCGGGGATCGCGGCCTGCTTCGTAGGGGCTGCCGCCGAAGTCGCGGGCATCGCGATAGCCGTAGGTGCCGCCGAACTCGTCCCCTGGGTAGCGGGTGTCGTCGTGGCGCCTCTTGTCGTAGCGTTCGTCGAAGCGGTGCATGCGGGGTGCTCCCATGGATGGCGGCGACACAGGGGCCAGTCTTGTCCTGGCGGCATGCAATGCGTGTTGCCAGTGCGTCAACGGCGTGTCGCTGAGCGGGCTTTGTTCACTATCGAAGCGGGGGAGACATGTCGCGAATCAGTTTCGACGAACCGTGGACATTCGGCGGGCATCCGTGGCGGAGCCTGAAGGATACGTCTTTCGGCGTCATCGTCGCCGATGGGGAGGGCGAGATCGTCCACGTGAATGAACGTGCGGCCGAGCTGCATGGATGGGTGCGCCTGGCGGTCGGTCCGGACGATTACAGCCGGATGTACAGCCTGTTCACCGAAGAGGGGAGACCGTATCCCTCAGCCGATCTTCCATTGACCCGCGCCGTGCGCCAGGGCGAGACCACGCGGCACGCGCGGTGGGTCGTGCGCCGGCCGGATGGATCGCGGCAGACCCTGCAGGGTTCGGCCTATCCGGTTTGCGACGCCCGTGGGAAACAGGTGGCTTCGGTGCTGGTCCACGACGCGATCGAGCGCCCTGGCGGTGCTTGAGCGCTAGTGCGCCCGTGCTTCGGCGGCGGGGCCACACGCGCCACGCAACCAGGCGTTCACTTCGTCGAGGTCGCCTACGACACCGGCGCACAGGCGCCTCAGTTCGGCGGATGGCTGCTGCAGGTCGGGCACCATGATCGTCGGCAGGCCCGCCGCCACCGCGGAGCGCACCCCCGCCTGGGAATCCTCCAGGGCAAGGCAGCTGCCGGTGGGCTTGTTGAGGATGCGCGCGGCCCGCAGGTACGGGTCTGGATATGGCTTGCAGCGTTCGCAGTCGCCCGACGCCACGAGGGCGTCGAAGCGGTCGCGCAGGCCGAAGGCTTCGAGATGATGGATCGCGGTGCCGTGCGAGGACGAGGTGGCGATCGCACGTGGCAGGCCGAGTTCATCGAGGGTATCGAGCAGCGCCGTCACGCCCGGCTTCAAGCGGAGGTCGGTATCGAGCATCGCGCGGTAACGCTCGGAGGTGCCGGTCCAGATGGTGTCCAGGTCGGTATCGTCACCGACGTGTTCGTGAAGGAGCACGCGCGCCGCGTGCCCATGCAATCCGACCATGCGCTGGCAAAGCGACAGCGGCATGTGGACGCCCGCCTCGGTGGCGGCGGCGAGCAGGGCGTCGCGGTACAGCGCCTCGGTATCGAAGAGGATGCCGTCGAGATCGAACACGATCGCCTGTGGTATCGCGGGAAAACGGACCATGCCACCCCCCGAACCGCCTTGCCGGGCGACGTGCCCGGTTCGCCCCGAAAATAGCGCGGTTTGTCGCACGGTGCCATAGCTCGGCGGTCAACGGGCGGTGCAAGTGTTTGCGTTCGCGTTCGGCACAGGCCACGCTTCGGCGATGAAGAAAGATCGGCGCATGCTTGCCCACGGTGCCGCGGGCGTCCTGGCCGCCGTCGCGTTGTTCCTCTCGGGTGCCTGGGGAGCCTTCGCGCTGGCCTTCCGTTTCCCGGGCGTCCGCGCGGTGCGCCTGGTGGCCGCCTCCGCATGGGCCCTCGGCTGCCTCGCGCTCTGGGCAGCCTGGTTCGGTTGGCGTGCCTGGTGGGCGCTCCCCGGCCTGCTGGCCTCCTTCGCCGCGCTGCTCGCCTGGTGGGCGACCATTCGGCCGCGCAACGACCGGGTCTGGGCGGACGATGTCGCGCGCCTCCTGCATGGCGAGGTCGACGGCCCGCGCGTCGTGTTGCACAACGTGCGCGACTTCGAGTGGCGCGGCGACGATGACTACGACGTGCGCTGGGACACCCGGGAATATCGCCTGGACCGCCTCGCCGGCGTGGACGCGATCCTTTCCTACTGGTCGGGTGAGGCGATTGCCCACGCGATGCTCTCGTTCGGCTTCGACGACGGTCGCCACGTGGTGTTCTCCGTCGAGATACGGCGCAAGCGGGGCGAGGCTTTCTCCGAGATCGGCGGCTTCTTCAGGCAGTTCGAATTGATCCTGATCGCCGCCGACGAACGCGACATCGTCCGGGTCCGCAGCAACGTGCGTGGCGAGGACGACTACCTCTTTCCATTGCGGATGCCGCGCGAGGCCATGCGCTCACTGTTTCTTTCCTACGTGGACGCCGCCAACGAACTGGCCAGGACGCCGCGCTTCTACAACACGGTGACATCCAATTGCACCACCATCGTCTATCGCATGGCGAAACGAATCGATGGCGCCTTGCCGTTCGACCTGCGCCTGCTGCTGACCGGCTACCTGCCCGAATACCTTGGCGACAGCGGGACACTCGACCCCCGCTTCGGCGTGGACGAATGGCGCCGGCTGGGAAGAATTACGGAGCGGGCGAGGGCGACCCGCCCGGAGGATGATTTCTCGGCGGCGATCCGCGTCGGCATCCCGCCGGCTTACTCGCCCCCGTCGGGGGACTCCACGGCATAGCCTCGTTCCTTCAGGGCCTCGAGGTAGCCGTGCGCGCCGAGCAAGTCGTCGATGGATACGATCGCCACCGCCTGCGTGTTGGCCGCGACCGCCGCGTCGACCGCGGTGAGCCAGCGCGCCCGGATGGTCCCAGGCACATCGGCGAGGCCGATGCGTTGCGCCACGCCGCCTTCGGTGACGGCATTGAGGCACGCGAGGCGTTGCTTCGCCCGCCGGTCGTCGCGCAGCGCGGCGACATCGCCGGTGGCCCAGGCATTCGCGCGCGCGGCCATGTCGGCGAGTTGCGCATCGATGTTGTCGATGCTCTGGGTGAAGCAGGAGACATCGTCCAGCGTGGAACGCTTGAACGCCTTGACCGCCGCGCGTGGATCGTCCACCAGCAAGGTGTACGTCACTTCGACCTGCGCGACGCCGTGCTTCTTCGCGAGCGCCGCGACCGTGCGGGTGATGTCTCCCGATCTTGCGAGACCGCTCTTCTTCACCGCGTCCTTGTAGAGTTCGATGGCGGCGAAGATCGGGCGGTAGCGTTCCACGCCGCGGTCGCTGCCGATATAGCGTGCCTTCACCGCCAGCCAGCGCGCATAGACGTCGGCGGGCACGCTGTCTTTCAGCGTCGCTCCGTCCGGCGCGTTGCGCACGCCTATGAGCGACGGGAGCAGGGCGAGGCGGCCGAAGAAGCCGGTATTCGGCTTGATTTCCACGTGGGGCGGCATGAGGAGCGCGCCCGCATGCGCGAGCGCCTCGTCGATCTCGTCGGTCTTCCAGGTCATCTTCCGCGGCAGCGGCGTGAGGGTGCCCAGGATCAGCAGCGTGTGCCCGTCGCGCGTGGCGCGCCAAAGGCCGGGACCGGGCTGCTCGCCACTGACGGTCACGGCTTCCAGTGTCGGTACGGAGGTATCGGGCGGTGGCGTCTGCGCCCGGGCCGCGGTCGCCAGCCACGCGGAGCAGAGCAGGGCAGGGAACACGAGGAGGCGGACAGGGAAATGGCGCATCGGCGAAATTCTAGTGTCTTCACGGAAGAGCGGGAAGCAGGCACAAGAGTTCTCCATGCCCCGGTGGGAGAAGTCCTTCGCACCCTGGTGGGAGAAGTCCTCCACACCTTGGTGGGAGCCGACCCTGTCGGCGATGGGGTGCTTGCTTCAGCCTGGCCGAGCCCCCGACACCCCGCGCACCATGCTCACCGAACACTCGCTCGGCATTCACGCGGAATGACGAGAATCGATCTTTTTCGCCGAGGCGGAGACAGCCATGAAGATTGGCATCATCGGGGCCGGCAACATCGGCGGCACCCTCGCGAGGCGTTTTCGCGAACTCGGGCACGAGGTGTTCATCGCCAATTCCCGAGGGCCGCATACGCTGACCGGCCTCGAGAACGAAACGGGCGCAGTGGCCGTCACCGCGCGCGAGGCGGCGCGTGCCGGTGAGGTCGTGGTCGTCACCATTCCCGAATCGAAGATCCCGGACTTGCCGGCGGATCTGTTCGCGGGCGTGGCCGACGACACCGTGGTGGTCGATACCGGCAACTACTATCCACGGCAGCGCGATGGGCGCATCGGCCCCATCGAGGAAGGCGTACCGGAAAGCCAATGGGTGTCGGACAGGCTCGGCCGCCCGGTCGTCAAGGCGTTCAACAACATCTACGCCGATCATCTCCTGAAGCGGGGCAAGCCGGCCACGGCGGAGGGACGTATCGCCTTGCCGGTAGCGGGCGACGATGCGAACGCAAAGGCGAAGGTATTGAAGCTGGTGGATGAACTCGGCTTCGACGGCGTCGACGCCGGTACGCTCGCCGATTCATGGCGCCAGCAGCCAGGTTCACCCGTGTATACGACAGATCGCGACCTGGAAGGCGTGCAACGGGCACTGCTCGCGGCGGTGCGGGAACGCCAGCCCGAGTGGCGGGCGACGGATGCCAGTCCCGGCGATTTCGATACGCCGCGCTAGCCGCCCGGCGTGACCTTCGCGTGAAGGAACGGCATACGCGGTCTTCCGTTGTGGGGGCCCGTGGGAACGGATAATCTTGCGCACCTGACGATGTAGCCGTGACACCCATGGACCTTGGGGCCTCCGGTCTTCCGCCTAGCGAGGTTACTCATTACTTCCATGGCCCTGGTGATCTACGATATTCCGTTCCATCCGGATATGGCGGGCTTGTGGCACGTGCAGATGAATGGCGTGCCTACCGAGAATTTCGAGACCCGTATCGCGGCCATCGCCTATGCGGTGCAGCAGTCGAAGCTGTTGGGCATGCAGAACGGCTTGCAGGTGCTGGTTTCGGTGGAAGGCGCCGACGGCATCTGGCGGGAATTCGAATCGAACGCGAAGCGCCCGGTCGGCAGGCTGCAATAGCGCTGCACGTCGCGTTGATCCGCGATCCTTACGATGGGGGACGATAAGGAGGATCATCCCACCCATGACGCATCGAAAAATCGGTTACTTCGACGTGGAAGGCACGTGCTACGTGGCCAAGCCAGGCCGCTGGCGTGGCAAGTACGTCATCAGCGAAGACGGCGAGGAATTGCAGGAGAAGTTGTGCACGACCCTGCATGAAAACGAAGAAGATGCCTGCGCGGAAGGCCTGACACTCGGGATCGCCGCCGCTCGCAGGCTCATGCGCGAGCGCGAGGGATTCGACCCCGGCGGCGAGTGACACCGGCGGTGGCGCGTGCATAGGCCGTGCCATCGCTTGCCGCTTTTTGTCCATCGCAACATATTACGAATGGCCGATGGTGCGCCTTGTTTACACGGCGTAAGTTTTCCTTGCGTCCCTGTGAATGCCGCGTTGCGAACTCATTCCCGGAGCCGCCAAGTCCCAGCCCCACTCCCCTAAGGCTCCGGAGACTCACAATGAAAACGACATCCCAGAAGGCGCTTCGGCGTCACGGCCTCGCTTTGTCCATCGCCACCGCATTGGCATGCACCTGTGGCGCCACGGTTGCGCAGGATGCGCCCGCGCAGGCCCCGCGAAATACTCCTCCAGCAGCCCCGGCGAACCAGCAGGAACAGCAGACGACGGAACTTCAGGCCATCACCGTCACCGGCTCGGCGTTACCTCGCATCGACGTGGAAACGCCTTCTCCGGTGACGACGATCACGGCCGAGCAGATCCAGAAGAGCGGCCTCACCACGGTGTCCGATGTGGTGCGCGCCGTGTCGGCGGACAATAGTGGATCGATACCGGCCTCGTTCACCGCCGGCTTCGCCGCCGGCTCGTCGGGCGTCGCGCTGCGCGGCCTGACCGTCAATTCCACCCTCGTACTGATCGACGGCCGTCGCGCGGCGAACTATCCCCTGGCCGATGACGGCCAGCGCTCCTTCGTCGATCTCAACACCATCCCGTCGAATGCCATCGAGCGCATCGAGGTGCTGAAGGACGGCGCATCGTCGTTGTATGGTGCGGATGCCATCGCCGGCGTGGTCAACATCATCCTTCGGCCAGGCTATCAGGGCACCGAGTTCACCGCCGATGTCGGCACCTCGCAGCATGGTGGCGGCACGACCCGGCGCGCCACGGTGCTGTTCGGTGGCGGCGATCTCAACAAGGACGGCTGGAACGCGTATTTCAGCGCCGAATACCAACACGACGACGAGATACTCACACGTCAGCGCGGATATCCCTACAACACGGCCGATACCCGGCGCAGTGGCGGCAACAATCTCATCGGAGGGCAGCCTTCGCAGAACTCCGGCTCGATCTACGGCACGGTGACGCCCGGTACGCTGTCGCGTCCGGGCGACGTGACATCGGGCGTCCCGGATCCGGATGCGGTGGCACAGCCACTGGTTCCCTGCGGATCGCGGGGCACGCTGGTCACCGATGATCCGGCCAATCCCGGAAGCTACTGCGCGCAGAACTTCGCGCGTTATACCGCCATCCAGCCGACGATGGACCGGCGTGGCCTGTATGGACGTTTCACCATCAAGCTGTCCGACACGAGCAAGGCGTATCTCGCCGCCAGCTATTACGAGGTGAAGACCTCCTTCCCCGGCGTGCCTGCACAGATCCAGGCGGGCACGCCGCGCAATACGAACTCGATCGCCTTGCCGGCGACCCTGCCCGACGGCTCGCTCAATCCGAACAACCCGTTCGCCGCCGAAGGCAAGGCGGCGCTCATCAACTACGGGTTCCCGAGCGCGTTGGCAAGCGGCGAGAACGACAACCACAACCTGCGTCTCGTCGGCGGTCTGACCGGTTCGTGGGGTGACTGGAGCTACGACACCGCCTTGGTCTTCAACCATTCGTCACTGGACACGCGCCTCTCGGGCTTCCTCAACTACGACAGGCTGATCGATGCGGTGACCAACGGTACGTACAACTTCATCGATCCTGGCGCTAACTCGCGCGAGTTCCTCCGCGCGCTGGCGCCGCCGCTCAAGAAGACCTCGACCAGCGACTTGCAGTCATTCGATTTCCGCGTGACGCGTCCGTTGATGGACCTGGCCGGCGGCTCGCTGGGTCTCGCCGCGGGCCTCGATGTTCGTCACGAGGAACAGGACGATCCAGACCTCAATCCGAACCTGGCCGCGCAAGGCCTGGGCATCGCCCACGTGAAGGGCGACCGCACCGTCTCGGGCCTCTATGTCGAGCTGGATGCGCCGTTCCTCGAGTCGCTGGAGGTCGATGTCTCGGGTCGCTACGATCACTATTCCGACTTCGGCAACAATTTTTCGCCCAAGATCGGCATCAAGTGGAAACCGATCGAGGAGCTGGCGTTCCGCGGCACCTTCTCCAAGGGATTCCGCGCGCCGAGTTTCGCCGAGAATGGTTCGAGCGAAGCGGAAGGGTTCGCTACCTATACGCCGCCGGAGGATTTCCAGGCGGCGCACGGCAATAGCGGCTACGTGCAGCCGTATGGTCTCGGGTTCCTCACACGGGCCAACCCGAACATCAAGCCGGAACGCTCGAAGAGCTGGACCTTCGGCATCCTGTACCAGCCCACGCCGGACCTGAGCGCGTCGCTGGACTACTATCGGATCAAGAAAACCGGAGTGATCGCGCAGCAGAGTGCGAGCGCGGTGCTGGATGCGTACTACGCGGGGCTGCCGTTACCGCCGGAGTCGGCGATCGTGCAGGATGTGCCCGATCCCGCCGCACCGGATGCCTTGCCGCGCCCACTCGTGGTCGCCGCGCCTTACGTCAACCAGAACGCGCTGGAGACCAAGGGCCTGGACCTGAACCTCAAGGCCGGGTACGACTTCAGTGAGAATGTGCGCTTCACCAGCGAATTGAACCTGACGAAGATCATCAGCTGGCAGCTGACCCTCGAGGATGGAAGCACGTTGCAGTTCGTGGGCACGCACGGTCCTTATGGCCTGTCGTCGGGCGCGGGCACGCCGCGCTACCGGGGTTCCTGGGCGAACAGCATCCAGTTCGGCAAGGCCACCGTCACCGGCACGCTGTACTACACGAGCGGAATCAAGCTGACCGCGCCCGACATCACCACGGGATGTTTCTCGACCAACACGGACACGGGTGCGAACGTCCCCGCCGATTGCCGCATGTCCTCGTTTACGGACTTCGACCTGACCGGGCGCTACGACATCAGCGACAAGGTGGCGATCACCGGCTCGATCATGAACGTGTTCGACAAGAAGGCGCCATTCGATCCGCTGAACTACGCGGCGCTCAACTACAACCCGACCTATGCGCAGAACGGCGTGATCGGCCGCTTCTTCACGCTGGGGGTGCGGGTGAAACTATGAGGTGTCCCTCAGCGAAGCAGGGACGCTTCGTCGAGCACGTCGACGCCGTCGGCGCGGATGGCAAGCACGCCCTCGGCACGGAGTTTCGCCAGCATCCGCGTCACGGTCGCCGAACTCATGCCCAGGTAGGAGCCGATGTCATCGCGCGACATCGGCAAGGGCACGAAAGGCGAGGGGCCTTCGATGCGCCGCCGGCGTTCGAGCAGGTCGGCAAGGAAAGCGCGCACGCGCTCGATGGCGGAACCTTCCGCGGCATGGGGCGTCTTCCCGCGCTCGCGCCTGCGCAGCGTGCGCAGGTGCCGGGCGATGTCCTCGTTGTGTTCGCATAGCGCGTCGGTCGCGGCGCGGGGGAAGCGACAGAACCATGTCTTGCCGATGGCCACCACCGATGCGCCATGGGTTTGGCTGCGCGCGATGTCGAGGGCGAACAATTCGCCGGGTAGGTGGAAAGCAAGCACGCGGCCGCCGCCGACGCTCATGGCCAGGCCCGAAAGCACGGCGAAGGCCGCGCGGTGCGGCGCTTCCGGTTGGACGAGACGGTCGCCTTCGAAGAAGGGGCCGACCCGCTCCACCACGCCACGCATCTCCAGCAGGTTGCCGTCGCCGCCGCGGGTCGCTTCGCATGCGCCGGCATGACGGCAGGACGCGCTGCAATGCACGGCCGCCCGCGTTGCCGGGAAGGTGGCGTGCTGGACCTGTGCGCAAGCTTGGGACATGACGGGACCTCGCTCTTTGCTGGTGCGTGCAAGACCATTCTAGGATCGCGGCGGACCGGGTCCATTCGCCGTCAGCCAGATGTGCGCTTATGTCGCATGCCCCCCGGGGTGTCCGTGCCCATTGACGTGGCCGGATTTTTGCTTTAGTTACGCATCCTGGGGGAATGTCAACAGGGGGCCGTCAAGGCCATGGCAAGTCGATTCACACATTTCAATCCGATTACCGAAGATGCCGGCGCCGCGGTGGCGGCCCTGCCTGATGGCTTCGTGCCAGGCACCGTGGCACCCTTCGTGATGCGCTACGGCACGGATTTCCTGATGGCCATGCAACGCGCCGCGGCGATTCACGACGTATCGCGCCCGACGACGGCCGAGACCGAACCGGCCTGATAGCGCGCCTGGCCCCGTCAGGGGCGCGTGCCGTCGAGCAGGTCGGCCACGGCCTCGGCCAGCGCGTGAAGGGAAAACGGCTTGCCGAGGATGGCCGTGCGTTCGGGTAGTCGCGGTGTGTCGGCGAAAGCCTCCCACGCATAGCCGGTGATGAACAGGACGGGCAGGTCCGGCAACGATTCGCGCGCCGATGCCGCCAGTCGCCGGCCGTCCATGCCGGGCAGGCCGACATCGGTCACCAGGATGTCCACGGCATTGCCTGCGCGCAATTGACGCAGCGCCTCGTCGCCGTCACCGCATTCGCTGACCGAATACCCCGCTTCTTCGAGCACTTCGCGCGACAGGGTGCGCAGCATGTGTTCGTCCTCCACCAGCAGCACGCGCTTGCCGTCGCCGCGACGCGCGCCTCGTTCGATATGTGCGTGCGAGGCCGCCGTGTCACCGACATGGCGTGGCAGCCACAGGCTGACGGTGCTGCCCCGGCCCGGTTGCGACTCGATGATCGCGCGACCTCCGGTCTGTCGTGCGAAACCGTCCACCATCGAAAGGCCCAGTCCGGTGCCTTGGCCGATCGCCTTGGTGGTGAAGAACGGATCGAAGGCTTTTTCGACCACGGACCGCGACATGCCGGTACCGGTGTCGGATACGGCGATGACGACGTAGTCGGCGCGGCCCAGGCCAATATCCGCTCCCTCGACATTGCGTGTCGCGATCCTCAGCGTGCCGCCACCGGGCATCGCATCGCGCGCGTTGATGGCGAGATTGAGGATGGCGCTTTCGAGTTGGCTGGCATCGGAAAGCGTGCGCCAGAGACCGGCTTCCATGCGTAGGTCCAGGGCCACTTGCTTACCCAGCAGCGGACGCAGCAACAGGTCGAGGCCGCGCACGATGGCATTGGCATCCACGTCCGACAAGGACAGGGCTTGTTGGCGCGAATAGGCGAGCAGCCGGTGGGTGAGCCCCGCGGCCCGCTTCACCGCACCGCCCGCGGCATCGAGGAGGCGGCGTGCCCCGTCGATCCGGCCGTTCTCCAGCCGTTCGGTGAGTACCTCGATGGCACCGCCAATACCGCCCAGGATGTTGTTGAAGTCATGCGCGATGCCACCCGTGAGACGGCCCAGCGCTTCCAGCTTCTGTGCGTGGCGCAATTGGTCCTCCATGTCGCGCCGGCGCTGGATGTCACGCCCCATGCCGTAGACCACGTCGCCGTCCGGCACGTAGGTCCAGGCGAACCAGCGGAACTCGCCATCGTACGCACGTATGCGCACCTCCAGGTCCTCCACCACCTCTCCATCGAACAGTTGAGAGACGGCGTCGTGCGAACGTTCGAGGTCGTCCGGATGGACGAGTTCCTCGAAGCCCAGGCCGACCAGGTCGCTGACCTCGTAGCCCAACTCGATGCGCCATGCGGGATTGACGTTGCGATAATGGCCGTCACGGCCCATGACCACATAGAGGTCGCGTGATATGCCCCAGATCTGGTCTCGCTCGCGGGTGCGTTCATCGATTTCCCGCTCCAGCGATGCGTTCAGTTCACGCAGGGCGAGTGCGGAGCGAACGCCACGCGTGGTCTCGTTGGTGACGGCGTACATGCCGATGATGCCGCCGTTCTCGTCACGCAGCGGCGCGTACGAAAAGCTCCACCATGTTTCCTCGTCATAGCCATGCCGGGTCATTCGCAGGGGCAGGTCGCGGTGCATCGACCCTTCGCCAGCGAGTGCCCGTTCCACGTGCACGGACACATCGTCCCAGACGTCCTCCCACAGCGTGTCGAACGAGTGACCGATCGCGCCCGCCAGGCGTCCGCCGAGCATGAGGCGGTAGGGATCGTTGAAGAAGAACATCTTGCCGGGCTCGGCGGAGACGAACATCGGTTGTGGCGTGTCGAACATCGTGGCGAGCATCGATCGCAGGGCGTTCGGCCAACGGTCGACCGAACCCAGCGGCGTACCGCTCCAGTCGAAGGCGCGGATTTCCGCGGCGGTCGGCGAGTCGACCGGGAGGAACGCGAAAGGATCGGCGTGCCGGTTCATCTCGGGCGAAGCCGGAGCATGGGAATGTCCTTCGTGGCGGTGACCGTCATGGAATAATGCACGGAGCGCGAAGACAATGTCGTCTACCACGGAGCCCCCCCCATGTCGTCAGCGAGCCTACCGCGCAGCCCGGGCATCGACACACTGCGGGGCGCCAGCATCTTGCTGGTCGTGATACACCACCTTGGCCTTCGCCTTCCTTTACACAAGACGGACGCGGCGGACTGGTTGCCGGCTCCGTTCCTGAAGGGCCTGATCCAGAACGGCTACGAAGCCGTCTTCATTTTCTTCGTCATATCCGGCTTCCTCATTACACGGCACGCGCTGGAGCGCGATGGGCCGTTGCGCGAGATCGACTGGCGGGCCTTCTACGTGCGCCGCATCGCTCGCATCGTGCCCTGCCTCCTGGGCATCGTCCTGATCCTGCTGGCCTGTCACGCATTGCGCCTGCCGAACTACACGATCGATCGCGCGGGCCAATCGCCCTGGGCGGCCACCCTTTCGGCACTCACCTTCACGCTCAACCTCTATGAGGGGCGCACCGGCTGGTTGCCCGGGGGCTGGGACGTGCTCTGGTCGTTGTCGATCGAGGAGGTGTTCTACCTGGGCTTCCCGCTGGTGTGCCTTTCACTGGGGCGGACGAGGTGGCTGGTGCCGTCCCTGCTGTTGCTGGTGTTGTCGGTGCCGTTCGCGCGTGCCGCGATCGTGGACAACGAGATCTGGCAGGAAAAAGCCTACTTGCCGGGCATGGGGGCGATCGCCGCCGGTGTCCTTGCCGCACTGGCGGTGGGTGCGGGGCCCGCGCGCTCCTTCGCGGGCCGGGGGAGGCGGGCACTGCTCGCGGTGGTCGGCCTCGTGAGTCTCTCCCTGGTCATGTTTTCCGGTGGCTGGTTGTGGAGGGCGATCCATGAGGGCTACATGCTCGTGCTGATCGGTGCGTCGGTGTGCCTCGTGCTCGCTTCGCCGGAAGGTGGCCGGGCGTGGCCGGGCTTCGGCTGGCTCCGCGCGATGGGAAGGGCGAGCTATGAAATCTATCTCACCCACATGTTCATCGTGTTTTCGCTGGTGGGATGCGCACGCGCCACGGGTACGGACACGGTGGACGGCTGGATATGGTATGTGCCGGCGGTGCTGGGGTCGTGGGCGCTGGGCTGGCTTGTCGCCCGGTTTTTTTCGGAGCCGGCCAACCGCTGGCTACGCTCGCGCTTTCACGCGGGGGAGGCCCGGGAACCCGTCGTCGAGGCGGCGTGACGCGGTGCGCGGGAGCCGGCGGCTCCCGCGCGGGGCGGGATCAATGGCGGCGGTCGTTGTCGCGTGCGCGATCAACGGCCTTGCCGGCCTCCCGCTGGACCTTGCCGGCATTCTTCTCGATATGGCCCGCGGCTTCTTTCGCATGGTTACCGGTGATCTTGCCGGCGGCTTCCTTCATGGAACCCTTGACCTCGTGTTTCATGCCCTCGGTACGGTTCTTGTCCACGTCGGTTTCCTCGCTTGCACTGCGTTATCCGCAGCGGCACCGGTTTACGCCGTTTCGTGATTAGCACCGCGTGAAGCCGGCGTGCGGCGGCTTTCATCCGCGAATCCCGTTACGATGCGGCCATGTTTCCCTTGCCCAAGACGGCGACCGCGCCGTTCTGCCCGTCGGAAGTCGCCGGGTCCATCATCGTTCCCTTCGATCTGCCCTGGTGGAAAAAGGCCGCGCGTTTTGCCGGCCCCGGCCTGCTCGTTTCCGTGGGCTACATGGATCCAGGTAACTGGGCCACCGATATCGAGGCGGGCTCGCGGTTCGGCTATCGCCTGCTGTTCGTCGTGCTGCTTTCCAGCCTCGCCGCCATCGTGCTGCAGTGCCTGGCCGCGCGGCTGGGCATCGCCACCCGGAAGGATCTCGCCCGGCTCTCGAGCGAGCGTTACCCGAAGGCCATCGGGCGCATCCAATGGGTGTTCGCTGAGATATCGATCATCTCCTGCGACCTCGCCGAAGTGCTCGGGAGCGCCCTGGCGTTCAAGCTGCTCTTCGGGGTCTCGTTACCCGTCGGTGTCGCCTTGACGGCGCTGGACACCTTCATCGTCCTTGGCTTGCAGGGCAGGGGCTTCCGCCGGATCGAGTCGATCGTCCTCGGACTGGTCGGCACCATAGGCATCTGCTTCGTGGTGCAACTGTTCCTGCTGGGCCCCGACTGGGCCAGGGTCGCCGCGGGATTCGTGCCTTCGTGGCACGCGGTGTCGGCGCAGGAGCCGCTCTACCTGGCGATCGGCATCCTCGGCGCGACGATCATGCCGCACAACCTCTACCTGCATTCGTCGATCGTGCAGACGCGCGCGGTTTCAGGCGAGGAAGGCAAGCGTGCCGCGATCCGCCTGACCCGCGTGGATACCATCTGCTCATTGAGCCTGGCCTTGCTCATCAACGCGGCGATCCTGATCGTGTCGGCCACCGCGTTCCATGCCAGCGGGCGCACGGACGTCGCCGACATCGGCGATGCCTACCAACTGCTCGCTCCCATCGCGGGAACCACCGTCGCCGCCGTAGCCTTCGCCATCGGCTTGTTCGCCTCGGGACAGAGTTCCACCTTCACCGGCACCATCGCGGGGCAGGTGATCATGGATGGCTTCCTGCAACTGAAGATACCCTGCTGGCAGCGCCGGCTCGTCACGCGGGGGCTGGCGATCGTTCCTGCCTTCATCGGCGTGGTGACCATGGGCGATCGTGCCATCGGTGCCTTGCTGGTGGCGAGCCAGGTCGTGCTCAGCATCCAGCTGCCCTTCGCCATGTACCCGCTGATCCGCTTCACCGACGACCGGGCCTTGATGGGAGGCTTCGTCAACACGCGCCTGGTGTCCTGTACGGCGTGGTTCCTTTTCGTCGTGATCTCCGCCGCGAACGCGTGGCTCGTAGCCCAGGTGTCGGGACTCGCGTGACGCGGGGCATACATATGCATCACGCGTAGCCGCGCAGTCTCGGCTGCCGGCGACACCGACGGCCTCCCTCTCGATCCCTGACCCACACTCCCCGGAGGAGACCAAGTCATGCCTGAGAAAAAGACCATTGCCAAGGCACGGAAGGATAAGCGCGAAGGAAAGTCGCCCTCGACCCAGGCCGGGGAATTCGTGCACGAGGAAATCGAGCACGTGCGCGAAGGCAAGCACGGCGCCCGGTCGACCAGGCAGGCGATCGCCATCGGCTTGTCCAAGGCGCGGCGGGCCGGCGTGAAGAACAAGCCCTCGAAGACGGCGAGCAAGGCCACGAAGAAGAAGGCGGCGCAGGAGTCGCGTGCGGCCACCCGGAAACGGTCGACGGGCACGGCGGCGAAGAAGTCCACGGCGCGCAAGCGCGCGGCGGGCACACCGCGGAAGTCCAGCGCCAAGAAGGCCACGGCGAAGAAATCGGCGACGCGCTCGCGGGCTACTACCAGGGCGTTGAAGCGTGAAGGGCATTCCGCCGCGTCCAAGCGTGCGTTATCTGCCCAGGGTCGCAAGAGCGCGGCGAAGCGCACTTCGTCCAGCCGGTCGACGGCGGCCAAGAAGGCCGCTCGAACGAGGGCGCGCCAGGCGTCCTGACAGCCGAAGGCCCGCCGCGAGGCGGGCCTTCTTTATATTCGCAGTACGGAGCGCGGCCCGGTCGGGGCGAATCGCGTTAGACCGAATCGCCGCTCAGGCGGCTGGCCACTTCGCCCAGCCAGTCGTAACCGTCCATCTCGCCACCGAAGAGGTCGAGACCGCCGTGGGCGTCCGCGACGCGGTAGCCAGCGGAGTATTCGAAGGTGGTGATGCCGTATTCGTTACGAAGTTCGTTCATGGTCTTGTCTCCCAGTCGTTAAGGACCGGATGTTTCAATCCTCTGGCGCCGACGCCGCCGGTCTCTGGCGTGGCGTGGACCTTACGCTGCCGGGGCAATCCCAAGAAGAGGCGCCGGGCGATTGGTCCGTTTCGTTTGGTGAACAATCGGTTCGTTAGTCTTTCGTCACGCGCCCCAGGGGCCGAATTCCTGAACTAACGAGTTTCCTACGAGCCCTTTCTATGGGCGGCTTGCGGCTTTACAAGGCCTTCCAAGCATTAAAACTTTGGACATCCGGTGTAAGGAAAAGGTTCAAATAAATTTCCGATGGTGGTCATAAATCACCCCTATCGGAATCCTTACCGTGCCCTTTCGTTCGCCGTTCCGGACGTATCCGTTAACCCTAGTTTAACTCAATGGGCGGTGGACTGCCACCAGTGGGGCTGAACGCCGCGCTGGCGCCGCTTCGGGATCGGGTTCAGGGTGGCTAGAATCCACGGTCCACCCGGTGTCGCAGCCGGTTCAGTCATCGTAAGAGGAAGGCCCCATCATGAAGTCTCGCGCCGCGGTTGCCTGGGAAGCAGGAAAGCCCCTGTCCATCGAAGAAGTCGACGTCCAGGGCCCCAAGGCGGGTGAAGTGCTGGTCCGCATCGTCGCCACCGGCGTGTGCCATACGGATGCGTATACGCTTTCGGGGGACGACCCGGAAGGCGCGTTCCCGGTGATCCTCGGTCACGAAGGAGGCGGCATCGTCGAGGAAGTGGGCGAAGGGGTGACCTCGCTCAAGCCCGGCGACCACGTCATCCCGCTGTATACGCCGGAGTGTGGCGAGTGCAAGTTCTGCCGCTCGGGCAAGACCAACCTCTGCCAGAAGATCCGTGTGACCCAGGGCAAGGGCGTGATGCCGGACGGTACCTCGCGCTTCTCGCTGGGCGGCAAGCCCCTGCTGCACTACATGGGTACCAGCACCTTCAGCGAATACACCGTGCTGCCGGAAATCTCCCTGGCGAAGATCAACAAGGATGCCCCCCTGGAGAAGGTCTGTCTCCTCGGCTGCGGAATCACCACCGGTATCGGGGCGGTGCTCAACACCGCCAAGGTGGAACCGGGCTCCACCGTGGCCGTGTTCGGCATGGGCGGCATCGGCCTGTCCGTGGTGCAGGGCGCCGTCATGGCCAAGGCCAGCCGCATCGTGGTGGTGGACACGAATCCCTCGAAGTTCGAGATGGCGAAGATGCTCGGCGCCACCGATTGCATCAATCCGCGCGACTACCCGGGCACACCGATCCAGCAGGTGATCGTCGACCTCACCGATGGCGGCGTGGACTATTCGTTCGAGTGCATCGGCAACGTCGACGTGATGCGTGCCGCCCTGGAGTGCTGCCACAAGGGCTGGGGAGAATCGATCATCATCGGCGTCGCTGGCGCGGGCCAGGAGATCCGCACGCGTCCGTTCCAACTGGTGACCGGCCGCGTGTGGCGTGGCTCGGCCTTCGGTGGGGTGAAGGGGCGCAGCCAGTTGCCCGGCTACGTGGATCGTTATATGGGTGGCGAGATCAAGATCGATCCGATGATCACGTATACGATGGGGCTGGAAGACATCAATCGCGCCTTCGACCTCATGCATGAGGGCAAGGCCATCCGCTCCGTCATCCTCTACTGAGCCCCTCGATGAACGAAACGATCGATCTGATCCGCCGCTACTACGACGCCTTCAACCGCGGTGACTGGGCCTCGATGCTGGCCCTGCTCGACGAACATGTCGCGCACGACATCAACCAGGGCGGACGCGAAACCGGCCGAGACCGCTTCGCCGCTTTCCTGGAGCGCATGAACATGAGCTACAGCGAGCAGTTGAAGAACATCGTGGTGATGGCCAACGAGACCGGTACACGTGCCGCCGCGGAATACGTGGTCCACGGCGTGTACAAGGCCACGGACGAAGGCCTGCCGCTGGCCCAGGGCCAGAGTTATGTCCTTCCGGGCGGCGCGTTTTTCGAAGTGGCCCAGGGCCACATCACCCGGATCAGCAACTACTACAACCTGGAAGACTGGCTGGCCCAGGTGCGCCGGGTGGAAGTCGACTGAAACCTTGAAGTGCCGGAAGACGGGCCGCAGGTCTGCTGCGACCCGTTTCTTCCACAAGGTTGCGCCATGGCCTGGACCAATCCGCACTACGACCGTTCCAAGGCGCACCATGCGCCGGAAGGCTTCCGCAACCTCGAGCCGGACACCCGCGAACCGGGTGGCCTGCAGCGCTGGCGCAAGGAGCGCAAGGAGCAGGGGCTGCCGCGGCCACCCACGGAGGGCTACGACGCGTTCGTCCGCCGCTGGTGGCAGCGCGCGGATGTCGGCGGTACCGACGATGCCGCTTGGTGGCTGGGGCATGCGACCGCACTCGTCCGTCATCGCGGGCTGACCGTGCTCACCGATCCGGTGCTTGGACGGCGCGCTTCACCCGTGCCGTTCGCGGGCCCGGCGCGCCGGACCCCGCCACCGGTGGATGTTGCCGGCCTGCCTCCGGTCGACGTCGTGCTGATTTCGCACAACCACTACGACCATCTCGATGCCGGCACGGTGCGTGCACTATCGCGCCGGTTTCCACAGGCCGTGTTCCTCGTGCCGCTCGGATTGAAGGCATGGTTCGACCGTCGGCGCATCGGCAACGTGCGTGAACTGGACTGGTGGGCGAGCACGGACGTGCGTGGCGCGATGTTCACCTTCGTGCCCGCCCGTCATTGGAGCGCGCGAACGCTGTGGGACCGCAACCGCTCGCTCTGGGGTGGCTGGGTGATGGCGCAGGAGAGTTTCCGCTTCTGGTTCGCGGGCGACACCGGCTACTCGGACAAGCTGGCCGAGATCGGGCGCCGTGCCGGCCCGATCGACCTCGCCGCGATCCCGATCGGCGCGTATGCGCCACGCTGGTTCATGCGTGGCCAGCATGTCGATCCGGCGGAGGCGCTGCGCCTGCATCGGGAAATCGGCTGTCAGCGGTCGATCGCGATCCACTGGGGCGCGTTCGAGCTGGCCGACGACCAACTGGACGAGCCACCGCGCCTGTTGGGTGAAGCGCTCGCGGAGGCGGGGATGGAGACGGATGAATTCATGTTGCTCAGCATCGGCGGCCGAATTGCGCTCTAATGGCGGCCTTCCCGCCGCATAGCCGCCTCCCCATGCCGTTCCATGAATTCCGCCTCGAAGGCGAGTACGTCGAGCTCAACCTCCTTCTGAAACTCACCGGCATCGCCGCCAGCGGAGGGGAAGGCAAGCACATGGTCGCCGACGGCCTGGTCACGGTGGACGGTGTGGTCGAGTTGCGCAAGACCTACAAGGTGCGCGCAGGACAGCTGGTGAGGATCGGCGACAACGAGATCAGCGTGCTTCCCGAGATCGATTGACACCTTATGCCCAACAGGGCATGAAAAAACCCGGCGCCTCACGGCGCCGGGTTTTTTCGTTCATGCGCTTGCGATCACATGCCCGACGTGGAGGACTTCGCCGGTTCGGTCGAGGTGCCGCTCTTCTTGTGTTTCTTGTGGGTCGACTTCATGGAATCGCTGGCGCCGGATTTCATCGAGTCGTGGCTCATCGAATCCTGGCTCATGGAGTCGCCGGTCTTCTTCATCGAATCGTTGGTCGTCTGCGTAGGCGTGGCGGCGGTCGACGCCGGTGTGGGTGTGGCGCTTTGGGCGAGGGCTGCGCCGCTCACGGTCATACAACCAGCCAGCATGGCGAGGATCAGTTTCGTGTTGCGCATGACGAAATCTCCTGGAACTTTGTGGCGCCTGGGGAACATCGCGATGCATGGCGCGAAAAAGCATCGCTCCCGGTAAGACCTTAAGACCGGACCTTGCGGGGTTTGCTGACGCTATTCCTTTTTCGATGAATGTTGCTCTTGCAAAGCAGCAATTCGCGGGGAACCGTTCAGGAGAAAATTAGCTACGGTTAAGTGACGGCAAGGGTCGTGCCACGTGAGCGTTGGATCACTTAGTGGAAGTCGCGCGACACGGAGGCCATGGCCGGCAGCAGGTCGCTGAAATCGTGCAGCCGGCTCGCCACGAGGTGGCGCACACCGTCGATCGATTGCCATCGTCCATCGACCGCCAGCAACACGGCATCGAGCAAGGCTTGTCGGCACGCTTCGGCGACCTTCGGCCTTACGATCACATTGACCTGGCCGGTTTCATCCTCGAGCGTGACGAAGGTGATTCCACTGGCGGTCTGCGGCCGCTGGCGCACGGTCACCAGGCCCGCGTGGCGCAGCCAGGCGCCATTGCGCTCCCGCTCGAGATCGCTGGCCCGGCGCGCCCGCCGCGCCAGCAAGTTCTTGCGAATGAGGCTCAGGGGATGCGCGGCGAGTGAGAGGCCATGCGTGGCGTAGTCGGCGAAAACGTTTTCCGTGAGCGTGGGTGGGCGGAGCGTGGGGCGCGCCTCGGCCACCATGTCGATCAAGGGCAGGCTGCGCTCGATGCCGGAACTCTCCCAGCGCGCGCGGTGGCGATGTCCACTGAGCAGGCGCAGTGCGCCGGCATCGGCGAGGCGTTCGCGTTCGAAGCGAGTCATGCCGGCGCGGCGGGAAAGATCGGCCAGGTCGCGCAGGGGCGCTTCCGTGCGTGCGGCCGCGATGCGCGTGCCGAGTCCGGCGGACAACCCGTTGATCAGGCGCAGGCCGAGTCGCAAGGCATATGTGCCCGGCTTCCCGGTGATGGGTTCGAGCGTGCAATCCCAGTCACTGGCGGTGACATCGGGCGGCCGTACTTCCACGCCGTGCCGGCGCGCGTCGGCGACGAGCTGCGCGGGCGCATAGAAGCCCATGGGCTGGCTGTTGAGCAGCGCGCAGGTGAAGATTTCCGGATGGTGACACTTCAGGTACGAGGAGGCGTAGGCGATCAGGGCGAAACCGGCCGCATGCGATTCGGGAAAGCCATAACTGCCGAAGCCCTGGATCTGGTCGATGATCTGCTGGGTGAATTCGGGGGAATAGTTGTTCTTCGCCATGTTGCGGCGAATCCTTGGCTCGAATTTTTCCAGGCCGCCACGGCGTTTCCACGCCGCCATGGAACGGCGCAACTCGTCCGATTCGCCTGCCGTGAAATCGGCCACCACTTGCAGGAGGGCCATCACCTGTTCCTGGAAGATGGGCACGCCAAGCGTGCGTTGGAGCACATCGCGCACGCCCGGTTCGTAAGCGATGTCTTCCTTGGGCAGTTTTCGCCGTTGCAGGAAGGGATGGACCATGCCGCCCTGGATAGGCCCGGGACGGACGATCGCGACCTGGATCACCAGGTCGTAGTATTCCTTCGGCAACAGGCGCGGCAGCATCGACATCTGCGCGCGTGATTCGATCTGGAACACGCCCACCGTGTCCGCTTTCTGGATCATCGCGTAGGTCGGGCCATCGTCCATGGGAATGTCGGCGAGGCGGCGGTAGTCGATGCCGCGATGCTTGCGCAACAGGTCGATCGCCTTGCGCATGCAGGTGAGCATGCCCAGGGCGAGGCAGTCGACCTTGAGCAGTTTCATGGTTTCCAGGTCGTCCTTGTCCCACTGGATGATCGTGCGGTCGTCCATCGCGGCGTTCTCCACCGGTACGAGATGGTGCAGCGGCGTATCGGAGATGACGAAGCCGCCCACGTGCTGCGACAGGTGGCGGGGCATGCCGTTGAGTTCTTCCACCAGCACCATGAGCTGGCGGATGGTGCGACTGGTGATGTCGAAGCCTCGTTCGCTCAGGCGCAGGGCGATGGATACCTCGCCATGCGCATGCGAATAGGCCCGGCTCAACTGGTCGAGCTGGTCTTCGGAAAGGCCCAGTGCCCGGCCCACGTCACGCGCGGCGCTCTTGTGCCGGTAGCTGATGACCGTGGCGGCGAGCGCGGCCCGGTCGCGACCATACTTGTTGAACACGTACTGCAGGACTTCCTCGCGTCGCTCGTGTTCGAAGTCCACATCGATGTCGGGCGGTTCGTCGCGCTCGATCGAAATGAAGCGCTCGAACAGGGTGGATATCTGCGCGGGATTCACCTCGGTGATACCCAGGCAGAAGCAGACCACCGAATTGGCCGCCGAGCCACGGCCCTGGCAGAGGATGTTCTTCGAGCGTGCGAACCGGACGATGTCCTGCACGGTGAGGAAGAAGGCCTCGTATTTCATGTGGGCGATGAGTTCGAGTTCCTTCTCGATGCGCTCGACGATCGTGGGCGCGATACCCTCGGGCCAGCGCGTTGCGGCGCCTTCATAGGCGAGCTGGCGAAGGTAGGCCGGCGCATCGAGGCCTTCCGGAACCAGCTCGCGCGGATAGACATAGTTGATGTCGCGCAGGTCGAAGCCGGTGCAGCGCGCGGCGACGGCGAGGGTTTCATCGATGATGTCGCGCGGATAGATGCGGGCGATCGTTTCGCGTCGGCGCAGGTGGCGCTCGCCGTTGGGGAACAGGTCGTGCCCGGCCTCGGATACGGGTTTGTTGAGCCTGATGGCGGTCATGATGTCCTGCAACGCGCGCCGGCGGCGCAGGTGCATGTGGACGTCCCCCGCGGCGACGCAGGGCAGGCCGTGGCGTTCGCCGAGATCGCGCAGGGCCGCCAGTTCGGCATCGTCGTGCTGGCCGCGGTGCAGTTCCACGGCGAGCCAGGCACGACCATGGAAATGAGCTGACACCCAGGCCGCGCGATCTTCATGCGTGGCCGCATCGTTGGCCGGGAGGGGGCCGGGTGCCCAGAGTACGCCGAGGCCTGGCCCGAGGCATTCGAAGTCGCCACGGTCCAACTCGTAGCAACCTTTCGATGCGCGACGGCGGCCGAGCGTGATGATCCGGCACAATTCGGCGTAGCCCGCCTGGTTTTCCACCAGCAGGATCATCACGGTGCCGTCGGTGAGACGGAACTCGCTGCCGACGATGAGAGGGACGCCGGTTTCCAGCGATGCCTCCAGGCCACGCACGATGCCCGAAAGCGAGCATTCGTCGGTGATGGCGAGTGCCGTGTAACCGATGTCCTTCGCCCGCTCGAACAACTCGTGCGCACGGGATGCGCCACGCTGGAAACTGAAGTCGCTGAGTGCGTGCAGTTCGGCATAGGCGGGGACGGCGGTGTCCTCGTCGTTGGCGGGTGTCAGGTGGGATGTATCGATCTTCATGGCGAAGAAGGAGTCAGGCGAACCAGCCGTGCAGCATCCAGCCGTCGAGGGTGCCGGGGGGCAGGTAGGCCCAGGCTTGCTGCCCGTGCACGGTGCGCACGATGTAGTAATCGCGCCGTGCGTCGTCGCCATCCCACCAGCCGCTCTCGATGCGCTCGGGGCCGGCCAGGACGGCCGCCGGGTCGGGGCGCATCGGCATCGGTCGTGGCAGCAACCAGAGCGGACGGCGCCGGCGCGGCAGCGAGACCGTGGCACCGGGCGTGCCGTAACGCGAGGCACGTTCGGGGCGATGGTCGGCCACCAGCGCGATCTGGCGCAGCGCCGCATCGCCCAGGCGTGCGCGCAGCCGTTCGTCGAGCGCGGGCCAGTCGAGGCCGTCACCGCGGACCGGTTCGAACAGGTCGCGCAGCGGTGGCCGGAACACCGGCAATTCCTCGGCATCGAGTTCGATCGCACGCGCCGGGGCTGGCAACGTGACGCGCTCCAACCGTGTACGGGCCAGTTCGAACAGGCGCTCGGCATCGCGTTGCGGCGCGGCCATGGCGACCACGACACGGGTGGATTCGCCGCGTGCATGATCGAGGGTGAGGGTGAAACGCTGCACGCCTCCGTCGCGCGCGGCCAGCAGGTTCGCCAGTGCGCGGGTGAGGCGGCGCAGGGGAAACAGCAGTGGCTGGCTGCCATCCAGTTCGCCGTCGAACTCGATCTTCTGGCGGAAGTTGGCCGGCGGCTGCCAGGCGGGCAGGGCGTCGGCGGCTTCCCCACGGATGCGATCAAGCCAGTTCACGCCTTCGCGCCCGATGCGCCGGGTGAGTTCCGGGCGTGGCAGGCGGAAAACCTCCTCCAGGCGGCGAAAGCCCATGGCATGCAGCGATGTCACCGTGGCGACGGGCAGCCCACTCTGGTTCAGCGGCAAGGCGCCCAGCATGCGCCGCACGCCTTCGCGCTCCGGCAGCACCATGCCGTCGGCATGGGCGGCGAACACCCAGGAAGCGGCGGCGAACGGCGTCGCCGCCAGCGTATGCGCATGACCTTGCGCGGCGAGCCCGCTGCGCAGGCGCTCCGCCAGCACGGGCCAGCCGTCGAACAGGCGCAGGCTGGCACCGACTTCCATCAGGATCGCGTGCGGTGGAACCAGGCTCACGTGGCCGCTGAACTGGTAGCACCAGGCGGCTAGTTCGGCGAGCAGCCGGCCTTCCGCATCGGGATCGCGGGGGCGTACTTCCAGGGAGGAGCACAAGGCACGGGCGGCGGCGAGACTTTGTCCACGGCGCACACCATGGGTGGTGGCTTCGGCGTTAGCCGCGGCGATCAGGCGTTGGCGGGTCCGATGGTCGAGCAAGGCAGAGGGGCCTGCCTCCGGTGTCGCGGCGAAGGCGGCGGAGAACGCCAGGCCGGGAAAGCGGAGACAGGCCCAAAGCATGACTGCGTAGGAAGGGCGACGACGGCGCGTCCGTCATGACGGCGTGGAGAACGCGGCGTCATGAAGGAAACCATCAGGCCCGCATGCGCAGCAGTGGAGCGGTGGTGGTCAGCAGGCCACGCGACTTGAGCACGTCGACATAGGTGGCCTCGTCGCTGTTGCTGACCTTGAGCCGCAGCGCAGCCGGGCTGTTCTGCGCGGCATGTGCGGCGGGCCGGAAAATCATGGCGCAGGCATCGCCGCTTTCGGCGGCCAGTTGCAAGCGCCGCAGGCTGCGGTAATCGATATCCGGCAACCAGCCGACCACGGCACCGCAGCAACCCGAACGCAGGCACTGTTCCATGCTCCAGGCGGCTTCGGTGCTGCCGGCCTGGATCTCGTGCAGGAAACGCAGGTCCACGCCGGCGGCGGCGAGGGCGGGTGCATAGGGCAAGTAGGGCGGCGCGACGAAGATCACCCGGCGGTGTTCCTGGGTGAGTGCCGCCAGCGCGGGCATCACCAGGTCCAGTTCACCGAGGCCATCGTGTTCGAACAGGATCTCGCTGAGCGCGCCTTGCGGCCAGCCCCCACCCGGTAGCTTCGCATCCAGCGAGGTCCAGCCCGTGGACAGCGCGCGCACGCGCGGCTGACGGTCGGCGGAACGGCGCCAGATACCGGGGTGGTCGAGCACCTGGGCGAGGGTCGGGGTGGCGATGGCGTTCATGGTCAGGTCCTACGGATGATGCCGACGTAACGCCCTTCGATGGCGAACGCGTGGCGGCGAGGGTCGACTTCGATCGGCGTGAAGTCGGGGTTTTCGGGCAACAACAGGAGACGGTCGCGTTCGTGCTTCAACCGCTTCACGGTGACTTCGTCGTCGAGGCGGGCCACGACGATCTGGCCGTCGCTGGCGGTGGCCGTCTTGTGCACGGCCAGGAGGTCGCCGTCGAGAATGCCGACATCGCGCATGCTCATGCCGACGACGCGCAGGAGGTAGTCGGCGCGCGGTCGGAACAGCGCGGGGTCGACCTCCAGTTGCGCCTCGATATTTTCCTCGGCGAGGATGGGCGAACCGGCGGCGACACGCCCGATGAGTGGCAGGTCGTTCGCGGCGGCCATGCGCAGCAGGGCGGCGTTGCCGGCCGGGAGGCGTAGCCCGCGATGTTGCGGCGAGCGCTCCAGCACGCCTTTACGTACCAGGGACTCCACGCAGGCCTGGGCGGAACTGTGGCTGGAGAAGCCGAGGGCGTCGGCGATCTCCCGCAGCGTCGGCGGCAGGCCTTGCGCCCGCAGGTATTCCTGCAGGAAGGCGAGGGTCTTTTGCTGGCGCTCGGTAAGGGTAGGTGTCGACATGCGTACATTTGTACAGATGTCGGCGAAGCGGCGCAAGGGGAAAATCGTGTCGTGCCTGGCGGGAGCCGACCGTGTCGGCGATGGGTGCTTGCCACAACCTGGCCCGCTGCCGCGGGATCGCCGACAAGGTCGGCTCCCACCCGGTCTCGGCAAGGGCACGTGGCACGGCGAGCGGTGCTCTTTCCTTCCAGCCCACCCCCGTGTCCAGAGAGCTGCCGGGCGCCACCCCCGCCCGACCGTCCGAGCCCGCCGGGGCGCAGCCATCGGACACGGCCGCGCCAGCGGCTTTCCTTACCCAAGGGACGGCGACTACCGTCGCGCCGAGGGTGGCGCCCGGCAGCTCTCCTCGCCGCACACAACGAACGCGAGGGCGAGGCCGAGCCAAGCACCGCCCCCTCTCGCGAGAAACAAAACATGCCCAAAGAGCTTGCACGTTTATGCACGTTTTCATACATTGATGCGCATTCGTCATCCATGGAAGTCCGCATGAAGCCTGCGCGCGCCACCCGATTGATCTTTCTCCTTTCCGGTATCGGCATGGCCAGCTGGGCTCCGATGGTGCCGTATGCCAAGGCGAGGCTCGGGCTCGACGATGCGGCGCTTGGTCTGGTGCTCCTGAGCATGGGCTGCGGGGCGGTCGCCGCCATGCCCCTGGCGGGGTTCCTGACCAATCGGTACGGGAACCGCGATGTCATCGGTGTCAGCGGATTGCTGGTCTGCGTGGCTTTGCCCCTGCTGACGATCGCTACGAACGCCTATTGGCTTGGCGCTGCCCTGTTGTTCTTCGGTGCTGCGCTGGGTGTGGTCGACGTGGCCATGAATGCCCACGCGGTGGACGTGGAAAAGCATGCGGGTAAGCCGATGATGTCGGGTTTCCATGGCCTTTTCAGCGTAGGCGGCCTCGTCGGTTCGGCAGGCATGGCGGCACTGTTGAAGGCGGGGGCGCCACTGACCGGCAGCGCGTTGGCCGTGTCGGCGGCCTTGCTCGTCATCGTCGTGACGCAGTGGAGGCACTTCCTCGTTCGACTCGACGATGCCGGCCAGTCGCATTCCATCTTCCGCGTGCCCTCGGCCTCGGTCTTCCTGCTGGGTTTCCTCTGCCTGGTGGTGTTCCTCGCCGAAGGCGCGATGTTGGACTGGAGCGCGGTGTTCCTGCGTTTCTCGCGCGGATTCGATCCTTCGCTGGCTGGCCTGGGCTATGCCGCGTTCTCCATCGCGATGGCCTGCGGCCGCCTGCTCGGCGATCGCATCACGGCCTCGGTGGGGCCCGTGACGATCGTGCGTGTGGGCGCCCTCCTGGCCGCGCTCGGTTTTTTCCTCGCCACCATCTTGCCCTGGGGGCCGGCCGCGATGCTGGGCTTCATCCTGGTAGGCATCGGCGCATCGAACATCGTCCCCGTGTTGTTCAGCGCGGCCGGACGCCAGCCGGGCATGTCGCCCGGCATCGCCATCGCCACGGTCACTTCGCTGGGCTACGCGGGCATGCTCGCCGGACCGGCGGTCATCGGCTTCGCCGCCCACCTGAGCAGCCTCTCGCTGGCCCTTTGTGGCGTGGCCGTGTTGCTCGTGGTCGTTTCAACCTGCGCGTCCATCGCGCGCCGCTAAGGATTGTTCCATGCATACCAAACGCGATGTCGTCATCTTCGATTTCGGCGGTGTCCTGATCGACTGGAATCCGCGCTACCTGTACCGCAAGCTGTTCGGCGACGACGAGCAGGCGATGGAAACCTTCCTGGCCGAGGTGACCACGCCGGAGTGGAACCTTCAACAGGATGCCGGCCGCTCCTGGGACGAGGCGGTGCGCCTGCTCACCGCGGAGCATCCCACCAAGGCCGAACTCATCGCGGCCTACCAGCACCGCTGGGAAGAAACACTCGGTGGCGCGATCGACGACAGCCTGCATATCCTGCGCGAACTGAAGGAGGCAGGGCATCCTCTCTATGGCCTCACCAACTGGTCGCACGAGACCTTTCCATTCGCCCGCGAGCGCTTCGGTTTCCTCACCCTTTTCGATGGCATCGTCGTCTCGGGCGAGGAGGGCATGATCAAGCCGGACCCGAAGCTCTACCAGACCTTGCTCGAGCGCTACGACATCGATCCCACGCGCGCGGTGTTCATCGACGACAACAAGGTCAACGTGGATGCCGCCGAAGCGCTGGGTATCCATGGCATCCACTTCCATACGTCCCGGCAACTGCGTGCGGAGCTGATCGGACTGGGCTTCCTCCCGGCATGAATGCGCCGCTCGATACGACGCTGCCCCGCGAGCGCCAACAGCTGATCCTCGAGCGCTTGCGCCGCGAGGGCAAGGTCGTCGCCGCCGACCTCGCGCAGGAGTTCCGTGTATCGGAGGATTCGATCCGTCGCGACTTGCGTGATCTCGCCGCACAGGGGCTATGCCGTCGCGTGTATGGCGGTGCCTTGCTCGCGGTGAATATCCCACCGCTGGGCGAGCGTCACGCCGAGCGGGCGGAACTCAAGCGCGAACTCGCGCGGACGGCGCTCGGTCTCATCGGGCGCGGGCAGATACTGTTCATCGATGCGGGCTCGACCAATACCGCGCTGGCGAAGATGTTGCCGGAAAATAGTGATCTTACCGTGGTGACGAATGCGCCGGACGTGGCGTTGGCGGTGCTCGGCCGTCCCGGTTTCGATGTCATCGTGCTGGGTGGAAAGCTCGATCCGGCCATTGGCGGTGCGATCGGCTCACGTACGGTTCGCCAGGCACAGGACATTCGCGCGGATCTCTGTTTTCCGGGGGTGTGCGCCATCGATCCCGAACGTGGGCTATGGACCTACGACGAGGAAGAGACCGTGTTCAAGCAGGCGATCATCGAGGCAAGCGGTGAGACGGTGGCGATCGCCACGCCGGACAAGCTGGTGGCGTCGGCGACGCACCATACGGTGCCGATCACCGGCATCGCACACCTGGTGGTGGCGGTGGATACGGACGCGGCGGTGGTGGAGCGGTATCGTGCGGCGGGCGTGACGGTGCATATGTAGGTCGATCGCCGCTGAAGCGGCTCCCACAAGAAGCGGCTCCTGCAAAAGCAGCCGCTGTAAAGAGCATCGCCGACAGGGTCGGGGGGCCCCCCCCCGGGGGGGGCCGGGGGGGGGCCGCCCCCGGGGCGGCGGGGGGGCGGGGCGCCCCCCCCCCGGTGCTGGGGGCCGCCGCCCGCCCGCCCGCCGAGC
>NZ_JAUSSK010000004.1 GCF_030812295.1 Luteibacter jiangsuensis
GCCGGGGTGCCGTTGCCTTCCGTCGCGGGCAAATGTGTTTGGCGCACCCCAGCCCCGCCGACAGGGCCCGCCCCCCCGGGCCCGGCCCCGCCCGGTGGGAGCCGACCCTGTCGGCGATGCCGTTGGGGGAGCCGCTTCAGCGGCGAAGCTCTCCGATGTGCCGAAAAGTAAGGTTTATCCGCGGCCCCGTTACCCGCTTCCGCACCGGCAACTCATGCTTGTACAAGCGCTGCGTGCCCCCCGCCATCCGTAGCAGGCTGCCGTGCGGCAGATCGATGGCCACTGGCTCACCGCCCGCTTTCGCCCGGAAACGGAATGTCCTCACGGCACCCAGGCTCAATGATGCGATCAGCGGCTCCGGCCCCAGCTCCGGCTCATCGTCGCTGTGCCAGCCCATGCGATCGCCGCCGTCCCGATACAGGTTCGCCAGGACGCTGTTGAAGCGGCCGCCACACGCCTCGGCGACGTGCTCGCGCAGCGTCGCTAATGCCGGTGTCCACGGGTGCGGCACGAAGCGCGTGCCCGAGTAGCGGTACGTGGCGTCCTCGTCGCCGATCCAGGCGCTCAGCCGAGGCGAGTCGACCACCCGGCCAAACATGCGGATGCGATGCACTTCCCATGGCAACTCATCGAGCAGCCGCGCCAGCAATGCGTCCGCCTCTTCGCTGTCCAGCCACGCCGGCGCGAAGGTGACGTCCGCGCCGGGCAGTGCGATGCGATGCCACCCGGTGGTCAGGCGGGCTCGACCGGATAAGGCGGCTCGGCGTCCAGCGAGGATGCGCATACACCCGCCAACTCGAGCAGGCGGAGATCCGAGCCACGCGCGCCCACCAACTGGAGGCCGATCGGCATGCCATTGGACAAGGTACCCATGGGAATGCTCACGGCCGGGCAACCAGCGAGGCTGGCGAAGCTGCAAAGATCCGCCTGCGAGGAAGGGACCGGTCCATCGAGCGGGAACGCGCCCTGCGGGGTCGTGGGCAGCACCAATACGTCCACCTGGGCGAACAGGCGGCGCATCTTCAGCGTGGCCGCGTCGAGCACGAGGTCGGCCGCCACGTAGTCGGCCGCGGACTTCCTCGCGGCGAAACCGACCATGTCGCGGAAGCCATTCGACACCGGATAGGCCTCATCGGCCAGCTCGATCGCGAAGGTGTTGAGCATTTCCGCTTCCATCAGCAGGAGGCCGGCGCGGCGGGTCCGGGCGAAGTCCCAGTCGGAGAAATCGACCGTCCGGCGCTCGCCCAGTTCGCCCTTCAGCTTCGACAGCGCGTCGTCGAAGACGTCGATAACGTCCTGTTCCACGCCCACGGCCGCGAGATCCGGCAGAAAACCCGCCCTGAGATTGCCCGGCTCCCAATCGGGCGGCGAAAAAGCGACGCGGCGCCGGCGGGAGCGCGCGTCGTCGGCGTCGTACCCGGCCAGCGTCTGCAAGAGCACCGTGAGGTCGTCCACGCCACGCGCCAGCAGGCCTACCGCGTCGAGGCGGCGGGCCGCCGGTACCAGGCCGCGGGCGGAGATTTCGCCATGCGTGGGCTTCAGCGCATAGACGCCGCAGTAGCTGGCGGGCACGCGGATCGAACCGAGCGTGTCCGAGCCGATCGCCGCCACGGCGAGCCCCGCGGCAACGGCCGCCGCGGCGCCGCCGGACGACCCACCCGCGGTGTAGCCCAGGCGGTGCGGATTGTGCGTCGCGCCATGGAACGGGTTGTTCGTGGTCAGGCCGAGGGCGCCTTCGTCCATGTTGGTCTTGCCCACCAGCACGGCCCCCGACGCGCGCAGCCGCGCGACGATGTGGGCGTCTTCCTCGGGCACGACGATGCGTCGACGCATGCCGGCCCGCGTGGGGACCCCGGCTACGTCGAAATTGTCCTTGATGGCGATCGGCATGCCGTCGAGGCGGCCGATGACACCGTCGCGACGCCGCCTGTCCGCCGCCAGGGCCTGTTCCTGGATCAGGGAGACGCTGTAGTCGGCGAAGGCGTTGAGCCGTGGATTCAGGCGCTCGATGGCGTCCTGGTAAACGTCGGAAAGGGCCTGTGGCTGGACCCGTCCGATGGCCAGCCAATGCAGGATCTGCAGCAGTGTGGCCCGTCGCATGTCGACATCGGCGACCGGCGGCATCGTATTCATGAAATCTCCTTGCGCGTGGGACGATTATGAACGCGACATGTGAAGATCGTGCAACCCTTGATGTTTGAAACGCCGATTTGCCCCGCTCCCGGCGAAACCGGACAATAGCGGGTTGATCCCGCAGCCAGCCGTTGAGTGAGCCAGCCATGAGCGAACGCGAAACCATGGAATACGACCTCGTCGTCGTCGGGGCCGGTCCCGCGGGACTGGCGTTCGCCATTCGTACGAAACAGCTCAATCCCGAGGTATCGGTCTGCGTGATCGAGAAGGCCTCGACGATCGGCGCACAGATCCTCTCCGGTGCCGTGATCGAGCCGGCTCCACTCGACCGCCTGCTGCCCGACTGGCGCAATAACCCACCGCCGGTCTGCGTGCCCGTGGCCAAGGACGAGTTCTGGTTCCTCCGCGATCACGCCTCCGGCACCAAGCTGCCGATGACGCCGCCGCAGATGAACAACCACGGCAACTTCATCGTGAGCCTCGGAGCCCTGTGTGCCTGGCTGGCGCCGCAAGCCGAAGCCCTGGGCGTGGACGTGTTCCCTGGCTACGCCGCAGCCGAGGCCCTGTTCGACGAAAGCGGCGCGGTGAACGGCGTGCGTATCGGAGACATGGGCGTCGCGCGCGACGGCAGCCATAAGCCCGGCTATACCGAAGGCATCGACATCCGGGCCAAGGTGACCGTCCTGGCCGAAGGCTGCCGCGGCCATATCAGCAAGACGCTGATCAAGAAATTCGACCTCGATGCCGACAGCGATCCGCAGACCTACGGCATCGGCATCAAGGAACTCTGGCAGCTGCCGCCCGGCAGGGGCGAACCTGGCAAGGTGGTGCACAGCGTCGGCTGGCCACTGGCCAGCGATACCTATGGCGGCAGCTTCCTGTATCACCTGGACAACGACCGGGTGGCGGTCGGCTTCGTGGTGGGCCTGGACTACCCCGATCCGAACTTCTCTCCGTTCGAGGCGTTCCAGCAGTTCAAGCACCACCCCAACGTGAAGGGCCTGCTCGATGGCGGCAGCATCGTCTCGGCGGGTGCGCGCGCCATCATCGAAGGCGGCTGGCAGTCGCTGCCGAAGGTCGAGATGCCGGGCGCGATCCTGATCGGCGACTCCGCCGGCCTGGTCAACGTGCCGAAGATCAAGGGTACCCACCAGGCCATCGCCTCGGGCATGCTCGCCGCCGAACACCTCGTCGCGTCGCAGCTTTCGCCGGCTGGCTGGGATGCCAAGCTGCGCGGCTCCGCCGTCCTCGATGAACTGAAGAAAGTGCGCAACATCCGGCCCGGCTTCAACAAGGGGTTGTGGTGGGGGTTGATCAATGCCGCGTGGGAAACGGTGACTGGCGGCCGTTCGCCGTGGACGCTGAAGAACCATGCGGACTGGTCGGCGCTGGGTAAGCTCGGCAAGTACGAGGCGCCGAAGAAGGATTATGTCGATCGGACGCTGACTCCGCGCGACCGGCTTGCGAGCGTTTACTTCGCCGCGACGGAGCATGACGAGGACCAGCCGGTGCACCTGAAGGTGGCGGATACCTCGATCTGTATCGACCGCTGCACCACCGAGTATGGGAATCCTTGCCAGCGGTTCTGCCCTGCCGGGGTCTATGAGATCGTGCAGGATGACGCGGGGCGGCGTTTGCAAATCAACGCGGCCAATTGCGTGCATTGCAAGACGTGCGATATCAAGGACCCTTATCAGATCATCACCTGGGTGACGCCTGAGGGCGGGTCTGGGCCTAATTATCAGAATCTTTGATGGATATCGGCTGGAAGCTGCGCCGGATCCGGCACCTGATCCGGCGATTGAAGGGCAGCATCGCGATGCGCGGCTGGCGTGGGACGTTGCGTCGAATCGTGCGACCGCGCGCAGCCGTTGAAGTCACCCAAGACGAGATCTTCATCCAGCACCCCGCGGTCGGCCACCCTCGCCGCCGAATCCTGGTCATCGAAACCATGACACCGGATCCGTCGCGCGACTCCGGCTCCGTTCGTCTGTGCCGTATCTTCGCGTTGCTGAATGCCGACGGATGGGAAATCGACTTTCTTGCCGACGACGGCGACACCACGTCTGCCGATGCGGTTCGTCTCGGCGCATTGGGTGTACGGGTCGTGCGTGAGCAGCCTCTGCGCTGGCTAAGGCGTGAAGGCATGGCACTCGATGCAGTCATGCTATGCCGTCTTCCGGTCGCGGACCAATATATCGATGTAATACACAGCCACGCACCGCGCGCGCGCGTCGTCTTCGACACCGTCGACTTGCACTTCATACGGGAGCGCCGTGCCGCCGAATTAATCGGCGCCCCCGCCATGATGCGCCGTGCAATACGCCTGCGCGCTCGTGAACTCAGCATGGTCGGGCGCTGCGACACCACGCTGGTGGTGAGCATGGACGAACAAGATGTCCTCAAGCACGAAGCGCCTGACGCACATGTGGAACTGGTCAGCAACATCCACGACGTGCACGCGCGGGCACGCGGGTTCATGGGCCGCAGCGGACTACTTTTTGTAGGCGGCTTCGGCCATCCCCCCAACGGGGATGCCGTGCGTTGGTTCATCGCCGAGGTTCTCCCGCATGTCCGCGTCACGGCGCCCGATACGATATTGCACGTGGTTGGCGATATCGACCCACCCGCGCGGCGGAGCATCGAGGGCGAAGGCATCGAGGTCCATGGGCGAGTGGCCGACATCGCTCCCCTCTATGGACGGGTGCTGATATCGGTCGCACCGCTGCGTTTCGGCGCGGGAGTGAAGGGCAAGGTCAACCAGGCCATGAGCTTCGGGGTTCCCGTCGTGTTGACTACGGTGGCGGCAGAAGGCATGTATCTGCAGGATGGCGTGGACGCACTGGTCGCGGATACGCCCGAGGTGTTCGCCGCAGCCATTCTTCGACTCAGCCATGACGAAACGTTGTGGACTGCAATGTCCGACGCCGGCCTCGAAAACGTCCGCAGGCACTTTTCCATCGATGTTGCACGATCCGCCTTGCGCCGTGCCCTGGATCCAGGCAAATGATGCGACTCATCCGGACGTTGCTGCGGCGCCTCATGGCCGTCATTTCGCGGCATCCCCGGCTGAAGCGCGGCTTGGTCGATCTCGTATATCGCCTGCCGTGGGTCGACATGCGCCTGCGACAGCTGGCGTCCCGGAGCATTCACACCAGCGCCTTCCTCGATCTCGACATAGAGCGCATGCCGGAAGACAGTCGCCGCAGCCTTGAACGCATCCAGGCAAGGATGCCACGGTGAAGATCGACATCGACATGCAGGGGATCCAGACCGAAAGCCGTCACCGCGGCATCGGCCGCTATACGCGCGCCACGACCACGGAGTTCCTGCGCCTCATCCAGGGACGGCACGACGCCCGACTACTCTTCAATGCAGCCTTGAACGGCATCGACGAACCAGTCGCAGATCTCGCCAGCGTGAATCTGCATCCGTCGCGAAGTGTGTTTGGCCCGCTCCGCAGGACAGCGTTCGACAATCCGGCCAACGAGGCCCGACGCGAGGCCGCCGAACGGGTCTACAGTCATGCCCTGGACATCGGTGGTGCCGACGTCGTCTGGTTCACCAGCCTGATCGAGGGTTACAAAGACGACGCGATCATGCCTCACGAGCTCCCCCGGCAACTGACGGTGGCGACGCTCTACGACATCATTCCGCTGCACACTGTAGATGACCTTGGCCAGTCTCGCGCGCGGGACTGGTATATGCGCAGGATCGACATGCTCCGTCGCTGCGATCTTCTGCTCGCGATTTCCTCATGGGTACGTGACGATGCGATCGAGAGGCTGGGGTTGGACGGGAGCCGCATCGTAACCATCGGCGCGGGAGTCGACGCCAGGTTCCGGCCTGCGCCCCGGAATGAACATGATCCCGGGTTCAATCGACGAATGGGCATCGATCGACCGTTCGTGCTTTACACCGGCGGAACAGATAAACGAAAGAACGTGGAGGTGCTATTCCCCGCGTTCGCGGCACTGCCCGCGCCGCTTCGGGAAAGGCATCAACTGGTCGTGGTGGGAAGCCTCGATGTACCGACGCGGCGTCGCCTCGAGCGCGCCGCGCGCGCAGCGGGTCTGGATGCCGCGCAAGTCGTATTCCCCGGCCATGTTCCCGACGAGGACCTGATCCGTCTCTATCAGACGTGTGCCCTGTTCGTCTTTCCTTCAGCGCAGGAAGGTTTCGGCTTGCCGCCCCTGGAGGCGATGGCGTGCGGCGCACCCGTCATCGTCAACAACGCCACAAGCCTGCCAGAGGTAGTAAACGATCCGTCGGCCATGTTCGACGCGTCGGCACCCTCTTCGATCACCGCAGCGATACGCAGCGTACTGGAAGATCCTGCCCGCACCGACGCGCTGAGGGAGGCTGGGATTCGACGCGCTGGCGAGTGTACGTGGTCAAGGGTCGCAGCGCGCGCTATCGGCGCCATAGAAGCAGCCTCGGCCAGGTTCACCGGCGAGCGGGAGGCTACTGCGCCGAACTATGCACCCGTCAACAACCCAAGCGACGGCGCAGGTGTTCAAATCCCCCTATACCTCATGGATAGAACCAACGCCGCTGCGCTCATTCCAACACTCCGCGCATGGCCCGGACTTGTCGAGTGGCAAGGCCTCTTTCCTGCTACGCCGGTATCCGAACTAGACCGCTACCGTGTTGGCGGCTGGCAAGCGGTCGTGTCCCCCGAAGTCGTCGACTGGTCTCTCGTCCTTGCTCACGAATCGGTGGACGTGCGGCAAGTGGACGTGCGACAGGACCCACATGCACGGCGCCAATGGATCCAGGACAATGCTTCGCATCCACTCGTTCGGCAGCGCATCGCGGAAGACGACATCGCCGCACGGGTAGCTCCCCGGCTCGACACCGCGGACCTTGCACGGATCGCGGATGCACTCGATCGCCTTCGCCCCAGGGCACGTGCGCGATGGCTCGTGGACGTGACCCACATCGCCAGTAACGATCTAGGCACCGGCATCCAGCGGGTAGTCCGCTCGGTCCTCGTACGTTGGCTGCGCACTCCTCCCGTCGGGGTGCGCATCGAGCCCATCGTCTTTCGTGGAGGGCAATATCACCACGCGCACACTTACGCGGCGGAACTGCTCAAGGTACATGTGCCAGTGGGACTGGTCGAAGATACGGTCGCGATCACGGGCAAGGAGACCTTTGTTGGCCTGGACTGGGCCATGGAAAGCCTGCCGGCCAGCGCAGAGCTGTTATGGACCTGGCAGCGCGCCGGCGTGGGAATGCACTTCATCATCCACGACCTTCTCCCGATCACTCTTCCAGAGGCGTTTCATCCGCAAACGCGGGAGTCATTCAATCGATGGTTGCAGCTGGTTACGGACCTTGCCGATGCCATGCATTGCATATCACGCAGTACGGCGGATGAATTGACAACCTGGGTGCGAACGGAGCATGGGAATAGGATGCCTACGATATCCACATTCCCGCTCGGGGTCGAAGTGCCCTCCACATCCCAGCCCGTCCAGTTGGACCCTGCCGTCGATAGTGCTCTCAGCACACGCCCTTCCTTCCTCATGGTCGGCACCATCGAACCGCGAAAAGGCCATGAACAGGCGCTGGATGCGTTCGAACTCTTGTGGGAATCGAACGCCGATGTAACTTTGCTGATCGTGGGGAAGCAGGGCTGGTTGGTCGGAGAGCTGATTCAACGGCTCGAGCGGCACGTCGAACGTGGGCAACGTCTATTTTGGTTCGAGGCATGTCCCGATGTCATGCTGGATACGTTGTATCGCGCCAGCACCGCACTTCTCGTACCGTCGCTGGGCGAGGGCTTCGGGTTACCTGTCGTCGAAGCCGCGCAGCGGGGCAAACCCGTCATCGCCCGATCACTCAAGGTCTTCCGTGAGATCGCCGGAGACTACCCGTCGTATTTCGACGGCACCTCGCCAGCCGCCCTTGCCACCTACCTTGCCCGATGGCTCGCCGAACGTCCCATGCATGCTCCTCGCAACAATTGGCCGACGTGGGACGAAGCGGCGTCCGTGCTAGCCGGACGCATCCAGGAAGTGTTGCCGCGGTAGAGGCTCACTGGCTCGCACCACTACGCAACTAAGTGGAATCAATCATTCGCTGTCACCAGATCAATCCGCAGGAGCCCGATACCTAGCCGCCTGATATCGGCTGAAACTCCCAGCTCTGCCGGCGTCGCCGCATTGGGTATCTCGATCCGAAAACGCCTGGAGGGAGAACCTGGTGGCAAGGGCAGGCGCATCTGAGTCGCCGAGACGGCGGATACTATTTCCGTGGCATCCCATTTCTTCGCATCATCGATCGCATAAACGTGAACGTGTACAGGACGCGCGGAACTGGCTCCGAAAGCGCCGAACGATAGGACTGCACTGCAAGACGCAGACACACAACGAGCGGGAACCGGCAACTCTATGATCGCAGAAGGTTTCGACCACACGAGCCCGTTCTCGCGCGGATACCAACCGTCTTCCAGCAGAAAATCTTGGATCGCGGCACCGGGAGCGCTCTCTGGTGCGATAACGATCGGATAAGTGACATCCGCGAAAAATTCGGAAAGAAGCCTCGTCCTTTCCGCTGCGGATCTATGGGCGTCGCCAAGGGTTACAACCGCGAACCAAGGCGTCTCCATCAGCTTGAGGTACGGCCTCTCGTTCAGCGATTGAATCGTGCGAGCGTAATACCGGCGAAAAGCACCCACGCAATCACCGTCCACCTCGGTGCTACTGAAAGCGGGCGATACGCGCGGACTCATGCCTGCTGGATTACAAGGCCATATCTGAGCGGAATAAAAGAGGTCGAAATAAGGGATGATCACACTATCCCCGGTCCCGTCCAGCAAGAATCGAATTATGCCGAGATCCTGGCCGGGCTGTGCCGGATCACGGAGTCGCACCATATCGGGCGGCCACTGGCTATATGCAACCGCGTAGTTCTTATCCCCGCCGGCGTTGAACGCCAGAAGATTCAACCTGGCCGCTATATATGCACCGAGAAAATCGTTTCCAAACGGGGAGAATGCTACGACTGGACCTCTTACGCCGTGACGCATAGGACCGATGACATTACTTTCGATATCCGCCATCAGTCGCCTGTGGAGAGATGACTGACGATAGGCGTCAACAGGATGCGGAGCCAGCAGCAATATGATCGCCACGAAGAAGCCCACCGAGACACGCTGTGCCCTATCTCGCGGGAGAGCCAGAATGAAGAGCACCCAACAGGCGAACAGGCATAGGGCGATCCACCGATAGGATGCGCGCATCAGCTTGAAACCGGGAAGCTTCCTGGATATCCATTGCGAGCCAGTACTTGTTGAGCCGGCATCCGATGGCATCAACAGGGGGTCTGAGGTTGCCACAAGTGTAGGGGTTCCATCGGGCATGGGTGGGCGGGTCGCGTCGATCTTCAACGTGGGCCCAAGCGACATGTAGAAGCCGAACAACGCGACCACAGCCATGCTCAGGGCAAATCGATTCTTCCGCGATCGCCAAGCACCGTACATACCTCCAATAAGGAGTGGTAGACAAAAGGTCGTCCCCCATACGGATCCGTCACCGTAATACCATGCATCCGAACGTGCCTTCGCAAGTCCAAGCAGGTCCCAAAGCCAATGAACGCCGGCTGTAGGTACCGCGATGAAGGAAAGATCCAACCCCCATGCACGGAAGAAATCTATTGGCGCCTTGTCATAGCTGGTGTAGTGCGAGTACTGGCGATACAAGATATATGCAACCGCCATACTCACCACCTGAACCGGGATAACCACTGTAATAACGCGGCGACGTTCGCGATATCCAGTCATGCAGACACAAATGCACACGAGCAAAGACCCCGTGGCGAACATCATGAATGAATATCCATCCATGAACACAGCAACGATTGCAACCACGATGCTTCCGAAGATTGCTGTCGCACGAGTATGGTCCAGCAGCACGAGTAGTGGCAGGAAGTAGGTAGGCAAAAGAGCAATACCGAGGCTGAGCATGCCAAATCCCGCATGCCCCCACACAATGGGCGTCGACATCCATGCCGTAGCCGCGAGGACGGCAACATGGCGCGCGGCACCTATCCGGCGCGCAAACAGGATGGCCCCCACGAATGCGGCTGTGAGCCACAGCGCGACCATGGTTGTGTATGCGTCAGGCACATCGAGGCCGACGCGAATCAACCAACTTTCTACCAACCCACCTGAGAGGCCGAATGCCATCGCTGACGTGCCCGGATAGCCAAAGTTCACTGCGTGAATGGCGAAGGGGGAAGCATTTGCAAACGATTGGGAAAAGCTCGAAGTCCACAGTGCCAACCCTAACGCTGGCGTCGTCACCCCTGGAATCGCACCATTGACGATCAGGACGTAGAAGAGCGCAACTAAGCCCCCCGCCACGTCGAATGTCGAACGAATCCAGTGACGGTTCAAATTTTCACCCTCTTGCGGTCCAACGCCGCAATGCCAATGCCCCTACATAACTTGTCAAGTCGGCGAGCACAGCGATCATACGTGTGAGCAGGACGGAAAAGATCAGCACTTCTCCATCCAGACGGCCCTTTAGCAGGTAGAGCAAGACAAGCTCACGGACGCCTAACCCGGCTGGCGCCCCCGGGGTGAGTAGACCGATTAGCCAGGCAGCGATATATGCACCGCAGATCGCAATCCAGTCGGTGTTAGCGACAGACTGCCAGTTGTGTGTCGCGGACACGGCCAAGAAAGTCATCCCCGATAACAACAGGTAGGCCAGATAAAGTACGAATGCGGTTGCAATCGCTGAGCCCATGAAGTGCTTGATGAGATAGGCTGCCACGGCAACAAGCGAAGCAACAGATGAAAGACATACCAGCTCGGATATCCGGGGCAGCATCAACGGAATGGAAATGAGGGATAAAAGTCCGCCCGAAAAGGTCACAAATGCCAGCTCAAGTAGCGAGGCTTTAGCCAGCGCACGCGCCGGCAGACCTGCAGCCATACCCACCGCTTGCCGTCCTGCATAATGGAAGATGTTACCCGGCACATAGCGCGCCAGCTGCGTCATCCCGTACGTCGACAGTGCCCATTCCGCCGAAACGACCGCACCCAGCCCCTGAAGGCATGCTCGCCATGCCGTGGCCAGGCAGAGATTCATGACGCAGCCCGTGAGGACCAACCCGGCTAGTACCACCCATTCGACCCAGGTGAATAAATCGACGTTAATGCCTGCACCGTACACACGCAGCTGTCTAAAGACAAAATAAACTCCACTGAGGGCCAACCCCGCGCCCGCCAAGTGCGCGGCGAGCTTCCATCGGCTCATTCTTGGCACTCCCATTAGCCGCGTCGTCGACAAAGCAGCATTGTCCAGGGCAGCGGCTGCCGGACCTCAATGATCTCGAACACCTGGGATACGAAATCCTGAAATGATCGCGACGACCAATGTTGGATGTGCCCAGGCGTATTGCCAAGTTGATGCAGATATTTCCCACGGACAACATTCAGTGCCCGCCACAGGGGTTCGCGGGGAACACTCAGAATGACAAAGTCGCCAGCGATTCGATGGAGGGCCTCAAGGCCCCGTAGGGGATCGTCTATGTGCTCAAGCACTTCGCAGCAAACGACGAGTTCCTTCGGATCGGATTGGCGCTCTAGATCGTATATGTTGCATTGCTCGAAAGATTCCTCCGGAACTCCAGCAAGGGCTGTATTCTCTCGAGCTAACTCGACGACCTGTTGCGAGATATCGCAACCGGAAGCGCGAATTCCTTTCGTCCTCCATTTGAGAATCCAATACCCTTCTCCACATCCGACTTCATAGATCGCTTCCGGGTTTGCGATGTCCACGAGTTCGGAAATTGCGCTATCGAACCCCTTCATCATCCACTTGACGATGGGATTGCCCGACCCATACTTGTCAAATGTATTTCCGACCACTAGACCGTAATCGTCTGTTGCGCCACCTGAAACTTTCAGTTTCCTCTCGCTCATCCGGCTATTGCTCCAATGCCATGTGCGCCATCTCAGGCGTCGTCTTCTAGCGAGGACGTACGATCACGCGCAAGCGCTGCCTTGTAGCGTATGTCCTCCAGCAACTTGCGGTTCGCGGAAAGAAGATCGGCAACGAATGCAATGAGTATTGTCTGGAAGCCTATGCCTAAAAGGATGGCTGCGAGTATGAGGGATTGAACATGCCCTTCTCCCTCCCCGGAGGCGTATTTGTATAGAAAGCGCACACCGGGAATCAGCCCAGCCACGAAGAATGTCAGACCGATATATCCGAAAAACCGAAAGGGTCGGTATATTGCAAAGATCCGGATAATGGTCACAGTACTGCGCCGTACATACGACGACAGGCTGCGCACGAGGCGCGATGTCCTGAGTTCGGCATTTACGTGAATGGGGACGGACATCATGGACATACCCTTCTGTCCTGCCTGAATGATCGTTTCCAAGGTATAGGTATACTCTCCGAACACGACCAGACGTTGGGCTACGGACCTCGTCATGGCACGGAAACCGCTTGGTGCGTCGGGAACATCCGTACCGCTGGCTAATCGCACTACCCAGCTACCTACCCACTGCAATGCCTTCTTCAAAGGCGAAAAATGCTTGATCGTTGCAATGGGCCTGGCACCGATCACAAACTCCGCATGACCGTCCAGGATTGGTTGCGTGAGGCATGGAATATCTTTGGCGACGTACTGATCATCCGCGTCGGTGTTGACGATAACGTCCGCACCAAGGGAAAGACAGGCGTCCAGCCCTGACATGAACGCACGCGCTAGTCCCATGTTATGCGTGTGCCGCACGACATGATCCACTCCGTGGTCTAAAGCGACCTGCGCGGTGTCGTCGGTGCTTCCGTCATCGATGACCAGCCACTCGACCGAGTCGAACCCCTCGACTTGGCGAGGCAGGTTAGCCAAAGCGACGCCAAGCGTCGCGCTTTCGTTCAGGCAAGGCACCTGAATTATCAACTTCATATTGTTCTTCCTCCCTAGGTTTTGCGAACACCCACCCCGGGGGCGCCTAGCACAATTTGTGACAATAACGTGACAATAATAGACCTAGTCAATGATTGGGATGGGCCAAAAGCGTTCCAGGCCCTTCTTCCGGTACGGGCCGGTGGTCCGGGCGACGCGGGCGCCCCCCGATGTCCCACGCTATAATCAATGGTCAACTCCTCCATGCGCCGACGGCTCAACCGGGCCTGACGCACGAGCTAAAGGGTATGCGAATGAAAGTCTTGGTCGGTTATAAGCGCGTCGTGGACTACAACGTCCGCATCCAGGTCAAACCTGATGGCACGGGTGTGGTCACGGACGGCGTGAAGCTCTCAGCCAACCCCTTTGATGACATCGCCCTCGAAGAAGCCCTGCGCTTGCGCGAGAAGGGCTTAGCCGAGGAAGTCGTCGTCGTAGGGATTGGCCCTGCCGACCTGACCGCCCACCTGCGCAATGGCTTGGCCATGGGCGCCAATCGGGCGATCCATGTCCAAACGGCCGATGCCGTGTCACCGTTGACCGCCGCCCGTACTTTTCTGAAGTTGATCGAAAAGGAAGAGCCAGGGCTCGTGATCCTGGGCAAGCAGGCCATCGACGACGACGCCAACCAGACCGGCCAGATGCTCGCCGCCTTGTGGGACCGCCCCCAGGCCACCTTCGCCAGCAAGGTTGAGATCACCGACGGCAAGGCTACGGTCACCCGCGAGGTAGATGCTGGCCTGGAAACCATCGAGGCAGACCTCCCCGCCGTGATCACCACGGACCTCCGCCTTAACGAGCCGCGCTTCATCAAGCTGCCGGACATCATGAAGGCCAAATCCAAACCGATTGACGTGATCGAACTGGGATCATTGGGCGTGGACGCGGCAGACCACATTAAAACCACTCACTACTCCGCCCCGCCCAAGCGCAGTAAGGGCGTGATGGTCAAGGACGCCGCCGAGCTTGTCGCGGCCCTCAAGCAGAAGGGCCTGCTGTAAGGCAGCCGACCGGAGAATCGACATGACCAAGATCCTCGTTATTGCTGAACACCTCGACGGCAAGCTCAACGGCGCCACGGCACGCGCCGTCAGCGCCGCATCCGCCGTGAAGCCGGACGCTATCGACATCCTCGTGCTTTCCGATGCCCCGGACGCCGTGGCCGCCGAAGCCGCCAGGATTGACGGCGTCAGCAAAGTACTGACGGTAGCCCGGTCCGAAAATGCCCACGCGCTCGCGGCGATTCTCGCCCCGCAGATCGCCAAGGCGGCAGTTGGCTACAGCCATGTCTTCGCCCCCTCGACCACGTTCGGCAAGGACCTCGCCCCGCGCGTGGCCGCCCTGCTTGGCGTGTCGCAGGTCAGCGACGTCATGAGCGTGGAGGCACCACACAGCTTCAAGCGCCCGATCTACGCAGGCAATGCCATCGTGACCGTGGAAGTGGATGCGGGCTCTACCGTTGTCGCGACGATCCGCACCGCCTCGTGGCCGGCCGCAGCGTCGAACGGCTCCGCGCCGGTTGAAGTCCTGGGCATCGACGCTACCCTGCCCTCGCACACCCGCTTCGTCGGATTGCAGCAGGGCAAGAGTGACCGCCCCGACCTGCAGGGCGCGCCGAAGGTCGTTTCCGGCGGCCGAGGCGTTGGCTCGAAGGAGAACTTCGAGATCATCTACAAGTTCGCCGACAAAATTGGCGCGGCCGTGGGCGCTTCACGTGCCGCGGTAGACGCCGGCTATGTGCCTAACGAGATGCAGGTCGGGCAGACCGGCAAGATCATCGCGCCGGAACTCTACATCGCCGTGGGCATCTCGGGAGCCATCCAGCACCTGACCGGCATCAAGGACGCAGGCACCATCGTCGCCATCAATAAGGACGGGGAGGCACCGATCTTCGAGATCGCGGACATCGGACTGGTGGGGGACTTGTTTAAGATCCTTCCCGACTTGGAAGCTGCCTTGGGGTGATGTTGGTGGGGCGTATGCCCTGGCAGGGGAACTCGGACGCCGGGAGACCCCGGCTAGGTAAAGGCAAGACGCTAATCACGCCTCGGGACGAGACCGTCGTGCCAGGGGCACGACTGGCACGACAGGGATACTCACGACATGCAACACGAAGAACTTCTCGCCTTCGAGGCTACGCTCAGTGGCAAACGTGTCTTCCTTACGGGGCACACGGGCTTCACTGGTAGCTGGGCGTCCGCATGGCTACTGGGAATCGGCGCCGAAGTGTGCGGTTTTTCTCTTGCACCGGAGACATCGCCGAGCTTGTGGACCGAGCTGGCGCTTGATGGACGCATGCGCTCGGTCATCGGGGATATCTGCGATCGTGACGCACTTGGCGATGCCATCAGAACATTCGCCCCCCAGGTCATTCTCCATCTGGCAGCGCAACCGCTCGTACGGCGTAGCTATCGCCAGCCGTTCGAGACGTTCAACTCCAATGTCATGGGCACGCTGAATGTCCTTGAAGCAGCCCGCCATGTAGCCGGCATTGAAGCCATCGTCTGCGTCACTACGGACAAGGTGTACGAGAACAAGGAATGGCCATGGCCGTATCGCGAAAATGATTCGCTAGGCGGGAAGGATCCTTACAGTGCCTCCAAGTCCGCCGCCGAAATGGTTATCCAAAGCTATCAGTACGCCTACCAGACCGTCGATGGTCGCGCCCTTCCGATCGCGACGGCGCGCGGCGGCAACATCATAGGTGGTGGCGATTGGTCGGAGGATAGACTGGTACCCGATTTTGTCCGCGCCGTCACGCGTAAATCGGCGCTTACGCTACGCTACCCGGACGCCACGCGCCCCTGGCAACACGTACTGGCCCTTGTGCAGGGCTACCTGATGCTGGCTGCAAAACTCATTTCGGATCCCGCCATCGCCGCACGAAGCTGGAACATGGGACCGGCTGACGGACGTGCCCTTTCGGTGCGAACAGTGCTCGAGAGCCTCTCGGCCACCTGGACTCGGCCCAACCTCGAATATCTCGACAATCCCGCAAAGGAAGCCCAGTTGCTTGCCCTGGACAGCACACTGGCCCGCGACGTGCTTCGTTGGTATCCGGCGTGGGACGTCGAAGAAACGATCGCGCGAACTGCCACTTGGTACCGCGATTTCTATGCTGACCACCATGGCGCAGCCGAAATCACCCTGACCCAGATCGCGGCGTGGCGTCACCTCCTGCTCGAACGCGAAAAAAACGCGACATGACGCGCGTATTATTGACGGGCGGGACCGGATTTATCGGCGCACGTCTCCTTACCCATCTCCATGCCGCCGGCATCGACGTCATCTCGGTGGGTCGCTCCGCACTGCCAGAACGCCTCCAGTCCATTATCGATCACCGCGTCGTCCCGCGGCTGGACGCGGAACGGTTGCACCAGGTGGCCAGCGGCGGTCAGGTCGACGCGGTGATACACCTGGCCGCAGCCGGGATCAATCCGGGCGACCGCAACCATACAAACCTCCGTCGTATTAATGGACATCTGCCCGCTGAATGTGTCGATGTCGCGCAAGCGGTGGGCGCACGCGGCTTTCTGATGGCCGGTTCAAGTTCGGAGTACGCTCGTTTCGACGGAGATCGAATTAGGGAGGATGCCCCTCTCGAAACCATGAAACTCTACGGTGCCACCAAGGCCGCGGGATCGATCATGGCGATCGCAACGGGCGCCGCTCTCCGCTTGCCTTGCGCCAACCTTCGACTTTTCAATGTATTCGGGCCCGGTGAGGCACCGCACCGACTGTGTCCCGCATTACGTGCGGCGCTACAGGAAGGGCGGGAAGTTCCACTTTCCCAAGGACTTCAGGTCCGCGATTTCATCCATGTGGATGACGCCTGCCGCGCCATTCTCGCCGCTCTTTCGACGACCCTTGCGGGAAGCCTCCCGACCGGTCATTACAATGTTTGTACCGGCCAACCGACAAGCGTCCGATCATTCGCGCTCGACGTCGCGGCGGCTATGAACGCCGATGCCTCGCTGCTGCGTTTCGGTGCACTGCCGTTGCGCCCCGACGACCAGCCTCGGGTTGTGGGCAACCCTTCGTTGTTTGAGGCCATGACCGGTTGGCGGCCCCTACATACCGTCACTACCGGCATCGCGCACACCCTTTCCGAATTGTCCCGAGCCGAGCGCGCTGGAACGCCATGACCCCACTACCGCTGATCTCGATCTCTATTCCGGTCTATAACGAGGAAGGAAACATTGCGGCGCTTTACGAGCGGCTGGATGCGCTCGGACGCTCCATGACCGATGAATGCCGACTCGAATTCGTGTTCACCGACAATAGCTCGACCGATTCCACATGGAACATGCTGGAAGCACTGGCGGCACGCGACAAGCGTGTGCGCGCCATCCGATTTTCGAAGAATTTCGGTTTCCAGCGTTCGATCCTCGCGAACTACATGCATACGCGCGGAGACGCAGTCCTGCAGATCGACGCCGATCTGCAGGATCCGCCAGAATTGCTGAAGGAATTCCTCGCCCTTTGGCGACAGGGGTACCACGTCGTTTACGGTGTCCGGCGAGCACGTCCCGAAGGCCCGTTTATCCATTCGTTCCGGAAAATGGGATACTGGTTCATTGACCGGATCAGCGAACATCCCATTCCACGGAACGCCGGGGACTTCCGGCTCGTCGATCGCAAAGTCATCAATGCATTGGAAAGCCAGCGCTCGGCAGAACCCTACCTCCGCGGCCTTATCGCGGGCATGGGCTTCCGGCAGATCGGCGTTACTTACGACCGCTCCGCCCGGATCGCTGGTTCAAGTAAATTTGGGGTCATCCAGTTAATTCGACTCGGCCTCACCGGCGTATTCAACCACTCGCTTGTTCCTTTGCGTCTGGCAACTGTCGCGGGCATCGCAATTCTCTCGCTATCCGCTGCCGGAGCGATCTACTACCTCGTCCTCAAGCTCCTGTTCCCTGATTTTCCACGAGGCCTTGCTAGCCTGCATATCCTCATCCTGTTCGGCATCGGCTTCCAATCGCTGTTGCTCGGCATACTGGGGGAATACCTACTGCGGATCTACCGGATTCTGCGCAAGGAGCCCATCGCAATCATCCAGGATTCGTTGAACCTGGATTCCAACGACACCAAACTCTGAGTGGCGAACAAATGAAAGCTGTCATCCTTGCAGGTGGTCTCGGCACGCGCATCGCGGAAGAGTCCGATTACAAGCCCAAGCCCATGGTGGAGGTTGGAGGCCGCCCTCTCCTCTGGCACATCATGAAGAGCTACTCGAAGCATGGCATCAAGGATTTCGTGATCTGCCTCGGCTACAAGGGTTACGTCATCAAGGAGTACTTTTTCAACTACTACCGTCACACGGCGGATCTGGAAATCAATTTGCGGACGGGCGAAGCCGCGGTCCTCGACACCCAGGCCGAAGACTGGACTATCACCCTCATCGACACTGGGCAGGACACGATGACCGGTGGTCGCGTCAAGCGGGTTCGTCAGTATCTGGCCGAAGAAACGTTCTGCCTGACCTATGGTGACGGCCTTTCCGACATCGATATTTCGCGGGAGGTCGAATTTCACAAGAGCCATGGAAAGCTCGCTACCGTCGCTGCGGTGCAGCCACCAGGTCGTTTCGGCGTACTCAACATGGGTCAGAATGCGAGCGTCACGAGCTTTGAAGAGAAGCCCCAGGATGAGATTGGCTGGATCAATGGTGGTTTCTTCGTACTCGAGCCTTCGGCCCTGGATTACATAGAGGGCGATGACACTTCCTTCGAACGTGCGCCCTTGGCTAACCTCGCCAAGGACGGTCAGCTTATGGCCTTCCAGCACCATGGTTTCTGGCAGCCCTGCGACACACTGCGCGACAAACGTGAACTGCAAGCGTTGTGGGATGCCGGCAGTGCACCTTGGAAGGCCTGAAAATGCTGGATGAACCCGTGACCCGCGTTACTCCGACCAAGGGCAAAGGCGGTATCGTCCGCCTTGTGGTCGGATGCGTCCTGTCCACCATTTGTCTCTACTTCGTCTTTCGCAACATCAAGTTCGAAGAAGTGGGCCGGGCGCTGGCAACCTTCCACTGGCCATACCTTATCGCCGGAATCGCATCGCTTGCCGTAGGTTACACCGCACGCATCATCCGATGGAAATTGCTTCTTGAGGCTTGTGGCCCGCGAGTGACCGCGGCTGCGTGCGCCAGCCCATTCCTTGCCTCCATCGCGCTCAACAACGTGCTGCCGTTCCGCCTTGGCGATGTCGTTAGGGCGCTGATCTTCCCTGCCGCATTGGGCGTCACCAAGACAGGAGCGACCGCCACCCTAGTCCTCGAGCGGCTGGTCGACCTGCTGACTCTGCTTCTGTGCCTTGCGCTCGCAGCCTCCTTCTTTCCCAAGGGGGCATTGCCAGCTTCGGTGGTCGATATCGTCATCGTACTTGCAGTGCTGGGGAGCACAGCTCTGCTCGGACTGATCCTGTTCGCCGGTCTGGTCGTGCGCCTCATCCGTTGGCTTGCCAGACGCATCGAAGGTAAAGCTCCGGACAAAATCATCGGCATCCTACGGGCTATTGGAGATCTCGGCGAAGCGCTTCAATCGATTTCGCGCATGCGCACGATTCTCGCCGCGCTAGCTATCTCTTTTGTAGCATGGGCGGGCGAGCTCGGACTTTACCTTGCCCTGATGCAAGGCATCGGCATGACATTCTCGCTACCTGGCGGCCTCCTTCTGATGTCGATGGCGACCATCGCCACACTGGTGCCCTCATCACCGGGTTACGTCGGCCCGTATCACCTCGCCGCCTTCACGGCCGCCAACCTCATGGGCGGTTCGTCGACGCAGGCGATGACGCTTGCCGTCCTGTGCCACCTGGGTGTGTGGCTCCCAACGACGATCGCCGGTGCGATCGTCATGATCTTCAATCGCAACCTTTTCCAAGCGGCGCGCAACCAGGCCTCGCTCGAGGTATCCGGAGACAGAACATGAATCACCCCGTCCCGCAATACGACTCCGCCATTGTCGGTGCAGGCTTCACCGGACTGGTCGCGGCGCTACGCCTGGCACAAGCTGGAAAAAAGGTCATTGTGCTCGAGTCCGACGCCGCCCCGGGCGGTCTCGCCGGCACATTCGAATTCAACGATGGCGTCCGCATCGAGAAGTTCTATCATCACTGGTTCAACAACGATGCTTACGTGCCCAAGCTCGTCGAGGAACTGGGCCTCAGCGACCTCATATTGACCCTGCCCTCGCGGACAGGCATGTACTACAACGGGCGCCTGTGGAAGCTGTCCACCCCGATGGATGTCCTGCGCTTCAGCCCGCTCCCCTTTATTGATCGTATCCGCCTCGGCTGGCTGGTGTTCCAGGTCCGGAAGGTCAAGGACTGGAAGGAAATCGAGCACCTGACCATCCGTGAGTGGCTCGAACCACTGTGCGGCAAGAAGGTTTTCGAGTTGGTCTGGGAACCCCTCATCCGTTCTAAGTTCTCTGTGTTCGCCGAGGACATCAACGCGGTCTGGTTCTGGAAAAAGTTGGTCCTGCGCGGAAGCACTCGTGACCCGAAGGGCGGAGAGCAGCTGGCTTACTTTCGTGGCGGCTTCGGGCGACTCGCGGAAGCCATCGCCGAACGTATCGTCAGCCTGGGCGGAGAAATCCGCTACAACACGCCGGTGACAGGGGCGATTGCCGAAGGTGACCTCATCCATGCCCTGACGACGAAGGGAGGGGATGTCGGAGCGACGAATTTTCTCCTCACCCCATCCTTCAAGATCATCGCGAAGATCCTGAAGGATGCGCCGCAGCCGTGGCTCGACTCGCTTGAGCGGGTCAATTACCTTGGCAACGTATGCCTCGTCATGGAGCTTACGCAAAGCCTATCGGACACCTATTGGATCAACGTCAACGACCCAGGGTTCCCCTTTGTCGGAGTGATCGAGCACACCAATCTCGATGACAGCTCCCATTACGCGGGACGGCATATCGTGTTCCTCTCGCGCTATCTGGCGACGTCGGACGAAACATGGTCGATGAGCGACGAAGAATACCTCCAGTACGCTCTGCCGCATCTGGAGCGCATGTTCCCGAAGTTCCATCGGGAATGGGTCAAGGAATTCCGTATCTGGCGCGCCGACTACGCCCAACCGGTTACTGAGCGCGGGTACTCGAAGTACGTCCCTGCCGAGGAAACCCCATACGCGAACGCCCTGATTTCCACCATGGCGCAAATCTATCCTGAAGACCGAGGAACCAACTACGCGATAAGGGAAGGCACCCGGCTCGCCACGCGGTTGAGCGGAACCACCAGCAAATGAAATTCGATTTCTTCACCAGCCCGCTCGCGCGTCGAAAAGCGCTCTGGTTGGCAGCAACGATCGCTCTCGCTTTCATCGCATTGGCCTCGCACTTCCGTCCTCAGCGGGTGGGTGATGGCTCTGAATACTATGCGATGTATGGAACGATCATCCATGGACATCGCACGTATATGACGCCGCAAGGATGGGACGCGTATGACAAGCTCGTTCGAAAAGGGCGTATCACCGCGATGGTGGATACCGATACGCTAAGACATACATTCCCTTCGCTCATCCAGCAAAGCGGGTCGGATTTCAACCACTTCTGGATGTACCCAGGACTCGCAGCTGTCGCCGGCGGATGGACGTTATTCGTCCACGCAAAGGCTCATATGGGTTTCATGATCCTTCATGCGATCCTCTTAGGCTGTCTCGTATTCGTTGCCGCGCGATCCTTCGGCTGGGCCGGCCCCCTGGCAGTATTCGCACTCATCGCTGGCTCGCCCTTACTCTGGTTTATCGACAAGGTACACACAGAATTCTTCACTTTCTGCTGCGTCGCAATCGCATCCACACTCATTTTCCAGAAGCGCAACTTTGCATCCGCCGCCTGGCTAGCGTTAGCCTCGACACAAAACATCAGCATCGGTGCGTCTGCTGTCCTGATGCTTTCCATCGCCGTCTGGAACAGACGCGACCGCGGTTTCAGTCCCATGCAGGTATGCATGATTGGACTGACGCTCGCATTGATCGCAATCCACCCGGTTTATTATTTTTTCCGTGTCGGAGTCATCGATCCTCAGTTGCTCGCGGGCGGCGCCAAGATCGGCGCGAACGTATCGACCATGTACGCATGGTTCTTCGACCCAGACGTCGGCCTCTTCACCAATTGGCCTCTAGGGTTGGTGTTCGTGCTATGCATCCTAGTTGCGATTGGCCGGAAACACCTCAAACTACCTGGTTCGTTCGTCGCGTTCCTGTTGGTTTTTATCGCTACCAATCTTTATGCGCAGTCCTCGACGGAGAATCTGAACTCCGGGGCGACAATCGATGTGGCGAGGTATGGGCTCTGGTACGTTGGACTGTTTCTTCCGCTGCTAGCGTCGCTCCTCGTCCGACGCGAAAGGGGACAGGAAAATGAATCAAAGACTTCCAGCGCGAGTTCCCGAGCAGGTGCACTCGTCGTCACGGCATTGACCTTATGCTCAATCGCATATGGATCTAGGCAGTTCAACCCGTCCCGTGCCGAGCACTATCTCGAGCCGACGCCACTATCTCGCTGGATACAGGCAAAGCACCCGACTTGGTACACACCGCCAGATCAGATTTTCGTGGATCGCAACGCGGGCCAAAGCTCGGCTTCGTTGCCGCCATCGTACGCGGTTGCTGGCCCTGAATGCCGAAAGTTCCTTGTCGTTGAAAGAGGAAATGCTCCCGTGCAGCCCGTAGCCAAGGATTGGTGTGGTCTGGATCTAAAACGGCTTCCTGACGCCATTTTTCATCCAGAAGGCAACCCGCGCATGGGCACGGATGGCTCGCGCATCCATACCGTGATCCTCAGCGAGGCTGATCTTGTTCGCGCCAAGGCTCGTTTTCTACTCGACCATACCTATTCGATGTCGACAGATAGTGTCGATGGCGCGCAGCTACTTGGCGCCGGATGGAACACACGGGAGGCCTGGGGCGTGTGGTCCGAGGGATCGACGTCCGTCCTCACCGGCATAGCGCCTCAATGTACAAGTCGCACTCTTACTATCGACCTAGAAGTCAATCCGTTCCTCACGCCCAAGAATCGCGTGATCGAAGTCGGCGCAAGTGTGAATGGCACCGCAGCTGGTACGTATCGAATGAGCGAAGCCAGCCCCGCGACGTTGCGGTTTCAAGCCCCCTGCACAGCGATCGTCGGAAGCAAGACCCTAACAATTTCGTTCCAGATCAAAGGTGCTATATCGCCGAAGACGGCGTATGGAGTAGCAGACGCGCGCGTTCTAGGCATAGGGCTAAAGAGCTTCCGGCTTACTGCGTCCGACTCGGACATCTAAGGACGCAATCGCACAGTGATGGACGCGAGTTCGGGAAATACTTCAAAGAGTTGCTGGGCGTGACTCTTTACTGCCCGATGGTCGTCCGCTGACCGCTGCTTCACTTCACAGGAGGTTATCAATGAGTAAGTCGCTTCGCAGCGTGTTTCCCGACATAGAGCACAGCGCACACATCCCGCAGCCGTACGACGCCGCTTCCCTGAGACGCTACTTGGGATCATTCTCGCTGGATGGAGCACCAACCACCGAGCTCGCGAATTACTTGAACGAAGACTTCATGCGGTTTGTGCTTACGCTGGGAATAGTTCCCGAAGCCGGCGGACGGCTTCTAGAGATCGGTGCCAACCCATACTTCACCACGATCTTGCTTAAGAAGTTCAGGCGATATGACGTCTGCTGCACGAACTATTTTGGGATCGAAGGCGGCGGCTCACGACAAGTCTGCAAAAGTGCAGAGACGGGTGAGGAATTCGCCTTCGAATTCTTGAACAACAATGTCGATAAGGAAGACATCCCTTTCGAGGGACAATTCGACGTCGTCCTTTTCTGCGAAGTCATCGAGCACCTTGTCGCCGATCCCATTGGTGCCCTCCGGCGCATCAAGGACAAGCTCGCTCCGGGCGGTGCACTCGTGCTCACGACGCCCAACGTCAACCGACTCGAGAACATCGCCAAGATGATGGCCGGCCAGAACATGTACGACCCGATCTCCGGATATGGCGTGTATGGCCGCCACAACCGCGAGTACAACAAGCATGAGTTGTACCTGATGCTCGATCACCTCGGTTTCGATCTGGAAGTGCTCTTCTCCTCGGATGTCCACGAGAACCATTCGAACCTGTACTATCCGACCGAGAAGATCGCCCAGCAAATCCTGGCGATCCCCAATCGAGGGTACGACTTGGGTCAGTACATCTTCCTGAGGGCCCGTAGCACGCGCCCGGCCAAGCCAGGCAAGCCGCGCTGGCTCTATCGCAGCTTTCCCGAGGGGGAACTTTGTGACTGAACGGCCGTTCCGGGCACCCGGCCACGGTGCTGGGCTCCGGTTATAATCGATCGGTTAATGTACCTCCCGGAGCGGAACCCATGATCGTCCCAGTCATCCTCAGCGGCGGTAGCGGCACCCGTCTCTGGCCCCTGTCCCGAAAGAACCGCCCCAAGCAGTTCCTGGCCCTGGTCGGTGACGCCACACTGTTCCAGCAGACCGTCCAACGTACGGGCAAGCTGGGCAACACCAGTGCGCCCATCGTGGTCTGCAGTGAGGATCATCGTTTCACTGTCGCCGAGCAGCTCCAGGAACTCGGCGTCGCAGGCTCGGCGATCCTGCTCGAACCAGCCGCACGCAACACCGCGCCGGCCATTGCGCTCGCTGCAATGCACGCTGTCCAGAAGGATCCCGATGCCGTCCTACTGGTACTGCCGGCAGATCACCTCATCGGCGACGAGACCAGCTTTGTCGAGGCCGTGAAGCGCGCCGCCCCGCTGGCGACGCAGGACTGGCTGGTGACGTTCGGCATTCGTCCGGAGGCGCCGGAAACCGGTTTCGGATACATCAAGCGTGCCGAAGCGGTCTCCGACAGCGGATTCAAGGTCGCACAGTTCGTCGAGAAGCCCAATGCGGAGACGGCAGCCAAGTACATCGAAAGCGGTGATTTCGACTGGAACTCCGGCATGTTCCTGTTCAAGGCGTCGCGATACCTTGAGGAACTTCAGAAGTATTCACCGAGAATACATGCCGCTACCGCAAAGGTATTTGCGTCGGCGCAGCCGGACCTCGATTTCGTGCGCTTCGACAAGACGACCATGGCCGAAGTGCCTGACGATTCGATCGACTATGCCGTCATGGAGAAGACCGACAGCGCTGCGGTCGTCCCCGTCAGCTGCCGCTGGAGCGATATTGGCTCCTGGTCGGCATTGTGGGACGCTGCCGATAAGGACCCGAATGGCAACGCAACCGACGGCGACGTCATCACGCTCGACACCAGGAATACGCTGGTGCGCACGCATGACAGGCACATGGTCGCCACGATCGGGCTAGACGACGTAGTGATCGTCACCACACCGGATGCAACCCTTGTAGCCACTCGCGATAAGGTTCAGGGCGTGAAGAAGATCGTAGACAATCTCGGCAACGCCGGCCGTAGTGAGCATCTGGCGCACCGGCAGGTCTACCGCCCCTGGGGCAGCTATGACTCGATCGACATGGGCGAGCGTTTCCAGGTCAAGCGGATCATCGTCAAGCCAGGCTCTGTCCTCAGCCTGCAGATGCACCACCATCGCGCAGAGCACTGGATCGTCGTGTCGGGTACGGCGGAAGTCACCTGCGGCGAAAAGGTGTTCCTGCTCACCGAGAATCAGAGCACCTATATCCCGCTCGGTGTGACGCATCGTCTTCGCAATGTCGGCAAGGTGCCGCTCGAGCTGATCGAAGTGCAGTCGGGCAGCTATCTTGGTGAGGACGATATCGTCCGATTCGAGGACGTTTATGGACGTGCCTAGTCCATGCGGCGAAGGCACAGAGTTTCCGTGGCAGAACTCTCGCACAGGTACAAATCGAGTAACGACTCGCTGACACGAGTCGAATTCGCAGCGATTGTCTACCTTACCCTTCCTGTTGCCCTGTTCTTCGTGGCATACATGAGGGTGCAGATATGGGTGCCGGCCGTTGCATGCATAGCATTCGCCCTTGCCCGCTGTGCGAAGCGACTGGGGCCCACTCTCGTTCACCAAAGCCGTTTCCTTGGCCTGTACTTTTGGATGATCTCCGCGGCAACCGTGTTTGCGAGCGGGGCCTTCGGCCTTGTTCACACGAACAGCGATTGGATCAAGCACTTCGCCGTCTTTCGTTTCCTGATCGATAACGACTCGCTCGTTGGAATCGCTTCGGGATATGACGGCGGAACCTTGCGATATTACCTGGGCTGGTACGTTGTCCCGGCCCTGCTCACGAAAATCTTTTCAGTCCAAGCGCTTTCCTTTCTGCTCGGGTCCTGGACCACGATTGGGCTGTATCTCTTTTTTTCGGTCGCCTCAGCGCTGACCAATCGCCCCCGATGGCGTTATGCCCTTCCTTTGGCCTTCCTTCTCTTCAGTGGCTCAGATGCGATCGGCACCGCCATAACGGGTTTTCGGATGGGACCCATCTACCACATTGAATGGTGGTCCGGCTGGATAGAGTTCGGCTCGAACTATACAGACATCACCTGGGCACCCCAACACGCACTTTCCGCATGGCTGGGCGTGGCCCTAGCGCTCCGCCTCGTCTCTAATGCATCGTCTCTCATCGTCATACCGGTGGTGACGACTGCAGTGATTCTTTGGTCACCGTTCTCAGCGATAGGGCTCACACCACTCTTTTTGTATGTCCTTTGGCGAAACCGCAAGGAATTCACGTGGGAAGTGCTGTTCAGCGCACTGTCGATGCTTGTCGTGTTGGCCGCCATTGCGCGGTACCTCCGAGCTGGCACGGAAGATATTCCATTCGACGCCGTCTGGAATCTCCGCTGCCTGGGCCAGGGGCGGCCTTGCTACTCATTCTTCGGCTATCTGCTCTTCGTGGCCCTCGAAGTCGTCCCGGCCATACTTATTTGCCAGACCATTACGAAATGGCGCGACGGCATGGTGTGGATCGCGTCCTTGACCTTGCTCGGAATGCCTTTCGTCAGCTTCGGAGCATTCAACGACCTCAATCTGCACGGGTCTATCCCCGCTCTTGCGCTTCTGTCGCTCACCGCATGGCAAGGCATAGCCCGAGGAACGGTATGGCTGAGGGCGGCATTCGCAGCTGTCGTAATCGTCGGATTACCCACTCCCATCCAAGAAATACGAAGGGCGCTCTGGATGAAGAAAGGACCGACCAGCACGGATACGAACTTTGCGTACGTATTCGAGCATGACGCGTGGCTGCGACCTCAATACATGATCGACAAGATACCTTGGATCATCAGGCGTCCCTATACCGCTCCTCACGCTCGGCCTGAGGAGCGCGGCCACGAGGTCGTTGATCCTACGCGCCACTCCCACCTATGAGGGAACGAAGCTCAGCGGTTCTAACCTCCATAAGCGCTCTGTCACCACGCGCCTCGACATTCAAGCGCAGCAGCGGCTCGGTATTCGACGACCGAAGATTGAAGCGCCACGTCCCGAACGACATGCTAACGCCGTCGATGTTCTCCACGCTCTGCGCCGATGGTTTGTAATGGTTCACGATACGAGCCACGGTAGCCGCGGCATCATCCACCCGAAAGTTGATCTCCCCGCTACACGGGTAAGCTGCCATCCGCTCTGCCAGCATGTCGGTCAGCGAGGTACCCGTCTTGCCAATGCGCTCGGCGACTAGCAGCCAAGGAATCATTCCCGAGTCGCAATACGCGAAATCGCGGAAATAATGATGTGCACTCATCTCACCGCCGTAAACGGCGTCTTCGGAACGCATGCGTTCCTTGATGAAGGCGTGACCCGTCTTGCTCTCCACGGCGATACCGCCGGCGGCTGCAACCATATCGACCGTGTTCCAGGTCAGCCGTGGATCGTGGATGATTCGCGACCCCGGATGCTTCTCGAGCATTTGCGCCGCAAGCAGGCCGACGATGTAGTAGCCTTCGATGAACCCGCCTTGCGCATCGAACAGGAAGCAACGATCGAAGTCACCGTCCCAGGCGATGCCGAGGTCCGCGCCGGAAGCGACCACAGCTTTCGCGGTGACATCCCGATTCTCAGGCAACAAAGGGTTGGGGATGCCATTCGGAAAACTGCCATCCGGCTCGTGATTGACGCGAACGAAGGTGAATGGCAGATGCGGCTCGAGCAGGTCGACGATGGCGCCGGCACCGCCGTTGCCCGCGTTGACCACGACCTTTAGCGGGCGCAGTGCGGCAACGTCGACGTAACCAAGTAGATGCGTGATGTATGCCGATTTATCGTGGTCCGCGCTGATCATGCCGCGACTCGCCCGGACCGGGCCGAACGCATTGTCTTCCACCATGCGCTCGATGTCGCGCAGGCCCGTGTCTCCACTGATCGGGCGAGCGCCTTCGCGCACCAGCTTCATCCCGTTGTAGTCGATCGGGTTGTGGCTCGCGGTAACCATGATGCCGCCGGCGACACCGCGATGTGCTGTCTGGAAGTAGACTTCCTCGGTTCCGCACAGGCCGATGTCGATTACGTTGCGGCCCTCGTCGGCCAGACCGCGAGCCACTTCGGCGGCGAGCGCTGGACTGTCGAGCCGAATGTCGTATCCGACCACCACCTCGCCATCGGCCACGGCGCGCGCAAACGCACGACCAATGCTGTAGGCGACGTCAGAATTCAATTCATCCGGCACCCGGCCGCGAATGTCGTAAGCCTTGAAACACTTCATGGGGTCTTCCTGGAATCGAACATCCACTCAAGCGTCGTGCGCAGCGGAATGATGTCTAGCGGCCCGATCAAGGAGCGCAGGCGGCGGTTATCGCCCGTGAGGCGTGCCACTTCATTGCCACGAACGAAAGCAGGATTTACGCGCACCTCGATTTCATAGCCCGCGATCTCCTGCATCATACCAATTACCTGCATCAGCGAAACGGACGTGCCTGAGCAAAGGTTGACCGTTTGTCCAGCTGCGTTCGCGGACAGCAGACGCACATACGCATCGGCGACGAAGCGCACATCCTGGAAGTCTCGCGCGACGTCGATGTTACCCAGCTCGATCACCTTCTCGGCGCGCTGGAAATGCGAGACGATCTTCGGCAACAGGAAGTTCTCCGCTTGGCCGACACCAGTGTAATTGAAGGGCCGCGCCAGAATCACGGGCAGGCGGTCGAGCCAGAGTTTGGCCATGTACTCCATGGCGAGCTTGCTGACCGCGTAATCGTTTGCCGGCGACGGCTCCACCGATTCACTCAGTAATTCGATATCGCTGTTGCCATACACATTGGCGCTACTGGCCAAGAGCACCGAACGTAGCGTGGCTGGCAAGTCAGCCAATGCTTCCATCAGATGCCGCGTACCTACGACGTTCGTCCGGTACATTTCATCTGCGTCGCCATGCGCTACAAAGGCGATCGCGGCGAGATGGATAACCGCGTCGGGACGTGCCTCTGCAATCGCACCAGCCACGCCTGCACGATCCAGCAGGTTGATTCCTGGGGATTCAAGGTCGTCGGGCCGCTCGACCAAGCCAAAAACCTCGTAACCCGCCGAGCGGAGCGCGGCGACCACATAACGGCCGGTGAAGCCCTTGTGACCGGTGACGAGTACCCGGCCGGGCGCGGCCTCAGAACGAGGCGTCACGTTCATTCCGGCGCAGATCGGCTTCGACCATCATCTTGCACAGATTTTCGAGCGTGGTTTCCGGCTTCCAGCCCAGCTTTTCGTATGCTTTGGCGGGATCGCCGATAAGAAGCTCGACTTCTGCCGGACGGTAGAACTTGGGATTGATCTTCACCATCAGCTTACCGGTCTTGCGGCAGGTACCGGTTTCGTTCTCTTCGCTGCCCTTCCAGTCGATGTCGATGCCGACGGCGGCGAACGCGAGCGTCACGAAATCACGCACGGTTTCCGTGCGATTGGTCGCGAGCACGAAGGTATCCGGCTCGTCGGCCTGCAGCATGCGCCACATGCCCTCGACGTATTCCTTGGCGAAACCCCAGTCGCGCTTGGCATCGAGATTGCCCAGTTCAAGCACGTCCAGTTTGCCCAGTTTGATCTTGGCCACGGAGTCCGTGATCTTGCGGGTAACGAACTCGCGGCCACGCAACGGTGACTCATGATTGAACAGGATGCCGCTGGAACCGAAGATGCCGTAAGACTCGCGGTAGTTCACGGTGATCCAGTGAGCGTAGAGCTTGGCCACGCCATACGGGCTACGCGGGTAAAACGGGGTGTCTTCCTTCTGCGGTACGGCCTGCACCTTGCCGAACATCTCCGACGTCGACGCCTGATAGAAGCGGATCTTCGGATTGACTATGCGAATGGCCTCGAGCATGTGCAGCGCGCCGACGCCAGTGATCGCGGCCGTGGTCGCCGGCTGATCGAACGATACGCCAACAAAGCTCTGAGCTGCGAGGTTGTACACCTCGGTTGCTCCTGTCGTCTGCAGCAAGCGAATGGCCGAACCACCATCGGTCAGGTCGAACTCGACAAGTTCGAGGTTCGGATGGTTCTGGATGCCCAGCTCCTCGATTCGCCAGAAGTTGACCGAGCTCGTGCGCCGATAGGTGCCGTAGACGCGATACCCCTTCTCAAGAAGAAGTTGCGCGAGGTAGGCGCCATCCTGGCCCGAGATTCCGGTGATCAATGCTGTTTTCATCTGGTTCCGTCGCTGCAAATAATTGATTTAACGAGATTCACTATTGTCCACGACGAATCCTGTGGACTCAAGCTCCGGGAATTTCCGCCGGTCGCCTTCTTCAACCGGCACTAGATCCATGTCCCGAAAAACGACCTCGGCGTCCCCGTCCACCATGACCCGGATGCAAAGGTCATCAACGTCTTCATGAACGCATATGTTCAGCTGGGCAACCAGATCTTCGCCCTCGCTTAAGACTGACGAGCCGATACGCCATGCACCGCCATGCGCTTCGACATCGAGCCAGGCCGTACCGGCACCGTTTTGGCGCGCCCCAGCCACACGCAACTCGTAGTCACCGGCCTTCAGCTGGATGAACGGGGTCGCGTACAGCACACCGGGAGCGCGCTCAGAGATCCGTTCCCCGCGTACAAGCCGCCCCGTGGTGAAGGTCGCCCGGTAGTCCGATGCCTTGAAATGACGAGCCGCGCAGGGCGTCCAGGAATCGTACCAATGGCTGCTCACGGCCACGCTGGCGAGTTGCCTTGCGCTTTGGCTCCAAGTCAACCACGGCATGCCGGCAGACGGTGGCGCGAGACCCGCACGATCGAGTTCGAGCCAGCGCTCGACGGCGGCAGCCATCGCCTCTGGGTCGGTGCCACTGAAATAGAACGCGTGCTCGCCAGCGACTTCTTTGAAGACAGGTAGATCGCGCGCGATGATAGGCCTTTCGTACTGCGCCGCTTCGATGAGCGGTAGCCCGAACCCTTCGCCTTCGGATGGCGCCAGCAGGGCCGAAGCGGTCTGGTACATCGCGACCAATTGGCTATCGTCGGCACGTTCCAGCCAGAACAATCGCTTCCCGGCCTGGGCATGCCCGCGAAGACGCGTCACCAGGCTTTCCACGCGCCATCCCGACTTGCCGATCAAGACCAGATTCACATCATGGCCCCGCTCCCAAAGCGTTTCGAAGGCTGCGAGCGTCTGCGCGTGCCCCTTGCGGGGTTCGATCGTGCCGACCATGAGGAACGTCGGCCTGCCACGGAGATCGAACGGCAATACGCCAACGGCGCCATCCGCCTGGGCAGCCGGCACGAGGTCTGCACCAAGATGAAACCAATCGATGCGGAGCGGCCGGGTACGCACAGGCATCGCCTGTCCAAGCCACTGCTTGAACTCATCAGCCACCGTGCGCGAAATGCAGATGATTCCATCGGCAAGTTCCGCGATGGCTTCATACCAGAGGCGGAAGGTGGGTAACCCGTTCTCGTCGAAGCAATCCGGCCGCAAGAGTGGAAGCAGGTCGTAGACGACAAAATGGACGTCTACGCCTCTGCTCCTCATCCGGACGTACGTATCGCGCAGATAGGGGACAAGGTGGGCAGCTAGATCCAGCCCCACGAAGATGTCGCCCTGGCGGAACTCGACGGGTGCGTCTGGGGGCAGCGACGCGCCATCGTAGAACTGCCTTGCACACCATTCCCGCGCATGACGGAATACACCGTCTGGTCGTATGTAGACAGGCTCGACGCGGAAACCTTCCGGGGGCGCGGCCATCAATCCAGCGGTGATGTTCCGCACCACTCGCTGGATACCGGTTTTTGCATCTTCGATGACAAGATGCGACACATCGACGTATAGCGTGCGAGCGGGGCGATGAACCGGCGCGTTCGCGGCCACAGCCATGGCCAGCCGCGAGACATCGTCCCGCGCCCACGCGGCTACACCGGGTATTCCCGCGACTTCTTCAATCAGTGCGGCCCGAGCATTGACCTTTTCCCGCTCGGAGAAGGAAGACCAGGCCGCGTCACCCCGGGCGATCGCGTCGGCGGGTAACGAGGAAAAGGCAGCCTCACCCGCTTGCTTGATGAACCCAAGTGCCCGATAACCACCGGCTCCGTAGAGAATCGCAGCCAATAGCCGTTCGTCGTCGTGCCGCGTTCTTTCCAGCACCCGACCGTAGCTCGCATCCACGAACCAGAGTTGGGCAGGAATGCCCCGCACCGCCTGCAGCACCGCTACGGTACCCGGATCGTCGGATACCTGAACGAGCACGTCGCCGGCCGTTCGTGGATCGAACGTCGATAACGAGCGACGTCTCCACCCGGCAGGAAGCGATCCACCCACCACTTCCTGCCCAGCTGCACTGGAGAAAAGGTCGACGCCGCGGGAAGAACCGAGATTAAGTGCTTCGAAATCGGCAAGGGAAACCGGTCGGGCTGCGAGTAATGCCAGGCGCTCGCCCGTTTCGTCGTTGCGCGCCGGGGAAGTTCGGGAAGATGATGCGGGAACGACGCTTTCAATGGCCTGCCAGGCCATATCGGCCGATGCTTCCCATGAGAACGTGGTCACATGCCGCTCCGCATGGCGCTTCATACGATCACGAAACGCCTCGTCGGTAAGGCCCTGCATGATCTTCGCGGCGATCGAAGCGGTGTCCCGTGGATCAAACAGAGCTTCCGCCGCTCCGATCACCTCGGGAAGGCTCGTCGTCGACGAACCAACGACGACAGCCCCACAAGCCATCGCTTCCAGCGCCGGCAGGCCAAAGCCTTCATGCAAGGACGGGAATACGTAAAGCTTGCAGGCATTGTAAAGCCGGACGAGCTCAGCGTCGGAGACGAAGCCGGTGAAAATGAGCTCATCGTCTGTCAGCCCGCTCGCGTCTCTCACCGCGACGAGTTCGTCTCGCTCTTTCTTGTCGAGATTGCCGACAAAGACCAACTGGTGGCCAGAGCGCACGGCTGGAGAAAGCGACGCGTACGCCGCGATAAGGGATGCCAGGTTCTTCCTGGGATCAAACCCGCCGGCATACATGACAAAGGGGCGACTAACACCATACCGCCGACCGACGGCCGACGGGTTCAAAGACGGCTCAATGCGCCGGAAATCGTCGCCCACGGCGGCAGAAACGTTAACGATCCTGCCGGCGTCCAACCCGAGCAACTCGATAGCTTCGTCGCGGGCCGCCTGCGAGATAGCAAGAAGTAGGTCGCAGCGGCGAAGGTGCTCGATCTTGGTCCGGTACCAGGGTGCGACGCCATCCAGCACCAGGTAAAGTTCGGGCATGACCATCGGAATCAGGTCAAAGAGAATCCCTACCTGCAGCGCGCGCGAACGCCCTGGGACAGAAGTGACAACCGAGTCGAAGAATCCATCCACCATGCTCGCGGTCAGAATGACATCCGCGCCCAGCGATTCGAGGAAGTGCTCCCGCAGGCGTTCGGCTACGAGGTTACGGCTGTAATTTGCAGGATCCGTGGATGCCGTACGCGCAAGGCTCTCCCATGACACGACACGGTCGGCCGGCACTGCCCCTTCAAGAAGATCCCGGACGACTCCCACCGACTCCGCCATGGTTCCATTGAGGGCGACCCAGACCTCATGGCCACGGTTCGCCCGCGCCATCGCTAACGTGAGCGACAGGCAGTAGCGCCCGACACCTCGGATGCGACCACTCGGAGACTGACAGGCCTGAAGATCTATGACGACTCGCATGCTTACCCTGCTATCAGCAAATATCGCCCGCCCGCCACGGGACCCAGTGTTGATTATTTCTTTCTTTTGGCAATAGCCGCGTGAAGCAATGCCTCCGCGACGGCGGCCTCATCAGACATCGCGACAGGTCCATCGACGGCGACGGACACGTGCGACTGAAACAGGAACGCTCGTGCACGACGGCCCAATCGTGTATCGGGGCCCAAAAGCGCCCTCGCTGCAGGCCGCACCCCGGGGATGGCCATAGCGATGCGCATGGAGGGCCGTGCTGCCCGGGCAAAGCGCGCCACGAGCGGGCGGATCATTCTCCAGCCACGCCGTATTGCCGCGCGACCGGCGCTGCTGGCGCCACGCAGTGGCGCGGTGATCCGCCACGAAGTACTAGAGACGAAGGCACCGATCATGGCATCCCTGTGTGCCACAGCCGTGCGCAGCAGTTGCGCTTCCCGCTGCAGATCCAGGTAGCCACGAGTCGCCTCCTCGACTTCCGACCTGGTGTGAGCGCGCACGTGGTGCAGTTGGGCTTCGACCGACGCCAGCGTGGCACGTGTTTCGGCCAGCTGCGCCCTCGCCTCTTCGCATTCCGAAACAGCCTGCTGGCATGCCAGGTCACGCTCCTGAAGCTGGGTCGCATGCAACGCGTCCAACGATCGAAGATGTTCGGATAAGCCGACAACGGCGTGCCGTGCTTCGGCAGCCTCCGCGATGGACGCACGCAACCGCACGTGCACTTCATTCACTTCATCATGCGCCTTCTTATCGTCCACACGGACGAAGTCGTCGAATACGTTCGGCGGCAAGTCGAAAGACGGCAGGAGTTCCGCGCGTTCCTGCGCCACGTAGTAACGATTCAGGCCATCACGATATGCGAGCACATAGCCACGATCGACCAAAAGGGATTCCCATTGCTCGTGAACATCGACCTGGCTGTTGGGCTCGGTGGCTTCCACGGTGATGACCCACGGACGCACGTCCAGGAACGAACAGGATGCCAGGGCCGTCCGTTCAGCACCTTCGCAGTCCACCTTCAAAAAGTGCACTTCGCGAACGTCCTGCTCCGAAAATATACTGTCGAGGGTCACTGTGGGGACGCGATATTCCGACACCCGGTGGCCCGCCGCCCTGTGTCGCTCGGCAAATCCCGCGTCGCTCGTGGATAGCCCCGTGCCTTCCACCTCGAAGAGCTCGAGAAACCCTTCCTGCTCGGCGACTGCGACGTTGAGATTGATGTCGTGAGGGCGATCAGCCTCGAGCATCTCGAACCAATGTTTCACCGGCTCGATATTGATACCTCGCCACCCGGCGAGCGAAAAGGCCTTTGTAACTGAATCCTTGATAGGATGCTGCGCGCCCACATCTACGTAAAACCCATGCCGGACGTGCTTGAGCGCACGGTGCAACATGATGTCTTCGAAGTTCTGGGCGTAGCTTACGAATGTCATGGTCAGGTGGTCACATCGATGTGAGGTGGAATCCAGGCGTTCCCGACGAAATGGGGGTGCGAGTGATTGGCGACGGTAAAGATGAGCGCCAGATCACGCCATTCGTAGTTGTCGACCAGATGCGTGTCCGTGCTGACGAGAGCCGTCGAGATGGAGTACGTACCTGGACCGAGGTTCATGGGGAAACGCGCGACGTAGCGGACCGCCTGCCCGGTCCTGGCGTCTTCGACGACTTGCTTGGTGTGGTGCGTGTTGGTACCGAAGATGGACTGTCCCAGACGGTCCTTGATCAGGTAGCCGAAGACAAGCCTGGGAATGTCAGCGTTGATCTTGACCTCGACCCGCAACTCCACCGGCTGCCCGACGTCGATGTACTCGACCGGATCGCCCTGCTCGGAGTACAAGCGGATCGAAGCGACAACGGCCTCGAGCGTGCCACTCGTTGTCTGTAGCTGCCCACCTTCCAGGCGCTCGACCTTCATAGTGCTGTTTTCGCGCTCGGCGATCAGCGCGTTGTACGCGTCCATGACTTCGACAGGATCGCCGTCTTTCAATACCCGGCCTGCCTGCAGAAGGATCGCCCTGTCACAGAGACTCTGGATGGCGCCGCTGTCGTGCGACACAATCATCAGGCTCGTCCCGCGTTCGCGAAACTCCTTGATCCGTTTGAAACACTTGTGCTGGAAGTACGAGTCGCCGACCGAAAGTGCCTCGTCCACAATGAGGATATCGGGGCGAAATGCAGTCGCCACGCTGAACGCCACGCGCATCTGCATGCCGCTGGAGTAAGTGCGAACGTATTCGTCAAAATAGGCACCGATCTCAGCGAATGCTTCGATCTCGGGCATGGCGCGGTCAATTTGCTCACGTGTGAAGCCCATGAGTCCGGCGGCATGGTAAACGTTCTGCCGCCCCGTGAGATCCGGGCTGAACCCCATGCCAAGTTCGAGGATGGCGGCAATTCGTCCGTTAACGGATACCGACCCTTCGCTCGGCATGAGGGTACGTGTGATGAGCTTGAGCAGGGTGCTCTTGCCCGCACCGTTCTGCCCGACGATTCCGATCGCCTCACCCCTGCCGACAGCGAAGGAGATGTCGCGGATGACCCAGTGCTCGGCCTTGGGCGTCACCTGTGCGCCGAACCAGGATGCGAACCGCTTGAACTCGCTTCCGTAGTCGCGAAATGCCTTGCCGAGCGCCTTTACTTCCAGAACCGGATCCATCATAGGACATCGACCATTTCCGGCGCCGCCTTGCGAAACATCATGAATGCCAGAGCCAACAGCACGAGTGAGCCCAGAGCGGTCCAGCCAAGGGCGACAATATCCGGGGTGCGATTGAACAGCATGACGTCCTGGAAGCCACCAACGATGTAATAGAGCGGGTTCAGCTCGATGATCCGGCCGAAGCCATGCGGAAGGATACTGGGCATATAAACGATAGGCGTGATCCAGAACCAGAGCTGGAGGACAACGGCCATCACCTGACCGACGTCACGCACGAACACGTTTATCACCCCGAGAAGCAGCCCCAGACCTAGCGAGAAAGCCACGTTCACCGCTACCAGCAAGGGCAACCAACCCAGCGCGGATGTCGGGAAGTGACCCACGAGCGCGAAGATCGCCACCGTCGCGGCGAACAGTAGGAGATTGCTGACCAACGCCGTGCCGACCGCGATGAAAGGCAAGCAAATCCTCGGGAAGAAAATCTTCTTCATAAGATTGCCGTTGTCGACGAACAATGTCAGCGAACGCTGTACAACCTCGACGAATAGCGACCAGGCAAGCATGCCCGCCATGAGATAGATGGAGTACGCGTATTGATTGGTCACGCCGGGAAGCTTCGCGCCCATGACACGAGAAAGCACCAGCGAGTAGATAGCCACCTGGGCCAACGGCTGAAGCACCATCCAGGCTGCACCGAGGCGACTACGCGCGAACCTCGCCTTCAGGTCATTCTTGACCGACGACAGGATGAAATGGCGATAACGCCAGGCTGAGCGCAGAAGCTCACTCATTCATGACACCTCAACGCGCTAGCGCGTGTGTGAGCTCGGACCGCAGATCTTCCACATCCTCCACACCCACCGACAACCGGATCAACCCGTCGCTGATCCCCAGCCGCTTGCGCGTCGCCGGCGGAATCGACGCATGGGTCATGACACCCGGATGCTCGATCAGGCTCTCCACACCGCCGAGCGACTCGGCCAGCGCAAAGATCTCGCAGCGCTCGAGCATCTTCCGGGCGGCCCGGATGCCCCCCTTCACCTCTGCCGAGATGATTCCGCCGAAGCCATCCATCTGGCGACGCGCCAAGGCGTGCTGCGGATGCGACTTCAGACCCGGATAGATCACCCGCTCGATGGCCGGGTGCTTTTCCAGCCAGCGGGCGATATCCACGGCGGATTCGCAGTGCGCCTTCATGCGCAGGTGCAGGGTCTTCAGGCCACGCATCGCCAGGAACGAGTCGAACGGCCCCGCGACCGCGCCGACGGAGTTCTGCAGGAAGCCCATGCGTTCGGCCATCTCGTCGTTGGCGGCGACCACGATGCCGCCAACCATGTCCGAATGACCGTTGAGATATTTGGTGGCCGAATGCAGCACCAGGTCCGCGCCGTACTCGATCGGGCGCTGGAGCATCGGTGAGCAGAAGGTATTGTCCACGACCAGGATCAAGCCATGCTTCTTCGCGAAAGCGGAAAGCTTGGCCAGGTCGACCAGCTTGAGCATGGGATTGGTCGGCGTTTCCGCCCAGATCATCCGCGTGTTCGGCTTCAGCGCGGCCTTGAGAGCGGTGGCGTCATTCAAGTCGACGAAGCTGAAATCCAGGCCGGCGGAGCGGCGGCGGACGCGCTCAAACAGACGATAGGTACCGCCGTAGAGATCATCCATGGCGATGACATGGTCGCCGGAATCGAGCAGGTCCAGCACCGTGGAGGCGCCACCTAGGCCGGAACCGAAGGCGAAACCGGCAACACCACCTTCAAGGTCGGCCACGCAGCGCTCGTAGGCCATCCGCGTGGGGTTCTGGGTACGCGAGTACTCGTAGCCCTGATGCTTGCCCGGGCTGGATTGCACATAGGTGGACGTCGCATAGATCGGCGTCATGATGGCCCCGGTCGACGGATCGGGATGCTGGCCGGCGTGAATCGCCCGCGTGCCGAGACCCAGTGCTTGCGCCGCTTTCTTGGAAGCCATTGATCTACCTAAAATAATTGTTTCCGAGCGCGCACTATGCGCCACGGTAAAGCGGCCCATATTACCGTCTTGACGGTTTCTCGGCTGCGAAGTCTGAAGTGACGTTCATCTACTGGATGTGCAGGAGACGGAGGCGCCGGGATCGCCCATAATCGCCGGCATCGCCCGCGGGACCTCGCCCAGGGCCACGCCAAGGTCGTTCATGTCCACATTCCTGGTCACCGGCGGCGCCGGGTTCATAGGTGGTAACTTCGTCCACCGAGCGGTGGCTGCGGGCCATCGCGTCATCAACCTGGACAAGCTGACCTACGCAGGCAACTTGGCAACGCTCACGAGCTTGCGCGATCATCCCAGCCATCGCTTCGTGCGCGGTGACATCGGCGATCATGCACTTGTTTCGGCGTTGCTGGCCGAACACCGGCCGGATGCCGTGGTGAATTTCGCAGCCGAATCGCATGTGGACCGTTCGATCGACCATCCGGCCGCCTTTATCGAGACCAATGTCACGGCGACACTGACTTTGCTGGAAGTCACCCGGAATCACTGGCGGGGCCTTCCCGCGGCCGAGGGAGCGGCGTTTCGCTTCCTCCACGTGTCCACCGACGAGGTCTATGGATCGTTGGGCCCCGAGGGTCGCTTCACCGAGAGCACCCCCTACGCCCCGAACTCTCCCTACTCCGCATCCAAGGCAGCCTCGGACCATCTCGTTCGCGCCTTCCACCATACCTATGGCCTGCCGACGCTGACGACGAACTGCTCGAATAATTACGGGCCGTACCAGTTCCCTGAGAAGTTGATACCGCTGGTGATCCAGAAGGCGCTGGCCGGCGAGGAGCTTCCTGTCTACGGCGACGGCATGAACGTGCGTGACTGGCTCTTCGTCGAGGACCACTGCGACGCCATCGCCATGGTGCTGGAAAAGGGTGTGCGGGGCGAGACGTACAACATCGGTGGCGACAGTGAACAAACCAATATCGCTGTCGTGAGGACGATCTGCGCGCTGCTCGACGAGCGCCTACCAGCCAAGTCTCCTCGTGAATCACTCATCCGTTTCGTCAGGGACCGGCCAGGCCATGACCGGCGCTACGCCATCGACGCAGGCAAGATCCAGCGCGAATTAGGCTGGACACCATGCAACGATTTCGGCTCCGGCCTGGCACATACGGTGGATTGGTACCTCGCCAACCAGGCATGGGTGGCAGGCATCCTCGATGGTAGTTACCGGATGGAACGGCTAGGACAATGACGAAGCGAAAGGGAATCATCCTTGCCGGTGGGTCAGGCACCCGGCTGTATCCGATCACCCAGGGGGTTAGCAAGCAGTTGCTCCCGGTGTACGACAAGCCGATGGTCTACTACCCCTTGGGCACGTTGATGCTGGCGGGCATCCGCGAGATCCTGGTCATCAACACGCCCCACGAGCAGGCGATGTTCCAGCGCCTGCTGGGTGACGGATCTCAATGGGGCATCTCTATCAGCTATGCCGTGCAGCCCAGCCCGGAAGGCCTGGCCCAGGCCTTCCTGATTGGTCGTGATTTCCTGGGAGGAGCTCCGAGCTGCCTCGTGCTAGGCGACAACATCTTCTACGGCGAAGGCCTGATCGACCGGATGCGCCGTGCCGACGCGCGCGATGAGGGTGCCACCGTTTTCGGTTATTGGGTGCGGGATCCCCAACGGTACGGCGTCGCCACGATCGGACCCGACGGCAAGGTCCAGGACATCGAGGAGAAGCCTGTCGAACCCAAATCCAACTACGCCGTGACCGGCCTGTACTTCTACGACGGGCACGCGGCGGATTATGCAGCCGAACTCACGCCTTCCGTCCGCGGTGAGTTGGAGATCACCGATCTCAATCGTCGCTATCTTCGGCAAGACCAGCTCCATCTCGAGCAACTCGGCCGGGGTCACGCGTGGCTCGACACCGGTACCCACGAGTCGTTGATGGAAGCCGGCAACTACATCCAGACCATCGAGAACCGGCAGGGCCTGAAGATCTGCTGCCCCGAAGAAATCGCCTTCGTCAACGGCTGGATCGACCGTGCGCAGCTGGTGCGCCTTGCCGAGCCATTGTCCAAGGTCGGTTATGGCCAGTATCTTCTCCGCCTCGCCGAGCAGGATGGACACGCGTGAAATGCATTGCCACGGAGCTTCCAGGTGTCGTCATCATCGAACCGACGGTGCACGGTGACGAACGGGGCTTCTTCTATGAAAGCTTCAACCAGGCGCGCTTCGCCGCCGCCGGAATCGATACCACCTTCGTGCAGACCAACGTTTCGCGATCGCAACGAGGAGTACTACGCGGATTGCATTACCAGTGGCCCAATCCACAGGGCAAGCTGGTGAGTGTCCTCGATGGCGAAGTCTACGACGTCGCTGTCGATATACGTCCGGATTCCCCGACGTTCAGCAAGTCTGTTGCCGTGATGCTTTCGGGTGAAAACAAGCGACACCTCTGGATAGCCCCAGGATTCGCTCACGGCTTCTGCGTAGTATCGGAGCAGGCGACGTTCACCTACCAGTGCACCAGTCTGTACGACCCGGCCGCGGATGCGGCGATCCGCTGGAACGATGCGCGCTTCGCCCTCGACTGGCCAATCTCCGATCCCCAACTTTCGCAGAAGGACCGCAAGGCACCCTTCTTCGACGAGGTGCCACGTGAGCGCCTCCCCGACTATGTGCCATGAAGATCCTCCTGCTCGGTGCCGACGGGCAATTAGGTGGATATCTGCGCGGCGCACTCGCCACCGCCGGCACCGTGCGTGCCTCGTCACGGCTGGCGAAAGATGAAGCACTGCGTTGCGATCTCGCCGACCTGGCGGCGGTCGACAGGCTCCTTCGCCGCGAACGTGCGGATCTGGTGGTGAATGCGGCCGCCTATACGGCGGTCGACCAGGCGGAGGGCGACGAACCCAGCGCCATGCTGATCAACGCGACGCTGCCTGCCGTCATCGGTGCCGTTACGTCCGAATGGAACGGCGCGGTGATCCATTACTCAACCGACTATGTCTTCGACGGAACTGCCCGCCACCCTTATAGCGAAGACGACGACACCGCCCCCCTCGGTGTCTACGGGCGCAGCAAGCTTGCCGGCGAACGCGCACTCGAGAAGGTGGATGTGGACCACCTCATACTGCGCACAGCCTGGGTGTACAGCCTGCATGGACGAAATTTTCTCACCACCATGCTGCGACTGGGCGTCGAGCGCAAGCAACTTGCCATCGTGAACGACCAGCACGGTACGCCAACGAGCGCCGGATTCCTGGCAACTGCGACTGCGCAAGTTGCGAGGAAATGGATGAAGGAATCCCAGTCGCGCCACAAGAAACGTGGCGTTTACCACCTGACCGCAACAGGTGAAACCACTTGGCACGGCTTCGCAAATGCCATCTTTGACGAGGCGGTCGCGTCGAGACGATTGCAAGAACCACCGACCGTCCTTCCCATTGATACCACCGGCTACCCCACGCCTGCGGAACGCCCTGCCTGGTCGGTGCTCGATACAACAAGGATCGCCACATCGTTCGGTGTGACGCCGCCGGACTGGCGCGACGATCTACACGTCATGATGAGCGGTGGCTACGAACCCAGCGCATCGGCATAACCGATGACCTTCGCCGGCGATCCCACGACGATCGCCCGGGGCGCCACATCGCGTGTCACGACCGCTCCCGCTCCAACCATCGCACGCTCTCCGATCTCCACCCCCGGAAGGATCGTCGCCCCACCGCCGATAGAGGCCCCCCGGCGAACATAAGTTTGAGGAAACGCTCCCGGATGCTCCCGCGACCGCGGAAACCGGTCATTGGTAAACGTCACATTCGGCCCGACAAAAACGTCATCCTCGAGCCGCAACCCATCCCACAACTGCACCCCACTCTTCACCGTCACCCTGTCACCGACGACCACATCGTTCTCGATAAAACAATGCGAGCAGATATTGCAGTCGTCGCCAATGGCGGCCCCCGGCAGGATCACGACGAACTGCCACACCCGCGTCCGCTCGCCGATGCGCAGCGACTGCACATCGGCGAGAGCATGGATGTACGGCTGGTCGCTCATTCCACCGTCACCGACTTCGCCAGGTTCCGCGGCTGATCCACATCGGTTCCACGCTGCACCGCCACGTGATACGCCAGCAACTGCATCGGCACGGTAAACACCGCCGGGGCGATCAGGTCCCCGCCACCGTCCACGCGCACGGTAGCGACATGAGCCGTTTCCGTGTCCATCTCGGCACGTTCATCGGCGAACACGATCAGCTCGCCACCACGCGCCCGCACTTCCTGCAGGTTGGACTTCAGTTTGTCCAGCAGCGGGCCGTTCGGCGCCACGGCGACGATCGGCATGTTCTCGTCCACGAGCGCCAGCGGGCCATGCTTCAACTCACCTGCCGGATAAGCCTCGGCGTGGATATAGGAGATCTCCTTGAGCTTCAGCGAACCTTCCAGGGCCACCGGATACTGCGCACCACGCCCCAGGAAAAGCGCGTGCTGCTTGTTGATGAAGTGGTCGGCGATCTTCAGGACTTCCGGCTCGCTCTTCAGCGCGTTCTCGATATAGCGCGGCAGCGACTGCAGTTCCTTGCAGTGGTCGAGGTAGCGGGCACCGTCCAGGCCACGGCGGCGGCCAAGGTCCAGCGCCAGCAGTGCGAAGGCGGCCAGCTGGGTGGTGAACGCCTTGGTCGAAGCCACGCCGATCTCGGGGCCCGCCCGGGTCATCAGGCGCAGGTCGGACTCGCGCACCACCGAGGATTCCGGCACGTTGCAGATGGCGAAGGTGGCGAGGTAGCCGCGTCGACGCGACTCGCGCATGGCGGCCAGCGTGTCGGCGGTTTCACCCGACTGCGACACGGCGACGAAGAGCGTGTTCTCCGGCACCACCACATCGCGGTAGCGGTATTCGCTGGCCACTTCGACCACGACCGGGATACGTGCCAGTTCCTCGATCCAGTATTTGGCGACCATGCCGGCGTGATAGCTGGTGCCGCAGGCGACGATGTGGATGCCACGGGTCTTGTCGAGAATGGGGTCGGCATCGATACCGAAGATGTTCGGCAGTACGCCGTGCGGGCCAATGCGGCCTTCCAGCGTATCGGCGACGGCGCGCGGCTGCTCGAAAATTTCCTTCTGCATGTAGTGGCGGTATTCGCCACGCTCGACGGAGTCGGCGCTGATCTCGCTTTCATGCGCGGTGCGGTCCACCCGCTGGCCATCGAGGTTGAACACCTCGACGGTGTCGCGGGTGATCTCGACGACGTCGTCCTCCTCGAGGTACATCATCCGGTTGGTGACCTTGATCAGCGCCTGCGCGTCTGAACCCAGGAAATGTTCGCCAATACCGATACCGACCAGCAAGGGACAGCCACGGCGTGCGCCAACGATGCGCTCGGGCTCATCGAGGCTCATCACGGCGATGGCATAGGCACCTTCCAGTTCGCGCACCGCGGCGGTCACCGCCTCGCGCAGCGACCTGCCCGCCTGCACGTGCTCGTCGATGACCGCACCCATCACCTCGGTGTCGGTTTCCGAATGGAAGGTGCGGCCCTTGGCCCTCAACGACTCGCGCAGCGAGGCATAGTTCTCGATGATGCCGTTGTGCACGATCGCGATGCGGCCCTGCACGTGTGGGTGTGCATTCTTCTCGCTCGGCACGCCGTGCGTCGCCCAACGTGTATGCGCGATACCCGTACCGCCCGGCACGGGGTCGGCATCATAGAGGGCCTCCATCTCGCGGACCTTGCCCTTGGCGCGGACCCGGCGGATCTCGCCGCCATCGGCGATGGCCATGCCCGCGGAATCGTAGCCACGGTATTCCAGGGCTTTCAGCCCGGCGATGAGAATGGGCGCGATGTCACGCTGCGCGACTGCGGCGACGATTCCACACATGACGCTTCCCCCTTCCTTAATTGACTTTGCGGCGCAGGTAATTGAGCAGGTCGATACGCGTGATGAGGCCGAGGAACTGCTCACCATCCATCACGATCGCGACATGCCCCTTCTCGAACACAGGCAGCAGCGCCTCGATCGGCGAGGTGACCTGGAGCATTTCCGGCGACGCGATCATCGCCGTCGACACCGGATCGCGGAACCTGGTTTCGTCCGCATGCACGTGCAGGAGCACATCGGATTCGTCCAGGATGCCGACAAGACGGTCGTCCTCCATCACTGGCAACTGCGATACGTCGTACAACTTCATGCGGTTGTAGGCGGTGATCAACATGTCGTCCGGCTTCACCACCACCGTGTCGCGCTGGGCATACGGACGCAGGATGAGATCGCGCAGGTCGCCGAAGCGCTCGCGCTCGAGGAAGCCGTTGTCGAGCATCCAGTAGTCGTTGTACATCTTCGACAGGTACTTGTTGCCAGTGTCGCAGACCAGGGTCACCACACGCTTCGGCGTGGTCTGTTCGCGGCACCACTTGAGCGCGGCGGCAAGTAGGGTACCCGTGGATGAACCACCCAGCACCCCCTCCTTCGCCAACAGCTCGCGCGCGGCGAGGAAGCTTTCCTTGTCGCTGATGGCATACGCCTTCTTCACCATCGAGAAATCGCTGATCGACGGGAGGAAATCTTCACCGATACCTTCCACCATCCAGCTGCCGGACTTCTCCGATAGCGTACCCTCGTTGATGTACTGGGCCAGGATCGAACCGACCGGGTCGGCGAGGACGATCTCGGTGTTCGGCGAATGCTCGCGCAGGTAGGCGGTGAGGCCGCTCATCGTGCCGGACGAACCACAACCGACCACGATGGCGTCGACCTTGCCATCGAGCTGTTCGAGGATTTCCGGGCCCGTGGTCTGCACGTGGGCCAGCGGGTTGTCCGGGTTGCCGAACTGATTGATGAAGTAGGCCCCGGGCGTTTCGCGGGCGATGCGCGCGGCCATGTCCTGGTAGTACTCGGGGTGGCCCTTGGCCACGTCCGACCGGGTAAGCACCACCTCGGCGCCCATCGCCTTGAGGTTGAAGATCTTCTCGCGGCTCATCTTGTCGGGGACGACCAGGATAAGGCGGTAGCCCTTTTGCTGTGCGACCAGCGCCAGACCGAGGCCGGTGTTGCCGGCAGTGCCTTCGACAAGGGTATCGCCCGGCTTGATCTTCCCGGCGCGTTCGGCGCCCTCGATCATGGACCGGCCGATGCGGTCTTTCACCGAACCGCCCGGATTGGCGCTCTCGAGCTTCAGGAACAGTTCGCAACAGCCCGTATCCAGGCGCTGGGCACGCACCATCGGGGTGCGACCGATCAGTTCGAGGACGCTGTCATGAACACTCATTGGGACTCCGTGGTTGATCCGGCGCGGCCCCTTCGACCTCGCCCTTTGGGCGCACATGATAAAGGGTGCCGCGCTGAACCGATGCCCGGCTTCACGGCCGATCCAAAACGATGTATGGGAAGACCACAAAAAAACGGGCACGTTCCCGTGCCCGTTCTCGTCCTGGACCGGATAACCGGTTCAGTGTCGTAATTTTTGCCAGCTTTCCCACATTCGCTGGAGTTTTTCCTTGGCCTGCAGCTTTTCCTTCTTGAGTCCCGCCAGGCTCTTGTCGTCGATGGGCAGACAGCCGATGTTGGCGTCGTGCAGCTTGGTATCGAGTTCCTGGTGGCGGTAGAAGAGACGACGGGTTTCGGCATCGGCGTGGATGAACTTCTCGACGTCGTCGCGCTGCTGGTTTTCGAACATAGCAATCTCCTCGCGGTGGGATCGGCCCGCGGCGCGGGCCGGTCGTGAGGGGAGACATGCGAGGCACTGTCCGCGCATCGGCGGAAGGGAGGATCGCGATGCGATGTGCCTGGTGAACGTACGCATGCTCCGGCAGGGCCGCCACGTGTTTTTCCCGTGACGGGAGTTCGAAGCTACTCCGCTCGCCAGGGGGGTGCAAGGGCGATTTTTCTGAATTTCCCGCAGAAAAAAAGTTGCCGCTGCAACGGTTTACGCGGCAGGCTTCCGGTCGGCTGGCGGGCCTGATGTACGGCCAGGGCTTGGGCTGGACGGTGCGGAGGTCTGGCCGCTATCGCGGGATCGCCGACAAGATCGGCTCCCACCGGGTTCCCACCAGGGCTCCATCAGAGGCTCCACTAGAGCATCCCGGCGGGGGGCATCAGGGATCATGCGAGGCTAGCCTTAGAGCTTCCGCCAGGATCTACAAGGGGCCCGTGGGGCCCCTCGAGAGTCGCCCCGCAATAACCTCAGTTGCCGCCCTTCTTGCTCTTCTTGGGCGTGCTCGTGGCCGGTGCGGAGGCGGGAGCGCCACCGTCGGACGAGTTGATGTCACGCATCGCCCGGGCGGCGGCCTCAGCCAGCGCGGCCTGCTTCTTGGCGGCGTTGGCGACCTTGGCCTGCGCGGCGGCCACCTGGCGGGCCTTCTCGCCTTCCGCCTTGGCCTGTTCCAGCGCCTGGGAATACTCCAGGCCCTGCTGCTGCAGGCGGGTGGCCTCTTCCTGGATCATCTGGTTCTGCATGCGCTGCTGCTCGAGCTGGCGGCGGGCCATCTCGGCGTCGAGCCGGCTGGCCTCGAGCAGGATGGCATCGTGCTCGCGGTCGAGTTGGGCGCTCTTGTTCTGGGCGTCCTGGTACTGGGCCATGGCCTTGGCGATGTCCACGCGGCGCTCGGCGATGTACCGGTAGTGGGCGTGTTCCTTGTCCTTGGGCTTGAACTGGGCCATCTGATTGATCGCCTCGCGGGCACGCGCCTGCTCCGCCTGGGCATAGCCGCCGAGGGTCGGATCGGACGAGAGCTGGTCGAGGCTGGAATTCAGGCGGCGCACGTCGAGGTCGTCGGTGGCGGCCATGGCGCCACCCGCCGAAACGGCAAGGACGAGCGCGGAAAGGAGGAGGGTCGAACGCTTCATCACTGGCCTCCCTGGTTGTCGTTCAGGGGCTGGGTCTGGCCGCCGGGCGGCGGCGGGGTGCTGTCCGTCGGCTCCGGCAGGACCGTCTCGGATTCATGCACGTTGCTGGGAATCGGCACCGTGTCGTTGGCGTGGTTGTCGATCATCTCCACGCGCATCCGTGAGTTTTCCTGGCTCTTGGCGGTGTTCTGCGCGCGGGCGGCGCCGAGACGAGCCTTGGCGCGAGCCAGCTCGCTGTCGGCACGGGACTCCTCGGCCAGCGCGGCCGCCTCGTCGTACTTGCGGCTGGCCATGGCCGCCTGGGCCTGGCGGAACTTGCTTTGCGCGTAATCGAGGTCGACCGGCGCATAATCGGCCGCCCCCGCATCGCGCGCGGCTTGAAGTTGGGCGAGGGCCTGGTTCATGGCGCCATCGGGCGGGGGCACGCTGGCACAGCCAGCGAGGGTGGCGATCGCCATGGCCAGGGCGGCCACGGCAAGGAGCCGGCGGCCCTGGGACAGGGCTTTCGACGGCAAGTTGTGCACCATCACTCGTTCCTCATACAGATTTGCGAGATATTGTCGATATACAGGTCAGTGAGACCGTCGTCTCGATTGTAATGCGAACGCCCGGGGGTTTAGGTGGATATCGGTTATTTCCTGAAGCTAATGGTGGACAAGGGCGCGTCGGACATGTTCCTGACGACCGGCGCCCCCGTGAACATCAAGGTGGAAGGCAAGCTTTACCCGCTCGGAAATACCGGCCTGCCGAGCGGCATGGTCAAGAAAATCGCCTACTCGTTGATGGACGAAGGCCAGGTGCCCCAGTTCGAGCGCGATCTCGAACTCAACATGGCCCTGGCCGTGAAGGAAGCCGGGCGCTTCCGCATCAACGTGTTCAAGCAGCGCGGCGAGATCGGCATGGTCATCCGTGCGATCAAGAGCGAGATCCCTTCACTGGAAGAGTTGCGCCTACCCACGATCTTCCGCGACCTCATCATGGAGCCGCGCGGCCTGATCCTGGTCGTGGGCGCCACCGGCTCGGGCAAGTCGACCACCCTGGCCGCCATGCTCGACCACCGCAACAGCAACAGCTCCGGCCACATCCTCACCATCGAGGACCCGATCGAGTACCTGCACCGGCACAAGCGCTCCATCGTGAACCAGCGTGAGGTGGGACTGGACACCCACAGCTATCACGAGGCGCTGAAGAACGCGATGCGCGAAGCGCCGGACGTGATCATGATCGGCGAGATCCGTGACACCGACACGATGGAGGCCGCCATCTCCTTCTCCGAGACCGGCCATCTGTGCCTGGCCACCCTGCACTCCAACAACGCCGACCAGACGCTGGAGCGCATCCTCAACTTCTTCCCGGAATCGGCGCACAAGAACGTGCTGATGAACCTCGCCCTGAACCTGCGTGCGGTGATCAGTCAGCGCCTGGTGATCGGCAAGGACGGCCGTCGCATGCCGGCCACCGAGGTGCTGCTCAACACCCCGCTGATCCGCGACATGATCCGCAGGGGCCAGATCCACGAGGTGAAGGACGCCATGGACCGGAGCCTGCAGGAGGGCATGCAGACCTTCGACCAGTCCCTCTACCGCCTGTACAAGGACGGCCAGATCACCCTCGACGAATGCCTCAACAAGGCCGATTCGCGCGACGGCCTGGCACTGAAGATCCGGCTGTCGGAAGGGGCGTCGGGTAACGAGTTCGCGTCGAGCGACCCGTACGGAATCGGCGTCTAGCCGCTCGATAGCGCTCAAGTGTGTCAGCCACTTGGTGTGGGAGCCGCTTCAGCGGCGATGGGGGCTTGCCGCCACTTGGCCCGCTGCCGCGGGATCGCCGCTGAAGCGGCTCCCACAGTGGCAATGGCACTCACACCAGTCGGTTCTCACACGTTTGGCGGTTCCCACATTTAACCTCAGAGGCGCCCCGTAACCCCAAAGTCAACGCGGTGCATCCGGCTGCGCCTCCGGCGCAGCCCGCTGAAACGCCTCCAATGCCTGGCATGCCTCCGCCACCCTCCGGATCGTCGGATACGGCGTCAGGTCCACTCCCCAGCGCACGGCGTTGTAGAACTGCGGCACAAGACAGGCATCGGCCAGGGTGGGCGTATCGCCATGGCTGTAGCGTCCCGCGGGACCCTGCGCGAGCAAGACCTCCAGCCCGTCGAATCCACGTGCGATCCAACGGCGCGACCACGCCTCCTTCGCCGCCGCATCGGCTCCGAACTCCGACTCGATGGTCTTGAGCACCCGCAGGTTGCCCAACGGGTGGATATCCGCCGCGACCGCTTGCATCAATTCGCGAACGCGCGCCCGGCCCGCCGCATAGGCCGGCATCAACGGCGGCGTGGGCCGTGTCTCGTCGAGGTACTCCATGATCGCCATCGACTGGCGTATGACGCGGTCGCCATCGAGCAGCGTGGGTAGTTGCGCCTGCGGGGACAGCGCGCGGTAGGCCGGTTTCAGATGCTCGCCGCCATCGTTGACCAGGTGGACGGGGCGCACTTCGTATTCGAGCCCCTTGAGGTTCAAGGCGATGCGTACGCGATAGACGGCGCTGGAGCGCCAATAGGTGTAGAGGACGAGGGACATGTGGCTTCCTTCTATGGCGTCGCGGATTCTAATGGCTGGCGGCGGGGAAGCCTTGCCGCGCCGCCGCGCGGATCGCCGACAAGGTCGGCTCCCACCGGGTTGCAGCCAACCTTTCATCGGAGCCGCGAAGCCTGGTGGGAGCCGACCCTGTCGGCGATCGGATTTGCCCCACCCCCCAGGGACGCGGACAATATCGGTTTTCCCCTCGACCCAGAGCTGGAGCCCACCGTGTCCGTCACCCGCATGCAAGACCTCGACCTGCGCGGCAAGCGCGTGCTGATCCGCGAAGACCTCAACGTCCCCGTGGAGAACGGCAGGATCACCTCCACGCAGCGCCTGGATGCCGCCCTGCCCACCATCGTCGCCGCGCGCGACGCCGGCGCGAAGGTCATGGTCATTTCCCATCTGGGTCGCCCGAAGGAGGGCGAGTTCGACGAAGCTTCCTCCCTGAAGCCCGTGGCCGAATGGCTGGGCAAGAAGCTCGGCAAGGACGTGCGCCTGGTCCGCGACTACCTCGACGGCGTCGACGTGGCCGACGGCGAGGTGGTGGTCCTCGAGAACTGCCGCATGAACGTCGGCGAAGGCAAGGACGACGAAACCCTGTCGAAGAAATATGCCGCCCTCTGCGACATCTTCGTCATGGACGCCTTCGGCACCGCGCACCGCGCACAGGCTTCCACGCACGGCGTGATCCGCTTCGCGCCGGTCGCTGCCGCCGGTCCGCTGCTGGCGAAGGAGCTCGACGCGCTGGGCAAGGCGCTCGAGAATCCCGACCACCCGCTGCTGGCGATCGTCGCCGGCTCGAAGGTATCGACCAAGCTCGAATTGCTGCAAAACCTCGTCGGCCGGGTCGACCAGTTGATCGTCGGCGGCGGCATCGCCAATACCTTCATCCTCGCCGCCGGCCACAAGGTGGGCAAGTCGCTGGTGGAGGCCGACCTGCTCGATACCGCGAAGAAGATCATGGCCGATGCCAAATCGCGCGGTGCCGAGGTCCCGGTACCGACGGACGTCGTCGTCGCCACGGAGTTCTCCGCTACCGCCAAGGCCACGGTGAAGGCCGTCGACCAGGTGGGCGACGACGAGATGATCCTCGACATCGGCCCCGACACGGCCAAGCGTTATGCCGAACTGATCGCCAAGGCTGGGACGGTCGTGTGGAACGGCCCGGTTGGTGTGTTCGAATTCGATGCCTTTGGCAAAGGCACCGAGACGCTGGCACGCGCCATCGCCGCGTCGAAGGCTTTCTCGATCGCAGGCGGTGGCGACACCCTGGCGGCAGTCGACAAATACGGTATCGAGGACGGCGTCTCCTATATCTCCACGGGCGGTGGCGCGTTCCTGGAATTTCTCGAAGGCAAGGAGCTGCCGGCAGTCGCGGCACTCCAGGCCCGCGCGGATAGCAAATAATGCTGGTCCTCTTCGACCTCGACGGCACCCTGATCGACTCGGAGATCGGCATTTTCGCCGGCGTTCGCCATTCACTGGCGAGCGTCGGGGCGGAGGCACCCGACGACACGATACTGCGTTCCTGGATCGGCCCGCCTTTGCGGGTCAGCTTTGGCGAAGTACTCGACGGTGACAGCATTCGCGTGGAAGCAGCGGTCGCCGCGTACTCCCAGCGTTTCCGCGAGATCGGCTGGTCCGAGCACACGGTCTACGACGGCGTCGCGGATACCATCGCAACCCTCGCCGGCGCGGGCCACCGCCTGGCGGTGGTGACGAGCAAGGTGCGTGCGCACGCGGAACCCATCCTCGCCCACCTCCCCTTCGGCCACCTCTTCGAACGCCTCTACGCTCCCGGCCCTGCCACGGCGCATAGCGAGAAGGCCGAGATGATCGCGGCGGCGCTGGCCGACTTCGGCCACCCCGCCGACGACACGATCATGGTCGGCGACCGACGCTTCGACATCGAAGGTGCGGTTGCCAATCGTGTGCGTGGTGTCGGCGTACTGTGGGGCTTTGGCGATCGTGACGAGCTGGAAAAGGCCGGCGCTTGGAGGATGATTCAAGCGCCTGCTGAAATCACACTTCTCGCTGACGCGCCGATCGCCAGCTGAACCAGATAAGACCTTGGACGGAACCGCCTCCATGTGGATGTCCGTCCGATGGCCAGGCAGCACGCACCGCGCAGGTCGGTCATGCGTCGGGCAACGGTCCTGCCGCTAGACGCATCGCAGCGACGAATGCCGGTAGCAGGACCCGATTGCCATACGCACTCACGTGATCGCCGTCGAAGAACAGGGGGTGCCCGTCGAGATAACCGTCGCACGTCGGCCCCGGCCGGCAAAGCAAGGGGAATGGGTCGAACACACTCGTTCCATGCACCTGTGCGGCAAGACGGTCGACGGCTTTCAACATAGGCTCCCTGAGCCGTTCAAATTCGGCGCGATCCACGGCGGTTCCATCCACACATAGGGGATTGGCGCGTGTCCACGCATCGGCACAGCGATAGGCTGGTGCGTTCAACAGCAAATTCGGAGCCTCTACGACGATGCGAGCATGGGTGGAACGGAGCCGATCGAGCATGGCGACGGCCACCTTCGACGCTGATTCACGGGCGGCTGCGGCCCGTTCACCGAAGATGCTATCGAGCACCTGGTCGCGCGGATAACGAACCCACTGGTCGACGAAACGCGGCATCCGCAATGACGGCAGGAAAATCACGTCACCGGGCTTCACACGGCGCAAGATGTCGCCGACCGCACTCTCCGTACTCACACGGCAGTGTACGCTGTCTTCACGGTCCGGTTGAAGACTCAGGAATGCGCAGCCACCGTTGTTATAGAGCGTCACGCGCGCTCCCGTCCGTTCGGCATAGGCATCGAACATCGACCCAAATGCCATCGCATGCGAATCGCCTATGACGAATACGTCGGGTGCGTTTACCGGCTCGGGGCAGGCAGACCGTACATAGCTGATACGAACGCCTTCACCAACGGTATCGACCCGAGGCTTGGGGACGCCGCATACAGCCACCGTGTCACGTTTGTTCTTTGAAGTCGGGTACCAGTCGGCCGCGTGCCTGGACACGGTGCTAAGGGACCATGCGCCCTGCTCTGCATCTATAAACCGGTGCAGCCTCATGCCCACGAACAAGATGGCGGCACCCAAGGCTACAACCTGCCAACGTGGCATCGTACGGATACGAGAGGAACTTCTCACGGGATTTTCGACGAAACGCCATGAGAGATACGCCAGCGCAAGCGCCAACGCGACAGCCGCCGTCATTTTCAGAGGTGTGTCGAGGCCGCATGTCCAGCGGAAAACGACTAGCACCGGCCAATGCCAGAGGTAGAGCGAATACGACATCGCACCCAGACGTCGCATCGGCGGCGAGGTCAGCAGCCGCGCTATCGACGACGACAGCGGCTGGCCGTGCAAGGCGGCTAATACAAGGGCCGTACCGAGTACGGGTGCGATGGCACCCGGCGCGGGGAAATTCGTCGCCGCCCCGGTGATGAATCCGTAAGCCATCAATGCACAGCCAGACACGGCGGCGACGGCTTTCACAGAGCTATATGGAGACGTCTCGGCGACATCGAAACGTCTGCCAGTCAGCGTCATGCCTTGATAAAGGACGACGCCGATGGCGAGTTCCCAGAATCGCGAGGGCAGTAGGTAAAATGCCGACAAAGCATCAGCATCGCGCAGATGCAATGCATATAAGAAGCTCGCCGCGCCAAGGACGACAAACATTCCGGTGACCAGGCGGCGCCAATACCCGCCGAAGGTCCACGTCCAGAACAGCAGCGGGAACAAAAGGTAAAACTGCTCCTCCACACCGAGCGACCATGTATGGGTGTACGGGTTGTACTCGGAAATGGGCGAAAAATAGCTGTTCGTGCCCCGCGCGAGAACGACGTTGCTGAGTCCGAAGAAAGCATAGCGTCCAGTCCGCTCGTTTCCCTCGCTCAGCCATGCGTCGGGAATCAGGAGCGCGCAAACCAGTGTCGTCACGAGCAGGCAGACGATCAATGCCGGTGCGATGCGCTGGAGTCGCCGTGCAATGAAGTAGAGGCCGAACGAACGAAAGGATGTTCGCTCGCGCGCGGCGAGTGAAGCGCTCACCACGAACCCAGAGATCACGAAAAACACATCGACACCGGCGAAACCACCGGGAAGCCAGTCCCCGTGAAGGTGGTAAATGACGACAGCGGCAACGGCGATGGCCCTCAAGCCATCGATGTAAGGGAGATAGGGATGTGGCGATCGAGCGACTGTCATCATGACGGGAGACGATTCCTAAGGAAGCGCGAGGGTAGCAAAGCTGCGCGATATCCGTCACCGGATTGCGGCAAGAGCCGCTATTTGCGACCTGCCCGACAACCTATCGTCTCCCGGAGACGCCAGATAGGCGCCATGCATCCATGGAGAAACCATGCGTAAGCTTCGCATCATGTGGGCCACCGTCGTCAGCATCACCCTCACAGTTGAGGTCGTGGCGGCAAATCATGTCGCGTCGACAAGCAACGGGCGAAACCTCGTGAACCCGGCCAGCCCGATCCAGGCTCGGTCCTGGTCGTCGCCTCTGGTGCCGGAAGTTATCAACACGAAGCGGGCGCCCCGGCGCGTCATCGGCATCCCTTTCACCGAACCGCGTCGCTATAGCGCTGCTGCCGAATGGGCCACACGGGCCGCCCTCTTCGCACTCATGGCAACAGACAAAATCTCTGGCGGCAGCCGCGACGACACGGGGGACATCGGCAAGCGTTCCCTGCCTCCTCCCGATCCATACGCTTCCCCTTTTGGGAGTTTCACCGGGAGCGTGCGTTAAGCAAGCATGCTTCCGCTTGTGACGTAGGTATCAGAGGGCCATCAGAAGGGTTCGCCGGCGTTCATATACCGAAAACAACGACATTCCTAATCGACACAGGACGTTATCGCCACTTGCCAGACAGCCCTACCGTGCTCATGTCCACCACAAAGGTGGATGCAACGCCAAGGGAGTACAAATCGATGTTGAAACGAATCCAAGCCGGCACATTCGCTTGCCTGTCGTTCGCCGCGCTGGCAGGCAGCGGCGAAGTGAGTGCGCGAATCCTCCTGCCGGGAGAAAACCTCGTTACCGGACAAGTCATGCATTCCGAGGACGGCCGCTATCTGGGCACCATGCAGCACGATGGCAACTTCGTCGTCTACAGCAACGATGGCTTGCAGAGGCCGATCTGGTCGACCAATACGACTGGCCGAGGCGCAGTGACCGCGATCATGCAATACGACGGCAACTTCGTGCTGTACGACGGTGTAGGCAGGGCTATCTGGTGGACCGGAAGTAATGGACGTGATCGCGTACTTGCCATCACCGAGTACGGGCAGGCCATGGTTCTGGCTCCCGGCCGAGTCGCGCGAAATACCCCCGGGCCGGGTACCACACTCTATAAGCAGCTCGGCTTCAAGCCGGTTTGGTCGGCGCGGGAATACGACCACGTCCCCGGCAGACTCGGCAACGGCCCTTACTGCGTTGGAGATCCACACGCCTGCCCAAAGAAGTTACACGGCGATCTAAACCAAGGTCCGTAAAGCACAGAGCCCTTAAAGCTATCGAGAGCCCTGAAGCATGAGGTTTGCTTTCGGAACCGCCCCGGAGGTTGGACGGGCGTCCAACTTCCGGGGACGTTCATTTCGGGAGCCCCTGTGTCTTACTTGATGACGCCCTTCACCGCATCCACCACCGCCGTGGTCGTGATGCCGAAGTGTTCATATAACTTGTCGATCGGGGCGGACGCGCCGAAGGTCGTCATGCCGACCGCCTTACCATCCAGGCCGATGTACTTCGCCCAGAAGTCGACGCTGGCCGCTTCCACCGCCACGCGGGCGCGGCACCACGACGGCAGCACGCCTTCACGATACTCGACCGGTTGTGCGTCGAATTCTTCCGTGCAGGGCATCGAGACGACGCGGACCGGCACGCCCTGGTCGCCCAGCGCCTGCGCGGCTTCGACGGCGATGCCGACTTCCGAGCCGGTGGCGATGATGATCGCCTTGAACTTCTCTTGCGATTCCCAAAGGACGTAGCCGCCCTTCTCGATGTCGGCGACCTGCTGTTCGGTGCGCGGATTGTGCTTGAGGTTCTGGCGCGAAAAGATCAGGCACGACGGGTTGCCCGCGCGCTCGATGGCCTTCTTCCACGAAACCGCCGACTCCACGGCATCGGCCGGGCGCCACACGCGATTGTTCGGGATAAGGCGCAGCGAGCCCAAGTGCTCCACCGGCTGATGGGTGGGGCCGTCTTCGCCCAGACCGATCGAGTCGTGGGTGTAGACATGGATCGCATGCGCCGGGATCAGCGCCGACATGCGCACGCCGTTGCGCGCGTAGTCGGAGAACACCAGGAAGGTGGCATCGTACGGAACGAAACCGCCGTGCAGGGCGATACCGTTCGAGATCGCCGTCATGCCGAACTCACGCACGCCGTAATGGATGTAGTTGCCTTCAGCACCGCCTGTGGCGATGTTCTTCGAACCCTTCCAGATGGTGAGGTTCGACGGGGCGAGGTCGGCCGAGCCGCCGATCAGTTCCGGCAGGAGCGGGCCGAAGGCGTCGAGTGCCATCTGCGAGGCCTTGCGCGAAGCGACCACGGGACCTTCGGCTTGCAGCTTCTTGATGTAGGCGGCGGCGCTTTCGTTCCAGTTGGACGGCAGCTCACCGGCGATGCGGCGCTTGAATTCGGCGGCGAGTTCCGGGAATTCCTTCGCATACGCCTCGAATTTTTCGTTCCAGGACTTCTCCGCCTTGGCACCGGCTTCCTTGGCATCCCACGAGACGTAGATTTCTTCCGGGATCTCGAACGGACCGTACTTCCAGCCCAGCTTTTCCCGGGCGGCCTTCACTTCGTCCGGCCCCAGCGGGGCGCCGTGCGAGGATTCCTTACCTTCCTTGTTCGGTGCGCCGAAACCGATCACCGTCTTGCAGATCACCAGCGAGGGCTTCTCGCTCTGCGAGGTGGCGGCAGCGATGGCCTTCTTGATCGCTTCGGCATCGTGGCCGTCCACCGGCTTGTCGTCGTCACCGACGACGACGTTCCAGCCGTAGGCACGGAAGCGCTCGGCGGTGTTATCGGTGAACCAGTCGTGGACTTCGCCGTCGATCGAGATGCCGTTGTCGTCGTAGATGGCCACGAGCTTGCCTAGCTTCAGCGTGCCGGCGAGCGAGCAGACTTCGTGCGAGATGCCTTCCATGAGGCAGCCGTCACCGACGAACACGAAGGTGTGGTGGTCGACGATGTCGTGGCCAGGCCGGTTGAAGCGCGCAGCCAGCACCTCCTCGGCGATGGCGAAACCGACAGCGTTGGCAAGGCCCTGGCCAAGCGGGCCCGTGGTGGTCTCGACGCCCGGGGTGTGGTGGTACTCCGGGTGGCCAGCGGTGCGGAAGCCCAGCTGGCGGAAGTGCTTGAGGTCTTCGATGCCGAGGTCGTAGCCGGTGAGGTGGAGCAACGCGTACTGCAGCATGGAGCCATGGCCGTTCGACAACACGAACCGGTCGCGGTTGGGCCAATGCGGATTGGTCGGGTTATGGTGGAGGAAGTCACCCCACACCACTTCGGCGATGTCGGCCATGCCCATCGGCATGCCCGGGTGCCCGGACTTGGCGGCTTCGACACCATCCATGGCCAGTGCGCGGATCGCGTTTGCGCGTTCGCGGCGTGTCGTCATCGGCGTTCTCCAGTTAACAGGCGTCGGAAAAACCCCGATTGTCGCGCATTGGTTCCTGCTTGTCGTGGACGTTCGTGTCGCAACGCACAAGTTAACCCCGCCTTAATCTTTTGACACCGATTTTTGAATCTCTTCAGGTACGGAGGGTTCTAATCGTTCACGGCCATCGACCTCCCCCATCCCCCAACCGGACGGTGGCCGCCCCGAAAAGAAGAGGAACATCTCCATGAAAAAGGCAGCTCTTGCCCTTGCGGTTTCTTGCGTCTCGTTCGCGGCCATTCCGGCCTTCGCCCAGGACAGCAACCCCGCTGTGTCTGGCAATTACCAGCCCAGCCAGGCCGTGGGTAGCGGCAACTGGTTCATCGGCGCCAATGTCGGCCGCACCAACGGCAGCGACACCGGTGGCTTCGGCAGCGACACCGGCGGATTCAACTTCCTTCACGGCGAAAAAGACCGTCGCACGGGCTACGGCCTGCTCGGTGGCTACCGCTGGAAGGTCGGTCCGGACCTGGGCCTCGGTGTCGAGGCGGGCTACACGGACCTCGGCAACTATCGTGTGAAGAACGTCTTCGAGTCGGGCCAGGACGTGGACCAGAAGGGCACGCGCAACGCGCTGCGCGGCTGGATGGTCGGTGTCAACGGCAAGATCAACCTGGTGCCGCAGTGGTACATCAGCGCGCACGGCGGTTACTTCCGTGCGAACGACAACAACCAGAACTACAACAACAGCGTGGGTCAGGATCTCGGCTTCTCCAGTGGCGGCCATCCGGATCGCGGCAGCTGGTATGCCGGTCTCGGCACCGGCTGGGACGTCAACGAGCATTTCGGCGTGGGTGTCAGCTATGACTACTTCCATGCCGACGCCGGCAAGGTCCGCAACAACACCACGGGCGAAGTCTCCCGGGGCCTGAAGCGTTCCACCGGCATTGTGTCGCTCGCCGGCGAATATCGCTTCTAAGTTTCGCGCGACAACGGTCCTTCAACGACCGAGCCGCGACGCCACCCCCGTCGCGGCTTAATCGTTTCTTAATACTGCACTAAGCGGTATTGAATCTATGCGAGGACGCCACATCTAACGTTCTACGCACGGCATCCCCGCTCGTGCGCCGCTGCGCATACGGCATTCCCCCATGGCCGCGCCGCGACAAGAACAAGAAGCAGGAGAGATCCACCATGAAGAAGACCCTTATCGCCCTCGCCCTGGTCGCCGCCGGCATGGCCGCGGCTCCCGCTTTCGCGCAGGACGCCAATGGCGCCGGCGGTTGGTTCATCAACGGCAATGTCGGTCGCACATCGGTAGACAAGGACCGCTACGACGGTCACGACACCGGCTACGCACTCAACGGTGGTTATCGCTGGACCGTGACCCCGTGGGCCGCACTGGGTGTCGAGGCCGGCTATAACGATCTCGGCAACATCAACGCGAAGAACTTCTTCAACGGCGACCGCGTCGTCGACCGCCGCAAGTCGGAACTGCATGGTTGGACCGCGGGCGTGAACGGCCACTTCAACGTCGATCCGAAGTGGTACATCAGCGGCCGTGCCGGTATCTATGGCTGGAAGGGCCACGGCGTCAGCAACGACGACGTCACCCGCCGCGATCTCGACAAGACCAGCTGGTATGCCGGCGTGGGTGTGGGCTACGACTTCACGCCGAACTGGAGCCTGGGCATCAACTACGACCACTACGATGCGAAGAAGGATGGCCTGGACCTGTCGACCAACATGACCTCGGTCTCGGCGGAATATCGCTTCTAAGCCAGCTTCGGCCTCGGTCGAAACAAAAAAACCCGGCGCCTCGCGGCGCCGGGTTTTTTCTGGGCGGAGCTGGGGGGGCTATCAGCCGCCCTTCTTCCAACGACCAAGTGCGGCGTCGCCGTTTTCCTTCGCACGCGCGTAGACCACGTCCTGGGCCTTCTTGACGTTGCTTTGCTGGTCCTTCGACCAGACATTCAGCGCCTCGGCCACGAGCGCGCGGCCGTAGGAAAAGCTCACCGGCCAGGGGTGCGGACCCATCTGGTTGATGATGTTCAGGTGTTCGGTGGCCTGGGCGTCGGTCTGGCCACCGGAGAGGAAGACGATACCCGGCAGGGTGGCCGGCACGGTGGTTTTCAGGACACGGATGGTGGCATCGGCGACTTCTTCCGGCGTAGCTTGCGCATCCTTGGGCGCGTGCTTGCCCGGGATCACCATGCTGACCTTCAGGATGGTGCCCTCGAGCATCACGTTCTGCTCGTACAGCGCATTGAACAGGCTGCGCAGGACCGCCTCGTGCACCTCGTAGCTGACGTCGAGGTCGTGCGTGCTCTCCGGGCCGTCCATGACGATTTCCGGCTCGACCATCGGCACCAGCCCGGCTTCCTGGCACAACGCGGCGTAGCGGGCCAGCGCGTGCATGTTGGCTTCGATGGCGGTGGAGCTGGGATTGTCCTCGGTGATGTTGATCACCGCACGCCACTTGGCGAACTGGGCACCTAGCTGGGCGTATTCCTTGAGGCGGTCACGCAAGCCATCGAGGCCCTCGGTGATCATGTCGCCGGGGAAGCCCGCGAGCGGCACCGGGCCCTTGTCCACCTTGATGCCAGGGATGATACCGGCCTTCTTCATGGCCTCGACGAGCGGCACGCCATCCTTGGTCTTCTGCCGGATCGTCTCGTCGAACAGGATCGCCCCGGAGATGTGCTCACCGAGGTTGGGCGTGGTCAGCAGAAGCTCGCGATAGGCGCGCCGGTTTTCCTCGGTGTTCTCGACACCCGCCGCGTCGAAGCGCTTCTTGATCGTCCCGGTCGATTCGTCGACGGCGATGATGCCCTTGCCGGTGGCAACCATCGCCTGCGCGACCTGTTCGAGGTTTTCGATGCTCATGACAACTCCGTGGAAGTAGTGGTATGCCCCGCGAAGCCTGGGGGGCGGATGCAAAAAACCGGCGGAGTATATGGGAATACCCCGTGGACGCCGTTGTGCGGCGCGATCAACTGGTCTGGTCGTAGCCGGGCAGTTTGCACTGGCTCAGGATGGAAGCCTTGCGGGCCGGGTCGTCGGGCAGGTTGAAACCGGCGACGTAATAGGTCTGCACAGGCTCGGCGGTGCCGTTCTGCGTGCCCTTCACGTAGACCAGCTGCTTCACGATGCTGACGCCGACCTGGCCCAGGTCGCCTTCCGGGACGACCTTCGCGATCGTGGGATTTCGCGTCTTGCCATCGGAGCCGATCATGTAGGTGACAGCGACGCAGCCAGGCTGGTTGAGGTTCTTGCCCGTGTTGGGCACATCGGCGTCGATGGTCTTGTTGGTGAGGAACCAGTAGCCGGTGAGGCGCTCCGGAGAGACGCGGCGTAAGGTCTGCGCCGCGGCGGTGCCGGCGACGAGGAGGAGGACGGCGGCGATGGCGCCGGTGCGGAAGCTGATTCGGATCATGACGCCCTCGTGGATTTGCCAGGGCATCGAGTTTACTCCCGCCGGGGGATGCGATGCGTGTGAAATCGTGCGGTGGGCGGGAGATCCGCGCCGGTGAGTGGACGCCGCGACCGGGAATCGCGGACAGAGTCCGCTCCCACCCAGCCGGCTGCCGGGACTGCTCCCACCAGGCCGGTGCTTGGAGTACCGGCAAGCCCCGGTAGCCAATGCCTGGTGGGAGCGGACCCTGTCCGCGACAGGTGCCGGAGGCGCCTGTTACAGGTCGCGCAGGCTGTCCGCGATGCCGTCTTCGCCGATCACCAGCAACTTCAGCGTGTTGGTGCCACCGCCCCGGCCGATATGGTCGCCGTGGGTGAGGATCACGCGATCGCCCTTGGTCAGCTTGCCCAGTGCGAACAGGTGCTGGAGCGCGGCACGGGCGGTGTGCGCGGGGTCGAGGTTGCTCTGCTCGAAGTCCACCGGCTGTACGTCGCGCAACACCAGCATGCGGCGACGGGCCATGCCGGACGGCGACATGGCGTAAATGGGCACGGCGAAACGATAGCGCGACAGCCACTGCGCGGTAGCGCCGGATTCGGTCAGCGCGACGATCGCGCGAACGCCGACCTGGGCCGCCAGCAGCATCGCCGCGAGGGCGATGGCCTGGTCGGAACGGTCGATCGAGTGCGTGTCCGGGCGCAGGTCGTCGCGCGGCTCGAACTGGCGCTCGGCACCGAGGCAGATGCGGCGCATCGCGGCCACGGCCTTGTCCGGATGGGCGCCGGCCGCGCTCTCCTGCGAGAGCATCACGGCGTCGGTACCGTCGATCACGGCATTGGCCACGTCGAGCACTTCGGCGCGGGTCGGGATCGGCGCCGTGACCATCGATTGCAGCATCTGCGTCGCGGTGATGACCGAGCGGTTGCGTTGCACGGACTCGCGGATGATCTTTTTCTGCAGGCCCGGAAGCTCGGCGTCGCCGATCTCCACGCCGAGATCGCCGCGGGCGACCATGACGACGTCGGAGGCGTCGATGATCTCGCCCAGTACCGGGATGGCATCCGCGCGCTCGATCTTCGAGACGATAGCCGCGTCACCGCCAGCCTCGCGCAGCAGTCGGCGTGCCTCGTGCAGGTCTTCCGCGGAACGGACGAAGGACACGGCCAGGAAGTCGGCGCCCATCTCGGCGGCGAGCTTGATGTCGTTACGGTCCTTGTCCGACAGTGCCGCGACCGACAAGCCACCACCCTGGCGATTCAGGCCCTTGCGGTCGGACAAGCGGCCACCGATCGCGACCCGGCAGCGGATCTCGCTACCCACCACTTCCACGACCGCGAGCGCGACCAGGCCGTCGTCGAGCAAAAGGATGTCGCCGGCGACCACGTCCTTGGGCAGGTCGTAGTAGCTCACGCCGACACGGGCCTGGTTACCCGGAGGCGCGTCGGGACGGCAGTCGAGTACGAAGCTGTCGCCGGTCATCAGGTCGACGGGGCCACCCGCGAACTTCTCGATGCGGATCTTGGGACCCTGCAGGTCGGCCAGGATGCCGACCTCGCGGCCGACCTTGTCGGCTGCGGCGCGTACCGCCGCGGCACGGGCCCGGTGATCGTCCGGCTGGCCATGCGAAAGGTTCAGGCGGACGATATCCACGCCCTCCTCGAGGATTTTCTCGAGCATGCCCGGCGCATCGGTGGCGGGGCCGAGGGTGGCGACGATCTTGGTGCGGCGTACCTGAATTTCGGTCATGGAGGATTACCTTGTCTTGAATGCGGGGCGCGGATCAGTCCAGCGTCTTGTTGAGCAGGTCGGCGAGGCGTCTGGCCGCTTCGCGCAAGCGTGTCTCGGCGATAGGCAGGTTCGTCGCCACGTAGGCGTCGTCGATGCGGTGGCCGTCGGGATAAAAACCCGGAGTGGCGACGATCGAGCAGGACTCCTCCGCCCATTGCGCGTACGGATTGTCGAACGGCGCGATCGGGCGCGGCAGCTTCACGGGTCCTTCGGCGGCCAGACGGTCCGCGTAGGCCTGCCACTTGAGGTCACGGGTGTAGAGCATCTGCGAGTCCCACACGCGGTGCAGGTTCGTACCCTTGCCATCGAACTGCACCTGGTACTCGTTGCCGCCCTTGTCGTCACGGTTGCCCGCGTGCAACGGCTGGTGCACGTCGCCGACGAAGTGGACCACGAATTTCAGCGCCTCGGCGCGTTCCGCGTTGGACTTGTGCCGGTCGCCGAGGATGGCCACGTATTTCTCCAGCCCGCCGATGACGCAACGGCCGTCGGCGCAGTCGCGTGGCGGCACGTAATGGCACTTCCCGTCGCGGAAATTCACGTAGTGCAGGGGACCGGTGGCCTTGCCCAGGTCTTCCTTGCCGGGCATGTCGCGCAGATGGTCGGGCCAGCTGGCGATATCGGGCAGGGAATCGGACCCATCCGCCTTCAACAGCCGGGTCACCTCGGCGCGGGCCGAGGGGTCGAGCTGGCGCCAGGCCAGTTCGGCGACGATACGGTGGCCGATGTCGCCCCAGGCCTGCACGGTGGCGGCGAAGGCGGGAATGGCGAGGGCCAGCAGGGCGGCGATGGTGCGGCGCTTATGGAGGGCTTTCATGGACCAGCAAACGTTTCCGGGCGGGCGAACGGCCAAGTGTGCCACAGCCGGACTGAGACCCGGATGACAAATCGCGGCAATGCAGCAAGCAGGGTCCGGGGGGCTTCCGTTACCATGGAGGTTTACACCACCCGCCCCTACTTCGTTAGCACATCCCATCCCGGAGGCTGCACATGACCATCAAGGTCGCCATCAACGGTTACGGTCGCATCGGTCGCAACATCCTGCGCTCGCTCTACGAAGCGAAGAAGAACGGCCAGGACATCCAGATCGTCGCCGTCAACGACCTCGGCAACGCCGAGACCAATGCCCACCTCACCCAATACGACACGGCCCATGGTCGCTTCCCGGGCGAGGTGTCGGTCGACGGCGGCGACCTGATCGTCAACGGCGACCGCATCAAGGTATTCGCCGAGCGCGATCCGTCGAAGCTGCCCTGGGGCGAGCACGAGGTCGACGTGGTGATGGAATCGACCGGCTTCTTCACCTCCAAGGCCAAGGCCGGCGCGCACATCGCCGGCGGCGCGAAGAAGGTCATCATCTCCGCCCCGGGCGACAAGGACGTGGACGGCACCTTCGTCTTCGGCGTGAACCACGACAAGCTGACCTCGCAACATCAGGTCATCTCCAACGCATCGTGCACCACCAACTGCCTGGCGCCGCTGGCCAAGGTCCTGCACGAGAAGATCGGCATCGTGCACGGCCTGATGACCACCATCCACGCCTACACCAACGACCAGGTGCTCACCGACGTCTACCATTCGGACCTGCGCCGCGCCCGTAGCGCCACGCACAGCCAGATCCCGACCAAGACCGGCGCCGCCGCCGCGGTGGGCCTGGTGCTGCCGGAACTCAACGGCAAGCTCGACGGCTTCGCCATGCGCGTGCCGACGATCAACGTGTCGGTGGTCGACCTCACCTTCACCGCCGCGCGCGCCACGACCAAGGAAGAGATCGACGCCGCCATCAGCGAAGCCGCGAACGGTTCGCTGAAGGGCATCCTCTCGGTCAATACGCAGCCGCTGGTCTCGATCGACTTCAACCACAATCCACACTCGTCGATCTACGACGCGACGCAGACGCGCGTCATGGAAGGCACCCTGGTCAAGGTTCTCTCGTGGTACGACAACGAGTGGGGCTTCTCGAACCGCATGCTCGACATGGCCACGGCCTTGATGGCCGCGAAATAAGCGCCGCCACAATCGAATAGGTACGGCCACGGGGGGCCCGCAGCGATGCGGGCCCCTTTTTTTTGCACGGAGAATGACCGATGTCCCAAGGATTCATCCTGGCCGGCTGCCTGTTGTGGTTCACGCTGCCAGTCGCCGCGACCGATTGCACCGCAACACGGCCCTCGACGGCGGACATCGTGGACGAGGGCTTGTTGACCCCGTCGGTGGCCATCGACCGACGCAGGCGCCTCGCCGACCGCCTCCTCTGCTCCGCACTCGCAGGCAATGCGGCAAGCCAGGAACTGGCGGGAACGCTCTACTACCAAGGGCCATCACGAAAGGGGAACGTACTGATGCGCGACATGTCCCGGGCACGTCATATGCTCACCGCGGCGGCAAACCGGGGACGCCGTCACGCGATGCACCAGCTCGCGGAACTGGAGCTGTCCGACGGGCACCTCTATGAAGCCGCGCTTTGGACCCGTGTCGAGTACGTGATGCACGGGCTCCCGCTGCCGCCACTGGCGCACTTGAATCGCACGATCGAGGCTCGGATATCGCAGGACACCCGGCTGGAGGCGGACGTGCTCTTGAAGGTGGCGGCCATACGCGAAGCGATGGAGGCTCCTACGCCTTGACGATCGCCTGTTCGATCGATCCGAAGATGGAAGCCCCGTCGTTGTCGGTGACGTCGATTCGCACCGTGTCGCCGAACGAAAGGAAGGGCGTGCTCGCCTTGCCGTCACGCAGGGTTTCAACGGTGCGCTGCTCGGCAAGGCAGGACGCGCCCTTGGACGTATCCTGGTTGGCGATCGTTCCCGAGCCTACCAGCGTGCCGGCGGTCAGGGGGCGCGTCTTCGCCACATGCGCCACGAGCTGGGCGAAATCGAACTGCATGTCCACGCCGCACTCGGCTTCACCGAACCACGCGCCATTGATCCACGTGCGCATCGGCAGGTGCAGCTTCTCGTTCCGCCACGCCTCGCCCAATTCGTCGGGCGTGACGAACACCGGCGACAGCGCCGAACGCGGCTTCGACTGGAGGAAGCCGAAACCCTTCGCCAACTCGGCGGGAATCAGCCCGCGCAGCGACACGTCGTTGACCAGGCCGACGAGCTGGATATGCCCCGCGGCCTGCGCCGGGGTCACACCCATCGGCACATCGTCGGTCACCACCAGCACTTCCGCTTCGAGATCGATACCGAATGCTTCGCTCGATACGACCACCGGGTCACGCGGGCCGAGGAATCCGGCACTCGTCGCCTGGTACATCAGCGGATCGGTATAGAACGACTCCGGCACCTCGGCGCCACGCGCCTTGCGCACGCGCTCCACGTGTGGCAAGTAGGCGCTGCCATCGACGAATTCATAGGCACGCGGCAAGGGCGCGGCAAGCGTCGCCATGTCCAGATCGAACGCGCCCTCCGCCTCGCCGGCGTTCAACGCTTCCGAAAGTGCATTGAGGCGGGGCGCCATCGCGTGCCACTCGTCCAGCGCCGCTTGCAGCGTCGGTGCGATGCCCGCGGCCTTTACCCCACGGGTGAGAGACCGATCGACCACCACGAGCGTGCCGTCGCGGCCGCCTTCCTTCAGCGAAGCGAGTTTCATGCTTTTCCTTACAGATCAGGTGGCCGAGGGATCGAAGTGCTTCTTCAATCCGCGCCAGCATTCGTAGTAATCGCCCTGCAGCGCCGTCGACTCGAGGGCTTGCCGGCTGGGGCGGATGACCTTGCGCGTTTCGAACATGAAGGCCATGGTGCCAACGATATGGTCAGGACGCGAGATGTCGGCGGCCGAGGCTTTCTCGAAGCTTGCCGCATCGGGGCCGTGCCCGCTCATGCAATTGTGCAGGCTCGCGCCACCTGGCACAAAACCGCCGGCCTTGGCGTCGTACGCGCCATCGATCAATCCCATGAACTCGCTGGCCACGTTACGGTGGAAATACGGCGGCCGGAATGTGTGTTCGGCCACCAGCCAGCGCGGCGGGAAGATCACGAAGTCCATGTTCGCCACGCCCGGCGTGTCGCTGGACGAGGTGAGCACCGTGAAGATCGAAGGGTCCGGGTGGTCCACCGCGATCGAGCCGATCGTATTGAAACGCCGCAGGTCGTACTTGTAAGGGGCGTAGTTGCCGTGCCAGGCGACCACGTCCAGGGGCGAGTGGCCGATGGAGGCCGCCCACAAGGTCCCCTGGAACTTGGCGAGGAGTTCGAAATCGCCGTCGATATCCTCGTAGGCCGCCACGGGCGTAAGGAAGTCGCGCGGGTGGGCCAGACCATTCGCGCCGATCGGCCCCAGGTCCGGCAAATGCAGCGGCGTGCCGAAATTCTCCGCCACGTAGCCACGCGCTTCGCCCTCGGGCAGTTCAACGAGAAAGCGAACGCCGCGCGGCACTACCGCGATCTCCAGCGGCTCCACGTCGAGCACGCCGAGCTCCGTGCGAATACGCAACCTGCCCTGCTGCGGCACGATCAACAGTTCGCCATCCGCATCGTAGAAGTAGCGCGCCTCCATGGACCGGTTGGCGCCATAAAGATGGATGCCGATGCCGGCCTGCTCCGCCGCGCCGCCATTGCCACCCATCGTGATCAGGCCATCGAGAAAATCGGTGGGCTGGGTCGGCATGGGCAGCGGATCCCAGCGCAGCTGGTTCGGCGTGGCCGGTGCTTCGTCGAAGCGGTTGTGGAAGGTCGCATGCCCCTGTTCCGTGAACGGGGAGTGCTGTGCCGCCGGGCGGATGCGGTACAACCAGCTGCGCCGGTTGCGATGCCGGGGCGCGGTAAAGGCGCTACCCGAAAGCTGTTCGGCGTAGAGCCCCATGGCCACGCGCTGCGGCGAGTTCTGCCCCGAAGGCAATACACCGTCTACCGCTTCGGTGGCGAACTCGTTGCCGAAGCCGGTCTGGTAGCCGCGGATATCGTCGGTGTGGCTCATCGTGGTGGTCCTTAGGCGATGACGGCCGGCCCGGCGTCAGAGCACGCCGCGGCGCATCTGGTCGCGCTCGATCGACTCGAACAGTGCCTTGAAATTACCATTGCCGAAGCCTTCGTTGCCCTTGCGCTGGATGATCTCGAAGAAGATCGGCCCGATGGTGTTCTGGGTGAAGATCTGCAGCAGCAACTTCTTCTTGGTCTCGTCGTCGGCGTCGATCAGCAGCTTGTTCTCTTGCAAGCGCGCCACGTCCTCGCCATGGTCCGGCACGCGCACGTCGATCACTTCGTAGTACGTCTCGGGCGTGTCGAGGAAGGCCACGTCCTGCGCACGCATCGCCTCGACCGACTCGTAGATGTTGTCGGTGAACAGGGCGATGTGCTGGATGCCTTCGCCATTGTACTCACGCAGGTATTCGTTGATCTGCGACTTCTCGTCCGAGGACTCGTTCAGCGGAATGCGCACGAGGCCGTCCGGCGCCGTCATCGCCTTCGACACCAGGCCGGTCTTCGCGCCCTTGATGTCGAAGTAGCGGATCTCGCGGAAGTTGAACAGGCGCTCGTAGTACTCCGACCACTTCTCCATGTTGCCGAAATGGAGGTTGTGCGTCAGGTGGTCGATGAAGGTGAGACCGAAACCCTTCGGATGCCGATCGACACCCGGCAGCCACTCGAACTCGGCGTCGTACACCTCGCCCTTGGCGCCATAAGTGTCCACCAGGTACAGGGCTGCACCACCGATGCCTTCGATGGTCGGCACCTGCAGGGCCAGCGTCTCCGGCTTGAAGCCGATCTTCGTGGCGCCGTTGGACAGCGCCGTGGCCTGCACGTCGGTGGCGGGACGGTTGAAACGAATGGCGAATCCGCAGGCGGACGGGCCGTGCTTGGCGACGAAATCCGCGGCGAAGGAGCCCGGCTCCTCATTCACGAGGAAATTGCAGTCGCCCTGGCGATAGAGGGTGATCTTCTTCGTCTTGTGCTTCGCGACCGGCATGAAGCCGAGCCGGGGAAACAAGGCGTGCAGCAACGCCGGATCCGGTGCTGCGAATTCCACGAACTCGAAGCCATCGACACCCTGCGGGTTTTCGAAGGTGGTGACTTCCATACCGGTGTTGGGCTGGGCGCTCATTGGGCGATACTCCTGCGACGGGCACGGCTTGCGCCGTATACCGCCACGTTATAGTTTCACTTGTAACCATTTGCAAGGACCAGCGCAGCATGACATTCGAGACCGTCCCAGCACATGCCCCGTTGGAACTGGAGCGCTTCCTGCCTTACCGGCTATCGATCCTGTCGAATACGGTGAGCCAGTCCATCGCGGCGGAATACCAGGACCGATTCGAACTCAGCATGACGGAATGGCGCGTGATGGCGGTCCTGGGCCGCTTCGCGGAGCTCTCGGCTCGCGAGGTCGCCGAACGCACGGCGATGGACAAGGTGGCGGTGAGCCGAGCCGTGGCGCGGCTGGTCGAGGCTGGCCGGGTCGACCGGAGCACCCACGGCGGCGACAAGCGCCGTTCGGTGCTGAAGCTTTCCGAGGCGGGCTGGGCCATCCACGACGAGGTCGCGCCCATGGCCAGGGCCCACGAGCGGGACCTGCTGGCGAAGCTGGATGAGGGCGAGCGGGTGCAGCTCAACCGGATACTGGATAAGTTGCTGGCGCCCTGAGGCGCCTATCGCCGACAGGGTCGGCTCCCACCAAGCCCGTCAAGCCGACGAAGCCGAGGTGGGAGCCGACCCTGTCGGCGATGCTTCACTTCACCCCGTGCATGAGCCGGTTGATCAGTGGCGCGATCAGGAACAACACGATCCCCGCGCCAATCAGCAGTTCGAAGCTGAAGCTGAAACCGGACAACGCCGAAGTCACGGTCATGCCCGTCTCGCCGCTGATATGCCCCGCCAGCAGGCCCGACAGGTTGTTGCCGATGGCGGTGGAGAGGAACCAGCCGCCCATGGCCAGGCCGACCACGCGAATCGGCGCCAGCTTGGTCACCATCGACAGGCCGATCGGCGAAAGGCAAAGCTCGCCGATGGTCTGCAGCACGTAGCATGCCGCCAGCGGCCAGAACGGAATCAGGCCATTGCCGCCGACCAGGCTCTTCAACGCATACATCAGCACCAGGAAGCCCAGCGCGTTGAAGATGAGGCCCAGGCCGAACTTGCGCGGGATCGACGGTTCCTTGCGCAGGCGCGCCGACCAGCCCCAGGCCAGCGCGACGATCGGCGCGAAGACCAGGATCGCCGCCGAGTTCACCGACTGGAACCATCCGGTGGGGAACTCCCAGCCGAACATCTGTCGGTCGACGATGTTCTGGGCGAGGAAGTTGAACGAACTGCCCGCTTGCTCGAAGAACATCCAGAACAGCACGTTGAAGGTAAACAGCAACAGCATCGCGATCACGCGATGGATCTGGATGCGGTCGTGGCGAACCGCCTCGACCACCAGCATCACGGCGACGCCGATGAAGAGCACGCCGAGCAACCATGCGATGAAGATCGCGCCCGCCTTGGCCATCAGCAGGTAGACGAGCGGGATGGCGACGAGGATGCCCACGATCACCGCGACCAGGTTCTTCCCTTCATGGCGCTCCGGCGGCGGAACGCCCACGCCCTTGAGCTGGTGCTTGCCGACGAGGAACCAGATGAAGCAGATCACCATGCCCACGCCGGTGGCGGCGAACACGGCCTTGTAGTTGTCCTGCAGCGGCGTGTCCGTCAGCACGGAAGCGAGCCAGCCCGTGACGAGGGGAGCGAGGAACCCGCCAAGGTTGATGCCCATATAAAAGATCGTGAAGCCACGATCGCGGCGATCGTCGCCGACCGGATAGATCTGTCCGACCAGCGAGGAGATGTTCGGCTTGAACAGGCCATTGCCCACGATCACCGTGGCCAGGCCGGCGAGGAACACCTGCTGGTTCGGAACCATCACCATGAACAGGCCCGTGCCCATCACCGCCGCGCCCACCAGGATGGAGCGCTGGTAGCCGAGGATGCGGTCGGCCACCCACCCGCCGAAGATCGCCGAGGCGTAGACCAGCGCGAGGTAGGCGCCATAGGTCCGGCTGGCATAGCCCTGCCCTGCCGGATCGCCGTTGAAAAACTGGGCGACGATGTACAGGGTGAGGGCCCAGCGCATGCCGTAGAAGGCGAAGCGCTCCCAGAATTCGGTCATGAACAGCATCCACAGGGGACGCGGGTGACCCAGGGTCTGCGGGTAGTCGGGCACGGGCCGGGCGGCGGCTGGGGCGGTCGGTGTCATGGCTTTCCCTGTGGAAGATTCGTGCAGGGTGTTTAGCTGGCCCGGCCCCATGCGTCAAATCCGCCGGATTTTCAGGTCCCCAGGATCGTGCGCACTTCGATCAATTCGGGGAAGAAACTCTGCTCCAGCGCCTTGCGCAGGAACGCCACGCCGGAGGAACCGCCGGTACCGGGGCGGAAGCCGATGATGCGCTCCACGGTCTTCATGTGGCGGAACCGCCAGAGCTGGAAGGATTCCTCGATATCCACCAGTTCCTCGCTGAGATGGTACTCAGGCCAGTGGTGGGCCGTGTCCTCGTAGATCCGCTTGAACACGGGCAGCAGGGCGGGCTGGCTTCGCCAGGGCTGGGTGAGGTCGCGCTGCAGCAGTTCCACAGGCACCGGGTGGCCGCGCCGTGCCAGGTAGCGCAGGAATTCGTCGTAGAGGCCGGGAGCCTCGAACACCTTGCGCAGGCGTTCGTGGGCCAGGGGATCGTGCTCGAACACGCGCAGCATGTCGGCGTGCTTGTTGCCGAGCAGGAACTCCACCATGCGGTATTGCAGCGACTGGAAGCCCGACGAGGGCCCGAGCACGTCGCGGAACTGCAGGTATTCCGCCGGTGTCAGTGTCTCCAGCACTCCCCACTGTTCGTAGAGCTGGCGTTGAATCTGCTTGACCCGCGCGAGGATCTTCAGCGTGCCGTCCACGTCGTCGGCGCGCAGGCGTTCGAGCGCGGCGTCCAGCTCGTGGATCATCAGTTTCAGCCACAACTCCGAAGTCTGGTGCTGCACGATGAACAGCATCTCGTCGTGATGCGCCGGCTGGCTGCGCGGATGCTGGGCGGAGAGCACCTGATCGAGCTTCAGGTATTCCGAATAGGTAAGGCTCCCGCCGAGATCGGTGCGGATTCCGGGTTCGAGGTCGCGCCTGGGATTGGCCATGGGGACGAATTCACAATGAGGGGTTGACAGCCGCCAAACCCGCGCCATGACGCCATTCGTGGCCTCTGGCGGGGAAATCCATGCTGCGCCGTGCCTTGCCGCGCCATAATACCCCTGATATCTAGTCCGGCTCGCAAGAACCCAAAAGCCGTGTCGCGCCCCGCTGGATGGGCTTGGCCGCTTCCCCACTCGTGCGTGTCGTTTCTAACCTTCCCCTGGGAGCGAGTCGTGTCCATCGCCGCCAAGTTCGAAATCGAATACCTGCAATACCTTGACCAGGACGGCAAGGAAACCGGTAAGGAACTCCCCGCATTCACCAAGGATCTCGACCACATGGTCGAGCTCTACAAGCTCATGGTGTCCACCCGCGTGTTCGACGCCAAGTCGATCGCGCTGCAGCGCACCGGTAAACTCGGCACCTATGCATCGTGCCTCGGCCACGAAGCCGCCCACGTCGGCATCGGCAGCGCGATGCGCCGCGAGGACTCGCTGGCGGTTTCCTATCGCGAGTACGGCGCCCAGCTGTATCGCGGCGTGAAGCCGCGCGAGGTCTACACCTATTGGGGCGGCGACGAGCGCGGCAACGACTATGCCGATGCCCCCGCCCACGATTTCGCCTGGTGCGTTCCCATCGGCACGCAATGCCTGCATGCCGCCGGCTCGGCGCTCGCCTTCAAGATTCGCAAGGAACCGCGAGTCGCGGTCTGCACCATCGGTGACGGCGGCTCGTCCAAGGGCGATTTCTACGGCGCCATCAATGTCGCTGGCGCGCAACAGCTGCCGCTGGTGGCCGTGATCGTGAACAACCAGTGGGCGATCTCGGTGCCCCGTCGCATCCAGACCGGCGCCGGCACGCTCGCGCAGAAGGGCATCGCCGCCGGCCTGCCGTGCATCCAGGTCGACGGCAACGACATCATCGCCGTGCGCGCGGCCATGGAGATCGCGCTGGAACGTGCCCGCTCCGGCCAGGGTGCCTCGGTGATCGAGGCGGTCACCTACCGCCTGGGCGACCACACCACCGCCGACGACGCCCGCCGCTACCGCGGCGAGCAGGAAGTGAAGGACGCCTGGGAACGCGATCCCGTGCCTCGCCTGCGCAAATGGCTCGAAGGCAAAGGCATGTGGGACGACGCGAAGGAAGAGGCCTGGAAGGCCGAGTGCGACGACTGGATGGACAACGAGGTGAACGCGTACCTGGAAACGAAGAACCAGCCGGCCACGGCGATGTTCGACTACCTGTACGCCGAGCTCCCGGCCGACCTCGAAGCACAGCGCGAGCTCGTCGCTTCCCTCGATCGCAAGTCGTAAGGAATTCCTTCCCATGGCACAAATCACTCTTATCGAAGCGGTGACCCAGGCGCTCGCCTATGAGATGCGCAACGACGACAGCGTCGTGGTGCTCGGCGAGGACGTCGGCGTCAACGGTGGCGTGTTCCGCGCCACGCAGGGCCTGCAGGAACAGTTCGGCGAAATGCGCGTCATCGACACGCCGCTGGACGAAGGCACCATCGCCGGCCTCACCGTCGGCCTGGCCGCACAGGGCATGAAGCCGGTGGCCGAAGCCCAGTTCGAGGGCTTCATCTATCCGATGATGGAACACATCGCCTGCCACGCGGCGCGCATGCGCAACCGCACCCGCGGCCGCATGACCGTGCCGGCTGTATGGCGCGCCCCCTGGGGTGGCGGCATCCGTGCGCCGGAGCATCACTCGGAAGCCAACGAACACCTGTTCACGAACATCCCGGGCCTGCGCGTGGTGATGCCATCGTCGCCGGCCCGCGCTTATGGCCTGCTGCTCGCCGCCATCCGCGATCCGGACCCGGTGATCTTCTTCGAGCCCAAGCGCATCTACCGCCAGTACAAGGAAGAAGTGCCCGACGACGGCGAGGCGCTGCCGCTCGACGTCTGCTTCGTGCTGCGTGACGGCACCGACGTGACCCTGGTGACCTGGGGCGCGCAGGTGAAGGAATGCCTCGAGGCCGCCGACGAACTGGCGCAGAAGGGCATCAGCGCCGAGGTGATCGACGTCGCCACGCTCACCCCGCTCGACTTCGACACCATCGCCGAATCGGTGACCAAGACCGGCCGCTGCGTGATCGTGCACGAGGCTCCGAGGACCGCCGGTTTCGGCGCGGAGATCGCCGCCCGCCTGGCCGAGGAATGCCTCTACAGCCTGCTCGCACCGGTGGAACGCGTCACCGGTTTCGATACCCACATCCCGCTGTTCCGCCTGGAAATGAAGTACCTGCCCAGCGTGGAACGCATCGTCGAAGCCGCCCAGCGTACGCTGGCCGCCTCCTGAGGAACCGATAGAAATGGCCGATATCAAGACCTTTTTCCTGCCGGACCTCGGCGAAGGCCTTCCCGACGCGACCGTCGTGGAATGGCACGTCAAGGAAGGCGACACGATCAAGCTCGACGCCCCGTTGGTGTCGATGGAAACCGCCAAGGCCGTCGTCGACGTGCCTTCGCCGTACTCCGGCACCGTGAAGAAGCTGCATGGCGCACCGGGCGATATCATCGAGACGGGTGCTTCGCTGGCCGACTTCGAGATCGACCCGAACGCGCGGCAGCGTGCCGAGGCCGAATCCACCGGCCATCATCACGGCCCCAAGAAGGGCGTGGGCAGTCCCGCCCCGGACGACGCCTCCAAGGTCATCGCTTCCGATGACGGCGGCGAAATCGATTCCGGCAACGGCGGCGATCGCGAAGACGAAGGCACCGTCGTCGGCGCCATGGTCAGCGGCAACGCCGTGCACACCGAACAGGTGAGCAGCGCCGGTGGCGTCAAGGCCGTGCCGGCCGTGCGCGCCGCCGCGAAGAAGCTGAAGGTCGACCTCACCCGCGTGCAGCCCACGGGCGCCGGCGGCGTGATCACCATGAGCGACGTGAAGAACGCCGCCGCCAATGGCAGCGCCGCGCTGGGTGCCGCACCCACCCGCTCGGCCGCCGCCCAGCACCTCGCTCCCAGCCTGCCCGAGCCGGGCCCGGCACCGCAGCAGCGCACCGCCGTGTCGCTCGCCGGCAAGGCCGTCCGCACCGCGCCTCCGGGCAAGGACGCGATCGGCCAGCCGGAACAGTTGAAGGGTGTCCGCCGCAACATGGCCCGCGTGATGGCCGAAGCACATGCCAACGTCGTCCCGACCACCATCGTCGACGATGCCGACCTGCACGCCTGGATCGGCAAGCAGGACATCACGGCGCGCCTCATCCGCGCCATCGTGGTGGCATGCAAGACCGTGCCTGCGCTCAACGCCTGGTTCGATGGCAAGAACCTCAGCCGCACCGTGCATCCGCACGTGGACATCGGCATCGCCGTGGACACCGAGGACGGCCTGTTCGTGCCCGCCCTGCGCAACGCCGACGTGCTCGATGGCGCCGGCATCCGCGCCGCGATCAAGCGCCTGCGCAGCTCCGTGGAAGACCGCAGCATTCCGGCCTCGGAGCTTTCCGGCTATACGATCAGCCTGTCGAACTTCGGCATGTTCGCCGGCCGCTACGCCACCCCGGTGGTCGTGCCGCCGACCGTCGCGATCGTCGGCGCCGGCAAGCTCAGCCACGACGTGGTCGCCGTGATGGGTGGCATCGAGGTACATCGCCGCATGCCGCTGTCGCTCACCTTCGACCATCGTGCCGCCACGGGCGGGGAAGCCGCGCGCTTCTTGAAGGCCATGATCGACGACCTGGGACTGCCCAACTAACCCGTTCGCCCGGCAAAAGCCTGGTGGGAACAGCCTGATGGGAGCGGGCCCTGTCCGCGATTCGGGGAGACCGCTCCGCAGGAATCGCGGACGGGGTCCGCTCCCACCAGGTCCGCTTCCCGTAGGACGCTCCCACACCTCATGCACTTGTGTGGGAGCCGCTTAAGCGGCGATGGCGACTACCGCGATGGTACCCTTGGCCCCATGCTCAACAACGACACCCTCCGCAGCATCCGCTACATGCTCGACCTCGGCGACGTCCACGTCGTCGAGATCATGAAGCTCAGCGGATTTCCCGCCACCCGTGAACAGGTCGAACCCTGGCTGCGCAAGGAAGACGAGCCCGGCTTCGCGGAGATGCCCGACACCGCGTTGGCGCACTTCCTCGACGGTCTCATCATCCACCGCCGCGGGCGTGACGAGAACCAACGGCCGCGCCCCGTCGAGAATCGCGTCAACAACAACGTGGTGTTGAAGAAGCTGCGCGTCGCCTTCGAACTCAAGGAAGACGACATCCTCTCCATCATGACCGATGCCGGGTTCCGCGTGTCCCGGGGCGAAATCAACGCCCTCTTCCGCCAGCCGAAGCACACCAACTTCCGCCTTTGCGGCGACCAGTTCCTGCGCAATTTCCTAAAGGGCCTGACGGCTCGCCTGCGCGGGCAATAAGCGTCGCTCGGCAGCTCGTCGGGAGCCGACCCTGTCGGTGATCCCTACGGAGCGCGCCTCTTCCAGACCATCTGGCGAATAACCAGCGCCACCACCAGCACGGCCACGAACGCGCCGTACCCATACAGCGCTGGCACCACCTGCTGCCAAATTGCCCCGCTCTTGGGCCCGAACTGGTCCGCCGCGGGCAGCTCGACGGCATCGAAAGCCAACACGGCGGCCTGGATCGCCGCGACGGTCGCGGCCAGCAGCGCCAGTACATCGAAACCACGCCGGGTCATGTTCGTCAGCAGCGACTTCGGATAGGCCCAATACGCCCAACCCAGCACGACCAGCCACGGCGCGAGAAGCATGATCGCGAGGTAGCGCATGCGGTCAGGCTCCTTGCCGGGCGGCGTTCGCCTTGGCTGCCGCCTCTTCGGCTGTCGCGGCGGCCAACGCGTCCAATGCCGTGCGTAGACGCAGCACGCCCGCGGCGCGTGCCACTTCGTCGGGGTAAGACGCACCATTGGCCACGACCTTGCCGTCGACCAGCAAGGCGACGTGATCGCCCTGCGACTCGATGGTGGCGGTTGCGCCACCCATCGTGGAAAGAGCCTGGCGCAGCGATCCCGCCGCCTTCGGATCGGAGAACGACGCCGACAGCAGCAGTTCTTCACCGTCCGCGGCGAAGAGGCGGAAGCGGAAGCTGCCATCGGTATCGCGGAAGCTGGCGAAACGAGGCGGCTTCGATTTCTGTTCGACCGGTACGCTTGCCGGTTCCTCGGGGGACTTCAGCTTGTGCCGCGCACTGCGCAGGCCCACCGCATCGCGCAGCGTCTCCAGCAGCGGCGCTGCGATCGCGCGTGCCTTCGCCGCGCCGGCAAGAAGGATGTCTTCCATGTCGTCCGGGCGCGCCATCAGCGCGTCGTAGCGTTCACGCATCGGTGCCACCTCGGCCTCGATCCGCTCGAACAGCACCTGCTTCGCCTCTCCCCAACCGATACCGTTGTGCAGGGCATCGGCGAACGCCGTCGTTTCCGCGGGCGATGCGAAAGCCTGGAAGATGGTGAAAAGGGCGGAGTCTTCGGTGTCCTTGGGTTCGCCCGGCGCACGCGAGTCGGTGACGATCTTCATGATCGCCTCGCGCAGGCCCTTGGGGCCGCCTTCGAACAAAGGAATGGTGTTGTCGTAGCTCTTGGACATCTTGCGGCCGTCGAGCCCGGGCAGTGTCGCCACCTGTTCCTCGATCAAAGCCTCGGGCATCACGAAGAACTCGCGTCCGTAGGTATGGTTGAAACGCTGGGCGATATCGCGGGCCATCTCGATATGCTGGATCTGGTCGCGCCCCACCGGCACCTTGTTCGCATTGAAGGCGAGGATGTCGGCGGCCATCAGTACGGGGTACATGTAGAGGCCCGCGGTGACGCCGGCGTCGGCGTCTTCCTGGGCTTCGATGTTGCGGTCCACCGCCGCCTTGTAGGCATGGGCGCGGTTGAGCAGGCCCTTGGATGTCACGCAGGTGAGCAGCCACATGAGCTCGGGCACTTCGGGAATGTCCGACTGCCGGTAGAACGTGGCGACGTTCGGGTCGAGCCCGGCAGCCAGGAAGGTCGCGGTGATCTTCAACCGCGAAGCCTCGACGCGATCCGGATCGTCGCTCTTGATCAGGGCGTGGTAATCGGCCATGAAGTAGAACGCGTCCACCTCGGGATCGCGGCTGGCCAGGATGGCCGGCCGGATGGCGCCGACGTAGTTGCCGAGGTGCGGCGTGCCGGTGGTGGTGATGCCGGTGAGGACGCGGGTATGCATGGGGAACCTGGGGGCCTGGACGGACGGTAACCGCTCGAGTGTAGCCCGCGTGACGGTCCCGGGGCGACCCGGCTGTGCGGCAGGTTGCCGCGCTCCACGCGAATCGCCGACCCTGTCGGCGATTCGACCTGCCTCAGCGCATCAACGTCGACTTCCCAAACAACGATTCCACCAGGTCCACCGCCAGCTTCGCCGTCTGGTTGCGCTTGTCGAACGCAGGGTTCAACTCCACGATATCCAGCGACCCGACCCGGCCGGTATCCGCGATCATCTCCATGCACAGCTGAGCCTCGCGATAATTCGGCCCGCCGCGCACGGTCGTGCCGACCCCCGGCGCGATCGATGGGTCAAGGAAGTCCACGTCGAAGCTGACGTGCAGGTGCGTGTCTTCGTCCACCCCCGCCAGCGCCTCTTCCATGGCGGCCTTGATGCCGATCTCGTCGATGTAGCGCATGTCGTAGATATCGATGCCCACCTCGTGGACGAAGCGTTTCTCGCCCTCGTCCACGGAGCGGATGCCGATCTGGCGGAACACACCGGGCGTGGTCGCCGGCACCGTCCCACCGATGTGTGTGAGCGCATCGGGGCCGTAACCGCACAGGCACGCCACCGGCATGCCATGGATGTTGCCGGACGGCGTGATCTGGCTGGTGTTGAAATCCGCATGCGCGTCGAGCCACAACACCCGGAGCTTCTTGCCGTTCTCACGGCAATGCCGCGACACGGCCGAGATCGAGCCGATGGCCAGACAATGGTCGCCGCCCAGCATCACGGGCAGGTGGCCGGCGTTCAACTCGGTGTAGATGGCCTCGTGCACCGCGGTGTTCCAGGCGACGACCGCCTCGAGGTGGCGATAACCGTCCGTCGGCGGCAACCAGGGATTGAGTGGTCCGGAGAGGTTGCCGCGGTCCACGACATGCATGCCGCGCTTTGCCAGCCGCTCGCCGAGGCGGGCGACGCGCAAGGCCTCCGGGCCCATGGAGCTGCCACGGTGACCGGCACCGATATCGGTGGGGACGCCGATCAGGGCGACCGAACGGGTGGTTGGACTCATGACGAAAGACTCAGGGAGAGGGATGTTCCTGGACAAGCGGACGCCCTTCGGCACGCCAGGCATTCGCACTGCCATCGAGCAGTTCCACGTGCGTGTATCCCAGGGATTGCAGGGTTTCGCGGGCGCGCGCGGCGCGCTTGCCGGTCTTGCAGTAGACGACCAGTTCGCGGTCGTGCGGGATGCCCAGCACGCCGTGGCGCGCGGCGACTTCGTCGACGGGCACGTTCAGCGCACCCGCCAGATGCCCTTCGCGGTATTCCGCGGGGGTACGCACATCGAGAAGCAGCGGGGTTTCGTGCGCCGCCATCCGTGCGGCGAGCGCATCCCGGGACAGGTCTTGCGCCCAGCCGGCGGCCGGAAGCAGGAAAACGGCAAGCAACGACACGCGGAGACTGGTCATCCCGCAAGTTTACACCGGACCTTGCAACAGCCACGTTGCAGCGCGTCAGGATAAAAAAGAGGGCACCATAGGCGCACACCTCAAGCGAAGCGCCGCGATGATTCGATTGGACGATGTGCAGATCTTCGTGCATACCGCCGATGCCGGCAGCTTTTCGGCGGCCGCCCGCCTGCTCGACAGCACGCCGGCCATGGCCAGCAACGCCGTCCAGCGACTGGAGCGGGAGCTCGGCACGCGGTTGTTCGTGCGCTCGACGCGCAGTATGCGGCTCTCGGACGACGGCGAACGCTATCTGCCACACGCCCGCGCGATGCTCCAGTCCCTTGCCGGTGGCGCCCAGGCCCTGGCCGAAGCGCGCGGCGAGATCGCGGGACCGCTTCGCCTCTCCGTGCCCTCCGACCTCGGCCGCAACGTGCTGCTGCCCTGGCTCGACGCCTTCCAGGCCAATCACCCTGCCGTTTCCCTTCAGTTGCGGATCAGCGACCGCGCCGCCGACCTTCGCCGCCACCCGATCGACGCCGCCATTCGCTATGGCACGCTCGACGATTCCGGACTGGTCGCGCAGTCATTGGTGCCCGACAACCGCCGTGTCCTGTGCGCTTCGCCGGACTACATCGCGCGCCACGGCGCACCCAGGCAACCCGACGACCTGCGCGAGCACAACTGCCTGTGCTTCGTCTGGGGCGAGCAGATACACGACCGCTGGGTCTTCGACCTGCCACGCGGGCCACACGCGGTAAAGGTCGCCGGAAACCGTATCAGCGACGACGCGGAGGTCACCCGCCGATGGGGTCTGGCCGGCCACGGCATCGTCTATAAGTCGCACATCGACGTGGTCGCCGATCTCGCCGCAGGACGGCTCGTCGACCTGATGCCGGGCATCGGCGAACGTGCGCCGCTGAACCTGGTCAGCGCGCACCGATCGCAGCTCACCCCGGCGGTACAGCGGCTCAGGGACTTCTTGCGTGTGCGGCTGGGCGAGTTGCTCGGCTAGTCCTGGGTCTTCCGCGCCACGCGCGATCCCACACGCAAGCCCCCATCGTCGTCGACCGTCACGGTGTAGCCCGTCTCGGGCGCGACGAATGCCAAGGCGGACGTCGGCACCAATTCGGTTCGTCCGATGTCCGGCAGATCCAGGAACCACCGTGCGCCCCCGCGAAACAGAGACAGATCGCGGTTTCCCCGCGAGTCGGCATCCTCGAACCGGTAGTGCCCCATGTATCGGGCCATCGTCTTTTCGTCGAGCGTGGCACGTGTCGCGACCCGCGGTGCGTAGTCGGGCCAACCATAGGCCGCAGCGACGGCCTTGATGAACTCGCCACCCAGGTAGGACCCGTTATCGCCATCGGTCAAGACGACCACGCCGTTTCCACTGGCCAGGAACATGACGTAGCTGCTCTTGAAGCCGAGGTTGCCGCCGGAATGCATGAAACGACGATGTTCGCCGTCGCCGCTGACGAATACTCCCAGGCCGTACTTGTTCATGCCCGGCGCGAGCATGGTTCTCGCCGCGTCGGTGGGCATGAAGGAAGGCCGCCCCTCCTCCGCATCGCGTACCCCGATCAGCCAGCGCGCGAGGTCATCCGGCGTGGTCCATAGCCCCGCGGCGGCGAGTTCGGGGTAGGTATTCGCCCCGCCGGGAACCGGCTCGCCGTCCGCGGCATGGCCTACAGCGTGAGGTATCGATGCCGGCAACGGTTGAGCGAAGCTGCTCCGGCGCATACCGGCGGGCATGAGCACCTCGCGCTGCATCAGGTCGGCGAACGAGGCACCCGCGCAATGGCTCATGGCGATCTGGGCCACGGTGTACCCACCGCCCGAATAGGCATACGCGCTTCCTGGCGCCGTGGCGATGACGACGGCAGGCGACTTCGCCGGCGTTTCGCCCCGCACGACCTGCTCCGGCGTCGGCACCGGCTCGCCCGGCGCGTAACCGTCGAAGCCGTTGACCGTCGCACCGGACGTATGCTGCAGGAGGTTACGCAGCGTCACCGGATGCTCCGCGTCCTGCTTTCCGCGTGGCAGGCTCAGAGGTGCCAGGCAGCGGTCCACGGGAGCGTCCAGGTCGATCACCCGGCGCGCGGCCAGGATGGCGGCGAGGCCTCCCGTCACCCCTTTGCTCAGCGAGGCCGCCTGGAAGCGCTCGTTCGCCGCTGGAAGGCGAGCGCTTCCATCGATCCCATAGGTGGCGGACCAGACCACGCGTCCGCCTTCGATAACCGCCACCGCCATGGTCGGGACGCGATAACGCCGCATCCGCTCGTAGACGTTCCACTGCATGGCCGGCTGGCCGGCGATTTCCACCCGGGGCGTGAGGCTGTGTTCCACGGTCTGCCGGCGGGAGTCGTCGCGCGCGCCGGGCGCCGCGCAACCGATAAGCATTCCGAGTAGCGCGACGCTTACCGTTGCCTTGAGCCCCGCCGATGCAAATCCCACGTTCCCTTCCCCGTCGACATGCGGTGCGCACGAACAGGATAGATGTGCAAACCGGAGGAAAGGTTTAGCCCGGCCCAAGGGTCGGACGTTGCTTCAGCGATGTCCGACCTGTCCGCGCTCTCGTGTCCGCGGACGTCCTGCAAAGCCGGCGCATGGCAACCGGCCCCGCCGCGCGGCGGCCCTCCGGCTTTGGCACGCCCATTGCTGTCCTCCACGCATCGCAAGGACCTGCCGCGTGATCGCTCCCTCGGACCTCAGACAAGGAATCCACCCCTTCACCCGCCTGCCCTGGCGGGTGCAGATGTTCGTCGTGTTCTATCTTCGGGCCAACGGTTACGCCTGCACGGAAGAAGAACGCGAACTGGCCGCCACGCTGCTCGAACAACGCATCGCACACGGCCCGATCGACCACCGCACGCTGTCGGTTGTGCTCGACCGGCAGTTCCCGCGCGAGCGGGAAGGCGGTGCCTGATCCCGTCAATGCGTCTCGTCCCTCAAAGGAAGCAGCACCTCGGTAAGCCACTCTGCTTCGGGCGTCGCATCCGGATCGTTGAGGAAATGATGAACGAGTGGCGCGTCCGCGGGCTCGTAACTCGAACCGGCCAACCAGTGCCCCATCAGCCAGGCTTCGGCAGCCGGCAATCCATCGTAGGAGCCTTGGTGAGTCAGGCTGGCGTACCTCCCACCTCGGAGCGTCGAATTCAAGAAGGGTGGCGGGGCATCCGCGTGCAGCGCGAGGCAGGCCTCATAGCGCGATTCACCTTCGGTGACGCTGGCGGCATCGTCGACCGCTACGCCATAGATGCCTTGCAGGTTTTCCAGCAGGCCCTCACTCTCCGCCCATGCCCACAGCTGTCCGTATGCCTTGTTCATGGCGACATAGTCGGCGCCGACCCGCCGCAGGACGACGATTTCAACGGGTTCACGCAAGACGATTCGGACGTCCGAATCAGGCAGCGAGCGCGCACTGACCGGCTCGCCGCGTGCGAAGTTCGAAGGCGTTGTCCCCGTCAACCGACGGAACGCCCGTGCGAACGCCTGCGGTGTCGCGAACCCTGTTTCCATCGCAACGCTGGTCACCGATCCCCCAGCGGCGCGAAGCTTCTGTTGCGAGGCCTCTATGCGAAGCCTCGCAATGGTCGCCCCGACGGCCTCGCCCGTCAGTCCACGCCAGATGCGATGGAAATGGAACGGCGACACATGGGCGGCGGCGGCCAGTTCCTCCAGCGAAGGAGGCACATCCAGCCGTCCGGTCAACAGCGCCGCCGCGGCAGCCATTCTCTCGAACCAACGTTCTTGCGCCAGATCAGTCATGAAAAGCTCCCATTGGGCATCGTGGAGCCATCGTACGTAGCGGGCCGCGGCAATGCGTTCCCGATCTTGCGCTTTCGGTGCCCGAGGTCTCTACGAACGCACACGCTCACTCAAGCGGAATGCCGCGCGGCCACATTCATCGGGGACAGGTCCTCGACAGGCAGACGCCTGAAGGTCAGGACGTGCATGGTTTGGTTCCTGCAACTGACCTCGCGGCCCCACCACAACGTTCTTTCGAAACAGAACACCGCCACGACGGTCAGCCACGGCGCGATCGCCCAGCCTGTCGAGAAAGCGATGGCCGCGATGATCGTCATGCCCACGAAGGCCGTATACGCCACCCGATGCAGGAAGACGTCCCTTTCCTGCTCCCTTTTCAAGTGATCGTAGATCTCGCTCGCCGAGCCATAGAAGGTCGTGAGGTCTGTGTGCGCAAGGCTCTTCATGTCCTGGTCCCCCGGTATGACTGGCTCGGTCGAGCGTCCCCGGGGACGGACTTTGAGGGGGAATAGTCACCCTTGCAACTAGCTCGGCCGGTATGGGGCGCAAGGTGAAGGCAGGACTGTAGGCGATCTCCTACAGACAACAAGGCCGTCGCGGCGCAAAATGCGCGCGAACCGACCGGACACCCGCCATGCGCCTCCTCTGCCTGCTTAGTCTCGCCTGCGCCGCTCTTTCTGGCTGCGCCAGCACACAGCCTCACTGGTCCGACGAGCGTTCTGTCGGCCCCGTTACGCCAACCGCACACTGCTCGTCCAGCGGTGGGAACGCGGGTCCGTGCGCGGCAACGATCGCGGTGAACGCCGTCATTCATAGCGTCCAGAAATAACCCGGCAACCGCCGGGACGATGCCCACCTCTGGGGGGCCCCCGCATGAACATCGACCGTTCCGAAGGCTGGGACGCCATCGCCGATATTGATAGCCGCGTTCAGGCGACTGGTTCCTGCAACGCAAACCGCCTGCGAGGCCGCGCAGGACAGCGCGTTCTTTCACCGGACCTTTGCCGGGGCTGTTTCTGTCGGCCTGCTGTTTCTTCTCTCCGCGGACGACCAACAGGACGTTCTTCGTCGGGTCGCGAACGCCCTGGAGCCGGGCGGGCGATTTCTGTTCAGCGCGCCTCGCGAAGCCTGCGAATGGAGGGATATGCAGACGGGCCAGCCGTCACGCTCGCTTGGTCAGCAAGAGTACGCGCGGCTCCTGGAAGCATCAGGATTACGCCTCATTGGCTGTCGTCTGGATGAGGGCGAAAATAACTACTTCGATGCCATCAAGCCATCTGCAGGCTAGTTTTGGCTGAGTTTCTGGTGCCGACACCCGGATTCGAACTGGGGACCTACCGCTTACAAGGCGGTTGCTCTACCAACTGAGCTATGCCGGCGAAGTCGCAGAGTTTATCAGAAGCACCCGGTGGTTCTAGCCGTGATGCCGGGGGTGCGGATGCTCCGGCGGATGTCGGTGCCGGCCTCGTCGGGGATGACCACGTCGAGCCACCAGACGGGCGTGGTCTCGGTGCGCTCGCTCATGCGCGCCGGGAAGCCGGCGGCGACCACCTCGTCGCGACGCTTGCGGGCGTTGGCGGGGTCGTGGAACAGGCCGAGCGCGACCGAGTTCTGCAGGTCGCCCTGGGCGGTGACCACGAAATAATCCTTGATGCCCTTCGCATCCAGGCGACGGGCCTGGGCGAGCGCCTGTTCGCGCGTAGCCAACGCGGGCAGGAAGACCCGCCAGCCGTGCGACTCGCTGGTCTGCTCCTGGCGCTGGCGGCTGCGCACGGTGCGTGACGCGATGGCGGTGCGTGCCGCGCGCAGGTCCACCTGGTTGGCGAATGGCCCCAGGGCCAGGCAGCGGTAGCTGCGTCGGGGGCTGGTCGGCGCGGTCTCGGTGGGTGCGAGAAGCGTGTCCCCTGCCACGGCCTTGGTTCCGGGCTTCGCAGGCGGGATGGCGGGCGACGACGTGGCCGGGGCCGTGGTGGACGCCGTCTTCGGCAAGGCCGCGACGGATGCGGGCGCTGCCACGGATGCGGATGCCACCGGCGGGGCGCCACTCCCCGGTGGAGCCGGCAATTCGGCGAGGAGCTTCAGCTTCGGCACGCCGCCATCCGTCGGATCGACAGCGTGCGTCGCCGAATCGCCCAGCAGCAGCCACGCGGCCACCGCGATGTTGAGGGCGATCAGCAAGACGAACAGCAAACGCAGCAGCATGGTGGCCTTGGGCTTCCAGTGAGGGCCTGCGCGCGTTCCCCTGTAAGAACCGGCGGCGTCGGGATTCTAGGCGATATTGTCCGCGCGGGCATGCGTCTTCGCCCACACGGCGAGTCCGCGCAGCACCGCATCCGGCACCAGGACGACCTCTCGCTCCAGCAAGGGCGCCAGTACATCGGCATCGCCGCCGCCCAGCGTCACCGTCGGGCTTCCGCCAAGAAGTGGCGCCGATCGTCCGACGAAGCGGTCGACGAGCGCCGCGCACGCCTGCCAGCAACCGGAAGCGAGGCCATCGGCGGTGTTGTCGGCGAGGTCGCGCACGGCACCGGCATGACCCGGCCGTACCTGGACCGTGGCGCCGAGCACCGACTGCTGCATCAACAGCGGACCCGGGGCGATCCATCCGCCGAGATGTCTCCCTTCCCCGTCCAGCGCATCCAGCGTGAGCGCGGTACCGACGCTGGCCAGCACGCAAGGCGCACGGCCTGCCGCGAGAGCGTCCACCATCGCCAGGAAGCGGTCGACACCGAGCCGATGCGGTTCGGCGTAGGCATTCGTGACACCGCAAGCCTCGGCCGGCGTACGCACCCACACGGGCGTGCGACCGAAGGCCTTGTCGGCCGCCACGGCCACCGCCGTCTCGCGCGCGGAATCGACCACGGATGCGCCGACGACGCGTTCGGGCATCGGCCACGACGCCCAGAGCGTGGCCAGTTCATGCGCGATATCGGCATCCCAACCGAACGCACCCCGGTGAGTGAATTCACTGCCATCCAGCAAGGCGAACTTCAGACGGGTATTGCCCAGGTCCAGCAGCAGGATCATGTGGCGCTCCGGCGCACCGAAACTTCGGCACTATCCACGGTGACGAGTTCTCCATCGGCGCGGCGTACGCGCAAGGCACCGCGTTCGTCGACGCCTTCGCCCACGGCGATGTATTCGCCGCGCGGATCGATGATGCGCAGGGATTCGCCACGCAAGAGGTCGTTCGCCACGTATTCGTCGGCGAACGCGGCGAAGCCGTGGCGCTCGAACGTCCGCAGTCCCTCGGTGAGTTCGGCCACGAGGGCACTCGCGAAGCGGTTGCGGCCGGGCGGTTCGCCACCGGTGACCGAGGCGAGGTCGGTGATCGGCTGGCCAGCGCGTTCGTGCAGGTCGTCCGGCAAGCGGATGTTGACGCCCACGCCGATCACCGCTGCGCACGGACCCGAGTATTCGCCGGACAGTTCCACCAGGATCCCCGCCAGCTTGGCGTTGCCCGCCAGCACGTCGTTGGGCCATTTCAGACCGGGTGTACGGATGCCGACCTCGCCCATGGCGCGGATCAGCATCACGCCCACGGCGAGCGATAGGCCCGACAACGACGCGAAGCCAGCGTCGAACCGCTTGAGCACCGACAGGTACAGGTTCATGCCGGGCGGCGAAAGCCAGGGCCGCCCGCGGCGGCCACGCCCCGCGGACTGGCTTTCGGATATCACGAAGGCCAGATCGTCGAGTACGGGGATGCGCCGGGCCAGCTCGCTGGACGTGGAATCGATCTCCCAGTGCACCTCGAGCATGCCGACGCCGGCCGAGATCGCGGGCGGCAATGCCGCCCGGATACGCTGGCCGTCCAGCAGTTCGGTCGGCCACGGCAGCCGGTAACCGCCTCCGACCTTGGCCTCCACGGGCACGCCCTTGAGACGCAAGGCCTCGATCTGTTTCCAGACGGCGGCACGCGTCACCCCGGCCTTCTTGGCCAGGACGGCACCGGACACGGCATCGCCGCCGGCAAGGGCTTCGAGGAGATCGCGTGCGAGCATGGCTGCCGTCGGGCCGTCAGGAGGCCGCTGTCGAGGGTGGGGAAAGCCGGGACATCGGACGATTCTAGGGCAGTGGCACCCTTTTCGCCCGCTTGGAGCCAGGAGCGGCGTCCAACGACCTCCAGCACTGGCACCCTCGTGAATTTTCTGCGAGGATCGGGCGTCCCCCTTTTCGTCCCGAGGGGCCTCAGGGTTTACCGATGAACGCCAGAACGTACATCTTCGGATGTCTGTGCCTCGTCGGTGCCGCCGGCACCGCCGCCGCTTCCGACATCGACCCGACCAGTGGTCTGCTCTCCATGGGCAGCACTTCCTCGTCGTCGTTCGAAGGCAGCTCGCGATCGCCGCAGGGTGGTAGCCGCGATGGCGGTGGTGGCGATATGGATTCGTCGCGCCCGGTGACCGCGCCACGGCGGAGCGCCAGCCCGACGCCGATGCCCCCTCCGGTCGACGCCGGCGACGGCGTGCACGACGATGGCCTGCCCATGCGCTCTTCCTCGCCGAGCTGGCAGTCGCTGCTCCCCGGGTCGATGTTCTGATTCGTTCCGGCCGATCACCTTGGGCTTCTTCCAATCGCTGATCGCGCGTTTCCGCGCGCCCGTCCCACCGATCGACGATGCGGCATGGCGGCAGGCCGTCCAGCGTGTGCCGCTCGCGAACGCCCTCGATCCTCCGCGTGCGCATTACCTGCGCCAGTTGGCGGCGATCTTCCTGCACAGCAAGCGCTTCCACGCCATGGGCGATGCACCCCTGGACGATTTCTGGCGCCTGGCGATCGCCATGCAGGCCAGCCTGCCCGCGCTTCCGCACGGCCCGAAGGCCTTCAAGGGCTGGACCAACGTCCTGGTCTATCCCGGCGAGTTCAACGTACGGCGCAGCCATCGTGACGCCCCCACCGGCGTGGTCACCGACAGCGACGACACCTTGATCGGCGAAGCATGGGAACGGGGACCGATGATCCTGTCACTCGCCGACGTGGCGCTCGACCTGGAAGCGCCATGGGACGGCTTCAACGTGGTGATCCACGAGATGGCGCATAAGCTCGACATGCTCGCGGGCCCGGCCAACGGCGTGCCCCCGCTACCGTCATCGATGAACCGGCGGCAGTGGATCCAGACGATGCAGCGTGGTTACGACCGCCTGTCCAAGGCGGTGGAGCGAGGCAGAAGGACAGCGATCGATCCGTACGCCGCCGAGGCGCCGGAAGAATACTTCGCCGTGACCAGCGAACTGCATTTCTCGCAACCGGCCCTGCTGCGCGAAGCCGAGCCCGACGTGGCGCGCTTGCTCGACGCCTTCTACGGCCCCTCCCCCTCCACCTGATCAACACACCACAAGACTCCGTCGTCCTTGTGGGAGCCGCTCCAGCGGCGATATCGCCTCAAACCATCAAGGCGGCGGAAGCTTCACGCTGAACCGGGCTCCACCAAGTTCCTCAGAGCGATCGACATGCAGTTCGCCCTGATAGGCCTTCACGATGTCCTGCACGATGGACAGGCCGATGCCATGGCCTTGCACGCGTTCGTCACCGCGTACGCCACGCTGGAGGATCTTCTCGATCTTCTCGTCGGGAATACCGGGGCCGTCATCTTCGACGACCAGTTCGAGGCCACTGCGGCCACGCACCTTGCCGACGGACCGCGCCGTGAGCAGCACGCGATGCGATGCCCACTTGAACGCGTTCTCCACGAGGTTACCCATGAGTTCGAGCAGGTCGCCCTGCTCACCCGGGAAGGACACTCCCTCTTCCAGCTCGAACTCGCAAAGCACGTTCTTCGCCGCATAGACCTTTTCGAGGCTCTGCACGAGATCTTCGGCATGCCCGGCGATCGGCTCCACCGAGGCGATGGTGCGCCGGCCCGACGTGGCCGCACGGGAAAGCTGGTACGCCACGATCTCGTCCATCTTTCGCACCTGGTCGAGGATGTCGCCGCGCAGGGTGTCGGCGTCACCGCCACTCTCCAGCTGCGAGCGCACCACCGCCAGCGGCGTCTTCAAGCTATGCGCGAGATCGGCCAGGGTGTCGCGGTAACGCGAGCGCTGTTCGCGTTCACTATCGATGAACGCGTTGAGGCGCCGGGTAAGCACCGTCAATTCCACGGGATACGGTCCATCGAGGTGATCTCGCGTACCACGTTCGATGTGGGCAAGATCGCTGGACACGCGGCGCAGCGGCAACAGGCTCCAGCGCAACAGGAAAAGCTGCAACAGCATGAGCATCATGCCGAGCATCGCCAGCCACAGGAACTGCGTGCGCCGGTACGTCGCCACCTGACGTTCGAACTGGTCTTCCGTCTGGGCGATCGCGAAGGTCAGCGGCACGCTGCGTTTGTCCGTGCTGTCCAGCGAGACACCGTAACTGAAGACATAGAGCTTGCCGCTGCGCGTCTCCACCGGCTCGAAGGCGGTCTCGCCGGGCGATAGCATGCGCACGAAATCGAAATCGCGTCCCAGCGCGGACGACGACTCCCATCGAAAACCATCGTTGCCGACGATGATCGCGTAGAGGCCCGAACCGGGCCGGGAGAAGTCCGGATTGGGTTGGCTGTCGGGCGTGGTGACCTTGCCCGCACGGGTGATATCCGTGCCGGTGATGTACGCGATGGCGTAGTTGTGCAGCCGGTCGTGCATGGCCGACAACTCGGAAGCGTAGTTGGCCTTGTTCTGGGCGAGGCCGGTCAGGCCAAGGAAAGCGGCCAGCGCGAAACCGGTCGCCAGGGCCGCACGCGCGGCCAGCGAGAGGGGCCGGCGTTTGGTCGGGGAAGCGGTGTCCATGCTTCGAGCTTACCTGCGGGTGGCGCGGCATCTTGCCCGTGCCACCCGCGGGCGATCAGTCTTCGTCCGCTTCGTTGCGCGGGATGGCGAAGCGGTAGCCCCGGCCACGGACGGTCTCGATCGGCTTCAGGGCGCTTTCCGGATCGAGCTTGCGACGTAGGCGGCCGATGAAGACTTCAAGCACGTTGGAATCGCGGTCGAAGTCCTGCTGGTAGATGTGCTCGGTGAGGTCGGCCTTGGAGACCAGCTCGCCCGCGTGCAGCATCAGGTATTCCAGCACCTTGTACTCGTAGCTGGTCAGGTCGACCTGACGGCCTTCGACCGTCACCGTCTGCGCCGTGGTGTCGAGCTTGATCGGACCGCAGGCCAGCACCGGCTTCGACCAACCGCTGGCACGGCGTACCAACGCGTTGATGCGCGCCAGCAGTTCCTCGACGTGGAAGGGTTTCACGAGGTAGTCGTCGGCGCCGTACTTGAGGCCCTCGACCTTGTCCTGCCAGCTGCCGCGGGCGGTAAGGATGAGGATCGGATAACGCTGGCCGTGTTCACGCAGGGCCTTCACCAGGTCCATGCCCGACAACTTGGGCAGGCCCAGGTCGATGATGGCGAGATCGAACGGCACTTCGCGACCGAGGTACAAGCCCTCTTCGCCGTCCTGTGCCGCGTCGACGGCGAAACCGTCGCGCTTGAGGCGCGCGGCGAGTGTCTCGCGCAGCGGGGCCTCGTCCTCTACCAGCAGGATTCGCATCAATGTTTCTCCTTGTTATCCCCGGCGTTCGCATCCAGGGGCTTGGCGGTTTCGGTACGGACGGGCACCACCTTGACGTGTCCGTCCAGGGTAAGCACCTTGACCCGGTATTCGGTAATCCGGCCGCGCTCCACCAGCCGCGTATCCGCCGACAGCACCTTTCCCCCGGTATCCTTCTGCACCTTGCTTACCGCCTGCTCCAACGTCAACGACTGGTCAGCCAGGGCGATGGCAGGCAAGGCAAGGCAGAGCGCGGCGAAAATTAGCGGAAGAAACGTGATTTTCATGTCTGGCGCGGGGCGACCGGGGTCTGGCTAGTCGACCGATCATGCCCAGCGCCGCCCAGCCCGAAGCTGAACGAAACTTAGGCGGTCCGCCGCCGGGGGCGCCATGGCCCACTTCGATCAGCCGCCGATCCCCCTTCGAGCCGGACATCGGCTACGGGCTGCGCTCGAACATTGTCTGCGTCTTGCCCTTGTAGTCGGTCTGGTCGAACGCCCGGTAGCCGAGGCGTTCGCCCAGCCGCACCGACGCCAGGTTCGCCGGATCGATGAGACAGACCGTCCGGCCCGCCTCGCGGCGCTCGAAGAACCAGTCGTGCACGGCCAGGAGGGCCTCGGTGCCATAGCCTTTGCCATGCGCCGACCGAGCCAGCGCCCAGGCGCCCTCCGGGAACGGGTCGAACCGGTCGCCCAGGCCACGGCGGAAATGGGCCAGGCCCGCCTCCCCCACGAACCGGCCGCCGTCTTTTTCGCGCAAGGTAAAGAGCCCGTAACCGAAGGAAGTCCAGTGGCCCACGTTACGGAGCAGCCGAATCCAGGTGTCTTCCCCCGGCGCGCTGCCACCGATGAAGTGCATCACCTCCGGGTCCGTCCTCATCGCATGGCAGTCGTCGAAATCGGAGACGGCGCTCGGGGTAAGGATCAGACGCTCGGTGACGATCATGCGGTGCGGACCTCAGGAAAGGTGTCGGGAGTATCAGGCGACCTGCCGGAAGGCGGCCAACGCGGTTTCGATCAGGCGCCAGTCGGCCCCGGGCAGATGGGCGCCTTCGGACAGTTGGCGGCGGAAGGCGCGCGCGCCGGGCTCGCCCTGGTACAGCCCGAGAATGTGCCGGGTGATGTGCTTCAACTGCGTGCCGCGAGCCAGTTCGGCATCGATATAGATACGCATCCGTTCCAGGATGTCCGACCGCTCTGGCAAGGGCGTGCCATAGAGATCGGCTTCCAGCTTCGCCAGGACGAAGGGGTCGTGATACGCGGCGCGGCCAAGCATCACGCCGTCGACGTGAGCCAGGTGCTCGCGCACGGCATCCACCGTCGTGATGCCACCGTTGATGACGATCGTCAGTTCCGGAAATTCTCGCTTCAACCGGTACACCCGCCCGTAGTCCAGCGGCGGGATCTCCCGGTTCTCCTTGGGGCTGAGGCCATCGAGCCAGGCCTTGCGGGCATGGACCACGAGGATCCGCACGCCCGCCTCGATCATCGTCGTGGTGAAGCGTTGCAGGTCGGCGTATTCGTCCTGGTCGTCCACACCGATGCGGCATTTCACCGTCACCGGCACGTCGACCACGTCGGCCATCGCCCGGACGCATTCACCGACGAGGCCGGGCTCGCGCATCAGGCAGGCGCCGAACTTTCCGGACTGCACCCGATCCGACGGGCAGCCCACGTTGAGGTTGATCTCGTCGTAGCCCGCCTGTGCACCCATCACGGCGGCCTTGGCCAGTTCCACGGGATCGCTGCCGCCCAGCTGCAGGGCCACCGGATGTTCTTCGTGGCTATGCTCGAGCAGCCGCAGTTGATTACCCCGCACCAGCGCGGCGCTGGTGACCATTTCGGTATAGAGGCGGGCGTGCGGCGAGAGCAGACGGTGGAAGTACCGGCAGTGGCGGTCCGTCCAGTCCATCATGGGTGCAATCGATAGCTGGGAGTCATTTCGATTGATAGCGTGCATGAGGCCCATTCTACATGCGTGCCCCGGAGCGCGAAGCGTTGCCGGTGATTGCGGGGATCGCCCACCGCGGGCTTTTCAGGCTCCGTTGTCCGGTGGACGAGTCCCTTCTCGGTGCTGAACTATCGACAAATACAACGCCGTCGCACTCAAGCTGGTGCCAATTCCAACACTGACCCAGAACAGCCAAAGGAAGACGGCCGGCCTTTGGCATCGAACGAACTTGGCATCGAACGAAAATATCCCCTTCCGACCCGCTGTCGACTATTGGCTACGCTACCTTCATTCCATTCACAAATCGCGATCCACTAACTAAGGACAGTCCGATGGCGGCATAAAGTGCGTCGACGAGGAATGCCTGCCATACGAACGCATCCGCCACCGAATCGCCAAATACTAGGCCAGCCAATGATTGGATCGCTTCCACGACAAGAAAGACAATCAAGGTGTGGACGACAAGCCTTTTCGTCACGGGCCACAGAAACCAAACGTAAACAAGGCTGGACGCTAGGCCTGTGAGCACGAGCTCGATCAAGCGAAAGTTAGCCCCGGCCTGCTCCGGATTATGGCCGAAGAGCAAAGGCTTCCAGCCAAGCATCGCGGCTAACACGACGCCTGGAACTAACATCGCTAGAAGTACCAAGGACGAAAAAATCGCCGTTCGCCGATAAAGCACAACCCCCTCCCTTTTCGCTAAATATCTCGTTGGTGCGTGGGTCCGCTCCGGGTCGGTAGCGGAGATATACGGCGTTGCCGCTGTTGGCATCGGCTTTGCACTACCTATCTCGAAAGCCTCCACCATCGAACGGACAGCCGCCATAACACTCGAAACCCTGATGCTCAATAGCTTCTTTGCCGCCTGCGTTGTGCTTTGCGTGTCTAACCCTGGCCGCCATGTTGGTTTGAGTATTCGATATGATCACTCATTGTCTGATATCACCAAGAATGCGGCTCATCAAGGGAAAGGTCGTGCTTCCAGAAATAGCGCAGCAGGAAAGGTCCGCACTGCCAAGCGGACGGGGGTTGTTTGGTTCGCTGGCGTTGTCGGGCTTGATCGCCGCAATTTCCTTCGGTATCGCAAGTTCTGCAACCGCAGGCGACCATGCACATCGCACGGCGCGCGATATCGTTGCGGACAAGGCCGTCAGCGAGTATCTGCGCAACAGTTGTCACGTCGGCATCTCCATCGCAGTGGTGGATGCGGACCATACCTACTTCTACAACTATGGCAGCACATCGCGCGACAAGGTCGAGCGGCCGACGCCGCTGACCATCTATGAGCTGGCGTCGGTCACCAAGACCTTTACCGCGTCTCTGGCAGCACGCGCGGTTGTAGATGGCCGCATGACGCTCGATGGGGATTTCCGCAGCGACCTGCCGGGTGATTACCGCAACCTCGCTTGGAACGGCCAGCCGATCACCTTGCGTACGCTGCTTACCCATTACTCCGGCATGCCTCGGGATATTCCCGACTCGGATGCACTTTTTGCGGACAAGGAATCGCCTGATTTCAATGCTCGCCTTTTCGCGCTCAATCAGGGATTCGGTCGCAAACAATTTCTGGCCGCGCTGCACGACATCCATCTTCGCAGTGCGCCGGGCGACAAGCAGGCCTATTCCAACGCCGGCTATCTGGTGATCGGACTCGGCCTGGAACACGTACTCGGCGAGCCGATGGATGCGCTGATGCGCCAATACATCTTCCAGCCACTGGGCATGACCTCAACGGGCTTTACCTTGAAGGGCGACGAACTGGCGCGCATCGTCAACGGCTATGACCGCTATGGCCGCGTCACGCCGCGCCCTCCAGAAAATGCAGGCGCAGCATGGGGACTCTATGCATCCACCGCAGACATGGCGAAGTACGTGCGCTGGCAATTGGACGAGAGCAATCCCGTCGTCCGTTTGTCGCATCAGGCTTTGACGGGCAGCGGGAGCGACGGCGAGGCGATGGCCTGGAACCTGGGAGGAGACCAGCGGCAGCCGCTGATCTGGCACGGCGGCGGCAGCCTTGGCATGTCGAGCCAAGTGGTGCTTTATCCGAAGCAGCACGAGGGCTATGTGCTCCTGGCGAATGATGCTTGCGAGGGTACTGAGGGCGCATTGAAAAACCTGGCTGAAACGATGCATGCTGCCGAGGTTAAAAGCGATCCCTGATTCAAGAGATGGCAGTGTCCGCTTCGGGTCGGAAGCGGACACTCCGAGCTTGTCGAGCTGCCCTGAACGCAGCAAGCGCGGCCGCTCCGAGGCCGCCCCCCCCGGGGGCAACGATGGTGCAACACGAGGGAGATCGAAAACCCTAACCCGCTGCTTTATAAGGCTTACATGCCTTCGCTGGTCCAGTCCATCATGGGGGCCAACCGCCCCATGCACGTGCTGTTCTAACCGTGAGACCTCATAGGTGCCCGGCATCAGTGACCATGCATATCCGCCGGCGTCCCATCGGACCACGTTCCCACTCCGACCAAAAATACCAGGATGGGCGGCAGCCCCTTCGCCTGCTCCTGCGGGTTCGGGGCCATGAACCAGTAAGGGCTGGACATGACAGGCGAGCCCTCCGCACCGGCACCCCAATCCTTGCCGTCCTTGACCAGGGTGTCGAACATGAGGTGAGGCATGTTGTGCTCGCCTTCGTCGGTCAGATACGACGATTTCGACATCATGAAATCCATGGCGCCGCATTCGAGTTCCGGCAGTTGCTTCTTTTCATACGCGGCCTTGACAGCCGACAGCATCTCCTCCTTCGACCGGCCGGCCATCGCCAGCCTGGCGCGCAGATGGAAGATCGGCACGATCGCCCGGGCAGCTTGGGGATTCAGGCAATCGGCGGCCCTTATCTTCGGGTTCCAGAATTCCGGCCAGTCGAACGGCCCCGTCCAACTCCTGCCCACCACGCAGACGAAGCCGTTCTTGCCCTCGACCGCCGTTTCGTAGCCCTTCCGTCCCAGAACCAGGACCGTTGCGCCATGGGAAATGGATACAGGAGCCGCGCTTCGCGCCAACGCGATTTCATCGTCCCGGTTCGCCATGAGGTATTGGTCGACCGGCGCCATCTTTGGATAAGGCGCCGCACCGGCGGCCTTTTGCGTACCCTGCGCCAGTGCTCGTTGCGACATACCGAACATCGCAAGCAACGCAAAACTCATGATGCCGATCGTCCGCTTAGCCTTGTGCATGGGATTCCTCCTGACGATGGGGCTGGTTCAGCCACAGCCCGTGAGAGGCGCCGATTGGCTGCCTTCACCTATCGTCGAACGGACGTACCGGATTTCGACAGGTCATCGAGAAAAAACGCCGCGCCCTACCTCACCTTTTCGCGAGAAGGCCCGATCGGCCAATTACGACCTTCTCCGGCTTGGCCGGCTCGGGGTCAGCTAAGCCACGAAAGGCCTCTCCTAATTCCGCCTTACCCATCGCGTAGACTCGCTTGTCTCGCAGGCTGGTAATGCCTTCCTGCCAAGCCAACAACATGCGTTTGCCGATATCGTTGAACCCAGGGTGCTCTTGCATCGCCGCACGCACGTGGGGCCCGACCTCGATCAACGCATCTCCGATTCGGTCGATGATGGTCTTCTGGTCCTTGGCCGAAACGCCAAAGGTTACGGTGATGAACTGCTGAAGCTGTTTACCAGGCGCCCAGGTCTTCCTGCCACGGAACGCGATGGCCGGTGGGTTGTTCCTGTAGTCCACGTATGCCGCGGTTGTGATCATGTCGTAAGCCGGCGCCAGATGGACGTCTTCGAGGCCGGTATAAAGCAAGGCCACGTTTTTCGCGTGGCAATCGGCATTCCTGAGCGCGAAGGTCAGAAGCAACATGGTGGCCATCTGCCGAAACACTTCCGCTCGATTTATAACCGGTACGTGGTCGCGCACGGCCTTCGCTATACGTTCCCACGTCGTCTCGTATTTAGCGGCTGGACGTAGCCCCAACAACGCGCAGAAGTCCTCCATGCCCAGGTTCGGGATACCGTTCCCGTCCACGTCGAAGCGATGGACGATCAGCACCTGTCCGTCACGCGAGATGTCGGTCCTGGCCGCAGGCATCACTTTCGCCACGACCTGCATGCATAGATGTTCGTTGAGGGTAACGAACGGCAGGAGCCGGGACGAACCCTTGACGATATGTCGGTGGGTGAACAGCGTGGCTCTCGTGTGAGCGTTCGCGGCTGCTACCTCGACGTCCGTATCCAGGAACTTCGGAACGACGCCAGATACGCCGCTAGTGGCGTGTTGACGCACCAAGTCGGCGAAGGCCTCCTCGGAATTGTCGCCTTGAAGCAAGGCGGCGACATCCACCGGCTTAGGCGGATCCCTCAGATCGACTCCGGGCGCCGCTACTTGAATCCGGCCGATCATGTTACGGCCGATCACTGAAAGGAGTGCCATGGGACTGGCACCGATATGTGGACCGAACTGCTCCTGCAACACTTGCAGCAGGTATCCCTCCGGCAGATTCATCTGGAAGATGGGGTGGAGCACGTCGTCCCAGAGATACGGATCTCGACGAACTCGCATCGTCAACGAGACCAGGTCGTTCGGTAGCACACCGTCACGATAGGTCATCGAACTCCTGAAGTCGCCGATGGACTCCAACGTGGCGACCTCGCGGCCCGACACATAGACCGAGAGGTTCATGAGCCACCGCGCTCGCGACGGAGTTCATCCAGAGAACCCGATGTCCCCATGTCGACGAATTGCAATTCCATCCCCAGGACGGCGAGCACCGCCAGCAGTTTTCGGGAGCCAAATTCCGCTGTCTTGCCGCGCTCGAAACGAGACAAAGCCTCTTGGGTTAGACCCGCTCGCGCAGCCACGTCGCCCTGCTTCAGATCGAGAGACTTCCGCTTGGCGGCTACCGCTTCACCTAGCTCAGTGAGGGTTTGCATTTTGATGTATTTGTCAAAATATGTGGAAGTTGCTCGATTATTTGACAAATACATCAAAAAAACAACTGTCGATCTTACTTTGCCCGCTTGGCCGCCTTTCCCCTGGACGCATTGAGCGCAATAGCGGCGCGGACGAGTGCCTTGAACGCATCCGCGTCGACCTCCTCGCCCTCGCCGATGTCGATGGCACGCCTCACGTTCCCGTCCAGGCTCGAATTGAACAGCTCCGAGGGGTCTTTCAACGACGCGCCCTTGGCGAAGGTCAGCTTCACCTTCGCCTTGTACGTCTCGCCGGTGCAGATGATGCCGCCGTGCTCCCATACCGGCGTGCCCATCCACTTCCAGGTTTCGACGACCTCCGGGTCGGCCTCATGGATGAGCATGCGCATCCTCGCCAATGTCTCGCCGCGCCAGTCGGCGAGGCTCGCGATTCGTTCGTCGATCAGCCTGGACGCCGATTCGTTTCCCGACATGTCTTTAGCCTTCATGCCACGCCTCCCCATCAATGGCCCGCGTCGAAGTCTATCGTCCCACGGGGCTGAACTGCTGGATCACCCAATCGATGAACACCCGCACGCGCGGACTCAACTGGCGAGCCCTCGGATACAGGATGGACACCGGTCCCGGCGGCAGCGCATACGGCGCAAGCACCCGCTGCAAACGCCCTTCGGCAAGGTCCCGCTCGATGTGGAACAACGGCATCTGTGCGAGGCCGAAGCCGAGCCGCACCGCTTCCAGGAAACTCTCCGTCCCCGTGACGGATAACGGCACCGCCATGTCCACCTTGGTGACCTGCCCCGCCTCGACGAACTCGAAAGGTCTCAGCGCACCCGTGGTGATGGAGCGGAGGCACACGGCCCGATGATTCGCCAGGTCGTCCAGGCTCGTCGGCGCGCCGTACTTCTCCAGATAGCTGGTCGCGGCACATGTGATCCGCTCGAGCGACGTGACGGGCCTCGCGATCAGGTCGCTATCCGGCAAGGCGCCATAGCGCAGCACGCAATCGCAGCCCTCGCGGATGACGTCGACCCAGCGGTCGCTCTCGCTCATGGCGATCTCGATCTGCGGGTACGCGGCGAAGAAACGCGGAAGGCTGGGCATGAGGAAGTGACGGGCCAGGGTGCCCTGCACCTCGATCCTCAACATGCCCTTGGGCACCGCCCCACTGAAGGCACCTTCCGCGTCTTCGATGTCGTCGAGGATCGCCAGGCAGCGGCGGTAATACGCCTCACCGTCGAGGGTCGGGCGAACCGTCCGCGTGGTCCTCTGCAACAGCTTCACGCCCAGCCGGTCTTCCAGTTGCTTGATGACCTGGGTGGCCGTCGAGCGAGGAATTTCCAGGTCGTTGGCGGCCTGGGTGAAGCTCCGGCGGTCGACTACCCGGGTGAATAGCCGCATGGCTTCGAGTCGATCCATTCGGCGCCCTAATTGTTCGTGATTACAGAACTGTGTTGCCAAAACTAGCTGGATTATTTGCTCGACTCAAGCGCGGATAGTTCGTCCCACGCCGCCCACCACGGGTTGCCCTTCTGGAGACGAAATCATGAACGAGACGAACAAGGTTGCCATCGTGACGGGTGCTTCGCGCGGCATCGGTGCCGCCATCGCCAGCCGGCTCGCCGCCGACGGCTTCACCGTCGTCGTCAATTACGCCGGTCATGTGGCGGAGGCCGAGCGACTGGTGGCGAAGATCGAGGCCGCCGGCGGCCGAGCCATTCCCGCACAGGCCGATGTGAGCGACGGTGCCGCCGTGGCCCGGATGTTCGATGCCGCCCAGGCGGCCTTCGGTGGCGTGGACGTCATCGTCAACAACGCCGGCATCATGAAGCTCGCAAGCATCGCCGACACGCAAGACGCGTTGTTCGACAGCCACGTCGCCATCAACCTCAAGGGCAGCTTCAACATGCTGCGCGAAGCGGCGAAGCGACTGCGCGAAGGCGGCCGCATCATCAACCTGTCTTCCAGCGTCGTCGGCCTCTACCAACCCAACTATGCCGTCTACGCGGCCACCAAGGCTGGCGTGGAAGCCATGACCCACGTCCTCTCCAAGGAACTGCGCGGCCGCAACATCACGGTGAACGCCGTGGCTCCCGGTCCCACGGCCACCGCGCTCTTCCTCGACGGCAAGCCGCAGGCCGTCATCGACCAGTTGGCGAAGCTCTCGCCGCTGGAACGCCTCGGCCAACCGGAAGACATCGCCAGCGCGGTGGCGTTCCTCGCCGGCCCAGACGGTGCATGGATCAACGGCCAGGTGCTGCGCGCCAACGGCGGCGTCATCTGATCCCCTTCGAACGACATCCCATCCAGGACATTCCGTCATGAGCAAGAAAGTCATCCTGATCACCGGCGCCTCCAGCGGCTTCGGCCGCATCACCGCCGTAGCACTCGCCCGCGCCGGCCACACCGTGTACGCGTCGATGCGCGACGTGGCCGGGCGCAATGCTGGAAACGCGGCCGAGATGGCCCAGCTATCGGCCTCCGAAAACGTCGACCTGCGCGCACTCGAACTCGACGTGCAATCGGACGCCTCGGCCGAAGCCGCCATCGAGGTCATCATCGAGGAGAGCGGGCGCATCGATGTCCTTGTCCACAACGCTGGCCACATGATGTTCGGTCCCGCCGAAGCCTTCACGCCCGAACAGTTCGCCCAGCAGTACGACGTCAACGTGCTGGGGACGCAGCGGGTCAACCGCGCCGCGCTTCCGCACATGCGCGCGGCGAAGCAAGGCCTCCTGGTTTGGGTTTCCAGCAGCAGTTCGGCCGGCGGCACACCGCCTTACCTGTCGCCCTATTTCGCCGCGAAGGCCGCGATGGATGCGCTGGCGGTGCAATATGCCCGCGAACTTTCGCGCTGGGGCATCGAGACCTCGATCGTCGTGCCGGGTGCCTTCACCAAGGGCACCAACCACTTCGCCCATTCGGGGCGTCCCGCCGACGAAGCCCGTCTCGCCGACTACGAAGCCGGCCCCTACAAGGGCTTTGGCGAACAGGTGCAAAAGGCCTTCGCCGAGATCGTTCCGGACGACGCCGATGTCGGCGGCGTCGCGAAGGGCATCGTCGACATCGTGGACATGCCCTTCGGAAGCCGTCCGTTCCGCTTCCACTACGACCCGACGCAGGACGGCGCGAACGTGGGCTTCGCGGTACTCGATCGCCTCCGCGCGGAGATGCTGCACCGCGTGGGCCTGTCCGACCTGCTCAAGCCAGCCATACTGGCTTGAATCCGTCATCCGCGGGCTTAAGGCGAAAAGGCAGCCGCGATAGCCGCCACGGGCTTGCGCAGGATCGTTTCGTTGAAGGTCAGCTGCAATCTTCCTTCATGGACGGAGCCGACGACGATGTCCTGCTCCAACAGGCGTTCCCGCAATCCCGTGGCCATCCGCTCGTCGAGCTCGAGGAAGGCGATGTTGCTGCCGTTCGGCACGCGCTGCACCGCGATACCCGGCATGGCGCCAAGCAGGCCGAGCAACCTCTCCGCCTCGGCATGCACGCGTGTGAATCGCTGATCGAAACCCACCAAGGTCTTCGATGCGATCGCCGCGGCTATCCAGCCGTGGTAGATCGTGCCGCCGAACACGTGGCGCGCCAGGCGCGCTTTCGCGACGAAGGCCTTGTCGCCCGCCAGCACGGCGCCGAACGGCGCGCCCAGGTACTTGTAAAGCGACACATAGACCGAATCGAACGGCGCGCAATACCGCTGGAGGTCGAAGTCCTTGTTGCCATACATCAATAACAGGCGCGCGCCATCCAGGTGCATGCCCGCGCCCTTGCTTCGTGCGAGCGCCCCGAGCTTCGACACCGTTTCCTGCGACACCGCCGCGCCATCCAGCCGCCGCACGGGGCTCTCGACCGAGACCGCACCGATCTCGACCGGGTAAGGCTTCTCGGCGCTTTGCGCGAAGGCCGCGGCCACGGCATCGTAAAGGCCGTCCGAAGCCCCGCCATCGACCGGTACGGGGTTGATCGCGTTCATCACGGCGACCGCGTCCGCCTCGTCACGATAGACGTGGCTTTCCTTCTGCAGCAGCACACGCGAACGGTCGCCGCTCAGGAGCCGGATGGCGATCTGATTGGCCATGGTGCCGGTCGGCATGAAAGCCGCGTCTTCCTTGCCCAGCAGCTTCGCGAACTGCGCCTCCAGGCGTCCCACGGCGCCTTCCGCGAGGTAGGAATCGCCCACATCGCTGGTTTCCTTGAGTATCTCGGCCAGTTGAGCGGGGTATTGCGCCGGTTTCCTCGGCACGTTGTCGCCGGCCAGGGAGACCATCTTTTCAACGGGGATGTCCTGCACCGAACGTGGCGTCTTGGCGGCGGCGTGTGCCGCCGGCCAGGCCAGGCCCAGGCCTGCCAGGGAAAGCGCGCCCAACGGCGCGGCCTGCATGAACTCGCGACGACTGACCATCCGATCCCTCCCGTGAGCGACACCCCTATGCCGGCCAAGACTCGCATGTCCTTTCGTGGCCGCCAATGGCCGTCCGTCATGGGTCCCTGGCGGGGCGGAGGCCGGATTCCTGCACGGTTCCGTCGCAGGCACTAGAATGCCGCCCCCGCCGTCGCGTCCGCCTGTAGCCGCATCATGCATATCGTCGTCAACGAAGACCTCAAGGCCTACATCGACCCGCTGACCCCCGACGAGTACGAGGCGCTGGAGCGCAGCCTGCTCACCGAGGGCTGCCGCGACGCGCTGGTGCTATGGGGCGACACGCTGGTCGACGGGCACAACCGGTACGGCATCTGCCGCAAGCACGACATCCCCTTCACCACCGTGCAGAACGAGCGTTTCCAGTCCCTGGACGACGTGCACTTGTGGATGATCGAGCAGCACCTGGGACGGCGCAGCGTCTCGGATTTCCAGCGCGGGGTGCTGGCCCTGCGCAAGCGCGAGATCCTCGCCGAGCGGCGTGCCCGCATGGCCGCGGCCGAGGGTGCCGACACCGCGTCCGACCTGCCCTTCGATGCCGCCGGCGCACAGCCGGCACAGGGGAAGCCGGCCAAGACCCCTCCCGCCGAGACCCGCAAGGACATCGCGCGCGAAGCCCGGATCAGCAGCAACCAGGTAGGGATGATCGAAAAGATCCGCAAGGAGGCCGCTCCGGAGGTGGTCGCCGCGGTGAAATCCGGAACCTTGTCGATCAGCGCCGCGGCGGCGGTTGCCAGCCTGCCCGAGGAAGAACAGCGTGCCGCGGCCACCGCCGGCGACGCGGAACTGAAGGAAGCGGCCAAGCGCGTCAGGGAGTCGAAGCGCAAGCCGCGTGAAAAGCCGACCGACGAGGTGAAGGCCTTGCGCGAGCAAGTCGCCGAACTCGAAGCCGAGAACCGCAACCTTCGCCGCGAGATCGACAGCCTGCGCGCCCGCCTTGGCGAAAGCGTGCCCGAGGACGCCGACGAGGCGCCGGCGGAGTAAGGTGGCGAAAGGCCGGGAACTCCGGTGGCACACCGGTGTTCCAAGGCCGGTACACCGGACGCGCCCTGAAGCGTTCCATGGCCTAACCCGGAGCGTCCCATGAAACCGATCCTCGCCCTCACCGCCCTTTCCCTGCTTGCCACGGCCGCCGTGGCGCAGGAAAAACCGCTCAACCTCAGGCTGCCGGCGGACTACGTGCCGGCCTCCTCCAGCAGCACCGCGCCCCCGGCCACCACCCAAGGCGCGGCCGGAACGGCGGTGACGAAGAGCGGCGAAAGCGTCGCCGTGACGCCATCCCGGCCGAAGGACCCGCCCGGCACCTACTACGGCGACACCAGCGGCCGCATGGCCGGCGCCGACGTGGAAGACGCAGGTCCCCGCTGCGACGATGCGACCTACAACAAACCCCAGGTACATGGCAGCGTCAGCACGGGCGTGGTCAGCGCCAGCCACGGCGGCAGCGGCAACTATCAGGCAGGCACGGTGAGCCTCAGCCAGGCCTTCGGCAGCTGCGAACATCCCACCGGAGGGGTCAGCATTTCCGTGGGCGGCGGCACCGGACACTTCGGCGGCGGCCGCATCCGCTGATCCCTTTCCTGGGTCGGCCCGCTCAGGCGGGCCGGGCGGCGCATGCCTCCGCGTAGGCCGCGTTGATCTCCTTCGCGCGGCGTTCGGCCAGCGCGCGGATGTCCTCTCCCATGTTGGCCACCTTGTCCGGGTGGTACTGGCTCATGCGCGTGCGGTAGGCGGCCACGATCTCTGCATGCGTCGCCTCCGGAAGCACGCCCAGCACCTCGTGCCATGGCAGCGGTCGCTCGAAGAAAGGCGTGATGTCCGGGGGACGGTCGTCCGGGGTGGGCTCGTCGCGCTTGCCCAGCAACGCGGACGTGTACTTGTAGCCGATCGCAAGGCAGGCGCCGATGACGACGAATTCGAGCGTGCTCATGCCAGGGCACCTTCGATCTGTAGGAGGTAGGTCTGCAATTGCGAGTGCCGCTCGCTGCCGGGGTCTTCGAGATCCATCTGCCGATGCAGCCTCGCGTGGATGGCCGCCGCCAGGCGCGCACGCTCGTCGCTGTCGAGCAAGGCATGGGCCGCGGCCACCAGGTCGAAGCGCTCCGCGGCATGCAGTCCCTGTTTCCGCACGATGTTCAGCGCGTAGGGCGCGCAGAGCAAGGCATCGGAGGCCAACGAAGCGAAGGTCCTGCCGCCGAGTCCGGTGAGCTTGCGCATCCGCCAGGTTCGCAGCACGGCCAGGACGATGGCGACATATAACGCGACCATCCAGCCCAGGAGCACCCATACCGACGTGAACAAGACGGCGGGCATCGCGGCGAACAGCAAGGCCACGAGCATCACAGGAAGCACCGTGGCGCCCACGCCGGATCGCCACGCGCGCAAACCATGCGGCGAGGCGATGTCGAGCGGGGCGAGGCGGGACGACCAGCGCAGGCGCAACATGGGCCGGCCGGGTGCGAGTAATGGAGGTATATAGACATGCCGCCCCGCCAGCTCGAAGTCCGAACCGACGGAGAACGACCAGTCACCGTCCCTCCGTTCGAAGAACACCACATCGTTGTGGTAGATGAGCAGCACGGCGTCGTAGAGATACATCCCCACGACGCCGGCCAGCAACCACCACGCATGCGGCAACATCCCGGCGTCTACGCCTTGCGCCCGAACAGGCGCTTGATCGCGCCGCCGACGGCGGCGAGGCCGATGAGAATGAACTTCCAGGCCGCGGCGAAGAACGTGGCTATCACGGCGAAGAACCCCTTCTTGGCCGCCACCGCGGCCACGCCTCCGGTGATCAGCGCGGCAAGGCCGTACTCCGCCACGCGATCGCCCGCATGGAAATCGGTATAGGTCTGGCCCGGCGCGAACGCGAAGCCATCCAGCGCACCCTTGAAATCCGCAACCGACGCATCGAGCGATTCCGGGTCCGACACCAGTACCACGTTCATGACGCCACTTCGGCCGAGGATGCGCGCGTTATAATTCACCACTTCCGTTTGCGACTTGTCGTTGCGCGCCAGGAACGACCAGGCCAACGACTTGAACTGCGTGTCGTACTGCGGCGGGTTCTTCCAGCCGACGAGGGTGAGCGTGTCCCAGCCGCGCGAGCGACGTTCCTTGTTGCTTTCCTCGGTACCTTCCTTGACGGACTTCAGGATGTCGTCGGGGTCCAGCTTCTCATCGTCCTTGACGTAGCCGATGTCGTCGTAGTCGAAGAAGGCGGTCCAACGCATGTCGGTCGGCGCGAGCGTGTACGTGTCGGTCTCGTCCGGCGGATTCTCCATCAGCACGTTGAGCCGCTTCGTGCCTTCCGGATCGAGGAAGGCATAGCCATCCGGCACCTCGATCGTGGCTTGCGGACCCACCTGCACCTTGGCCGGTCCGAACTGCCATGGCAGATCCGAAAGCGCCGACGCATTCGACATGGATACGAACAGCGACAAGGCGACGAAGGTCGCCCACTTCCTTGCCAAACCCTTCATGGTTTTCCCCTGGTGGGTCGCAACCCCCTGCCGCGACCGGGCGAGTTTGGGACCGGGGAAAAACATCGTCAAGGCAAGCCTCCCCCGATGGCCGGGTGTAGGATCGGCAGGCCCATCGAACGAGGACACGCCATGCCGCAATCCTCCGCCCTGTCCCAGCGTGGCCAGTTCCGTGCCATGTACATGGGTCTCAAGGGCCAGCACGCGCTCGAACACACCCCCGTGATCCTCTGCGAAGGCGACTCCTGGTTTTCCACGCCACTGGCGATGAACCTGCTCGACTGGATCGTGTCTCCCGCCCCCGAAGACGAGGCGCGGGGCGTGCCGCAGTTCGGCAAGGGCGGCCTCTTCTTCCGGGTGGAACGCAGCGGCGATCAGGCGGCTCCGCAAGCCGCCCATCCCGGTCGCTCGATGTTCACCGAGGACAACGTCGACGATCTCGTCGGCTGGTTCACCCGTTATCGGTTCGATGCCGTGCTGCTGAGCGCCGGCGGCAACGACTTCGTCGACACATGGCTGCACGATGCCCTGGCCGGGCGGCGTGGCCTGAGCGCCAGCCAGGCGTTCGATGCCATCGTCGCGACCGGCCGTTACGAAGAGGTACGCGAGGCTTACGCGTTCTTCGTCAAGACATTCCATGAAGCACGGCCCGATGTGCCGATCATCGCGCACACATACGACTATCCGCGGCGCATCGGCAGCGCGGCTGAACTCGGCTTGCGCAACCTGGGCGCCGCCGCCTTGCTGAAAAAGTCTGCCGGCCCGTGGATCGGACCGAACATCGAGACCGTGATCGAGGGCGGCATCGATGCATGGCGCGAGTTCACCCGCCACCTGATCGACGGTTTCGTCCAGCGCGTACTCGAGCCGGTGAAGCGCAACGCGGCTTTCGGCGGCATGTTCGACTACGCGGACCTGCGCGGGCAATTGACCGACGACGCACAGTGGAACGACGAGATGCACCCCACCGAGGCGGGATTCCACCAACTCGCGGGCGTCTTCCGCGCAAAGCTGATAAGCAGGTTACCGCTCGCCAAGCGTTGAACGGAACACCACGATGCGTTCCGCCGCCTGGGGATCCGGGTCATCGCTGCGGAGCCATGGCATCCGTGCAAAGGTGCGCGAACAGGGACCGAGTGTGATCACGCGGATCGGTCGCCGCCGTGCTTCGCGCTCGATGTTGGCCACGACATCGCGCAGCACGCTGCCGACGAAGGGCGTGAACAGGTAGAAGACGTTCGCCTCCGACAGGTCGGCGTCACGCGCGTCGCCGACGCGCATGTGCACGCCGGCCAGGCCCAGGCGGGCTACCGCCTCGACCGCCCGATCGACGTAGGCGGGCTCGCGTTCCACGCCGAGCGTGCGCGCTCCCGTGAGGATCGCCACCAGGATCGGCACGTGTCCCATGCCCGCTCCGAGATCCAGCACGATATCGCCGGCCGTGATGCCGGCACGCGCTACGCCATCGATGATGTGCCTTGCGGGGCTCGGTTGATAGAAAACCATCTCCGCCGGCAACACGCATGGCACCGCGGGTTCCTCCAGCGAAAGCACGCCCGCGACGATATGGTCCAGCACGTCGTAGTGCTGTCCCGTCGGAAAGCCGACATCGAGCCATGCCGTCAACGCGGCGCGTCCTTCGCCGCGACGGATGGCATCCCGGATCGAAGAGAAACCTTCCGCGTCGAGCGTTTCCATGGCATCGAGGAGCCGCGCCGCGCGCTCCCGCCACGCGGGATCGTGCGCGCCGATAAGGAGCAGGTCGAGACGGTCGGCGGCTTCGGCGCGCCACAGGAAGGCGGCGGGGTCACGCCACGCCTGCTCCTGTTCGAGCAGCACGACGGTGGAGGCTAGCGATTCCATGGAACGGTGTGTCTCCTCACAGTTTGCCCAAGGATGCCTTGAGTACGGGGGTGCCGTGTGGAATCCTCGGCGGTGGACCGTCATGCATATGCCTCCCGCAGCCGACAGGAACCGCCGGATGAAGCTCGTACGCCGTTCGTTCGTCCCCCGCCGTATCGCCGCCATGCTCGTCGCGTGCTTCTGTCTGCCCGCCTTGGCGACCCCTCCGCTGGCGACGCTGGTATTTCGCGACGGCGGGCAGCCGGTGCTCACCATCACCGATCCGCACGGCCTCGCCCTCGTGGACGAGACCCTCGGCCTCCGCACCATGGAGGCGGATCTTACCCATGGCCTTCGACTCGTCGGTACCACGCAGCGGCAGCTCACCGAGCGCTATCGCATGACCGTCGGCAAGCGCCTGGATCGCCATGCCAATCTTTCCGAAACCCGATACGCCTTGCAGAACGGCAAGGGGCAGAAGCTCGATGTCGTCGTGCGCGTCGCCAACGACGGCGTGGCATTCCGCTACGAATTGCCAGGAACGGCGCAGGCGACGGTGACCGGCGAGGCCACCGCGTTCGCCGTGCCGCCGGCTGCGAGAGCGTGGTTGCTTCCCTATAACCCGCAGTACGAGAAAGAACGTATCGAAACCAGCGCGGGAAGTGCCGCACCGGGCGATTACGGCTACCCGTCGCTGTTCCAGGTCGGCGACAACTACGTGCTGGTCACCGAAGCCAACGCCGACGGCCGCTACGACGGCAGCCGCCTTACGCACGCGGCGAACAGCGGCACGTATGCATTGACCCTCGCCGACGCCCGCGTGGAAAGCACCGGTGTCACACCGTGGCGCACGGTGATCGCCGGCGACCTTGCCACCGTCACGGAGTCCACCCTGGTCGACGACCTCGCCGATCCGGCGCGCTTCGCCGATACCTCTTGGATTCGCCCGGGCAAGGTCGCCTGGTCGTGGCTGAGCGAACACGACAGCCCCTCGAACGCCGAACGGCAGAAAGCCTATGTGGACTTCGCCGCACGCAACCGCATCCCCTATGTGCTGGTCGACGAAGGCTGGAACGAGAGCTGGGTGCCGGGCCTGGTCCGCTATGCGAACGCGAAGCATGTCGACATCCTGCTCTGGTTCCACTGGTCGAAACTCGACACACCCGCCAAGCGCATGGCCGAACTCGCGCGGGTGAAGGGCTGGGGCGTGAAGGGAGTGAAGATCGACTTCATGGAATCCGACTCGCAGGCGCGTTATCGCTGGTACGACGACACCCTCGCCGATACGGCGAAACTGCACCTCATGGTGAACTTCCACGGCGCGACGATTCCCCATGGCCTCGCTCGTACGTGGCCGCACCTGATGACCATGGAAGGCGTGCGCGGCGCGGAGAACGATCCGCCCGCGGCTGGAAACACCATCCAGCCGTACACACGCAATGTCGTCGGTTCCATGGACTACACGCCGGTGGCATTCGATGCGGGCCGGAAGGAAGCCTCGATCGCGCACGAGTTGGCGTTGCCGATCGTCTTCGAGTCGGGCTGGACGCACCTGGCCGACATGCCGGAAGCTTACGAGCGCCGGCCGCAAGCGCTCGCCTTCCTCGACCAGGTCCCCACCGCGTGGGACGAGACGAAGCTACTCGGCGGCACGCCTGGACGGGACGCGATCTTCGCCCGCCGCAGCGGCGACCGCTGGTTCATCGGCGCGATCTCGGCCGGGCCCGCGCGCCGGCTCAGCGTGCCACTGGCATCCCTGGGCGTCGGGCCGTGGCACGCCGATATCGTTCGTGACGGCGTGGGCAGGGGCGACGTGGTCCGCTCGGCACAAAACATCACGGCCGATGGCGCGCTTTCGTTCGAGGTATCCGTGAACGGAGGTTTCGCCGCGATCCTGTGTCCGCTGGCCAAGGGACAGTTCGCGAGCGGTTGTTACCGCTAGCGCAACGTATCCCGTAACCGGCGCAGCCACCCCGCACGGTGCGGGAACGCTCGCGCAACGGGCAACCGTACGCACACATCCGTCCCGCCGTCCAGGCGCGAAGCGATCGAGACGAGCGCATCGATGGTGGCGGCGCGCTCGCGAATGCCGCGCAGACCCCAGTGGCCCTCGCGGCCGTCACGGAGCACCGCTTCGTCGATGCCGCGGCCGTCGTCGCGTACCGAAAGGAGCAGTTCGGCGTCTTCGACCCGAAGCTCCACGTCGACGCGGTTCCCCTGCGCATGGGTGAGGGCGTTGTGCACGGCTTCACGGGCGATGCCATATAGCTCGTCACGAACCAGGTCATCCAGGCCGCGCAGGTCCCCGTAGGTGGTTACGACCACAGGTACCGTGTGTTCCGCTGCATACGCCGAAGACAGGGCCCGCAACGCGACATCCAGGCGCGCCGACTCCCCGGCGTGGGCGCGCAGGTCGCGCACGCGGTCTCGCGCTTCCACCAGCGCTTCGTCGGCGCGATCCAAGGCGCGTTCCATCTCACCGCGCAGCGGCTCTTCCGGCGGCACGCGGTTGGCGATGGCCTGGAAGCGCATGGTCAATCCCTGGATGCTCTGCAACAAGGTGTCATGCAATTCCCTGGCGATGCGTTCGCGTTCCGCATGCCGCTCCTGCAAGCGCGCGCGCAGTTGCGAGGCCATGCTGCGCAGGCGCAGGAAGAAGGCCAGCCAGGCAAGAAGCACGACCGCGAGCAGACATAGCAGGAAGAACCACGGCATCTGGTAGAACGCACGCGCCACGTTGACCTCGATCGACGCGCCTTCCTCGTTGACCACGCCATCTTCGTTCGCCGCGGTGACGCGGAACACATAGTGGCCGGGCGGCGGGTCGGTATAGACGGCCTCGCGATCGTTTCCCGCATCGCGCCAGCGCGTGTCGAGGCCTTCCATGCGATAACGGAAGCGCACACGTTCGGGCACGCTCAGGCTCGTGGCCGTGAACGCGATCCGCAGCCGCTCGGTATACGCGGGCAGATCGATACGAGGGCCTGCGGGCCACGTGCCGACATCCGTGGAAAAGGAACGAATGGACACCGGTGGTGCCAAGGGGTTGCGGGGCACGTGCGCGGGATCGATGGAGACAATGCCGCTCGTGGTGGCGAACCATAGCCGGCCATCGTCCGCCACGACCGCGGTGGGTAACGGCCTGAATTGCGCGGGTGTGCCCGGCAAGCCGTCGAGGGAATCGAACAAGGTGCCCGGGGGCCGGTAGTCCGGCTCTTCCAATGCACGCGCCATGTCAGCCGTGGCTATCCGGACAACGCCCTGTGCCGCGTTGGCCCAGAAGTCGCCACGATGATCGCGGACCAGGCCGGAGACACCGCGCAGCGGATCGCCCGCCATCGCGATCATCCGCGCCCGGCCGGCGATGACGACGCCGATGCCGAGTTCGCCACCGACCCATACGGCCTCGCCGTCTTCCAGCAGCGCCGTGACATTGCCCACCGCCAATCCTTCGCCCGATCCGATCACGACGTCCCCGCCTTGCGAGCGCACGAGGATGTTGTTGCGGGCGAAGCCCATCCACAGCCGCGCACGGCGGTCGTTCATCAAGACCAGCGGAGCCGAGTCGATGGGAACGGCCGGCAGGGGATCGTGCTCCCAGCCACCTTCGGTGAAGTGGAAGATGCCGGGCCGGTTGACCGACACCCAGGCACCACCCTTGCCATCGCCCACCACCGCCTGCACCCCCGAGTAATCCGGGTAGGGCAACGGAGCGAACGGTTCGGGCTTGCCGTCATGCAGGCGCCAGAGGCCTCCAGGACCGCCGAGCCAGATGCCGTCGGCATCACGGCTGGCGGCGGTGATCGCCTCGGTCAGTGCGATGGGTTCGATGCCGTTCGCGTCGACCCGGCTGAGTGGCCGGCTCTTGGTGCCAACCCAGACGCCATGATTCTTCGCCGCTACCATGGCGAAATCCGTGGCACCGGAGGGAAGCATCGCCGGCAGCAGGCGGCTCACCCGAAAACGGTCGAGTCCCCGGCTGCCCCCCACCCAGATATTCCCTTCGCGATCCTGGATCACGCTGCTGGCGTAATCGGAACTGAGCCCGTCGCGCTCCACGAAACGCTGCGCCTCGGCACTTTCCGCACCGATCACGCGGCGCGGAAGATCGCGCACCCGGGGTACGCGGCGGATGCCATCGCCCAAGGTCGGCATCCACAAGGCGCCGTCCCGGTCGAATAGCAAGCCCGCCGACGACAATCGCAGTACGGGACCGGCTTCGGCGGGATCGGCCTCGCCCGTCCACGCCGGACGCACCCCGCCATCAGCCTCGGCCACCCAGATCGAACCGTCGGCGGCCTCGGCGATCCGGTTCACCCGGCCGACCTCGCGTGTCGCCACTTCGAAACGGTGACCACCACGCGGCAACCAGGCCAGTGCATCTTCGGTCGCCACCCAGAGGCGGCCTTCGCGATCCACGAACAGGTTGCGGGCGCGCATGCCCGGCAAGCCCATCGAAGGGCCCACCGATATCCAGCGCCCATGATCGAGGCGGACGAGACCATTGAAGGTCGCCGCCCAGATGTTGCCGTCGGGGGTACCGCCGATGGCATAAAGCGTTCCCGTGGGTAGTCCGGACGACGCCGCGTAATGCATGGCGTGGTCCCCGTCGATGAAACTCGCCACGCCATAACGGAACCCGACCCACAAGCCGCCGGATGGCGGCGCATAAAGCGAGGCCACGCTGGACGCCAGGAAGTCTCCACCCTCGCGTGGGTGGTAGCGTTCGAAACGCACGCCATCGAAACGATAGAGGCCGGTTTGCGTGCCCAACCAGAGGTAACCGTCGCGCGTCTGCGCCAACGCCGTGACCTGGCCCGGGGCGCCTTCGCGTATCGTCCATGCCGTGTGGTAGAACTGGCCGATGTCGCGATCCCGGCTATCTGCCGCCAGGGTGTCGCAGGCGAACGCCAGCCAGCCGGCAACCACCAGCCAGACCGACATCCACGCAGCGATCGCGCGTTGGAAACGCACAGGGTCGACCTCCCTCGGAACAGGCAAAGATAGCGCGTCGGCGATCCGTCAGCGCGCGACGCCCACGTCATGCAGGAACGCTACCGAATCAGCAAGTACCCGTGCGGCCGCGGGAGAGCGCTCGGGTGAGGCGAGCACGTGCGCGGCATGATCGTAGGCGACCAGCCGGCGACGCGATGGCGCAGTCCCGAGCCACGCGAACGCCTCGCGCATCGCCGCCACCGACGTGAGCGTATCGCGGTCGCCCTCGCCGCCGTCCCACATGCCGAAGAACACAGGGCAAACGATGGTGCCCAGGCGCTCCGGTCGCATCCACTCGATAAAGAGCCGCGCGATGGCGCGGTAGCCATCGGAATGGACCATCGACGACCAGTAGCGCCGCTGGAACGGCGACCTCTCCCCCGGCGGCACCACGGCACCTTGCAGCAAGAGCGCCGCGCGCAACTGCTCGGGATCGTGTACGCGGATACCGGGGGACCAGGCCACCACGGCCGCGATGGCGTCCGGGCGGCGCACTGCCAGATCGAGGGCGAGCGACGCACCCATCGACGTGCAGACGAGTACTATTTTTTCGCCCAGGCGCAGGCCGATCTCCAGCGCCGCATCAGCGTCCGCGCGCCATCGCTCTGGCGAAGCACCGGCCATGGCCCCGGGTTCGTCCGAGCCATGTCCGGTCAGGCGATTGAGGAAGAGGTGGGCCGCGCAGGCCCGGGCGATCGTACGATGTGCCGGCGCACCCTCCGCCTGGCTGGCGGTGAAGCCGTGCAGGTAGACGACCGACAGCGGCTGACGATCATGCGGCACGCCTGCGCCAAACACGATACGCGCCTCGTTGTCGGCCTTGATATCCGCTACTTGGCGCTCCCTTTGATCGATGTCGCTGGCGAGCTCATCCAGTGTCCTCACGCGTCGGCCGCCACGCCCGCCTGCTGCCGCTGGATTTCCACGAAGCGCCGTACCGACCGGCCCAGCGCATCGACCTCGGCGGAGGCCGCACGCATGTCGCCGCCGGCATCGACGATCACGGCGATGTCGTCGCATACGCGGCTGGCGCCGGGTACACCCAGGTTGCCCAGCACGTTACGCAAGGCATGGACCGCCTCGGACGCCGCGGCGATGTCGTGCGAGGCGATCGCGGCGCGAAGCGCATCCAGGTGGTGGCCGGTGGTATGGGCGCAGAGATCGACGAAGTTGGCGAACTCGTCCTGGCTGCTGAGCGCGCGCATCTCATCCAGAGGGGTACCGATGTTACCCCGCCCATCCGCCGGTGAATCGATCACCGGCTGCCAATGCCGCACGGCATGCGCGAGCTCGCGCTCCTCCGCGACGGCTTCGATCACATCGAGCAGGCGTTGCGCCGCGATCGGTTTCGTCAGGTAGGCCCGCGCGCCCGCCCTGAAGGCGATGCGCACGGCGTCATGGCTGGAATCCGCGCTGAGCATCACGATGGGCGGCACGCTGCCTGTGCGCCGGGCAACTTCGATGCGGCCAAGCACGTCCCAGCCGGAACTGCCGGGCATATGCAGATCCATGAAGATCAGGTCGACGCCTTCGCTGGCCAGGCGCGACAGGGCCTCGTCGCCGCTGGCACCGAACACGGGCTGGTGACCGGCGCGCTCCAGGATGCGTCCCACGATCTCGCGATTGGCGGCGTTGTCGTCCACCACCAGGCAGCGCAGTGGAGCGACCCTCACCCTGTGGTCGTCGAGCAGGTCCACCAGCGGCGTGTCGGCCACGCTGCGCGCCCCGGCGGCCGCCCGAGGCAAGGTGAAGCGCCAGCTGAAAACCGAGCCGCCCATGGGGTTGTCGCCCACGTCGAGGCTGCCCTGCATCTGCTCGGAGACGTTGCGCACGATGTAGAGGCCCAGCCCGACCCCCTCCTGGCGCCGGCTTTCGCCTGCACTCAGTTGGTGGAAAGGATCGAAGATCCGCTGCTTGTCGCTATCGGCGATACCGATGCCTGTATCGGTCACGGTGCAGACGATGGTCGGATCGCGGCCCGCCACGCTTTCCAGCAGTTCCACGCGCACGTCGACCGAGCCTCCCGGCGGCGTGAACTTCAGTGCATTGGAGGCGAGGTTGGACAGCACCTGCTCGATGCGCCCAGGGTCGCCCGCGAACACGCCTTCGACCGAGGCATCGCGCGACAGGCTGAAGGCGATCCGCTTCTCGGCCGCGTAGGGACGGCAAACGGCCCCCACCGTCGCCAGCACCTCGTCGAAAGCGAAGGCCTGGTGACGAAGGTTGAAACTGCCGCCGGCGAAGGACGCGACGTCCAGCACGGCGTTCACCCGATGCAGCAAGGCATTGGCGTTGGTGGAAAGCAGGGCCACCAGGCGGCGCTGGTCGTCGTTCATGGCCGAGGTGTCGAGCAGCGAAGCGGCATGTATCACCGTACCCAGCGGCGTGCGCATCTCGTGGCTCATCATCGAGATGAAGCGGTGCTGTGCCTCGCGCGAGGCGATCGCTTCCGCCGACACCTCGCGCAACGCATCCATCATGCGGTAGAGCGTCATCGGGAGCACGATCACCAGCGCCAGGGCATATAACGCATAGGCCGGACGGGCAATCCAGAAACCATCCGGCGCCACCACGGCCAGGATAGCCACCGACGCGGCGACGCTGGCGACGAAGGCCCTGCGGCTGTAACGCACGCCCAATGCCACGGAGAGGAAGGGCAACACCGGGGTCAGCGTGATGAGCAACATGAACGCCGACTTGAGCAAGACGGCAACCATGACGAAGTTGGTGACACCGCCGACGGCATCGATCGCCACGTTCTGGCGCAACGAACCCGCCCGGAGGCCAAGCATCCAGAAGGCACTGAGCACGAACAGGGCGGCCGCGACGGGAACCACGCGGTGGGCCTCGATCGCCATCGGCACGGGGCCCTGGAGCCATGCGGCGGACCAGATGACGACGAATCCGAGAACCACCGTACGCATCAGCGAGACGTGGTACTCACGGAAGCTCGCCACGATGCGATCGATACGCGGGTTACGCAACCGCTCGGCGACCTCACTGAGCATCACCGGTTCGGCGCGCTTGCCGCTACCGCCATCGATCTTCATGCTCGATTGGTCCACCTCCCCCAATAGCCGCCTAGTCTATGAACTCTGTCGCCGCTGGCAAGTGCGGCGTGGGGATTCACTTTCGTGAAAACGTTTCCAGCCGCGCTACGCGGGCTTCCGGGCGGTCGCTGTCTTCTTCGCTGGTGCACGCTTCCGGGCCGGTTTCCCCAGTTCGACCCACACCGGGGCGTGATCGCTGGCCTTGGGCTGATCCCGGACCCAGCGATCGACATTGGCATCGGCCAGCCGCTTGGCCAGATCCGGCGACAGCAGCAGGTGGTCGATACGAAGCCCCCGGTTGCGGGGCCAATGCTGCCGGAAGTAGTCCCAGAACGTGTAGATGCGCTCCTCGGGGTGAATGGTGCGCAATGCGTCCGTCCATCCCTGGGCCAGCAGCCGGGCGTATGCCTCACGACTCTCCGGCTGTAGCAGGGCGTCGCGGCGCCACCCCTTCGGGTCGTAGATGTCCTCGTCGGTGGGCACCACGTTGTAATCGCCCGCCAGCACCACCGGGTGTCCGCTGTCGAGCAACCCCTTGGCATGCCGGATGAAGCGCTCGAACCACGCCAGCTTGTATTCGAACTTCGGGCCTGGCCACGGGTTTCCATTGGGCAGATAGAGACAGCCGACCAGGACGCCGTGCGCCGCCGCCTCCAGGTAACGGCTCTGCGTGTCCTTTTCATCGCCGGGCAGCCCCCGGCGGCTTTCCACCGGGTCCACTCCCTTCGCCAGGACGGCCACTCCATTCCATGAGGCCTGGCCGGCCCAGAGCGCGCCGTACCCCGCATCGTTGATCGCCCCGATCGGAAATCCCGTGTCCACCGCCTTCAGTTCCTGGAGGCAGGCGATATCGGGCGATTCCCGCTCTAGCCACTCGATCAGGTTGGGGAGACGGGAGCGAATGCCGTTGACGTTGTAGGTCGCGATCTTCATTCGGCGGAATGTCGGTCAGGTCGGGTGGATGACGGGTGATGGCCGGCCGGGATGGACGACCGCAAGAACTTGGCACGAGATTTGCCTCGATCCAAACCCACGACCCCCATCCGGTACAGGTAGGGACTCCCCAAGGGGCCGCCGCGTAAATTTTTACGGCGCCCGCCGACACCGTGCAGGCACGTTTCCGGCAAGCTCTTTCGAACGCATAAAACTCCACAAATCCCCATGGTTACATCATTTTCTGCTGCGACGCGACAACGCGTTTGGACGGCTGGACGGCTATCCCGGTGTGTCTTTCGGCCGCTGGACAACGCAGCCGACGTGCTGTAAACCGTCGGCTTGACCCATTTGGATCGAGGCAAATGGGGAGCACAGCGATGGAGCGCGGGAGGGGTCTTCGAGACTCCATATCTCAGCGCCGGGCGGGGGCCCGGCGCCGCGGTCCCGTGCTGCCGTCTTTTTCTGGGGCATCATTTTTCGGGGAAGGCATGAAGAAGCAGTTTCTCTCTCGCAGGAGCGCACTCGCACTGGCGGTATGTACCTGCCTGGGTGGCGTTTCGAGCGTTTACGCGCAGTCCACCACCGGCGCCATCAACGGCTCCGTTCCGGCGGGTGGCAACGAAACCATCGTGATCGAAAGTGGCACCGGCTTCCGCCGCGAAGTGCCAGTGGACGAGCGTGGCCGCTATTCCATCGCGCAGTTGCCCCTGGGTACCTACGCCGTGAGCCTCGTTCGCGACGGCACCACCATCGATACCCGGAAAGACGTAGCCCTGCGTGTCGGCGCCAGCACGGACGTTTCCTTCAACGCTCCTCCGGCGACGGCAGGCAACGCCAGCGATGCCACCAGTCTCCAGGGCGTGACCGTCACCGGTACCGCATTACCCAACATCGACGTCACTTCGGTGGACTCGCGCACCGTCATCACCTCGGAGCAACTTGCAAAGCTGCCGCTGGGCCGCACGGCCGAAGCAATCGCCCGGCTGGCGCCCGGCGTGGTCAACAATGGTGGCGGCTTCACCAGCGATACCGGCCGCTCCGTCGCCAGCTTCGGCGGTGCCGCAGCCAACGAGAACGCGTATTACATCAACGGTTTCAACACCACCGACCCACTCAACGCCGTCGGCGGCCTGCAACTCCCCTACGGTGCGATCGACCAGCAAGAGGTGTACACCGGCGGCTATAGCGCACAGTATGGCCGCTCCGATGGCGGCGTGATCAGCCAGGTCGGTAAACGCGGCACCAATGAGTGGCATTTCGGTGCCCAGCTTCTCTGGGAGCCCGCCTGGGCGCGCGCCAGCAACGACGACCTGCACTACGCACGCGTACCCTCATCGGCCCCAGCGGGAAATCTTTACCAGCCGAAGAGCCAGAACGATCGCTGGACCACCACGGTCAGTGCGTACGCCGGCGGCCCGCTGATCAAGGACAAGCTGTTCTTCTTCGTGGCGGGCGAATTCGAGAAACAGGGCCAACGTAACGTCAACTCCGTCGGCAGCAACACGCCTTCATCGACCAACGACTATAAGTCGCCTCGCTGGTACGCCAAGCTCGACTGGAACATCAACGACAGCAACATCCTCGAGCTGACCAGTGCGGGCGACAAGCGCGAAGGTTCGGGCACGCGTTACAACTACGATTATGTCAACCTCAACCGCACCAGCACCATCGGTCCAGTGGACGACACCAAGACCGGTGGCGACCTGTGGGTGGCCAAGTACACGAGCTACATCACCGACAACCTGACGGTGAGCGCCATGTACGGCAAGATGAACACGAAGAACTACGACCAGCCGGGCAACTATGATCCCACCCTGGTGCGCGTCGACAGTTCGCAGAATCAGAATCCGGCGCTCAACGGCGGCTCCGCGATTCGCAACAACCAGGTCGACGATATCAGCGCGCCAGGCCGTGGCAACAAGGCTACCAATTTCCGCTTCGACGTCGCCTACACGCTGGGCGACCACACGATTTCCGTGGGTATCGACAACGTGAAGTCGAAGGCCGTGGAATTCGGCACGCACAGCCCCGGCCCAGGCTACACCTGGAACTACGGACAGCAAGACGATCCGACGCAGCCGATCTCGGATGCGCCCGGCATCAACTTCGTTCCCGGCACCGCCGGCTTCGCGAACGGCGCGGACGGCTATTACGTCAGCCGTAACGTCGTGGACAACCTGGTCAATGTCCGGTCGGACCAGAAAGCGCAGTACATCGAGGACAAATGGCAGGTAAGCGATACCTGGCTGCTCTCCATCGGCCTGCGCAACGACCAGTTCACCGATTACAACCAGTTCGGCCAGGAATTCATCACACAGACCAAGCCGCAGTGGGCGCCACGCCTGGGCGCATCGTGGGACGTCAACGGCGACGGTTCGTTCAAGGTATTCGCCAATGCCGGCCGCTATTACCTGGGCCTGCCACTCAACCCTGCCACGGGCGCGGCTGCCGGGTATACCTCCACCCAGCAGTACTACACGTATTCGGGCATCGATTCGACTGGCGCGCCCACGGGGCTCACCCAGATCAGCGCCCCCGTATCGGCAAACAATTCGTATGGCATACCGCCCGACCCGCGCACCGTCGCCGGCAAGAACCTGAAGGCGGAGCACCAGGATGAATTCATCCTCGGCTTCGACAAGTCCTTCGGCGATCACTGGGTGTACGGTGCCAAGGCCACCCAGCGCATCCTGCGCAGCGCCATCGACGACTTCTGCGACGTCGCGCTCGTGACCGACAAGGCGGAGGCACTTGGATACACCGTCGGCTCGACCAACAGTTGCTACCTGGTCAATGGCGGCGCGTCCAACACCTTCACACTGCTCGACCCGAACGGCAACGCGTTCGAAGTACCGCTCAGCCGCAAGGAAATCGGTTTCCCCGCGCTGAAGCGTCGCTACTACAGCCTCGAGACATTCATCGAGCACAGCTTCGACGGCGTGTGGTACGGCAAGCTCGACTACGTGTTCTCGCGCAGCTACGGCAATACCGAGGGCCAGGCACGCACCGACACCCGCCAGAGCGGCGCGGCCGGCAGCGTCGACTGGGACAACAAGTACGTCATGGAGTATTCGAACGGTCCGCAGGGCAACGACCACACGCACGTCGTCAAAGCGTACGGTTACTGGCAGTTCCTGCCGGAATGGCAGCTGTCGGGCAACCTGCAGGCCATTTCCGGAGCCCCCGAAGTCTGTACCGGCTACTACGGCCCGAACCACACCGATCCGGTGTCTTACGGCAGTTCGTACCGCTGGTGTAATGGACAGCCCTCGCCCCCGGGTAGCCATGGCCGCCTGCCCTGGACATTCCAGCTCGATCTCGGCGTGACCTATCGTCCATCCTGGGGTGGCCAGAAGCTTGCCTTCTCGGCCAACGTCTTCAATGTGCTGAACCAGCAGCGGGCGACGTTCCGTTACCCGGCCAGCGAAGGTCCGGCGAACACGCTCAACACGATCTATCGCGTACCGCTCTACACCCAGGATCCGCGCTACGGCCGCCTCGCGGTGACCTACGACTTCTAAGCGAAGAAACCCAGATCCCTGTGTGACACTTGCGCCCCTCTACGGAAACCGGACTCTCCCCTGCCGGTTTCCGTAGACCGGGCGCCCTTTTTTTTATTGTCGAGCCTCGCCCGAGGCCGCGACCACCATTTCGATGTAACCGAGGATCTCGCTCACCGGGATCTCGAAGATGCCCGCGTCACCGTTGTCGTAAGCCTGGCGCCAGACGGCGTATCCATCGCGCCAGCTTTCGTCCGCATCGGCCTCGCCTGCCAACGCGAGCAGGCTCGCATCGAGCGTGGCCCGGGATACGGCGGCGTGGTTCATGGCCCGCTGCATGCCTCCCGGCAACCGGTGGTTGCGCAGCTTCACGTCCAGGATCGAGACGTGGAAAACCTCGCCGTCTTCCGGCTCATGGTCGATGTGGCGAATCGCCACGCGCGACGCCTCCTCGCCGGGGCGGGTGCGGTAGGTCCAGGACTGGCCCGCGACATAGTCGGGTTTGGGCACCGGGTGTTCTCCTGCTGGACGGCCCCGCATCTTAGACCAGGGCGCGTTCAGGCGCCCGCAGGGCGGACCCCGCCGGTTTGATTTAAACTTACGCTCCATGGGCGCGCACCTACGCGGGTGCGACGCCATGCGCGAGGCAGCGCGGTCCACGGGACCGCTTCCCCAGCCGATCCCCAGGCTACGCGCACGGCGCGATGGCCCGTCCCTTTCGTTTTTCGAGGTTCAAGCAACCATGGTGGCACTGGCGACCGAGCACGTCATCGACGTGCACCACTGGAATGACAGTCTTTTCAGTTTCCGTACCACCCGCGATCCAGGGTTCCGGTTCGAGAGCGGGCACTTCGTGATGATCGGGCTGGAGGTCGACGGGCGGCCCTTGATGCGCGCCTACTCGATCGCGAGCGCGCACTACGAAGAGCACCTGGAGTTCTTCAGCATCAAGGTACAGAACGGCCCGCTCACGTCCCGGCTTCAGCACCTCAAGCCCGGCGATCCCATCATCGTCAGCCGCAAGCCCACCGGCACCCTGGTCCTCAACGACCTCAAACCGGGCAAGCGGCTGTACCTGCTGGGCACCGGCACCGGCCTGGCCCCCTTCCTCTCGATCATCCGCGACCCGGAAACCTACGAGCGCTTCGACAAGGTGGTGCTGGCCCACGGCGTCCGCCACGTGGACGATCTCGCCTACTCCGGCTACATCGAGAACGAGCTGCCGAACCACGAGTACCTGGGCGACCTGGTGCGCGAGAAGCTCGTCTACTACCCCACGGTGACCCGCGAGGAATTCCGCAATCGTGGCCGCATCACGGACGCCATCGCCGACGGGGAACTGGCGCGCACCACCGGCCTGCCCCAGCTGAATCACGCGGAGGATCGCGTGATGCTCTGTGGCAGTCCGTCGATGCTCGAGGACATCTGCGTCCTGCTGGACGGCGAGGGCTTCCAGGCGTCGCCGCGCACGCGCGAGCCGGGCGACTACGTGATCGAGCGGGCGTTCGTCGAGAAATAAGGGCGCGAGGCACCCTCAACGGCGAATGCGGCCCTGCCCTTCGTTATCCCAATAACCGAAGATCCGCCGCGCGATCAGCTTGTACAGGCGCTTCCCGGTGGCGCGCCACAGCCGCGAATGCGCCGCCGGGCGAGCGAGTATCGCGCGCTGCCGCGCCGAAAGACGCTCCGCCGCATAGGTGCGCTTGTGCTTGAGCAAGTGGCGCAGGTCTTCGCGGGCCAGCAGGCGGAACAGCGCGCCGCGCCGGCCCCGGGTCCAGGCGATCTGGAAATCCACCAGGCCCGGTGAACCGTCCTCGCGGACGAGCCAGTTCGGCTCCTTGGCCAGGTCGTTATGGACGATGCCGCGCCGGTGCAGCACGGCAAGCAGGCGCAACGCATCGCGGTAATACGCCGCACCGAGCGGCTTGCCCAGCTGCATCGGCTGGCCCGCCATGTAGCTGCGCTCCAGCACGCGGCCGTCCCACGCGAGCAGGCGTGGCACGCCGTCGATGCCATCCAGCCGGGCCAATGCACGCGCCTCGCGAGCGGCGGCGCGGCGGGCGAACCAGCGGGCCCACCAGCGGGCGGCGCCGATGTCACGACGGATCAGCAACACGCCATCGCGCTCCACGCGTTCGATGCGGCCAAGCTCGTCGGCCTTGAGCAGGGTGACGGACTCCGTCATCGCGGTATGCACGCTGGTCCTTCGGTTCGTTGACGCGCTCTCCGCTAAAGGGGAGCTACGGTAAGATGCGATCCTCGCAGGGAGAGACGCAACATGCTGGTGCGACACATCCTGTCGCTGGTCTTCGCCACGGCCGGGCTCGTGGCCTGCCGTGACGGCGCCGACCGGACGAACGATGGGGATACGCCACCGCCCGCAAAGACGGACGTGGCCAAGGATACCCAATCCGGAAGGGAGGGCCTGTATACGATGGAACTCAAGCTCCCGGACTTGCCGCCCAAGGCGGCACCGCTGCGTGGCGCCATCGACCGCTATGTGGAGCGGCAAAAAGAGTCTTTCCTCGCCAGCCTCGATGCACCCGGCGCCACGGCCCGCGCGCGCGAACTGCCGTGGGACCTGAACCTGGACATCGCCGTGGCCGCCCGCACCGACCGTTTCATCAACGTGCAGGTCGATGGCTCGGCCTTCACCGGTGGCGCCCATCCCGCGCCCATCGTCGACAGTTTCACCTATGACCTCGACGACCAGCGGGTCGTGGGAATAAACGACCTTTTCGACGATCCGCATGCCGCCGAGAGTGCCTTCGCGGCCGAAGCGCGCCGGCAATTGCTCACGGCACTGGACGACCAGGACGAGCCGCTCGCCTCCGACAGCGCGCAAATCGATGAAGGCACGGCGCCGGGCAAGGACCACTTCCGGGTGTTCAGTCTGCTCACCGGGCCGGACGACAAGGTGCATGGCCTCACCTTCATCTTTCCGCCTTACCAGGTGGCTTCCTACGCCGCCGGGCCCCAGGCCGTCGATGTGCCTAGCGAGTCATTTTCGGCCTACCTGAAGCCGGAGTACCGAGAGGCCTTCCGTTGATGGAGGCCGCCCTTTACCTGCTTGCCGCCGCGTTGATCGTGGGTGGCGTGGCAGGCGCGATTCTGCCGGTGCTGCCTGGCATCCCCATGATTTTCGGCGGCATCTGGCTGGCGGCCGCCGTGGACGAATACCGCCACCTCGGTTGGGGTTGGCTGGTGGCGATCGGCATCGTCGGCGCGGTCGGCGTCGCGCTCGATTTCGTCTCGGCGTCGCTCGGCGCGAAACGGATCGGCGCCAGCCCGCGCGCCTTGTGGGGCGCGGGCATCGGGACCACGGCGGGTATGTTCTTCGGCATCCCCGGCCTGTTGATCGGCCCCTTCGCCGGTGCGGTGATCGGCGAGTTATGGTCGGGGACCAGCATCCTCCGCTCGGCCCACGTGGGCATCGGCACCTGGATCGGCATGCTGGTGGGCATCCTTGCCAAGGTGGTGATCTCCTTCCTCATGATCGGCATGGCCGGGCTCGCACTGCTCTTCAGCTGATCGGCCATCAGGCACATTGGCGCGCGCCGTCCGCAGAAGCTAGTCTCGCCGGACTTCACTGGGGAGATACGCATGTTCCGACGACTCATCCTCGCCACTGCCGTGACTTTCGCCATCGGCGGCCTGCACGCGGAAACGGCACAACCCGCCTGGATCGCCCGCAGCAACGCGGATGCACAGGCACTGCTCGACGTCACCGCCCGCTTCAGTCCCGAATCCGCCACCGACATCGGCCTGAAGGGATTCGACGAGAAAACGGTGGACCTCGGCCCCGATGTCGACCAGCGCCAGCGCGCCGCACTGGTCGACGTGCGCGGCAAAGTGAGCAAGCGCCTCGCCGAGGAGAAGGACCCCAATGTGAAGCAGGATCTTCAGATTCTGCTCAAGCAGATCGACGGCAACATCAAGGGCATCGATCTCAACGACAAGTACCTCCTGCCATGGTTCGATGCCGGGCAGATCGTTTTCAGTGGTGAGTTCTCCTTGCTCAACGCTGAAAGCACGCCGGAACAGAACAAGGCCGCTCTCGGACGCCTGAAGTGCTACGTCGGCATGACGGCCGGCTGCACGGCCCTGGTCGACCAGGCACGCGCCCGCACCACGGAAAAACTGGGTGACAAGGCCCTGCTAGGCCCCGTGAAGGCCGACGTCGAGCAGAAGCTAGGCAATACGCAACGGTATGTCGACGGCATCCGCAAGCTGTTCGCCGAGAAGAAGATCGCCGGCTCCGACGAGGCGATGGCAAAGCTCGACCAGCAATTGAAGGATTACAACGCCTGGGTGAAAAAGGTCGTGCTTCCGCATGCGCGCACCGACTTCCGCCTTCCGGAGCCGCTGTACGCCTATAACCTCGAACAGGTCGGCCTCGATATCTCGCCACACGACCTCATCGACCGCGCGCAGCTGGAGTTCATGGAAACGACCTACGCGCTGCAGATGCTCGCGCCCGTCGTCGCGAAGGCGGAAGGCCTGCCCAACGGCGATTACCGCGATGTGCTCAAGGCGTTGAAGAAGAAGCAGCTGGCAAAGGACAAGGTCGAGCCGACGTATCACGACGTCATCGGCAAGATCGAAGAGACCATCCGCCAGCAGCGCATCGTCGAACTGCCGAAGCGCCAGATGGCCATGCGCCTCGCTTCCGAAGCCGAGAACGCGCGTACCCCGGCGCCGCATATGGACCCGCCGCCCTTCGTCGGCAACACCGGTCAACGCGGCACCTTCGTGCTCACCACGGGCAATCCGCCGGCCGACGGCGACAAGACGCAGATGTACGACGACTTCACCTTCGAAGCCGCGGCATGGACGCTGACCGCGCACGAAGGCCGCCCCGGCCATGAACTGCAATTCGCGGCGATGGTCGAGCAAGGCGTGTCGTTGACCCGTAGCCTGTTCGCCTTCAACAGCGTGAACGTGGAAGGCTGGGCTCTTTACGCCGAAGCGGAAATGGTGCCGTACGAGCCACCCGCCGGACAATTCATCGCGTTGCAGTTCCGTCTGTTGCGCGCGGCGCGCGCCTTCCTCGACCCGATGCTCAACCTGGGCATGATCGATCGCGACCGGGCGCACGAGATCCTGGTGCACGACGTGGGATTGTCCGAGCCCATGGCGCGGCAGGAACTCGATCGCTACACGCTCAACTCACCGGGCCAGGCCACCGCGTATTTCTATGGTTACACGCGCATCCTGCAGTTGCGCGCGGAAACGCAGACCAAGCTTGGCGATCGCTTCGACCGCAAGGCGTTCAACGATTTCCTGATCGCCCAGGGCCTGTTGCCACCGGACCTGCTGGCCGAAGCCGTGCGCACGCGCTTCATTCCGGAGCAGGAGAAGAAGGCGAAGAAGAGCTAAACCTTCGAGCCTGTGTGGGAGCCGGTCCGGCAAGCATCGCCGACAAGGTCGGCTCCCACACAAACCTGAAGTAGCCCTCGCGCGGAAAGCAGTTTCCACACGTACGTGGCGATCAACCCTGCGACGGCGCACCGGGAATCACATAGAACAACACCGCCAGGTAATGCAGGACGCTGCCGGCGAGCACGAAGAAATGCCAGATGGCGTGGTGATACGGCAGCTTCCGCGCCATGTAGAACGGTACGCCGGCGGTATAGGCAAGGCCACCGCCGAACAGCAGTAGTAGTCCACCCGCCTGTACGTTGTCACGCAACGGCTCGATCGCCACCACCGCCACCCAGCCCATAGCGACGTACATCACCACCGCCGCCTTCCGATACCGCTTCAGCAGTCCGAGCTCCGCCGCGCTACCAATGATCGCCAGGGCCCAGATCGTGCCGAACAAGCCCCATCCCCACGCACCCGGCAGGGCGAGCAAGGTGAACGGCGTATAGGTGCCGGCGATGAGCAAGAAGATAGCGATGTGGTCGAGCGTGCGCAGGACGCGCTTGGCCATGTCGCCCGGAATCGAGTGATAGAGCGTCGACGCGGTGTAGAGCAGGATAAGGGTGGTGCCGAATACCGAACTCGCCACCACCGCGCGCGCGCCGCCATACATGGCGGAAAAAGCCACCAGCACGGCGAGGCCCGCGATGCTCAAGACAAGCCCGATGCCGTGGATCACGCTGCTGGCCACTTCCTCGGCATAGGGATAGCGGGGTTGTGCGCTGTCGATAACCATGGATGTTCCGCTGATGTGGTCTGTGCCGGTCGAGGGTAACCCATGCGACACCCCGGTAGAGGCGCAGCGGTCATTGACCGCAGCACGCTCCCCGTTGTTCCATGGGCCATGACCCACGAACTGCTCGTGCACATCGGCCGGCTACCCCCTCAGGGCGCGGGCTTGCGCGCCGCGCTGGCCATGGCCTCGCGGCTCGGTGCCCGCCTGGATGCCCTGCACGTGGTGGACCTCCCGGCGGCGGCGTTCACCGTGCCCGAGGCCGTGCCCATGCAACTGGACGCCGTGCGTCAACGGTCGACGGACGCACGGGCGGTGGCCGGAGACTGGGCCGCCCTGCTCGCCTCGCACCACCTCCACGGCAACTGGCGTGTCGGCAATGGGGATACGGTCACCCTGCTCGCGCATGCCTCGGCGGGGTACGACCTCATCGTCATGGAGCGCTCGTCCACGATGCGCGGCGACGCGCCGGTAGGCTTCGGCGTCGTCTCGCGAACCGTCTTCGCATCCAGCCGCGGCGTCCTCGTGGTGCCGGAAGCATCGCCGGTCGCGACCCTTGGCGAGCATGTGCTCGTGGCATGGAGTGGCAGCCGGGAGTCCGCGCTGGCCGTACGCTCTTCACTTCCGCTGCTACGCAAGGCAACGAGGGTGACCGTCATCGACGGCAGCCGCGATGAAGACGTGGGCACATGCGCCCTGCCCGATACCGATATCTGCGGCTGGCTGGAAACGCATGGGGTGAAGGCGGAGGTGCGGCGGCTCGACGAGGCGGCACTTGCCGCTCCCGGGCCCGCCTTGCTGGACATCGCCCACGCGGAACATGCCGACCTCATCGTCATGGGAGCCTGGGGCCGCTCGCGACTATCCGAGATGGTGCTTGGTGGAACCACCCGCTTCCTTTTCATGCAATCGGACGTGCCGATGCTCGTCGCGCACTAGCCGGTATACCGGTCACCGCTGACGGAATGGCCGTCCGGACGGCCCTATTGCAAATGCTTTCGAAGCCAGCCTAACCTGACACCGGACCTGAACACGATCCCCGCCGGTCCCCACCGGCCGTGTTCCCGACCGCGCATCACCTTCCCCCACGTTGCAGGAGGTGGCTCATGTCGTTCGCTCGTCCCCCATTCCCCGCCGGAGTGCATCCGGATACCGTCCGTATCGTGGCCATGAGTGCAGCGATCGCCCTCAATGCCGCCGCGCTGATCGCCGTGATGCGGCCGATGGTAGCGACGATATCGTTCGCGCCCTTGCCGGCGCCGTCGATTCGTCTTATCGATCATCCCGCGGAACCGAAGGTCGTTCCCCCGCCGCCGATCGACCTGAAGCCCTTGCCCGTGAAGCGGATGGAACCACGTCACGCCGTCCGGCCGGTGCAGGTGCCGCCGCCTGCAGTACAAGCCGTCCCGACCGACGACGGCAGCGCACCTGTGGCCCCGCCCACCACGCCCTCCGCCACGGTGGAGGCCACCCTGGCCTACGTGTCGGCACCGGCGCCCGCCTATCCCCGCGTGGCGAAGGCCGCCCACATGCAGGGAACCGTGACGCTGCGCGTACTGGTGGATGAAACGGGAAAGCCCGCCGAAGTCATCGTGGAGAGCAGCAGCGGCCATCCCGTACTCGACAACGCGGCACGCGATCAGGTCCTGGCCCGCTGGCGCTTCCAGCCGGCACAGGCGAACGGTCAGCCGGTCCGCGCCTGGGCGCGAATCCCGGTGACCTTCGACCTGCGCGATATCTAGGGTTGCTCAGCGGGGCATCACCACGACGTCCGGCTTGCGCGTGGCCCGGGCGATCGCCCATACGATCAGGGCCAGCAGGGCCACCGGCAGAAGGACGGGCAGCAAGGCCAACGCGACCACAGGGGCCATGGCCAGCATCACCACGCCGCCGATCACGGCGCCGAGAATGCCGCCGACGATGCTGAACACGCCACCGATGATGCCGAAAATCACCTTCAGGACGATCCCGACGAAAGCGAAGACCAGCCAGAAGGCGACGGCAAGGACGACGAGCGAGGTGAGGACGATCATGGCGTTGCTCTCCGAGGACAGGTGGCCGCCCACGGGGCGGTCAGGGCTTCGATGCGGCCTGCGGGAAAAGAGTTTAAGGGAGGCTTGAAAGACGGAGGTTACGACGGTTTAACGGCCCACATGCTCCACTCCCCGCCAGTTGATCTAGCGGGGCGACCCTTCCATGGGTAGGCGTTCTTCCATCATCAGGACCTTGCGGGACATCGCTTTCGACCTCTCGGATGCCGAGCATCCGGACCTCGCCTCGATGGGGCGGGAGATCGGAAGCGCCCTGCACGGCCGCAGCACCGACCTCGCCACCATGCTGGGTCCCTTGCGCGAGCGCCGGCGTGGCTTCGAACGCTGGATACTCGCCGAGCGCACACGTCCACCGGTCAGCATGCTGGTCCTGGCCTGGCCTCCGGGCTACGCCACGCCGGTGCACGACCATGGCGGTCTGTGGGGCCTGGAGGCCACCATCGCCGGGGCGCTCGAAGTCGAATCCTTCATCAAGGACGACGTCGACCACTCATTGCGCAGCAGCGGCCGCACCTGGCTCGGCCCAGGCGACGCCACCTGGTTCGACGCCACGGAAAGCCACACGCACCGCTGCCGCAATTTGTCGCGGCACGACACGGCGCTCACGCTTCACGTGTACGGTGGCGATCTGGCACAGTACCTCGCGTACGAGCAGCCCGGTCCCTCCGGACACTGGATCGCACGGCCGAGGCAATCGATCATCGCGGGACGCCTGACGGCCTGACGGTCTCACGGCCCTCCACCCCAGCCATCGGGCGAAGGACCAACACATGTTTCATAAAGTCGCCATCATTGGCGGTGGCGCTGCAGCGGCGACGCTGGTGAGCGAATTACTGGAGCGGCGCACGCAGCGCCCGCTTCATCTCGACTGGTACACGGGCGGCCCGATGGCCGGCCGCGGTGTCGCCTATGGCACGCCGTCGGAACGGCACCTGCTCAACGTGCGCGCCGCCTCGATGGGCATGTTCGTCAGCAAGCCCGGCGGTTTCCTCGAGTACGCCCAGGCCCTGGACCCTTCGGTGAAGGGGGCGGATTTCCTGCCGCGCCGGATGTACGGCGATTTCCTGCAGTCGCGTGTCGAGGACGCCGTGAAGAACGCGGGTTCGTTCGGCCACGACGTGAACGTGTTGCCGTTCGCCGCGGAATCCGTGGTGCCCTCGGCCGAGGGCGTCACCATCGGCTATGGGGATGGCGAAACGCAGGCCGAAGCCGCCGTGCTCGCCATCGGTTCGCTGCCTCCGCGCCCTTTGCCGGGCGTGGAAGACGCCGCGATCGCCAGTGGCCGCTACATCACCGATCCGTGGCCCTTCCTGGCATCCGCCGAGAGTCACGAGCGTCCGCTTCGCGTCCTGATCATCGGCCTGGGCCTTACCGCTGTCGACGTGTTGCTGGAACTCTCCGCACGCTGGCCGAACGCGCATTTCGACGCCCTCTCGCGCCATGGCAAGCTGCCCGAGCCACACCTCGCGGCGGCGTCCGCCCCCAACGACGATGGCGGCGAACTGATCGAGTCCATGCGCGACGACGTCAACATCCGCGTCTGGCTGCGCCGGCTCCGTGAGGCCACGGCGGGTGCCGAAGACTGGCGCACGGTCATCGACGGCATGCGGCCGCATACGCAATCGCTTTGGCACGACCTGCCGCAAGCGGAACGGGCGCGCTTCCTCCGTCATGCCCGCTGGGCCTGGGAGCGGGCACGTCACCGCATGCCGCCGCAAGTGGCCGCGACGATCGCGAATCTGGAATCCGACGGCCGTCTCACCCGAAGCCGTGGGCGGATGCGCTCGGTGCGACTGTCGGAGGACGGCTCGCTCGCGGTCGTGCATCGGTTGCCGGGCGGAGGCGAGACCACCGATTCCTACGACATCGTCATCCAGACCGTGGGCCTCAATACCGATACACAGCGCACCGACCACCGGCTGGTGCGCCAGTTGGTGCTCGGTGACCTGGTCACGCCCGACCCGCTCGGGCTGGGCTTCGCGGCCCTGCCGGATGGCCACCTGCTCGACGGCGAAGGCAAGCCGCGCCGGAACCTCTTCGCGATCGGCAGTCTCCTGCGCGGCGCGCTCTGGGAATCCACGGCGATTCCCGAGATCCGCAAGCAGGCCCAGAGCCTCGCCAACATGCTGTTGGCCGAGAAGGTACAGCGCGTCGCCACGAGGTGATCTTGGAACGTCAGGCGCATCCGGTGGCAAGGGCACCGGCGCGCCGTTCGAGCGCGACGCTGGCCATCGTGGCCAGCAAGCCCGCCACCGTGACCGCGGCACCGGCAAGGCTCACCACCGGCATGGCATAGCCCGCGGCCAGCACGGCACCGCCCAGCCATGCACCGCCCGCATTGCCGAGATTGAACGCGGCGATGTTGAGCGTCGAGGCGAGGTTGGGTGCGTCGCCCGCCACGTGCACCACGCGCGACTGCAACGGGGCGACGGTGGCGAAGGCCGCGATGCCCCAGACGAAGACGGTGACGACGGCGGCCACGGTCGAATGCATCGTCCAGGCGAACAGCACCAGCAGCAAGGTCAGCGCCACCAGGATCCCCATCAGCGAAGGCATCAGCTTCCAGTCGGCGAGGCGGCCGCCCAGGATGTTGCCGATCGTGGTGCCGAGGCCGAACAGCACCAGCACGGCACCGGTCCAGTGCGGGTCGATGTGGGACTGCTCCTGCAGGATCGGTGCGATATAGGTGAACACGGTGAAGACGCCGCCGAAGCCAAGCACCGTCATGCCCAGTGCCAGCAGCACTTGCGGCTCACGCAGCACACGCAGTTCCCGCCCCATGTGCGGCGCCTTCAGGTGGGGCAGCGCGGGAACGAAGCGGGCAACCGCCAGCGACGCGATCACGCCCAATCCGGTGACAGCCCAGAACGTGGCCCGCCAGCCCGCCCATTGGCCAAGGAAGGTGCCGAACGGAACGCCCAGCACGTTGGCCAGGGTCAGGCCCGCGAACATCAGCGCGATGGCGCGGGCACGCTGGTTGGCAGGCACCAGATGGGCCGCGACGATGGCGCCGATGCCGAAGAAAGAGCCGTGGCAAAAGGCCGCCACGACGCGGGCCACCATCAGCACTTCGTAATTCGGCGCGATGGCGCACAACAGGTTGCCGAGAATGAACAGGCCCATCAGCAGGAGGAGCGCGCGCTTGCGCTCCAGTCTGGCGGTCAGTGCCGCGAGCAGGGGCGCACCCACCGCCACGCCCAGGGCATAGCCTGAAACGAGCATGCCGGCCGAGGGGATGCTTACCCGAAGGTCGGCGGCCACTTCCGGCAGCAGGCCCATGATCACGAATTCGGTGGTGCCGATCGCGAAGGCCGCCACGGCCAAGGCCAGCAAGGGCAGACGGGACGAAGGGACGTTCATAGGATAGGCTCGATGGAAAGCGATAACGTGCATTTTCCCGCCCCGACCCTTATGCAAATACACCTCCTGGCGCCAAACACTGTTGCCAAAAACTTGATAGTGGAGACCGCCCGCGCATGATCGCCACCCTGATCGCCATCGCGGCGCTCTGCTTGCACGTTGCCGGCGTGTTCGCCGCCACGCACGCGGTGATGCATACCCGGACGGCACAAGGTGCCTTCGCATGGGTGCTGGGACTGGTGCTCCTGCCCTACGTCACCCTGGTGCCATACCTGTTCCTGGGCGCGAGCCACTTCGGCGGCTACGTGGACCTGCACCGGCAACGCCAGGCGCGCTTCTTCATGCTCCACGAGGAAGCCGCGCATCCCGCGCGGCCTGGCGTGCTGCCGCAAGCCGCGCCCGTCGGCGACACCCGCTACGACGCCATCGGACGGATGTTGAATAGCTCCATGCACGGCGGCAACGCGCTGTTCCTGCATGTCGACGGCGAGGCGGCTTTTGCCTCCATGTTCGCCGCCATCGCCCGCGCGGAGCGCTACGTGCTCCTGCAGTTCTTCATCATCCATGACGACGTGCTGGGCCGCCGGCTGAGCGAAGCGCTGCTGGATCGTGCGGCGGCAGGCGTGGAGATATGCGTGCTGTACGACAGCATCGGCAGCCATGCCCTTCCCGATAGCTACGTGGAGCGCTTGCGCGCTGGCGGCGTGCACGTGCACCGCTTCGCTACGCGGCGCTGGCGGAATCGTTTCCAACTGAATTTTCGCAACCACCGCAAGGTGCTCGTTGTGGACGGTGTTCGTGGCTTCGTCGGTGGCCTCAATGCGGGTGACGAATACCTCGGCGCGAAGCCGCCACTATCGCCCTGGCGCGACACGCACATGGGGATCGAGGGTCCCGCGGTGGCCGACCTGCAACGCGTGTTCGCCGAGGACTGGTATTGGGTCACCGGCGAGCGTCCGCCATCGTCGCCCCCACCGGAGCGATGCGGCCGCGCGGCGAGCCTCATCGTCGCCACCGGCCCGGCCGACCGCCAGGAGAGTTGCTCTCTGTTCTTCACGCAAGCCATCCATGCCGCAAGAAAACGCGTATGGATCACCACACCGTATTTCGTGCCTGACCAGGCCGTGTTCGGCGCCTTGCGTCTCGCCGTCTTCCGGGGCGTGGACGTGCGCATCCTCATTCCATGCCGGCCCGACCATCGCACGGTATTCATGGCCTCCACGCTCTATGCGCACGAGGCGACCCTGGCGGGCGTCCGCATGTTCCGTTACCAGCCGGGCTTCGTGCACCAGAAGGTGATGCTCATCGACGACGACACCGCGGTGGTCGGCAGCATGAACCTGGACAACCGCAGCTTCCGGCTGAACTTCGAGATCGCCGCGCTGAACGTGGACGAGGCTTTCGCCGCCGAGGTGGAAGCCATGCTCGTGACGGACTTCGCCAACAGCGAGGAGGTGAATCCGAACGACTACCGGCGCCTGTCGTACTTCCGCCGCGTGGCGCTGCATGTCGCCCGCCTGTTCGATCCGATCCTTTAGGCCGGTCTTTCAAGAACTTTCGTGGGCGATGGACTTGCGATACGTCCGTTACTCCGCTTGACTCGGCTACCTGTCCCCAGGGAACCGCCACGATGCTTCGCACCCTCGCCTTCCTCACCGCCGCCATGGTCAGCACGGCCGGTTTCGCCGCCCCGGCGCGCTTCGTCGAGCGCTCCGTCGATGTCCACGGCAAGACCTACCGCTACCAGGTATTCGTGCCCGCGGACATCAAGGGGCATCCGGCCGTGGTGCTGTTCCTTCATGGCAGCGGCGAGCGGGGCGTCGACAACCGGAAACAGATGTCGCAAGGCCTGCCACCCTGGCTGAAGCAGCACATGGATTTCCCGGCCGTGGTAGTGATTCCCCAGGCGCCCGACGACACGGAATGGACCGACCGTGCCGATGGCGATATGGCCATGGCTGCGCTGGAGAAAAGCGTGAAAGAGTTTCATGGTGACCGTAAGCGCCTCTACCTCACCGGTCTCTCCATGGGCGGCTACGGCTCCTGGCAGCTTGCCGTGGATCATCCCGGCACGTTCGCCGCGGCCGCCATCATCTGTGGCGGCGTCAGCGCCTTGAGCGACGAACGGGCGCTCTACGTGCACGGCGTACCAAAGAGCGACGATCCCTTCACCTGGGTGGCGGAGAAGATCGGCAAGCTGCCGGTGTGGATCTTCCATGGCGGCGACGACAACGTCGTGCCCACCGAGCAGTCGCGCAAGATGAACGCGGCGCTGGTCAAGCGCGGGGCGGAGGTGAAGTACAGCGAATTCCCCGGCGTGAACCACGGCTCATGGGAAAAGGCTTATGCGACGCCGGAGCTGTGGGATTGGATGTTCAGCCACACCCGGTAGGGAACCACTCCAAGGTGGGAGCCGACCCTGTCGGCGATGGGTGCTTGCCATAACCTGGCCCGCTGCCGCGGGATCGCCGACAAGGTCGGCTCCCACCAGCATCGGTTCCATTTTTGGTGCATCAGGAACTGCGCATGCTGGCGGACAGCTTCTTCAGCCCGCCAGCAAATACCAGCCAGCCGATGCATACCCCCACCAAGGCGCCGACGAACTCGAAGAAGACGCGCAGCCCGATGGCATCGGGATCATGCACGGCGGCGAGTTTCAGCTTCAACAAGGTGAGCGATTGCAGCGGCGCCATGTTGAAGTAGAAGAGGTCCCACAGGTCCTGTCCGGCGCCCAGTACCACGGCGAACACGTAGGCGATGGCAAGCCGCTTCCCGTCGCTCCAGCCATTGCCCTTGCCGAAGGCGTGCAGCAAGCCGAAGACGACGATGCCGACGACCAGCGCGATGGCGCCCGTTTCCAGGGCACCGACGATGCCGAAGCCCGTCCAACTGCGATCGTATGGCATGCGAAGAACTCGAAGGGAACCGGAAGTGCATTATGCCCGGGCGTCCACCTGGTTATCGCGTACATTCCTATCGCGGCCGAAACGCAGGTAAAGGGAGGTGGCCAGGAACATCGCCGCCAGCGCGGCGAAACCCGCCAGCAGGAAGATCGCGGGGTAGTCGTAAAGGCCTGCGACCCAGCCGCCGACAGGGCCGGTCAATCCCAGAGCCACATCGAGGAAGACGGAGTACGCGCCCAAGGCGGCACCGCGATTGTGCGTACTGACCCGGCCGACCGCCTCGACGCCGAGCGCCGGAAACACCAGGGCGAAACCTGCGCCCGTGAGTGCGGCCCCGGCGAGGGCCGCGTGCGGCGTCGTCCCCTGCCAGAGCAGGAGCAGGCCGAGGCATTCGACGAACAACGAAGCGATCGCCACGCGGTAGCCGCCGAACCGGTCGATGGCGTTGCCGAAGACCAGCCGGATGCCGATGAAGCATCCGCCGAAGATCGACAACGACAGCGCGGCATCGGCCCAACCACGGCTGGCGTAGTAGAGCGCCACGAAGGTCGAGAGTGAGCCGAAACCTATGGATGCCAGCGCCAGACCCGCGCCATAGGGCATGACACGCGAAAGAACGCTCTTGAACGGCAGGCGCTCGCCATGGCTCGGCGCCACGCGGGCCTTCGCCAGCGCCAACGGCAAGGCGACGAGGGCCAGTGCGAAGGTCAGAATACCCAGCGAGATGAAGCCGTGGTCTCGCGCCAACGTTACGCCCAGGGGTGCGCCCAGCGCGATGCCGCCGTAGGTGGCGATGCCATTCCAGGAAATCACTCGCGCGGTGTGCTCGCCGCCGATACCGCCGATGCCCCAGGTGATCGATCCGGTGCTCACCCAGCTCTCGGCGAACCCGAGACCGAGACGGCTGAGAAGGATCAGCGCCAGCGAAAGCGCGGGTATCTTCGGCACCAGCGCCGCCAGCGCGAGGAACAGCCCGGAGATGGCCAGGACGATGAGGCCGGCGACCACGGTCCGCTTCGGTCCCATCGCATCGGCCATGCGCCCGGCGTGCGGGCGGCTCAGCAGCGTCGCAAGATACTGCGCGCTGACCGCCAGCCCGGCGACGATCGTCGAATAGCCCAGGTCCAGGTGTGCGAATCCGGGCAGGACGGCGAGCGGAATGCCGATGCACAGGTAACAGACAAAGGAAAAGACGACCGCGGAAAGAATCCGCGCCGTGACGGCGAAGCGCCGTCCGCGATGGGGAACGAGGGATGGAAGAGACATGGCCGGGCGATTATAGCGCGCCGTTGTTGCAGTGCGTCATGGCTCGCCATGTGCCCATTTGAAAGGAGAAACCGCAGCCTGGAGAAACCGCAGTCTGGTGGGAGACGACCCTGTCGGCGATCCCGCGGCAGCGGGCAAGGATGAGGCAAGCACCCATCGCCGACAGGGTCGGCTCCCACCAGGGGAGGATCAGCCCAGCTCGACTGGCTGGCGGCTTTGCAGCGATTCGCGCAACGCGACCGCGATGCGCGTCGCTTCCACCGCGTCGTCCATGGTCAGCTCGAAAGGCATGTCGTCGAGCACCGCATCGACGAAGTGTTTCGCCTGGGTCACGAACGCCGGCGCGAACCGTTCGTAAAACGAGGGAACGACCGAATTGCGCACGCCGTTCGCATCGGCGATCTCCACGCGGTCAGCGCGCGGGTTGCGTCCGATACTGACCCTGCCGGCGGTGCCGGTGACGTCGGTGTGCGTGTCGTGCCCATGAGCCTGCGTGCGTGAGGCGTAGAACATCGCCATGCGGCCACCCTCGAACTCGACGATGGCGATACCGTTGTCGACATCGCCCATGCCCTCGAGCGGCGGATACATCGCCACCGTGCCCGTGGAATAGACCTTGGTCGCCTTCGGCCGGCCCAGCAGCCAGCGGGCGAGATCGATGTCGTGCACGCTGCAGTCGAGGAAGATGCCACCGCTGGTCGGCGCGAACTTCAGGAACGCGCCGCTCGGATCGGCAAGGTCCGTCGTCTGTGAGTAGACCAGGAACGGCCGGCCGATGCCGCCGCCCTCGATATGCATGAAGGCGTGGCGATAACTCTCGTCGAAGCGGCGGACGAAGCCGACCATGGCTCGCTTGCCAGCGTTCGCAGCGTGCGCGGCAGTGCGACGGCAATCCTCCAGGTCGAGCGAGAGCGGCTTCTCGCAGAATACGTGCTTGCCGGCGTCCAGTGCCTGTTCGATCTGCGCCGCATGCAGCGAGGTCGGCGTAACCAGGAATACCGCATCCAGTGACGGGTCGGCGAGCATCTCGTCGTAGGAATCATGGATGGTGCCGACGCCGAGCGTGTCGCTCGCCCAGGTTCGCTCGGCATCCACCGGACTGCATACGGCGGCGAGTTCGGCGCGCGGGACCGCGCGGGCGAGATTTTCGGCGTAGCGTTGGCCGAGCCGGCCGAGCCCGGCCAGGCCGATGCGGAGCTTATCCATGGTCAGATACTCACCTCGACGACCTTGCCTTCGCGCCACGAATGCGCGGCGGCCTCGGCCAGCTCCAATGCCTTGATGCCATCGGCGATGGTCGTGCGCACGGGCGTGCCACCGGCCAGCGCGTCGAAGAAATGGGCGATCTCGGCGGCGTACGCTTCGCGGTAGCGCTCCAGGAAGAAGTGCTCCGGGAGGTCATGGGCGATGTTCTTCGACGTATGCGACACGACCTGGGTCGGCGCGACGTTGCCCGCCTGCAGCATGCCCTTGCTGCCGAGCACCTCGAAGCGTTGGTCATAGCCATAGGCCGCGCGGCGCGACGTATTGATCTGGCAGAGCTTGCCGCTCTTCGTACGAATGGTGACGGCGGTGGTGTCGATGTCGCCGGCTGCCTGGATCGCTGGATCGGTCAGGCAGCTACCGGTGGCATGCACGCTGACGGCTTCGTCGGCGAGGATCCAGCGGAAGATATCGAAGTCGTGGATGAGCATGTCCTTGAAGATGCCGCCCGAGCTCTTGATATAGCTGACCGGCGGCGCGCCGGGATCGCGGCTGGTGACGATCAGCAGCTCCGGCGTTCCTACCTCGCCCTCGTCGAGACGCTTCTTCAGGGACGAAAAGGTAGGATCGAAACGTCGCTGGAAAGCGATCATGCAGACGACGCCGGCCTTTTCCACGACGGCCTGGCACGAACGGGCGCGCTCGACGTCGAGGTCCACCGGCTTCTCGCAGAAGATCGCCTTGCCGGCGGCGGCGGCGCGGTGGATGAGATCGGCATGGGTATCGGTGCTCGACCCGATGACCACGGCACCAACGGCGGGATCGTTCAATGCCTCATCCACGCTGGCGACCTTCGCGCCATGCTTTTCCGCAAGTTCCTGTGCCGAGGGCGCGTGCACGTCCACCACGTAGCGCAGGCGTGCCTCCGGGTGGCGGGCGACGTTGCCCGCATGGATCTTGCCGATGCGACCGGCACCGAAAACGGCAACTTCAATCATCGTATTCTCCTCGGGGAATGGTTTCTTCGACTGTGAGTTCGAGCTTGTAGGCCAGCGCGACGAACAGCGCCTGGCACAGGCACATGGTGCTGGTGAGTCCACGGAAGGCGAACGCGCTGCCTTCCTTCACCTTGAGCAGCACGTCCGAATGGCGCGCCAGCGGTCCCAGGTCGCTCTCGGTGATGCCGAGCACGCCCGCGCGATGTTGTTGGGCCACCCGCATGGCGTAGAGGGTTTCCTTGCCGAACGGTGGAAAACTGATGGCGATGAGCGCGTCGCCCTTGCCGATGCTGCGCAACTGTTCGCGGAACATGCCGCCGAGGCCACTCACCAGGTGCACGCGCTTCTGCGTGTGCTGCAACGCATAGGCGATGTAGGTGGCGATGGCGAACGAACGCCGCACGCCGATCACATAGATGTTTTCCGCCGCGGCGAGCATATCCACCGCCTTCTGGAAGCGTGCTTCGTCCAGTTCCTCGGCGAGCTCGTCGAGCCCTGCCCGGCTTGCGTCGATGAAGCGCGATGCGATCTCGACGGCGGGCATGCCTCCGGCACGGCCCTTGATGACGCTGCGGATTCGCTGCTGGTAGCTGCGCGAGGGCGCGGACTGCGCCGTCCACGCATCGCGGAACACCGCCTGCATTTCGGAGAATCCGGAATAACCGAAGCGCTGTGCGAATCGAACCACCGCGGAAGCATGCACGCCGCAACCTTCGGCTATCTCGCCGACACGCTGGACCATGATCGAACTGCGATGTTCCTCAAGGTAACGGGCGACCCCCTGCAGCTGGCGTGGCAGGGCTTCGAATTCATCCGCGATGCGCTGCATGAGGGCATCGGCTTCGCTGCGTTTGGCCATGGACGGCTCCATCGGGGACCGGCCGCATTGAAGCACGCGATGGAACGTATTTTCCATTTATTTTTTTGCTGCAATGCAAATTGCAACCATGGAACGGGGGGTCCATGCTCGACCCGCTTTCGGCAAAACAGCGGCCGCGAGGCCGCATCGCACTTCGATATCCATCCATCCGACCGCAAAACCGGTCACCTGTGGAGGCACTATGCGATCCAAACTGTTCCACGCCTCGTTGGCGGCAGCCCTAGCCCTCGGCCTTGGCCTTGCCGCCCCCGCCTCGCAGGCGGCTCCCGGCGATCGTTACGTTCTCGTCACCCACGCCGCCGACTCGGATTCCTGGTGGAACACCATCAAGAACTCGATCAAGCAGGCGGGCGAGGACTTCGGTGTCGACGTCGACTACCGCGGGTCCGGCAACGGCGACCTGAGCGAGATGGCCCGCCAGCTCGAATCCGCGGCCGCCCGGAACTACAAGGGCGTGTCCTTCGACATCGCCAGCTACGCGGTGCTGAAGGCCCCGGCCGCCAAGGTCACCGCCAAGGGCATTCCCATCGTCACCATCAACTCCGGCACGCCCGAGGAGAGCAAGAAGCTCGGCGCCATCATGCATGTGGGCCAGGGTGAATACGATGCGGGCAAGGCCGCCGGCGAACGGGCCAAGGCGGCCGGCGTCACCAGCTTCGTCTGCGTGAACCACTACGCCACCAACAATGCCTCGTTCGAGCGCTGCCAGGGCTTCGCCGACGCCATCGGCCTGAAGGACTGGCGCAAGACCTCGATGATCGACACGGGCATGGACCCGACGGTGGTCGCCAGCAAGCTCAGCGCTTACCTGCGCAGCAACCCGAAGACGCAGGCCATCCTGGCCCTGGGGCCCAATGCGGCGGAGCCGGCGATCAAGGTGGTCCAGGACATGCACCTGGTGGGCAAGATCAACTTCGGCACGTTCGACCTTTCGCCCGCCATCATCAACGGGATCAAGTCCGGCACGATCCAGTACGCCATCGACCAGCAGCCCTACCTGCAAGGCTACATGGGCATCGCCGCGCTGGTGATCGCGCACGAGCAGAACACCAAGGACCCGGCCAAGATCATCGCCGCACTGAAGGCCAACCCGAAGTTCCAGGCGCGCCTGAAACAGTACGACCTGAAACCCGTCTATACCGCCACCGGCGTCAGCTCCGGACCGGCCTTCGTCACCAAGGACAACGTCGCCACCGTCGAGAAGTACGCCGGCCAGTACCGCTGACCGGCAGGAGCAGAAGTCCATGAGCGCCATCAACGAGAGCGTTACGAACATGATCCATAGCAACCGCGCGAAAGCGCCGGAAGAAGCGGCATCCACGGACGAACGCGTGCGGAAGATATCTCCGTGGCGTGTCCTCCTCGACAGGCCCGAGCTCGGGTCGATCGCGGGCACCGTGCTCGTCTTCGTCTTCTTCGGCATCTTCGCCGGCGGCTCGGGCATGTTCGCGCTCGATGGCGTGATCAACTGGGCGCAGGTGGCGGGCTACCTCGGCATCATCGCCGTGGGCGCCTGCCTGCTGATGATCGCCGGCGAATTCGACCTGTCGATGGGTTCGATGATCGGATTCGCCGGCGTCATGGTGGCCATCCCACCCATGTATCTCGGCTGGCCGCTCTGGGCATCGGTGATCTTCGCGTTCGTCGGCTCCATGGCGCTCGGTGCCTTGAACGGCTACCTCGTGGTTCGCACGAAATTGCCGTCGTTCATCGTCACCCTTGCCTTCATGTTCATCCTGCGCGGCCTGACCCTGGTCCTTTCCACCGGCTTCGCCAACAGCACGATCGTCAGCGGCATCGGTGACAAGTTCACCGAGGACCCCGTCGTTTCCGCCTTGTTCCAGGGCACCACCCTGCACTGGCTGTTCAGCGCGCTCGCCGGAATGAACCTGATCGAGAAGCTGCCCAGCGGCGACCCGGTCGTGGCCGGCCTGCCCAAGGTGCTGGTCTGGTGGATCGTGATGGCGGTCGCCGCCGGCTTCGTGCTGGCCCGTACGCGCTTCGGTAACTGGATCTACACGGTCGGCGGCGATGCGAACGCCGCGAAGAATGTCGGCGTCCCCGTGCGCCGGGTGAAGATCTCGCTGTTCGTCCTCACCGCCTTCTGCGCCTGCCTGTTCGGCGTGCTGCAGGTAGCCGACGTCGGCTCCGCCGCGGCGGATCGCGGCCTGCAAAAGGAGTTCGAGGCGATCATCGCCGTGGTCATCGGCGGAACGCTGCTCACCGGCGGCTTCGGGTCGGTGATCGGCGCCTGCTTCGGCGCGCTGATTTTCGGCGTCGTGCAGATCGGTATCTCGTACACCAATATCGATTCCGACTGGTACCGCGTATTCCTGGGCGGCATGCTGCTGCTGGCGGTCCTGTTCAACCACTACATCCGTAGCCGCGCCGCGGCGACGAAGTGAGGAGCACCAACATGGCCGACGACTACATCCTCGAGCTCGACGACGTCAGCAAGTATTTCGGCACGGTGATCGCCCTCCAGGGCGTCACGCTGCGCCTGAAACGTGGCGAGGTGCACTGCCTGCTCGGAGACAACGGCGCGGGCAAGTCCACCCTGATCAAGACCCTTGCTGGCGTGCACCAGCCCAGCTCCGGCGCGTACCGCGTCGATGGCGAGCAAGTCCGCTTCAACTCGCCGCGCGAAGCGCTCGATCGCGGCATCGCCACGGTTTACCAGGACCTCGCGCTGGTCCCGTTGATGAGCGTGGCACGCAATTTCTTCGCCGGCCGCGAGCCGCGCCGCAAGATGTTCGGCGTCATCCCGGTCATCGACATGAACTACGCCAACGAGACCGCTCGCGACAAACTCGCCGAGATGGGCATCCGCGTCCGCGACGCGAGCCAACCGGTGGGCACGATGTCGGGCGGCGAACGGCAATGCCTGGCGATCGCCCGCGCGATCCACTTCGGCGCGAAGGTGCTGATCCTGGACGAGCCTACCGCCGCCCTTGGCGTGAAGCAGTCCTGCAACGTGCTCAAGCTGATCCACAACGCGCGCGAGCGTGGTATCTCGGTGATCTTCATCACCCATAACGTGCACCACGCCTACCCCATCGCGGACAGCTTCACGCTGCTCAACCGCGGCCAGTCCATGGGCACTTTCGCCAAGCGCGACATCACGAAGGAAGAGGTACTCGACATGATGGCCGGCGGCACCGAGATCCAGAGCCTGGTCGATGAACTGGAAGGCCGCGCGGCCTGATACGGAACCCCTATGCGTAATCCCCTGCCCCGCTCTTCCTCCCGCCCCATCGATGTCGCCTGCCTCGGCCGGCTCGCGGTGGATCTCTACGCCCAGCAGATCGGTGCCCGCCTGGAAGACGTGACCAGCTTCGCCAAGTACCTTGGCGGCTCGTCGGCCAACGTGGCCTTCGGCACCGCGCGGCTGGGCCTGCGCTCGGCCATGCTCTCCCGCGTGGGTGACGACCACATGGGCCGTTTCCTGACCGGGACGCTCGAGGCCGAAGGTTGCGACGTCAGCCAGGTCCGGATCGACTCCGATCGCCTGACCGCCCTGGCGATCCTCGGCATCAAGGATCGCGAAACCTTCCCCCTTTTGTTCTACCGCGAGAACTGTGCGGACATGGCGTTGGCAACCGGGGATATCGACGAGTCCTTCATCGCCTCCTGCCGCGCCCTTGCCATCACGGGAACGCATTTCTCCGAACCCGGCGTCCACGCCGCCAGCACGCGCGCCATCGAGCTGGCCCGCAAGCACGACGTGCGCACCGTGCTCGATATCGACTATCGCCCCGTGCTGTGGGGCCTCACCGGCCGGGGTGAAGGCGAAACGCGTTTCGTCGCCGCCGACCATGTCACCGGCCACCTGCAAGCCATCCTCCCCGGCTTCGACGTGATCGTCGGCACCGAGGAGGAATTCCACATCGCCGGTGGCAGCGAAGACCTGCTCGCCGCGCTGCGTGCCGTGCGTGGCATCAGCGCGGCCACCCTCGTGGTCAAGCGCGGTCCACTGGGTTGCTCCGTGATCGAAGGTGCGATCCCCGCGGCCATCGACGAGGCTCCCACCTATCGCGGCAGCCAGGTGGACGTGCTCAACGTGCTCGGCGCCGGCGATGCCTTCCTCTCCGGCTTCCTTGCCGGCTGGCTGCGTGACGAGTCGATCGAACGGTCGTGCGCCTTCGCCAATGCCTGCGGTGCGATCGTGGTGTCACGCCATGGTTGCGCACCGGCCATGCCCGGACGCGCGGAACTCGACGCCTTTCTCCAGCGTGAAGGTGGCATCCGCCGGCCGGACCTCGACGCCGAGCTGTCCCACCTTCATCGCACGGCCGTGCCGCGGAAGGCGTGGGACGAACTCTACGTGTTCGCCTTCGACCACCGCACGCCGTTCTTCGAACTGGCCAGGCAGGTCGGTGGCGACGAGGCACGCATACCGCGTCTCAAGGAATTGCTGGTGGAAGCCGTGGCCGCCACGGAACGGGCCGGGAAGCTCCAGGGCCACGTCGGCCTGCTGGCCGACGACCGCTATGGACAGGACGCGCTCAATGCCGCGACGGGCCGTGGGTGGTGGATCGGCCGGCCCGTCGAGGTCTCCGGTTCGAACCCGCTGGAACTGGAACGCGGCCGCTCCATAGGCAGCCAACTGGTCGCCTGGCCGCGCGAGCACGTCATCAAGTGCCTGGTCGCCTTCGATCCGGATGCGAATCCCATGGATCGGGTGGAGCAGGAAACGCAGCTCCGCACGCTGTACGACGCGGCGAAAATCAGTGGCCACGAGTTGCTCCTGGAAGTGATCCCGCCGGGATGCAGAAGCCAGGAAGAGCGCGACGAACTCGTGCTGCGTTCGCTGAAGCGCATCTACAACCTTGGCATCAAGCCCGAATGGTGGAAGCTCTGCCCGCCGCGTCGCGAGGCGTGGGCCGCGATCGACGCCCTGATCCACGAGCGTGACCCGCAGTGCCGCGGCGTGCTGCTACTCGGCCTCAACGCACCGGCGGAGGCCCTTGCGGCGGGCTTCGCCGACGCTGTCGAAAGCGCCACCTGCCGGGGCTTCGCCGTGGGCCGAACGATTTTCGCGGAACCGGCGAAGGCGTGGCTCGCCGGGACCATCGACGATGCCGCCCTCGTCGCCCAGGCCCGCGCCGCCTTCGAACGCATGATCGCCTTGTGGCGTGAAGGCCGGCGCAGTCCCGAAACGCTGAAGGAAGGCGCCGCCGCATGAGCGAGACGATCCGCCTCACCTGCGCGCAGGCGCTGGTCCGTTATCTCTCGGCGCTGCGCGGGCGCGATGCCGACCAGGAAGAGTCCGTGCCGCTGTTCAGCGGCGTGTTCGCCATTTTCGGCCACGGCAACGTGGCCGGCATGGGTGAAGCGCTGTATGGCGTGCGCAACGAATTGCCGACGCTCCGCGCGCACAACGAACAGGCGATGGCGCATGCCGCCATCGCCTATGCCAAGGCGAACATGCGCCGGCGCATGATGGCCGTCACCACGTCGATCGGCCCGGGCGCGACCAATCTCGTCACGGCCGCCGCGTTGGCCCATGTGAACCGTCTGCCGGTACTCTTGCTGCCCGGCGACATCTTCGTCTCGCGCGAGCCGGACCCGGTGTTGCAACAGCTCGAGGATTTCTCCGACGGCACGGTCTCGGTCAACGACTGCTTCCGGCCCGTGTCGCGTTACTTCGACCGCATCGTCCGGCCGGAGCAATTGCTGACCGCCCTCCCCCGCGCCATCCGCGTGTTGACCGATCCCGCGCTGTGCGGACCGGTCACGCTCGCCCTGCCCCAGGACGTGCAAGCGGAAGCCTACGACTACCCGCTGTCGTTCTTCGAGCCGCGTGAGATCGTCTTCCGCGCCCCGCAACCCACCGACGACGAGCTGATGGCCGCGCTCGACGCGATCGAGGTCGCCGAGCGCCCGGTGATCATCGCCGGCGGTGGCGCCCTCTACGCCAAGGCCACGCCGGCGCTGCTCAATTTCGCGGACAAGCATGGCGTTCCGGTCTGCGAGACACAGGCGGGCAAAGGCGCGTTGCCGTGGAACCACCCGTTGCACCTCGGTCCGGCCGGGGTCAGCGGATCGACCGCCGCGAACGCCTTGCTCCGCGAGGCGGACCTGATCATCGCCGTGGGAACGCGGTTGCAGGATTTCACCACGGGATCGAACGCCCTGTTCCGCCACGTGCCGATTCTTTCGGTGAACGTGAACAGCTTCGACGCACTCAAGGGCGATGGACTGGAGGCGATCGGCGATGCGGCACAGGTGCTCGACGACATCAGCTTCGGGCTCGAGGATTGGGCGGCACCCGAGGACTGGACGACACGCGCCCGCGAAGCGGCCAGGGAATGGGTGGACATCGTCTCGCGTATCACCGGGCAGCGTGAGCCGCCGGCGGGGCGCCTGCCGTACGACGGCGAAGTGATCGGTGCCGTGCAGCGTTCGTCGTCGCGCTCCGCCATGGACGACATCGTGGTCTGCGCTGCCGGCACCCTGCCCGCCGAACTGGAAAAGCTCTGGCGTACTGAAACGCCCGGCGGCTACCACATGGAATACGGCTATTCGTGCATGGGCTACGAGATCGCCGGTGGCCTGGGCGTGAAGTTGGCCTACCCCAACCGCGAGGTCATCGTGATGGTGGGCGACGGCAGCTACCTCATGATGAATTCGGAAATCGCGACATCCGTGATGCTCGACGCGAAGCTCATCATCGTGCTGCTGGACAATCGCGGCTACGGTTGCATCAACCGGCTGCAGCAAGCGACGGGCGGTGCACCGTTCAACAACATGTTCGAGAACTGCGTGCAGGGCCGCCACGGCGCGCCCAGCGTCGACTTCGCGGCCCACGCCCGCAGTCTCGGTGCGATCGCCGAGCATGTGGGCGATATCGCCGGACTGGAGGCCGCGATGGAGCGCGCACGCGCCGCCGACCGCACCTATCTCATCAGCATCGACACCGACCACACACGCACGACCGACGAGGGCGGTGTGTGGTGGGACGTAGCGGTGCCGGAAGTTTCCACGCGGGATGCCGTGCGCGAAGCGCGTGCGGGCTACGAGACCGCCATCGTGGGCCGCAAGGCCAGGATCACGCCAGCATGAAGAACGATCCCATCCGCATCGGCATCAATCCGATCTCCTGGAGCAACGACGACCTGCCATCGCTCGGCGGGGAGATACCGTTGTCCACCGCGCTCACGGAAGGCAAGGCCATCGGCTACGAGGGCTTCGAACTCGGCAACAAGTTCCCCAAGGAACCGGCGGCACTGCGCGAGCTGATGGCGGGCTACGGCCTCGACGTCGTCTCGGGCTGGTATTCGGGCCGGCTGGGCGAACGCACCGCGAAAGAGGAATCGGCCGCCGTCGCCAAGCACCTTCGCCTGCTCGCCGAGAACGGTTGCAAGGTCATGGTCTATGGCGAGGTGGCCCATGCCATCCAGGGCGAGCCGGTGCCGTTGTACAAGCGTCCGCGCTTCCGCGGCGAGGACGACTGGAAACGCTATGGTGAGAAGGTGACGGAGTTCGCCCGTTTCACGCTCTCTCAAGGCGTTCGCCTGGCTTATCACCATCACATGGGTGCGTATGTCGAGTCGCCCGACGACATCGATCAGCTCATGGCGCATACCGGGGAGGACGTGGGGCTGTTGTTCGACAGCGGCCACACCTACTTCGGCGGCGGCGATCCGGTGGCCGTGCTGGTGCGGCATATCGCCCGCATCTGCCACGTCCATTGCAAGGACGTGCGGCCTGGCATCGTTCGTCTCGCGCGCAACCGTCAATGGACCTTCCTCGAATCCGTGCTCAACGGGGCGTTCACCGTTCCGGGTGATGGCGTGATCGATTTCGCCGCGATCGTGGGCAAGCTGAAGGAGCATGGCTACAGAGGCTGGCTGGTCGTCGAGGCCGAACAAGATCCGGCGGTGGCTCCCAGCTACGCCTTCGCGAAGAAGGGATACGACACCCTGCGCGGATTGCTCGACCGGGAACCGGTGAAGGAGGTCGCATGAGCCTGCTCGTCAAGGCCATGCCCACGGGCGAGGCCATCGTCAAGGTGACGCCACAGACCGCGCACTGGAAGCACGTCGGCTTCGAAGCACGCCGCCTCGCCGCGGGACAACGCACGGAGATCGCGCTGCCATCCGATCGCGAAGGGTGTCTCGTCGTGCTGGCCGGGACTGTCGACGTCCGTGTCGGAGCGCATGCATGGGAACGCCTCGGCGGCCGTGCGAGCGTCTTCGAGGATCGCTCGCCGCATGCCGTGTATGCCCCGCCGTCATCGGTCTTCAGTGTCAGCGCGAGAACCGATGCCGAACTCGCCATCGCCTCGGCACCCGCCTCGGGACGGCTGGACGCGCGCCTGCTCACACCGGAGTCGATGAAGCGCTCGGTCCGCGGCACCGGATCGAACACGCGGTATGTGTGCGACATCCTGCCCGAGACCGAGCCCGCCGAATCGCTGCTGGTCGTCGAAGTGCTCACGCCCGCCGGTCACTCGTCGAGCTATCCGCCACACAAGCACGACACCGACGCGCTGCCGGAAGAAAGCGTCCTCGAGGAAACCTACTACCACCGCATCGATCCACCGCAGGGATTCGCCTTCCAGCGCGTCTACACCGACACCCGCGACATCGACGAATCGATGGCCGTGGGCGACCACGACGTGGTCATGGTGCCGCGCGGGTACCACCCCGTGGTGATGCCACACGGCTACAGGGGCTACTACCTCAACGTGATGGCCGGCCCACGCCGTGAATGGCACTTCCGCAACGATCCCGCCCACGAATGGATGATCGCGCGTTGAAACGCCGCGATCGGAGTAACCAAGACATGTCCGCCCAGCCTTCCAGCAACGTCCTTCCCCGCATCGGCCACTACATCGCCGGCAAGCCCTATGCAGGTACGCCCGCTGGCTTCGCGCCCGTCTACGATCCGGCACGTGGCGTTCCCGCCGCCGAGGTGGATCTCGCTTCCGTCGCCGATGTCGACACCGCCGTGCGCGCCGCGCACGCCGCTTTCCCCGCCTGGTCGCAGACACCGCCGCTCAAGCGCGCCCGCGTGATGTTCCGCTTCAAGGAGATGATCGAACGCGACATGGACCGGCTCGCCCGCGTGATCGTCGCCGAGCATGGCAAGGTGCTGTCCGATGCCAAGGGCGAACTGGTGCGCGGCCTCGAGGTGGTGGAGTACGCGTGCGGCATACCCGAGTTGCTCAAGGGTGAATACACCGAGCAGATCGCCAATGGCATCGATGCGTGGACGATGCGCCAGGCCCTTGGTGTCTGCGCCGGCATCACGCCCTTCAATTTTCCCGCGATGGTCCCGATGTGGATGTTCCCCATGGCGGTGGCCTGCGGAAACACCTTCGTTCTCAAGCCGTCCGAACGCGATCCGTCGCTCGCCGTCGAGCTGGCGAAGCTGCTCAAGGAAGCCGGCTTGCCCGACGGCGTGTTCAACGTGGTACACGGCGACAAGACCGCGGTGGACGCGCTGCTGGATCATGATCTCGTTCGCGCGGTGAGCTTCGTCGGCTCCACCCCGATCGCGGAATACATTTATGCGCGCGGTTGCGCGACGGGCAAGCGCGTACAAGCATTGGGTGGTGCGAAGAACCATATGATCGTCATGCCCGACGCCGACCTGGACAAGACCGCCGATGCCTTGATGGGAGCCGGCTATGGCGCGGCGGGCGAGCGCTGCATGGCGATCTCCGTCGCCGTCGCGGTCGGCGAAGCGACGGCCGATGCGCTGGTCGCGAAGCTCGCGCCGCGCGTGCGGGCGCTGCGCATCGGCAACGGCATGGATGAAAAGGTGGAGATGGGCCCCGTCGTCACCGGCGTTCACCGCGACCGCATCACCGGCTACATCGACGATGGCGTGGCGTCGGGTGCCGAGTTGGTCGTCGACGGGCGCGGCTACCAGGTTGCCGGTTGCGAGCAAGGATTCTTCGTCGGCGGCACATTGTTCGATCGCGTGACGCCGTCCATGCGCATCTACAAGGAAGAGATATTCGGGCCCGTTCTGTGCGTGGTACGCGTTCCCGATTTCGCCGGCGCGTTGAAGCTCGTGGACGAACATGAATTCGGCAACGGTACCGCGATCTTCACGCGTGATGGACACGTGGCTCGGGAATTCGCGCACCGTGTCCAGGTGGGGATGATCGGCATCAACGTTCCCATTCCGGTACCGATGGCCTTCCATAGTTTCGGTGGATGGAAGAAGAGCCTGATGGGAGACCACCACGCTCACGGCCCGGAATCCGTGCGCTTTTACACAAGACAGAAGGCCGTTACACAGCGTTGGCTGAACCACGATGAAAGCGCTGGCGCCGAATTTGCGATGCCCACCCATTAGTACGACAAAAACACTATGATGCGGCGGTTGAACGCACGGGGAGCATTGTGCGTTGCAACTTAGATAATCAAAAGCCAAGTACGAAAAAGCATAATTTTTATTCAGGGAGAAGGGTACATGCGCAATCAATTCAAAAAGCGTCCCCTTGCCGGGCTGGTGCTCGCGTGCCTCGCGTTCGGTGCCACCACGGCACATGCGCAAGATGATTCGATGAGGTCCGACCCCAGCCCCATGGCGAGCAGCAAATACCTGTTCGGCGATTGGGGCGGTGAACGCACGCGTCTCGAAGACAAGGGCATCTCGTTCGACTTCGGTTACGGTTTCGAAGCCGCGCACAACTATTCCGGCGGCGATCGCAACATCACCCGCTATACCGACCAGTGGAAGTTCGGCAGCGCGTTCGACCTGCAGAAGCTGTGGGGCTGGACCGGGGCCACGTTCAAGATCGTCATCACCGATCGCAACGGCCGCAACATCGGTGCCGACGCGAACATCGGCAACAACCAGCTGATCCAGGAAGTGTACGGACGCGGCCAGACCTGGCACCTGACCGTGTTTTCGCTGGAACAGAAGTTCTTCAACGACCGCCTGACCTGGAAGCTCGGCCGCCTGCCGGTTGGCGAGGACATCAACCAGTTCTCGTGCGACTTCCAGAACCTGACCTTCTGCGGCGCGCAGCCGGGTAACATCGTCGGCGACTACTGGGTCAACTGGCCGACCAGCCAGTGGGCCACGGTGCTGAAGCTGGACACCACGAAGAACACCTTCGTGCAGATCGCCGCGTACCAGATGAATCCGAAGTACGTCGACGATTCGTACCAGCGCCACAACGGCCTGAAGCCGAACTTCCCAAGCGGCACCACCGGCGCGCTCATTCCGCTGGAGTTCGGTTGGAAGCCGATGGTGAACGGCCTGCCGGGCTCGTACCGCGCGGGCGTCTGGTACAACACCTCCAAGGGCGACGACCTATACCTGAACGAAGATCGCCAGCCGCTCGCGGTCGCCGGCGGCGATCCGCTGCAGCACGATTCTCGCAAGGGTGCGTGGATCACGTTCCAGCAGCAGGTGACCGGCGAGGCCGGGGGCAAGGGCGCCACCGTGTTCCTGAATGTCACGTCGGCGGATCATGCCACCTCCGCGACGAACAACCAGATCGCACTCGGCGTGGAGTACAAGGGCATCTTCGATCGCCCGAACGACTTCGTCGGCGCGGCGCTCGGTGGTTCGCACGCCAACGGTTACGCCGCGAAGAACCAGCGCCTGTTCAACGCGACGCATCCGGGCCAGGAAGGCATCATCAACGACGGCTACGAGAAGGTGGCCGAAGTGTTCTACAGCTGGTCGCCGATTCCCTCGATCGCGATCCGTCCGAACCTTCAGTACATCAAGGATCCGGGCGGCAGCAAGCAGAACGACGATGCATTCGTGCTGGGCCTGAAGACGAGCGTGGCGTTCTAACGACGCGCTCATCCTGGCAAGGCGTTTGCTGGAAATGTGGAGGCCCGGGGAAACCCGGGCCTTCTTCGTTTCCCGCTATCGCCGCTGAAGCGGCTCCCACATAAAGCCCAGCGGGCCATGGACGATTACGGGGTTCATGTGGGAGCCGCTTCAGCGACGATTCCCTCACCCGTCATTTTCCGCCGACGCATGGAGTTCAAAGGTCTCGTCGCCTTCATCCACCACCAACCGCATCACGATGGGGCGGCAGCACACCTGGCAATCCTCGATATACGTCTGACTGCCTGCCGAGGTATCGACGGCGACTTCGATGGTCTCCCCACAATAGGGGCAGGCGATGTCGGTGAAATTGAACATGGTCTCTCGCTCCGTTGGCATCGCCGACAGGGTCGGCTCCCACCAAAGCCGATGCAAGCCAACCCTGGATTGAGCCTTCGATGGGCCGATGCCCTGATGGGGCCCGACCCCGTCGGCGATTCGGTTCGCTGTATCCTATCCCGCTGCGGCAAACGAGACTTGTACCCATGATCGATCTTGTCGGCTTCGACGGCGACGACACCCTCTGGCGCAGCCAGGAGTTCTACGACCAGGCCCAGGAGGCGTTCGAAGCCATCCTCAGCCGCTACGTGGACCTCACCGCCAAGGGCCTCCGCGATGCCCTGCTGGCCACCGAGCGCGGCAATATCGCCCTGTTCGGCTACGGCGCGAAGGGCATGGCGCTGTCGATGATCGAATCGGCGATCGAACTGACCGATGGCCGTATCGAGGCACGCGACATCCACCGCATCGTGCGCCTGGGCAAGGACGTGCTTTCCCATCCCGTGGAGCTCCTGCCCGGCATCCGCGACGCCGTGGAAGCCGTGGCGGCGAAGCACCGCGTCGTCCTGATCACCAAGGGCGACCTGTTCCACCAGGAATACAAGGTCGCCCGCAGCGGACTCGCGGACATCTTCCATCGCATCGAAATCGTTTCGGAAAAGGACCCGGCGGCGTATGCCCGGTTGTTCGGCGAATTCGAGGTGGGACCGGACCGGTTCGCCATGGTGGGCAACTCATTGAAGTCGGACATCGTCCCCGTGGTCGAGCTTGGAGGATGGGGTGTATACATGCCTTATCACAGCACCTGGGCCCACGAACTGGTGACGGAGTTCGCCATGACCGAGCGAGTGATCGAAGTGGCCGACGCCAGCGGTATCGCGGCTGCGATCGAGCAGATGCAGGGGGCGTGATGGCATGGGACCGCGGTCACGACGCCCGCGGTCCACGTTTCTTTCGCACGGCCCCCACGAAGCTTGCACCCGGGCGAGACGGAGGTAGCGGCATGCATTCGAGGTTGCACCTGGCCTGGCGCGTGGTCCGGACCACGGCGAGAGGTTTCAGTGACGATGAACTGATGACCCGTGCCGCGGCGCTGGCCTTCTACTCGGCGCTGTCGTTCGCTCCACTGCTGGTCCTCCTGCTCTGGATCGTGGCCTCGCTGCGGCCGGAATGGCAGGCGCAGTTGATCGACAGCCTCAACGGGCTGGTCGGCCCACGAGCCTCGGACGCGGTCCGGCTGGTGATCGACAACGCCAGGCAGCGTCCCAGCGTCGGCAGCATGGCGGGCGTGATCGGCCTGGGCGTCACCCTGGCCGGCGCTTCGGCGGTCTTTGCGCAATTGCAGGGCGCGCTGAACCGGGTCTGGAGCCTCCAGCCCCGCCCCGGATCGACCAGGGGTGCCATCCTCGGCTGGCTGCGGGCGCGCATGCATGCATTGGGCCTGCTGCTCTCGCTGGCCTTCCTGCTGGTGATCTCGTTTTCCGCCAGCGCGCTGATCGCCGTGTTCGTGCGCGGTGGGACCACCGGCTGGCAAATCCTGGAGATCGCGATCTCTCTGGCCGTGTTCGTCTTGATCTTCGGTGCGATCTACAAGGTGTTGCCGGACGCGGTCATCGAATGGCGTGACGCGATGATCGGCGCGACGCTGACCGCCCTGCTCTTCGCCGTGGGCAAGTTCGCCATCGCCATCTACCTGGACCGCAGCAACGTGGGGGGCCCTTATGGCCCCGCGGGCGGCGTCGTCGTCCTGCTGGTCTGGGTCTACTACTCGGCCCTGATCCTGCTGCTGGGCGCCGAACTGACGGAAGCCGTGGCCGAGGAGCGCGGCACGCCGATTAAACCGCGGCCATATGCGATGTCGACGCGGGCGCCTCAAACGCCCCGGATTGACCCCTCCGTCACGAAGCCGGCGGTATCCCTGAGGGCCACCGAGAAGGAGGACCTGACATGAAGACCCACCTGCTCGCCGTCGCCGCGATCGCCATCGCCGGCACGGCCGCCGTTTCCACGCCGCCTGCCCAGGCCCAGGCCCGGCGGAGCCAGCACCAGGTCTGCGAGAACGTCCGGGTGAAGCAGATCAACTCCAAGGACGATAACCGCCTGATCGGCACGGGCGTTGGCGCCGTGGCAGGTGGCCTCATCGGCAACCAGGTCGGCGGCGGCAAGGGCAAGACCCTGGCCACGGTGGCTGGCGCGGTGGGCGGCGGCTACGCCGGTAACCGTATCCAGAAGAGCCACCAGGACAAGAATGCCTCGTACACCACGGAGCGCCGTTGCCGCTGGGTGGACGACTGAGCGTCGCGGGGGTGTAAGCGGACGGCGGTGGCGCCGGTCTCATGGAAAGGGCGCCCTGGCGCCCTTTCCCGCTTCCGGAGGTTGTATGCGTACCGATCCCGATCGTCGTCGTTTCCTCGGCGTGCTGGCCGCCACGGCGGCCGCGTCGATTTCCCTGCCTTTCGTCCTGCGCGCCACACGCCCGGCGATGGCGGCCGACGCGCCTGCCCCCAAGGGCGGCAATGTGACGCTGGACTGTTTCGCCAACGACAAGAAGCCGCTGGGGACCTGCGTCGAACCCCGCATCGTCCTCACTGACGAGCAGTGGAAGGCGAAGCTGAGCAGCAAGTCCTATTACGTCACACGCCACGATGGCACCGAGCCGGCCTACACCGGCGATGGCTGGGATCGCCACGACAACGGCATATATCGGTGCATCTGTTGCGACACGGCCCTCTACGACTCGGCGACCAAGTTCGATTCCGGTACCGGTTGGCCGAGCTTCTACCAGCCGATCTCGAAGCGGAACATCACCGGGAAGACCGATCGCAGCTTGATCGAGGAGCGGACCGCCGTGAACTGCGCGCGGTGCGATGCGCACCTGGGTCACGTGTTCGACGATGGTCCCGATCCGACCGGGCTACGCTATTGCATGAACGCGGCGGCGATGCGCTTCGTCGCTTACGCGGCCTAGCCGGGGGCGGTAATCGCCGCTGAAGCGGCTCCCACAGCCTGCCTGGTGGGAACTGCGCCTTCCGGGGAGACCGTACAAAAAACCCCGCCATTTAGGCGGGGTTTTCGGCTCAACCGCCCGGGGGCGCCATCGGTGTCAGCTCGAATTCCTTCGGAGGCGTTTCGCCCTTGAGGTAGCGCACGAAGTAATCCCAGCGTCGGCGCGTCATGTACTGCGTGGCTGCGCCATAGCCATGGTGGGCGTTGGGAATCATGACGAGGTCGAAGTCCTTGTTGGCCTTGATCAGCGCTTCCACCACCAGCAGGGTCTCGTAGGGCGGCACGTTGTCATCGGACGTGCCGTGGGCGAGCATCAGATGGCCCTTCAGGCCCGATGCCCACTTCTGGTTAGCCTGGTCGTCGTAGTTCGACTTGCCGTCCTTGTCGGTGACCAGCAGGCCCTGCCACTTCTCGGCCCAATCGTCTTCGTAGTTGCGGTTGTCGTGATTGCCCGATTCCGAGATGCCGACCTTGAACACGTCGGCGTAGCGGAACATGGCGGTAGCGGTGGCGTTGCCGCCGCCGGAATGACCCCAGATACCGACGCGATCGCCGTCGAGCCAGGAGTACTTCTGCACCAACTGCTTCACCGCCGCGACCTGGTCGGGCAGCGTATTGTCGCCGATGTTCTTGAAGTAGGCGTCGTGGAAGGCCTTCGAGCGCCACGGCGTACCCATGCCATCCACGGCCACCACGACGAAGCCCAATTCGGCCAACGCCTGGTTGTCACCGTGCGAGGGAATGAAGCTGCGCGTGCGCACCGAACCGGTCTGCGGACCCGGGTAGATGTAGACCACGAGCGGATACTTCTTCGACGGATCGAAATTCGTCGGCTTGAACATCTGGCCGTAGAGGTCGGTCTTGCCGTCGCGCGCCTTCACCGTGAACGCGGTGGGCGGCACCCAACCCTTGGCCTTGAGGCGCGAAATGTCGGCGCGGGCGATCTCCTTCACCGTGGCCCCGGTATCGGAGCGGCGCACCACCGCGACCGGCGGCGTGTCGATCGTCGAATACGAATCGAAGAAGTACGTGCCGTCCTTCGACATCGACACGCTGTGATCGGCGTTCTCGGGCGTGAGAAGGGTCAAACCCTTGCCGTCGAAACCGACCTTGTAGAACTGCTGGTAATACGGGTCGACGCCCTTCTCGCGACCGACGCCACGGAACCAGATCGTCTTCGTCTTCGGGTCGACATGCAGCACCTGGGTGACGTTCCAGTCGCCCTTGGTGATCTGCTGCTCGAGCTTGCCGGTCTTGAGGCTGTACATGTACAGGTGGCCCCAGTTGCTCCGCTCGGAGAACCAGATCACCTGGTCTGTCTCTGGCACGTACTGCCAGTTGGCCATGTCGTTGCCGCCTTCGAAATAGGTCTTCGCCTTTTCGTCGAACACGGTACGGACGTCACCGGTTTCCGGGTTGGCCACGCGGAACCATTCATGCGTATGGTCGCGCGCGGTGGATACGAAGGCGACGCTCTTGCCATCGGCAGCCCAACGCACGTCGTCCCACACACCCGGACTGCACGAGACGTCGTCGCAGATCGTCGAGCGGTGCTGGTCGGGCGGCATCTTGAAGCGGACGACCTTCTTCGTCGGCACGTCGATCACGACGCGCTCGATCATCGTCACGTCCTTGTCGCCCGGCAACGGATACTTCCAGGTATCGACCTTGGGGTGCCCGACGTTGACGCCGACCAGGGTCATTTCGCCGGTCTTGCGCTGGTCCTGCTGGAAGGTGGCGATCTTCTTCGAGTCAGGAGACCAGACGAGGATGGCCTCGTCGGTGTGCTTCCAACCCGCGTTGTCGGTGGCGTAGCCGTAGTCCTTGACGCCATCGGTGGTCAGCTGTGTTTCCGTACCCGTAGCGATATCCCGCACCCAGAGGTTCCAGTCGCGGATGAAGGCCTCGGACTTGCCGTCCGGCGACTTCAGGCCGGGCTCGTCGCCGTAGGCCTTGCCGTTCGCGTCCTTCTTCACCGCGGCGAGTTCGCACTTGCCGACAGCCTTGTCACAAACGTACCGCTTGCCATGCGAAGTGATGTCCAGGCCATCGTCCGGGCGGACGACGAAGCCGGTGACGGGCAGCTTTGCCGCGTCGACCTTCTTGCCGGTCGCGGCGGAGAGGGCCGCGGCCACCTTGTCGCGATCGAATGCGCGCGTGGCCTCGCCGGTGGCGGCGTCCACCTTCATGAACTGGTCGCCATCCTTGTCGTGGTCGCGATACCAGAAGTGGCCATCGTCGATCCAGGTCACGCGCTGGACCGAGTGGTCCACCAGCGGCATGGTGTTGTTGGCGAGGAACGAGTCCGCGCGCCGGTAATCGTCCGTGGTGACGGTCTGCGCCGAGGCGGAGGCCCCGATCAGGCCGAGGAGGACGGCGCCGGAAAGCGCCGCGTTGCGTGTGATCGACATCGGTGGTCCCCGTGACGGCAGGGCGGCGCGGAAAGCGCCGCAAACCGGACGAGGCTAGCCCCCGGCGGCCCACGGGGCCTATGCCAGAGGTCATGGGTGGGCTACGCGTTGTGCGGCCCGGCCCGGAAACGCCGGCCCTGGCGCTCCACCATCTTCAGGGCGAGGCCGTCCGGCATCAGCTTGAACAGGCCCTTGATGACCCTGTTCACCCCGCCGTTCACGTACACGGCCTTGCCCGCCTCCACCGCGTCCAGCCCTTGCCTGGCGACAGTCTGCGCATCCATCCACATGAAGCCGGGCATCTTCGAAACCAATTCCCTGGAACCGGTGACATCGTGGAATTCGGAATAGGTGAAGCCAGGACAAACCGCGGTCGTGTGCACGCCCGTGCCCTTGCCTTCCAGCGCCAGCGACTGCGAGAACTTGATCAGGTAGGCCTTCGACGCCGCATACAGCGTGTGTCCGGCGGAACCGGGCACGTGGCCGGCGAGCGAGGCGACGTTGACGATCCGGCCATAGCCACGCGCCTTCATGCCCGGCAACAAGCGGTATGCCAATTCGGTGGGGGCCGTCATCAATACCTGGATGAACGCCGCATGCGTCGGCCACGGCTGCTCGTCGAAATAGCCGGTGACGCCGTAACCGGCGTTGTTCACCAGCACATCGATCGACAAGCCCTGGGCGTCGAGCGCCGCCACCAGCGCCTCCGGGCCGTCCCGCCGGGCGAGATCCAGCGGCGCGACGATGGCCTCGATGGCATGGCGTTCACGCAGTTCCTTGGCCAGCGCTTCGAGGCGGTCGGCCCGGCGTGCCGTCAGCACGAGGTCATGGCCGCGGCGCGCGAGTTCGCGGGCGAAAGCCTCGCCGATCCCTGCCGATGCACCCGTGACCAGGGCGCGACGATTGGATGTCATGGATGCTCTCCCGTGCAACCTGTGTGAGCAGGAGTATGCACCGGCGAAGCATGAACGAAAGGAGGCCGTCGTCACCGGCGCGACGTGGCTTTCACGCTTTCGTGCACCCCCGGGCCGCGAAGCTCGTGTTCCCCACGAACGATCCTTCCGATCACGAGGAGTCCACGACCATGACAAGCACCGACCACGACATCAAGGTTCTCAACACCCTGATCGAAACCACCATCGACAGCGCCGAAGGCTATGGCGAAGCGGCGAAAGATGCCGGAAATACCCGCTATGCCGCCTCGTTCCAGCAACGCGCGGCCGAGCGCCGCCAGCTGGCGCATCGCTTGCAGCAGCAGGTCAGTTCGCTCGGCGGCAAGCCGGAGGACGACGGTTCCGTGCTGGCCAAGGCGCACCGCATGTTCGTGGAACTGCGCGCGAAGATGAGTTCCAGGGATGACACCGCCATCGTCGACGAGGTCGAGCGTGGCGAAGACCACATCAAGGCGAAGTACGAGCATGCCTTGGAAGACAACGACGTGACCGCAGGCACACGCTCACTGATCAACGAAGCCTACGCCACGGTGAAGAGCGGGCACGACCAGATGCGCGACCTCAAGCACGCCCTGCACGGTTCGACGCACTGATCCAGAGCCACTCCGTCACGGAGTGGCTTGGGTGGCGGCCTGCTCGATCAGCGCCGCCACCTCTTTCGGGCGCGACTGATAGACCGAGTGGCTCGCGCCCTCCACCTCGATCGTGTGGCTCTTCGCACGCTTGGCGTACATGCGCTCCAGGTCCGGGTTGATGATCTTGTCGGCCGTCGCCACGGCGTACCAACTCGGCTTGTCCTTCCAGGCGGGATGACCGGCCGGCGTGTCGAACACCGATGCCGCCGTGAAACCCTGGGCGTTCGCCTCGAAGGTGGCCTGCTGCAGCGGAAGGTCGGCGGCGAAGTCGGCGGGGTATTTCGCGGGATCGAGATAAAGGAAACCGTCCGCTGTTTTCTTGATGTCCTTGGTCTTGCTGGTGGCGCTGGGGAAGCGCTTGCCGTTGGCCACCTCGGTCTCCCCTTGGTCGAGCGCGTGCGCGGCGATATAGACCAAGCCCACCACCTTCGGATCGTTGCCTACATCGGTGATGATCGCGCCGCCATAGCTATGTCCCACGAGGATGGTCGGGCCGTCCTGCATGTCGACGATACGCTTGACGGCGGTCACGTCATCGGCGAACGAAGTCAGGGGGTGCTCGGCGACCGACACGTGATAGCCGTTCTTCACCAGGATGTCGTAGACCGGCTTCCAGCCACTGCCGTTCGCCCACGCGCCGTGAACCAGGACGACGTTTCGCACGGGAGTTGCCGCGATGGCGGAACCGCCGGCCAGCACGCCTCCGAAGAGGATCGCGGCGGAGAGGAGCAGGGTCGCGCCTTTCTTGCTGTTCATCGGGATAAGGCCTTGGGGAAGGAAATCCAGAGAGAGCAAGCGCAGCCCGCCCGGTGATGCCGATTTTGGCTCTATCGGCGTGGCGGTATTGGCGAACCTTGCGCCGAAAGACAAAAACCTATGATTTCTTATGGGTATTTGGGTTGGCAGCGCACACGCCGACAGCGATGACTCGAATGTAAATCTCCATGTCCTGACAGATTACTGAGAGCGTCGGTGACTGTAGCGAATCTTCGGAAGAACGGACGATTGCCGCGCATCGTTCGATCGATGCGACCAGATCGATTCATTCGCCGGAGATATAAAAATGAAAAACACGACCACGATAATGCAAGCATTATATGCAACCATCCTTTGCGGTGCTGCAATCATTTTGCCCATCGAGCGTTCCCTCGCGGCACAACCGGGGAATGAAACACTGACAGATGCCGGGCCTGCCGAGGATTCGACCCAGCTTACCGCCAATCATCGCGCCTCCCTGGAGCCGATCTTGCGGGGATTACTGCAGGCTCAGGTCGACGCGCAGGAACGCATACCAGGGCAGGCACCCGTTATCGTGGTGAGCAAGGTTTCCTTCAATGATTCCGGTGATGAGCTTGTAGTTGAGCTTGGAAAAGGCTACGTACCTACGTACTACGGCGGTAATTTCGAAGATCACATCCACGCACTGGCTAACAATGTATATGCTTACATGGAAAAAATCGGTCCACTTCGCAGCGTGGACTTCACCTTCGAAGGAAGGGACATTCTCGACTACTTCCCCTACGAAAGGGGGCTCAAAGAACAAGCGGATATGTCGCAACAAGACGCGCTATTTCATCGAGCTAATGCCGGAAACAGCCGCGTATTTGTCTCAGGCGGTCATGGGTACTATTTCCATAAAAAGTACGGCTGGACCACGCAGAGATCATTGATAAATGGAATCATCGAAGATTTCGCGACACCGGCATTTGCCGCCTCATTGAATACCTATTTAAGTTCCCGCAGCGGTGCGGAGGTCTTCCGGGCTCGCTCTCTGTCGAGAGAACGGCGTGCTGAAAGCGACAAACCGTGGGCTGACATGGCGAGTCGTTACTTCCTCAAAGACATGCTTCCGGATGCCCCTGAAATATGGAATAGCAAGCCCGGTGAGGGCGGTGACATGGAAGAGTACAACCAAGACATCAGGAGTCGCCCGTTGTACGCGAATCATCTCGGGGTGGATGCCGCCATTCATCTTCATACCAACGCGGATACTTCGCCCGAAACAAGGGGCATTCGCGTCTTTTATACGAAAGGAAGGCAGGCGGACGAGCGCCTTGCGACCACAGCGCTGTGCTACATCAAAGAGAGCTTGCAATCCAACCCTTCTTTTGAAGACTTTCCTGTTGGGTCCATGCCCAGCATGGGCCGATATGGCGAGAACACTTATGCGACGCGACCAAGCATCGTTGCAGAGATCGGCTTTCACACTAACAAAGAGGACGCCGCAGCAATCGGAAACTACGTTTTCCGCGATCTCACGATGCGGGGACTTGAGAAGGGGTACCGCATGTTTCGCGAAGGTCGAGGATGCGAAGAGTTTACTGTCACCCACCCTGAAGTGAGTCTAGTCTCGGAGACACCAGTGAAAATAGACGTGGTGTTCAGTGGAGCTCCAAGGTTTCCCGTTAAGTACGCGATGATTGTCACGGAGTGTTCGCCCGACATTACTTGCACCCCACGATATGGCAAGTTCGAGGACTCGGCTGCGCCATTGACCATTCGCTATGACTGCATGGCAATGAAAGACCAATCCTTCACCACCAAGTGGGATGCCTTCTTTACTGATGCAGATGGCGTCAAGGCAAAAACGCCCGTTGCTATGACGTGTAAGCCTAAAGGCTAAGCATGGCGGTTGAGACAATGCCGCATCCATAAAGCGGCGGAAGCATTTGCACCAGTCTTCAAGGTTAGAACATGCAAAAAGCCCCTACATAAACAGGGGCTTACAATTGCAACCGTTACAAATCGATCGCAGGTGGAATCTAGAACGGAATATCGTCGTCGTCGAAACCTTCGTTGGCCGGCGGAGCCGAACGCTGCGGGGCGTTGCCACCTCGCGGCTGGCCATAATCGTCGCCACCACGCGCACCACCACCGAAGTTGCCGCGTTGCTGTCCACCGCCGCCACCCGCGCCGCCGCCGAAATTGCCGCGGGATTGCTGCTGCGGGCGAGTGCCGCCCTGACCACCGGCAAAACCGCCGCCTTCACCGCCGCCCTGGCCACCGAGCATCTGCATCTCGTTGGCGATGATGTCGGTCGAATAGCGTTCGACGCCATCCTTGTCGGTGTACTTGTCGGTGCGCAGCGAGCCTTCGATGTAGACCTGGCGACCCTTCTTCAGGTATTCGCCCGCGATTTCCGCGAGCTTGCCGAAGAGTTTCACCCGGTGCCATTCGGTGCGCTCTTGCTTCTCGCCGGACTGTTTGTCCGTCCAGGCTTCGGACGTGGCGATGCGCAAGGACGTGATCGCCGTGCCGCTACCGGTGTAACGGGTTTCCGGATCCGCGCCGAGATTGCCGACGATGATGACCTTGTTGATGCCGCGTGCCATGGATTTCCCTCGTATGCGTGTCTTTCCCGCCCATGATAGCGAGCCAGCACGGAGGCGGGGGCTTGCAGGGTCGGACCGGTTAGTTTGGTCGAAGGGCGCGCGGAGGGCAAACCGCAGGTGACGGCGGAGCCCGGTGCACGCCGTAGGGCCGGAGCTCACTCCCACTGGATCTGGACCAGGGCCGTGGCAACGGCGTCCCCGGCTTTGAGCGGGCCCACGCGTACATAGCGGGCCTGGAAGGCAAGCGCCGGAATACCTCCCGCCCAGCTGAATTCCACGGGCGAGGAGCCATCAGGCGGCAGGGGCTGGCCGTCCGCTGTACGCATCTCGATGGCCACCCCCTGGGCTCCGCCCACGGGGGCGATATAACGAGGATCGGCCGGGTGGGCCGCGGCACGCATCGTGACGCTGGCCTTGGTCGCGCCTACGCAGTCCACCCCCGTGAAGCTGGTCCCACGCCAACGGCTGCCGTCGCCCACGGCACCCAACTCGGAGGCAGCCACCGTGTCCAGGTCGATCCGGACACGGCTGAGCGCGAGACCACAGGAAGGGGTCACCGCCCCCTGCACCTCGAAATCGAGGCGATCGTCGGCGTGGACGACGGCAGCCGTGCTCATGGCGAGGGCCGTGGCCGTCAAAAGGCATTCCCGGGCGAGCATCCTGGTCTTGTTCATTTGCATACTCCAATGTGCCGGACATCGCCGGCGGCGGTTTTCGTCGTGGTAAGCAACTGCAGGTCGCACCCGTCCCCGGTTCCCTCCCAGCGCACCGTCCAGTGGTCGCCAGCGTCCGTCCCGCGTAGGAAAACACGGCCCGCCTGGCCGATAACACCCACGGAACGACCCGCGCCATCGACCACTTCGGCCGCAAATGGCAGGGGAGTCCCATCGGCAAAAGCCGCGGTCACAAGGAAGGTGGTAGCCACATCCGTCGCGAATGGAACGAGGACCACGGCACCCGATGTCGGTGCCACGCGCCGATGGGTAGAAGCCAGGGCAACGTCCAGCGACAGGCCCGAAGGGTCGAGATCGACGCTGTTCCAGCGGAAGGGGGTGAGGTGGGAAACGACGGCATGTCCGCTGCGGTCGATACGAATGCCCGGGCCAGCTCCCACACGGGCTCCCCGTGCTCCCCGAGCCCGAACCAGGGCGGTCGCCTCTCCGAGGCGTTGCGCGAACGAGATGCCGCCTGCATGGAACACGACGCCTCCCGCTGCCGAAAGGGAGCCTCCCCGCGCGGTATCGGTGCGCTCGATGCTCGCGGATACCTCCCCCATCGGCAGCACCTTGGTCAAGGATGCGTCGAGCCGCTGCCCTTCGTGACGGTGCCCGGCCAGCGCCGCGCCGTACAGCATCGTCCCGTCGTCACCCACGCTTCCGCTAACGCCGATACGAGCGCCACCCGAATGCTCGCCGAGCAGCGATGCATGCAAGTTCGTCGAAGACGCTGGCGTACCGAGTGGCACGGAGAGTGTCCATTGTCCCGTCGTATCGTGACGTGATCTGCGCAGGGAGATATCCATCGTGGCGTGCCGCCAACCGCGAGTCCACGACATCGCGTGGTCGACTGTCGTACCTCCGTCACGCTTTCGCGAGACGTGACTGATGCTCATGCTCAGTGAACCGTGCTCGTTGCCGAGATCCCGCTGCGCGACCAGGTCGGTCCGGCGCATCGATGCAAGGCGGCTCCTGGCATTGGGCGGCATGGGCAAAGACGTTTCCCGCCCATGCGCCACGCTGAGCGAGACCAGCGTCCCGTCACGCCATTGTTTGCCGTGGCGCAGGCGCCACAACCTTCCATCCTGGCCATTCTGGAATGCGGAATGGGTGATATCCATGGCGAGGGCCCCCGCCAGGGTATCGACCGCCGCGCCCAACACTACCGACGTCTGGCCGGGCCATTGACGCCAGCCGGTATACATCGTGGTGTCGTGTGGAAATCCATGCCGCCAACTCGCCTGGAACAGCGCCACGGCACGTCCACGACCCAGCAGAGCCTGACCGGCACTGAACGCGTAGCCCGTATGCCCTTCGCCCAGAAGTTCGGGCACGGGGAAAAAAGGTATGCGGAAGGTCCGGTGGACGCCATCGCTTTCAAGGACGTCCACCTCGATGTCGCCGCCACGCCCCGCAGCGTGGAAATCGTCGATCACGAAGGCTCCCGGCGGAACAGTCAGCTCGCGCAGCAGCATGCCGTTCTGCGTCACCCTGACCGTCGCATGGCTGGCTGCCGTTCCCGCTACCCGCGGCGTATAGCCGGCCGATGCGTCGACGGACATGCGTGCGTCGCTGGCGACACTGAGCCCGCGCAGTCGCAAAGGTGTGAACAGATCGTCGGCTGGCGCGATGTCACCCATGCGCAGCTGCGATCGCCACGCTCCCAACTGCCGTTCCACGAATCCGTATCGGCCACGGTAGCGCCGCCCCGACCATGCACCGGCATGGCGCACGCGCCAGGCACCGAGGTTCAAGCCGGCGTCGGCGCCTACGAAAGCCGAGGTACGGCGGCGATTCGCGGAAGACGCGTGGCGAACGTTCGTACGCCATGCAAGCAGTCCTGCGTCGATACCCTGATCCCATTGAGCGGGCGGAACCGCTGCACTGGCACGGCGCGTCATCGCCGCCTGCGGCACTTCGATGTAAAGGCGCTGCTCGCCGATATCGAGACGCGACGTAGCGGCATCGATGCGCTCGCCGATCGATCGACAAGGGTCATCCGAAGGCATGGCCGGTACGTCCGAAGAGAGGCCGAATGACAAGAGTTCGTCATGCGCGATACATGGCGTGGCGTCCGCACGACCCGTCTTCGACTCGAACCGGACATTCTTGCGTACCTGCCATTCGCCGTTCATCCATATGTCCACTTCGTAGCTCCCCGGAAGCACGGGATTGCCGCGTGAGTAACGCGACAGGTCGAGTGTCGAACGCTCTTCCACGGGAAGGAATGCCGCATCGAATTCCACCTCGGGCGTTTCTTGCGCATGGGCAGCACATCCCACGGCAAGGCATCCGGCGAAAGCGAGGCTCCACGAGACCACGAAGCGTGACGACAAACCCTCACGGCATCGCCCGTTGACGACAACCGGCATGCGCACACTCCCTGCTCACCGGACCACCACCGCGGAACCACTGACAGTGGCTCCGAAATCGTTGATGGTCACGAAAGCGACCTTGGCGGTATCGAAGCCGGCCTTGTCCTTCGCCAGCGGAAACCCGAGCGACGCGCCTGGAGCCACCATCCCACCACCCAACGGCACGGTCGAATCGCTCTCCTTGCCCACATGCAAGTCGACTGCATTGAAGGAGACGTGATAGGGCGAAGGATTCACGACCTTTAGCGATGACCCGTCCGCACCATGCTCGATCGACCACTGCAAGGTCGCCGGCGCGCGGTCCGGTGACGACGGAAGGCCCTTCGGCCGATGGAAGAGCTTCAAGCGATGGCGGAACGCGAGTTGCAGCACGTTCTTGCCTTCCACGTCCGACGCCTTGGGTGGGATTTCCAATACGTTGAGCCAGTAGAGAACTTCCTTATCGGGGGGCATGTCGTCGCCCACGTGCACGATGCGCAAGGCATGACCGTTGCCGGGATCGATCCGGAATACGGGCGGCGTGATGGCGAACGGTGCCTGCGCATTCGTGGGCGTGGAGCGCTCGTCGCCGTCGTCGACCCAAACCTGGACCAGCGCCGGGTCGCCGCCCTTGTTCTCCAGGCGCAGCGATACGTCGCGGGCCTGTGCGGGGAAGACCACTCGTGTACCGCCGATGACGACGGCTGCATTCGCCGCCGACATGCCACACAGTGCCAGGACGATGGTCAAGATCGTCGGCCTCGTTCGAAACATGGGGAATCCTTCGTCTGGCTTCCATGAGCCGACCGGGCACGACGGCCCGGCCGGCAACCACTGCACGGGTTGCTTTTAGTCGTAAACAACCTGGAAGCCGACCCTGGAGGCGGCCGTACCGCCCTTGACACCGCCCATACTGTAGTAGCGTGCGATCAGACCGATTTCGGCGACGTGGTCCGTGACCTTCACGCCCTGGGAGTCCTCGGTGTACATGTTGATGGGCGTCCCGTCCTGGTTCGCCATCTGGATCTGCACGTTCGTGGCCGCGGTGTCGCCAGGGTCGACATTGAGACGGCCCGTGGTGCGATCCAGCGCGGGGCTGGCGGGATCGAAACGGATCTTCGCGGTGATGTCGTTGGCGCATTCCTCGTTGCCGCCAATACGGATGACGAAACCACGGTCCCCGGCCGTATCGCCCAGGTTGGCCAGCGCACCCGCGCTGATGCTGCCCAGGGCCACGGCCTTCGTCGCCGCGCCGCCACCAGGAGGTTTTCCCTCCACCTGGCACGTGGTGGCGACGATGCGGCCGGTGATGTCGATGATGCCGTCGTTCGCTGCTCGGGAACGAGGGGCGGAAACGATGAGGACCGTGGCGAGCAAGGCGATGGCGCTACGTTTTCTGTACATGGCGGCTTCCTGGAAAAGGGATGGCGTGCCGGCGCTGAGACCGCCGGCGCGCACAGAAAGTCTGCGTATCCCACCCCCCCGTAGCGATACGTAAATTCTGAAAAAATGCCGTTTCAGCGGCATTCCGCGGACCCGCCCGATGGTGGTCGTGAGCGCTCAACCGCAGCCCGTGCAGGTGAAGGACGATGCATGCCCTCTCCGACCCGGAATGAGGGTGCCCCGGGCCGTGGACGCGGAATGGGCCGGGCTGCCCCTATAATGTGATCCACCTGCCGCACACGACCCTGGTCCATGTCATCCATCGCCGCTCGTTCCACCCCCCTCGATTTCGCTGGCGTCCGCGCCCTGGCGGCGGAAGACATGAAGGAGGTCGATGCACTGATCCGCCACCGGCTCTCGTCGGATGTCGTCCTGATCAACCGCATCGCGGATCACATCATCGCCGGTGGTGGCAAGCGCCTTCGCCCGATGCTCCACGTGCTGGCGGCGCGCGCCGCGGGCTATCACGGGCAGCAGCACGCCAAGCTGGCGGCGATCGTCGAATTCATCCATACCTCCACCCTGCTGCACGACGACGTGGTCGACGAGTCCGACATGCGTCGCGGGCGCAAGACGGCGAATGCGCTCTGGGGCAACGCCGCCAGTGTGCTGGTGGGCGACTTCCTCTACTCGCGCTCGTTCCAGCTGATGGTGGAACTGGACGACATGCGGATCATGCGCATCCTCGCCGACACCACCAACACCATCGCCGAAGGCGAGGTGCTGCAACTGCTGAACATCGGCAACGCCGATGTCGACGAAAACGCGTATCTCGCCGTGATCGAAAGGAAGACGGCCGTGCTCTTCGCGGCGGCCACCGAACTCGGCGGCGTACTGGGCGGCTTGCCGGAAACGCAGGTCGCCGCGCTGCGCCGTTATGGCATGGAACTCGGCTACGCCTTCCAGATCGCCGACGACCTGCTCGACTACGTGTCCGATGCGGAGACGCTCGGCAAGAACATCGGAGACGATCTTGCCGAAGGCAAGCCCACCCTGCCGTTGATCTACGCGATGCAGGTGGCGGACGCCGACCAGCTGAAATCGCTGCGTCACGCGATCGAGCATGGCGGGCTCGATTCGCTGGATCGCATCGTCGCCGCCATACGCGACTCCGGCGCGATCGAGCGCACGCACGAGAAAGCGGTGGCTCACGCCACGGCGGCGCGCGAGGCGCTCGCCGAGCTGCCCGCGTCCGGTTACCGGGACGCGCTCTCGGCACTGGCCGACTACTCGGTCGAAAGGCGGTTCTAGAAAGCCCCGCTCAGCCAGGACCGCATGGCGGCGTACGCACGGCCGGCGACTTTCGCGTCGTAACGGCAGTTGCCCGTCGCGGCTGTCGCTTCCTTCTCGGTGAAGCAGTGCACCGCGCCGCCGAAGTCCTCGGAGGCCCAGTCCACCTTCGCGTCACGCATCTCCGCCTCGAACGCGGCGCGCTGCTCGGCGGGGACGTTGGCATCGTCGGCACCATTGAGCGCCAGCACTTTCGCGCGGATGTTCGACGCGAGCTTCGGATCGTCGGTCGAGAGGAGGCCGTGGAAGCTGACCACCGCGGCGACGTCCGCACCGGCACGGGCCAGGTCGAGCACGGCCGAGCCACCGAAACAGAAGCCGATCGCGGCGAGCCTGGCCGGATCGATGGGTGCGTGCTTCGCCTGCGCCTTCAACTCTTCGAATGCCCGCGATACGCGAAGCCGCATCACCTTGCGATCGGCGTAGAGCGGCTTCACGGCGGCCAGCGCCTCGGCTTCCGATGCCGGCCGCGTGCCACCGCCATACATGTCGGTCAACAGGATCACGTAGTCCTTGCCCGCGATCTCCTTCGCCTTGGCCACCGCCATGTCGTTCACGCCGAACCAGTTGGGCACCATGAGCAGGCCCGGCCGCTTGGTCGCGACGGCATCGTCATACACGAGGAAACTCTTATAGGTCACCCCCTGGTCGGTCCATTGCACCGGCTTGGCGACCATCGCCGCGGAGGCGGCACCCACGTGACCGAAGACCAGCAAGGACAAGGCAAGCAGCGAACGGCGCATCGGCGTGGCTCCCATGGAAGGTTCGCCAAGCATAGGCGTCCTCCCCCGGCGAGGGAATGTGGCAGCCTCCCTCAGAGCCCTGCCGCGTGCCTGGCCAGCTTTCGTTTCAGTGGCCCGAAAGCATCGAGCAGGCGGACCCCCGCGCCTCGCATGGCGACCAGCGGGGTGGCCTTCCATCCATAGACGCGTTCCAGGGCGTCGAACGACCAGGCATCGAGCCCGTCCGCGCTGCGGCGGCGGCGTGCATAACGGCGCAGCACGTGCGCGGCGGCGATATCGCGGCCCGCTTCGCGTGCCTCGACCAGGGTATCGCGAAGTTCGGCCACGTCGCGCAGGCCCAGGTTGACGCCCTGCCCCGCCAGCGGATGGACCGCATGGGCGGCATCGCCGAGAAGGACCAGCCGGTCGGCTTCATAGCGATCGGCGAGCTTCAGACGCAGGGGAAAGGCGGCGCGGCGACCGACCGCGCCGATGGGCCCCAGGCGGAAGTCGCTGGCCACGCCGAGGGCATCGCGGAAGCCGGCGTCATCGAGCGCCAGCACATGCGCCGCATCGGCATCCGGCAGCGACCAGACGATGGAGCTTCGCCCATCGGCGAGCGGCAAGAGCGCCAGCGGGCCCGTCGGCAGGAACCGCTGCCACGCCGTCCGCTCATGTGGACGCGCCGTCTCGACATGCGCCACCACGGCACGCTGGGCATAGTCGCGTCCATGCGTGCCGATACCCACCATCGCGCGCAACGGCGAATCCGCGCCATCCGCCGCGACGACCAAGCGGGCGCCAACGACCTGCCCATCGGCCAGGTCCAGTTGGGCCCGATCTTCGCGCGCCGCATACGCGACCACCTCGGCGGGAACGATACGGCGCACACCGGCGTCTTCCAACGCGTGCCAGAGCGACGCCTGCACGAGCCCGTTCTCCACGATGTAGCCAAGCACATCACGCCCTTCGTCGGCGGCGTCGAAACGGATCGTGGCGCCGTTCTCCGCATCCCATACGACCATGCGCTCGTAGGCCGACGCTCGCGCAACCTGGATGGATGTCCATACCCCCAGCGCATCGAGCAGGCCGATGGACGACGGGGCGAGCCCCACCACGCGCAGGTCCACTTCATCCGCGGCGGCCCAGGGAGCGGGTTCACGTGCATCGACCAGCGCCACCGAGAAACCGGCGCGAGCCAAGGCCAGCGCCGCCGCCGCGCCGACCATGCCACCACCCACCACGGCCACGTCGAGGAGACCACCGCTGCGCCGGCGCGAAGGCGCGCCGTTAGCCCGGGTATCGCTCACGGCGTCTTCTCCCGCACGGCGAAAGGTGCGTTCGCGCGGAACCCCATGCCGCGCCGGCTCAGCGCATGGCGCAGCGGCGGCACCCGATCGAGCGCAAGCATGGCAAGCGAACGCAGCGGCCCCAGCAAGGGCTGGTCCAGGCATGCCAGGCGTACGAGACCGTGGCTCATCGCCATCGTCCCCTCGCGATCGGGCGTGCGCCGGCGTACATATTCGTCAAGCAGGGTGGCGGCGCCCGGATCGTCGGCGGCCACCACCAGTTCGGCAAGGGTCAGCGCATCGCGCAGGCCGAGGTTGAATCCTTGTGCCCCGATGGGATGCACCGTCTGCGCTGCATTGCCGACCAGCACGGCGTGGGGCGCCGTCAGCGATTCCGCGGCGACCCGGCGAATCGGATAGGGCACGCGCTTGCCCGGGCGCCCCAGGCGCCCGAGACGCCAACCGAAGCGCTCTTGGGCGAGGGCCAGGAAGGCTTCATCCTCCATGGCCGCCACTTCGTCGGCCCGCCCGGCGGGGACGGTCAGAACCACGCCGATGCGCCGTTCGGCGAGCGGCAGGACCGCGACGGGCCCCTGATCGGTAAAACGCTCGAACGCGCGGCCCGCGGGGTCCCGTCCTGGCGTCATCGTGCTGACGAACAGGGCCTGCCCGTAGTCGTGCTCGCGGGTACCGATGCCCAACCGCGCGCGCACACCGGACGCCGTGCCATCCGCCCCGACCAACAGCGGTGTCGTCAGGCGACGCCGCTCCCCATTCGCTGCGATGGTGACCGCCCACCCACCCTCGACCGGCTCGATGGCCTCGACCCGTGCGGGCGCCAGGCGGGTCAGGTGGCGGCAGGTTTCCAGCCGCTGGAGCAAGGCCGCGCCCAGTTCCCGTGCCGGCAAGGTCCAACCGAGGGCGTCGACGCCCTCGGCGGCAGCGTCCATTCGAACGCTGCCGAAGTCGCCGGCTCGGCTCGTATGGATATGCGTGATCGGCGTGGCCCGGTGCCGGGCCAGGTCCCACACGCCAATGGCCTCCAGGCCATTCACGGTCGCACGGGCAAGGGCGAGATTGCGCTCGTCGTAGCTGGGCTGCTCGCCCACGCGCGGCGCGGATGCTTCGACAAGGACGGCGGGGCGGCCGGCGGTATCGAGCGCGATGGCGAGGCTGGCGCCGACCAGGCCGCCGCCGACGATGAGGATGGGTTCGGACGGGCTCATCCGCGGATCATACCCTCGCCGCGTGAAGGCGCCGATGCTGCGGCCCCCTGCCGCAGTGGCGATGAGCCCCGATAGAATGCGTGGATGGGCAACCGACTCTCGAAGATCTATACACGCACCGGCGACGACGGCAGCACCGGCCTGGGTGATGGCAGCCGCACCGGCAAGGATTCCCTCCGCGTCGGCGCCTATGGCACCGTGGACGAACTCAACAGCACGATCGGCATGGTCATGGCCTCCGATGGCGTGGACGACGACATCCGCGAGGCCCTGGTCCAGATACAACACGAGCTGTTCGACCTGGGCGGCGAACTGTGCATTCCGGGCATGGCGATGGTCCAGGCACGGGACATCGACCGGCTCGAGACGGTGCTCGATGCCTTCAACGCCGACCTTCCCGCGCTCAAGGACTTCATCCTGCCCGGTGGCGGCATGGCGGCCTCCACCTGTCACCTGGCCCGCACGGTCTGCCGCCGGGCCGAGCGCGAGGTGGTCGCCCTCGGCCGGGTCGAGGAGGTGCGTCCGGAAGCGCAGCGCTATCTGAACCGGCTTTCAGACTTGCTCTTCGTCATCGCCCGCGTCCTGGCCCGCCGCAGCGGCCACGGCGAGGTGCTCTGGCAGCACGAGCGCCGTCCGCGCAGCTGATCCGGCGGTGTAAGCTCGTCCAGCCGGTGCGGCGATCGCCGCCGCATCCTTCGAGGGATCATGCTCATGGGCGACGTGCCATCGTGCGGTGGGGTTGGCGATTCTGCTAAGTTGGCGGCCTTTCGAACGGACAAGACCGAGCCTGTGACGTCACGCATCAGCATCCTGCCTAAACGCCGCCTGCTGGCGACCGCCGTCGCCCTCATCGTGTCAGGCGCCGCCTGGGACGCGTCGGCCCAGACGGCCGCCGCGACCCAAGGGGACAGCCGCGCGAACACGCCGGCGCCCGCGGAAACCTGCGCCCTGGGTTCGTTCGTCTGCCCGCCGAGGCCCGTCAGCTACGTCCTCTGCCGCCCCAATGCGATGCTCGATTTCTACGAGCCGGGCATCACCAAGGACAGCACGCTGCGTGACACGGCGGTCACCGACATCCACTCGGGCCTCGACGGTGACATCGGTGGCATCAAGGTGGAGAGCCCCGAGCCGAACCTCTACCACATGACCGGCGGCGTGCGCCTGGAGCGCGCCGACCAGGTGATGCGTGCCGACGACGTCACCTACAACTCCGATTCCACGGCCTACGACGCTCGCGGCAATGTCCGCTACCAGGAAGCGGGCATGCTGGTTTCAGCCGACCGGATGACCGGCACGACCACGCCCAACCAGGGCGACGCGGACCATGTCCGCTACCAGCTCCTGCAATCGCGTGGCAATGGCGTGGCCGACCACGCGAAGGTGATGGATCCGCAGCACGGCCGCTTCACCCTCGCCACCTACTCCACCTGCGACGTGGGCAACCACCAGTGGGAGTTCCGCGCGAAGACGATGAACCTGAACAAGGAGACGGGCGTCGGCACGGCGCGCAGCGCGACCATGCGCTACAAGAACGTGCCGTTCATGTACCTGCCCTACTTCACGTTCCCGCTGGACGACCGGCGCAAGAGCGGCTTCCTCTACCCGACGTTCGGGTCGTCGAGCCATTCGGGCACCTTCCTCAACCTGCCCTACTACCTGAACCTCGCGCCGAACTACGACGCGACGATCACCCCGGGGTACTACTCCGATCGCGGCGCCATGCTGGGTGGGGAATTCCGCTACCTGCTGCCGCGGTCCAACGGCACGTTCGACTTCCAGTACATGCCGCACGACAAGGGCCCGGACGACGACATCAGCAATACCAGCGACCGTGATGGCTCGACCCAGCGCTGGCTGCTGCAGATCGCCAACTCGACGACGATCGCGAAGGGCTGGAACTTCTCGGCGAACATCAACCGGGCATCGGACAACCAGTATTTCCGCGATTTCAGCAACGATCTTTATTCGTCGGCGACGGGGCTGCTTTCTTCCAGCGCCTACGTCACTACGGGTGGCAAGTACTGGAGTGCCGCGATCGGCGCGGACGACTACCAGAACGTCGACGCGGGCCTGCCCAACTACGTCGAGCCGTACCGCCGCTGGCCGCGTGCCACGTTCAACCTGGACGCGCCGCTCAACAGCTGGCTCGATGCCGGCATCGACACCGAGGCGGTGGCATTCCGCAAGAGCGATCCGGCACCGATCTCGCCGGGCTTCCCCGGCCAGGTCGACGGCAACCGCCTGGACATCGCTCCTTTCCTCTCCGCCGACTTCTCCGGCGCCTCGTGGTTCGTCCGGCCACGCGTCGAGTACCGCTACACGGCCTACCGCCTCGATTCGGACTACCAGCACTTCAACTATGCCGAACAAAGCCCGTCGCGCTCCTTGCCCATCGGCAGCGTGGATGCCGGCCTGATCTTCGACAAGCAGACCAGCCTGTTCGGCAACACCTACACGCAGACGCTCGAGCCGCGCCTGTACTACCTGTACGTGCCATACCGTAACCAGACCAACCTGCCCACGTTCGACACCAACGAGATGTCGTTCGACTTCTGGCAGTTGTTCACCACCAACCGCTTCTCCGGCGCCGACCGCCAGATGGACGCGAACAACCTGACTGCGGCCTTGACCACCCGCCTGCTCGACGACAGCGGCGTGGAGCGGCTATCGGCCAGCATCGGCCAGATCAAGTACTTCAGCGACCAGAAAGTGCAGATGCCCGGTGTCCTGCCGACCGACTTCAGCCGGTCGGACTACATCGCCCAGCTCGGCATCCAGTTCAACGACAAGTGGCGCCTGAACAGTTCCTACCAGTGGAACCCGAACAAGAAGCCGAGCCCGTACCTGAACGAGGATGGCCAGGCCTTCCAGCAGGGCCGTGACACGGACCTGGCGACGATCCAGTTGCAGCGTCGGATCAAGGGCGACGGCATCCTCAACTTCTCGTACCGGTACCGTCGCAACGTGATGGAACAATTCGACACATCGGTGGTCTTTCCCGTGTCCGATCGTTGGCGCGCGCTGGCTCGGTGGGTGTACGCACGTCGCGACATCCTGCCCACCACCGTCACCGGCGTCGGCACGTTCAATACCTTCACGTTCTCGCACCGGACGCTCGAGGCGGCCGCGGGCGTCGAATACGACAGCTGCTGCGTAGCCATCCGCATACTCGGCCGCCACTACGTACACGACTACACCCGTTCCACGGCCAACGCGATCATGTTCGAGGTGGAATTCAAGGGCATTGGCTCGCTCAACCCGCAATCGGGCCAGTACCTGCGGCGTGCTATCCTTGGCTATCAATAACATGGGGCAGGCGCCCCGGGCTCCCTATTCGATGAAGCAGATCCTCGCGTACTCCCTGCTCGCCACTTCCCTGCTCGTGGCCGTGCCTTCCGCCCAGGCCCAGTTGCTGCCTTCGACCCAGCCGTCACAGGGCGCGAGCGTCGGCAATGGGTCGCTCGACCGCATCGTCGCGGTCGTGGAAGAAGACGTCATCCTGCAGAGCGAGCTCGACGAGGCGATCAACGCCATCGTGCGGCAGTACGCATCGAATCCGGCCCAGTTGCCGCCCAAGGACGTCCTCGCCCGTCAGGTGCTCGACCGCCTGGTCCTCATGAAGTTGCAGGTCCAGCGCGCCAACGACCAGGGCATCCGCGTGTCCGACCAGGACGTGGACCAGGCCGCCGCCAACGTGGCCCAGCAGAACAAGATGAGTCTCGACCAGCTGCGCGCGGCGGTCGAGCAGGACGGCTACAGCTATGCCGCCTTCCGCCAGCAGCTGTCCGACCAGATCGTCGCGCAGAAGCTGCACGAAAGCATCGTCCGCGACCAGGTCACGGTCACCGACGCCGAAGTGAACAACCTGCTCGCCAGCCCGACCTACAAGGCCGGCGAGGTCCACCTCGCGCACATCCAGATCAGCACCCCGGCCGGCGGCGGCGCCAGCGACATCGCCCAGGCCCAGGCGAAGGCCGAGGAAGCGATCAAGGCGATCCAGGGCGGTATGGATTTCAACGCCGCGGCCATTCGCTACTCCGATGCTCCCGACGCCCTCGATGGCGGCGATCTCGGTTGGCGGCGCCTCGACGAAGTCCCGCCGGCGTTCGCCGATGCCGTGTCGTCGCTGAAGGCTGGCGAGAACACGGCGGCCCTGCGCGGCCCGACCGGCTTCCATATCCTCAAGCTGGTGGAAACCCGCCAGCCGGGCCGGCAGATCGTCACCGAGTACCACGCACGCCAGATCCTCATCAAGCCTTCCGAGATCGTGACTCCGGAGCAGGCGGAGAAGAAGGCGCAGGACATCTACACCCGCGTCGTCGACAAGAAGGAAGACTTCGCCAAGGTCGCCAAGGACGAGTCCAAGGACAACACCACGGCGAACAATGGCGGCGACATGGGCTGGTTCGTGAAGGACGCCTGGGGTCAGGCCATCGCCGCCCAGGTCGATCAGCTGAAGGACGGCGAGGTGTCGCACCCGATCCAGACCGATGCGGGCTGGATCGTGCTGCAGCGTCTCGGCACCCGCCAGAGCGATCTCACCGACCAGCTCCAGCGTGACCAGGCCCGTCAGGCCATCGGTAACCGCAAGGCGGACGAGGCCTACGAGAACTACTTGCGCGAACTGCGCTCGACCTCGTTCGTCGATATCCGTGTGCCGGAACTGAAGGATCCCGACGAAAAGCAGGTCTCGAACACGCCGTAATGCTCCGATGACTACCACCACCCTGCCACGGCTCGCCGTTACCGCCGGTGAGCCCGCCGGGGTGGGACCCGAGCTGCTCGCTCGCCTCGCGGCCACCGAACTCCCTGCCGACCTCGTCGCGATCACGGATCGCGACCTGCTTCGCCGCGCGGCTATCCTCTGCGGGCTCGACCTCGACATCATCGACGACGATGGAACACGCATCGCCTCGCGTCCCGCTGGCCGTGTCCGGGTTCACCACGTGCCGCTTGGGGCCGATGTCCATTTCGGCCGTCCGGATCCACGCAATGCGCAGCATGTGCTCGACCTTCTGCGCGTGGCCGCGGACGGCTGCATGACCGGCGATTTCGACGCCGTGGTTACCGGCCCCGTACAGAAATCGAGCATCAATGAGGGTGGCGTCGCCTTCAGCGGCCACACGGAGTTCTTCGCCGAGCGCACGGGTGCCGAAGTCGTGATGATGCTCGCCAGTCCGGAACTGCGGGTAACCCTGGCCACGACGCACCTGCCACTGTCCGCGGTCCCCGCGGCCGTCACGCCGGCCTTGATAGAGCGCACGTTGCGCATCGTCGCCGGAGCATTGACTTCGCTTTTCGGCCTGGCCCATCCACGCATCGCGGTGCTCGGCCTGAACCCGCATGCGGGTGAAGGGGGTCACATGGGCCGCGAGGAGATCGACTCGATCATCCCCTTGCTGGAGCGCCTCCGTGGCGAAGGCATGGACCTGATCGGACCGCTCCCGGCCGACACCGCCTTCGTCCCCGCCATGCGTGAACGCTACGACGCGGTGCTGGCCATGTATCACGACCAGGCCTTGCCCGTGCTCAAGAGCGAGGCGTTCGATCGAACCGTGAACGTGACCCTGGGCCTGCCCTTCATACGCACGTCGGTCGACCACGGTACGGCGCTCGACCTTGCCGGTACGGGCCAGGCGGATCCAGCCAGCCTGTTCGCCGCCACGCGCCTCGCCATCGATCTCGCCCGCCACCGGGGCCACCCATGAACGCACGCCCCAAGAAAAGCTTCGGACAGCACTTCCTGCACGACAAGCGTTATATCGAACGCATCGTCGCCTCCATCGCGCCGAAGGATGGCGACACCGTCGTCGAGATCGGCCCCGGCGAAGGCGCGATGACCCTGCCCCTGCTCGCCGTGGCCCGAAAGATGACGGCCATCGAACTGGATACCGACCTGATTCCGGGCCTGCAGGCGCGAGCAGCGGCGATCGGCGAGTTGAAGATCGTCCATTCGGATGTGCTCAAGGTCGATTTCAGCCAACTCGCCCGGGAACTCGGCGCCGAGCGGCTGCGTATCGCGGGCAACCTGCCCTATTACATTTCCAGCCCCATCCTCTTCCACTGTGTAGAGCATTCGGCGGCGATCCAGGACATGCATTTCATGCTCCAGAAGGAGGTCGTGGATCGCATGGCCGCCGAGCCTGGCAGCAAGGTCTACGGCCGGTTGAGCGTGATGCTCCAGCTCGCCTGCAAGGTGACGCCGCTCTTCACGGTGCCCCCGGGAGCCTTCCGGCCGCCACCCAAGGTGGATTCCGCCGTGGTCCGCCTGGTACCCCTGGCCCCGGATCAGCTGCCCAAGGGCGATCCGGCGAAAATTCACACGGTCGTGAAGGCCGCCTTCGCGATGCGCAGGAAGACGCTCACGAACACGCTGAAGGGCCTGGTCGACGAGGCGACCATTCGTGAACTCGGGATCGATCCGCGTGCACGTGCGGAGACCTTGGCCCCCGGGGACTTCGTGAAACTCGCGAATGCCATGTGAAGCCTGCTGCGGACTCACTTGCCCACCCCCTCCCCGTCCCTGACAATCGCGGCATGAATTCCAAATCCCCTTACACGATCGACGTGGAGGTCGCGTCCCGCTTCGTTCCCGACCAATCGCAACCGACCGACAACCGCTACGTGTTCGCCTATACGATCACGCTGCGCAACGTCGGCGACACTGGCGCTCAGTTGCTCACGCGGCACTGGCTGATCACCGATGCGAACGGCAAGGTCGAAGAAGTACGCGGCGACGGCGTCGTCGGCGAGCAACCGTGGATGCGGCCAGGCGACACCTTCGAGTACACCTCGGGCGCCGTGCTCGAAACCGCGGTCGGTACCATGGAAGGCAGCTATCGCATGGTCGCCGACGATGGAACGCATTTCGATGCACCCATCCCGGCATTCGTGCTTTCGATCCCGCGCACGCTCCACTAGGATCGAACCCATGGATAGTGCGCACGCCGGGAACGGCATCACGGAGCACCAGTACTGATGGCCGTCTACGCGATCGGCGACGTCCAGGGTTGCTACCCCGAACTCCAGCGCCTGCTGGAGAAGCTTCGCTTCGACCCGGCCAACGACCGGCTGTGGTTCTGCGGCGACCTGGTGAATCGAGGCGGCGAGTCGTTGGCCACGTTGCGCCTGATCCACTCGCTGCGCGACCAGGCGGTCATCACGCTCGGCAACCACGACCTCTCGTTGCTGGCGATCGGCCAACGTCGCGAAGATGCGCAGGCGCGGGTGAACCCCGAGCTGCGTGAAGTGCTGTTCGCGGATGACGCGCCGGTGCTTCTCGAATGGCTGCGCATGCAAAAGCTGCTGCATAACGATGAAGAACTCGGCTGGACGATGGTCCATGCCGGCCTGGCACCGATCTGGACCTTGCGCCAGGCCCAGCGGGCCGCGCTGGAAGTGGAACGCGAACTCGGCGGCCCCCGTCATCAGCGTTTGCTCAAGAACCTCTTCGGCAATCGTCCTCCCGGCTGGAACAATCGGCTGCAGGGCGTCGAGCGCCACCGCGCCACGATCAACACGCTCACGCGCATGCGCTATTGCGACGTCAACGGCCGCATCGATTTCGAAGGCAAGGGCATTCCCGGCACACAGAAGCCCGGCATGTACCCATGGTTCGAAGTACCGGGGATGCGTCGCCGCGAGACGAAGATCGTCTGCGGGCACTGGTCCGCGCTGGGACGCTTCGCGGGCCTGGGCGTCTATGCGATCGACACGGGTTGCGTGTGGGGCGGCCAACTCACCGCCATGCGCATCGACGTGCCCGAGCCGGTCTACGTCACCGTCGATGCGGAACCGTATCGGCAGAAACCCAAGGGCGGCGGCGACTGACGCTTTTCGCCCGATGTGGAGGTCCGGATATCAAGGCTCGGCTTCGCCATCGCGGTTGTTTATGCGTCGGGGCAGGGGGAGCCGAGCCGCAGTACCCGAAGGTCCAGCGGAGAGCCAGAAAAAAGGCGCTCCTCGGATGAGGAGCGCCTTCATGGCTGCGATACAAGTTCGACGCAGTCCTGTTCTTTCGTATCAGCTCAACTGGCCGTGGCAGTGCTTGTACTTCTTGCCCGACCCACAGGGACAGGGGTCGTTGCGGCCGACCTTGGGGCCGTCGTTCAAGATGGGCGCCATCGCCGGCTCGGACTCCGCGTTGCCGCCGCCCTGGCCCATGGCCTGTGCGTCGGCATGCTGGAACTGCAGGCGCTGTGTCTCGGCAGCGCGTTGCTGTTCCGCTTCCATCGCGAGCACTTCTTCCTCACTGCGGATGCGGATGCGCGCGAGCATCTGCACGACTTCGAGCTTGATGCGATCGAGCATCTCGGCGAACAATTCGAACGACTCGCGCTTGAACTCCTGCTTCGGCTGCTTCTGCGCATAGCCGCGCAGGTAGATGCCCTGGCGCAGGTAATCCATGCTGGCGAGGTGTTCCTTCCATGCGTTGTCGACTACCGAGAGCATCACGTGCTTTTCGAGCGAGCGCATGGTTTCCGCACCGACCTGGGCCTCCTTCTCGGCGAACATGCCGTCCACCGCCTCGCGCACATGGTCGAGGATGCCGTCGGCGTCGATGTCTTTCTGCGCCTCGACCCACTGAACGAGGTCGAGGCGCAGATTCAGGTCGCTAGCCAGTTCGCGATCGAGGGCGGCGATGTCCCACTGGTCGTCGATGCTGTCCGCGGGTACGTACTTGCGTACCAAACCGACGACGACGTCCTGGCGGATGTCACCGATCATGTCGGAGATATCGTCGGTCTCCAGCAGTTCGTCGCGCTGCGCGTAGATGACCTTGCGCTGGTCGTTCGCAACGTCGTCGAACTCGAGGAGGTTCTTGCGGATGTCGAAGTTGTGCTGCTCGACCTTGCGCTGCACCTTCTCGATCTGGCGCGTGATCAGGCGATCTTCCAGCGCCTCGTCTTCCTTCATGCCGAACATCTGCATCCAGCGGCCGATGCGCTCGCCGCCGAAGATGCGCATCAGGTTGTCCTGCAGCGACAGGTAGAAACGCGAGGAACCCGGGTCGCCCTGGCGGCCCGAACGGCCACGCAGCTGGTTGTCGATACGGCGGGATTCGTGACGCTCGGTGCCGATGATGTGCAGGCCGCCCGCGGTGAGGACCTGTTCATGGCGCTTCTTCCAGTCGTCTCGAACCTTCTGGCGCTCCGCATCCGATGCCGTTTCAGGCAAGGTGGCGAGTGCCGCCTCGAGGCTGCCGCCGAGCACGATATCCGTACCGCGGCCGGCCATGTTCGTCGCGATGGTCACCGCGCCGGGAGCGCCCGCCTGGGCCACGATGTGCGCTTCGCGCTCGTGCTGCTTCGCGTTGAGCACCTCGTGCGGGATGCGCTCCTTCTTGAGCAGACCCGACACCAGTTCCGAGACATCGATGGAAGCGGTACCCACGAGCACCGGCTGGCCGCGTTCGTGGCACGCCTTGATGTCGGCGATGACCGCCTTGTACTTCGCTTCCTGTCCGAGGAACACGGAATCCGGGTTGTCCACGCGGATCATCGGCTTGTGCGTCGGGATCACGACGACTTCCAGGCCATAGACGGTCTGGAACTCGTACGCTTCCGTATCGGCCGTACCGGTCATGCCGGCCAGCTTCTTGTACATGCGGAACAGGTTCTGGAACGTGACCGTCGCCAGGGTCTGGTTCTCGCGCTGGATGGGCACGCCCTCCTTCGCTTCCACCGCCTGGTGCAGGCCGTCCGACCAGCGACGGCCCGCCAGCGTACGGCCGGTGAACTCGTCGACGATGATGACTTCGCCATCGCGGACGATGTAGTCGACGTCGCGCTGGTAGATGGCGTTGGCGCGCAGCGCCGCGTTCATATGATGGACGACGGCGAGATTCTTCGAGTCGTACAGCCCGCTATCGGGATCGATGACACCCGCCTCGCGCAGCAGTTGCTCGGCGTGTTCCATGCCCTCTTCGGACATGTGCACTTGCTTCTGCTTCTCGTCGACGAAATAGTCGCCCGGGCCGTCTTCCTTTTCCTGACGCGTCAGGCCCGGCACGATCTTGTTCACCGCGATATACAGCTGCGGGGAATCCTCCGCGGGACCGGAGATGATCAGGGGCGTGCGAGCCTCGTCGATCAGGATCGAATCCACTTCGTCGACGATGGCGTAGTGCAGGCCGCGCTGGTTGCGCTGTTCCTTGCTGAGCGCCATGTTGTCGCGCAGGTAGTCGAAACCGAACTCGTTGTTGGTGCCGTAGGTGATGTCGGCCTGGTAGGCACTACGCTTGTCGGCGTGGTCCATGCCCGGATACACGACGCCGACGCTGAGGCCGAGGAAGTTGTAGAGCTTGCCCATCTGCGCCGAGTCACGGCGGGCCAGATAGTCGTTCACGGTGACCACGTGTACGCCCTTGCCTTCCAGGGCGTTGAGGTACACAGGCAAGGTGCCGACGAGGGTCTTGCCTTCACCGGTGCGCATTTCCGCGATCCGGCCACCGTGCAGGACCATGCCGCCGATCAGCTGCACGTCGTAATGGCGCATGCCGAGGACGCGCTTGGCCCCCTCGCGGGTGACCGCGAAGGCTTCGGGCAGCAGTTTGTCGAGGGTCTCACCGGCGGCGAGGCGCTGGCGGAATTCCTCGGTCTTCCCACGGAGGGCGTCGTCGGAAAGCTTTTCGTACTCCGGCTCGAGGGCGTTGATGCGCTTGACCGTCTTGGAGAGGTCGCGCAGGACACGCTCGTTACGGCTGCCGAAAATACTCGTCAGGGCACGATTGAACATCGATCATCCGGATCTGAAGCGAAAAGGGCTGCCGCCCGGCCATGGCCGGGCGGCACGAAGGGACGATCATACTACGGGCGTCCCCGGCTTTCCTCGGGGTGGCGGCGGGCCGGGCCGGATTCAAGCCTTGTCAGCGATGGCTGCGGACGTAGGCCAGCGGGTTTACCACGCGGTCGTGGTACCAGACCTCGAAATGGACGTGCGACCCGGTGGAGCGCCCCGTGGACCCGGCTTTCGCGATGGCATCGCCGATCCGGACGCGCTGCCCGGGGTGCACCAGGATGAGGCTGTTATGAGCGTACCGGGTCATGTAGCCATTGCCGTGGTCGATTTCGACTACGTCGCCATAGCCGCTGCGCTGACCGGCGAACGTGACCATCCCTTCGGCGACCGCCGTCACGGGCGTACCTGTCGGCGCGGCGATGTCGATGCCCGTGTGGCGGGCGGCGTGACCACTGAAAGGGTCCGGCCGCCCTCCGAAATACGAGGAGATATAGCCATTCACCGGCATGCCGGTAGGCCGAAGACTCGATTCGATCGTACGGTCCATCAGCATGTCGCGCAGCGCTTCGAGCTGGGCTTGCTGGGTGTCGAACTGGCCGGAAAGCTGGTCGATGCTCTTGTCGAGCGACGCCGGCAAGGCGTACGCCGGCACATCGGCACCGGTGGTGAGTTCCGGGCCGCCCTGGCCCGGCTCCTCGTCGAAGTTGAATTCGCCGTCATCGAGCTTGCCGACCTGGGTGAGGCGTTCTCCGAGAGCATTGAGACGAACGGATTGAGCCTGGAGCTGGCCCAGTTTGACGGCCAGCGCGTCCAGATCGCGCTGGGCGTCCCGCTTGATCTCCGCGACCCGTGCGTCCTGGTCACCGACGCGCTGTGCCAGGCTGCCGATATCGCCGAGCGCGCGCTCCTTCGGACTCGCCACCGCGAGTGCCACCGCCGCGCCGACACAGGCGATACCTACGAAACCGGCGATGGCCATCAGTGCGAACTTGCAGCGCAGGCGCCGACAAGTCAGGTCGAGCGTTTTCGGCCCTTTCAGGCCACGAGACACGAGTATGATCTGCATACGTTCCATATCGAATAGTTAAAGCCGGCCCATGCCACCGCCATCCCAGCCGCCCCGCCGCTCCACGCGTGGACTGACGTCCATCACGGAGTTCGGGCCTGTCGCGTCGCTGGCCCAACGAGCCCGCGAACTCGACCAACTGGACCGCCAGCTGCGCGCGACGCTGCCCTCGCCATTGCGTGACCAGGTCCGCTTCGCGGACCTGCGCGATGGCAGGCTCGTCTTCCTTGCGCCCTCGTCGGCCTGGGCTTCGCGGGTACGCCTTTACCAGGCGCAAATCCTCGAAGCCGCTCGCGCCATCGGCGCGAAGGCCCACTCGGTTGCCGTGAAAGTGGCCCCCCTGCCGCCCGTGGAGGTGATCCCCGACCGGCACAAACCGCTTTCCACCTCGGCGGCCCGACATCTTCGGAGCGCCGCGGCGTCACTCTCCGACCCCACGTTGCGGGATCTGTTCCTTGAATTGGCCTCCAAGGCCGAAAACTCAGAATAATCCTATGCTTGCATTCACCTTCGCGGATCCGTAAGCAGCCACGGACCGGCGAGGGCGGCGAACTTTATAGCACGCATGAAGCGCCGGAATGCCTAAATTGCACGTAAATTTCACTGACGTGACGTGGATCACGCGTGGTCTCATGGTTTCCTGGAGGCGTGCGTTACGGGCGTTACGGGCCCTGGTGGGAGCCGACCTTGTCGGCGACCCCGCGCGGCAGCGGGGCAGGTCACGGCAAGCGCCCATGGCCGACAAAGCCGGCTCCGCACAGACGCGGTTCCAGAAACTTTGGGTGCCACAAGCCGGGTTTCACAACCTTGGCTCCCACAAACCCCGAGCCCCACCAACGAGAAACGGATAGCCCGAAGGGCGTCTTGTTCGCCCCGAGGGGCGACGCCTTACACCGCCTGGGCGGGATGGGCGTAGGAGATCGGCGCCTTGGCCGGATCCTTGAAGCTGACTTCTTCCCATGCCGTGACATCGGCCATCAGGCTGCGGAGCAGCTTGTTGTTGAGCTCGTGGCCCGACTTGTGCGCGGAGTACGCGCCAATCAGGCTGTGGCCCAGCATGTAGATGTCGCCGATGGCGTCGAGGATCTTGTGCTTGACGAACTCGTTGTCATAACGGAGGCCGTCTTCGTTGAGCACGCGGTAGTCGTCGAGCACCACGGCGTTGTCCATCGAGCCACCAAGCGTGAGATTGCGCTCACGGAGCATTTCGATGTCGCGCATGAAGCCGAACGTGCGGGCACGGCTGACTTCCTTGACGAACGACGTCGTCGAGAAGTCCATCTCGGCCTGCGAATTGCGCTTGTTGAACAGCGGGTGATCGAATTCGACGGAGAAGCCGACCTTGAAGCCGTCGAACGGCTCGAGCTTGGCCCACTTGTCACCGTCCTGCACGATCACCGGCTTCTTGATGCGGATGAAGCGCTTGGCCGCATCCTGTTCCTCGATGCCGGCGGACTGGATCAGGAACACGAACGGACCGGCGCTGCCGTCCATGATCGGCACTTCAGGCGCCGAGAGGTCGACGTAGGCGTTATCGATACCGAGACCGGCCATCGCCGAGAGCAGGTGCTCCACGGTCGACACGCGAACGTCGCCATTGATCAGGGTGGTGGAAAGACGCGTGTCACCGACGTTCTCCGGGCGCGAATGCAATTCGACCGGCGGATTGAGATCGGTACGGCGGAACACGATGCCCGTGTTCGGCGCCGCGGGACGAAGCGTCATGTACACCTTGTCGCCGGTATGGAGGCCGACGCCCGTGGCACGAATGATGTTCTTGAGCGTGCGCTGCTTGATCATGTTGGGTCGAACCTTGTTGGCAGCAGCCTAAAGTGGCGAACATGCTAACACAGTCTTAACCTCGGAATAAACAAACCGGACGGTACAGTCCAGCATTGCTTCACCGTTCCTTCAGCAAGATCCGAGACCCATTCTCATCTGGCTTGCGACTGAATTGGCGCTCATTCAACGACTTGCAAATGATTGATATCACTTGCAGGTTTTCCTGTCGAGGCACGGCGGTGCCCCGCCACCCGGAACGGGATGGCGGCGGGGCACCGGGCGGCCCGGCATCATGCCGGGTCGGCCTCACGTTTTCCTTAACGTGCCTTCAGCGGTGAGTGCCGGTCAGTCGGCCTGGCGGCGCAGGAACGCCGGGATATCCAGGTAATCGATGGCCGGTTCCGCGTTCTTCTGCGGCTGGGCGGGTTCCGACCGGACCGACGGCATCGCGTCGGCCTGGGCGTAGTCGACCACCTCGTTGCCGGTACCCGTGCGCAGCACGACCGGACGCGGACGTTGGCGCATTTCCACCTGCTGCTGGACCGGCTGGCGGATCGGCTGCTTGGCGGTGACGCCGCGGTTCAGGCCCGTGGCGACAACCGTCACGCGAACGTCGTCCTGCATTTCCGGATCGAGCGACGTACCGATCACGACGGTCGCGTCTTCCGAGGCGAAATCGTGGATCACCCGGCCGATCTCGTCGAACTCGCGCATGGTGAGGTTCGGTCCGGCGGTCACGTTGACCAGGATGCCGCAGGCACCGGCGAGGTTCACGTCCTCGAGCAGCGGGTTGTTGATCGCCGCCTCCGCGGCGGCCTGGGCGCGATCGTCGCCACGGGCGGTGCCCGAGCCCATCATCGCCATGCCCATCTCGCTCATGACGGTGCGGACGTCGGCGAAGTCGACGTTGATCAGGCCCGGGGCCGTGATCAGGTCGGCGATGCCCTGGACCGCGCCTTGGAGCACGTCGTTGGCTGCCTTGAAAGCATTGAGCAAGGTCACTTCCCGGCCCAGCACCGAGAGCAGTTTCTCGTTCGGCACGGTGATCAGCGAGTCGACGTGCTGGGAGAGGTCCTCGATACCCTTGAGGGCCACCTGCATGCGACGACGGCCTTCGAAGGGGAACGGCTTGGTCACGACCGCGACCGTCAGGATGCCCTTCTCTTTCGCCAGCTGCGCCACGACCGGCGCCGCGCCGGTACCCGTACCACCGCCCATGCCGGCGGTGATGAAGACCATGTCGGCACCTTCGAGCATTTCCTCGATGCGCTCACGATCTTCCAGCGCGGCCTGACGGCCGACTTCCGGATTCGCGCCGGCACCCAGGCCCTTGGTGACATTGCCACCAAGCTGGAGGTGCGTGCGCGAGGCGCAGCTCTTCATCGCCTGCGCGTCGGTGTTGGCGACGACGAACTCGACGCCTTCGATGTTGGAATTCACCATGTGGGCCACGGCGTTGCCGCCGCCACCGCCCACGCCGATGACCTTGATGACCGCATTCGGTGCCAGTTTTTCGATCAGTTCGAACATTTCCCGTCCTCCGCAGAACTTTTAGTTTTTTTGGTTTATGTCCCGCGTCCGACTCCTGTCGGCCGCGGGTTGCGGGCCTTCCTCGTGCCCCGGCACCCCCCTTCCATCGGGCACCGACGATCCGGTGAAACGAACTCAGAAGTTCTTGGTGAACCAGCTTCGGAACTTCTCGACCACACTGCCGACATTGCCGGCAGCCGAACTCGCGTGACGCGAACCACCGCTCGACCGCGAGCCATGCAGAAGCAGGCCCACGCCGGTCGAATGGAGTTCGCTGGAAACGACGTCGCCCAGGCCCGAGACATGCTGCGGGACCCCGATGCGGACCATCTTGTGGAAGATCTCTTCGGCCAGTTCCAGCGCACCTTCCATGCGCGAGGCGCCGCCGGTCAGCACGATGCCCGCCGCGACGAGGCTTTCGTAGCCCGAGCGGCGCAGTTCGTCCTGCACCATCTCGAAGATCTCCTCGTAGCGCGCCTGCACCGACTGCGCGAGCGCCTGCCGGGCGAGACGGCGCGGCGGACGATCGCCTACGCTGGGCACCTGGATGGTTTCTTCCGCGTGCGCGAGCTGGGCAAGCGCACAGGCGTACTTGATCTTGATCTCTTCCGCGTGGGCCGTCGGCGTGTGGACACCGTAGGCGATGTCGTTGGTGACCTGGTCGCCACCCACCGGCAACGACTTGGTGTAGCGGATCGCGCCCTGCGTGTAGATGGCGATATCGGTGGTGCCCGCGCCGATGTCGACGAGGCAGACGCCCAGTTCCAGTTCGTCCTCGGTAAGCACCGCCTTGGCGCTGGCGACAGCGGCCGGAACGAGTTCATCGACGGACAGGCCGCATCGCTGGATGCACTTGGAGATGTTCTGCACCGCGCTCGCCGCGCCGGTCACGAGGTGCACGCTGGCTTCCAGGCGCACGCCACTCATGCCGACCGGGTGGCGGATACCATCCTGGCCGTCGATGCGATATTCCTGCGATTCCTTGTAGAGGACCTTGCGGTCCGCCGGGATGGCTACCGCGCTGGCGGCTTCCAGCACCTGCTCGAGATCGGCCGACATCACCTCTCGGTCACGGATGGCCGCGGTGCCGTGCGAGTTGCGTGTTTCCAGGTGGCTACCCGAGATAGAGGCGTACACCGAGCGGATATCGCAACCCGCCATCAATTCGGCTTCCTCCACGGCGCGCTGGATGGAATGCACGGTGGACTCGATGTCGACCACCGATCCACGCTTCATGCCGCGCGAGACGTGCGTGCCGATGCCGATCACCTCGATCGGTTCGCCCGGCTCGTACTCGCCCACGATCGCGACCACCTTCGAGGTTCCGATGTCGAGGCCGACGACGAGCTGTTTGTCGTTCTTGTTTCTCATGGTTAGCTCAGCTTCCGACCTTGGGTGCGGCCGTGGTTTCCGGTTGCGGCCACCGGATGGCGAATCCGTTGGTGTAACGCAGGTCGGCATAGGCGAAACCGCCTTGCCGGCCGGCAACGAGTTGCGGGTAGACATCGAGGAAGCGCGCGAGGCGGCGGTCGGCTTGCTCGCGATCGCCGATCACGATCTCGGCGCCGCTGTCGGTGGTGACGCTCCAGCTGCCACGTTCGCTCAGGCTGACTCCCACGATGGACAGGCCGGTGCGTCCTTCGAAGGACTTGCGCGCCTGCGCATAGAAACTCACCACTTCCGCCAGGCGCGAATCGGGGCCGCGCAAGCGCGGGAGGTCACCCATCTGGTCGGCACCCGGCGCGTCGAAGACGAGGCCCTGACGACTGATCAGGCGGTCCTCGTTCCAGCGGGCGAATGGCTGGCGCTCGTAGATGCGGACCAGCAACGTATCAGGCCAGCGCTTGCGCACCTCCACGGACTCCACCCAGGGCAGCGCGCCGATCGCATGGCGCACGTCCTCGAGGTCCGTGGCGAAGAATCCCTTGCCCAGTCGCGGCAGCACGGCGCTGCGGATCTGCTCCGCGCTGACGTGCGCGAACTCCGCCTCGACCTTGAGCTGCGTCACCGGCCAACGGCCGGCGGCGAACCAACCCTGCATCACGCCGACCACGGGCAACACCACCAGCGTGATGGCGATACCCCAGGCGACGATCCGCGTGGCGGCGGCTCCCTTCATGCCTTCGCGCCCTCCCGTTGCATCGAGGTCTCGAGGATCCGCCAGCACAGGGCGGCATAGTCCAGGCCCGCGGCGGCCGCGGCCTTGGGCACGAGCGAATGCGAGGTCATGCCCGGCGCGGTATTCACTTCGAGGAGCCAGTTCTTGCCGTGACGGTCGCGCATCACGTCGACGCGCCCCCAGCCCACGCAGTCGAGCGCGTCGAATGCCTGCAGCGCGAGGGCGCGCATGGCTTCCTCCTCGGCGCCGGACAGACCCGGCACGATGTACTGCGTGTCCTCGGCGATGTACTTGGCGTTGTAGTCGTAGTACTCGCCCTTGGGCACGATCTTGATCGTCGGCAGCACTTCGCGGCCGAGGATGCCGACGGTGAACTCGCCACCTTCGTTCGCGTCGCCCTCGATGAGCGTCTCCATCAGCATGTCGCCCGGATACCGGCGCGCCAGTTCAACGGCGGCGTCGAGGCCGGATTCATCGAACACGCGCGTCACACCGACGCTGGAACCTTCCCACGCCGGCTTCACGATCAGCGGGAAACCGATCTCGCGTGCGGCGGCGTGCACGTCGGCACCACGCGGCAACGCCTTGAACTTCGGCGTCGGCAGGCCGAGGGCGATCCACACCTGCTTGGCCCGCACCTTGTCCAGCGACAGCGCCGAGCCCAGCACGCCCGAACCCGTGTAAGGCACCCCGAGCGACTGCAGGGCACCCTGCAGCTCCCCGTTCTCGCCCCCGGCACCATGCAGAATGTTGAACACGCGCGCGAAATGGCCCGCGCGTACGGCGTCGAGCAGCGCGGGAATACCGTCGATCGGATGGGCGTCCACGCCACTGGAACGCAGGGCTTCGAGCACGCCGCGACCGGAGTCGAGCGAAACCTCGCGCTCGGCCGAGTTGCCGCCCATCACGACGGCGACGCGGCCGAATCCGGCGGCATCGGTGACAGTGCTGGGGAAGCGGGTACTGCTCATCACTTACGAGTCCTCAGGTTGCCGGCATTGGCCAGCTCGATGGCCGCCGCGCCGATGTCGCCGGCGCCAAGCAGCATGATCAGATCGCCGTCCCGCACCAGGGCGGGCAGCGTGTCGCGCAGGTCGCGCGGATGGTCGACCAGCACAGGGTCGGTCTTTCCACGCGCACGGATCGCCCGGGCAAGGGCGCGTCCATCCGCGCCGGGAATGGGAGACTCGCCAGCCGGGTACACCTCGGTCAGCACGAGCACGTCCACTTCGGCCAGCACCTTGGCGAAATCATCCAGGAGGTCGCGCGTGCGGCTGTAGCGATGCGGCTGGAAGGCCACCACGAGACGACGATCCGGCCAGCCGCCACGTGCGGCGGCGAACACGGCGGCCAGCTCGCGCGGATGGTGGCCATAGTCGTCCACGAGGAGCGCACTGCCGGAATCCAGCGCGATCTCGCCACGACGGTGGAAGCGGCGGCCAACGCCTTCGAAACGGGCAAACGCATGCGCGATCGCTTCCGCGTCCACGCCCAGCTGCCAGCCCACCGCCGCGGCGGCAAGCGCGTTCTGCACGTTGTGCCGGCCCGGCAGGTTCAACGTCACCGGTAGCGTGCCGGCCATGCCGGGCAGGTGCAGGTCGAAGTGCATCTCGAAGCCCACCTGGCGGACGTTGCTCGCCGTCACGTCCGCACCCGGCTTGTCGATACCGTAGGTGAGCACACGGCGCGAGGTGTCCTCGGCCAGCTTCGCGGTTTCCTCGTCGTCGATGCACAGCACGGCCATGCCGTAGAACGGCAGGCGGTGGAGGAAATCGCCGAAGGCCTTCTTCACCTGGCCGAAATCGCCGTTGTAGTTCTCGAGGTGGTCGGCGTCGATGTTGGTCACGACCGCGATCACCGGGGAAAGCATCAGGAACGAGCCGTCGGACTCGTCGGCCTCGGCCACGAGGTACTGTCCCGTGCCCAGGCGTGCGTTCGCGCCAGCGGCATTGAGCTGCCCGCCGATGACGAAGGTGGGATCGTAATCGGCCTCGGCGAGCACGCTCGCCACGAGGCTCGTGGTGGTGGTCTTGCCATGCGTGCCGGCGATGGCGATGCCGCGGCGGAAGCGCATCAGTTCGCCGAGCATTTCCGCACGGGGCACGACCGGGATGCGCGCGGCCCGGGCGGCGACGAGTTCCGCGTTGTCCTGGCGGATCGCGCTGGAGGTGACGATCACATCGGCGCCGTCCACGTTCGAGGCTTCGTGGCCGATGTGCACCTCGACGCCCAGCTTGGCAAGACGCTCCGTGGTCGGCGAGTGCGCGCGGTCGGAACCGGACACGCTGTAACCGAGATTGCACAGCACCTCGGCGATGCCGCTCATGCCGACGCCGCCCACGCCGATGAAGTGGACACGGCGGAACGAGGTCATGAAATCTTCGTGGGCACGCAAGCGACTGGGCGTCATGCGGAAACCTCCATGCAATGACGGGCAATCGTTGCTGCTGCGTCGGGCTTGGCCAGCGTGCGGGACGCATTGGCGGCGGAAAGGATCTTCTGGCGATCCAGCATCATGTCGAACAGGAGTACGGCGAGCGCCTCGTGGGCGCCGGGCAGGTTCAGCGTGGCGTCGGGCACCAGCCGCGCACCGCCCACGTCGACCATGGCTCGCGCATTCGCCGTCTGATGGTCGTCCACGGCATGCGGGAACGGCACCAGCAAGGCTTCGATACCCACGGCGCAGAGTTCGGCCACGGTCAGCGCGCCGGCGCGGCAGACCACGATATCGGCCCACTCGTAGGCGCCGGCCATGTCTTCGATGAAGGGCACGATGGTGGCGGCCACGCCAGCCTCGGTGTACGCGTCGCGCGCTTCGTCGAGGCCACGCTCACCGGTCTGGTGGACCACTTCCGGTTCGGCGTTGTCGAGGCTGGCGTTGCCACGCATGTGCGCGAGCGCCTTGGGGATCACCAGGTTGAGCGTGCGCGCGCCGAGGCTCCCGCCCAGCACGAGCATCCGCACGCGCCCCGTGCGGCCAGCCATGCGCTCGCTCGGCGGCGGCAGCGCCGCGATCCGCGCGCGCACCGGATTGCCCACCCACTCGCCGTTCGGCAACACGTTCGGGAAACCCGTGAGGACCTTCCTGGCGAACGAGGCGAGCTTGCGGTTGGTGAATCCGGCGACGGCGTTCTGTTCGTGCACGACCAGCGGAATCCCCGCGATCCGCGCGGCGACGCCGGCCGGTCCGGCCACATACCCGCCCATCGAGAGGACGCAGCGCGGGCGCAGCTTGCGCAGAAGCTTCAGCGAGGCGAACAACGCACGGGCGAGCATCAGCGGCGCGAGGACACGTGTCTTCAAGCCCTTGCCACGCAGCCCGCCGACCGCGACGGTATGCAGGTCCAGGCCATGCGCGGGAACCACGCGCGTCTCCATGCCGCCCTCGGCACCGAGCCAGGCCACCGGAACCCCGAGCGAACGCAATTCGTCGGCGACGGCAAGGCCGGGGAAGATGTGGCCACCGGTACCGCCGGCCATGATCAGCACGGGGGCGTTCATGCCATGCCTCCTGCCGCCGCGGCGGAATCGGGCACGGCGTTCGCGGGGAGGCGCACTGCTGTCTGGCGCGCGTCTTCGGCGCGGTTGATCTCGAAGGTGGCGCGCAGCAGCACGCCGACCATCGCGCAGGTCATCAGAACGGACGAGCCGCCCGAACTGATCAGCGGCAAGGTGAGGCCCTTGGTCGGAAGCACGCCCAGATTCACGCCGATCGACACCATCGCCTGGAAGCCGATCATCAGCGAGATGCCGTAGGCCACGTAGCCGGAGAAGCGATGACCGAGCTCGACGCCCTTGAGTCCCATGTAGAGACCGCGGCCGACCAGCACGATGTAGAGCAGGATGACCACCATGATCCCGGCCAGGCCAAGTTCCTCCGCCAGCACCGCGAGGATGAAGTCGGTATGCGCCTCGGGCAGGTAGAACAGCTTCTGCACGCTCGACCCCAGGCCCACGCCCGTCCATTCGCCGCGACCCACGGCGATCAGCGCCTGGGTCAGCTGGAACCCGTCATTGAACGGGTCTTTCCATGGATCGAGGAAGGACGTGAGGCGCTTGATGCGGTAGTCCTCGGCCGTGGCCGCATAGATCAGGGCGGGCACCAGCGGCGTGGCGAGCACCAAGAGGTTGCGCATGCGCGCACCGGCCAGCCAGACCATGCCGACGGTGGTGGCCACCACCAGCGCCGCCGAACCAAAGTCGGGCTGGGCAAGCAGCAACAACACGATGAAACCGGCGACGCCCACCGGCTTCACCACGCCGAACAGTTCGTACTCCACGCCTTCGCGATGGCGCACGAGGTAGCTCGACAGATAGGCGACGAGGATCAGCTTCACTGCCTCGACCGGCTGGAAACTGGTGACCAGCAGGTTCACCCAGCGCCGCGCACCGTTGATGCGCATGCCGAACACCGGCAGGAACACCATCAGCAGCATGATGATGCCCACCAGCAGGAGCAGGAAGCTGTGCTTCTCCAGCGTCTTCAGTTCCGTACGCATCGCCGCCGCGGCGAGGCAGCCGCCGAGGAACAGGAAGACGAGGTGGCGCTTCAGGTAATAGAACGCACCCTGGTGCGAGCCATCGGCCACGGCGATCGAGCTGGAGGTGACCATCACCACGCCCAGGGCGGCCAAGGCGAGCGCGGCCACGAGCAACGGGAGGTCGAAGCTCCCCCGCGGGCCCTGACGGCGTTTCGCCTGCTTGTTACCGAAGCCGAACATGCTTTTCTCAGCGCACCTTCAAGGTTGCAAGACCGATGAGCACCAGCACCACGCTGATGATCCAGAAACGAACGATGACCCGTGGCTCCGGCCAGCCCTTCAGTTCGAAGTGATGGTGGATCGGCGCCATGCGGAAGATGCGCTTGCCACGCAGCTTGAAGCTGCCGACCTGGAGCATCACCGAAGCGGTTTCCAGCACGAACACGCCACCCATCACCAGCAGCACGATCTCCTGGCGGACGATGAGCGCGACGCAGCCGAGCGCGGCACCGATCGCCAGCGCGCCCACATCGCCCATGAATACCTGCGCCGGATACGTGTTGAACCAGAGGAAGCCGAGCCCGGCACCGGCCAGCGCGCTGCAGAAGATCGCCAGTTCGCCGGCCCCGGGAATCGCCGGAATGCCGAGATACTCGGAAAACAGCTTGTTGCCGGCGAGGTAGGCGAAGATCCCCAGCGCGCCGGACACCAGGACACTAGGCATGATCGCCAGGCCGTCCAGTCCATCGGTGAGGTTCACCGCGTTGGAGAAGCCGACGATGATGAAATAGCCGACCACCACGAAGAACACGCCGAGCGGGATGGCGACCTGCTTGAACAAGGGCACGTAGAGCGCGGTCTCGGCCGGAAGCTGGTGGGTCTGGTAGAGGAATACCGCGGCGCCGAGACCGAACACCGACTGCCAGAAATACTTCCAGCGGCTGGCGAGGCCACGGCTGTCCTTGAGCACCAGCTTGCGGTAGTCGTCGTAGAAACCGATCGCACCGAACAACAGGGTCACCGCCAGCACCACCCACACGTAGCGGTTGCCGAGGTCGGCCCACAGCAGCGTGGCGATGCCGACCGCGAACAGGATGAGCAGGCCACCCATGGTCGGCGTGCCTGCCTTGGCCAGATGGGTTTGCGGACCGTCGCTGCGCACGACCTGACCCGCCTTCAGCGCGGCGAGCTTGCGGATGAGCGCAGGCCCGAGCAGCAGCGAGACAGCCAGCGCCGTGAGCGCGGCCATGATCGCGCGGAAGGTGATGTACTGGAACAGATGCAGCGACGTGAAGTGCCGAGCCATCCATTCCGCCAGTTCAAGCAGCATGGGATGCTCCTTCAGCGTATTTCTTCATTGCCGCCGCGACCCGGTCCATGCCGGAGGAACGCGACCCCTTCACGAGGCAGGTCACCCCCTCGTGGATCTGCGCGCAGGCGGCCTCGATCAGTGCCTCCTGCGTCGCGAAATGCTGCGCCCCCGGACCGAAGGCCTCTACCGCCGCCACGCTCCTGGCCCCCGTGGCGAGCAGGCGTTCGATGCCGCGGGCATGCGCGAGTCGACCGACCCCGGCGTGCAGGTTCAACGCATCCGGCCCCAGTTCGGCCATGTCGCCGAGGATCAGCCAGCGTTCGCCGCGCGCCAGGGCCAGCGTGTCGATCGCCGCGGCCGCCGAACCGGGATTCGCGTTGTAGCTGTCGTCGATCAGGGTCCAGCCACCGGGCATCGGTTCGAGTTCGAGGCGCCCGGGTACGTGTGGAACCTGCTCCAGGCCTTCCACTATGACGTCCACCGGCACGCCAAGCGCCGTGGCGATGGCCGCTGCGGCAAGCGCGTTCGCCACGTTATGGCGACCCGGCAACGGAAGATGCACATCGCCATCGCCATGCGGCGTCGACAGCACGAAGTGCGTGCCGTCGATGCGCTCTTCGACGATGTCCGCGCCGATGTCCGCGCGGTGGTCCAGCGCATAACGCAGGATGGTGCGCGATCCGGCCAGGTTGGCGAAGAAGCCGGCGAAGCGCTCGTCGTCCGCATTGACGATGGCGACCCCGTCGGCGGGCAGTGACCGGTATAGCGCGCCCTTGGTTTCGGCGACGCCTTCGATCGTGCCCATGCGCTCAAGATGCGCGGGCGCGATGGAATTGACGAGGCCGATATCGGGCCGCGCGATGGCGGCGAGGTAATCGATGTCGCCCGGCTTGCCGGCACCCATTTCCAGCACCGCGTAGCGGGTGTCTTCCGGCATCGCCAGCAAGGTCAGCGGCATGCCGATCTCGTTGTTGAAGTTGCCGGCGTTGACATGGGTGCGGCCATGGCGCGACAGGATCGACGCGGTGAGCGTCTTCACCGTGGTCTTGCCGTTGGAACCGGTGATGCCGACCACGCGCACGTCGCGCTGCGCGCGTACGGCGCTGGCCAGGTCGCCCAACGCGGCCTGGGTGTCGTCGACGATCACCTGCGGAATCGGCGCGTCGACCGGACGCGTGACCAGCGCGGCGACGGCACCGCGCTCCGCCGCCGCGGTGACGAAGTCGTGCCCGTCGACGCGCTCGCCCGGCAAGGCCACGAACAGGTCGCCCGGCCGGAGGGTACGGGTATCGATGGAAAAGCCGCTGACCTCGGCATCGGCGCCTTGCAGGCGGCCGCGGGTCCAGAGGGCGACGGCGGACAGGCGCATCATGCGCGGACTCCCTTCTTGCTCGTCTCCATCGCCTCGCGGGCGACGGCCAGGTCGTCGAAGGGACGCTTGCCCTCCGGACCTTCCTGATAGGTTTCGTGACCCTTGCCGGCGATCAGCACGACGTCGTCGGCCTTCGCGTCAGCCAGTGCCAGGGCGATGGCCTGTGCGCGGTCGCGCTCGACCATGACCGTGTCGGGATGGACGAAGCCGGCCACGATCTGCGCCACGATGGCGTGACCGTCCTCGCTGCGCGGATTGTCGTCGGTCACGATCACCACGTCGGCGAGCCGTTCGGCGATGCCCGCCATGATCGGCCGCTTGCCCTGGTCGCGATCGCCACCGGCGCCGAACACGCAGATCAGCTTGCCCTTCGTGTGCGAGCGAAGGGCGAGCAGCGCCTGCTTCAACGCGTCGGGCGTATGCGAGTAATCCACCACGACCAGCGGCTTGCGGCCGTCGCCGCCGAGGCGGCTCATCCGGCCGTTCACCGGCTGCAGCGCCTCGAGCGCCGCGTGGATGCGGTCGAAGGGCTCGCCCAGCGCGCCCAGCACGGCGGCGACCGAAAGCAGGTTGGCGACGTTGAAGCGCCCGAGCAACGCGCTGCGCACGGTGCGCATGCCCCACGGGGTATTGAGGTTGAACGACAGGCCCTTCGCCGAGGTGACGATGATGTCCGCGCGGATCTCGGCGTCCTTTTCCGTGCTGTCACCCGCCATCGAGACCCGCAGCTTGGCGATGCCTTCGCCAAGGCCCTTGGCCAGTTTCGCGCCGAACGGGTCATCCACGTTGATGACCGCGCTGCGCAGCCCTTCGAAAGCGAACAGCTTGGCCTTCGCCGCGCCGTACGCTTCCATCGTGCCGTGGTAGTCGAGATGGTCGCGGGTGAGGTTGGTGAACACGGCCACGTCGAAAGCGATGGCGTTCACGCGGCCCTGCTCCAGTGCGTGCGAGGACACTTCCATCGCGACGTGCGTGGCGCCGGCATCGCGGAACTCGCCGAGAAGCGCCTGCATGCGGATCGCGTCCGGCGTGGTTCGCTCACCCTCGGCGATCGCGCCGTGCAGGCCCGCGCCCAGTGTACCGATCGTGGCCGGCTTGCGGCCGAGGAATGCCAGCGCCTGTGCGATCAGCTGGACGGTGGAGGTCTTGCCGTTGGTGCCCGTCACGCCGATGACATCGAGCGCGCGGGACGGATCGCCGTAGTAGCGCGCGGCGATGGGGCCAGCCTTCTCGCGCAGCTTATCGACGGTAATGACCGGGACACCCGCGTCCGTGGCGTCGAACGGAGGCTCGGCGAGAATCGCCACCGCACCCTGCCCGACCGCCCTGGCTGCGAACTCGATGCCATGGCCTTTCGTCCCGCGCAACGCGACGAAGGCGTTGCCGCGGACGATCTCGCGGGAATCCAGCGCGAGGCCTGAAACGTCGATGTCGCCGGCGCTGGAAGCGTCGGCGAAGCCGTCGAGCAAGTCGGTGAGGCGCATGGTCACGGCACCACCTCTTCGGCGGCGCTTTCGTCCGCCTGCGGCGGTTGCGCGTTGGTGGTGCCGATCAGCCCACCCTGGCTCGGGCCGCCCGCGTACCAGCGACCGACGTTGTCCGGCGGGATGTCGAGCAGGCGCACGGCGCCTTCCATCACCTGGGCAAAGGCCGGACCGGCCACGGAACCACCGTAGTAGTGCCCGCCCTTCGGATCGTTGATGACGACGACGGTCACCAGGCGCGGCGCGCTCGCCGGGATCATGCCGACGAACAGCGAAATGTAGTTGTTGGCGTAGTAGCCGCCCGCGGAATTCTTGTGCGAGGTGCCGGTCTTGCCCGCGACGCTGTAGTTGGCGACGGAGGCGAAACCGTAACCGGTGCCGCCCGGTGCCATCACCGTCTCGAGCATGCGCACGAGGTTGTGCGCCACGTCGGGCGTGACGATCTGGTTCGGCGGGTTGTCCGCGCCCTTGATGAAGCTCGGCGAACGCAGCGCACCGCCATTGGCGATGGCCGCATAGCCCGTGGCCAGTTGCAACGGGGTGACATTGAGGTTGTAGCCGTAGGCCAGGCGCGACTTCTCGATCGGCTTCCAGGTACGACCCACTGGCAGGTAACCCGCCGCTTCGCCGGGGAAACCGCTGCCGGTGCTGTTGCCGAGCCCGAATGACTTATAGACGCCGTAGAGGAAATCGGTGTCCAGCGTCATCGCGATCTTGGCCGCGCCGACGTTGGACGACTTCGTGATCACGCCCGTGGGCGTCAGCGTGCCCCAGTTGTGCGTGTCGCGCACCGGATGGCCGCCCATCATCCAGGTGCCGGGCGAGGTCTCGATCAGCGGCGCGGTCGGCGTGTACTTGCCGCTGGTGAGCGCCGCGGCCATGGTGAAGGCCTTCATCGTCGAACCCGGCTCGACCACGTCCGTGACGGCGCGGTTGCGCCGTTCCGACGGCGTGCTGCCGCGCACCGCGTTCGGATTGAACGAAGGCAGGTTGGCCATGCCGAGCACTTCGCCCGTGTGCACGTCCATCACGACGATGGAGCCGGACTCGGCCTTGTTCTTCTCGAGCGCATCTTTCAATGCGCTATAGGCGAGGTACTGGATGCGACGATCGATCGACAAGGTGAGGTCGCGGCCGGGCTGCGGCTCGCGCACCAGTTCCACGTCCTCGACGACGTGGCCCATGCGGTCGCGGATGACGCGCTTCGCACCCGGTTTTCCGGCCAACCACTCGTCGAACGCCAGTTCCAGGCCTTCCTGGCCGTGGTCGTCGATGTTGGTGAAGCCGAGGATATGGCTGTTCACCGCGCCCGACGGATAGTAACGGCGGTATTCGCGCTGCGAGGCGATGCCCGGGATTTTCAGGTCCACGATCGCCTGCGCATCCTCCGGACGCAGCTGGCGCGCGATGTACATGAACTCCTTGTCCGCCCGCTGCACGATCTTCTGCTTCAGGTCGTCGGCGTCGACATGCAGCGCCTTGGCCAACTCCGGGATGCGGTCCTCGTTCTCGAGGACTTCCGGCGGATTCGCCCAGATCGAAGCCACGGGCGTGGATACCGCCAGGGGTTCGCCATTGCGATCGAAGATGGTGCCGCGCGACACCGCGATAGGCATCTCTCGCAGGAATCGGGCATCGCCCTGGTCCTGGTAGAACTGCTTGCGTACCACCTGCAGGTCGAATGCGCGCACCACCAGGCCCGAGACGGCCACGCAGAGCAGCGCGACGATGACCGTCATTCGCTTGCGCGGGCTCGGGCCCTGGCCGCGGCGGCGGCTCGGCACGACGGGCCTGCCATAACGGGCCTTCATCGACGCACCAACTGGATGTCCTGCGGTTTCGGCGTGAACATGCCGAGCTTGCCGCGGGCGTCAGCATCGATGCGGCTGGGTTCGGCGTAGGTCGCCTGTTCCAGTTCGAGACGGCCGTATTCGACGCCGAGGTCGTCCTTCTGGCTTTGCAGCCGCGAGAGCTCGACGAACAGCACGCGGCTCTCATGGCGCGTCCATACCACGCCGATCGCGCTGGCGATGACCGCCAGCAGCAGGATCGAGAGGCAGGCGGCGCCGAAGGCCTTCATGCGAGTTTCTCCGCGATGCGTAGCACGGCGGAGCGCGAACGCGGGTTCGCGGACACTTCGGCGTCCGAGGGGAAGATGGCCTTGCCGACGGGCTTCAGGCGGGCCGTCTTCGCCGCGACCGGCGGGCCGCGACGGCTGCCCTGCACACGCCCCTCGTGGCCACGGATGAACTGCTTCACCGTACGGTCTTCCAACGAGTGGAAACTGATAACGGCGAGGCGGCCGCCCACGTTGAGCAGTTCGAGCGCGGCCTCGAGGCCACGCTCGACGGATTCGAGTTCGGCGTTCACGCGGATACGCAGCGCCTGGAACGTCCGCGTGGCGGGATTCTTGCCGGGCTCGCGGCGGCCGACGCAGCGCGCGACCAGTTCGGCAAGTTCACCGGTACGTGTGATGGGGGCGCTGGCACGGCGCTCGACGATCGCCTTGGCGATGCGGCGGCTGAAGCGTTCCTCACCGAAGGTCCACAGGACCTGGGCGATCTCGGCCTCGTCGGCGTCGGCGAGAAACTCCGCCGCGCTGACGCCACGCGTGGTGTCCATGCGCATATCCAGCGGTGCGTCGGCCATGAAGCTGAAACCGCGGCTGGCGTCGTCGAGTTGCGGCGAAGACACGCCCAGGTCGAGGAGGATGCCGTCGAGACCGCCTTCCAGGGCGGACCAGTCACCCATCGTGGCGAAGTTGTCGTGGCGCAAGGACACACGAGGATCGGTGGCGAGACCGGCTTCGGCCACGGCGATGGCGGCCGGATCGCGATCCATGAGGAAGAGCCTGCCGGCGTCGGAGAGACGGGCGAGGATCGCCCGGGCGTGACCGCCGCGGCCGAAAGTCCCGTCCAGATAACGCCCGTTCTCGCGCAAGGCGAGTCCCTCCAGCACTTCGTCGAGCATCACAGGGATGTGCACATCGCGCCCCGCCATTGCCACATCCCGCTCCCGTTCCACCAAAAAACCTCGAAAGTTAGTTCGTCGTCACAACCGCAACTCCGCCATGTCGTCGCTGATGTCGTCCTCGCCGATCGTCTGGCGGATCTTCGCGAGGTGGGCTTGTTCGCTCCAAAGCTCGAACTTCTTGCCCATGCCGAGCAGCACGGCTTTTTTTTCTATGCCTGCCGCCGACCGTTGACTGGAAGGAAGGAGGATGCGGGCGGCTCCGTCGGGCTCGACGATGGCCGCGGCACCCACCAGCTTCATCTGCAACGCCCGGTGGACGGCCTTCACGCTGGGCAGCGCATTGACCTGGTCACGCACCTGCTCCCACTCCGCGTACGGAAAGATCCAGAGGCAGCCGGTCTCGAACGGGTTGTAGGTAACGACCAGACGATTCGCGCAGGCGTCGGCCACCAGATCCCGATACGACATCGGAATCGTCAGACGACCCTTGTCGTCGACCGTGATGGCTGTCTCGCCTTGAAACATCTTCGTTGGCCGCCCCACCAAATCCCACGATTTGACACTGGAGCCCACGATAGTCTCGGGTCCTGAGACTGTCAAGGAATTTTTTCTTGTGAATCAAGGAGAAAGCTCACGTTCATGCCAATTTCCAGCCGTTTCTGAGGAAGGGGCGGAAGGTGGTTGAATCGGTGAGGTTTTTTGTGACAGACCTCGCTGTTCCCGTCGCCGCCAAAGGACGCAAAACCGACCGCGACTGAACTCCACGTTCATCCACGATGGCTTCCCAGCGGTGGCTGCCACCGTGGTAGGGCCGCCCTGGTGGTAGCCGACCCTGTCGGCGATGGGTGCTTGCCACAACCTGGCCCGCTGCCGCGGGATCGCCGACAAGGTCGGCTCCCACCGTTAGTGGCGGCTCCCACAGTTAAACGGGGGTTCCATAAGCCGCGTCTATCCCTGGAAACACCGCGGCGCCGTCTGCAAGGACGGCGCCGCGGTGCCTGGAAGAAAAAGGAGTCGGCCTGTAAGCCGGGTTCTGTGCGTCTTGCGACGTGACAGTCATTCTTCTCGGCCTGGCGTCACCGCCAGGCTCCAGCAACCTACCCGGGAACGACGCGGGCCGCGTCATGGTTCCCTTATTTGGTCTTGCTCCGGGTGGGGTTTACCGTGCCGTGCGGCGTTAGCCCCGCACGCGGTGCGCTCTTACCGCACCCTTTCACCCTTACCTGATCCCCTTGCGGGGCCATCGGCGGTCTGCTCTCTGTTGCACTGGCCGTCAGCTCACGCTGCCCAGGAGTTACCTGGCACCCTGCCCTATGGAGCCCGGACTTTCCTCGATACGCCCGAAGGCGCGACGCGACTGTCCGGCCGACTCCATCTCCAATGATACGGCAGAAGCGGCGCCTCCACGTAGAATGATCCGCCCATCCAGCGGATCCCCCGATGTCCCCACCACGCCCCGGCACGCTTCATGTCGTCGCCACGCCGATCGGCCATCGCGACGACATCGGCGCCCGCGCCATCGAAACGCTGCGCCGGGTGAAGGTCATCGCGGCGGAGGACACGCGGCACACGCGCCCGTTGCTCCAGCACCTGGGCATCGACACCCCCCTGGTCGCGCTGCATGACCACAACGAGCGCACGGCGGTAGACGGCCTCGTCGAGCGCATGCGCGGCGGCGACGACATCGCCCTGGTCTCGGATGCGGGCACGCCACTGATCAGCGACCCCGGCTTCCGGTTCGTCCGCGCCGCCCGGGCGGCGGGGCTGAAGGTCAGTCCGGTTCCGGGGCCGAGCGCGGTCGTCGCGGCGCTTTCCGTCGCAGGACTGCCCAGCGACCGCTTCGTCTTCGAAGGCTTCCTCGCCGCCAAGTCCGGAGCCCGCCGTGCGCGGCTGAGCGAGTTGGCTGGCGAAACGCGCACCATGATTTTCTACGAATCCTCGCACCGCATCCTCGAATCGCTACAGGACATGCGCGACGTCTTCGGCCCCGGTCGCGAGGCGGTCGTCGCGCGCGAACTCACCAAGATGTTCGAAACCGTGCTCGACGGCCCGCTTGCCGACCTGGTCGACCGCGTGGCCGCCGATCCGAACCAGCAGCGCGGGGAGTTCGTCGTGATGGTTGCCGGCCGTGAAGCCAGTGAGGACGAACGGCTGGCCGAGGGACTTCGCGTATTCGCGATCCTCAAGGACGAACTGCCGCCTGCGAAGGCGGCGAAACTGGCTGCCGCGATCACCGGCGCCCCGCGCAAGGCGCTTTACGGGGCGTGATCGTCAGCCGGACCATCGCCGACAGGGTCGGCTTCCAGCGGCCCGGATCGGCGCAAGCAAGGGCCGGCTCACAGCGGCCTCGCGAAGCGATGGGCTATGATCCGGTCGTTTCGGCGCCGGAGGGCGTCTTCGTGCAGTCAAGGAATCCGTTGCGATGCGATCGATCCGCGCCACCACCCTCGTCCTCCTGCTTTCCGCCGGCCTCGCCGGCTGCGTGACCCAGGGCGGGGTCCAGCACGGTGCCGCACCTTCGGGTGAGGCCACCCAGGCGGCGCAGGCGCTCTACATCAAGGGCCAGTTCGACCAGGCCGCGCAGGCATACCTCGCCCTGGCCGCGCAGGACAGCGACCATCGCGATTACTACAAGCTGCTCGCGGCAGAGTCTTACCGGCAGGAAGGAGCCCTGGACCGCGCGGCTCCCATCGTCGCCGACACCCGCCGTTCCCGCCTCGAAGGCGAGGATGCCTTACGCCTCGACGCGTTGCGCGCCGAAGTCGCCCTGAAGAACAACGACGCGAAGACCGCGCTCTCCCTCACCGGAAAGCCGTCGTCGCGCGTATCGCCGCAGATCGACCAGCGCCTCGCCGAACTGCGCGCCCGCGCCCAGGCCGCCGCCGGCGATCCGTGGAGCGCCGCGCAGACCCGGATCGAACTGGACGGCCAGTTGCGCGGCATCGACCGCGAGCAGAACCGCAAGGAAATCCTCGCCCAGCTCACGGGCCTCGGTGCGCAAGCACTGGCCGAACGCGGTGGCGCCCTTCCGGCGAACGATCCAATGAAACCCTGGGTAACGGAAGCCCAGGCCCAACTGGGCAGCGTGAGCCGCTCGCCCGCGGTGCTCGACCAGGCCGTCGGCACGGTCACCGGCGACAAGGGCGTCCGCGAGGGATACAAGGTGCCGACCAAGGTCGCGCTGCTGCTGCCCCTGTCCGGCCCGCTGGCCGGCGCCGGCGCCGCCATCCGCGACGGGTTCTTCACCAACTACATCGAGGCGGCCCACAACGACGCGCAGCGCCCGGAAGTGGCCGTCTACGATTCCGGTAACGACGCCCAGCACGCGGTCGCCGCTTACGACAAAGCCGTGGCCGAAGGCGCCCGCTTCATCGTCGGCCCACTCAACCGCGACGGCGTGTCGGCGATCTTCGCCAAGGGCGCCCTGCCCGCGCCGATGCTCACGTTGAACTACCCCAACGACAACAAGAACCTGCCGCCCGCGGGCGCCAACGAGTTCGGCTTGCTCCCGGAAACCGAGGGTGCGCAGGTGGCCGACCACATGGCCGACCGGGGCATGCGCACGGCCACGGTGATCGTATCCACCGACGATTTCGCCCGCCGTGCGGGCAACGCGTTCAAGGCCGAATGGCAAGCGCGCGGCGGCACGCTGGCCAGCCAGGTCACGCTCGATTCGGCGAGCATCGACTTCGCCTCGCAACTCTCCGAGCCGGTGGGCCAGGACCCCGCCACCAGCGGCGTCTTCATCAGCATGAAACCGCAGCAGGCACGTCTCCTGCTGCCCCAGCTGCGTCTGGCGAAGAACACGCTGCCGGTCTTCGCCACGTCGCACGTCTACGCGGGTGGCGACGACGCGACCGCGGACCGCGACCTCGAAGGCGTGGAATTCTGCGACGCGCCCTGGTTGTTCGACGCGCAGCCGGGCCTGCCGCGTCGCACCGACCTCAACAACGCGCTGCCGGCGACCAAGGGCGTGACGGCACGGTTGTTCGCCTTCGGCATGGACGCATGGGGCCTGGTGCCCTACATCGACTGGATGCGCGGCCATCCGGGCAGCTACCTGCCCGGCGCGACCGGCCAGTTGGTCGCGGACGAATTCGGCCGCGTGCGCCGCGTACTCATCTGGGCGCGCTTCGCCGACGGCGTGGCACGCCCCGTCGCGGGTAGCCTCGAACTCGAAGCGCCGGCCACGGCTCCCGACGTCGAAAGCGGCGGGGGCTGATTCCCGCCGGCGCGAACAGGGAGTTCGCGTGACGGAAACCAAGAAGACCACCCCGCGCCGCGCCACCGGCGACCGTTTCGAAGGCGCGGCCCGGTCATTTCTCGAAGAACGAGGATTGCGCCTCGTCCGCGCCAACTTCCTCTGCCGGCATGGCGAGATCGACCTCGTGATGCGCGACGGTGAAACCGTGGTGTTCGTCGAGGTGCGCTACCGGTGCAATGGTGCCTTCGGTGGCGCACTGGGATCGGTGACGGCAGCCAAGCGGCGCAAGCTGGTGAGTGCTGCCCACCTGTGGATCGCGTGGCATCCGCGCGACGCGCGCCGTCCTTGCCGGTTCGACGTGTTGGCCTTCGAGGGCGATCGCATGGAGTGGGTGCGGGGCGCTTTCGATGCGTGAATCGCCGACAGGGTCGGCTCCCACCCGAAGGGGGCGCCGCAGAGGCAACTCCACGGCTTGGCTCGGAGCCAATGGGGGGCCGACCCTGTCGGCGATAGCGGCCGATCAGGCCGCCGCCAGGAAATCCTCGCGGCGCATCGTCGCCAGCTCCGCCACCGTGTCGATCGTGATATCCGGCGGCGTCTCTTCCAGTTCCTTGCCCGCGGCAGCCGCGTAGTGGCCCTGTTTCACGAACACCGTGGTGACCTTGTCGCCAAGCAGCTTCTTCAACGCCACGAGGATGCGCGGCTTGTCGTCCACCATCACGTAGTGGTCCGCCGGATAACGCCGGCGCATGTCGTCGAGCATGTCTTCCTTGTGCACGTAGATCAGCACGTCCCCCTGGAACGCATCCCACAGGCCCGCGCGGCGAATTTTTCGCGGCTGGAACACGGTGTCGCCGTCGGACATGATCACCGGCCGGCCGATGGTGCGCAGATGCTGGATGGCCTCCGGCACGCCGGGAAAGCGGCGTTCCTCGAAGGGGTAATCGAGCAGGAAGAACGACATGGCCATGAACTCGGGGCTGCTGGCCTGTCCGCGCAGGCGCTGCAACGCGCCGAGGTAGTCGGCGTAACCGACCTGGCTGCGGATGTCCTTGTCGATGGCTTCGTAGCGGGCGCGGCCTTCGGCGCCGAAATCGCGCTCCAGCCGGGCGCGGAGGTCCGCACTGAAACGATCGTTGTCGATCAGGGTGTTGTCGACGTCGAACAGGAAAACGATGGGGTCGTGGGTGGACACGATGGATCCTTGGCGCGGGTACGTGACCGCATATATGGGGTTGGACATTCTGATTCGAAGAGGCGAGCCCTTCTTGGCACGGCCTGCCTTCGCAGCGCGGGCGCGTCGCGCTAGGCGCGCTTGGGCGGAACCAGCGACAGACGCTTGCTGCCCGTGGTCCTCGGCGCCAGCAAGCGCTCGATCTCGTCCGGCGGCAGCGGACGGGAATACAGGAAACCCTGCCCTTCCTGGCAGCCGGCGCGGAGCAGGAATTCGTGCTGGCCTTCGGTCTCGATGCCTTCGGCGATCGTGTGCAGATCGAGGCTGCGCGCGATCGCCACCATCGCTTCGGTGATCGCGACGTCGTTCGCGTTCATCGGCAACCCGGTGACAAAGGAGCGGTCGATCTTGAGGTAGGCCACCGCCGGCAGCTTCAGATAGGCCAGGGACGAGTAGCCGGTGCCGAAATCGTCGATGGCCACGGCGACGCCAAGATTGTGCAAGGCGAGCATGGCGCGCTCGGTATCCTCACCCAGGCGCAGGATGGCGCTTTCGGTCAGTTCGACGAGCAGGCGCTTCGGCGGGATGCCGATCTCCTGCAATGCCTGGCAGACGCCTTGCAGGAAATCCGGGTGGCCGAACGAGCCCGCCGATACGTTGACCGCCATGCGCAACGGCGGCAGGCGCGCCTCGTCCCACTGCAGCAACTGGCGGCAGGCCGTTTCGAGTACCCACTGGTCGATCTGCCGGATCAGGCCAAGGCTTTCCGCGATCGGGATGAACTCGTCCGGCGCGACGTTGCCGCGTTCCGGGTGACGCCAGCGGATCAGGGCCTCGACGGCCACGATGCGCCCGCTCTTCATCTCGATGCTGGGCTGGTAAACGAGATAGAACTCGTTGCGAATCAGCGCCTGGCGCAGTTCCGAGGCGAGCTTGAGGCGGCGCCGCGCGTCCGCGTGCATCTTCGGCGTATAGAAACGCAGCGCGTTGCGCTCTTCGGTCTTGGCCACATACATGGCGGCGTCGGCGTTGGCGATCAGGGTGACCGCGTCGTTGCCATCGAGCGGATAACCCGCGATACCGATGCTGGCGCTGACATAGAGTTCGTAGTCGCCCAGGTCGAAGGGACGCGCCAGTGCGGCGAGCATCGTCTCCGCCACCACCAGCGCTTCCTCGCGCGAGCGCAGGTCGGCGAGCAGTACGGTGAATTCATCGCCACCGATGCGGCCCGCCACGTCGTGTGGCGAGAGCTGGGCGCGGATACGCTCGGCCACGCGCATCAGCAGGGCGTCGCCCGTGGCGTGGCTGTAGCTGTCGTTCACCACCTTGAAAGCATCGAGATCGACGAACAACACCGCCACCGCGCCGCGCTCGTGCGCGGCACGGGTGATCGCCTCGGCGCAACGGCGCTCGAATTCCGAGCGGGTGACCAGCCCGGTGAGCGGATCGTGCGTGGCCAGGTGTTGCAGGCGCTGCCGATCGGCCTTGCGCGCGGTGATGTCCGACACCACCGCCACGTAGTGCTGCGGGCGCCCGTCGCGGTCCCGGATGGTGCTGATGCTCATCAGTTCCGGATAGGTGCTGCCGTCCGCGCGGCGGCTTTCCACTTCGCCCACCCAGTTGTCGCCCGCCGCGATGTCATCCCACAACGACTGTGGCAACGGACGGCCATCCGGAAGCGTCCGCGTGATGTCGAAGCGGGTACGGCGCAGCGCCTGCACCGGAAACCCGGTGAGCTTCGTATGCGCCGCGTTGGCGGTGGTCACCCTGCGGTCGGCGTCCGCGATGATCACGCCTTCCGCGATGCTGGCCAGCGCCTCGGAAGCGATCTTGCGCTCCTGTTCCATGGCCACGCGGTCCGAAATGTCGCGCACGATGGCCTGCGAGACCTGTCGGGCACCCCAGACCACGAGGCTGCTCTGCGTCTCCACGGGCCGCAAGCTGCCATCGGGATTGCGCAGGCTGCCCACGCCGGTATGCGGAGAACCGTCCACGAACAAGGCGGCAAGCTCCATCCCGCTCAGTTCTTCGCGCGAGCAGCCCAGCCACGACGCGGCGCGGCGGTTGGCGTCGAGGATGCGCCCGGTTTCCTCGTCGACCATGAAAATAGCGTCCGCCGCGCTATCGAAGAGGAGGCTGTAACGCTCCTCCGTACCGCGAATCCCAGCCAGGATCCGCCCGGCCATGCGCAACCAAAGCGACGAGGCCAGTGCCGCGACGCCGAGCACCGTGAAGAAGAGCACACGGCCCAGCCACGACGCACCGTTGGCGATGTACAGGGAGAAGGCCTTGGCTCGGGGTTCGATGTAATCGTTCAGCTTGGCGATCCGCGACCGCTCCAGGACAATGTCGGATGCCTGCAACGTACCGGCACCGTAGCCCTTCTCGAGGCGGTCGGCGGTGTCCTCGAGGTCGGCGAGGCTGCCGTCCACGGAGCGCCACTCCGACACAGCCTCACGCACGTAAGGCATGCCGTCGAAATACTGGAAAATAAAGACCATTCCGGGGATGGCTTCGGGGATCACCCCGCCCCTGGCGAAGGCGTCGTTGACGTCCGCGTGGGAGAAGTCGCCGCTGGCGATCGCATCGCGCGCCCAGCGATCGGACATGAGCACGGCGTAATTCCGCCGGAACCCGGCCAGGTCGGCCGGGCGACCATGGGCCGCATAGGCGTCCAGGTCGATGACCGACTGCTTCTGCGCCTTGGACCAGAGACTCTCGCCGTTGAGGAAACCGGCGAGGGTCACCTGGGTCTGGAGCGCGACCCACGTCAGGGTGAGGATGAGGCCGACGACCGCCACCAAGGCATAGGCCAGCGGCCTGAGACGCCTGGACAGAAGCTGCTGGTGACTGGCCTCGAGGCGGCGCATCGGATCCCCTTGTTCCTCAACCGGACATGATAGTGCTCCACATGACGCCCAACTTGCGAGTTACGCCGCCGCCTCGTTCCACTTGCGGATCGAGCCGACAGCGTCCAAGCAACGGTCCAGCGTGATGCTCATGCAGACATAACTACGGCGAACACACTCTCTAATGTGCTCGACCTGGTCCACAGGGGGGTTGCTTCCCAGCAGCGTGCAGACGATTTCCAGCGCCTCCCACGGATGAGTATCGTCATAGGCGGCGTGAAGCTGAAGCCAGCGAAGCCCGGCTTTACGGCCGGAAATCGGCAAGCTTTCGGCATAAGCCTTGCTTTCGTAGACGAGCTGCGACCAATCACCGGTCGCCCCCTCGACGGCGTAGTTGGTCGCGGCGATGCCCGCGGCCAGCGAGTCGTTACGGGACACCTCCTCGCACCAGTCGGCCAGGGCCTGGGAGCCCTTCGGCGGCTCGGCTCCCAGTACGTCCTCACGCGGCACCCCCGCGCTCTCGGCCCAGTTCAGCCAGTACTCGGCGTGGTTCTGCTCCACCCGGATGTTGCGGACCAGCCAGCGCCGGGCGAGGTCGTCGCCAGGGCTGCGGCCATAACGGGTCTTCAACAGGCTGTGCGACATGTAGCCCGGGAAGCGCTCGATCACCGGCCAGACGCCGACCATGAAGTTACGGGTGGTCTGCGGGTCGAGGGTGGCGGCGCACATGGCCGTCCACATCTCATGGCTGACTATCCCCCGCCGGGCGTCCTCGCAGGACGACACCATGTCCTGTGCCCAGAGCGGATAGCTGGCGATCTCGGTCTGCGAGCCGGTCAGTTCGAAACGTGCGTTCATATAGATCTCCCTAAAGATCTGCTGCCAATGAAGGTCGGGCGGGCCCGGGCGACCCGCGGCCCGCCCCGATACCGGCCTCGTTGCGAAGCCGGACGATCATTAGGGCACATCCCCCCGGCTGCTTTGTGGGGGGCTGGAGTTGGCCTTGCGCCTAGTCCATCGGTCATGGACACAAGTGCCACGGCGAGGACTATGGTGGGCGCCCCACCAGCAAGGACCCTTCCATGGCCACCATCCACCGGATCCTCGCCGCCTCGATCGCCTGCGGCCTCGCTTCCACCGGCGCGCTCGCCGCCGGCCAGCCCTCGGGCATCGATCTCAAGGGCATCGACCGCTCGGTGCAGCCCGGCGACGACTTCGACGGATACGCCAATGGCAACTGGAAGAAGACCGTGGTCATCCCGGCCGACCGGGCCAGCACCGGCGTTTTCCTGGAGGTGTTCCAGAAGGCCGAGAAGCGCAATGCCGACCTGATCAAGGCCGCCGGCGACGGCAAGGCGGCCGCGGGCAGCAACGAGCGTCTCATCGCCGACTACTACAAGGCCTATATGGACGAGGCGGCCATCGAGAAGGCGGGCCTCAAGCCGCTCGAACCGGCCCTGGCCCGGATCGACGCGATCAAGGACAAGACCGAGCTCTCCGCGGCGCTCGGCGCGCAGCTCCGCGCCGATGTCGATCCGATCAATGCGACCAACCTCGACACCGAACACCTGCTAGGCCTGTTCGTCGCCCAGGGCCTCGAAGACCCCTCGAAGAACATGCCTTACCTGTTGCAGGGCGGCCTGGGCATGCCCAACCGCGATTACTACCTGAAGAACGACAAGGACATGGTCGAGACGCGCGAGAAATACGCAGCGTACGTCCAGGCCCTGCTCGCCCAGGCGGGCACTTCCGACGCCGCGGGCAAGGCGAAGGCCATCGTCGGCCTGGAAACGAAGATCGCCCAGGCCCAGCTCTCCATCGTCGAGAGCGAAGACATCCACAAGGCGAACAACCCGTGGCCGCGCACGAGCTTCGCGAGCAAGGCGCCCGGCATCGACTGGAACGCATGGTTCAAGGCCGCGGGCCTCGACGACCAGCCCACCTTCATCGTCTGGCAACCGGCCACCGTGACGAAGTTCGCCGCCCTGGTCGCAAGCGAGCCACTGGATACATGGAAGGCCTGGTTGCGCTTCCACACCATCAACGAGAATGCATCGGGACTGCTACCGAAGACCTACGACGACCTCGCCTTCGGTTTCTACGGGAAGACGCTGTCCGGGACGCCGAAGCAGCGCGACCGCTGGAAGCGCGGCGTCAGCCGCGTGAACACCGACCTCGGCGATGCCGTGGGCCAGATCTACGTGAAGGAGTACTTCCCGGCATCCTCGCGTGCGGAAGTGCAGGACATGGTGAAGAACATCCTGAAGGCGTTCGACGCACGCGTCGACACGATCGAGTGGATGTCCGCCGCCACGAAACAGAAGGCCAAGGCCAAGATCGCCACCATCAAGGTCGGCGTCGGCTATCCCGACACCTGGCGCGACTACGCGAAGCTGGAAGTCCGTCCCGACGACGCGCTCGGCAACCATGCCCGCGCCGAACTCGCCGAGTACCATCACCAGGTCGCCAAGCTGGGCAAGCCGGTGGACCGCGACGAATGGTGGATGACGCCGCAGACCGTCAACGCTGTGAACCTGCCGCTGCAGAACGCGCTGAACTTCCCTGCCGCGATCCTCGAGGCGCCCTTCTTCGATCCGAAGGCCGATGCGGCGTCCAACTACGGGTCCATCGGCGCGGTGATCGGGCACGAGATCAGCCACAGCTTCGACAACACCGGTGCGGAGTTCGATGCCCAGGGCCGGCTCGCCAACTGGTGGACCGCCGCCGACGAGAAGCACTTCAAGGAAGCCGGACAGCGCCTGGTCGAGCAGTTCAACCAGTACGAGCCGCTGCCGGGCCTGCACATCAACGGCCAGCAGACCCTGGGCGAAAACATCGCGGACGTGTCCGGCCTGGCGATCGCCTACGCCGCGTACAAGGAGAGCCTTGGTGGCAAGCCCGCGCCGGTGATCGACGGCCTGACCGGCGACCAGCGCTTCTTCCTCGCCTTCGCGCAGTCCTGGCGCACCAAGACCCGCGACGCGGCGTTGCGCCAGCAGGTCATCGGCGACGGCCATGCGCCGGGTGAATTCCGCGCGCAGACGGTGCGCAACCTCGATCCCTGGTATGACGCCTTCCAGCCGAAGCCCGGCCAGAAGCTCTACCTGGATCCGAAGCAGCGGGTGAGGATCTGGTGACCCATCAGCGGCGCACCCGGCGCTCCACCGCCGCGAGCGCCGCATCCACCGTCAACGCCAGCACGCCCACCAGCAAGGCCCCCTGCACCACGTAGGCGGGATTGTTGCCAACCAGCCCCTCGACGATCGGTGAACCGAGCGTCGTGGCGCCGACCGCGGAACCGATCGTCGCCGTGCCGACACTGACGATGGCCGAAAGACGAATGCCCGCCATGATCGGTCCCGCCGCCAGCGGCAACTCCACGTCGAGCAGGCGACGCCAGCGGCCGTAGCCCATGCCATCGGCCGCGTGCAATGCCGCCGCCGGAACTTGGTCCAGGCCCGCCACGGCCTGCCCCAGCACCGGCAATACGCCATACAGCACCAGGGCGAACAGAGTCGGCGCGGCACCGAAGCCGAGCAGCGGTACGGCGATCGCCAGCACGGCCACCGGCGGGAACGTCTGACCGATCACCGCCACCGCGCGAACCGTCGGCAGCAGCGAGCGGCTGGCCGGGCGCGTGGCGAGGATACCGAGCGACAGGCCGATGGCGACCGCGGCAAGGGTCGCGGCCAGCACGAGCGAGAGGTGGGCGAGGGTCAGCGCGAGGAAGGATGTTCGCGTGTACAGCGGATGCGGCAGCGACGGCTGCCATGCGTGGAACAGGGGCCCCGCATGCGGCAGCGCCAGCAAGAGCAGGACGAGCACGGCGAAGGTGATGGCCAGCTTCATGCGCGCGACACGAGATCGGTCAGCAGGATCGCGCCGACATGCTCACCGCCCTCGCGCACGGGCAGGCGGTCGCGACCCTGCGCCAGCATGGCACCCAATGCGTCCTGCAACGATGCCGCCGCATCGACCGGCTCGCCCTCCGCTTGTTCACCGCCACGCATGCTGTCGCGCACGGTGCGTACCGCCAGTTCGCGCAAACGCGCACGCGTACCGCCGACGAAGTCCCGCACGCGCTCGTCGGCCGGATGGCGAAGGAAAGCAAGCGGCGCGCCGACCTGGATCAGCTTTCCGTCCAGCATGAGGCCCACCCGGTCGCCAAGGCCGAAGGCCTCGTCCATGTCATGGGTGACGAACAGGATCGTGGTACCCGTTTCGCGCTGGATCGCCTTGAGGCTGCCCTGCAAGGACTCACGCGTCAGCGGGTCCAGCGCGCCGAACGGCTCGTCCATCAGCACGATGCGCGGACGCGCGGCAAGTGCACGCGCCACGCCCACGCGCTGCTGTTGGCCACCCGACAAGGTGTGTGGATAACGATCGGCGATACCCGGCTCGTCCAGCCGGAGCAGTTCGATCAATTCGGCCACCCGCGCACGGATCGCGTCCCCGGACCAATGCAGGAGACGCGGCACCGTCGCGATGTTCTCGGCCACGGTGCGGTGGGGAAACAGGCCGACCGACTGGATGGCATAACCGATGCCGCGACGCAGTGTTTCCACATCGCGCGTCGCGACATCCTCGCCATCGACGCGAACCGTACCCGCGTCGACGTGGACCAGCCGATTCACCGTGCGCAACAGCGTCGACTTGCCCGAGCCAGACGGCCCGACAAGGACGAAGAATTCGCCATCGTCGATGCGCAGGGAGAGATCGTCGATCACCACATGGCCGCCGAAGCGCTTGCAAACGTGCTCGAACTCGATCATGCGTGACGCTCCGTGAGGGCGAGCAGGCCCTGGAAGACGAGATCCACGGCCAGGGCCAGGACGAGGATGGCGAGCGTACCCAGCAGCACCATGTCGGTGGCCCCCTGCCCTATGCCGAGGAAGACGAAGCGGCCGAGTCCTCCCGCACCGATCAAGGCGGCGACGGCGGCAAGGCCGATCGTCTGCACGGCGACGACACGCAGGCCGGCGAGCAACACCGGCCAGCCAAGCGGCAGTTGCACGCGAACGAGCAACTGCGCACGGCTCATGCCGAGTCCACGGGCCGCCTCGCGGGCGTCGGCGGGCACGGCGTCCAGCCCGGCAGCGGTGTAGCGCACCACGGGCAGCAAGGCATACAGCAGCAAGGCGAATACCGCCGGCGCCGCGCCCGTACCGCCGAAACCCAGCGAACCGAGCGCGGGCCACGCGCGCGCCAGCCATGCGAACGGTCCGATCAACAGCGCGAACAGCGCGAGCGACGGCACGGTCTGCAGGAAGGAGAGCACGCCGACGAGCACGCCTTCGCTCCGCCGCCTGCGCCAGACCCACCATCCCAACGGCGCACCGGCCAGCAAGGCCAGTACCAGGGTAATCGCGCTGAGACGCAGGTGACCGGCCAAAGCCTCGGCGAAAGGCGCGCGCTGGGCATGCCATTCGCGCAACAGGGCAAGCCCGTCGAGCAAGCCGATGACGCCCTGGACCGCGATGAGCGCCAGCGCCGCAAGCCATGCGGCTACCTGCACGCCGACGCGCTGGCCGCGCAGGCGGTCGAGCAGCAGGAGGGCGGCGGCGAGCCACATGAGCCAGAAGCCGGCACCGAGTTGAACGCGGGTCGACGGGGCGGCATGGACGAGGATCCGCTGCGCGTCGAGTCCGGCGAGCAACGGCAGGCCCACCACGGCGAGCCAGGCGATGGAGGCCGCGACGAAGCGATGTCGCGGAACCTTGAACACGGCGCAGGCCATCACCGTGGACCATGCGCCGATCCACAACCATGGATGCGGGTTGAACGCCTGCCCGGCGAGCAACCGGTTCGGCGCGACATGAAGGAACGCCGCGAACGCCGCCAGAAGACCGATCGTGGAAAGCACCAGAACCGGCAACGCGGCGAGCGGCTCGGGACGCTTCATTTCAGCAGTCCATGGGAACGCAGGTAATCCGCCGCCACCGTCGCGGCATCCTCGCCGTCGATCTGCGTGCGCGCATTGAGCTTGCGCAGCACGTCGACGGTCAGTGGCCGGAACGCGGCCTCCAGCGCGGGCCGCATCGCGGGATAACGCCTCAGCGCGTCCTCGCGCACGACGGGCGCAGGCTGGTAGACCATTTCCACGTGCTTCGGATCCTCCAGCACCACCAATCCCGTCACCGCGATCGCGCCGTCGGTGGAATAGACCATGCTCGCGTTCACGTCAGACGTACCTTCCGCCGCGGCCTTGATCGTCGCCGAGGTATCCCCGCCGGCAAGTACCAGCAACTGGCTGCCACGCAGTTTGAAACCATACGCCGCCTGGAACGCAGGCAGCGCCGCCTCGCTTTCGACGAACTCCGCGGAACCGGCGAGCAGCACGTCGCCGCCGCCGTTCACCCATCGCGCAAAATCTTCCAGCGTGCGCAGCCGTTCGCGCCCGGCGACATCGCCGCGGACACCGATGGCCCAATGGTTGTCGGCCGGCGCGGGCGCCAGCCAGACCAGCTTGTTCATGGTGCGGTCGAGCGAAGCGGCCAACGCGTACGCCTTGGCCGCTTCGCGAAAGGCCGGGTCATCCTCGCGGTGGAAAAAGAACGCGGCATTGCCGGTGTACTCGGGATAGACATCCAGGTCGCCGTTGAGCAAGGCGCGGCGGACGATCGACGTCGGTCCTAGCTGCGTATGGTCCACCGCGGGGATGCCCTCGTGGCGCAGCACCTGCAACACGATCTGGCCAAGCAGCGCACCTTCGTTGTCGGCCTTGGAGCCGACCCGCAACGGCGCCTGCGCGTTCGCTGCGCAGGCGAGCAAGGCCAGGAGCACGGCCAGAAGGCGGCGCAAGGGTCAGCGTCCCAACCGGTCGGCGAAGGCGCGCTTGAAGGCATCGTCTATCGGCGTGGCATCGACGCTGGCGGCCAGCCCGGCGTAGCGCTTTTCGAAAGCACGCACGGCCGCCGAGAAGCGCTCCGCCCTGCCCTCGTCATCGCCTTCGTCCACCGCATAGGCCAACACACGGGCCGCCTGGCCGGCGAGGTCGACATCGTCGGGCAAGGCGGAGATATCGCCCCACACCTGCTTGAGGTACCGCACCGCGTCGGCGGCACGGCGCATGCGGTGCAGCAGCCCCTTCGGCGCGGCATGTTCCGGTACGAAGCGAGCCACGACGTCCTGCGCCTCGTCCACGGACACGGGGCCCAGGTCGACCCGGATGCACAGCCACGCCGCATCGAACGACCAGGAGCGCGGCTTCGGCTCCGCGCTGTAAGGCAGCGCCTCGCCATTGACCTCGACACTCTCGGGGATGCCGGCGTCGAGGAACTCGACCACGTAGGCACGTTTCGCCGGACGGCCCTCGTACTGCCCTTCCATGCGATCGATATGCACCCGGTGCGCACGATCGCCATGCCGGTTGCGCACGCGGGTGCGGGCGAACTCGCCGCGCTGGTAACCCTGGCTCGCGCCATCGTCGTCGTAGAGTTCGGTGGCACCCTGGGCACCGGGAAAGACCTGCAGGATCAGCGTATCGGGAACGCTGGCAAGATCGCGCATGCCTTCCGGGTAAAGCGGGATGACGCTGCCCGGACGCACGAAGATCGGGATTTCCTCCAGCGTGTACGAGCGTTCCACCATCCCGCCTCCGTCGAAGGCTTCGGCGCCATCGCGGCTATACCACTTGCCCGGCGGGAGCCAGACGGGGAACGGTGCGGCGGCGGCGGCGCCGCTCGGCGTGGTCACGGGTGCCACGAGGATGTCGTTGCCGAACATGTACTGGGCAGGGTGCGAGTAGGCTTCGTCGTGCTCCGGCCACGGGTAGTACATGGGCTGGACGATCGACACACCGGTGTCGTAGGCCTGTCGTGCGGCGGCGTAGATATACGGGGCGAGCTGATAGCGCAGGCGTATCGCCGCGAAGATCGCATCGCCGTAGGGCGGTCCGAAATGCCAGGGCTCCTTGTGCAGGCTCGCTTCCTTCGCCGAATGCGTGCGCAGGACGGGGCTGAACACCCCCAATTGCATCCAGCGTGCATAGAGTTCCGGGTCGAGGTGCCGCTCCGGCCGCGGTATGTGCTTGTGGAAAGTGTGCCCACCGATATCGTGGCTCCAGTATCCATAGAGCACGTTGGACGCCATCGCCGTGAAATGGGGCTGGTAGGCGAGCGACGTCCAGGAGATGACGCTGTCACCGGAGAACCCGATCGGGTAACGGTGGTTACCGAGGCCACCCCAGCGATGATAGATAAGACCGCGGCGATCGCCATCGCGCTGCATCTCGGTGAAGAACACATGGTTGAGCCACCAGGTGTTCGACAAGCCGGGGTGTGCCTTCGATTCGGGCCACTGTTGCCAGTCCAGCCACCAGAAATCCACGCCTTGCGCTTCCAGCGGCTTCAGGATCGTGTCGAACAAGGCGCGCACGTACCGCGGCGAGGTACCTTCGAACGGAATGGGCGCGTGCGTGGAGGTATCCCACGACAATGCCTTTGCCATCGCTTCGTAGTTTTCCTCGTGCGGCATGACGCCCGACGCGGGGTGCAGGTTGAGCGTCACGCGCAGGTTCTGGCCGTGGGCCCAGCGCATGAAGGCCCCGGGCTCGGGGAACAGGCTGCGGTTGAAGGTGTAGCCCGTCCAGCCCGATGCCTCGCCGAAGATATCTTTCTGCTCGTATCCGGCACGCAGCGAAAGACCGGGCGTGGTGTGCCAGTCCATGTCCAGCACGAGCACGTCGAGCGGGATGCGTTCCTTCTCGAAACGCGCGCCGAGCGCGCGTAGTTCTTCGTCGGAATAGTTCCAATAGCGCGACCACCAGTAGCCGAAGACGAAACGCGGCGGGATCGGTTGCGGACCGGCGATCGCCGCGAAATCCGCGAGCGCGGCGCGGTAATCGCGGCCGTACCCGAAGAAGTACAGGTCCTGGCGATCGCCCGCCGGACGTTCCTCCACCCAGCCGTCGTCGTCGAGGCCGAATCCCTGGGTGTCGTCGACGACATGCCAGCCATCGCGTGCGATCAGTCCGTCCTCCAGCGGCAGGGTGCTGCCATCCTGCCAGGTATCGCCGTCGTAGCGGTCGAGCGTGCGGTAGGTTCCACCGAGGTTGGCCTTCTGGGCATCGCCCGGGTTCCAGGTGACCGGGCCATCCTCGCGACGAACCAGGATCGCGAGGTTGCCGGCGGCGAAGCGGCCGGTTCCCTTCTCGTAGCGCAGCCGCAACATGCCTGTGTCGATCTCGATGAATCGATCGTCCTCGGCCAGCCCGAACGGCGGCACGTCGAGTGCACGATGCACGACCACTTGGGTACGCCCATCGCGAAAGCGCCCCTCGGCGTTCCATTCCAGGCGGACGAGCCGCGGTGTCAGCACCGTGAAGCGGATATCGCCCCGCTCGACGATAGCCTCGGGCCGGGCGGCGGCCCCCGCGGAAGGGCGGCTGTCTGTCGTGGCTTCCATGGGTGGCGTCACCCCTTTGCGAACCGGAGGTGGACCATTATGACGCGTTGCCGCATCCCGCCGGTGAACGGATGCGCTTGATGGCCGCTCCCGCGCGACTAGAGCAGGACGCAGCGGTTCCGGCCCGCCCGCTTCGCCGCGTACAACGCGCGGTCGGCGCGGTCGAAGGCCACCGCCGAGGTATCGTCGATGCCGAAGCGGGTGATCCCGCCGGACATGGTGACCGTCACCGGCTTGGAACTGGCGTGGAACGCCAGCTTCTCCACCGTGGCGCATAAAGCGAGCGAGAGTTCCCACGCCTCGTCCGTGCCCATCCCGGCGAAGACCACGACGAACTCCTCGCCTCCATAGCGGGCGACGAACGCGCGTCCTTCCAGTTCGCGCGCCAGGGTCTGCCCCACGATCCGCAACACCGCATCGCCTGCGCCGTGGCCGTAGGTGTCGTTGATGCCCTTGAAATGATCGATATCGAAGGCGCCGAGGCAGGCGGCGGCGCCCCGTTCGCGGACCTCGCGCTCCACCTCCGCCATGCGCCGCTCGTAGGCCAGGCGGTTCGGCAGGCTCGTCAACCCGTCGGTCAGGGCCAGCTCGTGTTCGCGGCGCAGCGAGTCCTGCAGAGAGGTCGCCTGGTTTTCCAACTCCTCCACCCGGTCGCGCATGCGCTCGGCACGATCGCGATACGCGGCGAGGCGCGCATCCTCACGTTCGCGGTATTCGCGAAAATGGCGGTCGATGAGGGAGAGACGCGCGGCGACCTCGGCTTGCAGGCTGCCAAGGTCCGCCGCGGCGAGCGTCGTCTCGCCCAGCGCGCGCATCTCCTCGCGAACGCTGGCGTCGAGCGCGCGGCCCTCGCGATCGCCGACGCCCGTCCGTTCGAGTTCGACGGCGAGGTAACGGGTCATGTCGCCGAGGCGCAGGCTTACCGCCGCCAGCAACTCCTGCAGGCGCGCGATGTCGGCACGCAATCCGTCGATGCTGGCCGCGTCCGGGTCCCCGCCTGCCGGCGAGTGGTCGTCCGACGTGGTGATGGCCTTCGCCAAGGCCTCGAGCAACGGTTCGAGCGCCCCAAGTGAAGGAACGTGACGGAGTTCGGCGGCCAGCCGGTCGAGGAGCCGGTCCAGCTCGGCGTCGCGCCCCCGGGCGAGCCCGGCGAGGCGCAAGGCCAACCGGCGCAGCCCTTCCCCCAACGCGTGGAACTCGCGCTCGTCACGCTCCATCCGCTCCAGCGCAAGATGGTACTTGCGCTCCCAGACATCCTGCTCCAAGCAACTACCCACCGATCGTTCGTGGCCCTGCGGGGCATCGTACGCCGAACCGTCGCGGGGAAGCGCGTTCTCTTACCCTCGAACCGGACGCAGCATGCGGCAAAGACCCACGATCGGCCGGTGCAATCCACAGGGATCGGTGTTCCATGGATAGCCGCGGTGCGTGGAAGCCATGTCGTCGAATGATGGCCGGCCCGGTCCCGCCACGGAACCGCTTGCCAGCGAGACGGCCAGCCCCGCGACAACAGCGATGTATCTGACGGTGGTACGCATCGGCCTGTCCCCCCTGTGTCGGCTCCGACGTTATGCCGCGGAACGTGACGGAACAATAGACCGAACGGCAGGGCCTGTCGCGCGGTGGACCCGCGTCACGCCCTCGCCCGGCCCGCGGACCGCACGGGCGAAGCGGCCCTGTCGCGATCGGGGCCGATGACGAGGCACTGCTCGGCCAACGCCGCGACGCCGGCGCGGTGCGAGACCACCACCATGACGGTGTGCGGCAGCCGCCGCTTCATCGCCGTCAGCACGGCCATCTCCGATGCCGCGTCCAGCGCGCTGGTCGCCTCGTCGAGCACCGCCAGGACAGGCTGGCGGAGGATCACCTGGGCGAGCAGGAGGCGTTGCAGTTCACCGCCGGAAAGGCGGCTCGACGCGTCGGCCAACGAAGTGTCCAGGCCGGTACCGGCGAGGCGGCGCTCGAGGCCCACGTCGACCAGCGCCTCATGCAGTGCGGGTTCGCCGGCCGCCGGTGCCGCCCAGAGCAGGCACTCGCGCACCGTGCCCTGCCAGGGGCGCACGCTCTGGCTCACGTAAGCGCCCTTCGAGACACGCTGGCGGTACGCCTCGAAGTCGAGGGGCTCGTGTCCCGCCCACGCGACGAAGACGTCCGGGCACGCCATCCCCGCCAGCACGTCGACCAGGCAACTCTTGCCGATGCCCGAGTCGCCGGAGACCAGGGTCAGTTCGCCCGGCACGAGTGCCAGGTCATGCACGTCGAGGCCACCCGCTGGAGGACTCACGCGCAAGCGCTGGATGCGCAGCGTGCAGCCCGCCACCGCCGCGGTCCGGGACGGCGCGGCCGTCTCCGGCACCGTCGCCAGTTCCATGTAGTGCTGCCAGAGTTCAAGGGCGGGTGCCGCCGAACGCAATTGCTGGAAACTTTGCCGCGTGGCGACGAGGTAGGGCAACAGGCGTCCGAGCAGCAGGCAGACGGCCATCAACGACGCCCCGTCGATCCCCTGCCAGCGATGCGCCAGCGCGAACACCAGGGCGATTCCCAGGGCGGCGGCCAGCTCCAGCAGTAGCCGCCCGGAGGCGATCAGCTCCAGTTGCCGTGCATAGCCCCGGTACAGGCGCGAGGCCACGTCGCCATAATTCGCCCTCTCAGCGGCTTCGCGTCCATAGGACCGGACGTGGCGCAAGCGGCGCGGAAAATCCTCGCTGTGCCGGAACAGCTTCGTCATGTCCGCCACGTAGGCCCGGCTCACCTCCGACTGTTCGCGGCCAAACCCGCGCGAGCCCAGCACGCCGAGCACCGCCAGCAAGGGCATGGCGAGCACCGGCACCGGCGAGACCCAGCAGGCGACGACGAGACTCGCCGCGGCGGTCGCGCCCGTGACGAACAACTGCTGCGTCGCGCTCAATCCCTGTACGAGGGCCTCCGTGTTGTAAGTGAGCACGTTCGCGATCTCCGCGGACGTCGCATTGGCCAACGCGGGCAATGAGGCATCGACGAGCCGTGCCTGCACCCGGCGACGCAGGACCATCCCATAGTGTCCCAAGAGATGGGCACCCAGTCGCGACGCACGCCAGCGCAACAGGGCGAAGACCGCCGTCACCAGGGCGAAGGCGCCCGCTGTCGCGTCCGTGCCATCACCAAGGGCATGCAGCGCCGGCAGTGGCAAGGGGTGCAGCGGTTGTACCAGGGCCACCAGGAGCACCGTCGCAAAGGTGCCGGCGCAGGCGGATGCCAGCGAAAGCGCCACGTACACACCTGTCGCGAGACGATCGCCACGCGGCAATGAAAGCAGCAACGCGCGCAAGGGCATCGTCCGGCGGCGTGAGGCCCCGCGCACCGTCAGCGCCCTATGACGCCGGCGGCGAGCAAGGCACGCAGCGCGGCGATGGCGTCTTGCGGATGCCTTCCTCGACGAAGCTCGTACACGCCGAGCCCGCCGAGACGATGGACGAAACGGTCCCAACCTGGCTGTCCCGCCGCGTACGGTTGGTCGACGGCAAGCAACGCGGGCACCTGCTCCCACGGCAGGCGACGCAGCAAGCGGGACGAATCGGGCGCCGTCTCCGCGCTGACGACGACGGCGCCTGCCAACCGCAACGGCGCCGGTGGCGGACGGCCGGCGCCCTCACGCAAATCCGCCTCGAACTTCGCCACACCACTGCGCCGGTGGATAACGGGAGATCCCTCGATCCATGCACGTGTGACGTTGTCGTCGAGGAAACGCAGCACATCCTCCTTCACGTGCAGGTAGTTCGCCACACCGGTCGCCAACAGGTTGTCCGGCTGCACGAAGACGCCGTCCTCGGCGAGGAAATCCATGCCATCGAGCAACCCATGCAAGGCAAGCGTGGACTTGCCCGCTCCACTCGCGCCAAGCAGGAGGACACCACGCCCCTCGTGCCCGATGCACGCTCCATGCAAGGGGACCAGGCCAAGGCCGCGCGCGGCTAGCATGAAGACGGCGAACTCGATCAACTCGTACCGCACGTGGTACGGATGCGCCAGCATGTCCTGCGAGACGACGACGAGGCCGCGGTGATGCGCGGGAACCAGCACCACGTAGTTCGCCTCGTCCATCATGCCGCAGAGCAGGCCCGCACCGGCCTGGGTGCGTACGGGGGGCGGCGTGGTGCGAGTGGCGGCGGCCTCGCGCGGCAGCAGGCGCAATTCGATGCGGAATTCCGGTGCCACCGTCGAGAAGCGATGCTCCGGCAAACCCGCATACGCCGCGTCCACCAGGTCGAGCAGGTCGGCGCTGTCGCTCTCGAAACGGAAACGCCCGCCGAGTATCTGGCGGCGGACAGAGATAGTGGGGCGTACCCGTTCTCCGAAGGGATCGGCGGCGGCTTCACCCTGTGCATGGACATCGGTCGAAAACGTCATCGCCTGTCGATCTTCCCGGCCTGGAACGGTTGAGGCGGTGAGTGCGGCGGCGGCTTGGGAAGGTTGTCGACGCACGGCGCGGCATCGACGCAACCTCGCCCGCATCGGAGGGCACCTACGCCCATCGCAGCGGCGCCGGTGCCGCGCTCCCCTGGTCCAGTCCGAGGCCCCTCACCGATGTTGAAGATCCAGGTAGGCCATTCCTACTTCCTGCGCTACGACAGCAAGCAATGGGAACGTGGCAAGCCCTATCCCCCCCTGGCGACGATCCACATCGCCGCGTTGCTGCGCCGGATGCGACACGACGTGACGCTGTTCGACTCGATGCTGGCCGATGGCGTGGAAGACTACGCGGCGGCGTTCGAACGGGTCCGACCCGACCTGGTGGTCTTCTACGAGGACAATTTCAATTTCCTCACCAAGATGTGCCTGGGCCGCATGCGTGACGCGGCCTGCCGGATGATCGCCGAAGCGCGCGCGAACGGCGCCCGGGTGATCGTGGCCGGCTCCGATGCCTCCGATCATCCGGAGCCCTTCCTCGACGCCGGCGCGGATGCCGTGCTGATCGGCGAAGGCATCGGCGCGCTGATGGCCCTGGTCGATCGCCTCGAGCGACAACCCGGCATCGATGGCGCGGCGTGGACGGAAGGCCTTCCCGGCGTGGCCACGATCGCCGAAGGCACGACGCTGATCACCCGCATCGGCGCCGCGCCCCCCGATCCACGCGTCGCCGGGCAGCCGGCATGGGACCTGCTCGACATCGAACGGTACCGTGCCTTCTGGCAAGACCGGCATGGCTATTTCAGTCTCAACATGGCGGCGTCACGAGGCTGTCCGTTCCGCTGCAACTGGTGCGCGAAACCGATATGGGGCAATCACTACAACCAGCGCCCGGCGGAGGAAGTCGCCGCCGAGATGACCTTCCTGAAGCGGACCTTCGCACCGGACCATGTCTGGATGGCCGACGATATCTTCGGTTTCCACGTGGACTGGGTGAGCGAGTTCGCCGCCCACCTCGATGCCAGCGACGGCTCGATCCCGTTCACCATCCAGACGCGCGCCGACCTCGCCAGTGAACGCATGTGCGCCGCGTTGGCGAAAGCCGGTTGCGCGGAAGCATGGATAGGTGCCGAGAGCGGCAGCCAGCACGTGCTCGACCGCATGACCAAGGGCACCAAGGTGCCCGACCTCGTCGCCTCCCGGCGACGCCTTGGCGCGCACGGCATCCGCGTTGGCTTCTTCATCCAGCTCGGCTACCTGGGCGAACAACTCGACGACCTGCTGGCGACGCGCCAACTGGTGGAACTGGCGGCTCCCGACGACATCGGCGTGAGCGTGTCCTACCCGTTGCCTGGCACGAAGTTCTTCGAGGAAGTGAAGGCACAACTCGGCGCCAAGACGCACTGGGACGATAGCGCCGACCTGGCGATGATGTTCCGCGGCGCCTACGATTCAGACTTCTATCGCCAGTTCCGTAACCTGCTGCACGACCAGGTGACGCTGCAACAGGGCGTGGCGCCCCCGCAGGCCAAGGCATCCTTGCGCACGCGCTGGAACGCCCTGGTCGCGAGCGAGCGGGCGCACCGCACGGAAACACCCACGCTTCCTTCCCCCGTGACGTTGCAAGGCGTCGCCCTTCCTCTCGCATGAGCACGCCATGTTGCCGCCACTGAAGCTCGTCAAGCACGGTCTGCGCCGAACCACGGAGACGTTGGCGGCCGAACTCGCCCTCGCCCAACCCGGCACCGCGATGCCCGACTGGACCGACCTCGAATGGCGGCTCGCGTCGGCCGCCGCTGTCGCCCACGGCGTTTCGCCGCTGCTTTGCCGTTTCTCCACCTGGCAACGGCCTTCGTGGCGGCGCTTCCTCGTCGACCAGCGCCAGCATGTCATCCAGCGCCACGAGCGGATCGCCACCCTGTTGCGCCGTATCGACGCGGAAGCCCGTGACGCCGGCTTGCCGATGATCGCCCTGAAGGGTGCCGCGTTGCATGCGCTGGGCTTGTACGCCCCAGGCGATCGGCCGATGGCGGACGTGGATCTCCTCGTGGACGAGGCCGATGCGGACGCTACGGCCGGCATGCTCGTCGCCATCGGTTACGAGGAATCGTTCGCGCAGTGGAAGCACCGCGTGTTCAAGCCGTCGGCGGGCGATGCGGTCGCGGGGCTTGGCGAGCATCGCGACACGCCGATCAACATCGAACTGCATACGCGCATCCACGAACGGCTGCCGCTCGACACGGTGGACATCACGTCCAGTGTCCGTCCGCACGATGCTCGTCCCGGCATCCAACCCTATCCGTCACCCGGCGCGTTGATGGGCCATTTGTTGCTGCACGCCGCGGGCAACATGTGTGGGCGCAGCCTGCGCCTGCTTCACCTCAACGACATCGCGCTGCTCGCCACGCGCATGCGGCCGGACGACTGGGAGGTGCTTTGGTCCGGCGAGCGTCCCTGGTGGGCACTGCCACCACTCGAACTCGTCGCGCGCTATTACCGCGACGCCGTGCCCAGGACCGTGCTCAAGCGGCTCCGTCGCGATGGCCCGCTCGTGCTGCGCATGGTTGCGCGCCGGCAGACACTGACCCACGTCTCCTGCTCCAACCTATGGCTGCACGCCCTTCCCGGTGTCGAATGGTCGCGTTCGATAAACGAAGCGGCCCGGTGCCTGAAGAACCGGCTCCGGCCCACCGAGGAAAGCGTGAAGGAGCGTGCAGACATGATCCGGACCCAGGTCTGGCTCCAGGATCAGAGCTGGGTGAGCCTCGGCCATCGGCGCCGCCTCCTGGCCTGGCTCACCCGCCCGATACCGCGCATGGACACGATGTACGTGGTGCGCAAGGCGCTGGATGCCGTCGTGGCGGGTTGAAGCATCGACGGGCCGCCGCTTCCGCCTTCATGGAAGCGACGGCCGTGACGTGCGGTACATGTCCTCGAAGATCACCGCCGTGTGGTCGGCGTCTTCCGCCAGCGCGCGGCGCTGCGCTTCGCCCGCGAGTCGCATGCGCAGGGCATCGTCGTCCAGCACGCGAGCCATCGCGTCGGCAAGCGCGTTCGCATCGCCCACCGGCACCGCCAATGCCGCTACGTTGGCCCATTCGGCGATGTGGCCCACGGCCGTACCCACCGTCGGCACGCCCGCCACGGCGGCTTCCAGAAGGACCAAAGGTCCCGCCTCGTGCAACGACGACATCACCAGCAGGTCGGACGAAGCCACCAGCGGCCGCAACTCCGCCTGCGTGCGAAACCCGAGGAAGGTGACCCGCCGCTCGATGCCCAGGCAACGCGCGAGTTCCTGCATTTCACCGCCGAGCGTATCCACGCCGACGATGCGCATGTCGAAGTCGACGCCCGCGTTGGCCAGGATCGCCAATGCACGCAGCAAGGTCGCCTGGTCCTTCACGCGGTTGAGGCTGGCTACATGGATCAGTTTCGGCAGCCGATCGCCGCGCGGCCGTGGCGGGAGCGGCGTCCAAGCGTCCACATCGACACCCAGGGGCACCCGTGTGGCCGGGACGCCCAACGCGTGCAACGCATCGACGATCGGCATGCTCGCGGCGGTCACCGCCTTCGCCATGCGCAGGGTCACCGCCTCGCGCAGCCGGCCCCGCCACTTTCGCCTTCCGCCGTAGCCGATAGCATGCAGGGCGACCAGCTCGCCCCCAGCGATATGCACGAAAACGGGAAGCCGCAGCGATGTCGCCGCCACCACGCCGATCAGGCCACAGTGCCCGGAGAAGATCGACTGGACGACGTCGAAAGGCGCACGCCGATGTTCGGCGCGAATCGCCGCGATGCCACGCCATACGGTGCGGCCTTCGCCTATGTTGTGGATCGTCGCGCCGCGCAATGACCAGGTTCCGGCTTCCGACTCCTGGTGCAGCACGAACACGTGCACCTGGTGCGCTCTCGCGAGGCGTTCGATCAGGGCGAGGAACACGGGGATCACCCGCTGTTCGCCTCCCCGGTCCACACCGCCGGGAAGCACCAGTGCGATCTTCATGCGGCCTTCCTTCCGTCCACCAGTTGGCGGTACGCCTCGGCCCACTGACGGCCCAGCGCGGCGAACGACAAGGACGCGTCGAAATGGTCGCGCACCTCGTCCCGCGCGATGCCCGATGCCGCGACGTCCGATGCCGCCGCGACGAGAGCCCCGGCCAGCGCCGTCGCGTCGCCACGCGACCACAGCTTGCCGATGCGCCCGGCGCCCGTGATCGCGCGGAACGACGGAATGTCCGTCACCACCGGACGGAGACCGCAGGCCATCGCCTCCAACAAGGCGTAGCCCGATCCTTCGGCGAGGCTCGCCGAGACGAAGAAGTCGGCCGCGTGCATGAGGCGCTCGATGTCGGCATGAGGTACGGCTCCCAGCAAGTGGACGCGTCCAGCGAGACGCGCATCGCCATCGATTCTGCGGCGCACACAGGGCAACAACGGCGCCGTGCCATACGCGCACCATAGTTGCAGGCCAGGCAACCGCTCGCTGGCCTTGGCGATGCCGTCGAGCATCGTCAACGGATCCTTTCCCGCGGTCAGGTGTCCGACGGAGAGCACGCAGGGGTCGCCGCGCAAACCGGTGGCCGCACGCGCGGCATCACGATCGCCCGGCATGAAGCGGCTGCTGCTTTCGGGAATCGCGATCAACCGCGTATGCCTGCCGAACAAACGCCGCCGCGTGAACGGTTCGGCCTGTTCGAGCGCGGTGAAGACGATGCCCGCCGCCGCGCCATACCATCGCCGCCAGGGCATGTGCCGCCATCGCGACGGCAGGCCATTCGCGTGATCCTGCAGGACCACCGGCACGCCGGGAAGACATCGCGTCAGCACCGCGGCGTGTCGCGCGAAAGCAAGGCCGTGCACGTGCACGACATCCGCGCCGGCCTCGCCGGCGAGACGCGCCGCGCATCTGCCCAGGTCGCCGGCGCCGCGCATGTCGCGGCTATCGATGAAGTGGTAGTCGATGCCGCGACGCACCACGTGCTGGCTGAAACCCGCCATCTGGACCGCGGTCACCCGCGTGCCCCCGCTGGCGATAGCTTCGGAGATATCGGCCAGCGAAGGCCATAGATCGAAGATCGCGTCGGCGTCGAGTTCCGCGGGCGCGGCGACGAAGTTGATCAATACGGCGCGCATGCGATCCGCCTGCTCAGAGGCCGGATACCTGCGGCAGGCGCAGCCGCACCAGCCGGTTGGCGAGATTCAGTTCCCACGGCTTGTCGTATTTCCGCCCGCGATAGCGCCATGACGCCATCGCACTCAGGCCGCGCTTTGCCCAGGGCGGCGAGCGCAGGTCCTGCACCGTGGGGAAGCGGCAGCGCAGCACCGTGACGAAGTCCTGGATATACCGGCGCAGGTCGTCCGACAGCCACGGCGCGTCCGCGTGGCAGGCATAGTCGACCCACCGCTTCTGCGTCCATTCCTCCGGCGTCGCCGGAAAGATCACCGGCTCGCCATCCAGGTCGAGCAGGGGCGCGGAAGCGCGCTTGCCACGATCCTTCTCGTGCTTGCTGCCTTCCGGCAGCGGCGTGTAGATGTAGACGATGATTTCCGATTGCGGATTGATCTTCTTCAGTTCGCGGATGAACTCGAAGGTGTGCAAGGTCTCTTCCTCGGTGTTCTGCGGCGGGGCGACCATGAACGAGAGTTCGGGAATCACGCCATGGCGGCGGCACAGTTCCGCAACCTCCAGGGTCTGGTCGGGCCGCGTGCCCTTGCGGATTTCCTTCAGCATCGCGCCACTGGGGGACTCCGCGCCGATATAGGCCATGCGCAGCCGGCTCTTGCGCACCAGCTTCCACGAGCTTTCCGAGAGGTTGAGCAAGGCGTCGGAACGCGCGTAGCACCACCAGGGAAGCTCCAGCTTCGCCATCACTTCCAGCAGCGGCACCATGTCCTCTTCGCGATCGAAGAAGTTGTGGTCGAAGAACTGGATCGAATCGGCGCCGAGCCCGTGCTTGAGATAGCTCAGGTCGCGCTCCAGGCGGACCGCGGCGGGCAAGGCCGTCGTGCCGCCGAACATCGCGGCCACGCCACAGAACGTGCAGCGGAAACGGCAACCGATCGCGGCCTGATGTGCGGCCGTGCGCCGGCCGAGGAAGGTGGGCGCCAGGTAACGGCGCGGATCGCCCAGCTTGCCGTACGGCAACACGATGCCGCTGTCGCCGAGCGAGAAGCGGCGGCCGGGGTTGTGCACGACATCGCCGTCGTGCTTCCAGGACAGCCCGCCGATGCGCGAAACATCGCGGTCGGGCCGGCCGAGCGCGGCCATCAGTTCGGGCAGGCTTTCCTCGCCTTGCCCGCGAATGGCGTAATCCACGTAGGGCGCGGAAAGCGCGGTATCGGTGTAAAGGGTGGGGAAATAGCCGCCCCACACGATGGGCATGTGGGGGAAGCGCTCGCGGATCGCCTTCGACACGGCGATGGACGGTGCCATCTGTGGGCCACCCATGACACTGATGCCGACGGCATCGAAGCGTTCTGTTTCGATCGCGCGCAAGGTCGCGCCGACGACGTCGCGGTCGATGTTGCCATCCACGATCCGGCTCGTGCCCGTGCGGTCCAGTGCCGCGGCCAGGTGAAGCAGTGAGAGAGGAAAACGGGCGCTACCGCGCGAGGTGATCGTCGGGTTGACCAGCAGGGTGTTCGGGGCGTGGGTCATGGAGGCGGGTCGCAAGGATTCAGGAGGGGCGGCGCAGCTGGAATACCAGCGCGACGGGCACGTCGAGGGCCACGCGGTCGAAGTGCGCGCCCCCGGGGATGTCCGTGGTATCGAGCATGGGCTCGAGCACATGCTCGATGAGCAGGCCGAGGCGCGAGCAGGCCGCGTGCCAATGGCTGTAGAGGTGCGGGGTATGGCGCGCCGCATAGCGCTGTCCACCGTATTTGAAGTCGCGCAGCCAGCCCAGCGCGTGGCCGGTGGGATGCACGTCGCTGCAGAGGATCAGGCCTCCGGGACGGGTCACCCGGCGCAGTTCCGCAAGCGCCGGCTCAAGCCGCCGGAGGTGCCCGATCACCAGGCCACATAGCGTGATGTCGGCCTCGCCCGGAGGCAGCGGCAACGACTCCAGATCGCCCTGCCCCAGTTCGATACGGGTGCACGTGGCGGTGTCGGCGAGCGCGGCGGCGGCACGCTCCAGCATCTCCGGCGACAGGTCGATCCCGCGCACGCGGGCCGCGCCGCGTTCGACCGCATGGCGCACGTAGCGGCCGCTGCCGCAGCCCGCATCGACCACCGATTGGCCGTGCAGGTCGCTTGGCAACAAGCCAAGCATCGCGCGCTCCTCGGCAAGCATCACCGGATTGTGCGCGTAGGCAGGGTAACTGTCGGCCCAGAGTGCGTACGCGGCGGCGGGTTCGAGGATGGGAGTGGTTTTCATCGGGAGGCCCCTGCCTGCCGCCGCTCGTGCGCCGCCGGTGTCGTCGCTTCCAACCCCGGTTCGAGCGCGAGCACGCAAGCATCGGCGAGTTCACGGGCGAGCAACTTCGCCTTCCCATCGAGCGTCACCGCCACGGTCTCGATGCCTGCGGCGGCGAACCAGTCGGCGAAGTCGAGGTCGGCAAGGCGGGGCAACCCATCGCGTATCACGGCGCGGAGTACGGCGCGGCTTTGGCCGACAAGGCTATTCACCTCGTCACCGCCACGATCCGCGACGATCACCACGTCGCCCTTGCATCCGGGTTCGAGTCCGCCGCGACCGGCGAGGCGAAGGACACGCGCGGCATCGATGGTCGCCAACGCGAGTAACGCACGGCTGTCCAGCTCGCCTCGCCGAACCTCCTCCCGCCATTCCTCGAGCAAGTCGCGCGCGCCGCTGAGGCGCGAGTCGCTACCGATCGCGAGGCGACCCTCCGCGTGCAACCGCCGGGGATCGAGGGAACGGCCAAGCAGGCGCCGGTTGCTACCCGGGCACCACACCACGGCCGCGCCCACGGCGATCACCCGGTCGATGTCCCGTTCTCCCAGGCCCACGCCGTGCACCAGGACACTGTTCGCGGCCAGGCAGCCGAGCCGGTCCAGCCGCGTGAGTTCGGCGGCGGCCACCGCATCGGTGCCCTCGGCGAGATGGATGATCCACGGGCGGGACGATGGCGTGGCGGCGAAACTCGCCTGCACGGGTGGCCCGTAGGCCGGTCCGTCCAGCGTGTAGCTCCAACCGTAATCGCGCAGCAGCGCCACGGGAAAATCCGGCGCGTCGAGCGCGGGATGCCACGGATCGTGGTGTGCGACGCAGGTGACACCGGCGAGCAGGTTCTTGAGCGCGCCATGGCGCAGCCGCCGCGCCTTGGGTATGGCCAGGGCGGCGACCACCGACGGATCGGTGAAATGCTGCTGGAACGCTTCGATCCACGCGTAGCTGTTCGGGAACGGTGCGCGGGCGGGAAGCGGAGGCACGCCGTTCACCTGCAGATGGTCATGGGCGTTGATCAAGCCGGGAAAGACCAGGTGATCGCGCAGGTCCACCGGGAACGCGGCCTTGCCGGCACGCGATACGATGCGGCCACCGGCCAGGTGCACGGGCTTGCGCACGGCGCCGGTCGTGGTGACCAGGCTGGCACCGGAAAGCGTGGCGTCCAACACTCAGCGCCGGTGCATGACGATCAGGAAGTGATCGCCCATGTCGCGCAGCCATCGCAGCCCGCCAAGACGGTCGTCCATGCGGCCCAGGCGCTCATACCAAGCGGGCCGGCGGCGATAGCGGTCGACCATGTAAGGCGGTGGCAGGAACAGGCTCAAGGCACGATAGCCAGCCAGTTCGAAGTGTTGCTCGAACGCGGCATAGAACTCGCGCGGCATGTAGTAGTACGTCCAGATGGTGTGCCCGTTCATGCCCACCGACTGCGCTCCACGTGCGAAGCGTATGCCGGCCCGGCCAAAACGCCGGCGTACGGCGTAGTGGCCCACCTCCCACGGGCAGACACGGCCCATCACGGAAAACACGAGGCTGCCGCCGGGGCGCACGAGGCGCGCGCACTCGTTCGCCACCGCACGCAGGTCGGGAGCGCAGTTCAGCGGCCCGAAGTTCGAGTAGACGCCATCGAAGCGGCCACCCAACTGATGAAGCTGCTGCACGCCGAGATGCACGGCGCTCACTTTCGATCCCACCGCTTCCTCGGTGGCGCGCATCCGCGTGCGCTCCACCATCGCCGGCGACCAGTCGCTGGCGACCACCTCGTACCCATGTCGCGCCAGCTCGACGGCGTCCAGGCCGGTGCCGCAACCGAGGTCGAGCAGCCGCGATCCACTCGGCAACACGTCGCCGATGGTCTTCCACATCGTGCCACGCATGCGCTGGATGAGCTCGTTGTTGCCGCGCGGGCCGTCGTAATCGGCCGCGACGCTGTCGAACGCCTTTTGCGTGTCCCGCAGTTGCGCCTCGCCGAGGCCTCCCGGGGACGGCAATCGTTCCATCCGTGCGTGGCCAGTCATGTCGATCTCCGAACCCATGGTGTGATGTCCATGTGTGCCGCCTCACGGCACTTTGGTTGACTCAGGCCGTGCGCGCCGTGGTCGCACCACGTGCATGACGCCGGCGCAAGGCCTGACGCGCCACCGCCGCCAGCGAGGCGAGGAAGGCCGCCGCCAGCACGCCCATGCCCCAGGTCAGCAGCGCGTTCGGGAAGACCCTGCCTTCGGGGGCATCGATCGGCCAGGGCATCGACGTGGCGGAGGTGTAGTTACCCGCGAGCCGCGCGACCAGGTCACTGCGCGCCTGTTCGAGCGCGCGAACCTCGTCGTTCGCGCTGGCGAGCAGCACGCTGGCCAGCCGTGCTTCGTCACCCTTTCCGCTGTTGGCTTCGCGCGACAGCCGCTCCTGGTCCATCCTGGCCTGCTTCAGGTTGCCTTCGACCTCCATAAGACGATCGTGCGCCAGTTCCAGGGGCCGCGCGCCGATCCGCTCGTGAATGGCCTGGAGCACCGAAACAGTCGCCGACGCCAGCTGGCTGGCGTCCCGTTCCGAATAGGCCCGCACGTGGATCTTGATCATGTTCGCGTACGGCAGTGGTTCCAGCTTGAGGCTGCGGCGATAGAGTCTGGCCTCGGGAGCGTCGACGGGAACGCCGACGCTCTTGAGCACGTCGTTCTGGAAAGCAACGGTTTCCAGGCGCTCCAGCGTGCGTTGAAACGGTTCGATCTTGGGATCCTGCCCAGCCGGCGCGAAGCCCATCTGGCCCAGCTGTATCCATGTGGTCGCCTCCCATTGACTGCGCGATGCATGCAGGTAGGCGAAGGTGAGCATGAGTACGATGGCCGCCGTGCCGGCGAACCAGCGCCATTCGAGGACGACGATGCGCCACATGTCGATCAGGTAGATTTCGTCGGCTCGTTCCATGCGGGGGACTCGGAGGAAGGGTAAGGGGATGGGCTTCGGTTCGGCAGCAGCGCGGCCAGCAACTGAAGCAGCAGGCAAATACCGAGGAACGCGGCGTTCATCCAGATAAAGATCTGGGGCGCGAAAGGCGACATGACCGCGACGTATGCGATACGCAGGAACATCAGCAAACCGAAGAGCGGCACGTTCGGGCGCAACCGGCGCACGCACCAGAGCAGGACGCCATACGCCGCCGCGATCGAGAGCAAGGCCCCTGCCGCGCCCCAGGCAAGCAGGAACGGAAGGTATTCGGTGCCCACGTTGATGTTCGCCGCGTCCAGGGGAATGTCGGTATCCGCGGTCAGCAAGGGACCGCTGCCCGGCACCAGCTGGTGCACCAGGAAATCCAGGTTCACATAGTGCTTGGCCAGCATCGCGCCGAAGTTGTAAGGACCCGCGCTGATATAGAGAAGCAGCCACTTGATGCCCTGAGGGGCCGCCTTGTAGAGGTCGCTGAAAGGCAAGGTCACGTTATCCAGCGACCCCGAGCGAAGGGCGCCCAGCACCGAAAAGACAACGCATCCGAGCAGACCGAGCATGGCGATGGCCTTCCAGGGCAACGGCTTCGTGCCATCGCGGCGAAAGACCGTCACGAAAGCGATCGAGAACAAGGCCGCGAAGATGCGGTTGCGATCGATGACGAGGACGGGAAACACCAGTCCCACCGCCACGAGTGCGTAGCGCAACCCCGCGTGGCGCGTGCACAACAACCCGATGACGGGCAAGGTCCAGCACATGTCGGAGATATGCCGCAGGTGTTCCCGCCCTGGCTCCATCGTCGCGTACGAGGACGGATCGTCGATCAACGGTATGGGGAAGAGCGCGAGGTCGAACACGCAGAACAGCACCACCACCGCCGCGAACGCCAGGGCCACGAAGGCCTCACGGGTACCGGCGTACCGCCGCTCACGAAACTGGGGGGGCGACGGTAGCCGGATGCCCGCGGCGACGTCGAACGCCAGGATGGCCGCCGCCGCGAGCACCAGCAGAAGGATGCCCTGGCCATAGCCGGCAGGCAGGTCGTACGTCAGCGGGGTGATCCCGCAAGCGAGCAGGAGCGGCAGGCAAAGGTAGGCCGACGGCAGACGCAAGAGCCCCTTCATGTTTCGCCAACCCGACGACGCTGCGGCACGGGACGTATGCGCGACAGCAACAGCAATGACAGATAAGCCATCATCTGTAGCGCGACCAGCCACGAGCGCCCCTGCAGGAAGGCGATCTTGGCGCCGATGCGGAACGCCTCGGCGCGAAGCAGGGTGCGGTCGGGCTCGTCGAACATACACAAGCGGCGCAAGGCCACCTGCCTCGCTTCCGTGAGATTGACGATACGCGTGGCGGTATGGCGAGTCTTGCTGAAGTTCGCGCCATGCAGCCGATAGGCACAGACTTTCTCGTCAACGAAGCCGATGGCATCCCTCGCCGCGAGGCGCAGGAACAGGTCCCAATCGTCGATACGCAGACCCTCGGTCCAGCGGGCCACGGTCTCCAGTGCGCTCTTGCGCAGCATCGTGACCGGGCCGCCGATCGCCCAGTGACTGATCACGGCGCGGCGGATGCCATCATCGGAAAAGTACTGGCGTTTGTTCGCGTGGTGGAGATCGGACATCCCGCTGTCGAGGATCTTCGCGCCGTGACGGTCCACGACGATGCAGTCTCCGATCGCCGCACCCTTGTGCGGGTGTTCGATGAGATAGCGGACCAGGACGTCGGAACCACCGGGCAGCAGGTAATCGTCGCTGGCCCCGATGCGCAGGTACTCGCCGCGCGCGCGAGCCGCCAGTTCGTTCAACGTGGCCGCGATGCCCTTGTTCTCCCGGCTCACGTATTCCACCGCCATGGCCGCGCCATGGGTCGCCAGCCATGCCTCGATGCGTTCCGCCGTACGGTCCGTGGATCCATCGTCGATGATGACGATCTCCTTGGCCGGGTAAGGGTCGTCGAGCACGCTGTCCAGGCAACGCTGGACGAAGTCCTCGTGGTTGAACGCGGGTATGAGCACCGACACGAGCGGCATCGATGCGGGACTCGGTTTGACGGTCACGGCCGGAGCCCTCCCAGGTAGCGCCGCACCACCACGACGTTGAAGGCGAGGTAGAGGGCATAGTTGGTGGCGAAGGCGTACATCGCGCCAATCACGCCGAAGGCGGAGGTGAAGGCGCAGACCAGCAGGAAGTACGTCGCGGCGAAGACGATCTCGGAAACGATGAAAAGTCGGGTCATCGACTTCGCCAGCATCAGGTAGGCGAGGATGAAGGACGCGATCTTGAAGACGTCACCCAGGAGTTGGGGGGCGTAGAGGTCGTTCGCTCCCGCCGTGAAATCGACGCTGAAAAGCAGGCGCGTGATCGGTTCACGCAAGAGGTAGACCATCGCCGCGATCGCCGCGACCGTCGGCAACAAGGTCCGGTAGGCTTGGCGGAACTCCGCGAGCAGCGACGCCTTGTCCTTTGTCGAAGCCAGTTTCGGCAGGTAGTGGATCGTGATCGCGGTGACCAGGAACAGCAGGTAGGCATCGGATACCCTGCTCACCGCCTGCCAATAGCCCACCTGCTCCCAGCCGAAGCGCTGGGCAAGGTGGTCGCGGACCGCGATGTTGGCCAGGGGCGGTACCAGTGCCGAGGTCAGCGTCATCGTGGAGAACGTGGCAAGGCGCCCCGTCATCTCCCTGTCGAAACGCATACGCAGCATCCCGCGACGGAAGTAAGGACTTCTCCAGCAGGCGGGAAAGGCCACGAGCAGCCACAGGGACTGCCCCAGCACCAGCGCGAGCAAGGCGCCGTAGAGATGCAGCCAGCGTGACAACCACAGTGCGGCGAGCATCGCCAGGATCGAGCCGGTGACCTGGATGAGCGCGAGCCGCCGCACGTCCATGAACCCGTTGATCACCGCGAGCATGTAGTTGACGACCGCAATGCCCAGCTGGGCGACGGCGAGCACGCGGACCAGGCTGGCATACCCGGCATCGCCCATGAGCCAGGTCGCGATCTGCCTGCTGAGCACCAAGGTGCCGGCGCCGATGACGCAGGAAGCGAGCAACGCGTACCAGAGCGCGGCGGCGAGCAGGCGCGAAAGGCGGGCGCTGTCATCGCGGTACTCGGCGACGTACTTCACCACGCCCGAGCTGATGCCCCCGCCAGCGAACACGGCCAGCACGGACATGAGGCTCATGAACTGGCCGAGCCGGCCGACGCCTTCCGGACCGGCGGACGAGGCCACCAGTTTCACCACCACCAGCGCGGCGAGAAGCCGGGCGCCCGTGCCGAGGGCCGCATAGAATCCCGAGCGGATGAAGTTCATGGACCGTCCGCGAACGACATGCATGCCTCGACCACGCACTCGATCTGCTCCTCGCGCAGCGTCGCGGCGATAGGCAGGCTCAACACCTCGGCGTGGATGCGCTCGGTTAGCGGCAGGCGCCATGCCTGTAGCGAGGCATAGGCCGGTTGCCGGTGCGGCGGGACGGGATAATGCACCTGTGCGTGGATACCGTATGCGGCGAGGTGCTCGCGCAGAGCTTGACGGCGCGCGCTGCGCACGACGAACAGGTGCCATACGTGCGCTCCGGGCGCACCGGCCGCGGGAAGATGGATTTCCGGGTGACGTATCCGGTCGCGGTATGCCTCGGCCACCACGCGACGTCGCGCGTTGTCCGCATCGAGGTGGGACAGCTTCACGCGCAGCATGGCCGCCTGCATTTCATCCAGACGCGAGTTGGCCCCGAGCCTGTCATGCCGGTACTTCTCCGCCGAGCCGTAGTTGCGCAGGGCGCGGATGTCCGCCGCCAGTTCGTCGTCGTCCGTGACGACGGCTCCGCCGTCGCCCAGCGCGCCCAGGTTCTTGCCGGGGTAGAAACTGAAAGCGGCCGCGTGGCCTAGCGAGCCGGCCTTGCGGCCATGCCAGGAGGCGCCATGCGCCTGCGCCGCGTCTTCGATCAGCAGCAATCCACGGCGCCGGGCGATCTCCGCGAGCGCCGTCATGTCGGCGAGGCGACCGTAAAGATGCACCGCCATGATGGCGCGCGTGCGTGGACCGACGGCCTCCTCGACGCGGGCGGGATCGAGGTTGAACGACGCTTCGTCCGGCTCGACGGGGACGGGGATCAACCGGTTCACCGTGACGGCGAGGAAACTGGCGATGAAGGTGTTGGCGGGCACGATGACTTCGTCGCCCTCGACGAGCACCCCACGGTCCAGGTAGGCGCGCAGGATCAGCGACAGCGCATCGAGGCCGTTGCCGACCCCGATCGTATGCGACACACCGCAATAGCGGGCGAACTCGCACTCGAAGGCGACCAACTCTTCGCCCAGCACGTACCAGCCCGAGTCGATGACCCGGATGGCCGCCGCCTTGAGTTCGTCGGCGTACGGCGCGTTCACCTCGCCGATATCCAGGAAGGGCACGCGCGGCGGAGCGACACTCACCATCCCGCCACCCCTTCCACCCGCTTGCCACCACGGGCCTCGCGCAGGAAATCGTCGTAATCGGTGATGTAGTCGTCGGGATCGTAGTGCTGGTCGGCGAGGACCATCAGGACGCAGTCGTCACTGAAATCGTAGAGGTCGCGCCAGACCATCGCGCCCAGCAGGAGTCCCTTGGTGGGATCGTCGAGCACGACCTCCACCGGGCCGCCACCGTCGTCGAGAAGGAAGGTGACACGGCCCCGCACGGCGATCGCCAGCTGGTTCAGCCGCCGGTGTGCGTGGCGGCCGCGATGCACGTCCGGCGTGGTGGCGAAAAGGTAGTAAACGCGGCGGATGGGAAAAGGCACGTTCCTCTCCTGCTCCAGCGCGACGAGCATTCCCCGGCTGTCGCCGTGCGAGGTCAGGGAAATCGGTTGGATGTCCATGCGATGGCCCGGCTGTGGCGGTGGCGGCAAGAGTCGGGATTGAGTGCCGGTGGCGTCATCGAAGGTTGCGTCCCCGCCCCGGTACAACCTTCCTTCGCCTTGTCGGCACTCAAGCGGAACACGAGGATGGATGGGGCACGATGGCGGGCAACGACGACGCGGCACCGACGCGACCACGGAAGCTGGTGGCACTGCACTGGCTGACCGTCGTATGCGTGTGCGTGGCAGCGACGCTGATCCTGCTACGCGACGAGCTCGACGGACGGGCCTTGCGCCAATGGCTGCTCGAAGGACACCGCCACGCCGGCCTGCTGGTCTTGCTGCTCTTCGCCGTGCGCGTGGCCTTGCGCATCCACTACGGCAAGCTGCCACCCGGCGGCGACCATTCGCGGCTCGTCCGCGTGCTCGCGGGGCTCACGCATGTCGCGCTCTATGCTTTGTTGCTCGCCCTGCCTCTGCTCGGCTGGGCCATGTCGAGCGCCGCGGGTATGCCCGTCCACTTCTTCGGCCTCACCCTGCCCGCCCTTATCGGTGAAGACGAGGATCTGGCGGACACGCTGCAGTCGTTGCACGTGGATGCCGCATGGGCCCTGCTCGCGCTGGTCACGCTGCACCTCGCCGCGGCGCTGTGGCACCACTTCGTGCTGCGCGACCACACCCTCCGAATGATGCTCCCGGGCCGCCGCCGCTGATGGGCGGCGGCCGCTTTACCGTTGCCACCGATCGACAAAGGAAGAAGGAACCCGCCATGTTGCCGATATCGCACCGACGACACATCCTCCGCGCCGCGCTCGCCACGCTCCTGCTGCTCCTGGGCAGCACCGCGGCACACGCGATCCCCGCCTACGCGAGGCAGACGGGTGCGTCCTGCGCGGACTGCCACGCGGGTTCCTACGGTCCCGCGCTCACACCCTACGGCATGCGCTTCAAGCTCAACGGCTACACCGATACGGACGGCAAGGGCCACAAGATTCCGCTGTCGATGCAGTTGATCGAAAGCCATTCCGCGCCGGCACGCGGCGACAGCAGCACGCAACTCAGCGAAGGGGACCTGTACCTGGCGGGACGGCTCACCGACCAGGTCGGCGGCTACGTGAAGATCGAAGCCGACCATACGGGCCACAACACCTACAACCCCCGGCTCAGCAACGTCGACCTGCGTTTCGTCGCCAAGGACCTGAAGGTCCATGGCAAGGACGCGCTGCTCGGCGTGAGCGTCAACAACAGCCCCGGTTTCAATGATCCGATCGGCGCGCTGCCGTCGTTCTCGAACCTGGGGCCCTCCGGCGTCACCGGCACCTTGCTCAATCCTTCCAGTCCCAATTCGCTCGCCAACCGCGTTATCGGCGCCAGCGTGTACGGCCTCTACGATTCGAACTGGTATGGCGAACTGGGCACCTACCGCGCCTTGCCGACCTCCCAGCAGGACCGCCTCGGCTACAACGTGGCCGGCGATCCCGGGCGGCTGAGCGACACGGGCTATTTTCGCCTTGCCTATATGAAGGATATGAAGCGGCAGTTCTTCTCCGCCGGCGTGGTCGGCCTGACGACGAAACGCCAGTTGCCCCGTTCCGGGCCGAGCGACGACCTCACCGACCTCGGTTACGACCTGACCTACCAGTACCTGGGAAACCGCGAGCACATCGTCCAGGTGGCCTACGTGAACATCCTCGAACGGCGCGACTACGGCAGCGCGCCGGTGATCGGCGGCGTGCAGGCGCGCGACCACGGCAACGTGCACGACCAGACCGCGAGCGTCACGTACACGTTCAAACAAAGCTACGGTCTATCCGTCAGCCACATGAAGAGCACCGGCTCGAACGACGTGGCGCGCTACGGGCCCTCGGGCAGTCCCGACACCACCAGCAACGTGCTGACCGTGTTCTGGACCCCCTTTGGCAGGGACGACTCGTATACCTCCATCGCCAACCTGAAACTGGCCGCCAACTGGTTCCGCTTCACCCGCTTCAATGGCAGGGGCGACGACATCTTCTTCGCCCCGCCGGGAGCCCGTCCGACCAATGCGGGAGACCTGAACGCATTCTTCGTGACGGCCAGCCTCGCCTTCTAACCCTCTCAGGAGTGACCGCGTGTTGAACCCGATCGTGCGACAAACCCTTCGCCTCGCCGCCATGGCCCTGCTCGCCGGTGGCTGGGCTCTGGCATCGCCCGTCCGCGCCGGCGACGCCAAGGCCGGTGCCGACGTTTTCAAATCCGAATGCGCCGAATGCCATGCGGTGAAGGAAGGGCGCAACAAGAAAGGACCCAGCCTGTTCGGTATCGTCGGCCGCAAGGCGGGAAGTGTGACCGACTATGAGTATTCCGATGCGTTGAAGCAAAGCCCGTGGACATGGACGCCCCAACAGTTGCATACGTATCTTTCGCAACCTGCGAAGATCGCCAACCCGGGCACCAAGATGAAATACGACGGCCTCACCGACGCCAAGCAACTGGACGACCTCATCTCCTACCTCGACACCCTCCACTGAGGCGAAACCCAGCCGATGCTGGAGCACCGTTCCTCGCACGCCCGGTCCCGATATCGCGTCGGGGCGATCTGGATGCTCGTCGCGGCGGGAGCGGTGGCGCCCGTGCAGGCGCAGTCGCAGGCATGGAGCGGCGTGGTGGCGCTCGGCTCGCAACTGGTCGATCGCGGCGTGGCCATCACGCCACCCGGTCCCATCCTCCAGGGCGCGGGCACCTGGTCCCTCCCGGATGGCTGGTCCGTCGGCGCTTCGGCGAGCGCGCAGCTGCGCACGCCCCGACGTATCGTGGAGACCCTCGCCCAGGTGGCGCGTTCGTGGACGCTATCCGGCGACTGGCAGATGCAGTCGAACCTTCTCTACTACCACTATCCCCGCCACGGCCAGGCGCGCACCTACGGCCGCATGGAACTCGGGGTGGGATGGATCTATCGCGACGTGCTCACGTTCAACGTGTCGGCGGCGCACATGAACGACTACGGCGGGCAACGCCCCCGCGGCGCGGCCGACCTGGGCCTGCGCTGGCCGCTGGCCCGGCAACTCGCCGTCACGGCCAGCGCGGGCGTGGCGCAGGAATTGATTCCGCCACGCGGGAGCGACTACGACCGGAGGAACCACTACTACTATGGCCACCTGGGCCTGACCTGGAACGAGGGCCCATGGCGGGTCGACCTGGCCCACATCATGAGCAACCGCGACAAGCTCGGCTTCCAGCCGGATGTCTCACCCTGGGTTGCGACGGTGTCGTGGGCCTTCTGAAAGGTAGCCGGCGCAACCTTTCGGGCCCACCCCGGTACTCATGAGTCCCCTCCGAATGCCTCCCGAGCCCATGAGCGAAGCCGAACTCGACGCCGACGCCACCGACCGCATGCTGCTACAGCGCATGTCGGCCGGCGATCGCGCCGCGCTGGCGGTCATGTACCGCGGATACCACGGGCGGCTCGTCCGCTTCCTTTCACGCCTGACCCGGCGCACGGACGTCATCGAGGAAGCGATCAACGACTGCTTCTGGATCGCCTGGCAGAAGGCGGCCACGTTCCAGGGCGATTCCCGCGTATCCACCTGGATCATGGGCATCGCCTATCGCTGCGGCCTGAAAGCGCTACGCCAGCACGGTAGCGAGCCCGTGGACGAGGACAGCGTGCCGGAAGACCGCACGCCCTCGCACGATCCCGGAGACGACCGCGAAATGCGCGACTGGCTCGGCAAGGGCCTGGATCGTCTCTCGGCGGACCAGCGCGTGGTGATCGAACTGGTCTACGGCATCGGCCACACGCTCGACGATGTCGCGACGATCATGCAATGCCCGGTGGGCACCGTGAAAGCACGGCTTTTCCATGCGCGGGTGAAACTGCGCAACGTGCTCCCGGGGCTTGCCGGCGAGCGAACCATCAACAGGGAGATCGTGCCATGACTTTCCAGAAGGATATCGGCCGGGATTGCCCGCGCGCCTGGGAAGCGATGCCCTGGGTGCTCCAGGGTGACGCGTCGCCCGTGCAGGGCGCCTGGCTGAACATGCACCTGGCCGAGTGCCAGGCCTGCCGCGAGGAATTCGCGCAGCAGGAACGGCTGCGCGCCGCGTTGGCGCTGTCGCCCGAGCTGGATGTCGACGCGGAAGCGGGGCTCGCCCGCCTGCTGGCACGCATCGATGAAGCGGACCCGCAGCAGGCCGCCACGTCGCGCCGCACGGCATCGTCCAGCTGGTTGACGCGCGCGCTGGTCGCCGCGGTACTGGTCCAGGCCGTCGGAATCGGCGTGCTGGGGATCAAGCTCGGCGGCGAAGGCGCCGGCCATGCCGCCGCGCCGGTGTACCGCACGCTGAGCCAGGAATCCGCGCCCGCCGCGCCCGGTTCGCTCCATGTGGTACCCGTGGCGACACTGAAAGTGGCCGAATGGAACGCGCTGCTGCGCCAGTACCACTTGCGCGTGGTCGGTGGCCCGAACGACGTGGGTGCGTACACGCTGGTGTCCGCTGACGGCAACACGCCGGCGCCGCAGATCCTGCAAGGCCTGCGTGCCGATCCGGGCATCCGTTTCGCGGAACCCGTCACCGATACCCCATGAAGCAGGCTTCCCTCGTCCTGGCGACGCTGCTCTCCACCCTCGCCGCCTGCGCACCGGTGCGACCGGACCTGGCGCGGACAAGCGATGCGGGCGCCGCATCGGCACCGGCCGGCGGCGTCGCCTCGATGGATAGCGAACGCGACATCGTGCTGGTCGTGGCCAATCCGCTGGAACCGGCCTCCACGCATGCCGGTTCCAACCTGCTTGGCTATGCGCCCTCGGCGAGCTACGGCGCCGGGCAGCGCGCCGTTTCGGTACTGTCCGACATCAAGCGCGCCTACGGCATGCGCGAGGTCGCCGGCTGGCCGATCAAGGCGCTGGGCGCGTACTGCGTGGTGCTGAAGCCACCACCGGGGGCCAACCGCGATGCCCTGGTCGCACAGCTGGCCAGCGACGGCCGCGTGCAGCTGGCGCAGGCGTTACAGGACTATTCCGTCTACTCGGACGCCCCGCCAGACGGGAAGAAATACAACGACCCCTATACCGACCTGCAGCGCGGCTTCGTGGAAACGCACGCCGCCGTGGCGCATACCACGACGCAGGGCCAGGGCGTGCACGTGGCGATCGTCGACACCGGTGTCGACATGTCGCATCCCGACCTGCAAGGCCATATCCACGACAGCGGCGACGCCGTCGACAACGACACCTCCGCTTTCAACCACGATCGCCATGGCACCGAGGTGGCGGGCGTGATCGCCGCAGTGGGCGACAACCGCCAGGGCATGGTGGGCATCGCGCCGAAGTCGCGACTGAGCATCTACAAGGCCTGCTGGTATCCACCCGGCCAGCACGCCGCGCGCTGCAACTCGTTCACGCTGGCCAAGGCCCTCGCCGCCGTCAACGATACCGACGCACGCATCGTCAACCTCAGCCTGGGCGGTCCCGCCGATCCACTGCTCGGCAAGTTGCTGGCGCAGCTCGTGGGCCAGGGGCGCATCGTGGTCGCGGCGCTGCCACCCGACGGCACCACCGGAGGCTTCCCCGACAACGCGCCCGGCGTGATCGTGGTGCGATCCAGCGCCACCACGCCCGCGCCACCCGGCATCGTCAGCGCCCCGGGCAACGATATCCTCACCACCCAACCAGGCGGTGGATACGACTTCACCTCGGGCTCATCGATGGCCACGGCACACGTCAGCGGGATCGTCGCGCTCCTGCTGTCCCTCGCGCCACGGCTCGACGCACGTACCGCCCGGGACATCCTCCTGCGCACGAGCACCGTCACCAACGGCATGCTCGAGGTGAACGCCGCCTCGGCGGTCGCCGCGTTGCGAACGAGCGAACCCCCAACCAACCACTGATCCGGCAACGCCCCATGAAGATCCTTTCGGACACGACGGGCGCGATGCCCGATGTCGCCACGCAGACCGCTCCGCGTTTCGGCGCCCCGCTCGAATGGGTGGGCATGGACGGCATCGACGCCCCGATCAGGTTCGATGCCGGTGACGGCGCGCCGCAGGTCGCGGCGGCGAAGATCGGCGCCTTCGTCAACCTGGCGCGGCCGGACGTGCGCGGCATCCACATGTCGCGGCTCTACCTGATGGTGGACGAGTACCTCGGCTCGCGAACGCTCGACGCGGGAACGCTCGACGCCATGCTGCGGGCCTTCCTCGATTCCCATGCCGGGTTGGCGGATCGCGCGCGCGTGGACATCCGCTTCCAGCACCTCGTGCGCCGGCGTGCGTTGCGCAGCGACAACAGCGGCTGGCGCGCGTATCCCGTGGCGATCGAGGCCACGCGGGATGCGCGGGGATTCCATCTCGGCCTGACGACGGAAGTGACCTATTCGTCCACCTGCCCGGCGTCCGCCGCCCTGGCGCGGCAACTGATCCAGGAGCGGTTCGCCACCGACTTCGCGGCCGATGCGCCGCTGGATCGCGCCGCCGTGCTGGCATGGCTGGGCAGCGAGCAGGGCATCGTCGCCACCCCCCATGCGCAGCGCAGCGTGGCACGCCTGCAAGTGCGCTACGCCGCAGGCGCCACGCCGAACCTCATCGGCCTGCTCGACGCGGTCGAAGGGGCCCTCGGCACGCCCGCGCAGACCGCGGTCAAGCGCGAGGACGAGCAGGCTTTCGCACTGGCCAACGGCGGCAACCTCATGTTCTGCGAGGACGCGGCGCGACGGATACAGCGGGTGCTCGACGGCGACGCGGGCCTGGCCGGCTTCCAGGTCCGGCTGGAACACCAGGAGAGCCTGCATGCGCATGACGCCGTGGCTTTCACGAGTACCTAACGTGGCGGTGGAAACGTGCAAAAACGTCATCGACCCGAAGGGGAACTTCATGTACCTTCCTGAATGAGCGGCCGGTCCCGTCATTCCATGACGATCCCAGGGCCGCGTCCCCGCCTGGACAAGGCGGTATGTCTAGCCAAGTTCCTAGGGAGCTCAAGCGATGGCACTCACCCGCCGCGAGTTCATCAAGTTCACGGGCCTGGGCCTGGCAGCGTCCAGCATGGGCATGCTCGGCTTCGGGGGATCGGGCGTGGCGCAAGCCGCGGCCGTCCGCCCCTTCAAGCTCACCCATGCGACTGAAACACGCAATACCTGTACGTATTGCTCTGTCGCCTGCGGAATCCTCATCTACAGCATGGGCGACCGGGCGAAGAACGCCCTGTCGAACATCATCCATATCGAGGGCGATCCGGACCATCCGGTGAACCGCGGCACCCTGTGCCCGAAGGGCTCGGCCCTGCTCGATATCGTGCATGCGCCCACCCGCCTGAAGACGCCACGCTATCGCGAACCGGGAGGCACCGAGTTCAAGGACGTCTCCTGGGATTTCGCCCTGGATCGCATTGCCAGGCTGATGAAGGAAGATCGCGACAAGCACTTCATCGCCACGAACGCGGCCGGCACCACGGTCAACCGCTGGACCAGCACCGGCATGCTGGCGGCCTCGGCCTCGTCCAGCGAGACCGCCTTCCTCACGTGGAAGGTCGCCCGTTCCCTCGGCATGGTGGTGTTCGACAACCAGGCGCGCGTCTGACACGGACCGACGGTGGCCAGTCTGGCCCCATCATTCGGTCGCGGTGCGATGACCAACACCTGGCAGGACATCAGGAACGCCAACGTCGTCCTGGTGATGGGCGGCAATGCCGCCGAAGCGCACCCCTGCGGGTTCAAGTGGGTGATCGAGGCGAAGATCGAGAACGGCGCCAAGCTCGTCGTGGTCGATCCGCGCTTTACCCGCACGGCCTCCGTGGCCGATTACTACGCCCCCATCCGGCCGGGCACGGACATCGCGTTCCTGAGTGGCGTGATGCGCTATCTGCTGGAAAAGGACGCCATCCAGCACGAGTACGTACGCGCGTACACCAACGCCGGCCTGATCGTGAAGGAAGGCTTCGACTTCCAGGACGGCCTGTTCAGCGGCTACAACAGCGAAACCCATAGCTACGACAAGTCGAGCTGGGACTACGAACTGGACGAGCAGGGTTTCGCCAAATCGGACGACAGCTGGCAGGACCCGCGCTGCGTGATCAACCTGCTCAAGCGGCACGTGGCACGCTACACGCCGGAAATGGTCTCGCGCATCACGGGCACGCCGCAGGACAAGTTCCTGCACATCTGCGAGTTGTTCGCGAGCACCGCCGCACCGGACAAGGCCATGACCAGCCTGTTCGCGCTGGGCTGGACGCAGCACACGGTGGGCGCGCAGAACATCCGCGCGATGGCGATGATCCAGCTGCTGCTGGGCAACATCGGCGTGGCCGGCGGCGGCATGAACGCGCTGCGCGGGCATTCCAACATCCAGGGACTGACCGACGTCGGCCTGCTGTCCAACCAGATGCCCGGCTACCTGACCCTGCCCAACGACAAGGAAACCAGCTTCGACGAATACATGTCGACGAAGCTGTTCAAGCCCTTGCGTCCCGGCCAGACCAGCTACTGGCAGAACTACCGCAAGTTCGTGGTCAGCCTTCAGAAGTCCTTGTATGGCGACGCCGCGACGCAGGAAAACAACTGGGCCTACGACTGGTTGCCCAAGCTCGACGTACCCCTGTACGACATCATCAGGGCGTTCGAGATGATGAACGCCGGGCAGATGAACGGCTATATCTGCCAGGGTTTCAATCCGCTGCAGGCCTTCCCCGACCGCGGCAAGATCCGCCGCGGCCTCAGCAAGCTCAAGTTCCTCGTCACCATGGACCCGCTGGACACGGAGACCTCCCGCTTCTGGCAGGACTTCGGTCCGCAGAATCCGGCCAAGCCCGCGGAGATCCAGACCGAGGTATTCCAGTTGCCGACCACCTGCTTCGCCGAGGAAAACGGCTCGCTGGTCAATTCGGCGCGCTGGCTGCAATGGCACTGGAAGGCCGCCGAGGCGCCGGGCGAAGCCATGTCCGACATCTGGATCATGAGCGGCATCTTCCATCGCCTACGCGAGTTGTATCGCAAGGAAGGCGGCGCCTTCCCCGATCCGATCCTCAACGTCAGCTGGAAGTACACCGATCCGGTCGCCCCGGACCCGGAGGAACTGGCCAAGGACATGAACGGCCGCGCGCTGGTCGACATCACCGACCCGGCCACGGGCGTGACGACCAAGGCAGGCACGTTGCTGGACGCCTTCGCCCAACTGCGCGACGACGGCACCACCGCGGCGGGCTGCTGGATCTTCACCGGTTCGTTCACCGAAAAGGGCAACCAGATGGCCCGCCGCGACGCGACCGATCCACGCGAGCAAGGCATCGCTCCGAACTGGGCGTGGGCGTGGCCGGCCAACCGGCGCATCCTGTACAACCGCGCCAGCGCGAACCTCGAAGGCAAGGCCTGGAACCCGAAGAAGCCGGTGATCGAATGGAACGGCACGCGCTGGGTCGGCATCGACGTGCCCGACTACGGCCCGACCGTGAAGCCCTCCGACGGTGTCGGTCCCTTCATCATGAACGCCGAAGGCATGGGCCGACTGTTCGCCCGCAACCTGATGGCGGAAGGCCCGTTCCCGGAGCACTACGAGCCGATGGAATCGCCCGTGGAGAACGTGCTGCATCCGAAGGTCAACGCCAACCCAGTGGCCCGAGTCTTCGCCGACGATCGCTCCGCCTTCGGAAACGCCAAGGACTTCCCGTACGTGGCGACCACGTACCGTCTCACCGAACATTTCCATTTCTGGACCAAGCACGCGCTGATCAACGCGATCCTCCAGCCGGAGGAATTCGTCGAGATCGGCGAGGTCCTGGCGAAGGAGAAGGGCATCGAGCAAGGCGGCTGGGTGAAGGTGTCGTCCAAGCGTGGCGAAGTGGTGTGCAAGGCCTATGTGACCAAGCGGATCAAGCCGCTCATCGTGGATGGCAAGCCGGCCCACGTGATCGGCGTGCCGCTGCACTGGGGCTTCACCGGCCAGGCCAGGAAGGGCTATGGCGCGAACACGCTGACGCCGTCCGTCGGCGACGCCAATACGCAGACGCCGGAGTTCAAGGCGTTCCTGGTGAACGTGGAAAAGACCAGCGCACCGGTCGCAGCCTGAGGCCAACGACATGTCAGACCTGCAATCCCAAGACTATGTCCGGCGCTCGGCCTCGACGATGACGCCCCCCGTGGCGCGCAGCCACGAGGACCAGGTCGCCAAGCTCATCGACGTCAGCCGCTGCATCGGCTGCAAGGCCTGCCAATCGGCCTGCATGGAGTGGAACGACCTGCGTCCGGAGATCGGGCACTTCGAAGGCTCCTACGAGAACCCCATGGACCTGGGGCCGAGCGTATGGACCCTGATGAAGTTCGCCGAGTACGAGAACGAACAGGGCAACCTCGAATGGCTGATCCGCAAGGATGGCTGCATGCACTGCGAGGACCCGGGCTGCCTGAAGGCGTGCCCGGCACCCGGCGCGATCGTGCAGTACGCCAACGGCATCGTCGACTTCATCAGCGACAAGTGCATCGGCTGCGGCTACTGCGTGAAGGGCTGCCCGTTCGACGTTCCCCGGATCAGCAAGAAAGACCACAAGTCGTACAAGTGCACCCTGTGTTCCGACCGCGTATCGGTCGGGCTCGAACCTGCCTGCGTCAAGGCCTGCCCCACCGGCGCCATCATGTTCGGTTCCAAGAGCGACATGACCCACTGGGCCGGTGAACGCATCGAGGACCTGAAATCGCGTGGCTTCGAGAATGCCGGCCTGTACGATCCGAAGGAGGTCGGCGGCACGCACGTGATGTACGTGCTGCACCATGCGGACAAGCCGTCGCTTTATTCCGGCCTGCCCGACAAGCCGCGCATCAGCCCCGTGGTCGAGGCGTGGAAGGGCATCATCAAGCCGCTGGCCGTGGCGGGCATCGCCTTCGCCGCCATCGCCGGTTTCTTCCACTGGATCACCGTGGGCCCGAACGAAATCACGGAAGAGGACGAGGAAGAGGCCGCGCGTGCCCTGCGTGGAGAGCGCGAACCGGACCCGGAGGAGAAGTCATGACCCGCCCGAAGTACGCGATCACCCGCTACACCACGGCGAACCGGATCAACCACTGGATCAACGCCGGACTCTTCGTCCTGCTGCTCCTGTCCGGTTTGTCCATGTTCCATCCGATGCTGTTCTTCCTGTCCGGCCTGTTCGGCGGCGGTCAATGGGCGCGTGCGGCACACCCGTGGTTCGGCGTCTTCTTCATGCTCAGCTGGATCGGCATGATCATCCAGTTCTGGCGCGTGAACCTTCCGGCACGCGAGGACATCGCCTGGTCGAAGGCGATCGTCCAGGTCGTCACCAACGACGACGAACACGTGCCACCCATCGGCCGCAACAATAGCGGCCAGAAGGCCGTGTTCTGGGCGATGACGCTGCTGATCCCGGTGCTGTTCCTCACCGGACTGCTGATCTGGGAAGTCTATTTCGGCGAAGCCACCTCGATCGGGGTGCAACGCGTGGCCGTGCTCATCCATAGCCTGGCGGCCATCGCGGCCATCCTCGTCTGGGTGGCCCACGTCTATGCGGCCATCTGGATTCGCAACTCGGTGCGCAGCATGACCCAGGGCTACGTGACCCCGGGTTGGGCCTGGCATCACCATCGCAAGTGGTTTTGGGACCTGGCCTCGGGCCAGCGTGACAAGACCACCCCCAGGAAGCATCCGTGAAGCAAGCCGAGGCACCACCGAACGCCAAGTGGAGCGGACCCTCCCACGCCGGCGTGAAGGCTCCCGACCCGATCCTGCTCGCCGATCCATCGCGCCGCTTCGCGGCGACCGCGAAGCGGCTGGACGACCTGGCGGCCGGCCATCCGATGGAAGCATGGCTGCGTTTCATGGCGGGACTGGCACGCGCGCAGCATGCCGTCGCGACGACGCTCGGCCCCGCAGGCACGCTGGGAGCCGATGCCGTGGCCCTGGCGACGGAAGCGCGATTGCCGCCATTGGCCGCGGACGGCCATCGGCGTGACGCTTCATGGCGCGATGGGTTGATGCTGCTGCTCGATCGCATCGACGTCGCAGGTTTACCACCTCCCGCCCTCGACGCCATGGAAGCGTTGCGACGCGGCGACGACGCCACACTGGACCGGCTGGCCGACAACTTCCTGCGCGGCCGCGTGACCACCGCCGACGCGGGCGCCGCTGTCTTCGTCGCGGCGGCCTTGCAGGTGTATTTCACCTGTTCCGCCGCGCGCTTGAACGTCGACGAACTTCGCCTTCTCGAAGAACGCGGCCTTTGCCCGTGCTGCGGTTCACCGCCGGTGGCTGGCGTGATCACGGCAAGCGGCACCACGCCCGGCACGCGCTACCTGTACTGCTCGATGTGCTCCACCGCGTGGAACCATGTGCGCGCCGTATGCATCACCTGCGGCGGCACGCGCCATCTTTCCCTGCAATCCATCGAAGGCGACAGCGGCCTGGTCAAGGCGGAGACCTGCGCCGACTGCCACACGTATTCCAAGCTGTTCTTCCAGGTGCACGACATGCAGTCCGACCCGTTCGCGGACGACCTCGCATCGCTGGGGCTGGACCTGTTGGTCGCCGAGGCCGGCTTCGCGCGGCATGCGCCGAACCCATTGCTGCTGTCCGGCGAGGACGGAGATCGATAATTCCGACCGATGCCGGGCCGCGCTGGCGATTCGATGCGCCCGGCGTTCATCGTTTTTTACCGGCTGCGCTTCCTCCGTCGACGACGGCGTATTCGGCATTTCCGCTCTTCCATATCGGCGTCCGCCGGTCGATGCGAATGCAGGGTCGCCCGCCGCAGGAGACGATATCCACATGGCGAAGCGCTTCCTGCACATCAGCGCGAATCTCGGCGGCACCGGCTCGAATCTCGGCGGCTTTCAATCGGGTGTTGGCGCGGTTCAACAGAAGCAGGAAGCCGGTGAAGAGCAGGATACCCAGGCCGGCCAACGCAGCGACCATCTGCCATGCCCGGACGATTCTTGGCCGCAGTGCCGCCTCGATACGCCGTTGCTGCCCTTCGTGCATGGCCAGGATGTCTTGCATGAAGCGCGCCTCCTCGCGTTCCCGGGTGGCCCGAATCGCAGCCTGCGTGTCTTCCGATTGCTTGTGCAGCTTGCTGCTCCACTCCTCCAGGCGACCCGATATCACCAGCATGGCCTTGAGCGCGTCCGTCGTGTGTTCGTAGTTCAATGTTTCTCTCCCTGAAATCAGCGTGACATGCCGATGCTTTGTTGCTGATCGCGTTGCAACGCCTGGATCTGACTCATCTGTTCCTGTCGTTGCGCTTCCTCGGCAAGGCCTTGCAGGCTCTGCTCCAACGGCTGTGCCATCGCCTGCATCTTGTCCACGATGACGAAGCTGTCGAGGACGGTGTTGCTCGGATGCTTCCATATGGCGGCGAGCCCTTCCCCACCACGGACGGGATACAGTTCATCGATGGCGGGCATGCGCCGATGCTGCGCCTCGTAGGAGATGCTGCCTGCCATTTGTTCCATTTCGGTTCGGTTCCAATACCCCGCGTCGTCCGGCCCAAGCCGTTCCAGATGGTGTAACGCCTGTTCGAACAACGGATTGTCGCGACCTGGAATGCGTTGGAGCATCTCCAACTCCCATTGTTCGGCTTCGTCGACGCGTTGCCGGCCATAGTCGGATTTAGCCATCGCGGAAGCTGCCGCGCTCATGCCTTGCTCGTCGCCCGCTCTGAGGGCGGCGAGATAGTCGTCGAGGATGAGGTCCGAAGGCGATTTCCGTCCGGGCAAGGCCGGTGTCGGCTCGGCAATTGCCGGTGTCACCTCGTGCCATGGGAACTGCCGGGCCAACGACACATCGATGGGATCCGCATCGTGGCAGAGGTCGACGATCTTGCAGTTCGCCAGTTCATCCCGAAAATTGCGCTGCCCGTCATCGTCCATGCGTAGGCCGAAAGCGGCCGTCGCCCCTCTGGCCTGGAAGATCGTGTATTGGGACGGGTCGTCGGGCACCGGGCGATGTTCGAACAGCGGTCGATCGGTCAAAGCATTGAGATAGTCGGCCATGCCGTTGAAGGCCATGGATTCGAGGCCAGCCTCACGATTGCCACCGCCGACGTTGGAATGCCCGCCCGGCACCGGCACGCTGAGGAAGCGCCCGTCGTCGGACCAGTCCGGATCGAGGATGGTCTGGTGCGGAAACAGTTCGCGTCGTTCATCGCGGGCGATCTGCGAGAAACCCGACAGTACCGATTTCGGCAGGCGCGCGTCGTAGTTGCGTGGCATGTTGGTCGCCACGGGGTCGAACAGGCCGACGGCTTGGGCGACTTGGCCGGGGGGAATCAGCGTACGGGAAGCTCTTACCGTGAGGTTGCCGTCGGCATCGCGGCCGAAACGCATATGTTCAGGGTCTGCTATTCCGTACCGGTCCACCAGGCGGGCGAGCCCAGGGACCAGGACGGCGCCTCGGCTATAGCCAACTCCGACCAGGCGAATTTTCGCCTGCGGGTCTTCTTCCTGCCACTGATACGCCTGTTCCGCCAAGGCGTGATACATCTCCTTGATACGGTCGTCCCAGGTATAAGCCAAAGCGCCGTCGGCCAGTCGTGCCATCGGATTCTTCTGGGTCCCTATGCCAGGAACATAGTGTGTCCCGATATTGTTGGCTCGGTCCCTTTCCAGCAAATTTGCACGCTTGGAAAGAACACCGACATTGGTCGGCAACTGTGCAGGGTCGTCAACGTCCTGCCCGGTCCCATCGAACAGTGCGATGAACAGGTACTCATGCGGGTCCTGGCGATGCTGCATCATGGGGACTGGCTGGTGCGCCAGCTGCTGGCGCATCCGTTCGTACAGTTCCATATCCTGCGAAGTAGCGGGACGCGATGCGCCGCCGGAAACAAGTTGCCCCATGGGCCGACACTCCCTGTGTTCAGTAGTTATAGGTCTTGACCAGGATCAGGTCGTAGCGGACGTCGCTATACGGGTTACCTGGAATCTGCAGGCGCTTGGTCGGAATGCGAGCGCGCATGTAGATTCGGATAGTGCGGTCGTTGACTTCCAACAGGATGGAGGGGTTCGTGCGTAGCCTGCCGTCCGGCACGTCACTAATTTCCTCGCGTGGAACGTTGTGCAGCATCAACTCATCCCGGAAAATCGCCGCGACATCGATATCGGTCTTATGCGTCAACCCATCCCTGGAGCGCCAAGTCACTTCGGCCGGTGGCGGAAAGTTGTCGAACGACATACCTCCATTCCAGTTGTCGAGATAGTCAATGCCATAGGTCGACGACGGAACCGACGGACGTTCGTCACCACTCTCCATGCCGCCGTACCAGATGCTGCAGTACAGCGTGTCATAGCAGCGAGCGCCGAAATTGTGCCGCTTGAACTTCAACGGCCACTTCACGGGCCGGTAGTTCATCTCCGCGCGAATCGCCGCTTCGTCCCGCTCCGTCTCCGTCACGGCAATCTCCTTTTGCAACGACGGTGCGGCCGTGGGCTGGGCACAGGCCGCCAGGCCCAGGCTTAACCACGCGCTCAATCGAGTCCATTTCATCGCCGCTCCTTGCATGTCACCCATGCGCGTCCTTCACCTGCTCGCAGAACCAGTCGTGTCGCCGACATGCATTCGCGATCCGCAGAGTCTATCGACCACTCCATGCATTAGCAAATAAGTATCTGAATCTATTCATATTTAGTGAGAACATTCTCACTCCGATCTTTTTCCTCCCGAATCAACCACCGTCCGGGCGCCCAGCTTCGCCGCGAACACGGGAGCAGCCCATTCGACGCGACGTCCAAGCAGCCCGTGGATAAACCACTCGACGGATGTGACACCGGTCACGGAGAACGGAAGACGTCGACTTTCTCAGAATCCTTCCATGTGTTCGCCTCATTCCTCGGCGTAGTTTCGGCGGTCGCCCAAAAGGTGACGGGTGCGTGTCGACGCTCCGGGGAACGATCAAGATAGGGATAGAGCATGAAGTGGAAACGTGTGTTGGTTTTGCTCGGCTGGAGCGTGGGAGCATTAGCGACAAGCCCTGTCACCTTGGCCGAGCAACGCCTGACAGCGAAACTGGAGACGCCTTATGCCTCGGATAGCCGACGCTCGGCCATCGTGAAACTGACCTTGCACAACGTGGGGGACGAACCAGTCGCCATCATGAAATGGGACACTCCATTCGTCATGTCCGGTGGACGCCTTCCGAAATCCCAGTACGAAGTAAAGAACGGCGCGGGCGAGGTCTCCCGATACATCGGCCGTTCCGTCAACATCGGACGACTTCTCTCCGGCTATTTCATCATCCTGCAAAGCGGGGAAAGCATTGAAAAGGAAGTAGACCTCACCCCCGAATACGACTACGGAGCGGGCGGCGCCTTCTCGGTGAAGTTCACTTTGTCGTTGGATCGCGAACCCGATCGGTTTGTCGTGACCGACAAGGAATTCCAAGACTTCAAGAGAAATACGCTCAAGTACGTCGAATCCAACGAAACGACCATCTACTTACCGGGGCCGGTGCCGCCATGATCTTGGGGCAAGCGGGTGGTTTTTCTTGACCGCGCACGGGCGGCACCTCAGCATACGAGGCATGTCCGGGCCTGACGCAACCTCGCTGCGAAACCTGCCTGCGGTAGCCGCCGTGCTGGCGACCGCGGAGGTGGCCTCGTTGTTGGAGCGCCATGGACGCGCCGCCACCACCGAGGCCATCCGTCAGGTCATCGACGATGCACGGGATGCCCTTCGCCTTTCTCCCATGGAGGCACCCAGCGCGACTGACATCGCGCAGCGGGCGCGCGGCCTGCTCGAAGCGAGGATGCCGGGCCTGCGCCCGCTGTTCAATCTCACCGGCACCGTGCTGCACACCAACCTCGGCCGCGCGGTACTTGCCGAAGCCGCGGTCGAGGCGGCGGTGGAAGCGATGCGCCACGCGGTGGCGCTGGAGTACGACCTCGCCAGCGGCGTACGTGGCGAGCGCGACAATCACCTGCGCTCCCTGCTCTGCGAATTGACCGGCGCGGAAGATGCCACCGTGGTCAACAACAACGCCGCGGCCGTCTTGCTCTGTCTGAACACGTTCGCCCTCGGCCGCGAGGCGGTGGTGTCGCGCGGCGAGCTGATCGAAATCGGTGGCGCGTTCCGCATGCCCGACATCATGGCGCGTGCCGGCGCGAAGATGATCGAGGTGGGCACCACCAACCGCACCCACCCGGCGGACTACCGCGACGCGCTCAACGAGCGCAGCGGGCTCGTTCTGAAGGTGCATACCTCGAACTATCGCATCCAGGGCTTCACCGCCGAGGTCGGGGCACGCGAGTTGGCGGCGATCGCCGACGAGGCCGGCGTGCCGCTGCTCAACGACCTGGGCTCGGGCAGCCTCGTCGATCTCTCCCGCCATGGTCTCGCCAGGGAACCGACGGTGCGCGAAGCGGTGGCCGAGGGCGCGCGGCTTGTCACGTTCTCCGGCGACAAGCTGCTGGGGGGGCCGCAGGCGGGATTCATCGTCGGCGACCGCGACCTGATCGCCTGCATCAATCGCAATCCGCTGAAACGCGCCTTGCGCGTGGACAAGATCCGGCTTGCCGCCATCGAAGCCACGCTGAACCTGTATCGCGATCCCGACCGTCTCGCCGAACGGCTGCCGACCCTGCGCTTCCTGTCCCGCTCCCATGCGGACATCGAGGCACAGGCACGCCGTCTGCGAGCGGCGGTCGCGGAGCGGATCGGCGACGGCTTCCTCGTCGATGTCGGGGATTGCCATAGCCAGATAGGTTCCGGCGCGCTGCCGCTGGATACGCTCGCCAGCGCCGCGCTGTCGATCCGCCCGCTCGGCAGCCAGCGCACCCTGGAACACCTGGCGGCCGCACTCCGCGCATTGCCACGCCCCGTCGTGGGCCGTGTCGGCGATGGCGCGCTGCAGCTGGATCTGCGCTGCCTCGCCGACGCCGACGAAGACGCCTTCCTGGCCACCCTCGCCCACCTCGCCCGCACGCCATGATCATCGGCACGGCCGGGCATATCGACCACGGCAAGACGTCCCTGGTCAGGGCCTTGACGGGTGTCGACGGTGATCGCCTGAAGGAAGAAAAGGCACGCGGCATCACCATCGACCTGGGCTTCGCCTACCTGCCGCTGGACGAGGGTTTCACCCTCGGTTTCGTCGACGTGCCAGGCCATGAACGCTTCGTGCACACCATGGCCGCGGGTGCGAGCGGCATCGACATCGCCCTGCTGGTGGTGGCGGCCGACGATGGCGTCATGCCGCAGACGCTGGAACACCTGGCGATCCTCGACCTGCTGCGCATCGGGCGCGGAATGGTCGCGCTGACCAAATCCGACCTGGTGCCGCCGGAACGGCTGGCGGAGGTGACCGCGCAGATCCGCGAGGCGACCGCAGGCACGATGCTCGAAAAGGCGGACATCCTGCCGGTATCCTCGACGACGGGCACGGGCGTCGACGCGCTGCGCGACCGGCTCGCCGTGGAGGCGCGTGCGCTCGGTGAACGCCGTGCGGACGGACGTTTCCGGCTCGCGGTGGACCGGGTGTTCACCCTGCCCGGCATCGGCGTGGTGGTGACCGGCACCGTGTTGTCCGGCACCGTGCAGGTAAAGGACCAGGTCATGCTCAGCCCCTCGGGACTGACCGCGCGCGTGCGTTCGCTGCATGCGCAGAACCGCCAGGTGGAGACGGGCCGCGCAGGCGACCGCTGCGCCCTGAACCTCGCTGGCGATGGCATCGCCAAGGACGCGATCCAGCGCGGCGACATGCTCGTCGATCCTCTTCTGCACGCGCCGACCGATCGCATCGATGCGAGCCTGCATATCCTGGCCAGCGAGCCCAAGCCCGTCGGTGCCTGGTTCCCTGCCCGGTTGCATCACGGCGCGGCCGACGTCGGCGTACGCGTCGTGCCGTTGGAAGGCGAGCAGTTGCTTCCGGGACGGACGGCCGATGTGCAGCTGGTGTTGAGCCAGCCGATCGCCGCGGCGGCGCTCGACCGCTTCGTGCTGCGCGATGTATCCGCGCGGCGAACCATCGGCGGCGGCCGTTTCCTCGACCTCCGTGCGCCGTCGCGACAGCGCCGGACGCCCGAGCGACAGGCACAACGCGCCGCGCTGGCGATCGACGATCCAAGGAAGGCGCTCGCGGCGCTGCTCGATGCGCCGCCATTCACGTGGGACGTGCTCGCGTTCGCGCGCGATCGCGCCCTGGCAGCGGCCGTGCTGGACGACACGGTCACCGCGCTCGCGCCGCTGGTGCTCGACACAGGTGACGAGCGCGTGGCGATCGACCGGGCGCACTGGCAAGGCTTCGCCGACGCCCTGGTCGAACGCCTGGAGACCTTCCATGCAGCCAATCCGGATGTGCAGGGCATGGGCCGGGAAAAACTGCGGCTGGCCTTGCGCCCGCGGCTGTCGCCCGCCGCGTTCGCATTGGCCCTGCAACACGAGGACGTCGCCCGACGCGTGGTTCGCGACGGCGCGTTCGTACGCCTGGCCTCGCACACCCTGCAGCTGAGTCCGGACCGCGTGGCCGCATGGCGGGCGGTCGAGCCCTTGCTTGGCGGCGAGGTCCGCTTCCGGCCTCCGCGAGTGCGCGACATCGCCGCGGTGGTCGGACGCCCGGAGGCGGAGGTCCGCCAGCTGATGAAATCCGCGGCGCGCGTCGGACTCGTCGACGAAGTGGCGCACGACCATTTCTTCCTGCGTGCGACCGTGCATGAGATGCTGCTGATCGCCGCCGACGTCGCGTCGCACGCCGCGGACGGCCGCTTCACCGCGGCGCAGTTTCGCGATCGACTCGACAACGGGCGGAAGGTGGCGATCCAGATCCTCGAGTTCTTCGACCGCCAGGGTGTTACGCTAAATCACGGCACGCTGCGCCGGATACAGGCGCGTTACCTCGACCTGTTCGGATCGGCGCCGGCGTGACAGACATCCATGGAAGAGCATCGTTCCCGGTGGGACGTCCGGACTTCAAATCCGGGTGAGGCAGCCAGACTGCCTCGGGTGGGTTCGACTCCCATGCTCTTCCGCCATCCTGGCGCCTTTTCAGACCACATCGACACCCGGCACGCCTGCCATCGCCGTGCCGACGATGCGCGCGCGGGGATAGCCCGCCGCCTCGATCCTCGCCAGGATCGCCTGGGCCCGCTCCGCCTTGCATGCCACCAGCAACCCGCCGGACGTCTGCGGGTCGGTCAGCAAGGCACGGCGCCAGTCCGGCAGGCCGGCGGGCAGAACGACGCCATCGCCGTAGCTGCTCCAGTTCCGCTTCGATGCGCCGGTGACGAAACCAGCCTGGGCGAGTCGCTCGGCCTGGTCGAGGAAGGGGACGTGGTCTCCGTCGATCCGGACCCGCAGGCCACTCCCTCGCGCCAGTTCCAGCGCGTGTCCCAGCAGGCCGAAGCCGGTGACGTCGGTGATCGCATGCACGTCGCCGTCCTGCGCCAGCTCATGACCGACGCGATTGAGCAGCGTGGTGGATGCGAGCATCTCCGCATAGGCGTCTTCCGGCAGCGCCTGCTTCTTGAACGCCGCCGAATAGATGCCGACGCCGATGCCCTTGGTCAGGATCAGCACGTCGCCCGCTTGCGCGCCCGTGTTGCGGCGTACGTTGGCGGGCGTGCACAACCCGATCGCCGCGAGGCCGTAGATCGGCTCGGCCGAGTCGATCGAATGACCGCCCGCGACAGGGATACCCGCTTCGGCGCAGATGGATTCGCCGCCCGCGAGGATGGCGCGCACGGTGTCGATGTCCAGCTTGTCCAAGGGCATGCCGAGGATGGCCAGCGCCATGATCGGCTTGCCACCCATCGCATACACGTCGGAGAGCGCATTGGCCGCGGCGATGCGGCCGAAATCGTAGGGATCGTCGACCACCGGCATGAAGAAATCGGTGGTGGCGATCACGCAGGTGCGTTCGTCCACTTGCCACACCGCGGCATCGTCGCTGGACTCGGTGCCGACCAGCAGTTGCGCGAACGGCATCGCCGACGGCTTGTCGGCCAGCAATTGTCGAAGCACGGATGGCGCGAGCTTGCAGCCGCAGCCGCCACCGTGGGCGAGTTCGGTCAATCGGACGGAGGTCATGGCGGATCCTGCGAAAGTCCCGTTGGTGCAAACGTGAAGTCACGTAGAGCATAGCGAAGCCACCGGAGCTTGAAGTATCTTCAAGCGAAAGTCTTGCCCCTCCGCAGCGCATCGGGCCTGCGGCTCCCGGCCGGCAACGTCGTGCCCTGTAGGGCCGTCATGTCACATCCTGTTCGGAGGGGTCTATGAACGTCGCTTTGCAGAAAGCGCGCACCATGCGCTGGTCGGTATTGCTCTTGCTGGCCGTGGCCGGCCTGTTCTATGTGAAGTGGTACCCGTACTACGGGCGCGCATTCATGGCCGCGGATCAGCATTCCATCGGCCATTCGATCCTCATGGGCGACCAGGCCAGCGCACCGGCGCCTTCCTGGAATGCCGCGCTGGACTATGCGCTGGCCTACGGCAAGGCCATCTGGAAGGCGATGGTGCTGGGCTTGCTGCTGGGGTCGGGTGTCCAGGCGCTGCTGCCGGTGAACTGGGTGCGGCGCACGCTGGGTAAACGTGGCTTCCGCAGCACCCTCGCGGGTGGCCTGCTGGGCGTGCCGGGCATGATGTGCACCTGCTGCGCGGCACCGGTGGTGGTGGGCCTGCGCAAGCACCAGGCCTCGCCGGGCGCCTCTATCGCGTTCTGGCTGGGCAATACGATGCTGAATCCGGCAACCCTGGTCTTTACCGGCTTCGTCCTCGGCTGGCACTGGACCGCGCTACGCATGGTGCTGGGCGTGCCGATGGTCTTCGGGCTCGGCTATCTCGCCAACCGCATGTCCGGCCTGGAACCGTCCTCGGCGGCCGTCGCGCCGATCGCCGAGGCCGAGCCGCAGTCCCTGGTCGAGGTCGGCAGGCGTTGGGCGCGGATCTTCACCGGCATGACGCTGCGGCTCATCCCGGAATACCTCGTGATCGTCCTGCTGCTGGGTGCGGCGCGCGCATGGATGTTCCCCCACATCGGACCGGACATCGGCGAGCACTGGTTCTGGATCGCCGCTTTCGCCGTGGCCGGGATGCTGTTCGTGATTCCCACCGCGGGCGAGGTTCCCATCGTGCAGGCCATGTTGGCGCTGGGCATGGGAGGCGGCCCGGCCGCCGCCCTGCTGATGACCCTCCCCCCGGTGAGCCTGCCCTCGCTGGCGATGCTGGGCCGGTCCCTACCCGTGCGCTTGCTGGCAACGGTCGCCGTGGCGGTGGTCGGCTTCGGCATTCTCGCCGGCGTGCTGGCGGTCATGCTCGGGATGCATTGAGCGAATCGTGTAAAATCAATGCCATGCGCATCGGTCCCTATACCATCGCACCGGCCGTGGTGCTCGCGCCCATGGCCGGCGTGACCGACAAACCCTTTCGCCTCCTGTGCAAACGCCTGGGGGCTGGCTTGGCCGTGTCTGAAATGACCACCGCCGATCCGCGCCTGTGGAACACGACCAAGTCACTGCGCCGGATGGATCACGAGGGCGAACCGGAGCCGGTGAGCGTGCAGATCGCGGGCTACGACCCCGGCATGTTGGCCGAGGCGGCGAAGTACAACGCCGATAACGGTGCGCAAATCGTCGACATCAACATGGGCTGCCCGGCGAAGAAGGTCTGCAACGTCTGGTCGGGCTCCGCGCTGCTCCAGGACGAACCGCTGGTCGCGCGCATCGTGCAGGCCGTGGTGAAGGCGGTGGATGTACCGGTCACGCTGAAGATCCGCACCGGCTGGGACCGCGAACACCGCAACGCGCTGAACATCGCCCGCATCGCCGAGGACGCCGGCATCGCCGCGCTGGCCGTGCACGGCCGCACGCGCGCGGACAAATACGAGGGCGACGCCGAATACGCCACTATCGCCGCCGTGAAGGCAAGCGTATCGATCCCCGTCTTCGCCAACGGCGACATCGTCGACCCGGTGAAGGCGCGCGAGGTGCTGCGCATCACCGGCGCGGACGCCGTGATGATCGGCCGTGGCGCGCAAGGGCGCCCGTGGATCTTCCGCGAGATCGCGCACCATCTCGACACCGGCGGCTTCCTGCCCGAGCCGACGCCCGGCGAGGTGCGCGACATCCTCGTCGGCCACCTGGAACATCTCTACGCGTTCTATGGCGAGCGGATGGGCGTGCGCATCGCGCGCAAGCACCTGGGCTGGTACGCCAAGGACCGTCCGGAAAACGCCGCCTTCCGCCATGTCGTCAACCAGGCGGAAGACGCCGCCACCCAACTGCGCCTGACGCGCGAGTACTTCGACACCCTGGAAGCCGGCGTGTCGCTCGCCGCCTAAGGGCAGTCGTTGCCCCGGCGGGAGCCGACCTTGTCGGCGATTGGGTCTTGCCACGACCTGGCCCGCCGCCGCGGGATCGCCGACAGGGTCGGCTCCCACCAGGTCGGCTCGCACCAGGGCTCAGGCGGCCTTCAACACCGCCGCCATCTTCGTCCGGTCCAGCTCCTTCTCCCACGCACACACCACGATCGCCGCCACGCCATTGCCGACCAGGTTGGTCATCGCCAGGCCGGTGCCGAGAAAACGGTGGATGCCCAGGATCAGGACCATGCCCGCCACCGGAACCACCGGCACGACGCTCAACGTCGATGCGAGCATGACCAGTGCCGCTCCGGCCACGCCACTGGCGCCCTTGGACGTGAGCATGCCCACGATGGCCACGGTGATCTGCTGCTCGATGGTGAGGTCGATGTTCAACGCCTGGGCGATGAACAGGATCGCCATGGTCAGGTAGATGTTGGTGCCATCCAGGTTGAACGAGTAGCCGGTGGGCACCACCAGCCCGACGGTCTCCTTCGGGCAACCGAGCTCTTCCATCTTGCGCATCAGCGGCGCCAGCACGACCTCCGATGAACTGGTGCCGAGCACGATCAACAGTTCCTCCCTTATGTAGGCGCAGAAACGAAGGATGCTGAAGCCGGCGATGCGCGCGACGATACCGAGGATCACCACGACGAAGACGACGCAGACGAGGTAGAAACTGCCGATCAGTTCCATCAGCGGCACCAGCGACACCACGCCGTATTTTCCGATGGTGAAGGCCATCGCGCCGAACGCACCGATGGACGATACCGCGGTGATGTAGTGCACGATCTTGAAGAACACTTGCGCGCCTGCCTCGATCACGTCGTAGACGGGCTTGCCACGCTCACCGACCGCCGCGAGCGCGCAACCGAACAGCACCGAGATCAATAGGATCGATAGCACGTCGCCCTTGGCGAAGGCACTGACGAAGGTGCTGGGGATGATCGAGAGCAGGAAGCCGATGGACTCGATGTTGTGGCCCTGGGCAACGAGGTTGCCGACCTCGCCCGCCTTCAGCGTGGCCGGGTCCACGTTGAAACCGGTGCCGGGATGAAAGACGTGCCCCGCGACGAGGCCGAAGAGCAGCGCGATCGTGGAGATCAGCTCGAAGTAGAGAAGCGCCTTGCCACCGACCCGGCCGACCTTGCGCATGTCGCGCATGCCGGCGATACCCGTCACCACGGTGCAGAAGATGATCGGCCCAATCACCATCTTGATCAGGGCGATGAAGCCATCGCCCAGCGGCTTCATCGCTTCGGCGTATTTCGGCGACAGGTAGCCCAGGATCACGCCCAGGATCACCGCCACCAGGACCTGGATATACAGCTGCCGGTAGAAGGGCTTGTGCGGCTTCTGCGACGAGGAAACAGTGGTGGCGATATCGGACATGGGTTTCTCGTATCGTGGGTCGATCAGGCGAAGTCGTACAGACGCGCCGGGTTGTCGACGAGGAGTCGCTTGCGCAGGTCCTCGTCGGGACAGAAACGGAACATCAGGTCGACCAGCCCACCGTCATTGGGCATGTCCCTGGAGATATTCGGGTGTGGAAAGTCCGTACCCCATAGCACGCGGTCCGGCGCCGTCTCGATCAGGGTGCGCGCGAACGGGATGGCGTCGTCGAACGGCCGCTTGCCGACCGAGACACGCTCCGCCCCGCAGACCTTCACCCAGGCAAGCGGATTGTCGCGCATGAGCGCTACCAACAGGCGGAATGGTTCCTGCCCCAGGCCCTGGGCTGCCTGCACGCGCCCCATGTGGTCGATGACGAACGGCACGCGGATCTTCGCCAATACATCCTGGAGCTCGACGATGTCGTTGGCGTCGAGGTGCAACACCACGTGCCAGCCCATCTCGGCCACGCGGTCGAGCACGCGCCAGAACACGTCCATGTCGGGCCGGCCGCCCAGGTGCTGGACGAAGTTGAAACGCACGGCGCGCACACCGCCACGATCAAGTTCCTCCAGGCCGGCCTCGTCGATGCCGTCGTCGACGATGGCCACCCCACGATAGCGCCCGTTGCCGCGCGCGATGGCGTCGAGCATGGCGGTGTTGTCGGTGCCGTGGCAGCTGGCCTGGACGATCACGCCGCGCTCGAAGCCGAGGAAATCGTGCAGGCCCACGAGGTGTTCATAAGGTGCGTCCGGCGGCGTGTAGCTGCGGTCCGGCGCGTAGGGAAACGTGTCCGCGGGGCCGAACACGTGGCAGTGCGCGTCGCAGGAAAGCGCGGGCATCGCCTGCAACGGCTTCGTCGGATTCGGGTCGGGGGGAAGGCAGGACTTCATCGGGTCACTCGTTGGGAAGGTCGTCGACATAACGCAGGCCTGCTTCGGCCAGCTTCGGGCGCATGTCGTAGATATCGAGGCCAAGCTCGCCCGCGGCCAGCCGCGCGCGCTTGGCCTCTTCGTTGAGCACGCGCTTGCGCGCTGCGGCGATGGCGCTCTCCACGGTGGCATGCGGCACCACCACCACGCCATCGTCGTCGGCGACGATCGCGTCGCCCGGTTTCACGTACTGTCCGCCGATCACCACCGGCACGTTCACCGAGCCGAGCGTGGCCTTGACCGTACCGCGTGCATGCACCGCGCGCGCCCATACGGCAAAGCCCATGCGGCGCAGTTCCGCGCTGTCGCGCACGCCGGCGTCGATAACGAGGCCAGCGACGCCGCGTGACATCAGTGACGTGGCGAGCAGGTCGCCGAACATGCCGTCGGTATTCTCCGTCGTGCAGGCCACGACCAGGATATCGCCGGGACGGCATTGCTCCACCGCGACGTGGAGCATCCAGTTGTCGCCCGGCTGCGCCAGCACGGTGACCGCCGACCCCGCGATCGACGCGTCGCGCTGGATGGGCGCGATCGGCGGCAGGAACAGGCCCGTGCGGCCCTGCGCCTCGTGCACCGTGGCGACACCCATGGCGGCGAGCGACCGGGCCTGGTCGGCCGTAATGGATGGGCGGTTGCGGACGACCACGCCGATCATGCGAGCATGCCCTGGGTCACATGCGGGAACACGCGCTGGAATGCCTCGGCATAGGTGATCCTGAAGTCGGAGTTGCGCGTGGCCTGTGCACCGCGTTGCAGGCCGACACGGGTGTAGTACTCCCACAGGTGCTCCTGCGCTCGCATGGTCTCGAACGCCGCGCGCTTCTTCTCCCACACCGGCGTGATGTCGAGGAACAGTTCGGGTTTCCACTCGCACTGCTCCGGCTGGTGCGGTTCGAACAGGTAGACCGGCGGCGCGCCTATCACGGGCACGTCCGGCTCATGGCCATGCGCCTGTGCCACCACGCGCGCTTCCTGGGCCAGGTGGGTCGCCAGCGGATGGTCGAAGTTGTAAGGGTCTTTCAGCGAATGGCTGAGCACGAAGGAAGGGCGCAACTCGCGGTAGACCTTGGCCAGGTGGAAGACCACGTCCAGGTCGACCCGCATGGGGTAATCGCCGATGTCGAGGAACTCGACACTGGCACCGAGGATGTCCGCGGCCTCCTGGGCCTCGGCCCGGCGGTCGGTCTTCACCTTCTCCATCGTCATGCCGGGCTGACGCCACAGCTTGGCGGATTCGCCGCGTTCGCCGAACGAGAGGCAGACGATATGCACCCGCCAGCCCTGCGCCGCATGCAGCGCGATGGCACCGCCGGCGCGCCAGACGAAGTCGGCGGAGTGGGCGCTCACGACGAGCGCGGTTTTGGGTTCGGACATCTTGAGTGCTCCAGGGGGAAGGATCAGGCGGTGGGGCCGCGCCAGATCGAGGGAGAAACGGGAACGCTGCCGCGCATCAGCAACCGGGCCGTGCGCAGCAAGGCCGCGCGGACGACGCGTGTGCCCTCCAGCCCGATCTCCACGCTGAATTCGCCGGTGGGGTGTTCGATGGAAAGCGTGCGGACGTCGCCCTGCCCCGGCGTCGCGACGTCGTAGGCGACGGAGCCGGGAAGCACGGCCGCCGTGGCGACGGTGACGGCACCCAGGACGCCGATCGACGTGTGGCAATCGTGGGGGATGAAGGTACGCGTACCGATGGCACCGCCGGCGCGCGGCGGCGACACGAGCGTGATCTTCGGTACCGGCTTCCTGGACACGTCACCGAGGTTCATGAGCGGCGCGGCCTTGAGGCGCAACGACTCGATGCGCGCCTTGAGCTCCACGTTGGCATCCAGCTCCTCCGGGCGCTCGTCGCCGCGCACACCCAGCGCGGCGGCGGCGATGACCATCACCGGCATGCCGTTGTCGATGAGGGTCATTTCGACACCATCGATCGTGTCACGCACGTTGCCGGTGGGCAGAAGGCTGCCCGTGAGCGAACCTTCCGTATCGAGGAAACGGCAACGCACTGGGGCGGCCGTGCGCGGCACGCCGTCGATGCGCGCGTCGCCGTCGTAATCGGGCAGGCCCGTCGGCGTGTCGATGGTGATTTCGGCGATCACGCCGGTGTTGATCGTACGCACGCGGCGCGTGGTGGTGCCGCGGTCGCCGGCGAGCAGGCCGGCTTCGATCGCCGCCGGCAGGGCCGCCGCGAGCATGTTGCCGCAGTTGGGCGTGGTATCCACCGTGGCTTCGGCGATGCCGACCTGGCCGAACAGGAAATCGAGGTCGGCGGCACCGTCGGCCGGCACCGAGAGGATGCCGGTCTTGCTCGTGAGCGGCCGGGCACCGCCGAGGCCGTCGATCTGGCGCTCGTCCGGCGAACCCATGGCCGCGAGGATGACCGCGTCGCGGGTCGCGATGTCACCGGGCAGGTCACGAGCCAGGAAGAAAGGTCCCTTGGACGTGCCGCCGCGCATGTACCAGCAGGGAATCTCGTGTGCCATGGTATGCCGCCCATCGTCTGAAACAACCGGCACGATGGTCGTCCTGCCGCGACAAGCGAACAACGCGATGCCGCGCCTATCTGTTATGCACGATCGGCATAGCTAGCTGCACATCATGCAATTGATGCAATGCATCATCATTCAGTCCCGCGGGTCCAGCTTGCCTTCCGCGATCAGTTCATCCACGAGGATCAGCGCCTGCTCGGTGATGGCGCTCATGGGCCGCTGCGTGGGTGTCGCCACGACGAGGCGCGTCACGATGTTCGGCATGACGATCGGGACCGCCCGCAACCCGTGTGGACCGCGGCGGGCCAGGACGGCATTGCGCGAGAGGATGCCGTAGCCCACGCCGCGCTCGACGAGATCCAGCAGCGAGCGTACGGAATCGATCTCCAGGCGGATGTCCAGCGACACGCCATATCGTGCGGTGTCGGCCTCGATCAGCTGGCGCACGGAGTGCAGCGGCGAGGGAATGATGAGCGGATATTTGCCGAGAGTGGCCAAGGGAACGCTGTCGGGCAACTCGCGGCCGTCCTTCGCGCTCCCGATGAGGTAGAGCTCTTCGGTGTGCACGTGGCGAAAACGCATGTTCGCGTTGACCGACGGGTTGTACAGCAGCGCGCAATCGAGCCGGCCCAGCTGCAGCCATTCGAGCAGGCTGGCGCTCAGGGCTTCCGCCACGCTGATCTGCGCGGCTGGAAAGCGCTCGCGGAAGCGCATCACCAGATCCACCGTGAGCAAGCCTCCCACGCTGGGCGGGAGGCCGATTGCCAGCTTGCCGGCGTAGACCCCACGCGCCTGGCCCAACTGCATGCGTGCGACTTCGACCTGGCGCAGGATGCCACGGCCATGTTCGACCAGCTCGCGGCCCGCGTCGGTAGCAACCACGCCGCGACCATTGCGTTCGAGCAGGTGGGTGCCCAACTCCATTTCCAGCTGGCGCACCTGCCGGCTGAGCAACGATTGGGAGACATCGAGCGTTGCCGCGGCGCGCGTGAGGCTGCCGAACTCGACGATGCGGATGAAGCTTTGCAGGTGTTTCAGGTCCACGGGAAGATCACGCGCCAGCCGGCCAGGATGTCCCGATTATGTGCCCAATGCCGGCGCCCCCGCCTCATTGGCTACCGGGGCCGCCCATGTTCACCATCACCCGCAGCCCGATCACGATCGCGTTGGCCGGAACCCGCTTCACACCCACCGTGTTGCCGAGGATGTCCGGGTGCACGATGTATTGCAGGTTGGGCACCAGGCTGACCACGGGGAAGAGCTTGTAGCTGTAGTTGAGTTCGGTCATCCATTCGTTGCGGTCGAAATGGTCGTTGGTGCCGCTGTTCTTGTGGATGAGGTCGTCTTCGAACCCCGTGGCCTTCCGGCTGAAACGGAACAGGGTGGCCTGGAAGCCGAGGGAGTCGTTCGGCCGCGCGGCGGACAAGCCTGTCCAGAGCGCGCCGAAGGTGGATTGCAGCGTGTAGTTCTCGGCATTGTCGAGCGGGCCGGTGACCGAGCCGAAGACGGCGAGGTTACGCGTGTTCGAGTTGGCGTCCGGTTTCCACACCACCTTGTCGGCCAGTACATAGAGACCGTAGCGGCCACCGTCGTAGCTGCGCGCGGTACCGCCGACGAGGCCGCGATGGAGACCGCGCGTGTTGAGTTCGGGATCGGTGAACGGGGCGGAGTTATACCAGCCGCCGATCTTCAGGTGCTTCGGATAAGGATCGTTCGCGAAGCTGGTCTCATAGCCCACCTCGACGGGAATCATCACGCCGGTGGCGTTGTTGAGGCCCCAGTTCAGGCCATTGTTGTTGCGCCGGTCCGGATTGATCTCGAACGCGCCGATCGACACATAGCGCGCATCGGGCTGGTACTTCACACGCGCGCCCCAGTTCACGTAGGGAAAGCCGCTGAAACCGCCGGACGTGTTGGTGAGCTGGTAGGGGCAATCCGGTGCGCTGACGAAACGGCAGCCGTACGTCGAGCGGGCGAATTGCCAGGTGGCGTTGAGGCGGCCGGCCAGCACGTTGACATGACTGTCGGTGAACTGTTGCTCCCAACTCAACTGGGCAAGCTCCCATTGGCGCTTCGGATACCAGTAGCCCTGGATCTTCTGGATCACGCCGATGTCGTCCGCGGCGACGCTATGGCCGTAGTAGCGGGCGAAAGTGATATGCATCTTGCCGCCGTCGATGCCTGCGAGCTTGCCCATGTCCAGGTCGGCGCCGCCGACGGCGCCGCCACCGTTCGTCGCGCCCAGGCGTTCGCCGCCACGCACGCTGGCCGCCCAGTCGTTAGCCCATACGAAACGCAGCGAGACACCCTCCTCGCGCAGGCGGTCGACCGGCCCCTTGCTGTCCTGCGGTTGGGCCGGCGTGGCCTGGCGCGGCTGTTGCGCATCCGGCGCGGCCTGTGCGGCCGCGGCCGATGCGGCTAGGACGGCGAGTGCGACGAGTGCGGCCATGGCGAAGCGACGGAACATCATGTGCTTTGGAACCCCCGATCCCGTCGAATGGCGACGGTGCGGGGCGATCCTCGCCGCAGGGCGGGGCATGGAACAACGCGATGACGAAACTATCAGGTATGCGAAAGATGCATGACTTGCGTTACGTCATGACTATTGTGCATCGCAACAAGAGACGGGATCGCCCCGTACCTTGGTTTTATTGCTCCTTTTGGTGCGGCGTAGAATGATGCGTCCATGAGTGAAAACACTATCCCCGGTGTCGACGACTACGATGGCCCCGCCGGCGGTTGGGGCGCGCTCGGTGCCGTGGCCCGCGCACTGAGCGGACAGATGGCCATCGCCCGCGAGTCCATCGCCCTGCACAAGGTGAACCAGCCGCAAGGCTTCGACTGTCCGGGCTGCGCCTGGCCGGACCCTAAGGAAACCTCCTCGTTCGAGTTCTGCGAGAACGGCGCGAAGGCGGTGTCCTGGGAGGCCACCGCCAAGCGGGTCCGGCCGGAGTTCTTCGCGAAGAACACGGTTGCCGACCTGTGGAACCTGTCCGACTACACGCTCGAGGGGCTGGGGCGGATCACCTATCCCATGGCGTACGACCGCACGAGCGACACCTACCGCCCGATCGCGTGGGAAGAGGCGTTCCGCCGTATCGGTACGGCGCTGCGTGCGCTGCCGGACCCGGACATGGCCGAGTTCTACACCTCGGGCCGCGCCTCCAACGAAGCCGCTTTCCTGTACCAGCTGTTCGTCCGCGAGTTCGGCACGAACAATTTCCCCGACTGCTCGAACATGTGCCACGAGGCCACCAGCGTAGGCCTGCCGCAGTCGATCGGCGTCGGCAAGGGTACGGTGGTGCTCGAGGATTTCGAACACTGCGACGCGATCTTCTGCATCGGCCACAACCCCGGCACCAACCACCCGCGCATGCTTTCGACCTTGCGCGAGGCTTCGCTGCGCGGCGTGCCCATCGTGGTGCTCAATCCCCTGCCCGAGCGAGGCCTGGAACGGTTCACGTCACCCCAGCATCCGGTGGAAATGCTCACCGGCAAGTCCACGCGCATCGCGTCCACCTATTACAAGCTGAAGATCGGCGGCGATGTCGCCGTGCTGAAGGGCATGATGAAGGCCGTGCTCACGGCCGACGAACGCGCCGTCGCGGCTGGCATGCCCCGCGTTATCGACCATGCGTTCATCGAGGCCCACACGAGCGGTTTCGAGGCACTCGTGGAGGATGTCGCGAACACTTCCTGGGCGGCGATCGAGCGTGCCTCGGGACTCACCCGCGCGCAGGTCGAGGACGCGGCCGACATCTACGCCAAGGCGAAGAACGTCATCGTCTGCTACGGCATGGGTATCACCCAGCACGTGCACGGCACCGAGAACGTGCAGCAGATCGCCAACCTGTTGCTCCTGCGCGGCAACATCGGCCGCCGCGGCGCGGGAATCTGCCCGCTGCGCGGCCATAGCAACGTGCAGGGCGACCGCACGGTGGGCATCACCGAGAAGCCCACCGACGCGCTGAACGACGGCATCCGCGCCACCTACGGTTTCGAACCACCCGCGGCGCATGGACACGACGCCGTCGCCGCCGTCATCGCGATCCGCGAAGGCCGCTCCCGGGCCTTGGTCGCCCTCGGTGGCAACCTCGCCGTGGCGATGCCGGACACGACGGAGACCTTCGAGGCGATGGCGAAGCTGGACCTCGCGGTGCATATCGCCACGAAACTCAACCGGTCGCACCTCATCCTGGCGAAGGAATCGTTCATCCTGCCCTGTCTGGGCAGGACCGAACTGGACGTGCAGGCCACCGGCCCGCAATCGGTGACCGTGGAGGATTCGATGTCGATGGTGCATGCCTCGGCCGGTACGCTCACCCCGGCGTCGGAGCATCTACGCTCCGAGCCGTGGATCATCGGCGGCATCGCCAAGGCCACCCTGCCTGCCACGCGCGTGGACTGGGACCGGCTCGTGGGTGACTACAACCTCATCCGCGACGACATCGAGAAGGTCTTTCCGATCTTCCGCGACTTCAACAGGCGTGTGAACGTGCCCGGCGGATTTCGCCTGCCGGTGGCGGCGAGCGAGCGTGAATGGGCGACGCCCGACAGGCGCGCCCGCTTCCTCGTCGCGCCTGGCCTCGACGAAGATCCACCGTTGGAAACGGGTGGCCTCATGCTGACCACCCTCCGTTCGCACGACCAGTACAACACGACGATCTACGGCCTCAACGACCGTTACCGTGGCGTCAGCGGACGGCGCGACGTCGTCTTCATGCACGCCAACGATCTCTCCGCACGCGGCCTAAAGCATGGCGACCGCATCGACATCTTCGCCACCGGCGCCAATGTCGCCGACGGCAAGGAGCGCGCGGTGCGTGGCTTCGTCGCCGTCGCCTACGACATCGCCGAGGGGTCGGTCGCGATGTACTACCCCGAGGGCAACGCGCTCATCGCGCTGGAAAGCCACGACCGCCGCTCGGGTACCCCGGCCTATAAATCGGTGCCGGTAAACATCGAAGCCTCGACCGTGCGCACCGCCGCCCCGGCACGGCCGAAGGCCGAACATGCCGCCTGAGCGCCGCCACCCTAGCGGTTGCGCCACGCGGCCGGTGACGCGAGTCGACCGTGGCCTGCACGTGGCCGACGACGACCGGCTCGCGGAAGAGGTTCCGGTGGCGATGCATTTCGATGGCTCGCCGTTCGCGGTGATGATGGCGACGCCGGACGACCTCGATGATTTCGCGCGGGGTTTCGCGTTGACGGAAGGCAAGGTGGAGACCGTGCTGGAGATCGTCGATATCGATGTACGCGAGGTGTTGGAGGGCATCACGGTGGATGTGCGCACGGCCTCCGGGATATCGCGGACGGGGTCCGCTCCCAGGCCGGTGCCCACCGACCCCATCGGCGATGCCGGCTGTCTGGTGGGAGCCGACCCTGTCGGCGATTCGGCCCCGATGGCCCGGCAACTTCCCGGCCGCAGCGGCTGCGGCATCTGCGGCAGCCGTGAACTCGAGGATGTCGTCCGCCACCCACCGCCAGTGGCGGCGGGTCCGGTCGTCGGTTCCGATGCGATCGAGCGCGCCCTCGAATCGCTACGTGGCATGCAACCCATCAACGCCTTCACCGGCTCCGTGCACGCCGCCGCCTGGGCCACGCCGGATGGCACGATCGTGAAAGTGCGCGAGGACGTCGGCCGGCACAACGCGCTCGACAAACTGATTGGCGCGATGCTCGTCGACGGCAGCGATCCGCGCGACGGTTTCCTCGTGATCACCAGCCGCGCCAGCTACGAAATGGTGACCAAGGCCGCTGTCGCCGGCATGACCCTCGTGGTGGCGATCTCCGCGCCCACGGCGCTCGCCGTGCACCTGGCCGAGGACTGCGGCCTGACCTTGCTGGGCTTCGCCCGCCCCGGCCGCTTCAACATCTACAGCCGCCCGGAACGCATCGCCTGAGTTCAGCCCTTGCGCCGGCGCAGGCTGTCCTTCACGTCCACATCGAAGCGCACGGTGGTAGCCACCGTGTCGTAGCCAGGGATGTCGAAGACCAGGCCATCCTTGCTCGGCAGGCGCGACAGCAGGTCGCGCAGCGCCATGCGTGGCACGCCCATGCGCCATTCGTGGGCATTGCCGGAAAGCGTGCATACGGGCCCATCGGTGGCGTCGATCGAGTAGCGCATGGTGAATGCCTTGCCGAATGCCGTCGAGCCCAACAGGGCGATGTCGTCGAGCAACTCACCCAGTTCATCCTCGTCGATGCGGACGCGGACGGTGTCGTCTTCCAGCTGCACTCTCATGCGTTGACCTCTCGCCATTCCTGGGGGGTGTTGCAGTTCAACAGGTATCGTGGATCGATGCCATCGAGCGGCAGTCTCGTCGTACCGAGCCGCTCCTGCAAGGCGAAGACCGACCGTTCGCGTCCGGCGAGCGCCATGACACCGGCGAGCACCTCGCGCGTGGCCGCGTTCATCGTCAGGCGCATCGGCAACGGGTGGCCCTGCCAACTGACCGCCGCCGGCGAGGAGGTGGCAAGCAATGGCCGGAGCACGTCCTCGTGCAACCGCGGCATGTCCACGGGAATCACCAGCCACTCGCCATCCGGAAGTCCGCCGGCCGCGCTCGCGATGCCGCCGACGGGACCGGCCTCTGGCCAGCGGTCGGGAATCCCGCCCGCGCGTGCGCCGCTGATCGCCACCCGTTCCGCACCCGCGGCACGCAATACCGCGAGGCTGCGTTCGAGCAACGTGTGGCCGCCGATGCGCATGAGCGCCTTGTCTTCACCCATGCGGGACGACCGGCCGCCGGCGAGGACGAGTCCGACGATCACGTGGCGTCCGCCGGATCGATCGGCCACGCCTCGGCATCGCCGTCGGCGCCAGTGGTCAGCCAGGTGTTCGCCTGCGTATAGGGAAGGATGCGATACGCCGCCTGGGCGTCCGCGAGATGCGCGACCTGCCTTCCTTGCGCATCGTTCCCGACGCGTCCCAACGCGAAATGCCGCATGCCTTCGCGTCCGGTGAATGGCGTCGCCAGTGTCACGCGCGTGGGGCGCTCGGCGGGAAGACCCGCCATGGCGCGCAGAACGGGAGCGACGAAGAAACGATAGCCCACCGCGACCGCGATCGGATTGCCGGGCAAGGCGAGTACCAGCGGGCCACCATCGAAACGCGCGGCAAGCAACGGCTTGCCCGGCCGGATCGCGACCTTGTGAAAGAGTTCCCGCGCACCGAGCGAAGCCAGTGCCGAAGGCACGAAATCGAAGCGTCCCGCGGACACGGCGCCCGTGGTGACGATGAGGTCCGCACCGGCGTCCCGTGCGTCGCGTACCGCGACATGGAACGCATCGCCCACGTCCGGCACCCGCGCACGCCCCGCCGGCTCGACACCCCAGGACGCGAGGCTCGCGGCGAGGAACGGTCCATTGGAGTCGTGGATGCCTCCCGGTGGCAAGGGACCGGTGGGGTTGAGTTCGCTACCGGTCGCGATCACCGCCACGCGCGGCTGGCGCACGGCGTCGACGCGATCGATACCCAGCGCCGCGAGCAACATGATCGCCGCGGCATCGATGCGCCGTCCTCGTGCGAGCGCCAGTGCTCCTTCGCCGATGTCCGTACCGGCGTGGCGCACATTCTGCCCCCGGCGCTCATCGGCAAGGAAACGGACCTCCCCTCCCCGCCGTTCGCAGCGTTCCACGGGGACGACGGTGTCGAAGCCCACCGGCATGCGCGCACCGGTGGCGATCTCGCAGGCTTCGGCTTCCGGATACGTGTCGATCGTGTCGCCGGCCGCATGCATCGCGGCCACGGCACGAACGGTTCCGGCAGGGATGGCGTCGCCTTCGGCACGAACGGCATAGCCATCCATCGCCGCGTTGTCGAACGAGGGCAGCGCCAGCGGACTGGCCATGTCGGCGGCGAGGAACCGCAGCCTGGCGGCGCCGAGGGCGACCTGCTCCACATCGAGCGGCCGGACTTCAGCAAGCAGGAGTGCCAGCGCTTCGGGATAGGAAATCATGGGTGAAGCGTAACCCGCCAACAGGCGGCCGTGTAGGAACGAGGGCGGCCATCCGGCCGCCCTCGCTTCATGTCACGCCGAACGGCGCGACTGTTCCTGCATCGCCGCCGGCCGGTAGGCATGGAACGCCACCGTGGCCGACGCCCGCCCCTGGCTCAGCGAACGCAAGGCGGTACTGTAGCCGTCGAGCTGCGCCAGGGGCACGTCGGCGTCGATCTCGGTGCGTTCCTGGCGGTCGACGAGGTTGACGATCTGCCCGCCGCGGCGTTGCAGGTCGCCCAACACATCGCCCACCGCCGAACCCGGCGCGCTCACCGACACGCGCATCACCGGCTCCAGCAGCACCGTGCCCGTGGCTTCCAGCGCCGATTTCACCGCGATCTGAGCCGCGCGATGGAAGGCGGCCTCGTTCGAGTCCACGGCATGGGCCTGTCCGTCCAGCACGGCGACCGCCGCGCCCACCACCGGATAGCCACGCGGCCCTTCCACCAGCGCCGAGGCGACGCCTTTCTCCACCGCCGCCTGGAACTGCTTGGGAATGACGCCGCCCGTGGTGCGGTCCTCGAACCGGTTGGTCTCCTCGCCGGTCGGGGTGACCGACAGCACCACGCGCGCGAACTGGCCGCTGCCGCCGGTCTGCTTGGCGAGCTTGCCCTCCACGGCACCGGACGCGGCCGCCGGGGTCTCCTGGTAAGCCACGCGCGGCGAACCCGTGCGCACCTGCACACCCCATTCGCGACGCAGGCGCTCCACCATCACTTCCAGGTGAAGTTCGCCCATGCCCCAGACCAGGGTTTCGCCGGTGTCCGGATCGGTGCCGACGCGGAACGACGGGTCCTCCTGCGCGAGGCGGGCGAGACCGTTGCCCAGCTTGAGCAGGTCGGCCGAACGCTCGGGCGACAGCCGCCACGACAGCACGGCCGGCTGCGCCTGGATGGTCTCCAGCCGCACGCGGCGGTGCGTATCGGACAAGGTCTCGCCCGTGGCCACGTCTTTCCAGCCCGCGATGGCGACGATGTCTCCCGCCTCGGCGGCATCCACCGCCTCGGTGTCTTCGGCACGCACGACGGCAAGCCGGCCGATGCGCTGTACGCGATCGGTACCACTGCGCCACACGGCGTCACCGACGCTCAACCGGCCCGAGTACACGCGGATGAAGGCCAGCGGACCGTGCGCCTGGTTGACGACCTTGAAGACGAGCGCCGCCAACGGCGCGTCCGCATCGGGCGCGACCGTCACGTCGCCATCATCGGTATGCCCGACCACGGCAGGACGATCCAGCGGCGACGGCAGGTACGCGACGAGCGCATCCAGCAGCGGCTCGATGCCGACGTTGCGGAACGCCGAGCCCGGCAGTACCGGCGAGCCGGCACCCGCGAGCGTGCCGCGTCGAAGCGCCGCCGTGAGCGCCGCCGCGTCGATCGGCTGTTCGGCGAGCCAGAGTTCGGCCAGCGTATCGTCACGATCGGCCACGGCGGCCACGAGTTCGGCACGCGCATCCGCATGCGTCGCGCGCTCGCCGTCCGTCCACGGCTGGACCGTAGGCGTGCCGGCCTCGTCGAAACGCCAGGTGCGTTCCGCCACGAGGTCGACGAGACCCGTCATGTGTTCGCCTTCGACGATCGGGCGCGCCACCACCCACGGGTTCGCACCGAGCTTGTCGCGCATCTGCCCGACCACCGCGTCGAAGTCCGCTCCCGGGCGGTCCATCTTGTTGACGAACGCCATCAACGGCACGCCATGCCGGCGCGCCTGGTGCCAGACGGTTTCGGATTGCGGCTGCACGCCGGCCACGCCGGAGAACACGGTGACGGCACCGTCGAGCACGCGCAGGGAGCGCTCGACCTCGATCGCGAAGTCGATGTGCCCCGGCGTGTCGATCAGGGTCAGGCGATGCGGCTGGCCGCCTTCCGGCGTCCAGTTCGCGCGCACGGCGGCGGCGCCGATCGTGATGCCACGCTCACGTTCGAGTTCCATATGGTCGGTGGTGGTGGCGCCGTCGTGCACCTCACCGGTACGGTGGATCGTGCCGGTCTTGTAGAGCAGGCGTTCGGTGAGCGTGGTCTTGCCCGCGTCGACGTGCGCGATGATGCCGAGGTTGCGCCAACGGCCGACGGGGATCTGGGTTTCGCGGGTGGTACTCATGGCTAACGGTTCCTGATGGGGATCGCCAGGGGCTCGGATGCGTCTCGAGCGAGGCACTCCCCGATCCGTTTACCGCCGCCCCTGGCTGAGCGGGACGGTCAGGATCGGGGGTCGCGGCAGTTCTTCATGGCACGCTGCTCCAAAGGTGGGTTCGCAAGGAAAATTCGGGACAAAAAAAAGCACCCTTGCGGGTGCTTTCGATGTTCCTGGCAACCGGCGCGCCGTCTTACGACGAAGCTCCGCCAAGCATGGAACGCGCGCACCCGCGACGCGCCCATGGGGCGATCGGTGGGACGTGCATCAAATCGTGCTTGCAGCGGAACATGGCTTGGCTCTCGTGACAGGAGGCGAATGCTACGCCCGGGCCGGCTGACCGGCAAGGTGCGCCGTCTTCGCGTTGGGCTCCTAGTTAGGGACGCCTGGGCCGGTTTCAAGGGGAGGGGGCATAGATGTCTTCGATACCGTGTCGGTGGCGCCCGCATGTCACATGACGCGATTGTCATGATCGACGAACGCTCCCGAGATTTACAGTATGTGGTGACAGGTGTATCCCGGTCCGGATATCGCCCCCATCCATACGTGCCTCGGAGTCCCCCATGCGCTACGTCAAACTCGGCCGTACCGGCCTGGACATCTCTCCCCTGGTCCTTGGCTGCATGACCTACGGCGTGCCCGGTCGCGGCAACCACGCCTGGACGCTCGACGAGGAACAAAGCCGCCCCTTCATTCGCAAGGCGCTCGATCTCGGGATCAATTTCTTCGATACCGCGAATGCGTATTCCGACGGCACCTCCGAGGAAATCGTCGGGCGTGCGCTGAAGGATTTCGCGAGACGCGACGAAGTCGTGATCGCCACGAAGACCTACTTCCATTGGCGCAAAGGCCCCAATGGCGGCGGTCTTTCGCGCAAGGCCATCTTCCATTCCGTCGACGACAGCCTTCAGCGCCTGGGCACCGACTACATCGACCTGCTGCAGATTCATCGCGCGGATCACACCACGCCGATCGAAGAGACGCTCGAAGCGCTGCACGACCTGGTGAAGGCGGGAAAGGTGCGCTACCTCGGCGCGTCGTCGATGTATGCATGGCAGTTCGCGAAGATGGTCTATACCTCGCGCCTCCATGGCTGGACCGAATTCGTGAGCATGCAGGACCACTACAACCTGCTGCAGCGGGAGGAAGAGCGCGAGATGATTCCGTTCTGCATCGACCAGGACATCGCGGTCATCCCATGGAGCCCACTGGCACGCGGCCGCCTCACGCGCGACTGGGACGAAACCAGCACCCGCCAGGAGAGCGACGTCTTCGGTAGCACGCTATACAACGCGACCGTCGAGTCGGACAAGGCGATCGTCGCCGCGGTGAAAAAAGTCGCCGAAGGGCGCGGCGTACCGCGTGCGCAGGTGGCCTTGTCCTGGGTGGCCCACCGCAAGGGCGTCACCGCGCCGATCGTGGGAGCATCGAAGCCGCATCATCTCGATGACGCCGTGGCGGCGATCGATCTCGTGTTGAGCCCGGAGGAGACGGCGATGCTCGAAGCCGCTTACGGCCCTCATCCCATCGCAGGCTTCGAGTAGACATCCGCGGCTCCCGCACGGGCACCTCGGGCGATGGCTGAGCAGGCGCCCCCTCCTTCGCATTGACTTTGGACGTCCAGAGGGCTAACTTCCCGCTCGTTAGCGGTCTTTATCTTTCTATTCGAATAGGAAGATAAAGCTAAGAGGGAAGCCGGTGGGAATCCGGCGCTGCCCCGCAGCGGTATGTGGAGACGAACCCGTCACAGGCACTGGATCGATGGCGATCCGGGAAGCGACGGGGGAGGAGACGTCCTGGCGTCACATCCACGAGCCCGAAGACCTGCCGCCAGCCGGAGCGAACGCACCGTCATGGGTGCGTCGTTCCGTCCGGCCTGGGCCGTCTCCTCCTCCCGAGGCGGCCCGGTTCGCCCGCGGGGGCGAAGGTCGACGGCAAACCCTCATGACCCAGGCATCGCCCAAGGGATTCACCCCGGCGACGTCCGTGTCATGCGACGCGCCGCCCTTCCCTCCTCTTTCTTGCGAAGAGGAACACTCATGCCACACGTCACCTACCCCGGCTTTCCCCGTATCGGCCGCCGCCGCGAGTTGAAGCGCGCGCTCGAAGGTCATTGGAAGGGGAACATCGGCACCGAAGAACTGCTCGATATCGCCCGTGAATTGCGCTCGCGGCACTGGGCGCTCGCCCGGGACGCGGGTGCCGACAGCGTTACGGTGAATGATTTTTCGCTCTACGACCACGTGCTCGATGCCGCGGTCATGGTGGACGCCATTCCCGAACGCTACCGACCGCTTTACGAGGTCGATCCGCTGGCCGGCTACTTCGCCATGGCACGCGGCAGGCAGGACGATCACATCGACCTGCCCGCGCTGGAAATGACCAAGTGGTTCGACACCAACTACCACTACATCGTCCCCGAGGTATCGGCGGGCCAGACGTTCGCCGCCCGGCCCGACAAGGTCGTGCGCGAATACCGCGAAGCGGTCGCGGCGGGATACGTCGCACGTCCGGTGTTGCTCGGCCCGATCACCTTCCTGTGCCTCGCCAAGGCGGTCGATGGCAGCGACCCGCTGGCACGGCTCGATGCACTTCTTCCCGCCTGGGGCGGCGTGCTCGATGCCCTTGCCGACGCGGGCGCCGAGTGGGTGCAGGTGGACGAGCCCGTGTTGGCGCTCGATCTCGACGATGCGACGCGCGAAGCCTTTCGCCTTGCCTATGCGTGGATCGCCACGCGGTCGCGGGTACGGGTGCTGGTCGCGACCTACTTCGGTTCACTCGACGGCAATCTCGAGCTTGCCATGTCGCTTCCCATCGCCGGCCTGCACGTCGACCTCGCGCGTGCGCCGGAGCAACTCGACGCCGTGCTCGACGCGCTGCCGGCAGGCCGCGTCCTCTCGGCAGGTGTTCTCGATGGACGCAACATCTGGCTGAGCGATCCTTCGGCCATCCTCCCTCGCGTGCGGAAGCTACGTGATCGCCTTGGCGACGGGCGCTTGTGGCTGTCGACATCCTGCTCCTTGTTGCACGTGCCCTTGGACGCAGGCGACGAAATGCGCCTGCCGGGAAATCTCGCGACGTGGTTGTCGTTCGCCCGGCAGAAAATCGCCGAACTACGCCGCTACGCCGACGCCGCCCAGGGCGACGAAGACGCCCGCGAGGCGCTCGCGCGCCAGCGCGTGCTGGTTGCCGGACGACAGGCCGCTCCCGGGGTCGTGCGTGACGAGGTACGCAAACGCGTTCGCCAGCTTACGGCGCAGTTCGGCCGCCGCCGCTCGGCGTACCCGTTCCGCGCGGCCGTACAGCGTGAACGGTTCGGCTTGCCCGACCTGCCGACGACGACCATCGGTTCGTTCCCGCAGACGGCGACCCTCCGCGTCGCCCGCGCCGCGCATCGCGCGGGCAAGCTGGACGACGAGGCGTATACCGCCGTCGTGCGCGATGAAGTACGGCGCGCCGTGGCGTTCCAGGAAGAAGCCGGTATCGACGTGCTCGTCCATGGCGAGCCCGAACGCAACGACATGGTCGAGTATTTCGGCGAACAGCTCGACGGCTACGCCTTTACGTCGTTCGGCTGGGTGCAGAGCTACGGCTCCCGCTGCGTGAAGCCACCGATCGTCTACGGCGACGTGGCACGGCCCGCGCCGATGACCGTGGCCTGGTCCGCGTTCGCGCAATCGCTGACGAAAAAGCCGATGAAGGGCATGCTCACCGGTCCGGTGACGATGCTGCAATGGTCGTTCGTGCGCGACGACCTGCCCCGTGCGGACGTCTGCCGGCAGATCGCGCTCGCCTTGCGCGACGAGGTGCGCGATCTCGAAAGAGCGGGTATCGGCATCGTGCAGATCGACGAACCCGCCTTGCGCGAAGGCCTGCCGCTGCGTCGTGCCGAGTGGAACGGCTATCTCGCGTGGGCGGTGGAGGCGTTCCGCATCACCGCCGGTGGCGTCAGTGACGCGACCCAGGTGCATACCCACATGTGCTATTCGGAGTTCAACGACATCATCGAGGCGGTCGCGGCCATGGATGCCGACGTGATTTCCATCGAAACCAGCCGCTCGCGGATGGCGTTGCTCGATGCCTTCGCACGGTTCCGGTACCCGAACGGCATCGGCCCCGGGGTCTACGACATCCACTCCCCCCGCGTTCCCGCCGAGGGCGAGATGGCCAGCCTGCTTGCCCGCGCGTTGCAGGTATTGCGTCCCGACCAGCTCTGGGTGAACCCCGATTGCGGTCTGAAGACCCGTGACTGGCCCGAGGTCGCCGCGGCGCTGACGGCCATGGTCGCGGTGGCGAAGGCGGCGCGCCAGCGGCTGGGGGCGGCGGCCTGACCCACCGCGGGCCGGTGGGCGCGCCCTGCTGAACATCCATGCAATCGTCACTCCCGGGCGCTACCCTTCCCCCTGCAAACCGGCCCGGAGGCGTGTATCATGGCGCGCCCTTTATCTCTTTATCCGTAAAGAAGGATATATCCCCGCGATGAGCAACTACCTCTTCACCTCCGAGTCGGTCTCCGAAGGCCATCCGGACAAAATCGCCGACCAGATCTCCGACGCCGTTCTGGACGCCATCCTGGCCCAGGACCCGCGCGCTCGCGTGGCCTGCGAGACGCTGGTGAAGACCGGCGTCGCCATCGTCGCGGGCGAGATCACCACCAGCGCGTGGATCGACCTCGAGGCGCTGACCCGCAAGGTCATCCTCGACATCGGCTACGACAGCTCCGAAGTCGGGTTCGACGGCGAGACCTGCGGCGTGCTGAACCTGATCGGCAAGCAGTCCCCGGACATCAACCAGGGCGTCGACCGCAAGAAGCCGGAAGAACAGGGCGCGGGCGACCAGGGCCTGATGTTCGGCTACGCCACGAACGAAACCAGCGAATACATGCCGGCGGCGATCCACTACGCCCACCGCCTCGTCGAGCAGCAGACCAAGGTCCGCAAGAAGAAGAACTCGCCGTTGCCGTGGCTGCGCCCGGATGCCAAGAGCCAGGTCACCCTGCGCTACGAGAACGGCGAAGCCGTCGCCATCGACGCCGTCGTGCTGTCGACCCAGCACGATCCGGACGTGAAGCAGAAGGATCTGATCGAAGGCGTGCGCGAGCTGATCCTGAAGCCCGTGCTGCCGGCGAAGCTCCTGCACAAGGGCACCAAGTTCCACATCAACCCGACCGGCAAGTTCGTCATCGGTGGCCCGGTGGGCGACTGCGGCCTGACCGGCCGCAAGATCATCGTCGACACCTACGGCGGCTGGGCCCGTCACGGCGGTGGCGCGTTCTCGGGCAAGGATCCGTCCAAGGTCGACCGTTCGGCCGCCTATGCGGCTCGCTACGTCGCCAAGAACATCGTCGCCGCCGGCCTCGCCGACCGTTGCGAGATCCAGGTCAGCTACGCCATCGGCGTGGCCGAGCCGACCTCGATCTCGGTGACCACCTTCGGCACCGGCAAGATTCCCGACGAGAAGATCGAGAAGCTGATCCGCAAGCACTTCGACCTGCGTCCATACGGCATCATCAAGATGCTCGACCTGGTCCACCCGATGTACCAGCCGACTGCGTCGAACGGTCACTTCGGCCGCAAGCCCTACGAGATCACCGACAAGAACGGCAACACGTTCACGGCGTTCTCCTGGGAGAAGACCGACAAGGCCGACGTCCTGCGCGATGCCGCCGGACTCGGCGCGACGGTCGCCCGCCGCAAGTAAGCGGGCTTTCGTAACGCATGAAAACGGGCGCCACGGCGCCCGTTTTCTTTTGTGAAGCCACCCCAGTGAGTCCGCCTTTGTGGGAGCCGACCTTTGGTGGGAACCGACCCTGTCGGCGATTCCGCGGCAGCGAGCAGGGTTCGGCAAGCACCCATCGCCGACAGGGTCGGCTCCCACCAGGCATTGCACCCCGCTGGCTGCTGGAGATGTGCACAGGGGAGACTCTACGCGCGGTGCCTGACGAAGCCGCGGAGGGTCAGCCCAGGCGAGGTGACAAATACAGGCGAACGGGGCATGTCCTCGTCCGATGCGATGAAGATGAATTCGTCATTGCTCAGCTTGTACGTGGCAGGGAGCAACTTCCCCGCGTCATCGCCCATGCTGTCGATCCAGGTGATCGATTTCGGGTGCGCCATCGGATCGAGGATAAAACGACCGGCAAGGAGGAGTTCGCCAGTGGGCGACCTGACCGCAAAGCGGTCTCCGTCGATGGTGGTAATGGTGCCGGTGCCGCCGTGGATATCGGGCGGTTCGATGACGCCGTTCTCTTCGAAGCGGACCTGTCTCCACGCGCCCTGGAGCATTTGCAGGTCGTCCATGATCTTCCTTTCCGTTCGTTTGAACTCTATCGCGAGCACCCATCGCCGGCAAAGCCGGCTCCCACAACGGGCGACAAGCAACCTCGCCCTCCTGTGTGGGAGCCGCTTCAGCGGCGATACCTTGGATCAGCCGTTGCGGTTGGAACCGGAGAGGACATCCACCCAGACGGCCAGGGCCAGGATCACGCCCTTGATGATCATCTGCCATGAATTGTCGACGTCCATCAGCTGCATGCCGCTGTCGAGGCTGGCCATCACCAGGGCACCGATCAGCGCGCCGTAGACGGTGCCCGAGCCGCCGCGCATGGACGTGCCGCCGATGAAACAGGCCGAGATGGCATCCAGTTCGCCGCCGGTACCGGCGGAGGGCGAGCCCGAGCCGGTGCGGGCCACGGTGATGATGCCGGCGAAGGCGCACATCAGGCCCATCAGGGCGAACACCACCAGCTTCACCCGCGCCACGTTCACGCCGGACAGGCGGGTGGCTTCCATGTTGCCGCCGACGGCGTAGATGTGCCGACCGAAGACGGTCTGCGTCGACACGTAGGTGAACACGGCGAGCAGGCCGAGAAGGATCATCACCGGGATGGGGATGCCGTTGGCGTCGTTGAGGATGCGTACGAAGCCGAAGATGAACACACCGATGGCCACCAGGCGGGCAATATCGATCCACAAGGCGCCTTGCTGCAGACCGAGCTTGCCGCGGCGAAGACGGCGGCGCACCGTCAAGGCGACCATGGCGAGGAAGATGAGGGCTCCGATCCAGCGCGACAGTGCCACCGGGACGAAACCCTGGCCCAGCGCGATGAGGTCGTCCGGCGCGGGAGCGATCGTCGAGCTACCCGTGATGTAGAGCACGATGCCACGGAAGGCCAGCATGCCGCCCAGGCCCACGATGAACGATGGCACCCGCATCTTGGTGACGACGAAACCGTTGAAGGCACCGATGACGAGGCCGAGCGCGAGCACGGCGAAAATCGCCGGCCACGTGCCCCAGCCCTGGTTCACCGTGAGGATCGCCACCACGCCACCGAGCAAGCCGAGTTGCGAGCCGATGGAAAGGTCGATCTCACCGGCGATGATGATGAACACCATGCCGCAGGCGAGCATGCCGGTGATCGCCATCTGCCGGAACAGGTTGGACAGGTTGCCCGGCGTGATGAAGGCCGAGTCGGTCTTCAGGTGGAAGAACACCCAGATGATCGCCACCGCGATGAGCAGGGCGAGGATCTTGTAGCGTACGAACAGTTGCTGGACTTTCTGGGCCTGCATGAAGGCTTCCCTGGTAACGCGTGAATGGTTTTCGGAGGATCAGGCCGCGTGCGCGGGCTCTTCGGCGGCATGCGAGATCGCCGCGGCGAGCACCTGCTCCTGGGTAAGGTCGACGTTCTGGAAATCGCCGCGTAGCTTACCCTCGCCAACGACGAGGACACGATCGCTGACCCCGAGCACTTCGGGCATCTCCGAGGAGACCATGATGATGGCCACGCCCTTGGCGGCGAGTTCGAACATCAGTTTGTAGATGTCGTACTTGGAGCCGACGTCGACGCCACGGGTGGGCTCGTCGAGGATCAGCACCTTCGGCTTGGGCAGCAGCATCTTGGTCAGCACCGCTTTCTGCTGGTTGCCGCCGGACAGGCCGACGATGGCCAGCTCGGGGCTCGCCGTCTTCACGCGCAGGCGCTTGATCTCGGCTTCCACGGTCCGCAGCTCGGCCTGTCGATCGATCTGGCCTGCGCGGGCGTAGTGCGAAAGCGTCGCCAGCGTGATGTTGTCGCCCACGCCCAGCAAGGGAACGATGCCCTGCCGCTTGCGATCCTCGGGTACCAGCGACAGCCCGGCCTTGATCGCCTGTTCGGGCGACTTGACCTTGATCGGCTTGCCCTCCAGCAGCAGCTCCGCCTCGTAGCGCCCCGGGTACGCACCGAAGATCGCCGATACCAGCTCGGTGCGGCCGGCACCGACGAGTCCGGCGACGCCGAGGATCTCGCCGCGGCGGATCTGGAACGACACATCGTCGACGCGCTTGCGATTCGGATTGGCGACATCCCAGCAGGTGACATGCCTCGCCTCGAAGATGACCTCGCCGATGTCGTGCTCGACCTTCGGGAACAGGTTTTCGATGTCGCGGCCGACCATGGCGGTGATGATCGAATGGGTGGTCATCTCGCTCATCGGCTTGGTGACGATGTGCTTGCCGTCACGGATGACGGTGACCGTGTCGCATACCCGCGCCACTTCCTCGAGCTTGTGCGAGATGTAGACGCAGGCCACGCCGTCACGCTTGAGGTCTTCGATGATCGACAACAAGGTGTCGGTCTCGGACGAGGTCAGCGAGGAAGACGGTTCGTCGAGGATCAGCAGGCGGGCGTTCTTCGCCAGCGCCTTGGCGATCTCGAACAACTGCTGGTAGCCGCCGCCATAGTTCATCACGGGAGCCGCCACGTTCACGTCCTTGAGCTTCAGGCGGGCGAGCAACGCCTCGGCCTTGGCATACATGGTGTCGTAGTCCATCACACCGCCGAACTTGCGGACCTCGTTGCCGAGGAAGATGTTCTCGGCGACGGAGAGCTGCGGTACCAGCATCAGCTCCTGGTGGATGATCACGATGCCGGCATCCTCGCTGTCGCGTACCGAGTACGCCTTCAGCGGCTTGCCGTCGAACAGGATCTCGCCTTCCCACGTGCCGTACGGGTACACGCCGGACAGGACTTTCATGAGGGTGGACTTGCCTGCGCCATTTTCGCCGCAAAGCCCAACGCACTCACCGGGCCGCACGGCCAGGTCGATGCCATTGAGCGCGCGCACGCCGGAAAACTCCTTGACGATCTGGCGCATCTCGAACAGGTATTCGCTCACCGGTACTCCTTTCGCTGGACGATGCCCCGCACCGGGCGGGGCATCGCCGATCTTACGCTTACGGGCCGACCTGGGCCTGGGTGTAGAAGCCGTCCTTCACCACGAGATCCACGTTCTTCTTGGTCAGCATGGTCGGGGTGAGCAGGATGGTATCCACATCCTTCTTGCCGTTGTTCATCGTCGAGGTGAACTTCGGCGCGGTGCCCTGGACCAGGCTCACCGCCAGGTTCGCCGCTTCCGTGGCGATTTCCTTGATCGGCTTGTAGACCGTCATGGTCTGCGTGCCGGCCTTGATCCGCTTGATCGCGGCGAGGTCGGCATCCTGGCCCGACACGGCCACCTTGCCTGCCAGCTTCTGGCCATTCAGGGCGGCGATGGCGCCACCGGCCGTGCCGTCGTTGGAGGCGACGATGCCCTGGATGTTGTTCTTGTTGGCGGTCAGCGCGTTCTCGATGATCGACTGCGCGTTCGAGGCCAGCCATTCGTTGGTCCACTGCTGGCCGACGATCTTGATGTCGCCCTTGTCGACCAGCGGCTTCAGGACCTTCATCTGGCCTTCGCGAAGGATCTTCGCGTTGTTGTCGGTCGGAGCGCCGCCGAGCAGGAAGTAATTGCCCTTCGGTGCCGCGTCGACGACGCCCTGCGCTTGCATCTGGCCGACCTTGTCGTTATCGAACGAGATGTAGGCGTCGACGTCGGCATTCAGGATGAGTCGGTCGTAGGAAATCACCTTGATACCCGCCTTCTTCGCCTCGGCGACGACCGTGGTCAGCGTCTTGGCATTGAACGGCACGATGACGATGACATCGACCTTGCGCGAGATCAGGTTCTCGATCTGCTGGATCTGCTTCTGCTCGTTGGCGTCGGCGGACTGCACCGACACGGTGGCGCCCTTGGCTTCCGCCGCGGCCTTGAAGTAGTCGCGGTCGCGCGTCCAGCGCTCCACGCGTAGGTCGTCGATGGAGAAGCCGATCACCGGCTTTTCCTTGCTGGCGTGCGCCTGCGGTGCCGCGAACAGGCCGGCACCGATCATCGATACGGCCAGCAACGTATATAGGGCCTTCTGCTTCATGCTCATCTCCATGCTTATGGGATCGCCCTTCAGGAGGGGCGGAAATCGTCGCCGCGAGCGGCGTCGGAATACAGCGGCTTCAACTGCTCGTAAGAGCGGCGGAACAAAGGGTGGCGCGTTTGCAGGAAATAAGCATGACGCGCTGCATCGGGCTCGCGCACGGCGGTGACCGCCGGCATCGGGCAAACGGCATCGAGGGAAGCGCCCGGCTCGATGGCCAGCCGCGCGAGGCGTGCCGCCCCGAGCGCGGGTCCCACTTCGCCGCCACTGCGCAGGACCAGCCGCTTGCCAAGGATATCGGCGAGCATCTGGGTCCAATAGGCACTGCGCGAGCCACCACCGATCACGGTGATTTCATCGGCCACGAGGCCCGTCGACTCCACCGCCAGCAAGCCGTCGAGCAGACCCAGCCCGACACCTTCCAGCGTGGCATTGGCGAGATCGGCGCGATCCGTGCCGGGACCCAGGTTCGTGAACGAGCCGCGCGCGTGCGCGTCGTTGTGCGGCGTGCGCTCGCCCGTGAGGTAGGGCAGGAACAGCGAACCATTTTCCCGAAGGCCCTTGGCCTCGGCCTCGGCAAGCAGGGCAGGCACATCCTTCTGGCCGGTGAGCTTCGCGGTGAAATCGAGGCAGCTCGCTGCGTTCAACATCACCGACATCAGGTGCCAGGTATCGGGCAAGGCATGGCAGAAACTGTGCACCGCCTGCTCGGGACTCGAGCGGAAGCCGTCGGACACGGCGAAATAGACACCCGACGTGCCCAGAGAAAGCATGGCCTGCCCATGGCGCACGATACCCACGCCCACCGCGCCGGCCGCGTTGTCGCCGCCACCGGCCGCTACCGGAACGGTATCCATGCCCCAGCGTTCGGCCAGTTCCTTGCGCAGGCGCCCCGCGGGCTGGCTTCCCTCGAACACCTGCGGCATGTGCGACCGGTCGAGGCCCGTCGCGGCGAGCATGGCGTCGCTCCACCGGCGCTTCTCGACGTCGAGCCAGAGGGTGCCGGCCGCGTCGGAAGCATCGGTCATGTATTCGCCGGTGAGGCGCAGGCGCAGGTAGTCCTTCGGCAGGAGCACCTTGGCGATGCGATCGAACACCTCGCGCTCATGCTTACGCACCCAGGCGAGTTTCGGCGCCGTGAACCCGGGCATGGCGAGGTTGCCCGTGATCGAGCGAAACCCCGGCACCCGCTCCAGTTCCGCGCATTCGATATCCGAGCGGCCGTCGTTCCAGAGAATGGCAGGCCGCAGGATAGCGTCGGACTTGTCCAGCAGCGTGGCGCCATGCATCTGCCCGGAAAGGCCGATGGCCGCCACGCGGCGGGCATCGGCTCCCTTCAGGACATCCGCAACGGCCGCCTCCGTGGCGCTCCACCACGTGGCCGGGTCCTGCTCCGACCAGCGCGGCTTCGGATGGGAGACTTCCAGCGGGCTGGTCGCGCTGGCACGTACCTCGCCGGCCTCATCCACGAGGACAGCCTTCACCGAGGACGTGCCCAGGTCGATACCGAGGTACATGCGTGCCGAAGCGTCCATGTCGGGGGTCATATCACCCATAGATATAGCGGTTGACGATGTTTTCGAGCAACTCCTGTCCACCCGAGACGTGCTTGGGATGGATGTCGCGGGCCATCGCCTCGTCCGCCAGCGAGGCCAGCGTGAAGCCGCCCTGCAGGATCTTCTTGCCGAAATCGGCATCCCAGCCGGCGTAGCGCTTCGCCTTGAAGTCGGCCAGCGCGTCGCGCTCGATCATCTTCGCCGCGCGTTCCAGGCTGAGGGCCAATGCGTCGATCGCGCCGATGTGGCCGTGGAAGAGATCTTCCGGCGCGTTGCTCTGGCGGCGCACCTTGGTGTCGAAGTTGAAGCCACCCGTGGTGAAACCGCCGGCCTTCAGGATCTCGTAGGTGACCAGGGTCAACTCTTCCACGCTGTTCGGGAACTGGTCCGTATCCCAGCCGTTCTGCGGGTCGCCGCGATTGGCGTCGATCGAACCGAACACGCCCAGCGCGATCGAGGTCGCGACCTCGTGATGGAACGAGTGGCCGGCCAGGGTGGCGTGGTTGGCTTCGAGATTGGTCTTGACCTCGTTCTCCAGGCCGAACTCCTTCAGGAAGCCGTAGACCGTGGCGGTGTCGTAGTCGTACTGGTGCTTGGTCGGCTCTTGCGGCTTGGGCTCGATCAGGATCGTCCCCTTGAAACCGATCTTGTGCTTGTGTTCGATCACCATCTGGAAGAAGCGGCCGAGCTGTTCGCGCTCACGCTTCAGGTCGGTGTTGAGCAGGGTGTCGTAGCCTTCGCGGCCGCCCCACAGCACGTAGTTGGCGCCGCCCAGGCGGTGCGTGGCTTCCATCGCGTGGCGCACCTGCGTGGCCGCATAGGCGAACACTTCCGGCTGCGGATTGGTCGCGGCGCCGGCAGCGTAGCGCGGGTTGCTGAACACGTTGGCGGTGCCCCACAGGAGCTTCACGCCGGTCTCGGCCTGCTTCTTCTCGAGCACGTCGACCATGGCCGCGAAGTTTTTCTTGTATTCGGCGAGGCTGTCGCCTTCCGGGGCCACGTCGGTATCGTGGAAGGTGTAGTAAGGCGTGCCCAGGCGGGAGAAGAAGTCGAACGCCGCGTCGGCCTTCTCACGGGCCTTGGCCATCGGCTCACCCGCCGCCTGCCAGGGGCGCTCGAAGGTGCCCGCGCCGAATACATCGGAACCCGGCCAGACGAAGGTATGCCAGTAGCAGGTGGCGAGACGGAGGTGCTCGGCCATGCTCTTGCCGAGCACCTGCTTGTTCGGGTCGTAGTGGTGGAACGCCAGCGGATTGTCGCTGCCGGTGCCTTCGTAGCTGATTTTGGGGACGCTGGAAAAGTACGACATAACAATTCCTTGACAAACGTGGGGACGAATCCCGACGATCCTGACGAGCGGTGCCCATGGCGCGCAATTGCGATTTCCGACGGGGCCCGGCTCTTTTTCGATGCCGCGCTGCGTCATGGTCAGATAACGCAAACCCTGATAGTTTTCGACGGGCCCATGTCTCCCCACAGAATCGCTCTGCTGTTCAATGCCAACAAGGTGTACGACCGCCAGGTCATCGCCGGCATCGGGCATTACCTCAACAGTACGCGCGTGGAATGGGATCTCTTCATGGAGGAGGATTTCCGCAGCCGCATGCGCGACATCCACCAGTTTCGCGGCGACGGCGTCATCGCCGACTTCGACGATCCGGAAGCACCCGATGCGCTGCGCGACCTGCCTATCCCGGTTGTCGCGATAGGCGGCTCGTATCACGATCCCGCCGCTTACCCCCCCGGTGTGCCTTATATCGCCACGGACAACGCCCGGCTCATCCGGCTCGCGTACGACCACCTGATCGAACAAGGCCTCGGCCGCTTCGCGTTCTACGGCATACCGCCCCACCCCGGCAGCCGCTGGGCGCAGGAACGCGAGCATGCCTTCCAAGCGATCGTGGACGAGGAATCGGTCGAGGGCGTGGTCTACCAGGGCTCGCCGACCAGCGCGGGCGGCTGGGGGACGGCGGTGGAGGAACTGGTCACCTGGTTGGCCGAACTGCCCAAGCCGATCGGCATCATCGCCGTGACCGACGCTCGTGCCCGGCAGTTGCTGCAGGCCTGTGTGATCGGCGGGTTCGCGGTACCCGAGCAGATCGCCATCGTCGGCATCGACAACGACCCGATGGCGCAGTTGCTCACCCGCATCCCGCTCACCTCCGTGATCCAGGGCGCGGAGGAAATGGGCCGCACAGCCGCCCACCTGCTGCACCAGATGCTGCGCGGCATGGATTGTTCGGGCACGCGCGTGCTGGTGCCGCCGGTCGGCATCAACGTGCAGGTGTCGAGCAAGTACCAGCCGATGCGCAGCCCGCATGTGATGCGGGCGAGTCACTACATTCGTCAGTACGGTTGCCTGGGCATCAAGACCGAACAGGTGGCCGACTACGTGGGGGTGTCGCGCACGGTGCTGGAAGAACACTTCAAGCGCGAATTGAAGCAGACCGTGCACCAGGTGATCCTGAAGCATAAGCTCGACACCGCTTGCGAGCTCATGACGAATTCCGACACGCCGCTCGCCGACATCGCGCTGCGCTGTGGTTTCACCTCGCTCCAGTACATGTATGCGGTGTTCCGTCGCGAATACGATTGCACGCCGCGCCAATACCTCGACCTCCATCGCAAGACGGCGGCGACCTGATCGCCTTCCCCAGGGAAACGCTTCACCCATGCCCGTATCCAACGCCACCGCCTGGGGCCAACTCCCCGACGGCCGCCCGCTCCACCGCTGGACCCTGCGCAACGCGCGAGACACCCAGGTCGAGATATCCAACCTCGGTGGCACCCTGCTCTCCTGGCAGACCCCGGACCGCCAGGGTCGCGTGGGCGAGGTCTTGCTCGGTCACGCCGACGCGGGGCAATACATCGATTCCAATGCGTACATGGGCGCGATCGTCGGCCGTTGGGCGAATCGCATCCGCGGCGGGCGCTTCCGGCTCGATGGCATCGACTACAAGGTCGACCGCAACGACGGCGGCAACCACCTGCATGGCGGCAACTACGGGTTTCACCTGCAGCGCTGGGACGTGGAAACGGATGGCGACGACCTTGTGCTGCGGCTGGTGTCGCCCGAGGGCGATGGCGGGTTTCCTGGCGAGGTGAGCGTCGAGTTGCGTGTGCGGCTCGACGACGACGGCACGCTGGACCTGCGCTATACCGCCACGAGCGACGCGCCCACGCCGCTCAGCCTGACCGCGCATCCGTACTTCAACCTCAACGACCGGCGGCCGGATATCCGCGATCACGTGATCCGGATCGACGCGGACGAATTCCTGGCCATCGATGCGGGGGCGATACCGGTGGGGCGCCAGCAGGTGGCTGGCTCCGCCTTCGATTTCCGCGAAGCGGCGCCGATCGGTTCGCGCCTGCACTGGCCCGATCCGCAATTGCAGCTGGTGGGCGGCTTCGACCATTGCTATATCCCGCGCCAACCGGCGGCCCAGGCGCCACGCGTGGTCGCGGAAGTCGTGGAACCCTCGAGCGGACGCCGTCTCACCGTCGAGAGCGACCGCCCCGGCCTGCAGTTCTACAGCGGGCAGAAACTCACCGGGCAACCGTCGCGACATGGCGACGCCTACGGACCCTTCGCCGGCTTCGCGCTGGAGACCCAGGCCTTTCCCGATCAGGTCAATGGCCCCGAGGCGGAAGGCGCGATCCTTCGCCCCGGCGTGGTATGGCGCCAGCACACGCGCTACCGGGTGGATACGCTGTAGCGCGGTGTGCCGCCAGACACGCCCTGGTGGGAACCGACCTTGTCGGCGATGGGTGTTTGCCTCGACCTGGCCCGCTGCCGCGGGATCGCCGACAAGGTCGGCTCCCACCAAAGCCTCCCAGCAGGGCCTCCCACCGGAGCCTGCCATCTCGGCCTGCCGCCTGAGTGGGCCAGCCCACCAGACGGGCGATGTCATGAGGTGACGAGGCGCCACCGGGTACACTATCCGGATGTCCCTTATCCAACTCCTCAACGTCGACTTCAGCGTCGGCGGCCCGCTCCTGCTCGAACAGGTCGACCTTTCCCTCGATGCCGGCGAACGTGTCTGCGTCGTCGGGCGCAATGGCGCCGGCAAATCGACGCTGATGAAGCTCATTGCCGGGGAACTGCACCCGGACGACGGCGAGATCCGCCTGCAAGGCGGCACGCGCATCGCGCGCCTCACGCAGGAAGTGCCGCAGGACACCTCGGGCAGCGTCTTCGATGTGGTGGCCGACGGCCTGGGCGAACTGGGCCACCTGCTCGCGCGCTACCATCACCTGCTCGAGACGGGCGACATGGACGCGCTCGGCGAGGTGCAGTCGCAGATCGAGGCCCACAACGCATGGGATCTCGATTCACGCGTACAGCAAGTGATCGAACGCCTGGAATTGCCAGCGGACACCGATTTCTCCGAGTTGTCCGGCGGCATGAAGCGCCGCGTCCTGCTTGGCCAGGCGCTTGTGCGCGATCCCAACCTGCTCCTGCTCGACGAGCCGACCAACCACCTCGACATCGAGGCCATCGCCTGGCTCGAAACCTTCCTCAAGGGCTTCGCCGGCAGCATCGTCTTCATCACCCATGACCGCAGCTTCCTGCGTGCCCTGGCCACGCGCATCGTCGAGATCGACCGCGGCCAGGTCACCAGCTGGCCCGGCGACTACGACAACTACCTGCGCCGCCGCGAGGAACGCCTGCATGCCGAAGCCCAGGCCCAGGCACATTTCGACCGTAAGCTGGCCCAGGAAGAAGTCTGGATCCGCCAGGGTATCAAGGCGCGGCGCACGCGAAACGAAGGCCGCGTGCGCGCACTGAAAGCGATGCGCAACGAGCGCGCCCAGCGCCGCGAGCAAGCCGGTAACGCCAGGATCACCCTCGCCACCGCCCAATCCTCGGGACGCAAGGTGATCGACGCCAAGCACGTCACCCAGGCTTATGGCGGCCGTACCCTGCTGCGCGACATCTCCACCACGATCATGCGAGGCGACCGCGTCGGCATCATGGGGCCGAACGGCGCGGGCAAGTCCACCTTGCTGAAGATCCTGCTGGGCGAACTCAAGCCGCAGGAAGGCGAGGTCACGCTGGGCACGGGGCTGGAGGTGGCGTACTTCGACCAGCACCGCTCCACGCTCGACGACCGGTTGAATGCCCTCGACAACGTGGCCCAGGGCCGCGAATACATCGAGCTCAACGGCCAGCGCAAGCACATCGTGGGCTACCTGCAGGACTTCCTGTTTTCGCCCGAACGATCGCGCGCGCCGATCACGCGGCTATCGGGCGGCGAACGCAATCGCCTGCTCCTCGCGAAGCTGTTCGCCCAGCCATCGAACCTGCTGGTGATGGACGAACCGACCAACGACCTCGACGTCGAGACACTCGAACTGCTCGAGGAACTGCTCAACGAATACACCGGCACGCTGTTGCTGGTGTCGCACGACCGCGACTTCATCGACAACGTGGTGACCAGTACCCTGGTGCTCGAAGGCGATGGCGTGGTCGGCGAATACATCGGTGGCTACAGCGACTGGTTGCGGCAGAGGCCCGCCCCGGCCGCGAAACCTGCCGGGTCGAAGGCCGCCTGGTCTTCTTCGACGGCCGAAGCATCGTCCGCGTCGGGGTCGGCGCAAGCCTCCACTTCTGCGTCGGCACCGGCGGCCGTGGCCGCGCCCGTCGCAGTTACGCCAAAGAAAAAGCTCTCCTTCAAAGAGCAGCGCGAACTTGAATCGCTGCCGGCGAAGCTGGAGGAACTCGAGGCCGAGATCGCCCGCCGTACCGCTGCGATGAACGACCCGAAGTACTTCCAGCAGGATGCCGCGACGATCACGCGCGGCAACGAGGAACTCGCCAGGTTGCAGGCGGAACTGGACGTGGCGTTCGCGCGCTGGGAAGAGCTGGAAGGCTGAGTCCGCCCCCACCGGCAAGCACCCCATGAGTGCGGACCGGGAAGGGCCCCTCATCCTGGTGGGAGCCGACCTTGTCGGCGATCCCGTGGCAGCGAGCCAGGCTGCAGCAAGCACCCATCGCCGACAAGGTCGGCTCCCACCAGAGGCTCGGGGTCGGCGTTCACAGCCGGAACACCTCGACCACGCGGGCCAGTTCGGCGGCCTGGTCTTCCAGGCTCTTCGCGGCGGCCGCCGCTTCCTCGACCAGGGCCGAGTTCTGCTGGGTCGAGTCATCCATCCGCGAGACGGCGTGGTTGATCCGGCCGATCTGTTCGGACTGTTCGCTCGAGGCCTGGCTGATGTTGCCCATCAGGTCCGCCACGGCGCGGATGCGGCCCAGCACCGTCTCCATGTTGCGCCCCGCGTCCGTGACCAGGCCATGCCCCGCGTCGACCTGGGCCACCGATTCGGTGATCAGCGATTCGATTTCCTTCGCCGCCGACGCGCTGCGTTGGGCGAGATGACGCACCTCTTCCGCCACCACGGCGAAGCCCTTGCCCTGCTCACCCGCCCGCGCCGCCTCCACCGCGGCATTGAGTGCGAGGATATTCGTCTGGAAGGCGATGCCGTTGATGATGCCGATGACGTCGGCGATACGCTGCGCCGAGGCCTGGATGCCGTTCATCGCTTCCACCGCCTCCTGCATCGCGCCGGCCTCCTGTTGCACCGCCACGCTCGCGTCGGCCGCCAGCGCGCTCGCCCTCGCCGAGTGGCCCGCGTTGTCGCGGACCGTGCGCGTGAGCAGGTCGAGACTGGATGCCGTCAGCTGAAGCTCGTGCGCCTGGGTTTCCGTACGCGAAGACAGATCGGTATTGCCCGCCGCGATCTCCGAGGTGCTGCCCGCCATGCTGGCCGCGGCCTTGCGCACGGAGCGCGCGATGTCGCCAAGACCGTCGCCGATGCCGTCGATGGAACGCATCAACTGGCCGATCTCGTCGCCGCGCGCGGAAGCGAGCCGCGCCGTGAGGTCGCCCTCGGCGAGACGCCGCGCCGCCTCGACGGCGTCGGCAAGCGGCCGGGTGATACGCATGCGTATCGCGAGGAACAGGAACACGCACAACGCGGCGACCAGTGCGATGCTGGTCGCCGCCGCGATGAGGCGCATGTGCCGGACCGGACCGAAAAGCTCGTCCATGTCCACCGTGCCCGCGACGAGCCAGTTCCACGCCGGATCGGTCGCATAGACGGCCAGCCGGTCCACCGATCGGCCGTCCACGTCGACGCGATAGCGCAACTCGCCCTTACCGCCCGACAACATGCGGCCGAAGATCGGCTGGCCATCCACGTCGAGCATCTTGAGCGCCGCGCCAGGTGCCTTCGCGGCCTCGCTCTTCATCGCCGGATCGACGATGAGGGTGCCATAGCGCTTTCCCGCGCTGGCATCGACGACGGAGTAATAGCCACTCTGTCCCATGTGGATCGCGGCGATCTCGTCCTGCAGCGACTTCATCTCCTTGCCGATCTCCACCCCCACGAAAAAGACGCCTAGCACGTTACCCGCGTCGTCCTTGATCGGCTCGTAGCGCGTGATGTACGGGCGATCGAACAACACGGCCGGGCCGCCGTACGACTTGCCCGTGAGCAGCAAGGGAAACGCCGGATGGGCATGATCGATGGAGGTTCCGACGGCACGCGAGCCGTCTTCCTTCTTGAGCGATGTCGTAACGCGGACGAAATCGGGTCCGTCGCGGACGAACAGCGTCGCCACCACATGCGCCCGCGCGGAGAATTCGTCGGTCAGCGAAAAATCGTTGTTCAACGGCTTGCCGTCATGCAGCAGCAAGGGCACCGTGTGCCCGGCCATCATCACGCGGTGCTTGTCGTCGACGGTGAACTTTCCGGGGAAGTAACTCCTGTACACGTCGAGGAAGCGGTCGGACTCGGCCAGCAGCGCACCGCTGAACGTGTTTACCGTGCCGATGATCGCCCGGTTGCCACGGGCGAGGTCCTCGCGGGCCCTGGCCTCCAGCTCCCGCGAGGCCATGGTCGTGACGACGACGGTGAGCAAGGCGATGCCGAGGGCGACGATGCCGACGACGAGCAGGGTCAATCGCGCACCGACACTCATCCCGCGCCGGCCGGCGCGGTCGCTGTTCTGGTTCATGGAGTCCTACCGAAGTGGTGGAGCACCCCGAACGGGTGCCCATGGCCGTTATGTCGGCAGGCCCGGGCAGGCCTTTAGCCCTCAACCCGTATTCTGAAGCCCTTGTGAGACGCCGTTCACACAAGCGACCAGGGCTTTGAGAAGGGCGTCGTCTTGCCCACCGGTGGCGCGCCAGCGCCGCAGGAGGTCGACCTGGAGCAGGCTCATCGGGTCCACGTACGGATTGCGCAGGCGGATCGAGGTGGCCAGCCGTGGTTCGGCGGCCAGCAGTTCCTTCGCGCCCTTGAGTTTCAGCAGCCAGGCGACGGTTCGCTCGAACTCCTCGCGGATCATCGGGAAGAAGCGCTCGTGCAAGGGCCCCGCCAGACGGGAGAAGGCCTCGGCGATGTCGATATCCGCCTTGGCCAGCACCATTTCCACGTCGTCCAGCATCGTGGAAAAGAAGGGCCAGTCGCGTGCCATGCGCACCAGCGATGCCTCGCCGCATTCCCGCGCCACCGTGTCCAGCGCGGCGCCAAGCCCATACCAGCCGGTGAGCACCGCGCGGCATTGGGTCCAGGAAAACACCCATGGAATCGCGCGCAGGTCCTCCACGCCTTTCATGCTGCGCCGGCGCGCAGGGCGCGAACCGAGCGTCATGCGCTCGATCACGTCGATGGGCGTGGCGCCGCGGAAGTACTCCACGAAGCCCTCGGTGTCGACGAACGCGCGATAGGCCTTGCGGCTTTCTTCGGAAAGCCGCGCCATGGTCTCCTTCCACGCCACCTCGCGGGACTCGACCTCGCGCGGCCGCAGCGAGGCGCGCATCACCGCGCCCAATGTCTGTTCGAGGTTGCGCACGGCGAGGGCGCGGATGCCGTACTTGCGATGGATCACCTCGCCCTGCTCGGTGACGCGCAGCACGCCGCCGACGGAGCCGCGCGGGGAGGCCATCAAGGCCGGCGTGATGCGCGATCCACCGCGGCTCGCCGAGCCACCGCGGCCGTGGAAGAAGGCCACGCGGACACCCGCCTTCGAGGCCACGTCGAGCAATTCCACCTGCGCGCGCTGCAGGCTCCACTTGGAGGCGACGGTTCCGCCGTCCTTGCCGCTATCGGAATAACCCAGCATCACCCACTGCCGGTCGCCACGCGCCTTGAGGTGGGCACGATAGACAGGGTCGTCGAGCAACGCCTGGAGCGTTTCCGCACCGCCGGCGAGGTCGTCGATGGTCTCGAACAGCGGCGCGACATCGAGTGGCACGCGGCCGTCCTCCAGCAGGCCGCCCCGCCGCGCGAGCGCCAGCACGGCGAGCACGTCCGCGGCGGTCTCGGCCATGCTGATGATGTAGAGCCCGGTGGCTTCCGGGCCATAGCGCTTGCGCGAATCGGCCAAGGTGGCAAATACCGCGCGCAGCATCCCGGCGGCCTCGTGATCGTCGCCCGCGACGAAACTGCGCTCGCCCGCCGCATAGGGCCGCAGCGTCTTCACGCGCGCCGCCGTGTCGCGGTTGGCCCAGTCGCCGTCCCCGAGCAACGCGGCCAGAGCCTCGTCATGGACGCGCGCGTCCTGGCGCACGTCCAGGCGCGCGAGATGGAATCCGAACGTACGCGCGCGCCACAGGAGGCGGTTCACCGCATACGCACCGGCATGCGCGCCACCGTGCTCGACAAGACTCTTCTCGACCAGCGCGATGTCACCGATGAACTCGTCCGCCGACGCATAGGCCTCGGGGCCTTCATGTAACGTGGCGTCGAGGCGCGCGGCGACGAAGGTGAGGAAGCGCCGGTAGGGCATGTCCGCATGTCGTGGCCGGATACGCTCCGCGGCATCCGGAAGGCGCTCGCCGTAGTTCTCGATGCGCCGCTGCAAGGTGTCGTCCAGCGTCACGCGGTCTTCGGTCTGGCTGAGCAGGCGGCCGAGGCCCGCGACCTCCTCCATGTAACGCTCGAGCACCAGCGTCCGTTGCGCCGCGAGGGTGGCGGCGATGGTGTCCGCATTGACGTTGGGATTGCCGTCCATGTCGCCGCCCACCCAGGTGGCGAAGCGAAGCAGGCGCGGGATCGTCACGCCCTCGCCGTAGGTTTCCGTGATGGCCTGCTGCAACGACTCATAGAGGGCGGGCAGCACGCGATAGATCGGCCGGGAGATATAGAAGCCGACATGGTCGAATTCATCCTGCACGCTGGGCCGCACCGGCGAGGCTTCCGCGGTCTGCCATCCGGCGGAAAGCGCCATGAGGATGCGCGCGTCATCGTCGCGCAACTCCTGCGGCGTGCGCGTGGGATCGAACTCGTCGACCAGCGCCCGGACGATTTCCTGCTCTTTCTCAAGCAGTGAACGGCGCACGGCTTCCGTCGGGTGGGCGGTGAATACCGGCTCCACGTCCAACCGTTCGAGCAGCCGGACCAGTTCGTCCCGGCCAACGCCGTCTTTCCTCAGCAGGGCGAGCACCGCCGCCAGTGATTCCGGCTGCGGTGCCCTGCCCTCACGCTGGTAGTCGCGGCGGCGGCGGATGCGATGGACCCGCTCGGCGGTGTTCACCGCCTGGAAATAAGTGGCGAAGGCGCGGGCCAGCGCCTCGGCATCCGCCGCGTCCAGGCCCGTGAGCGACTCGGCCAGCGCATCCACGGCCGCCCCGCTGCGCCGGCGGTGGATCGCCGCCGTGCGCACCTGCTCCACGCGCTCGAAGAAGGCATGGCCGCCTTGCTCCGCCAGCATCTGGCCGACCAGGGCGCCGAGGCGGCGCACGTCCTCGCGCAGGGGGCCATCATGGGGCAGGAACTCGGGATCGCGTGCGGCTTCCATCGGACTCTCGGTTGGCGTCGAAACCCTGAGAGTACCGAAAAAAATGTGTTCATCCCTGCATCCGGATTCCGCGATACAATCCCGGGACCGTTTTGCCCGCCGAGGGGCGCTGCGACCATGGGAACATCCCATAGGCCAGGCTCGGCGCGGCGTCCCACCAAACGGCGCCCCCGTGAATCTCCGGAGCTACGCCAGATGAACGCCGTCACCAAAGACACCTTCCAGGATTACAAGGTCCGCGATATCTCCCAGGCCGCCCTCGGCCGCCGCCGCATCCGCATGGCGGAAGAGGAAATGCCGGGCCTGATGCAGATCCGCGCCCGCTATGCCAAGGAGAAGCCGCTCCAGGGCGTGCGCCTCTCCGGCTCCCTGCACGTCACCAAGGAAACCGCCGTGCTGGCCGAGACCCTGCGCGAGCTGGGCGCATCGGTCCGTTGGGCCTCCTGCAATATCTTCTCTACCCAGGACGACGTCGCCGCGGCGCTGGCCGCCGGTGGGTTGCCGGTGTTCGCCTGGAAGGGCGAGTCGCTGGAGGAATACTGGGACTGCACGCTCGACATGCTGACCCACCCGGGTGAGCTCGGTCCGCAGTTGATCGTCGACGACGGCGGCGACGCCACCCTGCTCATCCACAAGGGCCTGGAGCTGGAAGAAGGCTCCGACTGGGTGAACTCGCCGGGCGCCAACCACGAGGAACAGGTCATCAAGGACCTGCTCAAGCGCGTCGCCAAGGAGCGCCCGGGCTTCTGGAAGAAGGTCGCCGCCGAATGGCGCGGCGTCTCCGAAGAGACCACCACCGGCGTGCACCGCCTGTACCAGCTCGCCGAAGCCGGCAAGCTGCTGGTCCCGGCGATCAACGTCAACGATTCGGTCACCAAGAGCAAGTTCGACAACCTCTACGGCTGCCGTGAATCGCTGGCCGACGGCATCAAGCGCGCCACCGATCTGATGGTCGCCGGCAAGGTCGCCGTCGTCTGCGGCTACGGCGACGTGGGCAAGGGCTGCGCCCATTCGCTGAAGGGCTTCGGTGCCCGCGTCATCGTCACCGAAATCGACCCGATCAATGCGCTGCAGGCCGCGATGGAAGGCTTCCAGGTCACGACGATCGAAGAGACCCTCGGCTTCGGCGACATCTACGTCACCACCACGGGCAACAAGGACATCATCACGCTCGAGCACATGGCGGCGATGAAGAACAACGCCCTGGTCTGCAACATCGGCCACTTCGACAACGAGATCCAGATCGACCGCCTGAACACGGCGAAGGACGTCACCCGCGAAACCATCAAGCCGCAGGTCGACCGCTACACCTTCGCCAAGGGCAACAGCATCTACATGCTCGCCGAAGGCCGCCTGGTGAACCTCGGCTGCGCCCACGGCCATCCGAGCTTCGTCATGTCGAACAGCTTCTCCAACCAGACGCTGGCGCAGATCGACCTGTGGAAGAACAAGGACACCTACGAGAAGACGGTGTACCGCCTTCCGAAGAAGCTCGACGAGGAAGTCGCCCGCCTGCACCTGGAGCAGATCGGCGTGAAGCTGACCGTGCTCACCAAGGAGCAAGCCGACTACATCGGCGTGCCGGTGGAAGGCCCGTACAAGCCGGACCACTACCGCTACTGATCGAACGATCCATCGCGGTCACGAGGAGGCGCCTTCGGGCGCCTTCTTGCGTTGTCGACTACGGTTTAGTATTGACGGTCGCACCGTACTGGGGTTTACGCAGCGCATGACGGACGAATCGAAGATCGAGAAAGATGAGCTGATCCACGGCGCGGGGGAGACGCCCGAGGATGCGCAGGCCGACCTCAAGATCTCACGCCGTAACTTCATCGCGGGCACGGCCCTCGCCGCGACCGGGTTGATGATCGTGCCCCGCCATGTCCTGGGCGGGCCCGGGCATACGCCACCCAGCGATCGGTTGAACATCGCCGGCATCGGCGTCGGCGGTATGGGCGCGCACAACATCCGCGCCCTGGCCGGCGAGAACATCGTCGCCCTGTGCGACGTGGATTGGCGCTATACGGAGGAGTCCTTTCGCAGGATGTTCGGCGACCTGGGGAACACGCAGGCACGCCTCGACAAGGCGCGAACCGCGGTGGAGCGCCGGGATCTGCAGGATGAGATCGAGCATACGAAGCTGCTTTCCCGCAAGTTCGGTTCGATCAAGCGCCATACCGATTACCGCAGGATGCTCGAGCAGCAAAAGGACATCGACGCGGTGGTCATCGCGACGCCGGACCACCTGCACGCGACGATCGCCAGCGCGGCGATGGGCCTTGGCAAGCACGTCTACGTGCAGAAGCCCCTTACCTGGTCGATTCACGAAGCCCGGGAACTGGCCCGGAAGGCAAAGGAGAATCCCCGGATCGTCACGCAGATGGGAAACCAGGGGCATTCGACCGACGATGCCCGGTTGATCAACGAGTACATCGCGGCCGGGGCGATCGGCGATGTGCGCGAAGTCCACGTATGGACGAATCGCCCGCTTGCCTACTGGCCGCAAGGCATTCCACGCCCGCAAGCCAGACCTGACCCGGGGGACGCGAACTGGGACATGCACGCGGTGACGGATCGGCTCGCCAATGCCATGGCCGGCAACTATCCGGTGCCGCAGGGGCTCGCGTGGGATCTCTTCCTCGGTCCCGGCCCCGTCGTCGAATACCACCCTCTCTATCACCCGTTCAACTGGCGCGGGTGGGTGGATTGGGGCGTGGGTGCCATCGGCGACATGGGCGCCCATCTGATCGATTCGCCGTTCTGGTCGCTGGACCTGGGTTTACCGACGTCCGTGGAGACCGTGTCGACGCCGTTCGACAAGGCGTCCTATCCCATGGCGACGATGACCTACTACGACTTTCCGGCGCGCGGCGGCATGCCGCCGGTGAGGCTCACCTGGTACGACGGCGCGTTGCTTCCGCCCGGGCTGGAGGCGCTCGGAGCCGGGCAGATGAGCAAGGACGGCGGCGTGCTCTATATCGGTGACAAGGGCAAGCTGATCCACGAGACATACGGTGCGAACCCGCGGCTGCTGCCGCAATCGTTGCATGATTCGGTGGGTACGCCTCCCCGGACATTCGCACGCATCGAGACCTCGCACGAGATGAACTGGGTGGATGCCTGCAAGGGGAAGGGTCAGGCATCGTCGCCATTCGCGTACGCCGCGCGGCTGACGGAAGTCATGCTGCTAGGCGTCGTATCTCTTCGGGCGGGTGGCAGGATCGAATACGACGCGCAGAACATGCGCATCGCCAATCTGCCGGGAGCCGACGAATTCCTGCGTCGTGAGTACCGCGAGGGCTGGTTCCTCTAGGGCTGGTCGGCGCCAGCCGGCCGCGTGCGCCGACAAGGCCCGGTCGATCCCCGCAGTACCAGTTCGGCGGACAACACCCGCTTGCGCGTTGGCACCTCCGGGTCGTTGAGTATCTCGATCAGCATCATCATGGCTTCCCGTCCCAGCGCGTTCTTCGGCTGGGAAACGGTGGTCAACGGTGGCGAGGTGTAACGGGCGAAGCGGATGTCGTCGAAGCCGACGACGGAGACGTCTTCCGGGATGCGCAAGCCACGGGAGATCAGGGCGCGCATCGCGCCGATGGCCATTTCGTCGTTGGAGCAGAAAACCGCGCTGAAGAACAGGCCCTGCGAAAGGAACAACTCGACGGCGCGTTCGCCGGCTTCGATGGAGAAATCCCCGGCGGCGGTAAGGGCGGAGTCGACGGCGATGTTCGCTCGTTGTAACGCAAGGTGGTAACCCTGCTCGCGATCGACGCAGATCGGGCTCGACGAGGGGCCGGCGATGAAGGCGATCTCGCGGTGCCCCAGGGTCACGAGGTAGTCGACGGCTGCCGCGGCCGCCGCGACGTTATCGACGTACACGCTCGATATGGCGCTGTCCTTGACGTATTCGCAGGCGTTGACGAGCGGCAGACGGCCCTCGATAGGGATCGCCGGCACGCGATGGAACATGGTGATGATGCCGTCGGCCTGCCGGGCCGCGACCATGTCGGCATAGGCCTGTTCGCGCACGAGACTGCTCTGCGTCTCGCCTAGAAGCACGGAGTACCCATTCTCGTAAGCGACCTGCTCGATACCTCGGATCACTTCCGAGAAGAACGGGTTGGCGATGTCGGGAAGCAGGGCGACGATCAGCCGCGTCCGCGCGGTCCGCAGGTTGCGCGCAAGCGCGTTGGGCGTATAGCCGAGGCGTTTGACGACCTCATGGATACGCTGACGCGTTTCCTCGCTCACGATTTCAGGGCGTTGCAACGCGCGCGAAACGGTTGCCACTGAAACCTTTGCGATGGCGGCGATTTCCTTCACCGTTCGCACGCGAACGGGCTGCGGCGCAACATCGGTGTGCTGGCCCTTGCCGCCTTTCCGCTTTCGCCTGGATTCCTCTGTACTCACGCGTTTTCCATCCCTTTGCCTGCCCGAGGCGTTCCGCACGATAGCAGCCGGCGGCGCGTTCAATATGCTGCATTGCAATGTAATGGATTACATAAAACCGTTGCAGGCTTCTTCACCCGTCTGATACATATCTTGGCATGTTCAGGGCTCTCGACAGTGGATAGCCCGGGGAAATCACGGACTCCAAGCAGGCGAAGGCCTCCTGGTCCATATGCCACATGGATGTAATCGAATACATTTTGGCGGCAAGAGGTCGCCGGGGAACCCATGGCAAGCCAGTCGATATCGAACAGCGGCAGGACCACCGACCGATGAGGCTCGGCATGGGACTCGTCGGCCCCGGCTTCATCGCCGCGCATCATCTCGATGCCGTACGGCGCCTGGGCGATGTCGAGGTGGTCGGCATCGCCGGCTCCAGCTTCGAATCCGCGAAAAAGCGGGCGCGCGAGTTGAATGCCGGCCAGGCTTATGCGAGTTACCGCGAACTGCTGGCCGATCCCGCTGTGCACGTGGTGCACAACACCACGCCCAATCACCTGCACCGCGAAGTCTCCCTGGCGTCGCTGCGCGCCGGCAAGCACGTGATCTCCGACAAGCCCCTCGCCGCCACGATGCAGGAAGCGCGAGAACTTTACGAGGCCGCACGCGACGCGAATCTCGCTCATGTCGTCACGTTCAACTACCGAGGCTACCCGCTCGTGCAGCAGGCACGCGCGATGATCGCCAAGGGCGAGATCGGCAAGAGCGTGTTCGTGCACGGTTGCTACCTGCAGGACTGGCTCACCGATGAGCGCGCTTACACGTGGCGCCTGGACCCCAAGCTGGGTGGTGCCAGTTCCGCGCTCGGGGATATCGGCTCGCACTGGTGCGACCTGGCCGAGCACGTGACGGGCGCGCGCATCGTCGCCGTACTGGCCGACCTGCACACGGTGGTACCCGTGCGCGAAGCACCGGACGCCTCGGCGAAAGCCTTCGCGGGCGCGGCGGCGACCGCCGGGAAACCACGCAGGATCACCAGCGAAGACCTGGCCAGCGTGCTGCTTCGTTTCGGCAACGGTGCGCGCGGTTGCGTCACCGTCGGCCAGGTGCTCCCCGGCCACAAGAACGATCTCCGCCTGGAGGTCAACGGACGCGAAGGCTCGGTAGCGTGGCGCCAGGAACAACCCAACGAACTCTGGATCGGGCATCACGCGAAGGCGAATACGACGCTCACGCGCGATCCCGCGCTCCTGGACCCTTCCGCCCGGAGTTACGCGCACCTGCCCGCCGGTCATCCCGAGGCCTGGGCGGACGCGTTCCGCAACGTGATCTCCGACGCCTACGCGTGGGTCCGCCAGGGTGCCGCGCCGGAAGCGAAACCCGTCGCGCTGCCCACGTTCGCCGACGGCTACCGCAATAGCCTCCTGGTGGACGCCATGCTCAAGAGCCATGCCGCCGGGGGCGTATGGCAGTCGATCGACGACCCTTTCGAACCCACACGTACAACGAGGAAACGCGGATGAAATGGCGCCTTAGAGTGATGATGCTGTTCGAATTCGGGATCTGGGGCGCGTGGTACGTCACCGTCGGCACCTGGCTCGGCAAGACACTGCATTTCACCGGCACGGAAATCGGTGCCGTCGCGGGCACCACCGCCATCGGCGCGATCATCTCGCCGCTGTTCGTGGGGCTGCTCGCCGACCGTCTCTTCGACACGCGCCGGGTGCTCACCCTGTTGCACCTCCTTGGCGCCGTCCTGCTCGCGGTCGCCGCGCAACAGACCACGTTCGCGCTGGTATACGCTCCCCTGCTGGCTTACAGCCTCTGTTACATGCCGACCCTGGCCCTCACCGCCTCGCTCGCCATGCGGCACATCAAGGACCCGCAGGAAGAATTCGGCGCCATCCGGGTGTTCGGCAGCATCGGCTGGATCGTGGTGGGCCTGGTCGTCGGTGCGTGGGGCGTGGAAGCCACGGCATCTCCCCTTCTCCTGGCGGCCGGCCTTTCGGTCGTGATGGCGGGCTACTGTTTCACCCTGCCTCCGACGCCGCCGCTGGCGCGCCATACGCGCTTCGAGATGCGCCATGCGCTGCCGCTCGAATCACTGCACCTGCTCCGTGGGCGCTCGATGGCGGTGTTCGCCCTCGCCTCGTTCCTCATCTGCATCCCGCTGCAGTTCTACTACGCGTTCACCAACCTGTTCCTCAACGAGGTGGGCGTGGTCAACGCCGCCGGCAAGATGACCGGCGGGCAGATGTCGGAGCTGTTCTTCATGCTCCTCATTCCGTGGTTCTTCCGGCGCCTGGGCGTGAAGTGGATGCTCGCCGTCGGCATGCTCGCCTGGGTGCTGCGTTATGCCATGTTCGCCTTTGGCGGCACCGGAGAGCTGATGTGGATGCTCTGGCTGGGCATCATCCTGCACGGCGTCTGCTTCGACTTCTTCTTCGTGGTGGGCCAGATCTACATCGACCGTGAAGCCCCGCCCGCGCTGCGCGCGGCAACCCAGGGGCTGATCACCTTCCTGACCTACGGCCTGGGCATGTTCGTCGGTTCATGGCTGTCCGGCGTGGCGGTCCAAACCTATACGCGAAGCGACGCGACGCACGACTGGCACGCCATCTGGCTCATCGCCGGTGCCTTCGCCGCATTCGTTTTCGCCCTCTTCGTCGTGCTCTTCAAAGATCGCAAGGCCACCGCGGACGCCGCCGTCGCCGCCACCCCCTGATTCGGGAGAACCGTTCATGATGAATCGCAGGCAGTTCCTCGCGCATTCCGCGCTGTGCGGCACGGCGCTGGGGCTTGGCCTCGGCGCACCGGGAAAGCTACTTGCCGCCGCGTCGAAGGGCAAAGGACTGGGCATCCAGCTCTACATGGTGCTCGACGCCTACAAGAACGACCCCGTCGGTACGCTCCAGACCCTGAAGTCGATCGGCTATACGGAGATCGAAGCCATCGTCACCGGCACGGCCGGGACACTGCGCGATCAACTGAAGGAAGCCGGCCTGGGCTGTCCGAGCATGCACTTCGACAGCCTCGGTTTCGAGGCGGGTATCGAAGCCGCGCATACGCTCGGTGCCCGGTACATCGTCAGCAGCATGTTGCCCTCGATCATGCAGAAGGAAGCGAACAAGCCGGGCGAACCGGCTTATTCGCTCGACGACGCCAAGCGCACGGCGGAGTATGCGAACCGCCTGGGTGAGAAGGCCAACAAGGCCGGCCTCCAGTACGCATATCACAACCACCACGCCGAATTCACCGACGTGGGCGGTGGGCAGGTGTTCTACGACGTACTGCTGAAGGAAACGGACAAGAAACTCGTGCAGTTCGAACTCGACTGTGGCTGGGTCGCCGCTGGCGGCAAGAATCCGGCCGACTACTTCAAAGCCAACCCGGGTCGCATCCCGCTGATGCATGCGAAGGATTTCCTGCGCGGCGATCACAAGGATTACCCGGGCGCCGAACTCGGCCGTGGCAAGCTCGACTACAAACCGATCATGGCGGCAGCGGATACATCCGGACTGAAGCATTGCTTCGTCGAACAGGAGGGCCCGTACGCCCGCATGAGCCCGCTCGACGCCGCGCGCGTCGATTACGACTACCTGCGCCCGTTGCGCTGAAGGGAAAGGCATGGGAACGAACACATTCGACGCCATCGTCGTCGGCACCGGCGTAAGCGGCGGCTGGGCCGCCAAGGAACTCACCGAGAAGGGCCTCAAGACGCTCGTGCTCGACCGCGGCCCGATGGTCAAGCACGGCGATTACCCCACGGCCATGAAGGCACCGTGGGAGCTGCCCTACGGCGACGAGCCGACGCAGGAAGACCTCGCCCGGTGGCCCAAGCATACGCGCCCATCGTTCTACGGCATCACCCAGTCCACCAAGCACTGGTTCGCCGACGACATCGACAACCCGTACGAGGAAACCAAGCCGTTCGACTGGTTCCGCGGCTACCACGTCGGTGGACGTTCGCTGATGTGGGGCCGGCAGAGCTATCGCTTCAGCCCGATGGACTTCGAGGCGAACGGCAAGGAAGGCGTGGGCGTGGATTGGCCGATCCGCTATGAAGATCTCGCTCCGTGGTACGACCACGTCGAGCATTTCATCGGGGTCAGCGGCAATGCCGATCACCTGGCCCAGCTGCCGGATGGCGATTTCCTGCCCCCCATGGAGCTCAACTGCGTCGAAAAGGACTTCCAGGCCAAGCTGGACGACAAGCTCGACCGCAAGCTCATCATCGGCCGCACCGCCAATCTCTCCGCACCGCTGAAACACAACCAGAGCCCGCAACGCGCGACCTGCCAGTATCGCAACCTGTGCATGCGTGGATGTCCGTTCGGCGGCTACTTCAGCAGCAACTCGTCTACCCTGCCTTCCGCCGAACGCACGGGCAACATGACGATGGTGACCAACGCCATCGTCTACGAGTTGATCTACGACAACGACAAGGGCAAGGCCACCGGCGTGCGCGTGCTGGATGCGGAGACCGGCCACCAGACCGAATACTTCGCCCGGGTGATCTTCATGTGCGCGTCCACCTTCGGCACCTCGCACATCCTGTTGAACTCGAGATCGAGCCGCTTCCCCAACGGCTTCGGCAACGACAGCGGCGAACTCGGCCACAACATCATGGACCACCTGTTCGGCACCGGCGCACGCGCCATGGTCGACGGCCATGAGGACCGCTATTACTCCGGCCGACGCCCCAACGGTTTCTACATTCCCCGTTATCGCAACATCGGCACGGACAAGCAGAAGTACCTGCGCGGTTTCGGCTTCCAGGGTGGTGCGGGCCGCCAGGACTGGACTCGCCTCGTCGACCAGCAGGCACTGGGTGAGGAGCTCAAGCGCGCCGCCCAATCCCCCGGCCCCTGGTACGTCTCGATGATGGGCTTCGGCGAAATGCTGCCCTCCCACAAGAACTTCGTGACGCTCGACCGCGACCGCAAGGACAAGTACGGCCTGCCCGTCCTCAATTTCGATGCCGCGCACCAGGAAAATGAAATCATGCTCGGCAAGGCGATCATCGACGACGCGATGGAGATGCTCACCGCCGCGGGCTATCGCGACGTGAATTCCTTCAAGATGAAGGCCAACGTCGGCGCCGGCATCCATGAAATGGGCACCGCACGCATGGGCCGGGATCCGAAGACCTCGGTGCTCAATGGCTGGAACCAGATGCACGCCTGCAAGAACGTCTTCGTGACCGACGGCTCGGCCATGACCTCGTCCGCCTGCCAGAACCCGTCCCTCACTTACATGGCGCTGACCGCACGCGCGGCCAACCACGCCGTGGAAGAACTCAAGCGCGGCAATCTCTGAGGATCTCGTCATGAATCGTCGCGAATGGTTGAGAAGTATGTCCGCGCTGGCCGTCGGCGCCATCGCGGGCCCGTCCTTGCTGGCGGTGTTCGACGCGCACGCCACATCGCGGAAGCCGGATGCGAAGCCGCAATTCCTCGATCCGGCGCGGTACAGCCTGGTCGGTGCCGTGTCGGACATCGTGATTCCGCGTACCGATACTCCCGGAGCGGTCGATGTGGGCGTGCCGTTGTTCATCGACCAGATGTTCGTGGCCGTCTACACCAAGGCCGACCGGACGCGTTACCTCACCGCCATGGCCGCCTTCGAGAAAGCGGCCGGCAAGCCCTTCCTCCAGCTCGACGACGCCCAGCGCAAGGCATTGGTGACCAGGCTGCATACCGAAGCGTTGGCCGTGCCCAGGGGCGGTAAGCTGGCGCCGGCGGCCGATTTCGTGCTGATGAGCAAGAAGCTCGCGATGCTGGGCTTCTTCCTGTCGCAGCCGGGTTGCACCCAGGTGCTCCAGTACGCCCCCGTCCCCGGCGCGTGGAAGGGCGATATCCCGTTGGCCGAAGCGGGCAACGGCAGGGCCTGGGCCGTCGAGACCGAACTGAAGATCTGACATGAAGACACTCAAGGGTCCAGGCATCTTCCTCGCCCAGTACGCATCGGACGAGGCGCCGTTCAACACGCTGCCCGACATCGCCCGCTGGGCGTCGTCGCTCTCTTTCATCGGGGTCCAGATTCCATCCAACGACCGCCGCCTGTTCGACCTGGAGCAGGCGGCGGCGAGCAAGACGTACTGCGACGACATCACAGGCATGCTTGCCGAACACGGCCTGGCGGTGACCGAACTGTCCACGCACCTGCAAGGGCAACTGGTGGCGTCGCATCCCGCGTACGACCGTCTGTTCGACGGTTTCGCGCCCCCCGCACTGCGTGGTCATCCGCGGCAGCGCCAGGAGTGGGCGGTGCGGCAACTCAAGCTTGCGGCCACGGCAAGCAGGAACCTCGGCCTGACGGCGCATGCGACCTTCTCCGGCGCGCTGGCCTGGCACCTGTTCTATCCATGGCCGCAGCGCCCGGCAGGGCTCGTCGACGAAGCCTTCGCGGAACTCGGCAAGCGTTGGAAACCGATTCTCGATGCCTTCGACGAGGCCGGCGTCGACGTCTGCTATGAACTCCATCCCGGCGAGGACTTGCACGACGGCGCCACCTTCGAGCGATTCCTCGACGCGGTCGACCACCATCCGCGCGCCAACATCCTCTTCGATCCAAGCCACATGGTCCTGCAGCAGATGGACTATCTGCGGTTCATCGACCATTACCACGAGCGCATTCGCGCCTTCCACGTCAAGGACGCCGAGTTCCGGCCCAGCGGACGCTCCGGCGTCTATGGCGGCTACCAGAACTGGATCGACCGCCCCGGGCGTTTCCGTTCGCTTGGCGACGGGCAGATCGATTTCGGCGCGATCTTCAGCAAGCTCGCGCAATACGACTATCCGGGCTGGGCGGTGCTCGAATGGGAGTGCTGCATCAAGGACGCGCAGCAGGGCGCGAAGGAAGGTGCCCCCTTCATCCGCGACCACATCATCAAGGTGACCGAGCGCGCCTTTGACGATTTCGCCTCGACAGGCAGCGACGTTGCGTTCAACCGCCAGATCCTGGGGCTCGAATGAGCAAGCCTGAAGACACGACCGACCTCGGCCGCCGTACCGCATTGGGCCGCCTTGCCACCGCCGCGGCGGTCGTGGGAGCGGGACCCCTGCTCGCTTCCGCCAGCACCGGCGCCGAAAAAGCCGGTTCGCCGACGGCCTCCGGCGGGCGACTGAGGCAGTCGCTGAGCCGCTGGACATCCAAGGCGCCTCTTCCCGAGCTATGCAAGCGCCTGAAGGCCATCGGCTTCGCCGGCGTCGATCTTCTCTATGCGGACGAATGGTCGGTGGTAACGGGCAACGGGATGGCGGTGTCGATGGGCTATCCCGCCAAGCGGGACAACTTCATTGAAATGGGCTTCAACGATCCAGCGAACCATGCCACGCTGATCAAGGAAATCGAGACCACGATCCCGCTCGCCAAGCGCGCAGGCGTGACCAACCTGATCACCATGTTCGGCAACCGCAAGGACGGCATCGACGATCGGCGGGCCATCGACAACTGCATCGCCGGGCTGTCGAAGGTCGCACCGTACGCGGCGGAGAATGGCATCACGCTCTGCCTCGAGCTGCTGAACAGCAAGGTGGACCACCATGGGTACCAGGGCGACAGCACCGCCTTCGGCGTGGCGGTGGTCAAAGGCCTCGACTCACCCAACGTCAAGCTGCTCTACGACATCTATCACATGCAGATCATGGAAGGCGACGTGATCCGCACCATCCGCGACAACATCCAGTGGATCGGTCACTTCCATACCGGCGGCGTGCCCGGCCGCCACGACATCGACGGCACGCAGGAACTCAACTACCGCGCGATCGCCATGGCCATCGCGGACCTGAACTACCGGGGCTTCATCGCGCATGAATTCATGCCGTCTCGCCCGGACCCCTTCGACTCGTTCGCCGAGGCGTTCAGGACGTGCGCGGTATGACATCTTTCCCGGGAATGCCCATGAAACGCTTCGGCTCGACAACCCTCACCCTCTTCACCCTCGCGCTCATCGGCTCGCCGTGCGCATGGGCGCAGGACGATCCGAAGGCGACGGAGCAATGGGAGCCGGTGCCCAGGCTCGTCACCCCGGGGGCGAAGAAAGACATGCCGCCTGCCGATGCGGTCGTGCTCTTCGATGGTCGTGACCTTGCCGGTTGGGAAACGTCGAAGGATCACTCTCCCGCCCACTGGAAAGTGCACGACGGCGTGGTCACCGTCGACAAGACCACCGGCAACATCCAGACGCGGCGACGTTTCCGCAATTACCAGCTGCACCTGGAATGGCGGATACCGAAGGACATCACCGGTGAAGGCCAGGCGCGCGGTAACAGCGGGCTCTTTCTCGCCTCCACCGGCCCCGGCGACGAGGGCTATGAAATCCAGATCATGGATTCGTGGGAAAACAAGACCTACGTCAACGGACAGGCCGCGAGCGTATACAAGCAGACGGCGCCCCTCGTAAACGCGGCGCGGCGCCCCGGCGAATGGCAGAGCTATGACGTCGTCTGGACGGCGCCGGTCTTCGCCGCCGATGGCTCGGTGAAATCGCCGGCGTACGTCACGCTGTTCCATAACGGCGTGCTCGTGCAAAACCACACCGAGCTTTCCGGCGAGACCTTCTACATCGGCAAACCCAGGTACAAGGCTTATACCGATGCGCCAATCAAGCTACAGGCGCACGGTGACCACTCCCAGCCCATCAGCTTCCGGAACATCTGGGTGAGGCCGCTGGACTGAATCGGTGACCCCTCGAATGTCACGATGAGCCTGAAGGCGATGGCCCCGTCTGGCCAGCAGGTCTCGTCAAAAGCATACGGACATCTTTCCATCTGGATGGAAAGATATTTATACTGCGGGCATCCACGCGAGATCGCCCATGCCCGCCATCAGCTTCGAATTCTTCCCGCCCAAGACCGACGAGCAGCGCGAGCAGCTCGATGCGGCGGTCGTCCGCCTCAAGGCGCACGCGCCGGACTATGTCTCGGTGACCTTCGGCGCGGGCGGGTCGACGCTCAGCTACACGGACGACACCGTAAAGCGCCTGCGTGCCGAACACGGTCTTTCGGTGGCGCCACACCTGTCCTGCATGGGTGGCACGAAGGCCGAGATCGCCGCGTTGCTGGACACCTACAAGGCCACCGGCTGTCGCCGCATCGTCGCCCTGCGCGGTGACCTCCCTTCCGGCATGGCCACCCCTGGCGACTTCCGCTACGCGGCGGAACTGGTCGCCTTCATCCGTGAGCACAGCGGCGACCATTTCCACATCGAGGTCGCGGCCTATCCGGAAACCCATCCCCAGGCCGAGAACGCGCTGACCGACCTCAGGCACTTCAAGGCCAAGGTCGATGCGGGCGCCAATGGCGCGATCACCCAGTACTTCTTCAACGCGGACGCCTACTTCCGTTTCGTGGACGACGTGGCGAAGCTGGGCGTGCAGGTGCCGATCGTGCCGGGCATCATGCCGATCGCCAATTTCAGCCAGTTGCGCCGGTTCTCCGAGCAGTGTGGCGCGGAAATCCCCCGCTGGATCGTGAAGCGCATGCAAGCCCACGGCGACGACGCGGCCGCGGTGCGCGACCTGGGTGCCGAGGTGGTGGCGGAACTGTGCCAGCGCCTGCTCGACGGCGGCGCACCCGGGTTGCACTTCTACACGATCAACCGCGCGCGGGCGACGACCTCCGTGCTGGAGCGGCTCGCCGCGCGATAAACGTGCGCTTCATCACCCTTTGCCGAGGCGCCCCCGGGGATGATGGCGCACCGCTCGCCACCGTGTTCCGCTCCGTGATCCGCGCCACCGCCCTGCTCCTGCTTCTCTTCCTCGCCCTGCCCGCCGCCGCGCAGACCGCGATCCATCGCTGTGTCGGACCCGATGGCCGCCCGGTCTTCAGCGACCAGCCATGCACCAGCGTCGGTGCCACGTCCGTCATGCCCGCGGCGGCGTCCTCCACGTTGACGGCCGCGGCGGATGGCCCCTCCGCCGGCCTGCTCTGCGCGAAGGATCTCACCGAGTTACGCGACGGCGTGGCGCAAGCCTTCGCCTCCCGCAGCGCCAATCGCATCGGGGGGTTGATCCTGTGGAACGGCTACGGCAGCGGCGGCACGGTCGACAGCCTGCGCTCCATGGAACTGTTGGTACGGCAACCCCTGGTCTCGCTCGAAGGCAGCGAAGGCGGGGGGCTCGACGCGGTGACCGCGGGCCCGGGCGGCGACGGATCGACCCGTCGCGCGCATTTTGGCGTGGTGAGGGACTCCGGCTGCCTGTGGCTGCGGCCGCCGGGCTGAGACGGAAGCGCCATCCGCCGCCGCACTGACGCGACGCGCCATGTGGGCGGCGGCCGTACCCGTTATCATGGGCGGTCCCCTCCGGAGCGTACCCATGTCGCAGAACTACCCCGAATGGATCTGGCAGAACGGGCAGATCAAGCCCTGGCGCGAGGCCACCGTCCACGTGATGGCGCACGCGCTGCACTATGGCTCGTCGGTGTTCGAAGGCATCCGCAGCTACGAGACACCCGACGGCGCCGCCATCTTCCGCCTGACCGACCACCTGAAGCGCCTGTTCCTCTCGGCGAAGATCTACGACATCGAGATCCCGTACTCGGTGGACGAACTGGCCGACGCCTGCCGCGACGTCATCAAGAAGAACGACCTCAAGGCCGCCTACCTGCGCCCCGTGGCCTTCCGCGGCCTGGGCGGCTTCGGCCTCTCGGCCGAATGCCCCACCGACGTGGCCGTGGCGACGTGGCCCATGGGCCCCTATCTCGGGCCAGAGGCGCTGGAGAACGGCATCGATGCCTGCGTGTCGAGCTGGCAGCGCTTCGCGCCCAACACGATCCCCGCCGGTGCCAAGGCCGGTGGCAACTACCTTTCCGGCCAGCTGATCGCGCGCGAGGCGCGCCGCCTGGGCTTCGGTGAAGGCATCGCGCTGGCCTCGACGGGCCTGCTGAGCGAAGGCGCGGGCGAGAACCTGTTCCTGGTCTTCGACGGCGTGCTGCACACCACGCCGGCCAGCGCCTCGATCCTCACCGGCATCACCCGGCACACGCTGATGGCGCTGGCACGCGAGGAAGGCATCGAAGTGGTCGAACGCGACCTGCCGCGCGAGTACCTCTACCTCGCCGATGAAATCCTCATGTGCGGCACGGCGGCCGAAGTCACGCCGATCCGCTCCGTGGATGGCAAGAAAGTCGGCAGCGGCAAGGGTGGCCCGATCACCCGCCGCCTCCAGGAGCTCTACTTCGGCCTGTTCACCGGCAAGACCGCCGACCGCTGGGGCTGGCTGGAACCGCTGTAACCCATCTGGCGCTTCCTTGCCCGGGGGGGTGACCCTCGGGTGGGAAGCGCGTCGGCGCGCGATCGTGCAACCCGATCGTAGCCGAGGCCACTTTCCACCCGGGGCCATGTTCCGGAAAGCGGGCCCTATCCCTTAGTTGCAGAAGCCGTTCGGATAGGTGGACGACTTATAGGCGTAGAGCCAGCTGGTCTTGCCACCGTCGTTGGCGATGTTCCAGCCGTTGCCGATCGAGCCGATCGCCTTGTTCAAGGTCTGCGAGCGGGTGAGCACCGGCGTGGTGAAGTAGTTGTCCGCATCGGCCTCGACGCGGAACGACAACTCGGCGAGCGAGGGAGTGGACGCGCCGTTGACGTACCACAGGGTCAGCGTGAACTCGGCCACCGATTGCCCGATGTCGGACTCCGGACCGTCGTATTCCTGCTGCGTCACCGTGACGCCCGCCACCGGCGAAAGCCCCGCGGTGGAGATATCGGACAACGCCGACGCACCCGGGAACTGCTTGATGAGCGCCGAGACGGTCGTGGGCGTGGTGGTCGCATCCTGTTTGGTGGAATGCGCGAGCACAAGGCTGCCCGGCGTGACGTCGGTCTCGAACTTGGTCTCCTTGTTCTTGCCCGCACCCGATACGTCCGTCCAGTAGGACAGTTCTTCATCGGCGTGGCGGAACTTGAACTGGATGTCGCTGTGGTCGCCGGCGCGCGTACGCACGGTGTAGCCACGATTCATCAGCGAGCAACTGTGTGGCGTGTCGTAATAGGCCAGCGTGTCGCGATCGCCCGCGCTGAAGCTGCCGCTGATCGTCTTGTCGAAGGCAAGCGCGGACAGGCGCACCGAGACATCGTGCAGGAGCGTGGCGGCCGCGCTGGAGGGATTGCTGGCGAAGCGCGTGGGATCGAGCAGCACCTTGTATTCCTTGCTGTCGACATAGGCCGGCGTATTGGCATGGCTGGCCGTGGCGCCAAGCAGCAGCGTGGCGGAAAGCAAGGATAGAACCGTACGTTTCATCATGCGCATGACCCTTCAGTGGTGGTGGGAGGCGGCGGTGGAACGCATGCCCGGCAAGGTCAGCCGGTACACGAGGATGCGGTTGTCGTTGTCGATGGCGGAGTCGCAGCGCCGGCCTTCCATGACGCAGCGCTTCGCGATGAAGTCGTTGTCGTTGCCGACCAGGAGGAACCAGTCGTCCGGGTAGGCCGGGTCGAGCACGGGAACGAGGTCCATCGCTTCCCACTTTTCGGACAGCATCGCCAAGCCCGCCTTGTCGCGTTCGATCGAAAGCCCGAAGCGTGCGAGGTCGGTCGGGTCCAGCAGATCGACCAGCGGTTTCCAGCTGGCCGGGTGGATCCCGGCGCGCAGGCCGTCATCCTGCCCCAGCACCGACGTCGTCGATGTCTCGTACGTGGTTCCCGCGAGGTTGCTGGCACCGTCCGTGTCCACCAGCAACACGCTCTTGAACACGATGGGCTTGCCGTTGTCGGCACCGTAGCCGTTGCCGTCCCGGGCGAGCATGAGGAAACGGTGATCGTCGATGACGCGGATCTCGCTCTGTGCCGCCGTCTTGTTCGGTGCGCCACCGTCGCCCTTGTCGTCGTATGCGGGAAGGCGAACCACGTAATGCGCCACGGGGCGCTTCGGCACCGCATTCCGGCTCACGTCGTAGACGAGTACACGGGTGAGCGTGCGGCCCGAGGCATCGCCGGGGGCACTGTCCTGAACCAGCGCGCTCTGCAACACGACGAACAGGTGTTTGCCATCGGGCGAAAGCGCCATGCCTTCGACACCCTGGTTATTGCGCCGGCCACTGGCGGGTGCACGCAGGGAGGTGAAGTCGGGCTTGCCATCGGCGTCGAGCGGTTGCACCGACCTCGGCGGAACGATAACGCCCGCGAGCCGCCCTTTCGCATCGAAGCGATAGACGTTGGCCGCGTACTCGTCGCCCACGTAGAAGCCACCATCGCGGGTGAACTGCAACGATTCCGCATCCAGCGACACCTTGCCTTCGCCCTCTCCTGTCGCAGGCGAAGGCAGGATGACGCCCCGCTCCGTGCGCAGGCCACCTCGTGGCTCCGCTCCCGTGAACGGCTTCCCGTCGAAGTCGCGCAACTCGCGCCCTCCGTCGGGCACCATCACAAGACGCGCCCCCGGCGCAGGCACCGCACCGTGCGTGGGCACCGAGCCCTGTGTGGGTGCAGCGCCGTGCATCGGCGACACCGCGCCTTTTGTGGGAGCCGCTTCAGCGGCGAACGACGCCCGCCCCACCGTCATGCTGAAACGAAACCGGTGCAACCGCCCCCGGTAATCGAAGGACACGTCGTGCTCCGGATCGTTGCGGCCGCGATCCGGTAGCGTCCATAGCACGCCGGTGTACGTGTCGCCTTCACGCTTCCAACTGCCCGGCTCGATCATCAGCGACGAGAACGAGCCAAGCGTGTCGCCGAGGAAATCCAGCGTGCCCGCCGGCAGCGATCCCGCGGCGACCAGGCCCTTGTCGACATAGGTCGTGTCGCCCATCCGGATGGCGCGTGGCAACGGCGTCGAGGCGATGTCCGGTACCCGCACCTCGCCCGTCTGTGCCGCGGCGCTGCCCAGCAAGAGCACCACGGTCAGGCCGGCGACCATGCGCAGCATCAGAAGCGCACGTCGAGGTTGGCGAAGTACTGGCGCGGCGCCGAGGCATGGAACACGTACGCGGTGCCCTTCGGATCGCTGGGCACGAAGGCGCTCGAATCGAAGTTGCTTGCGTAGCGCTTGTCACCCAGGTTCGTCACGTTGATCGACAGGCGGATGTCCTTGGCGAAGGAAACGGGCCCGAAGTCGTAGCCACCGGAAAGGTCCCACACGGTGAAGCCGCCAAAGCCCCGGTCGTTCGTGTACGTGTAGAAACGCTCGCCCGTGTACTTGCCGCGCAACGAGGCGAACCAGGCGCCCTGGGTCCAGTCGATCTGTGTCGCGAAGAGCTTGGCCGGCGTGTCGGTCTGGATCTTGCCCTTGGTGTGCTGGACGACGCCGGCCTGCACGTAGTCGCTGGCATAGGTGGAGCGGTTGTACGAGGCCGAGTTGTACCAGCGCAGATGGTCGGTCGGCGTCCAGACGAAGGTCACTTCGACGCCATGGCTGTCCACGCCGCCCACGTTGTAGAAGCGGTTGCCACACGACGGACCGACCGGCTGGCGCGAGTCACAAGGGTTGTACTGGAGCAGGCGGTTGTCGAAGCGCACGTTGTACGCGGCCACCGAGGCGGCCACCGGACCGGTCTCGATGCGATAGCCGGCTTCCAGGCTGCGTGACTTCTCGGGCTTGAGATCGCCCTGCGTATCCCAGATGGCCTGGCTCACCGCCTGCGGGCCGAGCTTGAAGCCGCCCTGGAACATCGCGATGTTCTTCGCGAAGCTGGCGAACACCTCCTGGCCGTCGGCGATCTTGTAGCGCGCGCCGAACTGCGGCAGCAGGGCCTTGCTCGCACTCAGCTTGCCACTGGCGAACTGGTTGTTCGACGTGGGCTTGATCGGCTGCACCGCGTCACCGGGAAGTGCCGTGGCCTGGGACGTGACGTGCGGGCTTTTCACGCCGACATCGACGGTGAGTGCATCGTTCAGGAAACGAATCGTGTCCTGCAGGAAGGCCTGTCGCGTGTTCCATACCGTGCGCTGTGCGAAAACGCCGAGATCGGGCGTGGCGTCGATGGGTGCGCTCAGGTCGCGCGGTCCGCTGACATAGCTGCTGTAGCGCGAGGCGCTGGAGACATTGTGTTCGTACCAGACGCCGCCTTCGATGTGCTGGTTGGCGAAGTCCCACGCGGCGGAGAGGATCGCTCCGGAGCGGTTGATCGTATACAGGGTGTTGCGGAAGATGATCGGCAACTGTCGCGGCGTACCCGGATACGAATAGGTGCCGCTGTTCCAGTTATGTCCCTCGCCGGCGTCCTCGTGGTGATAGACCTGGGCATGGATGGTGACCGAGTCGCTGGGGAAGAAGTCACCGGCGAGGTAATAGAGGTCGTCGTCGCGCAGGATCTGTCCCGCGGTGAAGGCACCGTCCGCGTCGGTGTCCGCGCCGCTCTTGTCGCAGAGCTTCGCGTTGAGCGTACCGGTGTTGCAGTACGCCTTGCCGATCGCCCGCTGCCAGTCCGGCGCGTAACCGCCCCAGTCCCAGCCGAGCCCGCGCGCCAGCTCACTCTTGGACAGATAGAAATAGTCGGCCTGCGAGGTACGCGAGGTGTCCGCGAAGCCGGTGAGGCGGCCCCAGTCGAAGTCCCACACGGCCTTGCCGTTGAACTGCTTCGTGGTCGAGCCGTTGTAGACGCTCTGGTTGTTCCACAGGTCCGAGGTGGTGCGCGCACCGGACAGGTACATCGAGAACCCGTTGTACTCGCCGGTATCGAAGCGGGCGAAGGTACGGCGGTTCTGATCGCTGCCGAAGCCCTGCACGACGCGGCCACCCATGGTCTTGAGCGGATCGCTGGAACTGTAGGCGATGGTGCCGCCGAGATTGCTGGTGGAAGGCGTGCCGAGATTGCCGATACCTTCGGAAAGTTCCGCGCCGGCGAAGTTCTCGGAGATCAGCGCACGATTGATCGAGAGGCCGTTGTAGTTGTTGTAGGCGCTGTCGCCGAGCGGCATGCCATCCAGCGTGTAGCCCAGCCGCGTGCCGCTGAAGCCGCGCAGGCTCAGGGTCATGGATTGCTCGTTGGTGCCCAGCGCATCGACGGACTGCGCATTGACGCCAGGCAGCACGTTCAACACTTTCTGCAGGCTGGTTCCCGGCGGAAGCACCTTCTGGTCGGACGTGCGCAGGCGCTGTACCTGACGCGTCTCACCCGTACCGATGACGGAGACGGCGTCCAGGTCCTGCGCCTTGTCGCGCTTGGCCGCGGTGGCGGGGGTATCGGCCGTGGAATCGGTATCCGTCGCATGGACGGCGGAAGCGAAAGCCATGCCCAGGGCGATGGCCAGAACGGTCTGCTTCAACAAGAGCGGCATCCTTACTCACGCTGACGCGCCGCAGCCCCTCCCCTGAGGCAGCCCGGTACACGCCGTGGAAGCGTTGGATAGTCGGGCGTCCAAATGAAATCTTGATGACAGCTGAGATGACAACGGGGAGCCGCTTGGGCTCCCGCGCTCAGCGGAAGTCGATCGTGGAGATCGCGCCGGCCATCTCGGGGCGTGGACGCAGGGAAACGTCCCAGTCGTAGAGTTCGCAAAGGCGGCGAACGATGGCGAGGCCGAGGCCCGCGCCGCCACCGGTGGCGCTTTCGCCGCGGATGCCACGCTGGAAGAGCTTTTCGGCATCCTCCGGCTTGATCCCGGGACCGGTATCGATGACATCGATGTGGCCATCGAGGACACGCACGGTGACCTTGCCTTCCATCGTGTACTTGATCGCGTTGCCGATCAGGTTGGTCAAGGCCACGGAGAGCACCGATGCGGGCGCGTTCACGGTGACCGACCCGTCCGCGATCAGTTCGATCTCGATCGGCTTGCCACCCATCTGCGGACGCTGGCTTTCGATGACGTCGGCGGCGACCCTGGCCACGTCCGTGGTCTCGCCACGCGTCGGCCCGCGGCGCTCCGCACGCGACAGCAGCAGCAAGGCTTCGATGAGTTCGGTGGCCTGGCGCGAGGCGCGCTCGATGCGTTTCAGGCGCTCGCGCAGCTTGTCGGTGAGATCCGGCGAGCCCTGCAACAGTTCCGTGGTGCTGGCGATGACCGCGAGCGGCGTGCGCAATTCGTGGCTCACGTCGGAATTGAATTCGCGGTCGCGCTCGACCACCGAGGTCAACCGCATGGCGTATTCGTCGAGCGCCACGGCGAGCTCGCCCACCTCGTCGTCGGCGAAATGCGGGGCCAGGGCCTCGGCCTTGCCCACGCGGCGGAAGTCGCGCAGGCGACGCGCCAGGTCGGTCACCGGCCGCAAGACGCGCGACGACAGCCACACGCCCAGCACCAGCGAAAACAGGCCGAACAGGAAAACGGCCGCGACCACGCTGGTGATCAGCTGGCGCTTGCCCAGTTCGTCGCGCGAGACGTCGAACTGCAGGAAATTGATGATCCCGCCTTCGCGCCGCACCGCCACCTTGTAATGGTGGTTCTTGCCGTCCTTGTCCGTCTCGTAGAGATCGTGCACGCCGGTATCGAGCGACTGCCAGGTCAGCGGCGCCTTGTAGATCGTGCGATCGCTGAAGGTGGACGCCTTGACGATGTTGAACTGCGGACGCTCATTGGGATTCGCGCGCACCTGCTCGTTCAGCGAATCGACCTCGTCCTGGAGGGCCGAGTTGATCAGCTGCTCTTCGACGCGCTCACGGATGTTGATCGCCGCGAACGCGAACAGCGCGCTCAGGCCGAACCCGAACAGCGTGAATGTGACGATCAGTCGGAAACGAAGCTTACGCCTGGACCGCATCCGGATCGACCATGCGGTATCCGATACCGTGACGCGTGTGGATCAGCGGTTTCTCGAAGGGTTTGTCGATGGCCGCACGCAGCCCGTGGATATGTACGCGAAGCGAATCCGAATCCGGCAGTTCCTCGCCCCAGACGCGCTGTTCGAGGTCCTGGCGGGTCACCACGGATGGGCTGGCCTCCATCAGCGCCTGCAACAACTTCAGGCCGATGGGGTTCAGCTGGATCGACTTGCCTTCGCGGGTCACCGTGAGCGTGTCGAGGTTGTAGGTGAGGCCGCCGACCTTGAGCACCCTGCTCTGCGGGCCCTTGCCGCGCCGTGCCAGCACTTCCAGGCGCGCCGCCAGTTCCTGCAGGGCGAACGGCTTGGTCATGTAGTCGTCGGCGCCGGACTCGAAGCCCGTGAGCTTGTGCTCCAGCGAATCGCGCGCCGTGAGCATGAGGACGGGCGTCTGCTTGTGCGCTTCGTGGCGCAGCTTCTTGGCGACATCGAGCCCGTCCATCCCCGGAAGGGTCAGGTCGAGCACGATGACGTCGAAATCGTGCACCACGGCCAGATGCAGGCCGGTGACGCCGTCGCCGGCGAAATCGACCACGTGACCACGATCCTCGAGGTAGTCCCCGATGTTGGTCGCGATGTCGGTATTGTCTTCGATGACCAGAACGCGCATGCGGCACTCCGTTGTGCGGTCGCTTTGAGTCTTATGAGTATTGCGACGGCAAGCTTAACGGGGAAACCGTGAAGCGGACAGAACTAAAAGAGAGGCCCGGACGGGGGAACCCGCCCGGGCCGAAAGAACTACTGCCCCGATACCGTCACCCCGCGTCGCGGAATCACAGTGGGACCTTTATAGGGGAGCGCCCTTTAAATCGCTGTTAACCCCTTCGGCGCCTTGGGCCGGCGGGCCTTCGGCACCGCCGGACGCCCGGCCAGCCGGGTCTCGCAATGGGCCACGATGGCGCCGGCGACGTCCACACCGGTGCTGCCCTCGATGCCCTCCAGCCCCGGGGATGCATTGACCTCCAGAAGCAGCGGCCCGCGCGAGGAGCGCAGCAGGTCCACGCCCGCCACCTCCAACCCCAGCGCCGAGGCGGCCTCGATCGCCACCCGGCGCTCGTCGTCGGTCAGCGTGACCTGGGCGGCGCTGCCGCCTCGATGGAGGTTCGCGCGGAACTCGCCCGGCGCCGACGATCGCTGCATCGAAGCCACCACCTGGTCGCCGACCACGAAGCAGCGCAGGTCCTGGCCGTTCGCTTCACGGATGAACTCCTGGACCAGGAAATTGGCGTAGAGGCCACGGAACGCCTCGATGACGCTCTGCGACGCCGAGCGCTTCTCGGCCAGGACCACGCCAGCGCCCTGGGTTCCCTCGTTGAGCTTGATGACATGCGGCGGGTCGCCAAGCATCGCCATGAGGTCGGCGGTGTCGTCGGGGTTGTCGCCGAAGGCGGTCAAGGGCATGTCCACGCCGCGTGCCGCCAGCAATTGCAGGCAGCGCAGCTTGTCGCGGGCGCGCAGCACGGCGTCGGACGGGTTCGGGGTGAAGACCCCCATCAGTTCCAGCTGGCGCAGCACCGCCGTGCCATAGAACGTGCTGGAGGCCCCTATCCGGGGGATGACGCAGTCCACCGGGCCGAGCGGCTTGCCCTTGAAGTGGATGGCGAAGGATTGTGGCGCGATGCTCATGTAGCAACGCAGGGGGTCGATCACCCGCACCGTGTGCTTGCGCTTGCGCGCAGCCTCCACCAGCCGCTGGGTGGAGTAGAGCCGCGCGTTGCGCGACAGGATGGCGATCTTCATGACGGGTCCCGGACGGCGCGGCGCGGCGTCTGCGAGTAGGAAAGCGAAGGATCGACCAGGAAGCGCCCGTCGAGGGCGGTCCGGCCGAGCAGGAGGGGAAACAGCATATGCCGCCGGTCGGTCAGGTTGACGTCGGCCATGAAGCGGTGGTCGGCCAGTTCCACTTCCGTGCGGATGAACCAGCGCATGGTGGTGTGACCGCCCGAGTCGGTGACCGAGCGCTGACCCGTCGCCTTCGCCTCGCAAGGCGCGGACACCCCACCCTTGCGCGTGGTGCGCACCTGGAAGCGCAGCCAGATACCGTCGGACCGCTGGTCCACCTCCAGCCATTCGACGTGCAGCGACGACGAGCGCGCGCCCGTATCCAGCTTGGCCTTGAGGACGGTGATGCCGAGCGACGGAAGTGCGAGCCGTTCGCGCCAGCCTAGGGTGATGACGTCAGTCATGGGGTCTGGAGCGACGGGTAGGGGGGACGACGGCGGGTCGCGGGGAACGACCCATGTTCGCGGCGGCACGCCTCGATGGGAAAAGGATGCCGAAGGTGCGATGCCGGCGCAACTGTACCGGGCGGCCGATGGGCAGCCCTCGTCACGGGCATGAAAAATGCGTGAAGCGCAGAAGCGGCCTGGCGGCTCAGCCCGAGGCCACGCCCTGCCCTTTCCGCATCATGTACAGGGAGCTGGCGACGCCGACCAGGGCCACGAGGCCGACATAGTGCGCAGGCCCCAGTCCGCCCGCGGTCTTCGCCAGGTAGCCCACCAGTACCGGGGTGGCCGCGCCGCAAATGGCGTAAGCCACGTTATAGGACAGGGAGATACCCGAAAAACGAATGGCCGGCGGAAAGGCGGCGACCAGCACCGATGGCACGATGCCCGCCACGCCGGCGAACAACCCGGCCAGCGAATACAGCGCAAGCAGGTGGGTGCCGCCGCTCCTCAGGTCGAGGTACAAGGCATAGGTGCTGGCGGCCAGCCCCACCGAAGCCACCAGCATCGCACGCGCCTTGCCCTGCCAGTCCACCAGCAGGCCACCGAGCACGCAGCCGACGCACAGGGAAAACGCCGCGAGGCTGCCCCCGGTGAAGGCCCGGGCAGGCTCCACATGGAAGGCCGTCTGCATCAGCGTCGGCGTCATCAGGATCACCACGACGATCGCCGCCGTGAGCACCCAGGTGACGACCATCGACAGGGCCACGCCCGGCAGGTGATCGCGCAGCACGACCCACGCGGGCAACTCCGTCGTCAGTTCCTTGCGCTCGCGCATGCGCGCGAACACCGGCGTCTCGCTGAGCCAGCGTCGCAGGTACACCGCGAAGAACCCGAACACGCCGCCAAGAAGGAACGCGATGCGCCAGCCATGGTCGAGCATCGCCGCCTCGGACATGCGGGCGCTCATGGCGGCGGCGACCAGCGAACCGATGAGGATGCCGAAGGTGAGGCCGGAACTCAGGCTCGCGCACGCCAGGCCGACCCGGTGCCGCGGCACGTGCTCGGCAACGAAGACCCAGGCGCCCGGCACCTCGCCGCCGATGGCGATGCCCTGCACCACGCGCAACAGCGTCAGCAGCACGGGCGCCAGTACCCCGATCGTCGCGTACGTGGGCAGGAAACCGATGCACAAGGTCGGCACCGCCATCAGGAACACGCTGAGCGTGAACATACGCTTGCGGCCGACCCGGTCGCCGAAATGCGCCATCACCATGCCACCGAGCGGCCGCGCGAGATAGCCCACGGCGAAGATGCTGAAGGCCTGCAACTGTGCCACCCAGTCGGAGGTTCCCGGCGGGAAGAACAGATGCCCTAGCGTCTTGGCGAAGTACGCGAAGATCACGAAGTCGTAGAACTCGAGCGCGCCACCGAGCGCGGACAGGATCAACGTCTTGGCATCGCCACGGCCCAGCGGCCGGCGGTCGGTCATGTCGGTATCGATGATGGCGCTCATGGGGACGTCCGGGGAGTGATCGCGCGACTATAGGTGCTTATCGCTCGAAAGAAATCACCCAGACGGAGTACGGCGGCAGGATCGTTCCATCGAGCGTGTGCGACCGGCCCAGGGAGGCGTCGCTGGCGGCCAGCGTACGCAGGCCGTGGCCCTTGACACCGGATGTCAGCGGCCTTGGCTCACCGCTGAAATTCATGGCGACCAGCACCGGTTCCTTGCCTTCACGTACATAGGCGAGCACATCCGGGTTCTTCGTGTCGACGAAAGTCATCGCGCCGTCCCGCAACGCGGGATTGTCCCGGCGCAAGGCGGCCAGCTTGCGATACCACTGCAGGAGGGACGAGGGATCGGCCATTTCGCTGGCGACGTTGACGGTGCGGTAATTGGCGGCCACCGGCAGCCACGTCGTCGGGTTCGTGGAGAAGCCTGCTTGCGGCCCGGCCGTCCACTGCATCGGGGTGCGTTCGCCATCGCGCCCTTTTTCCTTCGGCCATCCGGTGATCCCGATGGGATCGCGCACGTCTTCCTTGCGCGCGGGCGTGCTCGTGGTCATGCCGATGGGGGCGCCATAGTACGTGAGCGCCACGCCCCGGTTCGTCAGCAGCAGGGCGGCGATGATCCGCGCGCGTGCGACGTCGTCGCGGCCATCGCCGAACCGGTCGATGGAACGCGGATTGTCATGGTTGTCGAAGACCAGCAGCGGCGGTTCGCCGAGCAAGTCGGTCTGCGCGGCCTGCAGGTGTTCGCGGAACCAGCCCGCATCGAACTTCGCCTGCCAGCCGAAGCCGGGGATCATGTCCATCGGCAGGTGCAGTTCGTCCTTGTGTTCACCGCCGTACCAGGGCAGGAGATCGCTGGTCTCGGGTGTATAGGTTTCGCCGATGAGAACGCGATCGCCCGCGTAGCCATCCACCATCTTTCGCATGCGCCGCATGACGTCGTGCACTTCCGGCAGGTTGTCGCTGTACTGGTTGTGCAGGTTCGGATCGCCCTGCGCGTTGGTACCGCCCCGCTCGGGGTCGTTACGCAACCGCGTATCCTCGAACAAGGTGGAGATCGCATCGAGCCGAAAGCCGGCAACGCCGCGATCGAGCCAGAAGCGCATCGCGTCGAACATCGCGGCTTCCACGGCGGGATTACGCCAGTTCAGGTCCGGCTGCTGCCGATAGAAGCGGTGGTAATAGAACTGCCTGCGTGCCGGCACCCACTCCCACGCCGAACCGCCGAAGACGGACTCCCAGTTGTTCGGCGGCACCTTGCCGTCATGGACGAAACGCTTCTGGAACGCGGTCACGCCCGGTGCGTTCGCGTCCATGCCATCGTTCCAGACATACCAGTCGGCCTTCGCGTTCTGGCGCGAGCTGGCCGACTCCACGAACCAGGCATGCTTGTCGGAGGTATGGTTCAGCACCATGTCGAGGATCACATGGACGTGGCGCTTCTTCGCCTCGGCCAGCAGCCGGTCGAAATCCGCGAGGTTGCCGTACTGTGCATCCACGGCCCGGTAATCGGAGATGTCGTAGCCGAAATCGACCTGGGGCGAGGGATACATCGGCGCGATCCAGATCGCATCGGCGCCCAGCGCGCGGACGTCGTCGAGATGGGCCGTGATGCCGTTGAGGTCGCCGACACCGTCGCCGTTGCTGTCACCGTAGCTGCGTGGGTAGATCTCGAGGATCAACGAGTGTTTCCACCACGGCGAACCCGCGTGAGGAGTGGCCATGGCCATGCCGGTGACAAGAACGGTGGCCATGCCGGCCAGGAGACGGCGCATGCGCTGGGGCATCGGGAGGGCATCCTCGGGCAAAGATCTCGATGAAAGCGCGCCACGGCGACAGCGTCAACAGGCCGAACTGAATTCGATAGAACGAAGAGCACCTCATGCGCGGTGCTCTTCGTTCCCTGGCTTCGCCTATTTCGGGTCCAGCGTAAGAGCCTGACCACTCACCGTGGAACTCACGGATAGCACATTGGTCGAGCTGCCAGTGTGGCCCTTGTTGTCGGTGACGCTTGCAGTGACCGTGACGTTCTTCTTCCCGTCCGTAAGCATCAGTGAACCGCCCACGACCCAGTCGGCCGTGACGCGAACCGCTCCGCTCGCGTCGACTTCGCTACCGGCGACGTCGAAAAGTCCCGCCAGGTTGGTGCCGGCGGGCACGATATTCCCATTCGGCTGACGCAGCGGCACGTCGAAGGTCAGCGTCAACCCCGGAAAGTTGCGATTGGGACCGCCCGCCTTGCCTGGTGTGGGAATGGCGGACGGATCCAGTATCAGGCCAACCGGAATAGCCGCGTTGAGTGGCTGTCCTGCCGACGTCTGCCCGGTTTCGCTGATCGCGATACCGTTATGGTTGCGATCGAGGCTGGACACCTGGATGAAGAATAGCGATCCATTGCTTGCCGTGAGGCTATTGTCGGTTGGACCCACCGCGATCGAGGTCGGCACTCGTGGCGCGATCATCGATACCTCCGGCCCCTGGCCATCGGACGTCGTGCCAGCCGGACCGGGGAACGACTCGGCCGGAGGCGTCAGATCCTGTCCCGAGGGCGCGGTCCGCGTCACCGGCACGCGGACCTGGTCCGTGGCGACACGGCCAGCCGCATCAACGACAGCGACGGTGATGGTGACGTTCTGCGCCGTCGCCGGCAGGGATTCGAGCACGTGCCAGCCAAGCCACGTGGTGCGCCCGCCTCCCGGCGTATCGTCGGTGCCCGCCACGTTGAATGCCGACGCGAAATTGGTGAATGCCGGCATGACGGTGCCATCGGGCATGATCAGGGGCTGATCGAAGAACACATACAGGCCCGGCGCGTCGGGATTGGACTGGCCCTTGAGCAGCCGGTCGACGTGACGGATACCGAACACGGGAGCCGCTTCCGTGGCCTCACGCACCACGAGAGGCACGCTGTCGCGCGTGATCACCTCGAGATTGAGCAGAAGATTCGTGCCGCTGAAGCTACCCGCCTGCGTCGACGAGATTCCGCCGGCTACGGCGGAATCGGCAAGCGGAGACACGATGCGCACGATGGGAGGGAGGTCGTTGCTTGCGATCGACATTTTGCTGTCGGCAAGCAGGCGAAGAAGCGTGGCCCGACCGGCGGGGTCGGTGGGCAAGTCATCGACCGCCTGAGCCGAGGAAACGAAAAGTGCGATCAGCGAGAGGCCGAGAACGGCCTTCCGGATGTTCGTGCTGAACATGGAGACTCCAATATAAGTGGTGGGGGGGGCTGCGAGGCGACGCGACGCATGGCATCGCAGCCTCATCATCTAGACGCGAAGAAATCGCTGCTTATTCCAGGGAGCGTGCATTACCAACCCATGCCGACACCCACGCCGGCGGAGGTTTCGCTTCCGCTGACGGCACCTCCGAAGGTCACGTTGGCATGACGGGTAAGCTGCCGCGAATAGCCCACGGCGAAGGCGGATCGCCCACCGTAGGCACCTGCTCCGAAACCCAACCGGTTCTCGTCGGCCACTCCCTGCGTGCTGAATGCCATTTGCGCCATGGCCGTACCCATCGCACCCACCTGATCAAGCCGCTTGTTGACTTGCTGGAACTGGTCGGAGACCTGGCGACGGTAGTTGTCGAAGTCTCCACGGCTCACCAGATTGCCCAGCTTGCTGTCCGTGTAGCTGCGTGCCTGGTCCAGGGTATTTTGGTCCCCTGCGTCCGCGTAGCTGCGCGCCGTCGCCAGGGCCTGGTCCACCTGTCCCGTATTGGCGGCATCGGTGGCGAGCGCACCGGCGCCCACGCTGGTGATCTGACGTGTATTCGAGACCGTTCCCACCGAAACGGTGTTCGCGCGATCAGCAACGGATCCCTGCCCCAGCGCGACCGAGCTGGCGGCGCTCACGACGCTGTCACTGCCGACCGCGACGCCGCCGGATCCCACCGGAACCGATGCCTGGCGACCACCCGCCGCGCCATCGACGGCGATGGCTCCGCTACCACCCTGTCCTTGCAATGTCCGGACGCCGTCGAGGGCATGCGAGACCGCACCATCCAAAGTGCTCAGGGCCGAACCGACGTCATGATACGTATTCCCCTGAATCAGGTAAGACGGCGGCTGTACGACACCATCCATACCCACGATGGAGCCACCTCCGAGGAACGAAGCAAAACCCGCGGCCTGCTGAACGCCGGTGGCGAACACCTGCCTGACCTGACCCACCGTAGCCGCATCGGTGTCGTCGGTACCATCGGCCACGTTGGTGATCTGCCGCTTGAGACCGAAGATAGCGTTGCCCACGGAGACGCTGGCGTCGCGGTCCGCAAAGCTGTCCGTGCCCAGTGCCACCGAGTGCTCGCCCGAGGCGATGGCTGCGGCGCCGAGCGCTACCGACTGCGCACCCATCGCGGCGCTGCGAAAGCCAAGCGCGATGGCATTCGTCGCATCGACACCCGAAAAGGGCACACCGGCTTGCGCGCCACTGCCGATCGCGATGCCATTCGTCGCGACTGTCTGCGCGTCGGAACCCAGCGCCAGGCCGTCGTCGGCGGTAACGCTGGCGTGGAATCCCGCCGCCAGCGATCGGGCGCCGTTGGCGGTGGCGGCACCACCCAGAGCGGTCGCCGCGTCGCCTGTCGCGGCACTGCCTATGCCGAGCGCGGTGGAAGACTGGCCCACCGCGTTCGCACTCGCACCGATGGCCGTCGCACCCGTTCCCGAAGCACTGGCGCCCGGCGCGGGGTCGCCGTTGGCATCGGTGACGAGAGGATTTCCGTTGGCGTCGACCGCGCGGCCACCGATGGCGACGCCACTGTCTCCGGTCGCACTGGCCTTCGCGCCGATCGCCACGCCGGTCAAACCGGTCACGATGACACCGTCACTACCGTCGCTGGCGCCGTTTGTCTGGAGCAGGCCTGAGGATGGTGTCGTGGATTGTGCGCTGGCTGCGAGCGGGGAGGCGAGAAGCATCGCGGCCACCGCAAGTGATGTCGCGAGTCCGAGGGCCTTCTTCGCAGGCGACGGCGCAATTTCATTTGCGACAACCCGTGCATCGAGTGAAGCGTTCCAAACAGTGAAGCAGATTCGATTCATGTCCATTCCAAAGGTTAGGTGCATGCCGCCGCTGGCGCTCCGCCAGTGGTGTCGTGTGAACAACCTCGATGAAGCCCTTCGCCGAAAGCGGGCAAGAGGACTCCCTGCCGGGTCGGACCCAACATGCAAGCGACAGTGAGATAGGGATCTAGCGTGAGCAGCGAGCGCGGAATCGACGAACGCCGACCGCGGCGGCGTGCCGGGTCCGTGTTGCGTCGTTATCGCTCGTAGATAGACGGCGTCGTCCGCCGCTTTATTCCTTGCGGGTTCGCCTCCCCTAAGGGCGACGAATCCGTGTCTTGTCAGCCAGCACTACGCATGGCGGCGTTGATAGCGGCAGCACGAGGATCATCGGCCCGGCTGACGACAGCGAAACCATACCCGCCTTCGTACCAGTAGTGCGTAAGGAGCCCGTCCTCGTTGCGACTTCCCCGTGTTCCGCGATCGAAACGATTGCTCTGACGGATGTACAGGCTCACGCGTTGCCCGGACTTGTCCTGATAGAAGATCAGCGCAGCCGGTCCTTCCGCTGTCGCGAGCAAACGGCCACCCAGGAGGTTGAAACCCTCTCCATGCAGATCCGGGAACGTGATCGAACGTCCCAGTCGCTTGGATAGCCACTTTTGTAGCGTGGCTTCGTTGTCGGCTCCGATTTCGACGGGGCGATTCGCATCGGCGGCGAATACGCGGTATGCCTCCACCGCATCCGCCATGGGCGCGACCGCTGCCCTCTCGCGTCCCAACTGCCACCCACCGGCCACGCCACCAGCGACACCGACCACAAGGATCGCGGCGGCAACCATGCGTACGCGCGCGCGAAGGATCAATCGCCGGCGCACCTGGCTCACATCCAGTCGAGGATTGGGGCGACTCGCCACCGTATGTAAAAGATCCGACCGAAGCAGGTGTGCGGTATGGCGCCACTCGAGCACGCGCTCGAGAACTGCCGGATGGCGCTGCAGATAGGCCTCGATCTCGGCGTGGCGAGACGTATCCAGCTCACCGTCGACATAGGCGTGGAGTTCTTCTTCACTCGGAGGGATCCGCTGGTTCATCGTACTATCCTGAACTTGGTAGGTTTCTTGGTTGCATCCATGGCCTGACGGAATGCCTTGCGTGCCCGGGAAAGACGCGACATGACGGTACCGATGGGGACGCCCAGCGACTCGGCGATGTCCTGGTAGGTCATGCCTTCGACGGAGACCAACAGAAGCACCGCCCGTTGTTCCGCCGACAGGTCGTCGAGTCGCTCGATAGACGAACGGTGCTCCCAGGTTTCTTCAGCGGACGGCGCCATGTCGACATCGTCGCCGCGAAGGATATCCATCCATCGGTTGAATCGCGCGCTCGCGCGACGCCCATCGAGGAACTGGCGGTAGAGAATCGCGCACAGCCATCCGTAAAGGTTTCCATCCACGCGACGGCTCGACCACTTCACGATCGCTTGCTCGATGCACGACTGCACGAGGTCGTCGGCAACGTGCATGTCTCGCGCCAATCCGAGGGCGAAGCTCCGTAATCGCAAGAGCAAGGGTCGCAATTCGGCCTCATCTATATCTTGCATTCCAGCGTCTGCCCAAATGAATCCATGGGGGTAGACGCGGGTCGATGTCGGTTTATTCCCCGGCGGGCGGGCTATCGCCGTTATAAGATTCAACCCCGGCGCAACGCAGGCCGCGCCTGCGGACCCGCACCATTCATGAACTTCTTGGGAAGTGCTTAAGGTGTGCGCAACGCTTGTAAGCTTCTGGGAAAAAGGGCAGGAAACCTGATCCGATTGCAGGAGTTGCGCTAATTCTCGATAGGCGCAGCCTCTTGTCATCATAAGATCAATCAATTTCTGCAATGCTCGCAATCGGGCCATGATCCAGGCACTAGGTACACCACGAGTCGCCGGCGCTCGATCCTTCGTTCCGGCAAGCCAGAGGAGACCTCCTGATGTCGAGCGAAGCGAAATGCCCTTTCAATCACACCGCCGGCGGCGGCACGACCAATAACGACTGGTGGCCGAAGCGCCTGAGGGTCGACCTCCTTAACCAGCATTCGTCCCGCTCGAACCCCCTGGCGCCGGACTTCGACTATGCCGAGGCGTTCAAGAAGCTCGACCTCGCGGCGCTGAAGAAAGACCTCGCCGACCTCATGACCGACTCACAGGACTGGTGGCCGGCCGATTTCGGCCACTACGGCCCGCTGTTCATCCGCATGGCGTGGCACAGCGCGGGCACCTACCGCATCGGCGATGGACGTGGCGGCGGTGGCCGGGGCCAGCAGCGCTTCGCTCCGCTGAACAGCTGGCCCGATAACGTCAGCCTCGACAAGGCGCGCCGCCTGCTCTGGCCGATCAAGCAGAAGTACGGCAGCAGCATCTCCTGGGCCGATCTCATGATTCTCACCGGCAACGTCGCCCTGGAGACCATGGGCTTCAAGACGTTCGGTTTCGCCGGCGGACGCGAGGACACGTGGGAACCCGACCAGGACGTGTATTGGGGTAACGAGACCGAATGGCTCGGTGGCGATAACCGCTATGGCAAGGTCACGCCGAAGAGCGAAGGCGTGCTGGTCGCCGATCCCGAGCTGCACGGCGAGGAAGAAGACCGCACCGAAGGCGGACGCAACCTGGAGAACCCGCTCGCGGCTGTCCAGATGGGTCTCATCTACGTCAATCCGGAAGGCCCTGAAGGCAAGCCGGACCCGATCGCCGCGGCGCACGATATCCGTGAGACCTTCGCGCGCATGGCGATGAACGACGAAGAAACCGTCGCCCTGATCGCAGGCGGCCATTCCTTCGGCAAGACCCACGGCGCGGCCGACGCCGCCAACGTCGCGGCCGAACCCGAGGCGGGCGACCTCGAACAGCAGGGGCTGGGGTGGAAGAACAGCCATGGCAGTGGCGTCGGTCGCGACGCCATCACCAGCGGCCTGGAAGTGACCTGGACGCAGACGCCGACGAAGTGGAGCAATCTCTTCTTCGAAAATCTCTTCAAGCACGAGTGGGAGCTGACGAAGAGCCCGGCCGGCGCGCACCAATGGGTGGCGAAGGACAGCGGCGATGTCATCCCCGATGCGCATGGCGGCCCCAACCGCAAGCCCACGATGCTGACGACCGATCTTTCGCTCCGCCTCGACCCCGCCTACGAGAAGATCTCCCGCCACTTCCTCGAGCATCCGGAAGCATTAGCGGACGCGTTCGCGCGCGCCTGGTTCAAGCTGACCCATCGCGACATGGGGCCGCGCTCGCGCTACCTCGGTCCCGAGGTGCCCGCCGAGGAACTGATCTGGCAGGACCCGGTGCCGAAGGTCGACCACCCGTTGGTCGACGAGAACGACATCAAACAACTCAAGGAGAAGGTGCTGGCCTCCGGCCTCACCGTGTCGGAACTGGTCTCGACCGCATGGGCCTCCGCCTCCACGTTCCGTGGTGGCGACAAACGCGGCGGAGCCAACGGCGCACGCATCCGTCTCGCGCCGCAAAAGGACTGGAAGGTCAACCAGCCTGCGCAGCTGGCGAAGGTGCTCGACCGTCTGGAGGGCATCCGTGCCGAATTCAATGGCGCGCAGGCCGGCAAGAAGATCTCCCTGGCCGACCTGATCGTGCTGGCGGGCAGCGCGGCCGTCGAGAAAGCGGCGAAAGATGCCGGCCATGCCGTCACCGTGCCCTTCGCGCCGGGTCGCACCGATGCTTCGCAGGAGCAGACCGACGTTGCCTCCTTCGAGCCGTTGGAGCCCGTTGCCGATGGTTTCCGCAACTACGTCAAGAGTCGTTACAGCGTGCCAGCCGAAGCGTTGCTGATCGACAAGGCGCAGTTGCTGACCCTGACCGCACCGGAAATGACGGTGCTCGTCGGCGGCCTGCGTGTGCTCGGCGCGAATGTCGAGGGCAGCAAGCAAGGCGTCTTCACCGACCGACCGGGTACGCTGACCAACGATTTCTTCCGCAACCTGCTCGACATGAGCACGGTGTGGAAGCCGACCTCCCCCGCCAGGGAATCGTTCGAAGGCAGCGAGCGCGGCACGGGCAAGTTGAAGTGGATCGGCAGCCGTGTGGACCTGGTCTTCGGATCGAACTCCATCCTGCGCGCGCTAGCCGAGGTCTACGGCAGCGCGGACGCGCAGGAGAAGTTCGTCGGCGACTTCGTGGCCGCCTGGACCAAGGTGATGAACCTCGACCGGTTCGACCTGCGGAAGTAAAGGCGAAGGTCATGCAGGGCCACCATGCATCTGCGTGGTGGCCCTGTCGTTTCTAGCTTACGCGATGCCCCGCTGCGGGGTCGCGCGCGGCATACGCCGCGCCGCCATCTCTGCGGCGGGTATCGGAAACGATGCGCCCGGCTTCGAGCTTCACCACGCGATCGGCCAGCGAGAAATAACGGTCGTCGTGAGTGATCGCCACGACTGTCTTGCCCCGTGCTTTCAGTTCCGGCAGTAGCATGCGATAGAAATAGTCGCGGAAGTGCGCGTCCTGATCGGCGGCCCACTCGTCGAAGAAGAAGATATCGCGGTCTTCCGCATAGCACTGCAAGAGCGCCAGGCGCTTTCGCTGCCCGGTGGAAAGGGTGAGCTTCGACAATTCCCCCTGCGTCACCTGGACCTGCGAGCCCAGGCCCAGCGATACCAGCAGCGCCCGGATACGTTCGTCGGGTAGGGGATGTCCCGCCACGTCGAGGACATGCGGAAAGAGGAAGAAATCGCCGAACACGCCCGTGAAACGCTCACGATGCCGCTGTCTGTCCAGCTCTAACGGCACGCCGTCGACGACGAGTTCGCCTGTGCGTGGCGTGAGCAGCGAGGCGAGCAGGAGCAACAAGGTCGATTTGCCGCTGCCATTGCCTCCGACGATGAAGAGGAGTTCGCCGCGCCGGATTTCCATGTCGACCGGGCCGAGTGCTATTCGTCCATCCTCATCGCCCGCATAGGCGTAGCTGACGCCCCTGAGCGCGATGCTGCGCCATTCGTCGCCGATTCCCGGGTCCGCCCCGTGTGCGGGTGGATCGACCTCACCACCAAGATCCAGGCCGACACGCTGGAGGTGTCGCAAGCTGGCGGTGCCGACGCCCACCTGCCGTGCCGCGCTCACGATGAACGCGACCGGGCCACTGAGGAACAGTGCGCCGATCACGAAGCGCATGATCGTCGCCTGAGGCAATGCCAGGCTCGCGTAACCGACATAGACGATGACGAAGACCGATGCGTAGATCACCGCCGACGACCACGCCTCATTGAAACCAAGACCCGTGTGCACCTGGATCATCAAGCGACGGGAACGGTGGATGGCCGGGCGGATGAGCTCATCGGCGACATGCCTGGCACGCGCGGCATTGAGCGCCAGTTCCTTCTTTCCTTCGCTGAGGTAGCGAAAGTACTCGAACACCTTTTCGTTCGCTTCGCGCAAGGCGTCGAAGCGGCGGCGTAGAAACCGCTCCAGCACCAGCGACGCCACGACCGTGACGCAGAGAAAGGCGGCGAGGATACCCAGGAGCGGCGGCGAAACGCTGGCGAGGTAACTCGCATAGAGCACGACGAGCAGCCCGTTGTACGCCAACAAGGGTGCGACGAGCACCAGCGGCGCGATGCTCGCCACGTCCTCGATGAGCGAACCGAAGATCGCGTGCTTCTCGTTGGCCAGCTTCTCGTACTCCAGGTCGATGAAACGCCGCGAGAGGTCGATCCGCAGTTGCGCGACGAGATCGCCACCCAGACGGGCCAGGATGAACTGCGACATCGCGCCTGTCGCGAGCACGGCGACCAGCCAGCCCGCACCCTCCAGCAGGGACGTGGCGCGGCCGGCATGCACGCCGTTGGCCGCCAGCTCGTTGATATACGACAGCAGGGCCATGGTGGACAGGGCGCTCGCGGCGGACAGGGCCACGGCACCGAGTACGAGGGCACGGTGTCGAAGGATGAAGCGCTTGAGGATCATCGATGCGTCCTTCCACCCGTCGTGGCGACGTCATCGCATGGTGCCAGACACCGGACACCGGCATGCGTCGCCTGTTGCGCGCAAATTCGGCAAACAACGCAAATCCTCGTCCCGGAATCATCAGAATGCTCCGGTGGCGTCGTCGTGGACGCGCCCGCCGCGACGCGCTTCTTCAACGTCCGGGCGCACATTCGTAACACCTGAGGAGTACTCGTATGCAGACCGACAAGATCCTGGCGGGATGGTTGAGTGGCGCCGACAGCGTAGGTGGGTATGACAATCCGGCGGGTTCGCTCTACACCGAGGGCCATGCCCAGACGGTGATGGCGATGACCAGCACGGACATCGCACTGATTTCCAACTGTAGTTCCTGTACGGCCTCCCGGCCGGGCGTCTGCTGCTAACTCGCGGTAGCCGCGATAGCCGTGGCCAACACCACGGCTATCCCTTCGCCATCCTAGAAACCACAACGGTATCGTCGGGACCGCCCATGGATGCAACCGCGTCGCAGAACGCCTTCGCCCCAGTCATCGCCTTCCTTGCGGACGACGCACGCCGGCGACTCGCCGAGGACATCGCCCGTCAATCCGGGCTCGATGACATGGAACGCCTCCTCGTCGCAAAGGTCGCGGAACGCGCCTTGCTCGACAACGCGGAGCGAAAGCTCAACCGCGTACTCCTGCTGGAACTGCACGCGGCAAAGCTCTCCGGTGATCTGCCCGAGGGAACCGAAGCCGAGCGTTTCGCCGCCTTCGTCGCGCAAGCCATGACGCCCGCTTTCGTCGCGGCGATCGATCGCCGCTATCCCGTGCTGATCCCCCGCCTCGCGCGGGTGTTGAACCAGCAACGCCATGCCATCGCTTCCATGCTTTCGCGGCTGGCCGCCGACCGCGAAGCCTTGTCCCTCTTCGTGGGGACCGATCTTGGTGAGCTGCGCTCGCTCTACCTCGGCGAGGGCGATGTCCACGAGGGCGGACAGTCCGTGGCACGCCTGACTTTCGCCGGCGGCACGGTCATGTACAAGCCGAGGTCGCTACGCGTCGACGCCGTACTGGATCGTTTTCTCGACACGGTGCTGCACGACGATCCTTCGCGCATACGCGTACCCGCGGTGCTCGACCGGGGCGATTATGGATGGAGCCGCCACGTCGACCATGTTCATTGCACCGACGACGCGCAGCTTGCCGTCTTCTATCGCAACATCGGGCATTGGCTCGCGGTCATGCGATTGCTCGGCGGCACCGACATCCACTACGAGAACCTGATCGCGTCGTCCACCATCCCATACGTGGTCGATGTCGAAAGCCTGTTCGTCACGGAGATTCCGCTTCCGCCCTCGCAGAAGGGCGAAGCCGTCGACCTCGCGCAGGCGCTCATCCGCTCCTCGGTGCTGCGCACGGGACTCGTCCCCTTCCGTGCGCCAGTGCTGGGCCTGGACGGCGTCGACATCTCCGCCATCGGCGCGCTTCAGGGCGAGCAACCGAAGGTCCGCGTTCCGGAGATCGTCGATGCCGGGACGACCGACGCCCGGGTCGGACTGGTCAGCGTCGAGATAGAGACCGGCAAGAACCATCCCTGCACCAACCCCGACATCTCACGTTTCTGGGAAGACATCGTCACGGGCTTCCGCACGATGAGCGATGCGCTCGCCGAACGGCACCACAATGGAGCGCTCACGCCCTTGCTCGAAGCCTTCGTCGGCTGCCGTATACGACGCATCCGGCGGCCGACCCAGGCGTATGTCGAGGTGATGCGCATGCTCTGGCATCCGGCATCACTTCACGACGAACCGGCCGCCATCGAGCGGGCGCGCGATCTCCTGGCGCGGAATGCCGCCGTCTCGCCCGTCGCCCCTTCCGATCCGGCCATCATCGCCGGTGAGATCGACGACATGCGCCATGGCGACGTTCCCGTCTTCGCCAATGTTCTGGATGAGTCGCAGCGGGACGAGGTGTTCCAGGCCTGGCTGGACATGCGTATCGAGCTGGAGGAACTGACCATTCGCGGCGCCCTCGTTACCGCCCACCTCAATGTGCGGCTCAACGACGACAAGCGTTCGCCCTACGATCTTTCCGCCCGGAACGCTCATGCCGGCGATCTCGATCGGCGGCGGCGGGCGATGGCCCGGGAGACGCTCGAACAACTCCTTCGCCTGTCCGTGCGCGGTGACGACGGCACCATGACCTGGATCAGCCCGATCCTCGGCCGTGGCGGCTGGACGATGCGCACGCTGCAGTCCAATGTCTACGTCGGCCTGGGCGGTATCGCGCTGGCACTCGCCGGATACGCCGAGGAAATGCGGCATGGCCGCGTCGACGAAGTCGCCGGGGTCACCGAGGCATTGCATGGCGTGCTCCGCATCCTGCGTGCCGCCGAGGACACCGACGAAGCCGAGGCGATCGGCGGTTTCATCGGGCTGGGTTCGCAGGTACAGACGTGGCTGACCCTCGATTACCTGCACCCGGGCGAGGAATTCCTGTCCCGCGCCGTGGCGCAGGCGACACGCATGGAACGCTGGGATATCGAGAACGAACGCGTGCTCGACATCCTGGAAGGCGTGGGCGGCGCGATCGTTCCCCTGCTCAACCTCGCGGACGCCACCGGCGATCCGCGCTGGCTGGCCCTCGCGGAGCGGGCGGGCAGGCATCTCGAGGCGACAGCCATCGTCGACGAGCGTGGCGCGCGTTGGCCCGCGTCGATCTTCAGCGAACCGATCGGGGGGTTCGCCCATGGCGCGACGGGTACCGGCTGGGCACTCACACGCCTCGGCCTCAGCGATGCCGGAAACGCCATCGACCGCCACCGCTGGCTCAACCTCGCCGAGTTGGCCTTCGATTTCGAGGAATCGCTATACGATACGAAGGCGGGCAACTGGATCGACGTACGCAAACCGGACAGCGACGACTTCGCGAACACCTGGTGCCACGGCAGCGTCGGCATCGGACTGGCGGCATGCGACCTCTACGAGCGCACACGGCACCCACGCCACCTGGACACGCTGCGCCGCGCGGTGCGCGCCGCCGCCGAAGGTGGCTGGGGACACAGTCACACCCTGTGCCACGGTGATCTCAGCACCTGGGAGTTGCTGACGCGTGCGGCGCGGCTCGATCCGTCCCTCGTGCCGGACACGGGACTGCCAGCCGCCGCCATCGTGCTGTCCAGCATCGAGGAGCACGGCATCGTCGGTGGCCTGGCACGCGATGCGTTTACCCCAGGCCTGATGAGTGGGGTCTCGGGATCGATCCTGCAGTTGGCCCGGATGCACCCGGCATGCCGGATGCCGTCGCCGTTGCTGATGGAGTATCGCGTGGCCATAGCTTCGCACGGTACGGCTCACGAGTACGACGTGGTGGCGACTTAGCCGTCCTTGCCTGGCATAGCCGAGTCCGCTGGTCATGCCATCAGTCATGCCAACCATCCAGGCAGGCCAGGCATCCCACCTGCTCACTCATCAGCGCAGGGGATCACATGCATCGCTGGATATCCGCCACCCTCCTGGCCGTGGCGTCGCTCGCCGCCACGGCGCAGGAGGTGCCGAAAATGATGTTCCTCGGCTCGGGCCACCTGGCCAACCACAATCGCGACGTGGCCAATACGCATGTGGAGGACGTGCGGACGCCGGCACGCCAGGCCGAGATCGAGCAGATGGTCGCGCGGCTCGCGGCCTGGAAGCCCACGCACATCGCGATCGAATACCCCTATGCCAAGCAAGCCGAGCTCGATAAGCGTTACGCGGACTATCGGGCCGGCCGTTACATCTTGACGGCAGACGAAACCGACCAGATCGGATTGCGGCTGGCCAAACAGCTGGGACTACCGCGTGTCGATGCCGTCGACTGGAATGGAGATGCCCCAGGCAAGGATGCCGACTACGACTGGATGGCATGGGCGAAGGCACATGGCAAGGCGGACCTGCTGGAAAACACCGTCGCCCCGTGGAAAGCCACGGCGGCGAAGGAGACCGAGTACCTGAAAGGCCACAGCGTGACCGACTGGTACCTCATGTGGAACGATCCCAAATGCATGAATCAGGATCAGAAAGGCTATTTCGAGCTACCGCTCTTCGGCGACGACACCAACAATCCGGGCGCGGCATGGGTCGGCCAATGGTATGCGCGCAACCTGCGCATCTTCACGCATATCCGCGCGCTGGCGACGAAGCCAGGGGACCGCGTGCTCGTCGTCTATGGCGCCGGCCATGGGCCGCACTTGCGTAAAGACGCGGTGGAGTCCAGCGTGTTTGAATTGGTCGAACCGCAGCCGTGGCTGACTGGGAACGCGACCGCCAGATAGGTGGCCAAGAAACCACCCGGACGAGCGGTATCGTCGATCTACACGTCTCCGGGTATCGCCCGGTCGACAGCATGGAAGAGCCGAGCCCCATCTACCTCAGCGGTACGGTGAACGATCCGCTGGGGTACTGCTGCGCCATGAATTCCACGAAAGCCCGTACTTTCGGGCTTTGCAGACGTCGCGACGTATGCAACACCCAAAGCTCGACGTCATCACCCGCGATCCCCCATGTCACGAGGTCTCCGCTTTCGAGCAGGCTTCCCACGATCGATTGCGGCAGCAAGGCAACACCCGCGCCCGAGGCAACGGCATCGCGGACCATCAGGAGCGACGACAGGCGCAGCACGGGTTGCGGCTCGATGGCGAGCTTGCCATTGCGAACGGTCCACACATCGCCATCGCGATAGGTGGACATGACCACGGCCGGCATTTTGAAAAGTCCGTCCCGGCGACCCTTGGGCATCGGGACGGATGGCGCCGCGATGAGGACCAACCGATCCCGGGCGAAGCAACGCCCGACGAGGTCGCTGTCCTTCTGCGGATTGATGCGGATAGCCACATCGAAATGTTCATCGACCAGGTCGACGAAACGATCCTCCGACACGGTCTCGATCTGTACTTCCGGGTAACGCTCGAGGAATTTCGCGGCCAGCCCTCCCAAGGCGAGTTGCGAGAACAACTGCGGTGCCGCGATACGTAAACGACCGCGTGGCATGGCAAGCCCATCGCGCACGGCCGCGAACGCTTCGGCAACTTCGCGCATGGGCCCTTCCGTGCGCCCCACCAACAACTGGCCTGCGTCCGTCAGCTCCAGGCGTTGCGTGCCGCGCTCGATAAGACGAGCCCCTAGCTCTTCTTCCAGATCGCCAACCCGACGCGACAGCGTCGCCTTGGATCGGCCCGTGGCACGAGCGGCCTTTCCAAAGCCTCCGTGGGTTGCCACGAGACGGAAATCATCGAGCGCATTGAGATCCATGGTGTCTCATATTTAGTACCAGGTGTCTCGATTCTATGGTCTGTGTATCGAATGTGGAACCCTCTATCGTTTGGTTCGTACCTCACCGGTCGCCGTCCATTTCTCCCTCTGAATCCGTATTCCCCACCACTCGCTTAAATAACCGGAGTAATCATCATGACCATCCTCGTTACCGGAGCCACAGGCAATGTCGGCCGCCACGTCGTCGAGCAGCTCGCGAAGCGCGGCGCCGACGTCCGCGCACTCGTACGCGATCCTTCGAAGGCGAACTTCCCGGCAACTGTTGCCGTCGCTCAAGGCGACCTGCTCGACGTCGACTCCCTGCGGGCGGCCTTCTCGGGCGTCTCCACGCTGTTCCTGCTCAATGCCGTGACCGCCGACGAGTACACCCAGGCACTCATCGCGCTAAACATCGCCCGCGAGTCAGGCATCGAACGCATCGTCTACCTGTCGGTGATCCACAGCGACGTCTACGTGAACGTTCCGCACTTCGCCGGGAAGTACGGCGTCGAGCGCATGATCGAGGACATGGGCCTCCACGCGACGATCCTGCGTCCGGCCTACTTCATCAATAATGATCTTTCGATCAAGGATGTGGTCACCGGGTATGGTGTTTACCCCATGCCCATCGGCAGCAAGGGCCTGGCGATGGTCGATACGCGGGACGTCGGCGAGATCGTGGCCATCGAACTGCTCCGCCGCGAGCAAGCGGCCGAACCGCTGCCGCTCAACCGGATCAATGTCGTCGGCCCTGACACGCTCACCGGAGCGGATGTCGCCGCGATCTGGACGGACGTGCTTGGCCGGCCGGTCGCCTACCTGGGTGAAGACATGGATGGATTCGAGAAGAGCCTCCGCCAGTACATGCCCAGCTGGATGGCTTTCGACATGCGCCTGATGGGTGAGCGGTTTGTCACGGAGGGGATGGTTCCGGAGGCTGGCGATGTCGAGCGGCTGGTGGCGCTGCTGGGGCGGCCGCTTCATTCGTATCGGGGGTTTGTGGCGGAGGTTGTTGCGGCGGGTTGAGGTCTTAGGATGGTTTAGGTCATCGCACGCGGTGTTGATAGCCTGAGGATAACCGACGAGCCCCATGACGTTATCTCAGTCTCGCGACACCACGGCCAGGGCATCGCTCGTTGGCTCATTGGCCAAAATGAAGGCCTTGATCAATATCCGGTTGGACACCAGGATTGACGGCCACTGATGTGCCCACGCCTTGTAGGCACCCCATGAATAGCCCCGCTTCCAATTGCTGGCCATGGTATCCATGGACCGCTTGCTTGCGGCAAGGAAGGATGCTTCGATGGCGGTGCCTCTGAGTTCCAGGATGCTGGCCAGGTACACAAGCCATTTGGCCAGATGCTCGTATTGCTCCCAGGCGCCATCGTCACCCGTGAGTTTGGTCTTGTCGTCCAGCACGCGTCCCAAGGTTGCAACGACCTTCGAGTCATTGATGCTCATGCCCGTGGCGCCTATGGACGCCACAATCTCATAGAACGAATGCTCAAGCTTCAAGTACGCCGATGCATAAGAGACGTGCTTGTTTTGAATGACATTCCGGATGTTTTCGACGGAGCGTTCCACCTTCTCTGCGCTGGGCAGGTCCGCATTGACCTCCGCGAAGAAGTCCACGACCTCCATTTCGTCGATCACGCGGATGCCAAAACAATGGGCGTAGTAGTCCTTGATGTGGGGGCTCACTGCCTCACGAGAGACCAAGAAAATGTTGGATCCGAGCACCTGTGCGCGGGAGAATCCCTTGTAGTCGCTCAAGATGGCTTTCAGGTTCGTGTCACCCAAGGAGTATCCGAGGATGACGACTGTGTTCTCGTGCAGGATGGTGCTCAGCTTGCGCGAAAAGTAGCTCTGCCCGTTAATGAAGCGGAAGTAGTCTTCCGAGGTCACAACCATGTTGTCTGGAGAATCTACCGAGCCGTGAACGTGGTACACCGTGATGCGCGCCTTGGAGCGGGGCACCGGGAGGCCTGGCGTGAGCGAGTGACACGCTTGGAGTCCCGCAAGCTGCTCGAGTAGCTTGTCGTAATTGGTCGTGATTGCGCTTAGCTCGTGCTTTGACAGGAACGCCTGAATAGGTTCGTTGCCTTTGCCAAGTGTCAGCCCGGACACTTGGGCGGCGATGTCGGTGTAGATGTCCCTGCCAAGCTTACGCAGTTCCAGCTGGAGCACCTGTGCGGCCTCTTCCATGGCCAGCGGATGCGGATGGTCGCGCGGGAACAGCGCGACCAGCAACTCATCTTTCTTCGGTAGCGGCTCGCAAACAGCCTCCAACAGGCCCTGCCAGGTGGGAGCCTGCCCGTCGGTGACCGCTTTGGAAAACCCGGTGCCGGTGAATAGGCAGAGGCGCCCGGAGGCGGCGGCATAAGCGATTTCGAAGATTCCGTTGGCCTTGGGCATGCATGCTGCTTCCATAATGATGCCCCTGTAGCGGCACGCTGTTTCAATTCTTGACGGCGCTGGAGAGGGGTACCAGGCAGGCGGTGCCTCAAGCTCCCGGAAGAACACCCGATAACAGCAGCTCCTTTCCCACAAGGCCGCCGCGTGCTGCCCCTCCTTCGATCGCTTCTCGCCCGCCTTGACCAAGTTGCCTTAGCCACCGGCGTTGCCTTGATGTTGCTGGCCCCAGGACGATGGCTAGGTTTATACTTTTCGCGATCGGAAGCTTCCTTCCCATCTGGCGGTCCTCGCTACCTATCGCGAAGGTCATCGCCACCAGGGCGGTACGGCGGATCAAATGTCTGGCAGCATCGTGTCCACGCCGACGCTTCGCGCTGTCCCGCGTGCTGATCGCCCCATCTTGGCTGGCCGCTGCTTGGCTCGCCATGCTCTGGCTGGTGTTGCTCGCATCCCTCCCGATGCTCGCTCGCGACCGAGAGCCGAACGAACCGTGCTTCGTCTGGGCCATCCAGATAACGCTGCTGGTAACGCCCGCACCGATCCACGACCAATTGAAGCTCGGCGGGGGAGCAGGTCAGTCGACGAGGACATGGTTGGTGCGCATCAACCTCCCTCCTTCTGGCGCCTTGGCCGCAAAGGAATGGCAAATTGCCCCCGCCTGTACGCGGGAACCTTGACGCACGGGTCGAACCTGGCGAGTGCGGTCACACGTTCCGGCAGACTTGGTGCATCGATGTAGAACTTGGGCAAAACACCGCCTTCGAGCGTGTGGCCGGTGATGCGGGAAATCGTCCCATGGCCCACGCCCGCCCGGTCGAGCCTGGTTGCAAAGGTGTGGCGGAAGGCATGAAAGCCCATGCCGGGGTCGGCAACACCCCGCGCCTTGATGTAGACGGAAAACTGCCGGCTCATCTGCCTGCCGAACCCGTTGCCGTCGTTGTTTGGGAGGTGTGGGAATAATCGCTCGTGGTTGGCACTGCGCATGTCCTCGACAAAGTCGAGGAATCCAGCGTCCAGCAAAGGTTTCGCAATGGGGATGAAGCGGAGGGAGCCTTTGTTTTTGAGCTTCTGACCCGGCTTTCCCTTCCGGATGTAGAACCCCGGCACGCCGTGTTCCACGGCAATGTCATCGACATGCAGCTGGGAGAGACCTCGGTCACCCGCGCACCTGTGAACAACCCGATGAGCGGCGCCCAGAACCGGTGCGGGTATTTCGCAGACCATGCGGCAAAGGCCACGGGCTCAAAGATGGCATCGAGCTCGGCTTGGGTAAACGCACGCCCCGTGTCTTCATCCGTATCAAAACTCGACGCTTTGGCAATGCCCTTCAACGGATTCCGCTGAACCTTGTCGTTCTCGATGAGGAAGTTGAAGAACGCCGACAGGCGCTGCCGGTGCTTGCTCAGGGTGTGACCGGCGGGTGGTTCGACACCAACGGCCTTGGCCTTCCTGATGATGTCCCGCACGGACAAATCCTTGTTGCCGGGAATCTTCGACGCGTTTCGCGGCCAAAAGCACACCTCGTCGAAGAACAACCGGCAGTCGTCCGAGGTCAGGGCGGCGACCGGCTTGTCGCCGATAATGCCGGCAAACAGGCGAAGGGTATGGCGACTGTCGAGAATGGTTTTCTTCTCACTTCCCGCCCGCTCCAAGTCACGCACATGCACCCCAAGCTGGTGGGTCAGCATGTCTTCCTGCTTGACCCGGCCCGGGCGCTGCACTGCCGGACCTTTTGCTTGTGGGGACGCCGCCTGCTCGCTCGCCTCTCTCACGATGGCCTGGAACTGCCGAGCATCCTGGTCGTTGTCGATTTGGACGTTGCGGAGGACGGTGCCGTTGGGCAATGCGACCTCTCCCAGCGTGAGGTCACCGCGCCCACCGCTGCGGGCAGCATCCAGCGCCTTTTTTAGGTCCACGACATTCCCCTGTCTGAGTCGGTCGAACGCCTCGGAGAGTGCCACAGCCATGGTCTCGGCAACCAGCCGAGCGCGGTCACCTTTGACCATCCGGAGAGGGCGAACAAGGAAGCGGGAGCCAACGACGGGCAGCAGGTCCGCAGGCACACGAAAGCGGACATAGAGTCCAGCAGGCCGATGCAGAAAAAGGGGCTTTGGCACGAAGGCGATACCTCAAACGATACCTTTTTGAAGGGCCGTGATGGGTATCGCTGATTGCCTGCAACCGTTGTGCCGCAAGGGCTACAAAGGAAGCTGGAGCGGGTGAAGGGAATCGAACCCTCGTCAGTAGCTTGGGAAGCTACAGCTCTACCATTGAGCTACACCCGCGTCGGGCATGGATGGTAATACGACAGTGGCGATGGGGGAAAGGTGGCGGGTGGCTGAACGCGTCCGTGGGTTCTTACGCCGGCTCCAGGCCCTGCGCGCATAATCCGGCGAGGGAATCCCTACGAGGGTCGTGCCATGCGTCGTGCGTTTTCGCTTTCCATCGCCATCGGGCTCGCGCTCGGCGCGGGTGTCGCGGGTGCGCAATCGCGCACCGTGTCCACGGCCGACATGCCCAAGCCGGGGGTCAGCTACATTTCCGGCCCCTCCGTACCCGTTCGCAAGGACACCGTGAGTACCGGAAGCCTGCCCCAGCCGCCACGGTTCTATGCAGGCGGGCAGGATGCCGTGGGTGGCGATGGCTATCGTGCCCCCTCCGGCTACGGCGATGGCTCCGTGGCGGAAAGCGGTTATTACTACGGCGGTGGCTATCCCCCGGGCTACGGTTACGGCTACGACCGGGATGACCGGCGCGGACACGGGCACGACGGCCACGACAACGGGCATGGACACGACCACGACGGTCCGGGCAATGGTCACGACGGCGGGCACGATCACGACCATGGCCGGAACGGCTCGGTGAGCCTGGCCGCCCCCTCCGGCGGAAACGCCTCGGCCAGCGGAGCCGGCGTGAAACTGGCGCCGCAGCGGCCTGCGGAGCGGGACAACCGCTGGCGGAATGGCTGGAATGGTGGCTACGGGAATCCCCAGCCGCAGCCTGGCACGGGCATGACGAACAGCAGGGCGCCGCTTCCGGGCACCGGCATGGGATCGGGCAACCAGCCAGGGACGGGGATTCCGTTGCAGGGTGGTGGGAATGGTTGGCGGGGGCGGTGAGGGTCGTTGCGGTTTTTCCGGAAGGTGGGTTGGGTACAATTGGCGGATGCTGATCACTCTTAACGGCGACGCGCGCGAATGCGCGCCCGGCACTTCCGTGTCCGCCCTGCTCGACGCCGCCGGTTATGCCGGCAAGCGCGTGGCGGTGGAGGTCAACTTAGAGATCGTGCCGCGCAGCGCGCACCCGACGCACCTGCTTGCCGAAGGCGACCGGGTGGAGATCGTCCACGCCATTGGCGGCGGCTGACGCCCCGCGCCCTCCCACGGATAGCCCGCATGAACCATTTCTCTCCCGCCGCCGACGACCTGCTCACCGTTGCCGGCCGCACGTTCCACTCGCGGCTGCTCACCGGCACCGGCAAGTACAAGGATTTCGACGAGACCCGCCGGGCCACCGAGGCCGCGGGCGCGCAGATCGTCACCCTGGCGATCCGCCGCGTGAACATCGGCCAGGACGCCAGCCAACCGAACCTGCTCGATGCGCTGCCACCCGACCGTTTCACCCTGCTGCCGAACACGGCCGGCTGCTACACCGCCGACGATGCCGTGCGCACCTGCCGTCTCGCACGTGAACTGCTCGACGGGCACAACCTGGTGAAGCTGGAGGTGCTCGGCGACGAACGCACGCTCTATCCCGACGTGGTGCAGACCCTGGCCGCGGCCGAAAAGCTCGTGGCCGATGGATTCGACGTGATGGTCTACACCTCCGACGATCCCATCCTCGCCCGTCGCCTGGAAGAGATCGGCTGCGCCGCGATCATGCCGCTGGCGGCACCGATCGGCTCGGGCCTGGGCATCCAGAATCGCTACAACCTGCTCGAGATCGTGGAGAACGCGAAGGTGCCGGTCATCGTCGACGCGGGCGTCGGCACCGCCTCCGATGCTGCCATCGCGATGGAGCTCGGCTGCGACGGCGTGCTGATGAACACGGCCATCGCCGGCGCGAAAGATCCCGTGCTGATGGCGCATGCGATGAAGCTCGCCGTCGAGGCGGGCCGCGCCGCCTTCCGTGCGGGGCGCATCCCGCGCAAGCGTTTCGCCTCGGCCTCGAGCCCCGTCGACGGACTGGTCGGTTGACCATGGCACACGACGACGACACACCGGGCGACGCCCCGTTCCACCGCCGCATCCGCAGCTTCGTACTGCGTGAGGGTCGCATGACCCCGGCGCAGCAGCGCGCGTTCGACGATCACTGGGCACGCTTCGGTCTCGACTACACGGGCCATGAGCGCGACCTCGACGCCACCTTCGGCCGACACGCGCCGCGCGTGCTCGAGATCGGTTTCGGCAACGGCGAAGCCTTGGCATGGGCGAGCGAACACGATCTCGCGCGCGACTACATCGGCGTCGAAGTACACGGCCCCGGCGTCGGCCGCCTGATGAACGCGCTGGCCGCGCGCGATGCGTCCAACGTGCGCCTGTACAAGCACGACGCCGTCGAGGTACTGGAAAACGAGATCCCCGCGGGCAGCTTGTCCGAGGTACGCATCTGGTTCCCCGATCCCTGGCACAAGAAGCGTCACAACAAGCGTCGCCTCGTGCAACCCGCCTTCGTGGCGTTGCTCGCATCGCGCATGGCACCCGGCGGTTTGCTGCATCTGGCCACCGATTGGGAAGCCTACGCGGAGCACATGCGCGAGACGATGGAAGCCGCCGATGGCTGGCGCAATCGCGTCGGGCCGGGCGAAGCCGCGGAGCGTCCGGCATGGCGCATCGAGACGCACTTCGAGCGCAGGGGCACGCGACTCGGTCATGGCGTATGGGATTACCTATACGAATGGATAGGCGCGACGACGGCCTCTTGACCGTCGTCGCGGCATAACATGGAACTTCGTGCCCACGGAGTTTCCCCATGTCCATCTCCAACCTTGCCGACCTGATCGCCGAGACCCTCGAAGAAGCCGGTATCCGTCGTATCTACGGCGTGGTGGGCGACAGCCTCAATGCCATCACCGATTCGCTGCGCGAGCGGCACCGCATCGACTGGGTGCATGTACGCAACGAAGAGGCTGGCGCATTCGCCGCCGGCGGCGAATCGCAGCTCACGGGACAACTCGCCGTTTGCGCAGGAAGTTGCGGCCCCGGCAACCTGCACCTGATCAACGGCCTGTTCGACTGCCATCGATCGCGCACGCCGGTGCTGGCCATCGCCGCGCACATCCCCAGCGCGGAAATCGGCAGCGGGTACTTCCAGGAAACGCATCCGACGGAACTCTTCCGCGAATGCAGCGTGTATTGCGAAATGGTGTCCGATCCGGCGCAGATGCCCTTCGTGCTCGATGCGGCGATCCGTGCGGCGGTCGGGCAGCGCGGCGTGGCCGTGGTGGTGATTCCCGGCGACGTGGCCATGCGCGCGTCGCCGGTGAAGAAGGTGACGCCAGCGGCGGGCTTGCTTCCGCCCGCGCCGAAGGTCATCCCGGCCGAGCGCGAACTCGATGCATTGGCTGCCCTGCTCAACGCCGGCAAGCGCGTCACCCTGCTTTGCGGGCGCGGCACGGCCGGTGCGCACGGCGAACTCATCGCGCTCGCCGATGCGCTGAAATCACCCATCGTGCATGCGCTCGGCGGCAAGGAATTCGTCGAGTACGACAATCCCTTCGACGTCGGCATGACCGGCCTGATCGGCTTCAGCTCGGGCTATCACGCGATGGAGGATTGCGACACGCTGCTGATGCTCGGCACCGATTTCCCGTATCGCCAGTTCTACCCGGAGGACGCGAAGATCGCGCAGGTGGACATTCGTCCCGGCAACATCGGCCGGCGTTGCCGCGTGGACCTGGGCGTGGTCGGCGATGTCGGCGAGACTCTTCGCGCACTGCTTCCGCGCATCGAGCCCAAGCGCGTGCGCGGCCATCTCGATCGCTGCCTCGCCCACTACGCCCGCGCCCGCGAGGGCCTGGACGAACTGGCGAGGATCGAGCCCGGCCATGACCTGATCCATCCACAGCAGGTGTCCCGCCTGGTCAGTGAATTGGCCGAGGACGATGCCGTGTTCACCTGCGACGTGGGCACGCCCACCGTATGGGCCGCACGCTACCTGCGCATGAACGGCAAGCGCCGCCTGCTCGGCTCCTTCGTGCACGGCTCCATGGCCAACGCCATGCCCCAGGCCATCGGCGCACAGGCCGCCTATCCGGGTCGCCAGGTGATCTCGCTGTCCGGCGACGGCGGCTTCTCGATGCTGATGGGCGACTTCATCACCCTGGCCCAGGAAAAGCTGCCGGTGAAGGTCATCGTGCTCAATAACGGCACGCTCGGCTTCGTCGAACTGGAGATGAAGGCGGCGGGCCTGCTCGAAACCGGCGTGGAATTGCGCAACCCGGACTTCGCCGCCATGGCCAACGCGATGGGTATCCATGGCCGCCGCGTGACCCGCGCCAGCGACCTGCCCTCGGCCATCGCCGAAGTGCTCTCGCACGAGGGCCCCGCGCTGCTGGACGTGGTGAGCAACCGCCTGGAGCTGTCCATGCCGCCGAAGATCACCGCGGAGCAGGCGAAGGGCTTCAGCCTGTACGCGCTGAAGGCGGTGATGAGTGGCCGTGGCGATACGATCGTCGACCTGGCGCTGAGCAACCTCAGCCGATGAGCGGATAGGAGCCAACGAGGATCGGGAGCCGTCAGCTTCAGCCGGGAGCCACGCCCAGCGCGTATACTCCTGCGGCAATATCCACAGCCTGGCAAGACCATGCCACCGCACGCCTCAACCGACCGGATCCGGACAGCCGGCTAGTGGCACTGACCCTCACTCCCGAAATGATCCTCGTGCTGGGCCTGGTGGGCTTCACCATGCTCATGCTCGTTCTGGAGTGGATCCGGGCCGACATGGTGGCCCTGCTGGTGGTGGTCACGATCGGCCTGACCGGGCTGATCCCCGGCGACCAGGTGTTCAACGGCTTCGCCGGCAACGCGGTCATCGCCATCATCGCCATCATGATCATGGGCGCGGGCCTGGACCGCGCCGGCGTGCTCAACCTCACCGCCGCCTTCGTCATGCGCATGGCCCGTGGCGTGGAATCGCGCCTGGGCGTGGTGATCAACAGCGTCACCAGCCTGTTCAGCGCGGTCATTCCCAGCCAGGCGCTGGCCGCGCTGATGATCCCGGTCACCAGCCGCCTGTCCGCGCGCACGGGCGTGCCGATGTCGCGCCTGTTGCTGCCGATGGCGTTCTGCATCCTCACCGCCACCAACACCACGCTGATCGCCAACTCGCCGCTGATCGTCCTCAACGACCTGATCGCCAGCGCGAACAGCAACCTGCCGCCGGGCGCGCACACCATCCCGAAGTTCGGTCTTTTCAGCGTCACGCCCGTGGGCCTGGTGCTGGCGGTGACCGGCGTGCTGTTCTTCTACTTCTTCACCCGCAAGCTGCTCCCGGAGCGTGAGGACGAACGCCTCAAGGTCACCCCCGGCCGTACCGAGAGCTACTTCGCCGACACCTACGGCATCGCCGGCGAGACCGCCGAGCTGACCGTCACCGCCGAGAGCCCGCTGGTGGGCATGAGCATCGGCGAGGTGGAGCAACTGCATGGCGCCCCGCTGATCCTCGCGATCAAGAACGGCAACGAGAGCCGCGTGGCGCCACCCTCGGACCAGATGATCTGGGTGGGCACCGTGCTCGGCGTGCTGGCCCCGCGCGATGCCATCAACGCCTTCGCCAACAACCAGCTCTGTCGCGTGTCCATGCGCATGCGTCAGCTGGGCGACCAGTTCAACACCACCCGCGCCGGTATTTCCGAAGCCGTGGTACCGCCGAGTTCGCGCTTCATCAAGCAGACGGTGGGCGACCTGCGACTGCGCAAGCGCTTCGGTATCTCGGTGCTGGCGGTGAACCGCGGCGACGAGGTCTACCGCGAGGACGTGCGTTCCGTGACGCTGCGCGCGGGCGACACCCTCGTGCTGCACAGCAAGTGGCGCGACCTGATGCTGGCCGAGGAAGACCGCGACATCGTCGTGGTCACCGACATCCCCAAGGAAGAGCAGCGCCCCGGCAAGATCTGGCAGGCGGTGGGCTTCTTCGTGCTGGCCAAGTGCCTGGCCCTGTTCACCCATCTCGACCTCTCCGTGGCGATGATGACCGGCGCGGTGGGCATGCTGCTCACCGGCGTGCTCAACATGGACGAGGCCTACAAGGCGATCAACTGGAAGACCATCTTCGTCACCGCCTGCCTCATTCCGCTGGGCTGGTCGATGGATTCCACGGGCACCGCCTCCTGGATCGCCCAGGAAGTGCTGGCCATCCTCGGCCACGCGCCGCAATGGACGCTGCAGCTCTCCATCGCCGTGCTGACCCTGATGTTCTCGCAGGTGATGTCGAACGTGGGCGCCACGGTGATGATGGTTCCCATCGCGATCAGCGTGGCGGTCAGCACGGGCGGCAATCCGTCGGCATACGCGCTGATCGTGGCGGTATCGTCGTCGAACACGTTCCTGCTGCCGTCCGGCCATCCCGCCTTGATGATGGTCGCCGGACCCGGCGGCTACCGCTCGAAGGATTTCCTCCGCGTGGGCCTGCCGCTGACGATCCTGATCCTCGCGCTGACGCTGGTGACCATCAATCTGATGTACCGGTAGGGGTTCTCGGTTCTTCAGAGTCGAGGCGTACGGCGCCGTCGAACACCCCTACCGGCACGGCCCGCAGGCGGTCTCCCCGGCATGGCCCCGCCGTGCAATCCCCGCTTTCGGCCGTGAAGGTCGCCCCATGAGCGGCGCAGATGATCTGCCCGCTGCGGACAAGGAATTTCCCGGGGGCGTAGTCCAGTCGCCGGCCCGCGTGCGGGCATACGTTGAAGTAGGCATGAGCCTCGTCGCCGTGCCGGTAGACCAGCAGGGACTCCACCTCGCCATCGACCAGGGTCTCGATTTCGATGGCATTGCCATCGGGAATGTCCGCCAGCAGGCAGAGAGGAGCGGTGTCGGCGGTAGTAGTCATGGCACTTGTCTATGAGGATCGATTGCCCCAAGGTAAAGAGGCTCGCACGCATGTCATTGTGCCATACGGATTTTTAACCAATGCGCTTCGTCTTCCCACCCATCCGCCGTTCGCGTAATCCCCTCGTCCGCGCCCTGTCGCTGGTGCTGGGCCTCGCCGTGGTGGGGGTGCTGCTCGTCTTCGGCGTGGTCGTGCTCGGCGTCCTGATGGCCGGCGGGCTGGTTTTCCTCGCCGTGCGCCAGTGGAAGCTCGCCCACGGCCGCGCGGCCGGCACGGCGCGGCCCGCCTCGCCGAAAGACCCGGACGTGCTGGAAGGCGAGTTCGTGGTGATCCGGCAGAACACGCCCATCCACCACTGATCGGGTCCGCAAGAAGCGGATGGTGACGGGGCGCCGCCCCGCTTACGCTGGCCTCCCATGAAGGAGGCCACCATGAACTCTCAGGCTTACGCCATGCGTCCCGCCGCCGACGATGCACTCGAACGCGTCCGCGCCGCCCTGGAGCAGGCCGACGGCGCCACCGATCTCGCCAGCCTCGCCACCATCGCGGGGCTGAGCCCGACCCATCTGCAGCGCGCCTTCCGGCGCCGCTACGGCGTCAGCCCCGCCGAATACGCCCGCGCCCGCCGGTTCCATCAGCTGCGCGAGGTCCTGCGCGACGGTGCGGCGGTCACCGATGCCGTTTACGAAGCAGGCTTCGGCTCCGGTAGCCGGGTCTACGAGGAAAGCGACCGCCGCCTTGGCATGACTCCCGCCAGCTACCGGGCCGGGGGCGCCGGCGCCTCGATTCGCTATACCACCACGCACACGCCACTGGGCCGACTGCTGGTCGCCACCACCGCGAAGGGCATCTGCTCGGTGACGCTGGGCCAGGACGATCGTGAACTCGAGACGCGTCTGGCGGAGGAATTTCCCCTTGCCGAGCGGGAACGGGTCGACGAGGGCCGCGAGGAATGGCTCGACGCGGTCATCGCCCGCGTGGCCCACGACCTCGGCTGGAGCGATCGCGATGCCCCCGCCCTGCCACCGCTGGATGTCGCCGCCACCGCTTTCCAGTGGCGCGTATGGGATGCGCTCACGCGCATTCCCCGTGGCGAGACGCTGAGCTACGGCGAACTGGCCGCGGCGCTGGGCGTACCTAAGGCGGCGCGTGCCATCGGTCGCGCCTGTGGCAGCAACAAGCTGGCCCTGCTCGTCCCTTGTCACCGCATCATCCGCGAGGACGGCAGCCTCGGCGGGTGGCGATGGGGCATGGACATCAAGCAACAACTGCTGGCCACCGAGCGTGCCATGAAAGCCACTCAAGGCTGACCGTCGAACCTTTCGCTACCGTCCGTCCGGCGGCGGCGATATCTTGCGAGATTGCGCCGCACGACGCGGTGCGCTCCCGCCCTGGATCCCCCCGCATGTCAGACGCCGCCTGTAGCACCAGCCAAGCTCCCGCCTCCGCCCTCAGCGATCCACGCTGGATGGTGCCGCTGTCGCTGTTCGCGCTCTACGTGATCTGGGGCTCGACCTACCTCGCCATCCGCTATGCGCTGGTGAGCTACCCGCCGTTCCTGCTGGCCGCCATTCGCTTCGCCGTGGCCGGGGTGTTGCTCTTCGCCGTGCTCCGCCTGCGTGGGGCCGCGCTGCCCACCACGCGCCAGTGGAAGAACGCGGCCATCGTCGGCACCCTGCTGCTCGCCGGCGGCAACGGCCTGGTCTGCTTCGCCGAACAGACGGTCAGCTCCGGCATCGCCGCCGTGGCGGTGGCGAGCATGCCGCTGTTCGCCGCGCTGTTCGGCGGCATCTATCGCGAGTGGCCCACACGCGGCGAAACCGCCGGCCTGCTGCTCGGCTTCGTCGGCGTGATCGTGCTGAACCTGGGCGCGGGTCTTTCCGGCTCGCCGCTCGGCGCCATCGCACTGATCTGCGCGGCGATGGCCTGGGCGTTCGGTTCCGTGTGGTCGAAGCGGCAGGACATGCCGAAGGGACCGATGAACACCGCCGCGCAGATGCTGTGCGCCAGCGTCTCGCTGACGATCATCGCGCTGCTGCACGGCGAACGCTTTCCGGCGCACCCGGAAACCGGCGCCACGGCCGCCCTCGCCTACCTCGCGGTGTTCGGTTCGATCATCGCCTTCAGTGCCTATCTTTACGTGCTCAAGACCGTCCGCCCCGCTCTCGCAACGAGCTATGCGTACGTGAATCCGCCGGTGGCCGTGTTGTTCGGCGTGGCGATGGCCGGCGAGCACGTGGGTCCGTTCGACCTCGGCGGCATGGCGATCATCCTGGTCGGCGTGGGCATCATCACGATGATGCGCGTGCGCAAGGCCTGAGCGCGGGCGCTTGCATGGGAATGTGACGCAGGTCGCAAGACGGCCCGGCAGCGGGTGTTTTTCAGAATCCTTCGATGTCCATGCGAGATACGACTCCCTAGGCTGCCCTCCTCGTTCGTGGGAGAGATACGATGGCTGGGGCCGGATCGGCGCGCTTCGCCTGCTCGCGCAGGCTTCGATGGTGGATGGCGCGCATGACGACGGTGTTCGGCATCGGCATCGCCGCGCTGGCGGCGTGCCAACCCTTCCGGGAAGGCACGCCCGGCGAGGCTACAACTCCCTCAACGCCGTCGTCACCGGCACCCGTGCCGCACGCAGGGCTGGGAACAGTCCACCGATGAACCCGATGGCCAGGGCCCACTTGATGCCCGTCCACAGGAGTTCGCCACTGACGTGGAAACGAAAGACCACCTGGCTGAAGTTCGCCCCCAGTGTGGACGCGGTGTAGCCGTTGAAGACGATCCACACGATGCCCGCACCGACGATGCCACCAAGCAGCGCCAGCAGCATCGTCTCCAGCATCACCGATACCACCACGGGCACGCCTCGGAAGCCGATGGCCCGAAGCGTGGCGATCTCGCGGGCGCGCGCCTGGATGGCGGCGAACATCGTGTTGAGCGCGCCGAATACCGCGCCGATCGCCATGATGACGCCCACCGTGATGCCGACCGCGCGCAGCACCTTGGTCAGCCCTTCGGACTGCTTGCCGAAGTACTCGCGAGTCGTCGAGACATCCACCTTCAAGCGAGGGTCCGCCACCAGCGCGGCCTTGAATGCATCGAACGCCTTGGGCGAGTCGAGCAGCACGGTCACCGATTGCACGCTGCTGCCCCGGCGATAGGCCGAGGCGACACTCTGCGTGTCACCCCATAGTTCCGACTCCAGGGCGTCCTTCGATTCGAAGGCGCCGACGATGGTCCATGTCTGCCCGGCAAGCCGAATGGACTTGCCGACATCGAGGCCTTCGAACTGCGCCTTGGCGCCCTTGCCGACGATCAACTCGCGCAGCCCCGGCTGGAACTTACGGCCCTCGACGATCTTCACCTGGTCGCGCAGGTTCCAGACGTCCTCGCTCACGCCACGGATGGGTACGTTCGAGTCGCTGGCGGGATCGCCCTTGCGTGGCAGGTTCGCCACGACCACCAGTTCGCCGGAAGCGATCGGCCTGCCCTTCGCATCCTTCTTCACACCCGGCGCCTGGATCACCACGTTCGCGCTGTCGCGATCGAGGATCGAATTGAGTTCCGCCTGCGAACCGCCGCGAAGGACGATCGCGGTGTGCTCGTTGCCCGTGGAGCGCAACGTTTCGGCGAAGCCTTCGCTCATGGCCAGCATCGCCACCAGCACGCCGACCACGCCGGCGATGCCCACGACGACGACCGACGACGAACCCAGCCGCTGGGTGACCGTCGCCAGGCCCACCTTGGTCACCTCCCAGGTCTGCCGGCCGCGGCGGGTCAGCGCCATCCACAGTGCGAGTACCACCGCCAGCGCCACGATGCCCGGCCACGGCAGGGCGATCCATACGGCGAGAAAGACCGCGATCACCAGCAACGTGAGGACGCCGGCACCGAATTTCTTTGCGGATTTCATCGTGTGTTCCCTCAGCGCCCGGCGAGCGCATCGACAATGTTGAGGCGCATGGCGCGGATGGCGGGCAACAAGCCGACGAGCGCACCGATGACCAGCATCAGGACGATGCCGAGTATCCAGGTCTGCATGCCGATCGGCGGCAGGTTGAGCATGCCCCCGCTGCCCTTCGCCACGATCGGCACGAGCACGCCGGCCAGCGCGAGCCCCAGTACACCGCCGAGCACGAGCAGCAACACGCCCTCCGCCAGCACCATGCAAAGCACACTGCGGCTGGAGAAGCCGATCGTCTTCAACACCGCGAGTTCGTTGGTCCGTTCGCGGACCGCCTGCGCCATGGTGTTGCCGGTGAGCAGGATCAGGGTGAAGAACACCGCGCCCATGATCGCCGAGACGATCAGGCCGATATCGCCCAGCTGCTTGGCGAACGAGGCATTGAACGCCTGCTCCGTCTGCGTCTTGGTTTCATGGTCCGAGTTGGCCGACAAGGCATCGATGGCCTTGGCCACGCGATCCGCCTGGTCGGCCGAGGTCAGCTTCACCACGTACCAGCCCACGGTGGTGCCGACGCTCTGGAACGCGTTCGCATCCTCGAAATACTTGTGGTGGAAGAAGAACTGCTGGTCGGTGCCGTTCGCCGCGCCCTTGGCCGGCGTGTAGATGCCGACGATGTCGAACGGCCAGGTCTTGTCGCCATTGCGCTGCGGGAAGATCGTGGATTGCAGCGGAACCTTGTCGCCCACCTTCCAGCCGAAGCGCTTCGCCAACGCCTCGCCCACGATCGCACCGGTTCGTGTCGCCTCGTACGCCTTGCGCTGCTCCGGCGGAAGCACGATCTCGTGGTAGATATCGAGGTAGTTGTCGCTCACCGCGAAACTGAGCACGAAGTTCTTCGGGTCCTGGTAGATGCCGCCGAACCAGTTGGCATGACCCACCGACTTCACGCCGGGGACGGCCTGCATGCGCGTGGCGAGGCTGGCCGGAAGCGACTGGATGATGGAATAGCGCGAGGTGGTGATGAGGCGGTCGACGCCGATCACGCTGCCGCCCGAGGAAAACGCCGCACGCGTCGCATCGAGCATGCCGAACAGAAGGAACGCGGCGAGGATCGAGATCAGCGTGAAGAAAGTCCGGGCCTTGCGCCGGAACAGCGCGGCCCAGATGAGGTGCAGGTATTTCATGCCGGCATCCTCCGCGTCAGGCCACGGTCTGTTCGACGAGGGTGCCCTTGTCGAGATGCAGGGTATGGTTGGCGTATTCGGCGGCCTTGGGATCGTGGGTCACCATCACGATGGTCTTGCCGTGCTCACGGTTGAGTTCGCGCAGCAATCCCAGGATTTCCTCGGCGGATTGGCGATCGAGATCGCCCGTCGGTTCGTCGCAGACCAGCAGGGTGGGGTCCGAGACGATGGCGCGCGCGATCGCTACGCGCTGCTGCTGTCCGCCGGAAAGCTCGGAAGGCTTGTGCGTCGCCCGGTCGGCGAGGCCGACCAGCTGCAACGCGATCGCGGCATTCTGCTTGCGCTGCGCGCCAGACAGCTTCGTCAGCAGCAGTGGCAGCTCGACGTTGCGTTGCGCACTCAGCATCGGCATGAGGTTGTAGAACTGGAAGACGAAACCGACGTGGGCGGCCCGCCATTTCGCCAGCGCGCCGGAGCCCAACTGGTCGATGCGGTCGCCAGCCACGGCGATGCTGCCGCCCGTGGGCGTGTCCAGGCCGCCGATCAGGTTCAGCAGGGTGGTCTTGCCGGAACCGGACGGGCCCATCAGGGCGAGGAAGTCGCCTTCCTCGATGCGCAGGTTCACGCCATGCAGCACTTCGACCTTCTGCCGGCCGCGCTCGTAGACCTTGGAAAGATCCTGGATGTCGATCAGGGTGGCCATCGCTATGTCTCCGTGCGTATCAAGGTGTCTGGGTGGCGACGCGAACGGCGGCGCCGTCGGCGAGCGCATCGGGAGGAGAAACGATCACGGTGTCGCCGGCGGCCACGCCATCGGCCACCAGGCGAAGGTCGCCGGCGCCCTGCTTCGCTGCCGTCACCTGGCGACGGACGGCCTTGCCATCGGCGACCGTGTAGACGACCTCGTGGCCGTCACGGCTGACGATCGCCGCCGTGGGCACGAGCACGCCTATGGGCGCACTCGACTGCGCGGGGGCACGGCGTTCGAGGAACGACACGCGGACACCCATGTCGGGCACGATGCGTGCGTCCTTGTTTTCCAGCGCCACGCGAACCTTCACCGTGGCCTTGCCGCGATCGGCGGCGGGCACGATGGCGATCACATGCGCCGGAATGCGCCAGTCCGGATAGGCGTCCAGCACGGCCTCGGCGGGCATGTCCGGCTGCACGCGGCCGATATAGGCCTCGTTGACGTCGACATCGATCTCCAGCGAATCCATGTCGACGATCGTGCCCACGCCCGTGCGGGTGAAGCCGCCTCCCGCCGACAGCGGCGAGACGATCTCGCCCACCTGGGCCGCCTTGTCGGTGATCACGCCATCGAAGGGCGCTCGGATCACCGTGTAGTCGAGGTTCACCTGGCCCACGGCCACCTGCGCCTCGGCCGCATCGGCCTGTCGGCGTACCGTATTGAGCTGGGCGCGGAGGGTATGGGCCTGGGTGCGGCTCTGCTCGGCCAACTGCCTGGACACCAGTCCGCGACCGACAAGCGCTTCCTGCCGGTCTGCATCGCGCAACGACTGGTCGAGCTGGGCCTGGGTCTGGGCCACGTTGGCGTGCGCCGCCGCCGCGTTGGCGCGGGCCGACTCCAGGCTGGCGCGCAGGGCGTTGTCTTCGAGCCGGGCCAGCACCTGGCCCTTCTTCACCCGGTCGCCTTCCTCGATCAGTACCTCGACAAGGGTGCCGGTGATCTGTGCCGACACGGTCGCCTGCCGCCGGGCGGTGACGTAGCCGGTAGCCTGCAATACCGCCCCCGCCTCCGTTCCGGCGCTGGACGAGACGGCCGTGGCGGTGCGCACCTCCACGGGCCGGTGGGCGAGGAACACCCAGGCACCTCCGGCCGCGGCGAGCACGAGGACCAGCACGGCCACCACGACCAGCGCGCTGCGCATCCCCGCGCTGCCGCCGCCATGCGGCTCCTTCTGCGATCTGTCGATCTTCAGCTGCCGGAGCAGCTCCTTGTTCGAATTCATCGTCCCCAGGGTCCCCGTGAGATTCGAGCGCATGCCCGCCGCCCCAGCAAGATCATGCGAGTCGCGCGGAACGTGCACCACTTTCGGCCATCAGTCATCTGTCGTGACAGGTGTCACCTGATACGCTTGGCGGATGAATACCGTCATTCCACCGCCGGCCCAGCCGAGCATCCCCGTCGCCGGCCGCGCCGAGCGCTTCCCGGTCCGTCGTGTCTTCTGCATCGGCCGCAACTACGCCGACCACGCGCGTGAAATGGGCGCCTCGGTCGACAAGGCGAACCCGATGTTCTTCACCAAGCCCGCGGACGCCCTCGTCACCGACGGCGCCGATGTGCCCTACCCGTCCGCCACGAACGATCTCCACCATGAAGTGGAATTGGTGGTGGCCCTGGGTGCGGGTGGATCGGATCTCTCCGTCGACGAGGCACGTGCACTGGTCTGGGGTTATGGCGTGGGGCTGGACCTCACCCGCCGCGACCTGCAGGCGCAAGCCAAGGCCAAGGGCGCACCGTGGGACGTGGCGAAGGGCTTCGACCATTCCGCACCCGTTTCCGCCCTGGTTCCCGCCAGCGAAGCCAAGCCCTTGCCCGACACGCGCATCGCCCTGGAGATCAACGGCGAAACACGCCAGCAGGCCACGCTCGCCGACATGGTGCTCGACGTGCCGGAAATACTCAGCGCCCTGTCCAGGCTGTTCGAATTGAAAGCCGGTGATATCGTCTATACGGGCACGCCGGCGGGCGTCGCCGCCCTCCAGCGCGGCGACCGCTTCCGCGCCACGCTGGAAGGCATCGCCACGCTCGAAGGGCGCGTGGTCTGACGTCGCGAATGTTTATTGCCATGCCATGAGGAGAAGGACCGATGAGTTTCGTTGCGGAGTTCAAGAAATTCGCATTGCGCGGTAACGTGGTCGACCTCGCCGTCGGTGTCGTGATCGGCGCCGCGTTCGGAAAGATCGTCACGTCGCTGGTCGACAACATCATCATGCCGCCCATCGGCTGGGCCATCGGCGGCATCGACTTCTCCGACTGGAAATGGGTGCTGAAACCCGCCGATGCAGCGACGAAGACGGCCGAAGTCGCCGTGCAGTACGGCGTCTTCATCAACGTCCTGATCCAGTTCATCATCATCGCCTTCGCGATCTTCCTCGTGGTCAAGGCGATCAACCGCCTCAGCCGCCGCGAAGAGGAAGCCCCGGCGGCACCCCCGGCCGACGTGGCCCTGCTCACCGAGATCCGCGACCTGCTGAAGTCGCAACAGCGGCCATAAGGGGTGGCTCGAGGTGGGGGAGCCGTCGGGCGTCGCCCTGGTCGCTAAGTCCTCGTCCGGCCTACGCCTCCCTGCGGAATCGCTCCCAGGGCGACGCCCGACGATTCCCCTCCGGCTCGTGACGGGGATTGTTGTGAAAAGCGTGGTGCCATGTTGCCTCGACGCTTTTCGCCTACGCGATACGCCCTCGGCGTTACGCGGTGTGACAGGTTTTCGCAAGCATCCATCGCCGACAGGGTCGGCTCCCACCTAAAAAAACCGTGCGGCCGAGCACCCTCGCGCTGCTCGTCGATCAACCCACCGCGTCGTTTGGGGGGGAGTCGTCGGGTGCCGTTCTCAGAGCGATTCCGCAGGGAGGCGAAGGCCGGACGAGGACTTAGCGAAGAGGACGGCACCCGGCGGCTCCCCCCACGCCTCGACGCAAAAGCCACCACGATGGCGAAGCCGAGCCCGACGTCACGCCCTCTGAGCCTCAAACACAGCGAACATCATGGGGTTAGCCCGGTGAAAGGTATGCCCTGCATCGATCTTCCGGTGCTCGGTCACGCCGCGACTTTTTGCGGTGCAGCGTGACACGTCCGACTTCAGCGTCTTAATTTGCGCCCCAGGGGAAATTAGATCGATCCAAGTTCAGCGTGCGTCGAGCCGTGCCACGGCTACGAAGGACGCGGACCTGGGACGGGGTGGGGAAGCACCGTGACGTGCGCGTGCGCGCCGTCCGCGTGTTGCTGCCTCCCGCGAGACTATCGAACGAATGGGGAGTCGTGACGTGAAACCGATAACCGCTCGCATTTTCATCATGTCCGAACCGCGCGCCGCACAGCTGGCTGCATCCCCACGACGGGCCGCGAGCATCACCAGGCCCCGCTCCGCACACACCCTTCGCGACAGGCTTCTGCCGTAGCGACTTCCTGAGTTCGCCCATCCACGGCCGACGCGCCGACGTTCGTGGCACGCCAAAAATTTAGATCGATCCAATCGACAAGAGGAGGACCACGCGTGCATCGATAAACCGCACACGTAGCAGTGATCCAACGGGGGAGTACCGCGCCGAATCCATACGGGCGCATCACTGAGGGGACATAGAAAAAAATGACTTACCTGCCATATATGCTCAAGCGCAAGCCGCTCTACGCCGCGCTCGCCTCGGCGACCTTGTCGCTTGCCGGTTACCTGGGGATCCCCTCGGAAGCCTTCGCGCAGACATCCACGCCAGCCACCGCGACGGCGTCTTCGCCGGCGCAGACGTCCGATAGCGCGACAGCGGCGCAGGACGACAAGCAAAAGAAAGCCGACAAGGAAAAGAGCGGGAAATCGCCCAATCCGACGAATCTCGAAACGGTCGTCGTCACGAGCTACCGCCAGTCGATCGACCAGAACGTGCTGGACAAGCGCGAAGCCAACTCCATCGTCGAAGTCATCAACGCGCAGAACATCGCGCAGTTCCCCGCGAAGAACATCGCCGACGCGCTGGCGCACGTTCCGGGCGTGGTCATCAGCCGTGAATCGGGCGAAGGCAAGACGGTGAGCATCCGCGGCCTCGCGCCGGAACTGACCTATACGCAGTTGAACGGCAACTACGTCGCCTCGGCCGATACCTCGGCAAGCCTGACGCGTTCGTTCAACTACACGCTGTTCCCGGCGAACATGTTCTCGGACATCAAGCTCTACAAGAGCCTCGAGGCACGCCTGGACGAAGGCGGCATCGGTGGCAACGTCGACCTGCGCACCCGCCGCCCGCTCGAAATGGGAGCGAACGAAGGCTTCGTCACCGGCACCGCCGCGAGCTCGGATACCAGTGCGAAGACGGAACCGCAGGGCGCCGCGCTGTGGTCGTGGAAGAACAAGGACGAGACGTTCGGTGTGCTCGTCGCCGGTGCCTACCAGAAGCGCCAGGCGACCACGTATTCGGCGGATGCCTCGAGCTGGCACTGGTGGTCGGACGCCTGCAAGGACCACGAGACCTGTACGCAGCCGCCGGTGGATGTCCATGGCAACCCGTACAGCTCCGGGGTCAACAACAACATCGACCTGTGGGGCAACGGCGTCGTCGACCAGGCCGGCAACATCTCCAATGGTTTCTGGATGCCGCAGCAGTTCGCCACGAGCCGCAACGACCTGACCCTGAAGACCAAGGGCGCGCAGGCGACGATGCAGTTCAAGCCGAGCGATCACTTCCTGCTGACGGGCAACTATTTCCGGTTCGAACGCGAGCAGACCCAGATCACCAACACCCTCGAGATTCCCGAGTGGGGCCTGCCGAACAATACGAACTACGCCGACCAGAACGGCCGGCTTCTGGCGCCCAACGGCCTGACCTTCGACAAGTCGGGCACCATCGTCACCGGTGCGAACTACGTGCTCCCGCCGGCCGGCGTCGGCTGCAACTCCACGGTGAACCCGGTCACGGGCGCCACCCGCCAGGCAGTGGACGTGTGTAACACGGAAATTCCGTGGCTCAACGGCAACTATTCCGTCGAGAAGGCGACCTCGCAGACCCTCAACCTGGAAGGCGAGTGGGATAACGGCGGCGACCTGAGCGGTTCGTTCAACGTCGGCCGGACCTGGGCGAAGGGCGGTCCCTCGATCGAACTGGGCATGGCCGCCAAGCCGCGCAACTTCGTGAACGGCCAATGGGTGAACGGCAGCACCGGCGCCGCGTGGAACCTCAGCGGCAAGCCGGGCATCACGGCCGACCCGTCCGTGCTGCAGAACATGCAGTCCGGCGCCGGCCAGGTCGATCTCGGTTCGACGGGCTCCAACATGGTGAACACCCGCACCTCGCAGAACTTCGCGCAGGCGGACTTCACCTGGGCGTTCGATTCCTCGTGGTTGCAGTCGCTGCAGTTCGGCGCGAAGTACAGCGATGCGAATGCCGAGCAGCAGAGCAACGAAGTGCGCTGGTACTGCAAGGGCACCACCTTGCAGTTCCAGACCTGCGATCCGAACGCGGGCCAGCTGCCGTCGAACTTCCTGCTGCCGAACTACCTCAATGGCGTGAACCATGCCTACGGCGACAGCATCTTCCCGGCCATCAACTACCCGGCGTACTACAACTACCTGAACGACACCTACGACCGGACGATCTACAACAAGCCGCAGAACAAGTCGTCGATCGGCGAGAAGATCGCGTCGGCCTATGTGCAGGCCAACTTCGACACGGGCACCCTGCGCGGCAACGTCGGCGTGCGCTTCGTCACCACGAAGCAGGACCTCACCGTCGCCAACCAGGTCACCACCAACAACGCGGTGTACTACCACGACGCGGGCGGCAACATCCTGATCTGCCCCGCTTCGGGAGTGAACGCGGGCGGTGGCCCGTGCGCACCGGGTGACTTCCAGTACCTGCCGCGCGAGGTGGCGGTGGTCGAGAACTTCAACAACTCGACGACCAACAAGCGTTACAACAAGCTCCTGCCGAGCTTCAACATCGCGTGGACGATCGCGGACGACTTCGTCCTTCGTGCCGCCGGCTCCCAGGCGATGGCCCGCGCCAACTACACGGACCTGGCCCAGCTGGGCCAGCTGACCAACAACACGCAGGAGTACTACAACGACCGCAAGCAGTTCGGTGCCCCGCTGCCGGGTTGGTACGGCTCCGGCGCCAACGCCGACCTGAAGCCCTTCACCGCCACCCAGTTCGACCTCGCCGGCGAGTGGTACTACGCGCCGCACGGCGTCGTCGGTATCGATTTGTTCCAGAAGAAGGTGAAGAACTTCGTCGTGCCTGTCACCGTCAACAACATCGACGTGAACGTGGGCGGCACCCAGACGAATTTCAAGCAGTACAGCACCAATGCCAACGGCCGCTCCGGTACATCGAAGGGCATCGAGATCTACGCGCAGCACACCTGGGACTCGGGTTTCGGCTACATCGCCAACTACACGCTCAACCACACCAACGAAACCGCGGTGTCGCTGGGCGATACGCAGGTCGGCAAGGCCGAACTGATCGGTAGCGCGAAGTACGCGGCGAACGTCTCGCTGTTCTATGAAAAGAACGGCCTGCTGCTGCGTGCCAGCGACAACTGGACGGGCCGCACGATGGAGGGTCTGGCCGCCGGCCTGCCGATCTACGCGCAGCCGTATCACCAGATCGACCTGAATGGCGACTACGAGTTCAACAAGCACTTCATGGTCACCGCCTCGATCATCAACTTCAACAAGGCGAGGCCGCACACCTACCTGGGTGGCGACACCCGCTCGCGCCTGGTGCAGCTGCTGTACCCGGGCCGCCAGTACTACGTGGGCGTGACTTACAAGTTCGGTGGTGACAGCAACAAGTAAAAAGCGACGGGGCCGGGCACATCGCCCGGCCCCGTCTTCTTTCCAAGCGAAGGAATCACACATGAACGCATCCACGGCACGTTTTCCCCACCGTGCCCTCGCCGTCGCGCTGTCGATGCTCGTCGCGACCACGGCGACCGCCCTGCTGGCGAAAGACAACAAGCCCGCGACGTCTTCCGCGGCACCGGTGGACATCGCCAACCCCCTGGTGGGAACGGCCTCGCTCGACAACCAGGTGCTGCTCGGCAACGCGCCACCGCCCGGCGAACCCACCTACACAGGCATGACGACGCCCGGCGCCAGCCTTCCGCAGAGCGCCACCGAGGCGGCGCCGGTCAACATCAACGCCGACCTGGGCTTCGCCACGGGCGTGCCGGTGGCGTACGACTACCGGCGTCCCGTCATGTTCGGTTTCACCGGCGGCGGCTCGACCTATGGGGCGCGCGGCGCGCCAATGGTCATGCCCGTCGTGGGCGACTGGACGGTGCCGCCTGACTATGCGACCTCGTATTACGACAAGGCGACCGAGAAGGCGTCGCCGGGTTACTACGCGGTCGACCTCGCGACGTTCCGCACCAGGGTGGAGCTGACGGCGACGCAGTGGACCAGCCTGATGCGTTTCACCTTCCCGGAGAGCCACCGGTCCAACGTCGTGGTCAACCTGCGCCGCGAGGGTGGCGACGTGGAAGTGGTGGGTGACCGGATTCTCCGCGGCGTCGCCGCCGCCGGGCGCAGGGACAGGGACGCCGACGGCCCCTTCTTCGTCGCCGAGTTCTCGCGGCCGTTCACCCGCTTCGGCACCTTCCACGCCGATGTGACCAACACGGGTGAAGGCCTCGGACGCGAAGACGTGCAGGCAGGGCGCCGCACGGTCTCGGGCGACTACGCGGGCGCCTATGTCACCTTCGACACGAAGACCGGCGACCAGGTCGTGGTGCGCATCGCTCACGGTCACAGCGCGGAAGAGGCCAACCAGAGGCTTCGGGCGCAGGACAGCGACACGGACTTCGATCGCGTGCATGCGAAAGCCAGGGCGAAGTGGGCGGATCTGTTCGATCGCGTCGAGGTGACCGGCGGTACGCCCAAGCAGCGCATGCTGTTCTATTCGACGCTGTATCACTCCTTTGCCAGCCCACGCATGATCGCCCGCAAGGGCGAGCACTTCACGGACGCCGAGGGCCATGACCAGGTGGCCGACTACGACCATTACGGCCCCGTGCCGTTCTGGGACACCGGCCGCAACCAGATCACGCTCCTGATGCTGCTCCAGCCGAAGGTCATACAGGACATCATGCGCTCCGAGCTGGACCGCGCCCGCGAGCGCGGCTACATGAACACCTCGTTCCATGGCGACCATGCCGTGTTCCTCTACGACGGCGCGTGGCAGCGCGGTATCGACTTCGACTATGCCGCCGCGTACGAATACCTGCACAAGAACGCGACCGATCCCAAGGGGCCGCGTGGCTACCTGGCCGAGTACGTGAAGCAGGGCTGGATCTCCGACATCGTTCCGCCCGGCAACCCCAGCCCGCCCTACGCGGGCGGCAAGGCTGGCGTCGCCACCACGCTGGAATACGCCTGGGACGACCACGCGCTCGCCGACGTCGCGCGCCGGCTCGGCAAGAACGACGACGCCGCGATGTTCCTTCGCCGCGCCGCGAACTACCGCAATGTATTCGATCCATCGGTCGGCTTCTTCCGCGGCCGCACCGACGACGGCAAATGGATCTCGCCGTTCGACCCGGCCGAGCCGTACTACAACTTCATGATGAAGGAAGGCTCGGGCTGGTCCACGCTATGGCTGGTACCGCACGACGTGCAGGGCCTGGTGAACCTGCTGGGTGGATGCGACGCGTTCAACGCCAAGCTCGATACGTTCTTCAACACGCCGTACCAGCCGAAAGGCATCTGCCGCGATTGCACCGGCGTGATCGGGCAATACGTGCAGGGTAACCAGCCGGACCAGCAGGCCGCGTACCTCTACGCCTGGAGCGGACAGCCCTGGAAGACGCAGGCACTCACGCGCCGCATCCTCGCCGACCTGTACGGCAGCGATGCCACGGGATACGGTTACCCCGGCATGGATGACCAGGGCTCGACATCGTCGTGGTATGTGCTCAGTGCGATGGGCTTCTACCCGGTCGATCCATCCCGCCCCGAGTACATCATCGGCAGCCCGATCTTCGATCGCGTTCGCCTGCGCATGGGCAACGGCAAGGTGTTCGAGATCGTCGCGCGTAACAACTCCGCACGGAACATGTACATCCAGTCCGCCACGCTCGACGGCAAGCCATGGAACAAACCCTGGTTCAGCCATGCGGATATCCAGAACGGCGCAACGCTGGTACTCACGATGGGGCCGGAGCCGAGCAAGACCTGGGGCACCGACCCGCGCGACGCGCCACCGTCCATGTCGACAAGCGGGCCGGCTGGCGCGGCGACGGCACCCGCGCCGGAACAGGCGGCCACGTGGAGCGGCAAGAAAGCGCCCCTGGCGACGCCATGGACAGTCGAAGTCTCGCCCGACAACGCATTGCCCGAGTATCCGCGCCCGCAACTGGCGCGCCCGTCGCTGGACCATCCCCGGTGGATGAACCTCAACGGACTGTGGCAGTACACGGCGGCCGACGAGCGGACCGCCCCGCCCTTCGGCCAGACCTTGAAGGATCGGGTGCTGGTTCCGTACCCGGTCGAGTCGGTGTTGTCGGGTGTGCAACAGCATGCGGACTTCATGTTCTATCGTCGGCTGGTCGATGTCCCCTCCGCCTTCACCGCGAACGGCCAGCACGTACGGCTGAACTTCGGCGCCGTGGCCCAGGACGCGACGGTGTATGTCAACGGATCGGAAGTGGCCCGCCATAAAGGCGGTTACACGTCTTTCGGTGCGGACATCACGCAGGCGCTTCGTCCCGGAGGTCCGCAGGAAATCGTCGTAGCCGTGCATGCACCTGTGGACGCCGCCAACGTGATGGTGGGCAAGCAGCGGCTGAAGCCCGAAGGGATCTTCTATACCGCGGCCTCGGGCATCTGGCAGTCGGTGTGGTTGGAGCCGGTACCGACCGCCAGCCTCGCGCAACTGGATTTCACTCCCACACACGGCCTGGATGCCTTCACGGTCAACTCGAAACTGCATGGCGGTGACAAGGGGGCGACGCTGCATGTCACGGCCTTTGCGGATGGCGAGCCCGTGGGCGAAGCGAGTGGGCCGGCAGGCAAGCCGCTGCGCCTGGCCATCGCACATCCGCGCACGTGGAGTCCCCAAGACCCATTCCTGTACACATTCAAGGCCACGCTTGCGCAAGGCGACCAACGCGACGAAGTGACCAGCTATGCCGGCCTGCGCAGTATCACCATCGAGAAAGTGGGCGGACGCAACCGCATCGTGTTGAACGGCAAGCCGACCTTCCTGCTCGCCACGCTGGACCAGGGTTACTGGCCCGACGGCATCTACACCGCCCCCACCGACGAGGCACTCAAGTTCGACATACAGAAGACCCGCGACCTCGGCTTCAACACCATCCGCAAGCACATCAAGGTGGAGCCGGCACGCTGGTATTACTGGGCCGACCGCCTCGGCCTGATGGTGTGGCAGGACATGCCGTCGCTGCCGAACGGCCACAACGACACACTCAGCGAGGCGGACAAGGCCGGTTTCCGCACGGAGGTCTCGGCCATCGTCGAGCAACTCGCAGGCACGACCTCGATCATCGGCTGGATTCCGTTCAACGAAGGCTGGGGCCAGTGGAGCATTCCGGCGGCCGCCGAACTGGCGAAGCAGGTCAAGCAACTCGATCCTTCACGCCTGGTGAACGCGCGCAGCGGCCTCAACTGTTGCGACACCAAGGGCGATCCGCAGGCCGGTGACGTCTACGACGTGCACGACTACCAGGGACCCGGCCTGCCCCACCCCGACGCCACCCGCGCATCCATGGACGGTGAACACGGCGGCCTCACCCTCGGCGTTCCCGGCCACACATGGCCCAACACGCCCATCAACCCCTATGGCGAGGTCAAGGACAACGCCGCGTTGAACGAAGGCTACGTCGCCAACACCGCGGTACTACGCGACAAGGGCCCCGTCATCGGCGTGTCCGGTAGCGTCTACACGCAGATCACCGACGTCGAAGGCGAACACAACGGCCTCTTCACCTACGACCGCAAGGTCGAAAAGGTCGACGAAGCCAAGGTGCGCGCCATCAACGAGGCGACGATCCGCGCCGGTGCAAAACCCTGACCGGCCGGAGGTACCCGTGACTGGTGGGAGCCGACCTTGTCGGCGATCCCGCGGCAGCGGGCCAGGTCGAGGCAAGCACCCATCGCCGACAAGATCGGCTCCCACAGGAGCTTCCCACCACAACTCCCTGCCAGCACCTCCTCTCCCGCGCTCACAAAAAAGAGGCCGCCGATTGGGAGATCGGCGGCCTATCCGGGGAGATCGTTGCGCCCTGGGAGGAGAGCCGGGGAGGCTCGGGCGCTTATTGTTGGTATGCGAAGGTCGGGCGAGGATCAGAAGTCGTAGTTGATGCCGAAGCGCACGTAACGCGGTGTGCTCCAGTACGTGACCCGGTCGTAGTTGGTGTTGACGGCGGTCGAGCTGCCGTAGCGCACGTAGGTCGCCGTGGCCACCGACTCGTTCAGTGCGTTATAGACCATCACATTGAAGCCAAGTTTCTGGCCGGCCCACATCGGGCGGTATTCCGCCGAAAGCGAGACGATGTGTTGCCAGGGCTGGCGGCCCGCATCGCCCGGCGCGGAGGCCACGCCGCCACAGTAGTGGTAGTAGCTGCCGTAGCCGACCGGATTGCTCTCGTCCGCGCCGTAGTAGCCCAGGCACGTCTTCGGCGTACCCGACAGCAAGGCGATGTTCGCCGAAAGCATCCACTCGGGCGCTGCCTGCCATGAGCCATAGATCTTCAGCTGATGCTTGCGATCGTTCGACAGCAAGCCATTGGAGTTCTCCATGAGCTTGCCGAAATCCCAGTCGACGGTGGCCGAGACGTCGGTCTGGCCGATGTCCGAACGCACCTGCCCTTCCGTATTGCCATAGCTCTTCGAGTAGACGTAGTCGATCTTCGCCTGCCAGGTACCATCGAAGGGATGCTCGAGGAAGGTCTCCAGGCCGTAGTAGTTCCGCTTGGCCGAAGGCATGCCGAATTCGTCGGCCGACACGGTCACGTTGTAGTAACCACCCGAGCTGTTGGGAATGCGATACGTGTTGCTGCGGCCGGGATTGGAGAGGTAGCAACCGTTCAGCGCCGTCGCATCGACATCGTAACCGAGCGATTGTGCCTTCGCGGCGATCGTGTTGGTGTCGCAGATATCGTCGAGGATGTTGCGCAGCTTGCGTACCTGCGCCTTCATGCCCCAGACGTAGTCCTTGTTGATCTGCTGGGTGAAGCCGAGTAGGTACTCGTCCTGGTACTCGGACTGGATACCGCTGGCGGCCACCGTCTTCGCATCCGGCGCCTGTCCGTATTCGTTGTTGGCCGACACCGCTCCACCGGTCGAGGAAGCGAGTTGGGTAAGACCCGTCGGGTTGCCGTTCGCGTCGATGCCGGTGTAGGTGTAGTACTCGTTCGTATAGAGCGATCCCGCGGCGGCACGCAGTGCCACGGAGGCCGGCATGGCGAGGTAGTAGCGGCCCGCGTTGCCGTACACCTTCAGGGTGGAGTCGCCGTTCACGTCCCAGCTGAAGCCGAGGCGCGGCGCCCATTGCGGCTTGGTCATGCGCAGGAAGGCATCGCCATCCGGGTTGTAGTTCGTGAACTGGTCGTTGCGCAGGCCGATCTTCACCAGCCAGCGATCGTCCACCTGCCAACTGTCCTCGATGTACTGTGCACGCTGCTTCACGCGCACCGACGCCGACGTGCTGTAGAGGTACTTGGACACGTAGTAGCCGTTCTCGCCACCCGCCCCCGTATTGGGCGCGGCAACGTACGGGCTGTCGCTGATCGCCGTGGCGGCGTCGCCGTACCCATAGATCCAGGCGCTGCCGGTTTCACCGTCGTCCATGTCATGCGAGTTCTGGTTGTCGATACCCGCCGTGATGGTGTGATCGCCCAGCTTCCACGACAGGTCAAGGCGCAGGTTGTCGCTCGTCGCGTGGTGGCTTGGATCGGCAGCCGTCAGAACGGTCTGCGAATTGACGATCGGGCTGCCGCCGGTGATCGCCGGGTTCTCGAACTCCGACCCGCTGATGTACGTCAGCGTCGGGTCGTATCCAGGCGTTTCGCTGTAATAGGTCATCTTCTGCTTGCCGTAGAGCGCGGTAAGCGTGATGTCGTCGGTGATGTAGCTGGTGAACTTGGCCACGTAGACCGATGCGCTGTTCTTGGTCGACGTGTCGAAACTGTTGAGGTCGCTGGTGCTGTTGGTGGCGTAGTCGTAGTTGTAGAGGTTGCCCTTGTACGAGGTCTTCGTCGACGCCCCTGTCAGTTCGAGGATGTTGTTGTCGTTGATGTTCCAGTCGATCTTCGAGTACCACTTCGGGTTGTGGTACTCGTACTTGGTGTCATACGACGATGTCACCGCGCCGACGCTGTCACCCGACTGCTTCTGCCCCTCGACGGCGGCGAAGAAGAACAGCTTATCCTTGATCAGCGGGCCACCCACATAGGCGCTCTCGGTCGTTTGCCACGACTTGTTGTCCGAATAGCGGCGATACAGGTTGCCGGCATTGGCGCCCGAAACATAGTAAGAACCCGGGCTCACGCCGCTGGCGAACGCAGGGGTCCACTGCACCTGCGCACCGAAGTGCCATTCGTTGGTGCCGCGCTTTCCGCTCTGGCTGATGACGCCGCCATCGGAACGGCCGTACGCCGCGCCATAGCCACCGCTGAGGATTTCCTGCTGGTCGATCGCCCCGTACGGCAGGCTGATGCCACCGAAGCCGCTGAGCGGATCCGTCGTGTTGAAACCGTTGAGGTAGTACGCGTTCTCGGTCACCGACGAACCGCTGAAGGAGACCAGCGAACCGCCCGTGGTGGTGCCGGTGAAGCCGCTGTAACCCGGAACGACGCCGGGGGCCAGCAGGGCGATCGCCTCGGCGCTGCGTGCCAGCGGGAGCTTGGCCAGCTGCTGCGACGTGATCACGGTACGCGCGTCGACGCTGCTCACGTCGATGGCCGGCATGGCGTTCGCCGAGACCGTCACCGAGCTCAGGCTGGTGGCGTCCGCACCGGACGCCGCGGCGAAGGACACCTCGGTGCCGGAACCGACACGCAGGGTGATGTCGTTGCGCGTATCCACGACCTTGCCGCCCTGCACGAGCGAAACGGTATAGGTGCCCAGCGGCAGCGAGCCGACCGTGTAGCGGCCATCGGCGCCGACGGCGACTTCGCGCGTCACGCCGGACGTGCTCTTCACCTGGACCGATTCGCCCTCGGCGACCGGTGCCTGGCCGAAGATGCTGCCGGTCGTGGACTGCGCATACGCGCCGGCGCCTGTCATCGCCAGGCCCAGCGCGAGGCTGATCCGGCTCAGGCGCATCAATTGCAGTTTGTTCATCAGCACAGCGAGAAGCTCCCCGAAAGATGGATGTGCGGCGTCCCCGGACCGGCGCCTTGGCGGGGCGCCGTCTCCACCCGGTCCGTGACGCGTGAAAGACGTGGTGAAAAGTGGCGGTGAAGCCACAACCTCAATTTAGTGTTAAGAAGCCGTCCGCATATGGCGGAAACTGCCTCGTAACTTGATCATTCGTTGGACGTATGGACGTCCATGTACGAAACGACAGGGCGCGTTCCCGATATCGCCGTCTGCCGGTAGGCGCGGGGAGACATGCCGAAACGATCGCGAAAGCAACGACTGAAGTGGGTCATGTCACCGAATCCCCAGGCATGGGCGACCTGGGCGATGCTGCGATGGCGAAGGCTGGGATCGGCCAGCTCGCGCTGGCAACGCGCAAGGCGTTCCATGCGTACCCAACGCATCAGGGTCATGTCGTCGTCGGAAAACAACTCGAACAGGTGGCTGGGCGACAAGCCCACGCCCTTGGCGATCATTTCCACGCACAAAGCGGGGTCGGACAAATGCTCGCGGGCGAACAGGCGCACCTGCCGCTTGTGGTACTGACGTAGCCGCGAGGGCGCGGCGGCGGCCACGTCCATGGATTCGAGAGCGGCGGCGAGCATGTGCGGTATGGCATCGGCAAGCCGGTCGGCGACGGCTTCGGTGAGTCCCGATGGGTGCGCGAACATCTCCTGGTACAACACGCGCAGGTAGCCCACCGAACTGAGGTGCCCATGCAGGCCCACCGCCGAGACCTCGTCCAGGCGAGGCACGGCATCGCGTAGCACGGCCAGCGGGAGATGCACCGTCTGTACCGTGCAACGGCCGATCTCGAGCCGGAACGGCCGGGACAGGTCGATCAGGCAAAAATCGCCCGGCTCGATCTCGCTCCGCCGGTCGTGCTGCTCCACCCGGGCGTGTCCGTTGAGCTGGAGGGTGAGCAGCACCGCCTGGCGATGCTCGCGGGGCAATGCTTCGTCGGTGAGTACATGAGGCGCGTGCCGGAACACCCCCAGTCGCAACCGCTCCCCGGCATAGCCGTCGACCAATGTGCTCGCGGCGATGGCATGCCGGGCCGCCCCTTCCCCGAAACCCTGCCAGAACCGCCGTGCGTGGGCACGATTCGCCCCGGCATCGGACGCCACCGGGGGGTAGGACACGCACTGGCTGGAAAACAAGGCACAACTCCGGGATATACGGTACGGCCCGTTCAAGCTACCGAGCCGGCGTCACCGCCGGTTGTCCTCGTGTGTCAGCTTCGTGTCGGCTTTTTTGCCGGGCCGACACACGGCGCTTAGACTGATCTGGTATCTAGCCACGGATGCCCATGGACCTGAAGTCGTTCATCCTCGTCGTCGACGACGATCCCGAACTGCGCGACCTGATCACGAGCTTCCTCGGTGGTCATGGATACCGCGTGCAGGCGGCCGAGAACGCTGCCCAGATGAGCGCGGCGATCGAACGCGAACGGCCCGACCTCGTCGTGCTGGACGTGATGATGCCCGGCGAGGATGGACTGAGCGCGGCACGCCGGCTGGCGGCGGGCAATGGCCCACCGGTGATCATCCTGAGCGCCCTGGGCAGCGACACCGACCGGATCATCGGCCTGGAGGTGGGCGCGGACGATTACCTGGCCAAGCCCTGCAATCCGCGCGAACTGCTGGCCCGCGTGCGGGCCGTGCTGCGCCGTTCCGGCAGCGTGGAGCCGGTCAAGTCCGAGGATGCCCGGCCCTACGGCTTCGCCGGCTGGCGCCTGGACGTGACGCGGCGCGACCTGCGCGACCCCACGGGCATCTTCATCAATCTTTCCGACGGCGAATTCTCGTTGTTGCGTGCCTTCGTGGAGCACCCCCAGCGCATCCTGAGCCGCGACCAGTTACTCGACCTGGTCCATGGCGGCCGGGCTGAAGTGTACGACCGCGCCATCGACACGCAGATCAGCCGCCTCCGCCGCAAGCTCAACGACCGCGCGCAGGAAGAGATGATCCGCACCATCCGCAACGAGGGCTATATGCTGCTGCCGAGGGTCTCACGCCTGTGATCGCGCTTTCGCGCCTGTCGATCTTCGCCCGCAGCTTCCTGATGACGGTCTGCGCCCTGCTGCTCTCTATCGCGATCGGGCTCGCCGTGCTGGTCGTGCGCCCTCCGACGCCTCCGCCGATGGCCAGCCTGTTCGACGTGGTCGCCACGCTGCAGCCGGAGATGCCGCCCTTCGCCATGCACCCGTTCGACGGCGAGGGCCCGCCACGCGATGAAGTGGCACCGCCGGGTGACATCGACCTGGACATCGCCACCCAGGCCGAGCCGCCCTCCGCTCCCGCGAAATTCGATGCCAACCTCTCGTCTCGCCTGACGTCACGCTTGTCGGACCTGCTGCTTCAACCAACCGACAAGCTGCGCGTGTACGCCATCGCCAGTGCGATCGATCGCCGGCCGGGACCCACGCACGCCATGCTGGGCGCGGGATCCGTGATCGGACTGCGCCAGGACGATGGCCAATGGCGCGTGGTTTCCGTGCCGCGCGAAGCATTCCCCAACATGTTGCAGCAGGAGTTGCTGTGGCTGTTCGGTCTGGGTGCCCTGGCGCTGCTGCCGGTGGCCTGGCTGTTCGCCCGTGCCCTGGCCGCGCCGATCGACCGCTTCGCGGAAGCCGCGCAAAGGCTCGGCGCCGACACCCACGCCCCGCCGGTACCCCGGGAAGGGCCACCCGAGATGCGCAAGGCGGTGGACGCGTTCAACGCGATGCAGGCCCGGGTGAACCGGCTGCTGCACGAGCGCACGCACATGATCGCCGCCATCGCCCATGACCTGCGCACGCCGCTCACCCGCCTGTCGTTCCGCCTCGATGGCCTGCCAAGCCCGCTGGGCGACAAGGTCGACGCCGATATCCAGGAGATGAAGGCGATGATTTCCGCCGCGCTGGACTTCATCCGCGACCGTTCGCTGGGCGTGCAACGGCAGCCCCTGGATTTCCGCCTGCTGGTGGAAAGCGTGGCGGACGACCTGGTGGACGTTGGTCACGAGGTGGGCGTGCAGCCCGGTTCCGCGATCACCTTGCAAGGCGACCCGGTCGCCCTGCGGCGGGCCGTCGTGAACCTGGTGGAGAACGGCCTCAAGTACGGCCAGCGGGTCCGCCTTCGCCTGCGCACCAGCGGCGACGATTGCGTGCTGGAGGTGGATGACGACGGGCCCGGCATTCCCGAAGCGATGCAGCAACACGTGTTCACGCCGTTCTTTCGCCTGGAGGCATCGCGCAATCGCGACACCGGAGGTATCGGACTGGGGCTGGCCACCGTGCGCGCCATCGTGCTCGATCATGGCGGCACCGTGACGTTGCGCAATCGCAAGGAAGGCGGACTGCGCGCGGTGGTGACGCTGCCGGGCGTGGCGTCCGCCGCCTGACCATGCATGACTTCCTACCTAGGCCGGAACACCCCGTCGCGGGGCCATAATCGACCTTTCCGTCCCCGGGGGTCACTCATGCGTCACACGTTCCGCCTCCACGCGCTCGCCGCGTGCTTCGTGCTCGCCTTCTCCGCCCATGCCGCCGACAAGGCCACCACGATTTCCGGGCAGGCTGTCGCCGCCGCGACCGCCCTGCGCGACCGCGCCATGAACGACAACACAGGCTACGAGTTCGTCTCCGGCCTGACCACGGAAGTGGGCGCGCGCGTGGCTGGCAGCGCCGCCGATGCCCGCGCCGTGGCCTGGACGGTGGCCAAGTTCAAGGCGATGGGCTTCGACAAGGTATACACCGAGAAAGTCAGCTATCCGTTGTGGCAGCGCCGTAGCGAGCACGCCGAAATCGTCGCCCCCTTCCCGCAGCCGCTGCTGCTCACCGCGCTGGGTTATTCGGCCGGCACGCCACAAGGCGGCCTTACCGCGGAAGTCGTCGGCTTCGACGACCTGGACGCTTTCAAGAAGGCCGACCCCGCGACGGTCAAGGGCAAGATCGTCTACGTCTCGACGCACATGCAGCAGCAGAAGGACGGCCACGACTACCGCATGGGCTCGGCCACGCGCACAGGCGGACCGGTGCTGGCGGCGAAAATGGGTGCCGCCGCCTTCCTGTTGCGTTCGGCCGGTACCGATCCGCACAGCCGCACCCCGCACACGGGCGTCACCGGATTCCAGGATCCCAAGGAAGCGATCCCGGCGGCCGCCTTGTCGCTACCCGACGCGGACCAGCTCGAGCGCGTGCTCAAGGAAGGCAAGCCGGTCACCCTGAAGCTCGACCTCGACGTCGGCTTCGCGGGCACGTATGAAGGCGCCAACGTCATCGCCGAAGTGACCGGCCGCAAGCATCCGGATCAGGTCGTCGCGATCGGCGGCCACCTCGATTCCTGGGATCTCGGCACCGGCGCCATCGACGATGGCGCGGGCGTGGCGATCGCCGCCGCCGCCGCGAAACTGATCAAGGACATGCCGCAGCGCCCGGATCGCACGATCCGCGTGATCGCCTTCGCCAATGAGGAAATGGGCTTGTGGGGCGGTCGCGCCTACGCCGAGGCGCATGCGAAGGAAGTCTCGAAGTTCCAGCTCGGCACCGAGTCCGACTTCGGTGCGGGCCGCATCTGGCGCATGACCGCCAGCGTCAAGCCGGAAGCGCGCGGCGCCATCGAGCAGATCGCCAAGGTGATCGAGCCGATCGGCGTGGCCTACGACGCGAGCAAGCCCGGCGGCGGCGGTTCCGACCTGTCGCAGATGCACGCCAAGGGCATGGCCGCGCTGTCGCTCACGCAGGATGGCACGGACTACTTCGACTATCACCACAACGCCAACGACACCCTCGACAAGATCGATCCGAAGGCACTGGCACAGAACGTGGCGGTGTATGCGGCGTTCGCATACATGGCGGCGCAAGCGAACGGTGATTTCGGCTCGGCCCCGGGCGCCTTCGCGAAGGACGGCGCACACGACTGATCCGGGATCTGTGGGAGCCGCTTCAGCGGCGATGGGTGCTTGCCTCACCCTGGCCCGCTGCCGCGGGATCGCCGCTGAAGCGGCTCCCACCGGGAAACAGCTTCTCAGTGCGCCGGGCGGGTTTCCAGTTTCTTCGCCGGGGCAAGGCGGTCCTGCAGGCGATTCATGTAGAGGTAGATCACCGGCGTGAGGTAGAGCGTCAGGATCTGCGACACCACCAGACCGCCCACCACCGCCAGGCCCAGCGGGCGTCGGGTTTCCGCGCCCGCGCCGATGCCGAGCGCGATCGGCAGCGTACCGGCGAAGGCCGCCATCGTGGTCATCATGATCGGCCGGAAACGCACGCGGCAGGCCTCGTAGATCGCGTCGAACGGCGTGGCGCCGCCCTCGCGCTGACGCTCCAGGGCGAAGTCGATCATCATGATCGCGTTCTTCTTCACGATGCCCACCAGCATGATGATGCCGACGAAGGCGAACAGGTCGAGCGAGGCGTTGAAGATCACCAGCGTCAGCAGCGCACCGACCGCCGCGGCAGGCAGGCCCGACAGGATGGTGAGAGGGTGGATGAAACTCTCGTAGAGGATGCCGAGCACGAGGTAGATCACGAACACGGCCAGCAGCAGGAGCAGGCCCATGCCCTTGACCGAATCCTGGAACGCCTGCGCCGTGCCCTGCACGCTGCCGCTCAGGGTCGGCGGCAGTTTCATCTCCGCGGTCGCACGATCGATGCTCGCCACCGCGTCGCTGAGCGACACGCCCGGTGCGAGGTTGAACGACACCGTGACAGCCGGCAGCTGCCCCTGGTGGTTCACCGTCAGCACCTGCGGCTTGCGCTCGAAGCGCGCCACGGTGTTGAGCGGTATGAGCCTGCCGCTATCCGAGGTGACGTAGAGCCTCGACAGCACGGCCGGGTCGTCCTGCATGCTCCGCTCGACCTGCAGGATCACCCAGTATTGCGTGGCGGCCCCGTAGATCGTGGATATCTGGTTCTCGCCGAACGCGGTGCCCAGCGCCGTCTGCACCTGGTCCATCGTGAGGCCCAGCGGCGCGAGCTTGTCGCGATTGACCGTCACCACCATCGACGGGCTGTTGAGATCGAGGTCGGTGGTGACATCCTGGAAGCCGGGCAGTTTCTGGAACGCCGAGACGAGCGTGCCCGACCAGGCGTACAGCGCATGCAGGTCGGTCGACTGCACCGTGTACTGGTATTGCGCCTTGGACTGGCGGCCGCCGATCTGGATCGCCGGGGGATTCTGGATATAGGTACGGATGCCGGGCACCTCGGCGAACTTGTGCCGGAGCTGCTGGATGATCTCGTCCGGCGTCGTCCCGTCGCGATCGCTCGCATCCTTCAGGCGCAGGAGCATCGATCCCGAATTCACCGTGGAACGAGGGCCGCCCGCACCGACGCTGGACATGACCGCCTCGATATTCGGGTCCGCCATCGCGATGCCGGCAAGCGTCTTCTGGCGCGCGGACATGGCGGCAAAGGATATGTCGGTCGGGCCTTCGGTGGTGACGCGCAGCTGCCCGCTGTCCCCCGCGGGGATGAAATCCTTGGGGGTGATCACGAAAAGCAGCGCGGTCGCGGCCAGACTGAGGGCGAACACGCCCACCACCGTGCGCGGGTGGCTCATGCACCAGGCCAGCGAGCGCGTGTAACCGGTGGTCACGGCCGAGAACCCGCGGTCGAACCAGACCACGATGAAGCTGCGTTTCGCATGGTCGTGCGCCTTGACGAAGCGGCTGCACAGCATGGGCGTGAGGGTGATGGAGACGAAACCGGAGATCAGGATCGACACGCTGATCACCACGGCGAATTCGTGGAACAGGCGGCCCACGATCCCGCCCATGAACATCACCGGAATGAACACCGCAACCAGCGACAGCGTCATCGAGAAGATCGTGAAGCCGATCTCGTTGGCACCCTTCACGGCGGCATCGAAAGGCGCTTCGCCCTGCTCGATATGACGCATGATGTTCTCGAGCATCACGATCGCGTCGTCCACCACGAAACCGACCGCGAGCGTGAGCGCCAGCAAGGAAAGATTGTCGAGGCTGTAGCCGAGCGCGAACATCGCGCCGAACGTGCCGAGCACCGAGATAGGCAGCGCCACGGCCGGAATCAGCGTGGCGGAGGCATTGCCCAGGAACAAGTAGATCACCAGCACCACGAGGATACCCGCGAGCACCAGGGTGAACTGCACGTCGTGCACCGAGTCGCGGATGGACTCGGAGCGGTCGTACATGACGCTCAATTTCACCGATGGCGGCAAGGTATCGGCAAAGCCGGGCAGCAGGGCCAGGATCTTGTCCACCGTCGCGACCGTGTTCGCACCGGGCTGCCGCTGGATCGCCAGGGTGATCGAACGGTTGCCGTTGTACCAGCTGGCCTTCTGGTCGTCCTGCACGCTGTCGCGCGGCACCGCGATATCCGAAAGGCGTACGGGTGCACCGTTGCGATAGGCGACCACCACCTGGCCGTAGTCGGCGGCACGCATCAATTGGCCATCCGAACGGATCGACAGCAACTGGCGCTTGCCGTTGAGCGAACCCGTGGCCTTGTTGACGTTGGCCGCGGCGATCGCCGCCCGCATCTGGTCGATGCCGATGCCGGTGGCGGCGAGCCGGTCGGGATCCACCGCGATACGCACGGCGTATTTCTGCGATCCGTACACATTGACCTGGGCCACGCCGTCGACCATCGACAGGCGCTGGGCCAGCTCCGTCTCGGCGTAGTCGTCCACCGTGGACAGCGGCAACGTGGACGATTGCATGGTGAGGAAAAGGATCGGCGCGTCGGCCGGATTCACCTTGCGATACGTCGGCGGGGTGGGCATGTCCTGCGGCAGCTGGCGCTGCGCGGCGGAAATGGCCGCCTGCACATCCTGCGCCGCGCCGTCGATGCTTCGATCGAGCGCGAAGGTGACCGTGATCGTGGTCGAGCCCAGCGAGCTGGACGAGGTCATCGAATCGATGCCGGCGACGGTGGACAGTTGTGCTTCGAGCGGTGTCGCCACGGACGAGGCCATCGTCTCGGGCGAGGCGCCCGGAAGGCTCGCGCTGATGTTGATCGTCGGGAAGTCGACGTTGGGCAATTCATTGACCGGCAGCCTGGGATAGGCCGCGATACCGAAGATGACCAGCGCCGCCATCAGCAAGGTGGTCATCACGGGCCGGCGGATGCAGAGTTCCGGCAGGTTCATGGCATCGCCCTCAGCCCTTGTCGACGCGCACGCGGGCGCCGTCGACGAGCAGCATCTGGCCTTCGGTGACGACGCGCTCGCCCGCCTGCAGGCCCTTGTCGACGACGACGCGATCCGCACTGGTCGCGCCGGTGACGATCGTGCGTTGCTCCACCGTGTCGTCCGGCTTCACCACGAAGACGAAGGTGCCCGCCGTCGAACTCTGCAACGCCACCACGGGGATGCTTATCACATCGGTCAGGCGCGTGGTCGGTAGCATCACCTCGGCGAACTGACCGGACGTGAGCCGTCCGTCCGCGTTCGCGAAACGGCCCTTCAGGACGATCGTGCCCGTGGTGGCGTCCACCGCGTTGTCGATGAATTCCAGATCGCCCGTCAGCGGTTCGCCGTCGTCGCCGGGAATTTTCGCGTGCACGGGCAGCGGTCCGCGACGCAGGCTGTTGCGCACGGCGGCGAGGCTGTCCTCGGGAATGGCGAAGGCGACGCGGATGGGGTCGACCTGGTTAAGCACCACGATATCGGTAGTGTCGGCGCTCAGCGTGGCACCGGGATAAGCGAGCGGCGCGCCGGTCACGCCATCGAACGGTGCGACGATGGTGGTGAATTCCAGTTGGGTCCGCGCAGCGCGGGCCGCGGCACGGTCGCTTTCCAGCGCGGCGCGGGCCACGCCGAGGTTTGCCTTGTACAGGTCGTAGTCGGCGCGGCTGACGAAACCCTTGCCGAGCATGTTCTGGTAACGCTCCAGGTCCGCCTCGGCTTTCACCAGCTGCGCCTGGTCACGGGCGACATTGCCCTGGGCCTCATCGTAGGCGGCCTTCAAAGGCCGCTGGTCCACGCGAGCGAGCAGGTCGCCCTTCTTCACGTGGGTGCCCGGTGTGAACGCCAGCGATTCCAGCTGCCCGTTGACCCGGGAGCGCACGTTCACCGTCGAATAGGCTTCGGCGCGGCCGATCACCTTCAGGGACAGGTCGATTTCGCCCCGCGTGGCCACTGCCGTGGCGACCGGGACCCCGGCGGGAGCGGCCGTCCCTGCCTTGGGCACGTCCTTGCTCCCCGCGTCGTGACGCCAGAGACCGACGCCAAGGGCCACGACAGCCACGAGGCCGACGACGAGGAGGAGTTTCTTCCCTGGGGATCGCTGCATCTGGGCTCCGGCCGAACCCCTGGGGGCCCGGTCGCCGCGCTGGGGAACGCGGTCGTTGGTTTTAGGACGGATATCCGTAAAAGCTAACGCACATGGTTGCCGGCCGGTTGACCTGGGGCTCAGCTTTCTTCGACCGGCCCATCGAGCCCCTGCAGGTTTTCCTTCATGCGGTCCATGACCGCCAGCATCGTCTGCAGGTCGGCGGTGGAAATCCCCTGGGTGGCGTCGCGGCGCAGGCCGCGGGCGATATCTTCCATGTCGTCTATGACACCGCGTGCCTGCTCGGTGTCGTGCAGCCGCCATGCCCGGCGATCCTTGGGATCGGCCCGGCGCTCGACGAAGCCCGCTGCCTGGAGGCGGTCGATGACCCGGCCCACCGCGATCGGTTCCATGTCCAGTTGTTCGGCCAGCTCGTTCTGGCGCATGCCGGGGCGGCGATGCAGGGCCTTGAGGGCGCGCCACTGGGCGCGGGTCAGGCCGAAGCGCACCGCCCGCCGATCGAAGTGCTTGCGGAAGAGCAAGGTCACGTCGTTGATGAGGTAGGCGAACGAGATGTCTTCAACTTTGAGCTGGTCGGCCATAACCTTCGGCTGCATTAATAGAACTGACAGGTAGTCATCGTAGCTAAATGCTGGCGAGCCGTCACAAGGAGAAAATTCCATGGCTTTCGAGGTGATCCAGGCGGATATCACCACCCTGGCGGTGGACGCCATCGTGAACGCGGCGAACGAGTCCCTGCTGGGCGGTGGCGGGGTGGACGGCGCCATCCATCGAGCCGCCGGACCGGCCTTGCTGGCCGCTTGCCGGGCCATTCCCGAGGTCCACCCCGGCGTCCGCTGCCCGACCGGAGAAGCCAGGATCACGCCCGGTTTCGACCTGCCCTCGCGCTTCGTGGTCCATACGGTCGGGCCGGTTTGGCGCGGTGGCGGGCGCGGAGAGGCGGACCTGCTGGCGGCGTGCTATGCGAATTGCCTCAAGCTCGCCCGCGGGCACGGGATGGAATCGATCGCCTTTCCGGCCATCAGCGCGGGGATCTACGGCTATCCCGCGAGCGCTGCCGCCAGCGTGGCCGTCGAAGCCTTGCGCGCCGCCGGATGGGTTCCGGAGCGGGTGATCTTCTGCACCTACGGCGACGCGATGACCCGGGCATACGCGGCGCTGCTGTAATTCCTAGCGAGGATAGAGCGGCGGGAGGCCATCGCCGCCGTTCACGGGGGGATGCTCCAGCCAGTCGAAGCCCTTCGCGAAGGCGTCGCGTAACTGGCTGGCCGGACGCCCTCCCCCGGCGAAGCGCGCGCGCTGCAGTGCGGCGATCGCGTCCCGCTGCACGCCCTCGCGCAGCGCCGCCGATAGCTCGCCCGGCGTGCGGATGGCGGGCCGCACGGAGCGGGCCCATTGCAGCAGGGCCCGCTCCGTGGCGGCGAGGTCGTCGCCCGCCGCGACCTTGAGAAAATACTCGTGCGCGGGGCGTTCACGGGTTATGGCCGGAACGACGGGACCGGCGGTCGACGGCGCACTCCGCCGCCGGCGGCCGAACACGATCCATGCGGCGAGCGTCAGCAGCCACAACACCAGCGCGGCGATGAAGAGCCAGCGCCAGGGCATGCCGGCGCCGGCAAGCGGCGATGGCGCCACGCCGGTCGTCGACGCAGGCGCCGGCGCCGCCGCACGACCCGCCTGGGACGGGGCCGTCGTCACGGGCGCTGCCGCGCCGGAACCCGCGCCGACGACGATATCCTGCGCGGGCACGACCGCCACCTCGGCCTTGTCGGTGACGACGTTCCACCAGTGCAGCGTGGTCTCCGGAATATGCAGGGTACCGACACGCGTCGGCACCACCGCGAAGCTTTGCTGGCGCCGTCCGGTGACCCACGAACCGGCGCTGCCACCGCCGGTCACGGCCTTGTCGGGATAAACGTCCGCGCCGTCCAGCTTCGGCAGGGAGAGCGCGGGCAAGGCCTCGAAGGGAATGCCCGTGGCCTCCAGGTGCATGTTCAGCGTGATCGGCTGGCCCACGCGTGCCTTGCCATCGGGGGGCATGCCGTCGAGCGACAACTTGAGTTCGCGCGCCGGAATCCATGCGCCACCGGCCGCCGAGGCTGGCCGGGCACGTACGTCGACGCGGGCGCGTTGCGCCACGGCGTTGACGGGTTCCCCGGCACCGAAGAAGGAGTTCACGTCCGTCGGGTCCACGGCCGTGCCCTGGAACGCCGGCGGCTGGATTTCCAGCGTGCCCGCGTGTTGGGGAAAGATCGCATAGTGCCGCTCGACGACGTTGAATCGCCGGCCGCCACGCGTGGTCTGGTAGTTCGCGTCCTGGCCGATGCGGCGCACTTCGGCACCCTCGGCGGACGGGTCACCCAACTGGCCGTCCGCGAGGTTCACGGCGAAGTAAAGGCGCAACGTGTAGTCGACCTGCTGTCCGACATACGCCTGCGATGGCTCGACGTTTCCTTCCAGCACGACGGGACGATCCGCCGGGGCATTGCCGGCGTCGTTGGACGCGGACACGTCGAGCGGCAAGGGCTGGGTACGCTGCCCCGCGATCGCGAGCGAAGGTACGGTGAGATGGCCTTCGCGACGGGGACGCAGGGCGACGCCGAGGATCGTATGCGATTCCCGTCGACCGTTGACGATGCTCAACGAGTGGTTGGTGGATGTGCCCAGTACGACGAAATCCGGTGTCAACGGCGAGAGATCCGGTGCGCCGGATGTCTCGTCACCGATCTCGATGTTCAACGTCACGGTCTCGCCGAGGCCGACCTTGTCACGGTCGAGCGAGGCCACCGGCGCCGCGGCCTGCGCCCAGGCCAGCAGCGGCACGCAAGCCAGCAAGAGGCACAACAGGTACCGACGCGATCTCATTCTTCCGGCTCCGCGCCATGGCGCCGTTGATACTCGAGCATGAACTTCCTCCGTAACAAGCCGCCGGGATCGTCCGGCACGCGCATCAGCGCGCGTTGCACGTCGGGCGGCAATTTGGACGACGCATCCTTGTCCGATACCGCGCCAAGGTCGTGAGCCTGCTCGCCGTCCTTACCGTCCTTTGTGTCGCGCTGGCCGGCCAACGCGGCATCCATCTTCTGCTTGAGCGCTTCCTGGGCCTGCTTCGCCTGCGCCTGCTCGGCTTGCGACTTCGTCGCGGCATCGCCCTGGGGCGCCTGCGCCTTGCCGTTGTCCTTGCCGCGATCGCCGCCCTCGCCTTCGCCGGCCTTGTCTTTCGCGCCTTGCTGGTCGCCACCTTCCTTGCCGTCGGCTCCGGATTGCTGGCCGCTCTCGCCGTTGCGACCTTCCTTGCCGTCATCCTGGCCTTGCTGCGGGTCCTTGTCGCCGGACTGGCCTTGCGGGTTCTTGTCCTGTTGTCCCTTGCCGCTCTTCTTGTCCTGGTTGTGCTGCTGGTCCTGTTGCTGCCGCTTCAGGAAATCGGCCACCGCCTGGCGGTTGGCGGCGGCGTCCGCGTTACCCGGATTCGCCTTCAGCGCGCGGTCGTACGCGGCGAGCGCATCCTGGTACCGCTGCTGCTTCGCCAGCGCGTTGCCGAGGTTGTATTGCGAGTCGCTGTCGGCACCATGCACGAGCGCCGCTTCGGCGGCCGCGTAGTCGCCCGCGCGATAGGCCGCGGCCCCACGCAACCCCGGATTCCGCGCCAGCGCCTGCGCTCGTTTCGCATCGCCCTGGGCCAGGGCCTGCGCGGCTTGCTGGTCGCGCGTACGGAATACGTCGACAACGCCATCGGCACGCGCGGGCGAGAGCGGCAACATGGCCAAGGCAAGCACCAGCAACCATCCGCGACGGAACGCCAGTGCCACGATCGGCAACAAGGGCAGCAACAGCCACGGTCCGCGATCCTGCCATTGGCCGGAGGCGGCCCCTTCGACCGCCTTGCCATCGCCATCGCCCTGCAGCATGCCGGCGAGCGAGGTCACGTCGGAGGCATCGTCGGCCACGGGCAGGTAACGTCCGCCACCGGCCTCGGCGACGGCGGCCAGCGAGGCATCGTCGCGCGGGGCCATCACGATGGCGCCACGCTCGTCCTTCAGGAATCCCCCATCGGCGGCGGCGATGGGGCCACCGCGCGTGCTGCCGATACCCAGCACCGACACCCTGTCGCCCGACGCGCGCGCCCGACGTGCGGCCGCGATCGCCTCGGCATCGGCGCGATCGGTCACCAGCACGATGGAGCCGCCACGCAAGTCGGCATGCCGGATCAGGTCGGCCGCCTGATCGATGGCCTTACCTGGATGGTCGCCTTCCACGGGCATGGTGTCGGGCGCCAGCGCGGTGAGCAAGTCATCCACGCTGTGCGCGTCCGTCGTGAGGGGCGCCACCGTGAAGGGTTCGCCCGTATAGGCGATCAGGGCGTTCATGCCATCGCGGTTGGCGGCATAGAGTTCACGTACCTTGTAACGAGCGCGGCTCAACCGGTCGGGCACCACGTCGCGCGATGACATGTGCGGCGACATCGAGACGACGACCACCTGCGCCGCGCGCTCGGCAAACAAGGGTTGCGTCTGCCTGTCCCACGCCGGTCCCGCCAGTGCGAGGATGGCGAGCAAGGCGGCGGCGACGAACGCGACGACCGGTGCGCGCGACGCCGACGGCGTGCCATCCAGCAGGTAAGGCAGTAGCGCGGGATCGGCAAGACGGGCCAACACGCGCTCCTCGCCGGAACGCCGCCCGACGAACCATGCGATGACGGGAACGAGCACCAGCAACCACAACCAGCGCGGTTCGATGAAGTGGAAATCCGCAAGCCACCGGCTCATGCGGCCACCCTCCTACCCGACACGTAACGCGGCAGGGCCGCGAGCGCGAAGAACGCCAGCGCGGCGAGCAGTGGCCAGCGGAACAGTTCGTCATGCGGTCGCAGCGACGCGCCCTGCTGCGGCACGGGCTCCAGTGCGTCGATGGCGCGATAGGCGTCGGCCAATTCGTCGGTATCGGTAGCCCGGAAGAAACGGCCGCCGGTCTGGTTGGCGATGTCGGTGAGCATGCCGACATCCAGGTCGGCGGAAGGATTCACCACGCGGCTGCCGAAGAAATCCGGTACGCGCATGGCGTTCGCGCCGATGCCGATGGTGTAGACGCGAACGCCCGCCGCCTTCGCCGCACGAGCCGCCTCGCGTGGCGCGATGGAGCCGGCGTTGTTGACGCCGTCGGTGAGCAGCACGACCACACGCGCCTGCTCGGGCATGTCGGCAAGCCGTTTTACCGCCACCGCCAGTGCGTCGCCGATGGCGGTCTCGCGCCCAGGCAAACCCACCACTGCACCATGCAGCTGCGCACGCACGGCGTCGAGGTCGTAGGTAAGCGGCGTGACGAGATAGGCCTGCGAGCCGAACAGGATCAGGCCAAGCTCGTCGCCCGCGCGGCGGTCGATGAAGTCGCCCGCGATCGCTTCCACGGCGGCGAAGCGCGTCACCATCCGGCCGGCCAACTGCATGTCGTCGAGCGACATGCTTCCGGAAAGGTCGACCGCGAGCATGGTGGCGCGGCCGCTGCGCCGCTGCGGCTCCGGTGGGCCCAGGTGCTGCGGGCGGGCGGCGGCGGTCACCAGGCAGAGCCACGCGAGCGCGAGCAACAACGTTGCGGAGAAAGGCGCCTTCGTCAACGAGGCCTGCACGAGCACGAGCCCCGGCTGTGGCAGGTTCAATGCCTGCGCCGGCTTCACCGGATGCAACACGCGGCGCAGCAACCACGGCAATGGCAGGGCGAGGAACATCCACGGCCACGCGAACTCAGGCAGCGACATGATCACGCCTCCCGCGCCGCCCGTGCACGGCGGTTCGGCGGCGCATGGCCGCACGCACCCACGCTTCCACGTCGTGCGCCGTGGCTGCGACGTCGAGATCCACGTCACGCCGGTACTTCGCGGTGTCCAGTGCGACGAGGGTGCCGACGTCGTGTTTCGGCGCCATGGCGGCCAGGGCGTCATGCCACGGTTGTCCGGACTTCGTCACGCTGCTTGCGTCACGGCTTCGGGCGACGCGACGAACGAGGTCGCTTGCCGCCGCCGCGAAAGCTGGCTTGTCGCCATCCGTCACATACCTCGCCACGGCCTCACGCAGGTCCGACAACGATGCGTCGACATGGCGCCGCCATGCCGCACGCCGGCGCAGGAACACGACCAGAACCGCGACGAACGCGACAAGCGACGCCAGCAATACCCACCAGCCGGGCGCCAGCGGCCACCACATCGACACCTGCGGTACGTGGATGTCGCGCAATTCGGGTCCGTTGCCCGGCATCACCGCCCCCTCGCCGTTCCGAGCAGGGCAACGATCGCGTCGAGCGGGTCGGCCGTCGTATCGAGCGTGCGCTGGCGCAGGCCCAGCCCCGTGCAGAGGTCCGTCAAGCGGCGGTTACCCTCGCCCATGCTGCGCGCGAAGTCGGCGCGTTGGCGGTCGCCATGCAGGACCACGTCGTAATGCGTGCCCCGATGGGCGAACGGGTAGCGGCCCGCGGGGGGCTCGCCCAGTTCGAGTGGATCGGCCACGGCCAACACCGCGACCTCGGCCTTCGCGACGAGGCCGAGCATCCGGCCTCGTGCCGCGTCGTCCACCGCGAAACCATCGCTGATCAGCAGCACGCGCGACGCACCGTGCATCAACCTGCCCGCTCGCTGGAGCGCGGCGGAAAGGGTCTCGTCGCCACCGGGCGGCAAACCGTCCCAGGTGGCGATGGCGCCAGCCACCGCGAGCGCCCCTCGCGCACCGCCCTGGGGACGGAGCAATTGGCGCTGGGCACCGAAGGCGAGCACCCCGACGCGATCCGAGCCGCGCACCGCGTACCACGCGGCCATCGCCGCCGCGCGCGCCGCCTGCACGGACTTGAAGCGCGCGCGCGTTCCGAAACGCATGCTCGCGTTCGTGTCCAGCAGGATCAGCAGGCGCCCTTCGCGTTCCTCCTGGAAGAGCTTCGTGTGGGCGACACCACTGCGCGCCGTCAGTCGCCAATCCATGCGGCGCACATCGTCGCCGGCTTGATAGACGCGGGACTCGGCGTAGTCCATGCCACGCCCGTGCAGCCGCGATGGCTTCTGGCCACTGCGCTGCGCGCGCGAAACCACCGGCGGCGCGGGTGCGCGGGCGACGCGCGAGCGCAGGGCGATCAGTTCCGGGAGCGACACACGGACGCGCCCATCGGCGATGGGAGCGGTGGCGTTCACGGCAACGGGACGAGGTCCAGCAAGCGGTCGATCACGGCGTCGATGCGCACGCCCTCGGCTTCGGCTTCGTAGCTTGGCAGCACGCGATGGCGAAGCACCTCGTGCGCGATGGCGTGGATGTCGTCCGGCACCACGTAGTCGCGGCCAGCGAGCCACGCCCGCGCGCGGGCGCAGCGGTCGAGTGCGATCGTCGCACGCGGGCTGGCGCCCCAGGCGATCCAGCGGACCAGTTCGGCACCGTATTTGCCGGCCTCGCGCGAGGCGACCACGAGCTGGGTGATGTACAGCTCCAGCGGTTCGGCCATGTGCACGTCCAGCACCGCATCGCGCGCGGCGAACACATCGGCGGGACGCAGCACGTGCGACGGCGGCGGCACCGGATGCAGCGCCTGCCTTGCCTGCTCGCGGGCCAGGCGGAGGATGGCCAGCTCGGCGTCGGCATCCGGGTAGCCGATCGTCACGTGCATGAGGAAGCGGTCGAGCTGGGCTTCCGGCAAGGCGAAGGTGCCCTCCTGCTCGATCGGGTTCTGCGTGGCCATGACCATGAACAGGTCGGGCAACGGCCAGGTGCGCCGGCCGATGGTGATCTGTCGCTCGGCCATGGCCTCGAGCAGGGCGGACTGCACCTTGGCCGGCGCGCGGTTGATCTCGTCGGCGAGCACGATGTTGTGGAACAGCGGCCCCCGCTCGAACTCGAAGCCACCGGTCTGCGGCCGGAAGATGTCCGTGCCGGTCAGGTCGGCGGGGAGCAGGTCAGGGGTGAACTGGATGCGGTGGAAATCGGCCTCGACACGCGTCGCCAGGGCCTTGATCGCGGTGGTCTTGGCCAGGCCGGGCGCGCCTTCCACCAGCAGGTGTCCGTCGGCCAGCAAGGCGATCAGCAGGCATTCGACCAGGTGCGGCTGGCCGATGATGCCGCGCGACAGCTCCTCGCGCAGGCGGACGAAGGCCTCCTGGAGCGGCGTGGCGGCGGTCGGCGTATCGGACATCGAAAGAAATCCCGGGATTGGCGGAGGTCCGATGAGACCACAGCGCGGCCGAGAAGTTTAGGGCCGAAGGTAAGGCCGCCGGCGACCCGACGAAAAAGGCAGCCCGGAGGCTGCCTTCTTTTTCGTCGTGCCGGTCTCGTTTACTGCAACGTATCGCTCAGGATGCGCGGGGTGACGAAGATCAGCAGTTCGGCCTTGTTGTTGCCGCGGTTGGTACGGCGGAACAGCACGCCGATACCGGGGATGTCGCCGAGTCCGGGCACCTTGTCCGTGGTGTTCGACTTGGTGATCTCGTAGATGCCACCAAGGACCACGGTCTGGCCGTTGTCGACCAGCACGGAGGTGTTGATCTCGCGGGTATCGATCGACGGGACGAAGCCACCACCCGGGGACGGCGTGTTGCCGGCGAGGGCGTCCTTCTTCACGTTGATCTTGAGGTAGACGCGGCTATCCGCCGTGATCGTCGGGGTGACGCGTAGTTCGAGCACCGCATCCTTGAACTGGACCGTGGCGTTCGAGGCGCCGCCGCCCGTGCTGGAGGCCTGGTAGGTCACATAGCCGATCTGCGTACCCTGCTTGATCACCGCTTCCTGCTGGTTGGCGGTGATGACGCGCGGACTGGAGATGACCTCGCTGCGACCTTCGGTCTGCGCCGCGGAGAGTTCGAGATCGACCAGGTAATTGGCGCCGAGGATCGCCAGGCCGATGCTGCCGGCCGGATTCGAGACGGGCAGGTTCACGTTGTAGCCGCCAGGCAGTTCATAGGCGTCGCGCGTCGGCAGGTCGCCGGTCCCGCCGTTGGCGTTGTACTGGTTCACCGCATTGGCGTAATTCACGTCGCTGTTGCGGACGCTCGTCACCAGGCCGGCGGTGCCGGTGCCGTCCGTGCCGCCGCTGAGGTTCGGCGTGGTACCGACGATCTGGTTGGCGTTGTTATGGTTGAACGCCTGCGCACCCCAGCGAACACCGAGCTGGCGAGTGAACTGGTCGGTGGCGACGACGATGCGCGATTCGATCAGCACCTGCTGCACCGGGCGGTCGAGCGTGCCGATCAGTTCGCGCAGGTCGCGGATCTTGTCCGGCGTGTCGTTGATCAGCAGCGTGTTCGTACGGTCGTCGAAGGAGACGCTGCCGCGCGGGGAGAGGAAGCCACGCGTCGTGTTACCCCCGGTCGAGCCGCCACCACCCTGCATGCTGCCGGAGGTCAGCAGCTTGGCGATGTCCTCGGCCTTGCCGTAGCTGATCGGGATGTAGTCGGAAATGAGTTCCGCGGACTCCTGGGCCTTCTGGCGGGCGTCGGCGAGGCTCTGCTCGTAGTTGGCCAGTTCCGCCTGCGGCGCGATCCACACGACGTTGCCGCTGCGGCGCTTGTCCAGGCCCTTGGCGCGCAGGATCACATCCAGCGCCTGGTCCCACGGCGTGTTGACGAGGCGCAGGGTGACGCTGCCACCGACGCTGTCGGAAGCGACGAGGTTGAGCTTGGCTTCGTCGGCGATCAGCTGCAAGGCGGAACGCACCGGGATGTCCTGGAAATTGAAGGTCAGGCGCGAACCCGAATACGTCGGTTCCTGACCCTTCGCGTTCTTGCCCGTCGGCGCGGCGGCCTTCTTCGGTGCCACTTCGACGGCGTATTCCGTGCCGTTCTGGTATGCCGAGATCTCGATCTCACCCCTGGTACGGATATCCAGGCGGGCACCGCCCGGGCGGGAGGTGGGTTCGATGGACTGCACCGGCGTCGCGAAGTCGAGCACGTCGAGGCGCTGGGCGAGCTTCGGCGGCAGGGTCGAACCGGGCAGGCTGACGATCACGTGGTCGCCTTCGCGATGCATCTCCGGCGTGGAGGCACTGCTGCCGAGCGTCACCAGTACACGGCCCTCGCCGTTCTGGCCGCGACGGAAGTCGATGTTCGACACGGGCACGCCCACGCTGGATGGCAGGGCCTTGGTCGGGTCCGAAACGGTCGCGGTCGTCGTCGTGGCACTGCTCGGACCGTTGTTCACGGTGACGATCAGGTTCTTGCCCTGCACGCGTGTCTTGTAGGCGGAATCGCGGAACAGCTCGATCGTGACGCGGGTGCGCCCTCCGGCCGACACCACCGAGACGCCGGACGTGGCGCCCTTGCCGATGTCGAGGTGGCGGGTGCTGTAGGCGTTGGTGGTATCCGGCAAGTCGATCGCGATGCGCGGCGGATTGCTGGTCGTGAAGACCTTCGGCTCCGGCGCGGCGTCCGCGAAGGCGAGGGTCAACTCGATGCGGCCTCCCGGCTGCGCGTCGTAGGTGACGTTCTGCAAGGCGTTGGCGGCCGAGGCCGTGCCCGCGAAAGCTCCGGACAAGGCCAGCACGGCGCCGAGGATCCAGCGGCGCGGCCGATGGCGCGCGCTACCCGGCAGATTGAGTTTGGTCGTCATGTGCGTCATCCCCGAGTTCTTATTTTTCGCCGACCGCGATACTTGCCGGACGCTCCATCCAGCCGCCGCTGCCATTCGGCACCAGCTCGACCAGATCGATCCGATCCTCCCCGACGGCCGTGATACGGCCGTAGGCCTGCCCCATGTACTCATTTCGGTGGACGCGATGGATCACCCCACCGGGATCCTTCACGAGCGCCTCCAGCTTGGCGCCAGCACCGACCGTGCCAACCATCTTCAGGCTGTCGAGCGAGAACATTTCCAGCGGTTCCTTCGGACGGTTTTCGTCCGGGCGTGGACCATTCGCGACACTCGTGTCCATTTCCGCCGTGCTCGGGCTGAATGGATCACGGGCGCCCTGGTCCTGGTAGGCGAATGTCTCGAACGTGCGGATCACCGGCAACGGCGGGATCGGCTCGCCCTTCTTGTGCTTCTCGGCATCGACCCACTCGCGCAGGTCCGACGTACCGCGCGTGCAACCGGCAAGCGCAAGGGCCGCGAACAGTGCGAGGGCCACGGGCCGAAGGATGGCGTGTGCGCGTGTCATCGCTTCTTCCCCTTCACCGTCTGCGCAGGCTTGGGTGTCTCGTCGTCGTCGAGGTACCGGTAGGTCTTCACCGTGCCCTGGAGGACGAGTTGCCCGGAACCCGCCTTGCCGTCCTTCGCGTCCTTCGGGCTCAGCGAGACATCGTGCAGCGTCAGGATGACCACGCGAGGAAGCGAGGCCACGCCACTGATGAAGGTGCCGAACTGGTGGTAGGTGCCCACCATGCGCAACGTGATCGGCTTTTCCGCGTAGAAATCCTTGGGCGTCTCCGGACCGGGCTGGAACAGCTCGTTCTCGATGCCCGCGGCCAGCGCGGTCTGCGAGATGTCGATCAGCAGCTCCGGCATTTCCGTCTTGCTGGGCAGCTGGCGCAACAGGGTGCGCAACATGTCCTGCATGTCCGACAGTTGCTGTTCGAGCGCTTCGAGGTTGGCCGACTTGGCCTGCTTCTGCGAGAACTCGGTCTTGAGCCGGTCCTCCTGGCTCTCGGCGTTGGTCAGGTCGTCCTGCTGGGTGCTGATCTGGAAATACCAGCCCACGAGCAGGACCACCGCGAACACCAGGACGGTGAAGAACAGCTTGATCGACTTCGGCCAGCCGCCGACGTTGTGGCGATCGAGATTGCGCAGGTCGTCGAAGAATTTCATGGCTTGGCTCCTGCCGGGGCGACCGGGGCCGGGGCCGGGGCCGCGCCTGTCGGGGCGGAAGCGGGGGCCGGCGCAGGGGCCGCGAGAGCCGGCGCACCGGCGACGGCCTGCGCGGCGTCGGCCAGCGGCGCGGGAACGACGGCGGCCTTGACCGGGGCGGCGACGGTGGACGAGCCCGCCGGCGCGCCATCGGGCGTGTCGCCGGGTCGGTTCAGGTGTACATCGAGGCCGAAGCGGTACGGCATCCGCGAAGCGTCGTGCGTGTTCTCCGTCTTGCGCAGGTCGGCATGACCCATCCAGGGCGAGGCCTCGATGTTGCGCATGTACTCGGCCACGCTGGAGTTGGACTGCGATACGCCGTCCAGCGACATGGAATCACCGGATTGCTTCATGCCCGACAAACGGGCGCTGGAAGGTATCGTCTTCACGAGTTCGTCGAACAAGTGGACCATCTGCGACCGGTTGGCCTGGAGTTGCTCGATGATCTGCTTGCGCTGGAGGAGGTCGGAACGGACCTTCTCCAGGTCCTTGATCTTCGCGATGCGGTTGTCGAGCTGCTTGATCTCGCCCTGCAGGTACGTGTTCCGCTCGCCCTGGTTGTCGATGCGGGCATCCATCCAGAACGACCAGCCGATCAACACCACCAGCGCGGCGCCGAAGGCGAGGCCCAACTGGGTATAGAACTCCCTTTCCCGCTGCTTGCGGCGTTCGGCGCGCCAGGGAAGTAGGTTGATGCGTGCCATCAGTCGAAACTCCTCATGGCCAGGCCGACGGCGATCATCAACGCGGGGGCGTCCTGGGCGAGGGTCTGGGCCTGCACGCGGCTGGACAAGGCCATCCGGGCCAGCGGATTGGCCACCACGCAGGGCACGCCCAGCTGCTGTTCGAGCAGTTCGGTGATGCCTTCGATGGAAGCGCAACCACCGGCGAGTACCACCTGGTCCACGCGGCTGTATTCGCTGCCGGCGAAGAAAAACTGGAGAAGGCGGCTGACCTGCTGGACCAGCGATTCCTTGAACGGCTCCAGCGCCTCCATCTCGTAGGATTCGGGTAGCCCGCCCTTGCGCTTGGCACGCCCGGCTTCCTCGTAGGAGAGGCCGTAGCGGCGCATGATCTCGTCGGTCAGCTGCTTGCCACCGAAGACCTGCTCGCGGGAGTAGATCGTGCGCTGGTTCTTGAGCACCGCCAGCGTCGTCATGGTGGCGCCGATGTCGACCACCGCGACCAGCGCGTCGCGGGAGACCGCGAGCTGGTCGGCCACCATGCCGAAGGCGTTCTCCATGGCGAAGGCCTCCACGTCGATGACCCGTGCGGTCAGGCCGCCCAGGTCCAGCGCCGCGATGCGCATGTCCACGTTCTCCGTCCGCGAGGCGGCCAGGAGCACGTTATTCATCTCGGGATTGTCGCGAACCGGGCCCAGCACCTCGAAATCGAGGCTGACTTCCTCGATCGGGTAAGGAATGTATTGGTTCGCCTCGACCTGGATCTGGCCTTCGAGGTCGTCCTCGGAGAGATCGGCCGACATGGGAATGATGCGGGTGATCACCGCGGAACCGGCCACGGCGGCGGCCGCGTGCTTGATCTTGGCGCCGGAGCGGGCCAGGGCGCGGCGGATGGCCTCGCCGACCGCCTCGACCTCGACGATGTTCTTTTCCACCACCGCGTTGGGTGGGAGCGGCTCGACGGCGTAGTGTTCGACGCGATAGCGCCCGCCGGCTTGGCTGAGTTGAAGCAGCTTTACCGCGGTCGAGCTTATATCGACGCCGATCAACGGCGCCGCCTTGGGTGTAAAGAGCCCCACGATTCCCCCTTCCCCGCGCCTTGTCGGAATTGGTCTTCGGCGCGAAGGCATTAGATCTAAAACTTAACAGATTGGCAACGGCTCGTCGGGCCGCTTACCGGCACTAATTCACAAATCCAGTCACTGGGTTAGCGAAATCCCCTCATACCGGGTCGAACCCCGGCTCCCCGCCCAACCCCCGGCTTGGTTCTATACTCCGCCACGACCCATACGGCGGTGACCCCTCCCCCTCCATGCGAATCCTCAAGCGTCTGCTGCGCTATGCGCTGTACCTCGCCCTGGCCGGTATCCTGTTCGTGGTTGGCGCCGTGGGCGTCGCCTACTGGCTCCTGGCGCCACGCCTGCCTTCCGTCGCCGTCCTGCGCGACTACCACATGCAGGTTCCCCTCCGCGTCCTGAGCTCCGACGGCCGCCTGATCGCCTCCTTCGGCGAAACCCGGCGCATTCCCGTGCGTATCGCCGACGTGCCGGCACGCCTCAAGAATGCCGTCTTATCGGCCGAGGACGCCGATTTCTATAGCCATCCGGGCGTCGACTGGCACGGCATCGCCCGCGCCGGCATCCATGTGATCCTTTCCGGAGGCGACAAGGGACCGGGTGGGTCGACCATCACCCAGCAGGTGGCGCGAAACTTCTTCCTCAGCCCGGAGAAGCTCTATTCGCGCAAGCTGACGGAGATGTTCATCGCCCTGCGCATGGAAAACGAGCTCAGCAAGGACCAGATCCTGGAGCTCTACATCAACAAGATGTTCCTGGGACACCGTTCCTATGGCCTGGCGGCGGCGGCCTCGTATTACTACGGAAAGACGCTGGACCAACTCACCGTTGCCGAAAGCGCGTCACTCGCCTCGACGTTCCAGCTCCCCTCGGTCGTCAATCCGCTGAACAATCCCAAGCGCCTGCTCGCCCGTCGCGACTGGGTGCTCGGCCAGATGCTGTCCAACCGCTTCATCACGAAGGCCGAATACGACGAAGCCATCAAGGAACCCAACGACGCCTTCCCGCACGAGCAGCAGATCGAGGTCGACGCCCCGTACCTGGCGGAGATGGTCCGCCAGCAGGTGCTGGAGAAATTCGGCAACGAGGCCCTGACCGAGGGCTACGTCGTGCATACGACGGTGCCCAGCGACAGCCAGGCCGCCGCCAACGAGGCCTTGCGCGGGCGCCTCTCGGCCTACGATCGCCGGCATGGCTATCGCGGTCCCGAGGGCCACGAAGAGTTGCCTGCGCAGGCCGGTCCGGAGGACTATGACCGCGTTCTCGCCGGCTACACGAGCGTCGCCGGCATGATGCCAGGCATCGTCACGGAGACTGGTGCAAAGGAGGCCAAGGTGTACCTCTCGCCGAAGGAGACGGTCACGCTCCGCCTGGAGTCCATGGCCTGGGCCCGCCCTTATGTCAACGAAGGACGCGCCGGCGCGGCACCGACCCGCGTGGATGCCGTGCTCAAGCGTGGCGATGTCGTCCGCCTGTTCCGCGCGGCGAAAGACGACGTGAACGAGGACGTCGCCAGCGGCGCCGCGGAAGAAGGCAAGGACGTACCGGCACCCAAGGCGGAACCGGCCCAGCTCGAATGGCGCCTCACCCAGATCCCCGCGGTACAGGCCGCCCTGGTCTCGCTCGACCCGGAAGATGGCGCCGTGCGCGCGCTGGTCGGTGGTTTCAGCTTCGTGCGCTCGAAATTCAACCGCGCCGTGATGGCCGCCCGTCAGCCGGGTTCCAGCTTCAAGCCCTACTTGTATTCGGCGGCTTTCGAGCGCGGCTTCACGCCCGCCTCCATCGTCAACGACGCCCCCGTGGCCTTCCCCGATCCCTCACGCCCGGATGGCATGTGGACGCCGGCCAACGACGACAACAAGTTCGACGGCCCGATGCGCCTGCGCGAAGCCCTGGTGAAGTCGAAGAACCTGGTCTCGGTACGCTTGCTCGACGCCATCGGCCTGCGCTTCGCGCGGGAATACATGACCCGGTTCGGCTTCACGCCGGACGCACTGCCACAAAACCTGTCGCTGGCGCTCGGCACGGCGTCCGTGTCACCGATGAGCATGGCCCGTGGCTACGCGGTGTTCGCCAATGGCGGCTACCTCGTCACGCCGTATTTCATCTCGCGGATCGACGACCGCGACGGCAATCCCGTCTACCTCGCCAATCCCGAGCGGGCGTGTGCGGAATGCCAGGAGCGCCTGTTGAACCCGACCCTGCCGGGGCCGCCGACGCAGGCGTCGACAGCCTTGATTCCCGCGCGTCCGGCAACCTCGAGCACGGCGGCGGGCAGTGGCACCGGCGACGCCGTGCTTCCCGCCGACGCCCACGCGAGCGCTTCGGAATCTCCGAAACTGGCGCCACACGTGATCGACGTACGCAACGACTACCTCGTCACCTCGTTGATGCAGGATGTGGTGAAGCGCGGCACCGGTGCCGCGGCGAAGGCCCTGGGCCGCGACGACATCGCGGGCAAGACCGGTTCCACCAACGATCATCGTGATGCCTGGTTCGTCGGCTTCAACGGCGATGTGTCCACGGCGGTCTGGGTCGGCTTCGACGATTTCAGTTCGCTGGGACGTGGAGAGTTCGGTGCCAAGGCCGCGCTGCCCATCTGGATGGACTACATGGGTGCGTTCCTCAAGGACAAGCCATCGCACATGCTGGCGATGCCGCCGGGTATCGCCACGGTGCAGATCGATCCGGGCTCCGGCCTGCCCTCGCCGGGCGGCATGAACGAGATCATGAAGGTCGAGGACGTCGATCGTCTTCGCGAGCAGGCGACACAAAAACAGCAGGAGGAACAGCAGGAACACGCCTACGACATCTTCTGACGCGCGCGCCGAGCCAGCGGTCGCGCGCCTGGCACACGTTCACACCATACGGGGGTGAGTCATGGCACGAGGCGAACACCACAGGATCCATGCCCAGGACCGGACGCAGCGCAATCGCGTCCTTGTCGCCCAGGAGGCGGCACGCCTGATGAGCGAGCACGGTATCCGGGATTTCCACCACGCGAAGGTGAAGGCCGCCGAACGGCTCGGCATCGTCGACACGCAGGCCCTGCCCCGCAACAACGAGATCGAGGACGCGCTGCGTGAACATCAGCGCCTGTTCCATGGCGACACCCAGCCACAGGCGCTACGCGCCCGGCGCGAGGCCGCGGTCGAGGCGATGCGATTCCTTCGCGGTTTCGATGCGCGCCTGGTCGGCGCCGTTCTCGAAGGCACGGCGGACGAGCATTCCGCCGTGTGCCTGCATGTCTTCAGCGACGATCCGGACGCTCCTGGCCTGTTCCTGCGCGAGCAAGGCATTCCGCTGGAAACCCAGACACGGCGGCTACGGTGGTCGGGCGGCACTGCCCAAAGCGAACATCCGGTACTGCTGTTCGGTGCCGACGGCATTCCGTTCGACCTGACCGTGCTGCCGATGGATGCGCTGCGTCAGGCGCCACTGGATCGCGTGGACGAACGTCCGATGCGCCGCGCCACGGCAGCCATGGTGCAGGAGCTGATGGCGGAAGAGGATATCGCCGCCTTCAATGCGTCGTCTTGACGGCCGGAAATGGACCGGGTCGGCACTCCTGGCGAGGACCGACCTCATGGTGGGAGCCGAATGGTGAGAGCACTCTGGTGGGTGCCGGATGGTGAAAGCGTCCTGGTGGGAGCCGACCTTGTCGGCGACGGGTGCTTGCCTTGACCTGGCCCGCTGCCGCGGGATCGCCGACAAGGTCGGCTCCCACAGGAGCGATTTTCCCACCGGAGCGCTCCTTTCCCTGGCACCGAGTCTTTCCCAGGCATCGAGCAAAAAAAACCCCGCTTTCGCGGGGCTTTTTTCTTAACGCTTGTCGTTCGGCACGTAATCGCGAACGTCGGCGCCGGTGTAGATCTGGCGCGGGCGGCCGATGCGCGATCCCGGGGTCTCGTGCTGTTCGATCCAGTGCGAGATCCAACCGGACGTGCGCGCGATGGCGAACATCACGGTGAACATCTCGGTCGGGATGCCGAGCGCCTTGTAGATGATGCCCGAGTAGAAGTCGACGTTCGGGTAGAGCTTGCGCTCGACGAAGTAATCGTCCTTCAACGCGGCTTCTTCCAGCTTCATCGCGACGTCGAGCAGCGGGTCGTTGACGCCGAGCTCGTTGAGCACCTTGTGGCACATTTCGCGGATGATCTTGGCGCGCGGGTCGAAGTTCTTGTACACACGGTGACCGAAGCCCATCAGGCGGAAGGAGTCGTTCTTGTCCTTCGCACGCTTGACGGCCGTCTCGACCTTGTCGGCCGAACCGATTTCCTCGAGCTGCTTGAGCACGGCTTCGTTCGCACCACCGTGGGCCGGGCCCCAGAGCGCGGTGATGCCGGCGGCGATCGACGCGTAGGGGTTGGCACCGGTCGAACCGACCAGGCGGACCGTGGAGGTGGAGGCGTTCTGCTCGTGGTCGGCGTGCAGGATGAAGAGCAGGTCGAGCGCCTTGGCGACGACCGGGTTCAGTTCCAGCGGTTCGCTCGGCACTTCGAACATCATGTGCAGGAAGCGCGTGACGTACTCGAGGTTGTTGCGCGGATAACGCGTCGGCCAGCCGATCGAATGGCGGTAGATGGCGGCGGAAATCGTCGGCATCTTCGCGATCAGGCGGATGGCGGCGAGCTTGCGGTCTTCCGGGTTATCGACGTCGAGCTTGTCGTGGTAGAAGGCCGAAAGCGAAGCGATCGAGCCGGCCAGCATGGCCATCGGGTGCGCGTCGTGGTTGAAGCCGCGCAGGAAGAACTTGAGGTTCTCGTGCATCATCGAGTGATGCGTGATGTCGTGCTCGAACTTCGCGAACTCGGTCTTGCTGGGCAGTTCGCCGTTGAGCAGCAGGTACGAGGTCTCGAGGAAGGTGGACTTCTCGGCGAGCTGTTCGATCGGGTAGCCGCGATACAGCAGGACACCCTTGTCGCCGTCGATGTAGGTGATGGCGCTCTTGGTGCTGGCGGTGCTGCCGTAGCCCGGATCGTAGGTGAAGTAGCCGGTGTCCTTGTACAGCGTGCCGATGTCGACGCACTCGGCGCCGAGCGTGCCGCCGATGACCGGCAGTTCGCTCACGGGCTTGTTGGATTCATCGACCAATTTGACGGTTTTGGCGTCGGACACGGCGAGCTCCTCTTCTTCTCGACGATTTGGGGAAACGGCACCCTGGGGAAGGTGTCGTACCGGCCACTACGTGCAGCCGAAGTTCCCCATTATCGCACAGAGCCTGTTCGAACGTCCGTTCGACCATAGGACAATCCGTGGACGCAAAAAGACACGGGGCAAGCCGTGGGCTCGCCCCGTGTCCGTCGATCCTCGCGAAACGCCACCCCGCAGGCGGCGCGCGGATTTCGGTGATTACTTCTTGCCGTAACGCTGGCGGAACTTGTCGACGCGGCCGCCGATGTCGAGCGTCTTCTGCTTGCCCGTATAGAACGGGTGCGAGTGGCTGCTGATATCGAGCTTGATCACCGGGTATTCGTTACCGTCTTCCCACTTGACGGTCTCCTTGCTGGACATCGTCGAACGCGTCAGGAACGCGAAATCCGACGACAGGTCCTGGAAGACCACCGGCTGGTACTTCGGATGGATGTTCTCTTTCATGGCTTGAACCTGAGAAATAGCGGGGTGAAAAGAGCGGCATTGTAACCAGCGGAGTCGGCCACGGCAAGCCTCGCCCAGGTTGGCACCCGTGGGAGCCGCTCAACATGGCTCCCACCAGGGCCAGGGCCGCCATCAGGACAAGCAGTCCAATGAGGGGCGACTCAGTGGGCGCCCAACGCCCCGGCGATCAACTCGCGAAAGCGGTCCTGGTCCACTTCCAGCACGATCCTGGCGTTGGCCCGGCCGCCGAGTCGCCGGTGCCAGTCGACCACCGTGGCGCCACGGGTCAGCCGGCCATCGAGTTCGATCGCCACGTGGCGGGTCTCGGCGCGGACGACCATGGCCGGGTCGAGCGCCACGGCCATCGCCAGGGCGTCCGCCGCGATGAAGCCGGTGCGCTCGTGCTCGGCGTTGAAGCGGCGCGCGGTGCCGAAGATCTTCTCGAAAAATGCCGCCCGGCTATCGCCAGAGGCGATCCATCCCTCGTAGACCTCGTCCGCGAAGGCATGGCGCACCGTGGCCTCCCAGTCCACGAGGTCGAACATCTCGAATGCCTCGAACACCACATGGGCCGCCTCGGGATCGAAACCGATGTTGAATTCGGCGGGGACCTTGCCCGTGTTCCCGTGACCGGTGACAGCGCCCCCCATGACGACCAGGCGCTTCACGCGCGACGGGAACGCCGGGTCGAGACGGATGGCCAGGGCGAGGTTGGTCAGCGGCCCGAGCGCCACGAGCGTCAGTTCGCCCGGGCGCTCGCGGGTCAGGCGGATCAGCGCGAGCGCGGCGTGCTCGGCCTGCGCAGGATGCGAGGGCTCGGCGAAGCCGACGTCGCCGAAACCGTCGGCGCCGTGGACGAAGGCCGCGTCCTCGTCCGGAGCGCGGACCAGCGGCGACGGACAACCGGGATGCACCGGTGTCGCCGCGCCGATCAGTTGCATCAGCGTGCGCGCGTTGCGCACCGTGTGGTCGAGCCCGACATTGCCCGCGGCCACCGTCAACGCGGTGACATCGGCGTGCTCGTGCGCCATCAGGATGGCCAGCGCGTCGTCCACGCCGGGGTCGGTGTCGATCAGCAACGGGGTTCGGGTCATCGGGATCGTGTCATTGAACGGCCGGACAGCATAACGCCGTGCATCGGATTCAGGCACCCTGCGCCGCCGCCTCGCTACGACCGGAGAAATCGAAGCCCAGCTCGGCCGCGACCTGCTCCACCCCGGCGCACAGCGCATCCAGGGCCGGCGTGCGCGCGGCGATGCGCGGACGCAGGTCGAGCGTGCAGGCGAGCCCCATCTGCAGGAGGTCAGCATGCGCCAGATGCAGCGTGTCGGCCTGGGCCTGGGTGAACAGCCCCGCCTCGCGCAGCACGTCGATCAACGTGCTGCTGGCATGCGTGTCGAGCACCGACGGATGCGTGGCCGCGTACCCGAGGACCATGCCCTGCAGGATGAATTCGATGTCGATGAGAGCACCGACGCCCTGCTTCAGGTCGACGTGGGCCGTGTCGGAGCGGTCGCGCTCGCCGCGCCAGCGTGCACGCATGGCGCCCACCTCGGCACGAACGCGCGCGGCGTCGCGGGGGGCGCCAAGGATCTCGCGCCGGACGCCCGCGAGGGCGGCGCCAAGCCGCGTGTCACCAGCCACCGGGCGGGCGCGCAACAGCGCCTGGTGTTCCCAGGTCCACGCGCGGTCCCGCTGGTACGCCTCGAACGCATCGACACTGGCGACCAGCAGCCCCTTCGATCCGTCCGGCCGCAGGCGCGTGTCCACGTCGTACAACCTGCCTGCGTGGGTCTGAACGCTCAGCCAGTGCATCACCCGCTGCGCCAGGCGCTGGTACCAACGCGTGCCGTCTACCGGCCGGGGTCCGTCGCTCATCGTATTCGCACGCTGGCCATCGTAGACGAAGACCAGGTCCAGGTCAGAGGCGAAACCCAGTTCCTCGCCGCCGAGGCTGCCATAGCCGAGCACGGCGAACCCGCTGCCCTCGCCCGGCAGGCGGCCATGCTGTGCCGTAAGTTCGCGCGTCGCCAGGGCGAGGATGGCCGCGACCACCGCCTCCGCCAGCCCGGCGAGCCGCCGCGCCGTCGCGGTGGCATCCGACCGGCCGTCGTTGAAGGCCAGTCCCAGCCGAAAGGCGATGCTCGAACGGAATTCGTTGATGCGCTCCAGCTCGTGCTCTGCGTCGCGCTCGTCCAGCGCACCGAGGGTCCGTGCGATCTCGGCCGAGATGTCCGCCCGTTTCAGCGGCAATTGGTCGATGCGCGGATCGAGCACGTCGTCCAGCAGCAGCGGTTGCGCGATCACACGCTCCGCGAGGAAAGCACTGTCCGCAAACACGCTGGCGACACGCCGCCGTGCATTCGGCTGTTCGTCGAGCAGGGCAAGATAGGACGAACGACGCGCAACGGCCTGGACCAGACGCAACAAGCGCAAGAGGCTGGCCACGGGCGCCACGCTGCCACGGGCTGCGCCGATCAAATGGGGCATCAGGCGCTCGATGCGTTCGGACGAACGCGCCGACATCGAGCGGACCGCCGCCGTGCGCGGCAATTTAACCAGCTCGTTGGCCGCTTCCTCGCCAGGGACGAAACCCGACGCCTCCATCATGGCGGCATCGAGTGTCTCCCCCCGCGCCGCCTGCCAAAGCGTGACGTCGGCGATGGGAGCCGTCGCCGTGCCGCCAGCCTCGGGAACGAGCACGGCGGCGAACTCGCCGGACACGGCGTCGCGGTGCCGGACCAGGTCGAGCGCCAGATCGTCCCAATGGGCGTAGCCCAAGCCAAGGGCCAGACGTTCGCGCGACAACGCATCGTCGGGAATATCGTGAGTCTGCGCATCGCGCAACATCTGCACGCGGTTCTCCAGGCGGCGCAAGAACACGTAGGCAGAGCGCAACAACTTCGCCCGAGCCGAGGGGATGTAACCGCGCGCCTCGCAGGCCCGCAATGCGGGCAGCAGGCCACGCACGCGCAAGGCCGGGTCGCGACCGCCACGGATCATCTGGGTCAGTTGCACCACGAACTCGATTTCACGAATGCCGCCGGGGCCGAGCTTCAGGTTGCCGGCGAGATCCTTGCGCGCGACCTCCGCGTCGATCAGCGCCTTCATCTCACGCAGGCCGGCGAACGCCGTGTAATCGAGATAACGGCGATAAACGAACGGCCGGAGCATGTCCTGCAGTTCGCGGCCGGCGACGCGATCGCCGGCCACCGGCCGCGCCTTGATCCAGGCATAGCGTTCCCAATCGCGGCCTTCCCGCTGGTAGTACTGTTCCATCGCCGCGAAGGGCAGCGACAGCCGCCCCGCATTGCCGAACGGGCGCAGGCGCAGGTCCACGCGTGCACAGATGCCATCCAGCGTGGGCTCGGCCAGCAGACGCACCAGTTGGCGCGTTTCGCGAATGAAATACTCGCCGTTGTCCAGCGGCCGCGCTCCATCGGTTTCTCCGCCCGAGGCATACGCCAGCACCAGATCGATGTCCGAGGAAAAATTCAGCTCGTTGCCGCCGAGCTTACCGAAGCCGAGCACCACCGTGCGTTGCGCGACGCCGTTCGCGTCGCGCGGCTGTCCGTAGCGCGCATGCATGGCGCTTTCCGACCAGCGCAGGGCAACCTCGAGCAAGGTTTCATAAAGCGCACTGGTCGACGAAAGCGTTTCGTCCAGGTCGTCCAACCCGTTCACGTCGCGGAACACGAGGCGGACCGCTTCCGCGTGCCGGAAACGGCGCAGCACCGACATGCAACGATCCTCGTCCGCCGGCAACTCCAGCGTGGCGCCACGCGTTCCCGCATCTGCATTGGCCCGCAGTCGTTCCAGCCCGGCAGGCGCAAGCAACTCGGGCTGGCGACGCAGGATATCGAAGGCGAAGTCCGAGGCGAGCAAGGTCCGCCGGATTCGCTCGGCCACGCCGGCATCGTCGTACAACGGGATGCGCGCGGCACGGCATGCCGCCATCACGTCGGCATAACGGGTATCGATCAATGCGCGCAGTTCAGGGCTTTCGCGCGGAGCCGTCGTGGATGCATTCATGAGGCGGTCATTGTGCCCTAGCCGCGGCACAACGCGCTTCCCGGCACGGGGTTGCGATTCGTCTCATGACCCGGCGGGGACCCGCAAGAATTACGTGCGCCCCCGCCTGACAACCGGTTCATGTCCGCTGCGTTACAGTCCGTACCCCCTTGCTACAGGGGCGTGACAAGAGGACGTTATGACTTTCGATTCAAAGCGTTGGCGTGACGTGATAGCCCGGGTGGCGTTGCCGCTCTGCCTCGCCGTGGCGTTCGTTCTCTACACCGGCTTCCTGGATGGCAACCCGGGCGTATCCAGCGCCGAATGGGCTGCCCGGCCGTGGCACCTGTTCGCCAACGCCTTCCCCGGCCTGTTGCTCGCTTCGCTGTTGCTGGTGCTCACGCGGCGGGCGTGGCTGTCGTTCGGCCTCGCCTTCATGGCGCAGGGCGCCGTGCTCGTGGTCAGCGCCATCAAGATGAAGAACCTGGGTGCGCCACTGCTACCCGCCGACTTCCGGATGGTCGGCCAGTTGAAGAACGGTGGACTGCATCTGCTCGGCGGTTACCTGCCCGCCGATCCGCTGCCCTACCTGGCCATCCTGGGCACGCTCGCGCTCATCGTCCTCATCGCCCGTTACGAACCGCCCCTTTTTGCGCGGCGCACGAAGGGTCGCCGCCTCGTCGCGGGTGTGACGCTGGTGGCGCTGATAGGGACCCTGTTCGCAGGCGTTCCCGCGTGGTCGACCATCTACGACAAGGACCGCCTGGGCCTGCAACCCTGGTCCGCGGCGGCGAACGCCGGCTACAACGGCGTGGTGACGACGATCGTGCAGTTCCGCCTTCAGGATGCAGGCAAGAAGACCAAGGCCGATCCGGCCGAAGCCGGGCGCTTCCTCGCGGACACCGGGCCCGCCCTGCGCGAGCACATGGCGGTGGCGGCGACCCATGGACGGCAGACGCCCGACATCGTCGTCGTGCAGAGTGAATCGTTCTTCGATCCGAGCGCGATTCGCGGCCTCGAAAACGAGGACTTCGCACCGAACCTGCATCGTCTCGCGGAGCATGCGAGCACGGGGCGCCTGCATGTCCCGACGTTCGGCGGCGGCACGATCCGTACCGAATTCGAAGTGCTCACCGGTCTATCCCTGCGTTATTTCCCGACGATGCAGTTTCCGTACCTGCAGATGCATTCCGGCGTCGTGCCAGGCATGGTGCGCACGCTGCGTTCCCATGGATATGAAACCATCGCCGTGCACGGCAACGATGCCTCGTTCTGGAACCGGAACACGGCCTTCAGGTCGTTGGGCTTCGACCGGTTTGTTTCACAGCCGGACTTTCCCAAGGACTTCCACAAGGACGGCGAGTACATGGCCGACAGCGCCATGACCGATGAGATCATGAGCCAGCTGAAGGATTCCGGCCCACCGCGCTTCGTCTTCGCGATCAGCATGGAAGCCCACGGTCCATACGACAAGAGCGTGAATATCGACACGCGCGAGCGCGACGCCATTTCCGTCCCCGATGGCATCAGTGACGACGCGAAGTTGCAATTGCGCAACTACATCTATCACATGCGCCATGCCGACGCCGAACTAGGCCGTCTTGCCGAGCTGCTCAAGCAACGCGAGCGGCCGACGCTGCTCCTGTTCTATGGCGACCACCTGCCCGCACTCACCGAAACGTACGACAAACTCGGTTTCGTCGACGGTGGCGGCATGTTCAACCAGACCGTGCCCTACATCCTCATCGACGCACACGGCGATGGTCCCGCGCCGGAGAAGGCGGATCTGGCGTCATGGATGCTGCCCGGCAAGCTGCTGGAGCAGGCGGGCGTGCACGACGATCCGTATTTCGCGCTCACCCAGGTCGTCGCTCCGCGCCTCGCCGCGCTCACGCACGCACCGGACGCACCCACCCCGGCCGAGGATACCCTGCAGAAATATACGGATGTATCCATGGGTAACGTGGCGATGCTGCGGATGAAGCACAAGTTGGAGCCGCTGGTCGCGCAATATGCACTGCCCGATGCGGCAGCACTGGCGCGCCAGCCAGGTACCGAGGAAGAAAGCGCGGCGTCCGGCGCGCAGCAGTAATCCACTACGTGGGCGTTCCGGATGCCACATCGGCGATGCCGGACACGACGGCTACCTCGGCGACCACCTCGTATTGAGTAGGGGGGCGGGCAGCGCCGCCGCGCGGTGGCGGGAACCGACCTCGTCGGCGATCCAGCGGCGGCGGGCCAGGTTACGGCGAGCACCCATCGCCGACAGGGTCGGCTCCCACCAGAGCCGGTCCTCACCGAGCCCGCAAAAGAAAAGCCCCGCTTTCGCGGGGCTCTTCGTGACGGGCCAGAGAGGCGCGGACTTAGAAGTCCATGCCGCCCATGCCACCCATGCCGCCGGGGGCACCGTGGCCGTGGCCGTCGTCCTTCTTCGGCAGCTCGGTCACGGCCGCTTCGGTCGTGATGATCGAGCCGGCCACCGAGGCGGCGAACTGCAGCGCCGAACGGGTGACCTTGGTCGGGTCCAGGATGCCGAACGCGATCATGTCGCCGAATTCGCCGGTGGCGGCGTTGTAACCGAAGTTACCCTGGCCGTCCTTCACCTGGTTGACGATGACCGAAGCCTCTTCGCCAGCGTTGGTGACGATGGCGCGCAGCGGGGCTTCCAGCGTGCGACGGGTGATCGCGATGCCGAGGTCCTGGTCCGGGTTCTTGCCCTTCAGGCCTTCGAGGGCCTTCAGCGCACGGATCAGGGCGACGCCGCCACCCGGGACCACGCCTTCCTCGACGGCCGCACGCGTGGCGTGCAGGGCGTCTTCGACGCGGGCCTTCTTTTCCTTCATCTCGACTTCCGTCGCGGCGCCGACCTTGATCACGGCGACACCACCGGCGAGCTTGGCCACACGCTCCTGCAGCTTCTCGCGGTCGTAGTCCGAGGAGGTCTCTTCGATCTGCGCCTTGATCTGGCCGATGCGCGACTGGATGCGCTCGGCTTCGCCGGCACCGTCGATGATCGTGGTGTTTTCCTTGGTGATCACGACACGCTTGGCGCGGCCGAGGTCGTTGATCGTGGCCTTGTCGAGCTGCAGGCCCACTTCCTCGGAGATGACCACGCCGTTGGTGAGGATGGCGATGTCTTCCAGGATGGCCTTGCGACGATCGCCGAAGCCCGGCGCCTTGACGGCGGCGACCTTGACGATGCCGCGGATCGTGTTGACGACGAGGGTGGCCAGGGCTTCGCCCTCGACTTCCTCGGCGACGATCAGCAGCGGCTTGGCGGCCTTGGCGACGGCCTCGAGCACCGGCAGGAGCTCACGGACGTTCGAGATCTTCTTGTCGTGGATGAGGATGAACGGGTCGTCCAGTTCAACCTGCTGCGACTGCTGGTTGTTGATGAAGTACGGCGAGAGGTAGCCGCGATCGAACTGCATGCCCTCGACGACGTCGAGCTCGTTCTCGAGGCCCGAGCCTTCCTCGACCGTGATCACGCCTTCCTTGCCGACCTTGCCCATCGCGGTGGCGATGATGTCGCCGATGTTCGAGTCGGAGTTGGCCGAGATCGTGCCGACCTGGGCGATCGCCTTGTCGTCGGCGGTCGGGTTGGAAAGCTTCTTCAGCTCACCGACGGCGGCCGTGACGGCCTGGTCGATGCCGCGCTTGAGGTCCATCGGGTTGATGCCGGCGGCAACGGCCTTGAGGCCTTCCTGGATGAACGCCTGGGCGAGGACGGTGGCCGTCGTGGTGCCGTCACCGGCCACGTCGGAGGTCTTCGAGGCGGCTTCCTTGACGATCTGGGCGCCGATGTTCTCGTACTTGTCGGCGAGTTCGATTTCCTTGGCGACCGAGACGCCGTCCTTGGTGACGGTCGGCGCGCCGAAGCTCTTCTCGAGCACGACGTTGCGGCCCTTCGGGCCGAGGGTGACCTTGACGGCGTTGGCGAGCGTGTTGACGCCCTTCAGCATGCGTGCGCGGACGTCTTCGCCGAAGCGGACTTCTTTAGATGCCATGAGAATGAATCCTTGAGATCAGTTGTTTGGGATAACCGGGAGGAACGGGGCGAGCGGGGGCTCAGCCTTCCAGGACCGCCACGATGTCGTCTTCCTTCAGGAAGACCAGCTCTTCGCCGTCGACCTTGATCTCCTGGCCGGCGTACTTGCCGAACAGGACGACGTCGCCTTCCTTCACGCCCATCGGGCGGAGCTGGCCGCTGGCCAGGAGGAGGCCGGTACCGGCGGCGATGACCTTGCCGCGGGTGGGCTTCTCGGTGGCGCTGTCAGGGATGACGATGCCACCGGCGGAAACACGCTCTTCCTCGAGACGCTTGACGATGACGCGATCGTGCAGCGGGCGCAGTTTGCTCATGACTTCTCCAACCATGTGATTGACGGATAACGAAATTGGTCCACCCTGTTAGCACTTGCCACGGGTGAGTGCCAGAATTTTAGCCAAAGCTCTCCACGAATCGGAAGAGCCTCGGGGTGATCGACAGATGGCGCCTGTGCGAAACCGTTCAAGGCCCCGGGTACAAAAAAGACCACAATCGACCCATGTCCGAACCCATCGCCATCCTTGTCGCCTGTCCCGCCGGCGAACCCGCCGCCGCCCTCGCCCATGGTCTCGTCCAGGCCGGCCTTGCCGCTTGCGTGAACCACCTGCCGGGGATGCGGTCCACCTACCGCTGGAAGGGCGAGGTAGTCACCGACGCCGAGGACCTCCTGCTGGTGAAGACCACCCGCGAGGCCTTCGCGGCGGTCGAGGCCTTCGTCGTCGAGCACCACCCCTACGAGGTGCCGGAGGTCGTGGCCCTGCCGCTGGTAGAAGGCCACGCGCCCTACCTCGCCTGGCTGGAAGCCAGCGTCGATGCAAGCTAACAAGGGCATGCCCGGTCATAATGATCGACGCCCCCCGCGGTTCGTCGCCGCACCGATCCCCGGAGTCATCATGACGTCGTTCGCCCGCCTCGTGCGGAACCTGGCCGCCGGCCTCGCCTTGCTCGCCGCCCTGCCGGCGCTCGCCCAGGGTGACGACGACCTGCTGCCGGTCACCCAGGCGTTCCACCTCACTTCCGATGCCAGCCAGCCCGGCATGGTGAAGCTGCACTGGCGGATCGCGCCGGACTATTACCTCTACCGGGGCCGGATCAAGATCAAGGCGGCGGAGCCCACGGCGGTCACGCTGGGCGAGGCGGCGCTTCCCGATGGTCTGAAGAAGCACGACGAATACCTCGGCGACGTGGAGATCTACCACGGCGACGTGGAGGCCAGCGTGCCGTACACGCTCGCCGATGCCGCGACGAAGACCCTTGCCCTCGATGTCCAGTACCAGGGCTGCCATGAGGTGGAGCCGAAGATCTGCTACCCGCCGAATACCGAGCACCTGAAGCTCACCATCGGCGGTGCGTCGACCATCCCTGTCGCCGCGGCGCCCGCCGCCAACGGCGCGGCCCTGCTGGGCGCTCCGTCCGCGGCCCCGGGTGGCGAGGCGCAGGCACTTCCCGCCGACCAGGCGTTCCGCTTCGAGGCGCTGGTCAAGGACCACGGCAGCCTGCTGCTTCGCTGGACCATGCCCAAGGACTACTACCTGTATCGCGACAAGACACAGATCGCCGTGTCATCGCCCGCCGGGGTAACCGCGGGAGAACCCGACTGGCCCAGCGGCACCGCCCATCACGACGAACACTTCGGCGACACCATCGTCTATTTCGACCAGGTCGAACTGCCGGTGCCGCTGAACGGCGCCGCGGGCGCCACGGCGGTGGCGATCGATGTGGCCTACCAGGGTTGCCTGGAGAACGGCATCTGCTATCCGGTCATGACACGGCACATCACGGTCGACCTGGGCGCGGGCACGGCGTCCGTCGGCGCCCCGTCCGAGGGACAGCCCGCCGCCGCGCCAGTGGATGTCGCACCGACGCCGCCACCGCCCGGCCTGGCGCCCGGCGGTGACGCGCCCGTCGGCTTCATTGCGGCCATCGGCCTCGCCTTGCTCGGCGGCCTGGTGCTGAACCTCATGCCGTGCGTGTTGCCGGTGTTGTCGCTGAAAGCCATCACCGTGCTCGAAAGCGGGGAAAGCCCGGGCGCCGCACGCAAGCATGCGCTCTGGTACACGGCCGGCGTGCTGGCCGCCTTCGCCGTCCTGGGTCTGGTCATCGTCGGCATCCGCGCAGCGGGCCACGGCATCCAGTGGGGCGCGCAATTCCAGCAGCCGCTGGCGATCGGCCTGCTCGTCTACGTGATGCTGGCCGTGGGCCTGTCGATGTCGGGCGTGTTCGAGATCGGGGGTTCCCTCGGCAACGTGGGCAGCGGCCTCGCCGCACGGTCGGGCCCCTCGGGTGACTTCTTCACCGGCGTGCTGGCCGTGGTCGTGGCCAGCCCTTGCACCGCACCCTTCATGGGTTCCGCGATCGCCTTCGCCTTCGCCGCGCCCCTGGGCGTGGCCTTCCTGATCTTCCTGGCGCTCGGCCTCGGCCTTGCCCTGCCCTTCCTGCTGATCGGATTCGTGCCGGCGATCGCACGGCTGTTGCCACGCCCGGGCCGGTGGATGGAGACCCTCAAGCAGTTGCTGGCGTTCCCGATGTACCTCACGGCCGTCTGGCTGCTATGGGTACTGACCAAGCAGCGCGGCGCCGACGCGACCGCCCTCGTGCTCGCAGGCGGCGTGCTGCTGGCCATGGCGCTGTGGTGGTACGGACGCAGCCGTGGAGGACGCTTGTCCTGGGTGTTTACGGGCGTACTGATGGTCGGTGCCGCCGCAGCGCTGTGGACCGTGCACGGCCTGCCGGCGCAGGGCGACGCCTTGCGTGTCGCCGCCGATGGCTCGGTCCCGTATTCCCCGGAAAAGCTGGCCGAACTGCGTGGCGCGGGAACACCGGTCCTGGTCGACATGACCGCCGACTGGTGCATCACCTGCAAGGCGAACGAGAAGGCGGTGCTCGATACCGATGCCTTCAAGTCCCTGCTCGCCCGCACCGGCACCGTCTACATGAAGGGCGACTGGACCGACGTGAACGCGACCATCGCGGCCTTCCTCGAGCAGTACCACTCGGTAGGCGTTCCGCTCTACGTGGTCTACCCGAAGGGCGGCGGCGATGGCCGCAAGCTGTCCACGGTGCTCACCTACGACAGCGTCGAGAAAGCGCTCGAGGCCGCCGCGCGTCCATGAGCCGCGGCCCGACCTTCTGGATCGTGGTACTGGCGATCGCCGCCGCGGCCACGGGGCTGTACCTCGAGCATCGCCGCCTGAACCCGCCACCGCCGCAAGGTGTCACGGTGGCGGATATCGGCGAGATCCCGACGCCGGCCACCTTCCTCACCGTGGAAGGCAAGCCGCGCCAGCTTTCCGATTGGCATGGCAAGCGCCTGCTCATCAACTTCTGGGCCACCTGGTGCGCCCCATGCCGCCGGGAAATGCCGCTATTGAGCGAGAACGCGGGACGCTACAAGGCACGCAACGTCGCCATCCTCGGCGTGGCCGAGGACACGGCAGGCGCCGTGCGTGCCTATCTCGCAGCCCAGCCGGTGGAGTATCCGGTGGTGCTCGCCGACAGCGACGCCCCGGGCGGCTCGCTGTCCTTCGGCAACACCCGCCGGGTGCTGCCCTATAGCGTCCTCATCGGCGAGGACGGGCGTATCCTGCGGCGCAAGCTCGGCACGTTCAGCCAGGCGGAACTCGACGCCTGGCTCGCGCCCTGAACCACGGAGGCTCTCCCATGGATCCCATGCTCCCACCCGACCAGGTGATCGAGGCGACGCGCCTCTGGCTCGAACGCGCGGTCATCGGCCTCAACCTGTGCCCCTTCGCCAAGGCGGTGCACAAGAAGGGACAGATCCGTTATGTGGTCAGCGATGCCACGCAACCGCTGCAGTTGCACGCGGACCTGGTCCGTGAGCTGGAATTTCTTCGCGACACCGATCCGGAGGTGGTGGACACCACCTTGTTGATCCATCCCCACGTGCTCGACGATTTCCTCGACTACAACGAATTCCTCGAAGTGGCGGATGAGACGGTGAACGACCTCGAACTGGAGGGTGACATCCAGGTGGCCAGTTTCCATCCCGCCTTCCAGTTCGAAGGTACCGCTCCCGACGACATCACCAACTACACCAATCGCTCGCCTTACCCCACGCTGCACCTGCTGCGCGAGACGAGCATCGACCGCGCGGTGGCGGCCTTCCCGGAGGCCTCGAAGATCTTCGAGGCGAACATGGAGACGTTGGACCGGTTGGGGATCGAGGGCTGGCGGGCGTTGTTTGCCCAGCGGTGAAGCGGGGAATCGCCGACAGGGTCGGCTCCCACCGGGGCAGTCACCGCCGCTCGACCTGTGGGAGCCGCTTCAGCGGCGACGGGTGCTTGCCTCAAACCGGCCCGCTGCCGCGGGATCGCCGACAAGGTCGGCTCCCACACTTGGTAGCAGCATGCACACCCCTTGTGGGAGCCGACCCTGTCGGCGATTCCCAACATACGCGAGCGTCTGGAAAGTCACGATCTCCAGCGAACTACGTCGAACTTCACCGAACTGGACAAGGGTGAGCGACAGGCGCACACTTCGCGGCGTTCCGGAGCCCCGGACCCACGGCACAGGTGAACAGTGGCCAGGATCCTCGTCCTGCACGGACCCAACCTCAATCTCCTCGGCGTTCGCGAGCCTTCGGTCTACGGGCATGAAACGCTCGCTGACATCAACACGTCGCTGCAAGCCCGGGCGCAGGCCGCCGGGCACGACCTGGGCTGGTTCCAGTCCAACGCCGAGCACGAACTGATCGGGCGGATCCACCAGGCCCGCGACGAGGGCACGGCCTGGATCCTCATCAATCCCGCGGCTTTCACGCACACATCGGTCGCCCTACGCGATGCGCTCGCCGGCGTGGCCATCCCGTTCATCGAGATCCACCTGTCCAATCCGCACGCGCGCGAGCCGTTCCGGCACCACTCGTATGTGTCGGACATCGCCGCCGGCGTGATCTGCGGCTTCGGCGGCGACAGCTACCGGCTGGCGCTCGAGGCCGCACTGCTCCGGCTGGACATCCCCGCCGCCTGATTCCCATTCGCGGGACGCCATGTGCGTCCGCATCCACCACCAGAAGGTTTGTCCCATGGACCTGCGCAAGATCAAGAAGCTCATCGACCTGCTCGAGGAATCGAACCTCGCCGAGCTGGAAATCAAGGAAGGCGAGGAAGTGGTGCGTCTTTCACGAGTGCCCAAGGGCACCGCCGCCGCCCCGCAGATGATGGCGGCGCCCGCTCCCGTCGCCGCTCCGATCGCTGTCGCACCTGCCGCCGCCCCCGCCGCGCCGCCCGCGGAGCCGGGCCTACCGCCCGGCCACGTGGTCAAGGCGCCGATGGTCGGCACCTTCTACGCCGCCTCCACGCCGGGTGCCCCCGCGTTCGCCAGCGTCGGCCAGCAGGTCAAGGCCGGCGAGACCCTGGGCATCATCGAAGCGATGAAGATGTTCAACCAGATCGAGGCCGACGTATCCGGTACCGTCGTCGCCATCCTGGTCGAGAACGGCCAGCCGGTGGAATTCGACGAACCGATGTTCGTCATCGCCTGAGGCCCCGACTCATGCTCGAGAAGGTCGTTATTGCCAATCGCGGCGAGATCGCGCTGCGGGTGCTGCGCGCGTGCCACGCGCTCGGCATCAAGACGGTCGCGGTGCACTCCACCGTCGATCGCAACCTCAAGCACGTCGGCCTGGCCGACGAATCGGTATGCATCGGACCGGGTCCCTCGGCAGACAGCTACCTCAACATTCCGCGGATCATCGCCGCCGCGGAGATCACCGACGCGGGTGCGATCCATCCGGGATACGGATTCCTCTCCGAGAACGCGAATTTCGCCGAACAGGTCGAGCAATCCGGCTTCGTCTTCATCGGCCCCACCGCCGACGTCATCCGCCTGATGGGCGACAAGGTGGAGGCGATCCGCGCCATGAAGGCCGCCGGCGTACCCTGCGTGCCCGGCTCCGGTGGACCGCTGGGCGACGACACCGACGAGAACATCCGCATCGCACGCGAGATCGGTTATCCGGTCATCATCAAGGCGGCCGGTGGCGGTGGCGGTCGCGGCATGCGCGTCGTGCGCACCGAGGCCCACCTGGCGAACTCCATCGTCATGACCAAGCAGGAAGCCAAGGCGGCTTTCAGCAACGATCAGGTCTACATGGAGAAGTTCCTGGAAAACCCGCGTCACGTGGAAATCCAGGTGCTCGCCGATGGCCAGGGCAACGCCATCCACCTCGGTGAACGCGACTGCTCGATGCAGCGCCGCCACCAGAAGGTGGTGGAAGAGGCACCCGCACCGGGCATCACGCCGGAACTGCGCGAGCAGATCGGCAAGGTCTGCGTCGATGCCTGCATCCGCATCGGCTATCGCGGCGCGGGCACGTTCGAGTTCCTGTTCGAGAACGGCCGCTTCTACTTCATCGAGATGAATACCCGCATCCAGGTGGAGCACCCGGTGACGGAACTGGTGACCGGTATCGACCTCGTCCGCGAGCAGCTGCTGATCGCCGGTGGCGAAAAGCTGTCGATCCGCCAGGAGGACGTCGTCCTCAACGGCCACGCGATCGAATGCCGCATCAACGCCGAGGATCCCGACACCTTCATGCCGAGCCCCGGCACGGTGAAGCGATTCGAAGCCCCCGGTGGCCCCGGCGTACGCGTCGACACGCACCTGTACGACGGCTACCGCATCCCGCCGAACTACGATTCGATGATTGGCAAGATCATCGTCCATGGCCCGGACCGCGCCACGGCCATCGCGCGCATGCGGATGGCCCTGACCGAAACGGTGATCGAAGGCGTGAAATGCAATATCCCGCTACAGCAGCGGATCATGGCCGACGTCGGTTTCCAGCTGGGTGGGCAGAACATCCACTACCTGGAAAAACGGATGGCCGAGCAGAAAGAGACGCCATCGGCGTAACGAAAAATCCCGCCACATGGCGGGATTTTTTTATGGGCTCTTTTGAAACGGTCCTCGAGGTTGGCTCTGGTGGGAGCCGACCCTGCCGGCGATAGTGCTTGCCGTAACCTGGCCCGCTGCCGCGGGATCGCCGACAGTATCGGCCCCCACCAGAGCGTCAGGCCTTGCGTCGGCCGCTGATGCGTACCCAATCCTCGAGCGTGCGTACCTCCAGCTCGTCGAACCATTCCGCGTAACGCGTGAGCAATTCCTCGTGCTGCCCGGAGAGGATGCCCGAGAGCGCGAACGGTGCCCCGGGCTTCACGGCCGCGGCGAAAGTCGGGGCAAGCTCGCCGAGGGGACCGGCGAGGATATTCGCCACGAGCACGTCGGCTTGCTCGACAGGCGCCTCGCCCGGCAGATAGACGTCCAGATCGCCATGGACGCCGTTACGTTCGGCGTTGTCACGCGAAGCGAGCAAGGCCTGGGGATCGTTGTCGACGCCCACGGCGCGTGCCGCGCCCAGCTTCAGCGCGGCGATGGCGAGAATGCCCGAGCCGCAACCGTAGTCGAGGACGAACTTGCCGGCCATCTGCTGGCCATCGAGCCATTCCAGGCACATCGCCGTGGTCGGGTGCGTTCCCGTGCCGAAGGCGAGGCCCGGATCGAGCCGCACCACGACGATCCCGCCATCCGCCGGCGGCTCGATGTTCCACGGATAGACCCACAACCGGCGGCCGAACGGCATCGGCTTGAACTGGTCCATCCACGCCCGCTCCCAGTCCTGGTCCTCCACCTCGCGCCAGGTGATGTGGGCGGGTTCGACGAAGGGCAGGTCGTCGGCGATGGCAGCGGTCAGGCCGCGCTTGTCGGCACCGGCGTCGAACAGCGCGTTTAGCACGATCTGGTTCCACAACGGGATCTCGCCCACTCCGGGTTCGAAGATGGCTTCCTCGTCGGGCGTTTCCGCGTCGGCATCCTGCAGCGTGATGGACAGCGCGCCGAGGTCTTCCAGCGTCGCTTCGACACGCGGCTGTTCCGCGGCGCGGATCGTGAGGGAAAGTTCGAGCCAGGGCATCGTGGGGCCAGTGCAGTGGGCGGGTCCCTTATTCTACCGGGCGCGCACGGGCACGGCGCGGCCGTTATGATCGGGCGTTATGTATACGCAGTGCCCCGAGTGCCTCACCGTCTATAAGCTGGAAGCCGAGCTTCTGGTCCATGCCTGCGGCTGCGTGCGTTGCAGCCATTGCGACGTTGTCTTCAACGCCCTGGGCACGCTCGCCGAACAGCTGCCGCCGGAGCCGTTCACGAGGCTGGCGGAACACGCACTGGATCGTGAGCCTCCGACCGCCGAGGTGGCTGTGTTCCGGCCGCGTCCGGCGGCCGAGGTGGCTTCCGACGGCCTCGAGGCAAGCCCTCTCGTGGAAGACGATATCGCCGACGCGGAAACAGGGGAAGATTTTTCACAGCTGACGTTCACGCCGCGATTCGCGAAGCGGAAGCGCCGGTCATGGCACACCGCCGCTTGGGCCAGTGTCTGCACCGTGCTGATCCTCGGGCTCGGGGCACAGCTGGCATGGGCCAAGCGGGACGTCCTCATCGCGGACGCCACCATCGGCCCCATCCTGGAGACGGGGTGCGCGATGATCGGCTGCCATTTGCCTCTCGTATCCGACCCGTCCCGCCTGCGCTTGCTCGCACGCGATGTCGAGCAGCATCCATCCGTCACCGACGGCTTGCTTATCACCGCCAGCGTGCGAAACGATGCATCGTTCGCGCAGCCGTATCCGGTGGTCACCATCGTTCTCTCGGATGCCAGCGGCCGGCGCCTCGCCATGCGCCGTTTCCAACCCGAGGATTATGTGGGCGATGCGTCGGCGCGTTCACGCGGTCTCGCCAGCGGGGTGACGACGGCCATGGTGTTCGAGGTGCAAGACCCGGGCCAGCGAGCCGTGGCTTTCGCATTCAGCTTCGAGTGAAGCGTTCGAAAAAATTTCTTTTTGCAAGCCTGCACTTCGCTCCCCGGGGCGAGTACACTCGGTTCCCTTCGCGACTTTCCATCACCCCGACGAGGTGTGTGGGTCGCAGCCCAAGAAGCACCATACCGATAAGAACCGACCGGGGATCCATGCTCCGGCCCGCGAGAGGGGAATGCCTTGAACGCTGTGAGACTGTCTGCCGGCGAGGCCGCCAACGAAACCTCCATGCAGAGCGCTCTCAGCGAATGTGTCAGCCGTACGGTTCGTCGCTATCTCGCCGATATCGGTGATACCGAGTTCGGCGAAGGCCTGCACGCCCTCGTGATCCGGGAAGTCGAAGGCCCCCTGCTCCGGGAAGTGCTTTCCTTCCACGAAGGCAACCAGAGCCGCGCCGCCGCCGCACTCGGCATCAACCGCGCCACCCTGCGCAAGAAGCTCGCCGCCCACGGAATTTCCTGACCGGCATACCGCCGGGACCGCATGGACGTCCGGGCGGCTATAATGACGCGCTTTCCTACCCGGAAGTGCCCATGCCCACGCCCGATCTCGTTCCCGTCCGCCGCGCGCTCGTCAGCGTTTCCGACAAGCAGGGCCTGACCGGGCTGGCTCGCCGCCTCGCCGCCGCGAACGTCGAAATACTTTCCACCGGCGGCTCGGCCAGGGCGCTTCGCGACGCCGGCATCCCCGTGCGCGACGTGGGCGACCTGACCGGCTTTCCCGAGATCATGGATGGGCGGGTGAAGACGCTGCATCCGCGCGTCCATGGTGGCTTGCTCGGTCGCCGCGGCACTGACGACGCGGTCATGGCGGAACACGGCATCGTTCCGATCGACCTGCTCGTGCTCAATCTTTATCCCTTCGAGCGCACGGTCGCCGATCCGGCGTGCACGCTGGAAGACGCCATCGAGAACATCGACATCGGCGGTCCGGCCATGCTCCGCGCCGCCGCCAAGAACTGGAACGATGTCGGCGTGCTGACCGATCCGGCGCAATACGAGGAGGCGCTGGCGGAGATCGAGCAGAAGGGTGGACTCTCGCGCGCCACGCGTTTCCGGCTTTCCGTCGCCGCGTTCAACCGCGTGTCGAACTACGATGCCGCCATCAGCGATTACCTCTCCGGTATCACGCTCGACGATACGCACACCGCGGTCGCCCGGCGCGCGGAGTTTCCCGAACAGTCGAATGGCCGCTTCATCAAGGTGATGGACCTGCGTTACGGTGAGAATCCACACCAGGCCGGCGCGTTCTACCGCGACCTCCATCCCGCGCCCGGCACGCTCGCTACGTTCCGCCAGTTGCAGGGCAAGGAGCTGTCGTACAACAACATCGCCGATGCCGACGCCGCCTGGGAATGCGTACGCCAGTTCGACGCACCGGCTTGCGTGATCGTGAAGCACGCGAACCCTTGCGGCGTTGCCGTGGCGGCCGACCCGCTGGCAGCCTACGAACTGGCCTATGCCACCGACCCGACCTCGGCCTTCGGCGGCATCATCGCCTTCAACCGTCCGCTCGACGCGGAAACGGCAAGGACCATCCTGAAGCGCCAGTTCGTCGAAGTGCTGATCGCGCCCCGGGTGGATGCGGGGGCGGTCGACGAAGCGGCGAAGAAGGCCAATGTGCGCGTGCTGGAAATCCCGCCGGGCGACGGCCGCAACACGCACGACGTGAAGCGCGTAGGCTCCGGCCTGCTCGTGCAGACGGCCGATCATCGACAGGTCCAGCGGGACGAGCTGAAGGTCGTTAGCAAGCGCCAGCCCACGCCCGGCGAACTCGACGACCTGCTGTTCGCCTGGCGCGTGGCCAAGATGGTGAAGTCCAACGCGATCGTCTACGCCAAGGACAACCGCACGATCGGTATCGGCGCCGGCCAGATGAGCCGCGTCGTCAGCGCGAAGATCGCTGGCATCAAGGCCGAGGAAGCCGGTCTCGTGGTGCCGGGAAGCGCGATGGCCTCGGACGCGTTCTTCCCGTTCCGCGACGGCATCGACGCGGCCGCCGCGGCCGGCATCCGGGCGGTGATCCAGCCCGGCGGCTCCATGCGCGACAGCGAGGTCATCGCCGCCGCCGACGAGCACGACATGGCGATGGTGTTCACGGGCGTTCGCCACTTCCGCCACTGACGAAGCATCGCCGACAGGGTCGGCTCCCACCAGAGCAAAGGTCCAACCTCACCTTGGGGAAAGCCTCGCCCTGATGGGAGCCGACCCTGTCGGCGATTCAAGCCAGCCTCACCGCCTCACACCGCCAGCGACAATCGCCGCAGGAACCCCGTCCCTGCGCAACGCATACCGCCGGGCCAGCACCGCGCAGGCCATCAGCTGTATCTGATGGAACAGCATGATCGGCAGCACGATCAGGCCGAGCGGATGTCCGGCGAACAACACTTTCGCCATAGGGACGCCTGCGGCCAGGCTTTTCTTCGAGCCGCAGAAGACGATCGTGATCTCATCCTCCTTGGTGAAACCGAGCGCGCGCGCACCATAGCGTGTGATGAGCAGCGCACAGGTCAGCAGTGCCGCGTTCACCACCACCAGTCCCGCCAGCACCGGCATGGGCAACTGATGCCACAAGCCCTGCAACACCGCTGCGCTGAAGGCGGTATACACCACCAGCAGAATGGAGCCTCGATCGACGAAGGTGAGCAGGGTGGCATGCTTGCGCACCCAACCGCCGATCCAGCGTTGCGCGATCTGTCCGGCGACGAACGGGACGAACAGCTGCACCACGATCGCGCCGACCGCATGCAAGGAGAGCCCGCCCTGCCCCGTACCCGCGATCACCACGCCGACCAGCAAGGGCGTGATGAAGATGCCCAGCAGGCTCGACGCGGACGCGGAGACGATGGCCGCCGGCACGTTGCCGCGCGCGATGGACGTGAAGGCGATCGACGACTGCACCGTCGACGGCAAGGTGCACAGGAACAGGATGCCGAGGTAGAGGTCCGGCGACACGAGCGGCGAAAGCACCGGCTTCAGCACGATGCCGAGCAAGGGGAACAGCAGGAAGGTGCTGGCGAGGACGGTGAGATGCAGCCGCCAGTTGGTCATCCCCGCGACCACCGCCTCGCGGGACAGCTTCGCGCCATGCAGAAAGAAAAGGAGGCCGATGGCGACATCGGTGACCACTTCGAAGACGCCGGCGGCGCTCCCGCGGCACGGCAACATGCTGGCCAGCACCACCGTGGCGACCAGGGAAAGCGTGAATCCATCGGGGAGGAAGCGGCGCATGGCGGAGGCTGGCGTGAGAAGGGGGGTGAACGTATTTCACCGCCCCGACTTCCATAAGACAATTCGTTTTATCTGATCCGGTGATACATTTATCTTATGAATGTCTCACTGCGACAGCTTCGCGCCTTCCTTGCCGTGGCCGGCCATCGACACTTCCGCCGTGCGGCGGAATCCCTGCACCTGACCCAGCCGGCGGTGAGCCGCCTGATCGCCGACCTGGAAACGGAACTGGACGTACGCCTGTTTGACCGCAGCACGCGAGAGGTCGTATCCACGGAGGCGGGCCGCTACCTGGAACAGGCGGTATCCCGCGTACTGGACGAACTCGACGGCGTGCTCGCGCATGCACGGACGCAAGCGGACCCGTTGCGTGGCAGAGTGCGCGTCGCGGCCGTGCCGACGCTCTCCGCGGGTCTCCTGCCCGCCTGCATCGCCCGCTGCGCCCTCGAGCATCCGTCGCTGGAGATCCTGCTGCGCGACCAGACCCAGGCGCAGGTACTGGATGCGGTGCGCGGTGGCGAAGTCGACTTCGGTCTCACGGTCGAGCCCGCCACGGTGGAGGAGTTCGACGCGGAAACGATCCTGCGCGATCCGTTCCGGCTGGTCTGCCGCCTCGATCATCCGTTCGCCGCGAAGACGAGCGTGCCGTGGAAATCGCTGGCGCGCGAACCGCTCATCCTGCTCGACCACGCCTCGGGTAGCCGGCGACTGATCGACACCGCGTTCGCCACACGGGAGATCGCCATGCACGTAGTGCTCGAAGTGGGCCATCCGCATACGGCGTTTCGCATGGTCGAGGCGGGTATCGGCGTCACCGTCACGCCTGCGCTGTCGCTGGACGCCTTGCGTCCCGGCCTGGTCGCACGATCGCTGGCGCCGTCGGTGGATCGCGAGGTCACCCTGCTGAGGCGCCGTGCGCGCTCGCTTTCGCCCCCGGCGCAGACCGTATGGAACACGTTGCGGGATATCGCGCTCACGCTGGCTTGAAGGTCGCCGTTTCATCATGCGGGCTTTGACCGCGGGAGACCGGCGATGAGCTACCGGCTGTATTACTGGACAGGCCTGCAAGGCCGGGGCGAATTCGTGCGCCTGTGCCTGGAAGACGCCGGTGCGGCCTACACCGACGTTGCCCGCGAAGAGGGCGACGAGGTCATGACGGCGTTCCTCGAGGGGAACCAGGAAGGTGCCCTGCCCTTCGCGCCCCCGTTCCTGACATCGGGGCGGCTGGTGATCGCCCAGGTGGCGAACATCCTCCAGTACCTCGGACCGCGACACGGACTGGCACCGGAGAGCGAGTCGCGGCGTCTTTACGCCCACCAATTGCAACTGACCATCACCGATCTCGTGGCCGAGGTGCACGATACCCACCATCCGATATCGACGGAGCAGTATTACGAGGACCAGCGTGCCGAGGCGAAGCGGCGGGCGAAGGATTTTTGCGAGTCGAGGATTCCGAAATTCCTCGGTTACTTCGAACAGGTGCTGGAACGCGGTGGCGGAAAACATCCGCTGCGCGAGCATTCCTATGTGGACCTGTCGTTGTTCCAGGTGATGGCCGGGTTGGACTACGCCTTTCCGAAGACGATGGCGAGGCAGAACCTGCCGCTGTTGCGGGAGCTGGCCAGGCGCGTGGCGGACCGTCCGAATATCGCTGCCTATCTCGCATCGGAACGGCGCGTGCCGTTCAACACGAACGGCATCTTCCGGCATTACCCGGAGCTGGATGGGTGAGTCTGATCGCGGACAGGGTCCGCCCCCACCCAAGCCATTCCCACCCGGGGGGCGTGCCTGGGTGGGAGCGGACCCCTGTCCGCTGCCCTACCCCGGCGCTATCCCGTCTCGCCCGCCTGCCTCAGTCCGAGCCGGCCGGCTTCGGAGCCTGGCCCCATTCGTAGACCTTGTAATAAACCGGATTCACCGGCCCGTTTTTCGGATCGTGATGGAGTTTCCCGTCCGGATCGGCCATGTAGGTCTGCGGCACGCCGTTCTTCGGCGTCACCACGACCATGAACAACTTGCCACCCGTGCGGTATTCCTCGACGCGATCGTCGCCCTGCTGGCGCACGGTGACCTGCGGTGCCTGCTGGCCCCGGGCGTCGACCGCACCGTTGTCCTGCATGGAGGGCAGCGCCACGGCGGAACGCGAGCCACCATCGGCGTCCGACGTGGCCGGCGTGGTCTTGCCGTCCTGGGCCGCGTCGTAAGGCACCGGCCTCTCGATCGGCTTCAGGCCCGACCGGTCCGGCTCGCCCGCCTTGACGCCCGGATCGTTCAGGCCTGGCGGAGGCGGGGCCGGCTTGAACGACGACGAATCCTGGGCGTTCTGCGCAACGGCAGGGAGCGCCAGTACCAGGGCAAGCGCGGCAGCGAGAGCGTGCGAGCGGTTCATGGGAATCTCTCCATAAGGGACTGCGAGGATAGCAATTCCCACCCCTCCGGCCACGTGAACGGGCGACCATGCGAGAATCGGAAAATGCCTACGCTCACGCTCATCGACGGGTCCTCGTACCTGTACCGCGCGTTCCACGCGCTGCCGCCCCTGACCAACACCTACGGCGAGCCCACCGGCGCGCTGTTCGGCATCGTCAACATGCTTCGCACGACGATGAAGGCGGGTTCCGACTATGTCGCCTTCGTCTGCGACGCCCCCGGACGTACGTTCCGCGACGACCTCTACCCCGCATACAAGGCGAACCGGCCGTCCATGCCGGACGACCTGCGTGCACAGGTCGACCCGATGATGAAGATCGTGGCCGCCCTGGGATTCCCGATCCTTTGCGTACCCGGCGTCGAGGCCGACGACGTGATCGGCACTCTCGCCAGCCAGGCCGCGAGCCAGGGGATCGATACGATCATCTCCACCGGCGACAAGGATTTCGCCCAGCTGGTCGGTGCGCACATCGTGCTGATCAACACGATGACCAACACCACGATGGACATCGACGGCGTCATCGAGAAGTTCAGCGTGCGGCCGGAACAGATCGTCGATTACCTCACCCTCATGGGCGACAGCATCGACAACGTGCCGGGCGTGGAGAAATGCGGCCCGAAGACGGCGGCGAAGTGGCTGGCGGAGTACAAGGACCTGGATCAACTGCTCGCCAACGCGGACAAGATCGGCGGCAAGGTCGGCGAAAACCTGCGGGCGGCGATCCCGCGCCTGCCGCTATCGCGAGAACTGGTCACGATCCGCACGGACGTACCGCTGGAGCATGGCCCTGCCGACCTGCGCATGCGCGACCGCGACGTCGAGGCACTGCGCGAACTCTATACACGCTATGACTTCAAGGCGGCACTGAAGGAGTTGGACGCAGCCGCCACGGACACGGCCGTGGCCGCCATCACGGTGCAAGCCGCCACACCGGCGGCCGTCGCCGCGCCCGCCACGGCACCCGACGCCGCGCTCGGCGCCGAGGGTGAGTACGAGCTGGTCATGACCGAGGCACGCCTGGCGGCGTGGCTGGAAAAGCTCGAGACCGCGCCACTGATCGCCTTCGATACCGAGACCACCAGCATCGACGCGATGCAGGCGGACATCGTCGGTTTGTCACTGGCGGTCGAACCAGGCAAGGCTGCCTATATTCCACTGGCACACGATTATCCGGGTGCGCCGGCGCAGCTGTCGCGCGAACACGTGCTCGGCGCGCTGAAACCGATCTTCGAAGACCCGTCAAGGCCGAAGGTCGGACAACATGGCAAGTACGACATCAACATCCTGTCGCACTACGGCATCGCGTTACGCGGCCTGAAGCACGATACGATGCTTGAGTCGTACGTGTACAACGCCACCGCGACGCGTCACGACATGGATTCCCTGGCCTCGCGCTACCTCGGCTACACGACGATCAAGTACGAGCACGTCGCGGGCAAGGGCGCCAAGCAAATCTCTTTCTCACAGGTGGACTGCGACACCGCCTGCCGCTACGCGGCCGAGGATGCGGATATCACGCTTCGCCTGCACCACGCCCTGTGGCCGAAACTCGAGGCCGAGCCATCGCTGCGGGCCGTATACGAGGACATCGAGATTCCGCTCGTGCCCGTCCTGGCCAAGATGGAACGCATAGGCGTGCTGATCGACGCGAACGAGCTGCGCAAGCAAAGCCAGCAGCTCGGCAAGCGCATGGTCGAACTGCAGAAGCAGGCCTATGCCTCGGCCGGCCACGACTTCAACCTCGATTCGCCGAAGCAGCTGCAGGCCGTGCTGTTCGACGAACTGGGGCTGGCGGCGAAGATCAAGACACCGACCGGCCAGCCGTCGACGAACGAGGAGGCGCTGGAGGCCATCGCCGATACGCACGAACTGCCGCGCCTGATCCTCGAATACCGCGGCCTCGCGAAATTGCGCTCGACCTATACCGACAAGCTCGCCGGCATTGTCAATCCACGCACGGGGCGCGTGCATACCAGTTATCACCAGGGCGCCGTGGCCACGGGCCGCATCAGCTCTTCCGACCCGAACCTGCAGAACATCCCCGTGCGCACCGAGGAGGGCCGGCGCATCCGCCAGGCGTTCGTCGCACCGGAGGGATGGCGCATCCTCGCGGCCGACTACTCGCAGATCGAATTGCGCATCATGGCCCACCTGTCCAACGACGAGGGACTCCTCCGCGCCTTCCAGGAAGGCGGCGACGTGCACCGTGCGACGGCGGCGGAAGTATTCGGCGTGCCGCCTGCCGAGGTCACCACGAACCAGCGTCGCGCGGCCAAGGCGATCAACTTCGGCCTGATGTATGGAATGAGCTCGTTCGGCCTTGCCCGCCAGCTCGGCGTCGACCGCGGCGAGGCCTCCGATTACATGGGGCGTTATTTCTCGCGCTATCCCGGCGTGCGCGCCTTCATGGACGCCACGCGCGAGCAGGCCCACCGCGATGGCTACGTGCAGACCCTGTTCGGCCGGCGCCTGTACCTCGAGAACCTCAACTCGCGCAACCAGGCCTTCCGCGCCGGCGCCGAGCGCGCGGCGATCAATGCGCCGATGCAGGGCACGGCAGCCGACATCATCAAGCGGGCCATGATCGCCGTGGCTGCCTGGATCGAGCCCCGGGACGACGTACGCCTGCTCATGCAGGTACACGATGAACTGGTCTTCGAGGTCCGCGCGGACGTGGTGGACGAGGTCCGCGCGGGTATCGAGAAGCACATGACCGGTGCCGCCACGCTCAGCGTGCCCCTGCAGGTCGACATCGGCGTCGGCGCCAACTGGGACGAAGCCCATTGACCCGGCGAATAGCCATCCAAACGTAAGATTTCCGTATAGTCGTTCAGGTGAGGGTGCGCCAACTCACTGATTATTGGCCTTATGAACGCCGGCTGACTTTTTTTCGCCCCGCGTTGCAACTTCGACCGTTCCCGGACGTCTATATCTTCGGACGCACGCAACGGCGTCCCATCGGTGGACTCCACCTCCCTGGAGTCACCCTGCGGACGGTCCGATCTTCCCCTGGGTCCGACCGTCCACCGGCCCCGAGAGCTCCCCTGGCTCTCGGGGTTTTTTTTGCGAAAGACAAAGCCTGCACATTCACACCCGCATCCTCTCGGCCACATCGAACAAGGGAGGGGAACGCATATGCGCGCAGGTCTCATCATCGTCGGCGTCATCCTGGTCGGCCTAGGCCTCTGGGTGACCCTGGGCAACGGCAGCTACAGCAAGACCGACACGGTCGCGTCCATCGGTTCGGCCAAGATCGAAGCCACGCACGACAAGGCCATTCCGCAATGGGTAGGGATCGCGGGCATCGTCATCGGCGGTATCGTCGCCGTGGCGGGGATCGCGCAGAAGCGTTGACGCGGCACGGGGGCCGGGGCGGCCCCCAACCGCTACAATGGGGGGATGGATGTTTCCCACCTTCTCGACTCCCTCAACGACGCCCAGCGTGAGGCCGTCAGCGCCCCGCCCGGCCACTACCTGATCCTCGCCGGCGCCGGCTCGGGCAAGACCCGGGTACTGACCAACCGCATCGGCTGGCTCACCCAGGTGGACCGGGTGCCGCCGTGGGCGATCCTCGCCGTCACGTTCACCAACAAGGCCGCCGGCGAGATGCGCACCCGCCTGGACGGGATCATTCCCGGCGGCACGCAAGGCCTCACGGTGGGCACCTTCCACGGCATCGCGCACCGGCTGCTGCGCCGTCACTGGCGCGAGGCCGGCCTGGTCGAGGGTTTCCAGATCCTCGATTCCGACGACCAGCAACGGCTGATAAAGCGCGTGATCGCCGGCATGGGCCTGGACGAGGCGCGCTTTCCGCCACGCCAGGCGTCGTGGCAAATCAACAACTGGAAGGACGAAGGCAAGCGGCCCGACGCGATCGAGCACCGCGACCACCCGGTGACCCGTGCCTTCGTGGAGATCTACAAGGCCTACGAACAGCAATGCCAGCGGGCCGGGTTGGTGGATTTCGCCGAGCTCCTGCTGCGTGCACACGAGCTGTGGCTGAAGGACCCGCAAGTCCTCAAGCACTACCAGGACCGCTGGCGCTACCTGCTGATCGACGAGTTCCAGGACACCAACACCCTGCAGTACGCGTGGATACGCGTGCTGGCCGGTAGTACCGGGCAAGCCTTCGTGGTCGGCGACGACGACCAGGCGATCTATGGCTGGCGCGGCGCCAAGGTGGAGAACGTGCAGCAATTCCTGCACGATTTCCCCGGAGCGAAGACGATCCGCCTGGAGCAGAACTACCGCTCCACCTCGACGATCCTGAAGGCCGCCAACGCGGTCATCGCACGCAATGGGGGCCGCCTCGGCAAACAGCTGTGGACCGATGGCGGCGAAGGTGATCGCATCGCCCTGTATGCCGCGTACAACGAGCAGGACGAGGCACGCTTCGTCATCGAGCGCATCCGCGAGTACATCGCCGAACACGGCAATGCACGCGACTGCGCCATCCTTTACCGCTCCAACGCCCAGTCGCGCAACTTCGAAGAACAGTTGATCCAGCGCGACCTGCCTTATCGTGTCTATGGCGGCCTTCGCTTCTTCGAACGCGCCGAAATCAAGGATGCCCTCGCCTACCTTCGCCTCGCATCGAACCGCCACGACGACGCCGCCTTCGAACGCGCCGTGAACACGCCGCCGCGCGGCATCGGCGACCGCACGCTCGACGAATTGCGCCGGCGCGCACGCACCGACGGCAGCTCCATGTGGGAGGCGTCGCTCACCGAGGCTTCCATCGGCTCGATGGCGGGCCGTGCGAAGAACGCGGTGAAGGCCTTCATCGGCCTGATCGACAACCTCGCACGCACCTTCGGCGGCCACGGCGAAGGCGGCGAAGGGAACGACGCGCCAAGCGCGCTCGGCCTTGCCGAACAGATCGAGCACGCCATCATCCATACCGGCCTGCGCGACTTCTACGAGAACGACAAGCGCGGCAACGGCGAAGCGCGCGTGGAGAACCTGGACGAGCTGGTCAACGTGGCCAGCCGCTTCGAGATGACCCCGGAAGACGTCGACGCCGGGCTCAACGAACTCTCCGCTTTTCTGTCGCATGCCGCGCTGGAAGCCGGCGAAGGCCAGGGCGAGGCCTGGGACGATTGCGTGCAGCTGATGACACTGCATTCGGCAAAAGGCCTGGAGTTCCCCGTGGTCTTCCTGGTCGGCATGGAAGAAGGCCTGTTTCCGAGCCAGCGCTCCACGGAGGAAGACAACCGCCTGGAGGAAGAGCGGCGCCTGGCCTACGTAGGCATCACGCGTGCCCGGGAGCGGCTCTACCTTTCCCATGCGGAATCGCGCCGCATGCACGGCACCGAGATGTTGGCCCGGCCCTCTCGCTTCCTCGGTGAGATCCCTCCCGACCTGATCGACGAGCTACGCCCGCGCGTCCAGGTTTCGCGCCCGGCCTATGCCGACCGCTACGCGTCTTCGGCCGTGGAAGAGGCCTCGCCGATTCGCCTCGGGCAGCGGGTCAGCCACCCGAAGTTCGGGGAAGGAACCATCGTCAGCGCCGAAGGCGCCGGCTCGCACATGCGCGTGCAGGTGAATTTCGAGGATGCCGGGAGCAAGTGGCTGGTTTACGCTTACGCGAATCTGACCGCGTTGTAAGGGGCTTCCCGCCGTACAGCCGGCGCGGAAGAAGGGGAAAGGGAACCGCATGATCGTGGGCATCGATCTGGGCACGACCCACAGCCTCGTCGCGGCGTGGCTGGATGGTGCCCCGCGCCTGATTCCCAACGCGCTCGGCGGCATGCTGACGCCGTCGTGCGTCGGTGTCGACGAGGATGGCAGCATCCTCGTCGGGGAAGCCGCGCGGGAACGCCTGCAGGCCCATCCGCAACAGACCGCCTCGCTGTTCAAGCGTTACATGGGCAACTCTCGCAGCATGCGCCTGGGCGACCGCGATTATCGCGCGGAAGAGCTTTCCGCCCTGGTTCTTCGTTCGCTCAAGGCGGATGCCGAGGCTTTCCTCGGCGAGCCGGTCACCGGGGCCATCGTGACCGTGCCCGCCTATTTTTCGGACGCGCAACGCAAGGCGACGCGGTTGGCCGGCGAACTCGCCGGTCTCAGGGTGGAACGCCTGCTCAACGAGCCGACCGCCGCCGCACTCGCCTATGGGCTGCATGATGCCCGTAGCGAGACGCAATTCCTGGTTTTCGACCTCGGCGGCGGCACATTCGATGTATCCATCCTCGAAATGTTCGAGGGTGTCATGGAGGTGCGCGCCAGCGCCGGCGACAACATGCTCGGCGGCGAGGACTTCACCACGCTGATCGCCGATCTCGCCTTCGCGAATGGGGTGCCTGAAGCGGCGCGTGACGATCCCCGCTTCATGCGGCGGCTGGCGGCCAGCGCCGAACGGGCCAAGCGGGAACTGAGCGCCCGTGGCGTCGCCTCCCTGGATGTTCGTTACGAGGATCGTCCGACCCGGGTAGAGATCGACGCCGAGGCATTCGAGAAGCTGAGCCAACCGCTGCTCAACCGCCTCTGGCGCCCGATCGAGCGCGCCATGCGCGACGCCCGCATCCGCGCCGCGGATCTCGACAGCGTGGTGCTGGCCGGCGGCGCCACGCGCATGCCCATGATCCGCGCACTCGCCACGCGCATGTTCGGCCGCTTCCCCGCCGTAGGTCACAACCCGGACGAAGTGGTCGCCATGGGTGCCGCGGTGCAGGCAGGGCTGAAGATGAAGGACAAGGCGCTCGACGAGATGGTGATGACGGACGTCTGTCCGTACACGCTCGGCACCGAGGTCGTGCGCCAGCACGACAACGGGTCACAGGCACCAGGGTTCTTCGCGCCGGTGATCCAACGCAATACCGTCGTTCCCACCAGTCGCGTCGAGCGCTTTTCGCCGGCGACACCCGAGCAAAAGCAGATTCGCATCGGCGTCTACCAGGGCGAATCGCGCATGGTCCGCGACAACATCGCGCTTGGCGAACTCACGATCCCCATCGTCCCGGGTCATGGCGATGGCGTGGACGTTCGATTCACCTACGACGTCGATGGTCTCCTGGAAGTCGCGATGACGGTCGTCGCCAGCGGCGAGGTGAAGCGGCTGGTGATCGAAAGTGGCGAGGCACACATGCCTGCGGAGGAGATCGCACAGCGACTGCAGGCGCTGTCGGCCCTCAAGATACATCCGCGTGACACACTCGAATACCGCACCCTGCTCGCCCGTGCGGAGCGTCTCCACGAGCAACTCCCAGGCGAGCTCCGCGAGCGGCTTGGCCGCATCGTCCTTCGCTTCGAGCAGGTGCTTGCCACCCAGGACCAGCGGCTTGTCGCACGCGAAGCCGTGGTATTCCGCGAGGCCTTGCGGGCGATCGAACACGACGATCGATTCGCGCTGGATCCGGCGAACCGAGCATGACACCGCCCTGGCACCTGGACGTCCTCGGGCTTCCCGCGCACGCGGATGAGATCGCGGTGCGCCGTGCGTACGCGGCGGCGGTCCGAAAAATCGACCCGGCAATCGATCCCGATGCATTCCAGCATCTTCGCCGCGCCTACGAAGCCGCGCGTACGTGGTGCGAGCAGATGGACACCACGGCGGCGACGAACGGCGAAGCGCCCGCCGGCGGACCCGCGGTCGCTGCCAGCGGCGCGATGGCTGGCGCGGTGGACAAGGAAGACAAGCCATCACCGGAGGAATCTCCTGTCCTCCCGGTCGATTACACGGTGACGCTCGCGTGGCGATTCGCCGCCGACGTCGGCGCACGCCGTGCCGAGGGCATACCGCGCATGCTCGACGATATCCTCGCGGAATTGCGTACGCAGTACATCGATGCGCCCGGCCAGTTCGAGGAACACCTGATCGACCTTGTCGGACTTCAACGGATCGCGCACCGGGCCGAGGTGTTCGCCGCCGCCGAAACACGTTTTCACTGGGACGAGGTAGGACACCTGGCGGCGTTGGGGCAACGAGGCCGGTGGATCGAAGGCGTGCTTTCCCAGCGCGAAGCATGGCTATCGCTCGCGGTGGATCGGCAACGGGCCTGGCTGGAACTCTTCGCACGCGCCGAGGCGCGCTTCGACAGTGCGTTGGTGCGACACTGGCCGGAGATCGCGAAGCTCAACGAACGCTTTCCTGCGTGGCTCAGCCTCCACCTATCTAGCGAAACGCTTCAGGCGTGGCGTATGGAATTCGATGCTCGGTCCTCCGCTGTGCCTAAGCGCAGCTACCGACGAATGGGATGGTGCGCAGCGGTCCTCCTCGCAGCGATAGGTGTCGTCGGTCTCGCGCGTATTGCGGTAAATGACTTACTCCACTCACCGTCCTTGCCGCTTGCATCATTCCTCGGTGCATCCCCCTCAGGAGACACACCGCATCGATGCATGGAGCTCTACAAGGAATTGGACAAACCGGATGCATTCGCTGGCAAGCAACCTGATGAGGTCGACGCACTGAAGACTCGCGCTCGTCGCTGCCAACAAGCCGGACGCTGGCACGCACAAACGAGCTCATCTCCGAGCTTGCCCGATACGGATGTAATGCCGCACTGATTTCCCTTAGGCCGTTATTGCAACAGACCCACGTGGCCACACAGAGGTTCACAGCCGAGCGCTCACCTGGTTAGGCACGCGGGCATATCCGATTTGTCTCAGGGAAAAATTCCGACAGCATCACGAGGGTTGGACAGGACAGCCAGACAACCTGCGACTTTGGCAATCTTGTGTTGCCAATCGCAAGCGATTCGTTAATGTCGGCGAATCAATGGAGCACAGGAGATAGGGATGACAAGACGGTTGTTGACGCTGCTCGCGGGATCGCTGGTCTTCGCTGGTCATGCATTTGCCGGTGGGCGAGAAGAAAACCGCGAACTGGAAGTTTCGCTTACAGATGCCAGCAGACCTCCCATGGGAGGCGACGGAACCATCTCGGTCACGCTGAAGAACAACGGTAAGTCGACGATCTATCTACCAAAGGTTCACACGCCCCTGTACACGCCCGAAAATCACCTCATGAACAATGTCTTCAAGGTGGTCGACGAGCGGGGTGACGCAGCAAAGTTCATTGGCCGCTATGTTCGGGTATTGCCAGAGGATGGGGATAGCTATTACGGGCGCCTGGCACCCGGCGAAACACTTTCGCACGAGGTCGATCTCACGGCGGATTACATGCTTCTGCCTGGCACCCAATACCAGCTGAGCTATGAACAACCATATGCCTATGGCTACAGCCAGGAAGAAGGTGGGCGAGGTCAGCTCAAGGACAATCGCTTGATCGAACCAAGTAACACGATGACGTTCACGTATATACCCAGGAAACAAAGCACCCGGACACATCGAGACGAGCCGGACCCCGCAAAGGAATGCACCAGCGAGCAATACTCTGCGATCTCCGCAGCCACGCTCGACGCCCATGTCTGGGTAAGCAGAGCGCGCACGCGCATTGAAAATCTTTACTTCGTCGAACTTGGTAAGGATGACCTTGGCAATACGACCTATTCGGGCCGATTGAAGCAAGATAACGTTTACGACTACTGGTTCGGCGCGGCGAGGAATCAGGCGGAACCATATCTTTCACGACCTTCCTATACCGATTACTGGCGGAAAGACGACGACTATCTCATGATGAAGTCGCTCAATTCCGTCGGCCTCCGATTGGGAGGCGAAGCGTATCTTTGTGGCTGCCCGAGCACATATCCGTGGAATACGGCAGCATGGACGCAAACCGAACCAAAGAACATCATTCATCTTTGCGATCGGTTCTTCGAACTCCCTGTGAGCGATGGCGCGTATGACAGTCAACGACTGACCATAATCCATGAAGTCTCACATTTCGTGGATTACCGGGGTGGGGAGACGGCGGATTATGTGTACGGCCGGAATGGAGCGCACGAGTTGACGACATCCAACCGAGCGAATGCCGTCAAAAATGCAGACAACCTGATGTACTTCGTTGGTGCTGCCAATCAATGATCAGGGCGACAAGCGCGGCACGCCATGCTGGTCGCGCTCTTCCACCGCGGTGACACGCGTGTCGATGCGACGGCTGCGCAACTCATCCGGCAACGCCTCGGTCGCTTCCCCACGGGCGAGCGCCAGGGCGTTGCGGTAGCAGCGTTGCGCGAGCTCGGGATGGTCTTCACCGACGTAGACGTCGCCCAGGGCTTCCCACGCTGCCGCATTCGGTTCGATCGCCAGTGCGCGTTCGAGGTACGGCTTGGCCTTGCCCCAAAGGCGCACGCGCACGCACATGCGCGCGACGGCGGTGAGTAGCACGGCGTCGTTGGGATGCGTATCGATCCAGCTTTCGGCGCGCCGCAGGCGCTGTTCCAGGTCTTCCGCGCCCATGCTTCCGTACGTGGCGACAAGCGACGGCGACCATTCGCGACGCAGTGCGGTTTCTATCTCGTCCATCGCGGCCATGGTCTGGCCGAACCGCGCGGCTTGTCGCGCGTAGGCGTCCACGGCGGCGGGCAGGCGGCGCTGGCCCTTCGGCAATTGCGACCACAACGTGGTCAGCGAGGCACCATCGGGAACGCCGCGCACATAGGCCGCGACGACACGCGACTCGATCTCCGCATAGGCACGCGAGCCCAGTTCACCGCTCTTTTGCAGCGGTTCGAGGGCACGCAGGGCGTTGCGCGGATCACCGGCCTCGAGCGAAGCCTCCGCGAATTCGATCCAGCCGGCGGGCGTCAGGCCGCCGCTGTTGGCCTCGGGCGCCAGCAAGGTGGCGGCCTCGCTCGGCCGGCCCGTACGGCGCAACAGACGCGCGCGCATGACGCGCGCGGCCCGCGGCGCCTCCTGCGCGGCCTGGTCGAGCGTTTCCAGTGCGCGCGCCGATTCGCCGTGGCGTTCGGCGGCTTCGGCCGCGGCGAGCAACGCCGGACCGCGTACCGACGGATAGCGGGCCGCCCGGCTGAGGTCGCGTTCCGCTTCGCCATGGCGCCCCTCGATCAACGATACGAGGCCGTCGGCGAGACGCTGCCGGCTCAGCCGGCGATGACGCCGGGTCATCGCACCGAACGGCCAGCGGATCAGGGCGACCAGCACCGAGACCGCCGCCCAGGCGAGCAGCAGGAGCACCACCGCCGTCACCACGGTCATCTGCACGTTCGTCCCGCGCAGGTGGATGAGGACGTAGCCGGGGTCGTCGGCGACCCAATGCCACGCGAATGCCGCGATCGCCGCGACGAGGATCAGGCCGACGATCCAGCGCCAGAGCTTCATGGCGTGCCCTCGTGCGGCGTCGCGGCCGACCCCGCATGCGCGGGAGCCGCCGTGGGTGCGCCACCTTTCAGCGCGTGCACGGAGCGAAGGTTGCGCAACTCGGTCAGCGCAGCGCCGAGCTTCGGTTCGGCGCCCTTCGCCTGGCTGGTCAGCAGCGCCGCCACACGCGAACGCGCCGCCTGCACCGCGGGAGAGGACGTATCGAAACGCGCGGCGAGCACGGCATCGACGCGTTTCAACGCGGCCTGCCGGTTGACATCGTCGTAGGCGAGCACGGCGGCTTCCGCGTGAGCGACATCCAGCGCAGCCAATTCGCGGGCGATCCTGTCGTCGGCCAGTCCCAGGGGCGTGCCATCGTCATGGCTGACCTTCACGATGCTGCCGAGGGCGTCGCCGGCTCGCTGCCAGAAGTCGCGTTGCGGGTTGTCGGCTGTCTTCGCATCGGAGCTCTTCAAGGGCAGGCCCGGCAACTGCGCGCGCAGGTCGGCCAGCGCCGCGAGGTCGTTCGCGCGCGCGACGGGCGCCACGGCGGCCAGTGCTTCGCGCTCGGCGCCCACGTTCTGCCTCACGGCGGCAAACGCGCTGTCGTTCACCGCGGCCAGCGTCTGGTCGGCGAGATCGTAGGCGGACAAGGCCCCGCTGGCGTCGCCGAACAGCGCGAAACGTTCCTTGGCCATGCGCAGCAGCGATTCCGCCTCGTCCAGCAACATGGCATCGTGACCGCTGAGGCTGCGCTCGCTCAGATTGGCGACCGCGTCTTCCAGGTTACGCGTGCGTTCGGAGACGCCAAGCATTTCTTCGCGCGCGGATCGGTTGACACCGTCGGCATCGCTGATCCGGCGGCGGAGCGTGGCGTTGTCGTCACGCAATCCCTCGACGACCGCTTGCAATGTATCGACCTGCCCGCGCAGGCCGTTGGCCGCGCCGACGTCCTGGCGCAGGTTCCAGACCGTCCATGCGGTGTAACCGGCTGCGCCAAGCGCCGCCAACGAGAACAGGATGGACACGGCCAGCGCGCCACCACCGCGACGGGGCGCGGCATCGGGTGGCCTCGTTGCGCGAGCGGACGGCGGCGTGGTGGCCGGGGCCGGCGTCGCCGGGGCGGTATCGGTCGGAGAGGTCTCGTTCGTCATGCCGGGCATGCTAGCAGGCCATACGCCAACGCATGGAACACCTCCCTCAACGGCGGGTGAACGAGACCTCGCTGGCGGCCTGAAGCAAATCGGTCGGAAGGGCCGAGTGGGCCACGGCGACGCGCTCGAATCCCGCCTGTATCGCGATCTCGCGCAAGCGCTCGCTACTGACGACCGCCACGGCCTGGACCAGCCTCCGCCAGGCCGGAGCGATCAGGGCCCGGTGCAGGTGATCGAGGGCTTCGGCGCTGGAAAGCAGTACCGCCGAGCGGCGTCCCAGCTTGAGCAAGGGGTCGATATGGCGCCGGTCGATACGGGGGGCCACGCGATGATAGACATGGATTTCCTCGATCAGCGCCCCGCGCTGGGCGAGTTGCTCGCGGATCAGGCCCCTGCCGCCGGGCGCGCCGACCAGGGCCACGCGCTTGCCTGCGACGGCGGCCAGTTCCGGGAGCCCGAGTACGCCCTCGCTATCCTGAGACGTTTCGGGGAAACGCACCTCGGCGACGCTCGCCGTCTTCAGCGCACGTGCCGTGCCACGGCCCACGGCGATCACGGCCGCGCGGGTGGCCAGCGGCAGGACATCGGCCGCGAAGCGCACGGCGGCCGGGCTGGTGAATACGAGCACGTCGCCCTCCAACGCGCGACGCAAGGCGGCATCGACGGCCGCGGCGTCCTCCGTGGCGCGCAACGACAAACCCGGGACGCTCACGGGAATGCCGCCGAGCTTGCGCACGCGACGGGCCAGGGGGCCGGCGGTGCCGGCGGGACGGGTGATGACGACGGTGACGTTACGAAGGGGAAGGGAGCGGCTCACTTCAAGGCATCCTGCGAGTGACAGGTCAGCATAGGAAGGTGGGGGCGCGACCACCAATGCCGAAGGTTGGGGCAAGCCATACGGATGCGAACGGATCGCCGCGCCTCGTAAACTTCGCCGCTTATGACCACGATTCAAGCTGCCTTGGCCGATCTCGAGCGATTCATCCTCGACGGCATTCCCCTGGCCCGCGCCATGGACCTGCGTATCGCCGCCTTCGACGGCGACCGCCTGACCATGACCGCGCCGCTGGAGCCCAACATCAACGACAAGGGATGTGCCTTCGGCGGCAGCCTGTCCAGCCTCATGACCATCGCCTGCTGGGCCCTGGTCGAGGCGCGGCTGCGCCAGCGCGGCGACGATTGCGACGTCTTCGTGGCCGACTCGACCGTGCGCTACCTCGCCCCGGTATGGGACGACCTGCGCGCGGAAGCCAGCCTCGCGCCCGGCGCCAGCTGGACCCCCTTCTTCGCCACCCTCGATGCCCGTGGCCGCGCCCGGGCGGACTTCACCTGCGTGGTACCGGGCGCCGACGGCAAACCCCTGGCCAGCCTGGATGCGCGTTTCGTGGCCAAACGGCGGGCATAATGCCGCCCGACGCCCCGAAGGAAGCCACCATGCGCCCGTTCGCCCTGTCCGCCCTCGTCCTTACCCTCATGGCCCTCGCGGGCTGCGCCTCCGACAAGCGCAGCGAGGCCCTCAACCGGACCCTCATGGGCTACGCCTCGGCGATCCGCTGGGGCGACTTCACCCAGGCGCAGACCTTCATCGACAAGGACTACGCCGAGGAACACCCCATCAGCTCCGTCGAGCAGGGACGCCTCCAGCAACTGCGGGTCACCGGTTACGACGAGGGCGCTGGCCCGCGGCCCGATGGCGACGACGATGTGGTTCAGGTGGTCCAGATCAGCGTGGTGAACATCAATACCCAGGCCGAGCGCAGCATCGTCGACCGCCAGCGCTGGCATTACGACCGCGAAAAGAACAAGTGGCGGCTGATGACCGGCCTGCCGGACTTCTCGCCACGCTAAGCCGATATAATCGGCTGTTTATCCCCCTGGGACGCGAAAAGACACGATGAACGACGTACTGCAGAAGTTGCCCGCCTTCGTGAGCAACCACACCGCGCTGGTGGCGCTTTTCGTGGTGATCCTGATCGCCCTGGTCGCGGGCGAAGTCGGTCGTCTGTTGCGCAAGTGGAAGAGCCTGACACCGGCCGGCCTCACCCAGCTGATCAACCGCGACACGCCGCTGATCGTCGACCTCTCGGCCAGCGCCGATTTCGAGAAGGCGCACATCCCCGGCGCGAAGAACGTGGCGATGAGCCAGTTCGACCCGGAAACCCAGAAGGATCTTTCGAAAGCGAAGGAGTTGCCGGTGGTGCTGGTCGACAAGGACGGCCGCGGCGTGGGCAAGGCCGCCAACCGCCTGATCAAGGCCGGCTTCACCAAGGTGTTCGTGCTCGACGGCGGCACCTACGCCTGGCAGACCGCGCAGCTGCCCGTGGTGAAGGGCAAGAAATAATCAGAGCCCGTGGATGCCGGCCCTGCCGCGCAATATCGCATCCAGCACGTCGGGCGCCACATCGAACGAGTCGAAATAGAGCCGGTCCTCCGGCAGGTTCGCCTCGACGAACAGCTGACGCCCCGCCGCGATCATCGGCGGCGGGCCACTCATGTACAGATCGAAGTCGGCGAGGTCGGGATGATCCTCCAGCACGGCTTCATGGATCAGCCCTTCGCGCAGGCCGCTCATCCGTGCCGCCTGCGGGTCCGAAAGCACCGGAATGAACGTGATCGTGGACAACTCCTCGGTCCAGCGCCGTGCCAGATCGATGAGGTAGAGGTCGGCGACGGTGCGTGCACCCCAATAGACATACATCGGCCGCCGCGTGCCGAGCGCGATGAAGTGCTCGACGATCGCCTTCACTGGAGCGAAGCCCGTGCCGCCGGCCACCAGAAGCATCGGCCGTTCGGAATCCTCACGGGGCACGAAAGTGCCCAGCGGAGCCTCGATGGTCAGGCGGTCGCCCACGCGCAGCGATTCGTACACCCATGAGGTGAATCCACCACCGGGAACATGGCGCACATGGAGTTCGATGCGGCCGTCCGCGCGCGGGCCGCTCGCGATCGAGAACGGACGATGCTTGCCATCCTCGAGGATCACATCGAGGTATTGGCCCGGCAGCCAGTTGAGCCGCTCGTTGTCCGTGGGTTGCAACCACACGCCCACGACGTCCGGAGCCAAGGCCCGGCGCTCCACCACCACGACCTCCAGGCGACGATGCGGAATATCTTCCACCGAAGCGATTTCACGCGCCTGGATGGCGATATCGCCGCAGGGCACCGCCTGGCACAACAGGATGGCCCGGTGCTGGCGCGCCGACGCCGACAAGGCCACCGGCGGATTGCGCGGGTAGCTGCACTCGCCTTCCACCAGGGTGGCTTTGCAACTGCCGCAGACACCGCTGCGGCACGAATACGGGAGGGCGATTCCCGCGCGCTGGGCGGCTTCGAGGACGGTCTCGTCCGCGGCGGCTTCGAATCGCTTGCCGGACGATGTCAGGGTTACGGTGGGCACCTGCGCATTGTAGGACAATGGCGGCTTGCCCCACAGGATCACGCGGAACATGGCCATCTGGAAGCAACCCATCGACCTCGCCCGGATCAACGGCTGGAGCCGTGGCACGATGATGGAAACCCTCGACATCCATTTCACCGCATTCGGTGACGACTGGCTGCGCGGCAGCATGCCGGTGGACCATCGCACGCAGCAGCCGTTCGGGCTTCTCCACGGCGGTGCATCGGTCGTGCTGGCCGAGACGCTCGGAAGCTCGGCCGCCCTGCTCACGCTCGACGTGGAAAAAGAGCTGGCGGTAGGCCTGGATATCAACGCGAACCATATCCGCGGCGTGCGTGGCGGTATCGTCACCGGCACCGCCAAGGCCGTTCACCTGGGCCGCACCACCCAGGTGTGGGAAATCCGCATCGAAGAAGAAAGCGGCAAGCTGGTCTGTCTCTCACGGCTCACCATGGCGGTGATTCCCTCACCGGGCGGCGCCCCGGGAAACCTGCGCACGTGAGCGATGCCGCTCCGTATGCCGCGCTGTCGCCGGATGTCGTGCTCGCCGCGGTGGACGCGGCGGGTTCGTGGAGCGACGGCCGCTTGCTCACGCTGAACAGCTACGAGAACCGCGTGTTCCAGGTCGGCCTCGAAGATGGCGGTTTCGTCGTCGCCAAGTTCTACCGGCCGGGCCGCTGGACCGATGCGGCGATCGAGGAGGAACACGCCTTTGCCCTGGAGCTCGCCGCGGCGGAATTGCCCGTCGTGGCGCCGCTCGTCTTCAACGGGCGCAGCCTGCTCCGGCAAGAAGGGTATCGCTACGCGCTGTACCCGCGGCGCGGTGGCCGCGCGCCGTCACTGGAGTCGCCCGATCAACTGGAATGGCTGGGCCGGTTGCTGGGAAGGATGCACGCCGTCGGCGCCCGCGAACGCTTCCATGCGCGCGCCACGCTCGACCGCCCGACCATGATCGAGGCGCCGGTGCGGGCAGCGCTGGGCTCGGACCTGCTGCCCGCGCACCTCTTCGACGCTTATCGCCATGCGGCCAGGCGCGTCGACGAGGCCGTGGCTGGCCGCATCGACGCCATCGGTCCCTTGCGTTCCATCCGCCTGCACGGCGACTGCCATCCGGGCAACGTCCTGTGGACCGACGCCGGCCCGCACTTCGTGGATCTCGACGACGCACGCATGGGCCCGGCGGTGCAGGATCTGTGGATGCTCGCCGGCGACGAGGCGATGATGGACGCGCTGCTCGAGGGCTATGGGCAATTTCGCGACTTCGACCCCACGGAGCTCGCCCTGGTGCCCGTGCTACGGGCGATGCGGCAGGTACATTACGCCGGCTGGATAGCGGAGCGCTGGCACGATCCGGCGTTCCCGGCGGCCTTTCCCTTCGCGGCCGAGGCACGCTGGTGGGAACAGCACATCGCCGACCTGCACGAGATCGCCGACGACCTTTGACACAATCAGGAGCCTCAATGCATTCCTTCTTCATTCGTATCATCGCGGTGTTCGAGATCGCCGGTGGACTCTTCGGCCTGGTCCATCAGTTCGACCGGCTGCTGGGTGCGCGAGTGGTCGGGATGGACGCGATCGTGGCCGTGCTCGGCGTGCTGCTGTTCGGTTTCATCCTCGTCGCCGGGGTGCTCCTGGCGAGCAATGACGGACGCGGCACATCCATGTCGATCTGGGCGCAGTTCCTCCAGGCTCCCCTGCTGGCCACGCCCTTCTTCAGCTATGCACTCTCCAGCGGCGCCTTCGCCAACCTGTCGATGACGCTGCAGCGCTCGCCGCGCCTCGGTTTCGACTGGGCCATCGCCGAACATGGATGGCTGCTGGCCATCGCCGGGCCCTCGGCCGCGCACATCGGGATCAACCTGCTCGCCCTGGTTTCCTGGCTCGTCCTGCGCTTCGGCCGTTGAGCCCCGGTATCATTCACCGATGAACAATCCAGCCGTCCCCACCATTCACCTCAAATCCGACCGCGTCCCGGGCCACCCCTGGGTCTGGTCGGCACAGATCGCCAAGCCCGGGGAACGCCTGCCGCCGGGCACCGTGGTGGATGTGCTGGATGCCAAGGGGCGCTTCGTCGGGCGCGGCTTCTGGAACGGCCATGCCCGCGTGGCCCTGCGCCTCCTGACCACGGACCCGGGCCAGGCCATCGACGAGGGCTGGATCGCGGCCCGTATCGCCCGCGCCGTGGAACTGCGCCGCGAACTGCTTCGACTGGACGAGGTGAGCGACGCATGGCGTGTCGTGCACAGCGAGGGCGACGGGCTGTCCGGCCTGGTGGTGGACCGCTACGCCGGTCACCTCGTGGTCGAGTACTTCGCCGCCGGCATGTGGCGCTTCCGCGAAACGATCCACGCCGAACTGCTGCGCCACTTCCCCGGATCGTCGTTGCACTGGTTCGCCGAGCAGCACGTGCAACGCCAGGAATCCTTCGACGTGCGCTCGAACGACGCGCCGTCGGCCGTGGACGTGCACGAACACGGACTGGCATTCCACGCCGCTCCGGGCCTGGGTCACAAGACGGGCTTTTTCGCCGACCAGCGCGACAACCGTCACCGCTTCGCCGGGCTTGCCCGCGGCCGCCGCGTGCTCGACCTGTGCTGCAACGCCGGTGGCTTCGCGGTGCATGCGATGAAGGCCGGCGCCCTGGAAGCGACGGGCGTGGATGCCGACGCCGCCATCCTCGAGGTGGCTCGCGAGAACGCACGCATGAATGGCGTCGAGGCTCGCTTCGAGCAGGGCGATGTCTTCGAATGGCTGCGCGCGGCGATCGCCCGTGGCGACACCTGGGACGCCATCGTCCTCGATCCGCCCAAGCTCACCCGTGACCGCAACCAGGTCGTGAACGCGCTGAAGAAATACTTCGCGATGAACCGCACCGCGCTGGATGTACTGGCACCCGGCGGCGTCCTGCTCACCTGCTCCTGCACGGGCCTGGTCGGCGAGGACGATTTCCTCGAGATGATCCGTCGCGTGGCGCTGAACGCCGGCCGCGATATCCAGGTGCTGCACATCGCCGGCGCTGGTCCGGACCATCCCGTGGCGAGCAACGTACCGGAGAACCGCTACCTCAAGGCGGTGTTCTGCCGCGTCGGCTGACGGTACGTTCACCCGGCCTTGATCGGCGGCCGGACCATAGTGCCGGCCATGTCCAGGAAACATCCGGCCGACGCCCTCGTGGTGGCAGATGTCGAACGGGCCCACGCGAAAGCGGCGGGCCTCGTTTATGTGTGCGATGGCGATCCAGGCATCAGCCGGTGCAAGCGGGGCCGCTCGTTCCGATACCTGGACGCCGAAGGCAAGCCGGTCACCGAACCATCGGTACTCCAGCGCATCCGCTCGCTCGCCATCCCGCCCGCCTATACGAGCGTGTGGATCTGCGCGAACGAACGTGGTCACCTGCAAGCCACCGGGCGTGACGCACGCGGCCGCAAGCAGTACCGCTATCACCCACGTTGGCGCAGCACGCGGGACCGTGGAAAGTTCGAGCGAATCCTGGAGTTTGGCGAGGCGTTGCCGAAGTTGCGACGGCGTTTACGCAAGGATCTCAGTCTGCCCGGCCTGACGCGCGACAAGGTGCTCGCCCTGGTCGTGAGCCTGCTCGAGGAAACGATGATCCGGGTGGGTAACGACAGCTACGCGAAGCAGAACAGCTCGTACGGATTGACCACGCTGCGCTCGCGCCACGTCGCCGTGCGCAGGGGTCGCATCACGTTCCATTTCCGTGGCAAGAGCGGGCTCTGGCGTGATGTCGACCTCGACGACCGCCGCCTGGTGAAGGTCGTGCGGCGCGTACAGGAATTGCCTGGACAGCGTCTGTTCCAGTACGTGGACGACGAGGGCAACTGCCAGCCGGTGGATTCGGGCATGGTGAACGACTACCTGCGCGACGTCATGGGTGGCGAATTCACCGCGAAAGACTTCCGCACCTGGGGCGGTACCGTGCAAGCCGTGGCCGTGCTCGGCGCGACCACGCTCCCCGGGGATGCCGGGGAGCGTGTGCTGAAGGCGATCCTCGCACGCGCGGTCAAGCAGGTCGCAACCGTACTAGGTAACACTCCGGCGGTCTGCCGCGCCTCGTACATTCATCCGGAGGTTTTCTCCGGCTGGCTGGAGGGTGAACTGCACCGCCGCATCCCCGAAGCGGCGCTGCGTTTTCCGCGGAAATTGGAAACCTTGACCCTCGCTTTTCTGCGTCGACGACTTCGTGTCGCGAACCGCTCCCGTTGAGACGAATGGATGGCTATAGTGCGCGCACGGGGTTCGCGTTCGATTATCCAGGGGTTGTTGTGACGATGTCGCGGTGGAAGGTGATTCCCGTAGTGGTCGGCCTGATGGCCAGCATGGGTAGCGGTGCGCAGGAGGTGCCGGGCAACCCGCCGTTCGCGGTGCCCGATGCAGGAGGCCATCGTGGTGTCATCGACGACACCTGGATCATCGCGCCCAAGCGATTGGCCGATGCGACCCTCGCGGCCGTGAAGAACTATGCGGACGAAGGGGACATCGCGGCCGGCGTTTCATTGCGCTACCACATCGACAAGGCCGACTGGATCATCGCCGACGTCTTCATCTACCCGGCGGGTGAAGGCGACGACGCCACGATGCTGCACCGGGCCGCCGAGGACTTTCGCGAATCGGTGGCCTATGCCGAGCGCCAGCAGATCTATCGGAACGTGTGGTGGGGCGACGAAGCCGCGTATACGGCGCGCCTTTCGGGGGGCAAGAAGCTGGAAGGCCGTTTCCTGCCGATCGTGTTCGATGCGCAGCAGGACATGCTCACCTCCCGCACTTACCTCTTCTATCGGAAGATGTACTTCGTGAAGATCCGCCTCACCACGACGGTGGACGCCGTGGATTCCCTGGTAGACAGCGCGGATCGTTTCATCGGCAGCCTGCTGGGCGGCGTGGACATCGTCAGCGTGGGCACCTGCGGAAAGCGGATGGATGTGGTTTCCCTGGCACCCGGGCAGTCGGCTCCGCCCGATTTCCAGGGCGGCGTCAGCGCGGATGGCTACCGCGTGGCGATCGGGGGGGATCAGAAGGGAACGCCGGCCTATGCCAGCCAGATGGCGAAAGCCATGACCCTGGCGGTCAAGCGGCAGCTGGCCGCGGGTTGCACGACACTGGATTACAACCCGCCCTTGCAGGACGACACGAAGGCGGTGCTGCACCTGGCCTTCGGTCCCGACGACTGGGGCGCCTCCGCGAGGCCATAGCGGGCGAAGAACGGCCGGGGCGCGTCCCACGCCCCGGCCGTTGCCGTTCACTGGCCAGTACAGGGCTCAAGTCCTTGAGCCAGCCGTTCCGGCCTGCGGCGACCCATGCATGATGAAGTAGTCCGCCTGCCCGGCACATGGAAGTTTTCTGAAAATTTCGACCAATTTGCCGTACACATCCGATCGCCGCGAGCGGACAACTTGCCCGTCACTTCGCCAGATGCGGTCCAAGCAAGGGCATGTCGGCGGCCCCCAGGCGATCCGACGCCGTCCTCAATTGGTGCCAGTAGGGATACAGCACTGGCGGAGCGCTCACCTCGTCCAGGCGCAGGCGTTCCTCGGCGGTGAGCGTGAGATCGGCGGCGGCGAGATTGTCCTTGAACTGCGCCTCGGTGCGTCCGCCGATCACCAGGGAGGTCACCGCCGGCCGCTCCAGCAACCAGGCGAGCGCCACCTGCGCTCCGGACACACCACGCGCCTCCGCGATGGACACCAGCACGTCGACAATGCGCCACAGGCGCTCCTCGTCGCGGACCGGCGGCTCGGTCCAGCCAGCCAGCTGACGCGTCCCTTCCGGCGCCTTCGCATCGCGGCGATGCTTGCCGGAGAGCAGGCCGCCGGCGAGTGGACTCCACACGAGCACGCCCAGGCCCTGGTCGATCGAGATCGGCAACAGTTCGTACTCCGCCTCGCGTGCCTCGAGCGTGTAATGGATCTGCTGGCTGACGAAACGCTGGCGATGCTCGCGCTCACTGACGCCCAGCGCCTTCATCAGGTGCCACGCGGAATAGTTCGAGCAGCCCAGATAGCGCACCTTGCCCTGGCGGACGAGCGTATCGAGCGCCTCGAGCGTTTCCTCCAGTGGCGTCAGTCCGTCCCATTGGTGCACCTGGTACAAGTCGATCACGTCGGTGCGCAGGCGCTTGAGGCTGGCCTCCGCCTCGCGAATCAGGTGGTAACGTGAAAGGCCCGCGTTGTTGGGGCCGTCCCCCATGGGGAAGCGCGCCTTGGTCGCGATCAAAACGTCCTTGGGCCGCTTGCCTCCGAGCACCTCGCCGATGATTTCCTCGGAGCGACCGTCGGAGTACACATCGGCCGTGTCGATCAGGTTGACGCCAGCGTCGATGCACAGGTCGATCAGCCGACGAGCCTCCTCGACGCCGGTGTTGCCGACCGAGGCGAACTTGCCCTCTCCGCCGAACGTCATCGTGCCCATCGTGATGGTGGAGACCTTGAGGCCGGAGCGGCCAAGCAGTCGATACTTCATAGGGGGGAGTCCTGTGGGTAGGGAACCGGTCCACGGTAGCCTCGGGCCCATTCATCTGTAAAATGGAAAATTCTGATTGAATTAAGCATCAAGTAAACTTAATCGCATGGACCTCAAGCAACTCGAGTACTTCGTGGCCGTGGCTGAAGAGCGCCATTTCACACGCGCGGCCCAACGCCTCAACGTCGTCCAGTCGGGTTTGTCGCAAACCATCCGCGCCCTGGAAGATGAACTGGGCGGACCGTTGTTCGTTCGCACCACGCGCAGCGTCGCCCTGACCGCCGCCGGCGGTGTCCTGCTCGAGGAAGCGCACCGCGTGCTCGATGCCGCGCGCGCCGCCCGCCTGGCGGTGACCCAGGTGCACGGCCTTGCGCGTGGCCGCCTGCGCATCGGCGCCATCCAGAGCCTCGCTCCGTTCATCGACCTGCCGGTGACGCTCGGCCGCTTTCGTGACGCCTTCGGCGGCATCGACATCGAACTGCGTTTCGACGGCTCGGCGGACCTGCTCGACGAGGTCCGCGAAGGACGCCTGGATATCGCCTTCACCCAGCCACCCGTCCTGCCGGTGGCCGAGGTGACCACGAAACTCCTGGTCTGCGAAGGCCTGGTGGCGGTTTGCCCACCGAAGCATCGTCTCGCGGGTGCGCACGATGTCACCCTCGCCGACCTCGCGCGCGAGAGCCATGTCGACCTGCGCGCCGACTGGGGCATGCGCCAGTTGATCGATGCCTCGTTCGCCAAGGCGGGCCTCGACCGGCGCATCGGCTTCGAGGTGAACGACATGGGCATGCTGCTCGAACTCGCCGCCCAGGGCCTTGGTATCGCATTGGTACCCGAATCGATCGCGAAGAATCGTCGCGACGACCGCCATGCGCGACCCGTCGCCTGCGCCGACATCGTCGAGGACGAGGAGCCGTGCTGGGAGATCGTCGTCGGCTACCGCGCACGGGGCGACGAAGCGCCCAGCGTTGTCGTGCAGGCGTTCCTGGATGTACTGGTGCGTCAGGCCGGCGTGCCCTAGCAGGGTTTGCCGCGACTCATGCTCCCTGCGGGGCCGCGGCACCCTGTCGCCACGCACGCAACCCGACGGCGGCGAGGAAGACGAATCCCGCGTAGAGCACGGCCGTGATCGGCAAGGATTTATAGGCGTACTCACCCACGTAGATCACGTCCACGGCGATCCACAACCACCATGCCGCCGCGTGGCGCCGTGCCTGCCACCATTGGGCGACGAGGCTGAACGCGGTAAGCGCGGCGTCGAGCCAGGGCAGCGAGGCGTCGGTATAGCGATGCATCGCATAACCCAGCGCCAATGCCGCCGCCGCACCGACGGTCAGGTGCACCATCGCGCTGCGGGTTTCCAGCGCGGCCACGCGAACATGGCCGCTGCCGTCGAGGTTGCGCAGCCAGCGATGCCAGCCATACAGGATCAGCACGGCGAAGATCGCTTGCAGGATGGTGTCGGAATAGAGTTTCGCGTCGACGAAGATCCATGCGTACGCGACCACCGACACCAATCCCACCGGCCAGCACCAGGGACTGCGGCGGGCGGTCAGCCACACGCCCGCCGCGCTGACCAGCGCGGCGAACAGTTCGAACAGGGATAGCTCAAAGTTCATAGGTCATCGACAGGCGGGCCAGCCGGGGCATGCCGGGGAAGAGATAGCTGTCGCCTCCCGAGGTGCCGGTGTCGCGCCAGTAGAAGTGGTTGAACACGTTGTCGACGTTGAGCCGCAACGTCGTCGCGTGGCCGCGAATGCTCGTGGCGAAGCGGAGTCCCGCGTCGAACACGTGGTAGGCGGGGACGCGCGTGGCACCATCCGGCGTGGCGACGTTGGTGCCCGCGTAGCGCCAGCCACCGAGGATAGCGAGTCCCGGTGCGAACGGGAGGCTGTAGTCGGCGTAGACGGCCGTGCGCCAGCGCGGCACGTTCACCACCTGGTGACCCTCGTAGGCAGGCGTGTCCGTATGTTCGGCGCGGGCACGGATGATGTTCGCGCTGGCGGTCACGCGAAGGTTGTCGGTGATGCGGCCGGCCGCGTTGAGTTCCAGGCCCGTGTGCACCTCCTGGCCCTGCTGCACGAAGGTAAAGCCTTCCGCCGTGTCGTCGGGACGCGCGAACTGGTACGACTGGCGAATGCGGTAGATGGCCGCTTGCAGGTCGAGCGCGTCGTCGACCGCATACTTCACGCCGGCCTCGACCTGGCGCGAGTGCAACGGCGCGAGGGTCGTGCCGCCGTTCGACGTCCAATAGGGCGCCTCGCGGCCGAGCGACAGGCCTTCGCCATAGCTGACATAGGTCGTGAGTGGCGCGTTCGGCTGCCAGAGGACCGCCGCCTGCGGCAACGTCTTGGTCATCCGCGTCGTACGTTCGAGCGCCCCGGCATCGTCGTACGCCCGCTCGTCCAGGCGGACCAAGCGCGCACCCGCGAGCACCTGCCATGCCTCGCCGAGATGGACGCGATCGATCGCGAACAGCGTGCGCTGCCAGCTGGTCAGGCGACGCGCGGAAGGGCCGGGCTGGTTCGGCGAGGGGTCGAAAGCGGGCACGACCCGGTCGTCGATGTTGGCGGTGCCCACGTAGTCGTAGACATAGGGGCGCTGGTCGACCGTGCGGCGGAAAGCCGAGGCGCCGAGGTTGACCTCGTGATCCACGGTGCCCGTGGTGAACGTGCCGGTGAGCACGCCGCGCAACTCGTCGTTCTGCCGCGTGTCATCCGGGCTGCGATAGTCGTAGACGTCGTAATCGCCGTTGGGTGCGAAGAAATATCCTGGCGTGGCGCCCGAAGCGCAGGAGGCCGCGTAGAAGCAACCGTACGCGAAGGCGACGTTGTCATCGATCACGGTATGGCTATGACCCGCCGAAACCTGTGCGTTCCAGTTGTCGTCGAAGCGGTAGTTGAAGCGCAGCGTGGTGTTGCTCGAATGGATGCCGACCGGACGCTGCCACGACTGATAGCCGAGCAGCTCGGTACGGCTGGGATGCGGGGGAATGACCGTGCCGCCCAGCAACTGATAGCCGGAGGCGGAACGCTGTCCGCTCGTCTGGTAATCGGTATCCAGCAGCACCGTGGCCTTGTCCGTGATCTTCCAGTCGGCGGCGATCGAGATGAAGCTGCGACGGCCATCGGCATGTTCGATGTAGGGATGCGTCTTCTCGTTCGCCGCGTTCACGCGCAGGCCGAACGATGGCGAGAACCACGTACCGAGGTCCAGCGCCTCGTAGTTGGACCCGTGCGAATCGGTACCGACGGTGACCGTATGGACGTCCGCCGGGCGCTTGCTCACGTAGTTGACCAGGCCGCCCGGCTCGACGACGCCGGCCTCGAGTCCACCCAGGCCCTTCAGCACCTCGACACGATCCTTGCCCTCGAGCGCCAGCAGCTGCTCCGCGGACATGATCATGCCGTTGAAACGGAAACCGGTGGCGAGATCCAGCGGGAAGCCGCGGATGGAAACATCCTGGTAGTAGCCCGCCGGTGCGTAGTTGTCGTTGATGGCGGCGTCGCCGCGTACCAGCTCGCTGAGCGAGCGCGGCTGGCGGTCGTCGATCTGCGCCCGGGTGATGACGGTGATCGCCGCCGGGGTGTCGTGCAAGGGCGCACTGCCGAAGCTGCCGAAGGTATCGAGCTGGGAATCGGCGGCGCGGTACCCGCTGGCGGTGGTCGCATGGACGTCCACGGAGGGCAGCGTGCGCGCCTGCTGCGGTCGCGACGCGGCATCGTCCGTGGCGTGTGCCACGGTGACAAGGGACAGCAGGGCCAGGGCGAGCGGGGTACGGGTGAGGGTCATCGTCGTCTTCGGGGTTCACGGACGAAGCGACGGCGAGCCATGTCACCCCGTGGGGATTCCATGGCTCTGCAAGCTCCCTACGCCGGTACTAACCGGGTCAGGTTCCAAGGGACTCTCTCAGCCCGGCATTCGCCGGGCACCCCCGCTTCTAGAACGCCTATTGAACCACGAAACGTCAGGCGATGCCGCGAATGGCCGCGAGCAGGGCCTCCCCGTGTGCGCCGGCGAACCAGGCGGCGTGGCCACGCAGGAAGGTGTGGTAAGCCACGTCGGCGTGGTCGCGGCGGTGGGTGATCCCTTCGAAATACTCCACCTCGGACAGGGCGAAATCCAGGTGCACGATGGGCAGGAGGTTCGCCAGCACCTGGAGCTGGCCCACATCCAGCGCCCTGACGGAGCGGTATCCCTCGACGATCGCCAGCGCGAGGTCGTGACGGGCGATATCCCCTCGCCCGATCTCCAGCCAGGCGATCGCGTTGCGTTCGATGGCGGTGGCGAGGTCGAACAAGGCGAAAGTGACCGCCGAGAGACCGAAATCCAGCACGTCGGTGATGTGGGCGTCGTCGTCCGTCCCGCTCCAGCAGAGGTTGGAAACATGCCAGTCGCCATGGGTCCAGAGGGGTGGCTGCGTCGCCAAGGCGGTTGCCGCATGGGCGTGCCACGGTGCGATCGCCGCGGCGATCTCTCCCCGCCAGTCGCGCTCGCCGAGGTACGCGGCCAAAGCGGGCCGCGCGGGCAGCTGCGATGCGATCGTCGCGAGCGGGTCCGGCGAGGCGAGGATCTCCGCGCGCGCAACGAGGATATGCGTGCCGCGTTGCCGCGCGTGGAAGCCCTCCGCGACGTCGTGCAGGCGCGCGAGCATGGCGCCAGCGGCACGGGCGTGGCGCACCCCGCCGATCGGCGACCACGAGAACGCATCGCGGTAGACATCCACGCCGCGTGCGGGCTCGTGCAACTCGAAGACCCAATCACCCTCGATGAACACGGACGTACCCCAACCATCGCGGAGAATGCGTGGCACCGGGATGCCGTGCGTCCGCAGGAAATCGGCGAACCGGTGCTCATCGGCCAACGCATGCGCATCGCGCACGCTCCGGTGATGTCGTTTCACGAACACCCGGCCCGACGATGTCGTCGCCATCGCGGCCGCGGAGAGCGGCCGCGGGCTACGCCAGTCGATGGAAACCAGTGAGCCGAGCGCCGCAATCCGCGCGACGACGACAGCCACTTCTTCCGCTGTCAGTGGCGGCCAGTCCGGCTCCAGGTGGTCGCCCGCGAGCCCATGGGCGAGGTGTGCGTCGTCGATCATCGGTGCAGTGTAGCGATGTCTCAGCGGCGCAGCCCGCGGATCATGCCTTCTGCCGTCCATGCGCCAAGGCAGCCGCCGGCGATGCGCGTGGTGCGTTCCTGGTCATGTGTACGGCCGAGGTAGTCGCAGAGTTCGCCGAAGCTGGCCCCGGTAAGGGCCAGGTCGAGGCATGCCGACTCATCCGCCGTCATGCTGGCGAACTGGGGCGAAAGACCGTTGCGCCACACGCGCGCGCCCACGCCCTGCTCCACGGCGACGGGCGCCGGAGGGGATACGCCATCGGCGATCGCGCGCCAGATGGCGACGGCGTTGCTTCGCACGGGGCGGAAACGCAAGGTCGGCACGAAGTCGATCTCCACGCGATCCCAATCGTCGGCGGCAAGGTCGCCCACTCCGATGGTGTCGGCGTCCGGGCCCGAGAACGCGCGACGCAGATGCCAGTCCAGCCACGCGAGTTCGGCGACTTCGTCATCCGCGGGATAGGCCTGTTCGAGGAACGGGATGAACGATTCGCCATAGGCATCCAGTGTCCACGACGAAGGCACGTGCCGCTCGACGTAGCGCGATGCCGCCGCATCGAAGACGCCATCGCCCAGCCAGAGCGCGGTCTTCTCATAGGAGTCGCGCAGGCACGCCACGAGTTGGCTACGGTAGTTGTTGGCATGGACCGCCATGCCACGGGGATCGACACCCTCGGGAACGGTGCCCGTGAAAAGCGCGGACGCGAAGGCGCGTTGACGGTCACGCAGGTTCATGCGACATGCTGGCGAGCGGCATCGGCGAGATCACGCGCATGAGCGACTTCCGCCAGCAGTTCGGGGAGTGGCGGGATGCTGTCGTCACGCTCGATCATCACGGCGACGTCGCCGAGCCGCTCGATGAAACGCGCATACAAAGCCCATACGGGGTCGGGTACGGGTGCGTCATGCGTATCCACGAGCATATCGCGCCCCCGGCTGTGCCCAGCGAGGTGGACCTGTCGCACGCGATCCAGCGGAAGACGTTCGAGCCAGTCGTCCGGATCGAAGCCGTGGTTCGTCGCGCTGACGTAGATGTTGTTCACGTCCAGAAGCAGGAAGCAACCGGTACGGGCGCAGAGTTCGCGGAGGAAGGCCGCCTCGCCCATGGCCGTCTCGGGAAAGGCGAGATAGGTCGATGGATTCTCGAGTACCAGGGCGCGTCCCAACGCATCTTGCGCGGCATGGACGTTATCGGCGACGAGATCGAGCGCTTCGCCGGTATAGGGCAACGGAAGCAGGTCGTGCGAATTGTGGCCGTCGATACCCGTCCAGCAAAGATGGTCCGAAACCCATAGCGGATCGACACGCTCCGCCAGTCGACGCAGGCGGCGCAGATAATGGCTGTCGACGCCGTCGGACGAACCGATGTTCATCGACACGCCATGCAGGGCGACAGGATAACCCTCGCGAACGCGCATGAGCACGTCGAGCGGCTTGCCGCCGTCGACCATGAAGTTTTCCGAGATCACCTCGAGAAAATCGATGGGCTGCGGCGCCTCGAGGAAATCGGTGTAGTGCGGAATGCGCAAGCCGAGTCCGAATCCATGGAACGGGATCGGCGATGGGTGGGACATGACACGCTCCGCGAACGAGATACCCGGCCGCCGGAGCGGCCGGGGATGATCCAGGATCCTTACTTCGCCGGCGGCGTGGTGCTGCCACCCTGAGCCGTGCACTCCTGCACGGACACGGCCTTGAAGCCCTGGCCCTTGCAATCGTTCTGGCCCTTGCACTCGTGGTTGCCCGACTTGCAGTCGGACGTGCCCTTGCAGCTGTTGATGCCGTAGCAATGTACCGTCTTGCCGGCGGCCTGTTCGGCGGCGTGGGCCGGCGCCGAGATCGCGGCGGCCGATACGGCGAAGATGGCGGCGGCAGCGGCGATGCTGTGGGTGGCGGTATGCATGGTCGTTCTCCGTACGGAAAGGAATGCCGGGATGGCATGGACGAATTCGCCGCACCGGTACATCCGGTTACAGCTGGATACGCTTTTTTTCAGCGGATGCCAAGGGCACGGTCGACAGAAAGACGACCGCCGCCGCGGGCGACGAGATACAACTGGATCGCCGCCCAGGATAAATGGGTCGGCCAGGCGTCGGGATAGACGAATACCTCGATCACCGTGGTCATCCCCAGGAGGACGAACGCGGAAAGACGGGTGGCCAGGCCCAGCACGAGCAGGATCGGCACGAAGGTCTCGATGCCCGCCGACAGGTGCGCCGCGATCTCGGGCGGGATCAGCGGGATCCTGTACTCGCTGCGGAACAACTCGTACGTACCCTCGGTGATGGTGAGCAAGCCTTCCACCTTCGTGCGGCCCGATTGAAAGAAGACCGCGGCGATGGAAAGCCTCGCGACGACGGCGAGGACGTCGTGCCCGACCCATCGTTCGACGCGGTCGGCGAGTGCGTTCCAGCGCGTGCGCGGCGATCGGCGCGCGGTGGCGGTGATGGTGGTCGAAGCCATGGCAAGTCCTCAGGAATGGGCGAAAGCGCCGGACCGCAACAGCCCGGAAAAAGTGAATTCGATGGACGCGTCCGGATGCGCGCTGGCGACGGCGGCGGCCGCCTCGCCCAGCGTGGCGCCCCGCCGGCACGCATCGAGCAGCGTGAGTTCGGCGGGTGATGCGGGAAGCACGCTGACCTCGCCGGCCACGCGCACGGCGATTGCGCATTCGGACCGCCAGGCCAGCGCGCCGTCGACCCCGACACCATCCCTGCTTGGCTGCCAGATCGACAGCACGGGAAAAGGCGAAGCCAGCCATCGCGTCGCCGGGTGGACACGCAGGCGCATGGCCCCCAGCACGGACGGCGCCAGTCCCACGAGATGGTCGACGTCGCATGGCTCCGCGTCGGCGGCATCGAGGCTTTCGTTCCAGAGCCGGTCCAGGCGAGCCACGTCCGCCAGGTAAGGCCATTCCGCCGCGGGCTCGAATGATTCCAGAAACCCGGGAAAGCCTTCTCCATAACAAGCCAGCCGCACATCGCGTGGCGGCGAACGTGTGGCGTGGATCGCCGCGGCGGCACGAAACCAGTCGCGTCCGACCAGGCACAGCACGGAAGGGAAATTCGCCTCCAGCGCATCGAGACAGGCTCGCATCACGGTATGGCGATAAACGGCGAAAGAACGCTGGTGAGCGGGGAGGAATGTCGACGCGTCGTCATGGAGCGCTTCCACGAACGCCGCCTGGAAATCCGCCAGGCGGCTCATGCCGCCTGCCCCGGTGCTGCGAGCAGCGTTCCCGCCCGCGCGCATTCCTGGAGGAGTACGTCGAACGATGGCAGGTTGCCGTCGCGCTCGATCAAGGTCGGACGTGGTCCGCCTCGCGACAGCACATGACGGTAGAGCTCCCAGACGGGCTCGCCCACTGGCGCATCGTGCGAGTCGATCAACAGGGTCCCCGGCGCGTCCTCGTCCACGCCATGCCCGGCCAGATGTATCTCGGTGACGGCGTGCAGCGGGAAGGCTTGCACGTAGGCGAGGGCATCGATGCCGATGTTGTTCGCACTGACATGCACGTTGTTGACGTCGAGCAGCAACCCACAGCCCGTCCGGTGGACGAGTTCTGCCAGGAAGTCGGTCTCGTTCCAGTCGTGGCCATCGAGCACGAGGTAGTGGGCCGGGTTCTCGATCGAGATGCCGCACCCCAGCGCGTCCTGGGTGCGCAGGATGTTCGCGGCGATGCATGCCAGCGCCTCCCGGGTGCGTGGGAAAGGCAGCAGGTCGGGCATGTAGCGTCCGCCCCATCCCGACCAGGCCAGGTGCTCGGAGACGAGCACGGGCCGGACACGATCCGCGAGTCGCCGCAACCGGCGCAGATGACCGGTATCGGGCGGCGCCACCGCCGCGAGCGAAAGCGACACCCCGTGCAACGACAGCGGGTGACGGTCCGCCAGGGCGTCCAGCATCGCCAGGCGCGGCCCGCCGTCGCCCATGTAGTTCTCCGGATGGACCTCGAACCACATCCCCGGGGAGACGCAGCGCAGCGCCTCATCGAAGTGGCGCGGCTTGAAACCGAGGCCGGCGGCGAGCGGCGGACGCATGGCGGCTCAGCCCACCTTGGTCAGCGAACCCATGCCGTGAGGCGTCTTGATCGACGTGCACGTGCCAGCGGGGACGTTTTTCCAGGCGTTTTTCTGGTAATCGGCCTTCGCCGTGCCCGCGCAGGTCGTGCCCGGGCCGGCGGCGCAGTCGTTCTGTCCTGCCTTGGCCACGCCCCAGCATTTCTCGACGGCGGATTTCCGGGTGTCCTGGCTCCCGTCGGCATGGGCGACACCGGCGACGAGGGCGGCAAGGGTGAGGGCAAGCGAGGCGGCGTGACGGTTCATGCGATGCTCCTTCGATGGCGGACACGATGTCCGGGTCGAGGGGGAGTTCGCGTCCGAGCCCCGAAGGGTTACAGCGATTTTCTTTCTGGTGGGAACCGACCCTGTCGGCGACGCATACTTGCGTCGATCTGGCCCGCTGCCGCGGGATCGCCGACAGGGTCGGCTCCCACCATGTCCTCTCCCGCCATTTTTCAGCTGTAACCGAAGTGCGCCTGGCCGCGAATAACGTGACATGCACACCCGCGCGCCGTCCTGGTCCCTAGCCTTCCCGGCACCCTCCCGGCGCCGCGCCCCCTCCCGTCGAGGCTCTTGCGATGCCCCACCCAACACGGCTGAATCCCTGTCGATGGAACGCCGGGAGATGATCGCCAGCATCGCCGAAAGGCAAGACGCGATCGGCACGCCAGCGGCCGAGGCCGAATTGCGCGCATGCTTCATCGCCGGGCTGGCCGGAGACGCGGCGCGCTATCGCCAGTTCCTCGACGGCCTGTCCGGACATCTGCGCGCCTACCTGCGGCGCCGCCTTCCCCATGCCCGGGCGGACGTCGAGGACATCCTCCAGGAGACCTTGCTCGCCGTGCACAATGCGCGGCACACGTACCGCACGGAGCAGCCATTGACCGCCTGGGTCCACGCGATCGCCCGTTACAAGCTGATGGACTTCTTTCGGGCCCATTCGCGACGCGAGGCCTTGAACGAGCCCTTCGACGACGACGGCGGCCTGTTCATCGCCTCGGACGTCGAGCCGGCCGACGCGCGGCGCGATGTCGGGGTCCTGCTGGAGGCCCTGCCCGACCGCCACCGCCTGCCCATCGTGCTGGTGAAGCTGCAAGGCCTCTCGGTGTCCGAAGCGGCACGGCGCTGCGGCATGTCCGAGTCGGCGGTGAAGGTGGGGGTCCACCGTGGGCTGAAAGCATTGGCCGCGCGCATCCGGAGCCGGTCATGAAAACCGACGACCTCGTCACCTTGCTGGCCAGCCGGGCCCCCGCCGTCGACCGCCGGGGACCCGCCCGGCGTTTCGCGCTTGCCTGGGTCGCCGGGCTGGGTGGCGCACTGCTCCTGATGATCCTCCTGCTGGGGGTCCGCCCCGATATCGCCGAGGCGGCCCGGGTGCCGACATTCTGGTTCAGGCTGGTCTATGCGAGCGCCATCGCCGCGGCGGCACTGTGGGTCACGTCACGACTCGCCCGACCGGGCGTCCGGGTGGGAGGGGCCTGGGCGGTGCTCGCCACGCCGGTCGCGCTGGGTTGGGTCGCGATGGCCTGGGTGCTCGCCCATGCCGCTCCCGGCACGCACCTGCCCCTGATCCTTGGCCATACCTGGCGGGTGTGCCCCATCCTGATCGCCGTCCTGGCGATGCCGGCCTTCGTCGCCATGCTCTGGGCCGTGCGCGGCATGGCGCCGGTACGGCCCCGGCTGGCCGGGGCCGCCGTCGGACTGTTGGCGGGGGCCACGGGAACGGTCGCGTATTGCCTGCATTGCCCGGAAATGGCGCCCCCGTTCTGGTCCACCTGGTACCTCCTGGGCATGCTCATCCCTGCCGCCCTGGGTACCCTGGCAGGGCCGCGGGCGCTACGCTGGTAACCCTCAATCGGGGCCCTTAATCGGCAAATCGTCCGAAACGGGCTCCAGTCGATGGCGGACAGGCCGTTATAGCTTCAAACTAGCCGTGCCGTCGCGAACCGGGCCAGCCCGTTTCCCGCGCCACGGCAACAGCGGTCAGTGGATGAAGTGCCTCGTCATCGATTGGCCAGACCCGGTCCGGACAAGTGAGGCGAGGGGCATAACGTGGGCGGAACAAACAGGGATCCGTTTGCCTGGGGGCGATATGTCGCCGTCGCAGGAGCCTATGCGGCGTGTTATGAGCTGACCCGGTATTTTTCGTTTTCGCATTGGACGCTGACCGCGGGATTGCGTCTGGCGTGCCTGCTCATGGCGCCAAAACGCTATTGGCCCGCGCTCGCCGTTGGAGAGGCGCTCCCTATTGCCGAGATGGCCATCCTTCATGCGTCACTATACGGGACGCTCTGGGCGATTCTCGCATCCATCCCACCGATCCTCGTCTGCATGCCAGCGGTCGCTTGGCTACGAAGCCGTACCACGTTGTTGCGCCCCAACGGGCAAATCAACATGGGGATGATCATGCTCGCAACGTTGGTTTGCGCCATGGTCACTGCGACGGACAACTCACTGGTGCTTGCGACAGTAGTCATGGATGACGGCTCTCCCGCGCCGTCGCCGACTTTGCCCATCTTTCTTGCCTGGGCACTGGGATCTTATCTTGGCGCTCTGACACTGACGCCGACCATCGTCGCCTTGCGCGAACGCCTGGCCGCGCAACCAGGAGGCGTCGTCGCCTGGCGAGCGGTATGGCGCAGTTCATTGACGCGCGATGCGCTGTTAATCGTGATCCCGTCACTTGCCCTGCTGATGATCGCGGCCTCGCAAGCCACCGATGGAGCCTTGCAGTGTGCGCGTATCGCCATGTCCGTCCCGGTCGTTGTCCTGACATGGCGACACGGCTGGCACGGCGCGGCTATCGGTGGAATGCTCGCCAGCATCGCCATGGCATCGACCTCGTTCCAATTGCAGAATCCGGCGATGATTCAGGCTCAGGTAGTCCTTGCCTTCGTCATCTCGACGTCGCTGCTGTTCGGCATACGCGTAGCCCGCCGCATGGCGGCAACCCACCTTGAAGCCATGGCAAGACCCGGGCATCGCTGAGGGTAAACTAACGATTACCCGCCCTCAGCGAAGCACGTGTCTCTCATACGTCACGGACCTCGTGTCGTGCATTCGACAGGATTCTTGCACTCGCTTCCGACCATCATCATCTGCGTCGTACCGTCGGCCTGGGGCGCCACGAACAACTTCACCGTGCCGTCGTCGTAGACGGTCTCACCCGTCGTGCTCGCCGGCACCGGCAGCGGCTCGTCCGGCGTGGCAAGGCGAGTGGCATCCACGCCGATCGGCAAACCGACCAGGCTATACGCCGTGCGTGCGAACGCACCGCGCACCGTGCCGTTGGCGTCGTTGACCTGGACGTAGTGAGTGCTGCCACGCTGGAAGACGTACACGTGGTAATTCGGGCTGGTGCTGACGTCGGTGGCATTCGGCCAGGCCTGGCCCAGCCCCGAGAGGGAGGTTTGTGCCTGGACCGCGCCCGTGCCGAGCGCGACGGAGAGGGTGATGAGTGAAGCTAGCAACGAACGGGCATGGATACGCATGGTCGTGGTCCTCGTGGCTGGTAGACAAGTCTGCGCCTGGAATGGCGCAGATCCTGCGACTCGACCATGGCGAATCCATGGCCGATCAGTCCACTTTCCCCCATCGATCGGGGCGCCGATGGGGCACCTGCCGAATTCGCGCATACCTCGGGCGTTCCTGAATAGCCGGAGCGGCCATTCGTTCAGGACCGGGGTCAGTTCGACTCGACACTCTTTCGTTGCCGGCGTGAAAGCCAGGTCCAGCGAAACATCAGGGCCGCCGCACCCACGTTGACGATGGCCTCGCCCGGCCAGATGTCGCCGTAGGCGAAACCGCCATAGTGGCCTAGCGCCGCGATCATGCCCAGGGAATTGACGCTGCCACCGCAAGCGACCAGCGCACAGGCGATCCGCACCGCACGCGACATCGAACGCTCGGTAAGCAACCAGAATCCGCACAGCGACATGATCAGGCTGCAACAGAGGTTGACGATCATCAGGTCGAGATTCATTTGCCGTCCCCTCCCGCGATGCGATCGATGACACGGTTCGCCAGCGACTCCCCGCGGTTGTCGATCAACCGCTGTGCGATCACGGCGAGCTTGAGGCCGAAGCAGCCGACCAGGAACGACACGCCCGCCTGTATCTCCGCCGGGGAATCGGGCATGAACCGCCGCTCGAGCGCCGGGGCGAGGAAGATCGCCATCAGCGCGCCGCAAACCACCTGGACCAGGGCGCGGCGGCGAGACTCTTCATTGCTGAGCGCCACCGGGAGAATCGCCCCACCCACGGCGGCGAGAAGTAACCAGAAACGGGTAAGCAAGACGGGGTCCATGGCGTTCTCCTAGGGCGAGGTGGAAGGACCGGACAGGTCGCCGGTCCAGGTCGTGGCGTTCTTCGTCGAAATGGAAAGGGAGACCTGTTTGGCTCCCGGCGTCGCGACGAGGTCGCCCGGGTACAGGCGGGTGCAGAAGTCGCCCCCATTCGTCGACGGCTTGAAGCGGTAGCGCGTCGCGGATCCCTCCGTGACGAGGAGGCTGGCGGCGATACGGCAGTTGTAGGGCTCGTCGAAGTGCAGGCTGACACCAGCCGCGTCGAACTGCGCATCCACGGCCACCACGCTCTTCGTGCTCGATGTGAGCACGCCGCGCCATGTGCCAGTGATGGGTACGGATTGTTGCGCCGACGCCACCGTTGCCGAGAACGAGACAAGCAGCATGGTGGCCAGAAGGGCAAACCGACTTGAACGATTCATGCGATACCTCCAATCATGGATGGAAGAAAAAGGCGGCGGCGACGGCCGCCGATACGACAGCGAAGACAACAGCGGCCATGACGGCCATGTCACGCCTGCGTCCGGTGCAGGGCACCACGACGGCCACCAGGGCCGCCTCCCACTGCGCGGGCACGTACAAGCGGGTCAGGCGTTTCACGATCCGTTCCCCGCCATGGCCGGCGGCGGAAGATCGACGACCTTTCCGTCGACCTCGACGCATGGCTGCCATGCATCGGCCGAGCGGTAGGAAATACGAACATGGTGCATGCCGCCCCGCGAGAACCAACGGAACCGGGGCTTGCCTATCTCGATGACAAGCCGTGGCTTCGATACCCCGCGCTCTCTCCGAAGCAGGAACCGGCCCTCGAACTCGATCGACATCACCGAGATATGCGGCCTGCGGTTGTCGCGGAACATCCGCAGCGGAATGACCACCGGTTCCAGCTCGGCATCCGCCGCCGGCGAAACGGGAACCCACGCGTGCAGCGCGTGCTTTTCATCGTCACGGCGCAAAGCCTGGCGGCGCGCCCCGAGCGACTCGTCGGCGGCGCATACTGCCTCGCGCAAGCCGTAAAGCAAGGTATCGAATCCGCAACTGGCCATGGGCGTCTCCTAGGGTTCCTGTAGCCAGCCGGGCTTGCGTGGAAAGCCGACGTGATAGCAAAGCCATTGCAGAACCACCTGGTGCTCGCCGATCTGCAGGATGGTGAAGCTCTTCTCGATGCCGACGATGCTGCCGCGTGGCGATTCGGTGAGGCAGCGATTCAACAACGTGCGCGCTTCCTCGACCTGCGCCTCCGAGCGCATCTGGTTCGGATTGTCGCTACCGACGACCACGCGCTTGATGAACTTCACATCGGTGAGATCGAACATGGGTGGACTCCGTGGAATCGCGGCGCCGGCCAGGGCGCCGCGAAGGGTGACGTGCTGCAAGCAACGCGCTTACTTCGCCGTGGTACCGCCGTCGGTGACGGCCACCGGCGGACCGATCTTGCGCGGGGCGCAAGCGGTCTGAAGGATGTCCATCACGCGGGCCAGGCCTTCGGGCATTCCCTTGTCCTCGGCATGGACGGCGACGTGGTACTTCGCCGAGTTGTCCGACGTGCGCGTGTTCTCCTTGTGCGTGGCGACGGAGCCGGCCACGTGGACCTTGGCCGAGAAGATGCCCCAGCCGATCGACATGTCGGCCGCGAACTCGGCCTTCTTGTCCTCGGACTCCTTCTGGCTGAAGGACGACTTCACTTCCATGTCGAAGGTGATGTCGACGTTGGTGATGCTGAGGTTGGGCACCTTCACGATCGCCAGCAACGGCACTTCGAGTTCCACTTCCTCCTCGGAGATACCGGTACCCGTCGGGTTGTCGACCGGCCGCTTGAACTTGAACGATGCCGTGCGCGTGGCGCCGACGCCGGTGGGATCGTTCGCGGCGGCGGGCGGCAGGAAGCCGATCACCTTGATGAAATCGGCGGTGGCCTGGGCAAGCTTGACCTGTGCTTCGCAAGCCGCGCTCAGCGGGGCCCCGATGAGGTCCCCCATCGGCAGGCCCTTGAACTGGCTGGACATGTTGACGAGTTCGTCAGCCATGGCGTTACTCCTTTACGAGTTGGCATGACGCGGCGCGCCGGATGCGCGCCACGGTTCGTGACGGACGACCTCTTCAGTCGCCGGGCTTGAACGTCTGGAAGACCCCCTGGGTCTGTGCGAGATGATTCATCAGTCGTGCCGCGCCGTCGGTGGGCTCGCTTCCCTCCACGCGCAGTACGACGTGGACGGCACCGGTCTTGCGATCGCTCGCGCCCACGGCCGTATCCACGCGCACGTAGGGTTTGGGCGGCCTCGGCCTCACTCGCCAACCACGTGTTTCTGCGGGCGCTTCGGGCGCGTCGGCCGAAGGCGCCGCGTCTTCGATCAGGCTGCCCAGGTCCGCGTCGAAGCGGATCTCCACGTCCTTGATGCGCAACACGTTGGTGGACACCAGGGGAAGGATCGGTGCGCGATACAGGTCCTCGTCGCCCTCGCCCGCGCCTGGCTGCAGCGATGGCATGCGGATGACGACGCTCTTGGGCCGGTTGTCTTCATCGAAGTAGTCGCTCAGGTGCGACATCTGGTGTTGCTCGATACGGTCCTGGGCGTCGATGACCGCGCCGGCGAGTGCTTCGATGAGGTCGTTGAGGGATGTCTGCGTGGCCATGCGTCACACACTCCCCGCCGTCGGCGGTGTCAGGTCGGGAAAGGAAGCGACGCGGTTCAGCCAGCCCTTGAGGAACTTGCCGAGCGCGGGGCGTTTCTGCACGAGTGCCCGGTAGTAATCCGCCCTGCCCTGCTTGAAGCGTGCATAGACCGCATAGGCGTCGGCTGCGTCGAGCGCGGCGAGCGTGCCTGCCCCGATCGCACCATCCACGATCAGCGGCGGATGGGCGCCGAGATCGTTGAGCACGCGCTGCAGGAGCTTCGCGGACTGCGCGCCGGCATTCACCTGGAAGTCGAACACGATCTCGGCCAGCGGTTGCAGGGCGATCCTGTCGCCGCGGATCGCATCCCAATAGAGCGCCTTGTAGATCACGCCGGCTTGCTGGTCGGTCAAGGCGCGCAGTGCGTCCAGCGAGGGCGCGATGCCGAGGAGGCGCTGCGCGCACTGGTTGAAGGTGGCGATCGTGATGCCCTTGTTCGTGGCACCGCCGGGATCGGCCGGATCATTGACGTAACCGCCCTCGTGCTTGAGCAGGGTCGGCAGGAAGCTATTGAAATCGGCCATCGGCGTGTTCTCCGGTTCGACGCGGCATGGCGTCGGCGGGGACCACTATCGGTTTGGCGCGACACGCCGGACATCGGGGAAACGCTGATTCAAGGCCTTCAAAAAGGCTGATTCCGCGTCTGCGAAAAATCAGCATCCACCCGATGCCGTCATCGCCGGTGACGGCGGCAGGCTGTCGTGCCGGCACGAGCCGGTGCCAACGAGACATGCCATGAGCGATAAACTGATCGACGTCTACATGGGCTTCATGGACGAGGAAGTGAACACCGTCCTGAATGGATTGCTGGAAGTCGAATTGCGCAAGGAGGCGGGCAAGCGACGTCCCATCGTGCTGATCGAACGCGGCCTCGTGGATCCACGAGGCCCGCTGCTGGAATGGCCGCTGGAACGTTACGCGGCACCCATAAGGCGCATTGCACATGCGCACACGGGTGCGGAAGACACGCCCCCCCACGCCGAACCGGACGCGCGCATCGAGAGCATCCTCGCCCGAGTCATCTCGGTGTTCCTGGCCAGCGACGAGGAAGGAGAGGCACGGCTGCGTGAGGCGAACCGCCGCGTCATCCGGATGATCGACGTGCATGAACTGCAGTCGCTACGCAGCAAGGCGAAGCTGAAAGTACCCCTGGATGGCGCCGGGCCGCAGCTCTCGGTGGTACGGTTCGACCTGGACGAAGCGTCGTCGGAAGAGCCGCCCATCGTCGTGTTCCGCGCGCCCGAGATGGGCTTGCAGCCGAGCCTCATGGCCCCCTACATCATCTTCCTCCTGAAGATGATCTCCGCTCTTTCGAGCGAACTGGCCCATCGTGCCGGCGATACGCATGAATGGCCGCTGCGCGTGAGCTGCTTCGGCGCACAGGGCGGTGCGTCCGCCAGCGGCAAGCCGGGTTCGATCTCTCCTATCTGCGCCAGCCTCTACGTCGGACTCGAGTATGCCGATGGGGAAGCGTCCCCCTCCATCGCGTTGTGCTCTCAGGGCGGCGTGTACCACTTCGCTCCAGAAGCGGGACGGGATCTGCCCCCCATGCCCGCGGATGACACGCTTGCCCAGTGGTTCGTCGATCACCACGCCCACCTGGTCATCGACAGGGCCGACGTCGACGAGCGTTACCGCCGCAAGGAGGAGGCAGGGCTGACGCGCGGCGTCGCGCTCGACAGCGCCATCGCCGAACTGGTGGCACGGTACGCGAGGGACAAGATCAAGCCGGAGGTGAGCGGCACCTCGTCGTGGTTCATCGGCGAGGACCAGAAGAAGGCTTTCGCCGCGACTGGCGTCACCGGCTGCAACATGGAAGATTACTGGGTGCTGCGTGCGCTACGCGACATCGTGCTCCACCGAGGCCTCGTGGAGCCAGGCGAACGCGGCATGGAACCCGTCCTGGCCCGTGGTTTCGTCACCCGTGTGAATGCCGACCCGTTGCTGATCGAGCCCGCCGTGGTCGAGGCTTTCCAGCGCGATCTGCGCGAGAAGCGGCTCACGCGCAAGGACTATGTCGACCTCCTGCGCTGGGGCCTGCTCGGCCTGCCGCTGGATGGCGAGGGCGATCGCGGCATGCCTGCCGTGGCCGAGTGGCGATTCGTCTCGGACAAGGTGTTCGACGAGCCCGGACGCAGGACCTTCGCACGGCACCTCTACGGTTTCCTGGTCCATGGCCGCGACGAGATCGTGGTGCCCGATCCATTCTTCATCGAGATCGCGACCGATCTGCTCAAGGATTGCGCACGCCTTCCCGCCAGCAAGTCCGATGTCTTCGTCGAGGCGCCGTCACAGGAACACCTGGAGGACATCGGCCGGGCGGCCCGGCACGCACTCGAGGCATGGCGCGGCGCCGGCCAGGCGCCGGCGGAAGCCGTGACGCTGGCGTTGCGCCAATTCGTCGACACCCTGGCCGATCGCGCCGGGCTTGGCCTGGACGCCGACGAGGTGAAGATCTGGCTGCGCCCGGGCAAATGGAAGGGCGTACGCCAGGGCACGCTGCAGGATGCACGAAACGAGGTCTTCGGCCATGCGGCCGTCGATCGCGCCTTCTACAAGGCCTCCAACCTGGTCGCGTTGCGCGAGAACACGCCGCACGCCTTGCGCAAATGACCCTTCGGGCCGTCGCCCGCATGGACGGCGGCCCTCATGGATCGAGCGTGGTCAGCCCTTCGCGGATCGCGTAGCGGGTCAGTTGCGCGATGCCGTGAAGGCCGAGCTTCGCCATGATGTGCTCGCGATGTGTCCCCACCGTCTTCACACTCACGTGCAGGCGCTCCGCGATCTCCCGCGTGGCATAGCCTTCCGCGAAGAGTTGTGTGATCTCCCGCTCGCGCGCACTCAGCACGGCCGGCTCGCCCAGCGCCGGCCCGCCACGGCCCCTGCCAACGAGCAGGTGCGCGATGTCGGAGCTTACGAAGCAGCGCGAACGCAACACCGTCCCTATCGCCTCGTGAAGGACCTCGAAGCCGCTCCGTTTCAACACATAGCCATGGGCACCCGCATCGAAGGCGGCGCGCACCCAGCGTGAATCCTCATACGCCGACAGGCAGAGCATGCGCGTTTCCGGACAACGGGGAGCGATCCGGCGCGCCGCCTCGAGGCCGCTCAGGCCTTGCATGGCGCAGTCGAAGATCAGCAGGTTCGGCGGATGGCGCAAGGCGAGGCGCACGCAGTCCCTCCCGTCACCAACGCTTCCGATGACGTGGAACCGCGCGTCGGCGGCAAGCAAGGCCGCGACGCCCTCGCGAAAGAGCACCTGCTCGTCGGCCAGCACAAGCGTGATGCGCGTCACAACGACGGTCCGTGGTGGCGTGGGGAGGCGTATGACAGAATGCGGCCGGCGTGGCGACCGTACAGTGGAAGACCATGCATGGGGGAATCCGGATGGAAGGTGCGCGAACGCTCGGGGTTGGCGCATGCGCGTGTCCTTCCGGAAACCTTACGGTTGGTACATCCCTGTCGAAGCAGGGACTTACCGTGGCCGCCGCATCCGCAGGCGGCGGGAATGGGGACATGCAGCACACGCAAGATCCCGTCTTTTTCAGCTTCGGCGACTGGACCGTGCGGCCCGCGCAGCGCTCGATCGAACGCCGCGACGAGCGCCTGGTGCTCGAACCCAAACTGATCGACGTGCTCACCTACCTCGCGGGAACGGGCGGCAAGGTGGTCAGCGCCGAGCAACTGCTCACCGACTGCTGGCGCGGCACGTTCTATGGCGACAACCCGGTGCACAAGACCGTCGCCCTGCTGCGCAAGGCCCTGCACGACGATGCGCGCGCGCCGCGCTACATCGCCACGGTGCGCAAGCGCGGGTACCAGGTCGTCGCCGCCGTGACGTTCGCCGACGGGCGCAGCACCGGTATCGCGGCACGAAGCTGGCACGGCGGTTCGCCCTACCGGGGATTGCTCGCCTTCGGTGGCGGGGACGCCGACGTGTTCTTCGGCCGCACGCGCGCGACCGCCGACGTGCTGGCGGCCATCGTGCACCAGCACCGCGCCGGCTGTGCGTTCGTACTGGTGGCCGGTCCCAGCGGCTGCGGCAAGTCGTCGTTGATCCATGCAGGCGTCGTCCCCGCCCTGTTGAACGACGGCGGATACGATGGTCTTCGTGCGCTCGCCTGGTCGGCCATGGCGAGCCGGACGCCCGGTCTCACCCCGGTGGAGGCGCTGGCACTGGCGATGACCCGATGGGAAATTCGCGGCCGGCCACTCTTCGTGGATACCGAGCGGCGGGCCCTCGCCCGCGCGCTCGAGGACGACATGGACTTCGTCATACGGCGCATCGCGCTGTGCCTATCCGAAGACCGCGGCGCGTCGGAGGGTGACGTGTTGCTGCTCGTCGTCGACGCGCTGGAGGGACTGGTCACCAGCGCGTCGACGACGGCGGACGCCACGCCTCTCGTATCCGCCCTGAGGCGGCTGGCCCGTAGCGGAAAGGTCGCGGTCCTCGCACTTTGCCGCAATGATTTCTATCCGCAGCTGATGGCGCTTCCGGAACTCCTCGCGCTCAAGCGCGATGGCGCCTCGTACGATCTGGCCGCGCCCGGGCCGGGCGAGTTGGCGCAGATGATCCGCCTGCCCGCGCTTGCCGCCGGCCTGCATTTCGAACGCGATGGTGCCAGCGAGCGGCAACTGGACGACGTGTTGATCGAGACGGCATGCCGGCGCGTGGGAAGCCTGCCGCTGCTGCAATACACGCTACAGGCGCTCTACGAATCTCGCGATGCAACCGGAACATTGACCTTCGCCGCGTACCGGCGGCTCGGTGGCGTGGAAGGCGCACTCGGGTTGCGGGCCGAACAGGTGCTGGACGGACTGGGTCCGGTTGCCACCGCCGCTTTTCCACGCATTCTGAACAGGCTCGTCGCCGTCGCCAGCGACGGCGACGAGGTCACGGCAAGGGTGGCGCGTTGGCGGGACCTCGATGAGGACGAGCGCATCCTCCTGCACGAGCTCGTCGACGCGCGCTTGCTGGTGAGCCTGCTCGAGGATGACGAACCGTGCTTTACCGTCGCCCATGAAGCGCTGCTGAGGCACTGGCCACGCGTGGGGACATGGATCGACGAACACCGGGCCATGCTGCGTTCACGCTCGCGGATCGCCACCATGAGCAGACGCTGGTTCGACGAAGACCGCCGACGCGAACACCTGCTTCCACGCGGGCAGCTTCTTGCGGATGCCCGGCTGCTTTACCGCGGCGCGCAACCACCACTCACCGAGCGGCAGCGCGAATTCGTGCGCCGGTCGCTCCGGCACGCGCGCCTTCGCACGGTGGCCTTTGCCGCCATGTCCACGGCCATCGTCATCCTGTCCGCCCTGTCTTCGCTGGCGGCGGTGGATGCACGGCGAGCGGAAATCCATGCGGAGGCGCGACGCGCGGATGCCGAAGGGCTACTCGACTTCATGCTCGGCGACATGTACGAACGGCTGGATGCACTAGGGCGCCTCGACCTGCTCGACGAGGTGACGCGCAGGGCCATGGTCGTCCTTGGCCACGATTGGCAGGCGGATGTTCCCGAAGCGGTGCTCCGCCAGGCGCGGGCGTTACGGCAAGTCGGCGAGATCCGCTATGCCCGTGGTGACCTCGATGCCGCCGGACAGGCTTTTCTCGCCGCGAACGCCAGCCTGCGCCATCTCTTTGCCACCGCGCCTGATACTCCCGCGGCATATGCCGAGCGAGGCAAGATCGATTTCTGGCGCGCGCAGATCGCATCCAGCCGCGGGCGCGCCGACGATGCACGGCAAGCGTGGCTGGCCTACCTCGACGATGCGACGCATCGCGCCGCCCTCGAGCCGGACGATCCCGACGCATGGCTTGAACTGTCCTATGCGAACAATTGCCTCGGCTCCGCCGCGCTCCGCGCGGACCGGCTGGACGAAGCCCTGGCGTACTTCGGCACGTCCGCGCAGTTCAAGCATCGCGTTCTCGGCATGCGCCCCACCGATCGGCCCACGTGGCTGGAACTGGCGGACACGATGAGCTGGATGGCGATGGCCGAACAGCAACGGGGCGATCTGCGGCTGGCTCTTCGCATGCTGGAAATGGAACGGTGGGCCGTCCTCGCGGCCCGCGAAAACGGACCACCGACGAATCGCTGGCTGTATCGCCATGCGCTGGCGGAACTTCACGTCGCGAGAGCCCAGGCCGACCTTGGTCAGGTGACCGATGCCGCGGATGGCTACGCGTCCTCCGCCACGACATTCGCCGCGCTCGTTCGCGACGTTCCCGACAACCGCGGCTGGCAACGCGATCTTGCGTGGACACGGACCCAACAGGGCTGGCTCGCGCTCGCCATGGACGACGCTCCGCAAGCGGCGCACTGGCTCGATGAGGGGGAGCGACTACTGCGTAGCCTGCTCACGATCGACGGCGGGGTCGTCGACTGGCGCAACGTGCTCGCACTGAACCGGACTTACCGGAGCATCGTGCTCCTGCGCAGCGGTGCCGCGAAGCAGGCACTGCGTGCCGCCGTCGATGCAACGAACCTGTTGCGGCCCGCGCCCGGCTCCAGACCCAATTCCTCCACTCGCTTGTTGACGGCTTCGGCGAGCATCGCCGAAGGCGAAGCCGCCATGGCCCTGGGATTTCGCGAGGAAGCGGCGGCGCACTGGCGCCGGGCAATCGACGAACTGCAAGCGCAGGCGGCACACAGCAGCGATCCCCGGTTACTCGATCCGTACGTCCGCGCCCTCCTGTTGCTGGGACGCGGTGGGGAAGCGGAAATCTATCTGGAACGTCTGCGCCATGCGGAGTATCGCGCGCCGGCGTTCGAGTCGTTCGTCCATTCACCCTAGGAGAAACGCGTGCCCAGTCCCAACACCATCATCGACGTATCGCTCACCATCACCGACGCCCCACCCGGCCAGGGCCAGACCAGCGATCGCAAGTACAACTACATGTTCGACCCGGATCGTGTGCACGTGACCGAAGGCAATACCGAGATCGTCTACCGCCTGTCGGGCAAGCACCATGACCGTTTCCAGATGGCCGACCTCTTCACGACCGACGCGCGCAGCCAGTTCAGCGGCGTCGAAGTCATCGAGAACGGCAACGCGATTCGCGTGCTGCACGCCAATACGGTGAAGCAGCTCACCGTCGTACTGGTCGTGGTCAAGGACCGGGACAAGCAGCAGAACATCGGCCTGGACCCCCAGGTCACGAACGATCCCACGCCCTGACGATCCTTAGATCCCCTGTTTCGGCAGGGGATCTTGCTTTAGTGCTTCAACGCATCACGCGTACGTGCCATTCCACGGCGTCCAGCCCCAGCCACCGTGTTGCGCGAAAGCAGCTTTCAAGTCGGCGTTCTTCTGCCCGGTGTTGCAAAGGAAATACCGCTTCGTGCTGCCGCCGCCACCCGCGCCTTCGTCACGGTGCGAGAAGATGCGAAGGGGAACGTTGGCGTAGCCGCAGGCAGCGACCAGGGCCGGCACGCGAAACAGACAACCATCGAACTCGCCATCGCACGGCATGAGCGTGCAATCGATCTCGATGCGCTGGACACCCGCCACCTTGGCAATCCGCTTCGGGTCCCAGTAGAGCTGATCCGGATGGTTCGCCGGGCCCTTGCCCGAGCCTTCGATCACATCGCGCAACCGTGTCGCGTTGCCGCCGGCGGTGATCGCATGCGCCACGTACTGGATGCTGCCGTTGTTTTCCCACAGATCGCCGACGAGGGCGTAGATCGTGGCCTGCTTGGGACGCGGAAGATCGGGAAGCATGGGGCGTACCTCGTTGTCGGGTGATGTGCTGGCAAGGTAACCAGCGGCTCACGCGGCCGACATCGGGTAAATGCTGATTCGGTGGGAGCCGACCCCGTCGGCGATGGGTGCTTGCGAGAACCTGTCCCACCGCGCAACGCCGAGGGCGTACCGCGTAGGCGACGCGAAAAACCAAAAGAAAAGGGCCTTGATTTCTCAAGGCCCTTTTCAGTTTGGCTGGGAGACTAGGATTCGAACCTAGATAAACGGAGTCAGAGTCCGTTGTCCTACCGTTAGACGATCTCCCAATAAACCGGGATTCGACGCGCTCTGACCTTGGTGCGTCGAACTTTGAAGCGCGTGTATTAGCGCTTCGAGAACTGCGTGGCGCGGCGGGCCTTATGGAGGCCGACCTTCTTACGCTCGACTTCGCGGGCGTCGCGAGTCATGAAACCAGCCTTGCGCAGCGGCGACTTCAGCGCTTCGTCGTATTCGACGAGGGCGCGGGCGATGCCGAGGCGGATGGCGCCGGCCTGACCCGTGATGCCGCCACCGGCGACCGTCACCATGATATCGAACTTCTCGACGTTGTCGGTCAGTTCGAGCGGCTGGCGCACGATCATGCGCGAGGTCTCACGACCGAAGAACTGCTCGAGCGGCTTGCCGTTGACGACGATGCCACCGGTGCCCTTGCGGAGGAACACGCGGGCGGCGGAGGTCTTGCGGCGGCCGGTACCGTAATTCTGCTGGATAGCCATGTCGATTCCTTAGATTTCCAGCGCCTGCGGCTGCTGTGCGGTGTGCGGGTGCTCGGCGCCGCCGTACACCTTGAGCTTGCGGTACATGGCGCGACCCAGCGGGTTCTTCGGCAGCATGCCCTTGACGGCGATCTCGATCACGCGCTCCGGATGCGTGGCCAGCAGATCCTTGAGACTCGTGGTCTTCAGGTTGCCGACGTAGCCGGTGAAGCGGTGGTACATCTTGTCGTCCAGCTTGGCACCGGTCACGGCCACCTTCTCGGCGTTGATCACGACGATGTAGTCGCCGGTATCGACGTGCGGGGTGAACTCGGGCTTGTGCTTGCCGCGGAGGCGACGCGCTACCTCGGTCGACAGGCGACCCAGGGTCTTGTTCGTGGCATCAACCACGAACCAATCGCGCTTGACGCTTTCCGGCTTGGCGGTGAACGTTTTCATTTCAAATACCTGGTTTGCCGCCTGGACAGACGGAACACGGAATCGGTGAAAGCAAAGGCGCGAGAGAATAGCGGACTTTTCCCTCATCGCGCAAGCCCACGTTGCACGTGAGCTTTGGGCCGACAATCATAACATGATGACCGGGCCGCTTCACAAGCCTGCCCGGTCGATGGGAAGGCGACCGCGACAAGCGGCCGCAGCGCCTTCACCTGGTATCGGGCGGCGGGCATTGTAACGTGTGTCATCCCCGTACGTCAGGAGTCCCCATGTCCGTTCGCTCGCTGAACCGTCTCGACCGCCTGCTTTCCGGCCTCGAACGCGCCATGGAGGCCGTCGCGGGCTCACCGGAGCCCGTCCGGCGCTCGCCGGGCGACGCGGTGCCGGATGCGCCCATGGACGACGCCGAGCGGCGCCATGCCGCCGGGCTGATGCGGATCAACCATGTGGGTGAAGTCTGTGCCCAGGCCCTTTATGTCGGCCAGGCGGCGCTCGCGCGGACCGAAGAGACACGGGGGCACCTGATGCATGCCGCACAGGAGGAAACCGACCACCTGGCCTGGTGCGCCGAGCGCCTCAAGCAGCTCGACAGCCGCCCCAGCCTGCTCAACCCGCTGTGGTACGCCGGCAGCTACGCCATCGGCGTGGCCGCGGCGGCCGTCGGCGATCCGATCAGCCTGGGCTTCGTCGTCGAAACCGAGCGCCAGGTGGAGGCCCACCTTGCCGAGCACCTGGAGCGCCTGCCCCCGCAGGACGAGCGCTCCCGCGCGATCCTCCGCCAGATGCAGGCCGATGAGATACGCCACGCCGACGCCGCGCAGGCCCGCGGAGGTATCGACCTGCCGTGGCCCCTGCCGCGCCTGATGCACGCCGCGTCCACGGTGATGAAGACCGTCGCCTATCGCATCTGAGCGGCGCCTCGGCAGCGGGCGTCGAAACCGCCTCCTTGCAAGTGGAAGTGTGCGATGCGCCGCGTTCCTGTCGGCGATGGGTGCCTGCCGTAGCCTGGCCCGCTGCCGCGGGATCGCCGACAAGGTCGGCTCCCACCAAAGCAGCCCTCCCTCCACGGCAGCTTTCCCACCACAGCGGTCCTTCCACCCGCACCAAGAAAAAACCCCGCTTTCGCGGGGTCTTTTCGTCACATCAGGTTGCGGCCGTGGAAGAGTTCCTCGATCTCCCGGCGGAGCAGCGATTCGATGCGCTGGCGCTCCTTGAACGAGAGGTCGTCGGCCTGGGCCTCGAAGAGGTAGGTGTCGAGGTCGAAGTCCTTGATGTGCATCTTCGTGTGGAAGATGTTCTCCTGGTACACGTTCACGTCGAACATCTCGTATTTCTGGCGGATGTGCTTGGCCAGGTAGTCCTGCACCGAGTTGATCTTGTGATCCATGAAGTGCTTCTTGCCCTTCACGTCGCGCGTGAAGCCACGCACGCGGTAATCGGCGATCACGATGTCCGACTCGAAGCTGTCGATCAGGTAGTTCAGGGCCTTCAGCGGCGAGATGACGCCGCAGGTGGCCACGTCGATATCGGCGCGGAAGGTGGCGATACCGTTGTGCGGATGGGTTTCCGGGTACGTATGGACGGTAATGTGGCTCTTGTCCATGTGCGCCACGACGGCGCCCGAGATCGTGTCGCGGCCGAGCTTCTCGACCACCGGCTCCTCGGAAATGAGGATGGTGACCGACGCGCCCTGGGGATCGTAATCCTGGCGGGCGATGTTCAGGATGTTCGCGCCGATGATCTCAGCCACGTCCGTCAGGATCTGGGTCAGGCGATCGGCGTCGTACTGCTCGTCGATGTACTCGATATAGTTCTGCCGCTGCTGTTCGGAAACGGCATAGCAGATATCGTAGATGTTGAAACTCAGCGCCTTGGTCAGGTTGTTGAAACCTTGCAGGCGAAGGCGGGGAAGCGGTTTGACCACAGCGACTCTCCGAGGCCGGGGGAACGGCCAGCAGCAGACACGGGTTAGCAGCAAGGGTCCCCGCAACGATGAAAGACGACGAACGAGACGAGTAGTCTGCCCGGCGCTTGTGTACGACGTGAGACAAGGGGTCTGGACGCCGAGGGGGTGAAATTATGGGGCAAGATGGCGAAGATTTGAACACGCGGCGCGTCCCTCCCCCCAAATGGTGGATTTTGGCGCCCGGATGTCTGCAATAATCCCCGGGGGACATGGCGAGTCGGCGACGCCTGACGGAAATCCGTCGGCTGACCGCTGAAGGGGAACGCCATGCCATTGAGGCTCAACGGAATCTGCTGTGGCTCAACTCAAATATCTGTTGCAACAGGCGTTCGAACGGTCGCAGGCTCCCTCGAGCTTCGCGCCCGACCCGGCCTCCATGGGCCGCTTTCTGGATGCTTGCCACCGTCGTCGCTATCCGGGGAAGACGGCGATCATCCGGCCGGGAGACCCGGCCAACACGCTCTACTATGTCGTCGACGGCTCGCTTGCCGTCTGCACCGAGGACGAAGAAGGCCGGGAATTGATCCTGGCCTATATCAATCGCGGCCAGTTCATCGGTGAAATGGGGCTTTTCGTGGAACAGGCCCAGCGCGAGTCGCTGGTCCGTACGCGAACGGCCGTGGAAATGGCCGAGATCAGTTATGAACGGCTCTTCCAGCTCCTGGAAGGCCCGCTCGCCGCCGAATGCCCGAAACTGCTGTTCGCCATCGGTTCGCAGTTGACCCATCGCCTGCTACGCACCTCTCGCCAGGTAAGCCGGATGGCGTTCATGGATGTGACGAACCGGGTGTCCCGCACCTTGCTCGATCTCTGCCAGGAACCGGACGCCATGACCCACCCCGACGGGACGCAGATACGCATCTCCCGCCAGGAAGTCAGTCGCATCGTCGGTTGCTCCCGTGAAATGGTGGGCCGCGTGCTCAAGCAACTCGAGGAAGAGCGGATGATCGACGTCGCGGGCAAGACCATCGTGGTCCGCGGCACCCGCTAAGACGCCGGGGCCCGTTCACGGGCCCCGATAGATCATGTAGACGTCCGCCCGCTCGTAATGCGAGCCGGGCCGGACGGATGCCTGACGGACGAAGCCGGCCCGCTCGTACATGCCCAGCGCCCGGTCCAGGCGACTGTTCGACTCCAGGAACAACTCCCGGCCGCCGCGGCGGTGGTATTCGATGATCGCCTCATCGAGCAGCTTGCGACCGGCGCCAAGGCCCCTGTAGTTCTCGTCCACGCCCATCTTGGACAATTCATAGACGCCTTCGCTTTCGCGAATGAGCGCGCAGGTACCCACGACCTCGCCCGCGTAGAGTGCGAAGAAAATCGCCCCTCCCGCGTCGACGACCCGCCCTTCGGGATCGGCGAACAACGCGCTGTCGACCTCCTCCACGCGGAAATAGCGCTCCAGCCATTGCTGGTTGAGCCGACGGAAGTGCTCGCGCAGGCCCGGTTCGAAGGGCACGATTTCCACGGCCGCGCGCGACAACCGGGCCCGCTGCTCAAGGATGGCCGCGACCAGCGGACGTTCGATAAGAGCCTGTTCGCAGCCGTCGATCGCCTCGAGCAGCGCGAGGCCGCGCGGCCCCAGCGATTCGGTCATGCCACGCCGGATGGCCAGCCATACCGGCCCCAGCGCACCCAGCGCGCGTTCGCCCGCGCCAGTCAGGGCCAGCACGCTGCGGCGGCCATCCTGCGGATCGCGCTGGCGCACGACCATGCCGGCGTCGACCAGGCGGTCGGCGAGCTGGCTCACGGCGGAATGGGTCTGGCCAATCGCCAGCGCCATGTCGGTGACCGTCGTGGGGCCGACGTCGCGCAAATAGCGCAGCACCGGGAACCAGCGCGACTCGATACCCGCGCCGCACGCCTTGTAGACCTCGTCCACGGCCTGGTAGAACTGGTCGCTCAAGGCCTTGAGACGACTGCCGAGCGCCAGCTCACGCAGGGAAGAGAGGTACATCGCCGATCCAATGGGGAGGTTTGGGAAAACGAGGCTAGCGGCGTCGCGATGCCGCACGCAAGCGTTCCCTCCTTTCTTCATGCCGGGATCGCACCCACCTCGTATATGGTGGACTCCGACCTATCCTGTGGACGGTACATGGACTGGACCCAATTCCTGATTTTCGTCGGCGTGGGCCTGCTCGCCCAACTGGTCGATGGTGCGCTCGGCATGGCCTACGGTGTCGTTTCCAACGCCGTGCTGCTCGCGCTGGGCCTGCCGCCTGCCGTGGCCAGCGCGACCGTCCATACGGCTGAAATTTTCACGACCGGCGTGTCCGGCGGTGCGCATGCGCTGTTCGGCAACGTCGACTGGAAGTCGTTCCGCCGGCTGGCCATTCCCGGCGTGATCGGCGGGGTGATCGGCGCGTGGTTCCTCGCCAGCGTACCTGGCGACGCCATCAAGCCCTTTGTCTACGCGTACCTGTTGATCCTGGGCGTGGTGGTGCTGGTGCGCGCGGCCGGCAAGGTGGTCTCCCACCACCGGGTGCGCCACAAGGGAATCCTGGGTTTCGTCGCCGGCTTGCTCGACGCCATCGGCGGCGGGGGTTGGGGACCGATCACCACCTCCACCCTGCTTGCGCGCGGCGGTGCCGTGCGGCACACCATCGGCACCGTGAACGCGGCGGAGTTCGTCGTCACCGTGGCGATTTCCACTACGCTGATCGCGCACATGGGCATACAGCACTGGCCGATCGTCCTGGGCCTGCTCACGGGCGGGGTGATCGCGGCGCCACTGGCCGCCTGGCTGGTGAGGCACCTGCCACCACGCTACGTCATGATCGCCGTGGGTTGCCTCATCGTCGGGATCAGCCTCTACCAGCTGGGTAACTATGTCCTGCGCTAGAACCAGTACAGGATTTCCAGTTTGTCACCCAAGGCGCGCCCGGCCTTCTTCGCGGTCTTCGGCGTGGGATTGACCAGTTTCGCCGAGTCGGCTGCCTTGAGCAGGGGCAAGTCCGACAACGAGTCGCCGTAGGCGATGCTCCAGGGGCGCGGAATGCCCTCCCGCTCAAGTGCGCGCACCTTGGCGCCATCCACGTTATGCCGGATGAAGCGCATGCCGAACAGGCCACCGCGCGTCTGCGAGGCCACCAGTTCGTGGCCGCCGAGGTTCACCTCGTCAAGGATCGCCTCGACCATCTGCCGGTCGTTGCCGCTGACGACGATCACACGGTCGCCAGCATCGACATGCCTGCGCAAGGTCGCCACCGCATCGCGAAAGAACACGCCGGGGCGCCGCGCGTAGGTTCGGGCATAGGCGTCGATCATCCGCCGGTACGAGGCCTCGCGACGGCCGAACGTGGTCACCCGCAGGAATACGCGGCCGAGGAAACGATTGCCTCGCACGCTGCCTATCAGCAAGGGCACCAGGGGCACGATGGGAAGCGCCAGCAGCAACCGCCAGCGCCCCGCGCCTGAAAGGCGTTCGCGAAAGAACATTTCCAGTGTCTGGTGGCGGACGATCACGCCATCGAAATCGAACAACACGACACGCCGTGCATCGGCGGCGGTGTCGTCGGCCACCGCCGTCGCTATCCCCTGGTCCATCGCGTCAGTGTCGGTGCGGTTGTTGCGGCGGGGTACCGAAGAGCTTCTGCAATTCGGCGCCCGGATCGGCGGCGCGCATGAAGGCCTCGCCCACGAGGAAGGTATGAATGCCCGCCTCGCGCAGTCTGCGTACATCTTCGGTCGTGTGGATGCCCGATTCGGCGACGATCGCCGTATCCGGCCCGACACGGTCGTTGAGCTTCAGCGACGTGCCCAGTGAGGTCTCGAAGGTGCGCAGGTTGCGGTTGTTCACACCGATCAGGGGCGCGGGAAGGCTCAATGCCACCTCGAGTTCTTCCTCGTTGTGCACCTCGACGAGTACGTCGAGATCGAGCTCGGCGGCGAGCAAGGAAAGCTCGGTCAACCGGTTCTCGTCGTAGATCACATCTTCACCGCCCTTGTCGGCGAAGGCGGAAACGATCAACAGGATGCAGTCGGCACCGATCACGCGGGCCTCGTACACCTGGTACTCGTCGATGATGAAATCCTTGCGCAGGATGGGGAGCGAACAGGCCTTGCGGGCCTGGCCGACGTAATCTTCGTGGCCCTGGAAGAAATCGGCATCGGTGAGCACGGAAAGACAGGTGGCGCCTCCACGTTCGTAGCTGCGCGCGATCGCCGCCGGATCGAAGTCGGCACGGATCAATCCCTTGCTCGGGCTGGCCTTCTTTATCTCGGCGATGACCGCCGGCTTGCCATCGTGCAGGCGCGCATCGATGGCGGCCACGAAGCCACGCGTATCCTCGAGGTCGGCGATGCGTGCCGCAAGGTCGTCGAGTGAGCGCTTACGGCTGCGCTCGGCGATCTCTTGCACCTTGCGGTCGAGAATGCGATGGAGAATGTCGGGCATCGAGGGACTTCCTTGGGAAAGGCCGGGGCTTTCGGGGAGCCCCGACGATATCAGGCGCCGAGCCGTTGTGTCGCGGCCACGAACGCGTCCATTTTTACACGAGCCGCGCCACTTGCGATGGTCGCGCGGGCAAGGTCGATACCGGACTGTATGGAAGGCGTGACATCGGCGGTATACAACGCGGCACCCGCGTTCAGGCAGACGATGTCGTGGGGGACGCCAGGGGTGCCCGAAATGGCATCCAGCAGCATCCCCATGGATTCCGTCGAGTCTTCCACGCGGAGATTACGGCTCGATGCCATCGACAGGCCGAAATCTTCCGGCTCGATCTCGTACTCATGCACGGCGCCATCGCGCAACTCGCCCACCATCGTCGCGGCACCCAGCGAAATCTCGTCCATCCCGTCGCGACCCCATACCACCATGGCATGCCTGGCCCCCAACGCCTGGAGCACCCGGATCTGGATGCCGACGAGGTCGGGATGGAACACGCCCATGAGGATATTCGGGGCACCCGCCGGGTTGGTCAGCGGCCCGAGGATGTTGAAGATCGTCCGGACACCCATTTCACGACGGACGGGCGATACCACCTTCATCGCCGGATGATGGTTGGGCGCGAACATGAAACCGATATCGGTCTGTTCCATGCAGACCGCGACCTGTGCCGGAAGCAGGTCGATGCGCGCGCCCAGGGCCTCGAGCACGTCGGCGCTGCCCGATTTGGACGAGACGCTGCGGCCACCGTGCTTGGCGACTCGCGCCCCGGCGGCCGCGGCGACGAACATGGATGCCGTGGAGATGTTGAACGTCGATGCACCGTCACCGCCGGTGCCGACGATATCGAGGAAATGGGGATGGGGACCGGCCTCGACCTTCGCCGAAAGATCGCGCATCACCCGCGCGGCGCCGGTGATCTCGCCGACCGTCTCCTTCTTCACGCGCAGACCGGTGAGGATGGCTGCCGTCATCAGCGGGCTGACGTCGCCACGCATGATCTGGTGCATCAGCTCGATCATCTCGTCGTGGAAGATCTCGCGGTGCTCGATCGTGCGCTGCAGCGCCTCGGAGGGAGTCATCGGCATGGCGCTTTGATCCTTCTTACGCGGCGAGCGGCAGCGGCATGCCGAGGAAGTTGCGCAGCAGGTCGTGGCCATGCTGGGTGAGGATCGACTCCGGATGGAACTGCACGCCCTCGATATCGAGCGTGCGATGGCGCAGGCCCATGATCTCGTCGATCGAGCCGTCCTCGCGCTCGGTCCAGGCGGTCACTTCGAGGCAATCCGGCACGGACCCCTTCTCGACCACCAGGGAGTGATATCGCGTGGCCTCGAACGGATTCGGCAGGCCGGCGAACACGCCCTGCCCGCGATGCCGGACGGGCGAGGTCTTGCCGTGCATGATCTCCCGTGCACGAATCACCTTGCCGCCGAATACCTGGCCGATGGCCTGATGCCCGAGGCAGACGCCGAAGATGGGCACTTCGCCCGCCATCTCGCGCAGGATGTCCATGGACACGCCCGAATCGTCCGGCGTACCCGGCCCTGGCGAGATCATGATCCGCGATGGCGCCAGTGCGCGGATGTCCGCGATGGTGAGGGCATCGTTCCGTACGACTTTCACTTCCTGCCCCAACTCGCCGAGGTACTGGACGAGGTTGAAGGTGAAGCTGTCGTAGTTGTCGATCATCAGGAGCACGTGCTTATCCTATTGATTTAGCACCCATTAAAGGATCGGATGGCTGCGGCATACCGCGTTTGGGTAGCCAGCGGGCCATTATCCGACGAACCCGCCGGCACGGACAGCCCGGAGCTCGAACCTTCGGGACCGGAGCGTCCGGGCGTGGGCCGCGATCAGGACGCGCCTCGCTTGTCCGCATCTCCCGCGCAGGCCATCCTAGGCGCCCCTTTCCCGGAGAACGCCATGCCCTCGCTGGGTGCCGTCACTTTCCTCGTCCGCGACTACGACGAAGCGATCGCCTTCTTCGTCGACGCGCTCGGCTTCGACCTGATCGAGGATTCGCCGCAGGGCGACGGCAAGCGCTGGGTCACCGTGGCGCCTCGCGGATCGCGCGGGACGCACTTGCTGCTGGCCCGTGCGGTAAATGACGAGCAAAAGGCGCATATCGGCAAACAAGGTGGCGGCCGCGTATTCCTGTTCCTGCAGACGGACGATTTCGCCGGCGACCATGCGCGCATGCTTGCGCACGGCGTACGTTTTCGCGAAGAACCCAGGCACGAACCTTACGGGACGGTCGCGGTCTTCGAGGACATCTACGGCAATGGCTGGGACCTTATCCAGCCAGCGTGACACGGGAAACAACCATGAACGATGCAACGATCCGTATCGCGGTGCTCGACGACTACCAGGAAGCCGCCTTGCGTTGTGCGGACTGGTCGCCCCTCGAAGGTCGCGCCGAGATCACCGTCTTCCACGATCACGAGGCGGACCACGATGCCCTCGTTCGGCGCCTGGCGCCCTACGATGTCATCTGTGTCATGCGCGAACGCACGCCGATGACCGCGAATCTCATCGCCGCCCTGCCGCGCCTTCGCCTCATCGCGTCCACGGGTCGCGGCAACGCATCGATCGACGAGGCGGCCGCCGCCGCGCGTGGCGTGGATGTGGTTCATACGAACTACTCGTCCACGCCAACCATCGAATTCACCTGGGCCGCCATCCTCGGCCTGGCCCGCGGCATCGCGGACGAGGCCGCCTCGGTACGCGCGGGGGCATGGCAGGTGGGACTGGGCGTGGAATTGCGCGGAAAGACCCTCGGCATCCTGGGCCTCGGACGCATCGGTTCGAAGGTGGCGCGGATCGGCCAGGCCTTCGGCATGCAGGTGATCGCCTGGAGCCAGAACCTCGCCGAAGAAACCGCCGACGCGCTGGGTGTACGTCGTGTCACGAAGCAGGAGCTCCTGGCCCGGTCCGACTTCCTCACCATCCATACCCGCCTGAGCGAACGTACCCGGGGGATCATCGGTGCGGACGATCTCGCCACGATGAAACCCGGCGCCCGGTTGATCAACAGCTCGCGAGGCCCGATCGTCGACGAAGCCGCCCTGGTCGATGCGTTGAGCCAAGGCCGCCTGGCGGGTGCGGCGCTCGACGTCTTCGACGAGGAACCGCTACCGCCGGCACACCCCTTCCGTACCCTGCCCCATGTGCTGGCGACGCCACACATCGGCTACGTCACGGAAGAGATGTACCGCACTTTCCACGGCGACACCGTCCGCAACGTGCTGGACTGGCTCGACCGGCACTCGGCCTGAGGATCGTTCAGGATGAAGCGACCTTCTTCGGTTCGCTTTCGTCTTGATCGTGGCTGTCCTTCGGCTTGATCGTCATCAGTTCGAGTGGCTTGCCATCGGCCGTGCGCACGTTCCACCCACGCTGGAGATCGGCGAGGTCGTTGAGTTGCGGGCAGATGGCGTTGGCGCGGGCCTCCAGGCCTTTCGAACGCTTGTCCATCTCCCGGTCCATGGCCTTGTCCAGCGACTCGGCACGCGCCTGGAGCGCCGCCACCTTGCTTGAGTCACCCGAGAGGGCGGCGGTCACCGCGCTGGACGTGACCGAGCCGACCAGCTCACCCACCGAGTCCGATACCGAACCGGCGACCGTCTCGGTCATGCGATCCGAAGACCAATGCCCGGAGCCGATGCCTTCGTCGATCTCGCGCAATGCCTCGGCCTGCTTGCGCTTCAATTTCTCGAGCATCCGGGAGCGCTGGTCACCCTCGGCGAACGTCAGCGTGACCGATGTCATCGCGGAGAACCCGATATCCACGCCATCGCGGGCGATGGAAGCGATCTGCGGCATGAGCCGGCGAACGCCATCCTCGTAACGGCGCAACGCCTCGGCGTCGCTCCGGGAGACCGCGATGTCCTTGCCATCCACCCGTAGCGAGCCATCGTGCAGGAAGACCCGGGCCGGGACGCCATCCTTGCGATGAAAGGACAGGCCATTGGCGGTGACATCGACATCGTAGGCCGTGGAATAGTCGTGCTTGCAGGTATCGGTGCCGAAATTGAGGCCTTTCGCCTGCCCCATCGGGGCGGCGAGGACGAGCGCGACGGCAACGGTGCCGGCAATCAGTGAATGGCGCATGGTTCTTCTCCCCGGGGAACGGTTGGCTCCGGGTGGGATGCGCCCGGGACGTCCAAGGTTTAAGCCGATTCGCGCGACACCACATGGGCGAATGGTCATACCCTGACTTCCAGCAGGGTCAGGAAGAGAGACCCCTTTCACGTGCATATTCGGAAAGCCGGCTGTCATGATCGATGCCCAGTTTGCGCATGGCGTCGCGCTTTTGCCGGCTTACCGTCTTGACGCTGCGACTGAGACGCTCGGCGATCTGGGTAATGGACATGCCGCTCACATACAGGCGCACGACCTCGATCTCCCGGGCCGAAAGCCGCGTCATGTCGGTCGCGCTGTGTACGCCGGCCTGGTCGAACTGGCGTCGGATGGTCTCGCTGAGATAGGGCCGCCCCGCCGCCGCATGGCGCACCGCCACCGCCACTTCCTTGAGTGGCGCACGCTTGTCGCACAGACCCAACGCGCCACGAACCCGCATTGTCTGCAGCACCGCCGCGTTGTTCACCATGGTGAGCACGACGATCGGCAGCCGCGGATAACGCCGCCGGACCAGGTCGATCAGCGAAAGCCCGTCACCGTGACGCCCTCCAGGCATGGAGAAATCGGTAACGATGACATCGCACGGACGAGAGGCCAGCAGATCGACGAGTTGATCGCCATTGGCTGCTTCGCCGACCACGACGATATCACCCGCCGCTTCGAGCGCCGCGCGGGTGCCCATCAGGACCACCGGATGATCGTCGGCAATGATCGTGCGCAGAACCATTTTTTCCCTCGCCGGCGGATAACTGCTGCCGCGCTCCATGAGATGTGTTACTCGTCGTACCATCGCGGAGATTACAGTAAACATCCGCTCGTGGTCGAAGGAACGCCATGCAGCTATTGAGAATCCTGGTCATCATTCCGTTCGCGGTTTGCTCATGCGATGCCTTCGCCGACAGGGTCGACGCGGAGCCGGCGCCGCGCCCGCCACGCGGCATGTCATCCTGTTTACCGCTTTCCGCGGTCGCGCAGGTTCACGATCGAACCCAACGGTGCGCTGATGGAGGCCGACGCCTCCAAGCCGCGCTTGCCGACATCGCTCCTGCCGCGGACAGAGCTTCCGATCGAGCCACCGGCCGACAGATCGCCGTGGGCGTGGATGGACTCGCAAAACACGACGAAATCGCGCTGACGGACGCCGAGCGCGATTGGCTCGCGCACCTGCCCGTGCTGCGAGTCGGCATCGATCCGACGTCGGCGCCACTGTCCCTGGTGGACCGGGGAGGGGCACCCGTCGGCCTTGCCATGGATTACCTCGACGACGCCCTGGCCGCTCTTGGCGTCGCCCATGTACCCGTGCGCACGCAGGACTGGGGGGAAACGGTGCGCAGCGCCACCGCCGGCGACATCGATATCCTTCCCGCGGCCTCGCCTCGAAACGACGAGTTGGGCAGGAACTTCGATTTCACCGAGCCCTACATCGAGTTTCCCGTGATGATCGTGACACGTGACGACATGGCGACCATCGCGGGGCCCGCCGACCTGGGCGGGCACCGTGTCGCGGCTAACCTGGCCCAGGGCGCGGTCGCCAACGCGGTACATCACCTGCCCTTGGTCGAACCCATCGAAGTACGCAACGCGGCCGAAGGCCTGCGTGCCGTGGCATCGGGGCAGGCCGATGCCTATGTGGGAGACATTGCGACCGCGGAATACTTCATGCGCCGCGACCATCCCGCGCGATTGAAACTTGCGGCACCCACGGACGAGCGCGCGGAACTCGCGATCGCCGTCGATCGACGCTACGCCCCCTTGATACCGCTGCTCGACAGGGCGCTCGCCCGGATCTCCGAGCATCGTACCCAGGCCATCCGCAATACCTGGTTACGATCCCACTACACCTGGGGAGGGTCCTGGCAGGAAATCGCACGCAAGGCGGGACCGCCGGGCGCCGCGGTGCTCGCCCTCCTTCTCGCCGTATCCCACGCGTATATGCGCCTGCGTCGCGAAACACGGCGGCGGCGGTCGAGCGAGGACCGGCTTGCCGACATCACCCGACATATCCCTGCTGTGTTTTACCGCTTCCGCTATTTCGCTGGCGGGCGCATCGAGTTCATCCATGTGGGCGGGAACCCGGAACCCATCTTCGGTGTTCCCGCGGATGCGTTCCTTCACGACGAGCGCCGCGCGTTCGCGCGGATCGACCCACGCGACCAGGCACCGTTGCTGGCGGAGGTCGCAAGGGCGGCGAATACCCTCACACCGATCCACGCGGAAATACGCATTCGCGACGTCGCGCCCGAACGCTGGATCGCATCGCATGCGTTGCCACGGCCGGTGGCGGATGCGGTGGAATTCACCGGCTACTGGATCGACATCTCCGACCGGCATGAACAAGCCGCCCAGCTGGCCGATGCCAAGCACGTGGCTGAAGAGGCCACCGCGGCGAAGAGCCGGTTCCTCGCCACCATGAGCCACGAGATCCGCACGCCGATGCACGGGCTTATCGGCATGCTCGAAATGCTCGGCGAGACATCACTGCAAGAGAACCAGCGTCACCTGCTCGGCACCGCCGAGTCGTCGGCCGAAGCGCTTCTTCGAATACTCGACGACGTGCTCGATTTCTCGCGGATCGAAGCCGGCGCGGTCGAGACGGAGCATGCCGCCTTCGATCTTCGCCAGCTGCTCGACGACATCGTGGCGCTGCATGCACGGCAAACGAGGAAAAAAGGCCTTTCGGTGGACATCCACGTCGATACGCGCCTGGCGCAAGGTGTCATGGGTGACGCCGCGAGATTGCGCCAGGTGTTGCTCAACCTCGTCAGCAACGCCATCAAGTTCACCGTCCAGGGTGGCATCGATATCACCGTCGATGTCGTGGAAGACATGGAGATGAAGCAGAGGGTTCGCATCGACGTGGTCGACACGGGCATCGGCATCGCTCAGGAGGATATCGTGCGATTGTTCGCGCCCTTCAGGCAAGCGGAGCCATCGACGACACGGCGCTTCGGCGGAAGCGGCCTCGGCCTGGCCATCAGTCGGCGTCTCGTGGAACTGATGGGCGGCGATCTCATCATGTCGAGCGAGGCTGGCGAGGGTACGCGGCTGTCGATCGTGCTCGACATGGAACGATCACGGTATGACGCCAGTGACGAGACCGCCGGCGCGATGGCCGTCGCCATGCCGCCAGCAAAAGAGACGACCCTCGACGTACTCGTGGCCGAGGACAACGCGACCAACCGGCAACTGGTCGCGGCACAACTGGCCCGTCTCGGCCATCGTTATGAGCTGGTCGAGGACGGCGCCGAGGCGCTCGCCCGCGCATCCTCGCGCCGGTTCGATGTCTTGTTGACCGACCTGCACATGCCGGTGATGGACGGCTATGCGCTTACCCGCGCACTACGCAGGCAAGGGTCGTCTCTCCGCATCGTGGCGCTCACCGCGAACGCGCTTCCCGGCGAGGAAGCCCGCTGTCGCGCCTCGGGAATGGACGGGTTCGCAACGAAGCCCCTGCGATTGGGCGAGTTGGACATGGTGCTCTCGCCCGGCAAGGGGAATGACTCCGCTCACTCGCCATGCGACCTGGATGCATGGCGGGAAACCTATGGCGATCTCGCCTTGCTGCCGCTCATGGTGGCCCGGTTCGAGATGACCGTACGTGAAGACATGGCGGGATTCGCCGCCCTCGGCGACCCATCCGCCGCGGCGGATTGGGTACATCGCATCCTCGGCGGCATGCGCGTTTTCGGCCCATCGGCTGAAGCCGCGTTAGCGGAAGACCTGGAAAACGAGCTTCGCGGCATCCACGGCGCTGCCGCCATGCATCGTTTACCCGAACTTGCGTCCGCGATAGAGGACTATGCCTCCCGATTGCGGGCCACACTGGATGCGTGCCAATGCACTGAGGATATGCTCAAGAATTAGTGCGAATTTTCAGACTAGTCCGATAGCCTCGCGCTGATGACCTCGTCATCCTGATCACAGTACGCCTTCAGGCGTCTGTCGGAGGACGAAGCATGAACGAGCACGCCATCGAGTATCACATCGCGGACATAGGTGAGACCTGGGGCATCTTCCGTGAGGGTGTGCAAATCGCCGTGCGCTCCGATCCCGCGGACGCGATCGCCTTCGCCAACTTCTTCGCCGATCGCGAAACGCTGATGTCGGCATTCCCCGTCCGCGTTTCCGCCGACATCCACTTGCACCGCACCCTGCGCGAGATACGTCTCGCCGCGTAGGCGTTGGATGCGTCAGCGCCCCGCGGCGCTGCCGAGGTTGGTCATGTCGAGGTGCAGCAGGCGCAGGCGCGCGATATGCCTGCCGACCATCGCGCGGTCTCCGGAACTCGCCTCGAGGCGAAGGAAAGCATCCAGGAGACGACGCTCCATCTGCTCCAGCGTTCGGATATACGTGACATCGGGGTCATGCGACAGCTTCACCGAAGCTTCCATCATCGTCCGCCGCACACCGCTCATGGGCCCACCTGCCGTCGCCGGGCGCACGCCTGCGGAGGACACTTCGTCCTGCAGGTCCGTGGCGATGGCGGTCAGGGAAGCGGCGGATTCCTCCAGGATGGTCTTGAGCCCCGGCTCACGAACGCCACGTGCGGCCTGCCGATAGAGGTCGCGGTCTGCAATCACTCGCCGGATCAGGCCGTTTACCACACGGGTCGAGTTGCGTTCCATGGGGCAGCACGTTAGTCCCGTCGGACTTAGCCGGCCTTAAACGCGCCGGGCGCCGGTCAGCCGGCGGTCAGGCGCCTGGTTCGAGCAAAAGCAAGGGCCTGCCGGTTGCATCGTGCAGACCCGATTGCAGATCGCCCAGTTGGCGGATCGACGGACACAGCGCCTGGATGCGTGGCTTGAGCGCCGCCTCGAGCCGTGCCATCACGCGGGCCTGGCCACCCGTGGATACGGACGCCACACGGTCCCGCAGAGCCGCCGCTCCCTGCAAGTCACCGTCCATCGCCAATGCCATGGCCTCGCCGCCGACGTCCTGGGTAAGGATGGGCGCCACATCGGACACGATCTCCTGCGCATAGGCGCGCATCGCGTCCTCCTGCCAGTCGCGCGTGCTCTGGCTGGCGGCGATGCGCCGCTTGATGTCCGCCACCCGGGCATTCAACACCCGGTCGAGTTCGCCACTGCCCACCGCGCCCGGGGCGGCCGTGGCGGCTTCGTCCCGCACCGCACGCGCGGCGAGGTCGACACCGTCGTTCGCGATCGCCTTGGCTTTCGGGACCAAGGCCCGGACATTACGTTCGAACAGGGCGACGCGATCCTGCTCATCCGGTCGAAGGGATACCGCCCGCCCATCGGTCGTCAGGCTGCCATCTTGCATGCGCACGCTACGCGGGGCCGCATCGGCGCGCTCGAACACGAGGCTGTCCGGCCGCACCGTCAGGTCATAGGTGCTGGCCACCTTGCAGGTGGTGCCCAGGTCCTGGGCCGCCACCCCACCTGCAAGGCAGGTGGCGATGGCGAAGACGAGCAAGCGTGATGTCATGGCGGGTTCCCGGAAAAGGCTTCGATAGCCGGCGGCGAACGAATGCCGGCTGAACCGATCAGAACGCCGGCTGGGCGAACTGCTGGCGTACCGGCACGCTGCCAAGGATCCACGACAGCCAGGCCAGCACGGGAACCGACACGATCTTGAGCACCAGGCCGATCAGCAGGATCGTCCTGTGCTTCTGTCCCGCCGCCAGCAGATCCGCCGGCAGGCCGGCCTGGGAAAGGACCGTGCCGAGCTGGCTCCACTGGTCGAACGAAACCCACGCGGTGTAGGCCGCCCAGACCAGCAACAGCAGGGCGACGACCCGCATCGCGCGCCGGCCCCAGTCACGCCAACGCAGCGTTCCGAGGCTCAACGCCATCACGACGAAAGCCGCCAGCGCATAGGCGAGCGACCATAGCAGGCCGATGCGCGGATCGCCCGCGCCCGCGGCGATCGCCTCGGCGCTCACCGCGCCCACCGCATGGGCGAAGAGGATCGAGGCATAGGTATTGATCACGAAGCCGGCGGCGGCGAGCAGCATCACCAGCCAGACCACGATGCGCCACGGCGCGAATGGACGGGCGTGCCTGGCACCCTTGGCGGCGTGGAACACGATCAGGCGCCCGCTTTCTTCAACGCGGCGAGATCGGCCAGGACCTGGCCCGAGTTCTTCTCGGGGTCGACATCCTTGTAGACCTTGACGATCTTGCCGGCCGGGTCGATCAGGAAGGTCTCGCGCAAGGCGTACTTGGTATCGCCATGGCTGGTAAGCACGGCGTACTTCGTGGCGACGGCGCCGTCCGGGTCGGATAGCAGCGGGAACGGCACGTGGTACTTCTCGGCGAACTCCGCATGCGACTTGACGTCGTCCAGGCTCACGCCCAGCACCACCGCGCCGGCCTTGTGCAGCTTGGCGATGTCGTCACGGAAGGTGCAGACCTCGGTGGTGCAGCCAGCGGTGAAGTCCTTGGGATAGAAATACAGGACGAGCCACTTGCCCTGCTCGGTTTGCAGCGTGTGCCATTCGCCCTTCTGGTCCTGAAGGCGGAAGTCGGGTGCCTTCTCGCCCACCACGGGGCTGGAAGCCCAGGCGGCGGCGGAGACGATGCACATGGCGATGAGGCTGAGGAGGCGGCGCATGGAGGAACCTCGGTGGGTGGGGATCGCAGTGAGTGTACTCGCGAGGGTCCCAAGGTTGCGCCGGCCATGCCGGAACGCAAGAAAAAAGGGCGCCCCCGTGGGGCGCCCTCAAGACCACGAGGTGCCGGCGATTATTTCCGCGCGATCTCGAACCTGCTGACGTCCACGCCGAGGTTGAAACCCCGGCCGGTACCGGTGACGGCAAGGGACACCTCGCCCTTGGTCATCGCCAGGCTTTCGGCGCTCTTCACCGCGCCCGCGTTGGCACCGGCCGTCGCGTAGTCGCCGAAGATCTCGTTGATGTTCTTGACGTTGGTGAACTCGCCCTTGCCGTTCTCGATGCTGAACTTGCCAGCCGTGATACCGCCACCACGGATGTGGATCATCACGGTCGCCGACTGACCGTTATCGCAGCGCACATGGCCTTGGCCATCGGCACGCTTATAGATCGCGGCCCAGCCGCTCGTGCTGAAGGTCATGTGGCACTTGGTACCGCCCTCGGCAGCCTGGGCCGGCTGAACCGTGAAAGCACCTGCCGCCGCCAGAACCAGGGCGGCCATACCCGTGATGCGCTTGATCATGTTCGTTTCTCCGTTGATAGGTGGCAGGGAACTGCGAAGCGGATTCTCCACTCACGAATGTGAAGAAACACGGAGCGCCCGACCGGCCGTTCAGGAATGGCCCGGCTAGATGGACGGTGCGTGAACTGGCTCCCCCGGACGTCGCCATGGTCCTAATATCGAGCCGTATCCGTCCGATGGAGGATTACCCATGCCCAAGAACATCCTGGTCGGCTACGACGGTTCGGAAACCGCCCGCCGCGCCTACCTTTTCGCCCTGGAACTGGCGGCCTGCGCCAGGGCGAAGGTTCACGTGGTCTCCGTGATCCAGCTCGACAACGGGGCCGACACCTCGGCCTTGATGATGACCGGTGCCGGCGAAGAGCGCCTGGCCGGCCTGAGCGAGGAGATCGCTGCCCTCGGGCGACCGGCCGGCGTGCCCGTGGAGGTCGAGCTGGTACACGGCAGCCCCGGCGATGCCCTGCTCTCCTTCGTGGCCGGGCACGGCGTGGACCACATCGTCATCGGCCATACCGAAAGAGGCGCGCTCGCCCGCTGGCTGGTCGGGTCGACCTCCACCGATGTCCTGGCCAAGGCGCATGTGCCAGTGACCGTGGTGCGTTGACGCGCCGCCTTTGTCACAATCCCGTCATTGTGCCCCTGGGCACCAAGACCTGTGACCGAGGAACATTCCGCAGTGAGCTACGCCGCCACCTTGCCATGGACGCTCGAAAAACTGGACCTCTCGCGCATCGACGTGGAGAAGGTCAGGCACAACGAAGATCTTTTCCTGCTCCTGTGCAGCTCGTCCTTCGTCGAAAGCGGCTCGGACCTGTACACGCACAACCTCGTCGACCACTTCGCGGGTGACGAGGAACTGCAAGGGTGGCTGCGCGACCATTGGGAGCACGAGGAGATGCAGCATGGCCGCGCGCTGGCCGCCTATGTGCGCCACGTATGGCCCGATTTCGACTGGGACGCGGGATTCAAGGCGTTCTTCGCCCATTACGGCTCGGTCTGCACGTCGGAGGAACTGGAGCCGAACCGTGGGCTGGAACTGGCCGCGCGCTGCGTCGTGGAGACGGGTACGGCAAGCTTGTACCGCGCGCTCAACGAGGTCACCGACGAACCGGTGTTGCGCGAGCTGACCAACTACATCAAGAGCGACGAAGTGCGCCACTACAAGCACTTCTACCAGCACTTCCGCATCTATCGCGAGCGCGACGGCATCGGCCGCCTGAGCACGTTTCGTACATTGCTCAAGCGACTGCGCGAGATCAAGAACGAGGACAGCGACATCGCGCTGCGCCACGTCTTCAACGTGCGCTATCCGGACAAGGCCCAGGACGACGCGGAATTCCGCCGCGTCACCTCGCGCGCCGAAGGCCTGCTCAAGCGGCACATTCCCGCCGAGATGACGGTGAAGATGCTGCTACGCCCCCTGGACCTGCCCCCGAGGCTGAACTCGATGCTCGAGTGGCCGCTGACGCGGATCACCGAGAAGCTGTTCCTGCACTGAGGTTATTTCTTCTTCGGCAGCGGTGTCCATTTGTCCGGATCGAAGCCGCCGGTCTCGAAGACAAGCGTGGTTTCGCCGCGGCTGATCGTCACCACGTCGATGGTCAGCCGCTTGGTCCGGGCCAGGTCCTTGAGGAACGGCGCGTCGTTACGGAACAGCAACGCGGGTTCACCCGTCGGTGGCCGGAACGCCTTGATCGTCTTCGCCTTGCCGTCGAACGTCGCCTTCAGCGAGCAATCGCCCTTGCAGACGAAGCCCTTCCCGGTCGTGGCGTACAGGAAGACACTCTGCCCCCAGTCGGTATGCCGGCGAAGGATCAGGCGCACCGTCTGCTCGCCTGTCGGCCGCGAGGACTGGATAGTGGCCGTGCTCTGCGTACCACCCTGCATGGGCGAGGTCTGGTAAAGCCACAGCGCGGCGAGGCGGGCTTTCTCGCTGGCTGCCTTGTAGTTGGCCTCGAGTTCGTCGAGGCTCTTCTTCACTTCGGTCGCCGCGGGCGTGTCGGGGTACTTGTCGACGATTTCATGGCCCAGTTGTACCGCCGGGCCATCGTTGTGCAGCTTCAGCAGTTGCTGGTAGGTCTCCAGCTTCTTCCCGGCCTCCGCGGCCTGGTCGTTCGCGCTGGATACCGGCCCGGCGGCCTGCTGGTCCTGCGATGAGGAACACGCCGAGGCGAGGGCGGCCATGGCGAGGAGGACGGCGATACGGCGCATCATCTTGCGATTCCTGCTGGAAAGCCCCTAGCTTCGCCGCTCGATGCCGCCACTGGCAAGGCGCGGCGTAAAATGCGGGAGACGCCCCAAGGATCCTCCATGCCTTCGCCAACCACGGAAGCGGTCTCGCTCCTCCGCCATCGCGCCTTCCTGCAATTCTGGTTCGCCAAGAACGCCTCCAGCTTCGGTTTCCAGATGATGTCCGTCGCCGTCGGATGGCAGATCTACGAGCTGACCCACCGTGCGTTCGATCTCGGCTTGATCGGCCTTGCGCAGTTCGTGCCGTCGGTGCTGCTGGCGCTTCCGGCGGGCCATATCGCCGACCAGTTCGATCGGCGCCGCATCGTCACGGTATGCCAGGCGGTCGAATGGATCGCCATCGCCTTGCTGGCCGGGTTCAGCCTGGCCGGCCACCTGACCGAAACGGGCATCCTTGCGCTGGTCTTCGTCGTCAGCGTCGCCAAGGCTTTCGAATTCCCCGCGCTTCAGTCGATGCTGCCCGCGCTCGTTCCCGCCCACGTGCTTCCCCGCGCGATGGCCGCCAATGCCTCGGCGGGGCAGGCAGCGATGATCGCCGGACCTGCGCTCGGTGGCTTGCTCTACGTGGCTGGCGCCGCCACCGTCTACGGCGTCTCCGCGTTGCTCTACCTCGTGGCGCTGGCGTTGATGTCGCGCCTGGCCTACGACCACCTGCCACCGCGGCGCGAGCCCGCCACCCTCAAGACCCTGTTCGCCGGGGTGCACTTCATCCGCCGCCGGCCGGCGGTGTTCGGTGTGATCTCGCTCGACCTGTTCGCCGTGCTGCTCGGTGGTGCGACGGCCCTGCTGCCGATCTTCGCCAAGGACATCCTGCACACCGGCCCATGGGGCCTGGGCATCCTGCGCGCCGCGCCGGCGGTCGGCGCGTTGTTGATGTCGGTATGGCTGGCCCGGCATTCCCTGGAACGCCGGGTCGGGCCGATCATGTTCGGGTCGGTCGCGGGCTTCGGCGTCGCCACGCTCGTCTTCGCGCTCTCCACCACCCTCTGGCTGTCCGTGGTCGCGCTATTCGCCCTGGGGGCCTTCGACATGGTCAGCATGGTGATCCGTGGCGCGCTGGTGCAACTGGAGACGCCGGACGACATGCGCGGACGGGTGAGTGCGGTCAACGCCATCTTCGTGAACACTTCCAACCAGCTCGGCGAGTTCGAGTCCGGGCTGCTGGCGGCCGCCGTGGGCGCGGTGAACGCGACCTTGGTCGGCGGCATCGGCACGCTCGTGGTCGTGGGCTTATGGATATGGTGGTTCCCTTGCCTGCGCCGCCGGCAGGGACTGGTATCGGACCCGGAGCCGGTCGAGGGTGCCAGCGGAACGATCTGACATGGCGCCGGAAACGTGCTATTAGGTGGACGTCTATACCTCCAAAGGGTGAGGATCCACCATGAAGCGCTTGCTCGTCGCCGTCCTCGTCATGTTCGCCGCGCCGGCCTTCGCCGCGCATGAGACACCCGCCAGTCTCGATGCCGCGCTTGCCCAGGGCAAACGCGAGCACAAGCCGGTGTTGATCGATTTCCAGGCCGTGTGGTGCTACTCCTGCTACTACATGGCCAGCCATGTCCTCAACGGCAAGGAATGGGACGACCTCGAAAGCAAGGTCGTGTTCTACGAAGCCGACGCCGACAAGCCCGCCGACCAGGCATGGATGAAGAAGCTCAACGTCCACTTCCTGCCGACCTACGTGGCGATCGGGCCCGATGGCGAGGAACTCGGACGCATCCTCGCCGAACGGCCCCGTGACAAGTTCTATCCCGAGGTCGCGGCCCTCCTTTCCGGCGATGCGCGCCTGTCCAAGCAGAAGTCAGACGCGGCCAAGGGGTCGATGGCCGCGGTGGCCGACGTGCTGGATACCTACCAGCAGCGCTACCAGGGTAACGAGGGCATGGCCTGGTTCGACACCTTGCCGGCGATGGTGCGCAACGTGTCGGACAAAGACAAGCGCGTGGCGTTGGCCAAGCAACGCCTGCTCCTGCTGCAGGCGAAGGACCGCAAGGACGACAAGGGCATCGCCGAGGCCGCCACCAGGGTCCTCGCCGGCAACATCGGCTGCGAGCGTCCTTACGTGCTGGATGACCTCATCGGTGCCACCGAATCGCAGCATCCGGATTCCCGGCAATCGGCGCTCGCGCCACAACGGGCTCCCTACGAGCAATTCCTTGCCACACAGGTATTCACCGCCACCCCAGCCTGTGCCGACCAGCGCAGCGCGGTTCTGACGGCGGCGGACCTGGATGCGGCGCTTGGCGACCACGCCGCCGAACAGGCCGTGCTGCGCAGGGCGATCGACCTCAGCCGCGAAAAGCTGCATGGTGACCTCAAGAGCGACCGTAACCTGGCCGACAACCTGCGCGTGTACCTGGTCCGGGCGAAGGCGGGAGACGAACTGGATACCTTCGAGAAGCAGCTGATCGCGGCCTATCCGGACGACTACGTCTACAACTACCGCTACGGCCGCCGCCTCGTCGAGGGCGGCAAGCCCGCCGAGGGCCTTCCGTACCTCGACGCGGCATCGAAGAAGGCATATGGCGCCAACCGCTTCGCGGTCGCGACGTATCAGGTGAAAGCACTCCGTGCCCTGCATCGCGACGACGAAGCACGCAAGCGCGTTGCCGACACCGTCGCGGCGGAGGGCAAGGCGTTTCCCGAGCAGACAAAGAAATTGCAGGAAGCGTTGACCGCGGCGGGTTGACCGGTCCTCCGGTCGCCCATCGCGAAGCACCCCATTGAGCCACATCGCATCCCCGCTGCTAACCTGCGCACCCTTCCCTACCCGAAGCAGCCATGATCGTCATCCACCATCTCAACAACTCGCGGTCGCAGCGCGTGCTCTGGCTGCTCGAGGAACTCGGCCTGCCGTACGAACTCGTGCGCTACCAGCGCGACCCGAAGACGATGCTGGCCCCGAAAGAACTCCGCGCCATCCATCCCCTCGGCAAATCCCCCGTGCTGGTGGATGGTGACATCACCCTGGCCGAGTCCGGCGCGATCGTCGAATACCTGGTCGGACGCTACGGTGGCGGACAACTCAGGCCTGCCGCCGGTACGCCCGAAGCGCTTCGCTACAGCTATTTCCTGCACTACGCGGAGGGGTCCGCCATGCCCCCGCTGCTACTCAAGCTCGTGTTCATCCGCATGGAATCGGCTCCCGTGCCCTTCTTCGCCAAGCCCATCGCGCGCATGCTGGCGCGCGGTGCGCAGAAGGCTTTCGTCGACCCGCAGATCAAACTTCACCTCGACTACCTGGAGGACGAAATCGGCAGGACCGGCTGGTTCGCGGGCAACGAGTTCAGCGCGGCCGACATCCAGATGAGCTTCCCTCTCGAGGCCGCTTCCAGCCGCGCGGCGCTCGACGCCACCCGCCCGGGCCTGCACGGATTCCTCGAACGCATCCACGCCCGCCCCGCCTACCGCAAGGCCCTGGAACGCGGCGGTGACTACGATCTTGTCCCGGCACGGCCAGGCTGAATCCCTCCTCAACCCTGGCCCGCCTGTTTACACCACGCTCACGAGCCTAACCGCAAAGTCTTTACCGACAGCAACGCCCTAGAGGGAGCCATCCGATGAGCAGAAACCGCGAATTCGCGCGTCAGGTCGAGAGCGCCGTCAACGGTGTATCGGGTCGCGTCCGCCACTACGCCGACGAGGCCTCGGGCGTCGGCAACGACTTGCTCGAGCGCAGCCGCCGAGTCACGAACAAGTTCGCAAAACGCAACAGCATCAGTGGTCAGCGCATCCGCTACCTGGCCGAAGATGTTGCCGACGAAGCAACCTACCAATACCGCAAGCTGCGCAAGCAGGTGCGCCGCAACCCGGGCCTCACCATCGGCATCGCCGCGGCGGCGATCGGCACTTTCCTGCTGATCCGCCACGTGCTGCGCGACGACGATTGACACCTGTCGCCCGGGGTGGGAAAAGGCCGGGAGCGATCCCGGCTTTTTTTGTGAGAGCCGTTTCTTCGTGAGAAAGCCCGTTTCGTCTCGGTGGAGGAACCGCTTGGTGGACCCGCCATCTTCAGTTCACCGGATGCTGCTCGACCACCTTGTCCACATGCCATGTCACGCGTGACGCATCCCCGGGGGCCTCCTTCGCGTGCACCTCGGTGATCTTCAGCAAGTACTCGTTGCCTGGTTGCCAGTCGAAGCCTTCGATCGGCACGTAGGTCAGCTGCCAGGCGTCCGTGGCTTCTTCGCGGTACCGGAAGCACTCGGTCTTCATGACGCCGTTGGTGCACGGCGCCTTCGTCGCTGCGATGTACAACAGGCGGGAACGCGAACCGTGATCCGCCGGCGCCGTGGCGCATGCGGTCAGGCTCAAGGCGATGGCGGCAAGGAAGGCTAGGCGCATGGCATGGATCCGCAGGTGTCGACAGGTCGATGGATAACAGCATACCCATCGATGCCGTGTGATGCGAAAACGACGAAGGCCGGATCGCTCCGGCCTTCGTTCACGTTCCATCGTGCTGGCGGTCAGACCGTCAACGGGTTCGGCTTGTCCATGTCGAGCTTGTATTCCTTGATGGCCCGGCTGACGTCCTTGGCGTTGACCTTGCCGTCCTTCGCCAGGGCGGCGAGGGCCGCATGTGCGATCCAGTAGCGATCCACCTCGAAGTGGCTGCGCAGGTTTGCCCGCGTGTCGCTGCGACCGAAGCCGTCGGTGCCGAGCACCGTGTAACGCATGCCGTCCGGCATGAAGGCGCGGATCTGGTCGGCGAACTCGCGGACGTAGTCGGTGGCGGCGATGGCGGGGCCCTGGCGGTCCGCCAGCAAGCCGGTGACGTACGGTACGCGCTGCGGGCTTTCCGGATGCAGCCGGTTCCAACGCTCGGCGTCGAAACCTTCGCGGCGAACCTCCGAGAAGCTCGGCACCGACCAGATATCCGAGGACACGCCGAAATCCTTTTCCAGCAATTCGGCGGCCGCGATCACTTCGCGCAGGATCGTGCCCGATCCCATCAGCTGCACGCGCGGCTCGTTCTTCTTCGCTTTGCCACCGTCCTTGAACAGGTACATGCCCTTGACGATGCCTTCCTCGCTGCCCTTGGGCAGGTCGGGATGGGCATAGTTTTCGTTCATCACGGTGATGTAGTAGTAGACGTCTTCCTGCTCCTGCATCATGCGGCGGGTGCCGTCCTGCAGGATCACCGCCAGCTCGTAGGAGAAGGTCGGATCGTAGGAAATGACATTCGGGATGGCGCCGGAAAGCAGGTGCGAATGCCCGTCCTCGTGCTGCAGGCCCTCACCATTGAGCGTGGTGCGCCCCGAGGTGCCACCGATGAGGAAACCGCGCGCACGCATGTCGCCCGCCGCCCAGCACAAGTCGCCGATGCGTTGGAAACCGAACATCGAGTAATAGATGAAGAACGGCAGCATGGGCACGTTGCTGATGCTGTAGCTGGTGGCCGCGGCAAGCCAGGCGCTCATGCCGCCGGCTTCGCTGATGCCCTCCTGCAACACCTGGCCCTTCTGGTCCTCGCGGTAGTACAGCAGCTGGTCGGCGTCCTGCGGACGATACTTCTGGCCGAACGGCGCATAGATACCGATCTGGCGGAACATGCCTTCCATGCCGAACGTACGGGCTTCGTCGGCCACGATCGGGACGAGACGCGGACCGAGTTCCTTGTCGCGCAGCATGAGGTTCATGCCACGGACCAGGGCCATGGTCGTGGAGATCTCGCGATCGCCGGTGCCCTTGGTGATCTGCTCGAAAGCCTCGATGCCCGGTGCCTTGAACGACTGGTCGGCCTTGCGGCGGCGCTGCGGCAAGGAACCGCCGAGCGCGCGGCGGCGCTCCAGCATGTACTGCACTTCTTCCGAGTCCTTGCCCGGATGGTAGTAAGGCACTTCGTCCAGCTTGTCGTCGGGCACCGGGATGTTGAAACGATCGCGGAACGCGCGAATCGAATCGGTATCCATCTTCTTCTGGTTATGCGCGGGGTTCTGCGACTCGCCAGCCGCGCCCATGCCATAACCCTTCACCGTCTTGGCGAGGACGACGGTCGGCATGCCCTTGGTGTTCACCGCCGCGTGGTAGGCCGCATAGACCTTGTGCGGGTCGTGCCCGCCGCGGTTCAGGCGCCAGATGTCGTCGTCGGACATGTTGGCCACCAGCGCGGCCGTCTCCGGGTATTTACCGAAGAATTTCTCGCGCGTGTACGCGCCGCCGAAGGCCTTGCACGCCTGGTATTCGCCGTCGACGGTTTCCATCATCAGCTGGCGCAGCTTGCCGGTGGTGTCGCGGGCCAGGAGCGGGTCCCAGTAGCTGCCCCAGACGACCTTGATCGCGTTCCAGCCGGCACCACGGAAGACGCCTTCCAGTTCCTGGATGATCTTGCCGTTGCCACGGACCGGGCCATCGAGGCGCTGCAGGTTGCAGTTGATGACGAAGATGAGGTTGTCGAGGCCTTCGCGGCCGGCCAGCGAGATCGCGCCGAGCGACTCCGGCTCGTCCGACTCGCCGTCGCCCATGAAGCACCAGATCTTGCGGTCGCTCTTCGGGATCAGCCCGCGATGTTCCAGGTACTTCCAGAACTGCGCCTGGTAGATCGCCTGGATGGGGCCGAGGCCCATCGACACGGTCGGCACCTGCCAGTAATCCGGCATCAGGTAGGGATGCGGATAGGACGAGAGGCCGCGGCCCTTGCCTTCCACTTCCATGCGGAAGAGGTCGAGCTGGTCTTCGCCGATACGGCCTTCGAGGAAGGAGCGCGCGTAGACACCCGGCGCCGAATGGCCCTGGTGGAACACCAGGTCGCCCGGGTGGTCGGCACTCGGGGCGCGCCAGAAATGGTTGAAACCCACGTCGTACAGCGTGGCCGACGAGGCGAAGCTGGAGATGTGGCCGCCGAGGTCGCCGGGCTTGCGGTTGGCGCGCACGACGGTGGCCAGCGCGTTCCAGCGGATCAGCGAGCGGATGCGCCATTCGATCGCGGCATCGCCCGGGCTGCGCGCTTCCATGTGCGGCGGGATGGTGTTGACGTACTCCGTGGTCGGGTCGAACGGCAGGTAGCCGCCGGCGCGACGGGTGGAGTCGACCATGCGCTCCAGCAGGTAATGCGCGCGCTCGGTGCCATCGTGGTTGATGACGGCGTTGAGCGACTCGACCCATTCACGGGTTTCGGTGGGGTCGAGGTCCTGGTGAAGGATATCGTCGATCTGGTCCATGGATGCTCCGCTCGCGCGTGACGCGCGCTCATGGGGACTGAAGAAGGCCGCTGGGGTGGCGGGAAAACCTTTCCATGATAACTCAAGGTTTCCGCATACGCGGCGGTATGGGTGGTTTGGATCGTGGCAAGGCGTATTTTGGCAGGGGTTGGGCGAGTGGCCCGCTGCCGCGGGATCGCCGACAGGGTCGGCTCCCACCAGGACTTCCAAACTCAACCGAGGACGCCCCCCAGCTCACCGGTGCTTGGTGGGAGCCGACCCTGTCGGCGACAGCGCGGCAGCGCCGGCATCACCGGCTCACGAAGACCGCCCGACCGGCCGGAGCGCCACCGTACCCACCGGCATCCAGCCCGATCAATCAGTTACGACAGTCCGAGGCTTCCCCGCCCGGATCTGCGCCTCGACACAGGCCACCGAGGTCATGTTGACCACCCGGCGTACCGTGGCCTGCGGCGTGAGGATGTGGGCCGGCTTGGCCACGCCCATCAGGATCGGGCCGATGACCACCCCGTCGCAGAGCACGCGGACCATGTTGTAGGCGGTATTGGCGGCGTCGAGATTGGGAAAGACGAAGACGTTGGCCTTACCTTCCAGGCGCGAGTTCGGGAAGATCCGCTCGCGCAGCTCCGGTGTCAGCGCGACATCCGCCTGCATCTCGCCTTCGACCTCCAGTCGCGGGACTTTTTCCCGGATGATTTTCAGCGCATCGCGCATCTTCCGGGCACTGCGGGTCTCGCGGCCACCGAAGTTCGAATGCGAAAGCAAGGCGATCTTCGGTTGGATACCGAACAGCTTCAGGCGGATGGACGCCTGCAGGGTTGCCTCGGCGATCTGCTCGGCACTGGGGTCGTCCTGCACATAGGTGTCGAGGAAGAAGAACGTGCCCTTTTCCGTCGCCACGGCCGCCATCGCCGACGCCTCGGCGATGCCGTCGTCCAGGCCGATGATGTTGGTGATGTATTCGAGCTTGCTGTGATACGTGCCCACCAGCCCGCAGATCATCGCGTCGGCTTCGCCGCGCTCGACCATCAGCGCGGCGATCACGGTCGGCCGCGAACGCACCACCGCCTTCGCGGAGGCGGGAGTCACGCCCTGGCGTTCCATGATCGAGTGATAGAGGCGCCAGTAGTCCTCGAATCGCGGATCGGAATGGATGTTGCACATCTCGAAGTCCACGCCCGGCTTCAGGCGCAGGCCCGCACGCGCGATGCGGCGCTCGATGACGTCCGGCCGCCCCACCAGGATCGGCCTGGCCAGGCCCTCGTCCACCACCGTCTGCACGGCACGCAGCACGGTCTCTTCCTCACCCTCGGCGTACACCACGCGTTTGGGATCGGCCTTGGCCCGGTCGAACACCGGCTTCATCAACAAGCCCGTGCGAAAGACGAAACTGGTCAGTTTCTCGATGTAGGCAGGAAAATCCTCGATGGGCCGCGCGGCCACGCCGGAATCCATCGCGGCCCGGGCGATCGCCGGCGGCAACTGGATCAGGAGGCGAGGGTCGAACGGCTGCGGGATAAGGTATTCCGGTCCGAAGCTCGGCGGCTTGCCGCCATAGGCGCGTGCGCTCACATCGGAAGCCTCGCGGCGCGCCAGCTCCGCGATCGCCTTCACGCAGGCGACCTTCATCTGCTCGTTGATCACCGTGGCGCCGACATCGAGCGCACCACGGAACAGGTACGGGAAGCACAGCGCGTTGTTGACCTGGTTCGGATAATCCGACCGGCCCGTCGCCATGATGCAATCCGGGCGCACCGCCTTCGCGTCTTCCGGGAGGATCTCCGGATTGGGATTGGCCAGCGCGAAGATGATCGGCCGCGCGGCCATCGTCGCGACCATCTCCGGCTTCAGGATGCCTCCGGCGGACAGGCCCAGGAAGATGTCGGCACCCTCGACGATCTCGGCCAGCGTGCGCTTGTCGGTGTCGCGCGCATAACGCTGCTTGTCCGGGTCCAGGTCCGTACGGCCGGTGTGCAGGACGCCGTCCCGATCGAACGCGAGGATGTTTTCCTTCCTCATGCCCAGCGTCACCAGCATGTCGACGCAGGAGATGCCCGCGGCGCCCATGCCGGTGGTGGCGAGCTTCACGTCCTCGATCTTCTTGCCGGTGACCAGCAGCGCGTTGATGACGGCGGCGCCCACGATGATCGCGGTGCCGTGCTGGTCGTCGTGGAAGACCGGGATCTTCATCCGCTCGCGCAGCTTGCGCTCGACGATGAAGCACTCCGGCGCCTTGATGTCCTCGAGGTTGATGCCGCCGAAGGTCGGTTCGAGGCTGGCGATGATCTCCACCAGCTTGTCCGGATCCGCCTCGTCGATCTCGATGTCGAACACGTCGATGCCGGCGAACTTCTGGAACAGCACGCCCTTGCCTTCCATCACCGGCTTGCTGGCCAGAGCGCCGATATTGCCGAGCCCCAGCACCGCCGTGCCATTGGAAATCACCGCGACAAGGTTGGACCGCGCCGTGAGTTCGGCGGCCTCGCCGGGATCGGCGACGATGGCATCGCACGCGGCGGCCACGCCGGGCGAATACGCGAGAGAGAGATCGCGCTGCGTCAGCAGCGAGGTGGTCGGCGTGACCTTGATCTTGCCCGGTCGGGGAAGGCGGTGATATTCGAGAGCGGCTTGCCTCAGTTCCTCGGAGATGGCCATGGGATCCTGTGGGACGTAACGGGAAAAAGGAAGGCGGACGCGGCGGCGGCGCCGCGACGTAAGCGCTCATGTTAGCACCGCGCCATGCGGTCTCCGCCGTCAGCGGTGTGTTGCATTGCGACAAGCAGTGATACCGATTCCGACCTATCAGCGGCATGCCTGCCTGCATTGCCCGGCCGTGCGCCTGCGTACGCTCGGTGACCTTTCGCCACGCAGGGACCGCCATGCTTCGCCTCACGTTCGTTCGCGCCGCGCTCGCAGGTGCCGTCCTTTGCATACCCACGGCCGGACGGGCCGTGGCGGACGTCTCGACGCTTGCGGACCTCAGGAAGCAGCTGGCTCGCCTGCCGATGGATGGCGAAACGGCGACGTCCGTACACCTCCCGCTGGGCGACGGCCGGCACGGCCTGTTTCGTGTGCGCGACTCGAAGACACTGCCGCCCGCGTTGGCGGCGAAGTTTCCCGGCTTGCGCAGTTTTCGCGGCATCGACGCCGATGGAAGGACGGTCCGGCTCGACCTTTCCCCGGGTGGCGTGAGGATGAGCGTGCGGGACGGACCACATGAATGGACGACACGCGCACGCACGGCGGCGGAGTGGCGCGCATTGCCGCTACATGGTGCCGTCGCACCCTCGTTCGCGACCGCGGCTGCGGACGCCCATTCCCTGCCACGTCACGCCGCCGGGGATCGCTCCGCCTCGCGTGGAGGCGGCATACGTTACGACTTCCGCATCGCGGTGGCTGCCAGCAGCCGCTACGCGGCCCATTTCGGCGGCACGACGAAGGGAGCCCTCGCGGAAATCGTCCACGTGGTGAACCAGGCGAACGAGGTGTTCGAGACGGACGTGGGCGTGCATTTCACCCTGGTCGCGGACAACGACAGGCTGATCCGCCCCCAGCCGTCCCGCGATCCGTTCAGGCACGAAGATCCCGGTCCCGCGGCCGCCAACCTGATCGACCGGGAAATCGGTGCGGGAAACTACGATATCGGCCACGCCCTCACCGACTACACCGGCGGAGAAAGCCACGTCGGCACCTCTTGCAGCGATGCACGCGACGCCGATTTCCTCGCCACGCACAAAGCGGCCGCCTGGAGCGGACACGCCCATCCCGAGACCGCCATTTCCGAAGCCGTCGGCTTCATGATCCATGTCCTCGGCCGCCAGCTGGGCGCCTGGCCAACGGCCGGCGGATGCCCCGACACCACGCTCGAGGGCCGGGCGTTCGAACCGGGCAGCGGCAGCACCGCGATGGGCTTCGCACCGTCCATCTGCGGGCACGGCGGCCCGCTCCAGGCGCACGCCGACCGTTACTTCCACGCGGCCAACCTGGAGCAGATGCAGGACTGGCTGGCATCGCGCGGGGGAAGCTGTGCATTACGGTCGATCAACCCCGCCAGCGCGGCGTGGATCGACCCGGCCTCGCTGGCCGGGCAAGCGGTCATCCCCGCGCGTACACCGTTCGTTCTGGACGCGCGGGTCGAGCCGGTCACGGAGGGCCTGCGACTAAGCTACGCGTGGGAGCAGATGGACGCCTCCATCGGTCGCCGCGACATGCTGGCAGGGCACGAGGACGGACCTCTTTTCCGTTCGTTTCCACCCATGCCGACCGGACGGAGGGTGTTCCCAAGGATGGCGGTGGTGCTCGGCGACGAACCGGCCGGACCCGGCGAGGCCTATCCAACAGCCACGCGCTCGCTGAACTTCCGCCTCACGGTTCGCGACAACGGCGGAGAAGCATCGACGATCGCCCATGCCGACACGCGCCTGCTGGTCGTCGATACCGGCAGGCCGTTCGCGGTACTCGACGACGGCTCGTCGCAAGCCGCATTCGCTGGGAGATCCATGGCCCTGCGCTGGGATGCCGCCGACACGGATCTGGCGCCGGTTTCCTGCCACTTCGTATCGATCGATCTCTCGCTCGACGACGGCCGCACATGGCTGACGCCCGCACTCGCCGTCGACGAACCGAACGATGGTGAGGCATGGATCGCGTTGCCGCCGGATGCAGCCAGCGAGCGAGCCCGCCTGCGGGTGAGCTGTGACTGGCGCCCGTTCTTCGCCGTCTCGCCTCGGCCCTTCGCCATCCGGCGTATCGCAAGCCACTGACGCGCCGGACAGGAATCGGCCTACAGATCGCGGGGTGGCAATCAGGTCTCATGAGTCGCCCCACGACGTCGAGTGCCTCCCCGAAAGGATTCCCCATGCGCAAGTACCGCCCCCTACCCCTCGCCATCACCGCCCTCTTGGCTACCGTCGCCGTCGACGATGCCCTGGCGCGCGAACTGTGGAGCGACGCCGCGACACCGCTCGCCGCCAGCACCACGCGCAACGCAACCATGCAGCCCGCGAAATTCCGGCGTGTCACATTGGACGCCCACACACTGGCCGAGAGCACCCGCGCATCGCGCGGCTCCGCCCGGCGTGTCGTTGCACTGCCCTTGCCGGGCGGCGGCACGACCGACTTCGAACTCGAAGACTCCGCCGTGCTGCCGCCCGGGCTCGCGGCGCGTTTTCCCGCGCTTGGCAGCCTGAAGGGCCACGACGACGACGGCCGCCGGGTACGACTCGACATCACAGCCGACGGGCTATACGCCTCGGTCCGCGACCGCGAGGGCGACTGGATGGTCCAGCCGGAAGCGGCGGGGAGGCATTCGGGGCGCTCGTCGGCTCGGTCGCATATCGTCTTCCGACGTGCCGACGCGCCAGCGACCCAGAGACACGAGCATGACGACATGATCGACGCCGCCGCAGCTTTGCCGCAGGCGGCCACAGCCCGGGGTAGCGCCACCGCCGTCCTGCGTACGTTCCGCATCGCGATGTCGGCCACCCATTCCTACACGAAACACATGGGCGGCACGGTGGAAGACGGGCTTGCCGGCATCGTCCGCACCGTCAACCGGATCAACGAAATTTTCGAGAACGACCTCGGCGTGCACCTCGTGCTCACCGAGGGAAACGACCGGCTCGTGTTCACCGAAGCCCATGCCGATCCCTTCTCCAAGGTGGCCGGAAACGACTGGAAGATGGCACTGCACAACGTGAAGGTCGTCGAAGATCTGATCGGCAAGGACGCCTTCGATGTCGGGCATGTCATGGACGGTCAACGGGACGCCGGGGTGGCCGGGGCCATCGGCAATACCTGCCAGTCATGGTCAGGGAAGCATGCGGAACGCCAGCACTCGAAGGCAGCGGGCATGACGGGGAGCACGCGCCCCTTCGAGGATGCCTTCCACGTGGACTTCGTCGCCCACGAACTCGGCCACCAGTTCGGCGCAAGGCATACGTTCAATGGTTGCAACAAGGATGCACGTGACGAGGGCAGCGCCGTCGCTCCTGGCAGCGGCTCGACCGTGATGGGATACGCCGGCATTTGCGGCGCGCACGACCTCCAACCGCGCAGCGACCCGTACTTCCATGGCACCAGCATCGATCAGGTCCAGTCATGGCTCGCAAGTACCGGGGGGGCTTGTGCCAAGGCCCGCGTGAACACGTCGCCCGCGCCCTTGCTGGATACCCAGGGCTGGCACCGCCCGCTGGTCGTACCTGCACGCACGCCGTTCCGGCTCACGGGGCTGGCCCGGTTCGCCGACCCGGCAGCGCGTATGACCTACACCTTCGAGCAAACGGACCTCGGCGACATGCAGGAGACGGAAGATACCCTTGCGGATACAGGCTCCGGGCCGTTGTTCCGCTCACGAATGCCGCATACGGAAGGTGAGCAGACCTTTCCTTCGATGTCCGTCCTGCTCGGCGAGGAACCTGTCGGACGCGGTGACGCGTTTCCCGAGACCTCGCGCGAGCTCCGCTTCCGCCTGACTGCCAGGGACAACCGGGATTTCCGCTCCCATGTCGTCTCCGCGGATCGCACCGTACGCGTCGTCGATACCGGCAAGCCGTTCGAGGTGACCTTGCCGAAGGCGGGCGCCATTCTTCAACGTGGCAAGGCACGGCAGGTTCGATGGGAAGTCGCCGGCACCGTCGGCGCCCCGGTCTCGTGCAGCCGGGTGCAGATCGACCTCTCTCTGGATGGAGGGCGTAACTTCCTGGATGTATCGCTGGCGGACGAGGTCCCGAACAAGGGCCGTGCGACCATCACGGTACCCGACAGCGTGCCCACGTCACGCCACGCACGCTTGCGCGTAGGCTGCGCCGATGGCCGGTTCTTCGCCCTGTCTCCCGGCGAACTCACCCTCCGCTAGTCCGGACATCAAAGGCCGAGGGAGATTTCCTCGGCCTCGACGCCAGCCATGTGGATATGATTCACGAACAGCGAGAAAGCGAGTTTTCCGGCGAGCCCGTGCACGTGTTGCATCCATGGTGGCAGGTAACGCGGTGCAACGATGTCTCCGCTTTCGAAGTGCGCTTCGAGACTCATGACATCATGCAACGCGAGCTTTCCTGCGAACAGGTTGCGCAGGAGATCCAGGCGTCGCTGGCGCAGCGCCCAGCGGAAGAACGTGTGCACCGCGAGCAAGCCACTCAGATACACATTGTCCTTGGCGAACGCCGATCCACCCGTGAGCGGCACGCCACGGAAGACACGTTGCGTCGAATGGAAACTGTCCGCCACGTTTTGCCCGCAATCGCGGAAGTAGCGGAACACGTCGACGAAATCGGCACCGTTGAGTGCCATGTCGATAGCGAGGATGCGCAGGCTGATGCGTTTCAATCGCGATATGTCGATCGCTCCCGACATCAACTCGGCAAAGACAGCCAGCCCTTCCTGCGTCGCCGTCACTCGTGGCGATGTACGCGCCAGCGACGCGAGCACCGGTTGCTCGCGTCCGTTCAACGCGGTCAGTGAATGAACGAAGGCCTCGTGCGCCAGCAACTGATGGCGATCGTATTCGGTGAAACGCACGCCCCCACGAAGACGAATCCGCGTGGCACCCGCCGCGGCCTTCGCCGTGAGCTCGGGATCGACTTCCACGGAAATGGTACCCGGAGCGAAGAAGGCATCCAGCCGCTCCGACATGTCCTGCCGCAATTCCTCGGCGGGAATGCTGCCGGTTGCATCTTCCGTGTCCAGGTCCGCACCCAGTTCGTCCGCCAGGTTCACGAAGTACCGGGCGGCGTCCAGGTTGCTCCGGTTGCTGCCCGGAATGGCGTCCCCGGGCTTGCCGTAGAGGGCAATGGAGGCTTCGGTCACGCCGTTCGTGCCGGCCGCGTCCAGCATGAGGGTGGCGATCCGCCAGGATTCAACCGTGCGCCGCAGGTATTCGGCGATCGGATGGTCCTCGTCGACCTCCGCCTCGATCGCCTCGAGTTCCGCCCGGGTTTCGCCGAGATCCGGCGGGCGGTAGCGAATGTCGGGGATCGACAGGCGCCCGGCACCGAACTCCGCGATCAGGCGCTCTTCCACCGAAGCGGGCCAGGAGATCGTGGCCAGGATGCGAATGGCACGGACCGCGGCGAGAAGGCGCTGGTCGAGCGCCGCGTAGCGCCGCATCTCGGCCGAAAGGTGGGATGGGGCGGCGTGAGCATGCATGGGCCCGGATTATAGGCCGATCGACCTGCCCGGCCGCACCGGATCAACGCGACGAAATGTATTTTTCGCGACGGATCTGCTGGACGGCCAGTCCGTGCTCCTTGAGGGCGGCGAATGCGGCATCGACCATGTTCGGATTGCCGCAGAGGTAGGCGATGTCGGTTTCACCGGACGGCTCCAGTTCGGCCAGCATGTCCTGCACATAGCCCAGGCGGTCGTGCGGTCGTGGATTCGGCCGGGCGCCGCGCGACAGGCACGGGTGGAAGGTGAAGCCCTCGTGGGTCCGGGCGAAGGCCTCGAACTCCTCCCCATAAAGCAGCTCCCCTTCGTTGCGTGCACCGTAGAGGAGCATGAACCGGCAGCCCCGGCTGGCCATCAGGGCCTCCATCTGGGGCAACATGGCACGGTACGGGGTCACGCCGGTACCGGTCGCGATCAGGATATAGCGCTGGTTCCGGTCCGCCTCCATCAGGCAAAAACGGCCGTACGGGCCGCTGGCATCGATCGTGCCGCCCTGCTCCAGCTCGCCCAGCAGCTTGGTCGCGGCGCCTCCATCGACATAGCTCACCGCAATCTCGATCCGCTCCACCGGGCCGCTGCCGTCGCCCACCGTACCGACCGAATAGCTGCGTTTGGTCGGTTTGCCGTCGTCGTAGTGGAAGTGCACCTGCAGGAACTGGCCCGGTACGAAGGCCAGCGGCTGGCCATCCACCCGCTCGAAGGACAGGTGCCGCACGGTGGGCGCGAGCATGAAGCTGTCGGCGAGGCGGAGCTGGAATTGTTCGGCCATGGAAAGTCTCTGTTGACGCCGGGGAACGAGGCGGCCCGGCAAAGCCCGGTATAATAGGCGGCTTGTCATCCCGGCGCAGCCCATGACCACTCCCGCATTACACGTCAACGATTTACGCAAGACCTACGGCAACGGCGTGGAAGCCCTCAAGGGTATCTCCCTCACCGTCCAGCCGGGCGATTTCTTCGCCCTGCTCGGCCCCAACGGCGCCGGCAAGTCGACCCTGATCGGCATCCTCTCCTCCCTCGTGAACGCCTCGTCGGGCGATGCCGAGGTCTTTGGGGTGTCCATCCACAAGAACCGCAGCGAGGCCATGCGGCTGATCGGCCTGGTTCCCCAGGAGATCAATTTCAACCAGTTCGAGAAACCCTTCGATATCTGCGTGAACCAGGCCGGGTTCTACGGCATCGGCCGTGCCGAAGCGTCGGTCCGCGCAGAGAAGTACCTGAAGGAGCTCCGCCTGTGGGACAAGGCGCATCACCAGGCGCGGATGCTTTCCGGCGGTATGAAGCGCCGCCTGATGATCGCCCGCGCCATGATGAACGAGCCGAAGCTGCTGATCCTCGACGAGCCGACGGCGGGCGTCGATATCGAGATCCGCCGCTCGATGTGGCAGTTCGTCAGCGGCATCAACGCCGCCGGCACGACCGTGATCCTCACCACGCACTATCTCGAGGAAGCGGAACAGCTTTGCCGCAACATCGCGATCATCGACCATGGACGCATCGTGCAGAACACCACCATGAAGAGCCTGCTCGCCACGCTCGATGTGGAAACCTTCGTTCTCGACGTGTCGAGCGTACCCACCTCGCTTCCGGTCCTGCCTGGCGTCGTGCTGCGCGGCATGGACGACCACACCATCGAAGCCGAAATGTCCCGGGCGCACGATCTCAACTCCCTGTTCGCCGCGCTGTCGACGCACGGCGTCACCGTCACTTCCATGCGCAACAAGACCAACCGCCTCGAGGAACTGTTCGTCCGTCTGGTCGAGCACGGCAGGGAGAACGCGGCATGAGCGGCTCGGCCAACCTCGTCGCCCTGGGCACCATCGTCCGCCGCGAAATCATGCGCATCATGCGCATCTGGACCCAGACCCTGATTCCGCCAGCCATCACGATGACGCTGTACTTCGTCATCTTCGGCAAGCTGATCGGCAGCCGCATCGGCCAGATGCATGGCTTCACCTATATGCAATACATCGTGCCCGGCCTGGTCATGATGAGCATCATCACCAATAGCTACGGCAACATCTCCTCGTCGTTCTTCGGTGCCAAGTTCGGCCGCTTCGTGGAGGAAATGCTGGTATCGCCGATGCCCAACTGGGTGATCCTGCTCGGCTACGTGATCGGTGCCGTCACCCGCGGCGTCATCGTCGGCGCCCTCGTGCTGGTCATAGCGCTGTTCTTCACCGACCTGCACGTGGCCCATCCCATCACCACTTTCGTCTCGGTCGTGCTGGGCGCCACCGTGTTCTCGCTCGCCGGCTTCGTCAACGCCGTGTTCGCCAAGAAGTTCGACGACATCGCCCTGGTGCCGACCTTCGTGCTCACACCCCTGACCTACCTTGGCGGCGTGTTCTACTCGGTGGACCTGCTCGGCGAACCGTGGCGCAGCATCTCGCTGGTCAACCCCATCCTGTACATGGTCAACGCCTTCCGCTTCGGCGTGCTTGGCGTCAGCGACGTACCCATCGTCACGGCCTTCGTGGTGATGCTCGTGTTCGTCGTAGGCCTGTCCGCGATCGCGCTGCGACTGCTCAGCCGCGGCGTGGGCCTGCGCTCCTAAGCGCATGCGGGTCAACAAGTACATCAGCGAAGCGGGAATCTGTTCGCGCCGCGAGGCCGACGAACTGCTCGTCGCCGGCCGCGTCACGATCAACGACGAGATCGTCGGCATGGGCGCCAAGGCGCTCGATGGCGATGTCGTGAAGGTGGACGGTGAAGTGGTGGTGGCGCGCACCCTCGTCGCCAGCCCCGTCAAGAGCCGCGGCGTGTATATCGCCTTGAACAAACCCGTGGGAATCACCTGCACGACGGACACCACGGTCGACGGCAACATCGTCGACTTCGTCGATCATCCGCAGCGCATCTTTCCCATCGGGCGGCTCGACAAGGATTCGGAAGGGCTGATCCTGCTGACCAGCAACGGCGACATCGTCAATGAGATCCTGCGCGCGGAGAATCACCATGAGAAGGAGTACCTGGTAGCGGTCAACAAAGCCGTCACCGAGGAATTCCTGAAGGGGATGGCCAAGGGCGTGCGTATCCACGGCCAGATGACCCGGCCCTGCAAGGTCCGGAAGATCGCGAAGTTCGGCTTCGCGATCATTCTCACGCAGGGCCTCAACCGGCAGATACGGCTGATGGCCGCCGAGTTCGGCTATCGCGTGACCCAGCTGCGCCGTGTGCGCGTCATCAATGTGAAGCTCGGCCACCTGAAGCCGGGGCAGTGGCGAAACCTGACCGAGGTCGAACTTCGCGGCCTTTTACCGCAACGCACACAATGGTGATCGGCGGCGGCCGGGATCGAGACACGTACAAGTCCCGCCCAGGCCTACGGCTTCCACCGACATAACGACACGGGACCCTTGCCCGATACTGCAACCGCCGATCCCCACGGCGAGCAGCGTTTCGACAAGGACTCTCCCCCGACATGAAGTCACACCTCCGACTGGCGTTCCTCGCCGGTCTCGTTCCCATCGCCGCGACCGCCGGCGACTCCCGCGACATCGATATCTACCGGGAACTGGTTCGTTTCCGTAGCCAGCACCTGGGGGCGGAACGCGCCTTCGGCCATACGACGCATGCGTTCCTCAGCCAGCTGGCCGACGATCCCACCTCGTTCTACGCCGAGCCCAGCGAGACTCCCGCCATTACCAACGAAATCTGGTGGACCCTCTTCCTGGATGGCTTGCCAAGTGATCCCGCCACGTTATCGCGCACCGCACTCGACGCATTGAAATGGCAGTCCGGCCTCAGCAAGGCCCTGCCGGGCGTCGACGTCCTCATCGACGACCAGGCCATCGCCGCTTATCGCGGCCGCGAGGTGGCGGCGAACGCACGCAAGGCCGGGATAGATCCCGACATCTTCTGGCAAGCGGCAGACATGAATGGCTCGATGAAGACGATCGCCGCCGGATACGCCGTCGCGTTGCAGATTCTCCGCGACCAGATGAAGGCGTACGACCCGGCGGATTATGGCCGTCGGGCGATCAAGCCCGATGTCCTTCAGCGCTACATGGCGCAGAGCCACCCAGGGCGGATAACCGAACACGACAAACGCTACTTGCAGGACATCCTGCGCTACGAAATACGTCGAAATGGCACGGTGACGGATGCCGACAGCCGCCACGCGCTTCCTGCCGCCTATCGTGTCGCACGCACGGCCGCCGCCTATGCCGACCAGGCAGGCTATGCCAACGCGCAAGGCTTCTGCACAGCAGATCGGCCACTGCCTTGGCTGCCGAGGCATCCCGCGGAAATGGAATACCACCAACCGCTGTGTTTCATCGCCGCCACCGACCGCGCCGTCCAGGCATGGTACCGGCGCGAGCTGCGGCAGGAGGAGGCGATCCTCCACCGCCGCGGCCACACGACATCCTCGCCGATCATGCGCCTGATCGCCGGTGTCCTGGCGTGGGTCGACGTCGTCTCCTTCATCGAAGTCGTCGAGGCTGTCGTCGCCGAAGACCTCGTCGGCATCGGTGCCCTCGACGAGGCCGATGCCGAGCTTGCAGCGAACCGTTCCACCCGCCTTACCTGCAGGATCGACCGATGATGAAAAACACTATCCACACCAGATCGTTCCTGGTCGCGGCGGCCCTGGCCTTTTCTTCCTGGACCACCTGCGCCGGCAGCATCGCGATCGAAACCGGCGAGGGCAATGTCGCCGCGCTTCTCGAACGGGAAGCCAACGATTTTACCGATGCACTCGGAAAGGCCGTCATCGACTTCACTCCCTCGCCCCCCTTGAGCAAGACCTTCGCCCTGCTTAGAAGCAAGGTCCAGGGCGCGACGGTCGCACGCATCGAATACAGCTATGAGAAAGCCGGCAAGACGGTGACACGTGTCTACCACGGTCGCAGTGGTCATTCCCTGAAGACGATTTTCGACAGGGCGTCCAAGAAGTCCGCATCTTCCGCCTCCGGCAACGAATCCTCGGCGACAGATTCAGGTGATGCCATCGGTATCATCGAAGCCGACGACATAGCGATGGATGCCGCGGAGGCGAAATATTATCCCATTGAAACCGGGCTCGACCTGCGAGCTCGGAAGCTTCCGGAAAGCACGTCCCGCCTGGAAGCCAGCGTCGTCGACAGCATGGACCACTCGTGGGACGCGGAGCTCAAGACGCTGCGCCGCATCGAGGACGACATCGAGAAGAAAATCGTGCCAAAGGGCGGCCGGGTGACCGGCTATGTCAGCAAGACCGTCTGCGAATCGTGTCGCGAAGTGATCGATACGTTTGCCCGGCTCTTCGACGCCGAGGGAACCATCTATCAATTGATCGAACCGGGGACGGGATCGGTGGCTGGTGACGGGGCTACCGCCATTCAAAGAAGCAGGGCGGTGTCGAGCAACTTCCTCGCCATGCGGAAGGCCTATGCCAAGGCGATCCTCAATCCTTCGCACCACGCGGTCATGCGTGAGCAACGACGGTCGGCGCTCGGCGACCTGGACAGGATCGAACAGGAGGCACTGGCCGTCGATGAACCGGAACACGATCCGTGCGTCCCATGATGTGGCCCGTATCCGTCCCGCAGAGGAGGGGGTTGTGCAGGGCGTTCATCGCGGCACTGTGCCTGGCCGCGATGGAGTGCGTGGCGACGACGGCCCACGTCGATGTCCTGTCACATCTCCAGCGTGAACGTATCGCGCGCCTTGGTGCCGCCGACGCCCTGGCGCACTCCAATGCCGCATTCGTCCGCCAGATGCTCGTGGAGCCGGCATCGCCCTACAGCGACCTCATCGCCGAGCCCGCATTCACGAACGACGTGGAATGGGCCGGGCTTCTGGAGCGTATCCCGGGTGGCCCCCTCACCTCCCACCAGGCCCTCGCCGTGATGCAGTGGGACCTTGGCATGACGCGCGCCCGGCCCGGCATCGATATCGATATCAAACCCGGGTATCGCGACGATTTCGCCTCGGCCAGCGCCACGAAGGCCGATGTCGATCCCGATATCTTCTGGCATGTGCTCGACCTGACCGGATACAGCCATTCCACGAAGGGAGCTGGCTACGCCGTGGGCCTGCAGATCCTTCGTCGCCAGTTGGCGGAGACGCCGGAAGAGCGACGGGTCGCGTTGAACGTGGATCCCGATGTCTTCGGGCGCATCATGCAGGCACGCCACTTCGATGAAGTCACCGAATACGACCTGGGCTATGTGTCAGCCCTCGTCCAGCAGCGCCTCGTTCATTGGCGCGTGGGCGGGAAGGCCTCCCATGGGCTGAGGGCGTTGCCTGTCGCCTATCGTATCGCGCGGGTTGCCGCCGCCTATCGTGATCTCGAAGGTTACCATGCTGGCTACCCTTGCGATCGAGCCGCGAACGCCATCGCCGGCACCGCCGGCACCGGAGCTGCCGGGGACGACCGCCCACTCTGTTTCGCTGCCGCAACCGATCGTGCCGTGCATCGTTGGTACCTCGGCGAGTACCTTCGCCAAAGCCGTGTCGTGCCGCATCACGAAAGTGGACTGGCGCACTTCGCGCGCCTTGCCGGCGCCATTCTCGCGTTGGTCGACATAGCGGGAGCGCTGGAAGTCGTGGAGGCCCTCATTGCCGACGACCTCGTTGCCGCCGAAACCATTACGTCCGCCGAGGCGGAATTCGCCGCCGAACGCGCCGACGTCCTTTCCTGCCGAATCCCGGATTGATCTCCATGCACCGTGCCGCACTCACCACACTGGGTTTCTCGTTCTTGTTCCTCGCTCCTTGCATAGGAAGCGCGGGAACCGTCGTGGTCGACAACATCGGTCTCGACGAAGGAAATACCACAGGGCTTCTCGAAGTCACCAGCCAGCACTACGTCGACGCGATGCGCGCGATCATCAGCGACCGGTACAAGGATGATTACCTCGCCATCCGCTGGGAAGCATTGGAAACTTCCATGACGAATGCCCAGGTGGCGCGCATGGAATACCGTTTCATCGTGAATGGTGAAACACGCATCCGCGTCTACCACGCGCTGGGTGGGGCACCACTGGGGGCAATGGCGCAGTCGGCATTCGGTGGTTCCACGCCGGCAATCACACCGGGCAGCCCGCAGAGACCGGATCACATGGAATGGAGCGATGACCTCCCCTCGCCGGTCCGTGAAGCCATCGACTACGTCGCCGCGGACGCGGAGGACAGCATCTTCTACACTGGCTTCAACGACACCGAGCTGCGCGCTCGCATCCTGCCTACCGGGACCTCCGTGCTCGAACCCTTCGATGTCGACGGTGCCGATCGCGCGATGGACCCCGAGTTCAAGATCCTTCGCGCAATCGAGCACGATCTGGAAACCCATGCCATGCCAGGTGGCGGCAGCGTACGCGGGGCCGTCGGTGGCGCCACGTGCGGCTCCTGCCGAGCTGCCATGCAAACGCTATCCGATACCTATGGCATCGACATCCACCTTACCCAGATGTTCGGCTCCTTGCCAGGTAGGCAGCGAGACGCCCTCGTCGCATCGGGAACGGCAAAACTTCGAGGCCGACGGCTTGTGAACAGTGAAAGCGGTCGCCCCCTGCTGGCGCGCGACGTCCTGGCCGATGCTCGCGACCAGCAAGTAAGGCGAAGCCTGAATCCGTCGTCGCTGAAGCGGTCGTTCAAGGGAATCCCGTGGCGGCCGCGATCATTCCGCCTGGGTCCACTGCGGCAGTCCCGCGCTGGCGAAGGTTCGGCGGAAGGCGGTTCGACAGCACCGAATGCCGATGCGATGGAGTTCCCCTCGCCTCAATGCTGAACGACGACGCCCCGGCCGGGCTTTCACCGGACGAGGCCGCGCGTGCGTGGGCGTGCGATCATACGTCCCATGAACGATTTCCAGCAGATGCCCCTGTCACCCGCCCTCCTGGCCGCCGTGGAGAACCTGGGCTATACGTCGATGACCCCGATCCAGAGGGAAAGTCTTCCGCCCATCCTCGAAGGACGCGACGTCATCGCGCAGGCCCGGACCGGCAGCGGCAAGACCGCCGCCTTCGGGCTCGGCCTGCTCCAGCGCATCGACATACAGCAGATCCGCCTGCAGGCACTCGTGTTGTGCCCGACCCGTGAACTCGCGGACCAGGTCAGCAAATCGATTCGCCGCCTGGCGACGAACATGCCCAACGTCAAGTTGCTGACCCTGTGCGGTGGCATGCCGCTCGGCCCCCAGTTGGCCTCGCTGGAACACGATCCCCATATCGTCGTCGGCACGCCCGGCCGCGTGCAGGAACACCTCAAACGCGGCAGCTTGCATGGTGGAGGCATCAGGGTGTTGGTGCTGGACGAGGCCGACCGCATGCTCGACATGGGCTTCGAGGAAGCCATCGACGACATCGTCAAGCGAATCGCGAAGCATCACCAGACGCTGCTCTTTTCGGCAACGTACCCTGATGCCATCCGCGCCGTGAGTGGCCGGGTGCAGCACGATCCGGTGACCATCACCGTCGAGCAATCCCACGACGAGACCACGATCGAGCAACGCGCGGTGGAGGTCGAGCCTGCCATCAAGGCCGATGTGCTCACGCGCATCCTGACCCAGGAGAAGCCCGAAGCCGCCCTCGTGTTCTGCAACATGCGCAAGGACACCGAGACCGTGGCGGCGGACCTCGATCGTCGCGGTTTTTCCGCGCTCGCCCTGCATGGCGATCTCGAACAACGCGATCGCGACGAGGTTCTCGTTCGTTTCGCCAACCGAAGCTGTTCGGTCCTCGTCGCCACCGACGTGGCGGCCCGCGGACTGGACATCGCGAACCTGCCACTGGTAGTCAGTTACGACGTGGCCCATGATCCCGATACGCACACACACCGTATCGGCCGTACCGGTCGCGCGGGGGCGACCGGCCTGGCAATCGTCCTGGCTGGTTCACGTGAACTGGGCAAGCTTCGCCAGATCGAGGATCGTCTCGGTGGTCCGCTCGTTCGTTACCCGGCCAAGCCGGCAAACGAAGCCCGCAAGGTACTGAACCTCGCGCCCATGAAAACGCTCGTCGTCGATGGCGGGCGCAAGGACAAGATGCGACCGGGCGATATCCTTGGTGCACTTACGGGTGACGCCGGCCTCGATGCCAAGGACATTGGCAAGATCGACGTCTTCGCCACACGTGCCTACGTTGCCATTCGCCGCGACCTGGCCAACAAGGCCCTCGAGCGATTGCGCGTGGGCAAGATCAAGGGCCGTAACTTCAGGGTGCGCGCCCTGTCCTAGATACCGTTCAGGGCCGCCTGCAAACCGAGCCCGACGAGGAATCGTCGTCGAGGGGATCTTCCTGGTCCGGTGATGTGCTCGCCGCGGGTGCCGAGAACATGGTGACGAGGTCATCGACGATGGCTTCGCGGGCCTCGCGAAGCGCCGCCCACGCCGGTGTCCGCAAGCCATCCTGATTTGCCCCGAAAACGTAGTTCACATGGACTTCCGAGCCCGTCTCGACGGCGAACTGGCGCAACGCCGGGTCGCACGACTCGCAAGGTTGCTTGCTGACGAAGCCGAGCAGATGACCGGCCGGCGCGACGATTCCTTCGCGAATGTCCCGGATGATCGCCTGAAGCACCTTGATCTCGGCATCGTTGCCACGATTGGGCATGTTCGGACGGACGGGTTGCGGCAGGACCTCGGAACCCTCGGTGGTAGCCGCCGCCATCGCGAACGTGACCACATCGTCCTGCTTGAAGTACTCGCTGTCCGGTTCGGAGGGAGCGACCAGGCCCGGCTCCCTTGGGTCGATGTATGTCATGAACCCCCTTCCGGAAGCGGCAAGATAGGTCCGGGTGAACGGCACTCCCTCCACGACGTAACGGTATTCGAAATGGGCGAATGTCGCCCTGCGCAATTGCTGTTGGAACCGTGAGAGCGCCTGCACGGACACATAGCCCCCATGGTTCCTGGACGCGTCGACGAGCCAACCGGCCATGGCGTTCGCATAGTGGCTCATGGCGACGCCGATCCACGTCCGCATCATGTGGTCGTCGTCCTGGTCGACCGACAGCAATGTCACGCCGTCCTGAAAGGAATCCCTGGCCCATGATGGATGTCCCGCAGCCAGCGCGGCGATAAATACCGTGGCGAGCACGGTCATGATCCAGCGTCTGACGGTCATGTTCATGGCCGCATCCCGCAAGAAAGCCGCAAGGCGCGCCTGGACGCACCGAATGCGTCGCGATAGGACACATCTCCCTCCACCAGGAGTTGACCGGTCACCTTTGCCTCCACCACCTCGATGCGCGTGACCTCCGCGATGGCGCTGGGCCGCGGGATACCGATCCATCCTTGACGGCTGCTGCGCAAGGGTGCCGCCATGCGCTCCGCAAGAGTGGGGGCGCCGTTGGCCCGATCATGGATCGCGGCAAGCTCCTGCACCAGTTCGTGCGCATACCACACATGGATAGCACGGTCCGTCGCATCATCGAAGCACAGTGGCCGCCGGTCGAACGTGCCCTCGCCTGCATGTTCGGGGTCGTGCGTGTCGTCTTCCATGCAGGGTTCGTGCTCGAAAGGAAGGCGCTGCCGGTACGCCGCCGCGATGCGCCCCAGCCTTAACGGTGCCGGCAGCTGACGGAAGCCGTAGGCACTCGTGGAGCCGGCGTCCCACGTCGCCAGCGCACCGTCGAGGAACTGGATCAGGTAGTGGAAATCGTGCGCCAGCATGAACTCGCCACCCACGAATCGATCGAGCACGTCGTGGCGAAGACCTCGGATTTTCCACAAGGATGGGGGCGTCGCCGCCAGCTTCGCCCTGAGCAATTGAGCGGCAAGCGCATAGTTCGCCGTCATGGCAGGATGTTCGAGCCCCTGGTTGCGGATGGCCTGCGCGTAGATGTCCGGTTCGATGCCGGCCTTCACGATGCTCCACGCGCCGGGAACGTAGCGCAGTTCCTGGGGCATCCTGAAGGTCTCGCTCGCTATGTGGGCCTTGGTGAAGCCGAGATCCCACACTTTCATGTCGTGGAGATCGCGCAGGTTCACGGGGTGCTCCTGCGTCGATACGCTCTCGATGGCGCGCCGCGTGGGCGTGTCCGGCGAGGGAAGCAGTGACCACTTGATGTTCGCGTAGGGCGAGGAAGGGCGATCTAGGATGTAGCGTGCATAGGATTCGTCGGTGCCGCTGTTAAGGTATTCGTAACTGCCGTTCCCCCGCGAGTACTCGCGAATGAGCACGGTCATCGGATCGACGGCGAGCGCCGTCGCGCCGGCGACCGGCGCCACCGACGAAAGGACGATCGCGAAGAAGAAACCGCGTCCTGGTTTCAAAAGCATGAGATCGAATGCGGCGGATGCGGATGCGGGATATGACATCCGGTGAGGCGACAGAGACATGGAGATTCCTTTCATGCACGACCGTCCGCGCAGGGGTCTCACATTCGAACAGGACCGCTTGTCAGACACCATCAGGCGATTGCTGGACGACCCGCATCCCGAACGCCAAAGCGTGTCAGTCGCTACCGGCCGTTCGCGAAGGTCATGTACCTCGTGGCTTGGCGCGATGGGTGGCCGACGCCGTCCAGGGATCGTCGGGCCAGGGGTGTTTCGGATAGCGCCCCTTCAACTCCTTCCTGACTTCCGGGTAGGTACGATTCCAGAATCCGGCAAGATCCTGCGTGACCTGGATCGGGCGTCCCGCTGGCGATAACAGGTGCAGCATCACCGGCACACGTCCATCGCCGACCTGCGGTGTATCGGACAGGCCGAACAGTTCCTGCAACTTTACCGCGAGTACCGGCGGTGCACCCGGGTCGTCATCGCGCGTTCCATACACGAGCCGGCGGCTCATGCCGCTGGGCACCTTGAGTTCTTCGGGCGCATGCGTGTCGAGGGCACGGCGCTGCTCGTAGTCGAGCATCGCCGACAACGCCTCCGACAGCTCGGCGGCTTGCACGGCCTCGATCCGCCGCTTGCCGGTGAGATATGGTGAAAGCCAGGCATCGACCGTGCGCGTCAACGCATCGTCCGATACATCGGGTAGGCCCAGTTCGGGACGCCATGCACGCAACGCTCCGATCCGCGCGCGCAGGCGCAGTGCCTGCTCACTCCATGGCAACGCTGCCACGCCACGCGTACGGATCGCTGCCAGCAGCGCGGGTAGCGCATCGGCACCCGTGATAGGAACGGCCTTGCGCGAAATCAGCAATGCGTCGAAACGACGTTCTTCGAAGCCCTCGGCGATTTGCCGCGCGTCGTCCCAGCGCAAGACGCGTTCGGTGACGAACCGGTCCGCATGGTCGCGCTCAAGCACGTCGGGGTCGAAAGGCGCAGCGGCGAAGACGAGACTGTCGCGGGCATCAAGGCGCAGGTCCAGCACCACGAGCCACGGCTCACCATGCAGGGCACTCGCTTCGTGCAAGCGCGCGCCGCGGCCGTTGGCCAACTGGTAGCGCATCGGCTGTGCTTCGTCACGACGCGCGACCCGATCGGGGAAGGCATGGACGAGGAGATCGCCGACCGCGTGCGCGTTGGGCACTCCGCTGGCGGCCGTGCGTGCACCGAGCCGTCGGCGCCACCCCGAGGACGCCTTCTCGATGGCCGCGAGCGCACCCACGTCGGCAGAGCCGGCGCGCGCTGCGCGGGCACCGCCATCCCGCCAGAGGTGCAGGGCTGCCAGGCGCTGGCGGAAGTCGTCAGAGCGGCCGTATTCGCCTCGCAGGGGCGACCTTGCCTCGACGAGGGCCAGTAAGTCGGCGACCAGTGCCCTGTGTTCGGGCGCCGCCCGCAACGCCGCTGCCGCCAGGCGTGGCGCCGCGCCCAGAACCAGCATCTCGCGGCCCAGGCCGGTGATGGTGGAGGCTTCGTCCAGCGCCCCGAGGCGACGCAGCAGGTCACGTGCCTGGCCCATCGCGCCGGCCGGTGGCGCGTCGAGCCATGGCAGTTCATCGGTACCCCAACCGGCTAACTCGAGGGCGAGGCCGGAGAGTTCGGTATGTTCGATCTCCGCCGTCCGGGACGGGTCGAGGCGGCGGCTCTGCGGCCATAGTCTATATGCCACGCCCTCGGCGACGCGGCCAGCGCGCCCCGCGCGCTGCTCGGCGGAGGCCTGCGAAATGCTCACCGTTTCCAGGCGGGCAAAACCGGAGGGCGGATCGAAGCGTGGTTCGCGCGCAAGGCCCGAATCGACGACCGCGCGAATCCCCGGCAAGGTCACGCTGGATTCGGCCACGTTGGTTGCGAGGACGACACGACGCGTACCAGGATCGGCCGGCGCCAACGCCAGTTGCTGTTCGGCCAGGGACAGTTCACCGTGGAGGGCGACGATCTCGGCGCCTTCGACCTGCCGCTCGAGCATCGCACGCGCACGCTCGATCTCGCGGCGCCCAGGCAGGAAGGCGAGCACGTCGCCATCGACATCCCGAAGCGCCTGCGACACGACGCGCGCGAGGTGTTGCTCCACGGTCTCCTGCGGGCGTACCGGCGGATACTCGACACGCACGGGAAAGCTGCGCCCCGGGCTACTGAGCCGTGGTGCATCGAGCCAATGCGCGATGCGCTCACCGTCCAGCGTCGCCGACATCACCAGCAGGCGCAGGTCCGGACGCAGGCTCGCCTGCACGTCCAGTGCGAGCGCCGCACCGAGGTCCCCTGCGAGATGACGCTCATGGAACTCATCGAAGACGACGGCACGAATACCGTCCAGCGTCGGGTCGTCCTGGATCATCCGGCCCAGGATGCCCTCGGTGACGACCTCGATGCGGGTGCGCGGGCCGACGCGGGACTCGAAACGGATGCGGTAACCCACCGTTTCGCCGACCTCTTCACCGAGTTGTCTCGCCATGAACGAGGCCGCCGCCCGTGCCGCGATCCGCCGCGGCTCGAGCATGACGATACGGCCACCGGCCAGCCACGTCGCATGCAACAGCGCCAACGGCACCTGGGTGGTCTTACCGGCACCGGGCGGTGCCTCCAGGACGAGACGTGGCCGCTCCGCCAGCGAGGCCACGATCTCGGGGAGCAGCGGGGAGATGGGAAAGACGGGACTCATGTACCCGCTATGGTACGCAAGCCGGCGTCCCCGCGGCCACGCCGCCCTATCCTTCCGCCTTGTCGCCGGCCGACATCGGCGTGACCTCCGCCGCTGCCTCGAAGGGTCGCAGCGAGCGGAACGCACGCCGGTAATCGTCCGACACCCGCTTGGCATCCTCGCCACCGGTGATCACCTTCGGCGTGATCAGGACGATCAGCTCGGTACGCTCCCCGGCATCGATGTTCGTGCGGAACAACGCGCCGAGGAATGGAATGCGCGACAGGTAAGGCACGCCACTGCGCGAGCGGGTCTCGGATTCCTGGATCAGTCCACCCAGCAGGACGGTCTGCCCGCTTTGGACGGCCACCTGCGTGGTGAGCTTGCGTTTGATGATCGGCACGTTGTCGCCCAGACGGATTCCCGCCCGGCTTACTTCCTGGGCGACATCGAGATAGACCAGGCCACCGGGATTGACGCGAGGGCGAACGTCGAGGATGACGCCGGTGTCCTTGTATTCGACCTGCCCCACCTGGCTGTTGCCTCCCAGCGAGGTATTCACGTATGTCTGTGTCACCGGGATCTGATCGCCGACCTGTATGCGCGCCTTGCGGTTGTTCACCACGACCAGCGACGGTGCCGAAAGGATCTTCGCGTTGTCATCCTGTTGCATCGCATGCAGGACGACCTGGAGATCCTTGTTGACGAACGAGTAGTAAAGCGTGTCCGGCCGACCGTTCGAGCCCGGACCTCCGCCAAGGGTCCACCGCTGCTTGTTGCCCGGCTGGGCCACGCCGCCGTGGCCGCCAGCCATGCCCTCCAGGTACCACTGCACGCCGAAGCGGAACTCATCCCGCAGCGTAACCTCGAGGATGCGGGTCTCGATCTGCACCTGAAGCGGTATCGCATCGAGCCGCTCGAGCGCCTGCCGAATCTGCGACCATTGGGACGGACGCGCCCTCACCATCAACTGGTTATTGGTATCGATAGCGGTCACCCGGATACCCGACGCCCCATCGCCATTCGCGGCGGCCGCCGGATGCGTCTGCGGCGGCTGGAAGAACGATGACTGCTCGGTAGAACGGTCATCGCCGCCAGCGCCCCGTTCGCTCGCATTGGCATCGCCACCATCCCCTAACGCCGATGGTGTAAGCCCGGGCGCCAGCACGGGTGCGGGTTGGTCCGGTGCGGAGCCGCCAAAGACGTTCGCCACGTAACGCGCCAGGTCGGACGCCAGCAGGTGACGAACGTCGTACACGAACAGGCGCGGTTCGTTGCCACCGCCACGATCGATGCGGGCGATCCATTCGCCCACCTGGTCGAGATGCGCCGCTTGCGTGGCGATCACGACGAGTGCGTTGGTTCGTTCAATGGGCATGAAGCGGATCAACCCGGCCACGGGTGCACCGCTTTTCTCACCGAACACGGAATCGAGCGCCGGCAGCAGTTCGCCCACCGACGCGTGTTCCAGGCCGAACACACCGACCGACATGCCGGCGACCCAGTCGACGTCGAAGGTGTCGATCGTTTCACCGTAATTGGCCAGTTCGTCACGGGTGCCCGCGACGACGAGTACATTGCGCGCGGCGTCTGCGAGGAGGATGGCGTCGGCGGCCGCGAAGGGCGCGAGCAGCTTGGCCATGGCCGGTGCCGCCACATGGTGAAGGGGAAAGAGCCGCGCGCTCAGGCCCGCCCCCGGCTTGGCGGCCTTGAGGCTCGGCACCAGGCGCCCGGCAACCGCCTGATGTGCTGGCAGGACGCTGTAGCGGCCGTGCTCACGCACCAGCGCGCTACCCGTCCACGCGAGCAATGTTTCCAGGATAGGCAATGCATCTTCCCGAGCGACGGGTCGCGAGGTGGAGAAGGAGATGGTTCCCTGCACTCCTGGAGCCACCGAATAATTCTCGGCGAGCAAGTCGCCGAGGATGGCTTTCACCACCGCTTCGACAGGCTGGTCCTCGAAATTCAGCGTTACCGCGCCTTTGCCGGTCACCGCCGGATGGGGCACATCGGCTGCGCGGGGGCGTATGAAGCGACCACTTCCGTGTTCGATTTCCCGGGCGATGGACGTGTTTGTCGCGCGGGGGCCATCGGATATCTCGCCTTCCTCCGGTGCCAGTGGAAGAGATGAAGGAACAGGCCGGTCCACCCCTTCCAGCGCGGCCCGCTCGATGGTTCCGGCCCCTTGTCGGGGTTTATGCGGGGCGCAAGCCGCCGTCAGCAAGGCCGAAAGCACGGCCAAGCCGATAATGCTGCGTTTCATGGTGTTGCTCCTCCTTCCCTGGGGGCGCGTCGAGCGCCCGCTACTGCGAATCCACTGATTGCTGACGTTGTTGCTGCTGTTCCATGCGACGTTTCTGTACGGCTTGCTTCAAGGCCTCTATACGTGCCCGCTGGAGGGCGTCGTCATCCTGCCGGGGAGGCGCTTCACGCGCCGACGACGACGATGCCGGGCGGGGAAGCGCGGGGCCGGTCATGCCTTGCGATGGCTGTTGCTCGATATGAACGCCGTTGCCGGATGGCGCGGGCTGTGCACGCGGCGGTTGTGGCGGCTGACCGGGCGGCATGCCGGGAGGCCGTTGACCGTTCTTCGTGAGAGGTTCCGGAGCGGCCACTTTCAGCGTCAGCTCGCGGTGCTCACCGCCGTTGTCGAACACCGCGCTGCGCGGCGTGAGCGATAAGAGCGTCCAGTGGCCGTCGGCGAGTGCGGCGCCTTCCTTCACCCGCACGGTGGAATCCTTGCCACGGTCGCGAAGCAAGGCCATGCGCAGTTCGGGCGTCATGATGATGCCGGTCAACTCGAGATCGCCGATGTTGCTCGATGAATCATCGGTATCGGCCACGGCGACCGGTTTGCGGTCCGCCATGAACAAGGGCCGCTGCCAGACTTCGGCAAAACGTGCGAGCGGCGTCGGCGCCGGCATCTCCACCGGACGCGCGGCCGGCAGTGGTTCGGCGGCCACCGGATCGTCCCAATGCACACCCCGCCCCACACCGAATACAAAGGAAACGAACACCGCCGCGAGCGCCAACGTGGCGGTGGTGAGGACCGGCGTCAGCTTGCGTTGTCCTGCGGCGTTCATGACGCCGCCTTCGCCGCGCGCGCGGCATGGATGTAACCGGATACGGTGAACTGCACTTCCATCGGTGCGGCCGCGCCGGACCGTGCAGCCACCGGGTTGCGGTAGATGCTGAAGTCCTCGATGAATAGGTACGGGGTCTCTTCCTCGATATCGTGCAGCACGGCCGTCATCGGTTGCACCTGGCAACGAAGACTGATATTCACCGTCACTTTTCGATAGGGATCGCCGGATTTTTCCTGGCTGGGCACAGGCATCTTCTGGACGACATCGCACGCGCCATCCTCACGGTGCGCGGCGGCGACATCGACGATGCGCTGCATCAGGCCAGCGGCGGCGGCGTTAGTGTCGTCACCGGGCAAGAAAGCGTCGCTATGGGTCTGTCCCTGTTCCAGCGATGCCAGTCGTTTTTCCAGTTGAGGCCGTTCCGCGATAGCAGCCGCATAGCGGCGCTGGGTATCGCGCAGGTCGTCCATTTCATCGGCCACGGCCAACTGTGGCGCGACAAACCACCAGTGCACGACAGCGAAGTAGCCGATGGCGACCGCCACCACGAGCAACAAGATGGCGGCGATGCGGGACTCAGCGGGCTTCATGCGCATCGGCGGTCTCCTTGCCCTGGACAGGTGCCGGCTTCGCCGGCGTCGTGGATGCATTCGCGGGCTTGGGTGCCGACGCGCTGGTGGCCGGTCCGGCCGCGGCGGCCTTGGCCGGCACGACGTCCGGCTTGGGTACCAGCGCCTTGGCCTGCATATAGAAACGTTCCTTGCCAGAGGTCGGGTCCGCCTGGATGGTGCCCTGGAAACTGGGGTCGCCGATCGTACGGGCACCTTTCAATGCGTCGATCAGGCGTGCCGCCTGGGGACTCTGCCCCTGGAACCCCAGTTGACCGCTGGCGTTGAGGGTGAAACGCTCGAGCCAGGTGTCATCCGGCAGACGATGGGTCAGTTCTTCCAGTACGGGAAGGACGGCGGCGGTCTCCATTTTCTTGCGCGCGAGGAAACCGGAGGCGCCCGCACTCTCCGTGAGCCGTTGGCGCAATGCCTTGACCCGCTGCGCGTCACCCTGCATCGCCTCCACATCGGCGCGCATGGTTTCGAGCGCCGCGTTCCTGTTGTGCAACCAAGCGGCCATGACGGCGAACAAAAGCAACCCGATGACCGCGAGCAGGCCGGCGTTGAGTCGTCGACGCCGGTCGACGCGGCGCGGTGCACGTATCGGCGGAAGCAGGTCGACGCCTGCAAGGGCATGCCCCTGCGCGACATCGACCCGATCGGGAGCGACGCCCAGCGATGCCAGTTCGTCCAGCAGGGGATCGAGCATCGACCGCGGCGTAGCGGCAAGTTCGGCGACAAAACGCCCTTCGGGACCTCCCCCACCGAGTTCACGTACACCGTAATGGATATCTTCCGCGCGGAAGGGTGTCTGCCTGTCGAGATCGTAGCCCACGACCTGACGCAGGTTGTCGCGCGCCGCGACGGGCAAGACCAGGCGGCGGCGCAGTACCTGCGCGGCGGGCAGCACAAGGGCGATCCGGCGGTCTGCCGGGTCGGCCTCCGACAAGGCGCGCGCCAGCACGGCTACCCGGTGTTCCGCACCGTCGATATCCGCGACTTCCGCCAGGACTGCCGACTCCCCCGAACGGCGCAACCGCCATCCATCGGTTTGGCGCTCTACCGCATACCAGCGTTCGCCACCGGCGAACGCCGCGCGCCAGCGCACCGGCACCAGGGCGGCGAGTTCGCCGCCCCACCAGCGCAGGAAACCCGGCAGCACGCTGCCCCGCCAGGCTCGGCGCAGGCGATCGAGCTGGACCTGGGAGGCTTCCTGCAATGTGCTCATTCAACATCTCCTTCGCGCCAACGCAAAACGGCGTAGGGCTGGTTTCCGGATCTTATCCCACGCAAACGGATCGTCGATGTAAGGGAACTCCTGGTTCCGTCGTCAAGGATCGCCTCCGCACGTATCGTGTGCGTGACACCGTTGCCTCCCGCGACGGCCGCGCCGCTGCTCTGGCCACGGCTCGACAAGATGGCGTCCGCCCCTGCGCTGCCCAGTCCGGGAATGGACGCCAGCGCCAACGGCTGCGCATGCTCCGTATTGGGCCGTTCGCGTCCCGACCAGATCGTGAGTGCCGGCGCCACCACCGTCCACAGGCGCGCGTCCATGCCCAGGACCATGCGGGCCTCCTCCACCGTGGCGAACGGTCCATTGCGCGGCCCGTACGCCAGACCCGCTGCTTCGTACTGCGGCTTCTTGGCGCCATTGGGCGATGCCGCGTCGCCGGGGCGGCGCCAGTCCTGGATGGCGGCGGACAGGCTCCCGGCCTTGTCGTCAGTCGCACCGGCGGCCTTGAACAGGCCTGTGAGGACATCGCCGGAAGCGGCGTTGAGATCGACCTTGCCATCCTCGTCGACGATCGTGATGTTCACGTTCGCATCGTCGAATGCGAACACGTAAGGCCGTCCGTCGGCCACCCAGCGAGACGCGGCATCGGATGTCTGCAAGCCCTCGATCGCGCGCATGACGCCAGCCTCCGCGGCGTAGTGCGCTCGCGTCTGCGCGAACTGGTAACGCGCCTGCAAGCCCTCGGTGCGGGCGAGCGCGGCGAAGCCGCCGAGCATGATCGCCAGCAGCGTGCAGCCCCACAGGACAATGAGCAGGGCCACGCCACGGTCTCGACGCAGGATCACCGCAGCACCGTTCCGCGCGTGCCGCGCATCATGCCGAACCCATTGCGCGAGGCGGACGGATCGATCCGGATCGGAGCGACGAGCGTCGGAAAGGCCACGTTGCCACCGACATCCAGTGCGATGCGCACCAGTGATGGCATACGCCGCGTGTCGGTCCACGTGTCCTGCCAGTCGCCCGGCCGGTTCTGATCGTCCATGCCGCGATAGGTGAACGCGCCCTTGCCGATGCCGCGCAGGAGGACCTCCGGTTCACCGAGCGGTTGCGGATCGCCACCGTCGGGGGGCAACAAGGCAAGCGCCACCTCCAGCCGATAACTCGAATGGCCGTCTTCCACCAGCGACACCGTCTGCAACTGCGGGCCCAGCTTCGACAGGTAACCCGGCATGGGGGCCACGAAACGCAATGAGTGATCGTCGCCGGCGAAGACGACCGGATCGCCGTCGTCGGTCTGCCCGAAAGGAATCACCAGCGCCTGCGCCAGTTCACTACGCAGGAACGATTGCGCCGAGCGGATCTCGTCCATGCGTTCGATGGCGTCGCTACCACTGCGCACGATTCGTGTCGCCGTACTGATCCCGGAGTACACGCCCAGCAGGACGATCGTCAGCAAGGCCAGCGCCGCCAGCACTTCCATCAGGCTGAATCCGCGCGCGCGCCTCATGGCGGGGCACCCCCGCCCGAGCCGGCCAGGCGCAGCGTCGAGAAACGCGCGTGCCGTTCGTCGCCGCCCTGTCCCCAGATCACGTCGAGATCGAGCCGGTACATCCCCGCCGCCGCGAATCCGTCCGCCGCCGGCTTCTCGTCGGGTGGCTGGTAGCGGCTGACATTCATACGCCAGCGGTAGGTATCGTCGAAGCGGCCTTCACTGCCGCCTTCACGCACGGGTTCCATCACGAAGGCGCCGTCGAGCAGGCTGCGCGCGCGCAGCGCGGCCTGGGTGCGCTCGTTCGCCCGCGCGGTGAGGCTGAGCGAACTGCCGGCGACCTGCATGAGCGCCGCGAAGGCGATGGCGAGTACCGCGATGGCGGCGATCACTTCGAGCAGGCTGAAGCCTTGCTGGCGGGCGCGGGTCATCGCGTGTCCACCACGCTGACCGCACCCGTCAGCCAGCCGACATTGACGTGCCATTCGCGCTCGCCGCGCTTGAGGGTGATGCGCCCACCCGTGGAACTGCCATCGGGAAAGAAACGGATGCGTCCGGTGCTTGCATTGGCCTGGTCTTCCCGCGCACTGGTGATCGACACGCGCATATCCTTGGGCAGGCGCACATCCGGCTTACCGGGTGCCTTGTAGGTCGACGCGGAGGTATCGACTTCCAGCGCGAGGCTCTGGCCGCGCACGATCGATTGCGCGCGGGTCCAGCGCAACGCCGCCGCGAGCTCGCCGCTGGCGGCGTTGACCCGGGCACTGGCCAGTCCCTGGGTCACCGGGATCGAGACCGCCGCCGCGGCGATCCCGATCAGGAGGATCACGGCCAGCATCTCGAACAGCGTGAATCCGCGTGCGCGCATGGCCGTGACCCGTACTCCAGCCGCCGATTACTGCCAGTTGCCGACGTCGGCCGAATAGCCGTCGCCGCCCGCCTTCCCGTCCTGCCCGTAGAACACGAGATCGAAGCTGCCGTGCTCGCCCGGGTAGCGGTAACCGAACGGATGGCCCCAGGGATCCTTGAGATCGGAAGCCTTCGCGTACGGGCCCTGCCAGCTGCTCGCGTCGGCGGGCTTGGTGGTGAGATCGTCGAGCGAATGCGGCGGCGTGCCGTTGTCGAGCGCGTAGTTCTCGATCTTCTGGCTCAGCGTGGTGAGCTGGGCCTTGCCCGCGCCGTACTTGCCCTTGTCGACGTTCTTGCCGACCTGGGTCACCACGATGGCGCCGATGATGCCGATCAGGACGATCACGGCGAGCATTTCCAGCAGCGTGAAGCCGCGGGCGTGGCGGTGTCGGAGGGTACGGTTCGCGCGCATGGGAAAACTCCTTGGAACGGTTTGATCAGTTGATGTTGCTGGTAAGGCTGAGCAGGGGCAGCAGGATCGCCGCCATGATGAAGGCGACCATGACGGTCATCACGATGGTGAGGGTCGGCACGAGCGCGGCAAGCAAGCGGTCGATGGCGCGCTTGGCCTCCACGTCGAAGGTGTCGGCGACCTTGAGCAACATGGTATCCAGTGCGCCGGCCTCCTCGCCGACCTGGATCATCTGCAGGGCGAGCCGCGGGAAACGTTCCGTCTGGCTCAACGCGCTGCCAAGGCCGGCACCCCCTTTCACACGCTCGGCGGCCTGTTCGAGGGCGAGGTCGAGGGCGCGGTTGGAGGTGACCTGGCGTGCGATCGCGAGGGACGAGAGCAGCGGCACGCCGTTTTTCAGCAGCGTGCCCAGCGTACGGGCGATGCGCGCGGTCTCGACCTTGAGCAGCAAGGGCCCCGCGACCCGCATCGTAAGCAGCCGGCCGTGGAAAGCCAGCTTCGTCTCGGCATCGCGCAGGCGCAGACGCAGGAACATGGCGAGCACCGCGAGGAACACGCCAATGGCCCACCACCAGTCACCGATCACCGTGCCGATCGCCAGCACCACCTTGGTGATGAGCGGGATGGGCACCTGCATGTCGGCGAAGATCGGCACGAACTGCGGCACCACATAGGCCAGCAACAGCACCAGGGAGCCGAGCACGCCGACCATCAAGAAGGCCGGATAGATCAACGCATTGATGATGCTGCCGCGCAAGGCCTGCGATCGCTCCAGGTAATCGGCCAGGCGGCGCAGCGTTTCATCCAGCGAACCACCGGCCTCGCCAGCGCGCACCAGGCTCACGTACAGCCGGGGGAACACGCCGTTCTCTTCGTCGAGCGCCGTGGAAAGGGTGGTACCGCCGCGCACCCGGTCACGGATGCGTTCCACCATGTTCTTCGCGCGCTCGCCCTCGGGCAGGTCGAGCAGGATGCCGAGCGCGCGATCCAACGGTTGCCCCGCGCCGAGCAGCGTGGCGAGCTGGTGGGTGAACTGCGCGAGCTGGTCGCCGGTGAACGCGCCCTTGCGGAACATGGCGGCGATCCCGCCGCCCGACGATTCGCCATCGGCCGGCGCGGCTTCGAGCGGCGTATGCCCCTGGTCATGCAAGCGGGCGACCACGTCCTCGACGGACGAGGCTTCCATGCGGCCCGTCAGGGCCTCGCCGGCGGCGCTGATGGCTCGATAGCGGAATTGGCTCATGCGAAGGCCTACGATTCCTGCGTGACGCGCAGGACTTCCTCGATCGTCGTGATACCGGCCACTGCCTTGGCCAGGCCGTCCTCGTACATGGTGCGCATGCCTTCCGCACGCGCCTGGCGCTCGATCTCGCCCGCGTCGGCGCGTTGCATCACGAGCCGGCGCAAGGGATCGCTCATCACGAGGAATTCCATGATGGCGCGGCGGCCCCGGTAGCCGGTGGGATTGATGGCGCTGGTGCCGGGCTTCCACAGGCGGATGGGGCGCTCGTCGGTGTACTTGTGCAGTTCGAACTGCTCGATCACTTCGGGCAAGGCCTCGTAGGGAATCGCGGTCTCGGGATCCAGGCGGCGAACCAGGCGCTGCGCGAGGATTCCGTTGACGGTCGAACCGAGCAGGTAATCCTCCACACCCATGTCGAGCAGGCGGGTGATGCCGCCCGATGCGCTGTTCGTGTGCAGCGTGGAGAGCACCAGGTGACCGGTGAGGGCGGACTGTATCGCGATGCGACAGGTTTCCAGGTCGCGCATTTCGCCGATCATGATGACGTCCGGATCCTGGCGGACGATCGAGCGCAGGGCGCCGGTGAAGTCCAGCCCGATCTGCGGCTTGACCTGGATCTGGTTGATGCCCTCGATCTGGTATTCGACCGGATCCTCGACCGTGATGATCTTCACGTCGGGCGTGTTGATCTGCGAAAGGGCCGTGTACAGCGTGGTCGTCTTGCCCGAGCCGGTGGGGCCGGTGACCAGCAGGATGCCGTGCGGCCGGTCGAGCACCTCGACGAAGCGGCCACGGAAGTGATCGGTGAAGCCGAGCGAGGCGAAGTCGAACACCACCGATTCGCGGTCGAGGATACGCATCACCACCGATTCACCAAAGCTGGTCGGTACAGTGGAGACGCGAAGGTCGAGCTCCTTGCCCTGCACGCGCAGCTGGATGCGTCCATCTTGCGGCAGGCGCCGCTCGGCGATGTTGAGGCGCGCCATGATCTTCACGCGCGAGATCACCGCCGCCGTGGAACTCGAAGGCGGCGCCTCCACCTCATGCAGGACGCCGTCGATGCGGTAGCGCACCTTGAGCCGGTTCTCGAACGGTTCGATGTGCACGTCCGACGCGCGTTGTTCCACCGCGCGCTGCAGGATCAGGTTGACCAGCCGGATCACCGGCGCCTCGGACGCGAGGTCGCGCAGGTGTTCCACGTCGTCTTCCACGGCGGCGTTGCCGTCCAGGCTCTCGACGATGCTGCCCATCGCGGAGCGGCCCTGGCCGTAATAACGTTCGATGAGATCGTCGATCTCGGAGCGCAGGCCGACGCGCAGCGGGATGTCGCGTCCAGTCGCCAGCCGCACGGCTTGCAAGGGATACGGGTCGGCGGGATCGGCCACGAGCAGGACGACGCCGTCATCGCCGTCGCGGACGGGAACCACGTGGTATTGCTTGAGGAAACGGAGCGAGAGCTCCGTATCGGCGGGGGGCAGTTCCGGCGCGTCCTTCGCCGCGAGCAAGGGCAGGCCCAGCAGGTCGGTCCACGCGTCGGCGAGATCGCGCTCGGAAACCAGGCCGAGCCGCGCCATCAGCGCCGTGAGCGTGCCCTCCGGCGTTTCGTCGTGCAGGCGGCGAGCCCGCGCAAGGTCGGTATCCTTGAGCCGACCATGCGCGACGAGGTGCGCGCACACCTGGGCTTCTCCCGGTTCCCCGGTCAGCATGTCCCTATGCTCGGTCATCGCAGACATGCCATCTCCATCACGGTCCGTTGATTGCGTCGTCCGGCCGATCGTTCCTGACCGTACGGGCCGCTATTGGTAGCACATACCGTGCGTCGGCGGCGACCGCGGGCGCTGCGTTTCGCGACGCGGCGCAACAAGCGAAAGCCGGCGTTTCCGCCGGCTTCAAGGACTTGGCGGCGCCTTGTGGGCGCCGCCCGGGTTGTTTTACCAGCCCACGCCTACACCAACACCGCCGGAAGTCTCACTACCGCTTACGGCAGCGCCGAAGGTGAGACTGGCGTTGGACGAGAGGCTACGCGAGTAGCCGACCGACAGGGCGCCCTGACCCTTGTATCCGCCCACACCCACGCCGAGCCGGTTGTCGCCGTTGACGCCCTGGGTGCTGAAGGCCATCTGTGACATCGCCGCGCCCATCGCGCCCACCTTGTTAAGGCGGTCGCTGAGGTTACTGAAGCGGCGATCCACCGTGCGCTTGTACTCGTCGAACGCCCCGCCACTGACCACGTCGCCGAACTTCTGGTCGGTATAGGCCTTGGCGCTGCTCAGCGTCGCGGCATCGCCCTGGTCGGAGTAGGACTTCGCGGTGGCGACGGCCTGGTCGACCTGGCTCACGTTGGCCGCATCGGTCGGCGCCGTGCCGGCGGCGACGTTGGTCACCCGACGCTCCGCTCCCGCGCTTCCCACGGAGACGGTGTTGGGCTGGTCGGCCACGGAATTGGCGCCGAGCGCGACGCTGTTGGTCGCCGCCGCCGTGACCGTGGCACCCGTCCCCACGGCGGTGCCATTGTCGGCGCCGACGCTGGCATTGGTGCCGACGGCCAGGTCGGTGGGATCCTTCGCGTAGCTGCCGGCCCCGATGGCGGTGCCGTTACCCGTTCCGTCGACGACGGCGGCGGTGACCGGTACGGCCGCCGCCTGCACCGGGGCGGATGCGTCCTGCGCGGCCATCGGGGCCGCGACGCCGGCACTGGCGACCGATGCCGACATGACGCTGTTGCGCCGCACCGGCGCCGTTCCCGGCAGAGTGCTCCCGCCGGAGCCGGACTCCAGCTGGTTCACCCGGCTGTCCAGGGAGGACAACGCGCCGTCGAGGGCCCCCACCGCATCGCCGACCGTACTGTAGGAACCACCCTGCACGCGATACACCGGCCCGACGAACCCGGTGGCACCCATCGTCGCCCCACCGCCCAGAGCCATCGCCACCGCGTTGCCGGTGACACTGGAGGTGCCGGCAAAGGCGCCGGACAGCGCCGTGTTCAACTGGCTCAGGTTCACCGCGTCGGTAGCTTGTGTACCAGCCGCCACGTTGGTGATCTGGCGGTTGCTTCCCGCGCTGCCCACCGACACCGTGTTCGCCCGTGTCGCCAGCGACCCGTTGCCCAGGGCCACTGAATTCACCGCCAGCGCACGCGCGCTGTCGCCGATCGCGGTGGCACCGGCCGCGCCGGCATTGGCGAAGGCGCCCACGGCCGTGGCCGATTCCCTGCTCGCCGTGGCGAAGGCGCCGCTGGCGGTGGAGAGATCGCCCGTGGCGCTGCTTCCCGCGCCGGTGGCCGTGGCGAGCGTTCCCGTCGCACTGGCATCGTCGGAACCGTCACCCGCGCCCGTGGCCGAGACGTAATGACGGGCACTGGCGACGCTATCGGACAACTGCGTCAGCTGATCCACATTGACCGCATCGCTGCCCTGCTCGCCGGCGGCCACGTTGGTGATCTGGCGCTCGCTGCCGCGCGCGCCCACCGACACCGTACCGGCGCGATCCGCCAGGGCATTCGAACCGACCGCCACGCTGTCGGCCGCGGTGGCCGTCGCATTGGCCCCGAGGGCGACGCTGGCGGCGCCACGGGCGGTGGAGAAATCACCCACCGCGACACTGCTCGTGCCGGAAGCCCAGCTGTTGATGCCCAGCGCCGTGGCATTGCCGCCCGGCGCGTAGGCGAAGTAACCCAGCGCCGTGCTACCCACGCCCTCGGCTCCCGCGATGGCACCCAGCGCCGTGGCGAAGTCGGCGGTCGCCTGCGCGCCGGCGCCGAACGCCGCCGCACTGTCGCCGGTCGCGCCGGTATAGATGAGTCCGACGCCAGCGAGGTTGCTCGGCCCACCGACCGCGACCGAGCCGGCGCCTGACGCCGTGGTGGAGGTACCCACGGCCGTCGCATAGTCACCCGTCGCATTGGCCACCGCGCCCAATGCCGTGGATTGCGCACCGCTGGCATAAGCGCCGACACCGGCCGAGGTCGCCGCGAAACCGGTGGCCTGCGAACTGGCACCGACCGCCGTACCACCTACACCGGCGCTGGTCGCACCGGTGTCCACCGGGTTGCCATTGCCGTCGGCGATAAGCGGGTTGCCGTCCTCGTCGACGGCGTTACCGCCCACCGCGACACTGCCCGCGCCTGTCGCCTGTGCACCCGCACCGAAGGCGGCCGCGTTCTGTCCGCTGGCCGTGCTGCCGTAGCCGGTCGCGGTCGCGAACTGGTTCGCAGCCACCGCGCCGGAACCGGTGGCCGTGGCACCGGAGCCTGCCGCCAAGGCGCCCGAACCGGAAGCCGTGGCGTAATCACCGTTCGCCTGTGCGTCGTCACTACCGTCACCCAGGCCATTCGCCTTGAAGTAATGACTGGCGTCACCGACGCTGGTGGCGAGCGAATCCAACTGTCCTTTGTTGACTGCGTCGGTGGCTTCGGTACCCGCCGCGACGTTGGTGACCTGCCGCTCGCTACCGACATCGCCCACCGAAACGGTGTTCACCCGATCATTGAAGGAGCCCGCGCCGAGGGCCACGGAGTTCGCCGCCGCGGCGATCGCCGATTCGCCTACCGCCGTGCTGCTCGCACCATCCGCGTAGCTGTTCCAGCCCAGGGCGGTCGCGTAGTCCGCCGTGGCCCATGCGCCCGTGCCGAAAGCGGACGAGGCATAGCCCGAGGCCTGCGCCGGTATCAGGCCGAAGAACGTGCTGCCACCGACGGCGACACTTTCGTCGCCCGTCGCTTGCGCGCTCTCGCCCACGGCCACGCTGCTCGCACCGGTCGCGGCGCTCTGCGTGCCGATCGCCGTCGACAGATCGCCGATCGCATTCGCGACCGCGCCCACCGCCGTCGCTTGCGCGCCGCTGGCATAGGCGCCCACACCGAATGACGACGCGGCAAAGCCGCCAGCCTGTGAACTCGCGCCGACCGCCGTGCCGCCCACGCCCGCGCTCGTCGCTCCGGTATCGACCGGCAGGCCGCCATGGGTGATCAGTGGATTGCCCTCTTCGTCCACCGCGACACCGCCGACCGCGACGCTGCCCGGACCATTGGCCTGCGCACCCGCGCCGTACGACGCGCTGTTCTGTCCGGAGGCGACACTGCCATATCCCGTGGCCGTCGCGTTGACGCCCGTGGCGACCGCGCCGCTGCCGTTGGCGGTGGCACCCGTGGCACCTGCGAATGCACCCGAACCGGAAGCGGTGGCGAAGTCGCCGATCGCCTGCGCATCGTCGCTACCGTCACCCAGGCCATTCGCCTTGAAGTAATGACTGGCGTCGCCGACGCTGGTGGCGAGCGAATCCAACTGTCCCTTGTTGACCGCATCGGTGGCCTCGGTACCGGCCGCCACGTTGGTGACCTGCCGCTCGCTGCCCACGTCGCCGACCGAGACCGTGTTGTCGCGATCCGCATACGAACCCTGGCCCAGCGCCACCGAGTTCTCGCCGATCGCCCACGCATTCGCACCCAGCGCCGTGCCGCCGTTGCCCAGCGCCCAGCTGTTCGCGCCAATCGCCACCGCGTTCGCGCTCTCGATACCGAACAGCCCGAAGCC
>NZ_JAUSSK010000005.1 GCF_030812295.1 Luteibacter jiangsuensis
GCGCCAAACCCCCCCCCCCCGCGCTGTCGGCGAGGGTCACGCCGCCGCCGGGGGGGGGGGGGGGCGGCGGTCGGGGCGCCGGCGGGGGGCGCGGGGCGCCCCGCCCCCCCCCCCCCCCCCACACCGCCCGCCAGCAAGACACGCCATGAGCAACGGCTATTCGCTCCGTGCCAGCGTCATCGACACGCTGATCCGCACGAAACGGCCCGACGTTCCCCTGCGGGTCGCCCTGCGCAATACCGCCGCAGTGGTGTTGCCGCTGGCCCTCGGCATGTGGCTGGGCTATCCACAGGTCGGTATCGGTATCGCAGCCGGCGCCCTCGACACGATGTTCTCGGATCAGCCCGGTCCGTACCAGCAACGCCTGAGCCGCCTTTTCCTCGCTGCACTGGCGGCCGGTGCCGCCTCCCTCGTCGGCTTCCTCATCGGCGACTGGATCCTGCCGATGTGCGTCGCCTGCGCGGTGTGCGGATTCTTCGGCGGCATGCTCGTCGTGTTCGGCCCGGATATCGCCCGCGTGGGCATGACCAGCATGCTGCTGCTCGTCATCACCGCGGCCACGCCGAAGGATCTCGCCGGATCGATGGCGGGCGGCGGCCTCATCTTTTCCGGCGGCATGCTGCTGGCCGTGTTTTCTATCGCGGCGTGGCCGTTGCAACGCTACCGTCCTGAACGCCTCGCCCTGGCCACCGTCTACCGCGGTCTCGCCGACCTCGCCCGCAAACCGCAGAAGGACGGCGAGGCACCGGGCCTCACCGATGCCATGAACGCCCTGCAGAGCACCCTGCTCGGCCGTCACCATGCGCGCGGCCGTGCGATGGAAGCCTTCCGCGTGCTACTGGAACTGGCCGAGCGCATCCGCCTGGAATTGATCGCCATGGCGGAACTGGAAACGCGCCGTGACGGCATGGGGGAAATGTTCCGCAACGACGCGGCACGGGTGCTGCTCGCGACCGCCGACGCACTGGACGCCGCCGAACCCCCGCAACGTGCGGAACGCGCGCTGGCCACCCTGCAGGCGAGTGAACGGGCCTTGCTCGCCGGCTCCACCGGCATGGGCCTCGGTGTCCATATCCAGGCACTTTCGGGCCAGCTCGCCGCCGTGGTCCGCAACACGAACTGGGCCGGATCGCGTGGTGAGGAGCGCGCGCAGCGCGCCGAAACGGCGCTGCCGGAAACCTTGCGCAGCGCCTCCGCGCTGTCCACCCTGCGTGCCAACCTGACCCGCGGCTCGGTGGCCTTCCGCCACGCGGTGCGCTGCGCCGTCGTGCTCACCCTGGCCTTCGCCGTATCACGCTATTACGCCTTGCCGCACGGCTACTGGTTGCCGATGACGGCTGCCATCGTGCTCCGTCCGGACTTCGCGGCCACCTTCAATTTCGGGCTGCTGCGTGTGGTGGGCACGGTACTCGGCCTCATGCTGACCACGTTCGTGCTCCGCCTCACCCCCGACGTGGCCTGGGCGCACATCGCGGTGATGGGCGTGCTTTGCGTGGCTTTCCGTTACCTCGCCGGCGCCCACTACGGCATCGCCGTCGCGGCGCTCACGGGCACGGTGGTCGTCCTGCTCTCCTTCGAGGGAGTGGACCCGTTCTCGGCGATGTCCGACCGCGTGCTCAACACGGCGTTGGGCAGCGGCCTGGCCCTGATCGCTTATGTACTCTGGCCTTCGTGGGAGCGGCATCGCGCGCGAAGCGCCCTTTCGGAGATGCTCTGCGCCTACGCCGATTACCTCGATGCCCTGGTGGCGCCCGCCGACCGCGGCACCCGCCACGAAGTGCGCATGGGCACGCGCACCGCACGCACCAACGCCCAGGCATCGCTGGACCGCATGCGCGCCGAACCCGGCACACCCGCGGTACTGCTGGAACTGGCGGAAACGCTCTATGCCAACGGGAACCGCCTCGCCCGCACGGCAATGAGCCTGGAGGCCTTGATCGACGCCGACGAGGTCCCGGATGCATGGGTGCACGTCGGCCCGTTCATCCATGAAGCTTCCGTGGCCCTGCGGGCGCAGTCAGGGGCACTGACCCGGGTGGAAGCCATCGCCATGCCCCCTGGCCTGCGCGAGCACCAGCGCGCGCTGGTGGAAGCGCTGTCGCGGGTGAAGGAACGCGAACTGGCCGACGCCGTGGCACGCCTGACGGATCGCCTGGCGGACAATGTCGACACGATCGCGCATGTGGTCAACCGGCGAAGCACGGCCCCGGTCTGATCGCCGCTGAAGCGGCTCCCACAAGGCCGTCGCCCGCCGAAGTCACTTGCTGCACCGCGAGAGGCCCTGTAACGCCCCCGGCGCTACACTCGGCCGCATGCTCAAGATCGATACCCACGCACACATCCTGCCCCGCGACTGGCCCGATCTGGCCACCCGCCACGGGGACGATCGCTTTCCCGTGATGACCCATTCCGGTGGTCACCACCGGATCTACAAGGACGGCAAGTTTTTCCGTGAAGTGTGGGATTCGGCGTTCGATCCGGAGCACCGCATCGCCGACTACGCACGCTTCGGCGTCGGCGTGCAGGTCGTTTCCACCGTGCCGGTGATGTTCTGCTACTGGGCCAAGGGCCACCAGGCACTCGAGTTACACACCCACCTCAACGACGCCATGGCCGCCGTGTGCGAAGCACACCCGCGCCACTACGCCGGCATCGGCACGGTGCCCTTGCAGTCCCCCGCCCTGGCCATCCGCGAACTGGAGCGCTGCATCGACGAACTTGGCTTACAGGGCGTGCAGATCGGTTCACATTGCAACGAGTGGAACCTCGACGCGCCGGAGCTGCTCCCCTTCTTCGAAGCGGCGGCCGACCTGGGCGCGGCGATCCTGGTCCATCCCTGGGACATGATGGGGGCCGATTCGATGCCCAAGTACTGGCTGCCATGGCTCGTCGGCATGCCGGCGGAACAATCGCGCGCGGCCTGTGCACTGATCTTCGGCGGCGTGCTGGAGCGCTTGCCCGAACTGAAGATCATGCTGGCCCACGGCGGCGGCAGTTTTCCGTATTCCATCGGCCGCATCGAGCACGGTTTCCGCATGCGGCCGGACCTCGTCGCCACCGACAACGCACGCAACCCGCGCGAGTACATGTCGCGCCTCTACTTCGACTCCTGCGTGCACGACGACGCCGCGCTGCGCTACCTGCTGCAGACCGCCGGCACGGACCGGGTGATGCTCGGCACGGACTATCCCTTCCCGCTGGGCGAGCAGGAGCCCGGCAGCGGGATCGAAGCCCTGCGCCTCGACGATGCCGCGCGCGCGCGCCTGTTCCACGGCACCGCCCTGGAATGGCTCGGCGTGCCCAAGACGCGTTTCCAGGCGGTAGCCGCCGTGGCGTGACCTGGAGCACAGCGCCTGGACCATAAGCCCACGGCCGCTGTGCAAGAATGCCGCTGGTAACGCGGCAGCGCCGCCATCTCCAGGGACCCTTCATCGTGAACCGCCCTTTGCGTGCCCTCCTGATCGCCGCCGTGCTGGCGAGCCCCGCCCTCGGCGCGACCGACGTTTCCATGGCCGGCGGCGACATCCGCTTCCCCGTGCCCGATGGCTGGGTCCCGATCATGCAGTCCGAAGGCGAGAAGGAAACCCAGGTATTCCAGGTGCCCGGCTCGAGCGCCGCCGACGCGACCCTCGCCCGCGTCTCGATCGCCGTGCAGAAGGTGCCCAACCTCAACGGTTTCCAGCAGTTCTCCGGCAACCTGCGCAGCCATGCCACGGCGCTACCGGAGTACGCACCGGGCAAGGCGAACTCGCCGACCGAGAACGTCTACACGGCGAAGGAAGGGGCGGTGAAGCTCGACTACTTCGAGCGCTACTTCTATAGCAAGGGCTACGCGATCCAGTTGCGCTGCATCCGTCCTGCCGGCGATGCGAAATTCAGCGCGGCGTTCGACAAGGGTTGCGCCGATGTGGCCGCCCGCATGCCTTCCTGACTCCAGGATTTTCTCCATGATTGCTTTCGAAGCGACGCGCGCGTGGGCCGAAGCCCAGGACGCCGCCGACCCGCTGCGCGACTTCCGCGCGGACTTCCACATTCCGCAGCACGAGGGACGCGACACCCTGTATTTCTGTGGCAATTCGCTCGGCCTGCAACCGAAGGGCGTGCGCGCCGCGATCGAGGCGGAACTCGCGGACTGGTCCGGGCTTGCGGTGGAAGCCCATTTCCGCGGACGCTCGCCGTGGATGCACTACCACGAGTACGTGCGTGACGCGATGGCCGACGTGGTCGGTGCGCAACCGCATGAAGTGGTCGCGATGAACTCCCTGGGCGTGAACCTGCACCTCATGCTGGTCAGCTTCTACCGTCCCACGGCCGCGCGCCCGGCGATCCTGATGGAAGCCGGCGCCTTCCCTACCGATCGTTACGCCCTGGAGTCGCAGGTGCGCTTTCACGGCTTCGATCCGTCCACCGACCTGATCGAACTCGAGGCCGACGGCACCGGCGGCACGCTGTCGATGGCGGCGATCGAACGCGCCATCGCCGAACACGGTCATCGGATCGCCTTGATCGTGTTGCCTGGCGTGCAGTACCGCACCGGGCAGGTCTTCGACCTCGCGCGCATCGTGCGTCTCGGCCATGCACGCGGCTGCGTCGTCGGTTTCGACCTCGCCCACGCCGTCGGCAACCTGCCACTGGCACTGCACGACAGCGGTGCGGACTTCGCCGTGTGGTGCACGTACAAATATCTCAACGCGGGACCTGGCGCGGTCGCCGGCTGTTTCGTCCACGATCGGCATGCCCATGCGGACGTGCCGCGCTTCGCGGGCTGGTGGGGCCACGACAAGCACACGCGCTTCAAGATGGGCCCGCACTTCGTTCCCACACCGGGCGCGGACGGTTGGCAGATCTCCAACCCGCCCATCCTGGCGCTCGCGCCGTTGCGTGCCTCGCTGGACGTATTCCGTCGCGCGGGCATGCCGCGTCTCGTCGAAAAAAGCCGCCGGCTCACCACCTACCTCGACTGGCTGATTCGTTCGCGCCTCGATGACACGCTGGACATCGTCACTCCCAACGACCCGGCGCAGCGCGGCGCGCAATTGTCGGTGCGCGTGCGCGCCGGGCGCGACGCGGGACGCGCGTTGTTCGAATACCTGGAAGGACGTGGCGTCATCGGCGACTGGCGCGAACCGGACGTGATACGCCTCTCGCCCACGCCGCTCTACAACCGCTACTCGGATTGCCTGGGTGCCGTCGAAGTCATCGAAGCATGGCGCTCGCAGGCATGAGTGAAAGCGATATCTACCCCTCGCCCTACAGCGAACGCGGCGCCGGATTCGCGGTGCAGGGCGTCACGCACTGGCTTCGCGTCGTGCCGGGCCGGGTCCTGCTTGGGCTGAAGGCCGGCGGTCTCCCCGTGGCGCTGCCGGAACGCCCCGACGGTCTCAGCCATCCCGGCATCAAGGCGAAGGCCAACGGCTACGAGACCGCCATCGACGACGTCAGCAGTCGATGGCTGCGCGAACATCCGGAAACCTGCGATCGCTATGTCGCCGCGCTTCGCGAGGTCTTGAAGCAGCCGCGCGTACGGCTGGACGGCTATGCCACGCATGCCATCTTCATGGGAACGGTGGAGCTGTTCGCGGGCCCGCGGCTCGACCGCGTCAACCTGGAACTGGACGAAGAGGACGGCTCATTCCCACGCGCCATGGAACTCCTGCGCGACGCTCCGCGCGATGCGCGCACCGCCTTCGCCATGCCGTTGGAACCCGGCATGGGCAGCTTCGAGGATCCCTTGTTCCTCGCGGGGGAACAGGCATGGATCGATGGCGAGCGCGTGCTGATCGAATACACGCCCGATGAAGGCGGGCGCGCGGAGACGGTCGCGCTGGACCGGGATGCGCTGGCGGATGCCATCGAGCGCGCGTGGTACGCGATGATGGATGTGTCCGAACGCATTCGCGCGGAGCTTGGGCGACCGGGTTAGCGCCCTACTGGCGGAAGCCTACGCAGGATGCCTCACCTGCCCTTCTCCCCGCACCACGAATCGCTCGACGGTGAGCGATTCGGCACCCATCGGGCCATAGGCATGCAGACGGGTGGTGGAGATACCGATCTCCGTACCGAGGCCGAGTTCGCCGCCGTCGCTGAAGCGCGACGACGCGTTGACCATGACGACCGCCGAGCGAAGCGAATGCACGAAGCGTTCAGCGGTGGCCTCGTCGCGTGTCGCGATCACTTCGGTGTGATCGGAACCGTAGCGACGTATATGCGCGATCGCCTGCTCCACGTCATCGACGACACGGACCGCGATAATCAGGTCGAGGAATTCGGCGGCGTAGTCGTCTTCACTCGCGGTGGCGACATCGGCCACCACGGCGCGGACACCGTCGTCGCCGCGTACTTCGACTCCCCGCTCACGCAGGCGCGCGATAGCGCGCGGCAGGAACGAGGCGGCGACATCGCGGTGAACCAGCATCGTTTCCAGCGCGTTGCATACGCCGGGCCGCGTCGTCTTGCCATCCATGAGCAGGCGCAACGCAAGGTCCTGGTCTGCATCCACGTCGACGTAAAGATGGCAGACCCCCTTGTAGTGCTTGATGACGGGCACGCGGGCATGCTCGGCAACGAAGCGGATCAGCCCCTCGCCGCCACGCGGAATGGCCAGGTCGACGATATCGGTGAGCTGGAGGAGTTCCACCATCGTTTCGCGGCGTGGATCATCCAGGAGTGTCAATGCGGACTCGGGCACGCCCTCCTCGCGCAACGCGCGGCACAAGGCGGTGGCGATCGCCACGTTCGAATGCATGGCATCCGATCCGCCACGCAGGATCACTGCGTTGCCCGCCATGAGGCACAGGGCGGCGGCATCCGCGGTGACGTTGGGACGGGCTTCGTAGATCATGGCGATCACGCCCAGCGGGATGCGTTCGCGCTCGACGACGATGCCGTTGGGCCGTGTTTCGCGACGGGTGATCACGCCAACGGGGTCGGGCAACGTGGCCACCTCGCGGATGGCGCCGACGATGGCGTCGACACGGCCTTCGTCCAGGCGCAGGCGATCGAGCATCGCGCCGCTCGTCGCGTTCGCCACCGCCGCGTCCATGTCGCGTCGATTCGCGGCGATGACGAGGGCCGCATCGGCAGCCAATGCATCGGCCATCCGGTGAAGCAGGCGCCGCTTCGCCGCCGTATCCAGGCCAGCCACCACGGCGGCGGCGTCCCGGCAGCCGATGGCACGTTCACGCAGGGAGGATGGCATGACGACCTCGCTCATTCGGGGAAAACAACGAGATCATCGCGGTGCACGACGCTCTCGCCGTAACTGTAGCCGAGCACGCCGTCGATCTCCCGCGTATGGCGCCGGGCGATGCGTCGGACATCGCCGGCGGCATATTGCGAGATACCTCGCGCGAACACGGTGTGGCCATCACCGATCTCGACGACATCGCCTCGTGCGAACTCGCCTTCGGCACCCACGACACCGCCCGGCAACAACGACGCACCACGCGAGCGAAGTGCGTCCGCGGCACCGCCATCCACGACGATGCGGCCTCCGGCGGGGGTATGCCGCAGCCAGTACTTGCGCGCGGCAAGGCGGCTTCGCGGCGCGCGCAGACGGGTCCCCGTGAGCACGCCCGACGCCAGGCGGCCCACGCAGGCGACATCGCGGCCATCGAACACGACGGTCTCGATACCGGCCGCCGCGGCCTTGATCGCTGCCTCCAGCTTCGTCCGCATGCCTCCGGTACCCGCGGCACTGCCCGCGCCACCCGCACTGGCCAAGTGGCCGGGCGTGACCTCGGCGACATCGTCGACAGGCCGTGCGTCCGGATCGGTGCGGGGATTGGCCGTGTATAGGCCGCCGATGTCGGAGGCGACCAGCAAGAGGTCGGCGTCGACGAGGGCGGCAACGATGGCGGCGAGGTTGTCGTTGTCGCCGAGCTTGAGTTCGTCGACGGCGACGGTGTCGTTCTCGTTGATGACCGGGATCGTGCCAAGGGCGAGGAGTTCCCGCAACGTCGAGCGGGCGTTGAGATAACGACGGCGATTGCGCAGGTCGTCGTGGGTGAGCAGGACCTGGGCGACGGGGGCGGTGAAGAAACCCTGCCAGAGGGCGATCAGCCGCGTCTGGCCCAGCGCGGCCAACGCCTGCCTTCCGGCAAGCCCCGCGCCGCGCTCGGGCGTGGCGAGGCCGCGTCCCGCCGCCACCGCGCCGGAGGAGACGATGACGACTTCGCGGCCGGCCTCGCGACTGCGGGCGACGAAGGCCGCCAGTGCCTCGGCATACGTACCGGTGAGCGCGCCACCCGGCGCGGTCAGCAGGCTGCTGCCGACCTTGAGGACGGCACGGCGCCAGGGAGGCAGCGCTTGTTCGGTGAAGCCGGTCGACCTGGTCATGATTCGCACCCTTGTTATCGCCGACAGGGTCGGCGATGGCCGCGCTCAGCCCGCCAAGGCGGCCAACCGCGCCCGCAACATATCCAGCATCAAAGCGTTACCCGCTCCCGGCGAGGTCCTCGCCGCGAGACTCGATTCAGGCGTGCGCCCTTCCCCCGCCGAAGCCGCGGTTTCCGCCGCGGCCCGGTACGCGTCGCGGAAGGGCACGCCGGCCGCCGCCTGCTCGATCGCCACGTCGGTGGCATACATCGCCGGCTCGATGGCCGCACGCATCCTGTCCGCCTTCCATTCGAAGCGGGCGAGCATGTCCGGCAGCAGCTCGAGTGCGCCCAGCCCCATGGAGAAACCATGGAACAGCGAACCCTTCGAAAGCTGCAGGTCGCGCTGGTAGCCGGAAGGCAACGACAACAGCTGCTCGATCTCGGTGCGCGCCGCGGCCACGCTGGCGTAGCTGGCACGCAGCAACTCCACGACGTCCGGGTTGCGCTTGTTCGGCATGATCGAGGAGCCGGTGGTGTACTCAGCCGGCAGCTTCACGAAATCGAACTCCGCCGTGGTGAAGAGCGAGAGATCCCACGCGAGGCGACGCGTATCGAGCAGCGCGGTACCGACGGCGTCGAGCGCGGCCATCTCGAATTTGCCGCGCGACAGCTGCGCATAGATCGGCGAGACCTGCATCCGTCCGAAGCCGAGGGCCGCGGTCGTATGCGCGCGGTCGAGAGCGATGTTCACCCCGTACCCCGCCGCCGTGCCGAGTGGATTGGCATCGATCAGTTCCAGCGCCTGGCGGGCCCGCAACGTATTGTCGATGAAGGCCTCCGCGAACGCGGCGAACCACATCCCGGTCGACGACACCACGGCGCGCTGGATGTGCGTATAGCCCGGCATCGGCAGCGACTCGCCCGCGGCACGTTCGAGGCAGACCCCGGCGACGCGGCGGCAGAGTGCCTCCAGCGTTGCCAGCTTCTCCTTGAGCCACAGGCGGGTGGCGACCAGGATCTGGTCGTTACGGCTTCGCCCGGTATGAACGCGCCGCCCCGCGTCGCCGAGGCGTTCGGTCAGGCGTGCCTCGATCGCCGAGTGGCCATCCTCGAAACGCTCATCGAGGACGAAGGTGCCCGCCGAGAAGTCGGCCGCGAGGATGTCGAGCTCGCGCAGCAACGCATCGCGCTCCTGCGTGGAGACCACCCCGATATTGGCGAGACCCTCCACGTGCGCCTTGCTCGCCGTGATGTCGTGCAGGAAGAACTCACGGTCGAGCACGACGTCGTTACCGGCGAGGAAGCGCATGATGCGCGCGTCCACCTGGGTGTCGGATTTCTGCCAGAGCGGCTGGGTCATGATGATTTTCCTTTGGCTCAGAGCGGAATGGCGGTCAGTTCGTCGAAGCCGAGCGCACGGTTGACGTTTTGCATCGCCTGGGTGGCGGCACCCTTCAACAGGTTGTCCAGCGTGGCGACCACGACGACACGGCGGCCGTCGGTGGACACGGCGAATCCACCCACATCGAGGTGGTGCCTGTTAGCCACCTGGCTCACCCACGGTGCCTCGTCCACCACGTGGATCAGCTTTTCCTTCTCGAAGCGTCCCTCGAAGCGGCGGACGATCTCCTCGCGCTTCGCCGGCTTGGCGAGATACAGGTTGGTGGTGACCGTCAGCCCGCGGAAATGCGGCGCCACGTGGGGCATGAACTCGACAGGCAGGCCGAGGTGACGGCTGGCTTCCTTCTCGTGCATGTGCCCGGTGAGCGAATACGGCATCAGGTTGTCGCGCAGCTTCTCCGGATCGTTGCGATCGGATGGCGTCGTGCCCGCCCCGGAATAGCCGGACACGCCGAACGAGACCGGCGGTGCCGCCAGCAGGTCCTTCACCGGTGCGATCGACACCTGGATCGCGGTGGCGTAGCAGCCCGGATTGCTGATGCGCTTTTCACCGCGCCAGCGGTCGCGATACAACTCCGGCAAGCCGTAGTACCAGCGCTCGTCGAAGCGATAGTCGGCGGAGAGGTCGACGATCACCGTCGCGACCGCGGCCTTGTCGATCGCCTCCACGTAAGGAGCGGCCTTGCCGTTGGGCAAGGCCAGGATCACGACGTCGGCAGCCGCCGCGGCGACGGCGGCGGGATCGAGATTGTCATAGGTGAGTTCGCCCTCGTAGGCATCGCTATGGTCGGCCAGGCGCTGGCCGTCCAGTTCGCGCGAGGATACGAAAGCCAGCTCCAGTCCCGGGTGTCTGGCGATGAGCTTGATCAGTTCCGCACCCGTATGACCGCGTGCGCCGACGATGCCGATGGTCTTCGTGGCCATGAGCGTTCAGTCCTGCAGGGTGGGTTCGCGCGTGGCGCAATGCGCGACGCAACGTTCGATGTCGACGAAGTTGTCCAGGCCGTACCAGAATACCTTCCAACGGGCTTGCTTGAAGCAGCCGTCCGACTCCGCGTAATAGAAATGGTTGATCACGTTGCCGTGGCGCGATCGCCAGAACAGCTTGGGATTCTCATCCCGCATCACCTGCCATACGGCGCGTCCGAGGCCTTCGCCCTGCGCCTCGTCGAGCACCGCGAACTTGTCCAGGTATGCGAAGCCCTCCTCCTTGGTCAGTACCATCGCCGCCCGGTAGTTCTCCGAGACATAGAGACGGTAGAGGTCGGTGCGCTCGAAGTAGTCGTCCACCAGGGTACGGCCGAAGCTCGACTCGATCAGCTGCCGCATGCGGGCCAGGTCGACACCCTCCCACGACTCGAAGCGGAGCACGCGTTCGCCACGGCGCACGAGCGTGCCGGAACCCTTGTGCGTGAACAGCTCCTTGGCCAGTTCCGCCGGCCTCGTGATCGAGACCGAGGAGGTCAGCGGCAGGTCGTCGAGGAGATCCTTGATCTGTTCGATCTTCAGGCGCATGCCCGAGTGCAGCCACGGCTGCTGGAGCAACTGCTCGTACTCGGTCGAGAGGTTGATCGAATCGATGACGTTGCCGTCGCCGTCGAGCAAGCCGCCCGTGCCGGTCAGGAACACGATCTTGTATGGCTGCAGCACCCGGACCAGTTCGTTCGCGGCGAAGTCGGCGTTGATGTTGAGGATCTGCCCTGAATCGGTCTCGCCCAGGCTGGCGATGACCGGAATCGAACCCGCACGCAGGCTGGCCTCGATCGGTGCGAGGTTGATGGCGCGCACGCGGCCTACGAGACCGAAGGTCTCCTGGTCCATGAAGTCCGCCGCGAACACGCCCGAAGGCACCGAGGTGGCGCGCGTGTCGGCCTCTTGCAGGGCTTCCACCAGACGCAGGTTCTGCGCCTGGAACACGCGGCGGACGATCGCCAGCGCCTCCGGCGAAGTCACCCGCAGGCCGTTCACGGTCTTCTTTTCGATCCCGGCCGCCGAGAGTTCCTCGTCCAGCTGCGGACCGGCACCATGCAGCACGATCGGCGTGAGGCCCACCTGCTGCAGGAAGGACAGCGAGGAAGTGAGATCCGGCAGTTCGTCGCGCAGCACCGCGCCACCGACCTTCACCACGGCGAAACGGGCGGCGTCCAGTTGCGAAAAGCGCTTCAGGTACTGCTGGATCTCGCGTGCGCTGCCCATGGAGGACAGCAGGCGCACGATGGTTCTGCGGGTATGTTTATTAGAGTCCACTGTCCACGATCCGATGGATGGTCTGGGCGTAATGAGCCAGTTGGTCGAGGGCGACCCACTCGTCGGCGCTGTGCGCCTGCGCGATATCGCCGGGGCCATAGACGAAGGAGGTGTAGCCGGCCTTCGAGAACAACGCGGATTCGGTCCAGAAATCGACCGCGTTGCCCACGGGGATGCCCAGTTCGTCGGCGAGGTCGCGGGCGGCCAGGCGGCGCGTCTCGGCCGTGGCGGTGTCGCCCGCCGGTAACGAATCGCCACGGAACGTCTCGCCGTACTCGACAGGATGCGGCTCGACGAGGGTGCGGAAGGTTTCAAGCAGGCGATCGGCATCCATCGACGGCAACGGACGGAAGCCGAAACGGACATCCGCCGTCGGCGCGATCACGTTGGCCTTGATGCCGCCCTCGACCTTGCCGATGTTGAAGCGCAGGCCGGTGAGACCACCGAAGCGTTCGTGCGATTGCGCCTGCACGTGGTCGAGCGCCGCGGCTCCCCAGCGGATCGCCTGGTGCAGCGCGCTGTCCGAAGGCTTCTGCTCGCCGGAGGCATGGCCTGCCCTGCCCTGGAATCGCATCTGCACGGAATGGATGCCCCGATGCGCCAGCACCGCCTCGCCCTTGGTCGGCTCGGCGACGATGATCGCCTCGTAGTCGCGCGGCGTCTTCAGGAAACCGTCGATGCAACGGGCATCGTTGGCTTCCTCATCGGTCGACAGCAGCAGCGCCATGTCGCCCGGCGAGGCATTGGCGACGGCCACGAGCGCGGCGGCCGCACCCTTGATGTCGCAGGCGCCCAGGCCGATGGCGCGATCTTCCGTCAGTCGCAACTCGAACGGGCTGGCCGTCCAGTGCGGGGAATCCGGAACGGTGTCCAGGTGCACGTTGAACAGGTACCTGGGCGTGCCGCGCACGGCGTAAAGATTCACGGCACCGGCACCGAAATCCGTCACCTGCACGTCGAAGCCCGGAAGGTTCGCGCGCAGGTAATCGAAGATCCCGTCGGTGCCGATGGTTCGTGGCGGGTTGCGCGTGTCGAAGCCGACCAGCGCGCGCAGATGGGTGAGCGTGTCCTTGAGGAGCGTATCCATGGGTGCGGATCAGTTTCCGTTGGCGCGGTCGACTTCCGCCCAGAGCGTGGAACTCATGCCGTAGAGCTTGATGAAGCCCTCGGCCTCGGCCACGCCCCAGTCGGCGGCCTGGGCGTAGGTCGCCTTGGCCGACTGCAGGATGTTCTTGGACTCCACCTTCACCGCGTAGACGGTGCCACCGCGGGTCTCGATGATCACCTTGCCGTCGACCTTGCGCTGGGTGGAGACGAGGAAGGCTTCGAGATCGGCCTTGACCGGATCGTTGAAGAATCCCTCGTACGCCACCTCCGTCCACTTGCGGCCGATTTCGGGCTTGAAACGGTTCTGCTGCTTGGAGAGCACCGTTTCCTCCAGGGCGCGATGCGCGGTCAGCAGCGCCGTGAGCGCGGGCGCCTCGAACACGATGCGGCCCTTCAGGCCGATGTTGGTATCGCCGGTATACATGCTGCGGCCGACGCCATACTTCGCCAGTTCGCGGTTGAGGAAACCGAGGATCTCGGGGCCGGACGCCGGCTTGCCATCGAGCGACACCGCCGTGCCCTTCTCGAAGCCCAGCTCGATCCGCAACGGTTCGGACGGCCATTCGGAACGCGGCGCGCACCAACCCACGGCACCGTCGCCCGGGATCTCCCACGCGTCGATCTCGCCACCGGAGATGGTCACACCGAGCACGTTCTCGTTGATGGTGTAGTGCTTGGTCTTCGCGCGGACTTCGAAGCCCTTGTCCTCGAGGTACTTCTGCTCGTAGGCGCGGACCTGGGTGTGCTCGCGCTGGATCTCGCGGATGGGAGCGACGATGGTGTAGTCGCCCAGCGCCTTCACGGTCAGGTCGAAGCGGACCTGGTCGTTGCCCATGCCGGTGCAACCGTGCGCGAAGAACTTCGTGCCCAGTTCGTCGCAGCGCTCGAGCGACGCTTTCACGATGAGGTAGCGATCCGAGACCAGCAACGGGTACTGGCCTTGGTAGAACTCCCCGGCCCAGATCAGCGGGGTGACGAAGCTGTCCCAGATCGCCTGGGCGGCGTCCACGGTACGGTGCGAGGCCGCGCCGAGTTCATGGGCACGCTGCTCGATGTACTCACGCTCCTCGGACGAGACGCCGCCGGTGTCGACGAACACGGTATGCACCGCATAGCCGCGTTCGATGAGGTAAGGGACGCAAAAGCTGGTGTCGAGGCCGCCCGAGAAGGCGAGGACGATATCTTTGCTGGACATGCTGGCTCCGAAGGAAAGCGATGGACGATCGGTAAAGACGAATCAGAAACCGAGGCCGGACTTCACGCCCGACGACTGTGAAATGAGCGAAGCCATGACCGCCTTCTGCACGTGCAGGCGATTCTCGGCCTCGTCGATGGCGATGCAGGCCGGTGAGTCCATCACCGCATCGGTCGCCTTGATGTTCCGGCGAAGTGGCAGGCAATGGCTGAAAAGACCGTTGTTGGTCAGCGCCATCTTGGCCTCGTCGACGATGAAATGCTTGTTGGCGTCGCGGATCGCCTTTTCTTCGTCCCAGCGGCCGAAGTAGGGAATGGCGCCCCAGCTCTTCGCGTAGATCACATCCGCACCGCGATAGGCCGCCTCGATATCGTGCGACACCTGCAGCGAACCGCCGTTCTCGCGGGCGTTGTTCCTGGCGAATGCCATGTATCGCTCGTCGAGGACATATTCCGGCGTCGGGCACAGCAAGGTCACGTCCATGCCCATCTTCGTCGCGATCAACAAGGCCGAGTTGGCGACCGCCGTGTTCAACGGCTTCGGGTGGTAGGTCCAGGTCAGGACGTATTTCCTGTTCTGCAGGTCGCCCAGGTGCTCCCTCAACGCAAGCGCATGCGCCAGTTCCTGGCACGGGTGGGTAATCGTCTCGAGATTGATCACCGGCACGGTGGCGTACTGCGCGAACGCCGCCAGCACCTTGTCCTGCCGATCCACCGACCAGTCGACGAACTTGGGGAAGGCGCGCACGCCGATGAGATCCACGTAGCGCGAGAGCACGCGGGCCACCTCGGCGATATGTTCCTCGGTATCGCCGTCCATCACCGAACCGACTTCGAACTCGATCGGCCACGCATCCTTGCCTGGCGAAAGCACCACCGCATGACCACCCAACTGGAAGGCACCCAGCTCGAAGCTCGTTCGCGTGCGCATGGACGAGTTGAAGAACATCAGCGCAATCGACTTGCCGGCCAGTTGCTGGCCCTGTGGCGAACGCTTGAACTCCGCGGCCTGCTCAAGCAGGGCGTCGAGCTCGGCGCGACTGTAGTCCTGGGTGGAAAGGAAGTGGCGAACGGTCATGGCAATCCAGTTCGGTCGGTGGCCGCGGGGCCGTGAAGGAGAGAGGAATGAAAAACAAAAAAACCCGGCACATGGCCGGGTTTTTAGTCGGTACGAATGAAACGCGCGCGACAGCCTACCCGGCCAGTGGTCCGATGTACGGTCGACGAGCACGCGAGGTCATTCCTGCGGCCATACGGGCGCTGGTGAGGACGATCGCGGTGTAGACGGCGTGGGTCACGGCTAGGTCTGGAAAGGTGGAACCGCGATCATGCCGGGATTTGGTGCGGCGCGCAACAAGCCCGTCTCTCTGGGGAGAGCACTGGTGGGAGCCGACCCTGTCGGCGATCCCGCGGCAGCGGGCCAGCTTGGGGCAAGCACCCATCGCCGACAAGGTCGGCTCCCACCAGAACCAAAAGACTCCCACCGGAACCAAAAAAGGCCGCGATCGCTCGCGGCCTTTTTTGGTTCCGACGGGACGGAGGTCAGTCCGCCGGCGCCACGCTGACCCGGACGCGCAGGCGCTCGCCCGGGTCGTAGTTCAGGCGGGAGACGTAGACTTCCCCGCGATAGCGGTATTCGACGTCGTAGCCGGCGATGCGGCGCTGCTCGGACACCGAGCTGACGTCACGGCAGCGCGTTTCGGTGCTTTCGTAGGTGCGGTCGCCATTACGGGCTATGCCGTTGCCAACCGCGCCACCGGCGACGGCGCCAACCACCGTGGCGGCCTTGCGGCCGTCACCCTTGCCGACGGTATTGCCGAGCACGCCACCCACGACGGCGCCGAGGATGGTGCCGGCCGTGCTGTTGCCGCTGGACTCACGGCGAACGACGGGCTGGTCGTAGCACTCCTGGCGCGGGGTCTCGATTCGGGCCACGCCATACACCGGGTCGACGCGCAGGACGTCCGCCCAGCCGTAATGGGTATTGTCGTCCGGACCCGCGGAGGGGCCAGGGCCCGGGGGACCGGGAACGTAGCGACCGTCCTGGGCACTGACGCCGGTGGCGAACAGGGCGAGAATGAGCGCGGGGATGAGCAGGCGAGACATTTAGGAAAACCTCCAGCCAGGCGCACGAATGGCGCCTACTGGCTAGCATTTCAGCAAGTTCACGCTGAATCCACGCTTAGAACCGGCGGGTGAAATCACGACGTCCCGTGTCAACCGATTCCGGCCCCGCGCGTGCGTCCCGTTCGAGTGGGCTTGCTATCATCTCCGGATGGCCCGCACGCCGCGCCCGTCCACGGATTCCCGATGCCGATTTCGCTCTACAACACCTTGTCACGCCGTATGGAGGCGTTCACCCCCCTCGATCCGCAGCGGGTGACGATGTACGTGTGTGGGCCCACGGTCTACAACTACATCCACATTGGCAATGCCCGGCCACCGGTGGTCTTCGACGTGCTGGCCCGCTTGATCCGCCGGCATTACCCGAATCTGGTCTACGCCCGGAACATCACCGACGTGGACGACAAGATCAATGCCGCCGCGGCCGCCGCCGGCGTGCCGATCGCGCAGATCACCGACCGGTATACCCAGGCCTACCGCGACGACATGGCCCGCCTCGGCGTCGCCCCGCCCGATGTCGAGCCGCATGCCACCGCGCACATCCCGCAGATCGTGGCGATGATCGAGCGCCTGATCGCCAGTGGCCACGCGTACGAGGCCGAAGGCCATGTGCTTTTCCACGTCGAGTCGTTTCCCGCCTATGGCGCCTTGTCGGGGCGCGACCCGGAAGAACTGCTCGCCGGCGCGCGCGTCGAAGTGGCGCCGTACAAGAAGAGTCCCGGCGACTTCGTGCTATGGAAACCCTCGGACGCGAGCCAGCCCGGCTGGGAGAGTCCCTGGGGCCGCGGCCGCCCGGGTTGGCACATCGAGTGCTCCGCCATGAGCGAAGCCCATCTCGGCGAGACGATCGATATCCATGCCGGTGGCGTGGATCTCACCTTCCCGCACCACGAGAACGAGATCGCCCAGAGCGTCTGCGCGCATGGTGGCAAGACCTTCGCCCGGTACTGGCTGCACAACGGCATGCTCACGTTCGAGGGCCGGAAGATGTCCAAGTCGCTGGGCAACGTGCTCCAGCTGCACGAGTTGCTCGGCAAGCACCCCGCCGAGGCGCTGCGCCTCATGCTCCTGCGCGGCCATTACCGCCAGCCGCTGGACTGGTCCGAGGCCGCGATGACCCAATCCGTGCGCACGCTCGACGGCTGGTATGGCGTCCTGCGCGACATGGCCGACGTGGACGCCGGTGAGGCGGTGGTGCCCGAGTCCGTCGAAAGCACGCTCTGCGACGACCTGAATACGCCTCAGGCGCTGGCCGAGATATCCCAGCTGGCTGATGCGGCCCGTCGGGCCACCGGCGCGGCACGCGGTCCAGCCAAGGCCGCGCTGTTGGGCGGCGCCGCCCTGCTCGGCCTGCTCCAGCAAGAACCGGAAGACTGGTTCCGCAAGGGCAACCCGGGCGAGGCTGTTGACGCGGCTGCCATCGAGGCGCTGCTCGAGGAGCGCCGCGCGGCACGCGCGGCGAAGGATTTCGCCCGCTCGGACGCCATCCGCGACCAGCTCAAGGCGTGGGGCATCGCGATCGAAGACGGCGCGCAAGGCACGCGCTGGAGTGTGGTGAAGGCATGAACGACCCGATGGAAGCCACGGCGACCGAAGCACAGGCCGCGATCGCGGAGGAATTCGCCTTCTTCGGTGATTGGACCGAGCGTTACCAGTACCTCATCGACCTCGGCCGCCAGCTACCGCCTTTCCCCGACGAGCGGAAGACCGAGGAAAACCGCGTGCACGGCTGCCAGTCGATGGTCTGGCTGATTCCATCGGGCGACGCATCGAGGATGCACTTCGACGCGGCCAGCGACTCGGCCATCGTCTCCGGCCTGATCGCCCTCGTGCTGCGGGTCTACTCCGGCCGTCCCGCGCGCGAGATCGTCGACACCGATCCCTCGTTCATCCAGGAGATCGGCCTCGCCAAGCACCTGTCGCCTACCCGGTCGAACGGGCTCGCGGCCATGCTCACGAAGTTGAAGGCCTACGCGGCGGAGACGCTGGCCCGGAGCTGACCGGACACCGGAAAGCAAGACGGCCCCGCATGCAGGGCCGTCTCGTGTCGCAACCACGGGATGGAATCAGTCGCCCATCTGTTTCTGCAGGTGCTCGCGGCGCTCTTGTGCATCAAGCGACAGCGTGGCGATCGGACGGGCGTCGAGACGGTCCACGCCGATTTCCTCGTCGGTTTCCTCGCAGAAACCGTAGCGGCCTTCCTCGATCCGGCGAAGAGCCTTGTCGATCTTGGAGATCAGCTTGCGGTAACGGTCGCGCGTACGCAGCTCGAGTGAGTTCTCGGTCTCGCGCGTGGCGCGCTCGGCTTCGTCACCCACGTCACGGACTTCCTCACGGAGGTTGTCCATCGTCTGGCGCGATTCCTCGACCAGCTGTTCGCGCCAGTCCTTCAGCTTGTTGCGGAAATAGGCGAGCTGGCGAGGACTCATGTACTCCTCGTCGTCGTTCGGCTTGTAACCCTTGGGCAGGTCGATGACGGTGGAAGCCGGCAGCGCATAGCGGCCGTCTTCGCGCGTGATGCCGTTGTCGGCGGTATTGGAGGCAGTGCTATTCATGCTGGATTGAGCGGACTTCTCGTTTCTGGATGAGGTGGAGCTGCCCACCGCGGACGCCGTCCGGGGTGTCGCAGCGGCAACGGCCGATGCCGTACGCCCCTTCTCGGGCGCGGTGGCGGGGGTGGCCGGAGCGGGCTTCTTGGCTGCCGGCGCGGACGCCGGAGCGGGTGCGGCCTTTACAGGCGCCGCGGGTATCTTCTTCGCCGGCGTCTTGGTCACGGCGGGCGCCGTTTTCTTCACCGGGGCGGGGGCGGGCTTGGCTGCCACCTTCGTAGCCGGCTTCGGCGTCGCCTTGGGCGCCGCCGTCTTGGCTGTCTTCGCCGGCGCCGCCTTCAGCGGGGCTTTCGCCGGTGCTTTCTTCACCGCGGGTTTCGGCGTCGTCTTCTTGGCAGGCGCGGTGGCCTTCTTCGGGGCTGCCTTGGCGGCTGTCTTCGTCGCGGGCTTGACCGCGGCCTGGACGGCCTTCTTCGCCGGCGCCTTGGCCGCCTTCACCGCGGCCACGTTCTTCCTGGTCGCCTTCACATCACCGGCCCCGCCCTTCTTGGCGGCACCCTTGGCAGCTGTGGAACTACGAGCATTTTTCGCCATTTCCTTCACCTCGGTGGCCGTGGCGGCGGGGTGTTATAGCCCAGATGCGTTACCCCAGCAACCTATCTTCTGGGATACTGTCGATTGGCCCTACGCCGGTCGACACCGGACTCACAGTGACCCGCCTCCTCTTATCCCTGCTCTATGCGTACAAACGGTGGCTGAGCCCGATGCTGGGGGCCCGATGCCGGTTCCACCCATCCTGTTCCGATTATGCACGGGTTGCCATAGCGCGCTTCGGCCCCATGCGTGGCACGATCCTGGGCGCATGGCGCATCCTGCGCTGCCAGCCGCTGTGCGAAGGCGGCCACGACCCCGTCCCGGAACATTTCATCCTCCGCCGCTGCGGCGCCCAAGGAGCACATACCCATGACTGACGCCTGGCTCATCAAGAACGCCGAACTGGTCAACGAAGGCCGGCGTTTCACCGCCGACGTCCGCCTACGCGACGGAAAAATCGCGACCATCGCGCAGAGTCTGGAAAAAGATCGTGACGAAGAGGTTATCGACGCCTCCGGCCTGTGGCTGCTGCCGGGCATGATCGACGACCAGGTCCACTTCCGCGAGCCCGGCCTCACCCAGAAGGCCGATATCGCCAGCGAATCCCGCGCCTGCGCCGCCGGCGGCATCACCAGCTTCATGGAAATGCCCAACACCAGGCCACCCGCCCTGGACCGCGACTCACTGGAGGCGAAGTACACCCGCGCGGCGGAAACCTCCGTGGTCAACTACGCGTTCTACCTCGGCGCCAGCAACGACAACCTGGCGGCGATCCGCGCGCTCGATCCGAAGAGCTCCCCCGGCATCAAGGTCTTCATGGGTGCGTCGACGGGCAATATGCTCGTCGACGACCCGGAAACCCTCGACCATATCTTCCGCGACGCACCCACGCCGATCATCACGCATTGCGAAGACACGCCGATGATCGACGCCAACCTGGCAAAGGCACATGCGGTGTACGGCGAGGACATCCCCGCCCGCGAACATCCCCTGATCCGTTCGCGCGAGGCTTGCATCAAGTCCACCCGGCTGGCCATATCCCTGGCGAGGAAGCACGGCACCCGCCTGCACGTGCTGCACATCTCCACCGCCGACGAACTGGCCCTGTTCGAACCGGGCCCGATCGAAGGCAAGAAGATCACCGCCGAGACCTGCGTGCACTTCCTGCACTTCGCGGCGCCGGACTACGAGCGCCTCGGTTTCCTGATCAAGTGCAATCCGGCGATCAAGGACGAAGCCGACCGTGAGGCCATCACCAAAGCGCTGGCCGAGGGCCGGATCGACGTGCTCGCGACGGACCATGCGCCACACCTGCTCGAGGAAAAGGCACAGAAATACGACAAGGCGCCGTCGGGCCTGCCACTGGTCCAGTTCGCCCTGCAGGCGGCGCTGGAGCGCGTGTTCGAGGGCAAGCTCACCCTGGAGCGCGTCGTCGAGGCTGTAAGCCACGCACCGGCCAAGCTGTTCGACGTCGACAAGCGCGGCTTCCTCCGCGAAGGCTACGCAGCCGACCTCGTGCTGGTGGATCCGAAGCGCCAGCACACGGTGACGCGCGAGGAAGTCCTGTCCAAGTGCGGTTGGTCGCCGTTCGAAGGCACGACGTTCAGCAGCAGCATCGCCGCGACCTTCGTGAATGGCCAGCGCGTGTGGGATGGCCGGACCGTGGACGGCAACGTCCGCGGCCAGCGTCTCGCGTTCGACCGATGAGAAGATTCGCAAGCGCGTTCGCCGCGCTCGTGCTTCCCACGCTCGCGATCGCGGCGGTCCCCGACCTGCCTGCCAGCGTCTCCCAAGGAGGCCTCGTCATCGGCCATGTGGCGCCCGGCACGCGCGTCACCGTGGCCGGCAAGCCGGTGCATGTCGGCGGCGACGGCCTCTTCGTGTTTGGCGCCGGACGCGATGAACGCGGGCCTATCGTCGTGACCCTCGGGAATACGCGACGTAGCGTCGTGGTCTCACCGCGTGACTGGCCTGTCGAGCGCGTGAACGGCGTCCCGCCGAAAACGGTGAACCCACCGCCGGACATCGCCGCGCGGATCGAACGCGAGCAGGCCGAGGTGGTCGCCGCACGCGATCGCGACGATGCCCGCGAGGACTTCGTCCGTGGCTTCGTCTGGCCGGTGAGCGGACGCATCAGCGGACGCTTCGGCAACCAACGGATCTACAACGGCGATCCCAAGGCGCCGCATTCGGGCATGGACATCGCCGTACCCGAAGGCACGCCGGTGAAGGCCCCCGCCGATGGTCTGGTCACCTTCGCCAAACCGGATCTCTACCTAACCGGCGGCACGGTGCTGCTCGATCACGGCTTCGGCCTGTCGTCGAACTTCCTGCATCTGTCGCGGATCGACGTGAGGGTCGGCCAGCACGTGCGCCAGGGCGAGATCATCGGCGCGGCGGGCAAGACCGGTCGCGCCACCGGTCCGCACCTGCATTGGGGCTTCAACTGGTTCGGAACACGCCTGGACCCGCTGCTGCTGCCGGGTATCCACTAAGACGCAGCAACCGACTTGTGAGGCCTGCTTTCGGATCAGCGCACCTTCGAAGCGAACGCCACCGCGTCGTGGGGATGCAGGCTCTCGTGATGTGCCACGCGTAGGTGGAAGTCGGCGATGTTCGGGTCGGCTTCCAGCGCTTTCTGGATACGCCGCGCGGCATCCTCGCAGAACATGAGGTTCTGTCCGTTGGCTAGCGCGAAAGCCTGTTCGTCCGCACGCTTCACCGCCGTCTGCACCGGGGTGCCCAGCGCCGACTCCACGTTGTCGATCATGCCGATGAGCGGAAAGACTCCCCCGCCCGCGGGGCGCACGCGGATCGTGGCGGTGCTGCGTTGCGCATGCGGCGTGGCGACGATGCCCTGCTCCGTGCCCAGCCAGGCCAGTATCGTCTCGCGGTCCAGTGGCTCGCCCGCCGAGAACGTCTTCGCGAAATTGTCCTGGATCAGCTGCCGCGACAGCGCCGCCGAGGCCGGGCAGGTCGACGAATAGAGGATGTCCGTGGTGATCTCGATACGGAAAGCATCGCCGCTGAGCGTCGCGTCGATGGTGATCGGATAGGCGCGCCAGCCACTATTCTCGCTGCGAAGCGACTTGCGACGCACCAGGTGCTCGAAACCGATGGTGATCCGTGCGTGGTCCGACAGGCCCTCGTGCGAGGCCAGGAAGGAGTCCAGGAGCGCACGGATACCGCCCATCGTGAGAGGTCCGGCCGAAAGGGCATCCGAGACCAGCAGATAGAGCCGCGACATGTGGATGCCACGCGCTTCCGGCTTGTTGAGGTTGACGAAGGCCCCGACCCTGGCTCCCGTGGAACGCACGTCGCCATCCCCCGCGTCGAAGGCGACGGGCATCTCCATGCCGTCCATCCCGACCCAGTCGAGCGTGCCGATGGCCAGGGCATGCTCCTGCGACGCCACGTCGGGCAGCAGGCGGGTCGGGGAATCGTGGATGTACATCGGGGAATATCCTTGGGACGTGCCGTATCCGGCTTACCGTGCCCGAGATGGGGGCCAGGAGGATGGGCTCAATGGTCCGTGCGGGGAAACGATCCGTTCAGGTAAATCGTGCAGCGTGGCGCGCCGCGAGCCAGGCACGGATGGCGGTGGCCGGCCCGGAGCGCGATTGACGGCGGTGCAGTTCGGCCAGCGGTTCGCCTGCGCGCGCGGCGCCCCGGGCCGTGGACAGCGCCGTGCGGCCCTCCAGCCCGCGGAAGGTGCTGAGCGGCTCACCCAGCGCCAGCGCCTCGCGCAGCCCACCGGCGAGTTCGCCCAACTGCGCACGCAACGCCTCGCGCCGCGCCGGGGAATCGTCCTTCAGGTGCGCCCGCGCGAGGCCATGCCGGGCCAGCCGCGTCATCGGCAAGGGCAACCGTTCACGTTCGGCATCCAGCTCCAGCCGCGACAACGCGAAGACGAGGTGCGACAACGTGGCGATCCGCGATGCCGATTCCGCTGGCGCACCGGCTCCGAACCACCATGCGTTTTCCAGGGTCGCCAACGCGCCGTGCAGGCCACGGGACGCCGCGACCTGGGCGCCGAAATCCGACGGCGTACCCTGCTCCAGCTGCGCCATGGCCGCAAGCACCGGAGCCAACCACATGTTCGAGGGGATGGCGCGTGCGTTATCGCCGCCGAACAGCAGCTTGGTAAGCGGGTGGCGGCCACCGCTGGCGGCGGCGCCGGAGAGCTCTTCCGCCCACCATTGAAGTTTGGCCGCGGCCACCTGCGGCTCGCGAATGCCGTAGGCCGAGGAGATCAGCTCCTGCTCGAACGCAGCCAGCGCGACCCGTTCGTCGCGCGTACGTTCGTCCACGAAGCCGAGCGCGATCCGCTGTTGCGGCTGCACGGCGAGCCACTTGTCGACGAAGCTCCCGGTCGCGCCGTCGATCACGCGGCAACCTCCCCCACGCCGAGCAGGGCGGCCAGTTCATCGGCATGATCCAGCACGGCATCGGCACCCCAGGCATCCGGATCGCCACCGTCGAGATAGCCCCAACGCACCGCCACCGTGAAGAGCCCGGCGGCATGGCCCGCAAGGACGTCGCGGCGGTCGTCGCCGACGTACACCGAACGGGTGGGATCGCAGCCGGCCAGCGCGCAGGCATGCAGCACGGGTGCGGGATCGGGTTTCTTCACCGGCAGGGTATCGCCGGAGACGACAGCGGCGGGCTTCCAGTGTGGAACGGCCCGTGGCAGCAAGGCGTCGGTCAGGAATCCTGGCTTGTTGGTCACGATGCCCCAGCGGATGCCCGCCGCGTCGAGCGCCGCAAGCAGGCGCTCGACGCCGTCGAAGACCACGGTCTGGCTGGCCATGCACGCTTCGTACAGTTCGAGGTAGCGCGGAACGAGCTTCAGCAGGTCGTCCGGGGCAATGCCCGGAAAGCCGGCGCCGATGATGGCGCGCGACCCTCGCGAGACCACGGGACGCACGCGCTCGTACGGTGGCGGCGCGATGCCCTGCTCCTCGCACAGTTCAAGCAAGGCCGCGTACAACTCGTGGGCGCTATCGAGCAGGGTACCGTCGAGATCGAAGAACACGCCCTCGGGCTTGAATGGAAGCAGGCTCATGCCGTCTTCCTGGCCGCCAGCACATAGTTCACCGCCGTGCTGGACGACAGGCTCGCGTTGCGCGTGAGCGGGTTATAGGCCAGGCCCTTGATGTCCTCCAGCTCGAGATCGAAGCGGCGCAGCATCGTGGCGACTTCGGAAGGCTTGAGGAATTGCGCGTAATGGTGCGTGCCACGCGGCAGCAGGCGCATAAGGTATTCGGCGCCCACGATCGCCGCGCCGAACGCGGCCGGGGTACGGTTGAGCGTGGACAGGAACAACTGGCCACCCGGCTTGAGCATCGCCGAGAGATCGCGGACCAGTTCGGCCGGGTCGGGCACGTGCTCGATCAATTCCATGCAGCAAACCACATCGAACGATGCCGGTTCGGCTTCCGCCAATTCCGTGGACGACTGCACGCGGTAATCGACCTGCACGTTCGACTCGAACAGATGCAGCTTCGCGATCTGGATGAGCTTTTCACCCAGGTCGATCGCCGTGACGTTCGCGCCGGCGCGCGCCAGTGCTTCACTGAGCAGGCCGCCACCGCAACCGACGTCCGCCACCTTCGCGCCACGCAGGTTGGCGCGGCCGGCGACATAGGCGGCGCGCACCGGGTTCAGGTCGTGCAAGGGACGCGATTCGCCATCCGGGTCCCACCAGCGCGCGGCGAGTTTTTCGAAGCGCGAGATTTCTTCCGCACTGACATTGGTGTTGTTCTGCATGGTTCAGTCCTTCGGCACGGGGCGACGCGCACGCCATTCATGCACGGTGAGCGTGGACGAGCCGGTGATGTGCAGTGGATCGGAGTGTGCGATCCGCATCGCGGTGGCGAGGTCGGCAGCGCGCAGGATGTATGCGCCGCCGCTGCCATCGGTGAAGGGCCCGGTGAGTTCGAGCAGGTCCTGCCCGATCAGGTCGTCAAGGAACGCCTGGTGCGCTTCGCCCGCTTCCGGCTTGAAGGCCGGTTTGCGCATGGCGAGCACGAGATAGAGATGCAAGGGTTCGTTCATGCCGGGTCCTCCGCGGCGATGCGTTCACGCCAGGCACGAGCCTTGGCGCGGATGGCGACGGTGTCGATGCCCAGAAGCTCGCCCGAGGCAAGCTTGCGCACGCCATCGATCCACGCGTCGCTGACCTGGTGGCGGCCGGTGGCATAGACCAGCTGCGACGCCACATGGTAAAGCGGCTGGGTTTCCAGGGCGTCGAGACGCACGGCCACGAGGTCGGCCCGCTTGCCTGGTTCGATCGAACCCACGCGATCGCCCAGACCGATCGCCTTTGCGCCGTTGAGCGTGGCGGCACGCAGCGCATAGGCGGCGTCGAAGGCGGCGGCGTCGCCCGCCACGGCCTTGGCCAGGAGCGCGGCGGTGCGCATTTCACCGAACATGTCCAGATCGTTGTTCGAGGCGCAGCCATCGGTGCCTATGCAGACGTTCACGCCGGCGGCTCGCAGTTTCTCCGCCGGACAGAAGCCCGAGGCGAGTTTCAGGTTGGATTCGGGACAATGCACCACGGAAACCCCGGCGACGGCACAGGCGGCGATCTCGCCATCCGTCAGCTGGGTCATGTGCACCGCCACCAGGCGCTCATTGACGATACCGAGCTTTTGCAGGCGCGCGAACGGACGAATGCCGTCTTTCGCCACGGCCTCTTCCACTTCGTGCGCTGTCTCGTGCGTGTGCAGGTGGACGGGGATGTCGAGCTGGTCGGCCAGGACGCGGATACGTTCGAAGTTCTCGTCCGAGACCGTGTACGGGGCATGCGGCACGAATGCCGTCGTGAGCAGGGGCTCGCCGCGCAAGGCATCGTGTACCTCGACGGCACGGCTGAAGTATTCGTCGGACGTGGTCGCCCAGGCGGTGGGGAAATCGATCACCGGCAACCCGATGACCGCACGAAAACCCATCCGGCGATAGGTCGCCGCGATCACGTCGGGGAAGAAGTAGTTCTCGTTGGCGCAGGTGGTGCCGCCGCGGATCATCTCGGCCACGGCGAGTTCGACGCCGTCACGAATGAATTCCGGGCCCATCACGCGGCCTTCCGCCGGCCAGATGTGCTCCTGCAACCAGGTCATCAACGGCAGGTCGTCAGCCAGGCCGCGCAGCAAGGTCATCGGGTTGTGCGTATGCGCGTTGACCAGGCCAGGGATGAGCGCGTGCTCGGGCAATTCGATCCGCTCGCGCGGGGCGTAGGCCGCGCGAGCGGCGGCGACCGGCAGCACAGCCAGGATCTCGCCGCCGTGCACGGCGACCGCGTGGTCGTCGAGGACCACGGCGTGGGGCTCGACGGGGACGACCCAACGGGCCTCGATGAGGAGGTCGATGTCGGTAGGGCTGGCGGTCATTCGTGGCCTCGGTGGGGAAACGGGAGCCTCATACAAGAACGGCACGGCGCCCTCGGGGGCCGCCGTGCCGCGATACCAGGCAAAACGCTGGTGGCCTTACTTGACGCGGCTGTCGTACTCGCCGGTGCGCGTATCGACCTTGATCACTTCGTCCTGGTTGACGAAGAGCGGTACGCGAACGACGGCGCCGGTCTCGAGCGTGGCTGGCTTGCCGCCACCGCCGGAGGTGTCGCCACGGACGCCCGGGTCGGTCTCGACGATCTTCAGTTCGACGAACTTCGGCGGCGTCACGGCGATGATATTGCCGTTGAACAACGTCACCACGCACTCCTCGTCGCCCTTGAGCCATTTCCAGGCATCGCCCATCGCGGCGAGGTTCGCACGGTACTGCTCGAAGGTTTCCGAGTGCATGAACACCCACTCGCGCTCGCTGCCGGTGCCCTCGACGTACGAGAACTGGGCATCGGTGTCGACGGCATCGGCTTCCTCGAACGAATCGCTGGACTTCAGCGTCTGCTCGGTGGTGCGGCCATCCTTGAGATTACGGATGCGGATGCGGGTGAAGGCCTGGCCCTTGCCCGGCTTGATGAAGTCGGCTTCGGTGATGATCCACGGATCGCCGTTGTGAAGGATCTTCTTGCCCGTTTTGACATCATTGAGGCCAAGGGTCGCCATGCGCTTTCTGCTCCAGGGTTAAATCCGCCCCGCTGGGCGGCTAAAATGGGGTCTGTCACGGGCTCCTGGGCCCGATCCAAGGTCCGTAATGATAACCGCAAGCCCCACTTCCCGCCTATCGCCGCCCCTTCCTGGCTGGCGCGAGCTGTGGCGGGATGCCATCACCGATGCCGGGGAACTGCTGGCCGCCGTCGGCCTGGGCCACCGCTCCGACCTGCTCCCCCCGGATGACGCGGGCTTCCCGCTCCGCGTGCCGCGGGGCTTCGTGGCGCGCATGCGTCACGGCGATCCTTTCGACCCTCTGCTCCTGCAGGTGCTGCCCCGTGTGGCCGAGCATGATGTGGCGGAGGGATTCGCCATCGACGCGGTGGGCGACATGGCGGCGCGCGCCGGGCACGGCCTGCTGCACAAATACGACGGCCGCGCGCTGCTGATCGCCAGCGGCAGCTGCGCCGTGAATTGCCGTTACTGCTTCCGCCGGCATTTCCCCTACGGCGAGGAAATCGCCGCGGCGGCCCAATGGCGCGAAGCGCTGGCGCATGTGCGGGCGGACACGTCCATCCGCGAACTGATCCTGTCCGGCGGCGATCCGCTGTCGCTGTCCACGCATAAACTCCAGGAACTCACGCGCGGACTCGCCGACCTGCCCCACGTGATCCGGCTGCGCATCCACACCCGGCTGCCGGTGGTCCTGCCCGAGCGGGTCGACGAGGTCTTCACGGAGTGGCTGGCCACGCTGCCCCTGCAGAAGGTGGTCGTGCTGCACGCCAATCACGCGCACGAGTTCGACGATGCCGTGGACGCTGCCTGCGGGCGACTGCGCGCCGCCGGCGCCACCTTGCTGAACCAATCGGTACTGCTTCGCGGGGTCAACGACGATGCGGACGCACTGGTGCACCTGTGCGAACGCTCTTTCGCGGCCGGCGTGCTGCCCTACTACCTGCACCAGCTCGACAGGGTGCAGGGTGCCGCCCATTTCGAAGTGGACGACGACCGGGCCCTTGCCCTCATGGGCGAACTGCGCACCCGCCTGCCGGGCTTCCTCGTGCCCAGGCTGGTGCGTGAACTGCAAGGTGATGCCTCCAAGCGACCTATTGCCGATTTCGCGCGTTAGTATGGGCGGCATCCGGTCAGCATGAACTGACCGGACGCGCTGGGGGGAGCGGGCCGGCAAGCCGGTTCGCGGGGTGGGCAAGCGGCAATTCGGAACGGCATGAAACACGACAACGTCATCAGGATCCTCTTCATCGAGAACTCGGTGGAAGACGCCGAACTCTTGATCAACGTATTGCGCAACGGCGGCATCGCCGTTCGCCCCGCACGCGCGACCAACGCGGACGAGATCCGGGCCGCGCTGGACGATATCGGGCCGGACCTCGTCCTCATGAACCCCGGCGTGCCGGGCATCGACGCCGCCGCGGTGATGCGCCAACTCGACGCCAGCGGCCGCGACCTCGCCCTGATCGCCGTGGTGGATAGCCTGCACGACGATGCCATCGCCGACCTGTTCGCTAACGGCTCCCGTGGCGTGGCCTTGCGCAAGCGCCCGGACCAGGTGCTGGCCGTGGTCCGTCGTGAATTCGACGCCTTGTCCACCCGCCGCCAGGTGCGCCGGCTGGAAACCTGGCTGCGTGAGACCGAACGCCGCTGCGACGCGCTGCTCGATTCTTCGCGCGACGCCATCGCCTATGTCCACGAAGGCATGCACGTGCGCGTGAACCAGGCTTACCTGGAAGCCTTCGGACTCGCCGAGTTCGACGACATCATCGGCCTGCCGATCCTCGACCTGGTCGCCGGCACGCACGCCGATGAGTTCAAGGCCGTCCTGCGTGGCCTTTCCAAGGGCGACAAGACACCGCCGCCGATGGAATTGCTCGCACGCCGCGACGATGGCGGCACCTTCAAGGCCATGGTCGAATTTGCCCATGCCACCTTCGAAGGCGAGTCCTGCCTGCAGATCGTGTTCCGCCAGCAGACCGTCGACGCGGCCCTGGTGGCTCAGCTGCAACGGGATCCCGTCACCGGCCTGTTCAATCGAGCCCACACGCTCGCGCACATCGACGAAGCGGTGGCCGCGGCCGCGGCGGGACGTGCCGGGCAGGCCGTGATCCTGCTCGAACCGGACAACTGGAAAGACATCGTCGCCAGCGCGGGCATCGGCAACGCCGACCACCTGCTCGCCGCGATCGCCACCAAGGTCAACGAATCGATCGACGACGAGGACGTAGCCGGTGTACTCGGCGATCACACGCTGGGACTGATTCTCCACTCGCGTGGCGACCTCGAACACGCCGCGCTCACGGAGCGCCTGCGCCACGCCGTCGCCGAAAGCATCTTCGACGCCGGCTCGCGTTCGCTCACGGTCACCATCACGCTCGGCGGAACGCTGCTGGCCGAGAAGAACGCAAATACCGAAACCGTGCTGGACCAGGCCAGTACGGCGTTGCGGGCCGCGCAAAACCAGGGCGGCAACCGCGTGGAACTGCACGACCCCAGCGCGCGCGAGAAGGCCGACGCGGAACGCGAGCAGTACTGGTTGGACCTCGTCCGCCAGGCGCTCGCCGAGGATGGCCTGCGCTTGTACCACCAGCAGATCATCAGCCTGCAAGACGCCGCGGGTGAGTTCTATGAAATCCTGGTCCGCATGCGGGGCCCGAAGGGTGACGTGCTGCCGTCGTATTTCTTCCCGGTGGCGGAACGCAACGGCCTGCTTCCCGCGATCGACCGCTGGGTGCTCGGCCACGCGATCGACGCCCTCGCCCATCGCGAGAACGATAGCCTGACCACGACATACTTCGTGAAGATGACCCTGCAATCACTGGAAGACTCCGACCTGCTCCCCTGGCTGGTCCGCCGCCTCGAATCGGCGAACCTGCGCCGGAGCAAGCTGGTGATCGAGATGCCGGAATCGAAAGTGCTCACGAGCCTTCGCCCTACCCAGGAATTCGTGAGCGGCTGGCGCAAGGCGGGTGGCGGTTTCGCCATCGAGCAATTCGGCTCCGGCCTGAACTCGTTCCAGATGCTCAACCACGTCGAAGCCGACTTCCTGAAGATCGACCGCAGCTTCATGACCGACCTGCCACAGCACCCGGAAAACCAGAAGAAGATCGCGGAGATCTGCAAGGAAGGCCATGCCTCCGGCAAGCAGACCGTGGCCGAGTGGGTCGAGGACGCCGTCAGCACGTCGCTGCTGTTCGCCTGCGGCGTGGACTTCATCCAGGGCAACTTCCTGCAGGAACCGGCGAAAGTGCTGGCCGAGGAATACATGCCGGTTTAGCGGCGACTGCCCAGCCATCCAGGAACCAGCCATCCAGTGACTGGTGGGAGCCGACCTTGTCGGCGATCCCGCGGCAGCGGGCCAGGTTACGGCAAGCACCCATCGCCGACAGGGTCGGCTCCCACCAAGCCTGCACGACAACCGCTACAGCAGCACCAGCCGATACAACAAAAAAGCCCGCGATTGCTCGCGGGCTTTTCTTTCGCCTTGCTGCAACCGATTACTCGGCGGCGGCAGCGGCCTTCTTGGCGGCCTTGGCGGCAGCGGCGGCGGCGACGTCTTCCTTGATGCGGGCAGCCTTGCCTTCCAGGCCACGCAGGTAATACAGCTTCGCGCCGCGGACCTTGCCCTTACGCTTCACTTCGACCGAGTCGATCGCACGGCTGTGCGACTGAAAGACGCGCTCGACGCCGGTGCCGTGCGAGATCTTGCGCACGGTAAAGGCGGAGTGCAGGCCGCGGCTGCGCTTGGCGATGACGATACCTTCGAACGCCTGGACGCGCTCGCGGTTACCTTCCTTCACCTTGACGTTGACGATCACGGTGTCGCCAGGACCGAAATCCGGCAGCTGGCGGGTGATCTGCTCGGCTTCGAACTGTTGGAGAAGTTTGTTCATGGCACACCTGTCGCAATTGTTTACGGCGACCGAGTTATTCGGCCGCACCGTTTGGCCGTGCGTAGTCACGGCGGAATTCATCCAGCAATGCCCTCGACTCATCGTCGAGCGCACACTGCGTTAACAGATCCGGCCGGCGTAGCCAGGTCCGACCCAGCGACTGCTTGCGACGCCAGCGGCGAATGGCCGCGTGATCGCCGGAAAGCAGCACCTCCGGCACGCCACCCCATGCGTCGTGCTGCACGGGACGGGTGTAATGCGGGCAATCCAGCAAGCCATCCGAGAAGGAGTCCTGCTGGGCGGATTGCGCATCGTTCAACGCGCCTTCCTGTAGACGACCCACCGCATCGATGATCACCGCTGCGCCGAGTTCACCGCCAGACAGCACATAATCGCCGATTGAGAGCTCCTCGTCGACCTCGTGTTCGAGCAGGCGTTCGTCCACACCCTCGTAACGTCCGCAGATCAAGGCGACTCGCGGCATCTTGGCCAGCGCTTCCACCCGCTTCTGCGTCAGCCGCGCACCTTGCGGGCTGAGGTAAATCACATGCACCGGTTCCGGTGCCGCCTCGCGAATCGCCGCAAGCGCCGCCCGCAGTGGTTCGATCAGCATCACCATGCCCGGTCCACCCCCGAAGGGCCGGCCGTCCACGGTGCGGTAATTGTCGGTGGCGAAGTCGCGAGGGTTCCAGGCTTCCACCTGTAACAATTCGCGCTGCTGCGCCCTGCCGACCACCCCGATCGCGGCCGACTGGCGGACGAAATCGGGAAACAGCGAAACCACGTCGATGCGCATGATCTTCAGGTATCGCTGTTCAGAACTCGGGGTCCCAGTCCACCACGATGCGCCCGGCGTCGAAATCGACCGAATGCACGTAGGGGCCCTGGACGAACGGAATCAATCGCTCCCTGTCGCCGTCCTTCACCACCATGACGTCGTTGGCGCCGGTGGCGAAAAGATGACTCACCCGCCCAAGGTTCGCGTCCTCCGTGGTGACGACCTCGAGACCCTCGAGATCGGTCCAGTAGAACTCGCCTGGTGAGGGCGGCGGCAGCGTATCGCGCGAGACCGTGATCTCGCAGCCGACCAGCGCAGCCGCCTGGTCGCGGTCCTCGATACCCGGCAGGCTGGCGACAATGCCCTTGCCCTGCGCGCGTCCTCGGACTCCGTCCATCTCCCGTTCCACGCCCGGCGCGGTCAGCAGCCAGGGCTGGTAACGGAAAATCTGGATGCGGGGCTCGGTCCAGCTTTCGAGCTTGACCTGACCCTGCACACCGTGGAGCCCGACAATGCGCCCGACCCGGACGCGCTTACCGGACTCCGTCGACATCAAGCAGCCAGCTTGCCGGCTTCCTTCACGAGGGCACGGACCTTGTCGGTCAGCTGCGCACCCTTCGCCACCCAGGCCTGGACCTTGGCGACGTCGAGTTCGAGGCGCTTGTCGGCGCCCGAAGCAACCGGGTTGTAGTAGCCGACACGCTCGATGTTACGACCGTCGCGCGGGCTGCGCTGGTCGGTCACGACGACGTGATAAAACGGACGGCCCTTGGCGCCACCGCGCGAAAGACGAATCTTGACCATAAGTTACGAGCTCCAGAATGCCGCAGACCGGCAAGGCGCGCGCGAGAAGCGGGCGCGGTAAAGCCGGACATTTTAGCGAAAGTTTCCAAAAATGGAAGGGGGTTCAGCCCCTTCCGCAAATTGCGCTCAGCGCGGCGGCATCATCCCGCCCATGCCGCCCATGCCCTTCATGGCGCCACGCATCTGGCGAAGAAGGCCCTTGCTGCCACCCTTGGACAGCTTGGACATCATCTTTTCCATCTGCATGAACTGCTTGAGCAGGCGGTTCACGTCCGCCGGCTGGGTACCCGAGCCCCGCGCGACGCGGGCCTTGCGCGACCCATTCAGGAGGTCCGGATGGCGGCGCTCCTTCTTGGTCATGGAGCCGATGATGGCGACCATGCGCTTGAGTTCGTTGTCGTTGACCTTGGACTTCACGCTGTCCGGAATACTGGACATGCCAGGCAGTTTGTCCATGAGGCCTGCCAGGCCGCCCATGTTGCTCATTTGCTCGAGCTGGTCGCGCATGTCGTTGAGATCGAAGCGCTTGCCCTTGATGACCTTCTCGGCGAGCTTCTGCGCCTTTTCCTGGTCGACCTTGCGCTCGACTTCCTCGACCAGCGACAGGACGTCGCCCATGCCGAGAATGCGCTGGGCCACGCGGTCCGGATGGAAGGGCTCCAGGGCGTCGCTCTTCTCGCCAGCACCGAGGAACTTGATCGGACGGCCGGTGATGTAGCGCACCGACAGCGCCGCACCGCCGCGGGCGTCGCCATCGGTCTTGGTCAGCACCACGCCGGTCAGCGGCAACGCGTCGGCGAAGGCCTTGGCCACGTTGGCCGCGTCCTGGCCCGTCATCGAGTCGACGACGAACAGGGTTTCGATGGGGTCGAGGGCGCCGTGAAGGGCCTTGATCTCGCCCATCATCGCCTCGTCGACGTGCAGGCGGCCGGCGGTATCGACCAGCAGCACGTCGATCACCTCGCGGCGGGCGGCGGCAACGGCCGCCTTTGCGATGGCGACAGGGTCCTGGCCGGCTTCCGAGGGGAAGAACGAGACGTCGACCTGGGCCGCCAGCGTGCGCAGCTGTTCGATCGCCGCCGGACGATAGACGTCACAGCTGACGACCATCACGCGCTTCTTCTTGCGCTCCTTGAGGAACCGGGCGAGCTTGCCCACCGTGGTGGTCTTGCCGGCACCTTGCAGGCCCGCCATCAGCACGATCGCCGGCGGTTGCGCCGCCAGGTTCAGTTCCGTGTTGGCGGCACCCATCAGGGTGGTCAGTTCGTCGCTGACGACCTTGACCAGTGCCTGGCCGGGCGAAAGGCTTTTCAGCACTTCCTGGCCGACCGCGCGCACCTTCACGCGCTCGATGAGCGCCTTCACCACCGGCAAGGCCACGTCGGCTTCGAGCAGGGCGATGCGCACCTCGCGCAAGGTCTCGCGGATGTTTTCCTCGGTCAGCCGGCCGCGACCACGCAGGCGGTTGACGGTTTCGGAAAGGCGTTGGCTGAGCGATTCGAACATGGGGATTCGGGTCGGAATGCTGTAAACGACCGATTATAGCGGACTCCCGCCATGCCGCGCCGCTTCGGATGCCAACGTGTCGCATTCACGCTGCGGGATGGCTATGCCACACTGCGCGTCCATGATCGTCACCATCCTCTCGCTGGCCGCCGTCGCCTTCTACCTGTCCGCCGCGGGCGTACTCGCGCGACCGCTGGCGACGGGCGGACAACCGCTGGCCCGCGTCGGCATGGCACTGGCGACGGTCGCCGCGCTGGCGCATGCCGCACTGCTGCTCACGGCGCATCGCGGCACCCTGGACCTGCACTTCTTCGCCGCCCTGTCGCTGGTCGCCTGGATCGCCTCGGCCCTGACCCTGGTGGTCAACCTGTCGCGACCGGTCGCCGGGCTGGGCATCCTGATCTTCCCGCTCTCCGCCGCGTTTCTCGCCGTCGATGCCTTCCTGGCACCACGCACGGCCCCGGAGTCGATGAGCTGGCAGATCGAGCTGCATGTGACGATCGCGGTGTTCGCCTTTGGCATCCTCTCGATCGCCGCCGCGCTGGCGATCCTGCTCGCGATCCAGGAACGGGCCCTGCGCCGCAGCCGTTTCGGGCACTGGCTGCGCGCCCTGCCCCCGCTCACCCTCACCGAGGTGTTGCTGTTCCGCCTGATCGCGGTGGGTTTCGTGCTGCTGACGCTCACGCTGATCACCGGCGCGCTCTTCGTCGGCAACCTGTTCAGCCAGCACCTGGTGCACAAGACGGTGCTGTCGATCATCGCCTGGATCGTCTTCGGGGTATTGCTGTGGGGCCGCTGGAAGTACGGCTGGCGCGGCATCCGCGCCGTCTACCTCACATTGATCGGCATGGGCATCCTGCTGCTTGCCTTCTTCGGCACCAAGGCGGTGCTGGAGCTGATCCTGCACCGCACGGCGTAGTTGGACGAGCCACCCAGTGCGAATCCGCATGGGTGGGAGGGTGGGAGCCGACTCTGTCGGCGATGGGTGCTTGCCTCAACCTGGCCCGCTGCCGCGGGATCGCCGACAAGGTCGGCTCCCACCGTCACTCCCGGCTGGCGTCGATTGCTTGCGAGAGACGTTCCACGCCAATGACTTCCATCTCGCCCACGCGGCCGCGCTTGGGTGCGTTCGCCGCCGGGACCACGGCGCGGCGGAAGCCGTGCGTCGCCGCCTCCTTCAGGCGCTCTTCGCCATTGGGCACCGGCCGTATCTCGCCGGAGAGGCCGACCTCGCCGAAGGCGATGGATTTCTCCGGCAAGGGCCGGTCGCGCAGGCTCGACAGGACCGCCATCAGCACGGGAACATCCGACGCGGTCTCCTGCACGCGGATACCTCCGACCACGTTGACGAAGACATCCTGGTCGTAAGCGGCCACGCCACCGTGGCGGTGCAACACGGCGAGCAGCATCGCGAGGCGGTTCTGCTCCAGGCCCAGCACGACGCGGCGAGGATTGCCCAGCGACGATTGGTCGACCAGCGCCTGCACTTCCACGAGCAGCGGGCGGGTGCCCTCGCGGGTCACCATCACCGCGCTCCCGGCCGTAGGGCCAGAGTGCGCGGAAAGGAAGATCGCCGACGGATTGGGTACCTCGCGCAGCCCCTTCTCGGACATCGCGAACACGCCGAGTTCGTTCACCGCTCCGAAGCGGTTCTTGAAGGCACGCAGCACGCGAAAACGGCTGCCCGACTCGCCCTCGAAATACAGCACCGCGTCGACCATGTGTTCGAGCACGCGCGGGCCGGCGATACCGCCCTCTTTGGTCACATGCCCCACCAGGAACACCGAGGTGCCGGTCTCCTTGGCGAACCGCGTGAGCTTTGCCGCCGATTCACGCACCTGACTGACCGACCCCGGCGCCGCCGTGAGCAGTTCCGTCCAGATCGTCTGGATCGAGTCGATGACCAGTACGCGTGGCCGAGCCGATGCGGCCTGCTCCAGGATGCGCTCGATGCACGTCTCCGCCAGGGCATGCAGTGGAGCGAGCGGAAGATCCAGCCGCTGGGCGCGTCCGGCGACCTGCGCCAGCGATTCTTCGCCGGTGACGTACAGGCTCGGCAGGACCGCGCCCAGCGTGCCGAGCATCTGCAGGAGCAGGGTCGACTTGCCGATGCCCGGATCGCCACCGATCAGCACCACCGATCCGTCGACCAGGCCGCCACCCAGAACGCGGTCCAGTTCACCGATGCCCGTGTTCGTGCGCGCCTCGGCGGTAAGTAGCACCTCGGTGAGCGGCGTGATCCTGGGCGCACCCGCCGCGTCACCGGCGTAGCCGCCACGACGCGCACCCGTCGACACCGCGTTCGGCTTCGCCGCCTGGACGACGAACTCGGACAGGACGTTCCATTCGTTGCACTCGGCACACTGGCCCTGCCACTTGCTGTGTTCGGCGCCGCACTGGGTGCAGACGTAGGCGGTCTTGGCCTTGGCCATCGTTCGAGATATCCGTGAAGAAGTTGACGCTATATAGCGCGTGGCGGTCGCAAGGGACGATACGCGGAGGAATCGGCCCCGTTTATGCCTCGTCTTCGACGAAGAGTACGCGCCGGGTCATGCCACAGGTGAGATCGTAGGAGATCGTACCGGCCGAAGCCGCCACGGTTTCCACCGGCAGCCCATCGCCCCAAAGGGTCACCCTGTCGCCGACACGCGCATCCGGGACCAGGCGCAGGTCCAGCGTGATCAGGTCCATCGACACCCTTCCGACCAGCGGCGCGACGCGTCCGTTGACCAGCACCGGCGTGCCGGCTGCCGCGCTGCGTGGGTATCCGTCGCCATAGCCGATCGCCGCGACGCCGACGGCCATGTCCTCGGGACAGACGTAGGTGCCGTTGTAACCCACGCGCTCGCCTTTCGCGAGGCGATTGATCGCCACGAGGCGCGTCGTCAGCGACATGGCCGGACGGAAACCGAAGTCGGCGCCCGAACGTCCGTCCACCACCGACAATCCATACAACAGGCCACCGGTGCGGACCCAGTCGCCACGCGCGTCCGGCCAGCCGAGCACGGCGGCTGAGTTGGACAGCGCGCGCGGGCCCTGGAGACCCTCGGTGGCCTCCCTGAAGCGGGCGATCTGCAGTGCCGTGTCCCGTCCTTCGAACTCCTCCGACGAGGCGAAGTGGGTCATGAGGCCTACCTCGCGATCGATCGCGGGCATCGCGAGAACGGCGGCGTGGACATCGCGAACGCGAGCCGGCGGAAAGCCGAGCCGGTGCATGCCGGTATCCACCTTGATCCAGACCCGCAGCGGACCGCGGGCCGGATCGGCCCTGGCCAGCCATGGCAACTGCGCGTCATGGTGGATCAATGCCTCCAGGCGCAGGCGCTGCATCTCGGCGATGTCGGAGGGCGTGTCGGGGCCGGAAAGCACCACGATCCGCTGCCGGTGTCCGGCGGCACGCAAGCGCAGCCCATCGGCGATCGCCGCCACGGCGAACGCCTCGGCCTCGTTGTCGAGCGCACGGGCGACGCGCTCCAGCCCATGGCCGTAGGCATCCGCCTTGACCACCGCCATGACCCTGGCGCTGCCTGCCAGCGCGCGAACGCGGGCGAGGTTGTGGCGCAAGGCACCAAGATGGATGGTCGCGACGGTGGTACGGCTCATGGCTATCGAAGCAACGCGGTAGTGATCGGTCACCCAGTCTAGCCGTAACGATTGGGCGACCGTATGGCGCAAAGATGGCGCGTCACGGCGGATGGTTCGTCACCTGGTCATCGGGCGAGGTCGAAGTCAGCCGACGATACCCAGCCGCGATTGCCGTGCTCGTCGTCCACTTCCCACATGAGTCCGATCCGATCGCCCGTCGGGTACACGAGCATGCCGGGTTCGAGCGAACGGATCGTCTTGCCCTTGCCGTCCGCCTTGGCGGACATGCGGCTGGCGACGCGCATCGTGCCGGACTGCCGGCTATTCGCCGCCGACGCATCGGAAGGCAGGCCGCCCAACTCGGAAACGAGCCGGGTATACGCGTCGAGGTAGGCCATGGTGATCACCTGCCCCTGGGTCGTATTCGTGTACCCGCCAAGGCCCGCGGAGCCGAGGCTCTGGCCACCCCACATCTGGCCCCGGCCTCCGAACCCGATATCGTTCTTCTCGCCGTGACCTTCCACCATCGCGACCTGTTCAGAAGAACGCACGTCCGTGACCGTGAGAGTCACGTCGGCGGTCTTGGCGCTGAGCTTGACCGAGCCGGCGACACGTCCCGCCGTCCCTCCGAGCACGCTCTGCGCGAGGGCGGAAATGCCACCGCCGCCGGCATCGCGATTGCTGTCGACCAGGTCGGGCACGAGCACGTAGTCGGCCGCCTTCACCTGGCCTTTGCCGATGTTCGAGCCGCCCCGCAATTCCCCGCCCGACGCCAGCGCGCGTTCACGCATGGCGGCGTCCATGCCGCTGCTGCGATCGACGAGGGTGAAGCAACCGGACTTCGAGACGAACACTTTGATGAGCTTCGTAGGTGCCGGCAGTTGTCGCCCCGTCCACCAGTTCGACGCCGCTTCGGGTTCGATGACCGAGATGGACCCCAGCTTCTTCGTGCAGTGGGGAATCTGTGCCACCTTCGCGTCATGTTCCTTGTTCTTCTTGTTGAAGAACGGTAGTCCCGCATGGGCGGACGGTACCAGCGAGGCGCAGAACGCCGCGGTCGCGACGATCGCGGCCGGCCTGATGAGAAATGCCATGATCGATCCTGTGCTGAGGCCAACGAGAAATGCTAAAGAACCGCAACCCGAAGGTCAGTAGGATGTCGTCCTAAAAGTGGCGAGCGATCGCCCACCACGATTCATCGGTTTCCACTGTCAAACGCGCTGTCGATCGCCTTCTGAGATAGCGGCGCCATCACCTTGTAGCCCGCCGCGTTCGGGTGCAGGCCATCGTCGCTGAGCTCCTTCCTCAAGGCGCCGTGGGCATCGACCATCGCGGCGTAGTAATCGATGAAGACAAGCTGCTCGCGCGCCGCGTATTCACGGATCCACGCGTTGAGCGCGCGGATCGTCGCGGGTGGCCGGCGCGACGTCTGGTCCTTCACCACGTCATCGTTGACGGGCAACAGCGAGGCCAGCACGACACGGATGCCGTGCGCGCGTGCGAGTTCCGTCATGGAGGCGAGATTGTCCTCGATCATTTCCAGCGATGAGGCACCGGTGTTACCGGCGATGTCGTTGGTTCCCGCGAGGATCACCACTACCTCCGGCTTCAACGCGATGACATCCGCGCGGAAACGTACGAGCATCTGCGGTGTCGTTTGTCCGCTTATGCCCCGGTTGATGTATCCGTGACCGGGAAAGAACTCGCCGATGGGGCGCCCCCAGAAATCCGTGATCGAGTCGCCCATGAACACCACCCGTTTCTCGCCGGGTTTCGGGGGCGGATAGGCGGCGTTGTCCTTGGCGTAGCGGGCGAGCAACGGCCAATCGTTGAGCCGTTGCTCGATGTCCGCGCGCTGGTCGGGCGTGGGATGTTCCGGAAGGACGATGCGGTTCGCGGCCGACGCCGTCGCCACGGACGCCACGGCCAAGACGTGACAGCACACAGCCAGCCAGAAACCGATGCGCTTCATCCCAGGTTCCCTCGCGTTCGTATCGTACGGTCGTGTGGTGGTGTGGGGGCCGCTTCAGCGGCGATGGATGCTTGCCTCGACCTGGCTCGCTGCCGCGGGATCGCCGCTGAAGCGGCTCCCACCGGATCAAGCGACTTCCACGGTCTAGCGGTACCTAGTCGAACGAGCCCACGTAGGAATCCGGCGCCCAGTTCTCGAACTTCGTGTAGTGACCGAGGAAGGCCAGTTTCACGGTATCGGTGGGTCCGTTTCGCTGCTTGCCGATGATGATCTCGGCCAGCCCCTTATCGGGCGATTCCTTGTTGTAGTACTCGTCGCGGTAGATGAACATGATCACGTCCGCATCCTGCTCGATAGCGCCGGATTCACGCAGGTCGGACATCATCGGACGCTTGTCGGCACGTTGCTCCAGCGAGCGGTTCAACTGCGACAGGGCGATCACCGGCACGTTGAGCTCCTTCGCCAGCGCCTTCAGCCCACGAGAGATCTCGGAGATCTCCGTCGCGCGGTTTTCGGAGTTGCCAGGCACCTGCATCAGCTGCAGGTAGTCGATGACGATCAGGCCCAGGCCGTGCTCGCGCTGCAGGCGGCGCGCCCGCGAACGCATCTCCACCGGCGACATCGCCGGCGTATCGTCGATGAAGATCTTCGCATCGGAAAGCATGGTGATCGCCGAGGTGACGCGCGGCCAGTCTTCTTCGGCGAGATCGCCGTTGCGCAGGTGCTGTGCGTGCACGCGGCCCAACGAGGAAATCAGGCGGAAAGCCAACTGCGAAGCCGACATTTCCATCGAGAACACCGCCACCGCCTTCTTTCCGCGCATGGCGGCCGCCTCGGCGAGATTCAGTGCGAACGCCGTCTTGCCCATCGACGGACGCGCCGCGATGATGACCAGGTCGGACGGTTGCAACCCGGATGTCAGCTCGTCCAGATCGGTGAAACCCGTGGAAAGCCCGGTCAGCTGGCCACGCTTCTCATAACGCTCGGTAAGCATGCGGAAGGCTTCGCCCACCGCCTCGCGCACCGACACGATATCCTTCTTGCCACGGGCGCCGGACTCGGCGATGCGAAAGACACGCTGCTCGGCGAGCTCCATCACCTCCTGCACGCTCTTGCCTTCGGGACGGAAGCCGTCCTCGGTGATCGACGTCCCCGCGTCGATCAGCTGGCGCAGCACGGACTTCTCGCGAACGATATCGCCATACGCGCCGATGTTCGCCGCGCTGGGCGTCGAATTCGCCAGTTCCATCAGGTAGGTGGCACCACCGACCATCTCGGCGGTCTCGTTGGCGACGAACCAGTCGCCGAGCGTGATGGCGTCGCAGGGCATGCCCTTGTTAGCCAGTTCGTTGATCGCTCGCCAGATGAGGCGATGATCCCTCCGGTAGAAGTCTTCCTCCGAAAGCTTGTCGGCGACCTTGTCCAGGGAATCCGGTGAAAGCATCAAGCCACCCAGCACAGCCTGCTCGGCCTCGATGGAATGCGGCGGAATGCGCAGTGAATCGATGGCGGAAGGCTCACGACGGCGCTTGCGGTCGCCGCGCTCGCCTCGCTCGGGATTGAAGGACATGGATTACCTCGTGTTGCAGACGGCGCCCACACCGGAACGGCTGGCCGCGAGGTTGATCATACGCGGGCTAGTCTCACCCGTTGAGAGGATAAGTCTGTGGATAACTTGTGGGTGGAAACGAAAACGGGCGCCTTTCGGCGCCCGTCTCGGGATCACGGGTGGTACGGGGCTTACGCGCCGACGACCTTGACCTTGACCGTCTGCTGCACGTCGGCGTGGAGGACGATGACGACCTCGTACTCACCCACGACGCGGAAGGGGCCCTCGGCCTGGATCACTTCGCTCTTGTCGACTTCCAGACCCTTGGCGGTGAGCGCCTCGGCGACGTCACGCGGGGTGACCGAGCCGAACAGCTTGCCTTCCGGCGACGCATTCACTTCGATCGTGACTTCGGCGCCATCGAGCTTGGCGGCACGACCCTCGGCACCGGAGAGCTGCTCCTTGGCCTTGGCTTCGTACTCGGCGCGACGGGCTTCGAACGCTTCGAGGTTGGCGGCGGTCGCGCGAGCGGCCTTGCCGGTCGGGAGGAGGAAGTTACGGCCGTAGCCCGGCTTGACAGTGACCTTGTCGCCGAGGTTGCCGAGGTTCTTCACCTTCTCGAGGAGGATGAGTTCCATGGGATATTCCTTTTCGTTAGCACGGGATGGGCCCCGTGCAGCCAATAATGGTTGTCCGAGTGTCTTTCACCGGACACCCTTCCCGCTGGCGGGAAGGGTGCGCGACGATCAGACGTCGTGGTTGTCGGTATACGGCAGCAGCGAGAGGAAGCGAGCGCGCTTGATCGCGGTCGCCAGCTGGCGCTGGTAACGGGCCTTCGTACCGGTGATGCGGCTCGGAACGATCTTGCCGTTTTCGGTGACGTACTGGCGGAGGGTGTTGAGATCCTTGTAATCGATCTCCTTCACGCCCTCGGCAGTGAAGCGGCAGAATTTACGGCGGCGGAAAAACTTGGACATGGCTGTAATCCCCGATTAGTCGTCGCTGTCGCGATCGTTGTCGTTGTCGCGACCACCACGGCGGTCGTCGCCGTCGCTGTCGTCGTCACGGCGACGCGAACCCTTCTGCTCGTCCTTTTCCTTGCTCTTGAGGATGAAGGACTGCTCGACATCGGCTTCGTCGCGACGGATCACGAGGTGGCGCAGGACGGCGTCGTTGAAACGGAAACCCGTCTCGAGCTCGTTCAGGACGCTCTGCGAAACCTCGATGTTCAGCATCACGTAGTGAGCCTTGGCGAGGTTCTCGATCGGATAGGCCAGCTGGCGGCGACCCCAGTCTTCGAGACGGTGGATCTTGCCGTTGTCGCCTTCGATCAGCGTCTTGTAACGCTCGATCATGGCGGGCACCTGTTCGCTCTGGTCCGGATGGACCAGGAACACGACTTCATAATGACGCATGGTGGCTCCTTGTGGATGCACCCCTTCCGGGGATGGCAGCCTCCCGCGTATGGCGGTGAGGCAAGAAGACCCTCCTGCGGGAGGGCCAGCCGCGCATTGTAAGGAGAAACGGGGGGTTATCGCAAGGGACAGGCCGGAGGGAGGCCTTGTGTGGGAGCCGGCTATGCCGGCGATTGCCGCTGGGTTACGCCGCTCCGCTGGCTTTTCGCCGCTGAAGCGGCTCCCACAGGACTTCCCACCACTGGGCCTTCGGCCCATGAAATGGCTCAGGAGACGGTGAAGCTCTCGCCGCAGCCGCACTCGCCCGTGGCGTTGGGGTTGTGGAAGACGAACGACGCGTTGAGGCCCTGGCGCTGGAAATCGATCAGGGTGCCATCGACCAGCGGCATGCTCTTCGGGTCCACGACGACGCGGATGCCGTCGATTTCCAGCACCCGGTCGTCCTCGGTGACGGCATCGGCCAGATCGACCACATAGCCGAAGCCCGAGCAGCCCATTCGCTTGACGGCGAAGCGCACGCCGGCGGCGTCGGGCGCCTTGGCGAGGAACGCGCGCATGCGATCGGAGGCGGCGGGGGTGATCTGGATGCTCATGAAAACGTTTTCTGCCCGTGGTATACCGATGAACGGTGCCGTTCACACGACCCTTACATTATCATGCAAGGTCGCGTCCTATGCGCCCTTAGATGCGGCGCCTCTTCTGGAGTTTCAATCGATGACGGTGGTAAGCGTCAAGCAGGCCCTCGCCGGCGGCACGGCCGCGGGGGAACACGAAGTCACGGTACGCGGCTGGGTGCGTACCCTGCGCGAATCCAAGGGTGGCCTCTCGTTCGTCAGCGTGAGCGATGGCTCCTGCTTCGCCCCGATCCAGGTGGTCGCCACCTCCGATCTCGACAATTATGAGACCGACGTCAAGCGCTTGTCCGCCGGCGCGGCCGTGATCGCCACCGGCAAGCTCGTTCCTTCGCAGGGCAAGGGCCAGGCCTACGAGATTCAGGCCACCCGCATCGAGGTCACCGGCTTCGTCGACAACCCGCTCACCTATCCGATCCAGCCCAAGCAGCACTCGATGGAGTTCCTCCGCGAGGTCGCCCACCTGCGCCCGCGCACCAACCTGTTCGGCGCCGTGACTCGCGTCCGCCATACGATGATGACGGCGATCCACCGGATCCTGACCGAGCAGGGCTTCTTCTGGATCAATACCCCGATCATCACCACGTCGGATGCGGAGGGTGCGGGCGACATGTTCCGCCTGTCCACGCTCGACCTCGCCAACCTGCCACGCGACGACAAGGGCGGTATCGATTTCCGAAAGGATTTCTTTGGCCGCGAAGCGTTCCTCACCGTGTCCGGCCAGCTCAATGTCGAGGGCTATGCCCTGGCCATGAGCAAGGTCTACACCTTCGGTCCCACGTTCCGCGCCGAGAACTCCAACACCACGCGTCACCTGGCCGAGTTCTGGATGGTGGAACCCGAGGTGGCCTTCGCCAACCTCGACGACAACGCCGACCTCGCCGAGCTGTTCCTCAAGGGCATCTTCAAAGCCGTGCTCGACGAACGCCCCGACGACATGGCGTTCTTCGCGGAGCGCGTGCAGCCGGATGCCATCACGCGCCTGGAGGCCTTCATCGCCAAGCCGTTCGAGCGCATCGACTACACCGAAGCCGTCTCGATCCTGCAGAAATCCGGCAGGAAGTTCGAGCACCCGGTGGCGTGGGGCGTGGACCTGCAGACCGAGCACGAACGCTTCCTCGCCGAGGAACATATCGGCCGCCCCGTGGTCGTCATGAACTACCCCGAACAGATCAAGGCGTTCTACATGCGCCTCAACGACGACGGCAAGACGGTCGCGGCCATGGACGTCCTGGCTCCCGGCATCGGCGAGATCATCGGCGGCGCCCAACGCGAGGAACGCCTCGACTACCTCGACCGGCGCATGGACCAGTTCCACCTCGACAAGGCCACCTACGACTGGTATCGCGACCTGCGCCGCTACGGCACCGTGCCCCATGCCGGCTTCGGCCTGGGCTTCGAGCGCCTGCTGGTCTATGTCTGCGGCCTCTCCAACATTCGAGACGCCATTCCGTATCCCCGCGCGGCAGGGAGTGCCGAGTTCTGACCCACTGAGACGATCATGCCCCCTTCCGTCCCCCGTCTCCTGCTCCTTGCCCTGGCGCTCATCGCGCTGGGAGCTTGCCGCACGATCGTGCCGCCGAATTTCCGTCCACCGGAGAACCCGACGAACACCATCGACATCGCGCGCAAGACACTCGATGAAGCTTCGCCCTGCTGTGGAAGCTTCGCCGACCTGTCCTACCAGGACATGCTGCCCTGGCAGCCGCAGCGGTTCGAACTGAGCAAGGACAGCCCGGTCGCCAACCTCAACGGCGACCGCAGCTATTTCCTCGCCTTCCGCCTGCCACAGGGGGCGCACCTGCCCTATACCATCGCGATGAAGTCCGAGCTCAACGGCCGATGGCTGAGTTCGAGCTACCTCTTCGCGCCGACGGTGGTGCTGCTGGATGACGCCTTCCAGCCGCTGCATTCGGAAGACATCCAGTTGTGCGAATACATCGGCTGGACGAGCGAGACGACCGGCGCCTTCGGCAAGTTCAAGGTCGTGGACGACAACGCCCGTTACCTCGTGGTGTATTCGTCGGCGAAACAACAGAAGAACCAGACCTACTGGGAGCAATCGCCCACCACGTTCTCGGCCGAGGCGCCGGTGAAGATGAACCCGGCCGGCAGCTTCAAGATCGCCCACGGCCCCGATGGCGTCCTCTACGTCGGTATGCAGAACGACACCTACAAGAAGGCGATCAACAACGCCGTCTGCTCGAAGGCACAGCAAGGTAACGGCGTGATCTCGACGATCCGCGACGTGGTCACCACCGATCTCCTCGGCACCGACGAGGCGAAAAAAGACAAAGAAAAGGGTAGCTGACCGACATGCAGGCCGCTGTCTATCTTTACCTGATGCTCCTGCTCAGCGCGGTTGCCTTCTTCGTCCTGCACTTCATCGCGCAGTGGCGTTTCACCACCCTCTTGCGCAAGCGTTATCCCGACCAGTGGAAGACCATCGTGGAGGCCGACACCGGCCGCCCCAACGGCATGGCCAACTGGCTGCGCGTTCGCCGGGTACTGCGCTCCGATGCGCCGGCGCTGTTCAACGACGACACCCTCAATCGCTGGCAGGGCTGGTGGAAACGCTCGCCGTGGTTCGCCTGGCCGTGCTGGTTCGCCGCAATGGCGATACAGTGGTGGGCAATGAAACAGGGCTGACCGCCCACCACCCTCATGCCAGGGAGCGCCGCATGGATCTTCGCCTCACCGGTCGTCACGCGCTGGTCTGCGGCGCTTCGCAAGGCCTCGGACGCGCCACCGCTTTCGAGCTGGCGGAGCTCGGGGCCAGCGTCACCCTGCTTTCCCGCTCCGCCGATGCGCTCATCGCGCTCGCCGCCGAACTGCCTGCGACGCGGCCCGGGCAAACCCATAGCCATGTCGCCGTCGACATGCTCGACACCGCCGCCCTGGCCCGGGCTATCGGCGAGGTGGTCAAGAACCATGCCGTGCACGTGCTGGTGAACAACAGCGGCGGCCCCCCGCCCGGCCCGGTCTGGAGCGCGGAGCCGGAGGCCTTCCTCACCGCGTATCGCCAGCACGTGATCGCCGCGCAAGTGATCACCCATGCCTGCCTGCCCGGCATGCGCGAGGCACGTTACGGCCGGATCGTGAACATCATCTCCACTTCGGTGAAGGAACCGATTCCCAACCTGGGCGTTTCCAACACCACGCGGGCCGCCATGGCCGGCTGGGCCAAGACCCTGGCCGCCGAGGTCGCGCCCGATGGCATCACCGTGAACAACGTCCTCCCCGGCTATACCCGAACGCCGCGGCTGGAAGCACTGGTGAAGGCCAGCGTGGACGCCGGCCGTACCCCCGAAGAGGTCGAGCGGGGCCTGCTCGCCAGCGTGCCCGCCGCCCGTTTCGGCGAGCCGGCGGAAATCGCCGCGATGATCGCCTTCCTCGCCAGTCCGGTCGCTGGCTACGTCAATGGCACCAGTATTTCCGTCGATGGCGGCCGCACCCGCGGCCTGAACTGAAGGTTGGCCATGATCGTCCTCGCCAACCTGATCGACGGCCATTCGCGCGCGCCGCGGGGTGGCCGTTATCTGGATGTCACCGATCCCGCGACCGGGCGAGCCTTCGCGCGCTGCCCGGATTCCGACGCCACCGACGTCGCCGACGCGGTGGATGCCGCATCGCGCGCCGCGCCGGGCTGGGCCGCGACGCCTGCCGAAGGCCGTGCCCGCTGCATGCAGCGCCTGGCCGATGCGATCGAGGCGCGGCTGGAATCCTTTGCCGGGGCCGAATCACAAGACAGTGGCAAACCGCTGGCGCTCGCCCGCACGCTCGACATACCGCGAGCCGTGGCGAACCTGCGTTTCTTCGCAGCGGCGGCAGGCCAATGGAGCGCTGAATCGCATGCCATGGAACAAGGGGCCATCAACTACACGCTGCGCCTGCCGCTGGGTGTGGTCGGCTGCATCAGTCCATGGAACCTGCCGCTGTACCTGTTCACCTGGAAGATCGCTCCTGCCCTTGCCGCCGGCAATACGGTGGTGGCCAAGCCATCCGAAGTCACACCGTACACCGCCTGGCTGCTAGGTACGCTCGCCGAGGAGGCCGGCTTTCCGCCCGGCGTTCTGAACATCGTGCACGGCAGCGGTCCAGCGGTCGGCGAAGCCATCGTCATCCACGGCACGGTGAAGGCGGTCTCCTTCACCGGCAGCACGCGCACCGGCATGGCCATCGCCGCGGCGGCCGCGCCCCGCCTGAAGAAGGTCTCGCTGGAACTGGGCGGGAAGAACCCGACCATCGTCTTCGACGATTTCGACTTCGCCGATGCGTCGATGGCGACGATCGTCCGCTCGGGTTTCGCCAACCAGGGCGAGATCTGCCTTTGTGGATCGAGGCTGCTGGTGCAGCGTCCGATCTACGAACGTTTCCGCCGCGAATACCTGGAGCGCGTAGAGGCATTGCGGGTGGGCGACCCACTCGACGAGCGCAACCAGCTCGGCGCACTCGTCTCCAAGGCGCATTTCGACAAGGTCAGCGGCTGCATCGAGCGTGCTCGTGCGGAAGGCGGCACGATCCTCATGGGGGGCGGACGGGTGGATGTGGAAGGCCGTTGCGCCGGCGGCTGGTTCATCGCGCCGACCGTGATCGAGGGCCTTGCGCCCGACACGGCCACCAATCAGGAAGAGATTTTCGGACCGGTCGTCACACTGATCCCGTTCGACACGGACGAGGAGGCATTGTCGATCGCCAACGGAACGCCCTACGGCCTCGCCGCCTCCGTATGGACCCGCGACGTGTCGCGCGCGCATCGTCTCCCGGCACGCCTGGAGTTCGGCATCGTCTGGGTGAACTGCTGGATGCTGCGCGACCTGCGCACGCCGTTTGGCGGCACGAAGCAATCCGGCGTCGGCCGCGAAGGCGGTTTCGAGGCCATGCGTTTCTTCACCGAAGCCAGGAACATCTGCATCGACCATGGGCAATGACGTCATCCGCGCCGAGGGCGCACCCGCGCCGGTCGGCGCCTATCCGCACGCCCGTCGTGTCGGTCCCTTGCTATTCCTTTCGGGTATCGGCCCGCGAGTGCCGGCTACCGACGCCATTCCCGGCAATGTCGTCGACGACACGGGGAAGCTCGTGTCGTACGACATCGAGGCACAATGCCGGCAGGTCTTCGCCAATGTACGTGCCGTGCTCGAAGCCAGCGGGGCGCGCTTCGAAGACCTGGTGGATGTCACCGTGTACCTGACCGACATGGCGCGCGACTTCGACGCGTATAACCGGCTCTATGCGGACGCGTTCCAAGCAGTGGATGCCTGCCGGACCACGGTGGAGGTCAATGCGTTGCCAACGGCGATAGCGATCGAGCTGAAGTGCGTGGCGGCGGTGGCTTCGTAGGCTTCGTAGGCATCGCCGGCAAAGCCGGCTCCCACCAGTGCGAGAGCATCGCCGACAGGGTCGGCTCCCACCAAGTTGCGGCTGCCTGGTGTGAGCCGACCCTGTCGGCGATCGGCCTAGGGAGTGACCGTCCGCGCGCTGTCGAGACAGACCTTCAGCATCTCGCCGATCAACACCTGCACGTTCGCCGCCTTCTTCGGCAGGTACTCGAACGAATCCTCGTCCATGTAGTTCAGTTGCGCGAGCTCGAGTTGCACGGCATCGATGCCGTGCCCGGGCTTGCCGTAATGACGGGTGATGTAACCGCCCTTGAAACGGCCGTTCACCGCGAAGGAATACTCGTCCTGCTTCTCCAGCACGGCGGCGAGTTTCGCCTGCAAGGCGGGCGAGCAACTCGCGCCATCGGCCGTGCCGAGGTTGAGGTCTGGCAGGCGGCCCTCGAACAGCATCGGCACGTGGCTGCGGATGGAATGCCCTTCCCACAATACGACATGCCCGAACTCCGCTTTCAGGCGCGCCAGTTCGTCGGCGAGCGCACGGTGATAAGGCTTCCACCAGCGCTTCACGCGATCGGCGATTTCCGCCGCATCCGGCTCGGCGCCCGCGCGGTAGATCGGTTCGCCGTTGAACAGCACCGTGGGCACGAGGCCGGTCTCGCTCTGCCCCGGATAGAGGGCATGGCCGTCGGCGGGACGGTTCAGGTCCACCACGTAGCGCGAGGCGAAGGGCTTGATCACGCTCGCGCCCATGCCACGGGCGAAATCGTACAGCTCGGCCACGTGCCAGTCGGTGTCCGGCGAGCGGCGCGCCGGGCGCTTCATGCGCGCGGCGAGGTCATCGGGGATCGCGCTGCCGTTGTGCGGCAGGCTGATCAGCAGCGGCGCGGTGCCGCGATGAAGGGTGTACGGGCTCATGGCAGGAGTGTACCGCTCATCCGGGCACCCGATCGCCCATCAGCACCATTTCCTCGGACGAGGTCGGATGGATGGCCAGGGTGGCGTCGAGGTCGGCCTTGGTGGCACCCATCTTGATCGCCACGGCAAAGCCCTGGAGGATCTCGTCCACGCCCGGACCAAGCATCTGCATGCCGACGATGCGGGAATCGCCGCCCACGCAGATCAGCTTGAAGCGCGTGGTGATCGGCCGGTGCGCCAGCGCCAGCTGCATCGGTACGAACGACTGCTTGTAGAGGTGCACGTCGGCGCCATAGCGCTCGCGCGCCTGCTGCTCCGACATGCCGATGGTGCCCAGCGGCGGATGCGAGAACACCACGCTGGGGATGTTCTGGTAATCGAGCTTCGCCTCCGGCTTGCCGCCGAACAGGCGGTCGGCGAGCTTGCGGCCCGCCGCGACGGCCACGGGCGTCAGCGCCATCCGCTGGGTCACGTCGCCCACCGCGTAGACGCCCGGCACGTTGGTGTTCTGGTAATCGTCGATCTCCACGTGCCCGTCGTCGCCGGTGACGAGGCCGATGCGGCCGATGTCGAGCGACGCGGTGTTGGCATGTCTTCCCACGGCCCAGATCAAGGCGTCGTAGGGCGCTGGATGGTCGCCACGGTCGCAGTCCAGAAGGAGTACGCCGTCCTTCTCATGCACCGCGTCGATCTGGCATTCGTAGTGGACACGGATGCCGTGCTGGCGCATCTCGTCGCCGAGGCCATAAGCCATTTCCTCGTCGAAGCCGCTCATCAGGCGGCCGCGCACATACATGTCCACATCACTGCCCAGGGCCCGTAGCACGCCCGCGAGTTCCACCGCGATATAGCCGCCGCCCACGATGGCCGTGCGGCGCGGGCACGCACGGAGGTCGAAGAAACCATCGGACGTCATGCCGAGGTCGAAGCCTGGCTTGTCCAGCCGGTTAGGCGTCGAACCGGTGGCGATGAGCACATGCGGCGCGGTCAGTTCGCGCGTGCCCGCCTGGACGCGACCGGGGGCGAGGAAGCGCCCGTATTCACGCAGGACGGTGATGTGGCCCGTGTCGAGCGCCTGCTGGTACTTCGCATGGATGCGTTCGACATACGCTTGGCGCCGCTCGATGAAACCAGGCCAGTCGAGGCTGCCGGGCTTGTCGTGGAAACCGTAGTCCATCGCGATGTACTGCGCCTCGGCCATCTGCGCCGCGTACCACATCGCCTTCTTCGGTACGCAGCCGGTATTGACGCAGGTGCCACCCAGCTCCTTCGGTTCCAGCAACGCGACCTTGGCGCCGTGTTTCGACGCCCGGATCGCCGCGGCCAGTCCGCCCGATCCGCCGCCGATCACGATCAGGTCGAAAGCTTCCGAAGTCATGCCATGTTCCTTGGGATGGGGAGGAGACACCGTAGCAAATGCGACTGCGAAGATCCTTGCGTCTACAGCCCGAATCGCGTGGGTGAATAAGGCACAGGGTCCAACGTCGGTGCCGGGCCCGCCAGGAGGCTGGCCACCAGCTCTCCCGTCGCCGCCGACATGCTGATGCCGAGCATGCCGTGCGCCGTCGCGTACACCAGGTTCGACCATCGCGCACTCGGGCCGATGATCGGCACCTCGTCCACGCTCATCGGTCGCCAACCCCACCAGGGCACGACCTCGCCGCGCCCTTCCGGCTCGCGAAGATAGGTGGCCGCGCCGCGCCGCAATGCATCGATGCGCAACGGATTGAGGCCCTCGTCGAAGCCCGAAAATTCCATCGTGCTGCCAAGACGGAACCCCGAGACCCAGGGGGTGACGCACACCGCGGCCTCGCGCAGCACCAGCGAATGACGTGGCGCGTGCTCGGGTGGCCGCTCCCAGGTCAGCGAATAGCCCTTGCCCGGCTGCATCGGCAAACGGATGTCGAGCAGCTTGCCGATCAACGGCGACCATGCGCCGAGCGCCATGACCACGCGGTCGCCCTGGAAGACGCCGCGGGTGGTACGCACGTGGGAAACACGCGCGCCGTCGAAGACGAAGGAATCCACCCGCGCGCCGGTCTCGATCGCTCCGCCGAGTTCGCGCACCCGCCGCGCCAGTTCCGCAACGTACCGGTCCGGTCTCAGCCGCGCGTCGCCCGGATGCAGCAAGGCGCCCACCACGCCATCGCGCAAGCCCGGTTCCAGCGCCATGGCCTCGTCGGCATCCAGTTCCCGCACGTCCATGCCGAGCCGGCGCAGCAAGTCCACGTGCGGCTGGTCGTTACGTAGCGTGCGCGCCTGGCGGTAAACGTAGAGTTCGCCCACTTCCTCGAATTCGCAGGCCATGCCGTCGCTGGCGATCAGATCGCCCAGCAAGGTCCGTGAGCGGGCCAGGATTGCCCCTCTCGCCTCACCCGCTTGCCGGTACCGCGCCCAAGTGCAGTTCCGGGCGAAACCGAGCAGCCAGCGTGCCCGGGCCGCATCGGGACGCGGATTCACGTAGAGCGGCGCATCGCGCCGCAGCAGCGAACCCAGGGCCGTTCCGACCATGCCCGGCATGGTCAGCGGCCCTGCGTGGCTGGGCGTGATCGTGCCGCAGTTGCCGTGAGAGCTTCCGCTACCGGGCTGGGCCTGTTCGAGCACCCGCACACTCGCCCCCGCCTTGAGCAGGTATAGGGCGCACGCGAGCCCGATCACTCCGCCCCCCATGATCAGAACATCGCTTCGGGACCTATCCATCCAGGCATTTTAGCGGCCCGGCCGCCCTTCACCGGGTGTCTCCGGCTTACATTCGCGCGCTTTAGCAGGTATTCCACGCAACCCATTGATTTGATAACCTCGTTGCGCCGATCCTGACAGGGGAACGCCCGATGTCGCCAGCCACCCGTCCTTTCCGCTTCCGAACCTGGCTCGGTTCCCTCGCTGTGGCCGCCGTCGTGACCTTGCTGGTCGCCTGCGGCAGCGCCCCGCACAAGCCCTCGTCCTCGCAGCGGCGGAATCCGGCTTCGGCGGTGCCGTTGGCGAAAAACCTGGGCTGGTCCACCAAGCCGGCCGACGCGCCGCCGGCCGATGCCGCCAACGATGTGCTCTTCCGTGCCATCGGCCTGGTCGGCACACCCTACCGCTGGGGCGGCAATACCCCGCAGGGCGGTTTCGACTGCAGCGGGCTCATCAACTACATCTACCTGACCTCGACCGGGTTGCGCCTGCCCCGGACCTCGGCGGAGATGGCCGCCCTCGACAAGCCAAAAGTCGACGAAGCCGAACTCTCCAGCGGCGACCTCGTCTTCTTCGGTCGCGGGCACATCACCCATGTAGGGGTTTACGTCGGCAAAGGTCGTTTCGTACATGCGCCGAACTCAGGCGGTACGGTACGTTTGGATGACCTGGACGGCGCTTACTGGAAAGAGAACTTCGCCTACGGGCGCCGCGTCCTAAACTGAACGGACGGCAACGCGCCGGGCGCTTACTCAACAATTGAATTGTACGCGATTAAATTGCGTGCTTTACTGTCTCCCGTGACCGGCCACCCGGCCCTCCCCTCCCAGACGACAAAGGACAAACCCATGAGCAACATCTCCAAATTCGACGGCGACGCCCTGTACACCGCGCATGCCAAGGTCGCAGGTGGCCGTAACGGTCACGTCAAGAGCGACGACGGCCGCATCGACATGGACCTTCGCCTGCCGAAGTCCATGGGCGGAACCGGTGAAGGCAGCAACCCCGAGCAGCTGTTCGCCGCCGGCTATGCGGCCTGCTTCGAAGGCGCGGTGCGTTTCGTCGCCGGCCAGAAGAAGGTCAAGGCCGACGATGCCTCCGTCGCCAGCAGCGTCAGCATCGGCAAGCGCCAGGGCAACGGTTTCGCCATCCGCGCCAAGCTCGAGGTGAGCTTGCCGGGTATCGACGACGCGACGGCGAAGGAAATCGTCGCCTTCGCCCACGAGAATGTCTGCCCGTACTCGCATGCCACGCGCGGCAATATCGACGTCGAGATTTCGGTGAACGGCCAGTCGGTGGTGTAAGACCTGCTGATGGAAACAAAGACGGCGCCCCAGGGGCGCCGTCTTTGTTTTTGAGGTCATGCGAATCGCCGACGGGGTCGGCGATGGTCCTCAGTGCGCGGCGTCACCGTTCGGATGGGCGTGCCCGTGCGCGATTTCCTCTTCCGTGGCGTCACGCACGGACTGCACGTCGACATGGAAGTTGAGCGTCTTGCCCGCCATGGGATGGTTGAGGTCGATGTCGACGACGCTGGAACCGATCTTCTGCACGACAACCACGCGGCTACCGCCTTCCTTCAACGAAAGGACGGTGCTGTCGCCGGCCTTCAGGCCTTTGCCCTGCTGCGGGAAATACTTCTTCGGCACGCGCTGCGTCATGCCTTCCTGGCGCGGACCGTAGCCTTGCTCCGGAGCGATCTCGACATCGAAGGTGTCGCCGACCGACTTGCCTTCGAGACCGGCCTCGAGGCCGGGAATCAGCTGACCGTGGCCGAGCAGGATCCACAACGGTTCGCCGCCCTCGATCGAGCTTTCGACCTTCTCGCCATCGACGGTGAGGGTGTAATGGAACGAGATGACCTTGCCCTTGCCAGCCTGCATGTTCGTTTCTACCGGAGGAAAACCGGGGATTTTAGCCGTGCCCGGTCGCGGCGTCACGTCGGCTCCCCGCGCCGCCCGAATCCCACGCCGCGTGCCTCCGGCCCCAACCAGGTCAGCAGCGCCAGGAGCAAGGCCACGACGGCGATCCAGGTCGACATCGCGAAGGCGAAATCGCCGCCGCGCTGGCCGGCCAGCCAGGTCTGCGCGGTGGCGGTGATCGCCGCGAGCAGGTTGCCCATCTGGTAGGCGAAGCCCGGCAGGGTGCCACGCACGGCATCCGGCGCCAGTTCATTGAGGTGGGTGGGCACCACGCCCCACGCGCCCTGCACCATCACCTGGATGAGGAAGGCACCCAGGCCGAGCAGGAGCAACGAACCGCCGTACATCCACAGCGGAACCACCGGGATCGCCAGCAGCGCCGCGATGATGATGGCCTTGCGCCGGCCGATCCGCTCGGAGAGCGAGCCGAAGGTCAGGCCACCGGCCAGCGCGCCGAGGTTGAGCAGCGCCGTGAGCAGGAACGCGGTGCCCGACCCGGCGGGGATCCTCAGGGTCTCCTGCACGAAGGTCGGGTACATGTCCTGCGATCCGTGGCTGAACATGTTGAACGCCGCCATCAGGAGCATGAGGTAGACGAACAGTTTCCAGTGCCCGCGCATGGAGACGAAGACGCTCTCGCGCGCATGCGAGCGGCGGCTCTCCCATACCGGCGACTCGGGCACCTTGCGCCGGATGTACAAAACCAGCAGTGCCGGCAGCGCGCCGACCACGAAGAGGCCACGCCAGCCGATGTGATCCACCAGCAACCAGTTGGCGAGCGCCGCGAGGAAGAAGCCACATGGATATCCGCTTTGCAGCAGGCCGGAAACGAAGCCGCGCGATTTGGCCGGGATCGACTCCATCGCCAGCGACGCCCCGATACCCCACTCGCCTCCCATCGCGATGCCGAAGAGGAAGCGCAGGCCGAGCAGCACGCCCAGCGATGGCGAGAACGCGCAGGCCACCTCCAACAGCGAAAACAGCACGATGTCGAACATGAGCACCGGCCGTCGCCCGTAGCGGTCGGCCAGGCGGCCGAAGACCAGCGCGCCGATCGGTCGTGCGGCGAGGGTGAGGAACAAGCCGTAGGTCACGTCCTGCTTGGGCACGTGGAACTCGTTGGCCACGGCGAGGATGACGAAGGTCAGCAAGAAATAGTCGAAGGCGTCGAGGGTCCAGCCCAGGAAGCTGGCGATCACGGTATGCCGCTGCGTGTGGTCGAGTTCGCGCAGCGCGGCGGGAAGCGGCATGAGAATTTCCTCAGCGATCGGGCGGCGCCGAGGCTAGCACAGCGCTAAGATCGGACGTGCGCCTCACGGTGCAATGACGGCATGCCACTACACTGGTGGCCACCACGACAGACGGAGGACTCATGAAGTACTCGCGATCGATCGTTTCACTCGCACTCCTCGCCGGCCTGGGCATCGGCATGGCTCACGCCCAGTCGGAAGGCGGCTCCGACAGCGGCGGCGCTCCCGCGTTCTCCGAGATCAGCAAGGACGGCAAGAGCATCAAGCGCAGCGACGTACCCAAGGACAACGAAGCGCTCAAGCAACTTCGTGCGCATTTTCCCGAAGCGGATGCGAACCACGACGGCAAGGTCGACAAGGGCGAATACGACGCCTACGTCAACAAGAATAGCCAGCCGCAGCAACAGCGCTAGTATCCAAGGCCGCGTGCGGTCCTCGTACGCGGCCATCTCTAAGGACGGACCACCACGCATGATCCCCGACAGCCGGACGAGGCATCGCATCGCCTCCCGATTCAGTCGCCGCGGCGACCGGATATACATCCACGGCAAGCTTGCCACCGATCCCGTGTACGCCGCCGCCGCACGGGCCATCGCCGGGAAGCGCCTGCCCCTGCTCGACATCGGCTGCGGCTTGGGCCTGCTCGGCCATTACCTGCACGCGTGCGATGCGCTCGACGGCTACGTCGGCCTCGATCACGACGCCCGCAAGATCGCCATGGGCCGCGTCGCCGCGGAACGCGCCGGGCTGGGCGGCGAGATCGCCCTGTGCGAGGGTGATGCGGCCACGCCGCAAGCCTTGCGCGGCCACGTCGCCATGCTCGATGTCCTGCATTACCTGCCGCGGGAGCGCCAGAGCGAACTGCTGGCTTTCGCCGTCGACCACCTGGCGGACGACGGCGTGCTGATCCTGCGCAATGTCATCCGCGACGGCTCCTGGCGCTACCGGGCCACGGTATGGGAAGAGAAGTTCATCAAGGCGGTCGGCTGGATCCCCGGCGGCGCGCAGTACTTTCCGACCGAGGACGACATCCGCGATGTGCTCGAGCCACGCGGCATACGCGTCGACTTCCGGCCGCTGTTCGGGCGGACGCCGTACAACAGCTATCTGATGACGGCCTCCCGGCACGACTGAACCGGCAACCACCCATTGTGCGCCGCAATAAGGTATACTCGTCGGGTCGTGCTTGCGCTCCGACTCCCTTGCGGACCCCCGGCGTGGAGATTTTCCCGCCCGTTCCCCCACCTCCGGAAGCGCGCACGACACCGGCCAGCCTGCTGTCTTCGTCATGGTTCGCGGCCGCCAAATCCATAACTCGCAGCGCGGTTCCAGGGAACGCTCGGGTCACGCAGGAGTTTCTCCATGTCTTTCGATTCGCTGGGCCTAGCGCCCGCGTTGCTGCGCGCGTTGTCCGAGGCAGGCTATGAAAAGCCGACGCCCATCCAGGCGGCCGCCATCCCCGAAGTCCTCGCCGGCCACGACCTCATGGCCGCCGCGCAGACCGGCACCGGCAAGACCGCCGCGTTCGCATTGCCCGTGCTGCATCGCCTCGCGCGCGAGGAACGCAACGAAGGCCGCCGTCCGATCCGCGCGCTCATCCTCACGCCCACCCGCGAACTCGCCGCCCAGGTGCAGGAAAACCTGCGCGACTACGGCAAGTACGTGCGCCTCTCCAGCACCGTGATCTTCGGCGGTGTCGGCATGGGCAACCAGTTGCAGGCCCTGCGCCGCGGCGTCGACATCGTCGTCGCCACGCCTGGCCGCCTGCTCGACCACATGCAGCAGCGCTCGGTCGACCTGTCGAAGGTCGACGTGCTCGTCCTCGACGAGGCCGACCGCATGCTCGACATGGGTTTCCTGCCGGCGCTCAAGCGCATCCTCGCCGCCGTACCGCGCCAGCGCCAGACCCTGCTGTTCTCGGCCACGTTCGCGCCCGAGATCAAGGCCCTCGCCCAGCAGTTCATGCGCGAGCCGCGCGAGATCTCGACCACGCCGGCGAACACCGTCGCCAATACCGTGACGCACGTGGTGCATCCGGTGGATGCGGCCGCCAAGCGCGACCTGCTGCTGCACATCCTTTCGCAGGACAGCCGTCGCCAGACGCTGGTCTTCGGCCGCACCAAGCACGGGGCGGACAAGCTCGTCCGTCACCTCGAACAGTCAGGCGTCAAGGCCGCGGCGATCCACGGCAACAAGAGCCAGAACGCGCGTACGCGTGCGCTGTCCGACTTCAAGTCGGGCCGCGTCACCGTCCTGGTCGCGACCGACATCGCCGCCCGCGGCATCGACATCGACCAACTGCCGGTCGTGATCAACTTCGACCTGCCGATGGTCGCCGAGGATTACGTGCACCGTATCGGCCGTACCGGCCGCGCCGGTGCCGAAGGCCAGGCCATCTCGCTGGTCAGCCACGATGAATCGGGCCTGCTGCGCGATATCGGCCGCCTGCTGAAGACCGACCTTTCGATCAGCAACGTGGCCGGCTACGAGCCGAGCACGCCCCTGCGCCTCGATGCAGGCGCACCGCGCCCGAAGCAGCAGCAGCGCCAGCCGCGTTCGCAGAGCGGCGGTGGCCAGGGCCGTCCCGGCGGCAGCGGTGGCCAGGCACGACAGGGTGGGGGCAACGGCGGCGGACGTCCGCCGGCACACCGTCCGCACGGCCACTCGGCCGCGGGCACGGGCGAGAACACCGGCAGCCACAAGCGCCGTCGCCAACGTCGTGGCCCTGCCACGAACAAGGCCTGATGGCCTAGCCGCATGGGCGATGGTTCGCCCGTGCGGCAACCCGGATCATGGGTGCCGGCAGGTTATCCCACCCAGGTAGTTCCGCATGACCCGAGTCCATCGTTACAGCGTCGCCGTGCTGCGCACGGCGTTCGGCGCCCTTTTCACCTTTTCCGGCCTCAACCACATCTTCGCCTTCTGGCAACCTCCGGCACCGCACACCAGTGCCGGCCGCGCGTTCATGGCGGGATTGGAAGCCAGTGGCTTCGTGGTGCCGCTGCTCGGGGTGGTCTTCGTCTACGCCGGCGTAGCCCTGATGGTGGCGCGGCTGGTGCCACTCGCCCTGCTCCTGCTGGCCGCCCCGGTCGTCGCGATCTTCGGTTACCACTTCGTCACCGAAGGCCATACGCTGGGCCCGCACGTGCTCGTGTTGGCCGTCTACCTCCTGCTCGCCTGGCAGGAACGCGATGCATGGCGTGCCCTTTTCGCCGCCGAACGCAACAGACCCGCGTCCGGCGAATCCTCGCCGCTCAGCCCTGCGTTCTGATCCGCGCCGTGAGGACGTGGTCTTCCCATAGGCCGTCGATCTTCAGGTAGCGCTTCGCATAGCCCTCCTTCTCGAAGCCAAGGCGTTCGAGAAGGCGCCCACTGCGATCGTTGCGCGGCATGTAGTTCGCCATCACCCGATGGAAATCCAGCGGGCCGAACGCATACCGGATTCCGGCGTCGATAGCCTCGTACATCAGTCCCTTGCCCTCATGGCGCCGGGCGATGCCATAGCCGAGATGACAGGCCTGGAAGACGCCGCGCACGACGTTGGCGAAGGTGAAGCTGGCGATCATCTCGCCGCCGTCGGGCGTCAACACCGCAAAAGGGTAGCCACGGTCGGCACGCGCCGCCTCGAGGCCCGCCTCGATCGCCTGGCGGCATCCCTCCAGCGAATAATGCGATGTACTGCGCAAGGGTTCCCAGGGCGCGAGATGGTCGCGGTTCTCCGTGCGATAGCGCTGCAGGAGTTCCGATTCCTCCACGTCGAGCAGCCGGATCACCGTGCGCGAGGTGCGCATCCTTATCGGTTCGCTCATGGGATCAGCGCTTTCGCGTGGTGACGCAGGTGATCCTCGATGAAGGTCTGGATGAAGTAGTAGCCGTGGTCGTAGCCCGGGTGCATGCGCAGGTCGAGCGCCTGTCCGGCCTCTTCACAGGCGGCCTCGAAACGCTGTGGCTGCAACTGGTCCAGCAGGAATCCATCGGCCTCGCCCTGGTCCACCAGGATCGTGCCATCGAAGCGGGCACCTTCCTCCACCAGACAGGTGGCGTCGTACCTCGCCCAGGTGGAGCGGTCCGCACCGAGGTAGCGGGGAAAGGCTTTCTGGCCCCACGGAACACTGGCGGGAGCAACGATCGGTGCAAAAGCGGACAAAGAGCGGTAGCGGCCGGGATTGCGCAGGGCAACCACCAGTGCGCCATGGCCACCCATGGAATGGCCGAAGATGCCCTGCCGCCCCATATCCAGCGGGAAACGTCCGGATACGAGGCGCGGCAGCTCGTCCACCACGTAGCTGTACATACGGAAGCGCTCGTTCCACGGCGCCTCGGTGGCGTCGAGATAGAACCCGGCGCCCTCGCCGAACTCCCAATCGCCCGTGGCACCGGCCAGCCCGGTATCGCGAGGACTTGTGTCGGGCATCACCAGGGCCAACCCCTGTTCCGCCGCCACCCGCTGCGCACCGGCCTTGATGGTGAAGGTCTCGGCGGTGCAGGTGAGGCCGGCGAGGAACCAGAGCACCGGGACGGGACCCTTTTCCGCGGCCGGCGGCAGGTAGACGGCGAAACGCATGGTTCCCCCGCAAGCGTCCGAAACATGCGAATAAAAGCCTTGAACGCCGCCGAAGCAACGGTGTTCCGACACGGTCTCGATCGCCGTCATGTGCCCGTCCCTTATCGAAGCTGACCGAAGAGTGTAACGCCGTCACGCCTGGCAGCCACGACTCACGGCGAACTGCGCATATCGCTGCTACAATACGTTTACTGCCCGGCGCCGAATGTCGCCGCCGCGCCCCTTTCGAGGTCGCCATGTCATCCCCCGATACAAATAACGCTCCGGCCCTGCCCGGTTTCAGCGCGCTCGCGCTCGACGCAAACGTCGTGCGTGCGCTGACCGAGGTCGGCTACGAGACCCCCTCTCCCATCCAGGCCGCCACCATCCCGGCCCTGCTCGAAGGCCGCGATGTCATCGGCCAGGCGCAGACCGGTACCGGCAAGACGGCGGCCTTCGCGCTGCCCGTGCTGTCACGCATCGACCTGAAGGCCGGCAACAAGCCGCAGGCGCTGGTGCTCGCGCCCACGCGCGAACTGGCCATCCAGGTCGCCGAGGCGTTCCAGAAGTACGCCACCTACCTGCCCGGCTTCCAGGTGCTGCCGATCTACGGCGGCCAGAGCTACGGCCCGCAGTTGCAGGGCCTGAAGCGTGGCGCCCAGGTCATCGTCGGCACGCCCGGCCGTGTCATCGACCATCTGGACAAGGGCACTCTGGATCTCTCGGGCCTGCGCTTCATGGTGCTCGACGAGGCCGACGAGATGCTCCGCATGGGCTTCATCGACGACGTCGAGAAGCTGCTCCAGGCCACGCCCGCCAGCCGCCAGGTGGCGCTGTTCTCCGCGACCATGCCGGCGCCGATCCGCCGCATCGCGCAGACCTACCTGAAGGAGCCGGTCGAGGTCACGATCAAGAACAAGACCACGACCGCGGCGAATATCCGCCAGCGTTACTGGTGGGTCAGCGGCGTGCACAAGCTCGACGCGCTCACGCGCATCCTCGAGGCCGAAAGCTTCGACGCGATGATCGTCTTCGCACGCACCAAGTCCGCCACCGAGGAACTCGCCAGCAAGTTGCAGGCGCGCGGTTTCGCCGCCGCGGCGATCAACGGCGACATCGCGCAGGCCCAACGCGAGCGCGTCATCGACCAGCTGAAGACGGGCAAGCTCGACATCCTGATCGCCACCGACGTCGCCGCGCGCGGCCTCGACGTGGAACGCATCAGCCACGTGCTGAACTACGATATCCCGCACGACACCGAGTCGTACGTGCACCGTATCGGCCGCACCGGCCGCGCGGGCCGCAGTGGCGAAGCGATCCTGTTCGTCACGCCGCGCGAGAAGAACCTGCTCCGCCAGATCGAGCGCGCCACCCGCCAGCCGATCGAGCAGATGCAGCTGCCCACGATCGAAGCGGTGAACGATACCCGCGTCAACAAGTTCAACCAGCGCATCACCGACACGCTGGCCACCGGCGATCTCGGCCTCTTCCAGCAGTTGGTGGAAAAGTACGAGCAGGAGCACGACGTGCCGGCGATCGAGATCGCCGCCGCGCTGGCGCGCATCGCCCAGGGCGACCAGCCCCTGCTGCTCGAACCGCCGGCCAAGCGTGAATACACCGAACGGCCGCCGCGCGAATACGAGCGTGAGCGTCCGCCGCGCGATGGCGGCGACTTCAACGACCGCCGTCCGGTGCGCGAAGGCATGCGCCAGCCCCGTCCGCACGTGACCGAGGCCGGCAAGCGCACCTATCGCATCGAGGTCGGCCACGAGCACGGCGTGAAACCGGGTAACATCGTCGGCGCGATCGCCAACGAAGGCGGTGTCGAAGCGAAGTTCATCGGCCGCGTCAGCATCCGCGACGACTACAGCCTGATCGACCTCCCCGACGGCATGCCGGCTGAGACCTTCAACCACCTGAAGAAGGTCTGGGTCGCCCAGCAGCAGCTGAAGATCGCCGAGTGGGACGGCAAGGAAGCGCCGCAGAGCGGCGGTGGCGGTGGCGCCTCGCGTCCGCCCCAGCGCAGCGGCTTCCGCCCCTCGGGCGCCCGCCCGGGCGCCAGCGGCGGCGGCAAGCCACCGCGCAAGAAGCGCGATTACTGATCGAAAAGGCCTCGGAAACGAGGCCTTTTTTCTTCTGGTGGGAGCCGACCCTGTCGGCGATCCCGTGGCAGCGGGCCGGGTTCATGCACGGCTCGGCTTCGCCCTCGCGTTCGTCGTGTGCGTGGCGGGGGAGCTGCCGGGCGCCACCCTTGGCGCGAGGTGTGGAACCGAGGAGCGCCGGGCGACAAGGCCCGTCAGGGGGCCGGCCTGGACGGCCGGCCGTTTCCGCTGAGCCAGGAGGGCGAATCGGAAACCCCGCCCGGCGCGACGGGCGCGACGGGCGCGACGGGGCGCAGCCATCGAACATGGCCGCGCAGCGGCTTCCCTTCCCGAGCGACGGTGTAACCGGAGCGACGAGGGTGGCGGCCGACGGCTCCGCCCTCACCCCGCCCGCCGCCGCGGGATCGCCGACACGGTCGGCTCTCCCACCCCGGACTGGGCGGGCTTCAGCTCGCGAAATCGGCGGGAGTCAGGGGCGGCATGCCGTGGCGGATACGTGCCTTGTCGCATTGGGGACTAGGCTCGCCGTTTTCCCATGCCGGTTGCAGTTCATGGCATGGCGAGGGCCTTACGGCGTAGACACCGCAGTGCGCAGCGACCCCCACCTCACCCACGAGCGATTTGCAGCGCGGCTCGTAGGCGTTCGTGCCATGCATCGCCACGCGATGCGGGTCGAGATGCTCCGTCAGCGTGGCCGGCGTCACGCCGCCGGCCACGTCGGTTTCCAGCCAGTGGAAGGCGACACGGTACGTCGCGCAGCATGCGCCGCAGCGCAGGCAAGGATGAGTCATGGGTCAGATCGAACCGGAGAACGTGTTGCACTTGCCGATGTCGCCACTGTCCAGTCCCGTGCGAAACCAACGCACGCGCTGGGCGGACGTGCCGTGGGTGAACGAATCGGGGACCACCCTGCCCTGCGACTGTTCCTGCAGGGCATCGTCACCGATCGCCGTGGCCGCGTTGATCGCGGATTCGACGTCGCCGGGCTGAAGCCAGTGCTGGCGCTGCTGCGAATGGTTGGCCCATACGCCGGCGAAACAATCCGCCTGCAATTCCTGGCGCACGGACAAACCCGAGGCCCCCTCCAACCGGGCGCCACGACGGCGCGCATCGCCCACCTTGTCGAACACCCCGACCAGGTTCTGCACGTGGTGGCCGACCTCGTGCGCGATGACATAGGCACGAGCGAAATCCCCCGCCTCGTGGAAGCGTGTCTGCATGTCCTGGAAAAAGCCGAGGTCGAGATAGACGCGGTGGTCGCCCGGACAATAGAACGGGCCCACCGCGGAGGACGCCGAACCGCACGCGGTACGCACGCCATTGCGGAACAACACCAGCTTCGGCTGTTCGTACTGCTGGCCATTGGCGGCGAAGATCTCGCCCCAGGTGTCCTCGGTCTCGCCCAGGATGGCGCGCACGAAGTCCACCTGCGGATCGTCCGCTGCCGCCTGGTGCGGGGCCTGCTGGGCCTGCGGCGTGGGTGCCGCCCCCGGTTCGCCCTGGCCGAGCAGGGCCGTGGGGTCCTTGAAGAAGACCAGTCCCAGGATGGCGAGGATGATGATGCCGCCTATGCCCAGGCCCCTGCCGCCAAAGGACGGGCCACCACCTCCGCCTTTGCCAGCGTCTTCAACGTTGTCGCTTCTACGGCCTTTTTGCCAGAGCATGGCATCACCCTCCCGTGAATGCGTCGCAAGCGAGACGCGGTCGGCATGATCGCACGGACCGTTGCCGGTAAACTTCGCGGCTGATGTCGCCCCCCGGACCGTTTCATGACCAGTCAGCTCCCCGCCGTCGTCACCTTGCTCACCTTGCTCCTGATGTTCGCCACCGTGTGGATGGTAGGCCGCGCGCGTGAACGTTATGGCATCAAGGCTCCGTCGATCTCGGGCGATCCCGCGTTCGAGCGGGCCTGGCGCGTGCAGATGAATACGCTCGAGAACGCGGTGATGTTCATTCCGGCCCTGTGGCTGGCCGCCCAGTACGTGGACCCGCTCTGGGCCGGGATCGCCGGACTGGTCTGGTTGGCGGGTCGGGTGTGGTATGCCCTCGCCTACCTGCGCGATCCGTCGCGCCGCGGCCCCGGGTACATGGTCTCGATGATCGCCTGGGCCGTGCTCATGCTGATGGCCGCGAGCGGGATCGGCATGGCGATCATGGAAAACAACGCCGCGCCCGTGGAAGATGCGGCGGGGGCCTGAACCGCCGTAGGGGCGCTAGTCCTCGTCGTCCCTCGCCAGTGCCAGCACGCGCACTCGCTGGATGCGCGCGCCCTCCATCGCGGTGACCTCGAACTCTAGTCCGTCGGATTCGAAGCGGTCGCCCGCCGTCGGCAGGCGACCCAGCCGCTGGAGGACGAAGCCTGCCAGCGTGGAGAAATTGCCGTCACCCGCGCCTGGCAGGCGATGGCCCATCAGGTGTTCCACGCGACGCACGTCGAGGCTGGCGTCCAGCAGCCAGGCGCCGTCCGGCTCACTCACCGCCGAGGGATCGCCCTCTCGGTTCTCGTCCGGGAATTCGCCCGCGATCACCTCAAGCACATCGGCCGGCGTGACCAGGCCCAGGATGCTGCCGTACTCGTCCACCACGAGGGCCACTTGCAGATGGGCCCGGCGGAACTCGTCGATCAGGCGCAGCACGCTCAGTGATTCCAACACCGTGATCGGCTTGCGCACCACGGTCTCTGTATCGAGCCGGCCGTGGTCGGCAAGGCTCGCCAGGAGGTCGCGGGACGAGACCACGCCGACCAGTTCGTCGAGGTCGCCGTTGGCTACCAGCATCCAGTGATGTGGCGACTCGCGCGATTCGCGCAGCAGCGTCGGCAAGTCTTCGCCCGGATCGACCCAGACGATCTCCGTACGCGGCGTCATGATCGAGCGCACCGGCCGCTGGGAAAGGTCCAGCACGCCCTGCACCATCTCCAGTTCGTCCTTGCCGAAGACGGCGGTCTCGGCGATTTCCGTGGCACCGTCACCCTTGCCACCCTTGCTGGATTCGCCTTCCTCGTCGGGTGTGCCGCCCAGCAGGCGCAACACGGCCTTCGCCGTGCGGTCACGCATGATCCGGCCGCCGACCAACAGCGAGCGCCGGCGGTTACGCCGCATCGTCTGGTTGAACACCTCGATCATGATCGAGAAGCCGATCGCGGCGTACAGGTAGCCCTTGGGAATGTGGAAACCGAAGCCTTCCGCGATGAGGCTGAAACCGATCATCAGCAGGAACGACAGGCAAAGGATCACGACCGTCGGACGCGCGTTCACGAAGACCGTGAGCGGCTTGCTCGCGGTGATCATCAAGGCCATGGCGATCACCACGCCGATCATCATGATCGAGAGGTGATCGACCATGCCCACGGCGGTGATCACCGAATCGAGCGAGAACACGGCGTCGAGGACGACGATCTGCGCCACGACCAGCCAGAAACTGGCGCGGCGGCCATTGCGGCCCTCGTCGTGTTCCGAGGCCTCCAGGCGTTCGTGCAGTTCGAGCGTGGCCTTGAACAGCAGGAAGGCGCCGCCGACCAGCAGGATGAGGTCGCGCCACGAAAAGCCGAAGCCGCTCCACTGGAACAGGGGCCGGGTGAGCGTCACCAACCAGGACATGGCGGCGAGCAGGCACAGGCGCATCACCAGCGCCAGGCCCAGGCCGAGCAAGCGGGCGTGGTCACGTTGGCGGGCGTGGAGCTTGTCGGCGAGGATCGCGACAAACACCAGGTTGTCGATACCGAGCACGATCTCCAGCACGATCAACGTGAGGAGTCCCGCCCAGGCCGAAGGGTCGGCTAGCCAGTCGAATGCAAACATGGGTCGGCGCGTCGGGGCGCCCGTCTTCCTCCTTCAGGGACGGTCAACTATACAGGGGCAAGGTGACGGACTGTGCCGGAAGCGTCGTTGCGGGCCCGCGGGCCGTCGGCTAGGGTGCCTCATGGCTCACGATTACATACCACCCTTGTCCTCCGCCGCGTCCGTCGAGGCACCGCCACGCACACCCGGCGTCGTCGAGACGATCCTCTGCATCGCCGCCTACTTCGGATTGCAGATGGGCTTCGGCGGTCTGTTCGGCGGCATCTCCATGCAATTGGCCCGGTATTTCCCACAGTGGGTGCCCGAGGCGCCCGACCGCCTGATCGTCGTGGTGATCCTCACCCTGGTCTGCTCGGCCGGGCTGATCTCCTGGTTGCTGCTCCGCCGCTGGGGCGGGTATGCCACGGAGGCGGGCCCGGCAGGGCTCGGCTTCACGCCGCCCAGCGGTCGCTTCGTCGCCATCGGCACCGCCCTGGGTATCGCCGCGCCGATCCTCGGTGGCCTGCTGACCCAGTTCCTGGCCGGCGACCGCGAGGTGACCCAGGCGGTCAGCGACATCGCCGACAAGGCCCACGTCGGCATGCGTGTGGCCCTGCTCCCGGTGGCGGTGCTGGCGGGGCCGGCCGTGGAGGAACTGCTCTTCCGCGGCGCCCTGCTGTCGATCCTGCGTACCCGCCTGGGCGATGGCTGGGCGATCGTCCTTTCGGCCCTGGTGTTCGGCACGGTGCACCTCCCCGACCTCGACTGGCTCTGGTACGCGGTGCCCAACCTGGTCCTGGTCGGCATTTTCTGCGCCTGGCTCCGCGTGCGCAGCGGTTCGCTGTGGCCGGCGTTCATCGCGCACGCCGCAAACAACGCCCTGGCGACGATCGCCTGGTTCTCCGCGACCTAGAGCCGCTCCAACGATGCCACGTGGCGCTCCAGCCTCGGGCTGGCGTAGCACTGCGAGCCGACGGGAATCAGGCCCACCTCGCGGAAGGCCTCGCGGTACCAGCGCGCCGGCCGGCCGAAGAACCCTTCACGATCGCCACCGGGATCGTCCTCACGTGTGTAGACCTCGAGGAAGGCCAGCCCCTCCACCATCTCACCGATGCCGACAAGGCCCGCGCGGATTTCCACGGGCTTCAGGTAGTGCAGCACATCGGTGCAGACGACCAGGTCGAAGCGGGTGTCGAAGCGCAACTCGGCCAGTTGGCCGAAGCGCGCGTACCCGATCTGGCGCGAGCGTCCATAGCGGGCCACGGCGTACTCGCTGGCTTCGAGGCCGCGGTATTCGATGCCTGGCCGCAACCGGCGCAGCGCGGCGCGCCAGGGAGCCTCGCCGCAACCGATGTCGAGCACGTTGCGCACAGGGCGGCCCAGGTAGAACTCGGCCTGACCCAGCACCATCGCCACCTTGCGCCGGAGCTCGGCAGGTGAGCGCACGGCGTGGCCCGCGCTGCGATACCACTTGTCGTAATAGGCCTGGTCGTAGGTCTTGGGCATGGCACGGCCATCCAAAACAGCCATGTTAGCCGGGCGTACACTTCCGGCATACATGCCACCCCGCAGCATCGCCGGGTATCGATCCAGGAGGACCCCATGCCCCGCATCCTGCTCCGCATCACCGGCGACCGTGACATCTTCGACGACGTGGCCAATGCGATCCATGGTATCGACCGCGTGGAGCGCGTCGAGGAAATCGACGACTTCATGAGCGATTTCCGCGACGACTCCAGTTCGCAGAACCTTTCCGATGACATGAGCTCGCGCACGTACACCCTCGAGGTGGAGGTACCCAACGAGAAGGTGGGTGAACATGTGCGCCAGGTCGCCGAGGAAGCCGCCGGCTCGCGCGAGGCCGCGATCGAGTTCATCGGGCCGGATGAGAACGAGATCTAGCGGTTCGCAAGATTCCACGCTCAGGCGGGAGTAAACCTTCCGCCATCCACTCCGTTTAAGGTGAACCACCCGCCGGACACGGAGATGCCATGCGACTGCTTGCCGCCGCCATCCTGCTCGCCCTCGTCGCGCTGCCGGCAGCCGCACGTGACGACACCGTGTCGAACGAGGATGTCGCCTGGCTCGACAGGGTCACCTTCGGCGCGGATTCAGCCACGCTGGCACGCTTCCGCGAACTCGGCAAGCGGCGTTTCCTCGACGAACAGTTGCACCCGAAGCAGGAGGCACTGCCTGCCGACGTGCGCGCGCAGATCGACGGCTTCGATGCGATGAAGACGCCCTCCGCGACCTTGCTCGCCCAGGTGCGCGAGCAGTACCGCCAGGTCAACGACATGCCCGACGGCGATGCAAAGCAGGAGGCTCGCAAGGCTTTGCAGAAGCAAGGCAACGGCTACGCGCAGGAAGCGCAGGCCAGCGAGCTGCTGCATGCGATCTACGACGAGAACCAGTTGCGCGAGCAACTCGTATGGTTCTGGCTTAACCACTTCAGTGTCTTCCAGAACAAGGGGCGGGTGCGCTGGCTGGTGGCCGACTACGCACAGAACACGATCAGGCCCCATGCGCTGGGCAAGTTCCGCGATCTCGTCCTGGCGACGCTGAAGAGCCCGGCCATGCTGGAGTACCTCGACAATGCGCAGAACGCGCGCGACAAGATCAACGAGAACTATGCGCGCGAGCTGATGGAACTGCATACGCTCGGCGTCGACGGCGGCTACACACAGGCGGACGTGCAGAACCTCGCCCGCGTGCTCACCGGCGTGGGCGTCGACTTCGACGGACAACCGCGCAAGATCCGCCCCGCCCTGCAACCGTATTACCTGCATGAAGGCGCCTTCGAGTTCAACCCGAACCGCCATGACTTCGGTGACAAGCAACTGCTCGGGACGACCCTGCATGGTGGCGGCTTCGACGAGGTGGAAAAGGCCGTCGACCTCATCGTGAACCAGCCCGCCTGCGCCACCTTCGTCTCCACCAGGCTTGCGAAGTACTTCGTCGCCGACGATCCCCCGCCGGAACTGATAACGGCGATGGCCAGGACGTTCCGGCGGACGGACGGGGACATCGCCGCCGTCGTGAAGACGATGCTGGAATCGAAGGCCTTCACCGCATCGCTGGGCAAGCGATACAAGGACCCGACCCAGTTCCTCGTCTCGGCGATGCGGCTGGCCTACGACGGCAAGCCGGTGCCGAACCCTCGCCCACTGGTGAACTGGATCGGCCAACTCGGCCAGGCGCCGTTCGGCCGGATCACGCCGGATGGATGGCCCCTCGCGGATTCGGAATGGTCGAGTTCCGGGCAGGTGGCGAAGCGCTTCGAGATCGCGCGCGCCATCGGCAGTGGGGCGAACCATCTGTTCGACCTGGACGAGGAAGGCAAGCGTACGCGCGGCGGATTCCCGCAACTGACCACGCCGACATATTACGCGACGATCGAACCCACGCTCGGCCCGAAGACGCGCGATGCGCTGGCGCAAGCCACGTCGCAGCAGGAATGGAACACCTTCCTGCTCGCGTCCCCCGAATTCAACTACCGCTGAGGCCCGCCATGGATCGCCGTCAGTTTCTTCTCGCCCTCGCCGCCGGCGTCCCCGCGCTCACCTTGGGTGGCAAGGTGTTCGCCACACCACCCTCCTCGCCACGTTTCCTGCTGGTGTTCCTGCGCGGAGGCTACGACTCGAACAATCTGCTGGTGCCGTACTCGAGCGACTTCTACCATGAGGCGCGTCCGACCATCGCGCTGGCACGCCCCGCACCGGGCGATCCCCTCGCCGTGCGCGTCCTCGATGCGGACTGGGGTCTGGCACCGGTACTGAACGACTCGATGGGCTCTTTGTGGGACAGGCGCCAGCTCGCCTTCATTCCCTTCGCCGGTACGGACGACCTTTCGCGCAGCCATTTCGAGACCCAGGACGATATCGAAGCGGGCGAAGCCTCCGATGCACGCAGCTATGGCTCCGGGTTCATGGGACGCCTCTCGACCGTACTGCGGGGCATGCCACCGATCGCGTTCACCGATGCGTTGCCGCTGACGTTCCGTGGCGCCGGCGATGTTCCCAACATATCCCTGAAGGGTGGCGGCAAGGCCGTGTTCGACGAGCGCCAGGCGAAGATCCTGGCGGAGATGTACAAGGGCACGTCCTTGCAATCCGCGGCCACCGAGGGCCTCGAGCTGCGCCAGCAAGTGGCCCAGGACCTGCAGGCGGAAATGGTCGCCGCCAGCCGGGGCGCGGTGAACGCGCGCGGCTTCGCCCAGCAAGGGCAGCGCATGGCCACGCTGATGCGCGATCGCTTCCGCCTGGGTTTCGTCGACGTGGGTGGCTGGGACACGCACGTCAACCAGGGCGGCGCGACCGGCCAGTTGGCTAACAACCTGGACAACCTCGGCAAGGGCCTGGCCGCCTTTGCCGATGGCCTAGGCGAAGCGGAATGGAACGACACCGTGGTGGTCGTGGTCTCCGAATTCGGACGTACCTTCCGCGAGAACGGCAACAAGGGCACCGATCACGGCCATGGCACGGTGTACTGGGTGTTGGGCGGAAAGGTGGCCGGCGGCCGCATCGCCGGACGGCAGGTGGCGGTGAGCGCGGCAAACCTCCTGCAGAACCGCGACTATCCGGTATTGAACAACTATCGCGATGTGCTCGCGGGGCTGATGCGGCGGATGTATGGCCTGTCCGATGCCGACCTCGCCAAGGTTTTCCCCCGCGCCAGCGCGCGCGACCTGCAACTGGTCTAGAACTCCAGGCGATAGGCCACTTTCACCAGCCCCTCGTTCACGTCCTTCAGGCTGAAGCCCCGGCGGAACTGCGCATCGACATCGTCGTTGGTGTCGTCCACGTAGCCGCCCCGGTTGTACACGATGTACAGGTTCGACAAGGGCGCGATTTCGTAACGGTAACGAACCTGGAAACCGAGGTTGGCGACGCCGAGGTCATCCACCGGCTCGCTGCTGGGCACCGCGCCGCCCGTCGGGGTGATCTCAAGGCCCCGGCGCAGTTTCGCGCCGACCGCCAGGGTCTGGAGCTTGACGCGCAATTCCTGCTTGTTGCCCAGGTTCCAGTTCACGCCACTGTCGATACCGACGGTGCGCCCATCGAACGCGCCCACGAGATTGTCGTGCTGCCAGATAAGCCAGTTGGGGTCCCACTCGTAGCTGGCGCCGGCGAACACGCTGAAGGCGTCGGTGATGAAGTACGTGGGCGTGAACTTGAAGTAATAGCCGAGGCGGTGGTAGCCGGTGAGCTGATTACCGCTGATGAAGCCTTCCGCTTCCCATGCCCACCGGCCGATCCGCGGCCGCTCGCGTTCATAGGTGAGCTTGGCGGTGGGGGGCGTGTGCAGGGCGTTGCCGCCGCGGGTGAGCAGGTCATCGTAAGCGGCCGTGAACGCATCCAGCCGCCACACTTCCTCACCGCCGTCGCGGCGCTGGCTGTCACGCAAGATGCGGAAGCGGCGGTGCACGACGCGACCCTCGGTATTGTCGAGCGCCGATATGCGGTAGTGCCACATGTGCGAGGTGTATGCGGAGTCCTCCGGTAGCCCGGTGACGCGCTGGCGCACTTCCCAGTGAAGGTATTCCATGTCGTTGCGCGGCAGGTAACCGAAGTCGTCGATATCCAGGCGGCGGCCGAAATACATGCCCAGCCATTGCTGGCTCCAGACATCGTTCATTTCCCAGAACGCGATGCTGGTGGCACCGAGCCCGGAGCTGTCGGCGCGCGGCTGGTCGATCTTGCTGCCGACCACGTTGCTGGTGATGGAAAAGGCCGCGTTCGGTTGCCAGCGATGGTCGAAGCCCAGCACGTTCGCGTCGCGGTCGAGGTAGGGATGGTTCACCCGTGTCGCAAGCATGCCGAAGGTCTGCGTGCCGATGTTCTGGCTGAGCCGGAACGCGCCGAACGTACGCCCCGCGTCACCCTTTTCCTGCGCGGTGAGGATACCGTAGCTGGTCGAGCCGACGCTGCCGTTCACCTTCACCGCAGCCGAGATGTCCGCCGCGCCACGACCATCGTCGGAAGCGCCACCGACACGCCGCGTGTACACCAGCTGGGAGTAGTCGTCGAGCAGGCTGAAATCGAAGATGCCCTGGTTCTCGGTGAAGAACGGACGCTTGTCGGTAAAGAAGGTTTCCTCTGGCGAGAAGTTCACGACGAGGTCGTCGCTTTCCACCTGGCCGAAATCGGGGTTTATCGTCGCTGTCAGCTGTGTCTGGCCATTCGGCTTCCAGATGATGTCGGCACCCTGCTCGAAGGACGTCCCACCGTGCGCACGGTCCACCTTGCCCACCAGGTAGGGCGTGACGGCGAACAGCGCCTGGGAGTACGCCGGCAGCTCCACGCGCTGGAAGTTGGACAGGAAACGGCCGTTATCGAAGCTTACCGCCGGCCATGCCATGCGCTCGCCCGTGCTGCCGATCACGCGATCGATGTACAGGCCAATGGTGCGTGTATCGCCGTTGGCCTTGCGCATCGGCGCTATGTACCAGGGAATCAGTACTTCCACCGAATAGCCTTCGGCGTCTTCGCTGACCGCGTGGTCCCAGCGCCCGTCCCAGTCGTAACTGAAATCGGATTCGTTGGTGATCACTTCGTCCGCGACGCCGCCTTGCGACTTCACCTCGAAGTCGTAGCCGACGCGGCCATCGGCATCGAAGTCGACCATCACATTGATGCGGTCGACCAGGGCGTTCTCGTCGCGCCGTGCCTGCTGGCGCGAGCGGGGGATGTCGGCGGACTGGGTCACGCGGATCGCCACCGCCAGGCCTTTCGGTGTCGACAGCACCCAGGCCTCCGTGGGTTGGCTGCCGGGCTTGCCTGTCTTGGGCTGGGTGTCGCGGAAATCGACGATGCGTTTCGCGCCCGCCCATTCGGTGGGATCGATGTGGCCATCGATCGTCACCTCCGCATGCGCGGCGGCGCTGGCGACACAAAGGAAGGTGAACAGCGCAAGGCGACGGAACATGGACAATCCGGGTCGTGGAAACTTGCGGAAAGGATGCCTCCGGCATCGCAAAGGTTTGCCATGACCCTTGGCCCATGCGCTCAGCCCGTCTCCCTGATGAGGTCGACCAGGGCGCGCAGGGCGGCTGGCACGTGGCGCCTTCCGGGGTAGTAGAGGCAAAGGCGGTCGAAGGGTGGCGTCCAGTCCTCCAGCACCCGTTCGAGGCGACCCGTGGCGAGATCTTCCGCCACGTTGAACTCGGTGAGGTAGGTCAGGCCCAGGCCGGCCCGTGCCGCTTCGAGCATGAGTTGCGGCTCGTCGAGTGTCAGCGTGCCGCCGACGTCCACCGTCGACGCGTCACCGTGCCGTTCGAACTCCCAGTGATAGATGTGGCCGGCGGGCATACGTGCACGGATGCACGCATGCCGGGCAAGATCCGCCGGGGTCGCCGGTCGGCCATGCCGGGCGAAGTAGTCCGGTGACCCCACGACGGCAAAACGCACCGGGGGGCCCAGCGGCACGGCGATCATGTCGCCCGGCACCGTGTCCACGGTACGGAATCCGGCATCGAAGCCTTCGCGCACGATGTCGATCAGGCGATCCTCGGTGACGAGATCCAGACGCACTTCCGGATATCGGCGAAGGTAGGGAATCAGGTACGGGCCCATGACGCGGCGCGCCGCACCGACCGATGTGTTGATGCGCAAGCTGCCCTTCGGAACTTCACCGTGTTCGCTGATCCGTTCGATCGCGCCACGGATATCGGCAAGGGCCGGACCCACCTCGGCCACGAACCGCTCCCCTGCCTCGGTGAGCCGGACGCTACGCGTGGTCCGGTGGAAGAGGCGCGTGCCCAGGCGCGATTCCAACGAGGCGACGGATTGGCTGAGCGCGGAAGTGGACATCTCCAGCGACGCGGCGGCGGCGCGGAAGCTTCCCTGCCTGGCCACGGCGAGCACGGCTTCGAGTTCGGTGAGTCCCGGGCGCATTATCCGCTCCTACTTAACAAGTCGTTCGATTTTATCCGCCTTATCAGATTAATGTGATGACCGCACCCTTGGAAGGCGCCGCCCATTCCGGAGCGGCTTCCGAGGACTGGCCCCATGCACGCGATCGAACACATCTATATCGACGGCGTCTTCGTCACCCCGCACGGCAACGAGCGTTTCGAACTCTTCAACCCCGCCACCGAAGAGGTGATCGGCACGGTCCGGCTGGCCGATGCCGAGGACGCCCGCCGCGCGATCGCGGCGGCGAAGCGCGCCTTTTCCACGTTCTCCAGGACCACGATCGACGAACGCATCGCCCTGCTCCAGCGCATGCACGACGCGGTCGCCGCCCACGAGGACGACCTCTTCACCGCGATTCGCGAGGAGTACGGCGCGCCGGTATCGCGCGGCCGCTGGATGACCGGGCATGCGTCCAGCGTGTTCCTCGACGCCATCGCCACGCTGCGCGAGTTCGATTTCGAACGTCGCATGGGGTCGTCCACGGTGATGATGCAAGCCGTGGGAGTCGCCGGCCTCATCACGCCATGGAACAGCGACGCCGGTTTCATCTGTGGCAAGCTCGCCGCCGCGATTGCCGCGGGATGCACGGCGGTGATCAAGCCGAGCGAGATGAGCGCGCTACAGACGCGGATCGTCACCGAGGCCCTGCACGAGGCCGGGGCCCCCGCAGGCGTATTCAACATCGTGACCGGCCGTGGGGACGTCGTGGGCGTCGAGATCGTTGCCAGTCCCGATGTCTCGAAGATCTCCTTCACCGGATCGACGGCGGTCGGCAAGGGCATTCTTCGCGCGGGCGCCGACACGTTGAAGCGCGTCACACTCGAACTCGGCGGCAAGTCGCCCAGCGTGGTTCTCGACGACGCCGACTTCGCGCACGTGGTGCCGTTGACGATCATGGCGGGCTTCAACAACAGCGGGCAGGCCTGCATCGCCGGTTCGCGCATCCTCGTGCCGCGTTCGCGGCTGGCCGAATTCGAAGCCATGGCGAAGGACGCCGTTGAAGCCGTCGTCTCCGGCGACCCCAACGATCCCGCCACCACCGTGGGCCCGATGGTCAGTGAGAAGCAGTGGCAGCGTGTGCAGGGCTATATCCGCAAGGGCATCGAGGAAGGCGCGCGATTGCTCGCCGGCGGTGAAGGCCGGCCGGATGGCCATGCGCGAGGCTGGCTCGTTCGTCCCACCCTGTTCACCGGCGTGCGCAACGACATGACCATCGCGCGCGAGGAAATTTTCGGACCGGTGCTTTCGATCATCGCGTACGACGACGAGGAAGACGCGATCGCGATCGCCAACGACACGCCGTACGGGTTGCAAGCCTACGTCTTCTCCACCGACACCAGCCGTGCGCGCCGCGTCGCCTCCCGCATCGATGCGGGCCGTGTCATGGTGAACACGCTGGCCCACGACCCGAAGGCTCCGTTCGGCGGATTCAAGCAATCGGGGCTGGGACGCGAGTACGGCTGCTTCGGCCTCGAGGCCTACCTCGAACCGAAAGCCATCCTCGGCCTCTAGTCATGGCGGGAGCGAGCCGGGCTCTGCTAACGTCGCCTGGCCAACCACCCTTGGGGATCCCATGCTCGCTCGTACCTGCCTTGCGCTCGCCCTCGCCCTCGCCCTGCCCGCCATGGCGGAAGAGGCCAAGAAAACGCCCACGCCCAAGGAGCTGCTGGCGAAATCGACGCCCGCGGAATGGCGCACGCCGGACCCACAGGACCTCGTCTACATGGACCTGCCACAAGGCCGGGTGATCATCGAGCTCGCCCAGGACTGGTCGCCGCTGCACGCCGCGAACATCCGCACGCTGATCCGCGAGCATTACTTCGACGGCACCCAGGTGATCCGTGTCCAGGACAACTTCGTCACCCAATGGGGCGACCCGGATGGCGACGACAAGAAAAAGGCGAAAAGCCTGGGCACGGCGAAAGAAACCCTGGCGCCGGAGTTCACCCGCAAGGGCGGCAAGGCCTATCCGTTCACGAAGCTTCAGGACGGCGACGTCTATGCGACCGAGGTCGGCTTTTCCGATGGCTTCCCTGTAGCCCGCGACGGCAAGGGCGAAGCCTGGATCGCCCATTGCTACGGTACGGTAGGCGTCGCGCGCGATACCGGCGCCGAGACAGGCAACGGCAGCTCGCTCTACGCGATCATCGGCCAGGCTCCGCGCAACCTCGACCGCAACCTCGCAGTCGCAGGCAAGGTCATCAAGGGCATGGAGATCCTCTCCGCCTATCCGCGCGGCGGCGAGCCCATGGGCTTCTACGACAAGCCGGAGCAACGCGTGACGATCAAGAGCGTGCGCCTCGCGGCGGATGTACCCGAAGCCGAACGCACGCCGATACAGGTACTGCGTACGGACAGCAAGACCTTCGCCGCCGTGGTCGAAGCCAAGCGCAACCGGCAGGATGCGTTCTATACGCGTCCAGCCGGGAAGATCGACCTGTGCAACATCAGTGTGCCGGTGCGCGATCCGTCGAAGAAGGCGCCCTGACGGGCAAATCGCCGACAGGGTCGGCTCGCACCGGCGGGGCTGGGTTGCCCCGGTGGGAGCCGACCTTGTCGGCGATGGTTTCCCGCGGTGCTACCGCGGAGTCGACTCCGCGTCACCCGTCGAATCCGACGCCTCCGGCTGTGCAACCACCGCTTCGCGCAAGGCCCGCAGCTTCGTCTTGAGCTTTCCTTCGTTCTCCGGCCCCACGCGCATCATGAACTTCTGCCCGACCGACAGTTGTTCCAGCGCGGGATTCGCATACACATACCCCTCCTTCGCGGGAATCAACTGCTGGTTCCCCTTCGGTTCGGGCGCGGCGAGCAAGTGGTCGATGACCTCGACCAGGCGGTCATTGAAATACCCGTTGGTTCCCAGGTCGCGATAGGCCTGCTGGAACAACGCATAGTTACGCTTGTACCAGGCTGCCGCCGCGTTGGGGTCGATCCGGTCCGCGACGTACATATAGGTGGCGTAGCGTTCGGCATTCTTCTTCGAGGCGACGAAATTGCCGTCATCGGAGACGACCTGAAAGCGCCCCGTGGGCGTGCGCAGGGGCACGACATTCATGCCGACGCTCTGCTTCGGCAAGGCGTCGATCGTGGCCACCATCCGCGAGACGATGGCATCGGTGCGCAACACCGACTTCAGCGCACCATCGCTGGCCAGCGCCAGCAGGCCGGCGAGAATCTCGTCGTCGCTCAGGTCCAGCGGCGGTAACGATGCCGTGGAGGTGCCCGCCGGACCGCCAATGGGATGTCGTGGCAGTGCCGCGTCGTGCACGGCTGTCGACAGTGCCGGCGACGCCGATCCGGCAGCGGCGACTGGCGGCGCGGAGGCGGCTTCCCGCGCTTGTTTCTCGCGGTAGACGAACACGCCGATCATCACGGCGATCGCCACGACCAGCAACGCCGCGCCCCATTTCGAACCCGATGACTGTCTGCTCAACCTGCTGCTCCCGCAAAAACCAAGCCCCCATGGGACTACGAACCGCTGGTCGAGTTCAAATCCGGCGGTAGTCCGCGTTGCGGCAGCTCGCTGGGATCCGACCCTGTCGGCGATTTAGGTCGCGGCTAGCACCCAATCGCCGACTAGAGTCGGCACCCACCAGAGGCAACATTGGCTCCCAACGGAGCGGAGCGGTTCTGGCTTGCGGCTTACATGTTGCGGCGATATTCGCCGCCCACGTCGTATAGCGCGTGGCTGATCTGGCCTAGCGAGTTGTTCTTCACCGCTTCCATCAGCTGTTCGAATACGTTGCGGCGCTCGCGGGCGGTCTTCTGCAAGATCTTGAGGCTCTCCGGCGCAAGCCGGTTGCGGGCCTTGCCATAAAGCAGCACGTTGTCGATCTGCTGGCTCTTCTCTTCTTCCGTGGAGCGGATCAGTTCGATCTCGGTGGCGATCTCGCCGCCGTGGTCCTTTGGCAGGAAGGTGTTCACGCCGATGAGCGGGAGCGAGCCGTCGTGTTTCTTGTGCTCGTAGTACATCGACTCTTCCTGGATCTTTCCGCGCTGGTACATCGTGTCCATCGCGCCGAGCACGCCACCGCGCTCACTGATCGCCTCGAATTCCTTGTATACCGCTTCCTCGACCAGGTCGGTCAGCTCGTCCACGACGTAGCTGCCCTGCCACGGGTTCTCGTTGAAATTGAGCCCCAGCTCGCGATTGATGATCAGCTGGATCGCCACGGCACGACGCACGCTTTCTTCGGTCGGCGTGGTGATCGCCTCGTCATAGGCGTTGGTATGCAGGCTGTTGCAGTTGTCGAAGAGCGCGTACAGGGCCTGCAACGTCGTGCGGATGTCGTTGAACTGGATCTCTTGCGCGTGCAGCGACCGGCCGGAGGTCTGGATGTGGTACTTCAGCATCTGGCTGCGTGCACTGGCCCCGTAGCGTTCGCGCATGGCACGCGCCCAGATACGCCGCGCGACACGACCGATCACGGTGTACTCCGGGTCCATGCCGTTGGAGAAAAAGAACGACAGGTTCGGCGCGAAATCGTCGACCTTCATGCCGCGCGCGAGGTAATACTCGACGATGGTGAATCCGTTCGACAGCGTGAAAGCCAGCTGACTGATCGGGTTGGCGCCCGCTTCGGCGATGTGATATCCCGAGATCGACACCGAGTAGAAGTTGCGTACCTTGTGGTCGACGAAATACTGCTGAATGTCGCCCATCATGCGCAGGGCGAACTCCGTGCTGAAGATGCAGGTGTTCTGCGCCTGGTCTTCCTTCAGGATGTCGGCCTGGACGGTCCCGCGCACGGTCGCCAGCGTGTACGCCTTGATCCGTGCGTAGGTTTCCGGATCGATCACCTCCTCACCCGACACGCCCAGCAAGCCGAGTCCGAGGCCGTCGTTGCCCTTCGGCAGGTCACCGTTGTAACGAGGGCGGTTGCCGTCGGGGTACAACTCGGCGATGCGTGCGTTGGCCCTCTCCCATCGCGAGACGTCCTCGTTGAGGTACTTCTCCACGTTCTGGTCGATCGCCGTGTTCATGAACATCGCGAGGATGATCGGCGCCGGTCCGTTGATCGTCATCGATACCGACGTCGAGGGCGCCGACAGGTCGAAGCCCGAGTAGAGCTTCTTCATGTCATCGAGCGTAGCGATGGACACGCCTGAATTACCGATCTTGCCGTAGATATCGGGGCGCGGCGCCGGGTCTTCGCCATACAGCGTGACCGAGTCGAACGCCGTGGACAGGCGCGCGGCAGCGCCTCCCAGCGAAAGGTAGTGGAAGCGGCGATTGGTGCGTTCCGGCGTACCCTCGCCGGCGAACATACGGGTGGGGTCCTCCCCCGCGCGGCGGTACGGGAATACGCCACCGGTGTACGGATAATGCCCGGGCAAGTTCTCGCGCATGAGGAAGGACAGGAGGTCGCCCCAGTCCTTCGTCTTGGGTGGCGAGACTTTCGGAATCTTCTGGTGGCTCAGCGACTCGCGATAATTCTCGACGCGAATGACCTTGTCGCGCACCTGGTATTCGTTGAACTCGGCGGTGACCGATTCGAAACGCGATGGCCACTCACGGAGCAGGTTGACGGCTTCGCTGGAGAGTTCGCGCACCGCCTCGTTGTAACGCTGGCGCAGCGTGGCCAACGAGCGGTCGCCGTCGACGGCGAGCAGGTCGTGGTCGTAGAGGTCGAAGGCGCGAGGCAAGGCGTCGTCGCCGATATCCTTGAGCGACTCGTAGTAGTGCTGCACCTTGCTCGCTGCTTCGGCCTGCCTGGCGATCGTCGCATTGACGCCGCGGCCCTGCTCGGCGATCTCAGCCAGGTATCGAACGCGGCTGCCCGGGATCAGCACTGTCGCGCGCGGCTCGCGCAGGCGGGTATCCACGTCGGGGGTCCACTCACCGGCCGGCAGCGAGAGCTTCTCGCAAAGCAGGCGGCACAGGTTGGCGAACATCCAGGTCACGCCCGGATCGTTGAACTGGCTGGCGATCGTCGGATACACCGGCACGTTCTCGTCGGCCAGCTGGAACGCGATGCGATTGCGCTTCCACTGCTTGCGCACGTCGCGCAACGCGTCTTCGGCCCCCCGCTTGTCGAACTTATTGAGCACCACCAATTCGGCGAAGTCGAGCATGTCGATCTTCTCGAGCTGGCTGGCCGCGCCATATTCGCTGGTCATGACGTAAACGGGGAAGTCGACGAGATCGACGATTTCCGAATCGCTCTGGCCGATACCGGCGGTCTCGACGATCACCAGGTCGTACGCCTGGGCCTTTAGGAAGTCGATGCAATCGTGCAGCACGATGGAGGTCGCGGCATGCTGGCGACGCGTGGCCATCGAACGCATGTATACGCGCGGGCTGCGCAGCGAGTTCATGCGGATGCGATCGCCCAGCAATGCGCCGCCGCTGCGTCGGCGGGTAGGGTCCACGGCAAGCACGGCGATACGCATATGCGGGAAGGCATGGAGGAAGCGCAGCAGCAATTCGTCCACCACCGAGGACTTGCCCGCACCACCCGTACCCGTAAGGCCGAGCACCGGCGTCTTGCCACCGGCGAGCTTCCACTCCTTGCGCAGGCGTGCGAGTTCTTCCTCGGCGAACCGGTCTTCCTCGATGGCCGAAAGCATGGCACCGATGGAAATTTCGTCCTCGACGGAAGCGGGCGGCGGTGCCGGCTCCACGCGCCGCTTCACCGCGGCGCGCGTTCGCGACATCACGTCCTCGATCATCTCGGTGAGACCGAGCTTCATGCCGTCGTTCGGATGGTAGATCCGCTCCACACCATAGGCCTGGAGTTCCTTGATTTCTTCCGGCGTGATCGTGCCGCCGCCACCGCCGAACACCCGGATATGGGCGGCACCGCGCTCGCGCAGCATGTCGACCATGTACTTGAAGTACTCGACGTGGCCGCCCTGGTACGAGGACAACGCGATCGCATCGGCGTCTTCCTGCAGCGCCGCGCGGACCACGTCTTCCACCGAGCGGTTATGGCCCAGGTGGATGACCTCGGCGCCCTGGCTCTGGATGATCCGGCGCATGATGTTGATGGCTGCGTCGTGACCATCGAACAGGCTCGCCGCCGTGACGAAACGCAGCGGCGTCGCCTCCGCGTCCGTGCTGCTGGCGGGGATGTGCTTGGGCTGCGAACTCATGGAAACTCCGGGGAAGACCGACAACGGTGGGGAACCGGCCGATTCTACTGCGGAGGCGCCGATGGCCTTTGGTGCGGTGCAGCGCAGGCGCCGCGATGAAATCAGGCCGACAGGAACGCCAACGAGGCCGCTACCACCGTTTCATCGTCCACCACGCGGCGATGGCCCAGGCGGGCGGTCTTGAGCAACCTCGCCCCCGGCCAGAGGCTGACATACAGTTCGCCTTCGCCCACCGGCACGTCGCGGTCCGAAACGTCATGCACGACCAGCAAGGGCTGGGCCCGCTTCGGTGCGTGGTGGCGGATATGCAGGTCGTCGATACGGACGCCGGTGCGCTCCGCAAGCACATCGTGCAATGCCGGCCTCAGGTGCTCGCCCAGCCGCACGAAACGCGCGAACCGTCGCGTCGCCGCCTGCGGATCGGCGGCGGGCGCGATCAATACGACACGCTTCGCGGTCCATCCGTCGTCCAGCGCAAGCGTGACCGCCGCACCACCCAGCGAATGGGCGACCACACCCTCCGCGTCACCGTAGTGGCGCCCTATCGCGCTTACCGTGCGGGCGAAATCGGGCAGCGTGCACAACGTGCCTCCGCTATGTCCGTGTCCCGGCTGGTCGAAAGCCACGGCCGCCCATCCATGGTCGAGAAGGCGGGCCGTCCAGTTCTCCCAGCGCAAACCCATGCTCGACCACCCATGCACCAGCAAGATGTAAGGCTGTGTCGACGGGTCGCCCCAGACGTACGTGGCGATCGGGATCCCGTCGACCTCCACGGCCTCCCGGCGGGCCGACATCGTCGTCAGGGCGCCCGCTGCGCGCTCGCGACTGCTCGGTAGCGGCGTCTGGAAGAGCCGCGCCGCATGGACGACGGTCCGCTTGGGAAAAAAGTGGCTGCCGAGCCGATACGCGACACGTATACCCAGCAGGGTCGCGATGGTGCGGGCGCCGAAGCGCCGGGGTGGTTTCATGGGAGGACCGGGTCATGTAGGCCCCCGGATTATCCCGCATCCGGGCTTTTCACGAACCTGAACGCTCGCCTTGGAGGGGAGTCAACCTTGCCCCCGGAGCTCGCGTTCTGGCGCACGAATCCGCATCCGCGGACGTCCCGGAGGAACTGCACACCATGACCACCCTGACCCGCACCCTCGCCGCCGTCGCCGCCCTGGGCCTGGCTGTCGGCGCCGCGAGCTACACGCCGCCCGCCACCGCAAGGGAATATGTGTCGGTCACCGTGAGCAATCGTCCGCCGCCGCCGCGCTTCGAGCGCGTTCCTCCGCCCCGTGCGGGCTACGTCTGGGCACCCGGCTACTGGAACTGGGCGGGTGGGCGCTACGTCTGGGTAGGCGGCCACTGGTATGCGGGGCGGCCCGGCTACGTCTACCGGCCCCCGGCCTGGCGCCCTTACGGCCGTGGCTGGCGGATCGAACGGGAAACCTGGTACCGGGATCCGCACTGGCACCGCTGAGCCCGTGCTGCGCCGCACCTACACTGAGCGCCACAACGGTTTAAACTAGGCAGCTGACACGACATATCGCCCCCGCCTCGCAGGCCGGGGCGATTTTTTTGGACGGTCACAATCATCCACCGGTGGTCCCCACCGCCGGTTTTCACCTAGAGGGCGGTGCTGCTGCCGCTCGACACTGGAGTTAGCGTTCGATGATTTTCGAAACCATCGCCAACACGGGCCACGAAGAAGTCGTCTTCTGCCATAACAAGGACGCGGGCCTGAAGGCCATCATCGCGATCCACAACACCGTGCTTGGCCCGTCCCTGGGCGGCCTGCGCATGTGGCCGTACAAGACCGAGCAGGATGCCGTCAACGACGTGCTCCGTCTGTCGCGTGGCATGACCTACAAGAACGCGGTGGCCGGCCTGAATCTCGGCGGCGGCAAGGCCGTGATCATCGGCGATCCCTCCAAGGACAAGTCCGAGGCGCTGTTCCGCGCCTTCGGCCGTTTCGTCAACTCGCTCAACGGCCGCTACATCACCGCCGAGGACGTGGGCATCGACGTCAACGACATGGAATACGTTTACCGCGAGACCGAATACGTCACCGGCGTGCACCAGGTGCATGGCGGTTCGGGCGATCCCTCGCCGTTCACCGCGTTCGGCACCCTGCAGGGCCTGATGGCCGCGCTGCAGAGCAAGCACGGCAATGAAGACGTCGGCAAGTACAGCTATGCCGTGCAGGGCTGCGGCCATGTGGGCAGCGAATTCATCAAGCTGCTGCGCGAGCAGGGCGCGAAGGTGTTCGTCACCGACATCAACAAGGACGCGGTGCAGCGTTGTGTCGACGAACTCGGTTGCGAGGCCGTGGGCCTGGACGAGATCTACGACGTCGACGCCGATGTCTACAGCCCGTGCGCCCTTGGCGGCACGATCAACGAGCAGACGATCGACCGCATCAAGGCGAAGATCATCTGCGGCGCGGCCAACAACCAGCTCGCCACCGACGCCATCGGTGACGAAGTCGCACGTCGCGGCATCGTCTACGCCCCGGACTACGCGGTGAACGCAGGTGGCGTGATGAACGTCTCGCTGGAGATCGACGGCTACAACCGCGAGCGCGCCATGCGCATGATGCGCACGATCTACTACAACGTCGGCCGCATCTTCGAGATCTCCGCCCGCGACAACATCCCGACCTACAAGGCCGCGGACCGCATGGCGGAAGAGCGCATCAGCGCCATCGGCAAGATCCGCCTGCCCCACATGGGCAACGGCGCACCGCGCTTCCAGGGCCGCATGCGCGGGCAGTAAGCGCTACGCATAATGGGCAACGAAGAAGCCGCCGGCGCGATCCGGCGGCTTCTTTCGTTTCGGGATTACGCCATCTGGACGGGTACCCTCGCCTACCGGCGGGGGCGACGCCAGGCATACGCTGGACGCGGCGGTTACATTCGAGCCCGCCATCGACAACCCTGGGAGCGGATGCATCATGAACAACGGAAGGCAGAATGGCACGGTCAAATGGTTCAACGACGCGAAGGGATTCGGCTTCATCGCGCCGGAAACGGGTGCCGATGTTTTCGTGCACTACCGATCCATCCAGACGGCGGGTTTCAAGTCACTGAAGGAAGGACAGAGGGTGTCGTTCATCGTGGTACAAGGCCAGAAAGGCTTGCAGGCCGACGACGTACAGCCCCTTTGAAGGTTGGTCGCGGCACATGAATGGAATGGACGGCCAAGGAGAGACACCGTGAATGGCAATGCATCGAAAACACATTCGAGCCGGGCCGGCGGGCTCGACCCAACGTTCGGCGACAACGGAATGGTCGTCCTTTCCGCCCCGGGATTCGACCAGATGAGAGCATACGGCGTCACCAGCGATGCGCGTGACGACACGGTCTATGTCTCGGGCAGTTGTATTCGCACGGGCAAGGATGAGAACAGCGCCTTCGTGATGAAACTGCGTGCCGACGGTTCCGTCGATGCCACCTTCGGCAACGGGGGCCTGAGCCTCGTTACTCCGTCGATCGGAGCGGAAGCCCTACACGTCCACGTGCAACCGAACGGCAATATCCTGGTGCACCTGACGATGTCCGTGAAAGACTCGATCGTCCACGCACTCGCGATGGTGGAGTCCCATGGCGTCCCCGACGAGACTTTCGGGAACGACGGCTTGGCTGTGCTGGACATGGAGTTCCATGCCCTCATCCACGCAACGGTGACCCCGCTGGAAGATGGGCGCATCCTGGTCGTGGGTAAACGCCAACACAAGCAGAACGCAAAGATCGAAGGCGTCATCCTTCGATTGCTGGCCAATGGGCAATGGGACATGACGTTGAACAGGGGAGGCATACTCCCTTTGAGCAGCTTCCCCGGCCAGGTGGACGAAGAGAATGTCCAGTGCGGCCATGCCCAGGGCCACGCTTTCGTCGTGGCAGGCCAATACGCCGGCATGTTGCTCGTTCGCCGCTACTTCGATGACGGAAGTATCGACGGTGCGTTCGGCCTCGACGGGGACTTCGCGATACCGATCAACGCCGAGTCCGGTCACACCGCGGTGGGCTCCCTCGACGACCTCATCCCCGCCGACGATGGGGCGTTCATCGTCATCGGCATGAATGCGGTCCCCGAGCAGGGCTATGAACTTCACGGATTCCTTGCCGGCGTGGATTCGACGGGCAAGCCGGATCGCACGTTCAATGGCGGCGAGATTCTCTACACCACGGCAGCCGTGGGGCCTTCGCGACTGAAGACGGGCGGATTCGACGGCGAGGGGCGCTTCATCGCGGTCGGTACCCGTGGCGGCCTGCTCTCCGATGGCATCCTGATCGGCCGCTACCTCGCTTCCGGAGCCCTCGATACCTCATTCGGCGAACTGGACGGCTTCGTGTTCTTCAACGATCCAACCCATACCGAGATCCGCCGCGGTTTCGCGATGCAAGGCGATCGGGGCATCCTGGTTTCGGGCCAGATCTCGGGACTGGACGGCTCGCGTGCAGTGGTAATGCGATTCGTGAATACCTGAAGCGCCACGGCCGGCATTCCGGTCAAGGCGACGCGACGACCAGGTTCGTCGCGGTCACGGTGGGCACCGGCGCGGTCACCATCGCGCCCAGGGTCAACAGGCAGGTCAGGACGGCGGCGACGAAGAAGGTTTTCAGCATGGCGGTCTCGAATTTCACGGTCGTTCTCCAGGACGATGGATGAAGATGTTTCGAGAGGGGTATCGCAAGGGCCGTGCCAACCGCTGGACCGGGCTGGAAGGCGCTTTCCACGGGACTTCGTGCGGAGCGTCCGCGATACCGGTACGTGTCCGCGGACGGTACGGCGTCCGGACGGCCGTCGCGTCCGGACGCCCGAGGCTGGCAAGGAGCCCGTGGAACCGATCCTGGTGGGAGTCGACCTTGTCGGCGATCCCGCGATAGCGGGCCAGGGCATGGCAAGCACTCATCGCCGACAGGGTCGGCTCCCACCCCAGGCGGTTCGCACCGTCCCCATGTTCCGGGCTTCGATCTGCTACACTTTCCGCACCCGGGCACTCTTGTAAGGCTTTGCCTACACGGCGCTTTTGGGTTCAGGGGAATGCCGCCGGATGGCGGCGACAACCAGAGCATTCCGATCACCTTCGTCGCCTCGATGGTGGCGCCCGTTTCCGTTTGCCCTCGCGGGCGCGGGCCTGCGCGACCCCGGGGATGAAATGGACTTACCGAGCTATGAGCGCGATCCCAGCTGAAACCTTTACCTCCGACGACGTCCTCGCTCGTCTCCGCTCGGTCCTGCACGAGACCTTCGAGATCGATCCGAGCAAGGTGACCCCGGAAGCCAACCTCTTCACCGACCTCGAACTGGACAGCATCGACGCGATCGATCTCGCGATCCAGGTCCAGGACATGACCGGCACCCGGATCAAGCCCGAGGACTTCAAGAGCGTGCGTACGGTCGGCGACGTCGTCGCCACCGTGCAGTCACTGCTCACCCGCTGAGCGGACCGATGGCGGGCAGGCCAGGACCGCGCGATGCCGCGGCGCGCTCCTTCGCGCCCTGCGCCGTCGTACCGATCTACAACCACGGACGAACCATCGCCGCCACGGCAAACGCCCTGGCGGCGCATGGCTTGCCCGTACTGATCGTCGACGACGGTTCGAACGGCGAGACACGCGACATCCTCGACGCCCTGGTCACTGGCCGCGACGAGCTTCGCCTGATCCGCCTGCCCGGCAACGCAGGCAAGGGCGCCGCCCTCACCGCCGGGTTCCTCGCAGCGCACGCTGCGGGTTACAGCCATGTGCTGCAGATCGACGCCGATGGGCAGCACGATACGGCCGATGTGCCGCGCTTCCTCGACGAGGCCCGCACCATGCCGGGGGCGATGATCTGCGGACGGCCGATCTACGACGATTCGGTGCCGCGCGCACGCCTCTATGGCCGCTACCTCACCCATGCCTGTGTCTGGGTCGAAACGCTCTCGCTCGATATCCAGGATTCCATGTGCGGCTATCGTCTCTACCCGCTCGCCGATACCTGCGCCGAGATAGCGCGCAAGCCGCTTCCGGCACGCATGGACTTCGACACCGAAATCGCGGTACGCCTGTACTGGCGCGGCGTACCGGTACGAAACGTACCGACGCGCGTGATCTACCCCGAAGACGGCCTGTCGCACTTCCGGATGTGGCACGACAACGTCCGCATCAGCGCCATGCACACACGTCTGTTGCTCGGCATGCTGCCGCGCATGCCACGCCTGCTCCTTCGCAAGTTCAACCGAAGGAACGCCCGATGCGCCGCCTGATCGCCCTCGCCGCCCTGCTCTGCGCGTTTGCTTCCCACGCCCAGGCGCCCGCCCTCGTGGACGGCATCCTGACGCAACTCGCCCGGCACGCCCAGGTGCGTGCCGCGTTCACCCAGAGCCGCGAGAACCCCGCGCTGGCGCAACCCCAGGTCAGCCATGGCGACCTCCTCTTCGTTGTCGGCCGCGGCATGCTCTGGCACACGCGCAATCCCTTCGACGATAACCTCGTGCTCACCACGGACGGCACCTCGCGACTGGATGCGCAGGGCAAGCTCGAACGCGTTCGCGACGGCAATCGTGGCGTCAGCCAGGTTTCGGCGATGCTGCAATCGCTGCTCGCCGGACAATCCACCGAAGCCATGCGCCAGTTCAGCGTCACCGCGGAGGGCTCGCCGGAACGCTGGACTTTGCGTTTCGTACCGCGCCAGGCGCGCATGGCCCGCGTACTGGCCGGCATCACGCTGAAGGGCGACGCCTTCCTGCAGTCGATCGAGGTCGACCTGGCCAATGGCGAACGTACCCACATCACCTTCTCCGACACGCGCGACGCGGGGCCACTCACCCTGCTCGAAGCCAAGGTGCTCGGCGTCCCATGAGGCAGGCTCCCACCGCGGTGCGTGCCGGCTTGTTCGCGTTCGCGGCGCTGGCAGCCTGCGTGTTGTGCGCATGGTTGCTGTTCGGCCGCGGTGTCTCGCCGCTGCAGACCGACCTGCTGACCATGCTGCCGGCCACCGAGCGCCATCCCCTGGCGGAAGACGCGGTGGAACGGCTGGCGAAGTCCAGCGGTGACCGCATGGTGCTGCTGGTGGGCAGCGCCGATGACGGCACCGCCAAGGACGCCGCGCGCGAGCTGGGCGCCGCGCTGGGCGGCGATCCCGTCTTCTCCTCGGTCATCGCCGAACTGCCGCCCTTCGACCTCGAACAGCTCGTCACCCCGTTCCTGCCGTTCCGCTTCCACCTGCTGACGGCGGAAGATCGCGCCGCCATCGTGGCGCCGGGCTTCGATCCCGTCGCCGCGCTCAGGCGGCGGTTGAATGAACCTTTCGGCGCGAACGTGGGCGCGAAACTCACCGACGATCCGTTCGGCTGGCTGCAACACTGGCTCGACCGCCAGCCATGGAACCGCGCCACCCTCGTGCCCGAGGACGACCTGCTCGTCGCGCATCGCGGCGATGGGAGTCATGTCCTGGTGATCGCCACGCTCAACGGCTCGTCATACGACGACACCGTGCAGCGCCAGGCGCTGGCGGCGCTGGCCAAGGCGGAAAAGGCCATGGCGGCGAAGCACCCGGATGCACGACTGCTGCGCACCGGAGCGATCTTCTATGCCGCCGCGGCGCGTGCCGGCGCGGAACGGGACACCCATGTGGTCGGCATCGCCTCGTCGCTCGGCATCGCGGCCTTGTTGCTGTTCGTATTCCGTTCGGTCCGGCCGCTGCTGATCGCCTTCGTTTCCACCGCGATCGGCGTGGTCGGCGCCATCGTCGCCACGGTGCTGGTGTTTGGCCAGTTGCACCTGCCGACCCTGGTCTTCGGTGCGGCGTTGCTGGGCGAAGCGGTGGATTATTCGATCCAGTACCTTTGCGCGCGTGCCAACGCAGGCCAGGCGTGGAACGCCGCGCGCGGCGTGCGGCAGGTCCGCCCGGCGCTGCTGCTGGCACTGGCCACGTCCCTGCTCGGTTATGCGCTGCTCGCGCTCGTCCCCTTTCCCGCGTTGCGGCAAATGGCCTGTTTCGCCATCGCCGGCATGACCGTCGCCTGCGCCAGCGTGTTCTGGCTGCTGCCGGTGTTGGCGGCGAAGCCGGCACGCGCACCGCTTGCCCCTTCCCTGGTGCGGCTGGCGCTCGGCTGGCAGCGCATCGCCTCGGGTCGCCACGCCCTCGCGGCCATCGTCGTGCTGGCGCTGCTCGCCCTTCCCGGCTGGCTGCGCCTCGGACACGACGACGACATCCATCTGCTCATCTCGCCGCCGAAGTCGCTCGAGGCACAAACGGCCGCGATCCGCGACATCGCCGGCTTCGGGGGCGGTAGCCAGTTCTGGCTGGTGGAAGGCAAGGACGCCGAGCAGGTGCTGCAACGCGAGGAAGCACTCACCGATCGCCTGCGCAGGTGGCGGGATGACGGCAAGCTCAGCGGCTGGACCGGCGTGAGCACGATGCTGCCCTCGATGAAACGGCAACAGGCCAACCTCGCCGCGGTCTCCGATGTCTTCTGCGGGACTGCGCCTGCGCGCGAATCGGACGATGCCGGAACCCCGGCGGTCATCGCGGGAAAATGCCGTGGCAAGGTCCGCTCCGCCATGCTGACGGCGGGCTTCAAGGCCGAGGCGGCCGACGCCTACGAGGCCACCTTCCCGGGCCGGGCGCTCACCCTCGACGACTGGCTCAAGACACCCGTATACACTCCTTTTCACTACCTATGGATGAGCGGGGAGCATGGCACCGGCAGTATCGTGCTGCCGCAGGGCCAGGACGACGTGAACCTGCTGCGTACCGCCACCGAAGGCCTGCCCGGCGTCTCGCTGATCGACAAGCCCGCCGGCATCTCCCTGTTGTTCGGCCGCTATCGCGGCTACGCGGATATCTGGCTGGGTGCGGCACTGGCGCTGGTCGGCCTTGCCTTCGCCTGGCGCTACGGTCCACGCGCCGCCTGGCGCGTGCTCCTGCCGCCGGCCGCCGGCATCGTCTTCAGCGTCGCCGCGCTCGGCTATCTCGACCAACCGCTCACGTTGTTCCACATCATGGCCTTGATGCTGGTGCTCGGCGTCGGCGCGAACTACGCCGTCTTCCTTCGCGAAGGCGAGCCCCACGCCGCCCATGTTCCCGGGGCCGCCTACGCGGGCGTACTGCTATCGGCCGTCACGGCCCTGCTCTCCTTCGGGCTGCTCGCGCTCAGCACGATGCCCGCCCTCCGGCATTTCGGTCTTACCCTGCTCCTTGGGATCGGCTTCACCGCGCTGCTGGCGCCGGTCAGCGTCCCCGCACCAAAGAAGTCCAACGCATGAACACCACCGCATACTCCACGGGGAATCGCACGATGAAACGTGTCGTCGTCACCGGCATCGGCGGCATCACGCCGCTCGGCAACGACTGGGCCGGCATCGAGGCGCGCCTGCGCCAGTTCCACAACGCCGTACGCCGGATGGGCGAGTGGGACTATTTCGACAAGCTCAACGGCCGCCTGGGTGCGCCGGTGGACGATTTCAGCCTGCCCACGCACTGGTCGCGCAAACACGTGCGGTCGATGGGCCGCGTGGCGCAACTGGCCGTCGCCGCCAGCGAACGCGCACTCGCGGATGCCGGCCTGCTCCACGACGAGCGCATCGCCGATGGCCGCATGGGCGTGGCCTACGGCTCGTCCGGCGGCAGCATCGAGCCGGCCCGCACCGTGGGGCACATGCTGGAAACCGGCTCGATGCAGGGCGTGACCGCCACCAGTTACATCCAGATGATGGCGCACACCACGGCAGTGAACGTGGGCGTGTTCTTCGGCCTCAAGGGCCGGGTCATCACCACCTCGAGCGCCTGTACCTCGGGAAGCCAGGCTATCGGCTACGGTTACGAAGCGATCCAGCAAGGCAAGCAGACGCTGATGCTGTGTGGCGGCGCAGAGGAACTCTCCGGCCCGGGCGCGGCCGTGTTCGACACCTTGTTCGCCACCAGCACCCGCAACGATACGCCGGAACTCACGCCCCGCCCGTTCGACGCCGGGCGCGACGGCCTGGTGGTCGGCGAAGGCGCGACGACGCTGATCCTCGAGGAATACGAACACGCCCTTGCACGCGGTGCGCGCATCTACGCCGAAGTCGTCGGATTCGGCACCAATTCCGACGGCGCGCACATCACCCAACCCACGCGGGAAACGATGGCGGGCGCCATGCGCCTGGCGCTGGCGGATGCGGGATTGCCGGCTTCCGCGATCGGCTACGTCAGCGCGCATGGCACCGCCACCGATCGGGGCGATGTGGCCGAGAGCCACGCCACCGCCGACGTGCTGGGCGCCGGCGTGCCGATCAGCTCGATGAAGAGCTACGTCGGCCATACGCTCGGCGCCTGCGGCGCACTGGAAGCCTGGTGGGCGATCGAGATGATGCGCGGCGGCTGGTTCGCCCCGACGATCAACCTCGATACGCCCGATCCCGAGTGTGCGCCACTGGACTACCTCACCGGCGAAGGAAGGGACATCCAGACCGACCATGTGATGAACAACAACTTCGCCTTCGGCGGGATCAACACCTCGCTCATCTTCAAGGCGCATCGCTGATGCGGCGTGTCGTCGTCACCGGCATGGGCGTGGTGTCCTGCATCGGCGCCGGCAGGCATGCGCTGTTCGAGGGACTGCGCGCGGGCCGTGCGGGCTTTCGCCACAGGGACGACTTCGAGGCGCTCGGCATGCGCTGCCGGGTCGCCGCGCCCGTCGACCTGTCCGCGCTGGAACCGCCACCGCGCAAGCTGCGCCGTTACCTGCCCCAGGCGGCTGAGTTCGCCTGGCACGCCACGCGCGAAGCACTGGCCGAAGCGAAGCTCGACGAGGCGCGGGTGCGCGAGCGCGATGTCGGCATCGTCATGGGCGGTGCCGCCGCGCTGAGCGAGTACGAGGCCGGCCTCGATGTCTTCCATGCCAAGGGGATATCCCGGCTGTCGCCGTTCATCGTGCCGCGCAGCATGGGCAGCGCGGTATCGGCCACGCTCACCCATGCGTTCGGATTCGGCGGCCGCGGATTCACCGTCGGCTCCGCCTGCACGAGCGCCACGCACGCGATCGGCCAGGGCATGGAACTGATCCAGCTCGGCCGCCAGGAAATCGTGGTGTGTGGCGGAGCCGAGGAACTGCATGACAAGGCCGCCATGTGTTTCGACGTGATGAACGCACTTTCCTCCACCAGCGTGGCCGGAGAACGCGTGTCCACGCCATACGCCGTCGACCGCGACGGCATCCTGCTCGGTGGCGGCGCCGGCGTGCTGGTGCTGGAGTCGCTGGAACACGCGTTGGCACGGGGAGCGACCATCCTCGCCGAGATGGCGGGCTACGGCGCCGCTTCCGATCCGGACGGCATGGTCAGCCCCGCCGCGGACGGCATGGCCGAGGCCATGCACCAGGCCATCGACCTCGCCGGTTCCCTGCCGGACTACGTGAACACGCATGCCTGCGCCACCGTCGCGGGCGATCTCGCCGAATGGGAAGCGCTGCGCCGCGTTTTCGGCGATCGCGGCCATCCCGTGCCGCCGATGTCGTCGATCAAGGGCCTCATCGGCCACGCGCCCGCCGCCGCGGGTGCGCTCGATGCCATCGCCGCGATCACGATGATGGAACACGGGGTCCTGCTTGGCGGTGCGACGCCACGTGAGCGCGATCCCGCCTTCGCCGGCGCTCCGCTCATCGAGGGCGAACTCGCGGAGCGCATCGATAGCCTGCTTTCGAACACCTTCGGCTTCGGCGGGAGTTGCGCTGCGCTGATGATCCGCCGTTTCGACGGAGACAGCGCATGATCGACCTGCACATCGACGCGTGGCGTGCCTGGGCGCCGGGCATCGACGACGCCGCCGACTGGGCGGCATGGGCTGCCGCTCCGCACCCCGTCGTCGATCGCGGCGAACAGCCCGCCTGCGATTTCGTACCAGCGATGCAGCGCCGCCGTCTCAGCAGGCTGGCGCGCATCGTGATGCACACCGCGTGGCCCTTGTGCGGCGACGACGAACAAGTGCCTTTCGTGTTCGCCTCTCGCCACGGCGAAACCACCCATACGTTCGCCATGCTCGATGATATCGGCCGCGAAGCCCCGCTGTCGCCAACGCGGTTCGGGCTGTCCGTGCACAACGCCATCGCCGGGCAATGGTCCATCCTGCGCGGCCAGCGCGGCGAATCGGTGGCCATCGCCGGCGAGGCCGACACCTTCGAGCACGCCGTCGTGGAGGCCACGGCCCTTCTGGGCGAGGGCGCTTCCGCCGCCATCGTGGTCGTCGCCGAAGAGCTCCCCGCCAAGGCGTACGACGGATGGATCGACGACGTGCCCTTCTCGTATACGCTGGCACTGCGTGTATCGCTGGCGGGCGGCGGCCCGCGCTGGCGCCTGTCGCTCGGCGAAAATACCGGCGCCACGCCGGCGGCCGGGGAGCCGCATGCCTTGCGTTTCATCCGCGCCTTGCACCATGGTGCGACCCTCGACCACCCGTGGAAGACACGACGATGGACCTGGCAGCCGATAGCGTGAGCCACCGCCGCGACGCGTGGGCGTGGCGCTTCGTCTTCACCGCGCTCAGCTTCGCGCTGTTCGGCGTCGGCGGCGTGCTGCTGCGGCTGCTCATCCTGCCCGTGGTCCTGCACTGGCCAGGGCCGTCCGCCGTGCGCCGGCGGCGCGCCCGGCGCACGGTCGGCCACGCCTTCTGGCTGCATGCCCAGTTCATGTACCGAACCGGCGTGGTGAACTATTCCTTCGAAGGCCTGGAGAAGCTGGGCCGCCCCGGCCAGATGATCGTCGCCAACCACCCTTCGCTGATCGACGTGGTCTACCTCATCGGCCACGTGCCCGATGCCAATTGCATCGTGAAGCACAGCCTCTGGAAAAACCCCTGCATGCGCGGGCCCGTGAGCGTCGCGCAGTACATCAGCAACGACGGCAGCGCGGAAATGCTGGAGCGTGCGGCCGACGTGCTGCGCGAAGGACAGACGCTGATCGTCTTTCCCGAAGGCACGCGCACCACGCCGGGAGAGTTCCCGGTGTTCCATCGTGGCGCGGCGGCGATCGCCGTTCGCGGGGCGCGGGTGGTCACGCCGGTGTTCATCAGCGTCCAGCCCACCACGCTGACCAAGGCCGAGCCGTGGTATCGCGTCCCGCACCGCCGCGTGCGCATGCATCTGCGCGTGGGCGACGACATCCCCGTGGAGGGCTTCAGCGAAGGCACTCCCGCGCCGATAGCCTCCCGACGTCTCAACGAACACCTGCACGCCCTCTACGCCAGGGAACTCAAGGCATGAACGACCTCGAGCGGGATATCGCCCGCCTCATCATCGAAACGCTCGCCCTGGAGCACCTGGGCGTCGACGACATCGCCCCGGACCAGCCGCTCTTCGGCCAGGGCCTCGGGCTGGATTCGGTCGATGCGCTGGAACTCGCGCTCGCGCTGCAAAACCGCTATGGCCTGAAGATCGCATCGGATTCGCGCGATGCGCGGCGCCATTTCGAAACCGTGCGCAGCCTTGCCCTCTACGTCCAGGCGAGTGGATCCGCATGCGCAAGCTGAGCGACCTCATCCTCCTGGTCGTCGGCGTGCTGTACCCGTTCATCGTGTACTTCGGCATGGACCACGTGTCGACGCCGGTCTTCGGACTGATCCTCGGAAGCCTCTGGCTCGTCCGCGCCCCCGCGCTCCTGCGCCAGCCCGGGGGGCGCTGGATGCTCGGCATCACCCTGGTCTATTGCGCCGTGCTCGCCTTCGGCGGCGAAGAACACCTGTTGCGTTGGTATCCCAGCCTGATCTGCGCCCTGCTGCTGGCGGCCTTCGGCCTGAGCCTGAAGTACGGGCCGCCGATGATCGAGCGCATCGCGCGGGTGAGCGAACCGGACCTGCCCCCGGTAGCCGTTCGCTATACGCGCAGGGTGACCTGGGTATGGGTGGCATTCTTCGCGCTCAACGGCACCGCCTCGGGCGTGCTCGCCGAGTGGGGGCCGCTTTCGTGGTGGACGTTCTACAACGGCATCCTCGCCTATTCCGTCATGGGCGTGCTGTTCCTGGGCGAGTGGATCCTTCGCCAGCGCCTTCGCCGGCGGATCAACAAGGCGCCGATGGACGGTGCCGCGCAACGGCTCGCCTCGCATCCATGGGTCGCCGCGGCGGCGGGTGGGTATGCCGGAAAGCTGGGCCCGGGCATGGTGGTCGCACTGGGCACCGCCGGACGGTTGGCCTTGCTCCGCCACGGCCGCGCGGGCCTGGTCGCCGAGCTCGGCCAGCATGCAGCCGGTGACGATGCCCTGTCCACGCCACTGGTCTGGCGGTTCGTCGACACGCTGCCGGAACCGTCCAGGGTGGATGCGCTGCTACGCGCCCCCTTGCCCGAGACGGCCATCGTGCTCGGCGAGCGCCGCGAAGGCGATACCTGCACGATCGATCTCGAACTGCCGCTCGACCTCGCCTGCTTCGCGGACCACTTCCCCGATGCGCCGGTGCTGCCCGGCGTGTTGCAGGTTGGCTGGGCGCTCGATCTGGCCGCGCCGCGGCTCGGCACGCCACGTACTTGCCGTGCCATGGACGGCCTGAAGTTCCAGCGGCTGCTGCGCCCCGGCGACCGTGTCCGGCTCGTCCTGCGTCACGACCCGGATACCGGGCGCCTTCACTTCGCCTATCGCATGGACGACGCACCCGTCTCTTCGGCCCATCTTCGCCTGGACGGCACCCATGCCTGAGACAACGGCAAACGTGCATTGGGCGGCGCAAAAAGAGCGCGGCAGCTTCCTCGGCATCAAGCTCACCGCCATCGCCGTGCGGTTGCTCGGCCGGCGCGCGGTGACGCCCGTGATCCAGCTGATCGTGCTGTACTTCTTCGTCACCGGGCGCGCGGCGCGACATAACGTGCGCGATTACCAGCGGCGCCTCGCCGCATGGAGCGGGCGCGGCAACCTCTTCCCACGTTCGCGTGCCGTGTTCGCCCAGTACCTCGCCTTCGGCGAATGCATGCTCGACCGTTTCGATGTATGGCGCGGCAAGCTGCGTCTTGCCTCGATCGACATGGACGACCCCGATGGCGTGCGTGACGCGCTGCTGGCCGGTGGGCGTGGGCAACTGCTGATCTGCACCCACCTGGGCAACCTCGACGTATGCCGTGCGATGGCCGAGCTCGGCGAGGGCGTGGCACTGAACGTCCTGATGCACCTGCCCAACGCCGCCCACTTCAACCGGCTGCTTGGCGAATCGGGTGACAGGCGTCTGCGTCTGATGCACGTGGGCGACCTGGATACCTCCGCGATGCTGGAACTGTCGCAGCGCCTGGAGCGAGGCGAATGGATCGCCATCGCCGGCGACCGCGTACCGGAACACGGCGGCCGTGTCGTCGACGTGGATTTTCTCGGTGCCTCCGCGGCCTTCCCGCAAGGCCCGTGGCTGATGGCGGCGATGCTGCGCTGCCCGGTGAACCTCGTTTGCTGCCTGAAACACCGAGGCCGTTATCGCATCCACCTTCGCCGCTTCGCCGATGCCGCCGGCTGGGAACGCGGGCGGCGCGAAGCGGCCATCGCCCGGTCGGTAGCGAACTATGCCGCATGGCTCGGTGAGCGTTGCCTCGAGGCACCCTTGCAATGGTTCAACTTCCACCCGTACTGGCACGGTACGAACGGAGCACTCCATGCGCGCTAGTGGCGTCCTCGCCGCCGAGATCGACGTGACCGTTCCCTTCTTCGACGTCGACTCCATGGATGTCGTCTGGCACGGCCACTATGTGAAGTACCTCGAGATCGCGCGTTGCGCGCTGCTCGACGACCTCGGCCACAACTACAGGCGGATGAAGGAGACGGGCTATGTCTGGCCCATCATCGACCTGCAACTGCGTTATGCCCGCGCCGCACGCTTCGGGCAGACCCTGCGCGTACGCGCCGAACTGGTCGAGTGGCAGAACCGCTTGAAGATCCACTACACGTTGAGCGATGCCTCCAGCGGCGAGCGCCTCACCCGGGCCAGCACCATCCAGGTCGCGGTGAGCCTCGTCGATGGAGAGATGCAACTGGTCTCGCCCACCGTGTTCACCGACGACGTCGACCGCCGCCTTGCGCACCGTTCGCAAGACCGATCCGCAGGAAGCACGCCATGAAATACGCCAGCGCCACCTATGTCGAGGAAACCCGGATCGGTTTCGTATTCCTGCGCACGCATACCTGGCAACACCATGTGCTCCGGGTCGCCATAAACGACCTGAAACGACTGGTCGGCGAGCCGCTGCCACAAGGTGGCACCCTGCTCGATGTCGGCTGCGGCCAGGGCCGCTCGTTCCGGCTGCTGCGCGACGCCTTCGCACCCGCCCGCATCGTGGGCCTGGACGCCGACCCGCACAGCATCGCGTTGTCGGCCCGGGAAGCGGAACGCGAAGGCATCGAGGCGAAGCTGATGCTGGGCGACTGCGCCGGCATCGACCTGCCCGATGCCAGCGTGGACGTGCTGTTCTGCCACCAGACCTTCCACCACCTGGTGGAACAGGAACGTGCCCTCGACGAATTCTGGCGCGTACTGAAGCCGGGCGGACTGCTGCTCTTCGCCGAATCCACGCGCGCCTATATCGATACCTGGGTGATCCGCTGGTTCTTCCGTCACCCCATGCACGTGCAGAAGAGCGCCGACGAGTACATGGCGATGCTGCGCTCCCGGGGTTTCGTCTTCGCCGAAGGCAACGTTTCCCTGCCCTACCTCTGGTGGAGCCGATCGAAGGATTTCGGCCTGCTCGAACGCTGGGGCATCAAGGCGCCGCCCCCGCCCGGCGAGCGCGAGGAAACCCTCGTGAACGTGGCCGCGCGCAAGCCGCTCTCCCCGGCATGAGCACGGCGTACCTCAACGCGCTGGGCGTGGCCTGTTCGCTTGGCGCGGGAAAGGCCGCGGTGGCCGATGCATTGTTCCGTGCCGCCACACACGGTCTCCGGCCGCTCGATGGCTGGGTACCCGCGCGCGCATTGCCGCTGGGCGAAGTGACGGCCGACCTGCCGCCCGTGCCCGCCGGCATGGAGCAGCGCGACACGCGCAACAACCGCTTGCTGCTGCTCGCGGCCAGGGAAATCGAAACGGAGGTCCGCGCCGCGATCGCCCGCTTCGGTGCCGCCCGCGTCGGCGTGGTCGTCGGCACGAGCACCACCGGCATCGAGGAAGCGACCCACGGCATCGCCGCGCGTGGCGTGGACGGCACGTGGCCCGACGATTACCGCTACAGCGACCAGGAACTCGGGGCACCGGCCGCCTTCCTTGCCGAGTGGCTGGGTGTCGCCGGTCCCTGCTACGGTATTTCCACCGCGTGCACCTCGGGCGCACGCGCACTGCTCAGCGCGCAGCGGCTCCTTCGGCTCGGTCTGTGCGATGCCGTGGTCTGCGGTGGCGCCGATACCCTTTGTCGCCTCGCCACGAATGGTTTCCATGCACTGGAAGCCATGGCGCCCGAACGCTGCCTGCCGTTCTCCCGTTCGCGTCGTGGCATCAACATCGGCGAAGCCGCGGCGTTGTTCCTGATGACCAGGGATGCCGCGCCAGTCGTCATGCTCGGCGGCGGTGCCAGCTCGGATGCCTATCACATGTCGTCGCCCGAGCCCGGCGGGCGCGGTGCCAGCGAGGCGATGCGCCGTGCCTTGTCGACGGCGGGCATCGTTGCGGATACCGTCGACTACGTGAACCTGCACGGCACCGCCACCGAGCACAACGACGCGATGGAAAGCCACGCCGTGGCCACCACCTTCGCCCGTCCCGTGCGTTGCTCATCGACCAAGGCGCTGACCGGGCATACGCTGGGTGCCGCCGGGGCCCTGGAAGCCGCGTTTTGCTGGCTCGCACTCACCGATCCGGGGCGGCGCCTGCCCCCGCACGTGTGGGACGGCGAGCCCGATCCGGCGCTGCCATCCCTCGCCTTCACGCGTATCGGCGACACGCTGCCGGCGGGCCGCCGCCACTTAATGAGCAATTCGTTCGCGTTCGGCGGTAACAACGCGAGCCTGATCCTGGCGGACGCGACATGACCCTTTGGCCCATCGACCAGTTGCTTCCGCATGCCGGGAAGATGATCCTGCTCGACCGCGTCGTGGAATGGGACGCCGAACGCATCCTGTGTGAACGGGTCGTACGTCCTGGCGGTGCCTTCGTCCAGGCGACGGGCCTTCCCGCCTGGACCGGCGTGGAGCTCATGGCCCAGGCCATCGCGGCGTGGAACGGGTGCCAGGTATTGGCCGCCGGTGGCGCGGTGAGGCCGGGTTTCCTGCTCGGCACGCGTGCCTATCGTGCGGATGTCGATTTCTTTCCCGCGGGCACCCGGTTGGTTGTCGAAGCCGTGCGCAACTTCCACGACGACGATGGGATGGGTGCCTTCACCTGTCGCATCGACGCGCCGGGCATGCATGCCGAGGCGCGGCTGACCGTATTCAGCCCTCCCGATCCCGCGCCCTTTCTCGATCCACGCAACAGCCTCGATTCCAGGGGAACTCCTCCATGACCGATACCATCCTCGTCACCGGCTCGAGCCGTGGCATCGGCCGCGCCATCGCGATGAACCTCGCCGATGCCGGCTACGACCTCGTCCTGCACTGCCGTTCGCGACGTGAAGAAGCCGAGGCCGTGCAGGCAGACATCGCAGGGAAAGGCCGTGCCGCGCGGATACTGCAATTCGATATCTCGGACCGCGCCGCATCGGCGGCCGCGCTCGAGGCCGATGTCGCCGGACACGGTGCCTATTACGGCGTCGTATGCAACGCGGGCCTCACCCGCGACGGCGCCTTCCCAGGGCTTACATCCGAGGACTGGGACCAGGTGCTGCGCACCAACCTGGACGGCTTCTACAACGTACTGCATCCGCTGGTGATGCCGATGATCCGTCGGCGCGCCCCTGGGCGCATCGTGTGCATCACCTCGGTGTCGGGCCTGATCGGCAACCGCGGCCAGGTGAACTACAGTGCTTCCAAGGCGGGCGTGATCGGTGCCGCGAAGGCATTGGCCGTGGAACTGGCCAAACGCAGGATCACCGTCAACTGCGTCGCGCCGGGCCTGATCGACACCGATATGCTCGAACCGGAAGTGCCGGTGGAACAAATCCTCAAGGCGATCCCGATGGAGCGGACCGGCACGCCGGAAGAAGTGGCCGCGGCGGTACGTTTCCTGGTGAGCCCGGAGGCCGGGTACATCACGCGGCAGGTCCTCGCGGTGAATGGTGGGCTTTGTTGAAGGCCTTGGCGGGAGGGTGGGAGAGCATCACCGCTGAAGCGGCTCCCACACGAGTCACCGCAAGTCCTTGTGGGAGCCGCTTCAGCGGCGATATCGCGATAACGTCGATCCCATGCCGCTAAGCTAGGCCCCATGCGCGCCCTCCGCCAGCTCGCCGAATCCGATCGCTTCGCCGATGTCGCGCGCGTCTTCCTCGCGCTGACCGGCATCGCCGCATGGTGCACCCTCGCCGGCCCTGTCGAGTTGCTCGTGCCCGCCCTGCTCGGTGCCATCGCCTGCGCCCTGGCCGAGACCGACGATGCCTGGCGCGGACGACTGCGTGGACTCCTGGTCACCCTCGTCTGCTTCGCCGGCGCCGCCAGCGTGGTAAAGGCGTCGATCGGCCATCCTCCCCTGTTCGCCTTGTTGCTTGCCGCCGGAACCTTCGTCCTGGTGATGCTGGGCGCAGCCAGCGGACGCTATGCGACGATCGCAACGGCCACGCTGATCCTTTCGGTCTACACGATGATCGCATCCGACGCCTCGACCGCCGCCCCCGGCGACTGGCGCGGCACCGCCGCCATCCTCGCCGGCGCGGCGTGGTACGGCCTTCTTTCGCTGCTGTGGAGCGCCATGGCACCGCAGCGTGCGGTACGCCACGCGCTGGCCCGGCTGTTCGAATCCCTGGCCGCGCTGATGGAAGCGAAGGCGGCGTTGTTCGAGCCGGTGCGAGGGCTCGACCGGGATGCACTGGCCGTGGAATTCTCGCGGCGCAACCTGCAAACCGTCGATGCCCTGGCCACGACCCGCGCGGCCTTGCTCGATCGCATCGGGCGGCGCCAACCGCGCGGCCGTTCCGCCGCGCGGCTAGCCATGTTCTTCGCCGCCCAGGACATCCACGAACGGGTCAGTTCGTCACACTATCCCTACGACGAACTGGCCGCGGCGCTCTACCACAGCGACCTGATGTTCCGTTTCGGCCGCCTCCTGCGCTTGCAAGCCAGCGCCTGTCGCGAACGTGCCGATGCCATCCGCCGCGTGGCACCACTGGGACCGATGACCCTACCCCGTGCCGCGCTCGACGACGTGCGCGAGGCCATCGCCTATCGGCGCCGCAGCGATCCGCCCGGCCAGGCCGTGGACGATGCGCTGTCCGCGCTGCTTACCAACATGGAACATCTGCTGGCCGGCATCGAGGACGAAGGCAGCCTGCGCGAGGGTACCGACATCGCCTTGCAGGACAGCGAACCCGATACGGTAGCCGATGCCTTCGCGCGCATCCGCGTCCGCCTCGATCGCCGCTCCATGCATTTCCGTCACGCCGTACGGCTGGCGACGGGCATGCTCGCCGGTTATGGACTCATGCAGCTCCTGCATCCGACCCATGGATACTGGATCCTCCTCACCACGCTGTTCGTCTGCCAGCCCAGCTATGGCGCAACCCAGCGCCGCACCATGCAGCGCATCGCCGGTACGATGGCGGGACTGTTCGCGGGATGGGCCATGCTCCGCCTGCTTCCCGGGGGCGATTGGCGGTTACCGGTGCTGGTCGCCACGGGCGTGGCGTTCTTCGCCTTTCGCCTGCGACGCTACGCGTTGGCGACGGCCGTCATCACGATCTTCGTCCTGCTCTGTTTCGACCTGGCGGGCGCGGGCTACGACGCCATCGGCCCCCGCTTGCTCGACACCTTGCTGGGGGCCTTCGTCGCTACCCTCGTGATCCGCTTCGTGCTGCCGGACTGGCGGGTGCGCCGCCTTGAAGATATCGCCGCGGACGCCCTGCATGCGTACGCACGCTACCTGGAAGCCATCGCAAGCCAGTACGCCACCGGCAAGGCGGACGACCTGGCCTACCGCGTCGCCCGCCGCGATGCCCACGCCGCGCAGGCGGCGGTGGCCGGCAACGTGACCGAATTGCTCGGCGAGCCCGGCCACTCCCCCGAACGGGGTGAGCGCGCGTTACGCCTGCTTGCCGCCCTCCAGGCCGGCCTGTCGCACCTGTCCACTCTCGGCGCCCATCGCCAGGCCCTCGCCGCGGATGATGCGAACGCCGTGAAAACACTTGCCCACCGTGTCGCCAACGGCTTCGCCGCGCTTGCCGAACACGTCAGGCGAGGGACGGCGGCACCGTTGCTCGGCACGCCGGACCTGGTCGTCGATGCCGCCGCGCAGGCCACCGGGCCGGTCGAGGCAGTGCGCCTGGTGGACCGCCAATGCCTGATGCTGGTGCGCGTGCACGACCGTATCGCAGGCCTCCCACCCATCTGATTGCTGCGTCGCGCCGTGGCTTGGACCTGCCCTCGCGCTACGATGGGCTGCTTTTACCGCTTCCTCCGGAGTTCCACGATGCGCCCGTTTTCCCTCGGTGAAGACCTCGACCTCCTGCGCGAAAGCGTGCACGCCTTCGCCGAAAAGGAGATCGCGCCGCGTGCGGACCGCATCGACCGGGAGAACGTGTTCCCCGACGACCTGTGGCGCAAGTTCGGCGACATGGGCCTGCTCGGCGTCACGGTTCCCGAGGAATACGGTGGCTCGGGTCTCGGCTTCCTCGCCCACATGATCGCGATGGAAGAAATCTCGCGCGCCTCGGCGTCGGTCGGCCTTTCATATGGCGCGCACTCCAACCTGTGCGTGCAGAACATCTACCACAACGGTAACGAGGCCCAGCGGCGCAAGTACCTGCCCAAGCTCGCCAACGGTGAATGGGTCGGCGCGTTGGCCATGAGCGAACCCGGCGCGGGCTCGGACGTGGTGGGCTCGATGAGCTGCCATGCGGAACAGGCCGGCGATGTCTGGATCGCCAACGGTACGAAGATGTGGATCACCAATGGCCCGGATGCCGACGTGCTGCTCGTGTACATGCGGACGGCGCCGCGCGCCGCCGGCAGCCGATGCATGACCGCCTTCATCGTCGAGAAAGGCATGAAGGGATTCTCCACGGCGCAGAAGCTCGACAAGCTCGGCATGCGCGGATCGAACACCTGCGAACTGGTGTTCGACAACTGCGAGATCCCCGCGGAAAACATCGTCGGTGAAGTGAACGAAGGCGTTCGCGTACTGATGGGCGGCCTGGACACCGAACGCCTCGTGTTGTCGGGCGGTCCGATCGGCATCATGCAGTCGGCCATGGACCTCGTGCTGCCGTACGTGCGCGAGCGCAAGCAATTCAATGCCCCGATCGGCACGTTCGGCATGATGCAGGCCAAGGTCGCCGACATGTATACGGCGCTGCAATCGTCGCGCGGCTTCGCGTACATGGTGGCCCAGCAGTTCGACAACGGCGTGAAATCGCGCATCGATCCGGCGGCTTGCCTGCTCAATGCATCGACCAACGCGGTGAAGGTGGCGCTGGAGGCGATCCAGGCGCTGGGTGGCAACGGCTATATCAACGAGTTCCCCGCCGGCCGCCTGCTCCGCGACGCGAAGCTGTACGAGATCGGCGCGGGCACCAACGAGATCCGCCGCATGCTGATCGGCCGCGAATTGTTCCACGGCAAGTCGTAATTTTCCCGCTGGCTTCGCCTCGCCTACCAGGCCATGCGGAACGTGGCGCTGGCCGAGCGCGAATGGTCGCGATCGGCGAAGCGCTGGTCGATATCGAAGCCCACCTGCGTGCGCTCGCTCACGTCCCAACCCAGCGTCATGCCGGCGGTACCGGCGCGGCGCGAGAGACCGATACCGTCGACCGGCGCCCACTGCGCGATGCCCGTATAACGTGCCGAGAACACCTCGCCCTTCGTCGCGAACGCATTCTGCCAGCCCAGCTTCGCATCAAGGTGCAGCTTGCCCATCGAGGTAAGCCACGACGCCCCCGCTCGCAGACCGAACCCCGCCTGCCAGCGCGACGTGGTCTGCCCGTTGGCGCTCAGGCCGAAGCCCTCGCCGCCGGACTCCTGGAAGCCGTCGCGGCGAATGCTGGCGTACTCCACGTTGGCGAACGGCGTGAGCGAGAACGCACCCGCGTCGGTGCGGTAGCCGACCTCGCCATAGGCGACGTTGTAACGGCCGGTATTGTCTCCACCGGCAAAGGACGCCTGGTCGCCGAAGCGCAGCAGGCGCTGGGTATTGCCACGGAAGTTGCCGAAGCCGAGGCGCCCCACGCCATACCAGTTCGCGCCACGTGACCCGGCATACAGCATGCCCTCGGTGGACCGGCTGCGTTGGCGGTCGAAGCTGTTCGACAGCTGGCCGGTGCTGCGCATCTGCGCCACCGCGACGCCGGCGAAGCCATTCGCACCCAGGCGAACGTCGTTACCGGCAAGGCCACCGTCCAGGTTGAATCCCACGTTCCCGAAACCGCCGCGGCTGAGGCCGCCCTGCCCGTTGAACGATTGCATCCACGCGCCACCCGCACCCTGGTGGTCGAGATGGCTCATCAGTGCGTCGTTACCCGCCTCGATACTGGCGAGGGTGACAGCCGTGCTTGCCGCGTAGAGCTGGCCGGACAGCGATTCCAGCGAAGCCTGCGCGACCTGGGTGTTCGCCGATTGCTGGATGCCGCCCGCCGCGACCAGCGTGCCCGTCGCGAACGAAGAGCCCCCGGTCGACGCGCTCGTGAGGCTCCGGTCGATCTGCTGGAACGCGCCGTCGAGCCGCTGGGCGGACGACTGTGCGGCGGCGGACTGGCTCATGCTCGTGCTGGCCACCTGGCTCACGCTGAGCGTCGTGGTATCGATCCAGACTTCCGCGGGCAGGTACTGCAGCGTCGCGTTGAGAAAGACCCCATTGGCCTTCGTCGTCGTGGAGAAACCGCCCGAGACCGCGCTGGCCGTGAGCACCTGCTGGTGCGAGGTCGGGACGTAGCCGGAGACCGCACCGGCGACGTGAAACTCGCCGGCGAGCGAGGCCGTGCCCGAAACGATGAGCGGCGCGCCCAGCAGCTGCGACAGCCGCCCCGTGGACGTCTGCACATAGTTGCCCGTGACATGCGTGGAGGTATCGGCCGTCTGCAAGCTAGCCGATATATTCACGTCGCCGCCGATGTCGCCGTGCATGATCGCCGTGGCGCCGTCCTGCACCGTCAATGCACCCGGAATGCCATGCATGGCCTCCAGGGTGACGCTCGTCGCGGCCAGCGTCGTCCCCTCGTAGGTGTTGCTGCCACTCAGGGTCAGGCGCGAATCGCCGAAGGCGCGGAGGCCACCGGCACCCGATATATCATTGGCGAATTCCGCATCATGGCCGTTGACGCCGATGCTGAAATCGCCCCAATCGAATTTCGCCGGTCCACGAATCGCGCGGCCCACGTTCAGGCGTCCGTAGCCGTACACGGCATCCGGACCCGGCGCGCCCAGGTCATCCGCGGTACCCAGGAGCACCTGCCGTACGGCGTCGACGGAAAGTCCGGGCATGGCCGTCATCACCACGGCGGCGGCGCCGGAAACCTGCGGTGCCGCGAACGACGTGCCGGCTCCATAGACGTAGGTGGCCTGGCCCGAGGTCGCGTTCGGTGCGACGACCACGACGGCACCGGGCGCGGCAAGGCAATAATTTTGCGCGATACCGCAACGGTTGGAATACGAGGCGATCTGGTCGACGTGGTTGCTGTCCAGCGCTACGACGGTCAGCCAGCCTTTCTCCAGGCTGGGAACAAGACTCGGCAAGGCGGCGATGGTCGACGGGTTGGCCTCGCCACTGTTGCCTGCCGCGAACACAAAGAGCGCATGGCCCAACGCCGCATGCTGATAGGCGGTCGCGAAGCTCGCCGTGGTGTCCGTGGCCGCGGCATCCCAGTACAGGCCGCCCCAGGAATTGTTGACGATCCGGGCACCGGACGTGACGACGAGCTTGTCGTTCACGTCGCCCAATGGATCGGCCGAGGTCACCTTGTTGCCCTGACCCGAGCCGTCGTCGGTAGGCGCCTTGTCCGCGATGATGCGTGCCGAGACGATCGATGCATCCGGCGCCACGCCGCCGACGAAGGAACCGTAGGGACGTCCGGCGGCGATCTCCGCCACGATGGTGCCGTGCCCGACGACATCGTCCACCGCCACGTTGTTCGTCGCGGGGTCGACGTAGATGTATTCCGCGCCCACGCGACCGGCCAGCGCGGGGTTCGAGGCGTTCACACCGGAGTCGGCGACGCCGATGACGATGCCGGCCCCCGTGAATCCCGCATCGTGTGCCGGCTTGACGTTGGTCGCCGTCAGCTGCACGTCCACCGGCGGCTGGGCGATCGTCGCGCCCGTGGAGGGCGTCTTGGGGATGTTGAAGGACGGTACGTCCGACAGGTTGTTCGACGGCACCGAGGGGATGTTATTCGACGGCACGGAAGGGATGTTGGAGCTCCTGACGCCTCCGCTCCCACCACCGCCGCAGGCCGTCAGGCCTATACCCACACATACGGCCAGCGCGAGTTCGCGCCGACGCGGCAGCTGCATCGTATTCATGTTGTCCCCTGGTCTGACGTCAATGTCTGCGCCCGCGGTCCGTGGGCACACCCTGAGCGGATGTTGCCACAAGACCTCGCGGAAAGGCGCGGCGCGGGCGCAGGAAAGCGTGCGCCGGGTCGCAGGCCCGGAGCCCCTTGTGCCGCCCCGCGTGAAACCGCCTGCCGCGGCGCAGATTGCCCCCGCCCCGGCCCCACTGCGATACTCAGTGGGTTTTCCGCCCGGAAAGGGCGGCCATCCGAGTACCACGGAGTCCCCATGTCCGACATCGTCATCGCAGGCGCCAAGCGCACCGCCATCGGTTCCTTCCTCGGCCAGTTCACCGGCGTGCCTACGCCGAAGCTCGGCTCCATCGCCATCAAGGCGGCCCTGGAGCACGCGGGTGTCGCCCCGTCCGACGTCAGCGAAGTCATCATGGGCTGCGTGCTGCCCGCCAACCTGGGCCAGGCGCCGGCGCGCCAGGCATCCCTCGAGGCCGGACTCCCGACGTCCACCGGCTGCACCACGATCAACAAGGTGTGCGGCTCGGGCATGAAGGCCCTGATGCTCGGCCACGACCTGATCAAGGCCGGCTCGGCATCGATCGTCGTCGCCGGCGGCATGGAGTCGATGACCAATGCGCCGCACATGGTCAACGCGCGCACGGGTATCCGTTATGGCGACGGCCAGCTCGTCGACCACATGGCCTGGGACGGGTTGACCAATCCCTATGACGGCAAGGCCATGGGCGTTTTCGGCGAACAGTGCGCCGACAAGTACCACTTCACGCGCGAGGAACAGGATGCCTACGCGATCGGTTCGGTCGAACGTGCGCAGGCCGCGCAGAAATCCGGCGCCTTCGCCAACGAGATCGTCCCGGTGACCGTGCAGGGCCGCAAGGGTGCGCAGGATTTCGCCGAGGACGAACAGCCCGGCCGTTCGGACGTGACCAAGATCCCCACGTTGCGCGCGGCGTTCCGCAAGGAAAACGGCACGATCACCGCCGCCAGTTCATCGAGCATCTCCGATGGCGCCGCCGCGCTCGTCTTGCTTTCGGCGGACGATGCGAAGGCCCGCGGGGTCACCGCGCTGGCCCGCATCGTGGCCCACGCCACGCATTCGCAGGAACCGGAATGGTTCACCACCGCGCCGGTGGGTGCCATTTCCAAGGTGCTGGCGAAGGCTGGCTGGACCGCCGACGATGTCGACCTGTTCGAGATCAACGAGGCCTTTGCGGTGGTACCGATGGCGGTGATGCGCGAACTCGGCGTGTCGCGCGAGAAGATCAACGTCAACGGCGGCGCGTGCGCCCTCGGCCATCCCATCGGTGCCAGCGGCGCACGCATCGTCGTGACCCTTCTCAATGCGTTGACGGCGCGTGGGGCAAAAAGAGGTGTCGCCGCGCTGTGCATCGGTGGCGGCGAGGCAACGGCGATCGCCATCGAACTGGTGTGAACCCGACGTCGACGCGTGAGGCTGTCGTTTCGAAACGATCACGCCATATCCATGGGCTTTAATGCGCCCTGAAGCGAAAAGGCGCGATCGGTAGCTAAGTACCCATAACTGAGCTATTAATACGCCCGCCTAACGGCATTCCACGGTTAAGGAGAAACACTAATGAATGTGACGCGTACCCTTCTCGCCTCTGCGCTCGTCGCGCTTCTGGCAGCTTGCAGCAACGGCGCGCAGGATTCCGCGCAGGACGCCCAGAAGTCGGCCGCCGATGCGCAGCAGCAGGCGGACAAGGCCCAGCAGGCCGCCGACCAGTCGCAGAATGCCGCGACCTCCCAGGCCGCCGACCAGGCTCAGCAGTCCGCCGACCAGGCCAAGGATGCCGCCGCGCAGGCCCAGTCCGCCGCTTCGTCCTCCACGGCCGGTGGCATGTCCGACGCTGCGAAGGACGCCGCCTCCAACGCCGCCGACCAGGCCGACAAGTCGGCTGACCAGGCGAAGGATGCCGCCGATAACGCCAAGAGCGCGACGGACGACACCAAGAAGTAAGCGTTTCGCTTTCTTCGGTAAGACACGAAGCGGCCACCTCCGGGTGGCCGTTTTTTCATCTCGCGTTTCAGGGATAGTTTCGGTGACAGGCTCGGCTTCGCCATCGTGTTTTGCTTGCCTGAGACAGGGGAGCCGTCGGGTGTCGTTCTCAGAGCGATTCCGCAGGGAGGCGTAGGTCGGACGAGGACTTAGCGAAGAGAATGGCACCCGACGCCTCCCCTCGCCTCGACAGGTATTGGCGCGATGCAGCGTTTGCCTTCCGGCCGCCCCGGCTATGATGCTCGTTTCGTCCCCGCGCGAATGCCCTCATGCCCATTCTCGAATCGCAGCTCGATACCCGCTCCCCGGAATTCCAGGCGGCCAGCCAGCGCCTGCGTGCGCTGACCGACGACCTGCGCGAGACGCTGAAGCGCACTGCCGAAGGAGGCGGCGCGAAGGCGCGCGAGAAGCATGTCGCACGTGGCAAGCTGCTGCCTCGCGAACGTATACGCGCCTTGCTCGATCCCGGCTCACCCTTCCTGGAAATCGCACCGCTCGCCGCGCATGGCATGTACGACGACGCCGCTCCGGCCGCGGGCGTGATCGCCGGCATTGGCCGCGTCATGGGCCAGGAAGTGGTGGTGCTCGCGAACGACGCCACGGTCAAGGGTGGCACGTATTTTCCCATGACCGTGAAGAAACACCTGCGTGCGCAGGAAGTGGCGATGGAAAACCGCCTGCCCTGCATCTATCTCGTGGATTCCGGCGGCGCGTTCCTGCCGTTGCAGGACGAGGTCTTCCCGGACCGCGAGCACTTCGGTCGTATCTTCTACAACCAGGCGCGGATGAGTGCCCAGGGCATCGCGCAGATCGCCGTGGTGATGGGCTCTTGCACCGCCGGTGGCGCCTATGTGCCGGCGATGAGCGACGAGACGATCATCGTCCGCGAACAGGGCACGATCTTCCTCGGCGGCCCGCCCCTGGTGAAGGCCGCCACGGGCGAAGTCGTGGATGCCGAAGCGCTGGGCGGTGCCGACGTGCATACCTCGATATCCGGCGTGGCCGACCACTTCGCCGAGAACGACGCGCACGCGCTAGCCATCGCCCGCGACATCGTCGGTTCGCTCAACCGGGTGAAGAAGGTACCCCTGGCGGTTCGTGCTCCCCTGGAACCCCGCTTCGCCGCGGAAGAACTCTACGGGGTGATCCCCGAAGACACACGCCGTCCCTTCGACATCCACGAGGTGATAGCCCGCATCGTCGACGACTCCGAGTTCCACGAGTTCAAGGCGCGCTACGGCAAGACCCTCGTCACCGGCTTCGCGCATATCCACGGCTACCCGGTGGGCATCGTCGCCAACAACGGCATCCTGTTCGGCGAGTCCGCGCAGAAGGGCGCTCATTTCATCGAGTTGTGCAACCAGCGCAACGTGCCTCTGGTGTTCCTGCAGAACATCACGGGATTCATGGTCGGCCGCAAGTACGAGAACGGCGGTATCGCGAAAGACGGCGCCAAGATGGTCACCGCGGTGGCCTGCTCCCACGTGCCGAAATTCACCGTGGTGATCGGTGGCAGCTTCGGTGCGGGTAACTACGCCATGTGCGGTCGCGCCTATGGCGCACGCTTCCTGTGGATGTGGCCGAATGCGCGGATCAGCGTGATGGGTGGCGAGCAGGCCGCTTCGGTGTTGGCCACCGTGCGTCGCGATGGCATCGAATCGAGTGGCGGGAGCTGGAGCGCGGAGGACGAAGAGGCCTTCAAGGCCCCGGTCCGCGAGCAGTACGAGCGCCAGGGCCATCCCTACTACGCCAGTGCGCGGCTGTGGGACGACGGCATCATCGATCCGGCGGACACGCGGCGCGTGCTCGGCCTCGCCATCTCGGCCTCGATGAATGCGCCTGTCGAGCAGGGCCGGTTCGGCGTCTTCCGCATGTAAGCGCAAGTCGAGGAAGCACGTGTAAACCCTTGCCCTGTCGACAATACAGGGAGCGTGATAACCTTCCCGATCCATGTCCGACTTCGACAACCGCCCTGCCGCTGAGATCTTCACCCCATCCGGCCTGAACCGGTTGGTGCGCGATCTGCTGGAAGACGCCCTCCCGATGGGCGTATGGATCGAAGGCGAGCTCTCCAACGTCTCGCGGCCGGCTTCAGGCCATGTCTACTTCACGCTGAAAGATGCCAGCGCGCAGGTCCGCTGTGCCATGTTCCGCATGGCCGCGTCGCGCCTGCGTTTCCGCCCCACCGACGGCATGCATGTACTCATGCGCGCCAAGGTCGGACTTTACGAGGCGCGCGGCGAGTTCCAACTGGTGGCTGACCACATGGAGCCGGCGGGCGAAGGTGCCCTTCAGCGCGAGTTCGAGCAGCTCAAGGCGAGGCTTGGCGCGGAGGGACTGTTCGCCCCGGAACGAAAGCGCGCGCTGCCCGCGTTTCCACGCCGCATCGGCGTCATCACGTCGCCATCCGGTGCGGCCATCCGTGACGTGCTGAGCGTGCTTGGACGCCGCCTCGGCCTTGCCGATGTCGAAGTGCTTCCCGTGCCCGTACAGGGGCGCGAGGCACCGCCGGCCATCACAACCATGCTGCGCAAGGCATCGGCCTGCGGTCGCTACGACGTGATCCTCGTCACGCGTGGCGGCGGCTCATTGGAAGACCTCTGGGCTTTCAACGACGAAGCCGTCGCACGGGCGATCCATGCCAGCGCCGTGCCGGTCGTCTCGGCCGTAGGTCACGAGGTGGATTTCACCATCGCCGATTTCGTGGCCGACCTGCGCGCGGCGACACCTTCGGCCGCCGCCGAACTCCTTGTGCCCGATGGCGCCGATCTCGCGCGCCGGCTCGACCGCCTCCGCCAGCGAATGACAACGCTGATGACGCGTCGCCTGCAAGCCGCGGCACAGCGCGCCGATCATTGGCAGGCGCGCCTCAACACCCAGCGCCCGCAGGCGCGCCTTGCGCGCGATGCGCAGCGCCTCGATGCCCTTCACCGGCGCCTCCGTTTCGCGATCGGCCAGGCGAACGCCCTGCGCCGCGCGCGTCTCGAACGCCTCGATGCCCGCCTGACGGCGCGGCATCCCCGACTGCGCCTCGAACCAGCTCGCCAGCGTAATGCCGAGCTGCGGCAACGGCTCGACCACGCCATCGCGCGCAAACTCGAACGCGATCGTGCGCTGGTCCTCCAGCAGGGCCGCACGCTGCATGCGGTAAGTCCACTCGCCACGCTCGAACGTGGCTATGCGATCGTCTTCGACGAACGCGAATCTATCGTGCGCCGTGCTGCCGATGTCGCTGTCGGCGAGCGCGTGCGCGTGATGTTGGGCGACGGCGAGATGAAGCTGCGGCGCGAATAAAAGAGCGCCACGTAAGTCGAATCGGCAAAGCCATCGAACTCTGGTCTGTCCTCGCGTCAGATACGCGCCGCTTACGACCTTTGGCCTATGGATAGGTGGTTCAGACGCCGCTGTGATGGCGTCATCAGGGGGCACGGAGCAACCCGGGAAAAGGAGATTTCCGCATGGACATGCTGCGATACGCGCTTGCGTCCCTTCTGATCGTGACTATCGGTTTGACCGGCTGCTCTCCCAAATCAGGCCACTTCCAGCGCGACGGCAGCGTAGCGGCCGCGAAAAGGCAGCCCGTCAATGGCACCCAAGCCGTGGCCTTCGTGAGGTGGTACAGAGGCCTCTGGCTCGGGCAGGACAATTTCTGCACGGTGGACATCCCTTCACGGCCGTTTTACCTCAGGACAGAATTCGTCGACTACGACTGCAAGAACGACGTGGCGCAATCGGTGGAACTGCAGAACCTTCCGCCCGGCACCGTCCTCTATGTCTACGATTCACCGAACTGCGGTGAGTCCGACGACTGGGGGAAAGCCACGGTGCTCAAGCAGGCGGCCAGCCTCCAGGTAGGTGACTTCAACCACACCTTCACCGAACCAGCGGGGCTTCAGTATGACGGCCACTACCACAACGGCATCAATGGGAAGCTCTCCTGCTTCATCATAGACGTGCCGGACATTAATGGCAGACGCGCAGGGCCGGTGCACGACAAATGAACGCTCCACAATCGTCGGATAGCGCATCCGGCCACTGGTGGCCTGGATATCCATGCATGGACACGCGGCGCTACATGCTCGCCTCACTCATGCTCATGATGGCCATCCTGCTGTCATCATGCAGCACATCGCAAAAGTAGCTTTTCGTCGCAGAGGTGCCTCACGGCTCGTGAACACCTCGGGTCGGATGATTCGTGGCTTCGTCACCCACGAGGCCACGTACATGCTTCGGAAGAGCTATCCCTATTACCTCGCCAACCTCGCCGTGAAGGGCAAGGCGAAGCTCGACGTCATCGACAAGTACACCGGCGAGGTCGCCACACGCGTCGCCCTGCCCGACGCGGCGGCCCTGGACCAGGCCATCGAAGCGGCGCACGACGCGGCCGGCGCCATGAGGCGTTTCAAGCCGTACCAGCGGCAGGCTGTGCTGGAACACTGCGTCGCGCGTTTCCGTGAGCGTCGGGACGAGCTGGCCTACACGCTGTGCGTCGAGGCCGGCAAACCGATCGGCGATTCGGCAGGCGAGGTCACCCGGCTCATCGAGACCTTCAAGATCGCCGCCGAAGAGGCGGTGCGAATCAATGGCGAAACACTCAACCTCGAGATCTCCGAGCGCAGCGCTGGCTACCACGGCTATACGCGTCGCGTTCCGCTCGGCCCCGTGGCTTTCATCACGCCGTTCAACTTTCCACTCAACCTCGTGGCGCATAAGGTGGCTCCGGCCATCGCCGCGGGCTGTCCCTTCGTGCTCAAGCCCGCCGAGCGGACGCCCTTGGGTGCGCTGATCATGGGCGAGGTTCTCGCCGAAACCGATCTCCCCCGTGGAGCATTCTCCATCCTGCCCATGCTTGGCCGCGATGCGGAGCCACTGGTGACCGATCCACGCCTGAAGATGCTTTCGTTCACCGGTGGCCTCGTCGGCTGGGACCTCAAGGCCAAAGCCGGGCACAAGAAGGTCACCCTTGAACTCGGCGGCAATGCCGCCTGCATCGTCGACGGCGACCAGGGCCATCGGCTCGACGCCGTCGTGGACCGGCTGGTGTTCGGCGCATTCTACCAGTCGGGGCAGAGTTGCATCAGCGTGCAGAAGATCCTTGCGCACGACGACATCCATGGCGAACTGCGTCGTCGACTCGTAGCGAAAATCAGGACGCTCAAGGCCGGCGATCCGAAGAAGAAAAGTACTTTCCTCGGCCCGATGATCGATGAGAACGCCGCCATGCGGCTGGAAGGCTGGATCGCCGAGGCGAAGAAGGCGGGCGCGAAGGTCCTCTGCGGTGGCGGGCGCAAGGGCGCCATGCTCGAGGCGACCCTGCTTGAGGACGTGGCCCCCGGCGAAAAGCTGCAACGCATGGAGGCCTTCGGCCCCGTTGCCCTCCTTCAGCGGTTCAGCCGCTTCGACGAAGCCCTCGGCATGGTCAACGACTCGGACTTCGGCCTGCAGGCTGGCGTGTTCACGGACAACCTGCGCCATGCCATGCGTGCATGGGATGAGCTGGAACAGGGTGGCGTGATCGTCAACGACGTACCCAGCTTCCGCGTCGACAACATGCCCTACGGCGGCGTGAAATCGTCCGGGCTGGGACGCGAAGGCGTGCGCTACGCCATCGAGGACATGACGGACGTGCGCCTGATGGTCATTCGGAACAACTGAAGGGAGCTGTCGATCCGAGCCAAGGCGCCATGGGGGAATTTCCCTTGCGATGAAGCGGTTAGTTCCCACGTGACCGCGTTCGCACGATGCCTACCGGATACGCGCAGCGAGAATGCGCGACATCCGTCGTGGAAGCGACGTAAGGTCATCGCATGCCGGTAGGAACCGGTATCCACGAACGCGACATGGACGGTCCTCATGAATACCCACTCCCGTTCCACCGCATCACTTGCCGACGTCAAGCAACTCACCTACTTCCAGATCTACAAGACTCATCCCAGCGAGGAGCATGGGACGATCAAGCTCTTCAGCAACGGCAACCAGCAGTGCCCGATCAAGGTCGGGCTGGTCGCCGCCGATGCCAACGAGAATCCCATCACTCTTACGGCAGAAGAACTCAAGACAGCCCTCAAGCTCATCTTCTACGATGACGGTAGCGCGCTGGGCGACGGCTATGCGTCCTCATTCGACCAGAACAGATTCACGTGGACCGAGTCCGCCATCCCGGCGAGTCATCCCGATGCGGAACCGTCTCGAGCCCCCCGTGATGATCTCCCAGCGGCCATCCAGGTCGTCACGTTCTATGTCTCTGCCGCTAGCGGGTCTTCAGGGCGAGCGCTGGCGGCACGCTTCGAGGTAACCCCCGAGCTGTTCTTCACCACCAGCCCGTCCGTGCATGATTCCGAAGGCCAGGAACGGGATGGCGAATTCGACTCTTCAGTCGAAGTGCTGCTGGCGGAGCCTCCCTTCCTGTCGGCCACGGATTTCGGCGCGGCCTCCAACGGTATCGTCACGGGGAGAAAGGTGGGCGACTCGACCACTTATTTTTATTGGGCAACCGAGTACTACCTCAATCCGAAATTGAACGGAATCGCACTACCCCTGGATTCCGTCGGATCGAAGGCATCCGTCGGTGGCAACCCACCGGCAGGTGCATTCGGCTTCTACACGCATGGCGACTTCTTCGCTCATGTGCAGTGGGGCGTCAGTTACTACAGCAAACCTGGCGACACCGTGGCCGAATCGGGCGGCCTTCCGATGCCACCGCTCCACTCTCTCGTCGCGGTCTCGGCGCCTCACGATGCATCGCCGAACGCGGACTATCCCTATGCGATGTACGAGACTTGCGTCGGCCACATCGTAGGACCGGACAAGCACCGCATCGTCATAGGAATCCTGAAAGGAAATCTCGCCAGGCAGTTCAGGAACGTGTCAGGCGGCACCGTCGCGGAAGTGAGCGGCACGACCATGCATATCCTGGACGCTTACGGTAACGACCATACGTTGTCCCTGTCGTACAACGCCAGCAAAGATGAATTTACGATCGGGTGAGGTCGTTCCCCCCATTCAAGGACAACGTGATGGCAAGGAAAGCTTTCCCGCACGCCCCTTCGCTCGATCTGACCGACGTCGAGGTCATCCTCGAACAGACGAAGGTGTACCGCAACGGACTTCAGCAAGCCAGGATCAGGCTCGACCTGATATCCAAACACGGTGGTCAACCGTCGGACCTGAGCGTCCGTGAAATTGAAAGCATTCGACTCTTCGATTACCACAACCAGGCCTCCGGAACGATACCGCTCTCGGACGACGGCTCCATCACCTACAAGGGCTGGTCGGCCCAACGCGATTATCGCGGCTATGTATCCCAGACCACCAGGTCAGGCGAGCCACGGGCCATCCAGTCCTACTTCCTGTACCTATCCGCCAATGCCGACGCCACGGAGACCCTGGACGTCGCCTTCGAGATTCATGGCGACGATCTATCGATCTGGCGCACCAACGGAAGGTGCTTCATCAACGGCATCGAGCAACCCAAACCCGCGATGGACAAGAAAGTGGGTATCACGGTGACGCCTGTTCCTCCCGAGAGATACCCCGCCAGCTCCTTCATGCTCGACCGGCGATCGCTCGATCCGGCCAGATTTCTGGATACCGAGAACGCGGACGGCATTTTCGACGACATCGTAACGGTGTCGATCCTATTGGTGGACCAGACCACCCTCGGCATCCGCAGCATGACCTGCGAGCCCGCCGGCCTGATCCACTGGAAGGACAAGGTGTCGAACATCAGGCAACCCTGCTTCACGGGGTATGTCGAGCCGGGCGAAGTGACGATTCACTGGAATGGCGCGCTGGACGGTCACTGGGGCTCGACGGCACCGCCGGAGCAGCTCGTGAGCCCCGAAGAGGAGCTAGGCGTCATCGTGCTCTGCGGAAGGGTCGACATTCCGTCTTGGGCCGGCGCACCGGAAGCGCCGGTGAAGGTGACCATGATGGACGCCCACGGCAGCGTGCAAAGCTGTCACATCGGCTTCGTCAAGGGTGAGCGGGACGAACTGATCGTGACATGACCGACACTGGACCAAGGATGGCAACGCCATGACGACCGATGAAACCCCTGCTCCGGGCCTCCTGGCATCGGGGGAACTGTACTCCACCGCGTTTCAGTTCTACAGCCACATCAATGCGGACGTGGATGCTCGCACGGGCATGTACTCGGCGAGCGTCGACCTGGCTACGGGCGAAGGCAATCGCCTGCGTGGCCCTCACCTTCCCTTCCGCCTGAGCTACAGCGCGGCTGACACGATCGACGATGGATTCGGCACGGGTTGGCGCCTCGGCCTCACCGAACTCGACCTCGACGCCAGCCTCCTGACCCTGTCCAGCGGCGATAGCCACAAGGTCGAGAGACTCCTGTATCTCGAGCCGGCGCATTTCCCGGATCGCAAGCTCGACAGCTGTTCATTGGTCATGATGGACCCGGAACATCGGACTGCCGTGGTCGAACATGTCACTGGCGTCATCGAGCATCTCGAGGCGATGTCGTATCCCACCAACCTGCTTCGCCCCGTTCGCATCGTCAACCCCAGCGGCGACGCGCTCCAACTCGCATGGGAGCCGGATTCACTCGGCATTTCACGTTTGACACGCGTCGTGGATAACGATGGCGAAGCATTGCTGCAGATCGACTACGCCGACTTGAACAACGTCAAGCTTACCCTCCACCTGGCTGCCGCCGCCCGTCGCGAGGCGACTGTTCCGCTGGAGATGCACTTCAATATCCAGGCAGGACAGCTTCAACGCATTGCCATCCCCCTCATCACCGAACTCAATCACAGCGCTACGGCCGATGGCGAAGAAGCGGTCTGGGCATTCGAATATCGCACCGTCGATATCATGATGCTTCTCGCGTCGGTCACCTCCCCCGATGGGCTACGGGATTCGGTGGAATACGATACAGAGGCACTTACGCTTCCCTCCGGAGGCCCTCTTTCGCACATGCCGGCCGTGGCGACGCGTGTAAGGTCGCTCGTGACCGATGCGACAAACGTGGTTCGGGAAAGCCGATACACCTATAGAAACGGCGATCTCGATCATAACTTCTATGGCTACCCGGCGGTGCAGTCCTGGGTAGACCGGAATGACCAGCTCCTCCATATGCCCGGCGCGGACGCCTATACCTATGGATCGACGGAGTATCAGTATCAAGACGGATCCCTGCTGTGCACGATCGAGCGCAACTACAACCACTTCCATCTCATCACCAACGAGAAGACCACTCGCGGCAATGTCGTGCAGGACGTCATCACCCGGTACGGCATCGAAGAAAGCACCTCCTTCGAAGACCAGAAGGCGAGCTTCCAGCTCCCCCACAAGGTAACGACCACCTGCTATGACCTGCGATTTGCCGACATCAAGCAGGTCACAATCACCGACAGTTCGTATGACGACTACGGAAATGTCCTGTCACGTTACGACAGCGCCACCGATACGACTGAAACATCTACTTATTACCCACCGGAAGGCGAGGCGGGACTATGCCCGCCCGATCCACTCGGAAAAGTGCGGCGCCTCAGGAGCCGCGCCACGTCACCCGGAAAGAACGGCGGCCCGATTCGGTCGACGCAGTACCGCTACGTCGAAGTGCCTGTAAGGGATGCCGCAAGGAATTGGCTGCAGGACCGCACGTACTACATCCAGGCGTCGGGGGAGACGTCGACGGAGTCCATCGCCGGCATTGAAACGACCCTCGCCCACAGCGAGCAATCGTTCGTCACGGACCAGGGCAACCAGCACGGCAGCCTGCGGCAGGAGACGCGCGAACAGGATGGCCTGACGGAAACCCGCGCGTTCACCTACGAAACCGACGACGTCGCAGGCACGGTCACCACGCACACCACGCACACCACGCACGATGGCGTGGTGAACACGACAAGCGAGACCCTCCACCTCATCAGTGGCCTGGTGCATTCAACGGTGGACGCGCTGGGCAACAAGGCCGAGTTCACCTACGACCCCCTCGGTCGCCGCACCAGCGAGGTGCTGTCACCCGATCACGCCGACTACCGCGTCGAAATGCGCTGGAACTACCAACTGTCGATGAGCGAACGCTGGGTCGATCGCATTGGCATTACAGGCTTGCCGCATCGCGTGTGGATGGACGAGCAAGGCCGCACCATCCGTCGCGAAGAACCCCTGCCCGATGGGGCGCTGATGGTCGTGCATGAGCTGGAATACGACGGCTTCGGGCAGCTCGTTCGCGAGGTGCAGATCGACAGCATGCGCGACGGCAAGACGCTTCGGCTGGAGACGACCTACGCGTACGACGACTGGGGCCGCTGCTCGCGGATGACCTCACCGGACGGGAGCACGACCCTGAGCGAGACGGCCCTTGTCCAGGAACCGCCTTCGTTCGGCGACGAAGTGATCACGCGGACGATGCAATGGCAGAGCTACGGAACCGATGAAAAAACCGGCTGGCGATCGACCTACCTCGACGCGGCGGACCGACAACGGCGCGCGCAAGCCGGCACATGGTCCGAAACGGGTGCACCCACGGTCGTGTCGACCACCACATGGGAATACGACGGGCTCGGCAGGTGCGTAAGAATGGAAGATCCTCTCGGCAAGGCGACCCGGCAGGCGTGGGACGGTTACGACCGCTTGATTCGCAGCGACCTTCCCGACGGAACCACCGTGCTGCGGGACTACGCACCCGGTCACGAGGATGAACTTGTTGCCAGGCTCGCCATTGTCCCGCCCGAACGCGATAAAGCACTCCGTGACCTCGCGGGGAAAGCCGGCGAACTGGAACTGGGAACCCGCACCTGGGATGGGCTTGGAAGACTGAAGGAGGAACAGGCGGGCAGCCTGACAACCAGCCATGCCTATATACCGAACCAGATGAGTTCCGACACGAAGACCATGCCGAGCGGCAACACGCTCCAGATGGTTTACGACCTTCGCCTGCGGGAGGTGCTGCTCGGATCGACGCTGCTGAATCCTGACGGCGCGGTGGAGGCCGTATTGACCCAGGCGACCTACGACCATGTCCTGGGCCTGCCTACCGGGATCGTCGCCGAAGGTGGATCGATGACGATCACTCCCGACTACCTCGGCCGGATGACCGACCAGGAAATCGCTCTCACCGGTGACCTGCCGCGCGGATGCCATGTAACCATCACCCCCGGTGGTCTCGTACTGAAGAAGACGGGTACCGATGGAATAACGCAGACCTACGACTACGATGAAAAGGGACGCCTGAAGAGCGCGACCGATGAGGACGTGACGATCGAGCTGTTCTACGACGATCTGTCGCGCCTGGATCATCGCACCGCGCGCTCCGCCGATGGCCGTTCCGCCACGCAGCGAACGGCTTACGACCCGCTGGGACGCGTAAACGAGCAGACCTGGGAACACACCGAGGGATCGACCACGCAAACGCGCCGCCTGGCTTTCGTCTGGCGAGCCGACGACAAGGTGTCGGAACGCCGCTGGTACGATGACGACACGCTCCTGCGCACGGAGACGATGGACTACGACGACCGCGGCCGGCTGATCCTTCATGGCATCGACGCGGTCGCTGGCGAACATCCACTCGACGAAACCGGGCAGCCCTACGTAAAACAGGAGTTCGAGCACGACTGCCTCGACAACCTGCGAACCGTGACGACGGCGCTGCTCGACGGGCGGGTCAACGTCACCCGCTACGGTTATGACACGGTGGACTTCGACCGGCTGGCCAGCGTAAGCAACAGCCTGGATGGCTATCCCGGCTACGGCACGCCGCTGGAGCTTGTTTACGACGCGAACGGCAACCTCGTCGACGATGGCCAGGGCCGGACATTGCAGTGGGACGGCGCAGGCCGATTGGCGAACGTGACGCTGGCCGACAACAGGCGGATCACCTATGTCCACGGCCCGGATGGGCGCGTGAGCAGCGTCACGATCGACGACGTGCCCAGGTACCGCTACCGCGAAGACGGCGCCATCGCCTTCGAGGTCGATGCGCTCGAGGGACGACGCTTCATCCGGGCGGAGGGGGGCATCGTCGCCGAGACCCGGCTCGCCGGGGCGATCCGGGAGACCTTCCTGCTTGGTACCGATCCACAGGGGTCCGTGGTGACGGAGTCCGTGCCGGATGGAATGGCATGAGTGTCGCGGCCCGCACCTATACCGCCTACGGCGCAGACGCCGGCTCGGCAGACGCCGCACGGCTGGCCTACACCGGCGAGATCGTGGAAAGACTGACCGGGTGGTACCTGCTCGGCGGTCGTCCATACAACCCGGTACTGCGACGCTTCCTCGTGCCCGACCCGGAAAGCCCTTTCCACGAGGGAGGATTCAACCGCTACGCCTATTGCAGCGGCGACCCTGTGAACCGGATCGACCCGAGCGGCAACGCGTGGACGGACTGGTTGGCGGCCGGATTGATGGTGGCCCTCTCCGTCGTGGGCACGGTCATCAGCGCCGGGACTCTGGCCGCCCCCCTCGCGGCCGCTTCGACCGCTGTAGCGACCGCCGCCGTGACCGGCGCCGGAGTGGCGGGAGCGGCATCCGCCGCGATGGCCGTCGCAGCCGCGACACCGGGCATCGTGGCCACCGCCACGGCGGTTACGATGGATGTGATATCGACGGCGGCGGCTATCGGTTCGATCGCCTCGATGGCGGCACACAACCAGAAAGCCAACGCCATCCTGGGCTGGGTGGCCATGGGCGCGGGGGTCGCCTCGGGTGCATCGACGCTCGTGGCCTCCAAACAGATATCCAAGGCGTCCACCAGGGCGTCGTTTGCCACGCGTGGCACGCCGACCGGTAGTCGTGCGAGCAGGACGACCACGACACACGCAACGGTAAGTGCCGTGAAGACAGCCATGCCCACCCTGACATCGAGCGCATCCGGCCGAAGCGATAGACGAGGATCGACTCGCAGCCTGGTGACAAGCGATGCCAGCGGCAATCTTCCGCAAGTGAGGCGGGCATCCGCGGACCTCAGCACGAATGGCGACGAGCCATCCACCTTCTACGTCGGAACGCTGAGCATGCGGCGGGCATTCCGAAAGCGCCAGGGAGAAAAGCGAAACGCCAACAAACCGTTCCGGCAGGATATCGAAGGCGTCAAGCGGGCCAGCGCCTCGGTGGGATTGAACGTCGAAGCCATAGACATGACGAGAGAAACAACAGAACAGATTCGACGACGCCTGTCGGAGGATGGCATCCACGTCGTCGTCTCCGGGCACGGTCTCCTCGACGAGCCCGTCATGAGATCGCTGAATATGCCATCTGCGGTATCCGATCATTTGATCGCTGTGCGGGCAAGTCGATGATGCACACGCTGACGTCAACCTACGGCGCTTACGGCGGGCGCGCCTCATCGGCGGCGGCGCGTACCGCTTTCGCTGGCGAGGTGAGCGAGGCGGACACCGGCTTCTACCTGCTGGGTGCGCGTTTCTACAGCACCACGCTGCGCCGATTCCTCGCTCCGGACCGGGCCAGCCCGTTCGGACGTGGCGGGATCAATCGTTATACCTATTGCAGCGGCGATCCCGTCAACCGGATCGATCCGAACGGTCGCACATGGCTGAGGTGGCTGGCGGCTTCGTCCGGACTGGCCGGAAAGAGCACCGGAGCGGCGAGTTCCGTGTCGCCGGTTTCCCGGGACACGAACGACGCCGCCACGACACCTGCCATGATGACCTCGACCGCCGCGCCCGTGGCCGATACGGTCACCATCACGGCGGCCGTCGACTCGGTCGCCCTGATGGCCTCGAATGAGCCGAAGGCCGGCGGCCTCTTTGGATGGATCGGCCACATGGCAAACGCTGCCCTGGGCGGGTCCCATCTCCCGACAGCGAGAAATGGATCGCCAACGCGGCGCTTCGTAGGTGGAAACAGTCTCATCGAACAGGATGCAGGCACGGAAATAAAACCGGTGCGGAACATTGCGGTATTCATCGATGGCGACATCCCTGCGCACCGATCGACGCTCAATCGTAATGGAAACAAGGATGTGACGAGAAACTGGATATATGGCACGCACGTCAGGAATCCGAAAAGCCGGATCTGGGCAGCGGATACAGCGATCAACTACAAGGACCTTTCGAACCTGTTCCCCCACATGACGGGCCGCGGGATCACCAATGCGACTTTTTATTCGGGTGCTCACGGCAAAGCTGATGGCGACAACTGGGCAGCGGATCGGTTTCATAAATCACCGGACCGGGCCGCGTACGAAGACGACCTCGACGTCACGATAGCAGCGGCCGCGGCGGCGGGCCTCAACATCGACGTCGAGAATATGGGGGACATGCTGATAACAACCATGCGAGATCTATTGGCACGGGACGGCGACCATGTCATCGCTACTTGTTACGGGATAGCGGATCCGGTCGTCATGGAGGCGCTGAACCAGGCGAACGTGAGCTTGTATTACCTGCGACCACCGCCCGCGCCTTGATCTCCATGACGAGTGACCCCTACGACCTGACCCGAGGCACGTCGAATGACCGTGACAATCACAACCACCACGACACCGGTCTACGGCGCCTATGGCGAGCGAAGCGGCTCATCGGGCCGGTCCCAGAGCGCGTTTGCCGGCGAGGTGCTCGAAGCCGACGCGGGCTGGTACATGCTGGGCGAACGTGCCTACAGCCCTGCACTGCGCCGATTCATCGCACCCGACGGAGCGAGCCCGTTCGACGGGGGCGGCGTCAATCGGTATGCATACTGCGGCGGTGACCCCGTCAACCGGATCGACCCGAGCGGCCACACCTGGCTGGGTTGGGTGGGCGCATCCCTGGGGCTCACGGCCCCGGCAGGCGCCGCTCGCGGCGTGTCACCCGCTTCCCGGATGCAGGAGACCGTCTCTACACCCGTCACCGTGACAACGACGGCAGCCGCAGTGACGGATGCCGTCTCCATCACATCGGCCATCGACTCCGTCGCCCTGATGACGTCGGATCGTCCGAACAGCGGGGGCCTCTTCGGATGGGTCGCGGTAGCGGCAAGTGCGGGTTCGAGCGGTACCTCCCTTCCGCCGGCCAGAAACGGGGCGTCGACCGAACGTTTTCTTGGGCTGCGGCAGGACACCCCGCAACGCGGCCGCGGGAAATGGAAGCCGAAAAGGGACATTCATGTCGTGAGCGATCCGCAGATCCCAGCAGAACGACTATCGATCAATCGTTTCGGAAAGCTGGATCTGGCGACGGAGTGGGCATTTGGCGCCCATGACAGAAATCCGAACAGCGTCATCTGGGCGCCAGACAGCTCGGTCAACGGACAGGCCTTCACCAAGGTCTTCCAGTTATTGAGCAGACACGGCGTGAAAGAGGTAAACGTCTATACCGGTGCTCATGGCGAGCCTTATGGCAGGAACTGGCACCTTCGCACGGGAGAAAGACTGGATGTGGAACCGAAGTTCTTCCTCGAAGACCTCGTGCACACAAAAAGAGCGGCCAGGGCCACGGGAGTGACGATCAACCCCATCAACATGGCCTTGTTGAACAGGCAGCAGATGCAACACCACTTACTGAAGGACGGTGTTCACCTCATCGGCAGTTGCTTCGGATTGTCCGACGAAGTCGTCATGGAGGCGCTGAACATCCAGCAGGCAACGGTGTACCTGCTGACGTGAAAGTCCACGAGGGAAGCAGGAATCAGCGGGCTGGCGTCAGATTCCCGACGAGGGTCGGAATGAGTTCCGACACCGTCGGATGAATCGGTACCGCCCATTGCAGGGTACCGATCGGCGCATCCGCGTTCATCATGTCCAGGATGCCGTGGATCGCTTCATCGCCGCCCGTGCCAAGGATGGCGGCGCCGAGGATCTTCTTCGTTTCCGCATCGGCCACCATCTTCATGAAGCCCCACGTCTCCGCCTTCTCCACCGCGCGCCCGACACGTGTCATCGGACGCTTCGATATCAGCAACGGCCGACCGGACTGGCGCGCCTGCGACTCGGTCATACCGACGCGTCCCAGTGGCGGGTCCACGTAAAGCGCATAGCCCAGGATGCGATCGCTGACCTTGCGCTCCTCCCCATCGAGCAGGTTGGCGGCGACGATTTCGTAATCGTTCCACGCCGTGTGCGTGAACGCACCCCTGCCGTTGCAGTCACCCATTGCCCATACGCCTTCGGCACTGGTCCTGAGGTAATCGTCGACTTTGATGTATCCCTTGTCGTCCGTCTCGATGCCTGCCTTGTCCAGGCCGAGGTCGTCCGTGTTGGGACGACGGCCCACGGCTAGCAGCACATGCGTACCGACGACCTCGGGAGATCCCTCGGTGCAGTCCACGCCGATCTTCACGCCGCGCTCGTGCTTCCCCAACGTGATGCAGCAGGCGTCCGTGCGAACGGCGATGCCTTCGGCTTCGAGGAACGCACGGATCTCGGCCGAGACGTCCTCGTCTTCGTGGCCGATCAACCGGGCGCTCTTTTCCACGATGGTGACCTCGGCGCCGAAGCGCCGGAACATCTGGGCGAACTCGAGACCGATATAGCTGCCGCCGACCACCACCAGATGTCCGGGCACGGTTTGCAGTGGAATGATGGTGCTGTTGGTGAGGTAATCGACCTCGTCGACACCCGGGAAATCCGGCACGTTGGCGCGGCCGCCGACGTTGAGGAAGATCTGGGGCGCCTCGAGCGTTTCGCCATTCACCTCGATCCGTCGCGAACCGGTGAATCGCGCATGCCCACGAATGAGCGTAAGCCCCGGCATCGATGCCAGCCAGTCCTCGTTGCCCTTGCGCGAGTCGAGGATCACCTTGCGGGCCCGAGCGGCAATGGTCGGCATATCGATGGACAGCGGACCGGTGCGGACGCCGTATTCCGCACCTCGCTGTGCAAGACGGGCCGCATAGGCGCTGGCGACGAGGGTCTTGGTCGGCTTGCAGCCGGTGTTGACGCAGGTGCCGCCCACCAGATGCCGCTCGATGATGGCGACGGTCTTGCCCGCCCCGGTGAGGCGGTTGGCCAGCGCCGGCCCGGCCTGCCCGGCCCCTACGATGATGGCGTCGAAGGTATGGGTCATGGGGAGCTCCGGCTCTGAATGGTGACCCCGGCCCGATTCGAACGGGCGACCTTCCCCTTAGGAGGGGGACGCTCTATCCAGCTGAGCTACGGGGCCAAGGATGCGAGGATACCGGAGGCGGTCGGGAGACAAAAGACAAGTCCGGGGAAATTCCGGCGCCCTGACGCCTAAGCTCATGACGGATCGCCGGAAACCGCAGGTGCGCCTACACCGTTATCGCTATAGGCGCGGACGCCATCCTGTGCATTAAATCCTGGTACTCCAACAGGAAGGAACGTCAGTGAAGGAGGTCGCGCCCGCCACCCATATCTATGGCGCCTACGGTGAAATCGGGATGGTGGGCCAGATGGCAGGCTCCGCGTACGCGGGACAGCTCGCCGAACCAGGCACTGGCGAGTACGTACTCGGCCATCGCCTGTTTTCGCCGGTTCTGCGACGTTTCCTCGATCCCGATCCCGTCAGCCCCTTCGGCGACGGCGGCTTGAATCGCTACGCTTACTGCGGCGGCGACCCGATCAACCGCACCGACCCGAGCGGTAACGCGTGGTGGGACTGGGCCGCCGCAGGCTTGGGCATGAACGGGGGTTTCAACGGGCCGGTGGAAAAACAGCGCAGCCTTACCGGCGCCGTCTCCATGGTGATGCCGGCGACCGCTGCCGTACTCGATGTGGTCACCGTTGCGGCCGAGATCGGAACACCGGTTTCGATGGCGGCGGGTGCCCGGAAATCCCCTGCCGTCTTTGGTTGGCCCGGACTGGTCGCCGGCCTCACCCCCGGAGGCGTCGCCCTGACGGCGAAGCCTCCCGCGACATCGGCGCGCTACGTGGGTCGGGGACGAAGAGAGCCGCAGGACGCGGATTTACCGCGCTACAACATCGAAGTCGTTTCGGCCAATCGGCGTCCGCCTCATAAGTTTCGGCTTTCTGGACAGACAGGGCAGCTGGTATTGAAGACACATTGGTTCGTGACGCCCGATCCGCTCGAACCCGGAAATACTCACTGGGGCGCGGACACACCCGTCAACTCCAGGAGCCTTCTCAGTCCCCTGCGAAAAATAGGAAGGACACCCATCGTCGATGAACGTAGAAATGTCTATCTCTACAGCGGCGTCCATGGCGACGTGCGAGGTGAAAACTGGGCCAATCAACGACGATTGCTTGCAGATCCCAGGCTCTTCCATGTAGACGTCAGTGATTACTCCTTATTCCAGCGCTACCTTCCGGGCCGCCATCTCTCCATCGAGGACATCGGTGGCATCTCGTTCGACGACATGATCGAAAAGATCTCGCGACCCGGTATCCATCTTCATGGTTACTGCTTCGGCGCGATAGACAACCTGATGCTCGACCTTCTCTGCGCCGATCCGGTTCCCGTCTATCTGAAACATTGAGCACGCACATGTCCACCGCTGAAAGGAACTGATCGCGGCATGGCCTGGACGCCACTCATGAGTCACATCTACGGCGCTTTCGGCGACAGCGCGGCGATTGGACAGCACGCGCGCAGCGCCTACACTGGAGCATGCGTGACGCCTGGCACCGGCGCCTATGCACTCGGTCGTCGCCTGTATTCCCCGGTACTGCGACGCTTCCTCAATCCCGATCCGGTCAGTCCCTTCGAAAGTGGCGGTTTGAATCGCTACACCTATTGCGGTGGCGACCCGGTCAACCGGACCGATCCCACCGGCAATACGTGGCGGACGTGGCTGACTTCCATTCTGGGATTGTCCACGCCCCCGGTCCGCACCGCCGGAGGAAGCAGCGGTTTGCCACACTCCCCGGCAGGGGATACCACCGCCGACGCCATCGCGTCGCCAACCGTCCTCGCCTCCGCCGTGAGTGCCATCGCGGACACGACCGCGCCTCTGGTCACTCTGGGCTCCATCGCATCGAGGACGGCGCAAGCCCCAAAAGCCGGTGGCGTTTTCGGCTGGACATCGCTCGGTTCGGGCCACGCTCCGGGAGATCTCACGTCATTGGACAACATCCCCTTGGGGGGCGTCGCTGTCGAACAGCGTCAGGACTATCGCAGGACCACCCATACGTTCTCGAACGGCGATCACCAGATCGATAACTATGAGGGTCGTGCGGCACTTCTCGAACAGGTGCCGACGAGGCTGACCGCGGCGCCTTCGGACGTCCTCACCCGGTGGTGGTCTATCCCAAACGCCAAGGGAGGGACCAACTATGTCGCTGACTCGGCGATCTATCTTAAGGAAGTGTTCCCGCTGGTCCACTCGATAGGAGCCAGCGCCGGCAGCCGGCGGATTATCCTGCTCGTCGGGGCGCACGGCTCGAGCGACGGGATCAACTGGGCCAATGGACGTCGACTCTACGTCGATCGCCGCTTCTACGAGGCGGCGAACACTATCCAGTCCATCCATGCCGCGGAGGCGCGGAGGCGCGATGACGACGTCGAAGTCCGGAATATTGGCGATATGTCGAATATCGACTTCGTCCGCGTGTCGAACGGCAATGCCATTGTCGTGCACGGCTATTGTTATGGCGTTGCCGACCGGGAACTGATGTTCGAACACAATGTTCGACGGACCGCCACTTATCGGCTGTGATCCCTTAACGATGGCGATGGCCTAGCGCACCGCCCCCAACAGCCGGCTCGGCAGGGGCGGCGGACGCGCCGGCCGTTTCGCATCGCTTCCGAAAGGGCGCCAGACACCGTCGGCACCCTCGATCCCGATGCTGGTATCACCTCCTTCGGCGGCCGCCCGCTTCATGGCCGAGAGCAGGGCGTCGAAACGGCTATCGAAACGGGAAAGCACCTCACCGTCGAGGCGCACGGCCCAGGAATGGCTTTCGTCGGGGTGGTAGGGGATCTCATAGATTCGGGACATGGGCGCCACCCGTCCAGTGAAGAAACTCAAGGCCAGCATGGACTTGCACCAGTGACCGCAGGGTCTTCATAACGTCCCCCGGCAACGACGCCCCGCAGACATCCGTCCTGCGCTGCACAACGGGGGGTGAAGGGTGCGTTTGCTAGAATCCCCGTTTTACCCGTCTTCCATGGAGAGCCTCATGTCCGGCAAGATCCTCGCAGCGCTCGGCCTCGCCGCCAACGAATCCGGTACCTACCTCGGCCGTGGCGAATGGGCCGCCACCACGGACGCCGGCACGCTGTCGCCGACCAATCCGGCCACGGGCGACGTGATCGCGACGGTGCGTGCCTCCAGCGCCGCCGATTACGAAACGATCGTGCAGCGCGCCCAGGAAGCCTTCGCGGTCTGGCGCACCACCCCTGCCCCGCGTCGCGGCGAAGCCGTGCGCCTGTGTGGCGAGGCCCTGCGCAAGCACAAGGACGCCCTGGGTTCGCTGGTCGCCCTGGAAATGGGCAAGATCAAGCCCGAGGGCGACGGCGAAGTGCAGGAGATGATCGATATCGCGGATTTCGCGGTCGGCCAGAGCCGCATGCTCTACGGCAACACCATGCATTCCGAGCGCCCCGGCCATCGTATGTACGAGCAATGGCATCCGATCGGCCTCGTGGGCATTGTCAGCGCGTTCAACTTTCCGGTCGCCGTCTGGGCATGGAACGCCTTCCTCGCCGCGATCTGCGGCGACATCTGCATCTGGAAACCGTCGCCGAAGACGCCGCTCTCGGCCATCGCCACGATGAAGATCTGCAACGAGGCGCTGAAGGAGGCCGGTTTCCCGGACATCTTCTTCCTCTTCAACGACGCCGGCACCGACCTGGCGCAGGCTTTCGTCGATGACAAGCGCATCCCGCTGATCAGCTTCACCGGATCGACCAAGGTCGGCCGCATCGTCGGCGAACGCGTGGCGAAGCGCATGGGCCGCAGCCTGCTCGAACTCGGCGGCAACAACGCGATCATCCTCGACAAGTCGGCCGACCTGAAGCTCGCCATCCCGGCCATCGTGTTCGGTGCCGTCGGAACCGCCGGGCAGCGCTGCACCAGCACCCGCCGCGTACTGGTGCATTCGTCGATCCACGACACCGTGGTCGACACGCTGGTCAAGGCCTACGGGCAGCTCGAGCAGAAGATCGGCGACCCCACGCTTTCCACCACCCTGATGGGGCCGCTGAACAGCCCCGAGGCCGTGCAGGCGTATCTCGCCGCCATCGAACAGGCCAAGGCCGCGGGCGGCACGGTGCGCACGGGCGGCAAGGCGCTCACCGACCGCAAGGGCAACTTCGTGCTGCCGACGATCGTCACGGGCCTGAAGAACTCCGACAAGGTCGTGCAGACGGAAACCTTCGCGCCGATCCTCTACGTGATGCCCTTCGACACCCTCGATGAAGCCATCGCCGAACAGAACGCCGTGCCGCAAGGCCTGTCCTCGGCGATCTTCACGCAGGACCTGAAGGCAGCCGAGCAGTATCTTTCGGCGTCGGGCTCGGATTGCGGCATCGCCAATGTCAATATCGGCACCTCGGGCGCGGAGATCGGCGGCGCCTTCGGTGGCGAGAAGGAAACCGGCGGCGGCCGCGAGTCGGGCTCGGATGCCTGGAAGGTGTACATGCGCCGCCAGACCAACACCATCAACTACTCGGACGCGCTGCCGCTGGCCCAGGGTATCAAGTTCGAGTTCTGACCGAACGGATGAGGCCATGACCGACCTTCGCTCCACGGAACGTTTTTCCGACCGCGTCGAGGACTACGTCCGCTATCGCCCGGACTACCCTCCGGCGCTGGTCGAGTGGCTGCATGGCCTCGGCGTCCATACCGGCTGGACCGTCGCCGACGTCGGCGCGGGCACGGGCATATCGAGCAAGCTGTTCCTCGACGCCGGGCATCGCGTGACCGCCGTCGAACCGAACGCGGCGATGCGCGCGGCCGCCGAGCGCTGGCTCGGTGGCGAGGAGCGCTTCCGTGCCGTGGATGGCACCGCCGAGGCCACGGGCTTGCCTGACGACTCGGTCGACCTCGTCGCCGCCGCGCAGGCGTTCCACTGGTTCGACAAGGAAAGGGTGCGCGAGGAGTTCGCGCGCATCCTGCCGTCACGGGGCCTGGTCGTCGTGTTCTGGAACAGTCGCCGGCTGTCGGGCACGCCGTTCCTGGAAGGGTACGAGCGACTGCTGCACGAATACGGCGTCGATTACATCAGCATCGCGGAGCGCTACGCCGACGACGAGAGCATGGCGCGCTGGTTCGGCCATGGCTATCGTGGCATGGCGTCGTTCCCGCACGGCCAGAAGCTCGACTACGACGGACTCCTGGGCCGCCTGATGTCGTCGTCGTACGCACCCAAGCCCGGGCACCCCAATCACGAACCGATGCTGTTCGCGCTGCGCTCGCTGTTCGACGCGACCCAGGCCAATGGCACGATCGACTACGACTACGACACCCGCGTCTTCGCGGGCCACCCGGACGCCTGATGTACGAACTGATCCGCCCCCTGCTCTTCGCACTGGATGCCGAGATCGCGCATGGCCTGACCCTGTACGCCGCCGACGTCGCGCAGCGCAGTGGCATCTCGGGCTGGATCGCGAAGCCGCCATCGGACCTGCCGGTACGCGCTTTCGGAATCGATTTCCCCAATCCGGTGGGGCTCGCCGCGGGCCTGGACAAGAATGGCGCGCACCTCGACGGTCTCGCCGCGCTGGGCTTCGGCTTCGTGGAGATCGGCACGGTCACGCCGCGTCCGCAGGCGGGTAACGACAAGCCACGCATGTTCCGCCTGCCACGGCACGAAGCGATCATCAACCGGCTCGGCTTCAACAACGAAGGTATCGACGCGCTGGTGCGCAACGTGCACAAGGCTTCGTTTCGCGGCGTGCTCGGCATCAACATCGGCAAGAACAAGGACACGCCGAACGAGCGTGCCGTCGACGATTATCTTGCCTGCCTGGAACGCGCGTATCCGTTGGCCAGCTACATCACCGTGAATATCTCCTCGCCGAACACGCAAGGACTGCGCGATCTCCAGGAAGAGGAAACATTGCGCCGCTTCATCGGGACGCTGCGCGAGGCACAGGAGCGGTTGGCGGGCCAGCATGGCAAGCGCAAGCCGATGCTGCTGAAGATCGCACCGGACCTGTCGGACAACGAACTGGACGCCATGGCGGAGGTGCTGCTCGCCTCAGGCATCGACGGCGTGATCTGCACCAACACGACGATCGAACGCGCCGAGGTCGCGGGCGATCCCAACGCGCATGAAACCGGCGGCCTGTCCGGCCGGCCGCTGTTCGCCCGGTCCACCGCGGTGCTGCGCGGCATGCACGCGCGCCTGGCGGGCAAACTGCCCCTCGTGGGCGTGGGCGGCATCCTCGACGGTGACAGCGCCGCCGGGAAAATCGAGGCCGGCGCCACGCTGGTGCAGCTCTATTCCGGCCTCGTCTATCGCGGCCCCGGGCTGATCGCCGAGGCGGTCGCCGAGATCCGCCGCCGGGGGCTCGCGGCATGAACAACGCGCCAGTCGACATGGGCGGGTTCAGCCTGGCCAGCGATGCGCCGCTCGGTGGCCGCAACACGCTGCGCGTTGACGCACGGGCGAAACTGCTCGCCGAGGTGCGCGATCCGGCGAAGATTCCCGAGTTGCTGGCGTACCCCGCCGTGAAGGAAGGCAAAATCCTCGTGCTCGGCGAAGGCAGCAACCTGCTCATCAAGGGCGATTTCGACGGTACCATCCTGGCGATGGCGACGCGTGGCGTCGAGACCTTCCAGCGCGACGATCGCGTGCTGATACGCGTAGCCGCGGGGGAGCGCTGGGACGACTTCGTACGCTGGTCCCTGGGCCAGGGCTACGCAGGCCTGGAAAACCTCATCCTCATTCCCGGCACCGTCGGCGCTTCGCCGATCCAGAACATCGGCGCCTACGGTGTCGAGGTGGCGGAATTCATCGATACCGTGGAAGCCTGGGATACGCATGCGGGCGAGTTCGTCGTGCTGGACAAGACGGCCTGCGCTTTTTCGTATCGCGACTCCAGCTTCAAGCAACAGCCGGGCCGCTGGATCGTCGTGGCCGTGACCTTCTCCCTGCCCCGCGAACGCCCGCTCTCGCTCGACTACGCGGGCATCCGCGAGGAAGTCGAGAAGATGGGCATCGAGCGCGCCACGCCCTATCACGTCGCCGAGGCCGTCGTGCGCCTGCGTTCGCGCAAGTTGCCCGACCCCGCCGTCATCGGCAACGCTGGCAGCTTCTTCAAGAATCCGATCGTCGGCGCGGCGAAGGCCGAAGCACTCGTCCTCGCCCATCCGGGCCTGCCTGTGTGGCCACATGCCGGAGGAACGGCGAAGATCTCCGCCGGCTGGCTGATCGAGGCCGCCGGTTTCAAGGGCCAGCGCGATGGCGACGCAGGGATGTCGAACCGCCACGCCCTGGTGCTGGTGAACCACGGCAAGGCGACCGGCCCGCAGCTCTGGGCCTTCGCACAGAGGGTGATCGCAGGGGTCGAGGCCATGTTCGGGGTGACACTGGAACCTGAGCCACTGGTGGTCTGAGCCCAGCGGCGCATGTCATGCCGGTGTAAGAGCCCCGTCATACCCTCGCGCAGGCGGCGTACCATGAGGGCGTCGCGATCCGCGACGAGGACGCCACCCTGGACACGATGACCCCGCCCAACGAGTCGACCGCCCCCGCGAAAAGCGCCACCGTCAGGACGGCTCCGCCGCCGGATGTCGCGGAGATCGACCTCAACGATTCCAGTCTCTACGTCCACCGCGAACTGTCACAGTTGCAGTTCAACATCCGGGTGCTCGACCAGGCGCTGGATGAATCCAAGCCACTCATCGAGCGGCTCAAGTTCCTGCTGATCTTCTCGTCCAACATGGATGAATTCTTCGAGATCCGCGTGGCCGGTCTGAAGCAGCAGATCGCTTTCGACCACGAAATGATCGGTGCCGACGGCATTCCGCCGCGCCGCGTTCTGGCCGAGATTTCGGAACTGGCGCACCGCCAGATCGATCGGCAGTACGCGATCCTCAACGAGAAAATCCTCCCCGCGCTGGCGGACGAAGGCATCCGCATCGTCCGCCGCAACCAGTGGACGCACAAACAGAAGCTCTGGGTGCGTCGCTACTTCCGCCACGAGGTGGCGCCGCTGGTCACGCCGATCGGCCTCGATCCGACCCATCCGTTTCCACGCCTGGTGAACAAGAGCCTGAACTTCATCGTCCAGCTCGAGGGTACCGACGCCTTCGGCCGTGATTCGGGCCTCGCGATCGTACCGGCGCCGCGCATCCTGCCGCGCCTCATCCGCCTGCCCGGGGAAGTCTGCGAAGGTGGCGACAATTACGTGCTGCTCTCGTCGATCATCCACGCCCATGCCGACGACCTCTTCCCCGGCATGCGCGTGCTGGGCTCGTATCAGTTCCGCCTCACCCGCAACGCGGACCTGACCATCGACCCGGAGGATGTCGAAGACCTTGCGCGCACCTTGCGCGGCGAACTCTTCTCGCGCCGCTACGGTGACGCCGTGCGCCTGGAGGTGGCCGACAACTGTCCCAAGCCCCTCGTGGACTACCTGCTCAAGCAGTACTCGCTGGAAGCGGATTCACTCTACGAAGTGAACGGCCCGGTGAACCTCGCGCGCCTGTTCGAGATGACCTTGCAACCGGCCTACGCGCGTTTGCAGTTTCCGGGTTTCGTACCCGCCTTGCCAAAGGCGCTGGCCGATGCGGAGGACATGTTCTCGGTGATCGGAAAGCAGGACATCCTGCTCCACCACCCCTTCGAATCGTTCTCGCCCGTGGTCGACTTCCTGCGCCAGGCGGCCAAGGACCCCCAAGTACTGACGATCAAGCAGACGCTCTACCGCAGCGGCGCCAATTCGGAAATCGTCGACGCACTGGTGGAAGCGGCGCGATCGGGCAAGGAAGTCACCGCCGTGGTCGAACTGCGTGCGCGTTTCGACGAAGAGTCCAACCTGACCCTGGCCTCGCGCCTGCAGCAAGCCGGGGCCGTGGTGACCTATGGCGTGGTGGGGGTGAAAACACACGCGAAGCTGATGCTCGTGCAGCGCCGCGAGAACGGCAAGCTGGTGAGCTATGCCCATCTTGGCACCGGCAACTACCATTCGGGCAACGCGAGGCTGTACACCGACTACAGCCTGCTCACGTCCGACGAGGCCCTGTGCGACGATGTGCATCGCCTGTTCCGTCTGCTCACGGGCATGGGCAAGGCGCTGAAGATGAAGCGGATGCTCTACGCGCCCTTCACGCTGAAGAAAGGCCTGCTCGACCTGATCGCGCGCGAAGCCGCGCATGCCGCCGCGGGCAAGAAGGCGGAGATCGTCTGCAAGATCAACGCGATCACCGATCCCAAGCTGATCCGCGCGCTCTACCGGGCGAGCCAGGCGGGCGTGAAGATCGAACTGATCGTTCGCGGCATGTGCTGCCTGCGCGCAGGCATCCCGGGTGTATCGCAGAATATCCGCGTGCGTTCCGTGGTGGGCCGGTTCCTCGAGCATAGCCGCGTCTACTGGTTCCACAACGATGGCGAACCGGATCTCTATCTGGCCAGCGCCGACCTGATGGAGCGCAATCTCGACCGCCGCGTCGAGACCTGCTTCCCCATCGAGGGCAAGAAGCTGCGCCAGCGGGTGCGGCGGGAACTGGAGTTCTACCTCACCGACAACCACTCGGCCTGGGTCCAGCAGCCCGATGGGGGCTACGCCCTCCTCCAGCCGTCCGCCGGCCAGCCGGTCCGCGACGCGCAGACCCAGTTGCTTGAACGCTTCGGCGGCATGGCGGCACCCTAAGCCGGCATCCACAAAGGCTATCCCCAACGGCCAAGGCGACAGCGGCTCCGGACCACGGCAAAATGGAGCCGTGGTTGAAAGGGGGAGACGGGCTTTCGATCGATGCGTCCGGATCCAGCCGCGCCCCCAGGGGCGCGCCGCACGCTTGTCGCCGGAATCCGTATGCGCATGAGCAACCGCCAGCACGGGTGGGTTTACCGTCTCTTCCAGGCGACGGTATTGTGCGGCCTGCTCCTGGGAAGCACCGCTACCGCCTCCGCGGCCACGCTCACGGCCAACTGGCGCGAGGTGCGTCCTGGCGATGCTCCCGCCGAGATCCTCCGCGAGGCGGCCCAACGCCCACTGCCGGCCTTCGATCCGGCGCGCATGCAGATCCTCCCCAATGCGCCGACCGGCACCTGGGTGATCGTACACAGCCTGCCCCCCTGGACGACGGGCGAACGCGTGCTCAGTGTCGGCCATCCCGGCATGGGCGCGGTGTCGCTGTACGACGGGGACACGCTGGTGGCAACCACCTCGCTGGATGACTTCGGCCCGTCGCCGCACGGTCACGGCCGGCTGATCTTCAACGTACCGGCGTCGATTCCGGCGTCGCGGCCTCTCCTGTTGAAATTCGAGCCCACCGCACAGTCGCCGGGTGCTGTGACGATATCGATCGACTCGTGGCCGGACTACCTGCGGGACGACGGCAGCTGGATGGTCTTCGCCACCGGCTGCTTTGCCGTCATGCTGACCATGGCGCTGATGGCGCTATGCTTTACGCTGATCCTGCGTGACATGACCTTCGGCTGGTACGCCGCCTACCTGATTTGTTATGCGTTGATCCAGGGCTTGCGCTCCGGTTTCGTTTTCCACCCGCTCGAGTTGCAGTCGCTGGCCGGTATGGCCGACAGCCTCGGCGCGGCCGTGACGGCGTTGTCGGTGACCTTCGCGGCCCTGTTCATGCTGCGCTTCGCCAAGGTCGATGAATACGTGCCTTTGCTGCGTACGCCCGTGCTGGCCTTTGCGGTGGTGATGCCTTTGCTGATCGTGCTTCGCGCGAGCGGCGTGGGCGTACTGGTAGGCATGGCCCAACTGTTGCTGCAGCCCTTGTTGCTGCTTGGTGCGTTGCTCCTGCTCGTGGCCGGTGCCATCGCCGCCGTGCGCGGGTCGCGGCACGCCTGGTTCTTCCTCGCCGGCTGGACGCCATTGCTTATCCTGACCGCGCTATGCGGCGCCCAGCAGCAGGGCATGTTTACGGAAGCGCCATGGCTGCCGGATGCGGCGATCGCCGTGGGGGCCTTCGAGGCGATCGTCTTGTCCATCGGCCTGTCCGACCGTGCGCTCACCATCCGACATGATCGCGACCGCGCACGCCAGCTCGCCGACAGCGACCCGCTGACGGGACTGCTCAATCGCCGCGCCTGGACCGATGCCGCGACAGGAGTGCTGGAACAGGGTTCCTCGCGCCCCATCGCCGTGCTGTTCTTCGACCTGGATCACTTCAAGGAACTCAACGACCGGCACGGCCACGCCACCGGCGACCGCGCCCTGGTGGCGGTGGCGGCTGCCCTGCGCCACGAGCTCCGGCCTCCCGACCTGCTCGGCCGCTACGGCGGCGAAGAGTTCGTGGCCTTGCTGCAGGGCGTGGAGAAAGAAAATGCCATGCAGGTCGCGACGCGGTTGTGCCGGCGCGTGCATCGGCTCGACGTGCACCTAGGCTCCCCGGATTCACTGTTGACGGTATCGATCGGGGTGGCCATGCGCACGCCCGCGGATACCGTTCAGTCGCTGGTCGAGCGGGCGGACAAGGCCATGTATGCGGCGAAGCTCGCGGGGCGCAACCAGGCGATGTGCGCCGGCCACGCCGGACCGGTGCTGGTCCGCCGCAACGACGTGGGCAAGGCGGTGAATTGAGGGAGCGCCGTCTATCGCCGCTGAAGCGGCTCCCACACTTGCTCTTGCATGCTCGTTGGTACGCGCACCTTGTGGGAGCCGCCTCAGCGGCGATCGGCTCCGCCTCAGGCCAGCCCGGCGGCCGCGGCCACGATATCGTCGTCGCCCGGCAACACCAGGAACGCCGCACCCGCCAGTGGCGTGAACGTATCGGCGCCCACGACACGGCGCAGCGGCACGTGTCCCAGCCCCGCCTCGACGATGGCGGTGATCACGCCCTCGCCCACGCCCGCGCTCTTGCGTCCCTCGTCCACCACCAGGATACGTTTCGCACCCTTCGCCTGCGCGGCGATGAAGGCGTCGTTGAGTGGCACGAGCCAGCGCAGGTCCACCACGCGCACTTTCCAGCCGTGTTCCGCCTCGATCCGCCGCGCCGCGCGCAGGCTCATCGGCACACCGTTGCCGAAGGTGAAGACGACGAGATCGTTCGCAGCTTCCTCGTAGACCCGCCCCTCACCCAGCGGCATCGCCTCGCCCGGTGCCGGGTAGGCGAATTGCCACTGGCCATCGCCAGCCTCGTAGAGGTCCTTGGTCATGTACAGAGCGATCGGTTCGAGGAAAGCGGTGACCCGGCCGTCGACTTTCGCGAGGGCTGCCAGGGTTCGCAGCATCGTCGCGGCATCGTCGCCGCGGCTCGGACAACCCACCACGAATCCGGGGATGTCGCGCAACGCGGCGATCGAGTTGTCGTTGTGGAAATGACCGCCGAAGCCGCGCTGGTAGCCCAGGGAAGCCACGCGCATCAGCATCGGATTACGGTACTGCCCGTTGGAGAAGAATTGCAACGAGGCCGCTTCGCCACGGATCTGGTCGCAGGCGTTGTGGAAGTACGCGAGGTACTGGATCTCGGGCAACGGCAGCATGCCCATGTTGGCATAGCCCTGCGCTAGGCCGAGGATCATCGTCTCGTCGAGCAACGTGTTGAACACGCGGGCGTTGCGGAAGGTCTTGTGCAAGCCCTTGGTCACCGTATACACGCCACCCTTCTGCGCCACGTCCTCACCGAACAGCAGGCTTTCCGGATACTTCGCCATGAGATCGTGCAGGGCCTGGCCGATCTGGATGGCCAGGTGGCGTGGCGGTTGTTTTTCCGGAAGCTTGTCGGCGCCGCCGAACGCGCGCTCGCGCTCCGTCGCCTCGCCCATGCGCGCCGCTTCCGCACGAACGGCATCGGGCGTGTACGGGGCCAGTGGCGCCATGACGTCGGCCAGGCTGTCGAGCTTGGCCGTGCGATCGGCCGCATCGGCCGCATCGAAGCAGCGCTTGCGAATCCCCTCGTAGAGCCCGAGCAGGCTCTCGGGATCGTAAAGACCCGAGGCGAGCGCGATGGTCGCACTGCGCAGCAGCGGATCGGTCGCTTCCAACGCCACCAGTTCCTCGACCGATCGCCACTCGATCTCGAAATCGGTGCCCGCGTGGCCCATGACCCGTGTCGTGGCCAGGTGCAGGAAGGTCGGCCGGCGCGTGCTGCGGCAGTGGGCGACGGCACGTTCGACGTCCGCATAGCCGCTGGCGAGGTCGAGGCCGTCGGCGTGGAAGTAGTCGAGGTCCGCACGATGGCGGAAGTTGTTGGCCACCCACCCGCCCGGCGTCTTCACCGAGATACCGATGCCGTTGTCCTCGCACACGAAGAGTACGGGCGCGGGGAGCTTCTGGTAGGCCGTCCACGCCGCGGCGTTGAACGCCGTCTGCGCCGTGGCGTGGTTCGACGAGGCATCGCCGAACGAGCAGATCGCGATCGAATCGTCCGGCACGGGCAAGGCGTGCCCGATACGCTTGGCCTGCTCGATGGCGACCGCCGTGCCGAGCGCCTTGGGCAGGTGCGAGGCGATGGTCGAGGTCTGCGGGAGCACCCACAACGGCTTGCTTCCCCAGACCTTGTGGCGGCCGCCGGACGCGGGGTCCTCGCTGCTCGCGGCGAAGGACAAGGCCGAGTCCATCACCGGATCCATGCCGGGAAGCTTACGGAAGCGCTCGGCCATGAAGCCGCCACTGCGATAGTGCAGGAACGCCGGATCGGTATGCCGGGTGGCCCGCGCGACCATCGCATTGCCTTCGTGTCCGGACGAGCCGATCGTGTAGAACACCTTGTTCTGCACACGCAGCACGCGCGCCATCAGGTCGAGGTGGCGACTGATCAGCTGCGACTCGAACAACTCGCGAAACCCGCGCGCATCCAATGCGCTGCCGGGCAATACCGGCTCGTCGTCATGCGGCGCGCGGGCGGCGTCGCCCCGCCACGACTGCACGAACTCGACGAAATTCCGGTCGACGATCTCGGCGCGGTTGAAACCCTTGTGACGGGCGGCGATGGCTTGCGGGACGGACATGGGGAAGACTCGGGAAAGTGAGGATCAGGCGTGCATCGGCGAGAAGCCGGGCTGCGCACGAACGCGCGCCAGCCAATCGGTGACGTTCGGCCAGCGGGAAAGATCGAAGCCGCCGTCGGCGGCACAATGCGTATAGGCGAACAGCGCGATGTCGGCCACGCCGAAGACGCCTCCACTGAAGAACGATTCGCCCGAGAGATGGTCTTCCATCACGTCGAACGCCCGGGCACCGCGCTCGAGCAACTGCGGCAACTCCGCGCGACGCGGGTGGTCCTCCGGCAGCCACTTGCAGACGAAGCGCGCCACGGCCACGTAAGGCTCGTGGCTGTACTGCTCGAAGAACATCCATTGCAACGTGCGCGCACGCTCCCATGGGTCCGACGGCAGCCATGGCGTGCCCTCGGCGAGATAGCACAGGATCGCGTTGGACTCGGCGAGGCGACGGCCGTCTTCCAGCACGAGCAGGGGCACCTTGCCGTTCGGGTTCAATGCGAGGAACTCCTGCGTGCGCGTGGCCCCGGCCGTGCTGTCGGTCTCGATCCAGCGGTAGGGGCGGCCGAGCGCGTCCAACAGGTGTTGCAGCTTGTAGCAATTGCCCGATGCGCGCAGGCCATAGATGGTCGGCATGGGGGAGTCGGAATGGGCCAAGGGATGTCCTCAGGGGAAGGAAGGAATCAACGGCGGCGAGCAATCCACTGTTCGCGGGTCTGCCCCCATAGATCGACGATGTCGTCCTCGAACGGTGGCGGTAAGGCGCCGGGGCCTTGCCAGGTGGAACCGAGCTTCTTGGCGACGCCGATCGAGGCGAGGTTCCGCGGGTTGATCGAATGGATCACCTGGCTCCAGCCGAGGTTGGCAAATGCCCAGTCCATCGAGGCGGCCGCGCCTTCCGTCGCGTAGCCCTTGCCCCAGGTTTCCCGCAGCAGCCCCCAGCCGATCTCATGGCCAGGCCAGCCTTCCGGCTGCCATGGCCCCAGTCGGCCCACCCAGCGTCCGCTGGCGCGTTCGATCACCGAGAACATGCCGAAACCGTCGATGCTCCAGCAACCGGCCATGGTCATGAAGTTGCGCCAGGCGATGGCGCGCGGCTGCGGACCGCCGAGGAACCGGTTGACTTCCGGATCGGCCATGCATTCGGCCCAGGCGTCGAAGTCCTCCGCTGCCGTGGGCCGGAGGATCAACCGGTCGGTTTCGATGACGGGCCCGTGCATGCCGGCGTCAGAACGCGTTGATGCCCGTGAGTTCGCGGCCGACCACCAGCTGGTGGACGGTCTCGGTGCCCTCGTAGGTGATGACCGATTCCAGGTTCAGCGCATGGCGGATCGCCGAATGTTCCGTGGTGATGCCCGCGCCACCGAGGATGTCGCGGCAGTCGCGTGCGATGTCCAGCGCCATGCGCACGTTGTTCCACTTCGCCAGCGACACCTGGGTGGGCTGCAGACGGCCGGCGTCCTTCAAGCGACCCAACTGAAGGGAAAGCAACTGCGCGGTCGTGATGCGGCGTGCCATGTCGGCCACCCGGATCTGCACGGCCTGGTTCGCCGCCAGTGGGCGATTGAACAACACGCGCTGCGCGGTGTAGTCGAGCACTTCCTTCAGGCAGGCCTGCGCGGCGCCGATCGGGCCCCAGGTGATGCCGTAACGGGCCTGGTTGAGGCAACCCAGCGGTCCCTTCAGGCCCTTCACGTTGGGCAGCCGTGCACTGTCCGGCACGCGCACGTCGTCGAAGAACAGCCCGGAGGTGACCGAGGCGCGCAGGCTCATCTTCTTGTGCACTTCCTGCGCGGCGAAGCCCTTGGTGTTCGTCGGCACGACGAAGCCCTGGATGCCCTCGTCGGTCTGCGCCCAGACGATCGCGATGTGGGCGAGGTTGCCATTGGTGATCCACATCTTGGCGCCGTTGATCACCCAGTCGCCGCCATCCCTGCGCGCGACCGTCTTCATGTTGGCGGGATCGGAACCCCCGTGCGGCTCGGTCAGGCCGAAGCAGCCGATGATCTCGCCCGCGGCCATCCGCGGCAGGTATTCACGCTTCTGCTCCTCGGAACCGTAGGCGAAGATGGGATACATGCACAGCGAGCTTTGCACCGAGGCGAAGCTGCGCAGGCCCGAATCGCCCCGCTCAAGCTCCTGGCAGATCAGGCCGTAGCTCACCCCGTTCATGCCGGCGCAGCCGTATTCCTCTGGCAGCGTGGCGCCGAGAAGGCCCAGCGAGGCGATCTCCGGAACCAGCTCGGCGGGAAACCGGCCCTGGTCGAAGCAGTCACCGATGATGGGAAGGACCTTTTCGTCGACGAAGCGTCCGACGGTGTCCTGGACCATGCGCTCTTCGTCGGTGAGCAGCGAGCGGACATCGTAGAGGTCGAGCGGATCGAGACGGTGGGCCATACTGGGGACTCTTGCGTGGGCAGCCGGAAAGCCCACGATTGTAGCCATGGCCGATGGCGGGGTCATGGCGGGCCGCAGCAATCGTGGGACCGGTTGCCGGAATCTCGACGCCGGAGGCGCCATAATGAGGGTCCTGCCCGCTCCCTGACGGACCGCCATGTTCAAAGGTGTGCTGCTCGGTTTCGCCTGTTACGCCGCCTATGCGTGGAGCGACGCCTTCGTCAAGTCACTGGAGGGCAGCCTTCCCGCGTACGAGGCGGTGTTCTTCGGCGCGGTGCTGGCCATGGCCGCGTTCCCTTTCCTGAAGAAGCCAGGCGATCGCTGGAGCGACATCGTCATATCGAAGATGCCCGGCCTGTGGCTGCTCCGCGCCATGGCGGGCGCGATCGGCAACGTGACCGCGGTCATGGCTTTCACCGCCCTGCCGATGGCCGAGGCCTTCTCGCTGATCTTCCTGCTGCCCATCTTCGTGACCATCCTCTCGGTGGTCTTCCTGCGCGAACACGTCGGCTGGCGGCGATGGTCGGCGGTGATCGTGGGCTTCCTCGGCGTGCTGGTGGTATTGCGGCCGGGCTTTCGTCACCTGGGCACGGGACACGTCGCGGCGATCATCTGCGGGATAACCGGCGCGCTGTCGATCATCGCGTTGCGCCTGGCCGGCGCGACCGAGAAGCGCATCTCGCTTTATGGCGCGGGCGTGATAGGGCCCATGATCGCCGGCTTCATCATGATGCTGCCGCACTTCGTCTGGCCGGACGCTCACCAGTGGTTCCTTGTCCTGGGATACGGCTTGCTGGCGGCGGCGGGAGCGGTCCTGCTGATGCTCGCCACGCAGAATGCGCCGGCCAACCGCGTGGCGCCCACGCAATACAGCCAGATGCTATGGGCCATCCTCTTCGGCTACCTGCTGTTCCACGATCACCTGGACTGGCCGATGCTGATCGGCATCGTGATGATCCTGGGCGCCGGCCTGTTCACCTTCGTGCGCGAGGAAAAGAAGACCAACTGGTGGCGCTGGACGAATATCGTCTGAGCCAGCCGCTAGGTGTTGCTGACGCCATGCGGCACATGCCCGGTCGCCACGTGGCGACGGGCCGATTCCACGTTGGCCGGGGAATCGTCGAAGAAGATGTCCGCGCCGAAGGCGTCGAGGAAGGGCCCCTTGTCACGGCCGCCGAGGAAAAGCGCCTCGTCGATACGCACGCCCCAGCGGCGCAGCGTGAGGATCACCCGTTTATGCGCGGGCGCGGAGCGCGCGGTGACGAGAGCCGTGCGGATCGGCGAGGTTTCCGCCGGGAAAGCCGCCTGGAGCCGATGCAGCGCGGCGAGAAATCCACGGAAAGGACCACCGGAAAGCGGCTCGTCCCAGCGCTCGGACTCGTTGAGGTGGAAGGCCTCGAGCCCCTGTTCTTTTGAAACGCGCTCGCCTTCGTCACCGAAGATCACCGCATCTCCATCGAAGGCGATACGCAATTGCTCGCTCGAGCGCTGTGGCGCCGTCGACGGCAGGATCGTGGCCGCCGCCACACCGGCTCGCAGCGCGCGGCCTACGTCCTCGGCGTTCGCGGAGAGGAACAGGTCCGCGCGAAACGGCGCGATGTAGTCCGAGGTCGGTGCGCCGCTGGTGAACGCCGCTCGCGATATACCCAGCTTGTAGTGCTGGATCGCATTGAAGATGCGCAGCCCGGTGTCACCGGAATTGCGCGAGAGCAGGATCACCTCGACCGGCGGCACGTCACCCGACAACGCGTTGAGACCCAGGAGCTTCTGCACCAGGGGGAAGGCGACGCCGGGCTCGAGCAGGTCGTCCTCGTGCTCGATCTGGAAGGCACGGTAGGCATCCAGGCCCTCGCGCTCGAACAGGTCGTGGCTGTCTTCCATGTCGAACAGCGCCCGTGAGGAAATGGCGACGACAAGGCGGTTGTCGCGCACCGAGGATGCGGCGTGGGCGTTCTGCGTGTCGTCGTGAGTCGTCATGAGCATGAGTGTCCGGCGTTCCGGCTTCCATCCTAGTGCACCCGGTACGCCAAGCCTACGGCGCGAACTGCTCGTCGAGGATGCGTTGCTGCAGGTTGTGTTCAGGGTCGAACAACAGGCGAACGGCGTTCCGCCGCGACTGCTTGATCTCCACGCTGCGCACGTCGCGCACCTCGTGGAAATCCGCCGTGGCGCTGATCGGGCGCTTGTTCGGGTCGCGCGTGGCGAAGCCTACCCGGGTGGCATGGGGCAGGATCGCCCCCCGCCAGCGGCGCGGCCGGAACGGGCTGATCGGGGTGAGCGCGAGTACGTTGGCGTCCAGGGGCAGGATGGGACCGTGCGCGGACAGGTTGTAGGCGGTGGAACCGGCGGGCGTGCACACGAGGATGCCGTCGCAGACCAGCTCCGCGAGCTTCACCTCTCCGTTGAGGCTGACCTGCAGATGCGCGGCCTGGTTGGTCTGCCGCAGCAGGGCCACTTCATTGAAAGCCAAGGCGCGGTGCTCCACGCCATCGCAGCAGATGCTGTGCATCTCCAGGGGATGCAGCACGGCCGGGTGGGCCTTTTCGATCCGCTCGGGCAGGTTGTCGACTTCGTGCTGGTTCATCAGGAACCCCAGCCGGCCCAGCTTCATGCCGTAGAACGGCACGCCGAGCGTGCGGTGTGCATGCAGGGTACGCAGCATGAAGCCGTCGCCGCCCAGCGACACGATGATATCGGCGTCCCCGGGCTCCACGCCCTTGTAACGATCGATAAGCGCCGCGCGGGCGCGTTGGGCGACTTCGGTTTCGCTGGCGACGAAGGCTAGGCGCATAAGGGAAGGTTTGGAGATCCAGCCGGGAGCTTAGTCCTTAACGCGGCTGGTCGGATAGGCCGGTGAGACGGGGGGATGTTTTCGCCAACGGGTATCGCCGACAGGGTCGGCTCCCACCAGGCACTCGGGGTCGGCTCCCACCAGGGCACGGGGCCTTGGTGGGAGCCGACCCTGTCGGCGATGGCCCGGCCTCAGACCGGAATCTGCGCCAGTTGCGCCAGGCGGCGGACAGCGACCGAGGCGATCGGATAATCCGCGTTCTGGGTGAGTATCTCCGCCAGCATGGCGCGGGTGTACTTCAGCGTGGCGTCGTCGCGCTCCAGCCATGCCTTGACCGGGCTTACATCCGTGCGATCACCGGCGACGCCCAGGACCTGAAGGGCCAGTGCGCGGTGCTGGGCGTTGAGTTCGTCCAACAGCGACCCGCGCGCCTGCGCATGCCATGCACCTTCCACCGGCAACGCCTCGATCTGCCCACGCAACCATTCCAGGTCGAGGGCCTCGGCCAGCTCGTAGAACACCCTGGCCACGCTCGCGATGTCCTTGCCGCTCTGCTTCGACACCTCGACCATGTCCAGGGCGGCACGCAACACCGGTACCCGGGCAAGACGGATCGACAGTTCGTTCGGCACACCGAGGCCTTCCCACTTCTCCTGGCTGGCGGCGAAATCGCCCCGACCGGTATCGGTGAGCGCATCCGGCAGCGCCTTGCGCAAGGTGGTGACCTCGCTCGCATAGCGGTCGACGTTCGCCGCGATATCCAGCGAACCACCCGGCCGGTTGAGCAGCCAGCGGGTGAGGTGGCGCAGCAACGACCATATCTGCAGGATGGCATCGATCTGTGTGTCTTCCGCGACCGTGCCATCCAGCGATTCGATCTCCGCCCACAGGTCGCGTGCGTCGAGGATTTCCCGCGCCGCCGTATAGGCCTTGGCGATGGAGGCCGGACCGTGTCCCGTGTCCTCCTGCATGCGCATCATGAACGTGGCGCCCATGCGGTTGATCGTCGAGTTGGTGACCGCCGTGGCGATGATCTCGCGTTTCAGCCGATGACGCTGCATGTGCTCGGCGTACTTCTCGTGCAACGGCACGGGAAAGTAACGAACCAGCTCACGCGAGAGGTATGGGTCTTCCGGCACGTCCGAATCCAGCAACTGCTGGAACAGGCGGATCTTGTCGTAAGAGAGCAACACCGACAGTTCCGGCCGGGTGAGGCCCTGGCCGCGCTGCTTGCGCTCGGCCAGTTCGGCGGCCGTGGGCAGCGATTCGACCTGGCGGTCGAGCATGCCTTCGGCTTCCAGGGTGCTGATGAAATGGGCCATCGAGCCGAGGCGGCGCACCGACTGGTGTTCCATCACCGTGATCGCCTGGTTCTGCCGGTAGTTATCCCACAGGACCAGGCGGGCGACCTCGTCGGTCATCTCGGCCAGCTGTTTGTTGCGGCCCTCGAAGCTCAGCTCGCCACGCTGCACGGCATCGTTCAGCAGGATCTTGATGTTCACCTCGTGATCGGAGGTGTCCACGCCGGCCGAATTGTCGATGAAGTCGGTGTTCAGCAGCACGCCGGCTTGCGCCGCCTCGATGCGGCCCTTCTGGGTCATGCCCAGGTTGCCGCCCTCGCCCACGATCTTGCAGCGCAGTTCGTTACCGTTGACGCGCAGCGCGTTGTTGGCGCGATCGCCGACATCGGCATGCGTTTCGCTGGTGGCTTTCACGTAGGTGCCGATACCGCCGTTCCAGAGCAGGTCGACCGGCGCCTTGAGGATCGCCGAAAGCAGGTCGGTCGGCGCCATATGCGTGGCGTCGGACCGGATACCGAGCGCGGCGCGCACTTCGGGCGATACCGGGATCGCCTTGGCGCTGCGCGGGTAGACGCCACCGCCGGCCGAGATCAGCGACTTGTCGTAGTCGTCCCACGAGGATCGCGGCAACGCGAACATGCGCTCGCGCTCGGCGAACGACTTCGCCGCCTCCGGGTTTGGATCGAGGAAGATGTGGCGGTGATCGAACGCAGCGAGCAGGCGGATCTTCTCCGACAGGAGCATGCCGTTGCCGAAGACGTCGCCGGACATGTCGCCCACGCCGACCACGCTGAATTCCTCGGTCTGGCAATCTCGGCCCAGCGCGCGGAAATGGCGCTTCACGGACTCCCAGGCACCCTTGGCGGTGATACCCATGCCCTTGTGGTCGTAACCGTTCGATCCGCCCGAGGCGAAGGCGTCGTCGAGCCAGAAGCCATGCTCGCTGGAGATCGCGTTGGCGATGTCCGAGAACGTCGCGGTGCCCTTGTCGGCGGCGACCACCAGGTACGGATCGTCGTCGTCATGACGCACGACGTCGTGCGGCGGCACCACCTTGCCCTCGATGAGGTTGTCGGTGATGTCGAGCAGGCCGTTGATGAACATGCGGTAGCAGGCGATGCCTTCGGCCAGCTGCGCATCGCGATCGGCGCCCACTGGAGGCCGCTTCACGAAGAAGCCACCCTTCGAGCCCACCGGCACGATGACGGTGTTCTTCACCATCTGCGCCTTGACCAGGCCGAGCACTTCCGTGCGGAAATCCTCACGGCGATCGGACCAGCGCAGGCCACCGCGGGCGACGGAACCGAAGCGCAGGTGGATACCCTCCACGCGCGGCGCATAGACGAAGATCTCGCGGAACGGCACCGGCTTGGCCAGGTCGGGCACCTTGTGCGAATCGAACTTGAAACTGATGTACGGGCGGAACGCGCCGTCCCAGGCCTGGAAGAAATTCGTGCGCAGCGTCGCGTGGACCAGCGAGATGAAGCTACGCAGGATACGGTCTTCGTCAAGGCTGGATACGTTGTCGAGCAGCGCGTTGATCGCCTCTTCCACCGCCGTCATCTGCTCGGCGCGCGGGAGGCTGAGCGAAGCCACCAGGTTACCGATGAGTCCCGGCTGCGCGGCGAGCGTTTCCGCATCCATCAGCGCATGCATCTCATGCGAGAGCAGGCTCTCGGCCCGCTCTCGCTCGGCGCCGCCGAGGCTTTCCCGGCGAGGGTCGAAGCGTACGTTGAACAACTCGACGATGAGACCGGCAATGGCCGGATAACGGTTGAGCGCGTCTTCCATGTACGCCTGGGAGAACGCCACGCCCGTCTGCAGCAGGTACTTGCAATAGCTGCGCAGCACCGCCACCTGGCGCCAGCCGAGCTTGGCGCCAAGGACGAGCCGGTTGAACCCGTCGTTTTCGGCGTTGCCGCGCCAGATCTGCTCGAAGGCGTCTTCGAAGATCGCGCCGACCTGTTCCACCTCGAAGGCGAGGCGGCCGACCGGCTGCACCTCGAAATCCTGGATGTAGAGCGAACCGTCCGCCTGCCTCACTTCATACATGTGCTCGGTGAGCACGCGCAGGCCCAGGTTCTCCAGCTGCGGCAGCACTTCGGAAAGGGCGATGTCGGAGCCGGAACGGTAGACCTTGAAGCGCAGTTCCTCCGGCCGGTGCGGCGGGTGGTAGAACGACATGCTGATGGCATCGGGACCATCGAGGCCCGCCAGGGCCCGCACGTCGGCGGCGGCGACCTGCGGCGATACCTCGTCGACATAGCCGGCGGGCAGGCTCTTGCCGTAGCGATTGGCCAGGATGATCCCTTGCTGTTCGCCGGCGGTCTCGATCAACCGGTCGCGCAATTCGTCGTACCAGTTGCGGGCGATGGAGACGATCTGCGCCTCGATGCCTGCCGCGTCGTAGACCGGGTGGTCACCGATGCGCGGACGCACCACGACATGCAGGCGTACCAGGGCGGCCTCGCCCATCAGTACCGCGGAATCGACGTGCTCGCCATGGAACGCGTCGCGCAACACGTTCTCCACGCGCTCGCGCACGGAGGTGTTGAAACGGTCGCGAGGGATATAGACCAGGCAGGAGAAGAACCGGCCGTAGCTGTCGCGGCGGATGAACAGGCGCGTGCGCGTGCGCTGGGCCAGTTCGAGCAAGCCCATCGAGAGGGCGTAGAGCTCGTCGGTGCTGCACTGGAACAACTCTTCCCGCGGCAGCGTGTCGAGGATGTGGCGCAAGGCCTTGCCCGAGTGTGAATCGCGCTTGAGCCCCGAGCGGTTCATCACCGCCTCGCACTTCTCGCGAACCAGCGGCACGTGCTGCGGATGGGCCATGTACGCGTTGGACGAGAACAGGCCCAGGAAACGCTGCTCGGCGACCGGGCGGCCCTTGTCGTCGAACTTGAGGACGCCGATGTAATCCATGTAACCGGCGCGGTGCATGGGCGACCGCGCGTTGGTCTTGGTCAGGATGATCGCGTCCGTGGACCCCGAGCGCGGCAGTTCGCTGGCGACCAGCGTACGCAGCGAACGCGGTGCGAGTGACCGCTCCGCGGCACGCAGGATGCCCAGGCCCGATCCTTCGACGGTCTTGAGCACCTCGTCGCCCGTATCGGCCGCCACTTCGTACTCGCGATAGCCCATGAAAGTGAAATGCTCGTCCGCCACCCAGCGCAAGAACTCGCTCGCCTCGCTGATTTCCGCGGCGGTGTAAGGCAACGACCGCTGGCCGAGTTCGTCGGCGATCTGGACCATCTTCCCGCGCATCGCGCGCCAGTCGTCCACCGCTTCGCGGACGTCGGACAAAGCGGTCTCGACGTTCGCCCTGAGGGTATCCAGCTCGGTATCGTCGATACGGTCGATCTCGAACCGCATGATCGACTCGGTCTTCTCCCCCGTTCCCATCGACTGGAGCACCCCGGTCGCCGAACGCACCACGGGCACCACCGGGTGGATGATCGCGTGGATGTCGGCGTGCGCGGCCGCCACCATCGAGACGGTGTCGACCAGGAAGGGCATGTCGTCGGTGACCACCTCGACCACGGCGCGGCTGCCGGAGACACCGGGGTTGTACACCCTGACCTTGGCCTTGCCGGCCGTCCGCTCGCGGGCGAAGGCCAGCAGATCGGCGATCAGCGCGGCCCAACGGGCCGGGGTATGCAGGCCATGGTCGGCGGGGGCGATCCGGTCGAAGAAGGCCTCGATAAAAAAGCGCGCCTCATCGAGGCGCTCCGCGGGGTGGTCGAGCTTTTTCAGTTCATCGAAGACAACGGCATGGAACGGGCCGTTTTCAGCAGCGCGAATCGCATTCATGGGCGGATTGTCGATGTGGGGAGTCGGAAAATCCGTGAAAGCATAGCTCCCACCGATGTCATGTAGCCACACTGGATGACATCGGCTGTTGCCGTTTTTTCACCGCGTTGCGGCATCCTCGTCGCCCCATTTCGAGGAAGCGGGCTTGCCATGCACTCCTGCCGCCCCGTGCATTGCAACAATTCGGGCGCGAATGTGCGGGATGCCCGTTGACGCTGGGGAAAGGTAATTCTAAACTGGACGGTATAGTCCAGCAGGTATAGCTAATGTCGCACCTGGAGACCCGCCCGGCGTCGGACCATCAGCAACGGGTGCTCCAGGCGGCGTGTTCGTTGTTCCTGCGCGATGGTTACCGCGTCAGCATGGGGGCCGTGGCACGCGAGGCGGGTGTGTCCAAGCAAACCGTGTATGCGCACTTCGACAATAAGGACAACCTGTTTCACGCCGCCGTCGAACAACTCGTCTTGCCCCTGCACGCGAGCCTTGCCCCTGAAAGCCGCGGCCTGGCCTCCATGCTCCACGCCTTGGCCGAGGCGCACCAGACCTACGTGATGGACCATGCGCACGTGGCCCTGGGCCGCATGCTGATCGCGGAGGCGCCGCGCTTTCCGGCGGCGGCAAGGACATTCTTCCGTACCGCGATCGACACGGTCGCGGTACGGCTCGCGCGCTGCATGGCCGAGGCGATGGACCACGGCCACATGCGCCGCGAGGACCCGGACGTGGCCGCGGAGTTGTTCCTGTCCATGTTGCACGGGCTGGAGGGGGATCGCCGCCTCTTCGGGATCCGCGCAAGAGGCCGAAAGGCACAGGACGACTGGGCCAGGCACGCGGTAACCGTATTTATGCACGCGTACGACATCCTCCCGGATGAACCGGCGCGAACGAACAAGAAACCTGGAAAAGGAACGGAGTTCTCATGAATCCCCTGCCCCTGCGCTCGTCCCTGCTGGCTCTCGGCCTCGCCGCGGCGCTTGCCGCCTGCCACAAGCAGGAAGCTCCCCAGCAGCCGCCTCCGCCGGAAGTCGGCGTCATCACGGCCCAGCCCCAGGACGCTCCGCTGGTCCAGGACCAGGTCGGCCGAGTTTCGGCATTCCGCACGGCCGATGTTCGCGCCCGCGTGCCCGGCATCCTCCTGCACCGCCTCTATGAAGAAGGCACGGACGTCAAGGCCGGGCAGAAGCTGTTCCAGATCGACCCGCAACCGCTCAAGGCCGAGTTGGACTCGCAGCTGGCCGTGCTTGCCTCCGCCCGTGCCACGGCGGTCAACAGCAAGGCCCAGGCCGACCGCGCCCGCGGCCTGATCGGCAAGAACTACGTGTCCCGCCAGGACCTCGACACCGCCGAAGCCAACGAGCGCACGGCGCTCGCCTCGGTGAAGCAGGCCGAAGCCAACGTGCAGTCGGCGCGGATCAACCTCGGCTTCACCGACGTGGTCTCGCCGATCGACGGCCGCGCCGGCCAGCAGCAGGTGACCGAAGGCGCCCTCGTCGGCCAGAGCGACACCACCCTGCTTACCCAGGTGGACGAGATCGACAAGGTCTACGTGAACTTCAGCGTGTCGGTGGCCGACCTCGACGCCATGCGCCGCGCCGCCGCCAACGGCGCCGCCACGCTCTCGCCCACGGACAAGACCAGCGTGCGCATCCAGTTGCCCGATGGCTCCGACTTCGGTGAGCAAGGCGTGCTCGACTTCTCCTCGGCCACGGTGAATCCGCAGACCGGCACGGTCAACCTGCGCGCGCAGCTCGCCAACCCCGGCCTGCGTCTGCTACCGGGACAGTTCGTGACGGTGAAGGCCACCCTCGGCGACCTGCACAACGTGTTCCTGGTGCCGCAGGCCGCCGTGCTGCGCGACGCCAACGACGCCTACGTCATGGTCGTCGGCGAAGGCCACGTAAAGGATCCGCAGACCGGGAAGGAGACGACGGTGCCCTCGGCCGCCGTGCGCCGCTCGATCAAGACCGAACGCCTCAGTGGCTCCAACTGGGTGGTCACCGGCGGCCTCAAGCCAGGCGACCAGATCATCGTCCAGGGCCTGCCGAAAGCGCGGGACAACGCTCCGGTGAAGGCATCGCCCGCGCAGGCAACCCCGGCTCCGGCCGAGGGCGGTCCCGGCGCGGCCGCCCCCGCCGGCAAGCAGTAAGGGAGTTCTCTCATGCCGAGTTTCTTCATCGACCGCCCCATCTTCGCGTGGGTCGTGGCGATCCTGATCAGCCTTTGCGGCACGATCTCCCTGCTGAACATGGGCATCGAGTCGTATCCGAACATCGCTCCGCCGCAAGTCGTCGTCACGGCGACCTACCCGGGTGCGAGCGCGGACACGACCGAAAAGACCGTGACCCAGGTGATCGAACAGCAGCTGACGGGTATCGACCACCTGCTCTACTTCAGCTCCGCATCGAGCTCCAGCGGCACGGCCACCGTGACGCTGACCTTCGAGACCGGTACGGACCCCGATATCGCCCAGGTGCAGGTGCAAAACAAGGTGTCGCTCGCGACGCCACGCCTGCCCTCGGAAGTGACCCAGCAGGGCGTCGTGGTGGCCAAGTCCAACCCCGACTTCCTGATGTTCATCGCGCTGACCTCGACCAATCCGGCCATCGATGGCAACCGCCTGACCGACATCGTCTCCTCGCAGGTGCTCGACCAGATTGCCCGTATCCCAGGCGTGGGCAGCACGCGCCAGCTGGGTGCCGAGTACGGCATGCGCGTCTGGCTGAACCCGGACAAGCTGCGTGGCTATGGTCTTTCGGCCAGCGACCTGCGTAACGCGCTCAGCACGCAGAACGTGCAGTTCGCCGCAGGCTCGATCGGTACCGACCCGGCCGTGAACGGCCAGGGCTTCAGTGCCACGGTCTCGGCGGAGGGACGCTTCACCACGCCCGAACAGTTCGCCGACATCATCCTGCGCGCCAACAACGACGGTACCGTCGTGCGCCTGAAGGACGTGGCCCGCGTGGAACTGGGTCCGCAAACCTACGGGTTCAACGCACAGTGGAACGGGACGCCCACCGGTTCGTTCGGTGTGCAGCTGCTGCCCGGTGCCAACGCGCTGGACGTGGCCAATGCCGTGCGCGCCAAGATGGACGAGCTGTCCCGCAGCTTCCCCGAAGGCGTGACCTGGTTCGCTCCGTACGATACGACCAAGTTCGTGACGATCTCGATCGAGGAAGTGGTGCACACCCTCATCGAGGCGGTGATCCTGGTCTTCCTGGTGATGCTGCTGTTCCTGCAGAACTTCCGCGCCACGATCATCCCGACCCTGGTCATCCCGGTGGCCCTGCTCGGCACCTTCCTGGGCCTGTCGCCACTCGGTTTCACGGTGAACCAGCTGACCCTGTTCGGCATGGTGCTGGCGATCGGTATCGTGGTCGACGATGCGATCGTCGTGATCGAGAACGTCGAGCGCATCATGTCCGAGGAAGGACTCTCGCCGAAGGAAGCGACACGCAAGGCGATGGGCCAGATCACCGGCGCCGTCATCGCGATCACCGTGGTGCTGGCGGCCGTGTTCGTGCCCTCGGCGCTGCAGCCGGGCGCGTCGGGCATCATCTACAAGCAGTTCGCGCTGACCATCGCGGTGTCGATGGGCTTCTCGGCCTTCCTCGCCCTGTCGTTCACGCCGGCCCTTTGCGCCACGATCCTCCGGCACGAACACGGTGAGAAGAAGAACGTCGTCTATCGCAAGTTCAACCAGTTGTTCGACTGGGTGCAGCACACCTACTCCGGCCATATCGGCGGCGCGGTGCGTCACGCGCCTCGCTGGATGCTGGTGTTCGTGCTGATCGCCGTGCTGTGCGGTTTTCTGTTCACCCGCCTTCCGACCAGCTTCGTGCCGGACGAGGACCAGGGCTATGCACTGGCCATCGTGCAGCTGCCGCCGGGGTCCAGCCTGGCGCGCACCGAAAAGGTCATGGGCGATATGCGCGGCATCCTGCTCAAGGACGCGGCGGTCGACGGTATCTTCCAGATCTCGGGCTTCAGCTTCGTGGGCCAGGGCGAGAACGTCGGCATGGTCTTCATCCGCCTGAAGGACTGGGACAAACGTGACCTCACGGCCACCGAGTTCATCCAGCAGACCAATGGCAAGATGCAGGCCGTGCGCGATGCCACGATCTTCGTCGTCAACCTGCCGACGATCCGCGGCCTCTCGCAGTTCGGCGGTATCGACATGTACCTGCAGGCACGCGCAGGCCAGTCCCGCGACGAACTGACCCAGGCCCGCAACATGCTGCTCGGCGCAGCCGCGCAGAACACCGCCCTGGTAGGTGTGCGTCCGAATACGCTGGAGGATGCGCCGCTGCTGCAGTTGCAGGTGGACCGCACACAGGCGCAGACGATGGGCCTCTCGGTCAGCGACATCTATACCGCGATCCAGCTCACGCTGGCCCCGGTGTATGTCAACGACTTCTCCTACGGTGGACGCGTCAAGCGCGTGATGCTGCAGGCGGATGCGCCCTACCGCATGGGCACCGATGCCTTCCAGCACATCTTCACGCCGAGCACCCTGGCTGCTTCCTCGACCAGCACGAGTACCTCGTCGACCGTCGCCAGTGCCTCGACGGCGCTGGACAACGCCATGATCCCCCTGTCCAGCGTGGTCAGTTCGAAGTGGACGCTGGCCGCACCGACGCTCAACCGCTACAACGGCTATTCCGCGGTGGAAATCGTCGGCAACCAGGCGCCGGGGTATTCGACCGGCCAGGCGATGGCGATCGTCGAAGGCATCGTCAACGACAAGCTGCCCAAGGGCTTCGGCTACGATTGGACGGGCCAGTCGTACCAGGAAATCCTTTCGGGCAATTCGTCCACGATGCTGCTGGCGCTATCGGTCGTGATCGTGTTCCTCTGCCTCGCCGCGCTGTACGAGAGCTGGTCGATCCCGGTCTCCGTGCTGCTGGTGGTGCCGCTGGGCATCCTCGGCACCGTGGTCTTCTCGATGCTGCGTGGCCTGCCTAACGACATCTACTTCAAGATCGGCATGATCACCGTCATCGGCCTGGCGGCGAAGAACGCGATCCTGATCGTGGAATTCGCGGTGGAGCAGCAACAGGAGGGCAAGACGCTGCGCGAAGGCGTGATCGAAGCCGCACGACTGCGACTGCGCCCCATCCTGATGACCTCGCTGGCATTCATCCTCGGCGTGTTCCCGCTCGCGATCTCCACCGGCGCGGGTGCCAACTCCCGCCACGCGATCGGCACGGGCGTCATCGGCGGCATGCTGTTCGCCACCTTCCTCGGCCTGCTGCTGATCCCGGTGTTCTACGTCAGCGTCCGCCGCATGCTGGGCGACAAGCTGGACGAGGTGTCCGGCAAGATGCCCCACCACGGCGGCGACCCGGACGGACACGGTCCCCACGGCGGAAGCCCCTCGCCGAACGTCGGGCCACACGCCCCGAACGTAGGCGATGTCACCGCCTTCGACTCGGACCCGCGACGCGGAACCGACCGACCGTAACAAGGGAAGCCCGGCGAAAGCCGGGCTTTTTCTTTGTACTCCCGGTGGGAGCCGACCTGTCGGCGATCCTGCGGCAGCGGGCCGGTTTCATGCACGGCTCGGCTTCGCCCTCGCGTTCGTCGTGTGCGTGGCGGGGGAGCTGCCGGGCGCCACCCTCGGCGCGACGGTAGTCGCCGTCCCTTGGGCAAGGATGCCGCTGCGCGGCCGTGTCCGATGGCTGGCGCCCCGGCGGGCTCGGACGGTCGGGCGGGGGTTTCCGATTCGCCCTCCTGGCTCAGCGGAAACGATCGGCCGTCCTGGCCGATCCCCTACGGGCCTTGTCCGCCCGCCCGTCCTCGGCTCCTAATGTCGCGCCGAGGGTGGCGCCCGGCAACTCTCTGGACACTGGGGTGGGTTGGCGGGAAAGAGCACCGCTCGCCGTGCCGTTCGCCGTTTGCCGGAATCCGGGTGGGGGCTCACACGGAACGACATCCAGCAAGTAAGCGGCGTTGCTTTTGTCACACGCCCCCTCAGTGCTCGGAAGAGCCGTCGGCCGCCACCCTCGGCGCGACTTGTGGAACCGAGGAGCGACGGGCGAAAAGGCCCGTCAGGGGGCCGGCCTGGACGGCCGGCCGTTTTCGCTGAGCCAGGAGGGCGAATCGAAAACCCCGCCCGGCGCGACGGGCGCGACGGGGCGCAGCCATCAGACATGGCCGCGCAGCGGCATCCCCTCCCGAGCGACGGTGCAACCGGAGCGACGAGGGTGGCGGCCGACGGCTCTGCCCCGCCACCCCCAACCGCGAGGGCGAAGCCGAGCCATCCCCGGACGAATCCCCAGCGCTGCGCAAACACCGCCCTTATGGAGGGTTTCAGGAAATAGCGGGAATGCGGATAAGCTGCGTGGGCGGCAACACCCGCCCATCAGGAGTTCCAGATGATCGATCACACCGGCGTCACCGTCAGCGACTTCGAGCGCAGCAAGGCGTTCTATCAGAAGGCGCTGGGCGCGATCGGCTACGAACTGCTGGCGATCTTCCCCGCATCGGTCACCGGCCGCACCGACGTCGCCGGCTTCGGCGAGGACGGCAAGCCCGACTTCTGGATCTACAAAGGCGAACCGAACCAGCCGCCCGTGCACGTCGCCTTTCGCGTCGCGTCGACGCAACTGGTCCGTGCGTTCCACGAAGCCGCGCTCGCCGCGGGCGGGCGCGACAACGGTCCGCCGGGGCCACGCTCGCACTACCACGCGGGGTATTACGGCGGCTTCGTGCTCGACCCGGACGGTCATAACATCGAGGCGGTCTTTCATTCCGCCTGAGCCGTCCATCCCTGGACGACGAAAGACCAGGGATTAACGCAACCCGGTCTCGGCGCGCGCGATCACCAGGCGCTGGATCTCGCTGGTGCCTTCGTAGATCTCGGTGATCTTCGCGTCGCGGAAGTAGCGCTCCAGCGGCATTTCCTTCGAGTAGCCCATCCCACCGTGAATCTGCACGGCCTGGTGGGTGATCCACATAGCGGCCTCGGAGGCGACCAGCTTGGCCATCGACGCCTCGGTGCCGAAGCGGCCGCCGTTCTTGTCGGTCTGCGCCTTGGTCCATGCCGCGCGCAGTGTCAGCAGCAGGGCCGCGTCGAGCTTGCACTTCATGTCGGCGATCTTGGCCTGGGTCATCTGGAACGTGCCGATCGGGTGGCCGAAGGCCTTGCGGTCACGCGACCACTGCAAGGTGGCCTCATAAGCGGCGCGCGCGATGCCCACGGCTTGCGAGGCGATGCCGATGCGGCCGGCGTCGAGCACACCCATGGCGATGGCGAAGCCCTTGCCCTCTTCGCCCAGCATGTCTTCCTTCGGGCACACGTAGTCGTGGAATTCGATCTCGCAGGTGGCCGAGGCGCGGATGCCGAGCTTCGGCTCGGTCTTGCCGGCGAGGAATCCCTCGCGCGCGGTATCGATGATGAAGGCGGAGACGCCTCGCGCACCGATCCCGGGCGTGGTCACGGCGAACAACACGATGTAGCGCGCGACGGGGCCGGAGGTGATCCAGCTCTTCTTGCCGTTGATGACCCAATCGCCGTTGGCGTTCTTCACCGCGCGGGTGTGCATGTTCGAGGCGTCCGAACCGGACTGCGGCTCGGTGAGGGCGTAGGCGCCAATGGCTTCACCCGAAGCGATGGCGCGCACGTACTTCTGCTTCTGCTCTTCGGTACCGTTCTTCAGGATGCCGTTGCAGAACAGGGAATTGTTCACCGACATGATCGTGGACGTGGCGGCGTCGGCCGCGGCGATCTCCACCATGGCGAGCACGTAGGAGATGGGGTCCATGCCCGCGCCGCCGTAGGCTTCCGGCACCTCGATGCCCATCAGTCCCAGCTGGCCCATCTCCCGGATATTCTCGAGCGGAAACTCGCCCTTGGCGTCGAGTTCGGCGGCCACGGGGGCGATCCGCTTCTGTGCGAAATCGCGGGCGATGGACTGGATCGACAACTGGTCGTCGGTAAAGCGGAAATCCATGGTGTTCCTCGCGCCGGCCTGACGGGCGGCAAAGTCTTGGGGTGGAGACAAGCCCACCATTGTAACGGCCGTTCGAGTCGGTGCCTCCGTGCACTGCAACATGGCCTTGACGCCCGGGCACGCTGGCCGCATCCTAGGTATCTCTGTATCGCGATATAAGGATGTTGGATGGACCTGTCGACGGCCTCCACGGTGCTTCGGCTCCTGGCTGATCCTACCCGCGTCCGCCTGCTCGCCCTGCTGGATCGCGAGGAGTTGACTGTCGCCGAACTGGCGGCCGTGCTGCACCTCGCCCAGCCACGCGTGTCGACGCACCTGGCCAAGCTGAAAGAGGCGGAGCTGGTACGCGATCGCCGGGCCGGCGTGTCCGCCTATTATCGCGCCAACGCCGAGGCGGACCCCACTCTCGCCGCCCTGGTGGCTTCCCTGCGCGACACCTTGAGCGACGCCCTGCTGCGCGAAGACGCGGAGCGCCTGCCTGCGGTACTGGCTCAGCGCGCCCGTGCGGAAGGCTGGGCGGACACGGTCGCCGGTGACATGGAGCGGCATTACTCGCCCGGCCGCACGTGGGAGACACTGGCTCGATCGCTGCTGCAGTTGCTCGCCACGGGCGACGTGCTCGACATCGCCTCGGGCGATGGCGTCACCGCCGAGCTGCTGGCTCCGCATGCGCATTCCATCGTGTGCATCGACAGCTCCGAGCGCGTCGTCGACGCGGCACGCCAGCGCCTGTCGAGCTTCACCAATGTCGACGTGCGCACAGGCGACATGCACGCGCTGGACCTGGGCGGCAGGCAGTTCGATCTTGTCCTGCTGCTACACGCCCTCACCTACTCGGAGCAGCCGCAGAAGGTCTTCGACGAGGTGGCCCGGGTGCTGAAGCCGGGCGGACGCCTGCTCGTTTCGACGCTCGGCGAACACGACCACCGCGCCGTCGTCGAACCCTTCGACCACCGCAACCTCGGCTTCACCTGCGACGGCCTCACGGCCATGGCGCGGAAGGCCGGGCTGGACGTGGTCAGCTGCGAGCGCCTGAGCCGCGAACGCCGCGCCCCGCATTTCGAAGTCATCAGTCTTCTCGCGCGCAAGCCCTGAGCGGAGACACCCCCATGAAAAACCTTCCCTGGCTCCATCCCGATCGCGTCGCCCTGATCCAGAAGGGCCTCGCCGAACGCATCATGATCCTCGACGGCGGCATGGGCACCATGCTCCAGGGGCACCAGCTGGACGAATCCGGTTATCGCGGTGAGCGCTTCGCGGGCGGCAACGACAGTGCGCACGACCACGGCCACGACCATCCCGGCGAATGCGACCTGAAGGGCAACAACGACCTGCTCCTGCTGACCCAGCCGGACATCATCCGCGGCGTGCACATGGCGTATCTCGAAGCCGGCGCGGATTTCGTCGAGACGAATACCTTCAACGCCACGCGGGTCAGCCAGGCCGACTACCATCTTGAGCACCTCGTGCCCGAATTGAACCGCGAAGGCGCGCGCATCGCCCGCGAGGCCTGCGACGAGATGACCCGGCGCACGCCGGACAAGCCGCGTTTCGTCATCGGCGTCCTCGGGCCCACGAGCCGCACCGCCTCGATCTCGCCCGACGTGAACGATCCGGGTTTCCGCAACGTGTCCTTCGAGGAACTGACCGCGAACTACATCGAAGCCGCGCGTGCCCTGATCGAAGGCGGCGCGGATACGATCATGGTCGAGACGATCTTCGACACGCTCAACGCCAAGGCCGCGCTGTTCGCGCTGAGCGAACTGTTCAACGAACTCGGCGCGCGCGTGCCCGTGATGATCTCGGGCACGATCACCGACCGCTCCGGGCGCACCCTTTCCGGCCAGACCGCCGAGGCGTTCTTTTATTCCGTGGAACACATCCAGCCCCTGTCGGTAGGCCTGAACTGCGCGCTCGGCGCCGACGACCTGCGCCCGCACGTGCAGATGCTCGCGCGTATCGCCGGCAGCGCCGTCAGCACGCATCCGAACGCCGGATTGCCGAACGCCTTCGGCGAGTACGACGAGACACCCGAAAGCATGGCCGCGACCATCCGTGGCTTTGCCGCCGATGGCCTCATCAACATCGTGGGTGGATGTTGTGGCACCACGCCCGCGCACATCGCGGCGATCGCCGCCGCCGTGGCGCCCTACCCGCCGCGCGTTCCCAAGGACACCGCACAAGCCGCATGAGCATTCGATATACGCGCCTGTCCGGCCTCGAGCCGCTGGTCCTCACGCCGGACCTCAACTTCATCAACGTCGGCGAACGTACCAACGTCACCGGCTCGGCCCAGTTCCGCAAGCTGGTCAAGGAGGGCCGCTACGAGGAAGCCGTGGACGTGGCCCGCCAGCAGGTGGAGAGCGGTGCACAGATTCTCGACGTGAACATGGACGAGGGACTGATCGATTCCGAGGCGGCGATGACCCGCTTCATCAACCTGATCTCCTCCGAGCCCGACATCGCCCGCGTGCCGATCATGGTGGATTCCTCGAAGTGGAGCGTGATCGAGGCTGGCCTGCGTTGCATGCAGGGCAAGGGCATCGTCAATTCCATATCGATGAAGGAAGGCGAAGCCGCCTTCCTCGACCACGCGCGCAAGGTCCGCCAGTACGGCGCCGCCGTGGTCGTGATGGCCTTCGACGAGGCCGGCCAGGCCGACACGAAGCAACGCAAGGTGGATATCTGCTCGCGCGCCTACGAACTGCTGGTGGACGAGCTGGACTTCCCCCCCGAAGACATCATCTTCGATCCCAACATCTTCGCCATCGCCACCGGCATCGAGGAACACAACAACTATGCGGTGGATTTCATCGAGGCGACGCGCGAGCTGAGGAAGCGTTTCCCCTCGTCGCATGTTTCCGGCGGCGTCTCCAACGTATCGTTCTCGTTCCGTGGCAACAACCCGGTGCGCGAAGCGATCCACTCGGTGTTCCTCTACCACGCGATCGCCGCGGGCATGGACATGGGCATCGTCAACGCCGGCGCGCTGGCGATCTACGACGATCTCCCGGAGGAACTGCGCGAACGCGTCGAAGACGTCGTGCTGAACCGCCGCCCCGACGGTACGGAGCGCCTGCTCGAGATCGCCGACCGCTACAAGGGCGGCAAGAGCGAGGTGGCGGTGGAAACCGCCGCATGGCGCGACAAGCCCGTCGTCGAGCGGTTGACGCATGCCCTCGTGCATGGGATCGACCAGTTCGTGGTGGAGGACACGGAGGAAGCGCGCCTCGTCGCCCGCCGTCCGCTCGACGTGATCGAGGGCCCGCTGATGAGCGGCATGAACGTGGTCGGCGACCTGTTCGGCGCCGGCAAGATGTTCCTGCCCCAGGTGGTGAAGTCGGCCCGCGTGATGAAGAAGGCCGTGGCTCACCTGATTCCCTATATCGAGGAAGAGAAGCTGCGCTCCGGCGACGCCGGCAAGAACAACGGCAAGATCGTGCTCGCCACGGTCAAGGGCGACGTCCACGACATCGGCAAGAACATCGTCGGCGTGGTGCTCCAGTGCAACAACTTCGAGGTGATCGATCTCGGCGTCATGGTGCCGACGCAGAAGATCCTGGACATCGCGCGCGCCGAGAACGCCGACATCATCGGTCTCTCCGGTCTGATCACACCTTCGCTGGAAGAAATGAGCCAGGTCGCCCGTGAGATGGAGCGCCAGGACTTCCGCGTACCGCTGATGATCGGCGGCGCGACGACCTCGCGCGCGCATACCGCGCTGCGCATCGAACCGCACTATAAGTCACCCACCGTGTGGGTGAAGGATGCCTCGCGTGCCGTCGGTGTCGCGCAGTCGCTGGTCAGCAAGGACCTCGTCGACGAGTTCATGACCAAGGTGCGCGCCGAATATGCGGAAGTGCGCGACCGCCACAAGAGCCGCGGCGCGGGCAAGCAACTCGTGCCCCTGTCGAAGGCCCGCGCCCAGCGCTACACCGGCGACTGGCCGTCTTACACGCCGCCCACGCCACGCGTGCCCGGCATCACCGTGTTCGACGACTACGACCTTGCCGAATTGCGCGGCTATATCGACTGGTCACCGTTCTTCAACGCGTGGGAGCTTGCCGGCAAGTTTCCGGCCATCCTCGACGACGGGATCGTTGGACCTCAGGCCACCGAACTCTACAACGATGCGCAAGCGATGCTCGACAAGCTCATCGCGGGAAAGTGGCTCACGGCCAAGGGCGTGATCGGCTTCTGGCCCGCGGCGCAGTCGGGTGACGATATCGAGGTGTACGCCGAGGCGGGCATCGGGAAGCGCAAGGCGACGACCACCCTGCACCACTTGCGCCAGCAGGTGGACAAGCCCGCGGATCGCCCGGACTTCTGCCTGTCGGATTTCGTCGCGCCGAAGGACAGCGGCGTACAGGATTGGATCGGCGGCTTCGCCGTGACAGCGGGTGTTGGCATCGACGAGCACGTGGCCCGCTTCGAGGCGGCGCACGACGACTACTCCTCGATCCTGCTCAAGGCCCTGGCCGACCGCCTGGCGGAAGCCTTCGCCGAACGCATGCATGAGCGCGTGCGCAAGGAGTTCTGGGGCTACCAGCCCGACGAGGCATTGGACAACGACGCCCTTGTCGCGGAACGGTACCGCGGCATCCGCCCGGCCCCGGGCTATCCCGCCTGTCCGGAGCATTCGGAGAAGCGGACATTGTTCGACCTGCTGCAGGCCACCGAGCACACGACGATCCAGCTCACCGACAGCTTCGCCATGTACCCCACGGCCGCCGTGTCCGGCTGGTATTTCTCCCACCCCGACAGCCAGTACTTCGTGGTCGGCAGGGTCAGCCGCGAACAGGTCGAGGATTACGCCCGTCGCAAGGGCTGGGAACGCCGCGAAGCCGAGCGCTGGCTAGCTCCCTACCTCGACTACGACCCCGACTGAAGTGCGAACCCCAGGCCTCAGGTCTCTTCCGGCCCGCCCGGCCTCACCGTCTCGCCGCGTTCGCGATGCTTCAGGTGCGCGAACACGTTGTAGAACGACACGATCATCGGAAAGGCCGTCTGGATGATGCCGACCGAGTCGTTCTTGCCCCAGATGAAGTACGCCAGGGTCAGCACGCTGCCGCTGACCGACAGGTACCAGAAGGACATGGGCACGGTGACCTTCTTGTTCTTCCGGGTCGCATAGAACTGGACGAACCAGCGCGCGGTGAAGAGCAGCGTGCCCAGGAGACCGATGATCTTCCAGGGCGTGAGGGTCAACAGGTGGAGATCGGCAAGGGCTTCGTGCATGGCGGTGTCCGCTGGGTGAGCCGGCGCATTTTAGCCCCGGGAACCATGGTGTGACCCAAAAGAAAACCCGGCGCGTGGCCGGGTCTTCAGGATTCGATGGTGGGCGGTACAAGGATCGAACTTGTGACACCTGCCGTGTGAAGGCAGTGCTCTACCGCTGAGCTAACCGCCCATCGAGCGCGGGATTCTACGTAGAATCCGCCAGACCGTCAAGGTCGGGTCACGGGAAACAGGATGAGGTCAGGGGTAACGGCGTCACCGTGATCGCGCCGGAGGCACGCAGGGTCAATAGCGAGCCCTGCCTGCCCTCTTCGTTCGTGCCGACCTGGCTGGCCGGGTCGCCTGGCTTGCGCGCGCATGCCGCGAAGCTGAGGGTGGTACGGCCAGCGCTGGTCACGAATTCACCGGTCTGGTTGAAGGTGAAGATCGAGCCGTCCGTGCCACGCAGGGATACACCGCGGATCTGCGGCGTGTAGCGAAGAATGTCCATGTTCTTCTCGCCGGTGACGAAGGCCTGGTTCGCACCATCCGCCGTCACGTCATAGGAATACACGATCCAACCCGCGTCGTAGTCGAACGGGTCGGAGGTCGCTTCCTCGCATTCGGTGCCCGTGGTGCTGCGGCAGATCGATACGAAACGGTGCTGGCTCGCCGCCTGCCCACGCGCGAACTGCATGTCGGCCGAAAGGGAGTTGATCGCATTGGCGATGTCGCCACGGCTCATCACCGAACGAAAGCTGGGTATCGCGACCGCCGCCAGGATGGCCAGGACGAAAATGGTCACCATCAGCTCGATCAGGGAAAGCCCGCCTGACCGTTTCCCCACCCCGGTAGAACCAACCGTCAGCGCGCGCATCACCAGCAGCGCCCGTTGGTGTTCCTGGCCGTGTCCGTCGACGCCGGCAATTTCGTTCCGGTGGAGTCGATGCTCAAATCACCGCAGACGTCCTTTAACTGGTCGCCCTGTGGACTGGCCGTCGCCGTATAGGACTTGGTCAGGTCATCGGAGGTGATGGTGACCTTGTAGTAACCCTTCTCCGACATGACGCTGCCTAGCTTGAGATCGCCCGTCACCGGGTCATCGCCGTAGTGGTTGAACGTGGCGTAGTAACGTTCCTGCGCGTTGGCGACGCGCATGAGCAACTCCTGGCCGTCCGCCCGGCGTGCACGGTAGGCGTAACGGCCGTACTGGGTGATCGCGATCGTCGCCAGGATAGCCATGACGACAACCACGATCATCAACTCGAGGAGGGTGAAGCCACGTACGGGGCGAACCTTACTGGTCATTGAGGATTCTCCAGGAACGACGACGCCAGATGGGAGAGCCTACCGAGAATGCGGTGGAGGTGCCCTTCAGCGTAACCCCGGGAACGAGGGTCGTCCCGCCGCCGATGAGGGTCGCCGCGGCAAGGCTGCCTGTCGCAGGTGGATTGTCGACGCGCGCACCGGCGAGCGAATAGCCGGCACCGAAGGAACCGGTGCCCACGACGCCCGCGCCTGGGCCGCCCGTCGCCGCGTCCACGACCATCAACGCACCGGCACGGCCGGGGTTGCACGGGTCGGGGCTGGTCGGGATCAGCGTGGTGATGATCGCGCGGTTGGTATTGAACAACGCGGTGGGCGTGACGACCACACGCTCGCCCGCGGACACATCGAGGTCGAAATACCACCCTCCCGTGCTGCCCGCGACCGCGTTGCTGGTCAACCCACGGTTGAAGCTCGCATCTTCGACGAGGTCTTGCGCGACCAGTTTCGAGCGGGTCCATGGCAAGCCGGTCGTATTGCCCAGGCCCGGATCGCGTATGCCGTAAACGGATTGGGTCTTCGCACCCGTCGTGGTGCGGTCGTCGTCGCCCAGGAACTTGCCCGTGCCGAACACGACCATGAAGTATTGCGAGTTCGGGTCGGGGAACAGGCGCGGCATCACGGTGATCGGCTGGTCGCCGGGAACCGTGTTCGCAGGGCTGCCACTGGTAGGACGATAGATCAGGTCGACCGTGCCCGTGCTGATGTCGCGCAGGTCGAAACGCCACAGGTTCCCCGCGAGATCGCCCGCGAAGGCGACGTCGTCGACCTGGTCGTTGTCGTAGTCGCCCAACACCGGAGATGCCAGTCCGAAGCTGGTGACGGCGCTGCCGCCATAGGTCGTCGGTGTCTGGAATTCCTTCAACACAGCGCCCGTCTGCGCATCGAGGACGAAGAGCGAGCTGAACTTGTTGAACGATGCGGGGGCACGATAGGCCGGATCCAGACTTTCAGTCGGAAAATAACCACCCGGCACCAATACGACCCATTTGCCACTTTTCAGACGGCCGATATTCGGTTGGCCGAACGTATAACCGAGGTTCGCACCACCCACCGAGTCTGAATTGAACTCCCAGAGCACCTTGCCCGCCACGGCGGTGGCACTGGCACCCGTGGGATCGGTGATATCCATCGCATAGATGCCACGGCCGCCATAACGAAGGCCGCCCACCAGGATGGTATGCCAACCGACCGTCGATGTGGGGCGGGCCTGGCTGAAGTAGACGTCCCGGTAGATCGGCGTGGCGTCCACCGTCGGCTGGTAGCTGAAATTGTTCTTCCTCGAGAAGTACCAGAGCTTCTGGTAGGAAGCGGAGGGCACATAGGCCCACTGCTCCCGCCCGGGCGAGGACCCGCCCTGTGCGGCCAGGCGTGCGTCGAAAGCATGCAACATGCCGTCGTTCGCGGCCGCATAAAGTATCGGTTGACGATCGAGGTGATCGGCGACGAACTGTGAATAGCTCTTCTTCGGATCACTCGTGTAGGCAGCCGTTTCGGGCGCCGGGGTGCTGGCATCGATGGGGGGGAAGAAGTCGCGATATCCGCTCGAGGGATAGCTTACGTACACAGGCTGCGCGTTGACGATCGCGCCCAGCAACGAGGTGCGAGTGCGCAGCAGCGTGCCTTCATCGGTGCGGACACCGCGGACCCAGTTGACGCGCTTCTCGCCATTGGTGTCACTGATCACTTTGGTGGGATCCGGATCAGGCTGCGCGATGTTCATGATCGCCTGCTGCGCCGCCGTCATGTTGGCGTACAGGTACTCGACGCCCTTCCCTTCGCCCGGGCCGGCGCTGGTCACGATGATGCGTGAAGTCGTACGGTCGGTGAGTGCCTTACCAGCTTCCCACAGCAGGCTGCCACGGCCACCGCTGGATGTCACGGCATAAGCCTCGAGCTTGCCCGACCAGTCGGTCGACGAAAAGCTGGGAACGTAGGTCACCGAATCCGTGCTGATTACACCGGAACTCAAGGCCGCCGAAACCGCGCTCGACGTCGTGGCGAGCACCGACTTGATGATGTTCACCAGGCTGTTGACCAGGGTGGTCGGGTCCGAGGCGTTGAAGAAGCCGCCACGGCTGTTCACCGCACCGTGCCAGGTATCATCGATGGCTTGCGGGGAATTATTGACCGGCCGGGGCCAGGCTTTCGTGCCTGCCTTAAGCGCGGCGAGGTCGTTCGGAAAATCGAGAGTACCGGCAACGCCCAGCGTCACGTAGAACTGCGAGACGTGCTGCCAGATTGCGGGGTCGTTGGAAGGATTCCAGTAGACATCCACGTTTTTGGTGGGAGCATCCGGATCCACCACGGACGACGACGTCAGGTCCGGCAAGTACGGCTTGACCCCGTCCTTAAGCTTGGGCTGGAGATCAGTCGCCCAGAAATACCAGGCGATATTCGCCATGGACGAGGTGTAGACGGTACCGGAAACGTTGCCGTATATCTTCGATACGGTGTCGCTGGTCGAATAGGCCGTCTTATCGGGCAGCGTCTGGTTGACCTGGCTGGTATTGGTGGAATCCATGGCCGGAGCGCCGTCAGCACTTGCCGCCGGAAGCGTGGGATCGGTCTCGTTCCAGTAACCATCCGTCACCAGCATGTGGAAATTTCTTCGGCATATCAGGTCGGCGCTATCGTTGCCGGAAAGGCCGTTCCAGTAGGGATCGTTATCATCCTTGGTCAGCGGGGCCCGGAAAATGTTCGACGCACGGATGGTCGCGGCGCGCGCAGGCGTATCGTTGCCGCCGACGACCTGGAAAATCCAGTCGAAGAAGTCTTGGCGAACCGTCGAGGTGAGGTCGCCTATATCCTGCAAGTTCGCCGTCGCACCGAAGCGCACCGAAAGATCCGTGCTACTGCCGGAATTCGTGTTCTTCATGTTCTGCCAGGCGATGCGGATCGAGTTGCCGATCTTGGCGAAGGCCTGCGACATGGTCGTACGCGTCATCATGTTACGCGTGCGGTAATAGGCGAACCAATTGGCGAAATTCTGGTAGTTGCTGCTCGGTACGGCCACCGCTTCCCAGTTGGCGGAGTTGTACAACACGCTGGTGTCGACCGTTCCGTCGGACTTCTTGATATTGGCCGTGCTCTTGAGGCGCCAGTAGTAGGGACCGCCAATCGGTTTGAGGCCGTTGGGGTCGGTATAGGTGCCGTCGAAAGGGCTGGCGGCGTTGGGTGTGCAACGCCAGCGGTTATCGACCGTGTTGTTCTTGGACGTCACGATCACGCCCATTAAGTTGGCTTGGCGGCCATCGAACGCATCACTCTGGCTGTTACCGTTATTCCGGTATGCTGCCGCAGACGTCGCTTGTTTATTGATTCGACGGTTGACATCGATGCCGTTCATCCAGACGGATTTCAGCGTGGCATCGGCATTCGGAAATGAAGTGCCATCGGCCCGCACGGGCGGCGTATACGAAATGTTCGGATTGAAATAGACGCCGTTCATCGCTTCCGAACGGAGATCCGTCTTGTCGGTGATGCGAGGGTCGATCACACCCGCGCAGACCCAGGGTCTGTAGTAGCCCGTGTTGTTATTTACGGTGTCCTGCCACGACCTATTGTCGAACGGGCGGTTGTCGCCCATGTAGAAACTCTGCATCGACCCGGAATCATCGAAGGTCACGGCGACGTTGGGCGCAACCGATGTCGTGAGGTCGGGCGGAACGCTGCCGAGGTTGGTACTGTCTGCCCTGACCAATCCAGGCAGGCCCCCGAGCGTCGTCAGGACCAGCACGGTAGCGGCCGAAAGCAGGCGTTGGGATGCGCTCATGACGATATCTCTCAGTTGGCCTTGGCCGCGAACGTGGTCTCGATGACCCGAACCGTGTTGTCGTTCGCTCCGGTCGAGCGGGCGGTGATCCGGTAGATATGGCTGTCGACGCTGGTGTTGCCGGTACCCGGCGACGATTGTCCCGACTCGTGCTGCGATCCGGCGCCGGCCGGCAGTTCCACGCCCAGGTCTTCGATGATGTACACCGGGTCCTTGGTCAGTTTGAAGGTCTTGTCCGCGCTTTCCGCCGTGAGCGTGCCGGCGGAATACACCGTGCTTCCCGTGTCCACCCAGCCCGGCGAATTACGGAAAGCGTCCACATCGGTATTCAACACGGTGGCATCGTACTTGTAGCAAACAGGACCGGACGTGGTGCAGGCCATGGGGTCGAGATTGCTCGCCGTCCACAGGCGCCACTCCGCACCACGAAGGGCGGATTCCGCACCGAAGTCGGCCAACTGGGAGCTGCGCAGGCCGCCGGCGAGGCGCAACTGCATCAGCGATGTACCGGACGCGGCAATGGCGAGGATCGTGATCAACAGCAGGAAGATCAGCGCAATCACGAGCACGACGCCGGCCTGCCGCCGCGGTGCGCGCCATGCTCGATGAAGGGGAAAGCGTTTCATGTCTGCTCCGGAACGCGTCGCATCAGGGGTTGTAGTTGCGCAGCATCACCAGCGAGGTGAACTGACGGCGTAGACGCTTGTCGTCGAACCCTTGCTGGGACGGCTTGATGGCGAGGCCCGCCGTGCCCGACTGCGCCGGATAGACCGGCGCGAAATTGCCGTTGCTGCTATCGGGCGTATACAGGAAGGCTGTTTCCGGCGTGGTGAGGGTCGGCATGGTGACCTGGCTCGAAAGCAGCAACGACACCTCGATGCTCTTCACCGCGCGCCACAGGCAGCCCGGATCGCTCGTCGTCAGGGTGTTCGCCGTCGGCGGACAGGTCACCGTCTTGTTCACCCGGGAATCGACCTGGTCGGCGGTGAGGAAACGCACGGCACCGTCGGCATCTTCCACGCCGTAGCGGAAGGTCAGGCGCTCCACGCCGCGAATCAATTCCTGGTCGGGTACCGAAACGGTGGTGCCGTTGACCCGGCGCATCAGCGCGCCCGTCTTCACGCCGGTGTCCGATCCGTTGTCGCTGACCACCTGCACGTAGTACGTGACGTTCTGCATGTCGTTCACGAAGTCGAACAGGCGCGGAGCCGACTGCGGCTGCAACGCCAGCGGCGTGATGAAGTTGCTGGCCGCGGCGGGCACGAGCTTGGCCGTCGTGCTGCCGGTCACCGCGAACACTTGCGCGCTGGAACAGTCGGCCACAAGCGCCATGCCGCTCTTGAATTCCGTGATCGGCGGCTCGGTCGCGGTCGGAGCCAGGTCGATTTCCTTGAGCGTGTTGCCGGTCAGGTCGGGCACCACCTTGTTGGTGTCGCCCAGGCGCCAGCCACGGGAAGAATCGAGATAGCGCAGCGTGAGGACATCGGTGCCCACGACGCGATTGCCGACCGCGGTTCCCGCCGTGTCGAGCTTGCCGCCCAGGAACGTCACCGGAATCGGAAGGCAGGCGCCCGTACCCGTGCAATTGTAGCCGCGCATGAACATGAACGACGGCATCGCATACGGCGCCGTCGGCGCGGCCGGATAATTGACGCCGGATTCTCCCGAGGCGCCGCCCCATTGCGTCGTGTTCTCGAACAACGCGGGCGCGTCGAGGAAATTCTTGGCGAGGACGCGTGGCGTGCGCAATCCATCCAGGTAGACGTCGGACGAGGTCTTGGTCGCGACACCACCGGTGTTGTTGCAATACATGCCGGTGGCCATGCTGAGGTCGTCATTGAGCTTGCCGACGGCGAAACGGCCGTCCTCCTGCAGGCGAGCGAGCTGCGTCTGTACCCGGTTGCTGCTGGAGGTCGAGAGGAACAGCGTGATGATGCCGGCCGACACCAGCAGGCCCAGCACCATCGCGACCATCAGCTCGATCAGGGTGACACCGCGGATGGCGCGACGCATAGAGGTACGCATGGTCATGGTTCGAAGACCCAGGTGAACGATTGCAGGTTGCCGTCGTCGACGTTGTCATCCGTGCCGCCGCCGATGCCGCGTTCGGCCCAGGTGATGGTCATCGTGCATGTGCCGCCGAAGGGCGGACGCAAGCCGATCTGCGCCGTGGGGTCGTAACTGAGGTCGCCGGCCTTCGTGCATGCGATCGAGCTCGGCCCCAGGCCAGGCAGGAATGCCTGCAACTGTGCCGTCCAGAGCAGCTTGTCGCGCAACGCGATGTCGTCGGGACTGCAGGGCGTCGTCGCGTCGCACTTGGGCATGGTGCCCGTCGTGAAGGGATAGGTCGCGGAGTAATCGTCTTTCCACAGCCCGTAGGGATTGGCCCGCATGCGATCGGCCATGCTGTTGGCAAGGAAGGTCACCTGCGTGCGGACGAAGGCCGACTGGTTGGACCGCGTCGAGATGATCAACAAACCGGCGAGCCCGATGAGACCGATGCTGAAAATCAGCACGGCCATCAAGACCTCGATCAACGACACGCCGCGCAACGCGCGGCGGGAACGAATACTGGCCACGTAGGCTTCCCCTGCATTTCCCTGTCGATAGCCTATCCCGGACCCCGGCCTTGTTAAGGCGCTTCCCGACGAGCGGTAGGTGGCCGCCGACAAGCGGAGCCTGACGAGGGCCGGGGCTCACGTTAGGATGGCAGCCCGGAGCCGCCTCGGGCGGCACCGACCATCCACACGGGGAAATGTCATGCGACCGACCAGCGCGATTCTTATCGCCACCAGCCTTCTATGGACGTGTTGGGCAACCGCACAGACCCAGGAAACCGGCCTTCCCGGCGCCACGTTGGACGACGCGGGGCAAGCGGCGGGTTTCGGCCAGTTCCTCTGCGGAATTCCCGGTGGCCAGATCGATGCCTTCCGGCAGAAAGTGGATGCGCTTACGTCGGGAGGAACGGGGAGCGCGGCGTTCCATGCCGGCGAAGCGAGGGCCAGGAAGCTGATCAACCAGGCCCGGCAGGAAAACGGCGACGGGCAGGAACTGCGGGATGTCTCCTGCAGCGAGGCCACCACCCTCATCACGAATACCCTCGCGACGCCCTGACGTAAAGCGCACCGCACGTTCACGCCCCTGGGGGCTCCATGACGGCCTCACCCACACAGGAAGGCCCGCCATGAACCACGACCGCCAGGACGTCAAACACCCCGACCACAGCCAGCCGAAGCATCCGGAATCGGAACGCGAGAAGAAGGCCCGCAAGGCGCACGCGGACGAGAACCAGGACCACGCCTTGGAAGAAACCTTCCCGGCCAGCGATCCGGTCTCGCCCTTCGTGCCGGCGAAAGCACCCAAGTAGATCGCGCCACACGACGCCGCGCGTGTCGCCGACACGCCGGCGTCGCACCGGCATAACGCAGCGGTCACGAAGCAGCGGTGAGAATGAGCGGGCTAAGAAAGGAGTTCTTCCGTGCTCGCGCAGTATGTCTTCACCTCGGCCGATGTTCCGTTCCGCGTCGTTCGCCACGGCCACCGTTGGCGTGCGCTCCACGGCGATCGCGAAGCCGGTCGCTACGACAGCGCCGAAGAGGCGATCCATGCCCTTCGCGCCGATCATCCCGATGCCCGCCTGCCCCGGCGCCTGGGCGACTGGCGCTACCTGCCGGATGCTCCCCTGCTCCACCTGGCACCGCCCAGCGCGGCGACCATGGCTCGCCTCGCGTCCGTCTAGCGATCAGAGCGCCATGCTGCGCCAATGCCCATGGTCGTCCTCGATCCGCAATTCCACGGAGGCGCCACCCGCGTGGTGCGCGCGGGCCTGGCGTAGGGCATAGGACAACGCATCGCGCTCCTGGGCGAAGCGCACCGGTTTTTCCGCATCCACTCGTACTGCCCATTCGGCACCGGATTGCGGGGGCTGCATGACGTAGACACGGACGTAGCGCATCGCTCGTGGCCTTTCCTCAACCCTGGCGAGGCCATTCACGCGCCAGCAGGGCGAAGACGACGTCATCGACCCATTCACCGCGGAAGAAATAGCTCTCCACATGGTGGGCCTCCTGGCGAAAGCCGAGCGAACGCAACAGCGCGATGCTGGCGACGTTGCGCGGGTCCACCGAGGCCACGGCACGCCGGTAGCCCCAATCGCCAAAGGCGAGGCCGAGGGCCGTGGCCATGGCTTCGCGGGCGTAGCCACGGCCTTGCCGTTCGGGCCGGAGCGATACCCCCAACTCGATCGCCCCGCCTGGGACTGGGGGGAAATGGATGCCGAGATCGCCGACGAGTTCGGTGGAGTCCTTTTCCCGGATGGCGAGCTGGAACCAGCTATCGGGAGCGGCGAAGGGCTGGACGGCCTGCCTTGCGATGAACGCCTCGGCATCGCCGACGTTCGCCGGTTTCCAGCCCTGGTAGCGGGCCACGGCATCATCGCCACGGTAAGCATGCAGAAGCGGTGCGTCCGCCGGAACGAGGCGGTCCAGGCGCAACCGGGCGGTGAGAAAGAGGGGGCGAACGGGATGGTCCATGCGGCATCCTCGGCCTATCCGGCCGGCGCCGCAACTAGTCCTCGCCGGTGGCACGCTTTTCGTAGTCGGCACGTGCCGCCTCGATGTCCGCGCGATGCTTTTCCGCCCACAACCATACGCTGCAAAAGGCGGCGCCGAGGCTCAGGCCGATTTCGGTGAGCTCGTATTCCACGCGCGGCGGCACCACCGGATAGACCGTGCGCGTGACCAGCCCATCGGCCTCCATCTGGCGCAAGGTCTTGGTCAGCATTTTCTGGCTGACTCCACCGATAAGGTCGGCGAGGCGGCCAAAACGCAGGCGGCCATGTTCCGCCAGCACCTCCAGCGTGAGCATCGTCCAGCGGTCGGCCACGCGTTCGATGATCCCCCGCACCAGCGCGTCGAGCTCCGGGTCCGTGTAGGGCTCGCCTAGCACACGGCAAGTCTCGTCATAGATTTTCCTGGCTTTGGCTGGCATATCGATGGTTCATGGTTTCCAAAGAGTAAGTATGGAACTTTCTGGCTCCTACTTTCCATAAGATCGTGTCAAGCCTAGCCTACACCTACCCTTTCTCCGACGAGGTTCCCATGAACATCACAGGCAACACGATCCTCATCACCGGCGGCGGCTCGGGCATCGGTCGGGCCCTGGCGGAAGCCTTCCATGCGCGCGGCAACCAGGTGGTCATCGCGGGGCGGCGGCAGGCCGCGCTCGACGCGACCACCGAGGCCCATCCCGGCATGAAGTCGGCCATGCTGGACATCGAGGACCCCATGGCGATCCAGCGCTTCGCCGCGCAGCTGCGCAAGGACTTCCCAGCCCTCAACGTGGTGATCCACAACGCGGGGATCATGCGTCCGGAACGGCTGACCGACGGCACCACGGATACCGCCGAAGCCACCATCACCACCAACCTGCTCGGGCCGATCCGGCTCAACGCGGCACTGATCGATCACCTGCTGGCGCAGCCGAAGGCGAGCATCGTCACGGTGTCTTCCGGCCTTGCCTTCCTTCCCTTCGCCGTCGCTCCGACCTATTGCGCGACCAAGGCGGCGATCCATTCGTATTCGGAAACGCTGCGCTACCAGCTGAAGGACACGTCGGTACAGGTGCTGGAACTGGTACCGCCCTATGTGCAGACCGAACTGATGGGAGAGCGGCAGAAGAACGATCCGAACGCGATGCCGCTGGATGCGTTCATCGACGAGACGATGCGCCTGATCGAGACCACGCCGGACGCCACGGAAATCCTCGTCGAGCGTGTGAAGCCGTTGCGCTTCGCCGAGGCGAACGGAAGCTATGCGGGCTTTTTCAAGCAGTTCAACGACAACGCGGCGGATCACGCTCCGTAGCTGTCGAATCGCCGACAGGGTCGGTTCCCACCGGCTTTTGGCTACCCGGTCAGCTTGCAGCTACCTTGTGGGGGCCGACTTTGTCGGCGATGCTCTTACGGCAGACACAAAAAAACCCGCTGGCGCGGGTTTTTTTGTGTCCTCCGGGACCGCTCGTCGGCAGTCCGGGAGAAAGGCGCTGGTGCCGGAAATAGGAATCGAACCTACGACCTCATCATTACGAATGACGCGCTCTACCAACTGAGCTATTCCGGCGAGAAGCGGAATTCTAGGGAAGCTTGGCACCCGGCGCAAGCCTCAGCCGGCCATGCGCAGCTCCTTGGGCAGGGCGAAGGTGATGTTTTCCGCCTCGCCATCCAGTTCGCGCACGCTGCCCGAGCCCCAGGATTGCAGGCGGGCGATCACTTCCTGGACGAGCTTTTCCGGTGCCGAGGCACCCGCGGTGACGCCGACGCGGGTCTTGCCTTCCAGCCAGCCGCGCTGAATATGTTCGGCGCCGTCGATCAGGTACGAGGTGACGCCCTGTTTCTCGGCCAGTTCCTTCAGGCGATTCGAATTGGAGCTGTTGACCGAGCCCACCACGAGGACGAGGTCGACCGCGTCGGCAAGGCGGCGCACGGCATCCTGCCGGTTCTGCGTCGCATAGCAGATATCGTCCTTGCGCGGGCCCTCGATGCTCGGGAACTTCGCGCGCAGAGCGCCGATGATCGCGATGGTGTCGTCCACCGAGAGAGTCGTCTGGGTGACGAAGGCGAGCTTGTCAGGCTGCGAGGGCACCAGTTCGGCGACATCCTCGACCGACTCGACGAGGTAGATATGGCCGGCGTTGACCCGGTTCCACTGCCCCATCGTGCCCTGGACCTCAGGATGCCCGGCGTGACCGATGAGGACGACGTCATGGCCTGCGCGGCCCAGGCGCGCGACTTCCATGTGCACCTTGGTCACCAGCGGACAGGTGGCGTCGAACACGTTCAGGTGGCGGCGGTCGGCTTCCTCTCGCACGGCCTTCGGCACGCCGTGGGCGCTGAAGATCACGGTGGAGCCATCGGGCACTTCGTCGAGTTCGTCGACGAAGACCGCACCGTCGGCGCGCAGGCGCTCCACGACGTAACGGTTGTGCACCACCTCGTGACGCACGTAGATGGGCGCGCCGTAGGATTCGAGCGCGCGCTCGACGATGGCGATGGCGCGATCGACGCCGGCACAAAAACCGCGGGGATTGGCGAGGAGGATGTCCAAGGGGGACCTCGTGGCCGTGGGGCCGTGGCTATGGGCTTTGGGCGCCTTGGGGGCGCCGGAACCCGCGCATTATCGCACGGCGGGCTTGGGTGAGCCGCTGAACAGGCTGAACACGATCAGGGCCGCGGCCCCCACGCTGATGGCGGAATCGGCCACGTTGAAGACCGGAAACGGATAGCTGCCCAGGTAGACCTGGATGAAGTCGGTGACCTTGGCCGCGTGGACGCGATCGATCACATTGCCCAGCGCACCGCCCACGATCAAGGCCAGGGGCGCGGCGGTACGCCAGTCGTGGCGCGGGGTACGCGAGAGCCACACGCCCAGGGTACCGCTGATGACGGCCGCCAGCAGGACGAAGAACCAGCGCTGCCAGCCGGCGCTATCGGCCAGGAAGCTGAACGCGGCGCCGGTATTGAAAGTGAGCGTCCAGTTGAGGACGCCCGGAATCACCGGATGCGGTGTCTCGGCCGGCTGCAGGGCAGTGAGCGCCCACCACTTGGTCAGCTGGTCGAACACGATCATCACGGCGGCGAGCCAGAGCCAGGACAGCGCGTTGGGTTTGGGACGTACGGTCATGCGTCAGGGGCCATAGGTGTCAGGGGTTGATGTGGCGAAGCCGCCGGTCAGAACCAGCGGCGGTCCTCGCCCTGCCCCGTCACGTTCTCCACGCAGCGGCCACAGATCTCCGGATGGGCCGGATCGACGCCGACATCGGGACGATGGTGCCAGCAACGGATGCACTTGACCGCGTCGCTGACCGCGGCCGAGACATACACCTCGGCTCCACCCAGATCCACCCGCTCGGCCGACGCCGGACGGCCTTCCAGCGGCGCGAGCGTCACTTCCGAGGTGATGAAGAAAAACCGGAGCTCGGACGCCGATTCAGCCAGCGCCGCCTGGGTGGCGATGTCGGCATGGATCGTCAGCGTGGCGTCGAGCGAGGCACCGATCTGGCCGTCCTTGCGCATCCCTTCCAACACGCGCGACGCCGTCTCACGGATCGCCAGCAAGGTCGACCACCAGCCACGCGCGTCGGCGTCCTGGTGCACGTCGTCGAGCCCTTCGTAGAAGGTCTCGAACAGCACCGACTCGCCGCGTGAGCCTGGCATGTGCGCCCAGATTTCCTCGGCGGTGAAGCTGACGATCGGTGCCAGCCAGCGGGTCATGGCCTCGAGAATCCGGTACATCGCGCTCTGCGCGCTGCGCCGGCCGCGGCTGTCCGTCGGCATCGTGTAGAGGCGGTCCTTGGTGATGTCGAGGTACAACGCGCCGAGTTCGTTGGTGCAGAAGTTCTGCACGCGCTGCACGATCTCGGGGAAGTCGTATCGCTCGTATGCGGCAACGATCGCCGCCTGCGTGTCCGCCGCCTGGCGCACCGCCCACCGATCGAGATCGAGGCAGGCGTCGGTGGCGAGCAGGTGCTTGTCCGGATCGAAGCCATCGAGGTTGCCGAGCAGGAAGCGCGCGGTATTGCGAATGCGTCGATAGGTGTCCGCCACGCGCTTCAGTATCTCGTCCGAAAGCGACATCTCGTTGCGGTAGTCGGTCGAGCAGATCCACAGGCGCAGGATGTCCGCGCCCAGAGTCTTCATGATGTCCTGCGGCTCGATGCCGTTACCCAGCGACTTGGACATCTTGCGACCCTGCGCATCCACCGTGAAGCCGTGGGTCAACACGTGGTCGTAAGGCGCGCGGCCGTGGATCGCCGCCGAGGTGAGCAACGAAGACTGGAACCAGCCGCGGTGCTGGTCGGAGCCTTCCAGGTACATCACCTTGTACTCGCTGGCGTCGCCAGCCTGCAGTTCCGGGCGCGCGCCCACCACGGCGAAATGGCTGACGCCGGAATCGAACCAGACATCGAGGACGTCGGTCACTTTTTCGTACGTGTCCGCTTCGTCACCGAGCAGTTCGCGCGGGTCGAGCGAGAACCAGCTGTCGATGCCTTCCAGCGCGACCTTCCGCGCCACCTTCTCCATCAACTGGACGGAATCCGGGTGTGGGTCGTGCGTGTTCTTGTCGACGAACAGCGTGATCGGCACGCCCCAGGTGCGCTGGCGCGAGATGCACCAGTCCGGACGGCCCTCGACCATGCCCGCGATGCGCTCTTCGCCCCACCCGGGCACCCAGCGCACGGCCTTGATCGACGTGAGAGCGGTGCGGCGCAGGTCGGCCTGCTCCATGCCGATGAACCACTGCGGCGTGGCGCGGAAGATCACCGGCGTCTTGTGCCGCCAGCAATGGGGGTAGCTGTGCGTGAGCTTCGCCGAAGCGAGCAACACCCCGCGATCGCGTAGCAGGTCGACGATCTGGTCGTTCGCCTTCCAGATGTGCACGCCGGCGAAGGAGACATCCCCCGCCAAGGGCAGGTCAGCCCGATAGACACCGCGGCCGTCGACGTAGTTGAGCGTGCCGATGCCGTAGTTCTGGCCGACGACGAAATCTTCCGCGCCGTGGTCGGGCGCGGTATGCACGGCACCGGTGCCGTCCTCGTCGGACACGTGGTCGCCAAGGATCACCGGCACGTGCTTGTCGTAGAACGGATGACGCAGCGGCTGATTTTCCAGTACCGCGCCCTGCACGCGGGCGAGCACATTCACCGTGTCCACGCCATAGCGGGCCAGTGCCTTTTCGGCCAGCGCCGAGGCGATCACCAGCAGCAGCGGCTTACCGCCATGCGAAGGCCCCTCGACGAGGGCGTATTCGATCTCGCCACCCAGCGACACGGCCTGGCTGGAAGGCAGCGTCCAGGGCGTGGTCGTCCAGATGGGAACGGCGATGTTCGCGTCACCCGTGGCGATGCCGAACAACGCACCGAAGGACACGGGATCGACCGCGGCATAGGCGACGTCCACCGCCGGCGAGGTCTTGTCGGCGTATTCGATCTCGGCCTCGGCCAGCGCCGAACCGCAATCGAAGCACCAGTACACCGGCTTGGCGCCACGCACGACGTGGCCGTTGGCGACGATGCGTGCCAGCGCACGGATCATGTCGGCCTCGTAGGTGAAATCCAGCGTGCGATACGGCTTTTCCCAATCGCCGAGGACACCCAGGCGCTTGAAGTCAGTACGCTGGAGATCGATCTGCGCCATCGCGTACTCGCGGCACTTCTGCCGGAACGCGGCGGCGTCGAGCTTGTCGCCCGCCTTGCCGAATTTCTTCTCGATCGCGATCTCGATCGGCAGGCCATGGCAATCCCAGCCCGGCACGTAAGGGGCGCGGTAACCGGCTATCAGCTTCGACTTGACGACGACGTCCTTGAGCACCTTGTTGACCGCATGGCCGAGGTGGATCACGCCGTTGGCATAGGGAGGGCCGTCGTGCAGCACGAACACCTTGTCGCGCCCCGCCGTGTGCGCCTGAATCTGCGCATAGCGGCCCACGCGCTCCCACGTGGCCAGCCAGCCGGGCTCACGCTTGGGCAGGTCGCCGCGCATCGGGAAGTCCGTCTGCGGCAGGTTGATGGTGTTCTTGTAATCCTGGGTCATCGCTGGGAACCGTGGGTTTCGGGGCGCAACGCGCATTCGCGCGGTGCGTCATGCATCGACAAGTATGGGGTTCATCCCAAGGGCCTGCCGGGCGGCGATCTCGTCCTTGCGCATTTGCGCGGTCAGGGCGTCGAGGCCGTCGAATTTTTCTTCGTCACGCAGTTTCCGCACGAACTCCACGCCGATGCGCTGGCCGTAGAGATCGCCGGAGAAATCGAAAAGGTGGGCCTCGAGCAGCGGCTCGCGTACCTCGTTCACCGTCGGCCGGTAACCCAGGCTGGCCACGCCTGGCCAGCTGCAAGGACCGTCGCCGATGCCGATACGAACGGCGAAGATGCCATGGATCGGGCTCACCCGCTCACTGAGATGGACGTTGGCGGTGGGATATCCAAGGGTGCGGCCCAACTGCTGGCCGTGTTCCACATGGCCATCGATGACGAACGGCCGGCCCAGCAGGCGCGCGGCCTCGCCGAAGCGGCCTTCGGCCAGCAGCGTGCGCACCCGGGACGACGACACCCGTTCACCATCGACCCGTACCGGCGGCACCGCATGCGCGGTGAACCCCAGGTCGACGCCCATCGTCTGCAGGAGGGCGAAATCCCCACCCCGACGGTGGCCGAAGCGGAAATCCTCACCCACCCACACTTCGCGCGCGGCCATGCGGCCGACGATCACCTTGCGGACGAAGTCCTCGGCGGACATCGCGGTCAAGGCCTGGTCGAAGCGCAACGAGAGCAACTCGCGGATGCCGGCGGCCGTCATGCCCTCGGCCTTTTCGCGCACCCCTGAAAGGCGCGGCACCGGCTCCTTCGAGAAGAAGGCGCGGGGCAAGGGCTCGAAGGAGATCACCGCGGGGGCCAGGCCCCGCGCCTCGGCCCGCTGGCGCACCTCGGAGAGGATCGCCTGATGGCCGAGGTGGAGCCCGTCGAAAGCACCGATCGCGATCACGCTGCCTTCGGGTGCGAGGCATGGGCCGTCGACGTCGCGATGGAGTCGCAGCGTCATGCCCGGGTACCCTTGAATCGATGCGGAATAAAAGCCATCGGGCCAGTATAGCCGCCCCATTGCGCCGCACAATGCGACGCCCGGTTCCTCACTGGGCGCGCAGGTCGCGCAGGCGGAAACCCATGGCGAACAGCGTGCCCACGTAGGCGCCGCCACCGGCACCGACCAGCACGGCCAAGCGCCATACCCGCTCCCATTTCTCGACCGCGCTCCATTCCGGCCAGACATACAGGCCGGCGAGCAGCACGGAGACCATCACCGCACAGGCGATGCCCAGGCGGACCAGATGACGGCCCCAGCCCGGCTGGCGCGTATACACGCCGGCCTTGCCCAGCCAGCGCCAGAGCAGCAGCAGGTTGAGATAGCTGGCCAAGGCGCTGGCCATGCCCAGGGCCATGTGCAGTCCCGGGATCGTGGCGATCGCCTCCATCCACGAACCCGCCTTCTGCGCCGGGCTGGCCCAGAGGAAGAACAGCAAAGCCAGGAAGGCCACGTTGAAGACCATGTTGGCCACCAGCGAAGCGACGCCGGCGCGGACGGGGGTCTTCGTGTCCTTGCGCGCATAGAAGGCCGGCAGCACGACCTTGACCAGGGCGAAGGCCGGCAGCCCGAAACTCAACGCCGAGATCGACAGGGACGCCATCCTCGTGTCGAACGCGGTGAACCGGCCATGCTGGAAGATCGTGGCCACCAGCGGCACCGAAAGGATCATCAGGCCGAACATCGCCGGCACGGCGATCAGCAGCGTCGTGCGCAGGCCCCAGTCCAGCGCGCGGGAAAAGCCTTCCTTGTCGGTGGTTACGTGATGGCGCGAAAGCGAAGGCAGGATCACCGTCCCCAGCGCCACGCCGAACACGCCCAGCGGCAACTCCAGGAATCGGTCGGCCTGCGACAACCAGCTTTGCGAACCGGCGATGAGCAGCGAGGCGATCACCGTGTCGAGCAGCAGGTTGATCTGCGCCACCGACGAGCCGAATAGGGTCGGCACCATCAACCGCATGATCCGGCGCACATCCGGCGAGCTCCAGCCCCAGCGCGGCAGCGTGAGCAGGTCCAGCTGCTTCAACGCGGGCATCTGGAAAACCAGCTGCAGCGCGCCGGCCACGAGGATGGCCCAGCCCATCGCCATGATCGGCGTGTGCAACTTCGGCGCGAGCCACAGCGCCCCGGCGATCATGCAGAGGTTGAGGATCACCGGCGTCAGCGCCGGCAGGCCGAACCGGTGGAAGCTGTTCAGCGCGCCGCCGCTCAGGGCCGTGAGTGAAACGAACAGGAGGAAGGGGAAGGTCAGCCGCAGCAGGTCGACCGTGAGGCCGAATTTCTCCGGTGTCTCGACGGCGCCCGGTGAAAAGACGGCCGTCACTTGTGGCGCGAAGATCACGCCCAGGGCCACGACCACCAGCAGGACGCCGCCAAGCGTGCCGGCGGTCAGCGACATCAACCGCTTCAGGTCCTCGTGTGGCCGGGTCTCCTTCACTTCCGTGAAGACGGGCACGAAAGCCGTCGAGAACGACCCTTCGGCGAACAGGCGGCGCATGAAGTTGGGAATGCGAAAAGCCACCCAGAAGGCGTCGGTGGCCGCGTTAGCGCCGAACGAGGCGTTGATCGCCATGTCGCGGACCAGGCCTAGCACGCGGGACACCATGGTCATGCCGCTGAAGCTGAGCATGCCGCGAAGGAGACTGGGGGTTTTCATCCGTACGGGGGATACCTGGAACAAACCCCTAGTTTGACAGCGGCGCCAGGGCGGAGGACAGTCCGCCATCTGGAATTTCCGGGGCAACCCGCCCTGTCCGTCCGCCGAGCCGCTCGCGCGGGGGCTAAGCTATTGACGCAACCCGTCTTTGGCTTCAAAATGAGCGTCTTTTTTAAAACCAACCGAACTCTGGAGCTTTACCTTGGCCAACATCAAGTCCGCGAAGAAGCGTGCGCGTCAGTCGGAGCAGCGCCGTCTGCGCAACGTCAGCGCGCGTTCCATGGTGCGTTCCGCACTGAAGAAGGTCGTCAAGGCGATCGACGCCAAGGATAAGGCTGGCGCTGTCAGCGCATATGCCGTCGCCGTGCCGGTGATGGATCGCTACGCTGCCCGTGGCCTGATCCACAAGAACAAGGCCGCTCGCCACAAGAGCCGCCTGAACGCGAAGATCCGCGACCTGGCATAAGCCTGCGCGACATCGCCGTTCGCAAAAAAGCCGGCTTACGCCGGCTTTTTTGTTGCCTTCCAGGAGCCCACCTTGTGGGAGCCGCTTCAGCGGCGATCCCGCGGCAGCGGGCCAGGTTACGGCAAGTATCATCGCCGACAGGGTCGGCTCCCACCCTCAGTCGTCGCCGCGCATACGGACATCGTCGGCCGCCTCGGTACGCTCACGGCGCGCGACGCGCTCGGCATCGAAGAACTGCTGAACTTTCAGGCACACATCCCACGTGCCGATCTCGCCCGCGGCGGAAACGACGAACCAAGGCGCCGTCCACTCCAGACGGGCGACGATGTCGTCGACCACGCGCTTGAGTTCGTCCTCGTCGTCGATCACGTCGGACTTGTTGATCACCAGCCAGCGCGGGCGATCGACCAGCTCGGTGTCGAACTGCTGCAGCTCGTGCTCGATGGCACGCACCTGCTCCACGGGATCGGAGCCGTCGATCGGCCGGATATCGACCACGTGCAGCAACAGGCTGGTACGCGACACATGGCGCAGGAACTGGATACCCAGGCCCGCACCTTCGGCCGCCCCCTCGATGATTCCCGGGATATCGGCGATCACGAAGCTCTGGTCCGTACCGATGCGCACCACACCCAGGTTCGGGTGCAAGGTGGTGAACGGATAATCCGCCACGCGCGGCGTCGCCGCCGACACGGCACGGATGAAGGTGCTCTTGCCGGCGTTGGGGAAGCCCAGCAGGCCGACATCGGCCAGCAGGCGAAGTTCGAGCTTCAGGTCGCGCACCTCGCCCGGCGTACCCGGCGTGGACTTGCGCGGCGCCCGGTTCACCGAGCTCTTGAAATGGATATTGCCGAGACCGCCGCGACCGCCCTGAGCCACCTTGAGACGCTGGCCATGCATGGTGAGGTCGCCGATGACCTCGTCGGTGTCGACATTGGTCACCACGGTGCCGACCGGGACACGGACTTCGATGTCTTCGCCGCCCTTGCCGTACATCTGGCTGCCCATGCCACCCTGCCCGCGCGGCGCCTTGAACGAGCGCATGTGGCGGAAATCGACGAGGGTGTTGAGCCCCTCGTCGGCCACCAGCCACACCGAGCCGCCGTTGCCGCCGTCGCCGCCATCGGGACCGCCGAACGGGATGAATTTTTCACGACGGAAGCTCACGCAGCCGTTGCCGCCGTCACCGGCCGAGACCCTGATTTGCGCTTCGTCGACGAATTTCATGGAAGATGACCTGGGTAGAAGTGATGCCGCCGTACAAACGAAAAGCCCCGCCTATGGCGGGGCCTTCGCTATCGCGTCGGACGAGGCTTACGCCTGGACGACGTCGACGAACTTGCGGCCCTTTTCGCCGCGGGTCTTGAACGACACGGTGCCGTCGACCAGCGCGAACAAGGTGTGGTCGCGGCCGAGGCCGACGCCCACGCCGGCGTGGAACTTGGTGCCACGCTGGCGAACGATGATGTTACCGGCTTCGACAGCCTGGCCACCGTAGATCTTCACGCCGAGGTACTTCGGGTTCGAATCGCGGCCGTTACGGCTGGAACCTACGCCTTTTTTATGTGCCATGACTTATATCCTCCGGCGACTCAGGCGTTGATGCCCGTGATCTCGATTTCGGTGTAATGCTGACGGTGTCCCTGCGTGCGCTTGTAGTGCTTGCGACGGCGGAACTTGACGATGCGGATCTTATCGGCGCGACCGTGGGCGCGAACCTTCGCGCTGACGGTGGCACCGGCGACCAGCGGGGCGCCAACGGTGATCGACTCACCCTCACCCACCAGGAGAACCTGGTCGAACTGGATGGTGGAATCGACTTCGGCGGGGAGCAGCTCGACGCGCAGGATTTCGCCTGCCATCACACGATACTGCTTGCCACCGGTCTTGATGACTGCGTAGCTCATGGTTGTTTCCTGTTGCTGATTATGTAGTTCTTTTTAGGGTCTTGCGGGTGTTGCGAATCGCGAATTATAGCGGGGCCTAAAAGGCAAGGTCAATCAGGTGGTTAAGGCCGGAATGCCGGGACGGGCCCTGGACGGCTCCTTGAGAAGACATTGGTTTGAAAACATGGCCTTAGCTTCGATCCGGCGAGCAGGAATCGCCGACAGGGTCGGCTCCCACCGGGCATGGGCCTCGATGGGAACCGCCTGGCTTGGGACGGGAACCGACCTGGCCCGGTGGGAGCCGACCCTGTCGGCGATGCCGCCGAAGGCGGCTCCTCCCACCGCGACCCACTCCCCGCCGCGAACCCTCCTCCGCTGGAACTACTTCTTCTTCGCAGGCGCCGCCGGGGCGGGCGCCGGAGCCGGTTTCGCCGCCGCGCCGGCCGCCGGGCACTGGCCCTGCTGGTTCAGCGTGCCCTGGCTTTGCAGCTGGGCGATCATCTGCTGGCCGCGTTCCTGGCCCCACTGCTTACCGATCTGCATGCCTTCAGCCATCGTCGCCGGCATTTGCGTGATCACCTTCTGGCCCAGGGGCGAGCGGTAGAACTTGAGCAGGCCGTCGATATCCTCGGCGCTGAAATGCTTCTGGTAGACCGGCACCATCCGTCCGATCAACTGGTTGGTGGCGTTGGCGTCCACGAAACCCTGCCAGTAGCTGGCCGGCACGCAGGGCAACGCGTTCTGCATCACGCCCGCCATCTGGCTGTTCATCTGGCTGAGCATGCGGCCCATGCCGACGGCGTCCATCAACTGGCGCACCTGCTGCTCGGAGGGCGGCGCCGCCAGCGCCTGGCCCGCACAACCTGCCAGCACCAGGCCGGCAGCGATCCCTGTCCACTTACGCATGCGTGTCTTCCTCTTCGAATGGGTGGCTTCGACCCCTCCCCGGGGCCGGGCCATGGTAGCCGCGCGCGGCCATCGGGGTCACCCACATCCGGCAGGGTTCCGGTCCCGCATAACAAATGTGATGACCTGTCAAAGGTCGATACGGAATGAAGGCCGAAAACCCTTGGTATAGTCAGCGACTTCCCCCATTTACGTCGGCACATGGACAGCATTCGCATCCGCGGCGCCCGCACGCACAATCTCAAGAATATCGACCTCGACCTCCCACGCGATCGCCTCATCGTGATCACGGGCCTGTCCGGGTCCGGCAAATCCTCGCTCGCCTTCGATACGATCTACGCCGAAGGCCAGCGACGCTACGTCGAGTCACTGTCCGCCTACGCGCGGCAGTTCCTCTCGATGATGGAAAAGCCGGACGTGGACACGATCGAAGGCCTCTCGCCGGCCATCTCGATCGAGCAGAAGTCCACGTCGCACAATCCCCGTTCCACCGTCGGCACGATCACCGAGGTGTACGACTACCTGCGCCTGCTCTACGCGCGCGTCGGTACACCGCGCTGCCCGACTCACGGCATCGCCCTGGAAGCACAGACCGTCAGTCAGATGGTCGACACGGCCATGGCGCTGGACCCGGACAAGCGTTGGATGCTCCTCGCGCCGGTCATCCGCGAGCGCAAGGGCGAGCACGTGCAGGTCTTCGAGCAGCTGCGTGCCCAGGGTTTCGTCCGCGCGCGCGTCGACGGCGAGGTCTACGACCTCGACGCCGTGCCGCCGCTGACGCTGCGCCAGAAGCACACCATCGAGGCGGTGATCGACCGCTTCCGCCCGCGCGAAGACATCAAGCAGCGCCTCGCCGAATCGTTCGAGACCGCCCTGCGCCTCGGTGACGGCATCGTGATCCTCGTCGACATGGACGACAAGAAGGCGACGGAACAGCTGTTCTCCTCGCGTTTCTCGTGCCCGATGTGCGACTACTCGCTGCCGGAACTCGAGCCGCGCCTGTTCTCGTTCAACTCCCCGGTCGGCGCCTGCCCGACCTGCGATGGCCTGGGCGTCACCCAGGTCTTCGATCCGTCGCGCGTGGTCGGACACCCCGAACTCAGCCTCGCCGGTGGCGCCATCCGCGGCTGGGATCGCCGCAACGCCTACTACTACCAGATGATCGTTTCACTGGCGAAGCACTATGGCTTCGACCCGGAGACGCCCTGGCGCGAGTTGCCGAAGTCGGTGCAGAACGCTGTCCTGAACGGTTCCGGCCGCGAACTCATCCCGTTCCGCTACATCACCGAGCGCGGCGGCAAGGTAACCCGCGAGCACAAGTTCGAGGGCATCCTGCCGAACCTGGAGCGCCGCTACCGCGAGACCGAGTCGGCGGCGGTACGCGAGGAGCTGGCTCGCTACATCGCCGATCATCCGTGCCCGGATTGTGGCGGACAACGTCTCAACCCGTCGGCACGCAACGTGTTCGTGGCCGATCGCGCGATCCCCGAGCTGACCTCGCTGGCGATCGACAACGCCCTGTCCTTCTTCGAGAAACTGAAGCTGCCCGGCTGGCGCGGCGAGATCGCGGTGAAGATCGTGAAGGAGATTCGCGAACGCCTCACCTTCCTCAACGACGTCGGCCTCAATTACCTCACGCTCGACCGCCAGGCCGATTCGCTGTCGGGCGGCGAGGCGCAGCGCATCCGCCTGGCCAGCCAGATCGGCGCCGGCCTCGTCGGCGTCATGTACGTGCTGGACGAGCCATCCATCGGACTGCACCAGCGCGACAACGAACGCCTGCTCGGCACCCTCACCCGCCTGCGCGACCTCGGCAACACGGTGATCGTGGTGGAACACGACGAGGACGCCATCCGCGCCGCAGACCATATCCTCGACATCGGCCCGGGTGCCGGCGTGCACGGCGGCCACATCGTCGCCGAGGGCACGCTCGAGCAAGTGCTGGCGTCGCCCCGGTCGGTCACGGCGAAGTACCTCAGCGGAGAGCGCGGCATCCAGGTGCCGTCCAAGCGCCGCCAGGCCCGCGACGACCAGTGGATCGAGCTCAAGGGCGCCACCGGCAACAACCTCAAGGATGTCGACGTCCGCATCCCGGTGGGCACTTTCACCTGTGTCACGGGGGTGTCCGGTTCGGGCAAGTCCACCCTGATCAACGACACCTTCTATCGCCTCGCCGCAATGGAACTCAACGGCGCCAGCGAGCAACCGGCACCGTACGAGTCGATCGAGGGCCTGGAACTGTTCGACAAGGTGGTCGACATCGACCAGTCACCGATCGGACGCACCCCGCGTTCGAATCCGGCCACTTATACAGGCCTGTTCACGCCCTTGCGCGAGCTCTACGCACAGGTGCCGGAGTCGCGCCAGCGCGGCTACACGCCGGGCCGTTTCAGCTTCAACGTCCGCGGAGGCCGCTGCGAAGCCTGCGAGGGCGACGGCATGATCAAGGTGGAGATGCATTTCCTCCCCGATGTATACGTGCCCTGCGACGTGTGCCACGGCAAACGCTACAACCGCGAAACGCTGGAAGTGCTCTACAAGGGCCACACCATCGCGGACGTGCTCGACATGACCGTGGAAGACGCCTTCAAGCTGTTCGAGAACGTACCGGTGATCGCGCGCAAACTGGAAACCCTGCGCGCCGTCGGCCTCGATTACATCAAGCTTGGCCAGAGCGCCACCACGCTTTCCGGCGGCGAGGCGCAGCGCGTGAAGCTGTCCAAGGAACTGTCCAAGCGCGACACGGGAAGCACGCTCTACATTCTCGACGAGCCCACCACGGGCCTGCATTTCCATGACATCGAACAGTTGCTCGACGTGCTGCACAAGCTCGTCGAACACGGCAATACCGTTGTCGTGATCGAGCACAACCTCGATGTCATCAAGACAGCCGACTGGCTGATCGATCTCGGGCCCGAAGGGGGAGCGGGCGGCGGCCGCATCCTCGTCAGCGGCACGCCGGAAACGGTGGCCGCGACGAAGGAATCGCATACCGGCCGCTTCCTCCTGCCCCACCTGAAACCGGCCAAGCCCGTCGCCAAGGCGACGACGAAGGCGACGACGAAGGCGGTCAGCAAGACCGCCACGAAGAAACCGGTCGCGAAAGCGGCCCCGGACGCGAAGAAAAAAAGGACTGCATGACCACTGAAGCCTCGAACACCCCCACGCCCGTTCCGCTGTTCATCACGCCGATGGACGTGCGCTGGCAGGACCTCGACGCCTACAACCACGTCAACAACGCGAACTACCTGGTCTATCTGCAGGAGGCGCGCATCAAGTGGCTGGAACAGCTGCCCGGCAAGTGGTACGGCGACGACGGCACACCGGTGATGGCGCGTAGCGAGTTGAACTACCGCATGCCCATCGAATACCCGGCGGACATCCAGATCGAGCTTTTCGTCAATCGCATCGGCACGAGCTCCATGACCATCGGCCACCGCATCGTGGCCGCCAACGACGCCACGAGGATCCATTGCGACGGCAGCGTCACCATGGTCTGGATCGACCCGAGGAACGGTCGTCCGGTCGAGGTACCGCAGGTGATCCGCGATGCGGTGGCGGAAGCCGAGAACGCCTGACTCGAGCAGGCAGGCCTCCAAAGTGAGGCCTGCCGCACGTCGCAAGATCGCGCGGATTCAGATCCGACCGGTATGATCCGTCAGGGTCACCCACGGAGAGAGTGAATCATGTTGCGCCGTTCCCTCGTACTCGCGATCGCCTGCGCCGTCGCCCTGCCCGCCCTTGCCGCCAATGAGCGTACCGCGCTCACGCTCTACCGCGCCGATGGCGATCAACTCTTTTCCACCGGCGGGGATGCCGTGTCCGGCGATGGCTACGCCGTCGTCCACGAGCGCCGCGCGTTCGACTTGAAAGGCGGCGTGCAAGACCTTTCCATCGACGGCCTCCCCGCCGCTCTGGACAGCGAAGCCATGTCGCTGCGCTTTCCCGGCAAGAACACGCGCGTCGTCTCCCAACGCCTTTTGCTCGGACAGGGCTTCGATGGAGCCGTGGCCGGACTCGTGGGCCACAACGTCAGCGTGATCGGCGAGAGTGGCCAGCCGATCGCCACCGGCACGCTGGTCCGCGGCGGCGACGCGCTTGTCGTACGCGAGGCGAACGGCCAGGCCAGCCTGATCCGTCAATACGCCGCCCTGCGTGCGGCGGATGCCACGGACTTCGCCCGTGGCTCGACCCTGCAGGTGCGCGTCAACGGCGGCTCGGCAGGATCGACCACCGCGCAACTCGACTATCCTACCTCCGGGCTCGGCTGGCGCGGCGCCTACGTCGCCACGCTCGCCCCGGGCAACACGTGCCGCATGGCCTTCGACGCCGCCGCCAGCATCGCCAACCGCAGCGGGCGCGACTGGAAGGACGTGTCCCTGAAACTCGTCGCGGGCGACGCACGCCGCGCGAAGGCACCGCCGAGGCAGGAAAAGATGTTCATGGCCCGCGCACCGGCACCCATGGCGGCCATGGACATGGCATCGGCGGAACCCCACCAGGCCACGCTGGGCGACTTGCGCACCTACACCTTGCCCACGGCGGTCGACCTGCCCGACGGCAGCGTCACGCAAACGCCGCTGTACGACAGCAGGATGCTGGATTGCCAGCGCGAAGCCGTCTACGACACCGGCATGGCCTATCAGCCGCCGCAGCCGCGCATGGAGCGTGACATCGGCCTCCCGACGAACGGCGTGCCGGTCGTCTCGAACCTGCGCTTCAAGGCATTCGACGCCCTTCCTGCCGGTTACGTACGCGTGCTCACCACCGACCGCGACGGTAACGCCGAGCTCCTCGGCGAGGGACGCCTGGACGACACGCCGAAGAACAAGGACACGACCGTATCGCTCGGCAACGCCTTCGACCTCGGCGCGACGCGCGAGCAGACGGCCTTCACCGCCGATGCCGCCGCGCACCGCATCGACGAAGGCATGCGTATCCATCTCACCAATGCCGGCGACACCGCCCGTACCATCGTCGTGCGCGAACATCCCGGTCGCTGGCGCGCATGGACGGTGACCTCTTCCTCCGTGAAACCGTCGAAGGTCTCGCCGGAACTGCTGGAGTTCAAGGTCGAGGTGCCGGCCAACGGCAGCGCGGATCTCGACTACGCGGTGCGCTACACCTGGACCGACGCCGACCTGCCCAAGTAGGCCCGGCCCGGTCGCCCCATCCACACCACGGACAACGACATGCTCGACATCCTCCTGCACGACGGCGACATCCACGAGATACGCATGGCCCGCGCGCCGGTCAACGCGCTCGACATCGCCCTGGTCCGGGCGCTGCGCGACGCGATCGCCGAGGCTCCTTCCAACGGCGCGCGCGGCATCGTGCTATCGGGCGCGCAAGGCATGTTTTCCGCCGGCGTGGACGTCCCCGCCCTACTCCAGAGGGACCGTGCCGGGGTGGGCGAATTCTGGGACGAGTTCTTCGGTCTGTGCGGGGCCATCGCGGCCTCACGCGTTCCGACGGTGGCCGCCATCACCGGTCACAGCCCGGCGGGCGGTGCGGTGGTTTCGCTGTTCTGCGATTACCGCGTGATGGCGCACGGTCCGTACAAGATCGGTCTCAACGAGGTGCAGGTGGGGCTGTCGGTTCCGGAACCCATACAGTTCGCGATGCGCCGCGTCGTCGGCGCGTACCGCGCCGAGCGCTTGCTGGTGGCCGGTGCGATGGTCGACGCCGAACAGGCCCACGCGATCGGGTTGGTCGATGAACTGGCCACGGTCGAACAGGTGGTCACGCGCGCCGTGAACTGGCTGGCCGACCTGCTCAAGCTGCCGCCGAAGGCCATGCTGCGCACGCGGGCCATTGCCCGCGCCGACCTCGTCGCGGTATGGGGCGACACGACGAACCTGCTCGATCCGGGTTTCATCGACGACTTCTTCGGCGATGAAACCCAGGGCGTCCTGCAGGCGCTGGTGGCCCGGCTGAAGTCCAAGTAGAAACATCGGCGCTGAAACCTTGGAAAAGAGTCGTCACGCATTTTTCCGAGGGTGGCTTGCGACATCAGGCTCGGCTTCGCCATCGTGTTTTGATTTGCCTCGAGGCAGGGGAGCCGTCGGGCGTCACCCTGGTCGCTAAGTCCTCGTCCGGCCTACGCCTCCCTGCGGAATCGCTCCCAGGGCGACGCCCGACGACTCCCCTCCGGCTCGTGACGGGGAGTGTTGTGAAAAGCCTGGGGGACTCTTGCCTCGACGCCTTTCGCCTACGCGATACGCCCTCGGCATTGCGCGGTGTGACAGGTTTTCGCAAGCACCCATCGCCGACAGGGTCGGCTCCCACCGAAAAAGCCGTGCGGCCGAGCGCCCTCGCGCTGCTCGTCAACCAACCCGCCGCGTCGTTTGGAGGGGAGGCGTCGGGTACCGTTCTCAGAGCGATTCCGCAGGGAGGCGTAGGCCGGACGAGGACTTAGCGAACGAGAATGGCACCCGACGCCTCCCCCTGCCTCGACACGCAAAAAAAGCGATGGCGAAGCCGAGCCGGGCCCCTCCGGCTTCCCCAAAAAAACCTCAGAAAAACCTTCGAATCCCCGATACGCCCTGCCCGGCATGCATCCGCGCCTCGGCCATGTCCTCGGGCCCGAGCCCGCCCAACGCATAGACCGGGAGCGAAGCCGCCTCGGCGAGTTGCGCGAAACGTGGCCACCCCAGCGGCTCGGCATCGGGATGGCTTGCCGTCGGCAGGACAGGCGACAGGGTCGCGAAATCGCAGCCAAGTCGCGAAGCGAGCGCAAGTTCTGTCGCATCGTGGCAAGAGGCGCCGACGATGCAGGCCGGTGGGAGTGGCCGCTCCGTCAGGTCGCGCAGTTGCGACGCGCCCAGGTGCACCCCCGCGCCAGCGCCCAACGATAGGGCGCCTTCGATATCGCGGTTGAGCAACAGATGTGCCCCGAAACGCCGCACATGGGGCAGCACGCGCGACGCCACCGCACGCACGACCTCGACAGGCTGTGCGGGAAGACGCAGCTGCAAGAGCCGCTCGCCGCGATCCAGGGCGGCGAGCAACCCGTCGACGGCCTCGTCCGGCGTCGCCAGGGCCGGTGTGATCGGGTAATGCCCCGGCAAGCGCGCCGCCGCCAGGATCGGCCGGTCGGCGGGCGCAAGGATGGCCGGATCGATCGCCCAGGGCTCGTGCCACGCGATAGCCGCCGCATCCAGCGCCTTCGGTTCCCCGTTCCAGGCTCGGACCACCATTGCTTCCAACACCATCTCGCGCGCGCCGTAGTTCCACGGCACGCGGATCAGCGCTTCGAACGAATGCGGGTCGACGGCGATACCCAGTTCTTCGTCGAGTTCGCGCTCCAGCGCCGCCCCGGCGCTCTCGCCCGGCTCGAGTTTCCCGCCGGGAAACTCCCACAGGCCCGCCAGGTGCTTGCCCGGGGGCCGCTGGGCGATGAGGACCCGTCCGCGGTCGTCGACGAGGACGCCGGCGACGACTTGCATCAAACGTTCCGGACGTATTCGACCATGTCGAACGGATGCGAGTGTTCCTTGTCGGCCGCGTGGTGCACGCGCGACACCTCGGTCCATTCCTTGAAATCGATCCCGGGAAAGAAGACGTCCGCGCCGTCCACGGCTGCGTAGACCCACGTGAGGTAAAGGCTACGCGCATACGGCAGCGCCTCGCGGAACACTTCGCCGCCACCGATCACCATGAGGCCGGTGTGGCCGCAGCTGGCCTGGGCCTCGGTCACCGAGCGCACCGTGATCTGTCCCGGGAAAGGCGCCACGCCCTTGCGCGAGAGCACGTAGTTCACCCGGCCCGGCAGCGCCCGGCCGATCGACTCGGCGGTCTTGCGCCCCATCAGTACCGACTTGTCCATCGTCAGGCGCTTGAAGTACTTCAGGTCGTCGGGAAGGTGCCAGGGAAGTCCTCCCTGTTTGCCGATGGCAAAGTTTTCATCGAGCGCGGCAACCAGGTGAACGGCCATGAAACTTCCTTCGCGGGTCAAGGGCGGAAACGGTCGGGCCTGCGGCCCATGCGCAGCGGATAGTAGTCCTCTGCGGGTTGAGGTGGAACTAACAGCCGTTTGACTTACACCGCCACGGGCGCCTTGATCGCCGGGTGCGGGTCGTAGCCGGCGATCGCGATATCTTCGAAACGGAAGTCGAAGAGGGAACGCACGTCGGGGTTCAGCATCAGTTTCGGCAAGGACCGCGGTTCGCGCGTGAGCTGCTTCGTCGCTTGCTCGACGTGGTTCGAGTAAAGGTGCGCATCGCCCAGGGTGTGTATGAAATCCCCCGGTTCCAGGCCTGTCACCTGCGCGACCATGTGCGTCAGCAAGGCATAGCTGGCGATGTTGAACGGGACGCCGAGGAAGATGTCGCCCGAACGCTGGTACAGCTGACACGACAGCTTCCCGTTCGCGACGTAGAACTGGAACATCGTATGGCACGGCATCAGCGCCATCTTCGGCAACTCGCCGACGTTCCATGCCGAGACGATCAGGCGACGGGAATCCGGATTGCGCTTGATCTCGTCCACCAACCAGGCGATCTGGTCGACGGTCTTGCCGTCGGCGGTGGGCCATGCGCGCCATTGGGCCCCATAGACGGGGCCGAGGTCGCCGTTTGCGTCGGCCCATTCGTCCCAGATGCTGACGCCGTGCTCTTTCAGGTAAGCCGTATTGGTATCGCCCCGCAGGAACCAGATCAGTTCGTGGACGATCGATTTCAGATGCAACTTCTTGGTGGTGACCAGCGGAAAGCCCTTCGAGAGGTCGAAGCGCATCTGCCAGCCGAATACGCTGCGCGTGCCGGTGCCGGTGCGGTCGGATTTCCCAGCGCCGTGCTCGAGGACGTGACGAAGGAGATCGAGATAGGGCTGCATGACGAGGACGATATCAGCTGGCGTTGACGGGCGTGACCGCGACGGGCGCGTATGGCGCGCGGCGCGAGAGCAGCAACAGGAAGATGCCCACGGCGATCAGTGGCAACGACAGGATCTGGCCCATCGTGAGCCAGCCGAAGGCGATGTAGCCCAGCTGGGCGTCGGGCACGCGGACGAATTCCACGGCGAAGCGGAAGCAGCCGTACAGCAGCCCGAACAGGCCCGATACCGCGTAGCGCGGACGCGGCTTCATCGAGAACAGCCACAGCACGGTGAACATCACCACGCCTTCGAGCGCGAACTCGTAGAGCGGATTCGGATGCCGGGGCAACGCGTCGGGCGCGTGCGGGAAGATCATGCCGATCGGCAGGTCGGTCGGCTTGCCCCAGAGTTCGCCGTTGATGAAGTTGCCCAGGCGGCCGAGCCCGAGGCCGACCGGCACCAGCGGTGCCACGAAGTCCACGGTGTCGAAGAACTTCACGCCGTTGCGTCGCGACCACCACAAGCCGGCCACCAGGACGCCGAGCAAGCCACCGTGGAAGGACATGCCGCCGTCCCAGATGCGGAAGATCGCCAGCGGATCGGTCCAGATCCAGTCGATCGCCGTGTAGAACAGCATGTAGCCGACCCGGCCACCGATCACCACGCCCATCATCGCGTAGAACATGAGGTCGCCGAAGCGGTCGGCGTTCACCGGCAGGCGGCCCTGGCGGCGGCGGTATTCACCCAGCGCCCATCCGCCGAGGAACCCGCCCAGGTACATCAGGCCGTACCAGTGGACCTTGATCGGGCCCAGGGAGAAGGCGACGGATTCAATGTTGACGACGAACGGAGTGGCCATGGAGTGCCCGGATCGAAAGCAGGCGCCCAGTGTAACGCCCCGCCACGGCCGAAGGTCGGCTTGCCGTCGAACCACCGATCGGCTATATCGGCCATCGGAGGTCGTCCGGGGGGACGACACGATACGGATCCATCGAACCAGGGGGAAATTCATGACGTACCGCTTCGTGCGGCCCATCGTGGCCGCGCTTTGTCTTGCTTCGGCCACCACCATGGCCGCCGACCTCGTTCCGGTCAGCGACTTCGCCCGGCGCATGCCGCTGACCAGTCCGCGCCTGTCCCCGGACGGGCAATACGTCTCGCTCGCCTACCACGATCCCGACGGCAAGAACCACGGCCTGGCGATCTACCGCGTGGGCGACATGAGCAAGCCCGCCACCCTGATCCGCATGCCACCGTACGAGATGCCGGCCGACATGATCTGGACCAGCCCCACCCGCCTCGTGGTGGCGCGCGGCAAGGTCGACGGTTCGATCGGCGCCGCGTCGTACACCGGCGAGCTCATGGCGATCGACGTCGACGGCAAGAATCCCGATTATCTCTATGGCTTCGAGGCCTACGGCAAGCGCGCCGCCACTCGCGCGCTCGACCGCGGCTGGGGCACGATCGAAGGGGCTCCCGTGCAGAGCAACGGCCACTTCTACATGCGCGCGACCGCGTGGGCCGACCAGGACCGCAGCACCCTCTACGACGTCGACGCCAAGACGAGCGCGCGCAAGCAGATGGCCGACATCGGCATCGGCCGCATGAGCTTCATGATCGCGCCCGACGGGACGCCCCGCTTCGCCTTCGGTACCGACGACGATTTCAAGTGGGTGGTGTTCCACCGCGACGGCGGTGGCTGGACCAAATTGCCGGCCAGCGAAGAACGCCAGAACTTCACCCCGGTCGCGACGGTCGCCGGAAACGGCAACCGCGTCTACGCGGTCTTCAGCCCGGGCGGCAAGGGCGGCGAGTTCGTCGAGCAGGACGAGGATGGTGGCAACGTCCGTGTGATCCGCAAGGACGACTTCAGCGAGGTCGCTTCTTCCGGCCTGTGGACCCCGGCACCCCTGCGCCCGTTCGGCACCGTCACGACCACCGGCATCCCTCAGGCCACGTACATCGATCCGCAGGCGCCGATCTCGAAACTGCACATGGCCTTGTCGCAGAAATTCCCCGGCAATTTCCTCAGCTTCGTCGACTTCAGCGAAGACGGCGGCCTGCTGATGTTCAAGGTGGCGAGCGATCGCGAACCGGGACGCTACATGCTCATCGATACCAAGACCTACAAGGTGAGCAAACTGTTCGACGCGCAACCCTGGATCGACCCCAAGCAGATGGCTGAACGCCGGCCCGTGCGTTTCAAGGCCAGCGACGGCATGGAACTGGAAGCCATCCTCACCTTCCCCAAGGGCAGGAGCGAGGCCAACCTGCCGATGGTGCTCCTTCCCCACGGCGGTCCGCACGGTGTTTCCGACGACTGGTTCTTCGACAGGGATGCACAGTTCCTGGCCAACCGTGGTTACCTCGTGTTGCAGGTGAACTACCGTGGTTCGGGCGGGCGCGGCAGCACGTTCGAGCAGGCCGGCTACCTGAAGTGGGGCACGCGCGTCCAGGAGGACCTCATCGACGGCGTGAAATGGGCGATCGCCGAGAATTTCGCCGATCCCGCCCGCGTCTGCGTCTTCGGCGCCAGCTTCGGCGGCTACGCGGCGATGATGACCACGGTGCGCGCGCCGGGCATGTTCAAGTGCGCGGTGGGTTACGACGGCATCTACGACCTCGACATGATGTACAACAAGGGCGACATCAAGGACAGGAAGTCCGGCCGAAGCTACCTCACCACGGTGATCGGCAAGGACCAGGCGGACCTCGCGGCGAACTCGCCCACGCACCTCGCCGACAAGATCGGCGTTCCCGTCTTCCTGGTCCACGGCGAGGACGACGAGCGCGCGCCCTTCGCCCAGTTCAAGGCGATGCGCGCCGCACTCGATGCCGCGCACAAACCCTATGAAACGCTGACCAAGCCCGACGAACGGCATGGCTTCGTGAAGCCGGAGAATATCGAGGAGTTCTACAACCGCCTGCAGGCGTTCCTCGAGAAGAACATCGGCGGCGGACAAGCACCGGCGGCACCGGCCGCGCCCTAGACGATCGGGCCCATCCCGATGGGCCCGGCGGTTGCGCCCGCCATACTCCAGGCGTTATGGTCGCGTGATCGTCGCGCCCGGACGGGGTATGGCGGGGCTTGGGAGGTTACGGGGTATGTACGTCAGCTCGGAGCACCGGCGCCATGTCGCGCTGCGACGCATGGTGCTCGCGACCTCACTCCTGGCTGCCCTGCCCCTCGCCTCCGCCCGGGCGCAGCAAACGGCGGCCTCGTCCGCCGAGACGCTGGCCCCGGTCAATGTCACGATCACCGGCTCGCGCATTCGCGGGACCGACGTGGAGACGGCCCAGCCCGTGTTCACCATGGACCGCCAGGCCATCCGTGCCACGGGCCTCACCAGCCTGGGCGACATCGTCGCGCGCATGCCGTCCGCCTCCATGCCGGAGCTCACGCCGCAGGATACGCTGTCCTCCAACAATGACGCCGGCGGCCGTTATGCCAACCTGCGCAACCTGGGCGCGGTGCGCACGCTGGTCCTGGTGAACGGGCGCCGCTGGACCGCCAGCCTGGGTGGCCTGACCGATCTCTCTACCATTCCCGTCTCGATCGTCGAGCGCATCGAAGTGCTGAAGGATGGCGCGTCGTCCATCTACGGATCGGACGCCATCGGGGGCGTGGTGAACATCATCACCACCGACCGGTTCGAAGGCGCTTCCGCCGATCTCTTCTACGGCGTGAACGGCCGGGGCGACGGGGCGCAGAAAAACGGCACGTTCACCTGGGGCAGGAGCAACGAACGCGCATCCATCATCCTCGGCGCGAGCTACGAGGACGGCGATGCCCTGCGCGACGGCGAGCGGTCAACCACCCGTAGCGCCTACGGCCCGCGGCATGCGGACGACGGTTTCGGCATGGGGCCCTACGGTGGCGTGGTCGATCCACGTGCTCCGGCCGATCGCTACGTCATCGACCATGCCGGCGGCGTGGTGGGCGACACGGCGAACTTCGCCAACTACCATCCGTACGATGTCGCCAGCAACGTGGACAAGTACTCCACCGCCCAGGACATGACATTCCGCGCCGGGAGCAAGTTGCGCAACCTGTTCGGCACGGGCCGCTATAACCTCACCGACGATATCGTCCTGCGCGGGATGACCAGCTATGGCGTGCGCGATACGCGCAGCCAGGCCGCCGGCTACCCGCTGGAGAGCGGCGCGGGGCGGCAGCAAGGGTTGTTCATCGATCCGGCGAACGCGTACAACCCCTTCCCCGGCTATGCCACATCGTTCTTCCGGCGTACCACCGAGCTCCCGCGCATGATCTGGGCCAAGAGCAAGACCCTGCATGCGGACGCCGGCGCGGAGGGAACGTTCCAGTGGATCGCCCACACCTGGAACTGGGACGTCACCTACGCCTATTCCGAGACACGCGCCAGCCGGACCACCAGCGGCAATATCGACCTGGTGAACGCGCGCAAGGCACTGGGGCCTACCGCCACGATCGACGGCCAGACCGTCTGTGCCGACGCCGCCGATCGTGCCGCGGGCTGCGTGCCGTGGAACATCCTCGCCGGCCCGGGCGGTACTCCCGACGCGGTGTGGAACTACGTGGCCTCCACCACCACGGCCCGCCAGGTCACCCGGACCAACGACCTGGTCGCCAATCTCACCGGTGGCCTGTTCGACCTGCCCGCCGGCACGCTGCGTGCCGCCGGAGGCGTGGAACATCGTCGCGAGAATGGCCGCTATACGCCCGATCCCGCGGATTCCGCCGGCCTGACCACGCAACTCGCGAGCGACCCCACCGACGGCGGCTATATCGTCAACGAGGCCTACCTCGAATTCGACGTTCCCCTGCTCACCGACCTGCCGCTGGCACGCGAGCTCGCCGTGAACGCATCCACCCGATATTCGCACTACTCCGCATTCGGCGGACGCACGAACAACAAGTACAGCTTCCGCTGGAAGCCGTTCGACGACCTGCTGTTGCGCGGTACCTACGCCCAGGGATTCCGCGCACCCACCGTGGCGGATCTCTACGCCGGATCGAGCGAGAGCTTCGAGAGCTTCCTCGACCCCTGCGACAGCGCCTACGGCGCCTCGGCGACCGACGCCGCCGTGCGTGCCCGCTGTGGCGCGGCCGGCGTGCCGGGCAACTACCGGCAGATCGACCAGTCCGGCGCGCAGATCGGTTCGGCGACCGGCGGACAGAGCCCGACGGCCTTCCGCACCGGCGCCAACCCGGCGCTGAAACCGGAATCGTCGATCACGCGTACGGCCGGCCTTGTCTACAGCCCGGGTTATCTCGACGGGCTCGACATAACGCTCGACTACTACAAGATCGACATCAGCGATGTCATCACGCCCATCCTCGCGGGCGACATCCTCGATTTCTGCTACGTGCGCAACGATCCCACCTGGTGCGGCCGCTTCGCGCGAGCCGCCGACGGCCACATCGCCACGCTCGACGAAAGCCTCGCCAACCTCGGTACGCTGCGCACCGAAGGCTACGATCTCGGCTTGCACTATCGATTCCCGGAAACCCGCTACGGCGAGTTCACGCTGCTCTCGGACAGCACTTACCTGAAGGATTACACGCAGGTCAGTAGCCCAGGCGCCGCGCCGCGCCACCTGGCCGGTTACATGAGCGGCGCGCAGGGTCTTTACCGCGTGCGTTCGAACCTTTCGCTCGACTGGTCGTGGCGTCGTTTCGGCGCCACATGGACGACGCGGTATTTCTCCGGGCTGAAGGATTCGTGCTGGTCGGCGGACGTGGAATGCAACCGTCCCGGCGAACTCAACGCATTGACCGGCGTCACCGGCGTCAGTCGAAAAGGCGGCGTCGCGTTCCACGACCTCCAGCTTCGCTGGCAAGCGCCGTGGAATGGCAATGTCCGGCTGGGCGTGAACAACGTGTTCGGCCGCAAGGGGCCGTTCTACTACAACGTGTCCAGTGCCGGCGGCGGCAGCCCGCCCTACAACCCCGCGTTCGACATCGACCGCTACTTCTACCTGGGTTACCAGCAGAAGTTCTGAGCACCGTGCCGGTGCGGCAACAAGCCACACGCAGGATATTCCCTACTTCGCACGATCCAGCGCCATTCCGAAAGCCTGGATAGGAATCGGTCTCAAACTCTTGCAGTAGCATGAAGCTCGCGTTATGTTCGCGTTACGTCGCTTCACGCTATCGGGTTGGCGCGACGTGGGTGTCCCCACACCCCAGACCCTCTTTACCCCCACAAACGAGTGCCGCTAGCGGCGCTACTACAAGCTGTTCAGCCTTGCCACAAAGCAGGGCCAGGGAGACTTTGACTCATGACAAGCACCACCCTGTTCGCGCGCTCTCGCGTGTTCAAGCGCACCGCGCTCGTCTCGGCACTTGGCGCCTGCCTGCTGGCCGGCACCGCGTATGCGCAGAGCACCGTCGGCGACATCTACGGCAGCGCCGCCGCCTCGCAGACCATCCAGATCCAGAACCTCGGCTCGGGCGCCTCGCGCACCGTCACCGTCGACGAAGACGGCCGCTACCGCGCCTCGTCGCTGCCGATCGGCAGCTACCGCATCAATGTGCAGCAGAACGGCCAGACCGTCTCCAGCCGCGACATCAACGTCGTCGCCGGCCAGTCCGCGCAGGTGAACTTCGCCGCGCCGGCCACGTCCGACGCCAGCGCGCAGGCACTCGACACCGTTACCGTGTCGGCCAACGCCCTCGCCGCGATCGACGTCGCTTCCGTCGAGTCTCGCACCAGCTTCACCGCCGACCAGCTCAATAGCCTGCCCGTGCCGCGCAACGTCGTCGACGTCGCCGCGCTCACCCCGGGCACGGTCAAGGGCGACTCCGCCTTCGGCAACCTGCCGTCGTTCGGTGGCGCCTCGGTCGCCGAGAACAGCTACTACGTCAACGGCTTCAACGTCACCAACCTCTACAACAACCTGTCGTTCTCGGAAGTGCCGTTCCAGGCCATCCAGCAGCTCGACGTGCAGACCGGCGGCTACGGCGCACAGTACGGCTTCTCCACCGGCGGCGTGACCTCGGTGATCACCAAGCGCGGCACCAACGAGTGGAAGGGTGGCGCGAGCTGGGTCTACACCCCGGCCTGGGGCCGCGAGCAGCAGCCGACCACGTACACCAAGGATGGCAACCTCTACCGCACCTACCAGAAGAACAACGACAACGACAACGTCTATTCGGCGTGGCTCGGTGGCGCGCTGGTGAAGGACAAGCTGTTCTTCTATGGCATCTTCCAGTCGCATCGCGAAACCGAGACCGCCTACCCGGGCGCCACCAGCTCGGCCGCCGCGCAGCGCAACACCTACAGCGATCCGTTCTACCTGATCAAGCTGGACTGGAACATCAACGATTCGAACATCCTCGAGTGGACGGGGATGAACAACACGAAGCACACGACGAATCGTTACTACAACTCCGAGATCGATGGCGAAGGCAAGCCCTTCACCGACGATTACCTCGGCCGTCGTCATGTGAAGACCGGCGGCGACGTCAACATCTTCAAGTACACCAGCTACCTCACCGACGACCTCACGCTGTCCGCCCAGTGGGGCAAGATGAAGAGCAAGAACTCTTCGGACTATGTCAGCGCGGACGGCACCGTCACCAAGTACAACGGTGACATCAACGGAGCCAACTCGGGTTGCCCGTACGTGATCGACCGTCGCTCCAGCACGCTCAGCGGCGCGACCGACCCGGTCCATTCGTGCTATCTGGCCAGCACCATCGACCGTTTCAACGGCGAAGACCAGCGCACGGCCTACCGCGTCGACCTCGACTGGAAGATCGGCGACCACGATATCGCTGGCGGTTACTCGCGCGAGAAGTGGAAGTCCGACTCCGGCCAGAGCTACGCCGGTGGCGCGCTGTACTACTACCGCACGAATGCCGCGGGCACCGATTACGTGTCGCAGTACAACTACCGCACGGGCGGTTCGGTCGCGATCGACCAGAAGTCCTGGTATCTGCAGGACAACTGGCAGGTGACCGACAAGTTCCTCGCCTACATCGGCGTGCGCAACGACTCGTTCAACAACAAGAACGGCGCCGCCGAGAACTTCGTCCGCCAGGGCAACATCTGGCAGCCGCGCCTCGGCTTCTCGTGGGACCTGTTCGGCGACTCCACGACGAAGATCTTCGGTACCGCCGGCCGCTACTCGCTGCCGATCGCCGCGAACGTCGCCCTGCGCGCCGCGACCGCCTCGTACTACACGATCCAGAACTTCTCGTACTCGTCGATCGATCCGGTCACGGGCGTTCCGACCCTGGGCGCACCGCTCAGCGGCCAGTCCATCGTGAACGGTGAGAACGGCAGCACCCCGGATCCACGCTCGGTCGCCACCAAGGACCTCAAGCCGTACTCGCAGGATGAATTCATCCTCGGCTTCCAGCACCGCATCACCAGCGACAACGAGTTCCTCAACGACTGGGTTGTCGGCGCGAAGGCGACGTACCGCAAGCTCAACAACGCCATCGACGACACGTGCGACTGGCGTCCGTTCTACGCCTACGGCCAGTCGCTGGGCCTGAACATGGACGCCAATGGCGACCAGTTCACCCCGCCGGCGACCATGCCGGGTTGCTTCATCTACAACCCGGGCAGCAAGGTCAACATCGACGTCGACCTCGACGGCAGCGGCGTCCTGCGCAACGTGTCCATTCCGGGCACCGCGTTCGGCGAGAAGGCCAAGCGCACGTACGAAGCCGTCACGCTCTCGGCCGAGAAGGCGACCGACAAGTGGTACGTCAACGCGTCGTACACCTGGTCGAAGAACCGCGGCAACACCGAAGGTCTCGTGAAGTCGGACAACGGCCAGGACGACACCGGTACCACCAGTGCGTTCGACTACCCGGAACTGATGGTCGGTGCGACCGGCTACCTGCCGAACGACCGTCGCCACAGCTTCAAGATCTACGGCGGCTACAAGATCACGCCGGAATGGTCGGTCGGCGTGAACGGCTTGCTCGAATCGGGTCGTCCGACCAGCTGCTTCGGCGGCGGCGACGAGACGGTTGGCGGCATCCCGAGCTACAACTCCGAGTTCTTCTACTGCGAAGGCAAGATCTCGGGTCGTGGCCGTGCCAAGCGCCTGCCGTGGACCTGGTCGGTCAGCCCGAACGTGGTCTACACCCCGGCTTATGCCAAGGGCCTGACCGTTCAGCTCGACCTGATCAACGCGTTCAACAACGACAAGCCCACCGCGATCAGCGAAATCGCCGAGAACGGTGCTGACCAGACGTACTACAGCACGACCTACCGCGTGCCGACGTACTACCAGACCCCGCGTTACTTCCGTCTGATGGTGCAGTACGACTTCAGCCTGTAAGACCTGCGAACCGTCGCCTCGGCGACGCTAACGCGAAAAGGGCCGCCCATTCGGGCGGCCCTTTTTTTTGCGGGAGTCGCCCCTGTCGGCGATCCCGCGACGCTTTGGTGGGAGCCGACCTTGTCGGCGATGGGTGCTTGCCTCGCGCCGGCCCGCTACCTCGGGATCGCCGACAGGGGCGGCTCCCGCCAGGGCGGCTTTAGAGAACCAGGGGGCGGTCCGGCAACTGGTTCTCGCGCGGTTTGCCGTCGCCGGGGAAATGCCGTGCCAGCAGGGCACCGGCTTCCGATACGCCGGTCAGCAGGCCTTCGCGGAAACGTCCCTGGATGAATTCATTACGCATGTGCGCGGTGATCGCTTCCCACTCGGCTGGCGTCACCACCTTCGCGATGCCGCGGTCTGCGACGATCTCGATGCGGTGTTCGGCGAGCAGCACGTAGAGAAGAACGCCACAGTTGTCGTCGGTATCCCAGACACGCAGATGCGAGAACAGCATCGCCGCGCGATCCCGCGCGGTAACGCCCGCGGCGACCGACGAGAACGGCAGGCGTGATTCGATCGCCACGCGCAATTCACCACGGTGCCTGTCCTCGCCCGCGGCCACCGTTTTCGCGATGGCGTCGAGCGTCGCCGGTGGGAAATGCCGCCCGATCTGGAACCACGCTCCGAACAGGTTGGTCGCGATACGTTGCATGTCCATCACCAACTCCCCGACGCGCCGCCGCCGCCGAAACTGCCGCCGCCTCCACTGAAGCCGCCGCCGCCGAGGCCGCCGCCGCCGAATCCCCCACCACCAAAACCGCCGCCACCGAAGCCACCCCAGCCACCGCCGCCGATCGAACGGCCGGCACCAAAGGGAATGGCCATCAGGACGGCACCGGCGACGAGGCCGAGCACGCCGCCGAGAATGGAATGCATGAACAACCAGCCGAGGCCACCCGTGATCGCTCCACCCAGCGGCATGCGCACACCCAGCGGGGCCCGACCGAGGATGCCGCGAAGGAAGATCACGCCGAAGATGAGCGGCAGGAGTAGCCCGCTTCCTCCACCACGCCGCTTCTCGTGACTCTCATCGGGAGCGACAGGCGCGGGAAGCGCTTCGCCTTGCACGATCTGGGTGATCGCGTTGAGCGCCTCGTCGATGCCACCGTAGTAGTCGTTGGCGCGTAGCTTCGGCGCCATGTACTCACGGATGATCCGCGAGGCGATGGCATCGGGCAGCGCGCCTTCCAGGCCATAGCCGACTTCGATACGGACGCGCCTGTCGTTCTTTGCCAGCAGGAGCAGCACGCCGTCGTCCGGCCCTTCCCTTCCCACCTTGTTCGTCTCGGCCACCTTGAGCGAGTAACTTTCCAGGTCGTCGGGCTGGGTCGTCGGCACCATCACCACGACCACCTGCGATCCCTTCGCCTTTTCCAGCGCGACCAGCCGGGCGTCCAGCTGGTCGACCTGTTCCGGCGTCAGCGTACCGGTGAGATCGGTGACGTGGCGGGTGAGTTTCGGCACGACGGCGTCTTCCGCCAGTGCCGCCAGAGGCGGCACCAGCAGGGCGACGGCGAACAACAGCCCCGCCGCGAAACGACGCATCAGCGGCCGGCCGAGGAAGCCGGGGCCGGGTTGCTGCCGAAATCGACGGTCGGCGCGGACGAGATGGCCTTCTCGTTCTCGACGCTGAAGTTCGGTTTGACCTGGTAACCCATGACCTTGGCGGTCAGGTTGTTCGGGAACGAGCGGATCAGCGTGTTGTACGACTGCACGGCCGCGACGTAGCGATTGCGCGCGACGGTGATGCGGTTTTCGGTCCCTTCGAGCTGGGCTTGCAGGTCGCGGAAGGACCCATCGGCCTTGAGTTGCGGATAGTTCTCGCTGACCACCATCAGGCGCGATAGCGCACTGGTCAGCTGGCCCTGGGCGGCCTGGAACTTGGCCAGCGCCTCAGGATCGTTGAGCAGTTCCGGGGTGATCTGGGCCTGGCCGACCTTCGCGCGGGCATTGGTCACCTCGGTGAGTACGCGCTCCTCGTGCTGGGCGTAGCCCTTCACGGTATTGACCAGGTTGGGCACCAGGTCGGCACGGCGCTGGTACTGGTTCAGTACTTCGGACCAGGCGGCCTTCACCGCCTCGTCCTCGCGCTGGATGGCGTTGTAGCCGCAGCCGGAGAGGAACCCGGCGAAAAGTACGAGTGCGAAAGCGCGGACGAGTGTCTTCATGGCGGACGGTTCCTTGAGGTGTGCCCGCAACAACTTACCCTAAAGCCCTGGCCTGCGGATAACGGGCGGTTCCTGCCGGGGCCCGGTCAGCCGAGGAGCCGCGGACCGAGGATCAGGCCCCAACTCACCACTACCATCGTCAGCAGCAGGAAAACGGCTGCTGACCCCATGTCCTTGGCCCGGCCCGCCAGCTCGTGGAATTCCGGGCTGACCTTGTCCACCACCGCCTCGATCGCCGAATTGAGCAGTTCGGCCGAGAGGACCAGGATCGGGAAGGTGATCAGCACGATCTTCTCGACCGCGCCCTGGCCCAGCCAGAGACCCAGGGGGACGACCACGACCGCGAGAAAAACCTCAAGCCGGAAGGAGGCTTCGTGGCGGAAGGCGGCCCGCAGGCCCTTCATGGACCACAGGAACGCCGCGTAGATCTGTCGCGGCCCGCGCCGCTCCGTCGATGCCATGGGGGGTCAGGCCGCCCGGGGCAGGGCCGGACGGGCAGTCCGGACGACAGGATTTTGCGAACACTGCTGCATCGGCTCTGGATGGGCGGTGGGAATGGGCCGGTATCATGCCACAGGCAGCCTTGGCTCCGGCTTATGCCGCCGCACGCGTGGCGAATCGACGCGCCCCTCTGGCGCCGCAGCATAACCGGACGGACCATTTGTATTACGCTTGAACGGTTGTGACTCCGTTCAGGGTCACGGCGACGGGAACCGGGCCTCCAGCCCGGTTCACTGTTTCCAATGTGTCCGGAAAATACATGGCAATCCAGAACCCGCCCGTTTCACAGACCAAGTCCTTCAGCACGGTCTTCCTCATCGAGATGTGGGAGCGATTCGGCTTCTACGGCATGCAGGTGCTGATGGTCACCTATATGGTGAAGAAGCTCGGCTTCGCCGACGTCGACGCCAACCTCGTCTGGGGCGCGGCTTCCGCCCTGATCTACGCCACGCCGGCGATTGGCGGCTGGATCGGTGACAAGTTCCTCGGCACGCGCCGCACGATGCTGACCGGCGCGGTCGTCCTGATGTTCGGTTATGCCCTGCTCTGGATACCGACCAACAACACCTATTTCCTGTATCTCGCCCTGGGCGTGATCATCCTCGGCAACGGCCTGTTCAAGCCCAACGCGGGCAACCTCGTGCGCAAGATCTACGAGGGCGACGAAGTCCGCATCGACAGCGCGTTCACCATCTACTACATGGCGGTGAACATCGGCTCGACGATCTCGATGCTGCTCACCCCGTGGATCCGTGACTATGTCGGCGCGCACTACAGCGATGCACTGGGCTGGCATACCGCCTTCGGCGTCTGCTCGATCGGCCTGATCCTCGGCCTGGTCAACTATTTCTTCATGCGCCGCACCCTGGCCCACATCGGCTCGGACTGCGACGAGCGGCCGCCGGTGCTGAAGAATGTCCTCGGCGTGATCGTGGGCGGCCTGATCATCATCGCCGCCTCGGCCTACATCCTGCAGAACCAGGGCGTGGCCGAGGCCTGCGTCTACGCCGCCGGCGTCGTGATCCTCGGCATCTTCGTCCACCTGATCCGATCCAGCGAGCCGGGCGAACGCGCCGGGCTCATCGCCGCGCTGGTGCTGACGGTGCAGACGATCTTCTTCTTCATTTTCTACCAGCAGATGTCGACCTCGCTGAACCTGTTCGCCCAGCGCAACGTCGACCTCGACTTCAACCTGTTCGGCTTCCAGTTGTTCCGCTGGATTCCAGAACAGTTCCAGTCGCTCAACGCCATCTGGATCGTCATCCTTTCGCCGATCCTGGTCTGGATCTACAACTCCCTGGGCAAGCACGGCAAGGACTTCCCGGTCGCGGCCAAGTTCGCACTCGGCTTCGCCGCCGTCGCCGCCGGCTTTTTCATGTACGGGCTGGGTGCGACCACCGCCATCAATGGCGCCATCTCGTCGTGGTACATGGTCTGGGGCTACGGGCTGTATTCGCTGGGCGAAGTGCTGGTGAGCGGCCTTGGCCTGGCCATGATCGCCCGCTACGTACCGGCACGCATGGGTGGTTTCATGATGGGCGCCTATTACGTGGCGTCCGGCGTTTCCCAGTACATGGGTAGCGTCGTCGCCAACTACGCCGCCATCCCGGACAACATCACGAACCCGCTCGAGTCGCTGGCGATCTACACCAGCCTGTTCAACAAACTCGGCTTCGTGGGCCTGCTCTGCACCGCCATCGCCGTGGCCATGCTGCCGCTGATGAAAAAGCTGTCGCTGAACCACGCACTGGCGAACGTGCCGCCGGTGCCGCCCGTACATAACGAAGACCTGTGACACGGTGAAGGGCCGTTCCCTCGCGGAGCGGCCCTTTCGCCATGAAGAGACTTACCGTGAGCGACAATCTGCGCATGCCATCGTCCCGCTCCGGTCCCTTCGCGCTCGCGCGCACGCTCGCCTGGCTCCGCCTCTGTGCCATCGCCGGCCAGAGCGTGGCGATCCTTTCCTGTGTCACCCTGCTCAAGCTGGATATCCCCCTCCTGCCGCTGATGATCGGCGTGTGCGTGCTCGCGGTGTTCGCCGCCGCGGCATCGTTCCGGCTGGGGATGCCGTGGAAGGTCAGCGAGGGCGAGGCTATCGTTCATATCGCGGCCGACACGCTGGTCCTCGGTTACCTGCTCTATTTCACCGGCGGCGCGGCGAATCCCTTCGTCACGCTCTTGCTGGTGCCGATCGCGCTATCGGCGGCCGCGCTGTCGATCGCCGGGGTGTCGCTCGTGGCGATCCTCACCGGCGTGGCCTATGTGCTGCTGGTGCCCTACCACTTGCCGCTGCCCACGCTCGGCAACAAGAGCCTGGACTTCGACCTGTACGTGGCGGGCATGGGAGTCAACTTCGTCATCATGGCGATCCTCCTCGGCGTCTTCATCAGTAACCTCGCCAAGGCGATCCGGGTGCAGCAGGGAGAAGTCCAGCGCGTGCGCGAGCGCGCATTGCGCGACGAGGGCATCCTGGCCATCGCCACCCAGGCGGCCGGCGCCGCGCACGAACTGAACACGCCGCTGTCGACGATGCGCACGCTCCTGCCGGAGATCCGCCGCGAACACGCCACCGACAATGCGCTGGGCGAAGACCTCGACCTGCTCCAGGGCCAGGTCGAACGCTGCCGTACGATCCTCCGCGAGATGGTCGCCTTCGGCCAGGCGCAGTTGTCGCAAGTACCCGAGAAGGTCACTCTGGATGAGTTCGTCCACGGCTGCCTGGAGCGCTTCCAGTTGCTCAGGCCCGAGGCCGATGTGTCCCTCCAGCTCGAGCCCGGTGCCGGCCGTATCGCACTCCGTTCGCCGCCAGGACTGCGTCACGCCCTGATCAACCTGCTCAATAATGCCGCGGACGCGTCCGCGCTGAACGAAAGCGCCGCCGTCACCCTAGGGGTCGGCATCGTCGGGCCGTGGCTCGAACTGGTGGTCACCGACGAGGGACCGGGATTCGACGAATTCGACGAGCTGGGCACGCTCGGGCTGTCGCAGAAAGCGACCGGCCTCGGCATCGGCCTCGCCTTGGCCGAAGCCACCGCCGAACGCCTCGATGGCGAACTCTCCGCGAGCAATACCGGCCACGGCGCACAGATGCGCCTGCGCCTGCCCCTTCCGGTCATTGGAGACCATACATGAACGACCTCGTTCCACCCGGCGGGCGCCCGCTGCTGATCGTCGATGACGATGCCACGTTCGCCCGTGTACTAGGCCGCGCCCTCACCTCGCGCGGATTCGACGTGATCAGCTGCGACAACGCCGACGATGCGCGGGCCCTCGCCCGCCGTCACCAGCCACGATACTGCGTGCTCGACCTGAAGCTCGGCGACGAGAACGGGTTGCGCCTCATCCCGGAGTTGCAGTCGCTGGTTCCGGACATGCGCGTGCTGCTGCTTACCGGTTACGCGTCGATCGCCACCGCCGTGGAGGCCATCAAGCGCGGTGCGCACGATTACCTGGCCAAGCCGGTGGATGCGGACGCCGTGGTCCGTGCCCTGCTCGACGGCGATGCCGGGCCGGCCGACCTGGACGATCTGGTCGACGCACCGGATGCCCCGTTGCCGCTGCGCCGCCTCGAGTGGGAACACATCCAGCGTGTCCTGACCGAATGCGAAGGGAACATCTCCGAGACGGCACGTCGCCTCGGCATGCACCGCCGTACGCTGCAGCGCAAGCTCAGCAAGCATCCCGTACGCGAACGCCCCGACGAGCATTGACCATGCGCCATTTCTTCGCCCTCGTTTTCGCCTCACTCCTTGCCTCCGGTGCAAACCTGGCCCACGCCGACAACGGCATGGCCGGCATGGCGATGGGTCATGAGGCGCCGTTGGGCTTCGATGCCGCGTTCGATGCGGCGGGCCATCTTTGGGTCGTCGACACGGTAGGTGAGCATGTCCGAGCGCGGCGGTCCGATGACATGGGCCGTAGCTTCGCCATGTCCACCATCGTCAATCCCACCGGCGAACCCATCTACGCCGAAGGCGAGAACCGGCCGAAGATCGCCCTGGGTCCGGAGGGCGAGCTTTATGTCAGCTGGTCGCAGCCACGCAAGCTTCCGTGGACGGGTTTCGTACGCTTTTCGCGATCCCTCGACGGCGGCGCGCACTTCGACGCACCCATGACCGTGCACGCCGATCGCGCCGAGATCACTCACCGCTTCGATTCGCTTGCCGTCGATGGCAAGGGCAACGTGATCGTCGCCTGGATCGACAAGCGTGATGTCGAGGCGGCCAAGGCAAGCGGCAAACCCTATCTGGGCGCCGCTACTTACTACAGCTGGTCGAGCGATCGCGGCGCCACCTTCGCACCCGAGCGCAAGATTGTCGACGAAAGTTGCGAATGCTGCCGGATCGCCCTGGCGCGGGCGCCCGACGGCACGATCGACGCGTTCTTCCGTGCGATCTATGGCGACAACATCCGCGACCACGCCTTCGCCAACCTGCCCGTCGGCGAGAGCATGCCGAAGGTGGAACGCGCCACCTTCACCCAATGGCATATCGAAGGCTGCCCGCACCACGGTCCCTCGCTCGCGATCGACGCGGCGGGAACGCGCCACGCCGTCTGGTTCAGCGCAGCCGATGGCAAGGCGACAATCTGGTACGGTCAGCTGCACCCCGGCGACAAGCCCTCGCACCTCGCCACGGTCGCGGCGGCGGGTGCCTCCCACGCGGATATCGCAGTGGACGGGAAGCATGTGTGGATCGCCTACCACCAGGTATCCGCCAAGGGACTGGAGCTGATGCTGCGCGAATCGTCCGATGGCGGCACGAACTTCACGGAGGCGCGCGCCATCGCCCACGTCGATGGCGGATCGGGTTGGCCGAAGCTGCTGCTATGGCGACACCGCGCCTTCGTCGGCTGGAATCCTGACGGGCAATTCCGGCTGGTGCCGACGGAACTGCTATGAGGTACTGGCTCGCCGCACTGATCTGCCTGGTCGCGTCAGCGGCGTCCGCCGCCATACCCACCGTATTGACCCCTTTCGACACGAAAGCGCTCGTCGCCCCACCCGGCAAGGGCGTGCGCATCGTGGCGCTTTGGTCGCTGGATTGCGCCTATTGCGAGGAGAACCTCGCGGCGCTGCTTGCGTTCCAACGCAGCCATGCGGATGTGGAACTGATCTTCGTCGCCACCGATCCCGTCAGCGAAAGGGCGGCGCTGGAGGCACGGCTGAAAGCGGCCAGCCTCGATGCCGTGCCTTCGCGTGCTTATGCGGATGCGACGCCGGAGCGGATCAATTTCCTCATCGATCCGACATGGGGCGGGGAAACACCGCGGACGTTGGCCATCAAGGCGGATGGCACGCGCAAGGCGATGAGCGGGGCGTTGGATGCGGGGCGTATCGCGAAGCTGGTGGACTGAGGGCGCCCCCATCGCCGACAGGGTCGGCTCCCACCATAGCCGTCAGGCTTATGGGGTTCTCACTAGGCAGCCCGGAGATCGGCTTTGGTGGTGGGAGCCGACCCCGTCGGCGATACAACCTGGCCTCAGGCCTCCACCGGCTGCGGATGCGGAAACCGCACGCTGGCGATGCGACTGGCCCCGGGCAAGGACCGCAACTCCAGCGGCCACTGGAACCGATCCGACAACCGTCGCGCGATCGCCAGGTCGAACCCATGTCGGTCCACCGACGCATGCCGGCGGCTGCCGGCTTCGGGCATATCGAGTGCGGGGTTGATCACGCTCACGCTACCGGGCATCACGGTGACGACGATCGTGCCCTGGTCGGTCTGCTGCAAGGCATGCCGGATCAACTGGCCGCAGAGCACCGCGAAGACGCGTGGCGAGGCATGCAACGCGAAACTCGCCGGTTCGTCGAGGATCAACTCCACCGGACGTCCCGCGATCAGCTCGCGCGCATAGTCCACTTCCTGGCGCAGCACATTGTTCACCACGAAGTCTTCTTCCGCGAGGCCCTGGTCGGATTCACGAGAGAGGATGAGGAAAGCCTCGACGAGTGCTTCCAGTTCGCGCGTGGAACGGCGAATGCGCTCCAGCGAACGATGCCCGAAATCCGAAAGATCGGTCTCGTCGGCAAGCATGTCGGAAGACATCTTGATGACGGTCAGTGGACTGCGTAACTCATGGCTGGCGTCCCGCGTGAAGTTGCGCTCGCGCTCACCGAAGCCCTCGATACGCGTGGCAAGGCCATGCAGCCCGTGAATCAGCGACGAGACATCGCCATCGGCACTTCTCCCGTTCTCGCGATCCAGGCCTTCCATGTCGGGGCGATCGGGGTCCCAGCCTTCCAGCAGGCGCGCCAGCGCCGCTACGGGAATCCATTCACGCGACACCGCGAGCCAGGCCAGGCCGCCGGAACAAAGCATGATCGCGATCGCCGCTCCGATGGGGGCGACGTTGTTCGCCGCCATCAACGAAGCGATGATCACGACGATCGTCTGCAATGCGAAGACGATCGCGACGCGCGCGCGGAACGATCCGCGTCGGCGCCTGGTCCCCTGCGGTGCCCTGCCTTCCATCGATCAGTTCCGAACCCGCCCCCGCTTCATGCCGTCTGCGACGCGGCGACTTCGGAATCGAGGTCGGCCAGCCGGTACCCCGCTGAGTGGATCGTATGCAGCAGCGGCCGGTCGAACGGTTTGTCGATCACGCGGCGCAGGTTGTACAGGTGCGAGCGCAGCGTGTCGGAATCGGGCAGTGTATCGCCCCAGATTTCCCGTTCGATGTCACGACGGCTTACGACCCGCGGGGATTCACGCATGAGGATGGCGAGCAGCTTCAGGCCGATCGGCGAAACGGTGAGTTCCTGGCCACCACGGGTGAGGCGCAAGGTGGCGGTGTCGAGGGTCATGTCGCCCACGTTGAGGACCTCGGACGAGACCTGGCGGCGGTCGCGCCGGATCAGGGCACGCAGGCGCGCTTCCAGTTCGCGTACCTCGAAAGGCTTCACGAGGTAGTCGTCGGCACCGGCCTCGAGGCCTACGAGCTTGTCTTCCAGTGTGTCGCGCGCCGTGAGCATCAGCACCGGCGTGGACTTCTTGCCATCCTTGCGCAGCTTGCGGCATACATCGAGACCATCCATGCCCGGTAGCATGAGATCCAGCACGATGACGTCATAGCTGTTGGAAACCGCGAGGTGCAGGCCACTGACGCCATCGGCGGCGTAGTCGACGGAGTATCCCCTGCGTTCGAGGAACTCACCGACCATTTCGGCGATCTGGCGATTGTCCTCGACGAGAAGGATCAAACCCGCCTGTACGTCGTTGCTCATCGCTCCACTCCTCTGGTGATTCACAAATGTGAAGAGTTAACGGTCGGACCGGTGAGAACAGCGTGAAGACCGAAAACAAGGATTCATTGTCGGTAACGCCACGTGGAGACGGCGTCGTCTAACGCAGCATCGGGCTTAGCGCCCTCCATACATTCTCGGCGACGCGAGGCTCTCCGGAAGCCGTCGGATGCAGCCCGTCGTCCTGCATGAGCGCCGGATCCAGGGCCACCCCGTCGAGCAGGAATGGCACCAGCGCCACGCCATGTTTCTTCGCCGCGTCCACGTAGACCTTGCGCAGCCCATCGCGGTATTGGGGACCGTAGTTCACCGGCAATTCGATGCCGATAAGGAGCACCTTCGCCCCGGCGCGCGTGGCGGCGCCGATCATCGCATCGAGGTTGTCGGCGAGCTTGCCCAAGGGAAGGCCTTGCAGGCCATCGTTCGCACCGAGCTCGATCACGACCACCCCTGGCCGCTGCTTCTCGAGCAGCCCGGGCAGCCGGTTACGGCCACTCAGGGACGTTTCCCCACTGATACTGGCATTGACCATCGCCCATGGCGTCGCCATCTTCGAAGTGCGCGCGTCCAGCAAACGCACCCAGCCGGCCTCCACCGGAATGTTGTGCGCCGCCGACAACGAGTCCCCGAGCACCAGCACCTTGCGCGGCGTATCCGCCGCGGAGGCGATGGCGCACCAGACGAACAGCAACAGGACCAGGCAACGACGCATGAGCGATTCTTCCCGTGTTCTTCTCGAAGTAGCAGATGTTAGCAAGTCGGTTTTCGGGCCGGAGGGCCAGCTGGACATACTCTCGGGGGTGAACCTGCGCGTCGCGGAGGGCGAGAGCTTCGCCATCGTGGGGGCATCCGGGTCGGGCAAGACGACCCTGCTCGGACTGCTGGCCGGACTGGATGTTCCCACGGCGGGCAGCATCCGACTCGACGGCCAGCCGTTGGAAAGCATGGACGAGGAAGCCCGTGCGGCGATCCGGCGGCGGCTGGTGGGCTTCGTCTTCCAGTCGTTCCACCTGCTCCCGGCGTTGACGGCCGAGGAAAACGTGATGCTCCCCCTGGAACTGGAGGGCGATAACGGCGCGCGCGAGCGTGCCCATGCGGCACTGGAGTCGGTCGGCCTCGGCGCGCGGCGCCGGCACTACCCGGCCCAACTCTCCGGTGGGGAACAGCAACGCGTCGCCCTGGCCCGCGCCTTTGTTCACCGTCCGCGCATCCTGTTCGCCGACGAGCCCACCGGCAACCTGGACCAGCACACCGGTGAACACATCGGCGACCTGCTCTTCGAGATGAACCGGCACCACGCCACCACCCTGATCCTGGTCACCCATGACGCACGCCTCGCGGCCCGTTGTGCGCGCTCGGCGGAACTGCATGAAGGCCGTCTCGGGGTGCCCGCGTGAACGTCTTCCGGCTCGCCCTGCGGACGCTGCGGCGTGAATGGCACCTGGTGGAGCTACGTACCCTGGCTGCCTCGCTGGTCCTCGCGGTCATCGCGCTGGGCGTGGTCGCGACACTTTCCACCCGGATCGAGCGCGGCATCCTGGCCAGCGCGGCCGAACTGATCGGTGGCGACCTTGGTGTGTCCGCGCCCGCGCCACTGCCCGAACCGATGCTGCGATCGGCGCGTGCCGATGGCCTGGCCGCGACGCGCGGCGCGTCGTTCCGCAGCGTGGCCTTCGTCGGGGAGCGTAGCCAACTGCTGGACGTCCTGGCGACGGATGGCGTCTATCCGCTGCGCGGCACCCTCGAGGTCCGCGGCGCGGACGGCCGCGACCGAACGGCCCGGGGTCCCGCCCGAGGCGAAGTATTCCTGGACCACCGGGCGATGGTGGGTCTCGGCATCCAGGTGGGCCAGACGATCCAGATCGGCGGCCGCGACCTGCATGTGGCCGCCGAACTGGTGCGCCAGCCCGATGGCGGCGAATTGTTCGCCCTCGCGCCACGCGCGCTCATGAACCTGGACGATGCCAGCGAAGCGGGACTGCTCTCCCTGGGTAGCCGCGCGCGCCACCGCCTGCTCGTGGCCGGGCCGCCGGCTGCCGTGGCGACGTGGCGCGCCCGCGTCGAAAGCGGTGCGCTGCCGCAGGGCGGCGAACTGATCACGCCCGAGAAGATGCAGGAGCGCATGCGCACCGCGTTCGACCGCGCCAGCGCCTTCCTCCGCTTGACCGCACTTCTGTCCGCCTTGCTCGCCGGGGTGGCGATCGCGCTGGCTTCCGCACGTTATGCACGCCGCAAGGCCGCGGAAGTGGCCCTGCTCCGAGCCCTGGGCACGCCGCGCCGGCGCGTGGCGGCCCTGCTCGTCACCACGCTCGCGGCGCTCGCCCTGCCGGCCGCCGCGTTGGGCATGGCCATCGCCCTGGGTCTTGCCCAGGGCGCGTGGTATTTCGCGCGCCAGCTGTTCGACAACATTCCCACCACCCTGCCACTCGGCCCGGCGTTCGCGGCGGCCGCGATGGGCCTGGCCGTGCTTGCCGGCTTCGCCTTGCCTCCCCTCGTACGCCTGGCTGAAGTGCCTCCCGTGGCGGTGTTTCGCGAATCCATGCAGCGGCGCGTGCGCCGTTTCGACGTGCTGTATCTCGTGCCGCTCGTCACGGCCATCGCCCTGGTCTGGGTGCAGAGCGACTCCGCCAAGCTGGCGGGTATCCTCGCCGCCAGCCTTGCGGGCGTGGCCGTCGTCGCGGCATTGCTCTCGGCGCTGTTGCTGGTGATAGCGCGGCGCGTGGCTCCCGGCGCGCATCCGGCACTGCGGCTCGGCCTGGCGGCGCTCGCCAGGCGACGGGGCCTTTCGCTCGTCCAGGCCACGGCGCTTTCGCTCGGGCTTTGCGCGTTGCTCCTGCTCGCGGTGATCGCGCCGTCCTTGCTGGATGGCTGGCGCCGCGAACTTCCCGTGGATACGCCAAACTGGTTCGCCCTGAACCTGCAGGACGACCAGCGCGACGAGTTCGCACGGTCACTGGAGCACATGGGTGCCACGCGGACCAACATGATGCCGCTCGCGGTAGGCAAGCTCACCGCGATCAACGGCAAGCCGATCGACAGCATCGCATTCGCGGACGGCGAGGCGAAGGATTCGGCGGACCGGCAATTGCGCCTGTCGTGGAGTGCGGAATTGCCACCGTCGAACCAGGTGGTGGAAGGCCGCTGGCCAGGTCCTTCGCCCGAGCGGGCGGAGGTATCCGTCGATACCTCGTGGCGCGACCGGTTCCATCTGAAGCTGGGCGACACGCTGAGTTTCGAAGTGGGTGAAGGCACGCTGGATGCGCGCGTGGGCAGCGTGCGCCAGGTGGACTGGAGTTCGTTCCGGGTCAACTTCTTCCTGCTGCTGGACCCGGCGCATGCCGGCGAACTGCCGCACACCTGGCTCACCAGCTTCTACCTGCCGCGCGGTCACGCCGACGAGCTGGCCAAAATCTCGCGGGAGTACGGCAACCTGAGCCTGATCGATGTCGATGCCTTGCTCGACCGCGTGCGCGAAATCGTCGACCGGGTCGGCAGCGCGGTCCGCTGGGTACTCGGGTTCAGCCTGCTCGCCGGCGCCCTGGTGCTCGCAGCGGCGCTGGCGGCAAGTGCCCAGGAACGCCGCAAGGAAGCGGCCCTGTTGCGCACGCTCGGCGCCACGCGCGCGCAGCTGCGTGCCGCGGCGGCCTGTGAATTCGCCTTGCTGGGATGGGTCGCCGGCCTCACCGCCGCGCTGGGTGCGACCGGAGCGGGCCTGTGGTTGGGCAAGGCCGTCTTCCGCATCGAACATTTCGTACCGCCGCTGTGGCCGCTGGTCGGCGCCGCCGCGCTCGCGGCGCTGGTGGTGATGGCGATCGGGTTGTTCGGCACGCGCCGGGTGTTGCGGACTTCGCCGATGGCTTTGTTGCGGGAGGGGTGAGGAGGCTGTTGGCCTCACCCACCAGGCAACATATCCAGCGCCATCACGATCGCATCTTCGCGCCCGCCCCTCGCCGGATAATACGAAGGCCGCCTTCCGATTTCAGTGAATCCCAGCGAATCGTAAAGATCCTTCGCCACGGGATTCGACGGGCGTACCTCGAGGAAGATCCGTTCGGCGCCATACCAGCGGGCGAGGTCGATCAACCGGCGCATCATCCGCCGCCCGTAACCGAGACCGCGGTGGGTGGCGGCGATGCAGACGTTCAACACATGGGCTTCGCCGGCTGCCACGGAAAGGATGCCATAGCCGGCGATGTCGCCCTCGTGGACGATCACCCAGCAGTTGTGCCCGGCCTGCATGCAGTCGCGGAAGATGCCCGCGCTCCAGGGAAATTCGTACGACGCGTGCTCGATCGCCACGACGGCGTCGAGATCCTCGCGGCGCATCGCGCGTACTTCGCTGGACGGACGGGCCACGGCGACCATGGGTTCAGGCTCCGCGCAGGGCACGTCCAAGGGTGCGCAAGCCATTCCAGAGCCGTCGCTTCGCAGCCGGATCGGCGACGATCGCCGCCGGCGTATCCACCAGCACGATGTGCGCCGCGCTCATCACCGCGGCGGGAAGGTCGTGACCCAGGGCGCGGGCCTGCGCCTCGCCAAAGACGAGATACGCGGCCGACGCGGGCACGTCGCCCAACCCGCGTTCACCCACCTCGAGCCGTGCGGCGCGTGCCGTCGCCGGACCGAAGGCGCGCAACGCACGGCCCAGCAGGTCCAGTTCGCGCCCGCTCGCCCCGGCCGGAAGGATCACCACGCACGGCACGCGGTCGCCCGCCAGCGCCGGCCCGTCGTTGGCGGGCTGGGCGGCCGATCCGGACGATGCCTCGCCGAGCCGCAGGCGCCAGGGCGTCACGCCCATCACCTTGAGGAGACGTTCGCGTCGTTCGGGCACGGCGGACATCGCGCTTACTCCGAAGCCTTGGCGTGACGCCGCGTGCGCCGACGGTGCGCGGCACGGCCCCACAGTGTCATCACCGGCCCGGACACCGTGTAGATCACCGCCACGGCGAACAGCACACGGGCCGTGTCGATCAACAGCAGCACCACGATCAGCACCGCCGCGATCAGCCAGATGAAGGGCACGCGATCGCCCTTGGGCCAGGCCTTGAAGCTGTAATACCGCACGTTGCTGACCATGAGCAGCCCGGCGACCACCGCCAGCGGCATGGCGAAGAAAGCCACGGACGGGCCCGGGATGTCGAACTTTTCCATCGTCCAGACAAAGGACATGCACAGCCCGGCGGCCGCGGGACTGGCCAGGCCCTGGAAATAGCGCTTGTCGGCAACGCCGACCTGGGTGTTGAAGCGGGCCAGACGCAATGCGGCGCAGACCGCGTAGATGAAGGCCGCGGCCCAGCCGATCTTGCCCCAGACAGGGCCGTAAGCCACCAGCGACGACAACGCCCACGTGTACATGACCAGCGCGGGCGCGAGGCCGAAGCTGACCAGGTCGGAGAGGGAGTCGTACTGCACGCCGAACTCGCTCTGCGTGTGGGTCATGCGCGCCACGCGGCCATCCATGCCGTCGAGGATGCCTGCCACGAAGACAGCCAGGGCGGCCACCGCATAGTGTCCGTTGATCGCGGACACGATCGCGTAGAAACCGGCGAACATGGCGCCCGTCGTGAACAGGTTCGGAAGCAGGTAGATACCGCGGTGACGCGGCCCCCGGACTTGGATCGGATCGCTCATGGGCCATTCCGTGACATGGGCCGACAGTGTATCCCAGGTGCCGTGAAGCGTCAGTCCGGCTCCGGGTAGGGCATCCCGGGCCCATTGACGGGAACCGCGACCCACGTCGCTTGCGCACCCCTACGCCGGGTGATACTTGTTTGCGCCACTCATCCAGCCTGCCGGAAGCCCACATGCGCCGTTGCCTAGCTCTCGCACTCCTCGTGTCGGTCTGTCCCCTGGCCCTGGCCCAGGCTTACAAGTGGAAGGACGCCCAGGGCGTCACCCATTACGCCGACGCACCCCCGCCAGGCGGCCTGAAGTACGAGAAGATCAAGACCTCGGGCACCGCCGAGGCCCCGGTCCCCGCTCCGGCGGCGAGCGCCACGGCCTCCGCCGGCGCGAGTGGCACGAAGGCGGCGGCGAGTACCGACGACACGCCGGCCAACCGACAGAAGCTCTGCGACCAACTGCGCAAGAACCTCGACATCCTCAACAACGAGAAGGTCGTGACCATGGACGACGGCAAGGGCGGCGTCAAACAGGTGGACGACGCCACGCGGCAAAGCCAGATCAAGACCGCCCAGGCGCAGATGACGCTCTACTGCCAGAACTGAAGCGGCGGCAAGCTGGAAACCCCTATAATCCCGGCTTTACCGTCGGGATCGCTTGCAGATGCGCCTCAGCCAGTTCCACCTCGCCACCGTCAAGGAAGTCCCCGCCGACGCGGAAGTCGTCAGCCACCAGCTGATGCTTCGCGCGGGCATGATCCGCAAGCTCGCCTCGGGCCTGTATACCTGGTCGCCGCTGGGCCTGCGTGTGCTGCGCAAGGTGGAAAAAGTCGTCCGCGAGGAAATGGTCCGCGCGGGCGCGGTCGAGATGCTGATGCCCTCCGTGCAACCGCGCGAGCTCTGGGAGGAAACCGGCCGTTGGGAAAAGTTCGGCGGCCAGTTGCTGAAGATCAAGGACCGCAAGGAGCAGGAGTTCTGCTACGGCCCCACGCATGAAGAGGTCATCACCGACTTCGCGCGTAATGAGCTGAAGAGCTACAAGCAGCTACCGCTCAATTTCTTCCAGATCCAGACCAAGTTCCGCGACGAGATCCGCCCGCGTTTCGGCGTGATGCGCGCGCGCGAGTTCCTCATGAAGGATGCGTATTCCTTCCACCTGACCCAGGAATCGCTCGGCGAAACCTATAAGGTGATGTACGAAACGTACTCGCGCATCTTCACCCGCCTCGGCCTGGAATTCCGCGCGGTGGATGCCGACACGGGCGCGATCGGCGGCAGTGCCAGCCACGAGTTCCAGGTGCTGGCCGATTCGGGCGAGGACGCCCTCGCCTTCTCGGACGCATCCAGCTACGCGGCCAACATCGAACTGGCCGAAGCCGTCGCGCCATCCACCGAGCGCCCCGCACCGTCGGCGGAACTCACCCGTGTCGATACCCCGAAGGAGCGCACGGTCGAGGAAATCACGGCCTTCCTCGGCGTTCCCGCATCGCAGGTGGTGAAGACCATCCTGGTCCGCGGCCGCGAGGGCCTCGTCGCCCTTTGCGTGCGTGGAGACCACGAACTCAACGAAGTGAAAGCCGCACACCTTCCCGAACTGCCGGATGAATCCGAATTGGCCAGCGAAGCGGAAATCGTCGCCGCCACCGGCACGCGTCCCGGCTTCATCGGGCCGGTGGGGCTGCCCGGGTCGATCCCGGTCATCGTCGACCGCGCCGCGGCGGTACTCGCCGACTTCGTCTGCGGCGGCAACCACGACGGCACGCATTACACCGGTGCCAACTGGCAGCGCGACGCACGGATCAACCGTGTCGCCGACATCCGCAAGGTCGTCGATGGCGATGCCTCGCCGGATGGCAAGGGCACGATCCGCCTTGGTCGTGGCATCGAGGTCGGCCATATCTTCCAGCTCGGGCAGAAGTACGCCGAGTCCATGGGCGCTGGCGTGCTCGACGAGCAGGGCAAGATGCGCACGATGTACATGGGCTGCTACGGCATAGGAGTCAGCCGTATCGTGGCCGCCGCCATCGAGCAGCGCCATGACGACACCGGCATGATCCTGCCCGAAGCCATGGCACCCTGGCGCGTGGCCGTCTGCGTGATCAATCCGAAGAACGACGCCACCGTGACGGAAGCCGCCGAATCGATCTACCAGCAATTGTCGCAGGCCGGCATCGAAACCGTCCTCGACGACCGTGGCCTGCGCCCGGGCCCGATGTTCGCCGACATGGAGCTCATCGGCGTGCCGCACCGGGTGGTGGTGAGCGGTCGCGGTCTGGAAGCCGGCACCTTCGAATACCGCGCGCGCACCGACAGCGAGGCACGCAATGTCACCCGCGAGGAGCTGATCGCCCTGCTCGGCTGATGCGAAGGGAGCACCAGGAGCTCCGAAGGGAGCTCTTGTACCGGCGTGAGGCGGGAGCCGCCCCTGTCGGCGATGGGTGCCCGCCGCAACCCGGCCCGCCGCCGCGGGATCGCCGATAAGGTCGGCTCCCACCAGATCTATTCCTAACCGGTCTACTCGATGCTCTTGTGGGAGCCGCTTCAGCGGCGATGGGGGCTTGCCTTGACCTGGCTCGCTGCCGCGAGATCGCCGACAAGGTAGGCTCCCACAGAGTCACCGCTGAAAGGTCGGGTCTCACAGGGTCACTGAATTGGCTTCCACAAAATGGCGACTCCGTCTGCCGCTGTAAGGCTAATCCGATAATCGCTTCCGATTAGCCGGCACATCCCTCACCGTACTGCCATTATCCCGCCAATTGGGTCACAATTCCGGCGTTCGCATTATCAAGAAGGCCAATGGCCCATGCGAAACCCCTATTCAGGCAATAACCCGGAGATGCCAATGGCTGTCGATATCAAGAGCCTCAATCACAACCAGCTCAATGAGTTGATCACCAAGGCACAGGTTCGCCAGAACGAACTGCGCAAGGAAAAGGTCAGCAAACTGCGCGAGAAAATCAACGCGCTTATCAAAGCGGAAGGCTTCACCTTCGACGACGTATTCGGCGCACGCGCGCCCAAGTCGAAGCGTGCCGGCACCACCGTGGCCGCCAAGTACCGCAATCCCGCCGACCCCACCCAGACCTGGTCGGGTCGTGGCAAGCGCCCACGTTGGTTCAACGAAGCGCTGAAGGCCGGCAAGAAAGAAAAAGATCTGCTGGTCTGACGCGTTCACCACCAGGAGCCGCACATGCCTCTCGTTCGAATCGATCTGCGTCGCGGCAAGGATGCCGCTTATCGCACCGCCCTGGGCAATGCCGTTCACGATGCCCTGGTCGGCATCGGTGTGCCGGCCGACGACCGCTTCCAGGTCATTGCCGAACATGACACCGAAGGCCTCGTTTACGACGCCCATTACCTCGGCATCGAGCGCAGCGACGACATCGTGATCGTACAGATCACCTTCAACGACACGCGTACGCTCGAGCAGAAGAAGGCACTGTACAAGGCTATCGCCGAGAACCTCGGCAAGGCAGCCGGCGTGAAGCCGGGAGACGTCTTCGTGAGCCTGGTAGAGGTGAAGAAGGAAAACTGGTCGTTCGGCAACGGCGTAGCGCAATACGCAAGTTGATTATCTGTAGAGTCGCTTCCCGCCCGTCAGAGTGAGCGGCGGGGGGCTACGATCAAGTCGCCGAATAATAGTCCCGCCACCAGCGAGACGAGCAGCGTGACGCCGAGCAGGCCAGTGTCCATGCCGAGCGAGGCGTCGCGATCCAGCAGGTACGACACACTGCGGAAACTGACTGACCCCGGCACCAGCAGGATGATCCCAGGCTCGCGCACCACCGCGCCGGGTTGCTGCGCGTAACGCGCATACACATTACTCAACGAACCTAACAGCAAGCCGCCGACGAATACCCCGAATGGCGCCCCCGGCAGCGAACCGGAAATGCTGCCGCCCCACCGCGTGGCGAGATAGCCGAGCACCACCGCTCCCATCACCACCAGCCAGTCGCGCCGGGCGGCACGGAAGAGGATGGCGAACGAGAACGCTCCAAGGATCAGCGAAGGCCAGTCGGCCCAGCCCGGCAGCGGAGGTAGCGCGTAGTTGCGCGGTTCGATGCCGAAGGCTTCGCACAATTGGCTGGCCGCGACGGTGCCGAAGGTGAGCTTGAGCAGGGTCGCCACCGCCCCGCCCATGCGGGCGACGCCGGCCACCAGGTGCTGGCTGGAAATCTCGCGCACCGCCGTGGTCAGGGCCATGCCCGGCAGCAGGACGATCAGGCTGCCCAGGATCACCGATTTCAATGCCAGGGGCACGACATAGGCGCTGACCACGGTCGCGATGATCGTGGCCACCATCGCGCTGATGGCTTCGCTCGCCGCGGCCAGCCGCGGGCGGCTGCCGGAGGCGACCGTAATGAGACCGATGATCACACCGATGACGCCGGCGGTGACGAGGTCGGGCCACGCGCTGTGCAGCAGCAGGGCCACGACGCTGGCGGCGCACAGACCATAGCTGGCGATCACACCCAGTTCGGCGCGGAAGGTCTCCGGCGCGCCGAGCTTGCGCAAGAGATGAAAGCCCTCGCGCAGTTCCATCTGGCCGTCGATCACGGCGTCGGCGATGCGGTCGGCCTCGCAGAGGCGTCCGAGGTTCACATCGCCCGGCGGAAGCCGCATCACCTGGGTGACCTGGGCGACGCTCTCCTCGCCCTGCCCCAGGTCGGCGAAGGAAACGATGATCGCGGTGGGGCTGGACCACACCTCGGCCGACAGGCCCAGCCGCTGCGCCGACCGGCTGATGGCCGTCTCGAGGCGAGGGGCGGTGGTGCCGTACTGGTGCAGCCGCCGCGCCAGTTCGGTGAGGAAGGCGATACGGGTGTTGAGCGCGGTGGTGGCGAAACCCACCGGCACGGTCAGCGGCAAAGCATCAGCCAACATCCACCGCCTTCACGCGCAGGGTCGTGCCATCGATGCCGGTCACCTCCACCGTCGCGCCGAGGGGCAGGTCCGGGCCGGTGACCAGCCACATGCCGTCGCCCACCCTGGCCTTGCCACGACCCTGCACGATCGGCTCACACAGCGTATAGCGCTGTCCGATCAGCTGCTCGCCCCGGCGATTGAGCCGCTCGTTGCCCGCGGGAATCCGCTCCAGGCGCGGCCTGACCACCTTCCAGTAGACGAAGCACGAGACGAAGGCGAACACCACGAACACCACCGCCTGAGCCAGCGCTCCCATCCCCGGCAGCACCAGCAATACCACGCCCATGGCCGCGGCGGCGATGCCGATCCACAACATGAAGTAACCCGGCAGGATCACCTCGCCGCCGATCAACAGCAACGCGACGATCCACCAGAGGTAATGCACGGCGATCTGGTCCATGGCGATCAGCGCGGCAGTGGCGGCGTGCGGTTGGAGGTCTCTGCCGGCGTGCGTTGCTGCGAGGCGAGCGAGTCGCGTGCGAGCTCCGCGATACCTGCCAGCGAGCCGAGGATGCCCGTGGTCTCCATGGGCAGCAGCAATGTCTTCTGGTTGGGCGACTTGGCCATTTCCTTCAGAGCCTCGACGTAGTTGTTGGCGACGAAGTAATTCAGCGCGTTCACATCGCCACTGGCGATGGCCTGCGAGACCATCGTGGTGGCCTTGGCTTCGGCTTCGGCAAGTCGCTCGCGTGCCTCCGCCTCGCGGAACGCGGCCTCCTTCTTTCCCTCGGCCTCGAGGATCGCCGACTGCTTCTCGCCCTCGGCCTTGAGGATGGCCGCCTGGCGGAAGCCCTCGGCATCGAGGATGTTCGCGCGCTTCTCGCGCTCGGCCTTCATCTGCCGTGCCATGGCGTCCACCAGGTCGCGCGGCGGCGAGATGTCCTTGATCTCGATACGCGTCACCTTGACGCCCCAGGGGTGCGTGGCCTCATCGATCACGCCGAGCAGCTTGGCGTTGATCGCGTCGCGCTGGCTCAGGCTTTCGTCCAGGTCCATCGAGCCGAGCACGGTGCGGATATTGGTCATGATCAGCGCGAGGGCCGCCATTTCCAGGTTCGCCACTTCATAGGCCGCCTTGGCCGCGTCGAGCACCTGGTAGAAGACCACGCCATCCACGCGGACCACGGCGTTGTCCTTGGTGATGACATCCTGCGACGGGACCTCGAGCACCTGTTCCATCATGTTCATCTTGCGGCCGATCGCGTAGACGAATGGAATGAGGAAGTGCAGACCCGGGGTGAGCGTGCCCGTGTACTTGCCGAACATTTCCACCGTCCATTCGTAGCCCTGCGGCACGATACGAATGAGCTTGGCCAGCACGATGATGGCGACGACCACCACGACCAGCGCGACGACGATATTTCCCATGGCCTTGTCTCTCCCTATCCCGGTATGTCCCGGGAGTATAGGCGAAGCACCTCAGGGCGAGCCGGCGGGCAATACCAGGGTCACACGCAAGCCGCCGCCCTCGCGATTGGCCAGCGCGATGCGTCCGCCATGGGCCTCCGAAATTTCGCGGGCCAGGGCCAGGCCTAGGCCGGTACCTGAACGCTTGGTGGAATAGAACGGCAGCAGGGCCTGGGCGAGCACCGTTTCGCTCATACCCGGCCCACGGTCGGACACTTCGATCAGCGTGTCGCGCCCGACCTGGTGCACGGCCACGGACACGTCGGTGGCATCCCCGCCCGCCTCGTGGGCGTTCTTGATCAGGTTGATGAGGACCTGCTCCACCTGGGTCGGGTCGAACCAGCCGGGCTGCTCGGGCGGCGGCGAGGCAAGATGGAACTGCGCATGCAGCGCCAGCGCGTCGAGGAAGGGTACCCATGGGACAACCCGGGATTGCGGCGCCGGCAGCTTGGCGAAACTGGCGTAGCCGGCGATGAAACTGTGCAGGTGTTTCGCGCGGTCGCCGATCGAGGCGAACACGCCAGGCAATCGCGCGAGATCGCCACGGCGAGCCAGCTCGGCGCCCGAGTGCGACAACGACGAGATCGGCGCCAGCGAGTTATTGAGCTCGTGGCTGATCACCCGTATCACCCGCTTCCACGTGTGCACTTCCTGGCGCGACAACTCACGCGTCATGCGGCGGTAGAGCTGTAACCGGTGCGGACGCCCCTGCAGGCGAAAGCCACGCTGGGACAGGTGGAAGGTTTCCTCGCTGCCGTCCATCTCGACGGAGAACAAGGCATCCTCCCCACCGGCCGCCGCTTCACGCAGGCTCTCCGGCATCGCCGCCAGCACGGTGTCGAAATCCAGGCCCGCGAGCGCTCGTCCCTCGTTGAACAGGTGTCGTGCCGCGATATTCGCGTAGGTGACCTTTCCGCTCGGGTCGGTGAGGACCAGTGCCACCGGCGTGTTCTGCACCACCGTGTCGAGCAACAGTTCGCGCTGGGCGAGGTGTTGGCGCTGGTCGCGCAGGGTCTGGCCTAGCGCGTTATGCATGCGGATCAGGTCGCCGAGTTCATCGCGCCGGGAGGTGCCGATGGACATGCTGAAATCGCCGTCGCGGTAGCTCGCCACCGCGCTTTCCAGCGCGCGCATGAGGCGCCGCAACGGTTCCACGAGCGCATGCGCCACCCAGGCCGACAACGGCAGGAGCACCAGCAGGCAGATGATCAGCGCCGTACCGCCGTCGAACGGCTCGATGGAGGTGACCGCCGGCAGCTTGCCCGCCTTGTCCGGCACGGCACGTATCCAGGCCAGCACTTGCGGGAACGGCCAGATCGACACGCCTGCGAAGACGAGCGCGCCGACGATGGCCGAACCGGCCACGACGAGGGTCATGCGTCCTTCGAGCGAGAGGGTCTTCATGCCGTCGAACGTATCAGACCGCCAGCCCGTAACGCTCCATGCGCCGGTAAAGCGCCTGTCGTGAAAGGCCCAGGTTGCTCGCCGCCCGGCTGACCACCCCGCCGGCCGAGGCCAGCGCCGCCTCGACCGATTCGCGGCTGGGCTCGTCGAGATTGCGGCTGGCGGTGGCGGCCGGTGGTGGCAGATTGAGGTGGACCGGCTCGATCCTGCCGTCCGCCGCCAGCAAGGCCGCGCGTGCGATCGCATTCTTCAGTTCGCGCACGTTGCCCGGCCACGTATGGGCCAGAAGCGCTTCCCGCGCATCCTCGCTCAGCGTGGCCCGTCCATCGAGGAAGAATTCGGCGAGAGGAAGTATGTCGTCGCTGCGTTCCGACAGCGGCGGCAAGTTCACGTCGATCACGTTGAGCCGGTAGTAGAGATCCTCGCGGAAGGCACCGGCTGCGATCATCGCCTTCAGGTCCGCATTCGTGGCGCTCACCACGCGAACCTTGGCGTGTCGCGTGCGTCCCGAGCCCAACCGTTCGAACTGGCCGGTTTCGAGCACGCGCAGCAATTTCATCTGGCCCGGCAGCGGCAGGTTGCCGATCTCGTCGAGGAACAAGGTACCGCCATCGGCCATCTCGAAGCGGCCCTCGCGGGCCTTGTTCGCTCCCGTGTACGCGCCAGCCTCGGCGCCGAACAACTCGGCTTCGATCAACTCTCCCGGCAACGCGCCGCAGTTCACCGCCACGAACGGGCCATGACGCACCGCGGAATTGGCGTGCACGATGGCCGCGATGCGTTCCTTGCCGGCGCCGTTCGGGCCAGTGATGAGTACCGGCACGTCCGAACGCGCGACCTGGCAAGCCAGCTCGATGGTGCGGCTCATCGCTTCGGAAGCGAAGACCAGGCCATCGAGGTCGTAGCGGCTTTCCAGGGCCTCGCGGCGCCGGCGGCGCTCCACCCGAGCACGGGTCACCTCACGGGTGGACTCGGACAGCTCGAGCAGGTTCTCCACCGTGGCGAGAAGCTTGGTGTCGTCCCATGGCTTGGCCAGGTAATCGGCGGCACCGGCCTTCACCAGTTCCACGGCGGCCTCCAGGTGCGTCCAGGCCGTGAGGAGGATCACCGGAAGATCGGTATGGCGGGCGCGGATCGCCTTGAACAGCGCCACGCCCTCCTCGCCCGAAGTGGTATCGGCGGTGAAGTTCATGTCCTGGATGACGACGTCCACGCGTTCGCGCGCCAGCGTGGCCAGCCCATCGTCGGGGGTCAGGGCCACCAGGGGACGGATATCGCGCAGGCTGAGCGCGAGCGAGAGCGCCTCGCCCACGGCGGGGTTGTCGTCGATGATCAATACGCAGCGCATCTGGTCCCTTCGCATGCAGCCATGGATGCCTCTCCCGGCGAAAAGGTTGCATCCCCGCCGGCACTCTTTCCCATTCTATCCACGGGTCGCCACCACCGGGGGCACGGACGCCGCCCGCAGGGCCGGTGCGAGGACGGCGGCCTGGCCCAGCAACCACAGCACCACCGCCCCCACGGGCAGGTAGCCGAACGGAAGGCGCGGGAGTTCGTACTCACGCATCAGCAGCAGGTTGATCGCATAGGCGAGCACCATGCCCAGAGCGATGCCCATGCTGGCGAGAAGAAAGTTCTCGGTCTGGAAATAACGCAGCACATCGATGCGGCTCGCGCCAAGGGCGCGACGGATGCCGATCTGGCGGCGGCGCTGGGCCACCCAGAAGCTGACCAGGCCAACGATGCCCAGCGCCGTGACGACAAGCAAGGCGACACATACACCGGCGAGCAGCACGGTCGTCGCGCGGTCCGTGGCGAAGTAACGGTCGCGCACCTCGGTGTAAAGCCGCTTCTCGATGATGACACGGCGCGGATCGACCGCCTTCAGGGCCGCCGCCGCGGCTTGCCGCACCCTGCCGGCTTCGCCGGGACGCGCACGGACCGCGAAGCCGCCACCATAGGCGGTGACCATGCGCCAGGGCAGCAACAGCGTCTCGTATACACCGGACCGGCTCTGGTCGCCGGCCCGGGCCAGTCGTTCGACGATCCCCACGATGTGGAGTTCTTCGTCGCCGATGAAGATGCTCCGGCCGATCGCCGATTGGTCGGGGAACAGGCGCTGCGCGAGCGCCTGTGTGACTACGACCACCGGACTTCCGCGTACCTGCTTCGCGGCATGGTCGTCCACCCAGGTGTACTCGTCAGGACGGATGAAGCGTCCCGCGACGAGGCGCAGGCCCAGCGTTTCGCCCACCGCCTCGCCATAATAGGCTGCGGCTTCCAGGGATGGCGTCGACTGGTCGCGCGTGAGCCTCACCGGGGTATTCCAGGAGGAAGGGCCGAACGGCAGCGAGTTGGTCACAGTCACCGCCTCCACGCCCGGGATGGCGCGCAGCGCCGCGAGGTCCGCCTCGACTCGCGCGTGCATGTCGGCGCGTGGGCCGATGTCGGAGACCATAAGACGCACGATGCGATCGTCGTCGATCCCACTGGGCGTCTGCATCCAACGCAACCGATCGCTTATCAGGAAGGTCGCATTGCACAGGATCGCGCACGTCAATGCGATCTGCAGCACGATCAACGTCGCCGTGAGCTTGTGCCGGCCGAGCGTCGAAAGAATGGGAGCGATATCGAGACGCATCATTGGCTCTTCAATTGCAGCGCCGGAGGAATCCGGCATGCACGCCACGCCGGCACCACGCCGGCGGCGAGCGCGGCGAGCAGCGAGACCAGGAAGGTCGCTGCCAGCATGGTCGGGTCCAGGTGAGCCAGTTCCGCCGCGGGGCTCGGTTGCATGCGCAAGATCGCGAGCCCCAGCAAGGCCACCGCCAGGCCGCCTAAGCCACCGGCGAGTCCGACGATTCCCGCCTCGGTCAGGAGTTGCGTAAACACGCTGCGCCGCGAAGCACCCAGGGCACGGCGCACGCTCACCTCGCCCGCCCGGCGCATGAACTTCGCCAGCATCAGGCCCACGGTGTTGACCAGGCAAACCGCGAAGAAGCCGAGCGAAAGCCACACTTGCAGGCGGACGTCGCTGGGAACGACACGTTGCTCGTCGAGGAGGCGCATCACGTCGGTGAGTTCGGCACGCGCGGGACGATCGTACCGGCCCGACGCGACTTGCTCACGCGCATAACCCTCCAGGAACGTGCGGTAGGAAGCTACGGCAGCGGCGTCGCCCAGTTCCACCCATAGCTGCAACCACACGCAACTCGCCGCCTCCATGTGCTCCTCGTCACTGGACCCCTCGCCCCAGCATTCGACGCCACCATTGCGGGTCAGCCGCATCGCCCGAGAGGTGGTCAAGGGTACGAATACCTGTTCCGCCGCGCCGTAGTTGGTAGTGTTCAGGTCATAGAAGTGGGGGACCGGCCTCCATGGCTTCAGCACGCCGACGATACGCAGATCCGCACCGTTGGCGTGGATAGTCCTGCCGACACTGTTTTCGCCATGGAAGAGCCGATCGTTCAACTCCGCGCCGATCACCGCGATATGCGCGCGCTGCTCGTCCTCGGTGGCGCTCCAAGCTTGCCCGTAGCGGAACGGCGTGTCGAACATGCCGAAGAAATCGGCACTGGTGTAACGCGCCGAAACAAAGAACGGATCGATCGACGGATCGTCCGGCTGGATCGGCACGGCGCCGCCGGTCATCAAGGCCTGCCGCCGCGCACGCCGAGCGTTCAGCAGGTTCATGCCGTCTGTCCAGGTCACCTGGGCAGGCAGGTTCTCAGAGAGATCGAAGTCCCGCATCCCGCGCGGGTCGAGCCGCGGCGTGAAGATCGATCCACTGCGTCCCGGCAGCGGATCCCCTGACAGCACGTGCAGTACCGTCAGGGTGGTCATGCTCGCCCCGATCCCGAGGGCGATGGCGAGAATCATGAGCGCCGTCAGCGCACCGCTCCGCCGGAGACTGCGCAAGGCGAGCTCCAGGTAGTAAGCGAACATCGAGTTTCCCAAGGTTCACACGCTGCGCGTGGCTTCGACCGGCGACACCTTCGACGCGCGCAGCGCAGGCGCGAACACAGCGGCCTGGCCGAGGCCGAGGAGCACGACGACGCCGACCAATACGTAGGTGAAGGACAGCCGCTTCATTTCGAAGTGCGTGAACATCCACTGGCTGAGACCCACCGCCAGGACCACGCCCAACACGACACCGGCCAGCGCGATCAGGAAATTCTCGGTCATGAAGTAACTGAGGATATCGCTGCGCCGAGCACCCAATGCACGGCGCACGCCGATCTGCTTGCGCCGCTGGCCCACCCAGAAACTCGACAGGCCGACGATGCCGGCGGCGGTGATCGCCAGCAATACGCCGCAGACCACGCTCATCAGGATGGCCATGCCGCGGTCGGCCTCGTAGGCGCGGCTACGGACCATGTCGTACGTGCGCACGCCGTATTTCTCGGGCAGGACACGCATGCGGTTGACCCCGTACAAGGTTTTCGGAATCGCCTTGAAGACGGCATCCTGTTCTCCCGGACGGGTACGTACCAGAAAATGCTGGTACCCGCTGTTGAAAATCACCGGCATGATCGTCACGTTGTCCAGGTGGTCGAAGTCGGTCCACGGCACGGTCAGCTTCTCGACGACACCGATGATCGTGGAGGGCTTGCCTTTCGACAGGTAAATGGTCTTGCCCAGCCCGTCGCCGTTCGGAAACAGCTTGTCGACGATGGCCTTGGTCACGATGACCTGCGGCGGCGAAGGCGTCTGCTGCGGCTGCACGGTGACGACCTCGCCCGCGTTGAAGTTGCGCCCCGCGATCAGGCGCACGCCCAGCGTCTTCAAGGTCTGCTCGTCGCCGAAATAGAGGGCGGTCGGCACGCCGTCCTTCGTGCCGTCCGGCTTGGTCTGGATACCGGTCGACCAACCACCCTGGCGCAGGGGATACGAGTTGGTCGCATAGGCCGACTCGACACCCGGGATCGAACGGAGCGCCTGCACATCGGTTTTAACCAGCGGTACGAAATTCGGCGGCGACCCGACGTAGCGATTCTGCACGGCTATCACATTCGACTCGTCCATGCCCGTGGGTCGATTCACGCGGTCGACCCGCTCGTGCACGATGAACAGCGCATTGCACACGATGGCAAGGGTCAGGGCGATCTGCAGGGCGATAAGGATCGTGCCTGCCTTGTGCCGGCGCAGCGCGGCGAGAATGGGCTTGATCTGCATGATCATGTCCTCAGTTGGATTTCAGCTGCCAGGCCGGCTGGACCTGGGCGGCACGCCACGTGGGATAGAAGGCGGCGACGACGGAGGCCGCGATCGCGACGACGAGCGTCAGCAGGATCAGGACAGGGTCCAGCGTCGCCAGACGCGCGATCGGCTCGGGGAAAACAAGGCCGACCCCAAGCACGCCCAGGCCGGTCAGCAACAGCCCGAGGATGCCGCCCGCGACGCCGATCGTGCCGGCCTCGATGAGGAACTGCGCATAGATGTCCTTGCGCGATGCACCGAGCGCACGGCGTACGCCGATCTCGGGAGCGCGACGCATGAACTTCGCCAGCAAGAGGCCCACCGTGTTGACCAGGCAGATGACCAGGAAGCCGAGCGACACCACGAGGGACACCTGCGATTCCGGCGGCACCACGCGCTGTACATCGAGCCAATCCATGACGTCGCGCACCCTCACGTTCGGCGCCCAGCGGAAGCGGCCCGCGCGCTGCTGCTCGGCGGCATAGCCCGTCACGTACCCACGATAGGCGTCAACATCGGCCTTCGTCGGCAGTTCGCTCCACAATGAGAGCCAGATGCATTCCGACTGCAGATAGTTCGCCCAACCTTCGGCCGGCTCTGCCACGCAGTTGTTGTTGCCGTTCGTGCTCAACTGGAGGTCGACGGCACGGGTGAATGGGATGTAGACCGAAGCGCCTTCGTCGAAGCCGCCCGTGTTGGGCACGTCGAAGAACAGTGGCTGCGGCGCCCAATCCTGGATGACGCCTGTGATTCGGAACAGGCGTCCGTCAAGGTTCACCTGCTTGCCGACGCTCTGGGCGCCATTGAAGAGCTTGTCGTTCGCGGACTTCGTGATGACGGCGACACTGGCATGCTTCTCGTCGTCCTCCGGCGTCCAGCCGCCCCCCTGGATGAAGGGCACGTCGAACATGGGGAAGAAATCCGAACCCGTGGCATAGGCTCCTTCACGACTGGGCAAGCGCGCGGGATCGTCGGGAATGACCGAGACGCTCACCGGATAGATGATCGCCTGGCGCTTGGCCTTGTGTGCGCGGAGCAACGCCGTGGCGTCCTTGTAGGTCAGTGCCGGCGGCGGTTCACCTTTCTCGATATTTTCCGGGCCGAACGCGTCCACCTGCGTGTTGAAGAGCACGCTCGATTTCTGCGGGATCGGATCGCGCGCCGTGGCGCGAAACACCGAATACGTCGTCATGGATGCGGCGACGCCGAAGCCGATCGCCATCACCATCAGGGCGGTGAGCATCGGGTTGCGGCGCAGGCTGCGCAGGCCGAGCTGCAGGTAGTAACTGAACATGGGACTCCCCCCGGAACGGCGGACGCTGGATCAGGAATTGGCGAGGTGGGCGTGGGCGTGGAAGCGCGGTTCCTCCGCAAGGTCCACCACTTGGCCGTCGATCACATGCACGTTGCGCTGCGCGCGGGCGGCGAGTTCCGGGTCGTGCGTGACCATGACGATGGTGGCGCCCTCGCGATGGATCTCCTCCAGCAGTTCCATCACGCCGCGGGCCATCTGCGTATCCAGGTTGCCGGTGGGCTCGTCCGCCAGAAGCAGGCGCGGGGAACCGGCGAGCGCGCGGGCGATGGCCACGCGCTGCTGCTGGCCGCCGGAAAGCTCGGCGGGGTAATGCTTGGCGCGGGACGCCAGGCCCACGCGTTCCAGCGCGTCCATGATCCGCTGCTTGCGTTCGGCCGCCTTCATGCCGCGATAGCGCAGGGGCACTTCCACGTTGTCGAACACGTTCAGGTCGGGGATCAGGTTGAAGGCCTGGAAGATGAAGCCGATCTTTTCGTTGCGGATGCGGGAGCGCGCATTGTCGTCGAGCTGGCTCACCTCGACGCCATCGAGATGGTAGTGACCGCCGGTGAAGGTCTCGAGCAAACCCGCGATGGTGAGGAAGGTGGTCTTGCCCGAGCCGGAGGGGCCCGTCACGGCGACGAACTCGCCTTCCTTCACGTCGATGTTGAAGTCGCGCAGGGCGTAGGTCTCGACGACTTCCGTGCGGTAGACCTTGGCGAGATGGGTCATCTTGAGCATGGGTTTTCCCTCTGTTAGCGGCTGATGGCGACGTGCTTGGCGTCGCCGAAGGTGTCGGCGCCGGAGATGACGATCTTGTCGCCCTCCTTCAGGCCGTCGAGTATCTCGACCTTGTCGATGCTGCTCGCACCGACACGGATGTCACGGCGATCGGCCATGCCGTCGTTGACCACGAAGGCATAGCGCCCCGCGCTTTCATCGACGAAGGAACCGCGCTGCACGGTGAGTACGTTGTCACGCTTGTCGAGCAGGATGCGCACCGAAAGACGCTGGCTCTGGCGCAGCTGCTGCGGGGTCTCGCCATCGAAGCGCAGGCGCGCGGCGACTTCGCCATTGACCACTTCCGGCGACACGGCGCTGACCTTGCCATTCCAGGTCTTGCCGTTGCCGGAAATTTCGCCCGGCATGCCGATGGCGAGGTCGCGGGCGAAGCTCTCGGGCACCTTCATCTCCACTTCCAGCGCGGAGAGGTCGATGACACTGAGTAGCTGGGCGTCCTTGGCGACGGTCGCGCGCTCGGCGATGAACAGCTGGCCCACCTGGCCGTCGACCGGCGACTTCACGTTGAGGTCTTCCACCTGGCGTTCCAGGTCCTTGACCAGCAGCACCTGGCGATCGTGGGCGAGCTTCTTCGCCTGCACGTCGAAGGTGAGGCTGTCGTTGTCCATCGCGAGGTCGGACTTGGCGTGCTTCGCGGTCACGGCCGCCTTGTCCAGCGTGGACTTCGCCTTGTCGACGTCGGCAACCGGCACGGCGCCCTTGTCGAACGCCGTCTGGTAGCGCTTGAGGTCGCGCTCCGCGGCGGTCTGATCGATGGTGGCGTTGTCGAAGGACTTCTGCAGTTCAGAGCGTTTCTTCTTCGCATCGATCTGAGCGCGAAGGAACTCGACCTCCATGGCATCCGCCGCGGATTTCTCCTGGGCGAGCTTGCTGGTCAGTTCGGGGCTGGTGATGACGGCCAGCAGCTGATCCTTCTTCACCACATCGCCCGCGTGCACCTTCAGCACCACGGCGCCCGCCGAAGCGGCGTACATCGTGGGGCTTACCGCCGCGACCACCTTGCCTTCCGCCGCGATGTCACGGACGAAGGGACCGCGTGTCACGGTGCCGAAGGACAGGCGCGAGGCGCTGACCGAGGAGTCCGCCGAGAACATCGTGGCCATCCGGGGGACCGCCAGCACGATGGCGACGATGGCCGCCAGGCCGGCCGCGGCATAGATGAGCTTGCGACGATGGTTCGGACGGACTTCGACGAGACGGTCCTGGGCGGAGGTATCGCGGATCATGGTGGCTTCCCTGGGCTGCTTGCGGGGATATCGAGCAAGCAGCGTGCCAAGCCATAATCCGAATATCGATCAGTGACTTATAACGTTTCGTTATCGAAAGACGGGTGTCCGCGGACAGAGTGTCCGGACACCCGGGGCCCGCGGACAGGCCCCGACGGGACACGCCACTCAGACGGCGATACCCACCGATTCGGATACCGCGATATCACGCGCGACGCCCCTGCCCAGGGAGGAGATGGGCGCATCGCAGGCGCCAAGCACGGTGAAGCCAGCCAGCCGCCGACGGGTGAAACACAGGATGCGAGCACGCGAGGCGCGCAGCCATTCACGGTCCGGCGCACGATGCGCGGGTTCGTCGACAGGCAAGGCGTCCGCGTACAAGCCATCCCAGGCGAGGTAATCGGTGTCGGGAAGCAGGTAGATGCGTGCCAGGAGGTGACCCTGCCCGCTTACGCAGTCCATCCACTCGCGTGGCCCTTCCGCGGTAACGGTGCAGGTAAGGCCCACGTGATGCGTGGCGAGCAAGGGAGCCAGGTCGGCGGACTCCACGAGACAGCCATGAGGTTCAGCGTGGCCGCTACAGGAGGCGTCGCGCGGGGCGAGGAAGAGCACACCGCCGAGCTGGCCCAGCCCCTCGAACAACGTTCGCGGCGCGAGCGCCAGCCAACGCGTGGTGGCGGTGGAACGGGCGCGCGATTGCACGCCGAAGGATGCGAGCCAGCCGAACATGGCGTCTCCCAGTGACGAAGCGGTCGAGGGATGCCTGGCTGGGCGGTCCGGGGAGAACCCGCGTGGCTTGGCGTCGGGGGAGAAGCTGCGCTTACTTGGTCAGGATGAGCTTGTCGTTGCGGGTCAGGCGCAGGTGGTACTCACTGCCCTGGTGCTCGATGACGAGCTCACGCGAACCGTCGAGCAGGTTCGTGCTCTCGATGCGGCGGGTAGCCACCGGCGCGGCACGAAGCGGGACGACCTTTTCGCGGCCGCCGTTGTCGGAAAGGGGGAGCGTTCGAAGCAGCATGATCGGGACTCCGCGATTGAGGGTGCGGAGTTGATGATAATGATTCTCAATTACGAGTCAAGCCTCTGCGAGCATTTCCGAGAGGGTATCTTCCAGTTGCTCCAGGTCCGGAATCACCGCGGTATCGTCGCGCACCAGCACGCGAGCGCGAACGCCGAACGGCAGTTCGTGGCCGTCGTGCGTGGGTAGCAGCAGTTCCGCGTTGAGCGTGGTCAGGCGCGGGAAGCCGTGGGTGAGCACCGCGATATAAGGCATGTCCGGGCGATGACCGACGGCCTTGAGCACGGCCACGCGCGACGCCTGGGGCGGTGCATCGTCGGCAAGGCTCGCGACGTGGTCGAAATTCACCAGCGGGATGCTCCAGCCGCGCCAAGCGATACGGCCAAGCAGCCATGCCGGCGCATCGGCCACCGGCTCCACGCCCGCGAGGGTGATCACTTCGGCCACCGCCGCGTTGGGCAACAGCAAGCGGACGCCACCGCTGGGGATCAGGACGCAGCGGATTTCGCGCGGCAACGGCTCGCTCATGGGAATTCCTCGATCAGTTTCTGCGCCAGCGCGCGCACATCGCCGGCATAGCCCGCCACGCGTTCTTCACGGATGCCGGCGACCATGTGGCCCGCCTCGTCTTCCGGCGGCACGGTCTCGACCCATACGCGACCGCCGGCGTCGTACACCGCCTGCGCACCGGCGACGGCGTCATTGCCGCGCCCGGCGAAGACGATCGCCAGCGCGTCGGCGCCAAAGCCACCGGCGATGGTGCTGAGGATGCCGTCGATCGACGGCCCCACCGCGTTGGCGGCGCCGCCATCTTCGCGCACGGTGACGCTGCCGTCTCGGCGGATCTGCACGTGCGAACCACGCGGCACGACGAGGCATTCGCCATGCGCGGTATACGGACGATCGCCAGCGACATGCGCACGGCCCAGGCGCGAAGCGAACGCCTGCGATTCGCCGTCGTGGTGTGCCACCACGAGCAATACCCCGGCCAGGCGCTCGGGCAGCGCGGCAAGGAAGGCCGCGATCGAACCTTCGCTTTCCTTCGCGCCGGCCAGCGCGATCACCCGGCGTACGGCGCGCGGCGCCGCCTCGAGAAACATTTCGTGGGAGAACTGTCCATCGGTGGACGGCGCCACCGCTTCTTCCATCGACACCAGTTCGAGGGTGAAGCCGGCTTCGATCCCATGCGTGCCGTCGTCGACGACATCCTGTGCAAGGTATTCGGCGGCGCTGATGGTCTCGATGCCGAAGTCGGCCGATGCGACGCGCGTCACCGGCTCGGCCACGATGGTGTCGTGGTCGACGAGGTCCCACTCCGGCACCGGCGGCGGCACGTATTCGGTCGCGCGCCCTTCGATCTGAAAGGGTGCGGCGTTTCCCCCATCCGTCGCCGGTGGCGTCTCGTCCATGGATTCGAGGCTGAAACGGCCGGCGTCGAATTCGTTCCCGGGCGCAAGGGCCGGAGCCGGTGCTTCCTCGATCACTTCGAAGCCGGACAGGTCGAGCGACGCCAGTTCGGTCAGCTCGACAGGCGTGGAAGGCAGGCTTTCCAGGCCATCGGACTCGTCCAGCGAGGCATGGTCGGTATCGGCGAGCAGTGCTTCGAGTTCCGCGGCGAGGTCGGCCGGGTCGGCACCCCGGTCTTCCGCGTCGGCATCGGACAAGGGCGTGGAGAACGTCAGTTCGTCGGTGAATTCATCGGCGATGTCCGCCGCGTCGTAAGACGGGACGGCCGTAGCCACATCGGGCTCGGCCATCGGCGTTTCCGGATAGCCATGACTGCCGGTGATCGCCAGGTCATCCACGAGGGGCTCGTCGAGGACGACCTCCACGGGTGCGGCGACGCCGGCCATGGCGGTCACGCGTGGTTCGATCGCCCGCGCATCTTCAGGACGCGGCGGGTCCAGGGACATTTCCCCGACGAGCTTCGCCGCGAGGTGACGGGCCCAGCGTGCCCGGTCCCAGCCTTCCAGCTTGCGACTGACGTCGGCATCGTTGAAGACGAGGCGCGGATGCCCGCCTTCCACCGTGTCGTAGAGACGATCGAGGTCGGCATCGCTTGGATCATCCAGATCGACGACCACGACGTTCGCCGACGAACCGACCAGCTCGGCGGGGGCGAACGAGCCGAGATCCGATTCGTAGACGATCCGCGCACCCTGCTCGACGAGCGCGTCGCGCAGGTGGGCGGAGAGGTTCCCGTCGTCGAACAGCAACGCGACCCGCGACTCGCGATCAGCCATGGTGGACTCCGAGCACGTCGTTGATCTGCACGATGAGGTCGTTCTCCTGGTACGGCTTGCCGATATAGCGGTCCACACCGATATCGAAGGCACGCTGGCGGTGCTTGTCGCCGGTGCGCGAGGTGATCATGATGATCGGCACACCCGCGAGCCGTTCGTCCGCCTTCATCTGCGTCGCCAGCTCATAGCCATCCATGCGCGGCATCTCGATGTCGAGCAGCATCAGATCGGGCACACGTTCGTTGAGCTTTTCGAGCGCGTCCACGCCGTCCTTCGCCGTCATCACCTCGAACTCGTGGCGCTCGAGCACACGGCCGGTCACCTTGCGCATGGTGATCGAATCGTCGACCACCATCACCAGCGGCTTCACGCGCACTTCGTCCTGCGCGCGCGGTGCGTGCGGTGCCAGTGCCTCGGCTTCGAACGCGCGGCGCGCCACGCCGTGGCGGACCAGCGGCGCGAGGTCGAGAATCATCAGCACCGAGCCGTCGCCCATGATCGTCGCGCCGAGGATGCCCGGCACCGAACTGACCTGCGGGCCAACCGGTTTGACCACGATTTCGCGCGAGCCGAGCACGGCATCGACACGGATCGCGGCGCGCAAGTCGCCCGACCGTGCGAGCAGGAGCGGGATATCGCCCTCGTCCGGCGTCGAGACCACGTGCAGGCCGAGCAACTGCGGCAGGTCGTGGATGCCGTAATCCTCGCCCACGTACTCGAAGCTGGGCTCGGCGTCGGCCATGCGGTGGGCCAGTTCATTCGGTGCCACGCGGGCCACGCCGTGCACCGAGGTCATCGGGATGGCGAAGTTGGTCTCACCGATACGCACGATCAGTGCCTGGGTCACCGCGAGAGTGAACGGCAGGCGCATGACGAAGGTGGTACCCACGCCCTTCTGTGACTCGATGCCCAGGGTGCCGCCGAGCTGCTTGATCTCGTTGGCGACCACATCCATGCCGACGCCGCGGCCGGCCACCTGGGTGACCTTCTCGGCCGTGGAGAACCCGGGCACCTGGGTGAGCTGGAAGATCTGGTCGTCGGATACACGGGCATCCGGGCGCAGCAGGCCGCGCTCGATCGCCTTGGTCCTGATCGCATCGCGATCCATGCCTGCACCGTCGTCGGAAAGCCGCACCACCACTTCGGTGGCTTCGCGGGCCACCTGGATGCGTACCGTGCCTTCCGGGTCCTTGCCCGCGGCCTGGCGTGCCTCCGGCGGTTCGATACCGTGTGCGACGGCATTGCGCAGCATGTGCTCGAACGGCGCCTTGATGCGGTCGAGCATGTTGCGGTCCATTTCGCCGTTGGCACCCTCCACCACCAGCTGCGCGCGCTTGCCCACGTCCGAGGCAGCCTGGCGCAGCGTACGGCGCAGGTTCGGCACCATCGCGTCGAACGGCAACATGCGCGTCTGCATGAGGCCTTCCTGCAATTCCGCGTTCACCTTCTGCTGCTGGAGCAGGAGGTTCTCGGACTGGCGGGTCAACTCGTCGAGGATGGTCTGCAGCGACACAAGGTCGGACACCGACTCGGCCAGTGCCCGCGAGTACTGCTGCAACTGCGAGAAGCGGTCGAGCTCGAGCGGATCGAAGGCCGCCACGCCCGTGTCGCGATGCTCCTGGTGGTAACGCGCGATGATCTGCGCCTCGGTTTCGATCTCGAGCATGCGCAACTGGCTGCGCAGGCGGCTGACCGTCTGCTCGTGCTCGGTGAGCGCCGAACGGAAGCTCGCCGTCTGCTGCTCCAGGCGCGAGCGGTAGATCGAGACCTCGCCCGCGTGGTTGACCAGCGTGTCGAGCATGTCGGCTCGTACGCGGATCTGCTCCTGCGAGGCCCGCTGCAGCTCCTCTTCCTCGAACTCGGGCAGGAGTTCGGGCAGGTCGCGTTCGATCGCCTGCGTCGGCTCCGGCTCGTGCGCCGGCTCGGGGACCGGCGCGTACTCGACGATCGCGGCTTCGCGTTCCTCGCGATAGGTCTCGGCCGTGACCGTGTCGGGTGCGATCGGTGCACCGGCGAGACGGGCGAACGGTTCGATGTCGGCGTCGGCCAGGGCGATCGGCTTGCCCAGGGCGATGCTCTGGATCATGCCGTGCAGGCGGTCGAAGCCCGCCTCGGTCGCCTCGATGGCGGGACGATCGCTCTCACGCTGGCCACCGGCTACCGCGTCGAGCAGCGCTTCCATCGCATGCGACAGGTCACCGACCGCGGCCATGCCGGCCATGCGCGCGCTGCCCTTCAAGGTATGCAGGTCGCGTTGCAGCGCGGTCACGTGCTCGGCCTGTTCCGGCTCGGCACGCCACGACGCCAGCGCGGCGTCGGCATGGTCGAGTATCTCGCGCCCTTCCTCGATGAAGACCTCGAGCAAGTCGGGATCGATATCGGCGTAAGGCGACAACTCCGGCACCAGCGCCGCCACCGGTTCGTCCGCCGGTGTATGCACCGGTTCCGCCAACGCCTCGTGCGACTGATCCTCGATGACCACCGGTTCGAGCACACTCTCGTGTTCGGCGGTCTCGATAGGAAGCTCGGCTTCGACCGCAGGCTCCGTGGGACGCTCGGCTTCGACGGCAGGCTCGGTGGGAGTCGACCTTATCGGCGATTCCTGCGAAGCGAGCAACTCGTCCGCAATGAACCCTTCCTCCTCCGACGCCGTCTCGTCGATCTCTTCTTCGACGACGAGCGGTTCGACCAGCCCATCGTCCGTATGCAACACGTCGCCGTCATGCGTCATCGGCTGCGGCAGCGATGGCTCGTCCGAGCCCTCCCCCACCAGCGCACGCCACGCGGCGTCTTCCTCGGCGTCGAAGGCCAGGATCGGCTTGACCTCGCCTTCCGGCTTGTCGATCTCGAAGTTTTCGAAGTTCTCGAGCGACGCCAGCAGTTCGGCGGTGAAATCGTCGCTGCCGCCGACCGGCTCGACCGGTGCCAGCTCGATCCCCGGAAGCTCGCCTTCTTCTTCCGCGATCTCTTCCGCGATCAATGCCTCGTCGAGCGATGGAACGCCCGTCCCTTCCGCCTGCTCCGGCAGGTAGGCTTCCGCCAGGTCCGTGAACGCGTCGACGGAACCCGCCTCTTCGGCCAGCCCGTCGTCGGCGAGTTCGCCCTCGAGCGGCAGCGGATCGGGCTCGTACAGGATGTGCGCGACCGTCGCTTCCGGTTGCTCGTCGCGCAGGGCGACGATGCGCGCGGCCAGCGATGCGACATCCGGCACGCGCGGATCGGGCGCGTCGAACTGTTCCATCACGTGATCGACCAGGTCGGCCGTGTCGGTCAGCGCGTCGACGCCTGCCTTGCTCAACGGCAGGCCCGTGGCGCGCACACGCTTGACCAGGCCCTCCAGAGGCGCGAGCACATGGATCAGCACGGGGATATCGACCATGCCGATCGCGCCGTGCAACGTATGCACGGCGCGCAGCAGGGCATCGTCCACATGAAGCTCGCCATCGCCGGCGCGGGCCAGGTTGGCGCGAATCACGTTGAGATACTGCGCCACTTCGGTACGCAGGATGTCCAGCAAGACCGAATCCACGGGCGGCAGCGGCGGCGCGACATAGGCGGGCTCGCCGAACGCGGCCTCCACCGATGCCGCGCTGTCCTCGACCGGTGCCGGTGTCTGGCCATAGGCGGCGAAACCCGCCGTGGGCACCGCGGCGATCGTGTCGCGCGGCACGCGGCGCTTGACCTTGCTGCGCACGCGGTGGATGGAACTGCGTGCGACGTCCTCGACGAAGGCGACGTCGCCCATGGCCAGGCGGTCCGCGGTTTCCATGATCGCGGCGATCGGCGCGCCAGGCGTGGCATCGCCCTCGAGCGCTGCCTTGAGTTGCGGCAATGCCTCGACGGCGTGGCGCACGAGCGCCTGCACGCCTTCATGCGGCCCGATCGAACCGTCGAGCACGCGGTTGAGCATGTTCTCGACCTTCCAGGCGAACTCGCCCAGCAGGCGTGCGCCGACGAGGCGGCCCGAGCCCTTCAGCGTATGGAACGAACGGCGGATGGGCACCAGCGCGTCGCTGCGCTCGGGGTCGGTCAACCAGTGGCCAAGGCCGGCGCGGAGATTGGCGATTTCCTCATCGGTTTCTTCGAGGAAGATCTCGCGAATCTCGTCGTCGATGCCGTCCACGGTGATCTGGAAGCCGGCAAACTCGGCCATGCCGTGGCCGCCAACGTCCTGCTCGACCTCTTCCTCGATCTCGATCCAGTCTTCTTCGCCAACGGCCGAGGCAGGCGCCGGCACGGCGTCGATATCGCTGGAAGCGGCGGCGACCTCTTCGTCGGTGGGCGGCTCGTCCACGAGATCGAAGCTGTCGGCGAAGCTGGATACCGTCTCGCCTGCATCGACGCTGGTCGATGGCACGGCGATATGCTCGATGGCCGCTGTCTCGATGTCTTCGAGCGCATCCTCTCCGAGCGCCTCGTTGCCATCGTCGTCCACCGGCACCGGCCAATAACCGAGTTCGGCCAGGCTTTGCTGGGTCACGTCGAGGATGTGTTCCAGTCCGCCACGATGCTCGCGCGCGGCTTCGAGGTAGTACTCGAGCGCGGCCAACGCATCGGCCAGGCGATCCATCTGGGTACCGTTGGGCACGCGACGGTCGCCAAGCAATTCACGATGGATGAACAAGCCGATGCCATCGGCCAGCTCGGCCGGACGCACCGCACCGAGCATGCGCATCGCACCACCGATCTCGGCCATCAATTCGGGTGCGCCAGCGAGTTGATCGTGGTCCCACGACGATTCGACGAAACCAACGATCGCGTCCTTCACCTTGGACGTATTCGCGGTGGCCTCGCGCATGAGCGTGGCCAGGATGTGCCGCGCTTCGCTGCGCGGCAGCGGCGCCGGGCCGAGGTCGCTCGACGACGAAGGATGTTCGCCCTCCGCGCCGAGGCGTTCGATATGGTCGTCCAGCGACGCTTCGACATAGAGAAGCGCGCCGGCGACGTCGAGCAACGATTCCTCGTCCGGCGCGCGCGCTCCCGTGGCGATCTCGCCGAGGATGCGGCGCTGCTCGCCCACGACACGGCGCGGCACGCCCAAGGCGAGCATGCCCAGCGTGTCACCCACGCGGTCGAGTACGTCGGTCTGCAAGCCCAACTGGCCTGGATCGCCATCGGGACGGCGCAGGAACAGGTCGAGCGCTTCCTTCACCCGCAGCAGGTCGTCCTTGATCGCCGCCGACACGGTGTCGAGCAGGGCGCGATTGTGGCCGGACATCGAGCCACGGGCATGCTCGAGCTCGGCCGCCTGCGGCAACAAGCCGTCGAGACGGTAGGTCTGGCGCAGTTCCTCGATGCGTTCGCTGCCCGGCTTGGCCTGGGCGACGTAATACAGGAGCTTGCGCGCGAGTTCGTCGGAATCGCCGCTCTGCAGCGCTTCCTCACCACCATCGACAAGCTCGCGGATGGACCGGTCGACGCGGCCGATGAGCTGGCGCACGTCCTTTTCATGGGCACGCAGTACGCCGCGCTCCAGACCCTCGAGCACGCCGGCGGCGATCCACCACAGGCGCCGTCCCGCGATCGTGTAGCAACGCGCGGCGAGGCTGTCGAGCGTCGCGCGCATGCCGAGCAGCTGGCGTTCGTTGCCCTGCCCGCGGAACCAGGCCAGCAATTGCTGCTGGAACCTTACGCGCAGGTCGCCCAATTCGGCGCGATGGGCCTCGGCCACGCCCGGATGGGCGGCGCCGGGCGCCGTTGCGGGAAGCATGGTGTCGAGGTTGGGCGTGAACAGGGCGGACTCGTGCAGGGACTGCTCGCCCCGGCTTTCGCGCAGGTCGTTGAGCAGCGGCAGCAACACGATCGGCACGTCACGGTGACCGCTCTGCAAGCGCTCCAGGTAATCGGGCATCTGCATCATGCCGCGCATCAGGGCGGCATAGGCGTCATCGCGGTGGACGACCCGGTTATCTATCAGCGCGGCGACCAGCTGCTCCATTTCGCCGACGACCATCGCGGCGCCGTAGAGCTCGACCATACGCAACGTGCCGTGGACCTGGTGCAGGTCCGCCGCGCAAGTGTGCATGACATAGGCGTCGCGCGAGTCCTCGACGTAGGACTCGAGGGCCTGGCGTGCCTTGGACAAGGCGTCGTCGAGCTCGGCCTTGACCCAGTGCAGCGTGGTGAAATCGGTATGGTCTTGAAGTCTCACTGCATTAGCCCGGCAGCTTGAAGTTCGCGACGGACAGGCGCAAGTCGTTCGCGAGCTGGGCCAGGTTTCCGATGGACTCGGCGGTCTGGCTGGCACCCAGCGATGTCTGCGAGGTGATCTCCTGGATGACGTTCATCGTCGCCGAGGTGTCGGTGGCCGCCGCGGACTGCTGGCGGGCCGCCGCGGAGATGTTCTGGATGAGCGCCGAAAGGTCGTTCGACACACGCTCGATGTCGCCCAGCGCGGTGCCCGCGTCCTCGGCCAATCGTGCGCCCGCGACCACCTCGGCGGTGGTCTGTTCCATCGAACTCACCGCTTCGTTGGTATCGGACTGAATGGTCTGGACCAGGGTCTCGATTCGCTTGGTCGCGCTCGCCGAGCGTTCGGCGAGGCGCTGCACTTCGTCCGCGACCACCGCGAAGCCGCGTCCCGCCTCGCCGGCCGATGCCGCCTGGATGGCCGCGTTCAAGGCGAGGATGTTGGTCTGCTCGGCGATGTCGTTGATGAGTTCCACGATCGAGCCGATTTCCTGCGACGACTCGCCCAGGCGCTTGATGCGCTTGGACGTCTCCTGAATCTGGTCGCGAATGGAGTCCATGCCCTGGATCGTCTCGCGCACCACTTCCGCGCCGCGCGAAGCGATCTGCACCGAGCGCTGGGCCACGTCGGCCGATTCGGCGGAATCCTTCGACACCGTATCCATCGAGGTGGCGATCTGATTGATCGCGGATGTGGCCGAGGTGATCTGCTGCGCCTGTTGCTCCGCCGCGTCGGCGAGGTGCATGGCGGTGGCCTGCGTTTCCTGTGCCGCCGCGGAGACACGCACCGCGGTCTCGTTGATCGTGGTGACGAGGTTGCGCATCTCGTCGACGGCGGAGTTCATGGCGTCCGCGATGGCGCCCGTGATGTCCTCGGTGACGGTGGCCTTGATGGTCAGGTCGCCTTCGGCGAGCGTGCCCATCTCGTCCAGCAAGCGCATGATCGCGTTCTGGTTACGCTGGTTCAGGTCGGACGTGGTCTCGAAGCGGCGGCGCTGGTCGCGCACCAGGTTGTAGACCAGCAGCAGTGCGAAGAGCACCGCGCCGATCGCCCCGAGCAAGCCCCACCACACGTTCGGGAACAGGCGGGTCAGCGGCAGCTTGGCGATCTGCTCGGCCGACTCGTTGGCGCGCAGCAGTACCGTCTGGGAGTCGAGGGAGGCCTGGTTGCCGGCGCGCTTCACGTCCTGCAGGTTCGGCGAGGCGGTGACCAGCTGGCCGACCGGATCGACCAGCTCGGCCCAGGAGGTCTGCATGCCTTCGAGGATCTTGCGCGCGTTGGCGTCGCTGATGGCACGCACGCCACCGTCCGGATTGCCGTCGATGAGGCCCTTCAACACCGCGCCGTAGAGCTGCGCGTCGCGGGACAGGCCATCCGCCGCCGACTGGGCGCCGTCACCGCCCTGCAGGATCTCCTGCACGCGGCGGATCATGCGATCGGCCATGAGCATCCACCGCGCGATGGTGAAGGTCTGCTCCACCGAGGCGTTCTTTTGCTGGACGATGTTCAACACCTCGTCGGTGCGCGCGTTCAGCAGCGGCATCTGCTTGGAGAACAGGTCGGCGCGCTCACCCGAGGACAACACGAGGTCCTTGTTGGAAAGGATCTTGCCGATGTCCGCGTCGAGCTGGTGCCAGGCGTTGGCCAGGGCGCCGATCGCGCGCCCGGCGGGCGCGGCGTTGGCGCTGGCATCGGCATAGGCCGGCATGCCGGTCTTGTCGTCGCCCTTGACCAGGCGCTGCACGGCCGAATCGATCGTGTTTCGCGTGGCCGACAGCTCACGGAACGAATCGCGGTTGCCATCCGACGCCTCCAGTGCGTACTTCGCGGTCTGCTGCGAGAGCACCTGTACCTGGGTCGTCAGCGCAATGGCCTCGCGGTCCTCGCCGTTCTTGTTGTTCAGCCACCAGAAGTCGACCGACGCCAAACCGATTGCCAGGAGGAGGAACACGATGACGATCGTGTACCCACGTTCCCGGCCTGCGCCGCCTGCTGTCGTGCTCATATCCACCTCACCCAAACCTGGCAAAGCTAGCCACCGGCGCCTCGATGAGGCCGCCGGCAAGACGAAGCGATCGCGCTGACCGCTCCTCCGTTCCCATCGCGAAGCCGGCCATGCCGTCTCCACCTATCCTGTCAGGGGCCAGCCACCCGGCCGTCCCCCTCCCCCATGAGGCGCCTTACAACGCCGCCTGCCTGAAATCCGGCGCACGAACCAACCGGCTCATGCTGAACAAGCCAAAAGCCTGTTCACCCAGCTGCACGTTCTCCGCGACGAAGCGCGCCAGCCGTGGATCGTGCTCTTCCTCGCCCATGCCACGCTGTGCCTCGTCCATCGTACGCTGGCCGAACACCTCATCCACCAGCAAACCCACCGTGCCGCCATGCTGGCGCACGAGCAGCAAGCGCGTACGTTCCGACGACGGCGTGCGTTCATCGAACAGGAACCGGCCGAGATCGATCGCCGGCACCAGATTGCCACGCACATTGGCCACGCCCATCAGCCACGGCTGTGTACCGGGCACGTTGGTCAGCGGCGGCACGGCCAGCAATTCGTTGATTTCCTCGATGCCGCTGACGAAGGCGCGGCGCCCCACGCGAAAACCGATGCCTCGCCACAGGCCCAGGGTGTCCACGCGCTCGGGCGCGTCCGCCGTATGGGATAGGCACGCCCTTTCATAGCGGGCGAGGAGTTCGAAAGGCGTGAGTGAGGCGTTTTCGCTCATGGCGTCCTCAATGCGTCTTGTTCGGCAGGAGGCTGGCGATGGTCGAGAGCAGCTCCTTTTCGTTCACCGGCTTGGTGATGAACGCCTTGGCGCCCTGGCGCAGGCCCCACACCCTGTCGGTTTCCATGGACTTGGTCGTGATCATCACCACGGGCACGTCCGCCGTCGCCGGGTCCCGGCTCAGCGTGCGGGTGGCCTGGAAGCCGTTCATGCCCGGCATGATCACGTCCATGATCACCAGGTCGGGCTTGTTCGCACGGATGCGATCGAGGCCGGCCTCGGCGTTGTCGACGCTGGAAACGGAGAAACCCGCCTTCTCGAGCAGCGTGGTGAACACGCGGACGTCGGTGGGCGAGTCGTCGATGATGAGAATGTTTGCCACACGTCCCCCTGGACGTCGTCTAGCGGTGGTGTTCGGTCAGTTCGCCTTCGCGTAGCGATGGATCGCGCCGAGTAGTTCGTCGCGGGTGAACGGCTTGGTGAGGTACTGCTCCGCGCCCACGATGCGGCCACGGGCCTTGTCGAACAGGCCATCCTTCGAGGACAGCATGATCACCGGCGTGCCGCGGAACTGGGCGTTGTTCTTGATCAGTGCGCAGGTCTGGTAGCCATCCAGGCGCGGCATCATGATGTCGACGAAGATGATGTTCGGCTTCTGGTCGGAAATTTTGGCCAGGGCCTCGAAACCGTCGACTGCGGTGAGTACGTCGCAGCCTTCCTTCTTCAGCAGGGTCTCGGCCGTGCGTCGGATGGTTTTCGAATCGTCGATGACCATGACCCGCAACCCGGTCAGGTCGTTACCACGTCCGTTTTCGTTCACTGCGCCCCCGTGCCACGCAAAAAAACCGCAAATCCCGTCGCAGGATAGCCGGTTTCGTGCCGACTATTCCGTGCGCCAGGTCGATGTCCGGAACCGGCGGCTCCAGCGGTCCGCTCTTCGGCGTTCCTCCCGTCCGCTGTTTAATGGTTGGCCGGGGCGCCGTCAAGATGAATTGTTCTTAAAGGAAAAGTTCCGCCTGCCGAATTCGCCCCAATTCTGCCCGCCTTGACTAGACTTGGCACCTTTCCTGCCTAACGGGACACCTCCATGCCGCTCTCCGTCGCCGTCCTGATGGACCCGATCCGCGCCATCAAGATCGCCAAGGACACCACCTTCGCCATGCTGCTGGAGGCCTCCCGCCGCGGGCACGCCCTGCTGTACATGGAACAGGGAGACCTCGCGCTGCACGACGGCGAGGCATGGGCGCGGCTGCGCCCGCTCACCGTGAAGGAAGATCCGGCCGGCTGGTTCACTCTGGGCGAGCCACGGTGGCGCCCCCTCGGCGAGGTCGACGTGGTCCTGGCCCGCAAGGATCCCCCCGTGGACGCCCAGTTCCTCTACGACACCATGGTGCTTGAGCGGGCCCAGCGGGCCGGCTGCAAGGTGGTGAACGACCCGAGGTCGTTGCGGGACTGCAACGAGAAACTGTTCTCCCTGGACTTCCCCCAGTGCATCGTACCGGCCCTGGTCTCGCGCGACCGCGCCGAACTGAGGCGGTTCGTCGCCGAACATGGCGAAGTCGTGCTCAAGCCGCTGGATGGAATGGGCGGGCGCGGCATTTTCCGGGTGAAGGCGGGGGACAGCAATCTCAATTCGATGCTCGAAACACTGCTGGACGGAAACCGCAACTTTACCGTCGTGCAGAAATACATCCCGGAAATCACGGCCGGCGACAAGCGTATTCTGGTCATCGATGGCGAGCCGGTACCCTATGCCCTCGCCCGCATCCCGCAGGGCGACGAGTTCCGTGGCAACCTCGCGGCCGGTGGCCGGGGGGTGGGCATTCCACTGTCGGACCGCGATCGCTGGATCGTCGCGCAGGTGGCCCCCGAGCTGGTCCGCCGCGGGCTTCGCTTCGTCGGCCTGGACGTGATCGGCGACTACCTGACCGAGATCAACGTCACATCTCCGACAGGCGTTCGCGAACTGGACGCCCAGTTCGGCATTAACATCGCCGGGCTGATGTTCGACGCGATCGAGGCCCGATGACGACCCGCACCACCGGCGCCGACCTGTTCGGCGCGACCCTGCTGTTCTCGCTGCTGCTGCACGGTGTCGTCATCCTCGGCATCACCTTCGAGGCGGAGAAGCCCAAACCGAGCGTGCCCACGCTCGATGTCACCCTCGTGGATGTCGCCAACCAGGAAGCGCCGGACAAGGCGGACTTCCTCGCCCAGGCCAGCAATTCGGGCGGTGGCGACCAGGACAAGGCCGCACGCCCGTCGGAACGCGCGTCCGGCCCCCTGCCCACGCGCAACCCGGGCGATGCGGCCGAACCCACCGAGGCCCGTGCGCCCACGCCACGCGAGGCCACGCCAGACCCACTCCTCACCACCTCGGGCGAGACGGCTTTCGCGGTCGATACCAAGCACGAGCAGACCGAGCAAAAGGAACGGCCCCTGCCTGTCTCCGACGACGAGGTGCAGCGCAAGCTGGAAATGGCGAAGCTGGCGGCCGAGGTCCGCGACCAGTCGCAGGCATATGCGAAGCGCCCGAAGAAGAAATTCATCTCCTCGAACACGCGCGAGTATGTCTATGCCGCCTACATGAAGGGCTGGGTCGGTCGCGTGGAACGCGTGGGCAACCTCAACTATCCCGACGAGGCGCGGCGCCAGGGGCTGCATGGCGAACTGGTGCTCACCGTGGGCCTGAACCGAGATGGATCGATCAAGAGCATGGATGTGATCAAGAGTTCCGGGCAGAAGCTGCTCGACGACGCCGCCCAACGTATTGTCCGTCTCTCCGCGCCCTTCCCCGCCCTGCCCTCGGACAAGAACCGGGTGGACGAGTTGTACATCACGCGAACCTGGCAGTTCCTGCCAGGGAATGTGCTGCGCAACTACTGACCCATCGCCGGCAACAGCTGGTCCGCCTCGCTCACATACGCTCTCCCCGCCTTCCGGTCCCATACGCACAACTCCCGCCCCGGCCGGTTGTTCATATGCTTCTGTGGGTAACGCCCGGCCAGCACCAGCGCCGTGACCGGCACCCGGTCGTCGTACCGGATCGGACCGCCCACCGGCTTCGCGCCCTTCAAGCCACTGGCCGCGATGCAGGCCCTGGTCAGCCGTTGGTCGTAGTCCTTCCAGGCGCCAGGCGTGGAGGCTGGCGAAGCCCCCGCGAAGCCGAGGGAAATCAGCACAAAACCCTTGATAAACATTACTTTCCGCACGATGCCATCTCCTTGTGATCGTGCGCACACGATAAGCGCGAAGCACTGAACGTTCGCACACGGCTCATGCTCGTAGCGGCTACAATGCAGCCATGACGATCGCCAACACCTTCGCGGGGCAATTCCTCATCGCCATGCCCACGCTGGCCGAGCCGCCCTTCGCGCGCGGCGTCGCCTTCCTCTGCCAGCATGGCGAAGACGGCGCGGTCGGCCTGTTGATCAACCAGATATCCGAGTACCGGCTGGGCGACGTCCTCGCCCAGATGAAACTCCAGTGCGACGATCCGGAGATCGCCGACTATCCCGTCCTCATCGGCGGCCCTGTCCAACAGGAACGCGGTTTCGTTCTTCATCGCGAACCCGGCAACTGGGACTCCAGCTATCGCGTGAACGACGACTGGTCGGTCACCACCTCGCGCGACATCCTGGTGGCCATGGCCGCGGGCGAAGGCCCGCGCCGCGCCGTCGTCACGCTCGGCTACGCCGGCTGGGACGCCGGCCAGCTCGAGCAGGAAGTGATGGACAACGCGTGGCTCACCACGCGCGCGGACGAACACATCATCTTCGACACCCCCATCGACGAACGTTGGGTCGCCGCCGCACGCAAGCTTGGCGTGCAAGATCCCTCCCAGTTGGCCGGCTACGCCGGTCACGCCTGAGCCAAGGGCACGATGAGCTGCCTGTTCGGCTTCGATGTCGGAACGAAGATCGTGGGTGTCGCCGTCGGCAATCGCCTGACCGGCACCGCCCGTGCGTTGGCGGCCCTGCCCGTGCGCGACGGCGAACCCGATTGGCACGCGCTGGACACCTTGCGTCGCGAGTGGTTGCCGGCGGAACTGGTCGTGGGGCTGCCGCTCGACAACGACGGCAAGGAGCAGCCGATGACCCGCACGGCGCGGCGCTTCGCCGAACGGATCGGCCAGCGGTACGCCCTCCCGGTGGTGTTCGCCGACGAACGCATGAGTTCGCAGGAGGCCGCCCGGCGCTTCGCCGCCGGCCGCGCCGCGGGCACCCGCAAACGCTCGGATGCGAAGTCGATCGATGCCGAGGCGGCGGCGGTCATCCTCGAGTCCTACCTTTTAACCTCCTTGGGGACGTCATGACACAACGCCTGCGCCACCTGACCACCCTCGAGAACATGCCGCGCGAAAACATCGAGCGCATCCTCGACCGCGCCAACAGCATGCGCGAAGCCACCGCGCATGGAACGCGAAAACTCGACCTGCTCGCGGGCCGGACCGTGCTCAATCTCTTCTTCGAGCCATCCACGCGCACGCGCACGTCGTTCGAACTCGCGGCGCGCCGCCTCGGCGCCGACGTGATCAATTTCGACATCGGATTCTCGTCGACCGCCAAGGGCGAAGAGTTGTTCGACACGTTGCATACGCTCGAGGCCATGCATCTGGACACGATCATCGTCAGGCACAAGGAGTCAGGTACGCCCGAATCCCTGGTCCGCCACGCGATGAGCGGCGTCGCCGTGGTCAACGCCGGTGACGGCAACCGTGCCCATCCCACCCAGGGACTGCTCGACGCGCTGACCATCCGCAACCATCACCCGGACTTCCGCAAGCTGCGCATCGCCATCTGCGGCGACGTCCGCCATTCGCGCGTGGCGCGATCCGACGTGCATGCGTTCACGGCCCTGGGCGCGAAGGAGATACGCCTCGTCGGACCGTCCTCACTGCTGCCCACCGAGGGCGAACTGGACAACGTCACCTACCACGAGGACTTCGACGAGGCCATCGAAGGGGCGAACGTCATCATCATGCTTCGCCTCCAGAAAGAGCGCATGGCCGCGACCGACCTGCCCGACGAGGCCGCCTATTTCGAGCGCTTCGGCCTCGACACCCGACGCCTCGCCCTCGCCGCCAAGGGCTGTCTGGTCATGCACCCGGGCCCGATCAACCGCGGGATAGAGATCGCACCGGAAGTCGCCGACGGGGCGCAGTCGCGCATCCTCGAGCAGGTCGGCAACGGGGTGTTCGTGCGGATGGCGGTGCTGGCCGAGGTCATGGGCCGGTAAACCCGTAGGAATTTGCACCCGCCCCGCCGCGGGAGCACGTGGCGGCGCCGCGGTTCCGGCATAATGGCCGGACCAAGGGAAACCAAACAATGGGATATAAAATGCGACCGACGAAGCGACTCATCGCGCTCGGCGTCGCCAGCGTGCTGCTGGCGGCCTGCGGCCACAAGGACAAGGACGCCCCGCTGGCCTTCGTGCCGGCCGATACACCCTACGTGCTGTCGAACCTCGACAAGCTCGACGACGATGCCTACGAGGCCATGATCTCGCAGGCCAATAGCGAGCTGCCGACCCAGGTCGCGCAGATGAAATCCGTCGCGCAGGATCTCGAAACCAAGGGCAACGCCGAAGCTGCCCGCCTGCTCAAGGCCTTCGCCGCCGAGTTCGACGGCAAGACCGCCGAGGCGGCGCTGAAGAATATGGGTCTGGACGTAAAGACGGGCTCGGCCATCTATGGCCTCGGCCTCAGCCCCGTGGCGCGCGTGGCGCTGGCCGATCCGGCAGCCTGGGAAGCTTTCGTGGGCCGCCTCGAAACCGCCTACGGCAAGAAGCTGGAAACCGCCGACGCGGGTGGTCAGGCCTACCGCCATGTGACCCTGTCCGATTCCGGCGTGCAACTGGTGATCGCGACCGTGGGCAAGCAGGCCGTCGTCTCCCTGCTACCCGCCGATGCCGCACAGCCGCTGGTCCGCCAGGCGCTGGGCGTCGATCGCCCGCAAAAGAGCCTGCAGGATGATGGCCGCCTCGCCGACCTCGCCAAGGACAAGGGTTATAAGGACTATGCCGTCGGCCAGGTCGACCTCGTCCGCCTGTTGCCGCTGGTGGCCGCGGGCAAGGATCCCCTGTTCGCCTCGTTCCTGAAACACCAGTCCGCCAAGACCGGCGAGCCCGTACCCGAACTGCCACCCAGCTGTCAGGCCGAAGCCGCACGCATCGCGGCGCGCGTGCCATCGCTCAGCTTCGGCTATACGCGGCTGGACCTGCACCATCAGGAGCAGCGCGTGGACGTGGCACTGGCCGACGACATCGCCAAGGCCTTCTCGGGCCTGAAGGTGGAATTGCCGGGTCTGGGCAAGGACGCCAGCGCGCCGTTCGACATCAGCCTCGCGCTTCCGGTCGAGCAGATCCGAACGTTCTTCACCGCACAGTCCGAGGCCGTGGCGGCCAAGCCGTTCGAATGCCCCGCCTTCGTCAACATGAACGACAGTTTCGCCAAGCTGGGCTCGACCATGCAGCAGGCGGCGATTCCCCCGTTCGGCGACATCCGTGGCGTGCGCATCGTGCTGGATTCGTTCAAGCCGGCCGCGGCGGGTCAGCAGATGCCGACCTTCACTGGTCGCGTCCTGCTCGCCACGCGCAACCCCGCCGGCCTGCTGGCGATGGGCCAGGCGATGCTCGGTGGCGACTTCAAGCTCGCTGGCGACGGCAAGCCGGCACCGCTGCCGCCGAACATCGGCACCATGCTCGGCATGCCGGGCTGGGCGGCGATGAACGGACAGGCGATCGTGGTGGGCCTGGGCGAAGGTGAAGACGCCAAGCTCGACGACATGCTGATGGGCCCGATCGGCGACGCCGGCCGGCTCAATCGCCTGCACCTCAACGGCGACATGTATCGCGCATGGGTCGACGTGATGGCTGAGAAAGCGACCGCCTACGCCAAGGCGATGGACGATGCCTCCGGCGCCGATGGCGCTCCGGACGACCAGGCGACGCAGACCGCGGCCGCCCAGCGCTCCAAAGTCCAGTTCGACGCGATGAAAGCACAGGCGGCGCGCATCGTGCAGGTCGGCGGCGAAGCGCACATGGGTGAGAAGGGCCTGGTGATCTCAGGCGCCGTCGAATACAAGTAAGCGATCGTCACCGTGCAAGAAACGAGCGCCCCCTGGTGGGGCGCTTTTTTTTGATTCTTCGCGCGTGTTCGGGTTTCGTTCGGCTCGGCTTCGCCCTCGCGTTCGTTGTGTGTGCGGCGAGGGGAGCTGCCGGGCGACAAGGCCCGTCAGGGGGCCGGCCTGGACGGCCGGCCGTTTCCGCTGAGCCACGGAGGGCGAATCGGAAACCCCGTTGTGGGAGCCGACAAGCCGATAGTGGGGAACTTTCTTAACCTGAACGCCCCGATTTCCCCGGCACGAATCGTTCACGGATGCGCTGTTTCCATAGGCCACGCGAAACGGCAGCCACAGTGCGTGGCGCCATCGCCAGCCCCATTCAGTGCGAGATGAAGGAGTCACCCATGAACCACGCCCCCCTCCGTAAGGCCCTGTTCGCCGCCGCCCTTGTTGCCGGTCTCGGCACGGTCCCGTTCGCACAGGTGTATGCCCAGGACTCCGCCGCGGCCTCCTCGAAGGGCGACAACCAGACCGTCGCCGGCAAGGTCGACGACACGTGGATCACCACGAAGGTCAAGTCCGAGTTCGCCGCCAGCAAGGGCGTGAAGGCCACCGATATCTCGGTGAGCACCAGCGACGGCGTCGTCACCCTGACCGGCACGGTCGCCACGGCGAAGGAAAAGAGCCACGCCGAGAAGATCGCCAAGGGCATCAAGGGCGTGAAGAGCGTCGACGCCAGCAGCCTGACCGTTTCCTCGTCCGCGGCCAAGTAACCGCACACGAGGCCACGTGGAAACGAAGAGGGAGCCGCAAGGCTCCCTCATTTTTTTGCCGATACCTCTGTGTTCAGCGGTGCAGCATGCCACCAAAGGTATTGCGATCGTTGCCCTTGTCGATCTCGACCCCTTCCAGGCCCTGCGACAGGGTATGTGCATCGCCGCCCTGGGCGAGCTTGATGCGCAGGCGCACTTCGTTGGAACTGTCGGCGTGGCGCAATGCGTCCTCGTACGAGATCTCGCCGGCGTGGTAGAGCTCGACCAGGCTCTGGTCGAAGGTTCGCATGCCCAACTGATTGGAGTCGCGCATGAGTTCCTTGAGCTTGTGCACCTCGCCCTGGCGGATGTAATCCTGCGCCAGCGGCGTGCCCAGCAGCACTTCCACCGCGACGCGGCGGGCCTTGCCGTCGGGCGTGGGGATGAGCTGCTGGGCGACGATGCCCTTCAGGTTCAGCGAGAGGTCCATGAAGAGCTGCTGGCGGCGGTCCTCGGGGAAGAAGTGCAAGATGCGGTCGAGCGCCTGGTTGGCGTTGTTCGCGTGCAGCGTACACAGGCACAGGTGGCCCGTTTCCGAGAAGTTGATCGCGTGTTCCATCGTCTCGCGCGTACGCACTTCGCCGATCATGATCACGTCCGGCGCCTGGCGCAGCGTGTTCTTCAGGGCATTTTCCCAGCTATCGGTATCGATGCCGAGTTCGCGCTGCGTGATGATGCAACCCTCGTGCTTGTGCACGTATTCGATCGGGTCTTCGATGGTGATGATGTGGCCGGTCGAGTTCTGGTTGCGGTAGCCGATCATCGACGCGAGCGAGGTCGACTTACCCGTACCCGTGCCGCCGACGAAGATGATGATGCCGCGCTTGGTCATTGCCAATTGCTTGATGACCGGCGGCAGGTTGAGTTCCTCGGGCGTCGGGATCTTCGATTCGATCCGGCGCAAGACCATGCCCACGCAGTTGCGCTGGTAGAAGCAGGAGACGCGAAAACGGCCGATGCCCGACGCGCTGATCGCGAACTGGCACTCATGCGTCTTCTCGAACTCCTCGCGCTGGGCCGGGGTCATCACGTTGAGCACCATGTCGCGCGACTGCTGTGCCGAGAGGGGGCTCTGGGTGATCGGGACGATGCGCCCCTGCACCTTCATGGAAGGCGCGACGCCAGCGGTGATGAACAGGTCGGAGGCCTGCTTGTGCACCATCAGCTTGAGGAAGGAGGTGAAATCGAAGTCGCTCATGGCCTGGTATTCCCATTGCCGGACCGGGCCGGCGCCCCTGTCAGCCGATCATATACCCGTACCGGGGCGGCTACAGGGACTTCCTTCACGATCCCGGCTCTCGCTGGAGCCGCCCTCCACGGGGCCGGCGCCGGGCATCCGGCTAGCGGAAGCCTTCCTTGTTCTTCGCGTAGGTCGAGGCTTCCTGGCGAGTGACGAGTCCGCGCTTGACCAGGTCCGCCAGGTTCTGGTCCAGGGTCTGCATGCCGTACTGCTGGCCGGTCTGGATGGACGAGTACATCTGGGCCACCTTGTCCTCGCGGATGAGGTTACGGATGGCCGGAATGCCCACCATGATCTCGTGGGCGGCGATGCGCCCGCCGCCGACCTTCTTCAGCAGGGACTGCGAGATGACCGCGCGCAGCGATTCGGACAGCATCGAACGGACCATGGGTTTCTCGCCCGCGGGGAACACGTCGATGATGCGGTCGATGGTCTTGGCCGCCGAGGACGTATGCAGCGTGCCAAAGACCAAATGGCCGGTTTCCGCGGCGGTAAGCGCCAGGCGGATGGTTTCCAGGTCGCGCAACTCGCCCACCAGGATGTAGTCCGGATCCTCGCGCAGTGCCGAACGCAATGCCTCGTTGAAGCCATGCGTGTCGCGGTGCACCTCGCGCTGGTTGATAAGACACTTTTGCGAGGTGTGCACGAATTCGATCGGGTCCTCGACGGTGAGGATATGGCCGTATTCGTTCTTGTTGACGTGGTCGACCATCGCCGCCAGCGTCGTCGACTTGCCGGAGCCCGTGGGACCGGTGACCAGGATCAGGCCCTGCGGTTGCTCGATCAACTCCCGGAAGATCTTCGGTGCGCCGAGGTCTTCCAGGGTGAGCACCTCGGAAGGAATGGTACGGAACACGCCGCCGGCGCCACGGTTGTGGTTGAAGGCGTTGACGCGGAAGCGTGCCAGTCCCGGGATCTCGAAGGAGAAGTCGACTTCAAGGAATTCCTCATAATCGCGGCGCTGCTTGTCCGACATGATGTCGTAGATCAGCGAGTGGACCTGCTTGTGCTCCAGCGCCGGAATGTTGATTCGCCGGACGTCGCCGTCGACACGGATCATCGGCGGAAGACCCGCGGAAAGGTGCAGGTCGGAGGCCTTGTTCTTCACGGAGAAGGCAAGGAGTTCGGCGATATCCATTGAGGTCCCCTATCTTGGTCGGCATAGGTAACCATGCCCGGGGGTCGGCGGCAAGGCGCGGCACCGTATATGCTTCGGTGTATGTGATCCTCGTCGCCAACGGAGCGAATACCCCCATGAATCGGATCGCCTTCATCGGCGGCGGCAACATGGCCACCGCGTTGATCGCCGGAATGATCCGCCACGGCGCCCAGCCCGGTGGAATCGCCGTGGCCGAGCCCCGTGCCGAGGCCCTGCACGAGCTGTCCCGCGAGTATGGCGTGGCCACCTACACCGACAACCGCGATGCCGCCGAAGGGGCCTCGATCCTGGTGCTGGCGGTAAAACCGCAGATGATGGCCGAGGTGTGCCGCAACCTGCGCGCCGTGGTGCAGAAGTATCGCCCGGTGGTGATCTCCATCGCGGCCGGTATCCGCATCCAGCAGATCGAACGCTGGCTCGACGCCGCCCTGCCCGTCGTCCGCTGCATGCCCAACACCCCGGCCATGATCGGCGCCGGAGCCTCGGCGTTGTTCGCCAATGCCCGGGTAAGCGCCCCGCAACGGGCCGAGGCACAGCACGTGCTCGACGCCGCGGGCCTGACCGTCTGGGTGCCCGACGAGGGCCAGCTGGACATCGTCACCGCTCTCTCGGGCTCCGGACCGGCGTATTTCTTCCTGCTGGTGGAGGCGCTGGAAAACGCCGCGTATTCGCAGGGACTCTCCCGCGAAACGGCACGGGCGCTGGCGGCACAGACCGCTCTGGGCGCGGGACGCATGCTGATCGAAAGCGGCGAAAGCGCCGCCACCCTCCGCCAGCGCGTCACCTCGCCCAACGGCACCACCCAGGCGGCGCTGGAAAGTTTCCAGGCCGACCATTTCCCCGCCATCGTGGCGCGCGCGGTCGACGCGGCGCGGCGCCGTGGCATCGAACTTTCAGAAGACATGGAATCGAAGACGTGAACTACCTGACCAACGCAGGCGCCCTGATCCTCCAGTTCGCCTTCGGCGCCCTCGTCACCCTGTTCGTCCTGCGACTGCTGGCCGAGGCGCACCGGGCGGATTTCCACAATCCCATCTGCCAGTTCCTCTATCGCTTCACCAATCCAGTGGTGCGCCCGCTGCGCAAGGTGCTGCCGCCCGTGCGCCGGATCAACACCGCGGCGCTGGCCATCGTGCTGGTGCTGGAATGCCTGAAGGTGGTGCTGATTGTCGCGCTGGCGGGAATCGCCCCGGCGCCGCTGGGCATCCTCGTGGCCGGCGTGGCCGAGACCCTCGATTTCTTCCTGCTGACCTGGATCGTCCTGGTGTTCGTGTGGTCGCTGATGAGCATGCTCTCGACCGACCGCTACCACCCGGTGGCACGGCTGGTGTCGAGCCTGGCGGAGCCGCTGGTGCGACCGTTCCGCGGCAAGCTGACCATCGGCGGGCTGGATTTTTCGCCCACGGCGGTGCTGCTGGGGCTCTTCCTGGCGCGCATCCTCATCGCCCAGCCGCTCTCGGATTGGGGTACGCGGTTGCTGCTGGGAGGCTGAGCCCCCCCTATCGCCGACAAGGTCGGCTCCCACCGAGCGGGGCCTGCGCTACCGGGCCGGTGGGAGCCGACCCTGTCGGCGATGGGTGTTCGCGAAACCTTACCTGCCCCCCAGCCGCCGGGCGTCCGTCACGTTCGCCAACGCCCCCAACCGGCCGAGCAAGGTCGACAGTTGCTCGTAATCCTTCACGCGTAGCGTGAAGCGCATCTCGACCTCGCCCGTGCGTACGTGCACACGGCTGGAGGAAGCCACGATGTGCGGCCCCACGTTGTTGATCGTCGTGGCGACATCCTTTTGCAAACCCTTGCGATCGTAGCCACGCAGTTCCACGTCGACTTCGTAGTTCTGCACGTCGACCCTGCCCCAGCTCACGTCGATCACACGCTCCGGGTTGCGACGCGCCAACCGGGCCAGCGAGGCGCAATCGGAGCGATGCACCGACACGCCACGGCCCCGCGTGATGAAACCACGTACGGGATCGCCCGGCAGCGGCTGGCAGCAACGCGCCAGCGTGGTCAGCAAATTGCCCACGCCCTCGATCGACAAGGCACCACGATCGTGCTGCGCGCCACGGGAAGCGACCGGGTTGCCGGACTGCGTGATCTCCGTCTCGACGGGCTCCTGCAGCGAGCGCGCGACCTGGCCGAGGGTGACCTCGCCCAGGGCCACCGTCACGTAGAGTTCTTCCACGTTCTTCAGGCGGAAATGCGCCGCCAGCTTCGACAGGTCGACATCGTCCAGGGCAAGGCGGCGCAACTCCTTTTCCAGGTTCGCCTTGCCAGCCAGGATGTTCGCCTCGTGCGCTTCGCGGCGAAACCACGCCCGCACCTTCTCCTTCGCACGCGAGGTGTTGAGGTAACCGTGGTGCACGGAGAGCCAGTCGCGACTCGGTTCGGATACCTTCGTCGTGAGGATTTCCACCCGGTCGCCACTACGCGGCTGGGAGGTCAAGGGCACGATGCGACCGTTGACCTTCGCGCCGCGGCAACGATGGCCGACCTCGGTATGGATGTGGTACGCGAAATCGAGCACCGTCGCGCCACGAGGCATGTCGATGACCTCGCCCTTGGGCGAAAGCACATACACGCGATCTTCCATCAACTCGGTTTCGAATCCGGCGGCCAGTTCGGCCTCGTCCTCGCCCCGCGGCTCGAGCAGCTTGCGCATCCAGGCGATCTTCGCCTCGAACTCGGAATCGGCGCTGCCGCCCTCCTTGTAGCGCCAGTGGGCAGCCACGCCAAGTTCGTTGGCCCGGTGCATCTCGTGCGTACGGATCTGCACCTCGAGCGTCTTGCCCTCGGGACCGAGCACGGCGGTATGCAGGGAGCGATAACCGTTGCCCTTCGGACGCGCGACGTAGTCGTCGAACTCGCCGGGCAGGTGCGGCCACAGGCTGTGCACGAGCCCGAGCGCGGCATAGCAATCGGCTACGCTGTCGACCAGGATGCGCACCGCGCGGATGTCGTAGAGGTCCGAGAACTCGAGCCCCTTCTTCTTCATCTTCTTCCAGATCGAGAAGATGTGTTTCGGGCGCCCAGCCAGGTCGGCCTTGATACCGGCACCCTCCAACACCGCGCGCAACTGCGCCAGGCTCTCCGCGATGAAGTGCTCACGGTCGGCGCGGCGCTCGTCGAGCAGGCGCGCGATGCGCCGGTAGGTATCCGGTTCGAGATAGCGGAAGGCGAGGTCTTCCAACTCCCATTTCAGCTGCCAGATGCCCAGGCGGTTGGCCAGCGGGGCATGGATGTCCGAGGTGAGCTGGGCCAGCTCGCGCCGTTCGTGGTCGGGCAAGGCCATGGCGGTGCGCATCGCCGCCAGTTGGCGTGCCAGCAGGACGAAGACGACGCGCAGGTCGCGGATGATCGCGAGGAGCAGCCGGCGCAATCCCTCGGCGCCACTCGCCGGCCCGCGTTGTGCGTGCAGCGCCCAGACCTTCTCCGCTTCGCCCTGGCCATCGACGAGGCGGCGCAGCGCCGGCGCCCAATGCTTCGCCGCTTCGCCGACGGCGTCCGGGCTGGCCTTGAGCAGCGAGAACCACAACGCCGATGCGCAGGTCTCGTCGTCGCACCCCAACTGGCGGAGCAACTCGATCACCGTTTCGCCCTCGGCTCGGATCGACGCGGGCAGCGCGGCGCAGGCTTCGCGCGCACGCTCGGTCAGCGGCATCGCGTTGGCTTTCGCCTCGGGGGAGCGTATGTCGCTCATCGCCTGTCCTCAGGGTTCCTCATCGTGTGGCGGCCTGTGCGGTTTCCAGCGCGCGGGCCAGTCGCTTGGCCGACACCGGCTCCGCCGTCTTCAATTCCTGGGCGAACAGCGAAACCCGCCATTCCTCCAGCAACCAGCGCAGTTCGTCCCAGGTCCTGTCGTTCAACGCGGTCCCGCCCGCGTTGAGCAGCGCGCGCCAGTACGGCAGCACCTGCAGCATACGCGACTGGTCGCGCGCCGGGTCCTGGCGAAGGCGCTCGCCGCGCAACCGCATGGCCTTGAGGTAACGCGGGTAATGACCCAGCCGTGCCAGCGGCAACTCACGGAGGAAGCCCGGCTGCAACAAGGCGGCCAGTTGTTCGCGCAGGTCGTCGTAGCTGGCCTTCGCGAAACCCATTAGCGGCGGGTCCATCCATGGCTTGAGTTCGGCCTGTGCCTCGATGATCGGCTCGGCCAGCTTCTGTCGCGCCATGGCCGCGCCGAACAACTCGCGCCCAAGCTCCACACGCAAGGCCTCGAACTCCCCCTGTGTTCGCGCATCCAGCCGACGGTCCGCGACGAGATCCTCGAATCCCCCCTCGACCAGGTCCTCGCGCAAGCCATCGATACTGCCCAGGGGGGCGTACTTCAACGATAACGCGTTGGCGATCGGCAGTTGCCGCCGCGCACGCTTGAACTCGGGCGCGAGGGCCTGCCGGAGCAGTCGCTCCACGCCGGCCAGGTGCGCCTCGGCGGCCTCGTCCGCGCGTTCGAACACGCGCAAGGCCACGGCCTCGCCCAGGTCGACGAGCGCGGGATAAGCTTTCAGGCCCGCTTCCGAGCGGACCTCCCTCGGGATCGTCTCGAAGTCCCAGGCAACGATATCCTCGCGGGTCAGCTCGACATCGGTCTTGCGCGAGAAGGCTTCGCGCGCCTTGCCTTCCCAGCGGGCACGGATCTCGGCCAGGTCGCGTCCTTCGGCCACCGTGCGGCCATCCTCGTCGTGCACCCGGTACCGCATGAGCAGGTGGGGCGGCAGTTCGGCATCGGCGAACGCGGCGGCATCCACCTCCACGCCCGTGGTGCGCTTGAGGAAGGCCGCCAAGGCCCTGGCCAGTGGCTCGTCGCGAGGGCCCTCCGCCTCGGCGAAGGCACGCGCGAAATCGGGTGCGGGAACGAAGTTGCGGCGCAACGCCTTGGGCAAGGAACGAATGAGCTCCGCCACCTTGTCGGCCAGGAGCCCAGCCACCAGCCATTCGCCCCGTGCCGCCGGCAAGGCGTTGAGGAAGGCCAACGGCACCTGGATCGTGACGCCGTCGGCGGGATCGCCCGGCACGAAGCGGTATTCGAGACGGTAGCGATGCTGGCCGATGTCGAGCGAAGCCGGAAAAGCCTTCGGATCGAGGCCGGCGCCATTGTCCATCACATCGGCGAGGGTCCAGCGCAACGCCGCCTGCTCGCCTGGCGAGGCCTTGCGATACCAGGCGTCCAGCGCCCGCGCATCGGCGATCTCCTCCGGCAATTTACCGTCGAAGAAGGCGGCCAATGCCTCGTCCGCGCGCAACAGACCGGCGCGGCGCTGCTTCGCCTCGATGTCGTGGGCCTGTTCCAGCACGCGCGCGTTGGCACGGACGAAATCGGCACGACTGTCGATATCCGCGCGTACGAGCGCCTCGCGCACGAAGATCTCGTGGGCCAGCCGCGGATCCTGCTTGTGAAAGGTCACCGGCCGGCGCTCGACCAGTACGAGGCCGAACAGGGTGACCTGTTCATACGCGATCACGGTGCCGCGCTTACGCGACCAGTGGGCATTGCGCGCGGTCGCCCTCACCAGATGGGCCGCTTGCGTCTCGACCCACGCAGGGTCGATACGCGCGCACATCATGGCCCAGATGCGGCCACCGATATCGATGATCTGCGCGGCGAACACCCAGGCCGGGGGAGCCTTGGCCAGAGCCGATCCCGGAAAGACCTGGAAACGCCGCTCGCGCGTGCCGCGGAACACGCCCTTCTCGTCCTTGTGCCCGATCTGGGTAGGCATGCCGGCGAGCAGGCTGCGGTGGACGGCTTCGAACAAGGCGTCACCCTGGGGGGGCGACGCGGGGGCACGTTTTCCGTTTTCTGGCTTGCCAGCCTCGTGGGAACGGACCCTGTCCGCGATCCGGGCGGGGCGGCGGCCCCCATCGCGGACAGGATCCGCTCCCACCGAGCCGGATTCTTCCGCCGGGGTGGGCTCGGCTTGCGCGGAGACGGTCGACCAACCGAGGTCGCGGATGACGAGCACCAGCTGGCGATGCAGTTCCCGCCATTCGCGCATGCGCATGAAACTCAGGAAGTGCCGCGAACACCAGTCGCGCAGCTTGGACGAGGTGAGTTCCTCGGCGCTGTCGAGATAACCCTTCCACAGGTTCAGCACGCCGACGAAGTCCGACTTTGGATCGGCGAACTGCGCATGCGCCGCGTCGGCCTGCCCACGCGCCTCCGGCGGTCGTTCGCGCGGGTCCTGAATGCTCAGGAACGCCACGATGGTCGTGATCTCGGCGAGGCTGCCCAGACGCCGCGCCTCGACCAGCATCCGAGCGAGCTGGACGTCGATCGGCAAGCGCGCCACGGTACGTCCCACCCCGGTCAGGCGGCGGCCGTCGTCGATGGCGCCGATCTCCGCGAGACGACGGTAGCCATCGGCCACGACGCGCGGATCGGGTGCGTCGAGGAACGGAAAATCCTCCACCTCGCCCAGGTCGAGCGCGAGCATGCGCAGGATGACGTTGGCGAGCGAGGAACGCAGCAGCTCCGGATCGGTGTATTCGGGCCGCAGGGTGAACTCCGCCTCATCGTACAGGCGGTAGCAGATGCCGGGGCCGACACGTCCGCAGCGGCCTTTGCGCTGGTTGGCCGCGGCTTGCGAGATCGGTTCGACGTGCAGGCGCTCAAGCTGCCCGCGCTGGCTGTAGCGCTTCACGCGCGCCGTGCCCGAATCGACGACATAGCGGATGCGCGGCACCGTGAGCGAGGTTTCCGCCACGTTGGTGGCCAGCACGATGCGCCGCTTCGTTCCCGGCCGGAACACCCGGTCTTGCTCGTTCGCCGACAGCCTCGCGTACAGCGCGAGTACCTCGGTCTCTCGATACGTCTTGCGCGACAGCAACAAGTGCGTGTCGCGGATCTCGCGTTCGCCGGGAAGGAACACGAGCACGTCTCCGCGCGGGTCTTCCCGGGTGATCTCGTCCATCGCATCGGCGATCTGCTGCGAGATGTTGCCCTCGCCGCGTTCACCCGGCGGACGGTAGCGGACCTCGACCGGGTACGTGCGTCCTTCGACCGTCACGATCGGTGCGCCCTCAAAATGCGCCGCGAAGCGTTCCGTGTCGATCGTCGCCGAGGTGACGATGATCTTCAGTTCGGGCCGGCGCGCGGCGAGGCGCTTGAGGTAGCCGAGCAGGAAATCGATGTTGAGGCTGCGCTCGTGCGCCTCGTCGATGATGATGGTGTCGTAGGCGGACAACCAGGGGTCGGACTGCGTCTCGGCGAGCAGGATGCCGTCGGTCATGAACTTGACCAAGGCCTGGTCGGAGACCTTCTCCGTGAACCGGACCTGGAAGCCCACCTTGTCGCCGATCGGCGTGCCCAGTTCCTCGGCCACGCGCACGGCCACCGAACGGGCGGCGAGGCGGCGTGGCTGCGTGCAACCGATCAGCCCCGCCTCGCCGCGGCCGGCGGCGAGGCACAGCTTCGGCAACTGGGTGGTCTTGCCCGAACCGGTCTCGCCCGCGATCACCACCACCTGGTGCTCGCGGATCAACTTGACGATGTCGTCGGCGCGCGCGGCGATCGGTAGCGAGGCATCCACCGTGACCGGCGGCTTGGAGGCCGCCCGGGCGGTCCGGCGGGCTGTCGAATTCGCGATGTCGGCCGCCAGCGCCTCGACCCGGGCCGGATCGGGCTTGCGCGACAGTGCGCGCCAACGGCCGAGCAGGCGGCCGAAGTCGCGGCTGGTCACCTGCGCCAGCGCGGCGCGCAGCTCTCGCAGGCGCGGATCGGGAGAAGAAGGGCGTGCGGGGCGTGTGGAGGTGCTCATGGGAACGCCAATGATAGCGTGGGCCTATCAACGACATCGGAAGCTTTCATTTCACGTGCACCTGGGGGGCCGTTAAAATTCCGCTCCAACGATCGAAGAACCCAAGGAGAGTCGCGACATGGCCATCGATATCGGTATCGCCAAGAAAGACCGCGAAGCGGTCGCCAAGCACCTTTCAAAGCTCCTGGCGGACACTTATTCGCTCTACCTGAAGACCCACAACTTCCACTGGAACGTCACGGGCCCCCAGTTCAACAGCCTGCACGCCATGTTCGAGGTCCAGTACAACGCCCTGTGGCTGGCCGCCGACGAGGTCGCGGAACGCATCCGCATCCTCGATGTCTTCGCCCCGGGCTCCTACAGCCAGTTCTCCAAGCTCACCTCGATCAAGGAAGAGGCTGGCGTGCCGGAGTGGAAGGACATGGTCGCCCAGCTGGTGGATGGTCACGAGATCGCCGCCGCCACCTCCCGCGACACCATCAAGGCCGCCGAGGCCGTGGGTGACGAAGGCACCGCCGACATGGTCACCGGACGCCTGAAGGACCACGAGAAGACGGCCTGGATGCTGCGCTCGCTGCTGAAGTAAGCATCGGCATCCACCGGCGGGTGGGGAGCGCGCTTCCGCGCGAATGGGGTCACCGCAAGGTCCGTTCGCTGCCAAGGCCGCTTCCCGCCCGGGGATTTCCGATCGTTCCGGGCCATCCGGCCCATGCGCCAAGCCCCCGCCACAGCCCCTACTCTGAGTTCAGCCTGACCGGTCGACCCACGATGCGTTGAGCCGCAACGCACCGTTCGTTAAGCTCCCCGGGTTACCTCATTGATACCACTCGGGGGCCAGCCGGTCCGGGGATTGTTTTGAGCGCTGCCACGACGACCGAACGAAGCCACCCGATCCTTGCCGCGCTGATCCTCGCGATCCTTGTGGCAGCCCTGAATTTCGGGCTGTGGCTCGTCGCCAACCTGCCGAACGGTCCCAGTGACTGGCACGGTCCCATTCCCGGTTTCGCGTTCACCGCCTACCAGCGCTACCAGAACCCCATCAAGGGCGACGTCTCCACCGATGCGGAAATCGATTCGGACCTGCGCCTGATCAAGCGCTATTCGCCGCGCATCCGTACCTACTCGATGATGGAAAACCCCCAGGTGATACGCCTGGCGGACAAGGAAGGCCTCGACGTGATGGCCGGCGCGTTGATCGATGCCCGCCTCGAGAACAACGAGCGCGAGATCGAGGCCCTCATCGCGCAGGCGCACCGCTTCCCGAAGACCATCTCCCGGGTCATCGTCGGCAACGAGGTGCTCTTCCGTGGCGACCTCAAGCCCGACCAGGTGATGTCCTACCTCGACCGCGTGCGCGCCGCCGTGCACCAGCCGGTTTCCGTGGCCGAGCCGTTCCATATCTGGCTGCAAAACCCGGAGCTGGCCGACCACGTCGACTTCATCACCGTGCACCTGTTCCCCTACTGGAACGGTATCGAGGCACGCGCCGGCGTCACCGATTCCATTGAAAGCTACAAGGCCCTGCGCGCGCAGTTCCCGGGCAAGCACATCGTCATCGGCGAGATCGGCTGGCCTTCCAATGGCGATCGCTACAAGTACGCCTATCCGAGCGTCTCGAACGAGGCGATCTTCCTGCGTACCTTCTTCAACGCCGCGAAAGCCGACGGCATCGACGACTATTACGTTCTCGAGGCCATCGACCAGCCCTGGAAGGAAAACCTCGGCGAAGGGCGCACCGGCGCGTACTGGGGCATGTTCAACGCCGACCGCCAGCTGAAGTTCCCCTTCACCGGTCCCGTCACCGAGGACGTGGGCTGGCCGTGGAAGGCGCTGGCCGCTTCCGTCCTGGCATTTTTCCCGATGCTCTGGTTCGGCATCCGCTTCAACCGCTTCAAGCTGATGGGCCGCCTGTTCTTCATGGCGCTGATCCAGCTCGCCTGCGGCCTGATCGTCTGGTCGGCGACCCTACCCTTCAATTTCTACCTCAGCCCGTTCGACTGGGCGATGCTGATCCTGCTGTTCCCCGCGCAGATCGCGATCCTGGGCATCCTGCTGATCAACGGCTTCGAATTCACCGAAGTGCTATGGCGGCGCAGCTGGGTGCGTCACGCCGGCATGCTGCCGCACGATCCGGTGGAGAAGCAGCCGTTCGTCTCCATCCACCTGGCTTGCCACAACGAGCCACCGGAGATGGTCCAGATCACGCTCGATTCGCTGGCTGCGCTGAACTACGAGAATTTCGAAGTCCTCGTCCTCGACAACAACACCAAGGATCCTGCCGTATGGCAGCCGGTCGAGGAATACTGCAAGAAGCTGGGGCCCAGGTTCCGCTTCTTCCACCTGGAGCCATGGCCGGGATACAAGGCGGGCGCGCTGAACTTCGGCCTCACCGCCACGGACGAGCGTGCCGAGGTGGTGGCCGTGATCGACGCCGACTATGTCGTGCGCGAGGACTGGCTGGCTTCCCTCACCGGCTACTTCCACGATTCGAAGGTGGCCGTGGTGCAGTGCCCACAGGCGCACCGCGACTTCGAGAAGAACCGTTTCCGCCGGATGACGGCCTGGGAATACGACGGCTTCTTCCGTATCGGCATGCACCATCGCAACGAGCGCAACGCGATCATCCAGCATGGCACCATGACGATGGTCCGCCGCTCCGCGCTGGAAGGCACCGGTGGATGGTCCGAGTGGACCATCTGCGAGGATGCCGAGCTCGGCCTGCGCCTGATGCATGCGGGCTACGAACTGGTCTACGTCGACGAACTGATGGGCAAGGGCCTCACTCCGGCCGACTTCAAGGCATACAAGAGCCAGCGCTATCGCTGGGCCTTCGGCGCCATGCAGATCCTCAAGGGCCGCTGGAGCTGGATGACCCGGAAGGGCCCGCTCTCGGCCGGCCAGCGCTTCCATTTCCTCACCGGCTGGTTCAGCTGGTTCGCCGATGCCCTGCACTTCGTCTTCACGATGATGGGCCTGCTCTGGACCGCGGGCATGATCTACGCGCCCGAATACTTCAATCTGCCGATGCAGCTGTTCCTGATCCCCGTGATCGGTTTCTTCTTCGCGAAAGCCATCTTCGGTATCGTGCTGTATCGTGCGCGCGTGCCATGCGGCTGGTACGACACCCTGATGGCCTCGGTGGCCAGCATGGGCCTGTCGCATGCCATCGCCCGCGGCATCCTGCACGGCCTCACGCGCGAAAAGACGGCCTTCGTCGTTACCGCGAAGAGCCGGCGCATGGGCGGCAGCAGCTTCGCGGCCTTCGCACCGGTACGTGAGGAAGGCCTCATGGCCATTGCCCTTCTACTGGCGGTGATCGGCATGGGCTTGCATTACGGCACCAGCTATGTCGAAAGCGTCCTGTGGATGTTCATCCTCGGCGCACAGTCCATTCCTTACGTATCGGCACTGGCGGGTGCGTGGATCGCGCATCGCGCGGGCGACGAAGCAGGTTGAGCCGGGCCGTCGTTCACGTTTGCATATCGACGTTGCACGCCTCGCGAGGTAAGTTACGCCAAGACCTGACGTCAGGGGGTGCTGGACGCATCCCCGCTAGCGGCCGTGTCACACGGCCTTGGATCACGACCGGAACGGGACGCTCATGCGCCTTACCAGACGCCATGGACTGCTGCTTCTGCCGTGGTTCCTCATGCCCTCGATCGCCCATGCCGGCATCGTGCTCCATGTCGACGGAGTCGACGAGAACCTCAGGGGCGCGATCGTCGCCGGCGTCGAGTTGAGCCAGTACGCCAAGCGCGACGTCACCGCGGCGCAAGTGCGCCGGCTCTACGAAAAAGCACCTGACGAAGTCCAGGCGGCCCTGCGGCCCTACGGCTACTACGAAGCCACGGCCACCGGCGATCTGAAGCAAATCGGCAACGACTGGCAGGTGACCTTGCATGTGGTGACCGGCACGCCCGTGCAGGTCACCGCGGTAAACGTCGAGGTCGACCCGGACGTGGCAAAGATACCGGCCATCCGCCGCGCCCTGCGCGGGGTGGAAAACCTGAAGGGCACGCCGCTCAACGATGGCACCTATGACGGCGCACGCGATACGGTCAGCGGCGCACTCACCGCCACCGGCTTCCTCGACGCACGCCTGGTCACCCGTAGGGTGGAAGTGAACCGCGCCGAACATTCGGCCGCGGTGAACCTCAAGTGGGACGCGGGCCGGCGTTATCGCTACGGCCACATCGCGTTCAAGAACTCGCAATTCCGCGAAGGCTTCCTCGACCGCTACGTGCCCTTCAAGAGCGGTGACTACTTCTCGCAAAACCAGCTGCTCGAACTGCAGCAGGCGTTGAACGGCGCCGACTACTTCGCCGTGGTCAACGTCATACCCGATACCGACAACGCGAAGGACGGCACGATCGACATTGCCGTGGAACTGGCGCCGGCCAAACGGACGATCTACACGGGAGGCCCCTTCTTCGGTACCGACACGGGCGCAGGGCTGCGCGGTGGCATCGAGAAGCGCTGGATCAACGACCGCGGACACAAGTGGAAGAACGAGCTGGTGCTCGCACAACGCCTGAAGACGCTTTCCACGCTGTACCAGATCCCGATGCCCGGCCCCAACCAGCGCAGCTTCAACTTCGGCGCCAACTTCCGCGATGCCGATACTGTCACCTCGCAGTCGCGCACGCTGCAACTGGTCGCGAACGAAACCCGCCTGTGGCATGGCTGGCAGCGCACCATCGGCATCAATGCATTGTCGGGCACGTTCACCGTCGGCAAGCGCGGCGGTGAGGGCGACAACGCCGAGGGCCTCGAGCGCGGCCGCAGCACCCTCCTGTATCCCGAGATCACGCTCAGCCGGAAGAGAGGCGACAACCCCACCTTTGTCCGCAGCGGCTGGTCCCTCACGCTCACCGCACGCAGTACCGCGGGACCGCTCCTGTCCGATGCCAGCTTCTCCCAGGTGATCGGCGACGTGAAATGGATCCAGTCGTTCTGGGGCAGCAACCGCCTGATCCTTCGCGGCAGCGCCGGCAAGCTGTGGACGAACAACTTCAGCGACCTGCCCCCGCAGCTGCGCTTCTTCGCCGGTGGCGACCGCTCCGTGCGCGGCTACGACTACCAGAGCATCGGCCCGCGCAACGCCTACGACCGCGTGATCGGCGGCGAGGGCCTGCTGGTCGGCAGCAGCGAGGTCGAACACTACTTCACGCGCAACTGGGGCATGGCCGCCTTCATCGACGCGGGCAACGCGTTCACAGGAACCGACTACAGCCCGCGCGTCGGCGCAGGCCTTGGCGTACGCTGGTTGTCGCCCGTCGGGATGATACGCGCCGATATCGCCGTCCCCGTCGGCGACAAGAACGAGCACGGCATTCACCTGCATGTCGTCATCGGGCCCGACCTGTGAGGAGCACCGGCATGAAATGGTTGATCCGCATCGGCGGCGCGCTGGGCGTCCTGCTCGTGGTCGTCCTGCTCGGCGTATGGTGGCTGGTCGGCAGTGCATCGGGGCTTCGCTTCGCACTCGCCCGTGCCCAGGCCTTCACCGGTAACGCGCTCACGGTGGAGAAGGCCGAAGGCCGGCTCGCCGGGCCGCTGGATATCTCCGGGCTTCGCTATCGCGACGGCAAGGGCATGGACGTTCGCGTCGCCGCGGCACATCTGGACTTTTCCTTCGGCGCCTTGCTGCGCAAGCGCGCCCATGTCCACGAATTGCGCGCCGACGGTATCGATGTCGTGCTCGGCCCCGCGGAGCCGGAACCGGATACGCCGTCGGAGCCGTTCTCCCTGAAGCCGCCACTGGATATCGTGCTGGACAAGGTGAAGGTCGGCCACGTGCGTGTCACGCAGGAAGGCAAGCCCTTGTTCGAGTCCAACTCACTCGATCTCGCCGGTTCGTGGACCGCCAACGGCATCGCGCTGAAGTCCCTCGCCTTGCGCGCGCCCGATGGCCAGGCCGACCTGGGCGGCACGCTCGCCGTCGGCGACGGTTACAAGGGCGATGGGAAGGCCTCCTTCGCATGGAAGGTCGGCGACGTGGACTATGCGGGGGAGATCGAGGCGCATAGCGATGGCGCAAAAGCCCACGCGATCGTGAAACTGCGGTTGCCTTTCGTGGCCGAGGTCGATGCCAACCTGGTGCAAGGCGGCGATTACGCCTGGACGGCGAAGATCGACGCGCCGCGCTTCGACCCCAAGCCGCTCCTCGGCGACGACAGCCTGGCATCGCTCGGTCTGGCGCTACAAGGAACGGGCGACCGGTACGGCGCCCGGTTTGTCGGCGACGTCGACCTCGGCGATTACCGGGTGCGGCTCGCGCCGATCAAGGCGGCGTTCGACCACGAGTACAAGCGCCTGACACTCGACGAGCTGACGATCGCATCGCCCCAGGTCAAGGGATCGCTCTCCGTCAGGGGGACGGTCGAGATCGCCGCGCAACCGCTGTCGGCGGACCTTGCCCTCGATTGGAAGGACGTGCTCGTCCCCGCCACCGTCGCCGGCCAGGATCTCGCGAGCACCGGCCGCCTCACCTTCAAGGGCAGCTCCGAGTCTTATCACGCGGAAGGCGATGTCGACATCGGGCCACCCGACCGTATCGGCAAGTTCACCCTCGATGTCGACGGCACGCCGGATCGGGTGACCCTCCGCTCCGTGCAGCTGAAACAGCGCACCGGCAGCCTCACCGCGAGTGGCGCGCTCACGCTGCGCCCCACCCTGGCGTGGAAGCTCGACATCAAGGGCGATCGCTTCGATCCGGGGCAGATCCTCGCTGAATGGCCAGGCGCCCTGGATCTCGATCTCTCGACCGAAGGGCGTCTCGATAACGACAAGCCGCTGGGCTCGCTCGAACTGCGCAAGCTCGACGGCACGCTCCGCAAGCGCCCACTGCGAGGCAGTGGCACGCTGACGCTGAAGCCCGGCGAGGTGGTCAACGGCAACCTCGATCTCGCATCCGGCGGCAGCACCATCCGCCTGGACGCCAAGGGCGACACCGCCAACGACGCCACGCTGAAGCTCGCCATCGCCTCGCTGGGTGACTGGTTGCCCGATGCGGGTGGTCGGGTCGCCGGTGACATCTCGGCCAAGGGCAACCTGCCGAAGCTGGCGGTGAAGGCGAAGTTGCACGGCAGCACCATCGTCTACGCCGACCAGAAGATCGAGGCGATTTCCGTCGACGCGGATATCCCGGATATCAGTACACCGGGCGGCAAGCTCGACGTCGTCGGCACGGGCTTGGTCAGCGGAGGGCTGGTCTTCAGCCGCGTCGATGTCGCCGCCCAGGGCAGCCAGGATCGCCACCAGCTCAGCGTCGACGCGAAGGGCCGGCCGCTCGCCGCCAGCCTGCTGCTCTCCGGATCGCTGAAGGACGGCGGATGGAACGGCACGCTGTCCACGTTGAACATCGACTACCAGGGGTTGCCGCCCTGGCACCTGCAAAACCCCAGCGCGATAGCTTGGAAGGACGGCGCGGCGAGCGTGAGCGACCTCTGCCTCACGGCCGGTGATCCCCTTCTCTGTGTCGCAGCCAAACAGGACAAGGGCGGCAACCTCGATGCGAGCTATCGCCTGCGTCGCGTGCCCCTCGCGTTGTTGATGACGGTGGCCGAGGCTTCGAACAGCCCCATGCGCGCCGAGGGCATCATCGAAGGCGACGGCAACATCCGGCGCACGGCGGGTGGAGCACTATCGGGCCAGGCGAACGTCACGTCCGCCCATGGTTCGGTGGCCTATGCCGATCGAAGCGACCGTCCACTGCTCGTCTACGACAACCTTTCCGCCAACGCCCAGCTCGCGCCCGACAACCAGCGTGTGACCTTGCATGCCTCGTTGAACGGTGGTGGATCGCTCGACGGCAACGTATCGCTCAGCGGGGCGCAGCAGGCACTCGGCGGCACGGTCGCCTTGCATCTGAAGGACCTCTCTGTCATCGAGCTGTTCACCGCCGAGCTCGCCGACGTGAAAGGCGCCCTCGACGCCAACTTCAATCTTGGCGGCACCGTCGCCGCGCCCGCCATCACCGGCCAGGCCATCGTCGGCGGATTCGCCGCGGAAGTGCCCAGCGCGGGACTCAAGCTCAAGGACGGACGGATCAGCATCGACACCACCGATGCGAAGAACTACCTCGTCGAAGGCACGATCCGCTCCGGAGACGGCACATTGTCGATCAAGGGCAACGCGACCCTCGGCACCGGCGCACAGATGCGCCTCGGCATCGAGGGATCGAAGTTCACCGCCGTGGATATTCCGGCCGCGAAGGCCGTCATCTCACCCGCCCTGACGATCGTGCAGGACGCCAAGGGCATGACTGTCAGCGGCAAGCTCAACGTCGACATGGCCGACGTCGATGTCGAACGGCTGCCTGGCGCTGGCGCGACCAAGGCCTCGCCCGACATCGTCGTGATCGATGACAAGCAGCGCGAAGCGGCGGAGGAATCGGCACCGATTACAGCCGACATCCGCGTCGACCTCGGCAACAAGGTACACCTCGTCGGCTTCGGCATCGATGGCCGTATCACCGGCCAGCTCGATGTTCGCGAACGCCCCGGGCGTGCCACGACGGGCCAGGGCCAGATCGGCGTGGACGGTACCTACAAGGCCTACGGGCAGGATCTGCGTATCGAACAGGGCCAGCTGCTGTTCGCCAGCACGCCGATCGACAACCCCGGCCTGAACATCCGTGCCGCACGTACGTTGAATCCCAACGCCACCGTCGACGAAGGCCAGAAAGTGGGTCTCTACGTTTCCGGTACGGCGCGCCGCCCCATTCTCACCGTCTTCTCGAATCCGGTGATGGAACAGTCCGACGCCCTCTCCTACCTCGTCACTGGCAAGCCGCTGTCGCAGGTGAAGGGTGGCGAAGGCAACATGGTCGGCGCCGCGGCCCAGGCCCTCGGCTCGGCGGCAGGCGACCTGCTGGCGAAGAGCGTGGGCTCGAAGATCGGTATCGACGACATCGGCGTCAGCAACAACGACGCCCTCGGTGGCACCTCCGCCTTCACCGTCGGCAAGTACCTGTCGCCGCGCCTGTACCTCAGCTATGGCGTCGGGCTGTTCGATCCCGGCCAGGTCATCACGCTGCGCTATCTGTTCAGCCGCAAATGGAACTTCGAAGCGCAGAACGCCACGGATTTCAGCCGGGCGAGCTTCAATTACCGGTTGGAGAGGTAGGCAGCGGCATGGCAGCGGCTAATGCGTCATCCGCGAGCGGCGTGCAGTCGGTGGAGCAGCTCCGCTTCGGCAAGCGAAATACCGCAGGTCTCCGCGATGTCCTTGGCCGATGCCCCTTGGCGGGCGAGTCGCTGCGCCAACGCAAGCGCGCGATCCGTGTTGCCGCCCGGCTCGTTCGGCATCGTCACCGTCGGGCCACGGCGGACCTGGTCCTCGATGTCACCCAGCCGGTTTTCGAGGCGACGGAGCATGCTGGCAAGCGCTTCGCTCGGGATGGCCGGCTCGGACGATGCAGCCGGTGAAGGCTGCGTTACCTCGGTGACGGGGACGGAAACCTGCTGCTTCGGTGCCTTCGGCGCCGCACCGAAACGGCGAAACAGGAACAGGAGGCCAGCCAGGTTGAGGATGGCCAAGGCGATCAGCACGTATCCGATGGCGGCGTTCATGCGGGCGGGACTCCGTGGATTCGCGCTACACGGTAGCGGCGATGGATGGTCGCGGCAAGCGCGCCCGTGGCGCGGGATCGCGGCTGAAGCGGTTCCCACATGTCTTCGGGTTCCTCCCGGTTGCCCGTCCGACGCCAGGAGTTCAGGCGCGGCAGAGCTTCTGCACGTCGACCAGGGCGATGAATCCGTCCTCGCGGGTGATCACGCCGCTGACGGGATCGTCGCGGCGTTCGGCACGGCCAGGGGGCGGAGGGTCGACCTCGTCGGGGTTGAAGGTGAGCATGTCGCCGATGACGTCGATGCGCATGCCCACCACCGTGCCGCCGTCGTCGAAGACGATGACACGCTGCGCATCTTCCTCGTCGGCGCTGGCGACGCCGTCGAGGCCGAAGCGGCGGCGGCCATCCAGTACGGGAACGATCTGCCCGCGCAGGTTGACGATTCCCAGGACATCGTCCGGAGCGCCGGGCACCGGCGTGATGTCGCCGGGGCGGATCACTTCGCGCACGCTGGTGAGCGATAGCGCGTAGCGCTGACCCTTCAATGAAAAGCCGAGCCAGGCGCCTCGCCCGTCGCGGGGGGTATCGGTCATGTGCCCAGTTCCTTTTCCAGCCATTCGATCAGTGCCGTGGTGCCTACCACGCCACATTTGGGTTCAAGCGACATGCCGGCCAGCCACGGACGTGTCGCGGCGCCCGTGCGCCATTGGATCGCCTCCGCCTGAAGCTCGACCGGCTCCTCGTCGACCACGCAAGCGAGTGCCCAGGTACGGTCACGCAGGATGACCAGGGTAGTGGTCGTCGCGCCGGCCATGTCGGGCGAGAGGATCGCGGCAAGATCGGCCACGCGCGCCTCGCCGCTGGGGTGGCGCCAGCGGCCGAGGCAGATTGGGTTGCTCGTATTCGGGGGAGTCAGCGGGGGCATCGGCAGCACGTGGGTGACATCGGCCATGGGCACGGCCAGCCTCACGCCAGCGGCCACGCACAGCAGGTAGCGAAGATCGCGCGCACGCGCCGCCTCGGAGGCAGGCATGGTGCGCCAGGGCTCGAAAGCCACGACCTGGACTGCGCCCGCCGGCGCCTCCGCGCTGGTGGGCGCGGGTGTCAGCAGGTCCGCGAGATAGTCCGCGACGATCTGCTCCGCTTCCTGCATGGCCCGGATCATGCCGCGGCACCCGTCATCGACGACACCGGCAGCGCCAGCAACTCGTCGAGCAACCGGCGGTAGGCCAGCCCGCCACGCCGTGCCGCCGGCCACGACGCCAGCGGGACGCCGGCTGCGCTGGCCTCGCGAATCTGCGTGTCGGTCGGAATCACGGCCTCGCTCACGGCGTCGCCGTACTGCTCGCGCAACTGTGCAAGGCAAGCGCGTGAGGCATGCGTGCGCGCGTCGTACAGTGTCGGCACGATCGTGCGCAACATGGGCTTCCCACGCGAGCGCTCGATCATCGACAGGCTGCGCAGCATGCGCTCCAGGCCGGCGAGCGCCAGTGCCTCGGTCTGTGTCGGCACGAGCAGGCGATCGCTGGCCGCCAACGCGTTGACCATCAACACGCCGAGTGTCGGCGGGCAATCGAGCAGTACGTGGTCGAAATCAGGGGCGAGCTCGGCCAGTGCGTGGGTGAGGACCAGGCCCATGCCGGGACGCGTGCCGATCTGCCGGTCGAGGGTGATCATCGCGGCCGACGCGGGCAATACGCTGAGACGATCCCACTGTGTCGCATGCACCAGCGTGCGTACAGGGAGTGGATTGCCACCGATGCCGAAGAGATCGTACACGCTGCCGTGTGCCGCGCTCTCGACGCCGATGTATCCCGACAGCGATGCATGCGGGTCCATGTCGATCAGCAGCGTGCGCTTGCCGGATTCAGCCATCAGGCTGCCCAACGCGACGGTGGTGGTCGTCTTGCCGACACCGCCTTTCTGGTTGGATATGGCCCAGACGCGCATCATCGGGCTCCCGCGGCGGAGAGGTCGACACGGTCTGCGTCGCTATAGAAGCGTGCCGGCGCGGCCTTGTCGCTCATCACCACGATAAGTACGCGGCGATTGCGATTGCGCCCCTCATCCGTCGCGTTGTCGGCCGTGGGACGGAATTCGCCCCAGCCGATGATGCCGACACGATGCGGGTCGACGCCGGTCGTGGTGAGCAGGCGCGCCACGGTGGCCGCGCGGGCGGCCGACAGCTCCCAGTTGGAGGGAAACGTGGCCGTCGCGATCGGGGTGTTGTCCGTATAGCCTTCCACGCGCATGGCGTTCGGGAAAGGCGAGAGGATGCCGGCGAGCTTGCGCAGCACATCCTCCGCGGGAGCCTGCAACTTCGCCACGCCGACAGGGAACAGGATGTCCGTGCGTACTTCGATCTCGAGCCAGTCCGGGGTCTTGCGTACGCTGACCATGTTCTTGTCGATCAGCGGCTTCATGGCACGCTGCACTTCATCGGCGATCTGACTGAGGCTTGCGGCCTCGGTCTTGCCGATGGCCGTGTTGGCCGCCGTGGCCGTGTTGACGCTCGCCGCCGCTTCCTGGCGTTCCGGCGCCGCTCCCTCGTGGCCGGGAAGTGGCAGGTTGCGTGGCGGGATGGGCACGTCGATCTTGGCGATCGGCGCGGCCGCGGGTGCGCGCGACTGGTTCGGCAATGGCACCTGCGCGGCGGGCGTGGCTTCGCGAATCGGCTCGATGACCTTGCCGGTACCATTGAATGCTTCGTTGATCGACTGCGCCATCACCCGGAACTTGGTCTCGTTCACAGCGGAGACGGCGTACATCACCACGAACAGCGCGAGCAGCAAGGTGATCAGGTCGCCGTACGGTATCGCCCAGCGTTCGTGATTGATGTGCTCCTCGTGATGCCGCCGCTTCACGACAGGAACCCCTGCAGCTTGCTTTCGATGTGCCGCGGGTTGTCGCCCTGGGCGATCGAGACGAGGCCTTCCACCAGGATCTCGCGCATCTGCGAGCGGCGGCGGGCCAGGCCCTTCAGGCGCGATGCCATCGGCAGCGCCAGCAGGTTGGCCAGGCCGATGCCGTAGATCGTCGCGACGAAGGCCGCGGCGATGCCATGGCCCAGCTTGCTCGGCTCGGCGAGGTTCTGCATCACGGACATCAGGCCCATCACGGCGCCGATGATGCCCATGGTCGGCGAATAGGCGCCGGCGTTCTCGAATACCTTGGCTGCCTCGATATCGGTGTGCTCACGGGCCAGCACTTCCACTTCGAGCACCGAGCGCATCGCGTCCGGCTCGGTGCCGTCCACCAACAGTTGCAGCCCCTTGCGGATGAACGGATCGGATTCGCGTTCGATCGCCGGTTCCAACCCGAGTAAGCCGGTGCGGCGGGAGATTTCACTCCAGCCGACGATGCGGCTGACGAGGTTTTCCGATTCGATGTCCGGCGGACGGTAGACCCAGGGCAACATGCTCAAGGCGCGCTTCAACACGGCGCCGGGTGTCTGCACCAGCAAGGCGGCGAAGGTACCGAGGAAAACGATGACGAACGCGGCCGGGTTCCACAGGGCATCGAGGCTCGAGCCCTTCAGGATGGTTCCAACGATGATGACCACGAAGGCCAGGATCGTTCCGACGACGCTCACGATATCCATGTCAGACCGCCATCCTCAGTGTAGGCAACACCTGCCCGCTGTCGTCGGCAAGTCCGGCGAGGTCGAGCACGAGCGAGATCCGCCCGTCGCCGGTGATCGTGGCGCCCGCCACGCCCGGAACATCCTTCAGGAAAGGCCCGAGCGGCTTGGCCATGACGTCTTCACGGCCCAGCACTTCGTCGACGAGGCAACCAAGTGTCTGATGGCCGATTTGCACCACGACCACATGACCGCCCTTCCCCGCCGTGCCGGCCCAGCGGCCGAGATCGACCAGTGGCAGCGCGCGCTGGCGATGCGCCGCGACGACACGGCCGTCGAGTTCCTGGACCTGGCCGGGAATGAGTTCGAAAACCTCGGCCACGTTGGAGAGCGGTAGCGACAGCAGACGATTGCCCACGCGCACCATCAACACGCGCAGGATGGCCAGCGTCAATGGCACCGACAGGCGTACGGTGCTGCCATGACCCACCTGCGAATCGATCGACAGCGTGCCGCCGAGTTCGACGATCTTGGTTTTCACCACGTCCATGCCGACGCCACGGCCGGAAATGTCCGAGACCTGGCTGGCGGTAGAGAAACCCGGGCGGAACACGATCTCGTAGCATTCGCGCTCGTCGAGGCGCGCGGCCTGATCCTCGTCCATCAGGCCCTTCTCCACGGCCTTGCGACGCAGGACCTCGGGATCCATGCCCTTGCCATCGTCGGTGACGGTGATGACGATGCGGTCGCCGTACTGGCCGGCCGCCAGGCGCACGGTGCCCGCGCGGGACTTGCCTTCGCCAGCGCGGACATCGGGCATCTCGATGCCATGGTCCACCGCGTTGCGCAGCAGGTGCACCAGCGGATCGGCCAGGGCTTCCACCACCGTACGGTCGATATCGGTTTCCTCGCCCTCGGTGACCAGCTCGATCTCCTTGCCTAGTTGCCGGGCCAGGTCGCGGACGATGCGCGGAAACCGCGAGAACAGCTTGCCTACCGGCTGCATGCGCATGCGCAGCACGGCGTTCTGCAGATCCTCCGCCACGCGCTCGAGTTCGCCGATGGCACGTTCCATCGGGTCGTTCGTGCCACGCGGGGCGAGGCTGGTGAGACGGTTGCGCACGAGCACCAGCTCGCCCGCGGCATCGACCAGGCCATCGAGGCGGTGGGTATCGACGCGGACCGTGGTGTCGGCGGTGGAAGCGGCGCGTTTTTCGGTGGCTGCCGGAGCTGGCTTCGCCGCGGTTTGCGCAGCGGGAGCAAGCTCGGGCGAGGCGGTGGACGGTGCGACTGGTGCGGCGATGGGCGCGACCGGCGCGGACGACGTCGAGCCCGCCGCCACAGCGGGACCACTCGCGGCACCAGGGGCGGCCGTGCCATGGAGGCTGTCGAGCAGCGCTTCGAATTCGTCGTCGCTGATCGCGTTTCCAGCGGCGGGCGGGGCGACTGCCTGGGCCACGACCGGTGCAGGACCCATGGTGGCAGGTGCGGCCAGATCGGAAACCGGCGGGGCGTCGGCCGTCGTGTCGGCACCGGGAGCACCCGTGCCATAGAGTGAATCGAGCAGTGCTTCGAACTCGTCGTCGGAAATCGTGCCCGACGATGCGGGGGCGGGCTCGCGGTCGCTGCGCGCGGCGTCGAGCATCGCTTCGAATTCGTCTTCGATCGGGTCGTACGGCCGCGCCTGCGCGGGCGCAGCGGTCGGCGCGACGGCCGGCATGGTCAAGGCCACCGGCGGCGCGGAGACCGCGCGGCCGGGAATCAGCAGGCGGTCGAGCAACGAACGGGGCGCCGCCTCGATCGGCAAGCCGCCGTCGGCGGCGCGCATCATGTCGTTGAGGAGATCGAGCGACTCCAGCAGCGCGTCCATGAAGCCTGCGTTGAGCACGATCGAGCCGTTACGGGCCTCATTGAGGAGGTCTTCACCCCGATGGCAAAGCTCGACCATCGGATTGAGGCCAAGGAAGCCCGCGCCGCCCTTCACGGTGTGGAACGCGCGGAAGACCGCGTTCAACAGCTCCATGTCGTTCGGCGACGCCTCGAGGTCCACGAGCTGTTCGCCCAGGCTCTCGAGCAACTCCCGCGCCTCGATCAGGAAGACGTTGAGCAGCTCGTTGTCCAACTCCACGCTCATACGGCGCTCAGAACCCGAACTCGCTGAGGAGGCGATCCACTTCGTCCTGGCTGACCTTGTCGGCGGTCGGCGCGGCGCCGCCCGCCAGCGAACCGGTCAGGCGAACCAGTTCCACCAGCGAGGACTCGACCTTGGCCATGAAGGCCTCGACCTGGGCCACGCGCTGGCCGGAAAGATCCTGCCAGGACTGCGCCTCCACCATCTCGCCGAAGCCGATATCGCAACTCTGCGCGAAATCGCCCACGCGCACGGCCAGCGCGGTGGCATGGGTGGCGAAGGCCGGATCGGCGTGTTCGAGCACCAGCACCTCGTCCGCCTGGCGGGCAAGGGCCTGCGCCTGCGGACGCAGCTTCTCGCTGAAATCGAGCGTGCGGTGCGCGGCCTGCGAACTCATTTCGAGCACGTCGCGCAGGTGCTTGCGCGCATCGCTCATGTTGCCCGGCACGCCGTCGTGAGAAATGTCGGCGGCGAGGCGGCGGGCGGACTCGTGCAGGTCGCGCGCGAGGTGGCCGAGCGCCATGAACAGGTGTTGCTCGCGGGTACGCAGCAGTTGGTCGAGCGCCTGCTCGAAGGAGACGCTGTCGTCGGCGTCGAGCAGTGCGCGCAGTTCGGGGGCCACGTCGTGGCCGCTGGAAAGCATGGTGTTCATGGTCGTTCCTTAGCCCGCGGCCGCGGCGAGTCGTTCGAAGATCTTGTCGAGTTTTTCCTTCAGCGTGACCGCCGTGAATGGCTTGACGACATAGCCGTTCACGCCACTCTGCGCCGCCGCGATGATCTGGTCACGGTTGTTCTCCGCCGTGACCATCAATACCGGCATGGCCTTCAGCGCCGCGTCGGCACGGATCGCCCGGAGCAGGTCGATGCCGGTCATGTTCGGCATGTTCCAGTCCGTCACGACGAGGTCGAACGGCTGCGCGCGCAGCAGCGCCAGCGCCGCGTTGCCGTCCTCGGCCTCCTGGATGAGGGTGTTGGTGAATCCCAACTCCACCAGGAGGTTCCTCACGATGCGTCGCATGGTGGAGAAATCGTCCACCACGAGGATCTTCATGTTCTTGTCCAAAACTCGTCTCCGCCTTGCTACCGCGCGTTCGTCAATGCTTGTCTTTCCAACCCGACATGCGTGCGCGGAGTCGAATGAGGGCCTGGCCGTGGATCTGGCACACCCGCGATTCGCTCACCCCCAGCACCGCACCGATTTCCTTCAGGTTGAGCTCTTCATCGTAGTACAGCGACATGACCAGCTTCTCCCGCTCGGGCAATCCGTCGATGGACTGCGCCAGCGCGTCACGCAGGCCTTGCTGCTCGAACAGTCCGTCCGGCCCCGTGGCATCCGGGTCGACCACGTCGATCGCGGCGCCCTCGTCGCCCTCTGGCGCCGTTAGGCTCAGCAACCGCGCACTCGCCGCGTCGGCCAGGATCTGGTTGTACTCCATGGCGTCGATACCCAGCCGCTTCATCACTTCCGCGTCTTCGGCGTCGCCACCCGTCTCGTTCTCGATCTGCCTCGTCACCTCCGCGACCTCGCGCAGCTTCCGGTGGACGGAGCGCGGGGTCCAGTCCGTCTTGCGCAGTTCGTCCAGCATGGCGCCACGAATGCGGATGCCCGCATAGGTTTCGAAGCTGGCCGCGCGAGTCGGCGAATAATTCCTTGCCGCCTCGAGCAGTCCGATCATTCCGGCCTGCATGAGGTCGTTCGCATCCACGCTTGGCGGGAGCCGGCCCATCAGGTGATAGGCGATTCGGCGCACCAGCGGCGCGTGGTTCTTGACTAGTTGATCCGCCGGGATACGCGTGATCTCGAGATATTCGGTCGCGACGCTCACAGTGGCAGTCCTCCCCCCAGATGGGACCGTTCGGCGAAAAAGCCGATGCGTCCCTGTGCCCGGGGTTCGGGCTCACCCCATGTATCGACCGACCTGGCCAGATTCTTGAATCCGACCGCCGACCGGCTGCTCGGCCAGGCATCGACCACCGCCGACTGGCGGCGGATGGCCTGGCGCAGGTACTCGTCGTGCGGAACCATGCCCATGAAGTCCAGGGACACGTCGAGGAAGCGGTTCGTCACCCGTGACAGCTTCTCGAACAGCTGGCGGCCCTCCTGGGCATGCCGGACCATGTTGGCGACGATACGAAAACGGTTTACCGCGAACTCGCGGCTCATGACCTTGATCAACGCGTAGGCGTCGGTCAGCGAGGCCGGCTCGTCGCAGACCACGACCACGACCTCGTCCGAGGCGGCGGCGAACATCGACACGCTGTCCGAGATCCCGGCGGCCGTATCGACGATCAGGTATTCCGGCGGCAACGGATATTCGTCGAAGGCGCGGATCACGGCCGCGTGCTCGATGTTCGGCAGCTGCGCCATCCGGCGCGTGCCGGAGGTGGCGGGGATCACCTTGAGGCCGTGGGCGGCCTGGAGGATCAGGTCCTCGATGCCGCACTCGCCCTCCAGCATGTGGCCGAGGTGCCGGGTCGGCTGGAGGCCGAGAAGGACGTCGATGTTCGCCATGGCGAGGTCGGCGTCGAGGAGGACGACGTCACGGCCGCCCATCGCGAGCGCCATGCCGAGATTGACCGCCACCGTGGTCTTGCCCACGCCACCCTTCCCGCCCGCGACGGCGATGCTCCGGGTGGGGCGGCGATCGGCGAGCCAGTTGAGTCCGGCGGCCTGAGTGGAATCGACGTGTGTGCTCATGAAGGAAGTCACTGCCGTAAGTGTTTGCGGTTGCGGTTGCCGGGAAGGTTTCGTGCGGTCAGGCCAGGGCCGGCGCCGCGATGCCGAAGCGCTCGGCAAGCAGGGCGTCGTCCGGTTCGTCGTTACGCTGCTTGAGCAACTGGGCGGCGAGGCAGACCAGCTTGCGCGCATCGGCCGAGGCGATGTCCTCGGGCACGCGCTGCCCATCCGTGGTGTAGTCCAGCGGCATCCGGTGCCGGATAAGGGCCGAGAGCGCGCCGCCGATCAGCGGTGCCTCGTCGAGCTTGGTGAGGATCGCGCTCTGCGGCGCCAGCGGGGCGTAGGCGCGGATCGCGTTGTCGATGGCCTGGGCTTGCGCGTTGGCGGCCAGCACCAGGCACACACGCACGTCCGAGGTGGCGCGCAGCGTCTCGAACTGTTGCTGCAGCTTCGGGTCGTTGCCGGCGAGGCCGGCCGTGTCGACCAGCACGGTGTGCTTGCCACGCAACTGGAGCAGTACGTTGCGCAGGCTGGTCGCGTCATGGGCATTGAACACGCGCACGCCGAGCAGGCGGCCGTAATGTTCCAGCTGCGCCCCGGCGCCGATGCGGTACTGGTCGGCGCTGATCAACGCGACGTTCGACGCCCCGTGGCGCAGCACGGCGCGGGCGGCGAGCTTGGCGATGGTGGTGGTCTTGCCCACGCCCGTGGTGCCGACCAGGGCGGTGGTGCCGCCGCCGACCGTGTCGAAATTCCGTCCGCTGGTGCGGATGTTGCGCGAGAGCATGCCCAGCGGCAGGTAGCGCGCCTGCTCGGCGTTCATGTCAACGGGCAGTTCCGCGCACAATGCGCGTGCCACGTCGCCGTCGATGCCCAGCCGGGTCATCTCGCGCAGAACGCGGGCACGCAGTGGCTGCTCGCGGTCCATCTGGTTCCATGCGAGGGTCGAAAGCTGTACTTCGAGCATCTCACGCAGATTGTTGATCTCGGCGCGCACACCGTTCACGGCGGCGTCGTTGGCCGGCGACGCCGTGGCGGCGCGGACCACGTCGGCAACGCTGGCGGCGAGCGCGGCGCTCGACTGGCGCTGCGGCGCGTTCGTGTTCAACGGCGTGCCCGGCTTCGCCGCGCGTTCCACCGCGGCGGCGGTGGCGGCGCGTGCCTGGTCGATGCGGGCCGCGCGCTCGGCTTCATCGCGCGTGGCGCGGATCGGCGCTTCCTCGCGGGCCGGGGCGTCGAAACCGAAACCGGCCTCGCGCACCAACGCTTCGTCGTAATCGAGCGCGGCGATGATCTCGATACCGTCGTCCAGCCGGCGCGTGGACAGGATCACGGCGTCCGGCCCCTGTTCGTCGCGGACCTGGCGCATGGCCTGGCGCATATCGGGAGCAACGAATCGTTTGATTTTCATGCGTTCGATCCTGTCTTCGTTCGTTCGGCCCGCTCGGCGATTCCCCGCGCGGTATCTCGTTCCTATCGCCCGAGGGCCGTCACCAGCTTGACGCGTCGGTTGTCCGGAACCTCGTTGTACGCAAGTACATGCAGGTTTTGGGCCACATGCCGGGTGAAGCGCGAAAGCCACGGACGAAGTGCCGGCGACACCAGCAGGACGGCCGGTTCACCCGCCGCTTCCTGGCGGCGCGCCGCATCGGCGACGCTCTGCTGGAGGCGATCCGCGAGACCCGGCTCGACCGCCGCGCCGGCGGGACCGCCACCTTGCAGGGACTGCAGCAGGATCTGCTCGAGCTCCGGCGCCAAAGTAATGACAGGCACTTCCGTACCGAGGCCGGCAATCTCCTGCACGATCTGCCTGCCGAGGGTGACGCGCACCGCGGCGGCGAGGACGCCGGGATCCTGGCTCTGGCCCGCGTGCTCAGCCAGCGATTCGACGATGCCCCGGAAGTTGCGGATGGGCACGCGCTCGGCGAGCAGGTTCTGCAGGACCTTGACCACCACACCCAGCGAGAGACGCTTGGGCACCAGGTCCTCGACGAGCTTGGGTGTCTGCTGGGCGAGACGATCGAGCAACTGCTGCACGTCCTGGTGGCCGATGAGCTCGTGGGCGTGGTTCTGCAGGATGTGCGACAGATGGGTGGCGATCACCGTGGCCGGATCGACCACGGTGTAGCCAAGCGTCTGTGCGTGTTCACGCATACCCGGCTCGATCCAGACCGCATCCAGGCCGAACGCGGGATCGCGCGTGGCGATACCGTTGATCGTGCCGTGCACGCGGCCCGGATCGATCGCCAGCATGCGCTCGGTGTGGATCTCCGCCTCGCCCATCGGCACGCCCATCAGGGAGATGCGATAGCCGTGCGGGGCCAGGTCCAGGTTGTCGCGAATATGTACCGAGGGAACCAGGAAACCGAGTTCCTGCGAGAGCTTGCGGCGCACGGACTTGATCCGCGCCATCAATTCGCCGCCCTGCGCCTTGTCCACCAGAGGAATGAGCCGGTACCCCACTTCCAGGCCGATCGTGTCGACCTGGGCCACGTCTTCCCAGGACAATTCCAGCCGTTCCGCGGGCGGCGCCGATTCCAGCGCCAGTTCCGTACCGGGCGCGCCCGTGCCGGCGGCGGTGGCGGCGCGCTCCTGTTTGACCTGGCTCAATTTCCATGCGGCGAAGCCGGCAAGCGCAGCCAGGATGAGGAACGGGATGTTCGGCATGCCGGGGATCAGGCCCATCGTGCCGAGCACGGCCGCCGCGACGCCGAGCGCCTTCGGTTGACCGAACAGCTGCCCCATCACGTGCTTGCCCATTTCCTGGGACTTCGACACACGGGTGACGATCACCGCCGTGGCGATCGAGAGCATCAGGCCCGGCACCTGGGCGACCAGGCCGTCGCCGATGGTCAGCAGCGTGTAGGTGCGCGCGGCTTCGGCAGCGGAAAGCCCGTGCTGCAACATGCCGATGAAGAAGCCACCGATGATGTTGATCGCGAGGATCAGCATGCCGGCGGTGGCGTCGCCACGGACGAACTTCGAGGCACCGTCCATGGAACCGTAGAAGTCCGCTTCCTCGCGCACTTCCTGGCGCCGCTCGCGGGCTTGCTCCTGCGTCAGCAAGCCGGCGTTGAGGTCGGCGTCGATCGCCATCTGCTTACCGGGCATGGCATCGAGGGTGAAGCGGGCGGTCACCTCGGACACACGCGTCGCACCCTTGGTCACCACCACGAAGTTGATGATGGTGAGGATGGCGAACACGACGAAGCCGACCGCGAAATTGCCCCCGATGACGAACTCGCCAAAGGCCTCGATCACCTTGCCGGCGGCGCCCGGCCCGTTGTGCCCATGCAGCAGAACCACGCGCGTGGACGCGATGTTCAGGGCCAGGCGGAGCAAGGTGGCGAACAGCACCACGGTGGGGAACGACGCCAGTTCCAGCGGTCGCATGACATACATCGTGGCAAGCAGGATCACCAGCGACAACGCGATGTTGAAGGTGAACAGCAGGTCCAGCATGAACGGCGGCAAGGGCAGCATCATCATGCCGAGCATGATCAGCATCGCGACCGGGGCTGCGATGCCCCGGCGGCCGATCTGCCGGAACGTGCCCATGAGGTTGGAGGAAGCTGCCATCGTCAGTTATCCATGCGGTAAGGGCCGAGCAAATCCGGATCGATATCCTGCTCGGGTAGATCGGGCGGGAGATCGCCCACGGCGATCGCCTGCTTCAGCCGGAACACGTAGGCCAGGATCTGGGCCACCGCGATATACAGCGCGGCGGGAATCTCGCGTCCGATTTCCGTCGTGTGATACAAGGCGCGTGCCAACGGCGGCGCTTCCACCACCGGTACCTTCGCCCCACCCGCCACGTCGCGAATCTGCTGGGCGATCACATCCACGCCCTTGGCCACCACGCGCGGCGCTCCCATGCGGTTCTCGTCGTATTTCAGGGCGACGGCGAAATGGGTCGGATTGGTCACGATCACGTCCGCCGCCGGGACGTCTTCCATCATCCGCCGGCGCGCCATCTGGTGCTGCATCTGACGGATTTTCGACTTCAGTTCGGGGCTGCCCTCGCTTTCCTTGTGCTCGTCCTTCACTTCCTGCTTGCTCATCTTCATCTTCTTGGTGAAGCTGAATTTCTGCCACGGCGCATCGACCAGCGCGATGGCACCGAGCGCGCAAGCGAAGACGAGCGAGGCCTGGCCGAAGATGGCGAAGGCCTGCGCGATGCCGACGCTGACGGGACCGGTGCCCACCGTGTACATGTCCCTCGTCGAGCGGAGCAGGAACCAGACCAGCGCACCGCCGATAAGCATGAGCTTGAGCAGCGATTTGCCCAGCTCCACCAAGCCGTTCACCGAGACCAGGCGCGAAAATCCCTTGATCGGATCGAGCCGGTCGAACTTCGGAGCGAGCGCCTGAGCGGAAAAATTCAATCCGCCCATGAGGGTCGGCGCGGCGACCGCGGCGACCGCGGTCACCGCGAACACGGGACCGAGCAGCTTGAGCCCTTCCAGGGCGGCCGTGGCCAGTGCGCGATACACGCCATTGGCGGCGAACAGGTCGCCGCGGCTGTAGCGCAGGCCCACGTGCATGATGTTGGCCGCGTGCACGGACATCTGGTCGCGTGCGGCGATCAGGGTGATCACGCCCGCAAGCACCACCACGGCGGTGGAGAGATCGCGCGAACGCGGCAGGTCGCCTTTCTCGCGCGCTTCGCGAAGGCGCTTTTCACTAGGCGCCTCGGTGCGGTCTTCCTTGTCGGTCTCGCTCATGGGCGTGTCACCTCCCCATGAGCTGGCGCATGGTGTCCCACGCGGCCGTTTGCAGCGAATCGAACGCGCCCGGCAGGGCGCGCAGCGCGAGCCATACGGCCAGGAGGCCGAGGCAGATCGTGATGGGGAATCCCACCGCGAAGAGGTTCATCGACGGTGCCGAGCGGCTGATCGCGCCGAAACCGAGGTTCACCACGAGCGTCGCGGTGAGCGCGGGCAGCGCCACGCGCACGGCGCCGCCGAAAAGGTGGCTGGCGAAGGTGAGCACGCCCCAGATACCGTTCGCGCCGATGCCCTGCTCGCCCACCGGCAGCGTGCGGAAGCTGTCGGCCAGCAGCGAAATGAGTTGCAGGTGGCCGTTCATCACCAGGAACAGCAAGGTCACGAGCATCGTGTAGAACTGGCTGAGCACCGGCGTGGTGCCGCCGACGCCCGGGTTCACCGTCTCGGCGAAACCCAGGCTCATCGCCTGCGACACGAGCTGTCCGCCGAACGACACCGCCTCGAACACCAGCTTGAGGACGAAGCCCAACGAGGCCCCCACCAGGATCTGCTGCGCCAGCGTGGCCACGCCCTGTGCGGAAATCGGGCGGATGTCCAACGGTGCCAACGGGGCCAGGACCATGGTCAGCAGCAGCGCCAGACCAAGACGGATGCGCACCGGGATCATCGTCGCGCTCAGAACGGGCGCGACGAGCAGGAGGCCCGAGACGCGGGCGAGCGCCCAAGACGCTCCTCCGACCCATGCTTCGAGCTGGCCGAAGTCGATCGGCATCAACGCACCGCCTGGGGAAGGTTCTCGATCAGCGTGCGCGTGAACTGCACGAGGGTGCGCAACATCCAGGGCCCGGCGATGATCATCACCAGCGCCATGGAGATGAGCTTCGGGATGAAGCTGAGCGTCTGCTCGTTGATCTGCGTGGCCGCTTGGATCATGCCGATGAGGAGGCCCACCGCCAACGCGGTGAGCAAGAGCGGCGCGCCGATCAGCATCGCGATGTGCAGGGCCTGCTGGCCGAAGCCGATGACCGTTTCCGGAGTCATGGGAAAAAGCTCCCCGCAAGCGTCCCCAGCAGCAGTGTCCAACCGTCGACCAGCACGAACAGCATGATCTTGAATGGCAGCGAGATGATCATCGGCGAGACCATCATCATGCCCATCGACATCAGCACGGAGGCGACGACGAGGTCGATGATGAGGAACGGGATGAACAGCAGGAAGCCCATCTGGAAAGCCGTCTTCAGTTCGCTCGTCACGAACGCCGGCAGCGCCACGCGGTAGGGCACGGCATCCTTGTCGGCATACGGCTGCTCGCCGGCCAGCTTGGTGAACAGCTGCAGGTCCGGGTCGCGGGTCTGCTCGAGCATGAAATGACGGAACGGCGCGGCGGCGAGCGGCAGCGCTTCCTGCACGCTCATCTGGCCGTCCATGTACGGTTTGATCCCGGCGTCATAGGCCTTGTTGATGACAGGCGTCATCACGAAAAGCGTGAGGAACAGCGACAGGCCGAGGATCACCTGGTTGGGTGGCGTGCTGTTCGTGCCCAGCGCCTGGCGCAAGAACCCAAGCACGATGATGATGCGGGTGAACGAGGTCATCATCAGCAAGATGGCTGGCAAGGCGGTCAAGGCCGTCATCAGCGCCAGCATCTGGATCGACAGCGACCAGGTTTGTGAGCCGTTGGCACCCGGCTGCACATTCAGCAACTGGATACCGGGCGGCTCGGTGGCGAACGCCGCGGCGGGCACGAACAACAAGAAAAGCACCACCAGCCACGACCAACGTCGCGCCCGCCCGGCAAGGTGGGAGCACCGCCCGTCAGCCCCTCGTCCTGCTCGGTGGGAGCGGACCCCGTCCGCGATAGCCACGGCCTTCATGGGTGCTTCCACTGTGCAAGAACGTCACGGAAACCACGCGCCACCGGCGTCGCCGGCGGCGGCGCATCGTCCTGCACCGGCGTGGCCAGGACGTGCAACGTACGCAGGCCGCCCGTGGGCGAAGCCCCGACCAGGAGTTGCGTACCGCCGACTTCCAGCAGCATGACCTTTTCCTTGATCCCGACCGGCATCGATTCGATGACCCGGATCTTCCGGCCGCCGGGGCGCACGCGCGCCTGCGCGCGGCGGCCGAACCAGCCGACGAAGAAGATGAGCGCCACGACGCCGAGCAGGCTGACCAGCACGCGAAGCCATTCGGCGCCCGAGTCGACCGCCGGGGCGGCGGCCGGGGCCGCCATCAGGGCGCGGGGAAGGAAGCCACCGGCGAAGGCGGCGACGGTACGACGCATGGGGATCACCGAAGCTTGCGGACGCGTTCGGCCGGGCTGATCACGTCGGTCAGCCGGATACCGAACTTCTCGTTGATGACGACGACTTCGCCATGGGCGACGAGGGTGCCGTTGACGAACACGTCGAGCGGTTCACCGGCGGCGCGGTCGAGTTCCACGACGGAACCCTGGTTGAGCTGGAGGAGGTTGCGGATGCTGATCTTGGTCCGGCCCACTTCCATGGCCATGGTGACCGGGACGTCGAGGATGACGTCGAGGTTCACTTCGTTGCCGAGTCCAATGGACGAGGCCAGCGTGGCGTCATTGGCGTTTTCGATTTCGTCGAGCGTGGCGTTCATGTCGTTCCAGTGTTTGCGTTGCCGAGGGGTTCGAAACCCTATGAAGCAAGCGGCGTGCCATGGGGCGAACGCCTGTGGAACGGTGATGTTGCCCAGATGGATCAGATACTTAGTGACTCGCCGGGGACCGCCCTGAGTAGGTGACCTGTAGCGGCAGACGGAAACCTGACGCTCGACGGCAGTTAGTCACCGTGACGGACCATTGGCGGCATGCGTCAGGCCGGTTCGGTAGTCGGCTGGGCAGGGACCGTGGACGCACGAGGGGCCGTGCGGCGGAGTAGCGATTCGAACTGGATCGCCTTATTGCCGCTGGAATTGGCCATGCGGCCACGGAAAATCGGCACGTCCTCGGCGAACACCGTGGCCGTCTCGGGCAGGTTGATCGGGATGATGTCGCCCTTGCGCAGATGCAGGAAGTCGCCAATGGTCAGGCGTGCCTCGGCGAGCATGGCCGTGACCTCCACTTCCGCGTCGAGGAGTTCCTCGTGCAGGTTCTGGATCCAGCGGTCGTCGCGTTCGGCGCGGTCGCTCTGCACGCCCGCGTCGAGTAGCTCGCGAATCGGCTCGACCATCGAATACGGCAGGGTCAGGTGCACTTCGCCACCACCGCCGTCGAGTTCGATATGGAAGCGCGATACCACCACCGTCTCGGTGGGGCTCACGATATTGGCGAACTGGGGGTTGATCTCCGAGTTCAGGAACTCGAAGTGCATCTTCAATACCGGTGCCCAGGCCTCGGCCATGGCGCCGAATGCCTCCTGGAGCACGATCTGGATCACCCGGTTCTCGGTCGGCGTGAAGTCGCGACCCTCGATGCGGGCGTGATAGCGGCCGTCACCACCGAAGAAGTTGTCGATGACGGTGAAGACCAGGCGCGGCTCGAACACCATCAGGGCGGTGCCACGCAGGGGCTTGATGCGGATGAGGTTGAGGTTGCTCGGTACCGCCAGCGAATGCACGTACTCGTTGAACTTGGTCATCCTCACGCCGAGGACCGACACCTCGCACGACTTGCGCAGCACGTTGAACAGGTTGGCGCGGAAGTAGCGGGCGAAACGGTCGTTGACCATTTCCAGCGTGGGCAGGCGACCGCGGACGATGCGGTCCTGCTGGGTGAAATCGTAGTCGAGGATGCCACCGGGCGGGGGAAGATCGACCTCGGTCTCGACCGCGCCGCCTTCCACGCCCGCCAGGAGGGCATCGATTTCGTCCTGGGTAAGGATGTCCGTCATGGCTGCGGGGTTCCCATCACTGCATGATGAAGCTGGTGAAGTAGACCGCGTCCACGCCCGGGCGGCCGATCTTTTCCTTCAGCACGCGCTGGATCTCGGCCAGGGCGGCGGCCTGCAGCTTCTGCTTGCCTTTCACGTCGGACAGCGACTTCATGTCCTGGGCCGAGAACAGCATCAGCAAAGCGTTACGGATCTCCGGGTCGGCCTGCTTGGCGGCGGCGATCGCTTCCGGATCGTGCGACATCACGTTCACGCCCACCTGGAGGAAGCGCAGCGCCGCCTCGTCCTGGAAGTTGACCACGAAGGCGGGGTCGAGCTGGAGATAGACCGCCGGCTTCGACCTCGCCGCCTCGGCGGCTTCCTCACCCGGCTTGCCGTGGCCGCCTTTCAGCATCAACCAGCCGCCGGCGCCACCGGCGGCCAGGACGACGAGCGCGCCGATGACGAGCAGGCCGCCCTTCTTCTTTTTGCTGGGGGCCCCTTCGGTTTCTTTCGGTGCTGCGGCCATGCGTGAAAAACCTCTCGATACGGAATGCTATGACGATAACGCCCGGGGACGTAACGCTGATGATGCGAGTGTTGCAAACGGCGTGCCATCCGGACGAGCCGTCTTTCAACCCGATACAAGGCGGCGTGGCGCGATTCGCGGGGCTACGCCCCTCAGACTCGGGTCGACAAATTGACGCTCGACGACTTTACGTCGACAGCGCGTCAGGCGACTTCGTCGACCAGCCCACGGGAAACACGCGACGTCGCCGCCGTGGCGGCGATACCGCTCGCCTCGGTGTCGCCGCCCTGGCCAGTCGTGGCCTGCCCGCCATGCTCGCCACCGTGCTCCGCCTGGCGCTGGCCGACATCGGCTTGTCCCAGCGAAAGACCGTGATGAGCGAGCATGCTGTCCAATTGCGACAGCGTCTGCTGGACAGCGTGCACCGCCGCCGGGTGCTGCGCCAGGATCGCGACGTTGACCTTGCCTCCCTCCAGGTTGACACGCACATCCATGCTGCCGAGTTCTTCGGGGTGAAGCTTGATCCGGGCCTCCTTGACCTGGCCGGAGCCCATCCATGCGATCTGCTCGCCCAGCTCCTGGGCGAACTGCGGCGAGGTGGCCGGCTGCGTGGCCTGTACCTGCAAGACCGGTGCGCCACCCTGGCCAAGCCCTTGCACATGCGCGAGCGGCATGGGATTCGCGGCATCGGCGCCCGGCGACGCATCGTCCTTCACTGCCGGGGCATCACCCGATGCGGCCAGCAACGAGGTGAACGGCGAGGCGATGGCGGCGGCCATGCCGCTACCGAGGGAACCCGCCGGACCGGCGGCACCGAGCGGGGCCTGGGCGCCATCCTTCAGCGCGGCCGCTTCATCCACCGCTGCTTCCGTTCCCGGCAAGGCACCCGCCAATGCGGCAGCCGAACCGAGCGCTTCGCCTGCGCCGGCCTCCCCATCCTTCAGTGCACCGGATGCCTTCGCGGCCAGATCGGCCACCTTCGGCGGTACGCCGATCAGCGACAGCATGGTGGCGGCGATCGACGCGTCGTCCGCGGGCTTGTCGTCCTTCTTCGTCGGCGGCTCGTCCGTGGCGCGTGCGGTGTCCTTGGTGGTCGCGGCCTTCGCCACCGGTGCGGCATCGTCGGTTGCCGCGGATGCCTTCGCCTGCTTGTGTGGATCGCGCGCATCGGCGTGCGCGGCATCCAGCGCGGCGTCGAAGCGCTTCGACGGAGGCGTGCCGTCCGCGTCGCGGCCCGTTGCCGGCGGAACGGCCGGGGCGGCGGGACGGGAAACGTTGAGGGCGAGCGTGGCGTTGTTCATACGGTTACTCGTTCACATCGGTCGGCGTGGATGGACGTGGCTGGCGTCGATATTGCGAGCGTTCGTCGGCTTGTTCCTGCTCGCGGCGGTCCTGCGTCTTGCGTTCCTGCTCGCGATATTTCGTGGTGACCGAGTCCAGCGCCTTGGCGCGGCCACGCGCCTCGGTCCAGTCCTGGCGCGCCCGTTCGAGCGCGCGCTCACGGCGCTGCACCTCACCCAGTTGCTGCACGATGGCCATGTCGATCTTCTGCAGGAACTGTTGCCGGTTGAGCAATGCGCTCACGCCGATGCCATTGGGCATCTCGGCGTACTCGTTCCTGTAGCGGCGCAGTTCCGTCAACTGGTGCTCCGCGTCGGCGAGCGCGCGCTGCTGCACGGCCAGCGCGCGCGTGGCGTCCTCGGCCCGCTCGGTAGCCAGGTCGACGACGGGCTGGAGGCGGTCGGCGCGCGAGGGCATCAGCCGGCCGCCGTGGTTTCGGCGAGGCCGGCTTCGGCCTCCTGGAGGTTCACCGGCACCTCGGTCTCCTGCTGCAGGAAGGCCGAGAGCCGCGGATAGAGCGCGATGGCTTCGTCGGTACGCGGATCGCTACCCTTCTGGTAGGCGCCCACGGCGATCAGGTCACGCTGCTGGCGATACGCCGAATACACCTGGCGAAAGCGCTGTGCCGACCGCATGTGCTCCTTGCTGACCACGGCGGGCATGACGCGGCTGATCGATGCCTCGATATCGATCGCGGGATAGTGTCCGGCCTCGGCCAGGTCGCGCGACAGCACGATGTGGCCATCCAGGATGGCTCGCGCGGAATCGGCGATCGGATCGTGGCGATAATCGTCGCCCTCCGTGAGCACGGTATAGAACGCGGTGATCGAGCCACGGCCATCGGCGTCGTTACCTGCCCGCTCGACCAGCGCGGGCAACATCGCGAACACCGAAGGCGGGTAGCCCTTCGTGGCCGGAGGTTCGCCGATGGCCAGCGCGATCTCACGCTGCGCCTGGGCGTAACGGGTGAGCGAATCCATGAGCAGCAGCACGCGCTTGCCCTGGTCGCGGAAGTGCTCCGCGACGGCGGTGGCCACCTGCGCGCCGCGCAGGCGCGACAGCGGCGGTGCGTCCGCCGGTGCGGCGACGACGACGGCGCGGCGACGGCCTTCCTCGCCCAGCGTATGGTCGACGAACTCCTTTACCTCGCGGCCGCGTTCGCCGATCAGGCCCACCACGACGACATCGGCGTTGGTGAAGCGGGTCATCATCCCCATCAAGGTCGACTTGCCGACGCCCGAGCCGGCGAACAGGCCGATGCGCTGGCCGCGGCCCACGGTGAGCAGGGCATTGATCGCCCGCACGCCGGTATCCAGGGGGGTGTCGATCGGCTGGCGGAGCATGGGATTGATCGGATCGCGACGCAAGGGCGCGCGTTCGCGCGCGAGCAAGGGGCCCTGTCCATCCAGTGGTACGCCGTCCGGGCCGATGACCCGGCCAAGCAACGAATCGCCCACGGGGATACCGGACACCGACGCGACCGGGATGACCCTCGCGTTCGGCAACACGCCATGCATTTCACCCGTGGGCATCAATAAGAGGCGCCCATCCGAAAAACCGACCACCTCGGTTTCCAGTTGCTTGCCGTCGGCGCCCGCGACCATGCAACGGGCACCGACGGGTGCCTCGCAACCCACCGCCTCGAGCGTCAGCCCGACGACACGGCGCAGCTTGCCTTCGGCCTGCAACGGACGCACATGCTCGGCGCTGGCACGCTGCGCGGCGAGCGACTCGCGCCAATGCGAGTTCCGGGCGGCGACATGGTCGGTCGTGCTCATGCCGTGCCCGCTTCGTCATCGATGGATATATCGATACGTCCCTGCAGCACGCTGTCGACCACGGCGGCAAGACGGGTGCGCACGCGGGCGTCCAGGCGCGAATGCTCGCTTTCCAGGCGCACGTCACCACGCTCCAGCGACGCGTCGTCGACCACCGTGCCTTCGTGATCCAGGGACGACCGGTGCTCGCGTACGATCGCGGCGTCGGCCGGATTCAGGTGGATCTTCAGATGACGCGTGGCGGCCGGCAGTGCGTCGACCGCCTGGCGCACCACGTCGAGGATTTTTTCCGGCCGCGTGGCGATCTCGTAGCCCAGCACGCGCTCCGCGATGACCGTGGCCAACATGGCCAGATCACCGGCCACCTCATTGTCCAGTTCGGCGAACGGCCGTTCCACTGCCGCGAACAAGGCGTCGAGTCGCGCTACTTGTGCGGCCAGTTCGCGCTTCGCCATCGCGCGGCCCTCGTTCAGCCCCGCATTGAAACCTTCCTCCCGAGCCTGCCTTTCTATCGCCTCGATCTCGGCGACAGTCGGCCGCTGCGGGCCCTCGTCCATCGCTTCGTCGCGCGCATCCGGTGCATCGGTTGCACCGACGACAGGAAGCTCCCAGCGCTCGAACTGGCCGACACGCTCGCGTGCGAGGATGGAGGTAAGGCTCATCAGACGAATTCTTCGCCGCCACCGGCAAGGTTGATCTGGCCCGCGTCAGCAAGACGCCGCGCCGTGGCCAGCACTTCCTTCTGCGCCGCATCCACCTCGGAAAGGCGCACGGGACCCTTGACCTCGAGGTCGTCGCGCAGCATGTCGGCGGCGCGCTTGGACATGTTGGAAAAGATCTTTTCGCGGATCGCCGATTCCGCGCCCTTGAGCGCGGTGATGAGGCGTGCCGACGGCACCTCGCGCAACAGCGTCTGCATGCTGCGGTCGTCCAGTTCGGCGAGGTCGTCGAACACGAACATCAGTTCCTCGATGCGTTCGCCCAGACCCGAGTCGATGCCGCGGATGGAGGCCATCAGCTCGGCTTCACGCGAGGTTTCCATCGCATTGAGAATATCGGCCGCCGCCTTGAGGCCACCCACGCTCGCCGACTTCAGCTTGTTCGAGTTCCCGGAGAACTGGCGCTCCATGATTTCGTCCAGTTCGTTCAGGGCATGTGGCTGCACGCCATCGAGCGTTGCGATGCGCATCACCACGTCGCTCCGTGTGCGCACGGGGAGGTAACCGATCACTTCCGCCGCCTGGTCGGACTCGAGGTGGGCCAGCACCAGCGCGATGATCTGCGGATGCTCCTGGCCGATCATCTCGGCGATAGCCCGGCTTTCCATCCACTTCAGCGATTCCAGGCCCTTGCTGCTTCGGCCCAGGAGGATACGGTCGATGAGGCCACCGGCCTTGTTTTCACCCAATGCGTTGACCAGGATGCGGCGGATGTATTCCTCGGTGCCGACACCGATCGACGTGTGCTGGCCGACGTCTTCCTGGAGTTTCGTGAGGACCAGGTCCACCTGCTCCTTGGTCACGTTCTTCAACGCGGCCATGGCCGTGCCCACGGCCTGCACGTCGCGTGCGCCAAGGTGCTTCAGGATGGACGCCGCGTCTTCCTCACCCAGGGTGAGGAGCAGGATCGCCGCCTTCTGTGCGCCCGTCAGGGCCTCTTTCTGTTCAGCCGCCATCGTCGGACACCCAGCTCTTCACGACTTGCGCCACCTGTTTCGGATTTTCGGCGGCCATGCGCTTGGCAAGGCCCACCTTCTGTTCGTAGGCCAGCAACGCGGGCGAGCCGAGTTGGGCCTGGGACGTGCTGACACGGTCGGGCGTCATGTCGTCGTCATCGACCATCACCGAAACACTCGGCATCGGTCCCGCCAGCGCGACGTTGTTCATCGCCAGCGGAGCGGGCTTCAACAACCCCTTGAGGATCGGACGCAGGACGAAGAATCCCACCAGCAGCGCGATCATCACGCCCAGGCCCTGCTTGATCAGGTCGAGCATGCCCGGGCGTTCCCAGAAGGGCGCGCTGACCGGCGCTTCTTCCGCGGTGGCGCCATGGAACGGTTCGTTGATCACGCTGACACTGTCGCCACGCTCGGCGCTGAAGCCCACGGCGTTCTTGGTGAGTTCGGTCAGGCGCGACAGTTCCTCCGGCGTGAACGGCACGCTCTTGGTCTTGCCGTCCTTGTCGGGCATCTGTTTGTTGTCGACCACCACGGCCACCGAGAGACGGGCGACCTTGCCCGCGGGGTCGGTGACATGGCTTACCGTGCGGTCGAGCTCGTAGTTGCGCGTGGCGCTCTGCGTCTGCTGGGTAGGCGTCTGCGCCGCCTGCGTGGCGGCCGCCTGTGCGCCGGGCTTGGCGGCACCCGCGGCGGGATTGGCCGCCGTCGCGTTCGCGCCCGTGTTCGGGGGCTGGTTGCTCAACGCGCCGGGCACGCCGCCATTGTTCGCCGGCTCGGTGCGCGTATCGCTATTGGTCTGCTCGCTGCGCAGCGCCGGGTTGTCGTGGTTGAAGGTTTCGCTGGCTTTCTCTGTCTGCGAGAAGTCGAGGTCGGCGAAGACCTGGGCACGTACCTTGCCGGCGCCCACGAGCGGCGTGAGCAGATCCTCGACGCGCTGCGTATAGGTGGCTTCGATGCGGTTGGACAGGCGAAGGCGGCTGTCGCCGATGGCCGAGGCGCTGTCCGGATCGCTCACGGTGAGAAGGTTGCCACCCTGGTCGATCACCGAGACCTGGCGGGTATCGAGGTCGGGCACGCTGGCGGCGATGAGGTGGACGATGGCGGCCACCTGGCCCTGGTCGAGTTGCCGGCCCGGATACAAGGTGACGACCACCGAGGCGCTGGCCGGCTTGTTGTCGCGAATGAACGCCGACGGCTTGGGCAAGGCCAGGTGCACGCGTGCCGCACGCACGGATTGCAGACCGGCGATCGTATTGGACAGGTCGTTCTCGAGCAGCGACTGGTAGCGCGAACGCTCGGCCATGTCGCTCATGCCGAACGGCGAATCGGCCTGCGGGATGGCACTGGCGGCGCTGCCCTGCGGCAGCCCCTGGCCTGCGAGCTTGAGACGGACACCAGCGACATCCGCGGCGGGCACGAAAATCGAGCTACCGTCCGAACTCAGCGTATAGGGCGTGTTGCCCGCCTGCAGCGCCTGGGTGACGGCGGCGGCATCCTTCTGCTCCAGGCCGCCATAAAGCAGCCCGTAGTTCGGCGCACGGGACCACATCACCGCGGCGATGCCGATAGCGACGGCACCGGCGATACCGGCCAGCATGAAGATCTGCCGCGCCGCGGGCGTCTGCGCCAGCGACTTCAGCGAGTCCATGCGTGACGCGTTATTGCTGTCCGTGGTGGCTACGCCGTTATCTGCCATGGTTCGACTCGAATCCTGTCATTGCGCTCATGCCCAATCAGATCGACATGTTCATGATTTCTTTGTAGGCATCGACCATCTTGTTGCGCACTTCGGTCATCGCGCGAAACGAGAGATCGGCTTTCTGCCCCTGGATCATCACCTGGGCGAGATCGACGCCGGGATCACCGCGCTCGAATGCCGTCGCCATTTTTCTGGCTTTGTCCTGGCTCTGCGCCACGCCATCGATCGATTGCTTGAGCAAGTCGCCGAACGAACCCTTCGCCGCTGGGGTGGCTTCGCCTACGCCACGCAGGGCGGGCATCTCGGTCTGCGCACTGATACGGCGCATCTGGAGCAGGAGGCTGTTGACGTCGATCGTGGTCATGACGGTTTTCCAACGCGTTATCGGCTTTGCGTCACCCGATGCACGACCTGTGCCAAGCGTCGGATCATCAGCCCGCCTGGACCGTCTCGGACAAACCGTACTTACGCAGCTTCTCGACCAGCGTGGTGCGCTGGACGCGGAGCAGCTTGGCGGCGTGGGCGACGACGCCGTTGGCGGAGTCCAATGCCTGACGGATCAGACCGATCTCGATGCCGGCAAGGTGATCCTTGAGGTCCAGGCCACCCTGGGGCAGGACCGACGGGTCGCCTTCGCCGGCGTAGCCGAAGGTCTCGGTGATTTCCGGTCCGGCTTCCATCATCGCGATGAGCGCCGCACCCGATACTTCCTCGACCGGCAGGACACCCCGGTACTTCTCCGGAAGGTCGGCCGCGCGCACTTCGCCGTGCGGCATGAGGATGGCCATCCGCTCGACCAGGTTCGACAACTCGCGCACGTTGCCCGGCCAGCCGTAGCGGCACAGGGCGCCCATGGCGCTCGGCGAGAAGCGGATCGACGACAGCCCGCGATGGACCAGGCGCTGGTTGAATTCGGAGATCAGTGCCGGCAGGTCTTCGAGACGCTGGCGCAGCGGCGGCATCTCCAGCGGGAACACGCTCAGGCGATAGAATAGGTCTTCGCGGAAGCCGCCGCGCTCGATGGCGTCCTCGAGGTCACGGTGGGTGGCGGCGATGATGCGCACGTCGCAACGCTGCGGACGGTTCCCGCCCACCCGCTCGAACACGCGCTCCTGCAACACGCGCAGCAGCTTCACCTGCATCGGCAGGCTCATGTCGCCGATCTCGTCCAGGAACAGCGTGCCGCCCTCGGCCATCTCGAAACGGCCCTTGCGGGTGCTGATCGCACCGGTGAAGGCGCCCTTCTCGTGGCCGAACAGTTCACTTTCGAGCAGCTCGGCGGGAATCGCACCGCAGTTGATCGCGACGAAGGGCTTGTCGCGGCGCGGCGAACAGTCGTGGATGGTGCGGGCAACCAGTTCCTTGCCGCTGCCGGACTCACCCAGCACCAGCACGCTGGAATCGAACGGCGCAACCTGGCGGATCAGCGCGTTTACGCGCTGCATCGGTCCGGACTGGCCGACGAAGCGGCGGCTGGACGGCACCGGCTCCATGCGCGACTGCAAGGCACGCAGGGCTTCGGACAGCCGTTCGTAACGCAACGGCATGTCCACCAGCTCCACGTGCTGGCTGCGCACGTCATCGGCGATCAACGAAGTGGCCAGCGGAGAATCCGCCGCGACCAGCAGCGGCAGTTGGCGACCGCCGCGGCCGAGAGAGGAAAGGTAGCCTTCCAGTTCGTTCTCGTCGTCCACCATGCCGACATAGGCACCGCGCCAGTTTTCCGATGCTTCGGCCAACGGCATCTGCTTGGCCAGCACCGGACGGTAACCGAGGAAGGTCAGCGCGGAAACGATGCTGTCGGCACGGGTGGTGTCGGATTCGACAACGAGAAAATTGGAAGACTTCACCTGGGATACCTCGCATGACGTGGGGTCGAAGTCCTGGGAACGGTTCCGCGATGGAATCCCGTCGACCTCGTTGCAAGGTATCAATCAAAGAGCGTGCCAACGTCGGAATTCCGGCGCGCGATGGCTGAAATGCATGTGCTATCGCGGCTCTTGAGGTTGTGCGCGGAATCCCTTTCGATGGCTGCCGGACGAGCCGGAAGGCGCCCGGTGTCAATCGTGACGACAGGCGTCACGAATGTGACGCGGGACGCCACGCGACGTTCCGACGTCACGTGACGTAAAAGGTCACATCGCGTCCGGGACGCCTTCCGCAGGGCGGGCCTGGGCCCGTGCTTCGGCGACCTGCCGCCTGTGCTGGCGGAAAACCAATCGTTCCAGGCCATCCCGCACGGCTTCGGACAAGCCCTCGAAACCGATGAATCCCTTGCCATCCTGCGGGCCGACAAGGCGCACGCCGGGCAGTTCCAGAGGCAGCGCGCGACATACGTCGAAATGGACCTTGAGCAGGACGGGCTGGCCTACGGGTGGCAAGCCATGCCAGGGCAGTACGGCACCGGCCGCGTTGAAACGCAGCGGCATGCGCGGCGGCAAGCCCGACTGGGGAAGCAGGAGCCGGTTCACGATCTCCATCAGGACATTGAGCTTGGCGTCGAGCCGGGCCACTTCCTGGGAAAGCGGGCTGTCATCCTCGACGGGATCGCTGCGGCGATCCATGAGTGCCGACACCGCGACCAGGACGCTGGCATTGCGGTCGTTGATGAGGGACAGCGCGGCGGCGTCCGGCCGCTCGACGGCGTCGCAAGTGGCATGGAATGCCGCGTCCCAGGCAACGCGATCGGAGAATGCCTGCCAGTCCTCGCCGCTCATCCGCCCTACCCCCTGCCGAAGATCAACGTTCAGAAGGAACTATACGCGGCCACGGCCCGGCGTACCCGGCGGGAAGCGTCCCACGCGACCGAAACCTCGTCGCGGGCCACGGAGACGAGATCCTTGATGAGGCCATCGAGCAACATGATGGACTTCAACGACTCCAGGGTTTCCGGCGCGGGACGCATGCTGCCGCTCCTGAGGACCGGCTCGCGCTCGGCCTCCAGTTCCGCCAGCTCGTCCCAACGTCCTTCGCTGGCCGCGGCATGCATGGCCTCGGTCAGGCCAAGGACGCGGTCGAGATCGCACCAGACGACGTCGTTCACGCGCCCGCTCCGGCAGGTTGACGGGCCTCGACGGGAATCGCGACCCAGCTCTCGCGGATTTGCCCGAGCAGGCGGGTCACCTCGTCCAGGGCATCCGCATCGTTGTGCAGGTTGGCGTGCAAGAGACGACGGCTCATGTAGTCGTACAGGCTATCCAGTTGCCCCACCAGCGGCGCCTTGACCTCGTGGTTCAAGGCGGACTGCAACGCGCCGACGATTTCGATAGCCTTCGAGATGGCCTCGCCTTTCCCGGCCACATTCCCGGTCACCATGTGACCGAGGGCGAAACGGATCCTCTCGAGCGCACCGTCCATCAGCATGGTGATAAGGCCATGCGGATCGGCGGTTTCGATGCCGCCTTGCGTACGGACCTGCTTGTAGGCGCCTGCGCCCTGGGAATATCCGAGTGCCATGAGTTTTTTCCTGAGGAGACCGTCAGCTCTTGCTGGTGGTCAACGCGTCGAACTGTTGCTGGAGGAAGCTGCTGGTATTGCTGAGCTTGGTCATCATCGTGTCGAGCGCCGTGTACTGCTTGGTCAGGCGGTCGGAATAGGCCTTCATCGTGACGTCGAAGTCCGTTTGCTGCTGGGTGAGATCCTTGGCCTTCTTGTTCAGGTTGGCCGTACGCTGGGTCAGGATGCCGCTGGACGAGGTCCAGCTGGTGATCAGCTTGTCCAGCTTGGGTGCGATGCCATCGCTGCCGCTGAGCAGGCCCTGGGTTTCCTTGGGATTGGTCGCGAGCGCCTTGGTCAGCTTGGTCGAATCGAACTTCAACGTGCCGTCGATCTGGAACGCCACACCCAGATCGCTCAGCGATTTCGGGCCGGCACCGGTACCCGTGGACTGCGAGCCGACCAACGAGGTGATCTGGCTCTTGATCGAGGTCAGCGTGGCGTCGCCGATGAGGGCGCCGACCTGCTGGTTGGTCGCGTCGTACTTGGTCAGCGTCTGGTAGGTGGAAACGAAGGCGTTGTAGGCCGCGACGAACGAGGTCACCGCCGACGACACCGCGGTGGGATCGTTGGCGATGGTGACGGTGCTGGTACCCGTCTTGGACAGGGCGAGGGTGACGCCGTCGATGGCGGTGGCCACGGTGTTCGACGGGCTCGTGGCGGGAAGGCCGTCGATGGTGAACTCGGCGTCCTGGGCCTTCACCGTCGCGGAATCGGTCGCCGGATCGAAATCGAGTTGCGACAGGTTGCCATCGCCGCCGCTGGAACTCACCGTGAACGCGTTGGCCGCGCCGGTGGAGGTCGACGTCAGCACGAGATGCGCGCCGTCGGTACCCGTGACGATGCTGGCGGTAACGCCCGGATTGTCCGACGCCTTGTTGATGGAGTCGCGGATGTTCTCGAGCGAGTTGGCGCCGGATGCGACGTTCAGGCTCATCGACTTGCCACCGATGGCGATCGTGAGCGTGCCGGTGCCCACCTGGGTCTTGCTGGTGGCGAAAGCCGTCGAGGTGGTTTTCTGCGAGGTGGCCAGCTTGCCGACGACGATGTTGTACGTGTTCGGCTGGGCATCCGCGTCCGCCGTGGCGGAAAGGATCGTCGAATCACCGACGGAGGTCTTCTGCGTCGTGAACGCGCTACCGTCCGTCAGTGCCTTCATCGCGTTCTGCAAGCTCGTCAGCGACGAGGTGAAGTTGCCGATCGCGGAAATCTGGGTGGTGTTCGCGCTGACCTGGGCAGCCAGGGAGCTGTCCGTCGCCGCGCGCTTGTTGTTCGTCAGGTTGGTGACGATGCTCGCGACGTCGATGGAACTGGAACCGAGGGTGATGGGATTCGTGGCCATGAAGCTCTCCTGGAGGACGCCTCACTGCCCTGGGCGCCAATTTGTCGGCGGCTGGCTCCCTTTCGAGTGCCAACCGCCGACAACTAAGCAATTACCCTGCCAATCCCAGCCTTGGCCGGGACTGGCGGTGTGACGCCTGTTACTGGAGCAGCTTCGAGACGATCTGCTGGGCCTGGTTCGCCTGGGCGAGGACCGAGACGCCGGCCTGCTGCAGGATCTGGGCCGAGGACATGTTCGCCGTTTCCTGGGCGAAGTCGGCGTCCGTGATGGCGGACTTCGACGAGGTCAGGTTCTGCGAGATGTTCTGCAGGTTGGAGATGGTCGATTCGAAGCGGTTCTGCACCGCACCGAGGTCCGAACGGAGGTCCGAGACCGACTGCAGGGCCGCGTCGATGCGGTTGATCGTCTGGTTGGCGCCGTCGACCGTCTTGACCGAGGAATTGGCCAGGGTATCGGTCGTGGAGACCGCCAGCGTACCGGCGGTCAGGCCAGCGTCGGCCGGAGCCGTGCCGCCCACCGTGATCGCCTTCGCCGAAGCGAACTTCACCGCGCCATCGGAACCGACATAGGCGTTGATGCCCTGGCCCGACTTGGCGTTGATCGCATCGGCCAGGTCCTGCGCCGAGTTGTACGTACCGGCGAGGTCGAACGAGGCGTTGTCACCAACCTGCAGGGTGACGGCGCCGGCGGCGAGCGTGACCGGGGTCTTGTCGCCGATGCTGACGCCAGCGGTCGTAGAAGTGGTGCCGAAGATCGACGCATTGGCGCCGCCGATGACCGGAGCCGTCGCGGTGTTGCCCGTGGCCGTGCTGGTGAACTCGATGCGGCCGGTCGTGGCGTTGACCGAAGCCGTGGCCGTGGCGCCGGCGCCCAGCTGCGTGTTGATTTCGGCGGCGACGCCGGCGGCGTCCGTCAGGTTCGTGGTCAGGCTGACCGCGGTGCCGTTGACGGTGAAGTTGGCATTGGTGGTCGAGAAGTCGGCGGTGGCCAGGGCCTGGCCGGCCGTGGTGACGGCGCCCGAGGCGGCGGTGGCCGCGAACGCCAGCGAGGCGGAACCGGAGGCCAGCTGACCGACCTGGTTGGCCTTCATGCCCTGGTTCAGGCCGACGGTGATCACTTCACCCACGTTGGCACCGACCTGGAAGCTCAGCTGGTTGGCCGAACCGTCGAGGACCTTCATGCCGTTGAAGTTGGTCTGCGTGGCGATACGCGTGACTTCCGCCAGGCGCTGCTGGACTTCGGCGTCGAGCGCGGCGCGGTCGCTGTCCGAGTTCGAGGCGTTGGTCGACTGGACGGCCAGTTCGCGGATGCGCTGCAGGTTGTTCGTGACTTCGTCCAGCGCCGATTCGGTCGTCTGCGACAGCGAGATACCGTCGTTGGCGTTCTGCACGGCGCGGTTCAGGCCGTTGATCTGCGTGGTGAAGCGGGTGGAGATGGCGAGGCCGGCGGCGTCGTCCTTCGCGCTGTTGATGCGCATACCGGAAGACAGGCGCTCGATGGCCGAGGACAGCTTCGTCTGCGAGGTGCTCAGGTTACGCTGAGCATTCAGCGACATGATGTTGGTGTTGATGGTCAGAGCCATGGGATTGATCCTTTGTAAGCGGAACCGAAATGCCGGAGGTTGTGCGGCGTAGTCCGGCGGGGTTCCGTTAGGGAAGCCTTCCGCCTCAGAGAGGTTTACGGCACGCCGGGAAGAAACTTGAGAACTTTTTCTACCTGTCAACCACTTTTTTGATCAGCACCCGCCAATGACGTCTCGCCGGCCGCTGTCAGGGTTCCTTATCGGCACGTCCGGCCCGGGATTTAGGCCTCGTTGCAAGAAAATAAGGCGGCCTCGCGGCCGCCTCGAATGCACTGCAAAGAGAAATGCGCGTTTCTTACTTGAGGTAGTTGAACAAGCTCAGGTTCTGCATCTTCACGTACGACTGCTGCGCGGCGTCGAGCGCGGATTGCTGCTGGGTGAACTTGCTGATGGCGCTGGCGTAGTCGAGGTCCTGCAGGTCGGAGAGCGTGCTGGCGTACTGCAACTTCACATCCGCACCGATCTGCGTCTGCTGATCGAGCGTGTTCATGCGCGCGCCGATCTTCGTGCGTGTATCGAGGAAGCTGGTGGCGGCCTGGTCGAGGTTCTGCAGCTGCGCGTTGATCTGATTATTCATCGCCGCGCCACCGCCGGGCGCCTCGAAGGCATTGATGATGCCGGCCACCGAGGAAAAAACGTCTTGCGACGACGAGGGACCCACGGCGAAGGTGTCGCCTGTCGCTGGGTTGCCCGTGAGATTGAGCTGCGTGCCCTTGAACGCGATGGTGCCGGTGTCGCCCGTGTACGTCCCCGTGGAGATGACCGTATTGGTGGGGTCGTTGACGTCGCGGATCTCGTAGTCGGTGGGCGAAGTGAAGGTGATGCTGTAGCTGCCGCCATCCCAGGCGCTTGCATCGGTGACCGACGTGGCCCCGACCACGGCCGTCCCCGTATTGGTGGCACCCGCGCTGGTGACGAAGGTGCCGTTGCCGCCGCGGATCGACATGAAGACGTCGGCACCGTTGTCGCCGGTGGCGACCTGCAGGCCCGCCGCCGCGGCGACCATGCGCTGGCCCTGGTCACCGCCATAGTTCACGTTCAGGCCGTCGATGGTGAAGGGCTGGGTGGTGGTACGGCTGCCCGCGAAGATGTATTCGCCCTGCCCGTCCTTCGTATTGCCCAACGCGACCAGCTGCTGCAACGTCTGCCGCAACTCCGTCGCGATCGATTGCCTCGATTCGTCCGTCTGCGTGCCATTCATGCCTTCGAGCGTGAGCGAGCGGATGCGATCGAGGATGTCGCCCGCCGAAGAAAGCGCCTGCTCTTCGACGGACAGGCGGGTGGTGGCGGATTGGATGTTGCGTGTGTACTGGTCGTTCTGCGCGCTGGCGGAACTGGTGTCGACGGCGCGCGCGGCGGCCGCGGGGTTGTCCGCGGGGGTCTGGATCGCCTTGCCGTTGCCCAGCGAAAGCTGGGTCTGCGACATCTGGTATTGCCTGTCGAGCATCGAGTCGACGGCTTGCTGTTGGCCCCAGGAAGTGGAAATACGCATGGTCGTCAGCCCCGCACGGCGGTCATAAGAGAGTCGAAGATGGTGTTCGCCGCGTTGATCACCTGGGCGGATGCCGCATACGCCTGCTGGAACCGCAGGAGGTTGGCCGCTTCTTCATCCATGTTCACTCCGGAAAGGCTCTGCTGCGATGCCATGGCCTGGTCGAGGATGCTCTGCTGGGCGTCGAGTGCGGTGTTCGCCTGCGCGCCCGCCGTGCCCACCTGGGCGATCAGCTGGCTATAGGACTTGCCCACCGTGGTGGCGCCGTTGTCGAGGACGCCCTTGTTGGCGACGTTCGCGAGCGCAAGCGCATTGCCGTTGTCACCGCTGGCCGAACCCGCCGGCTTCACGGTGAACGTATCGTTAGCGGCAGGGACACCGGAAAGCTTGAGCGTCCACCCGTTGCCGGTGATGGTGTCGCCATCCGCATAGGTTTGCGGAGCCCCCCCGTTGACGGTGTAGGTGGTCGGCGAGGTGAAGACGATATTGACCGGGGTGTTGAACGCCGGATCGGCGACATTGGTGACCGTGAGGGCGCCCAGGGTGGCCTTGCCGGTGTTGCCGGAAGCCTTGGTCGCGGCCAACGGACCCGATGCGGCGATCTTGCTGGTATCGCTGATCGCCACGCTCATGGTGGAGGCGGCATTGCGCGTCGGCTGGATCTGGAAGCTGTCACCGGCCTGAGGCGTGCCGCTCGGTACCGAGATCGCGAGCCCGTCGATGAGGATGGGATCTCCCGCGGCGCCCGTGCCCGTCGAAGGCACGGTGACGCCAGCCGCCGTCGTCACCGACCAGTTGGTTCCGTTGTAACGCATGATGTAGTCGGCGCTGCCGAGCTTGCCCACGTCGGTCACGGTTGCCGTAACCTGGGCGTTGCCCGTGTTGCCCGTGCTGTTGAACACCGCCGGATCGCCGATGGTGAAGAAATCGCCACCCGCATCGCCGTTGAGGTCGATGCCCTGCGCATGCTGCTGGTTGAACGCGTCGGTGAGGGCTATGGCCGCACGGCCAAGCTGGTTGCGCGCCGGATCGAGCACGTTGGTGCGGAAATCGAAGGTCGCCCCGAGCGAGCCGGAGCCGAGCTGGCCGCTGATGACGGAACCGCCAGGGCCGACGACTTCCAGGCGCGACGAATCGTACTGGTTGGCCGCGGTGCTCAACGTGGTCGCGTCGGTGCCATTGACCAGGGGCTGGCCGTTGCCCACCGACACGGTGACCATGTGGTCGCTGCCCTGGGTGACGTTCACCCCGACCACCTGCGACAGCTGCGAGATCGCCTGGTCGCGCGCGTCGAGCAAGTCGTTGGGCGCGGCGCCGCCCGCATAGGCTTTCTGGATCTGCCCGTTGAGGTCGGCGATGCTCCGCGCCAGGCTGTTGATGCTGTCGACCGAGTTGCTGATTTCCTGGTTGGTCTGCTGGTCGATCTGCTGGAACTGCGACGACAGCGAGCGGAAGGTCGAAACCAGGGTGCTTGCCTTGCCGATCAGGGCCTGGCGGCTCGCCGTGTCGACCGGCGCGTTGGCGAGGTCGCTCACCGCGCCGAAGAAGCCGTCGAGGGCCGTTTGCAGGTTGGCCGAGCCACTGACGGCGTTGTTGACCGACGCGGTGAGGCTGGCATATTGCGTGGCGCGGCTCTGGCCGGAATTCGCCGACCACACCGACTGGGTGAGGAACTGGCTATACGCGCGCTGGACGCTTACCGCATCCGCACCCTGCCCCACGTAGTAGCCGCCGTTGTACTGCGGCGCACGCGCATTGAACGTGGTCGTCTGCCGGGTATAGCCCGCCGTGTTGACGTTGCTGATGTTGTGGCCGACGGTGGAGAGGCCGACTTGCGATGCAAGCAGCCCGGAGACGCCGGTGGAGAGCAGGTCGGCCATCGCTGTTATTCCTTGTGATCTTTCATGGGCCCGTGTCTTACAGGTCCGCGGCGATGTGCTTCAGCGCGGCGAGCGCCTGCTTCATCACCGGACCGTTGGCGATATCGGTGAGCTTCTGCGCATAGCTGGGGTCGGTGGCGTAACCGCCCTTGACGAGGGCATGCGCGAAGCCGGACACATCGTCGCCACGTCCCACGGCCGCCGCATAGCGCGGACTGTTGGTAACCAGGTCGGCGTAGTCCTTGAACGAGTCGGACGGTGAATCGTATGCGCGGAAACTGTCTTTCCGACGTACGGCCACGCCGTCCTCGTATTCGAGCGTCGGCACGTTCACCCGCTTGCCATCCCAGCTGCTGCCCGCCTTGATGCCGAACATGTTGAAACTCGTGGTGCCACCCTGTGCCGGCAGATGCTTGCCCCAGCCTGTTTCCAGGGCGGCTTGTGCCAGCAGCGCGCGCACGGACACACCGAGTTTCTTCGCCGCCTCGATGGCATGCGGCGCAAGCTTCTGTACGAAGTCCTCCGGACCGGAGATGGATAGCTTGCCAACCGTGCCCGCCACCGCGTTCGCTCCATCGCCCACGGCCTTACCCGCGCGGCCGAGCATGCGCTCGAGCGAATCCATGAGGCCGCTGTCCTGGTCGGAAGGCGACGAGACGGCGGCGGCGGTGCTGGCGTCGCCGGTGACGCCGGCGAACAGGTCGTTCGAGGATGCGTCCTTCGCCGGGCTGCCACCGAGCTGGCGGATAAGCATGTCGGCGATGCCGATACCCTTGCCCTGCGACAGCGTGAGCGACAACTGGTGATCGAACATGTCTCGATAGGCGTCGGCCGCCTGTGAGCCCATGATGTCGTCGCCCATCGCGGCGCTGGCGTCACGCATGGACTTCAGCATCATCTGGGTGAAGATGGACTCGAACTGCTTGGCGACGGTCGGCAGGGCCGCCTTGGAATCCTTCTGCGCGGCCGCCCGCAGTCCGGCGAACGCGGACATGTCCGTGTAGGTGCCGAGCCTCTGGGTGTCGACGGCGGCGGCCATGTCAGATCACCACCAGTTCCGCATGCAGCGCGCCGGACTGTTTCAGCGCCTGCAGGATCGAAATGAGGTCGCTCGGCGAGGCACCCACCTGGTTCACGGCACGCACGATGGCATCCAGGCTGGTACCCGGCCCGAACTTGAACATGTGGCCACCTTCCTCGCTCACGGCCACCTGGCTGCTCGGCACCACGGCCGTCTGGCCCCGGCTGAACGCGCCGGGCTGGCTGACCTGCGGTTGCTCGCTGATGGTGACCTGGATGGAACCATGCGCCACGGCGGCCGCGCCCACTTTCACGTCGGAGCCGATCACGACCGTGCCGGTACGCGAGTTCACGATGATCCGCGCCGGAGCGTCGCCCGGGGTGACTTCCAGCGCCTGGATGGTGGACAACCACGACACGCGTTGCGACGGATCCAGCGGCGCGCGTACGGCGACCGAAGCCGAATCGATGGCGTTGGCCGTCCCCGCGCCGAAGCTTTGATTCACCGCCTGGGCGATGCGGGCGGCGGTCGTGAAGTCGGCCGTGTTGAGGTTGAGCATGAGGTCGCCGCCCTTGTCGAAAGACGAGGCGACGCTGCGCTCGATACTTCCGCCACCGGGAATGCGGCCGCTGGCCGAGATATTCACCTGTACGCTGGAGCCGCTCTTGCCTTGGGCACTGACGCCGCCCACGACGACGCTGCCCTGTGCGATGGCATACACCTGGCCGTCCGCGCCCTTCAGCGGTGACATGAGCAGTTCGCCACCGCGGATGCTCTTGGCGTTGCCGATCGAGGCCACCGTCACGTCGATGCGCTGGCCGGGCTTGGCGAATGGCGGCAGTTCGGCCGTGATCGTCACGGCCGCGGCGTTCTTCAGCTGCGGACGGACGTTGGACGGTACGTTGACGCCGAACTGCTGCAACATGTTCTCGAGGCTTTGCGTCGTGAACGGCGCCTGGCTGGTCTGGTCGCCACTACCGTCGAGGCCGACGACGAGCCCGTAACCGATCAACTGGTTGCTGCGCACGCCGCCCACCTGCACGAGGTCGCGAATGCGATCGGCCTGCACGGGCAGCACGATGCCCAGGGCCAGCACGGCGGCGGCGCCGCGAACGAGCATGCGGAGGCGCTGCGCGGTCTTCATCAGAACGGCATCCACTTCGAATCGAAGAAACGTGACAGCCAGCCGCGCGTATTCGCATCGGCCAGCGTGCCCTTGCCCACGTATTCGATGCGCGCGTCGGCGACACGGCTGGACGCGACGATGTTGTCGTTGCCGATGTCCTGTGGACGGACAATGCCGGAGATGCGCACCAGTTCCTCGCCCTGGTTGATCGTCAGCCACTTCTCGCCACGGACCACCAGCGCACCATTGGACAGGCGCTGAGCCACCGTGACGGTGATCTCGCCGGTGAGTTGGTTGCTCTGCTCGCTGGAGCCGTCGCCGGCAAACGCGTTGCTGCTGGACAAGGAACTGTCGGCGGCCTTGCCACCGATCCGCAGACCCTGGCCGAGCAGGGTCGGAGAAGAGATGGTATTGCCGTTCTTCTTGTTCGTGCTGGTCGCGGCCTTCTTGCTGGCCTGCGTGGACTCGACGAGGGTGATGGTCAGGATATCGCCGATACGGTGCGCACGCGGGTCGGCGAACAATTCCATCGACTGCTGGTCGGCGTAGATGGACCCCGTGGCCTGCGGCTGTGCCGCCGGCTCGACGGGAAGCGTCGCCGTGTACATCGGCTTGGGCGTGGGCGGAACGATGGCGCAGCCTCCGAGCGCGGCAAGTGGCAACGCGGCGACGAGAAGGCGGACGAGGGAACGGTTCATGTCGTTTCTCAGGTCTTGTTGGAGATGAACTGGAGCATCTGGTCGGCGGCGGAGATCGCCTTCGAGTTCATCTCGTAGGCGCGCTGCGTCTCGATCATGTTCACCATTTCCTCGACCACGTTGACGTTCGAGGTTTCCAGGGAGTTCTGTTCGATGGTCCCGAGACCGTTGAGGCCCGCCGTACCCGTCTGCGGCGCGCCACTGGCGGCCGTCTCCAGGTAGAGGTTGTCGCCACGCGGCTCGAGGCCGGCCGGATTGACGAAATCGGCGAGCTGGATCGTGCCGATCTGCTGCGATGTGGCGTTGGCGGCCGTGGTCACGCTGACCGTGCCATCCGTGCCGATGCTGATGGTCTTCGCGTTGGCGGGAATGGTGATCGCCGGCTCGAGCGGATACCCGTCGTTGGTGACGATCTGGCCGTCCTGGTCCTGCTTGAGCGCACCGTCCCGCGTATAGCCGACGGTGCCATCGGGCAGGGTCACCTGCAGGAACCCGCGCCCCTCGACGCGCATGTCCAGTGGATTGTCCGACTGCTGCACGCCGCCCTGCTCGAACATCTTCTGCGTGCCTACCACGCGCACGCCCGTGCCGAGCATGAAGCCGGTGGGGGACTGGGTCTGTTCGGTCGTCTGCGCACCGGCCTGGCCGCGGTTCTGGTAGGACAGGTCCTCGAACTCGGCACGCGAACGCTTGAACGCGGTCGTGTTGGTGTTGGCCAGGTTGTTCGATACGACATCCATGCGCGTCTGCTGCGCATCGAGGCCGGTCTTGGCGATCCAGAGGGACGTGAACATCGTTGACTCCTGCGCGCGGGCGCTTTACATGCCGGCGACGGTTTTGCGTCGCCCGGCGGTGGTTACCCCACCTGTAGCAATTTCGATGCCGACTGGGCGTTGTCGTCGGCGGTCTTGATCGAACGGACCTGCATTTCGAACTCGCGGGACAGCGAGATCATCTTCACCAGCACGTCGGAAGGATTGACGTTGCTCGATTCCAGCGCGCCGGCATCGACACGCACGTTGGCATCGGCGGGCGCCTGGGTACCGTCCTTCATGTGCATGAGGCCATCGCCGGCGTACGCCAGCTGGTCGTTGCCCGGGTTGACCAGCTTGATCCGGTCGGTGGTGGCGACGGTGGCCGGGGTTTCGCCGAGGGGCACGACCGAAATCGTGCCGTCGGAGCCGATCTTCACGCTGGACGCCTGCGGGATCGTGATCGGGCCGCCACCGCCAAGCACGGCGTTGCCGCGCATGTCCGTCAACAAACCGTCGGCATCGATGCGCAGGTTCCCGGCACGGGTGTAGCCTTCCGTGCCGTCCGGCGTCTGCACCGCGATCCAGCCGTCGCCCTGCACCGAGATGTCGAGGTCGTTGCCCGTCTGCATCTGGTTGCCCGCGGTCATGTCCCACCCGGTGCCCTGGGCCACGCCGTTGATGCGAGTCTGCAGACCGTCGCCCTGCACGGGCAGGCTCTGGAAGGCCGACAGCTCCGCCTTGAATCCGGCGGTGTTGGCATTCGCGAGGTTGTGCGCCACCTCGGCCTGCGCACGCATGATCTGCGTGGCGCCGGTCATCGCGACATATACGGAGCGGTCCATGTGGGTCCTCGGAAGCCGTCGGGCGCGGGCGCGCTTAGTTGCGGATGTTGATGATGGTCTGGGTCAGCTTGTCGTCGGTCGAGATCACCTGCGCGTTCGCCTGGTAGTTGCGCTGCGCCTTGATCATGTTGACCAGCTGGGCGGTCAGGTCGGCGGTGTTCGACGATTCGAGCGAACCGGCCTGGATCGTGCCGACGTCACCGGAGTTGGCGACGCCGCGGATCGGCTGGCCCGATTCCGACGACGGCACCCAGTTGGTGTCGTTGAGCTGGCGCAGGCCCTGGTTGTTGGCGAAGGTGGCGATCGCCAGCTGGCCCAGCGGCGTGGAGACGCCATTGGAATAGATGGCCGAGACGGTACCGTCCTTCGCCACGTCGATCTTCGAGAACGTGCCGGCCGCATAACCGTCGTTGGCCACCGCCGTGGTGGCGAAGGTATTGCCGAACTGCGTGACCTTGTTCATGTCGATGGTCAGGTCCATCGGCGCGGCGCCCGGGTTCGGCGACACGGCGCCGAAGTTCAGCTTGCCGCCGTTGGTCGGCACCAGCGCGCCACCCGAGCTGAAGGCCATCTGCTGCGAGGTGCCGACCTGCGTGCCGTCCACCGTCATGCTCACGTTCCACGTGTTCGCGGCGGTCGCGTCCTTCACGTAGTAGAGGTTGACCGTGTGCGAGGCGCCGAGCGAGTCGTAGGCCTGGAAGGTCGACAGGTTGTTGTAGGTCTTGTCGTTCGTCGGGTCGAACGCGCCGCCGGTCGGCGCAGTGGCATCGGACGGCAGGTTCGCCGTGATGCCGATGGCGGAACTGGCCTTGGCCGGGCTGGAGCCGTTGGTGATCTTCAGGTCGGTGAGGCTGCTGATGTCGAAGCCGCCCGTGGCGGTCGGCGGATAGGCCTGCACGAACTGGCCCGTGGCGTTGACGATGTTGCCGTTCTCGTCCGGATGGAAATTGCCGGCGCGCGAGTATGAATAGCCCGCGCCATCGCGAAGCGTGAAGAAACCCGCGCCGCTGAGGGCGAAATCGTAGGAGTTGCCGGTCTGCGTGACGTTGCCGTCGCCGAACTGCTGGGCGATGTTGGTCAGGCGCACGCCGCTGCCGGCCGCCGTGGCCGAGAGGTTCTCGCCGGCTACGGAATAGACCTGCGAGAACTCGGCGCGCGAGCCCTTGAAGCCGACCGTGTTCACGTTGGCGATGTTGTTGGCGGTGACTTCCAGGTCGGAAGACGCCGCGTTGATGCCGCTGAGGGCGATGTCGAATGGCATGGTGGGTTTCCTCGCTGGAATTACAGGATTTGTGCGATCTGGCTGAGCAGGGCACCGCCGTAGCCGGCCACCTGCACGTAGGTTCCGTCGGTACCCGAGGCACCGACGCCTTCCACCTTGCCGCGAACGAAGGTATCGATCGCGGTTCCGCCGGAAGTAGCGGATATCTTGTAGACGCCATCGTCCAGCTGCGTGCCGTCGTCGGACTTGCCATCCCAGGTGAAGGGGACGAGGCCGGCATCGGGCTGGCCCAGCGATATCGTGCGGACGATGTTTCCCGACGAATCCTTCACCTGCACGTTCACGTAGGTACCCGACGTACCGACGTTCACGGCACCGTTGAAGCTGCCATCGGTGAGCTTGCCGGCCGTGGAAGGCACCAGCACTTCCTGGCCCACCAGCGCCGCGGCGCGGACGAATTGATCGCCGCTGAGGTTGGTGGCCAGCGAGTCGAACGACTGCTGCAGTTCCTGCGTGGCGGCCACCTGCGAGAACTGCGCCATCTGGGCCACCATCTGGGTGGAATCCATCGGCTTGGTCGGGTCCTGGTTGGTCATCTGGGTGACCATCAACTTGAGGAAATCCGACTGGCTCAGCGTCTGCTGCTGAAGCTGGCCCGAGGACGACTGGGTGGTGGACGTTGAGCTGCCGTTGACGGTATCGACTGCCATGGGAATCCTTACTTGCCGAGGTCGAGCGTCTTCTGCATGAGCTGCTTGGCGCTGTTCATGACTTCGACGTTGTTCTGGTAGGAGCGCGACGCGGAGATCATGTTGACCAGCTCGTCGACCGGGTTGACGTTGCTCGAATACACGTAGCCATTGGCGTCGGCGAGCGGATTGGAGGGCTCGAAGCGCGACTGCACCGGCGCCTGGCTTTCGGTGACGCCGAGCGTGCGCACGCCCTCGTTTTCCATCTGCCCGTTCACCTGGCGCTGGACCGCCGAGAACAACGGCTGCTTCGCGCGGTAGGCACCGGCTTCGCTGCTGGCGAGGCTGTCGGCGTTGGCCATGTTGCTGGCCGTGGTGTTGAGGCGCGCCGACTGCGCGGCCATGCCGGAACCGGCGACGTCGAAGATCTTGAGCAGGCTCATGAACTGGACCCTGTGATGGCGAGGCGCATGGTGTGGATCTGCGCGTTGATGAAGCCGAGCGACGCCTGGTAGTGGATGGCATTGGCGGCGAACTGCGCTTGCTCGACCTGGGTGTCGACGGTGTTGCCGTCCATCGTCGGCTGGGTCTCGACGCGATAGGCGAGCTTCTGCGCATCGGCGAGGGCCGCGGCCGGATTGCCGCCGATATGTCCAGCTTCGGTCGCCGTCATCGGCAGCGTATTGCCATCGACGGCACCGGTAGCGGCGGTCATGACCTTGCGGAAATCGAGATCGCGGGCGAGAAAGCCGGGCGTATCGGCATTGGCGAGGTTCGAGGAAATCACCTCGGCACGGCTCTGCCAGAGGCCAAGGGCCTGGGCGTGAACGCCGAACAGCGCATCGGGTTTGTCGATCATGGGCTCTGCCCTCTCGTGACCTTGGCCCGAGGGGTTGAGCAATTCGCGTGCCACGCAAGAGCGGCGCGGGTGAAACGGCGGCGTGGCGCCGTTTTTCAGTCGTGTGTGGCTGTGTCCGCCCGGTGCCGTGTCGGAATTCCGGCGCCTGCCTGCGTCACATCGCTGACAGGGCGCCGACCGCCATCAGGCCGGCAATAGCTCGAGCACGGCGGTAGCCAGCACGTCGGGCTGGAACTTCGCGATGAAGCGGTCGGCGCCGACCCGTTCCACCATCGCCTCGTTGAACACGCCACTCAGGGAGCTGTGCAGCAAGACCTTGAGGTGACGCAGCTGGGTGTCCTCGCGGATGGCGCGGGTCAGTGCGTAACCGTCCATGGCCGGCATCTCGATGTCGGACACCACCAGGGCGATCCGCTCGGAGGCTGGTCCCGCGGCCAGGTTACGCAGCATGTCGAACCCTTCACTGCCGTCCTTGGCCACCACGCACTCCAGGTCCATCTTGCGGAAGAGATCGACCAGTTGCGTCCGGGCGACCAGGGAGTCGTCCACCACCAGCACCCGGCGATTCGACGCCTGCTGCACATGGGCGGCCTGCTGCACGCGTTCGGACAATTCGGCCACCCGCGGATCGACGCTGGCCAACACCTGCTCGACGTCGACCACCGCCATCAGGTTGCCATCCAGCCGGGTTACCGCGTTCACACGCGGGCCGTAACCCAGCGCGGGGGGCGGCGCCGCCAGGTTGCCACCATCCACGTGGACGATGCGGTCCACGTCGGAGACAAGGAAACCCTGCACCGACCGGTTGAACTCGGTCACGATCAGGTGCGCTCCGTCCTCCGTGGCGAGCGGTGGATAGCCCATGGCCGCGGCGAGATCGACCACCGGAATGGTGCTGCCGCGGTAGTCGAAGCTGCCCGCGACGAGCTCGTGCATGCTGGGCATCCGCTCCAACCGCGGCCGGCGCAGTACCTCGCGCACCTTGAACACGTTGATGCCGAAGGCCTGGCCATCGCCCAGCCGGAATAGCAGCATCGCCACGCGGTTATGGCCCGCGAGGCGGGTGAAGGTTTCCACGGTATCGAGGAGCGGTCGGGCCATGGGCTGCGCATGCGTCTACGGAAGGTGTCGCGGAACGTATCGGCCGGGGGCGGGCGAGCTTGAGGCACATCTCATGGCACGACGATTGCTTGGCTCAAGAAGCCGGCCTTCCTACCGATGTAGTGAGGCGACCACCCGAACAAAGCGAAAGCGAAATCATGACCCTCCTCTGGAGCCAGCACGTCCGCCTCCTAGCCCACGCCGCCGCCAGCGGTGACACCGCGCGCGTGCGGGCGCTCGCCGCCCAGTATCCGGCGGCCGCGAGTGCGCTGGGTGCCCTGCTCAAGCCCGCCGAGCCACGTACCGCGGCGGCGACGACCATCCAGGCGATCGAGCAACAGGGCATGGTGTTGACCAACGCCCAGGCGCTCGGCACGACCCTGCAGGAACTCGGCACCGCCGTCGAAGGCGCGCGCGATACCGCCGGACGATTGACGGAGGCCAGCGCCAGGATTTCGACGGCGATCGACCAGGCCCACGCCGGCGTCGCCGGGATGGCCGATGCCGGCAGCCAGGGACAAACCACGTCGGCCGAACTCGACGGCCAACTGCGCCTGCTGCGCAGCGCCTTGTCGGGAATGAGCCGCAACCATGCCCAGTTCGCCGATTATTTCACCGCCATCCGCAAGCTCACTGCCGCGGTGCAGGACATCGCCCACCAGACCAATCTCGTGGCGTTGAACGCCGCGATCGAAGCGGCTCGTGCCGGCGAAGCCGGCCGTGGCTTCGCGGTGGTGGCCGACGAAGTGAAGCAACTGGCGGAAAAGACCACACAGGCGACCGCCGAAATCGATCAGGTCACCCAGGCGGTGGGCGAATTCTCCGGACATCTCGACGAGGCCGTGCAAACCAGCCTGCGCCGACTGGACCAGTCCCAGTCCGGCATCGCCGGCATGCAGGCCTCGCTCGGACGCGTCGACGACGCCGTGCGCGGGGCGCGCGGCAGCCTTGAGGCCGCACGCGAAGGCATGGGTGCGCTACAGGGCCGTATCGCCGCGATCCAGACCACGCAAGGCACGCTCAGCCGTATCGGCAACGACGCACGGCGCCAGGCCGACGCGGCCGCCCGCGCCGCCGTCCTCGCCCATCGCCTTAGCCTCGCGAAGCTGGAAACCGAGGGCAACCTCGATGCCGCCAGCCTCAGCCAGATGATCCGCGAGGCCAGCCAGGGCCTGCGCTATGCCCTCGAACTCGCATCGCGCGATCCGTCCAGCCTCGACCGCCGCTGGCTCGACACCACGCCGATGATGCGTTGCATCGACCAGTTCCGCGCACGCCGGCCCGACGAATCCGCCGATGCCATCCGCGCCGCCGGCGAGCGTTTCTCCATCCTTGCGTCGCAATACGCCATCACCCTCGGCGAAGGCCGCCACGCCGATGCGGGACACATGCTGCCGGGCCTCGTGAAGGAGCTGGACGCCATCGCCCAGGGCCTTTCCACCTCCCTGGCGGAACGCGCCGCGTGATCCATCGCGTTCTCACCATCGGCCTCGCCTTCATCGCGACGCTCGCCCTTCCTCCATCCGCGGAAGCGGGCCAATCGCTGGACGCGATACGCACCACCGCTGTCGACTGGCTGCAACAGCATCGCAACCTGCCTGGCACCCGCATGACCGCCGAGGCCGGCGCCCTGGACAGTCGGCTGCGCCTGGCCGACTGCACCGCTCCGCTGGACGCGTCGCTGCCCGGCAATCGCCCGCTCGGCGCCCGGGTCGGCGTGACGGTGCGCTGCCCCATGCCAGGCGGCTGGACGGTGCGCGTGCCCGTGCGTGTGAAAATGCTCACCGACGTCCTGGTCACCAGCAGGCCACTTGCCCGCGGTGACGGCATCGGTGCTGGCGACGTCCATGCTGAAGAACGCGACGTCGCCACCCTTGCCTATGGGTACGTGGCCGACCTCGACCAGATCGGTGGCCGCTCGTTGGTCCGCCCGCTCAGCGCGGGCACCGTGCTCACCCCGGGCATGCTCGCCGGCCGTCAGGCCGTGCGCATCGGCGACGCCGTGAGCATGGAAGCCAGCGTCGACGGCGTTACGATCCGCGCGGAGGGCGTGGCCATGGGTGCCGGCGATACCGGCGCGCGGCTCAAGGTCCGCAACGCCTCGTCGGGCAAGGTGCTCGACGCGATCGTGAGCGGTCCTGGCACCGTCGCGGTCCTGCCGTGAACGAAATCCGAACCAGGTCACACTTCACGGCCTGAGGCCAGCTAAAGTTCGCCCGCGGACCGCCGATAAAGGTCTGACGGAAAAAATGATCCGAGGGATACACCCATGACGACGACCATCAAACCCGGCCTCCAGGCCACGCAGCCGCAGGTGCAGCTCCGCACCCAGAACCCGGCCGCCGGTTCCGCCGGTTCGACCCAGACCACCGGTTCGGTGCGCCCGAGCGACGACAGCGTCAAGATCACGGATTCGGCCAAGGCCCTCGACGCCGCGAGCCGCGGGGACGACATCGACGCGAAGCGCGTGGACGAAATCCGCTCCCGTCTCGCCGATGGCACCTACAAGCCCGACTCCCAGGCCATCGCCAGCAAGTTCCTCGCGCTGGAAGGCCAGATGGGCGGTAGCAAGGCATGACCGGCCCGCTCGGCCCCGACTTCGATGCCGCGCTCGTCGCGGTCATGGGCGACCTCGCCCGCGAGGTCGACGCCCTGCATGCCAGCCTGGTCGAAGAGCGCATGGCCCTTGGTCAGGCAGATCCGCAGGCGCTGGAAGCCGCCGGCCGGGCGAAAGGCAAACTGCTCGACCGGATCGAGAAACTCGACGTGGAGCGCCGCCAGCTGGGCGACGCGGCCGGCATCGACAGCCTTCTCGACCCGCGTTGGCTCCATACCCTCGAACGGCTGGCCGAATGCAGACAGCTCAATGAAGTGAATGGCCGCGTCGTCGCCCAGCGAATGGGCCACGTCCGCCAGGCTCTCGCGCTGATCTCCGGCGAATCGCCAGGCGGCTCGACCTACGGCCGCAACGGTGTGGCGAAAGTGAATCTTCGTTCCGCGACCCTTGCACAGGTTTGACCGAAACGAAGCAGCGACACTCAAGGTCCACCCAGACGGCGCAAGAAGGAAGCAATGGCAGCACATCCCCAGCCGGCAGCGGTGAACGACGACGGTATCCTGCCCATCGTCCGCGTGCCCATCCTGGACAAGAAGCAGTCCCTGTTCGCTTATGAACTGCTCTTCCCCCGGCCGATCGGCAGCGACATCGATGCCGCTTCGCTCGCCCATACGCAGGCGACGCTCAGCGCGATCGCCGACGGCAGCCTGAAGCGCCTCGTTCGCGACAACCGCGCGTTCCTGCACATGTCGCGCGACCTGCTGTTGCAGCACGCCGACATCCTGCGCCACAACGCGCGGCTCGGTGCCAGCATCAGTGCCGATGTCGGCACCGACGACCAGCTCCTGGTGAAACTCCGTGAACTGAAAGGCCATGGTTGCCTCTTCATGCTCGAGGATTTCAACCTGCCCGCCGACCCGGAACACCGGGCCGGTGTCGACGCGTTGCTGCGCATCGTGCAGTTCGCGAAGGTGGCGGTGGACCATCGTCACCCCGTGGCCGCCCGCGCGCACATGGACTACGTGCATGCGTTCGGCGTAAAGGTGATCGTCACCGGCGTCGATACACACGAAACCTTCGTCGACTACGCCGACCAGGATGTCGACGGATTCCAGGGCAAGTACCTGCTCCGCCCGGAGCGCGTCGACATGCCACGCCTGAGCCCGAGCAAGCTCGGCGTGCTGCGCCTCATGGGAGCGTTGCAGGACCCGGAGAACGGCCCGGTCGAACTCGGCAAGATCATCCGCGACGACGCCATCCTCAGCTACAAGCTGCTGGGCTGCGTGAACTCCGCGTATTTCGCCCTGCCCCGCCAACTGAAATCGGTGGAGCAGGCGGCGGTGTTCTTCGGCGTCAACCGCATGCGCAACTGGATCTTCACCATGGCCGTATCGGGCATGGACGAGCGTCCGCCGGAGTTGCTCCGCCTTGCCCTGATCCGTGCGCACATGTGCGAGAAACTCGCGCGTGCCATCAAGCCCGAACTGCAGGAAATGGCCTTCACGGCCGGCTTGTTCTCGTTGCTGGACACACTTATGAACGTGTCCATGGCCTACGTGCTCGAACACCTGCCGCTGGCGATCGAGATCCGCGAGGCCCTGCTCGAGGGAACCGGCCCGTTCGCTCCGATCCTCGACCAGATCCGCCATTGGGAACAGGGCGAACTGGAAAGCGATACGGCGCTGCGCGAGCAACACGTGCACACGATGGCGGCGATGTACGTGGAGGCCGCGAACTGGGCCGACCACGTCTACTCCTTCGCCGACGGCACGGCGGTGGTCGAAGCCGAGGCTTGAAGCCCGGGAAGCGCTATACCAGCAGGTGGATGACCGCGTACTGCCACAGCAGCATCAGGGCCATGAGGGCGATCACCAGCAAGGTGATCGCCGCGCCCGTGGCGCGGCCGGCCGAATAACCCGGTGTACCGGACAACCCGATGGCGTGGGCGATCCGCGCCAGCAACAGGACGATGCCGAAGGCATGCAGTAACACCGGCAAGGTCTGGTTGAGTTCGAGCACCAGCAACAGGATCAACGCCAGCGGCACGTATTCCGTGGCATTGCCATGGCTGCGCACGGCGCAGGCCACGGCACGATCGCCACCATCGCCGAGGCCGATGCGAGTGCGCCGGCGCAACCACATCACCCGCGCCGCCAGGCCAAGGATGAGCAGGGCAAGCAAGGCCGCATAAAGTCCCGTGATACGCATCGCCTGCTCTCCGTGGTTTCAGTGTGTTCCTGGCGCCGTCCGTTGCTGTACCCGCCAGATCGCAAGCCCCGCACCCAGCACGGCCACCAGCAACCATACGCTGGCCGCCATCGCGTCGCCAGCCAGCCACATGACGCCGGCGACGGCGGACACCACCACCGCACCGATGCCGATGGCGAACAGCACGTCGTTACGTAAACGGCTGGTGCAAGCAAGCAGCAGCGACCCGAGTATCGCCAGCACGAAAGCGCCCGCGCGCGCGGGCATGACGGCATCCGGCTGCTCGGGCAGGGCGGGCAGCACGTCGAGCAGGCTGCGCTCGCCCACTTGTACGTCGAAGCCATTGTCGCCATCGCGGCTGGCAGCCGGCACCAGCGCATCGTCGTCGATGCGTGCCAGCACGGTCATCGGTTGCAAAGGCACCGCTTCCCAGCTGACCCGCAGGTCGCCGAGACGGGGGTTGGCCGGCTTGGCGCTCGTGACCAGCGCGTCGCCGGCACGCTGGAAGGTGGCGGCCAGGTTCGGCGGCAGTTTCTTCTCGTCCGGCGGAATGGTCACGCGTCCAGGGAATGCGCGCAGGATCGTCTCGGACAGCTTGAAGTTACCCAGCTTCACCTCGCCCGCTTCGAATTGCCTGCCCTGGATCGGAAAGGCACCCGGATTCACGTGACCCGCCGGCTTGGCGAAATTCGTGGCGTCGATCGGGCGGTCCACCCAGTCGAGTTCGTAGTGGGAGACCCCGCCGACGGTGATCTCGCGCCACTGGAACATCTCCACGTGGCGGATGAGGATCGGCGACTCCGCACGGACATCGAATTCAGGATCGCGTGGCGCCTCGACGATCAATGGCATGCCGCTGACCCGGGTGAGCGCACCGTATTGCCCGGCCGTGGGCCGTCCCTCGGCGCCGAGGTCGAGCACCGGCGAGCCGTGCCGGACCAGCGCGGCGGTGTAGTCCATCACGCGGCGTTCGTTCCACGCGACGAGGCCCAGGCCAGCCAGCAGCAACACGGCACCGGCGAGCCGGGTTCCCAGGGCCATCCCCGTCTGGTTCATCCTGTAGTTCGATGACATCCTGCCCCCGTCCCCTGCACGCCTAGACATCGAGCCCAGCCAGTCGCCCAAGCGCATCGGCCGCCCTGTAGCGGCCCTTGTCGTCTTTCTCGACCGTCGCCAGCGCGCAGTCGTGATCGTGCGTGAAGAACAGCTTCACGCCACGCGCGATCTTATCGTCGAGGAAGGTCTTTTTCTCGTCGATGAGCTTCTCCGGCCAACGGTCGTAACCCATCGTCACCGGCAGGTGCACCCAGGCACGTCCGGGAATGAGGTCGGCGCAGAACACCACGCCACCGACTTCGGCGAGCATCAGGCCCGGCGTGTGTCCTTCGGAGAATTCGAAGCGCACCGACTCGCCCAGCGAAGATGGCATGCCCTCATGCACAAGCTCCAGCCGACCGCTCTCTTGCAGCAGCCGGACGATGTCCGGCACGAAGGAGGCGCGATCGCGCGGGTGCGGGTCCCGGGCGCGTTCCCAATGGGCCGCCCCCACGAGGAAGCACGCGTTGGGGAACAGCAGCCGTGCCGGCTCGCCTTCCACCCAGGGGGCCAGCAAGCCGCCGGCATGGTCGAAATGCAGGTGCGAAAGCACCACCGCATCGATGTCTTCATGGCCCAGGCCCGCCTCGGCGAGCGAATCGAGCAGCACGTGCCGCTCCTCCACCACGCCATAGCGTTCGCGCATCGCGGGCTCGAAGAACGCGCCAATGCCCGTTTCGAAGAGCACGTTGCGGCCATCCAGCCCGGTGACGAGCAGGCAACGGCAGGCCAGCGGGATCCTGTTCTCTTCGTCAGGCTCGATCCAGCGTGCCCACAGGGCGCGCGGTGCGTTGCCGAACATGGCGCCGCCGTCGAGCTTTTGCGAATTGCCGATCAATGACCAGAGCTTCATGGGACGGACTTCACTGTGCCCACCTTGCCCAGGCCCGACGGACGGCGCGGATCGGTGGCGGCATCCAGCGCGTTGGTCCGATGGTCCCAGGTGACCACGTTCATGAAACCCCACGGTGACCGGTTCTTCAAAACATGACCCATGTCCGTGAGCGTCTTGGCCGTGGCCTCGTCGAACGCACCCGCTTCCACGTCCACGCGATCGGGCAGGTACTGGTGGTGATAGCGCTTCTGCGCCGTGATCTGGGAGGCGCTCTTGCCGTCGATGAAGGCGAGGATGCCCTCGAGCACCTGCGTGATGATGGTCGAACCACCCGGTGAACCGATCACCGCGGTGCGGTCGGCACCAAAGACGAAGCTCGGCGACATCGAGGAAAGCATGCGCTTGCCTGGCTCGGGAGCGTTGGCAAGGGCACCGCGCAGACCGAAGGCGTTGGGCTGACCCGGCACCAGGGCGAAGTCGTCCATCTCGTCGTTGAGCACCACGCCCGTGCCCTTGGCGACAAAGCCCGAGCCGAATTCCAGGTTCACCGTGAGCGTGGACGCCACCATGTTGCCGTCGGCGTCGATCACGGAAAAATGCGTGGTGTGCATGCCCGGATCGGCCGACATGGCCGTGGGCAACAGATCGGAAGGCGTCGCCTTGTCCGGCGAGATGGTCGCGCGCAAGCCGTCCGCATAGTACTTCGACAACAGCATGTCGAGCGGCATCTTCACGAAGTCCGGATCGCCCAGGTATTCGTTGTGATCGCGAAAGGCACGACGCATCGCCTCGATCGTCAGGTGCGTGGAATGGGCGAGGTCGAGCTTGGTGAGATCGAAGCCGGAGAGGATGTTGAGCACCTCGGCGATCGCCACGCCGCCCGACGACGGCGGTGGCGCGGTGACGATGCGGTAGCCCTTGTAGTCGACGGTCAGGGGCTCGCGCTCCTTCACGCGGTACGCTTCCAGATCGGCGGCCGTCCAGTTGCCACCGGCAACGCGCGAGGCGGAGACCAGCAGCGTCGCCGTCTCGCCCTTGTAGAAGCCGTCGGCGCCCTTGACGGCAAGGCGTTCCAGCGTCGTCGCGAGGTCGGGCTGGCGCAACGTCCAGCCCTGCGCGGGCACTCTGCCGTCAGGCAGGTAGATCGCGGCCGATGCGGGATAGCGCGCGAGGACATCCTTGCGATCCTCGATGGTGCCGATGAAACGCGCGTCGGGCTGGAAGCCCTCTTTCGCGATCCGTATCGCCGGGGCCAGCGACGCGGACAAAGGCAGCTTGCCGTAATGCTCGGCCATCCAGGCCAGGCCCGCGGGCTCGCCCGGAATGCCAGCCGACAGCGGGCCGTTGGTCGACACATCGCGGTTCGGTTTGCCGTCCTTGCCGACGTAGACCTTCATGTCCACGGCCTTCGGCGCCGTTTCGCGCGCGTCGATGAAAACGTTGCGTCCATCGGACGCCTTGTGCAGCAGGGCCATGAAGCCACCGCCGATGCCGGAACTCTGCTGCTCCACCACGGCCAGCGTGGAGGACACCGCGACGGCCGCGTCGAACGCGTTGCCGCCCTTGGCGAGTACTTCGAATCCGGCATTCGTGGCCAGGAAGTTGGCGCTGGCGATCGCGGCCTGACCGGGACCCCGCGAAGCGGGAACATCCTTGGCGGTGGCCTGACCGGCACCGACGACGAGGAACAGGCTCGTGGCGAGCACGCGCCACGACGGGGCATGGATCATGTGGAATTCTCTCCGGAAGGGATATCGCTTTCCCTGAGATTAACCCATGACGCCTGTGGAGCGTTTACGTGCCGGCCTTCGCCATCAGGTGTTCGTACTTGAGCATGAGCTGCTCGCGCGTTTCCACATGGTCGGGGTCGTGCGGGATGCACTCGACCGGGCATACCTCGACACACTGTGGATTGTCGAAGTGGCCGACGCACTCCGTGCAAAGGTTCGGGTCGATCACGTAGTACTGCTCGCCCAGTGAGATGGCCTTGTTCGGGCACACGGGCTCGCAGACGTCGCAGTTGACGCAGGTATCGAGGATAAGCAGGGACATGTCCCCATTTTACCCTACCTTCGCCTGGCAAACCGCCCTTGTAAAAAGGGCGCCGGTAAGCGGCGCCCTTTGTTCACACCGGAAAACCGGCTCGATTACATCGCGACGAAGCGGAACGTCGCGCCGCTCGGGCCCACGGCGTCGGCGACACGCTGCTGGTCGGCCTGGTCGCCGATGAACAGCACGATCACGTTCTTGAACGAGCCCGGGTTCGCGCCCTTGAAGGCCTCGACCATCAGGTCGGCCGTCTTGGCCGACTCCGGGCCACCGAAGACGAGCATGTTGCCCGGGGTGACGCCGCGGGCGACGGTGCCCTGCACGTTTTCGAGCTGGCGGGCACGGCCATCCTGGCCGGCTTGGTCGTCGCCGGCCGGTACGAAGTACGGGAACGGACGGTCAGCCGTCATGCCCTGCATGTTCTTCCGCACGATCTGGCCGAAATACTGGCTCCAAGCCTTGGTATCGGTCGCATTGGTCGGCTTCGCGACAGCGGCTTCCTGCTGCGTGGCAGTCTGGTCGGTATCTTCGGACTTGTTGCAGGCCGAGAGGGCCAGGGCGGCGGTCAGGGCCACGGACGCGGCGAGGACGAACTTACGCATGATGATCACCTTTGGTTTCAAGAGTTGCGCCAGCGCTGGCGCATGGCCTGCTGCACCGCCGGATGCACGAAGCCGGAAATATCGCCACCCAGGCGACCGATTTCACGCACGAGCGAGGAGGAGATAAAGCTGTATTGCTCCGCCGGGGTCAGGAACAGCGTCTCGGCCTGGGGAATCAGGTGACGGTTCATGCTGGCGAGCTGGAACTCGTATTCGAAGTCCGACACGGCACGCAGGCCGCGAAGGATCACGCCCGCGCCGATCTCCGTGACGAAATGGGCGAGCAGGCAGTCGAAGCCACGCACCTCCACGTTCGGCAGGTCGGCCAGAGCCAGGCGGGCCAACGCGATGCGCTCGCCCAGGCTGAAGCCCGGGCCCTTGTTCCGGCTTTCCGCGACGGCCACCACGATGCGGTCGAACAGCGGCGCCGCCCGCGACACGAGGTCGGCGTGGCCGTTCGTGATGGGATCGAACGTGCCGGGATAAACGGCGAGACGCGGATTGGCCGGCAGAGGGGTCATGGATGGCGGGTCGGGAGAAAACGCGGGCTAGCTTAACGGATCGGCAGGTGTGCGGCGATAGAGGGCGTAGGCCACCTCCCCGGCCTGCCCCTGGCGGTGCGGCAGCCAGTTGTCCGGCAAGGCGAAGACGGCGCCACGGGGCGACTCCACGTAGATCCACGCGTGCGCCGCCAGCCAACCGCCCAATTCCAGTGCCCGTGCGGTATCCGCCCACGCGTCCAATGCGAATGGCGGATCGAGCAGGACGAGGTCGAACGGTCGTGCCGGCCCGCGCAGCCACCGGCTGGCATCGTCACCCACCACCTCCCCGGATACCTTGAAGCGCGCCAGGTTCGCCTTCAAGGCGGTCGCCAGCCGCGGCTCGCGCTCCACGAAGGTGACCGCCGCGGCACCCCGCGACAGCGCCTCGATGCCCAGCGCGCCCGTGCCCGCGTAGAGATCGAGGCAGCGCGTCCCACCCACCACGGGTTGGAGCCAGTTGAACAAGGTCTCGCGGACGCGCTCCGACGTGGGCCTCAGGCCTGGCAGGTCGGGCACTTCGATCCGTGAATTGCGCAGGGTTCCGCCGATGACGCGGATGCGGCCGGGAGCGCTCATCGCTCAGCGGCCAGTGAGGGCGGGGGTGATAGCATTCGCCTATTGTCTTTGAATCCTTCGCGCAATGCTCAAGTTCTGGAAGAAGAAGCCCGCCGAACCCGCGACCGCCGAGTCTCCGGCCGCGGACGAGCACGTCGACCGGACCGCCGACCCCGCGTCGGCCGAGGTCGGCTCGGCCATCGCCGAGACGCTGGCCGAGACGGCCGCGCCGGAACCCCAGGCTCCCGACCTCGAACCGGAGGCGGAAGAAACCGCCATCGTCGAGGCCGCGCGCGAAGCCGAACAGCACGAGTCCCAGCCGGCCCGGCGCAGTTGGCGCGAGCGCCTCTCCGGAAGCGGCTTCGCCAAAAGCCTCACCTCGCTCTTCGTGCGTCATCCCAAGCTCGACGACGACCTGCTCGACGAGCTGGAAACCTCGCTGATCACGGCGGACGTCGGCGTCGAAGCCAGCACGAACCTGGTGGAGGACCTGCGCAAGCGCATGCACAAGCGCGAGTTCGCCGATGCGGGCGAACTGCTCAAGGCGCTGCGCAATGAACTGGTCTCCCTGCTGAAGCCCGTCGAGAAGCCACTCGACGTCTCCACGGCCTCGCCGTTCGTGATCCTCACTGTCGGCATCAATGGCGTGGGCAAGACCACCACCATCGGCAAGCTGGCGCGACGCTACACCGACGAAGGCCGCGGCGTGATGCTCGCCGCCGGCGACACCTTCCGTGCCGCCGCGGTCGAGCAACTGAAGACCTGGGGCGAGCGCAACAAGGTGCCCGTGGTCTCACAAGGCCAGGACGCCGATTCGGCCAGCGTGATCTTCGATGCCCTGCAAGCCGCACGGTCGCGCGGAACGCAGGTGTTGATCGCGGACACCGCCGGCCGCCTGCACACCCAGGGTGGGCTGATGGACGAACTGGGCAAGATCGCCCGCGTCATGAAGAAGCTGGACACGGCGGCACCACACGAAGTGTTGATGGTGATCGACGGCACCACCGGACAAAACGCCATCAGCCAGTTGCGCCAGTTCCGCGACACCGCCGGCGTCACCGGCCTTGTCGTGACCAAGCTCGACGGCACGGCCAAGGGCGGCGTGATGTTCGCGCTCGCCCGTGAATTCGGCCTTCCGATCCGCTACGTGGGCCTGGGCGAAACGGCCACCGACCTGCGCGTATTCGACGCGGAGGCTTTCGTGGATGGCCTGCTCCCGGCGAGCCTCGGCGGCTGAGTGAAGGCGATGGCGCAGGGTACGCGGCGATGAACCGTCGACTGCGGATCGGGCTCTACGCGGCCGGCGGCATGATCGTCGTGTTCGTGCTGGCTGCCTTCATCGCCACGTACGTGGTACTCCAGCCCGAGCGTTTCACCGCCTTGCTGCAATCCCGCGCCCGCGCCGCCGGCCTCGACCTCGCGCTGGCCAGTCCCGCCAGCCCCACCCTCTGGCCAAAGCCGGCGCTGGAGCTGGAAGGACTCACGTTGCGCGCCGAAGGTGCCGGCACGCCGATGATCGTCGCTTCGCGCGGAAAGCTCGTGCTTCCCTGGCGCACCTTGACCGGCGGCGGCACGCGGATATCCCGGCTGGAGATCGAAGGTGCGCGCATCGACCTGAACGCGGTATCCGCCTACCTCGATACCCTGCCCTCGCGCCCGTCCACGGCAGGAGCGATCCTGCCGACCATCGACGCGGGCTTCCGCGTCAGCCGCGGCACGCTCACCCGCGGCAACCAGCTCTTCCTCTCCAACGTGGACATCGATGCCGGCCGGCTGGCGAATGGACGTCCATTCAACCTCTCGCTCGCCGCCAGCACGGCGGGCGATTCGCCGTACACGTTGGACCTGGAGACAACGCCGAGCCTGGCACATGGCGTGCTCACGCTCAACGACCTCGCGCTCGAGGTGACGAGCAAGCCCACCTTCTCGACCACGTTGCGCGGTGACGCCACATGGCGAGGCGGCGCGGACGTCGGCGCTTCGCTGGCTGGCAGCATGACGCGCACGTCGGGCACACCGTACGACATCGTGCTCGATGTCACGCCGGCCAACCAGCAGGACCCTCTCTATATCGCGATCAAGCTCGACGGCGACAACGACCACGCCAACCTGCGCATTCCACCGATCGCGTTCGCCGAATGGTGGGGCCGGATCAACGCCGGTGGCTCGCCCACACTGCCGCCCTTGCTCGGGACCGTCGATGCGAAGGCCGTCGATGCCGGTCCGGTGCACGTGAAAGGACTGCGCATCCGCGCGACGCCCAGCGTCCCCGCCGCGGCAGCGTCGAGCGCGAACGCCCGGCCCAGCGTGTCTCCATGAATACGTTCGCGCGCGAACTGCTCCGTTGGTACGACCACCACGGGCGCAAGGACTTGCCCTGGCAGCATCCGCGCGAGGCGTACCGCGTGTGGCTGTCCGAGATCATGTTGCAGCAGACCCAGGTAGTCACCGTCATCGGTTACTTCCAGCGTTTCGTGGAACGCCTGCCGACGCTCGTGGACCTGGCCGATGCCGACGAAGACACGGTGCTCGCCCTGTGGTCCGGCCTCGGTTATTACCGCCGCGCGCGGTTCCTGCACCGAGCAGCCCAGCTGTGCGTCGAGGGGCACGGTGGCGAGCTGCCGCGCGACCTCGACGCGTTGATGGCCCTGCCGGGCATCGGCCGCTCCACGGCGGGGGCGATCCTCGCCCAGGCGCACGGGCTGCGGTTTCCCATCCTCGACGGCAACGTGAAGCGCGTGCTCTCCCGTTACCACGGCGTCGCCGGTTTCCCCGGCGAAAGCGCGATCGAGAAACAACTCTGGCGGCATGCCGATGAGCACACGCCGGAGGAACGGACGGCCGATTACACGCAGGCGATCATGGACCTGGGCGCCACGGTCTGCGTGCGAAGCAAACCGCTGTGCCTGCTCTGCCCGCATGCCGCCTCGTGCGTCGCCCACCGCGACGGTCTCACCGCCACGCTACCCACCGCCAAGCCCGGCAAGAAGGTGCCGACGCGCTCGCTCGCCATGTTGCTCCTGCGCGACGCAGGCGGCCGCATCCTGCTCGAGAAGCGCGGCCCGCAAGGCGTGTGGTCGGGCCTCTGGAGCCTGCCCGAGGCAACGGACCCCGATGCCGCCGGAAGCGTGGCATCCGCCTTCGCCCACGTCGGAGATGCGGACCCCTTACCCGCCTTCACCCACGTGTTCAGCCATTACAAGCTGGACGTGTCGCCCATCCTGTTCGACCATGCGGCCCCCCTCGCCGCCGTCGCGGACCGGGCCGACCGGCGCTGGTGCGGCCGCGACGAGATCGCGGCGCTCGGCCTGCCGGCCCCGGTACGCACGCTGCTCGACAACCTTCCGGAGATATCCCCATGACGCGTCTGGTCCACTGCGTGAAACTCGGCCGCGAAGCCGAGGGCCTCGATTTCGCCCCATGGCCCGGGGAACTGGGCAAGCGCATCTACGAGAACGTCTCGAAGGAAGCGTGGGCCCAATGGCTCGCCCACCAGACCATGCTGATCAACGAGATGCGGCTCTCCCCGCTCGACCCGAAGACGCGCAGCTTCCTCGGCGGCGAGATGGAGAAATACTTCTTCGGCGGCGACGTGGTCCAGCCGGCCGGCTACGTTCCGCCCGAACGGGACGCTTGACGCAGACGCTTCCAACGGATTTAATACGCGGCTCCACTCGCCGCAACGCTCGTTGCAGGCACCCGTGGCCGAGTAGCTCAGTTGGTAGAGCAGGGGATTGAAAATCCCCGTGTCGGCGGTTCGATTCCGTCCTCGGCCACCATTTCAAGTTCAAAATGCCGATGATGCCGCGTTCCACGAGCATCCGTTCCCACGGAACGGAGCGTGGCTGCATGTATCGCTGCACCCTTCGAGAGCGACCAGCCGTCGCCATTTCCTGAGCAAGATAGATGGCGCTGCCCCCGCGGAGAACCTGGGGTGATGCCTGTCCCACCGCCAAACCGGTCGAGCAGGTGCCTTCACGTCGGCCGACTGCCCCGGGCCGTTGGGAACGCATCGATTTGAAGCCTCGGGTTGGGATCCGCGCCACCGCAGCAAGGCAGCATCGCATCGTGCGACCGCGTGATTCGCACATACCGCATCAAACCTTCGTATAGCGGCGTTTGTCGCAACTGTTCGGCAATCCATACCATGAGATAGCTGGTGAGGCGGTGGCGATGCACGGATAGTTCGGTCACCCCCAGATGGCAATCGCAATGCGCGGGCCAATGGGCAAACCAAGCGGATCGTTCGGTCTCGCAACCTGCTTCCAACACCAGGAATCCACCATGTCCGACATCATCATCACCGAAAAGCAGCTGTCCTCGTCCGCCTACTCGGCCGTGATCAATGCGCCGATCGAAAAGATCGACATCGCCGACTGGTTGTTCAATCTGCCGGAAGCCGAATACCAGCGTTGCTGCCCGCCGGACCACATTTCGGCTGGAGCCACCACCACCGATGACGGCAAGCGCATGTCGATCAACGTCGAAATGATCGGTCAGACACTGATGGTTCAGCACTATGTCGCGGAAGTCGCGACGCCGACACTTTGCAAGATGGTATCGACCTCCGATGCCTTCACGCCCAACGGACGCACGCGTGTCCAGGTTATCTGGACCCTGAGCGTCAAGAAGATCGACGACAAGACCTGCGAATACACCAACAGCGTGGTCGCACATCCTACACAGGAATTCCTCGATTTCATCGCCAAGCACGGCACGCCGTTCGAAGCTGCGGCCGATGCGCGCCAGCGCGACGGTGGCGATCACAACAGCCGTGAAACGCCGCTCTTCGCTGCCAGCATCGAGCGCCGCGCGCTCGCACGCAGCGCGGCGAAGGCCGCCTAAGTCCGACCTGACCGTCAGGCTCGTAGAGTCCCCCAGAGACTCTACAGCTGGACCTTGATGCTCGACCCCGTCCTCGGCAACCGGGGCCGAGCATGTCCACCTTCACCGTTGAAATGATCTGAGATGGTTGAGGAGAACGACCATGGGCGCTGTCTCCTCCGCTTGGCGGCCTGGCGCGTACAGGCAATGGCATCGACGAGACCTAACGATCGGTCGACCACATGGGCGGTGAGCCAATGGCTTCCTTCAGATGGTCAAGGACGAGCCGTACCGTCGCGGAAGGCTTGGCGAGAGCCCGTAGCGCGAAGATACCCACTTCCATGCTCGGGCGCATTTTCTCGAGCGCAACCTGGATCAGTGTGCCGTCGTTGATATCGGGCCCGACCACCCAATCAGGCAGGTAAGCGACGCCCATCCCGGCCAATGCGGCAAGGCGCATGGCTTCGAAGTCGTCACACGCGAAACCCGCGCGCTGTCCGGCGTGCCCGACGGGATGACCGAGTACCTCAGTCCAGCACAGCAGGTCCGCTCCATGCATCTTGTCGATCAGGCAGAACTGAGCCAGTTCGTCCGGGGTCGTCGGAACCGCTCGCGCGTCAAAGAAGGAAGGGTGCGCACAGAGGACGCGCTTCTGAGTCGCCAGTCGCGTGGCGATCAGCGTGCTATCGGCTAGTTCACCTATCCGGATCACAAGGTCCAGGCGCTCCGCTACCGGATCGGCGAGGCGTTCAGTGAGGTCCAGTTCGAAGCGTAAAGCCGGATATCGTGCCGAGAGTGCCGTCATGACGGGTATCACGTAGCGCTTGCCGAACGTCGGATAGCAAGCGAGTCGGAATACGCCAGCGATGTCGCCGCCGATCGATGCGATTTCCTGGTGTGCGTCGGCGAGTTCATCAAGAATGCGCCGTGCCCGAACGAGCAGCGCCTCACCCGCATCCGTCAGCGTCAGAAGGCGTGTCGAGCGCAGAAACAGCGGCGTGCCGAGTTGTGATTCCAACATATCGATCTGTCGGGAGACCGACGATGGCTGCATGCCACGGCGACGCGCGGCACCCGAGAAGCTGCCCTCACGGGCCACGTCGACGAAGATCCCCAGAAACTCGGCGAACCGCTCTGACTGCATCTATGCATTCCACGCAAAGCCGTTAACGGCGATGGGCTGATTATCAACCAGATGCATGGCACGTAGCCTTTTCCCACGACGAAGGCACCCGCGCCTCATGAGGAAAAGACCGTGAATCTCGCATACGACCCCCTGTATCTGTTCATCGGCGGCCACTGGCTGCAGGCCGGCAACCGCGATACGGCGCCCGTCACCAATCCGGCGGATGGCTCGGTCCTTGCCCGGGTTCCGCTTGCCACCAAGGCTGACCTCGATCTGGCCCTGACCACGGCCGAGTCCGTCGCAGCCAGCTGGCGAAACACGTTTCCTGACGAGCGGGCCGCCATCCTGCGCCGCGCAGGCGCCCTGATTCGCGAACGGGCCCCCCGGATCGCCCGCATGTTGACCCTCGAAGAAGGCAAGCCGCTTAATGAGGCGCTGGACGAGGTCAACCGCGCTGGCGAGTACTTCGAGTGGTTCGCCGAGGAAGCGCGTCGCATCGATGGCCGGGTCGTTCCCGCCAACCGCCCGGGTGTCCAGCAGTTGGTGAAGCGGCAGGCCATCGGGACCGTAGCGGCCTTCACACCCTGGAACTTCCCGGCGATCACACCCGCCCGCAAGCTCTCCGCGGCGCTTGCCGCCGGTTGCCCTGTCATCATCAAGCCGGGCGAGGAGGCGCCGGCTACGGCCCTGGCGCTCGCTCGTGCGCTGGACGACGCGGGTCTGCCCAAGGGCGTCCTCCAGGTCGTCTTCGGCGTGCCAGATATGGTGTCGGCCCACCTGATCGCTTCGCCGATCGTTCGCAAGGTGACCTTCACGGGTTCGGTGCCAGTCGGCCGTCTGCTCTCAGCCCGGGCAGCAGAGGGCGTCAAGCCCATTACATTGGAGCTTGGTGGTCACGGCCCGGTGCTCGTATTCAAGGACGCGGACATCGAAGCCGCCGCCGTCGGTGGCGTCGCCAATCGCTTCCGCGGCACCGGCCAGGTCTGTATCTCGTCGACACGTTTTCTTATTCAGCGTGAGGTCTACGACGCGTTCACCGAACAATTCATTACCGCCACCCGAAAGCTCAAGGTGGGAGACGGCCTCGAGGAAGGAACACAGGTGGGTCCGCTGGCCAACACGCGTCAACTCGAAAAGATGGAGCAGCTCGTCGCTGACGCGGTCGAGCATGGCGCCCGCATCCTGACAGGTGGCAAGCGTGTTCCCGGCCCCGGCTTCTTCTTTGAACCGACCGTGCTCGCCGACGTGCCAATGGAAGCGCGTGTCATGCAAGAGGAACCGTTTGGCCCAATCGCGATTCTTCGTCCGTTCGATACGCTCAAGGACGGGCTGGAGGAAGCAAACCGTCTTCCGTATGGCCTGTCGGCATATGCGTTCACCCGTGATGCGCGCACCGCCATCGACGTGGGTGATGGTCTGGAAGCGGGAATGATCGGTATCAACCAGTACCGGATCATCGCTACGGAACTGCCATTCGGCGGCATGAAGGAGAGCGGGCACGGCTCCGAGGGGGGCGCCGAGGGCATCAGCTATTACCTGACCAACAAATTCATCAGCCAGGCTTGAGGAGACCGGCATGTCCAAGATCGATTTCACAAGCCCGCGCGAGGCCGCTCGCGCATTCACCCCGAAACTCACGGGCTTTGTTGAAGAGCCACTGTATTCGAAGGTCTGGCCCGACGCCGACCTCGTGCCTCGCGATCGTTCACTGGTCACGGCTGCCACGCTCATCGCTGGCGGCCATGCCGAAGAACTCCCCGCGCACTTGCGCCGCGCGGTGGAAAATGGCGTAACAAAGCGCGAGCTGTCCGGCCTCATTACGCACATGGCCTTCTACGTCGGTTTTCCCGCCGCCATCACGGCCTCGGCGATCGCGAATGCGACGCTCGGTGCCATCGAGGAGTCGAAGTGATGAAAGCCATCGACTTCAGTGAATTTGGTGACGCGGACGTTCTCACGTTGGTTGACGCGCCCGATCCGGTGCCGCGCGCTACGGATCTCCTCGTAAAGGTCTACGCCGCGGGCGTCAATCGCGCGGATCTTCTGCTACGCACAGGCCATTATGGGCGCCCCGACTTCGGTGACTCCCATCTCGTTGGACTTGAAATCGCCGGTGAGGTCGTCGCCACCGGTGCCGATGTCGTCGGCTTCAAGGTCGGCGACCGCGTGATGGGTATCACCGGCGGCGGTGCCTATGCGGAACTGGCCCGCATCGATTTCCGCATGGCCATGCCCGTTCCCGATGGTCTGGACTACGTTCATGCCGCTGCGATCCCCGAGGTTTTCGTGACCGCTCACGAGGCGCTGATTAACCTGGGGCGCCTGCAGGCATCGGACTCGGTCCTGATTCATGCAGCCGCGGGTGGAGTCGGCTCGGCCGCCGTGCAACTCGCGCGAGCCACCGGCGCGCGTATCTTTGCCACGACCGAAGCTGAAAAAGCCGAGCGTGTGCGTGCTCTCGGTGCAGATGTCGTCATCGACTACAAGAACGAGGATTTCGCGGAGGTCATTGAAAAGGCGACCGACGGCGCGGGTGTGAATGTCATCGTGGACTTCGTCGGCGCGCCCTACTTCGCACGAAACATACAGTCACTGGGCTACGGCGGCCGCCTCGTACAGGTCGGCCTGCTCGCCGGCGGCAAGGGCGCGACCATCGATCTGGAGCGGGTGTTGTATCGACATCTGCAGATCCTGGGTACCGTCATGAAGTCCCGGGAGCAGCCCGTCAAGCACGGCATGGTCGCACGCTTCCGGGATTTCTGGCTCGGCCACTTCGCCGGCGGCCACCTGGTTCCGGTGATCGATAGCGTCTTCCCCCTCAGCGGTGCAGCGGATGCGCACCGTCGCATGGAGACCAACGACAGTGTCGGCAAGATCATCCTGAAAACTGACTGACCCACGCCCCGGGAACCGAGCCATGGTAAAGCGGAGACTTCGGCAGCATGGGCCACGTCCATCAGCGCGCCGGGCTCCACGCCCTCGAGCGGCGCCGGGAAGCGCCTCCGCATTTCCGCCAACGTCAAGTCGTGACCGTGAGTCGATGGAACCAGCGCGACGCATGCCAGCCCGCATTTCGCAGGCTCCTGACGAATGACTTTCATTCAGACGTCGCTCCCGCCGCCATGCACTGGCGCCATGCCGACGCCAATATGTCCGCTTCATCGGCGGGAGGCGTGCCTGCATCCTGCCCGTTTTCGTCACGCATCAAGCGTCGCGCGCGCTCTTCCATGACACCGCGCAAACGATCACGCGTCTCCTGGCCGCACGGGGTGCGCGGTTTCCAGTCGGACAGCGCGTTGATGCGAGTGATGAGGCGATCGACACGCGGCTGGCGATCCTCGGGAGCTGCCTTCTCCGCGTCGGCCAGGAGCGATCGCCAATCGGCGATCATTTCACGCAGGTCGCTACCGTCGGCCTCCAATGCCTTGGCATCGGCCTCGCGTGCGCGGTGCGACGCCGTGAAGGCGAGCATCGCCGTCGTCGCCGACGCGATGAACGCGACCGCGATCACGATCAATGCGATCTTGCGGCCATTGCGTCCGCTCTCGGATGCCTTGTCGCCATGCGTCGCCATGCAAGCCTCTGCCAATCGTCCGGGGCTGGTCATTGTGCCTCACCCGCCCGATGTCGACACAGGTCACGACACCGACTTGGGCGCGCCGTTATAGTCGGGCGATCGTCCAGCAAAGGCAGGTAGCCATGACCCTTCTCCCTCGCATCGCCCTCGCCCTGTCCATCGCGGCGGCCGCCCTCCCCTCCACGGCGGCCGACCTGAAAGTGATGACGTTCAACGTCCGCACGATGACCGGCAAGGATGGCCCCAATGGCTGGGACAAGCGACGCGACCTGTTCGCCGACACCATCCGCCAGTTGCATCCCGACGTCATCGGCACCCAGGAGCTGTACAAGCAACAGGGCGACGACACGGTGGAGCGCCTGCCGGAATACACATGGTTCGGCCGCGACCGCTTCGGCGCCCACGGCGACGAGCACATGGGCATCTTCTACCGGAAGGACAGCCTGAAGGTGATCGAGTCCGGCGACTTCTGGCTTTCGGATACGCCGGACAAGGTGGCAAGCATCACCTGGGGCAACATCTTTCCGCGCATGGTGAATTGGGCGCTGTTCGAACGAACCAGCGACCACAAGCGCTTCTACCTGCTGGACACGCATTTCCCCTATCGCGACCAGGACGAAGACGCCCGCTCGCGCAGCGCGCGCGAAATCGCCGCGTGGATCGCGAAGCTGCCAGCCAACGTGCCGGTGATCCTCACCGGCGACTTCAACACCGGCCCGGACAGCGAAACGCACAAGTCGCTCACCGCATCGCTGAAGGATGCATGGAACACCGCGCCGAAGCAGGACGGCCCAGCGGAGACGTTCCACGACTTCACCGGCAAGGCGACGAAGCGGATCGACTGGATCCTCTATCGCGGCGTCGAGGCGACGTCGGTCAAGACCGTCACCTCATCGAAGGATGGGCGCTATCCGTCGGATCATTTTCCGGTGCAGGCTGATTTCAACTTCTAATCTCAATCGATAGCAGCGAAGATCCGCTTGTCGGTGCATTTAATACTCGCGCCTTCGCGGTTACACGGGCGGAAGTTGCCCAGAAAGTCATGGACGACTTGCTTGGCGTCGTCACCTGCCCCCTCTATATGGACATGAACGGAAGGCTGGTTACCCTTTCCTGCATATAGAACGTCCCACTTAGAGGTCGAGGTCACGTATCGACACTGAGTCACTTCCAACTCGGAACTGCAGGGCTTAGCTGATTCAAAAATGTCCATTTTCGGGTTGTAGCCGAGATAAACGCGTACCTTCACGGAATGCGGGAGAGTCAGGTCATATATCGTAAAGTCGATAGGCAACGACATCGTCAGTTCATCACCTCCACCAATGCCGAAGCAGACTGTGCCCGCATACACGTTGCAATATACGTAACGTGACGCCTTTACCTGGGCCGCTTGCTCCTGATTACTTGCCGCAACGACAATTCCGCATACCATAAAAAGCAAGAACCCATAATAGATTCTCAAAGAGCGCGAGAAGTTGAACATGCGCGCATAACTCCTATGGGTTCGTAGGGGACTCTTTAATGGTGATGTTCTGCCGACTTTTAAGAATTGCATCCATATTCTGGCTCCCCGTAATCACGTTATTACCTAGTGCACCCATCAAGTTTGATTTATATCCTGGGTCTGCCACCGTCACACGGTTTCCACTTGCATCCTTTGTCTCGGAATAATGATCATTCTCCATCATAAGATGTCCCGTCTCATGCTCTGCCTCGCCTTGGGACCAGCCTGAGGATGTGACATTCCACTCACCGCTATTACCTTGACTTACGAAAGAAGCGCCGGAGCTATTCAAATCTGATGTTGGACCATTTACTAGCGTAATGTTATTTACTGCCTTCTTTGGCGTAGTAGCGTCAACATCGACTATGGCGACTTTTACCAAAGTAATCGCGCCACCGACACTATAAAGCCCTGACCATTTTGCGGCGACACTTGATTTTATATTTGAAACCACTTGCGAACTCGCTGAAGCCGGACCCGAAAATTGGACCGGGACTGCGATGGAAATACTTCCATCCTGCTTATACGTAATGATCGCATTTCGGCCATCAGGATCAATATGCACCAGCGGACTGTTGTTCGCATAATTGAAGCGATTGAACAAGAAAGGCTCGCCCGGAGCAGGCTGACTTGGATCAACACTGATAAATCGACCGATGAAGGGATCGTAATAACGAGCTTGCGCATAAATTAGGCCGCTATCAGTATCAGCAACGTGCCCTGTGTAACCTGGGCCATCTGACACTGAACCCATCACGGAAGCGCCATAGGGCGCGTAGTCCGTAGTAGAGACTACGTTGCCGTTCGAATCGGTAACCGCCAGAATGGTGCCTTGTGGATCGGAGTAATAGTACGAAACTGATTTTCCGCTCCATGCTGGCGCCGCGACCATCAGTGCAACAATCAAACAACAAGCGCTTGAATAATTTGACCTTGAGATACCCATATCTCCCCCTGTTCCTTGTCTGGGTATCGTTACATAAAACTTGTTGTTCGTGCCTCTGCGCCCAATCAACCTTTTCTATGGCAGATTGCTATTCGGACACCTTCCCGGCTTGGAGAGGGCACCACTAGGCTCAGCCGCCGTTAACCGGCGGCTGCGGTGACACGGGAGGCAACGGGGGCGTCTTCGGCGGCACGGGCGTGTACTGCGCCGAGGCCATGCGCCAGCCGTCGGCACCCTTGACGACACTCGCGCCGAGGGTCAAACGACGTTGCATGCCCTTCACCGTGAAGACCACGGTGCCGGTTACGAAGGCGCTATTGCCATGGACGCGTGCCTTCACGTCGTCGAGCGACGTAGGCGGCACCTCGCCCTTCTTTTCCGGAGCGTAGAAGCCGAGCACGGCATCGTGCTCGTCCACTTCCCCGCGCGGTGATACCTCGACGAAATTCGGAAGCAGGATCGCGCGCAGCGCGGGAAGGTCGAAGTCGTGTTCCGCTTTCACATAGCGGGCGACCGCGGCCTCGGGCGTGCCCTCGGCGGCGGCGGCCGTTCCGGCCACGGGAAGGAGCGCGAGGGACAGCAGGGCCGTTCTGTATGGCGACATGAGCGTCTCTCGTCATCAGGATGTTGCCGGATCATCCGGCGGGACCGATCCGCACGCATGGCCCGTTCGTCACCCTCCGCTCCGACGTGCCTGCCGCGCGGCGGGACGGCGGCGGGCTCACGGGTGAACGCGGGATATTTCGTTCGGGTACGCTTCGGGAAGGCGAGCGTGGCGTGAGGGCCGGAGGCCCCCGCCACGTGCCGATGACGACCATCACTCTTCAAGGGGTACTTCGATGCGACGACTGCTTGCCACCCTCCTGGTCTGCCTTGTTGCGCTATGCGCCCAGGCGGGCACGGCGCCTGCCGCCACGACCTCCTCCTACTTCGACAACACCGGCCGCGACGACGTCCTCTCGGGCGGGGTCAAGACGATCGTCATCGACACGCCCAAGGGCAAGTTCAAGGTGTGGACCAAGCGCGTCGGCAACAATCCCCGCATCAAGGTGCTCCTGCTGCACGGCGGACCGGGCGCCACGCATGAGTATTTCGAGGCCTTCGACAGCTATTTTCCCGGCGAGGGCATCGAGTACTACTACTACGACCAGCTCGGCTCGGCCTTCAGCGACAACCCCAAGGACGAATCGCTGTGGGAGATCCCCCGCTTCGTCGACGAAGTGGAGCAGGTACGCACGGCCTTGCACCTGGACAAGGACAACTTCTACCTCCTCGGCCATTCCTGGGGTGGCGTGCTGGCCATCGAGTACGCATTGAAGTATCCACAGCACCTCAAAGGGCTGGTCATCTCCAACATGATGGACAGCATCCCGGCGTACAACGCCTACGCCAGCAAGGTGCTGATGCCCGCGATGGACCAGAAGAAGCTCGCCGAGGTGAAGCGCCTGGAAGCCGAGCACAAGACCGACGACCCGGCGTACATGGCCCTGCTCATGCCCATGCACTACGAGCAGCACATCCTGCGCATGCCGGCCGCGCAGTGGCCCGACCCGGTGGAGCGGGCGTTCTCCCGGCTCAACCAGCAAATCTACGTGGCCATGCAGGGCCCCAGCGAGCTGGGCGCCAGCGGCAAGCTGCTGCACTGGGACCGCAGCCAGGCATTGAAGACCATCAAGGTACCCACCCTGGTGATCGGCGCCCGATACGACACCATGGACCCCGCCTACATGGAAGCCATGGCGAAGAAGATGCCCGACGCGCGCTTCCTGCTTTGCCCGCAGGGCTCGCACATGGCGATGTACGACGACCAGAAGACGTACTTCGCCGGGCTGGTCAAGTTCCTCAAGGACGTGGACGCCGGCAAGCCGTTGAACTGATGAGCCTCCTGCCCGGTCTTCGCTCCTGAGACGCCTTTCTGGCACCATCGTCCGGTTAACGACGCGCCGTGGCGCGCCAGCCGGATGCTCAAGCCCATGAATTTGCAAGCCAATTACGAACAGATCCCGCTCAAGGACTACGCTGAGCGGGCCTATCTCGATTACTCCATGTACGTGGTGCTGGACCGCGCCCTGCCCTTCGTGGGCGACGGGCTGAAGCCGGTGCAGCGCCGCATCATCTACGCCATGAGCGAGCTCAGCCTCGCCGCCACGGCCAAGCCGAAGAAGTCGGCGCGCACCATCGGCGACGTCATCGGCAAGTTCCATCCGCATGGCGATTCGGCGTGCTACGAGGCGATGGTCCTCATGGCCCAGCCGTTCTCCTACCGCTACCCTCTGGTGGATGGTCACGGAAACTTCGGCTCGCCGGACGATCCGAAGAGCTTCGCGGCCATGCGCTACACCGAGTCGCGCCTCACGCCGATCGCGGAAGTGCTCCTGTCCGAACTCGGCCATGGCACGACCGACTGGGTGCCGAACTTCGACGGCACGCTCGAGGAGCCCTCCTGGCTCCCCGCGCGCGTACCGCACGTGCTGTTGAACGGGTCCATGGGTATCGCCGTGGGCATGGCCACGGACATTCCGCCGCACAACCTCCGCGAGGTCGCCAGCGCCTGCATCCGCCTGCTCGACGACCCGGACGCGACGATCACCGACCTCTGCGAACACGTGCACGGGCCGGATTACCCGACCACGGCCGAGATCATCACGCCGCGCCGCGAGATCCTGGCGATGTACCAGAACGGCACCGGCTCGATCCGCGCCCGTGCCGTGTACGAGCGTGACGACGGCAATATCGTCATCACCGCCCTGCCACACCAGGTTTCGCCCTCCAAGATCCTCGAGCAGATCGCCGCGCAGATGCGCGCGAAGAAACTGCCGATGATCGAAGACCTCCGCGACGAGTCCGATCACGAGAACCCGATCCGCCTCGTGCTCGTGCCGCGTTCGAACCGCGTGGACGTGGAGGAGATGATGCAACACCTCTTCGCCACGACCGACCTGGAGAAGAGCTTTCGCGTCAACCTGAACATGATCGGCCTGGATGGCCGTCCGCAGGTGAAGGACCTGAAGGTCATCCTCAGCGAATGGCTGCGCTTCCGCACCGACACGGTCACCCGGCGCCTGAACCATCGCCTGGGCCGCGTGGAACGGCGCCTCCACCTGCTGGAAGCACTGCGCATCGCCTACCTCAACATCGACGAGGTGATCCGCATCGTCCGTACCGAGGACGAGCCGAAGCCGATCCTGATGGCGCGCTTCAAGCTGGACGACGAACAGGCCGACTACATCCTCGAGACGAAGCTGCGCCAGCTCGCGCGCCTCGAGGAGTTCAAGATCAACGAGGAGCGCGACAAGCTCGAGGAAGAGCGCGCCCGCATCAACGTGTTCCTGAAGTCGCCGGCCAAACTCAAGGGCCTCATCAAGGACGAACTGCGCAACGACGCCGAGAAGTACGGCGACGAGCGCCGCTCGCCACTGATCGAGCGCAGCGCCGCCCAGGCACTGGACGAAAGCGCCCTGGTCGTGTCCGAGCCGGTCACCGTGGTGCTCTCGCAGAAGGGCTGGGTACGCGCGGGCAAGGGCCACGACATCGACGGCGAGGCACTCTCCTACCGCGACGGCGACAGCCTGCTGGCGGTGGCGCGCGCGCGCACCACGCAGCAGGTGGCCTTCATCGACTCCACCGGCCGCGCCTACGCCACGCCTGCGCATACGTTGCCTTCCGCTCGCGGTAACGGTGAACCGCTCACCGGCCGGTTCAGCCCGCCGGCGGGCGCGCGCTTCGACGCCGTGGTGGCCGCGGACAACGACACGCGTGTCATATTGTCCACCGATTTCGGCTACGGCTTCGTCACCCGTTTCGAGGCGCTCACGGGCCGCCAGAAGGCAGGCAAGCAGATCATCTCGCTCAGCGATGGTGCTCGCGTGCTGGCGCCGGCGATCACCGCCGATCCGTCGCGTGACCGTATCGTCGTCGTCACCAGCGAGGGCCACCTGCTGATGTTCTCGGTGGCCGAGCTACCGGAACTGGACAAGGGCAAGGGCAACAAGCTCATCGAGGTGCCGAAGGCCAAGCTGGCCTCGGGCGAGGAGCGCGTCGTCGGTGTCGCCGTGGTCACCGAAGGAAAGGGCGAAGTCACCCTGTACGCGGGGCAGCGCAAGCTCACCCTGCGGTGGGCCGACCTCGTCGAGTACGGCGGCAATCGCGCCACCCGAGGCGGCGTATTGCCGCGCGGCCTGAGGCGCGTGGAGCGGATCGAGACAACGGGCTGATGCCCCATGGGCCCCTGCCGGAGCCATCGCCGCTGAAGCGGCTCCCACACTCTGCCTGGCAATCCAGGCATGCGTGCGTTTTGTGTGGGAGCCGCTTCAGCGGCGACGCTTCTACAACCGGGTGAACCCCCAGGACATCATCCGCCCGTCCTTGTACGGCATCACGCCATGGAACGGCCGTGGGTCGGCGTCGAACACCAGCGGCAGAAAATGTCGGTCGCCTTCCCACATGGGAAGGTCGTGCAGGCTTTCCAGCGCCACCCATTCCAGCGCGCCTTCGTGGTTCGATTCCAACGGCGTCCCCTCGAAGCGGGTCACCACGAAGATGAAGCCCAGCCAGTCTTCGCCGTGCTTGCCGAAGCCGGGCCAGTTCAGGGTGCCGCGCAGGGACATCTCCAGGCATTCGATACCTGCCTCTTCCCTGATCTCCCGGCGCATGCACGCGGCGATGTCCTCGCCCGGCTCCATCTTTCCGCCAAGGCCGTTGTACTTGCCCAGGTGATGGTCGTCCTTGCGGGCGTTGCGGTGGATCATGAGGACGCGCTCGCCGTCCGGTGACAACACATAGCCGAGGGTGGCAACGATAGGCGTATAGGGCATGGTGGTGGAGGAATCGGGGTAAAAGGCCGAAGTTTACGCCGTCCGCGCGGGAGTGGCGTCTTCGGCCCTTGCACTGCACCTCCACCCCGGCGAACATCGACGGATGCTCCATCCTTCCTTCTCCCGAATGTTCCGCCATGTCGGCCTTCGCATCCTCGCCCTCGCCGCCCTCACGGGGCTGGCCATCGGCTGTGCGGACCCGGCCGATGCCGTCGATGGCCGTGACGTCGTGTTCGACAGCCAGTCCTATTTCGTGGTCACCGTGGACACGCGCGACGAGGATATCGAGCTCCATTGGCGCAACCCGGACAACGGCCAGCCCTTCAGCACCCTCGAGACGCTGAAGGCGTGGACCGAAGCCAAGGGGCGCCATCTGGCGTTCGCCACCAACGCCGGCATCTACGATCGCGAATTCAAGCCGCTCGGCCTCTATGTCGAGGATGGCAAGACCATCGTCCCGCTCAATCTCGCCCACGGAAATCCGCGGTCGGGAAATTTTTCGCTACTGCCCAACGGCGTCTTCGCCGTCTACGAGGACGGCAGCGCGGAAGTGCGCACGAGCGAGGCATTCCGCGCCGCCGGCCGGAAGCCGCGCTGGGCGACCCAGTCGGGGCCGATGCTGGTGATCGACGGCGAGATCAACACGCAGTTCGACAACGGTTCGGACAGCATGAAATGGCGCAGCGGCGTCTGTGCGAAGACGCCGCGCGAGGTGGTCTTCGTGGTCAGCCGCGCGCCGGTCAACTTCCACAGCTTCGCCCGCCTGTTCCGCGACGAGATCGGTTGCCGCGATGCGTTGTTCCTCGACGGTACGATCTCCCAGGCCTACACACCCGACGACGGCTACGTGGGCGCGCCCGCATTCATGACCAAGCCCTACGCGGGCATGATCGCGGTGTTTCCGAAGCGCAAGTGATGGTGCGCGACGGTCAGCGCAGCATGCGTTCGCAGATCGCCTCGTAGAGATCCGGCAACCGCTCGAGATCGGCGACCGACACGCACTCGTCCACCTTGTGGATCGTTGCGTTCACCGGCCCGAGTTCGATCACCTCGGCACCCATGGGCGCGATGAAGCGGCCGTCCGAGGTCCCACCGCCCGTGCTCTGCTCGGGATCGATCCCACACAGGTCGCGGCAAACGCCGACCACCACCTCGCGCAGGCGCCCACCCGGCGTGGCCAGGAACGGATGCCCGGAAAGGTGCCAGTCGATCGAGAAATCGACACCGTGTGCGCACAGGATCGTTTCGGTGCGCTCCCGCAATGCCTCGGCCGTGCTCGCGGTGGAAAAACGGAAGTTGATCAACGCCACCAGGTCACCGGGGATGACGTTGTTCGCACCCGTACCCGCATTGATGTTCGACACCTGGAACGAGGTCGGCGGAAAGTCGGCGTTGCCTTCGTCCCAGCATTCCGCGACCAGCGCCGCCAGTGCGGGGGCAAGGACATGAATCGGATTCTTTGCCTTCTCGGGGTAAGCGACATGTCCTTGTATGCCACGCACTGTCAGTGTTCCGGATAACGAGCCGCGGCGGCCCACGCGAATGAGGTCGCCGAGCTTCGCCTTCGCGGACGGCTCCCCGACGACACAGGCATCGATGCGCTGCCCTGTCTTCGCAAAATGATCGACCACCTCGCGCACGCCATGCAGCGCCACGCCCTCTTCGTCGCTGGTAAGTAACAGGCCCGCGGTGCCGGGATGATCCGGGTGCGCGCTGACGAAGCGTTCGAGGGCGACGACCATGGCCGCCACCGAGCCCTTCATGTCGGCCGCACCGCGGCCATAAAGAAGACCCTCGCGTTCGTCCGGCTCGAACGGCGGCGAGGCCCACGCGCTTTCCGGTCCGGCCGGAACGACATCCGTGTGCCCAAGAAAGGCCAGCACGGGACCGACGCTCCCATGGGTGGCCCAAAGGTTGTCGACGTCGCCGAAGCGCAAATGCTCGATATGGAAGCCAAGCACGGCCAGCCGCTCCGCGATCAACGGCAGGCAACCCGCATCCTCGGGCGTCACGGACCGGCGGCGAATCAGATCGTGGGTGAGTTCGAGTACGGGTGACATGGGCGCTATTTACCGAAGCGCTTCTTGAAGGCGTTGTCGCTGAAGCCGACCGTCACCTCGTCGCCTTCGACCACCACCGGGCGCTTGATCAGCGCCGGATACTCCTTCAGCAGGAGGGTCCACTCCGGATCGGTGCGCGGATCCTTGCGCTGTGGCAACAGGGTGCGCCACGTCGTCGATGCCTTGTTGACCAGTCTCTCCCAACCGCCGAGCTTGCCGGCCCACGCCTTCAGCGTGGCGGCAGGCACCGGGTTCGTACGATAGTCGACGAAATCGTGTGCCACCTCGAAGCGGGTGAGCCAGTTGCGCGCCTTCTTGCAGGTATCGCAGTTGGGCAAGCCATACACCGTGATCGTCATGGATCAGTCACCGCTGCGCAGGAGTTCGTTGATGCCGGTCTTCGAGCGGGTTTTTTCGTCCACCTGCTTCACGATCACGGCCGCGTAGAGGCTGTGGCTGCCGTCCTTCGCCGGGAGGCTGCCGGAGACGACGACACTGCCCGCAGGCACGCGACCGTAGCTGACCTCGCCCGTGGCGCGGTTGTAAATACGCGTGGACTGGCCAAGGAACACGCCCATGCCGATGACCGAACCCTTCTCCACCACCACGCCCTCGACCACCTCGGAACGCGCGCCGATGAAGCAATTGTCCTCGATGATGGTTGGATTGGCTTGCAACGGTTCGAGCACGCCGCCGATGCCGACGCCGCCGGACAGGTGTACGTTCGCGCCGATCTGTGCGCAGGAGCCGACCGTGGCCCAGGTGTCGACCATCGTCCCCGCACCGACATAGGCACCGATGTTCGTGTAGCTCGGCATCAACACCACGTCCCTGGCGATGTGAGCGCCACGCCGAACCAGCGCACCCGGCACGACACGCGCGCCGAGCGCCGCGTATTCGGTGGCGTCACCATCGGTAAAGCGCAACGGCACCTTGTCGAACGCGCTGGACGGGCCCCCGTCGACGACCTGGTTGCCGTTCATGCGGAAATAAAGCAGCACGGCCTTCTTCAGCCACTGGTTGACCTTCCACCCACCGTTGCCATCAGGCTCGGCCACGCGGCGCTCGCCGGACTCGAGCAAATTGAGCACCTGCTCCACGGCTTCGCGCAAGTCGCCCTCGATCTCGTTCTGGGTCAGTTCGGCGCGGCGTTCGAAGGCGCTATCGATCAGGGATTCAAGTGTTTGCATCTGCATGTTGGGGAGTCCTGGGATGTTCGGAACCGATGTGGCGCAGCAGGCAGGCCCGCAGGATCTCCCGGCGTTCGGGCGACAGCGGCGCGTTGCTGCGATCGGTAAGTTGGAAGAAATCTTCGACGCGCTCGCCGAACGTGGCAATGCGCGCATCATGCACGCGCACTTCTGCCTCGGCCAGCGCCTGGGCCACGGCGGCGAGCAGTCCCGGCCGGTCGGTGCAGACCAGTGCCAGCTGTGTGCGCTCGCCCGCATCGACGAACTCGACGCGTGGCGCCATCTGGAAGTGCCGCAGGTGACGCGACAGGCTGCGCTTGGGCGGCCCCTGCCCCGCCGGCTGATCGAGTGCGCGCAGCATGCGCGTGCGCAATTCTTCGGACCGTTGCAGCGATGCGGGGGCTTGCGAGTCCGACTCCAGCAAAAGGAAGGTATCGAGCGCCTTGCCGGTGCTGGAAACAAGCACGCGCGCTTCCACCACCGAGAAGCGCAGGCGGTCGAGCACGGCCGTCACCGTGGCGAACAAACCATCGCGGTCGGGGGTGTAGATGAAGAGTTCCGTGCTGCCCCGCACCGAGAAGGGATGCACTTCCACCAGCGGCGTGGCGCCATGCGCGCGCAGGATGGCCGCGGTCTGCCAGGCGATCTGCTCCGGCCGATGACGCAGGAAGCTCGTATCGGGAAATTCGGCCCACACCTTCGCGATGTCGTCGGCGGCGATGTGCTCGGCCACCAGCATCTCGAGGGCACGGTCGCGACACTCGCGCACGCGCATGCCCGAATGGCCGGGCGGCGTGAGGTCACTGCGCAGGGCGAAGCGCGTGGCCGTGTAGAGGTCCGCCAGGAGGCGATCCTTCCACGCGTTCCACAGCTTGGGACTCGTGCCGATGATGTCGGCGATGGTCAGCAGGTAGAGATGGTCCAGGTGCTCCCAATCCTCCACCACGGCACCGAAGCGATGCACGACGTCGGGATCGGTGATGTCCTGGCGCTGCGCCGTCGTGCTCATCAGCAGGTGATGGCGGACCAGCCAGGCGACCAGCTCCACCTGCTCGTCCGGAAGGCCCAGCCGCGTACAGAAGGCGCGCGCGTCTTCCTCACCCAACATGGAATGATCGCCGCCGCGACCCTTGGCGATGTCGTGGAACAGCGCGGCCAGCAGCAACAGTTCGGGCTTTTCGACATGCGGCCAGATCTCGCATGCGATGGGGAAATCGCGCCGGGCGGCGGGCTCGGCGAAACGGGCGACGTTGCGCAGCACTCGCAACGTATGCTCGTCGACGGTGTAGACATGGAACAGGTCGTACTGCATGCGCCCCACGACCTTGCCGAACGCGGGCAGCACCGCCGCGAGCAGGCCGTGCCGGTTCATCCGCCACAAGGCTTCCACGGCGGGAGCGCCACGGCGAAGCAGCGTGAGAAAGGCGCTCAGCACCTGCGGATCGTCGGCGAGCGACTCGCCGTGTGCCGACACCGCGTGCTGGATGCGCCGCATCGTCTCGGCGGTGAAGCCGGCGATGCCCGGTTCGTCGAGGCGGGCGATGAAAATCTCGACGAGTGCCGAAGGACGGCGTATGAACAAGTGCGGATTGCGCAACGCGATACGCGCGCCATAGCGCACGTAGTCGCTGCCGACCGGCAGTGGCTCCGTCACGGGGTCGAGCATCTCCTCGAAACGCTCGACCAGCTGCGTGCCCGAACGCTCGATCTGCGTGGCGGCACGGTAGTAGCCCTGCATGAACTGCTCGACGCCCAGGTTCTTCGCATGCTCGTCCTCGAAACCAAGCCGCGCGGCCAGCGCCCGCTGGTAATCGAACAGCAGGCGCTCCTCGGCGCGTCCCGCTTCCAGGTGCAAGGCGTAACGGTAACGACGCAGGGTCTCTTCCGCGCGAGTCAGCCGGGCCGCCTCCACCGGCTCCAATAGTCCTTCGGCCACCATCGCATCGAAATCCGGTGCATGGGCCAGGCGCCGTCCCAGCCAGCGGATGGCGTCGAGCGTGCGCAGTCCACCCGGGCCGTCCTTCAGGTTGGGCTCCAGGTTCTGCGCGGTGTCGTCGTAACGCGCATGCCGCGCATCGCGCTCGGCGAGGCGCGCGGCAAGGTAGGCCCGGGGTGGCCACACCTCGGGATCGTCGAGGATGCCGCGGAGTTCGTTGCCCAGGATGGGCCAGCCGACCAGTCGCCGGGCATCGAGCAGGCTGGTGAAGACGCTCAGGTCCCTTGCCGCCAGCTCACGGCATTGCTCCGTGGTGCGCACGGCATGCCCCGGCTTCAGGCCGATGTCCCACAGGCAGGCGAAGAAGTTTTCCAGCGCACGGTAGAGCGCCGGCGAACTTTCGCCTACCAGCGCGAGGAGGTCCACGTCCGAACGGGGAAAAAGCATGCCGCGACCGAAGCCGCCCACGGCGAACAACGCCGCGGCCGCCATGTCGCCCAGGCAAGCTCCCCAGGTGTGGACGACGATGCGCTCGACGATCTCGGCCCGGCGTCGGGCCAGCGCGGACGCATCCTCACCGTCATGGAAAGCGACGGTGAGCGCACGATCGACGTCGCCCAGCAACTGCCTGAGCGAACGCCGCGCCTCGGGCGACACGCCCGAGCGGGGTACCACGGCGGGCAGGCGTGGAAGCGATGGCAGCGTCACGTCGGGGCCCTCGGTGGTGGTGGGATGAAACCGACGAAGACTAGGCGCGCCCTCGTCGAAAGCGCATCAGGCGGCGTCCGGCCAGGGCGTGAGGATTTCGAAGCCATCCTCGGTGACCGCGATGGTGTGCTCCCATTGCGCCGACAGCGAATGATCCTTGGTCACCACGGTCCAGCCGTCCGGCAGCGACTTGGTCTGCGGCTTACCCGCGTTGACCATCGGCTCGATGGTGAAGGTCATGCCCGGCTTCAGCTCCAGGCCCGTGCCGGCGCGCCCGTAGTGCAGCACCTGGGGTTCGTCGTGGTAGACCTTGCCGATGCCGTGGCCGCAGTATTCACGGACCACCGAGAAGCCCGCCGCTTCGGCGTGCTTCTGGATCGCGGCGCCGACGTCGCCCAGCGTCGCGCCCGGCTTGACCGCCTCGATACCCTTCATCATCGCTTCGAAGGTGGTTTCGACAAGGCGCTTCGCGAGGACGCTGGGCGTGCCCACGAAATACATGCGGCTGGTGTCGCCGTGCCATCCGTCCTTGATCACGGTGACGTCGATATTGACGATGTCACCGTCCTTCAGGACCTTGCCGGGGCTGGGAATCCCGTGGCAGATCACGTGGTTGACCGACGTGCAGGTGGTTTTCGGGTAGCCCCGGTAGCCGACGTTGGCGGGGATCGCCTTCTGCACGTTCACGATGTGGTCGTGGGCGAGCTGGTCCAGGTATTCCGTGGTGACGCCCGGCTTCACGTGCGGCACGAGCATGGCCAGCACTTCGGCGGCCAGGCGGCCAGCCTCGCGCATGGCCTGGATCTCTTCGGGGGTCTTCGGTACGACTGCCATGGTGGGTTCTCTTTTTTCCTTCGCCCTCAGGGTATTGGGCCTGCCACCCGAGGTGGCGGCGACCCTGCCGGAAATCCACCCTCGGCTTGCGGCCGGGCGGGTCCAGGGGCTACAATTAGCGAGTTTTGCTGTCCGGCGAAGTCACTCTCAAGTGACCGCGGCGGTGAATCGAAGCGCGATTGTAACCGCACGAAGCCATCCTTGGCCCGGCGCAAGGCATTCGCTTTTAACGCCACACACGCATCGGCACCGCCTTCGGGGTGCCCGTCCTCCCGTCGTCGCGAAAGGCGCCGCGGCCAGGCCGGGTCGAAGCCGGGGATGCGTGGAGGTCCCAACCCCCATAGAACCGCTCGAGCGGTTCGCCCAGGAGTAATTCCATGGCACAAGTCACCATGCGCGAGATGCTGGAAGCCGGCGTCCATTTCGGCCACCAGACCCGCTACTGGAACCCCAAGATGGCTCCGTACATCTTCGGCGCCCGCGGCAAGATCCACATCATCAACCTCGAGAAGACGCTCCCGCTCTTCACCGACGCGATGAACTTCCTCTCGGGCCTGGCCCAGAAGGGCGGCACCATCCTGTTCGTCGGCACCAAGCGTTCGGCCCGCGAGGCCCTCGCCGAGGAAGCCGCGCGCGCCGGCCAGCCGTTCGTCACCGCCCGTTGGCTCGGTGGCATGCTGACCAACTTCCGCACGGTCAAGCAGTCGGTCGCCCGCCTGAAGGAACTCGAGGCCGCTGAAACCGACGGTTCGTTCGACCGCCTGGTCAAGCACGAAGTACTGGCCCGCCGCCGTGAGCGCGACAAGCTGCAGAACTCGCTGGGCGGCATCAAGGACATGAACCGCCTTCCGGACGCCCTCTTCATCGTGGACATCGGCCACGAAGACATCGCCGTCCAGGAAGCCCGCAAGCTCGGCATCCCGGTCGTCGCCATCGTCGATACCAACTACGACCCGGCCCTCGTCGACTACGCCATCCCGGGTAACGACGACGCCATCCGCGCCATCCAGCTGTATGCCCGTGCCGCCGCCGATTCCATCCTGGAAGGCAAGGCCGCTTCGCCGAACGCCGCCCGTGGCGACGCGAACGAATTCGTCGAGCTGGACGAGGAAGGCAACCCGGTGGCCAAGGACGAAGCCCCGCGTGGCGAGCGTCGCGGCGCCCCGGCCAAGAAGGGTGCACCGCGTCGCGAAGGCGGCCGTGACGGCGGTCGTGGCCGCGCGTAAGCGCCCCGCCCCGTAACACACGCTCTTCCGTTTCATCCGGCGCCGCGGCACCACCGCCGCGGCGCCCATCAAATCATTGAGGAATTACCATGGCTGAGATCACCGCGGGCCTCGTCAAGGAACTGCGTGAGCGTTCCGGCGTAGGCATGATGGAGTGCAAGAAGGCACTCGTCGAAAACAACGGCGACATCGAAGCGGCGATGGAATGGCTGCGCAAGAACGGCCTCGCCAAGGCGGACAAGAAGGCTGATCGCGTCGCCGCCGAAGGCCTGATCGCCGTCGCCCAGAAGGCCGGCAAGGCAGTCCTGGTCGAAGTCAACAGCGAGACCGACTTCTCCTCGCGCAACGAGCAGTTCATCCAGTTCACCAAGGACGTCGCCAACGTCGCCCTCGAGTCTGGCGTCGCCGACATCGAGGCGCTGAAGGCCGCCAAGCTCGGCGACACCACGGTCGAGGAAGGCGCCAAGGCCCTCACCCTCACCATCGGCGAGAAGTTCGACGTGCGCCGCATGGCCAAGGCCGAGAACGATGGCCCGATCGGCGCCTACTCCCACAGCGGCCGCATTGGCGTGCTGGTCGCCCTCAAGGGCGGCTCGGAAGAGCTGGCCAAGGGCATCGCCATGCACGTCGCCGCGATGAACCCCAAGTTCATCAAGGTGGAAGACGTCCCGGCCGACTACATCGAGAAAGAAAAGGAAATCGCGCTGAGCCAGATGTCGGACAAGGAAAAGGCCAAGCCGGCCGACATCCTCGACAAGATCGTGACCGGCAAGATCAACAAGATCCTCGCCGAAGCCACCCTGGTCGGCCAGCCGTACGTGCTGGACGGCGATGTCACCGTCGCCGAGACCCTGAAGAAGGCCGGCGCGGACATCGTGACGGTGCAGCGTCTGGCCGTTGGCGAAGGCATCGAGAAGGTCGTCGACGACTTCGCGGCCGAAGTGATGAAGCAGGCTGGCCTGGCGTAAGCCTTCCCACCTGGTGAAAGTAAAGAGGCCGCGAGCGATCGCGGCCTCTTTTTTGTGGTTCTGATGGAGCCTTTTCGGTCTGGTGGGAGCCGACCTTGCCGGCGATCCCGCGGCAGCGGGCCAGGTCACGGCAAGCACCCATCGCCGACAAGGTCGGCTCCCACCAGTGGCCCTGCCATTGCCCCTACCAGCGCTCCCACCAGCGCCACTCGTTCCAGCGCTTCCAAAAACGCGATGCGCGACAGTTTTTCACATTCCTGTCATGCCTCCCGGCGCGCTAAACTGCCCGCGTTTTGCCCCACACAATCTGGAGATCCCCATGAGCAATCCGCTGAACCACCGCCGTATCCTGCTCAAGCTCTCCGGTGAAGCCCTGATGGGTAGCGAGGACTACGGGATCGATCCCAAGGTGATCGGCCGGCTCGCGAAGGAAATCCTTGAAGTACGGGACGCCGGCGTCCAGATCGGTGTCGTCATCGGCGGCGGCAACATCTTCCGCGGGGCCGGCCTGGCCGCCTCGGGCATGGACCGTGTCACCGGCGATCACATGGGCATGCTCGCCACCGTCATGAATGCGCTGGCCATGCAGGACGCCATCGAGAAGCTCGGCGGCGAAGCCCGCACCATGAGTGCGATCAAGATCAACGAGGTATGCGAGGACTTCATCCGTCGCCGCGCGATCCGCCACCTCGAGAAGGGCCGCGTGGCCCTGTTCGCCGCCGGTATCGGCAATCCCTTCTTCACCACCGACTCCGCCGCCGCCCTGCGCGCCGTGGAAGTCGGCGCCGACCTGTTGCTGAAGGCGACCAAGGTCGACGGCATCTATTCGGCCGATCCCAAGCGCGATCCGACGGCCCAGCGCTACGACCACCTTACCTACAACCAGGTGATCGAGCGCCGCCTGGAAGTGATGGATACCGCCGCCATCGCCCTGTGCCGGGAGAACAAGCTGCCGCTGCGCATCTACGACATGACCCAGCCGGGCAACCTCATGAGGATCATGCGGGGCGAGCCGGTCGGCACCCTCGTCGACGCGGGCTGACCCCCGGCCGCCTCTGGCGCCTCCGTGGCGCGGTGCGGCACGGCCGCGCCGCCCGCGCTGCTATACTCGCTTGCTGACCTGTTCCATCGGAATTACGTCCATGATCAACGACATCAAGAACGATGCCCAGACCCGCATGGGCAAGAGTATCGAATCGCTCAAGCACGACCTGAAGACGATCCGCACCGGTCGCGCCAACCCTTCGATCCTCGACAATATCGTCGTGCCCTACTACGGCACGCCCACTCCGCTGTCCCAGGTCGCCAACGTGACCACGCCGGACGCGCGCTCGCTCTCTGTCAAGCCCTTCGACAAGAGCATGGTCGGTCCGATCGAGAAGGCCATCATGGCTTCCGACCTCGGCATCACCCCGACCACCATGGGCATGGACATCCGCCTGAACTTCCCGCCGCCGACCGAGGAGCGCCGCAAGGAGCTCGCCAAGAGCGTGTCGAAGGAAGGCGAAGCCGCCAAGGTGGCCATCCGCAACGTGCGCCGCGATGCCGTGCAGCACGTGGCCAAGCTGTTCAAGGACAAGGAAATCACCGAGGACGACCAGAAGCGCGCGGATGACGATATCCAGAAGCTCACCGACAAGTTCGTCAAGGAAGTGGACGACGTGGTGAAGGAAAAGGAAAAGGAGCTGATGGCGCTCTGACGCGCCATCGGATCTTGCCCATGGCAGCGAGGCCCGAAGCCGGGGTGCCACGCCACCTGGCCATCGTGATGGATGGCAACGGCCGCTGGGCCAAGCAGCGCCTGCGCCCCCGCACGTTCGGCCACCACGCCGGGCAGAAGGCGGTGAGGGAAGCGGTGGAGTTCTGCCTCCGCCGCGGCATCGCCTCGCTGACCCTGTTCGCCTTCTCCAGCGAGAACTGGCGTCGTCCGCCCACCGAGGTCTCGGCCCTGATGGAACTCTTCCTGAAGGCGCTCGACAAGGAAGTGGACGAACTCCATGGCAACGGCGTGCGCATCCGCTTCGTGGGAGACCTCGACGCCTTCGCTCCCGAGTTGAGCGCACGCATGCGCGCGGCGATGGAGCGCACCTCCGCCAACACCGCGCTCAACATGAATGTGGCCGTGAACTACGGCGGACGCTGGGACATCGCGCATGCGGCACGGCTCGCGGCGGAGGCCGTCGCCCGCGGCGAATTCAGCGCGGACGACATCGACGAAACGCGCCTGCACGGCTACACCTGCCTCGCCGACCAACCACCGCTCGACCTCTTCATCCGTACCGGCGGAGAGCGCCGGGTAAGCAACTTCCTGCTCTGGCAGATCGCCTATGCCGAGCTTTATTTCACCGACACCCTGTGGCCCGACGTCGACCAGGCCTGCCTCGACGAGGCCCTCGACGACTATGCCCGCCGCGAGCGCCGTTACGGGCGCACCGGCGAACAGGTCGCCAAAGGCTGACGCCGGAACCCCATGCTGAAACAACGCATCACCACCGCCGCGATCCTCATCCCGTTGGTCCTGGCCCTGATCCTGCTGCCGCCCACCGGCTTCTTCGCCGCGCTGGTCGCCATCGTCTTCGTCGGCGCCGCTTGGGAATGGAGCCTGCTGGCCGGCTGCCGCACCCCGGTCGGCCGCGGCATCGTTGCCGGCGTCGCCGCCGCGATGTTCGTCGCCCTGTTGATCGTTCGCACGCCGGGCCTGCTCACCGTGGTCACGCTGGCGGGCGTGGCCTGGTGGATCGGCTGCTGCTTCTGGCTGCGCCACTTCAGCTTCGCCGCCGCCCCGAACGCCGAGAACCGCATGCTCAAGCTGGGCGCGGGCGCGTTCGTGATCGTGCCTACCCTCGCCGCCGCGATCCTCATGCACAGCGGCGAACGCGGCAACTGGTGGACCCTGCTCTCCCTCGTGATCGTCTGGTTCGCCGATACCGGCGCCTATTTCAGCGGCCGCTATTTCGGCCGGCGCAAGCTCGCCCCGCGGATCAGCCCGGGGAAGACATGGGCCGGCGTCTACGGCGCCATCGTGGCTGGCAGCCTCGTCACCCTTCTCGGCGGCTTCCTGCTCGGCGTGCGCGAAGGCTGGCAACTGGTCGGCCTGGCGGCACTGGGCGTGGTCACCGTGGCGATCGCGGTGGTCGGCGACCTCTTCGAAAGCCTCATGAAGCGCCATGCCGAGGTGAAGGATTCCGGTGACCTGTTCCCCGGCCACGGCGGACTCCTGGATCGTCTCGACAGCGTCTTCGCCGCGCTGCCGGTGTTCGCCGCCGGCAAGCTGCTGCTGGGGCTCTGAACCATGGGTATACGCCAGGTCGCCGTCCTCGGCGCCACCGGCTCCATCGGCGGCAGCACGCTCGACGTCATCGCCCGCCATCCGGGTCGCTTCCGCGCCGCCGTGCTGGCGGCCAACCGCGATACCGCCTCGCTGGCCAAACTGTGCGAGCGCTTCCGGCCCGACCTCGCCATCGTGGCCGACCCCTCGATGGAAGCGGATCTGGCCCGTCGGCTGGCCGCGGCCGGCGTGCGCTGCGAAGTCGCCTCGGGGCACGAAGCCGTTACCCAAGCCGCCGCGGGACCGTTGTGCGACACGGTCGTGGCTGCGATCGTCGGCGCGGCGGGGCTCGATTCGACCCTGGCCGCCGCACGCTCGGGCAAGCGCTTGCTGCTGGCCAACAAGGAATCCATCGTGATGGGTGGGGCCTTGCTGCTCGAGGCGCTGCGCCAGGGCGGTGGCGACCTCATCCCCATCGACTCCGAACACAACGCCATCTTCCAGTGCCTGCCGGGCGGCCGGCCCGACCTGCATCGCTCAGGCGTTCGCCGGATCGTCCTCACCGCCTCGGGTGGCCCGTTCCGCGGCCGCACGCGTGCGGACCTCGGTGCGGTCACGCCGGATGAGGCCTGCGCCCATCCCAAGTGGTCCATGGGCCGGAAGATCTCGGTCGACTCGGCCACGCTGATGAACAAGGGCCTGGAAGTGATCGAGGCCCACCACCTGTTCGCCGCACCGGTGGACTCGATCGACGTGGTGGTGCATCCGCAGAGCCTGGTCCACTCGATGGTCGACTACCTCGACGGCTCCATGCTGGCCCAGCTGGGCAACCCCGACATGCGGACGGCCATCGCCTGCGCGCTGGCCTGGCCGGAGCGGATCGAGGCGGGCGTGGCACCGCTGGACCTCGCCGCCCACGCCCGTCTCGACTTCGAGCAGCCCGATACCGAAACCTTCCGCTGCCTCGCCCTGGCGTTCGCCGCCCTGCGTACCGGCGGCGACGCCACGGCCATCCTCAACGCCGCCAACGAGGTGGCCGTGGAGGCCTTCCTGGCCGGAACCCTCCCCTTCCTCGGTATTGCCGAGCTCGTCGAAAGGGTACTTGAGGAACTGCCGGCCGAACCCGTGGTCGATGTCCAGTCCCTTGTGGAACGAGACGCCGAAGCACGCAGGGTGACCCGGGACGTGCTTCACCGCGCTTACTGCTAAACTCGCTCCACCCAAACGTTTTTTATTCGAGACCTTCCCTCTCCGATGAGTCCTGTCCTAGGTTCCGTGTTCTGGCTGCTGGTTACGCTCGGCGTGCTGGTGACCTTCCACGAATTCGGCCACTACTGGGTCGCGCGCCGCTGTGGCGTGCGCGTGCTGCGCTTTTCGGTCGGTTTCGGCCGCCCGCTGTGGCGCCGCGTGGCGAAGGACGGCACGGAATACCAGATCGCCGCGATTCCCCTCGGCGGCTACGTCAAGATGCTGGACGCCCGCGAAGGCGACGTCTCGCCGGCCCAGCGCGACGAGGAATTCACCGGCAAGTCGGTCTGGAAACGCATCGCCATCGTGGCGGCCGGCCCCGCCTTCAATCTGATTTTCACCATCGCCGCGTTCTGGGCGATGTACATGGTCGGCAAGCCGGACGTGGCCCCCGTGATCACCGCCCAGCCCGGCAGTGTCGCCGCCGTGGCCGGCATACGCCCGGGCGACCGCATCGTCGCCATGAACGGCGATCCGGTGGGCAACTGGAGCGATGCCACCGAAGTGCTGGCCAATGGCCTGCTCGGCAACGATCCCCTCCCGGTGCGGGTCACCGGTGCCGATGGCACCCAGCGCGACGTCGTGCTGCCCTTGCAGAACCTCGACGCCAACGGCGACATCGGCAAGCGGTTCACCCAGCTCGGCCTGGGGCTGCAATTGCCCGCCGTCATCGGCCAGGTGGTTCCCGGGGATCCCGCTTCCCTCGCCGGCATGCGCGTCGGCGACCGCATCCTCGCCGTCAACGGCAAGCCGGTATCGGACTTCGGCGACTTCACCAAGCTGGTGCCGGAGCAGGCCGCGATATCGCCAAAAATCGCCGTCACCGTCCAGCGTGATGGTCAGCCGAAGACGTTCGATATCACCGCCCGGATGAAGTCCGAGCAGGGCCAGCCCACCCGCTGGCTGGTCGGCGTGGCGCCCCGTCCCATGGAGGAAGCCACGCTCCGCTACGGGCCCGTACGCGCCTTCAGCGAATCACTGCGGGCCACGTGGACAGGCACGGCCTCCACCTTCAACCTGATCGGCAAGATGCTCTCCGGCGAGGCCTCCACCAAGAACCTCTCCGGTGTCATCGGCATCGCCCAGGTCGCCAACGATTCCGCCAATCGCGGCCTTGGCTGGTTCCTGAACTTCCTCGCTCTGGTGTCCCTGAGCCTCGCGATCTTGAACCTCCTGCCCATCCCGGTCTTGGACGGTGGACACCTGCTGTATTACCTTATCGAGTTGATCAAAGGCAGCCCGGTCAGCGAACGCACCATGATCGCCGGCCAGTACGTGGGTATCGTCCTCTTGTTCACGTTGATGGGGCTGGCGTTCTTCAACGACATCCAGCGAATGCTCGTCTCGTGACGGGGATCCACGCGTTGCGGGGAACCCACTCACCGTATCACCCAGGCTATGGACGCTCGCGCGTCCTGCGCCGAACGACGCAGGGCATGAGTCCTGCGCGTGCTCCTCTTCGGTCGCCGGCCTCGTCCGCCGTCGGCTGGAATTAACCCAACGGAATCGACGATGAAGCGTATCGCCGCCCTGATCTTGCTTGCCTCCCTGTCCGCCAATGCGCTTGCCTTCGAGCCGTTCGTCGTTTCCGACATCCGCATCGACGGCCTCACGCGCATCGCGCAAGGCACGGTGCTGAGCTACCTTCCGATCGAGAAGGGTGAAACCCTGAGCGACGACAAGGCGCAAGCCGCCATTCGCGCCCTTTACCAAACCAAGTTCTTCAGCGACGTCGAACTCGACCGCCAGGGCGACATCCTGGTGATCAAGGTCGTCGAGCGCCCGGCCATCGCCAAGCTCACGCTGCGCGGCAACAAGGACATCAAGGAAGACGACCTGCGCAAGGGCCTGAAGGAAATCGGCCTGGCCGAAGGCGAGACCTTCGACCGCCTGTCGCTCGACCGCGTGCAGCAGGAACTGATCCGCCAGTACTACAACCGCGGCAAGTACAACGTCTCGGTCGATCCGCACGTCACCCGCCTCGACCGCAACCGCGTGGCGATCGACATCGAGATCCGCGAAGGCAAGGCGGCGAAGATCAAGGAGATCAACGTCGTCGGTAACAAGGCCTTCGCCGACAAGGACATCCGCAAAGGCTTCGAGTCCAACACCACGAACTGGCTGTCCTGGTATTCCAAGGACGATCAGTACTCGCGCGAGAAGCTTTCGGGTGACCTGGAAAAGCTCAGCAACTACTACATGAACCGCGGCTACGCCGACTTCGGCATCGATTCCACGCAGGTGGCCATCAGCCCGGACAAGCGCGCCATGTACGTGGACGCCAGCGTCAAGGAAGGCGAGGTCTATACCGTCTCCGACGTGAAGCTGCTCGGCGAACTGATCCTGCCGGAAGACACCCTGCGCAAGCTGGTCTTCATCCACAAGGGCGACACCTTCAACCGTGGCGCCATCGAGGCCAGCACCGACGCGATCAAGGGCATCCTCGCCAACATCGGCTACGCCTTCGCCAAGGTCACGCCGATTCCGAAGCTCGACAAGGACAAGCGCACCGCCGATCTCACGCTCTTCATCGAGCCGGGCAAGCGCGTGTATGTCCGCCGCGTGGTCTTCCAGGGCAACACCCGCACGGAAGACGAAGTGCTGCGTCGCGAGATGCGCCAGCTCGAAGGCGCATGGTATTCGCAGGGCGCGATCGACCGTTCGAAGACCCGCCTGCAGCGCCTGGGCTATTTCAAGACCGTGGATATCGACAAGGCGCTGGTCCCCGGCACCGTCGACCAGGTCGATCTCACCGCGAAGGTCGAGGAACAGTCCGCCGGTTCGTTGATGTTCGGCGTCGGCTACTCGCAGTACTCCGGCATCATCCTGTCGGCCTCGGTCTCGCAGAACAACTTCCTGGGTACCGGCGACCGCTTCTCGATCGGCGCTGAAACCAGCACGTACTACAAGCGCGTCAATGCCAGCTACACCAACCCGTACCTGACCGACTCCGGCGTGCAGATCGGCTACAACCTGGGCTACAGCAAGCTGGATTACGGCGATACCGATCTGGCGAACTACACCTACAGCACGAAGTCGTTCGAGACGACGCTGTCGATCCCCATCACCGACTTCGATTCGGTGTCGACCAGCCTCGGTGTCAGCTCCAACCTCATCAACACCTCGTTCTACACGCCGCAGCAGCTGGTGGCATACCAGAACGCCCTGGGTAACAAGACGATCCATTCGTGGACGTCCAGCCTGGGCTACACCCACGACACCCGTAACAGCTACTGGGCCCCGACCCGCGGCGGCCAGCTGACGGCCTCGATCTCGGGCGCGCTGCCGGGCTCCACCGTGCAGTTCTACAAGCTGTTCGGCGAAGCCAACCACTATTGGCCGGTCGGCAAGGGCTTCGTGCTCTACCTCGACGGACAGATCGGGTACGGCAAGACCTACGGCCAGACCTACGACAACGACGGCTACGCCATCAATGCCGACGGTACCCGTGGCGCGAAGCTCTACAGCAAGGGCGACAAGGTGGAGTTCCCGTTCTGGGAGAACTACTACGCCGGCGGCGTGCGCGACGTGCGCGGCTTCCAGGACAACACCCTCGGCCCGCGCTTGTGCGACGGCGGCAGCACAACCTCGGTGCCGAACAGCAAGGGCCAGTGCACGGGCGGCTACTACAGCTACGGCCAGCCGGTCGGTGGCGCGTTCAAGGTACTGGGTACGGCGCAGATGTTCCTGCCCCTGCCCTTCCTGAAGGACGTGAACACGGCACGTGTCTCCTGGTTCGTCGACGTCGGTAACGTCTACAAGGACTACGGCTCCTTCGACGCCAGCGAACTGCGTGCTTCCACGGGCCTGTCGCTGCAGTGGCAGGCGCCGATCGGCCCGTTGATCATCAACTTCGCCGTACCGTTCCGTAAGAAGGATGCCGACAGCCGCTTCGTCGAACGCATCCAGTTCACCTTCGGCAATACGTTCTAACCGCGGTCTCCAGCGAAGACCCTGTAGAATCATGGGGGTGGCCAAGCGCCACCCCTTTTCTTTTGGGAGCGTTCCGTGAGCGGGAATCCGCAATTCACCCTGGCCGAACTGGCCGCCCGCTTCGAGCTCGAAGCGCATGGCGACCCGGCCACCGTCGTGGACGGCGTCGGCACCTTGTCGGCGGCGACCCCGAACCAGTTCACCTTCCTGTCGAACCCCAAGTACACCTCCCAGCTGGCCGAATCGCAGGCGGGCATCGTGGTACTTGGCGCCGACGCCCTGCCCCTGCGCAAGGGTGCCGCGCTGGTGGCGAAAGATCCCTACGTCGCCTATGCGAAGATCGCCGCGCTCTTCGAGAAACATGCGGCGGCACCGCACGGCATCCATGTCAGCGCCGTGGTCTCACCGTCTGCCCGCATCCATCCCACCGCCAGCGTCGGCCCCTGCTGCGTGATCGAGGACGGCGCGGTGATCGAGGAAGGCGTGGTCCTGGGCCCGCATTGCTCGGTCGGGCCCGGCTGCGTCGTCGGGGCCGGCAGCCGCCTGGTCGCCCGCGTCACCCTGGTGATCCGCGTGACCCTGGGCGAGCGCGTACTGGTCCATCCCGGCGCCGTGATCGGCTCTGACGGCTTCGGCATCGCCTTCGACCGCGATCATTGGGTGAAGCTGCCACAGCTTGGCGGCGTGCGCATCGGAAATGACTGCGAAATCGGCGCCAACACCACCATCGACCGCGGCGCCCTGGAAGACACGGTGCTCGAGGAAGACGTGCGCCTGGACAACCAGATCCAGATCGCCCACAACGTGCATATCGGCGCACATACCGCCATGGCCGGTTGCTCGGCGGTGGCAGGCAGCGCGAAGATCGGCCGCTACTGCCTCATCGGCGGCAATGCGGGCGTCCTCGGCCACCTCGAACTGGCCGACCGGGTTACCATCACGGCGAAAAGCCTCGTGACGGCATCGATCAGGGAACCCGGCGAATACTCGTCAGGCTCCCCGCTGCAGGAAAACCGCCTGTGGCGGCGCAACGCGGCGCGCATGAAACATCTCGACGAGTACGCGCGCCGCCTGGCGGCGCTGGAAAAGGATAAAGGGCAATGACCGAAATGAAAGCTGCCGTGACTCTCCCTGTCGACGTGGAGCAGATCCAGCGGCTCCTGCCGCACCGCTACCCGTTCCTGCTGGTGGACAGGGTGATCGAGATCGAACCCGGCAAGTGCATCACCGCGATCAAGAACGTCAGCATCAACGAGCCGTTCTTCCAGGGCCACTTCCCCGGCCACCCGGTGATGCCGGGCGTGTTGATCGTCGAGGCCATGGCCCAGACCGCCGGCCTGTTGACCCAGATCACAAGCCAGATCGATGGGAACGCCGGCAGCCCGCTGTTCTACCTGGTCAAGGTCGACAACGCACGCTTCTCCGCAGTCGTGGCGCCCGGCGACCAGCTGCGCATGGAGGTCTCGCTCAAGCGCCTCATCCGTGGGATGGGCCTGTTCGAAGCCAAGGCCCTGGTCGACGGCAAAGTGGTCGCCTGCTGCGAACTGATGTGCGCCGCAAGGAGCGACAAATGATCCATCCCACCGCGCAGATCGATCCGTCCGCCCGCATCGCGGACAACGTCGCCATCGGTGCGTACAGCATCGTCGGCGCGGATGTGGTCATCGGCGAGGGCACGACCGTCGGCCCGCACGTGGTGATCGAAGGTCCGACCATCATCGGCCGCGACAACCGCATATCGCAGTTCGCTTCCATCGGCGGCCCGCCGCAGGACAAGAAGTGGCAGGGCGAGCGTACCGAGGTCGTCATCGGCGACCGCAACCTCATCCGCGAGTTCGTCACGATCAATCGAGGCACCGGCGACGGTGGCGGCATCACCCGGATCGGCAACGACAACTGGCTGCTGGCCTACGTGCACATCGCGCACGATTGCCAGGTGGGCAATCATGTGGTGTTTTCCAACTATTCGGCGCTGGCTGGACATGCGGAGATCGGCGACTGGACGATCCTTTCCGGCTATTCGGGCGTGCACCAGTTCTGCAAGGTGGGGGCGCATGCCTTCATCGGCATGGGCTGCCTGGTGGGGTCGGATGTACCGCCATTCGTGATGATGGCCAACGAGACGCGTGGCCGGCCGCGCGGCATCAACAGCGAAGGGCTCAAGCGCCGCGGCTTCGACACCACGCGCATCGCGGCGATCAAACGCGCCTACCGCACGCTGTACATGGCCGGCCTGCCCTTGGCCGAGGCACGCGAGCAGTTGCTTGCCCAGGCCGAGACCAGCGAAGACGTGCGCCAGATGCTCGAGTTCATCGACCGCAGCGAGCGTTCGCTCGCCCGCTGACATCCGCTGCGGGAAACGCACACCATGCAGCAGAGCAGCCCTTCGACCGAAACACCGCTGATCGCGCTCATCGCGGGCGAGGACTCCGGCGACCAGCTCGGCGCCGATCTCATCGATGCGTTGCGGGCGCGCTTTCCGGGCGCCCGCTTCGTCGGTATCGGCGGCCCGCGCATGCTCGCCCGTGGCTTCGAATCCTGGTATGACATCCGCGAACTGTCGGTGATGGGTTTCGCCGAAGTCGTGAAGCACCTGCCACGGCTGCTCCGCCTGCGCCGGGAACTGCTAGCCAAGCTATTCGCCGCGAAACCCACCCTCACCATCGGCATCGATGCACCCGACTTCACCCTCGGCGTGGAGCGCAAGCTCAAGGCCGCCGGCCTGGTCACTGCCCACTATGTCAGCCCCTCCGTATGGGCATGGCGCGAAAAACGCGCCGAGAAGATCGGCCACTCGGCGGAGCGCGTGCTCTGCCTGTTCCCGATGGAGCCCCCGATCTACGCGAAGCATGGCGTCGACGCGCGCTTCGTCGGCCATCCCCTCGCCGACCGCTTTCCGATGGTGGCCGATCGTGACGGCGCGCGCGACACGCTTGGCCTTCCCCACGACGCGCCCGTGCTCGCCGTCCTGCCCGGCAGCCGTCCAAGCGAGATCGAGCGCGTGGGTGCCATCTTCATCGAAGCCGCACGGCGCATCGCATCGGTCATGCCGGCATTGCGCATCGTCGTTCCGGCAGCCAACGAGCGCGTGCATGCACGGCTCACCGAACTCCTGCACGATTTTCCGGGCACGCCGCCCCTGCTGACAAACGGTCAGGCTCACGAGGCCATGCTCGCCGCCGATGCCGTACTGCTCGCCTCGGGCACCGCCACTCTGGAAGCCATGCTGGCCAAGCGGCCGATGGTGGTCGGCTACCGGGTCTCACCGACCAGCTATCGCATCGCGCGGATGCTGCGCATGCTGAAGACAGATGTTTACAGTCTGCCCAACATTCTCGCCCGTGCCTGCGGCCTGGGCCGTGACCTCCTGGTGCCGGAATTCATGCAGGACGACTGCACGGCGGAAAACCTCGCCCAGGCCACCCTGGAACTGCTGGGCGACAGCGAACGCCGCGGCGCTATCGTGGCGGCCTTCGAGTACCTGCACCAGGAACTGCGCGGAGGCCTCGAAGGCCGCGCGGCCGACCACGCCGCGGACGCCGTGGCCGACCTGGTGGCGGCACCCGGCTTGCCCGTCACGCCCACCGCGCACTAGGCTTCCGTCCATGCCACGCAAGCGCAACGTCACCTCCCAGCTCGCCCGCGATCTCGTCGTCGCCGGGGTGGACGAGGCCGGGCGAGGACCGCTTGCCGGGCCTGTGGTGGTCGCCGCGGTCATCCTCGATCCCGCCCGCCCGATCCGCGGCCTCAACGACTCCAAGCAATTGACCGAGGACGTGCGCGAGAAGCTCTACAGCCGGATCGTCGAGCGTGCCCTCGCCTACTGCGTGGTCTTCGTCGACCACCAGGAAATCGACCGGATCAATATCTTCCAGGCGACGATGGTGGGCATGACCCGATCGCTCATGGGCCTGTCGCTCAGTCCGCACCTGGCCCTGGTCGACGGCAACCGCCTGCCGCGTTCGCTGCCCTGCGAAGGCCGCGCCGTGATCGGCGGCGACGCCACGGAACCGGCGATCAGCGCCGCCTCGATCCTCGCGAAGGTGAGTCGCGACCGGCACATGCACGCGCTGGACGCGCTGCATCCGGGTTATGGCTTCTCCAGGCACAAGGGCTATGCCGTGCCCGAGCACCTCGATGCCCTGGACAGGCTCGGTCCCTGCGAAGTGCATAGGCGCAGCTTCGCCCCGGTGAAGCGCTGGTACCCGGAGCTGGCCGAGGTCAGCGGGGATCTCTTCGAGTCGGCCTGAGCCACGCCGGCCTCGTCGGAAAAATCCTAAAGTCGCGCCGGAACCTGCCGATACGAGGGCTAACGCCCTCTCCCGAGGGTGTGCACCTATCCCCTATCGACAGGTACCACCCATGAAGAAGATCGCCATCGTCGTCGCACTGTTCGTCGCCGCCCCGTTGTCCGCCCACGCCGCCTGTGCCGCCAAGGATTTCACCATCGACGGTTTCGCCGTCAAGCTGCAGCAGGGCTCCGGCCAACCGCGTTTCAGCATGAAGGGCAACCTCGTCAACAAGTGCGGCGAAGCCGCCGCCGCGCAGATCCGCATCGACGCGAAAGACGCGTCCGGCAAGGTCGTCGCCAGCAAGCAGGGTTGGCCGGCCGGCACCTCCAACATCGAACCGGGCAAGAGCGTCGATTTCGACCTGGGCCGCCTGTTCCGCTATTCGCCGGACATGCAGGACTACACCGTGGTCGTGTCGGACGTGAAGGCCTGGTAAGACAAGCCTGGCTCTGGTGGGAGAGCCAATTCCGGTGGGGAAACCGGCTCCCACCAGGGGCTCGCTTCGGCCAGAGGGTCGGCTCCCACCAGAGCGTCCAGCGACGGCGCTAGATAGACAGCCAAGCCACGCGTTCACCTGTCGCGAACGCCGTCGTTCGCGACGGCAGCCAGACCAGCGCGTGCGCCGACGCCAGGTTGCTCAGCATGTGCGAGTCCTGGCGCGGCAGCAGTTCCAGTGTGGCGACGCCGTCGACCATGTCCAGGCGCATGCGAAGCAGCCTGTCACGCTCGGAGTCCGCTTCGACGTCCGTCTTGAGCACGCCGCTGCGCCATGCCGGCTGTGTGCCATCCTCGCCCTCGAGCCGGGCCAGCACGGCACGCGCATGCACCGCAAGGCAGACCAGCACGGCTGCCGGGTTGCCCGGCATCCCGAGCAGCGCCTTGCCGTCGCGCATGCCAAACCACAGCGGTTTACCGGGTTTTTGCGCTACCTTCCAGAACACTTTGCGCACACCGAGTCGATCGGCGACGGCGGGGATGAAATCACGATCGCCGACGGAGACGCCACCGCTGGTGACGACGAGGTCCGCGCTGTCGAGGGCGGCGCTCATGGCCTCTTCGAGCGCGCTCTCATCGTCGCGGACATAGGCCACCACGGGCTCGCCATAACCGTGTTCGACGAACCATGCGCGCAGTAGCGGTCCGTTGGCGTCATAGACCTGGCCGGGGCCAAGCGGTTCGCCCACGCGCACCACTTCGTCACCGGTGACCAGCACCGCCACGCGCGGTCGCCGATGCACTTCGAGCGAATCGATGCCCGCCATGGCCAAGGCCGCGAGCAGTCCGGCGGTGACCCGTTGTCCCGACCTGGCGATGATGGTGCCGGCACGGAGTTCCTCGCCCTCATGGCGGATGGCCTCCCCCGGGCGCACGCGCTCGCGCAGCACGATGCACTCGCCCGTGCGCTCGACGATTTCCTGCCGGGCCACGGCGTTCGCGCCATCGGGCAGCATGCCGCCGGTAAGAATGCGCACGGCCTGCCCCGGCCCGACGGTCACCGTCGCGGGGTTGCCAGCGGCAGCCGTGCCAATGAGCGCCAGAGGTGCCAGTCCGTCTTCGGCTCGCAACGCATAGCCGTCCACGGCGCTCTGGGTGAAGCGCGGCAGCGCGATGCGCGCCGTCGGCGATTCAGCCAGCACCGCGCCGAGCGCCAGTTCCAGGGGAACCCGGTGCGTCGGCAAGGCACGCACGGCGGTACGGTAATGGTCGAGCGCCTGTTCGATCGGCAACAGCGCCATGTCAGTGGGCTTCGCCGTAGCCGCCGGGATGCCTGCCACCCGCACGCCCGGTCTCCAGCAGGTGGACCAGGCCGGGCAAGGTTGCCGCCAGCGACTCGCTCGCGCCCCCACGGCTCCCCGGGAAGGTGACGATCAGCGTATCGCTCGCGTATCCGGCAACACCACGCGAAAGCATGGCGAAGGGCATGCGCTTCTGGCCGAAGGCCCGCGCGGCTTCCATGATGCCGGGGATCTCCACGTCGAGCATGGGCCGGACCGTGTCCACGGTGATATCGCGGGGGCCGAGTCCCGTCCCGCCGACGGTGACGACGAGCGCTACGCCGCCGTCCACCAGCGAACGCAAAAGGTCGGCAAGCACGTCCGCGTCATCGGCGATCACCGCGTACTCGACCGGCGCGAAGTTTGCCTCGATCAGCGCGTCGCGCACGTGCGCTCCTGCCGTATCCGGCTTGGCACCACTGGCCACCGTATCGGACAACACGACTACCGCGGCACTGCGCGGCGTATCCAATGCGCGCCTGTAGTGGGATTTACCGCCGGTCTTGCGCTCGAGACGGCAATCCTCGATATGCAGCTCGTCAGGCTCGGCATAGGGCTTGAGCATGTCGTAGATCGTGAGCGCCGCGAGACTGGCCGCCGTGAGTGCTTCCATCTCGACCCCGGTGGGGCCGATGGTCTGCACTTCAGCGATCACGCGCACGAAGGTATCGGCCAGTTCGTAATGCACGTCCGCCCGGTGGATCGGCAACGGGTGGCACAGCGGAATGAGTTCATCGGTGCGCTTGGCGGCGAGTATGCCGGCGACACGCGCCGTCTTCAGCGGGTCGCCCTTCTCGGTCTGGCCACTGCGCAACAGGTCGATGCAGGCGGCAGGGGCATGGAGGGTGGCGGTGGCGCGCGCGACGCGCAGGGAGTCCGGCTTCTGGCTGACGTCTTTCATCCGTGGCTCGTGTGCGAATGGTGGCGATGCGGCGTAGCGGCCGGTGCGTCGAGGTCGTCGCGGATGCAACAGCCCTCCACGAAAGCGCTGCTTCCGTCGGCGTAGAACTCTTCCTTCCAGATCGGCGCACCATGCTTCACCGCATCCACCGCATAACGGCAGGCGTCGAATGCTTCCGCGCGATGCGGGGCACGGACCACGCAGGCGATCGCGACATCGCCGATGGAAAGATCGCCCAGCCGATGGACGATTCGCACATACGGTACCCCGTAGCGCTCGCGCGTTGCGTGCTCGACGTCGCGAATCACCTTCGCGGCCAGCGGCTCGTGCGCCGTGTACTTCAGGTGATGCACCTGCCGTCCCTCATGGTGGTCGCGCACCGTGCCGACGAAGAGCGCCAGCCCGCCGCATTCCGGGTGGGCATCCAGTTCCAGCAAGGGCTCGACGGCGACGGCGGTGTGCGAAAGAACCTCATACATGTTCAACCTCCAGCCACGGGCGGCAACAGGGCGATCCGGCGGTCGGCCGGAAGGGGATCGGCGCGGCGGACGATGGTGTCGCCGGAGACGCAGGCGCAACGCTCGAGCGAACCGGCAAGCTCCGGTCGCTGTTCGGCCAGCACGGCCAATGCGTCGGCCACGGTGACGGTCTCCTCGCCGGCATCGACACGGCATTCGTTGGCCCCGGCCAGCCGTTCGAGGTTGGCGAAAAGTTCAAAGACGATCGGTTTCATGGATATCCCTGGAATACGGAAGTTCAGCCACCCATGGCATGCATGGTCAGGGGCCGGTCGACCGGCCCGGGCCGCGAGGCATAGCCCGCATCCTTCAGCCATACGGCCCGCGCGACCTGCGCGGCCAGCGCCTCGTCATCCAGGCCTTCGCGCAGGCGTGCGCCTAGCGGGGTGCCAATCGGAGAGAACAGGCAGGTGAACAACTCGCCGGTGGCGGTGATGCGCAGCCGGTCGCAGGTGGAACAGAACGGATTGGATACCGTGGAAATAATGCCTAGCGGATACCGTCCGTCGACGACATAGGGCGTGGCCGGATCGTGGCTGCGCGGCACGCTTTCCACATGGTGCCGTTCACCGATGGCCGCGAGCATCTCGGCCTCGGAAACCACGGCGTCGCGCTTCCAGTGGCCCGGCGCATCCAGCGGCATGTACTCGATGAAGCGCAACGGCAGTCCTCGCGCCATCGCCCACTCGAGCAGGGGCACGACGTCCTTCTCGTTGTCGCCCCGAATGACCACGGCGTTGAGCTTCACCTTCGCCCCCGCATCCACCAGTGCGTCGATGCCGTCCAGCACCGGCGCGATCTCGCGCCGGGTCAGGCGGCGAAAGGTGTCCGGATCGATCGCGTCGAGGCTCACGTTGAAATCGTCGATACCCGCTTCCACCAGTTCGCGTGCCTTGGGCGCGATGCGCGAGGCATTGGTGGTCATCGACAGGCGCGCGAGCCCGCGTGCGCGGAGCGCGCTAATTTCCCGTACGCATTCGGAGAGGTCACGGCGCAGCAGCGGTTCGCCGCCGGTCAGTCGGATCTGGTCGATGCCGTGGTCCACGAACAAGCCGGCCAGACGCACGATCTCGCCGCGTCCGAGCAGGCTGGCGCGGGGCAGCCAGTCCGGATGTTCCGGCATGCAGTACGTGCAGCGGAAGTTGCAGCGGTCGGTCAACGATATCCGCAGCTTGCGCTTGGTACGTCCGTGACGGTCGATGAGTGGTGACATGGTCGCCTTAGCAAAGCATAGTGATCGTGAGACGGGTGTTCCGGCCCGGTCGCGACCTTCGTACCCAATCGTGCCAGACTTCGCCCATGAGCGCCTTGCATCCCTTCGTCGCAGCCGCATGGCCCGAGTGGCCCGACTATGCCCTCGTGGAGGACCTGCTGCCGCCGCTGCGCGAATTCGCGCGTGCCGGGCGGGTCGCCCTCGCCACCCTGGTAAGCATCGACGGCCCGTCGCCGCGCCCGCCGGGCAGCGAAATGGCCATCGCAGCGGATGGCCGTGTGGCTGGCTACGTCTCCGGCGGCTGCGTGGAAGCCGCCGTGGCCAGCGAGGCCGCCATGGTCCTGGCGGATGGCCGCCCCCGCCTGCTCGATTACGGCGTCGGCAGCCCGGTCATCGACATCCAGCTGAGTTGCGGCGGCCGCATCGGTATCTTCGTTCGTGAACTGCGTGAACCCTCCGCGTACGTTAATTCGCTCGGGCTGGCCCGCCGCGCGCGGCGCACGGTCACCGTCCTGAGCGATGCTTCCGACGGCGCCTGGCGCGTCGAAGACGGCGTCCACACCGGCGATGCGGGCACTTATGCGACCGTGCACCGGCCACCGCTGCGACTGGTCGCCGTCGGTGGCGATCCGGTCACACTGGCGGTGGCGACACTCGCACCCTTCGTCGGCATCGAAGTCGTGCTGCTTCGGCCACATGGCCCGGCGCGGCCGCCAGAGGGCGTCACACTCGCCGGTTACGATGCCCGCTCGCTGCCGGTGGCGCTGGCCGACCTGGCCGTGGACGAACGGACCGCCATCTATTCCCTCAGTCACGACGCCGAGGTGGATCACACCGTGGCGGTCCACGCGCTTCGGTCTCCGGCTTTCGCGGTAGGCGTGCTGGGCAGCCGGAACAAGATCGCCTCGCGTGTCCAGCGGTTGAAGGACGATGGCGTGGGCGAGCACGACCTGCACCGCCTCAACCTGCCGGCGGGACTGCCCATCGGCGCGCAGACGCCGCACGGCATCGCGTTTTCGATCATCGCCCAGGTCTGCCAGCGCGATCGCGCTCGCCAGGCGTGACGATGGCGCACGACGCCGTGGTCCTGGCCGCGGGTGGCAGCCGCCGCCTTGGCCGCCCCAAACAACTGCTGACGGTAGGCGGCGAGCCGCTCGTCGCTCGCGTGGCGCGGCTCGCGCTGGGTACGCGGCCATCGCGGACGCTGGTGATCGTCGGTGCCTACCAGGATGTCGTCACCGCGGCGCTGGCTCCGTGCGATGTGGAAATCATCGTCAATCCCGCCTGGACGACCGGCATGGCATCGTCCCTGCACTTGGCGGCGCGCGTGCTGCATGATCGTGACCTGCCGGTCCTGCTGTCGGTCGTCGACCAGCCTGCCCTGGTGGCCTCACACTTCGACGCGCTGCTCGCGGCACACGACGATAGCCGCGATACCGTCAGCGCGTATGGCGAAGCGCTGGGTATCCCAGCCGTCCTCCGCGCCTCGACCCTGACGCGCGCGCGGGTACTTGCCGGTGACATGGGATTCCGGCATCTCTGGGCGCAGGTTCCGCCGCATGCCGTTCGCGCCGACGAGCTTGGCGAAGACCTCGATGACGAAGCGGCCGTGGCCCGGGCCACGGCCGCCGGACTGCTGGACGACCCGCAGCGCTGACTCGCGTATCGGCTGCAAGAAATCAGGCCTTTCCCCGGTCATACTCCGGACTACCCGTCCGGGGAACCCGCCATGACCGTTACCCGCCTCGTTTACCGCCACCGCTGGCCGGTGCGCGTGATGCACTGGATCAACGTGGTATGCCTCTGCGTGCTGCTCGGTAGCGGCCTACAGATATTCAACGCCCATCCCGCACTGTACTGGGGCAACCGTTCCGATCCCGGCAAGGCCGTGCTCGCCCTCGAAGGCGGTCAGGATGCGCAGGGAAACCCGCGCGGAACCACACGCATCGGCACGCATGCATTCGATACCACGGGTGTCCTCGGCGCATCGAAGGTCGACGGCGAATGGACCGCCCGCGGCTTTCCCGCCTGGGCGACCATTCCGGGGCCAGGGTGGCTCGCGATGGGCCGGCGTTGGCACTTTTTCTTCGCGTGGCTGTTCGTCGCCAATGGCATCGCCTACGTCGTCTGGTCGGTGGTCAGCCGGCACCTCACCCGCGACCTTGTCCCCACGCGTGCCGACTGGCGTGGTCTCGGCCGTTCGATCGTGGACCACCTGCGGTTCCGCCATCCACAAGGCGAGGAAGCCATTCGATACAACGTGCTCCAGCGACTGGCCTACCTGCTGGCGATCTTCGTCTTCGGCGGGGGCATCGTGCTGATGGGCATCGCCATGTCGCCGCGCATGGATGCGGTGCTGCACTGGCTGGTCGATGCCGTAGGCGGTCGGCAGTCCGCACGAACGATCCATTTCATCATCGCCACGGCCTTCGTAGCCTTCGTGTTCGTGCACGTCTTCGAGGTGCTGGTGAACGGCCCGCTGAACCAGTTGCGCGGGATGATCACTGGCTGGTACCGGATTCGCGACGAACGGCGGGAGACCCGCCATGACTGATCGCCGGGCATTCCTGCGCAACACCGTGCTCGCCCTGGGAAGCGCCGTGCTGACCGGTTGCGACCGCATCTCGGAAAGTGAAACCGGCGCGAAGGTACTGGAATCCGCCGAAGCGGTGACCCGACGCGTCCAGCGTTTTCTTTCGCCCTCGCAAGCCCTGGCCAAGGAATATACGGAGGCCGATATCTCGCCGGTATTCAAGCCCAATGGGAGCATCCTGCCCGACACGCCGGCGTACCAGGCGCTCCTGCGCAACGGCTTCGCCGATTATCGCCTCGAGGTGGATGGCCTGGTCGAGCGCCCTTCACGCCTCTCTATCGAGGACCTGAAGGACCTTGGCACGCGCACGCAGATCACCCGCCACGACTGCGTCGAGGGCTGGAGCGTTATCGGCAAATGGACCGGCACGCCTCTGGCTTCCGTGCTCGATCATGTCGGCGCGAAGCCAGGCGCCCGCTACGTCGTCTTCCATTGCTTCGACAACTACGAGGAAGACACGGCCTACTACGAGAGCATCGACCTGGACGAGGCGCATCATCCGCAAACCCTGCTGGCCTACGGCCTCAACGGCGGGGACCTGCCCGTGGCCAATGGCGCACCGTTGCGCCTGCGCGTGGAACGGCAGCTCGGTTACAAGCACGCCAAGTACCTGCGCCGGATCGAACTGGTCGCCTCCTTCGCTGACATCGGCGAAGGCAACGGCGGGTACTGGGAAGACAACGGTTACGAGTGGTATGCAGGCATCTGAAGCGGGGTCTTTTCCGCATTGCGTCAACCGGCCCCTGAAAAAAAGGGCTCAAAATGCAAAAAAACTTCGCGGACCCTATTTTCAGCGGACGAAAGCAACGCTAGAGTGAGTCGCCCGCTGGGCACCGGCCGGAACGGCCGCCTCATTCGATCAAAGTGACAAGGATAACCATGGCCAAGACCACCAAAACGGCGGCGAAGAAGGCCGCTGCCAAGGCTCCCGCCAAGGCTGCGAAGGCGCCGGCCGCCCTCAAGCCAATCAAGGATCCGCTGTCGAAGTCGTCGCTCGTCTCGCACATCGTCGAGCAGAGTGGCGTCGACAGCAAGAGCGTGAAGGCCGTTCTGGCCTCGCTGGAAGGCGCGATCTCCGCGTCCGTCCACAAGAAGGGCGCTGGCACGTTCACGCTGCCCGGCCTGCTGAAGATCACCTCGGTTGCCGTCGCGGCGAAGCCGAAGCGCAAGGGCAAGGACCCGTTCACGGGTGAAGAGCGCTGGTTCGCCGCCAAGCCCGCTTCGGTCAAGGTCAAGGTCCGTCCGCTCAAGAAGCTCAAGGACGCGGCCGCCTGATTCCACGCGGTGGTTCGTCCACCGCGTTCAACCAGGTAACCGAAAAGCCCCTGCTTATGGCGGGGGCTTTTTTTGGTGGGAGCCGACCTTGTCGGCGATCCCGCGGCAGCGGGCCTGGTTATCGCAAGCACCCATCGCCGACAGGGTCGGCTCCCACCACACACCCTCTGCCGCAAGTCATGCTTGACTACAACTGTCGTCAAGCGCACTCTGCCTACATCTGTAGTCAGGAGCGTCGGCATGAGCAAGAAGACGATCGGTGACCAGGAGCTAGCCCTCCTGCAGTACATCGAGGAAGCACCGAAGAGTTCCGTGGCCGAGGTCTGCGCGGGGTTCGGCGAAGCCCGCGGGCTCGCACGGTCCACTGTGCTGACCATGATGGAACGGCTGCGGGCGAAGGGTTACCTCACCCGCCGCAAGATCGACAACAGCTTCCGCTATAGCGCGACCAACGGCGCGGGCGAAGTGATGACCGGCGCCGTCGGCCGCTTCGTCGAAAGAACGTTACAGGGTTCGGTTTCGCCCTTCGTCGCCTGGATGTCCGAACGCGGGCAAGTCAGCGATGCCGAACTGGCGGAACTCGAAGCCCTCGTCGGTACGCTGCAGTCGCGGCGCAAGGGGCGCTGAGATGGATACCTTCCTGGATACCCTGCTTTCGCGCCTGGCGTTCGCCTCGGTGCAGGCCTTGTTGCTCGCCGGTGTGGTCTACGCGGCGTGTCGTTTCTTCCCCGCCCTTTCCGCGGCGGCACGCAGTGCGCTCTGGTGGTTGCTCGGTGCGCAGCTGCTCATCGGCGTCGCCTGCCCTGCGCCATTCGCCCTTCCCCTGCTTCCTGCCGCCGCGCCAGCGCGCGACGTGCTGCTGACCGCACCTACCGTGATCGGCGACGCGACGATGTCCGTCGACATGGTGCCGCCTTCGGGAGCACCCTCCTGGAGCATGGTGTTGCTCGGCGCATGGGGGCTCGCCGTGGTGCTGCAACTGATCGTCGCCTCCGTGCGTTGGGCAAGGCTGTCCGCGGTGTTGCGGCGGGCCATGGCGCACGAGGATGTACGCGTCGAGACGCTTTGCGCCCGCCGCGCCCGTGAACTCGGCTTGCGCCGTTCCCCTCGCCTGGCGGTATCCGCGGAAGTGGATTCGCCACAGGTGGTGGGCTTGTGGCACCCCACCATCCTGCTGCCGCTCGACGACCGGCTCGACGACGAGGAGCTGGAAATGGCGTTGATGCACGAACTGGCCCACGTGCGTCGCGGCGACCTCCTGCTGGGCTGCGTGCCGGCCCTTGCACGGGCCCTGTTCTTCTTCCACCCGCTGGTCCATCTGGCCACCCGCGAATACGCCCTCTGCCGCGAGGCGGCATGCGACGCCATGGTGCTCTCACGCGGCCGGCAGGCACCGCGGACGTATGGACGTCTGTTGCTCCGTCTCGGCGTCGCTCCGCATCCGCACCATGCCCTGCCGGGCGCATCCCCCACGTTTCGCACGCTGAAAAGGAGACTCGACATGCTCGGCCAAGTTACCGACGCGCCACCGCGCGCACTCACCTGGTGCCTCGTCGCCGCCATCGCCGTCGTGGGCGTGATCCCCTGGCGAGTCGTCGCCGCCGATGGTGGCGCCGACTCGCAGGATACCTACCATCCCGCACCGCCCTCACCGCCCTCACCGCCGGGACCATCACCGGCGGCACCAGCCCCGCCAGTACCGCCAGCACCGATGGCCGCCCCTGCGCCCATGGCGCCGGCGGCCCCTTCGGCACCGATGCCCCCAACGGAAATCACCACCGTGCAAGGCGGCAATCCGGAACGGTCGTTCATCTTTTTCAGCGACGACATCCATGTGATGAACGGCAGTGGCAACGACTTCCGCCGGGCGGAAGCCGCACGCGACGGCGCCGACGACTTCGTCTGGTACCGCGAAGGCAAGCAAGCCTGGGTACTGAAGGACCCCGCGTACGTGAAGCGCATCCGTGACGCCTTCGCCCGCAGTGCGCAGCCGGCCGACGGTGCCGCGATGAGCGCCGACAAGCAGGCCGAACTCGACCGCGAGCAAGCCGTGCTCAACGAGCAGATGGCCAAGCTCGCCCAGCGACAAGCCGAACTGGCGGTACAGGAAAGCGATCCGAGGGGGCCGACCGATCGCGCCGCCTACGCCGCCGGCCACGCCGCCCTCGGCAAGGAGCAGGCAGCCATCGCGCAGAAGATGGCCGACATCGGCCGGGTCCGCGCGGAACAAGGCAGTATCCAGGCCGAATGGGGCCGCCGGCAGGCCGAAGCGTCACGAAAGGCGACCAAGGAGGTGGATGCCATCCTCGCCGAGGCCATTCGCAATCACGCGGCCAAGGCGGCGCGCTGACGCGACGACGATGCTCCGGTATGGTGAGGGGTTTTCACCTGCCGGAGGCATCATGCGACTTGAAACGGGCACGCTCATCGAAGCCAGCGCCCTGCTGTTCGACATGGATGGAACGCTGATCGATTCGCGGGTCGTGGTCGAGAAGATCTGGAAACGCTGGTGCGACGAGAACGGCATCGATTGGCACTACGTGCTGCCGCGCCTGCACGGGGTGCGCATGCTGGATTCCGTACGCATGTTCGTGAAGCCGGGCATGGACGTCGACGCCGTATACGAGCGGCTGTATCGCGAAGAGGTCGAGGATGTGGATGGCATCGTGCCCATCGCCGGCGCTCCGGACCTGCTGGCGTCCCTGCCGCCCGAAGCCTGGACGATCGTGACCTCGGCCGATACCGTGCTGGCGAAGGCCCGTCTCGGCGCCGCGGGAATCGTGCCCCCGCCGCTCATGGTCACCGGCGAGATCGTCACCAACGGCAAGCCCGATCCCGAGGGTTACCTGCTGGGTGCGACGCGCATGGCCGCGGCCCCGAGGGACTGCCTCGTATTCGAGGATGCGAAGGCGGGTATCGACGCGGGCCTGGCCGCGGGTGCCCGGGTGATCGCGATCGCGGGCGACCATCCCGGCGAAATTCCGGAAAACGTCGAATGGGTGACCGACCTGACGGCGCTACGCTTCGACAGCATGTACGAAGGCAAGGTGCGCCTGGTCGTCACCTGATCGCCGGTCAGTAGACGTCGCGGCGGTAGCGGCCGGAAGCGCCCAGGTCGCTCACTGCCGCGTCACCCAGGATGTCGCGCAGCGCCCTGTCCACGCCTGGCGCCATTCCGGCAAGGCTGCCACACACGTAAACGCCCCCACCCTCGCCCACGAAACGGCGCAACGCGTCGGCGGCGATGCGCAACCGGTCCTGCACGTAACGTGCACCGCGCGCCTCCCGCGACCAGACCAGGTCGAGCCGCTCGATGCCACCGGCCTCGTACCAACGCTCCAGGTCGTCCACATGTAGACGGTCCGCGCGTGCGTGGCGTTCCCCGTAGACCACCCAGTTGCGCAAGTGACCCTTCGCCAGACGCGCCTTGAGCAAGGCGCGCAGGCCGGCGATGCCCGTGCCGTTACCGATCAGCAACAACGGCCGGTCGTCAGCCGGCGCATGGAATCCCTCGTTCCGGCGTACCCGCACGTCGATCGGATCGCCCACCGCCGCATGCGCTGTCAACCAGCCGGAACCGACCCCCGGCGTGCCGTCCTCCGCATGCATCTGTCGTACGACAAGGTGGAGCGCACCGTCCGCTGGTAACGACGCGATCGAGTATTCGCGTTGCGGCACGACGGATTCGTCGCCACGAGCGCGGCGTGGCCCGATCTCGGCGATGTCGCCCGCTTCCCACGCGAGATCGGACTCATCTTCCGGAACCAGCGCGACGTGGTAACACTGTCCGCCCACGCTCCCCGGGTTCAGCAGGCGGCGCTCGGCCAGCCGCCAGCGTCGATAAGCCGGGCGCGACCAGTCCGCCATGGCCGTCGTTCCCGACACATGTGCCACGTGGTGTTGCCAATGGCGCAGGGAGCCTTCATCGCCATTGTCCACCTCCACGCGGTCGAACAGGGGCGTGGCGCCACTGGCATGCAGCCACTGGTCGAGGTCGCGGCCGAAAGCGCAGAAATCGTCATAGTCGCGATCGCCAAGTGCCAGTATCCCGTAGCTCAAGCCATGCAGGGCCAGTGGAGCACGCATGGCACGCTCGCGGAACAGGCTGGCCATGTCGGGCGCATCGCCCTCGCCTGTCGTACTGACGACGAATAACACGCGCGTGGCCCGCTCCAGCCTGTCCGTTGTCAACGCGTCCATGCCGCGCACCTCGGCACGGGGACCACCTGCGTGGACCACACCGGCGGTGCGTACCGCCAATTCGGTGGCGAAGCCGGTTTGCGAGGCGTGGACGATGAGGATGCCGCCGGCATCACGGACATCGCCGGCGCTCGCCCTGTGACGGGTGGCGAACGCGGTGAATATCATCCAGGCGAGCAACAGGACGCCGGCCGCCATGAGACGCGGCAACGCCGGTGCCTGCATCGTCGAAAAATCCTGGAGCAGCCCGAACCATACGGCGAGCGTGGCCAACAGGAGGCAGAGGCCCGCCTGTCCAGCCAGCGCTTTCACCTGTCCTTCCGTCCCGGCCATGCTCACGGCGGCGACACCGCCGTGAAGGCAGGTGATGCCCGCTCCTCGAACCGTCCGTTCTCGCCATAGAGGATGAAGAGCACGGCGATACCATGGCGTTTCGCATAGGCCATGCCTTCATCTGGCCCGAGCACGGTCATCGCGGTACCCAGCGGGTCCGCGTGCATGCAGTCGTCCGCGACGATGCTTACCGATGCCACGCGATGCGCCACGGGGTAGCCCGTACGCGGATCGATATGGTGCGAGAAGAACGTCCCGCCGCTCTCGAAGAAGTGCCTGTAATCCCCGGAGGTGGCGATGGCCTTGCCGGTCAACGAGACGATGCGCTGGACTTCGTCCAGACTGTCGACGGCACCCGCCGCCGCGCCGGGGCGCTCGATACCCACACGCCAGGGCGAGCCGTCGGGTTTCCCGCCGCGGGCGCGCAACTCCCCACCGACTTCCACCAGGTAATCCCGCACCTCCGAGCGATCGAGGAAGCGGGCGACCTGGTCGACACCGAAGCCCTTCGCCACCGACGAGAGGTCCACATAGACGCCGCCCGGTTGGAGCGCGCGCCGGTTCGCCTCGTCCAGCTCGATCTTCGACCAACCCACCCGCGCGCGCGCCGCGGCGATCGCGGCAGCGTCCGGTGCGTCGTGGGGACGCTTGTCCGGGCCGAACCCCCAGAGGTTGACCAACGGCCCCACCGTGGGGTCATAGGCACCGTTCGAATCCTTCGCCAGCCACAGTGCGTAACGCAGCACGGTGAAGAGCTCCGGCGGCAGCGTCCGCCACGTGCCGGCCGGCGCACGGTTGAAGCGGCTGAGGTCCGAATCCGGTTCGTACGTGCTCATCTGGGCGACGACGCGGTCCACTTCGGACTGGATGCCACGCTCGATGGCGCGACCGTCCGCGCCATCCGGCAACACGGCATTGACCGACCAGGTCGTGCCCATCGTCTCGCCTTCGAAACGTCGTACGTCCTTGCCGGAGGCTACGGGTGCTGCCGACACTGCGAAGGTGAAGATCAACGCCGCGATCCCCCGGACACATTGTGGGAGCCGCTTCAGCGGCGATGGATGCTTGCGAAGAACTGGCCCGCTGCCGCGGGATCGCCGCTGAAGCGGCTCCCACCAAGTTGAGGGACCGGTCGGCACGGGTTACTGCGGGAGCACTTCGAGCGTCGCCGTATACGCGAGGCGGCGCTGCTTGGCTTCCTTCACCGAGGTCTTCGTGTCTTCCGTGGACGCATTCACCCAGTACATGCCCGCCGACGGCCAGGCGAAGGAGAACTTGCCATCCTTGTCGGTGGTGGTGGTCATCTCGTCCTGCGCGTTGCGGTAGCGGGTGGCGCCATTGATAGCGACGACCTTCAGGTTCGCGGCGGGCTTGCCGTCGACGATCAACTGGAAGGTCGCCTTCTCACCGGCCACGAGATCGTTCGGCTGGGTGACCGGCACCAGTTCCAGCCCCCTGTTCGTGGGCTTGAGCGCACCCTCGCTCGGTGATCCCTGGGTCACGAAGGTCTCCACGCGCGAGGCGATCTCACTGAGTTGCACGTTCTTCGCGTTTGCCGGTATGGCCGTCCTGACGTCCTCCGGCCTGCCGCGCCAGCGCTTTTTCTGGCCGTCCACTTCGTAGCTCGCGAACAGTCCCTGGTTGACCAGCGCGAGGCGATAGGTTCCCTTCTGCGGAACGGGGAGGTCGAACGTGCTGCGGTACTTGCCCGTGGAGGGGTTTTCCGGCTTCACCGTGGAGCCGTCCGGTGCGGTGACCACCAACTGGTCGAGTTGCGCGGGGAAATGGTCCGGGTAATACAGGTCGTTGGAAACCGCGGCGTCGACGGTCACCCAGGCGTCGTCTCCGGAGATCACGGTGGCCGACGGGACCATCCACATCTTGTGCGCCTGCGCGGCCAGCGGCAGGGCCAGGGCGATGCCAAGCGCGGCGCGAACGAATGCATGCTTCATCGGGTAGCTCCGTTTCTAGGGATTGAGGTCGAGGCTGATCTGGCCGAGTTCTTCCGTGCCGCTGGCCGACAGGTGCACGGGAGCCTTCGCCGGCCAGTCGAAGGGAATCCTTTGTGCTTCACGCCCGCCCACCTCGCGCGCCGCCTCCACCACGAGGTCGTAGTGGCCCGGCGGAAGCGTGCCCAGCGGCGGCTTGCCATCGCTGAAACGCAGTTGGTGCTGGCCGGCCGGGCGCGTGGCGCCGGACACGCCGTCGATCGGCATGGTTTGCTCGCGGCCACTACGTCGCCACCACTGGCGCATGTCTTTCAGCCATTTCGTCCCTTCGCCCCCGGCCTTCTTCACGTCGTACCAAACGGCGAGATTCGCGGCGACACTGTGGTCATCGCGTTCGATCCACACGGCCACGTAGGGCCGGTGGTATTCGGCCACCTTCAGCGTGGGAATCTCCACGGTGAGGTTCATGTCGGCGGCCAGGACCGGCGTGGCAAGCGCAAGACACGAGGCGAACGGCAGGATGCGTCGCATGGCGGTTTCCGTCAGTGGATGAAAATAAGCGCGAGGACGACCGGCAACACGAAGCCGAGCGCGACCATCGGCCAGGTCATGCCGCGCTGTCCCGCGTGCATCTTGAGCAAGAGCAGTCCGGTGAACGCGAAGACGATGCAGGCCAGTGCGAAAACGTCGATGAACCAGCTCCACACCGGTCCCGTGTTGCGGCCCTTGTGCAGGTCGTTGAGGTACGCGAGCCAGCCGCGGTCGGTCGTTTCGTACTGCACATCGCCCGTTTCGCGGTCGATGCTGACCCAGCCGTCGCCACCGGGCCGCGGCAGTGACACGTAGACCTCGTCGTCGCTCCAGTCACCCGCGCGACCGTCGACCGGTGCGCCGGTGTTCGCGGCGACAAACGCCACCACGGGGGCCGGCAAGGGCGCGGATTTCGCGCCCGGGCGGGCCACCTGCTTCAGCAGGGCGTCCGGCAGGGTCGCCGTGTGTCGCTCGACGTGCGGTGAGGCTTCGATCCGCGCCGCGTGGTTCAACGTGAATCCGGTGATCGAGAACAGCAGCAATACGACCAGCGAAACCGCGGAACTGATCCAGTGCCACCGGTGCAGGTGCTTCAGCCAGAACGCGCGGCGTTGCCGGTCGACGGTGTCGCGCATGTGCTGGAACGCCCCTGGGTATGGATCTCGAAGGCACCCATGGTAAAACACAATGCGAATCGTTCGCAATTAGGCCGATTCAGCCCAAGGTATGAAGGGCCGGGAAAGCGCGGCGAAAGCCTGCCGCGACAGCATGCGCGCAGCCCTCCCCGGAGCGTATCCTTGACCCTCATGCGCATCCTCCTAGCCGAAGACGACGCCGCCATCGGCGCGGCCGTACGTGCCTCCCTCGAACAGGGCGGCCATGCCGTCGACCACGTCACCGACGGGTCCAGCGCGGACCACGCGCTGCGCGACCACGATTACGACCTGCTCGTGCTCGACCTCGGGCTGCCCCTGCTCGACGGCAGCGACGTGCTGGCTCGTGCGCGCAAACGCGGCGCGAGCCTGCCGGTGCTGGTGGTGACCGCGCGGGAGGGTTTGAAGGAGCGTGTCCGCGTGCTCGACCTCGGCGCCGACGATTACCTGGTGAAACCGTTCGCACTGGCCGAATTCGACGCCCGGGTACGCGCCCTGCTCCGCCGGCGCACCAGCAACGGCACGCCGGAATTCCGTATCGGCCGGTTGCGCCTCGACATTCCCGGGCATCGGGCATGGATCGGCGAATCCGCGCTCGACCTCACCGCTCGTGAATTCGGTCTCATCGAAGCCCTCGCGGCGCGCGCGGACAAGGTCACCAGCCGCGCGCAGCTCGTCGAGGCGCTGTGCAACTGGGACGAGGACCTGACCGACAACGGCCTGGACATCGCCTTGCATCGCTTGCGCAAGAAACTGCAGGGGTCTGGCACCAACGTGCGCACGATCCGCGGCCTCGGCTACCTGCTCGAAGAAACCGCGGATGCCTGAACGCCGCTCCGCGGCGCGTCGCCCCGCGCGTCCCAGCCTGCGCCGGCGCCTGCTCACCTTCCTGCTCGTCCCCGTGCTCGGCGTGCTGGTGCTCGACGCCGTCATCGGCTATTTCGTGGCGCTGGCGTATTCGAACCGCGTGCATGACGCCGACCTCTCCGACTCCGCCCTTACCTTGTCGGAAATGATCGGCAGCGATGCCCTGCGCGGGGAATTGACCGCGCAGGCACGCTTCCTGCTCGAATATGATCCGGACGGGCGCAACTACTATGCCGTGGTCAGCGATCGCCACGGCCGGATGATCGGCAACGCGGAACTGGAGGGGCCCGGTGCCGCCGTGGTGACCGACGCGGCACCGAAGCTGTACGACACGGCGCTCGGTCATCGCCCCCTGCGCGCGGCGATCATGCGCGTACCGAACCACCAGGACCCGGGTGACGTCCTCACGATCACCGTGGCCGAAAACCTGCGCGATCGCCATACCCGGGCACGCGAAATCCTTTTCCTCACTCTGCCGATGCAGGCGCTGCTGATCGTCGCCGTGTTGTCCCTGGTCTGGTTCGGGGTTCGCCACGGCCTGGGCGTGCTGGAACCGCTCACGGCGCGGCTGGGCAAGCGCGGCCACGACCTGGGCCCCATCGGCGAGGAAGACGTCCCCGTGGAGATCCTGCCGCTCACCCGCACCATCGACGACCTCTTCGCCCGCATGCGCAACATGCTCGGCCTGCAAGAGCGTTTCATCGCCGATGCGGCGCACCAGCTACGCACGCCACTGGCTGGCATCCAGTTGCATGTCGAACGGTTGGAAGCCACGAACGATCCGGTACAGCGCGTGGACGCGCTCGGCCACGTGCACCGTCTCGCGGCGCGCGCGGCACGCACGTCGGCACAGTTGCTCGCGCTCACCCGCACGCAGTCGCCCGACCTCCCCGACCACGACGGCATGGCCATCGTCGACCTCGCCAGCGTGGTGCCCGAGGCCGTGGCCATGCGTGTGCACCAGGCCCTCACCCTGGGCGTCGACCTCGGCTATGAAGGTGACGACACCCCCTGCCTCGTTCGCGCCGACGCGCTGCAGGTGCAGGAGGTGATCGACAACCTTGTCGACAACGCCTTCCACTACGCCGGACGCGGCCACGCCGTGACGGTGTCCTTGCGCCACGACGAGGGGGAAGTGGTCCTGGCCGTCGAGGACGATGGCCCCGGGGTGGACGATGCCTTTCTCGACCAGCTGGGTGAACGTTTTTTTCGCGTTCCGGGGGGCGACGAGGACGGTACCGGCCTGGGCCTGGCCATCGTCGAGAGCATCGCCGAGCGGCACGCGGCGCGCGTGGCTTTCCTCCACGCGGCATCGGGGGGTTTGCGCGTCGAACTGCATTTTCCTGCGGTCGCTTCCGGAAAGCCCGCTGAAACCACCTCCTGAGACCATTCGCCCATCGTAGGCAGGACGCGAGGCGTCGGGTGAACCATTCCGCGGAATTCCAGTTCGAAGGCGGACGTGACGGCGTATTGCTGATCCACGGGCTGACCGGTACGCCTACCGAGATGCGCATGGTCGGCAAGGGCCTCAACCGCGCCGGCTTTACCGTCGTGGGCGTACAGCTGGCAGGCCACTGCGGCAGCGAGGACGACCTGCTCGCCACCACCTGGGAAGACTGGTACGCGAGTGTCGAAGCCGCCGCCAACGACCTGCGCGGGCGGGTCGACCGCGTGTTCGTGGCCGGATTGTCGATGGGAGCCCTGCTCGCCCTGCGGCTCGCCGCCGTACGGCCCGGCTGGATCGACGGCGTCGGCGTGTACGGTGCGACCTTCCGTTACGACGGCTGGTCGATCGGCTGGACGGGGCGGTTGTCGTTCCTGCTACCGATCTTCAAGCGTCTCGGTATCGGCCGCCAGCGCAGCTTCATCGAGCAGCCGCCCTATGGCATCCGCGACGAGCGCCTGCGCGCCCAGGTGAGCGCGGCGATGTTCGCCGGCGACAGCGAGGCAGCCGGCTTGCCCGGCAATCCATGGCATGCGCTGGCCGAGATGGTGAAGCTATCGCGCGACGTGCGCCGGCGCCTGCCGGACGTGCTCGCTCCGTGCTTCATCGCCCATGCGGCGGACGACGACGTCGCCAGCGTCGCCAACGCCGACCTGGTGGCGCGCAGGGTGCGTGGACCGATCGAAATGCTGCTGCTCGCGGACAGCTACCACATGATCACGATCGACCGCGAACGGCGCACACTGATCGAACGCAGCGCCGACTTCTTCGGACGCATCGCGCGCGACGCGCGCCCCGTGCGCATCGCGGCCTGATCGTGCACGGCCTCGTCCTCATCCTGTGGCTGGCCAACGTGCTGCTCGATACCAGCGGCCAGCTGGCCTTCAAGGCGGCCGCCGGAGACGACCGCGCGGGCGATGGTCTCGCCCGTTGGCGCTATATGTTCGCGCGGCCCTGGATATGGGCCGGCATCGGTTGCTACGTAGCCGAGTTCGTCGTCTGGATCGCGTTTCTCTCGTTGGTGCCGTTGTCCGAAGGTGTCCTGCTGGGATCGATCAACATCGTCGCGATCATGATCGCCGGCCGCTTCCTGTTCAGCGAGCGCCTGAGCCCCCTGCGGGTGACCGGCATTCTGCTGGTAGCGGCCGGTGTCGCCATCGTCGGAGCGGGCGCATGAAACGCTTCTATGCCGTCGGCTTCGCGCTGTTGCTGGCGTTCGACACATTGAACCTGATCTGCTTCAAGCTGGCCGGCACGGAGGCATTGCCCGTGGCGATGGATATCGCATGGCTGCTGCGGGTGTTCTCGCATCCGTGGATCTACGGCGCCGTCGTCGGTTACATCGGCGCGTTCGTGACCTGGATGAGCCTGCTGAAGCACGCGCCGATCGGCCCCGCCTTCGCCGCCTCGCACCTGGAGGTGATCAGCGTGATGCTGCTGTCCTGGTGGATGTTCTCCGAACCGGTAACGGCCACTCAGATAGCCGGTGCGCTCGCGATCGTCGCGGGCATCGTCTGTCTCGCCTTTGCCGAGAGCAGGGAGGAGACGGCTGCCGATGCCGTTCCGGCCTGAACGCGAATCGCCACCGACGGCAGGCATGCCGTTGGGCCTGGCCGACCTGGGCGGCACCGCTCCCGCTCCGCTGACGGCGCTCGCCGCCGTCTGGCTCGGTGTCGACGACGTGCAGCTCGAATGTTCGGGTACGGCGGCGCTAACGGTGGCATTGACCGCATTGGCCGAAGACGCGCCTTTCCGGCGCGAGGTGGCGATCCCGGCCTTCACCTGCCCGCTGGTGCCGCTGGCGATACGCCGGGCGGGTCTGGTGCCTCGACTCGTCGATCTCGCGCCTGGCCATTTCGACATGGACCCGCAACGCCTCACCGATGCATGCGGGCCGGCCACGCTCGCCGTCGTGCCGACGCACCTCGGCGGCCGCATTGCCGACGTGGCCGCGGCGAACGCCATCGCGCACCGCGTCGGCGCCGTCACCATCGAGGACGCCGCCCAGGCACTCGGCGCGCGATGCGAAGGCGGCTTTGCAGGCACGCGCGGCGATATCGGCTTCTACAGCCTCGCCGCGGGCAAGGGTTTGTCGATCTTCGAAGGCGGCCTGTTGGTGAGCCGCGACGAAACATGGCATCCACGGTTTCGCCGGGCGGCGAAGCGCATCGCGCGCTGGCAGCCGGGATGGGAACTGCGACGGTCGCTGGAACTGGCGGCATATGCGTTGCTTTATCGACCGCACGGCCTGGGTTGGGCCTATGGGCGTCCGCTGCGTCGCGCACTGCGCCGCGGTGACCTGCTCGGCGCGGCGGGCGAACATTTCTCCGTCGATTTTCCGTTGCACCCGGTCGGGCGCTGGCGACGCGCCGTCGGCGCACGGGCGTTCCACCGTCTGCCAGCCTTCATCGAGGCGACATCCCGGCAAGCGCGCTCGCGCCTGCCGCGGTTGGCCGCCATTCCGGGGCTGCATGCGTTCTCGGACGAAGGTGGCACCTGGCCTTACCTGATGCTGCGCCTGCCCGACCAGGCGACCCGCGATGCCGTGCTCAAGCGGCTCTGGCCCTCGCGACATGGCGTATCACGCATGTTCGTGCACGCGTTGCCGGACTATCGCTACCTCGACCCGATGCCGGGCGGCGAAGACGTTCCCCACGCTCGCGACTTCGCGGCGCGCACGCTGACCATCACCAACAGCCCGTGGCTCGACGACGCGGCATTCGAACATGTATGCGCCGTGATCGAGGCGGTGATCGCTTCGCGCTAGGGCATTGCCGCTCCAGCCGCGACAGCGTGTCTCAGGCGCGCCCCTGCTCCACCAGGGTAAGCGCCACCTTGTCGCGCAGGTATACGGGCAGCGCCAGTTCCGGAGCCACCGCTTCACCGTCACGAAAGCACCGCGCCGCCACTTCCGCCACGTGCCTGGCCTGTGGATAGCGCGCGCCATCGGCCGAACGGATGGGCGCCCGGATGCGGTCGCGCAGGATCGCCTCGTACGTGGCCCAGCCCGTGCCCACGACGTGCCAAGCCGATGCCTCCGGCAGCATCAGCGTGGCGGCGGTATCCACACGTTCGCGATCGATCAGGCGGATGCTGCCGTCGTCTTCGCGGCGCCACGCGGCCACGTAGATCTCGCCCATCCGTGCATCGATGACGGAAAGAATCGCGGCGTCGTCGTCCGGCGCCTCGAGTGCCAGCGCCTGCAGGGAAGACACCGTGACGACGGGAACATCCAGCGCCATCGCCATGCCCTGCGCCAGCGACACCCCAAGGCGCACCCCGGTGAACGCGCCTGGCCCACGGCCCACGGCGATGCCCTGGAGCGCTTCGCGCTTCAGCCCGGCCTCGGCGAGCAATCCGTCAGCCATGGGCAGCACCAGTTCCGCATGGCGGCGGGGGGCGATCTCGCTGCGTTCGATCACTTCGTCGCCATGGACGAGGGCGACCGAACAGGCTTCCGTTGAGGTTTCGATGGCGAGGAAGTTCATGGCGTATCCAGCGAGGGAGGGAGCGGCGCCGCGTAGGCGTACCAGTCGATCCGGCGGGTCAGGTACATCAGCAGCGCGATCACCGCGACGAGCACGACCGAACCGATCAGCAGCGCGTACTGCTCCGCTCCGATCAGGCCATACAGTATGGCGTAAACCAGGGTGAGCACGCCGCCCAGGGCGAGGCCGGCGGCGCGGGCGCGCAGGGCCGCCATGGCGTAGCCGCCCACGATCAGCACCACCGCCGCTGCCGCCACGGCGTACGCGGGGCCGAAGCCGATCTGTTCGGACAAGGCCAGCAGGAGGACATAGAAGCTGGTCATCGCCGCGCCCACGAGCAGGTACTGCACGGGATGCAGGCGCAGTCCCTTCAACACCTCGAACAGGAAGAAGGCGACGAAGGTCAACGCAATGAAGAGCAGGCCGTACTTGCCCGCCCGATCGTTCTGCTGGTAGACGCCACCAGGCTGGTAGAGCTTCACGCCGGAGGCGGATGGTTCGAGACGGGCCGCCACGTTCGCATCGGAGACGTCCCAATGCTGGCCATAGGCCCGGTTGAGGTCGAGCACCCGCCATGTCGCGTCGAACCCTCGCGCGCCGACGCTTCGCTGGCCGGGCAGCATGGCACCGGTGAAGCTGGGGTCGGGCCACGGCGAACGGATGCGCAGCGTGTTCGTACGCGCCAGGGGCAATGCCGAGAACGACCCTGTACCGGCGATGCGCAGGGTAAGGGCGAAGTCCAGCGGCGTGTCGCGGCCGGAGTCTACCGGCACCGGTGCGGAAAGCACGGTATAGGGGCCCATTCGCGCCGTGGAAGACGACAAGCGCACGGCGTGGCCGTCGACCGTCAGCGCCGTGATGCCCTGCAAGCCGCGAGTGTCGGCGATCAACAGGCGCAACTCGGCCTTGGCCGGATACCACGCCGCTCCCGTATCGGTGGTGAAGCGGCGGAGATCCTCGGGCAGGATGCGACCTCGGATGGTGACGTCGCCCGTGTAGACCGGCACCTCGTACATGCCGACGCGCCGACGGTCCACGGCAAGGTCGACCACGGTGCTTTGTTCGTCGGCCAGCACGATTTCCGTGCCGTCACGCACGCTCACCACCTTGCCATCGCTACCCCGCGTCTCGTATCGCGTGGGCACGGCCAGGACGAGGCCTCCGACGGTCTGCGGTCCGCCCCAACCCTCGGCGACACGCGTGAAAGCCGCATCGCGCATGGCCTGCCGTTCGCGCACGAGGCCATCGGCCTGGGACAGCGGTATGAGCATGATCAGCGCGAGCATGGCGACACCCAGCACCTTGGCGGTGATCGATTGCATCCAGCGGAACATGGGCTTCTCCATCGTCGGTGATGGGACCATCATTGAACGGCGAAGGGCGTCGGGAAAGGTCGGTTTCTGTCCTGAACATGGCGAACGAGGGCGAAATGCGGAGCATCGCCTGCCTATGCCTGAATAAGCCATTCGAATGAGAGTGTTCTCATGACAAGCGGCCGCTCCAGCGTGCAGCATCCGTCGATCACCCACGCAAGGAGCGCACGATGCTTCCCGTCCAGCTAGCGATGCCCCTGGCCCTCCTCGTCGGAGCCGCCATCGCCGCCACGACCGATCCCTCCCGAAGCGAAACCCTGCCCGCCGTCACGCAGGCACGGGCGGACGGGCAACCGGAGATGCGCATGCTGCGCATCTCGATCGAACCCGGCGCCTCCCTTCCGTGGCACCGGCACACCGTGCCGGAAGCGGGTTACCTGCTCGAAGGGGAACTTCGCCTGGAAACGCTGGAAGGAACGTCGCGCGTGATGCGGCCGGGTGATTCGATCGTGGGCGGCAGCGATGTCATGCGAGGTGGAACGGCCGGGCCGAAGGGAGCGACCGTCGTGGTGTTTTATGCGGATACCGGTGGAGATCCGCTGACCGTTTCCGGGGCCTGAAGAGCATCGCGGACAGAGTCCGCGATTCAGTCCGCCGCGGCGTCCGATGCGAAGAATCCCACCACATCCGCCAATTCCCGCGTCCGTGGCATCGGCGGCAGGCTAGCCAGGAACAACCGTCCATAACCCTTCGTGCTGAGACGCGGATCGCACAGCACCAGCACCCCACGGTCGTGCACGTCGCGAATCAAGCGGCCGACACCCTGTTTCAAGGCGATCACCGCCGTGGGCACCTGCCAACCCATGAAGGGGTTGATCCCCGCGTCCTCCAATGCTTCCAGCCGTGCCTGCAACACCGGATCGTCAGGCATCGCGAAGGGGAGCTTGTCGATCACCACCACGCTCAAGGCCTCGCCCGCCACGTCGACACCCTCCCAGAAACTCGCCGCGCCGAGCAGTACGCCGCGTCCGCTCGCCCTGAATTCCTCCAGCAGGCGGTGCCGCGGCGCACTGCCCTGAACGAACAACGGCCACGGCACGCGGCCTTCCAGCAGTTCGGCCGCACGCCGCAGTGCGCGATGCGAGGTGAACAGCAGAAAAGCACGCCCATCCGAGGCATCGAGGACGGGCCGGATGGCATCCACCACCCGGTCGGTGTAATCGCGGGCGGAGGGGTCGGGGAGGTTCGTTGGTAAATACGCCAGTGCCTGGCGCTGATAGTCGAAGGGACTTTCCACATGCAGCGTACGTGGATCATCCAGCCCCAGCTGGCGGGCGAAATGACCGAAGTCGCCCGCGATCGACAAGGTCGCCGAGGTATGGATCCACGCCGCGTCCGTCGACATGCGCATCGCCCGCAGCGGCGCGGCCAGATCCAGCGGCGTGGCATGCAACGCGAATCCACGTGGCCAGGTCTCGTACCAGCGCACGTCGCTGGCGGAGTGTTCTTCCGCGATGCGGTCGAGGCGCAAGCTCAGCATCTGCGCCCGTTCGTGCACGTTCGCCAGCCCGCGCGAACGCTCACCGAGTGCCGCGAGCAAGTCGGCCATGGCCGCCATCACGTCGCGCAGTTCGAGCAGTGTTCCATGCACCGAGGGGTCACGATCGAGCGCACCGAAGGGCCCGCGCGGCGGCAACGTGTCCATCGCCAGGCGAAGGCGTTTGACGAGGTCCTGGATGGCCTCGACCGGCTCCAGCAACTGGCTGGTGGCTCCGGTGACACCCTGCGCTTCCGCCAGCGCGTCCTGACCGAGGTCGACGAGCTGCCGCGCACTGACGCTCTGCGAGAAGAACTGTCCGGCAAGCTCTGGAATCTGGTGCGCCTCGTCGAGGATGAAGGCATCGGCACCCGGCAGGATCTCGCCGAAGCCTTCCTGCTTGAGCGCGAGGTCGGCCATCAGCAGATGGTGGTTCACCACCACCAGGTCGGCCTCCATGGCTTCGCGACGCGCCTTCACGACGTGGCAGTCCTCGAAGAACGGGCATTCCGAACCGAGGCAGTTCTCCGGCGTGGACGTCACCCGCGGCCAGACCGCCGAGTCTTCGGGGATATCCGCCATTTCCATGCGATCGCCACGACGAGTCCGCGCCGACCAGGCGCGGATCGCGGACAACTGGGAGGCCAGCTGACGGTCGGGATTCCCCTCGCGCACCGCCTGGTCCAGGCGGTAGAGGCACAGGTAGTTGGCCCGCCCCTTGAGCAGGCTCACCCTGGCCCGGCTGCCCAGCACCGCACGCACGCGAGGCAGGTCACGGAAGAACAGCTGGTCCTGCAAGGCCTTGGTGCCGGTGGAAACGATCACCTTGCGCCCCGACATCAGGGCGGGCACCAGGTAAGCGAAGGTCTTGCCGGTGCCGGTGCCCGCCTCGGCGACCAGGACGTCGCGTCCGGCGATGGCCCCGGCAACCGCCGAGGCCATGCGCTGCTGGGCCTCGCGCGGCGCGAAACCCGGTACTTCACGGGCGAATGGGCCCTCCGCGCCGAGGATCGCGGCCACTTCGAGTTCAGTCATCCACCAAGTATCGCCTACAATGGCGGTCTTTTCGTCCGGGAATCCACGCATGGACAAGAGTTTCGAGCCCAGCCAGATCGAATCGAAGTGGTACGCCCAGTGGGAGGCCAACGGCTATTTCAAGCCGTCCGGCAAGGGCACGCCCTACACGATCATGCTGCCGCCGCCCAATGTCACGGGCACGCTCCACATGGGCCACGCGTTCCAGCACACGATCATGGACACGCTGGTGCGCTACCACCGCATGCGCGGCTACGACACGCTGTGGCAGCTCGGTACCGACCACGCGGGCATCGCCACCGAGATGGTGGTCACCCGCCAGCTCAACGCCGAGGGCAAGCAACGCTCGGACTTCGACCGCGAATCGTTCATCGCCCGTGTCTGGGAATGGAAGGCCGAGTCCGGCGACACGATCGGCCGCCAGATGCGCCGGCTGGGCGTGTCGGGCGACTGGACGCGCGAACGCTTCACCATGGACGAGGGCATGTCCGAGGCGGTGATCGAGACCTTCGTGCGGCTTTCCGAGGAAGGCCTGATCTATCGCGGCCAGAAACTGGTCAACTGGGATCCGGTGCTGAAGACCGCGATCTCCGACCTCGAAGTCGTCAGCGAAGAGGAGGACGGCTCGCTGTGGTCGATCCGCTACCCACTCGCCGACGGCTCGGGTGAGCTCGTCGTCGCCACCACGCGGCCGGAAACCATGCTGGGCGACGTCGCCGTGGCCGTGCACCCGGAAGACGAGCGCTACGCACACCTGATCGGGCGCATGCTCGCGTTGCCGCTGTCGAACCGGCAGATCCCGATCATCGCCGACGACTACGTCGAGAAGGACTTCGGCACCGGCTGCGTGAAAATCACGCCCGCGCACGACTTCAACGACTACGCCATCGGCCAGCGCCACAACCTGCCGATGATCAACATCCTCACCGACGACGCCAGGATCAACGACGCCGCGCCGGAGAAGTACCGTGGCATGGATCGCTACGTCGCCCGCAAGGCCGTGCTCGCCGACCTGGAGGCCGAAGGTCTCCTGGTGGAGACGAAGAAGCACAAGCTGCAGGTGCCGCGGGGCGATCGCAGCGGCCAGGTGATCGAGCCGTACCTCACCTGGCAGTGGTTCGTGAAAATGGACACGCTCGCCGCGCGTGGACTGGAACTGGTCGAACAGGGCCACGTGAAGTTCGTGCCCGAGAACTGGATCAGCACCTACCGCCACTGGCTGGCCAACATCCAGGACTGGTGCATCAGCCGCCAGCTGACCTGGGGGCATCGCATCCCGGCGTGGTACACCGACCAGGGTGGCGTGATCGTCGCACGGAACGAAGACGAGGCCGCCCACAAGGCCGCCGCACAGGGGTATACCGGCGCGTTGCGCCGCGACGACGACGTCCTCGAAACGTGGTTCTCGTCCGGCCTGTGGAGCCACTCCACGCTTGGCTGGCCGAACCCGCAGCGCCAGGCCGAACTGGGTTTCGACCGTTACCTGCCGTCGAGCGTCCTGGTGACCGGCTTCGACATCATCTTCTTCTGGGTCGCGCGCATGATCATGCTCACCGACCACTTCACGGGCGAGGTCCCCTTCAAGGACGTCTATGTCACGGGTCTGATCCGCGACAAGGACGGCCAGAAGATGTCCAAGTCCAAGGGCAACGTGCTCGATCCGCTCGACCTCATCGATGGCATCACCCTCGACGAACTGCTCGCCAAGCGCACGCGTGGCCTGATGCAGCCGAAGATGGCCGAGAAGATCGAGAAGTCCACACGCAAGGAGTTCGCCGAGGGCATCCCCGCCTTCGGTGCCGACGCGCTGCGCTTCACGTTCGCCTCGCTCGCCACGCACGGTCGCGACATCAAGTTCGACCTGGAACGTTGCGGCGGCTACAAGGCCTTCGTCAACAAGCTATGGAACGCCTCGCGCTTCGTGCTGATGAATCTCGGCGAAGAGGCTATCGCCCCGACGAAGCCGTCGACCGAAGCCGAGCGCTGGATCCTCACCCGCCTTCGCGACACGCTGGCGACGGTGAAGGAGCAACTCGCCCTCTATCGCTTCGACCTCGCCGCACAGGCGTTGTACGAGTTCACCTGGAACGAGTTCTGCGACTGGTTCCTGGAGCTGTCCAAGCCTGCGCTCAACAGTGGTGATGCCGCGGCCGTGGCTTCCACGCGATACACGCTGGTCCACGTCCTCGAGACACTGCTGCGTGCCTTGCATCCGCTGATTCCCTTCGTCACCGAGGAAATCTGGCAGCATGTGCGTCCGCTGCTCGGCATCGAAGGCGAGACGATCATGCTGCGCCCCTATCCGGAAGCCTCGGACGTGGAAGGCGACGACACCGCCACCGCTGAGATCGAGTGGGTCAAGGGCGTGCTCACCGGCGTCCGCCGTATCCGCGCGGAGATGAACATCGCGCCGGGCAAGACCATCCCGCTGCTGTTCGCCGACGGCGATGCGACGGATCGCGAGCGCTCGGCGAAGTTCGCGGCGCAGGTCGCCTTCCTGGGGCGGGTCGAGTCGCCGGCCTGGGTGGATGGTGAAGAGCCCGCCGCCGCAGTCGCCGTGGTCGGCGGCATGCGTGCGTTGATCCCGCTGGAAGGGCTGATCGACGTGGGTGCGGAGAAGACGCGCCTCGCCAAGGAGATCGCCCGTGTCGAGGGAGAGATCAAGAAGTGCGAGGCCAAGCTCGGCAACGCCAATTTCGTCGCCAATGCGCCGGTGGAAGTCGTCGAGCAGGAGCGTCAGCGCATCGCCGACTGGACCAGGCAGGCCGATGCGATGCGCGAGCAGGCGCGGAAGCTGGGCTGAAGGCACAGCACCGACAAAGCATCGCCGACAGGGTTGGCTCCCACCCGTCCGCCGCAAGGGCTGACGCTTGGTGGGAGCCGGCCCTGTCGGCGATGCATCGACACGCTAGCCATCGGCTCACATGTCGTGCTTGTTCACCTCGAAACCCGCCTTCTTGTACTCCGTCCAGCGCACGCGCGATCCCTCGCGCTCGGCCGGATCGGCCGCGACCACTTCCAGCACCCGGTCGAACCGGCCCTGGGCGCAGGTATCGCGCAGGTTGATCACCATCGGCCGGTCGGCGGTTTCCACGCCCGGCGGCACGATGAGCACCGCCGTGTTCGCGTCGTCGTCGTCGCCCGCGAGCTGGTGCGGAATGAAACTGTCCTCGTCGAACGACCACAGGTATTCGTCGACCGCCTCGGCCTGCTCGAAATCGCGGGTGAGGATCAGGGTCGGCTGCTGGGCCGCGAACGCGCGCTTGGCGAGTTCGCAGACCAGCATCAGCGGATCCTCGCGGAATCGCGGCTTGTCGATCAGATAGAAATCGGCGCGCGGCATCGGACAGGGATCAGCCGGCGGCGACGCGGTCGAGCAGCCACTGGGTAAGCAATGGCACGGGGCGGCCCGTGGCCATGCCCTTGCGGCCCTCGTCCCAGGCGGTGCCGGCGATGTCCAGGTGGGCCCAGCGACGGCCTTCGGTGAAGCGGGCAAGGAAGCAACCGGCCGTGATCGCACCGGCGTACTTGCCGCCGATATTGGCCACGTCGGCGAAGCCGGATTCGAGTTGGCTCTGGTAGTCGTCCCACAGCGGCAGGCGCCATGCGCGGTCGAGCGTGGCCTCGCCCGCGGCGAGCAGCTCGGCCGAGAGCGCCTCGTCCTTGGTCATCAGGCCGCTGGCGTGCTTGCCCAGGGCGACGACGCAGGCACCGGTCAGGGTGGCGGCGTCGATGATGGTGTGCGGATCGAAGCGCTTGCCCGTGTAGGTGAGCGCGTCGCAGAGGATCAGCCGGCCCTCGGCGTCGGTGTTCAGCACCTCGATGGTGATTCCCGAGAGGCTGGTGAGGACATCGCCCGGGCGATAGGCGGCGCCGTCCGGCATGTTTTCCACCGCCGGGACCACGCAAACCAGGTTCACCGGCAGCTTGAGCTTCACCGCGGCGACGAAGGCACCGAGCACGCCGGCCGCGCCGCACATGTCGAACTTCATCTCTTCCATGCCGGGGCCCGGTTTGAGGCTGACGCCGCCGGTGTCGAAGGTGATGCCCTTGCCGACGAAGGCATAGGGCCGTTCGCCCTGCTTGCCGCCATTCCACTGCAGGATGACGAGGCGCGGCGCGTTCGCCGAGCCACGCGCCACCGCGAGCAAGGAGCCGAAGCCCTCGCGCTCCATGTCGGTGCGGTCGAGCGCCTCGAAGCTGACGCCCTCGTGGGCGCCGGCGAAGGCGCGGGCTTGCTCGGCGATGTAGTCGGGGTTGCAGATATTCGGCGGCAGGTTGCCCAGTTCGCGGGCGTAGCGCACGCCCTCGGCGATGGCGCGGGCCTCGGCGAGACCGGCTTCGCCCTCGGCGGGACCGACCAGGGTGACCGAAGCCAGTTCCGGCTGCGCCTTGTCGCGCGGCTTCAGCGTGGCGGTGTATCGATAGGCGGCATGATCGGTGACCAGGGCGGCGACGCGCAGGCGCCAGGCGGCGTCGCGGCCGGGCACGTCGATCTCGGGTAGCCAGCTGACGGCTTCCGTGACGGGTAAGCGGCCGATCGCCCGGGCGGCTTCCTGGGTGACCCGCTGGTAGCGGGCGGCGTCGAAGGACTTCTGCGCGCCCAGGCCCACGATGAGCACGCGGGCGGCGGCCACGCCCGCCGGTTGCAGCAGGGTGACGACGTTGCCGACCTTGCCGGTGACGTCGCCGGCCTCGAGCAGGCGCTTGATCGCCCCGTTCGCGGCGGTGTCGATCCGCGCCGCGGCGCTGGTCAGGACACCGTTCTCGTAGACGCCGACCACCGCCACCGGGGTAGCGGTCGACTCCGGAGCGTTGGAACCGAGGCTGAACTGAACCGTCATAGCTTACTGTCCTGCGAAAGCCCGCCGGGGGTCCGGACAGGCTAGACTTATGGTTTGCCGGCCGGGACTGACGCGGCACGAACCGCCAATTCTATCAAATGCTCAGCATCCTCGACCGTTATTTCCTGCGCGAACTTGCCTACGGGGTGCTCGCGACGGCCATCGTGCTACTGGTGATCTTCGCCGGCGGTGCGTTCGCGACCGTCTTGCAGAAGGTAGCCAACGGCAGCATCCAGCCCAGCGTGATGTTCGAGGTACTGGGCCTGCAGATGGTCGACCTGCTCTCCACCCTGCTGCCCATGTCGGCCTTCCTCGGCACCCTGATCGCCCTGGGCCGCATGTACCGCGAGAGCGAGATGCACGTGCTGGCTTCCTCGGGCATGGGCCCGCGCGGCATGCTCCGCCCGGTCACCCTGCTGGCCGTGCTCTCCACCATCGTGGTGGGCCTGGTCTCGCTCTGGCTCGGTCCTCTGTCGGCACGCACGGCCGACCAGGTCATCGCCGCGGCGAACAAGTCGGTGATCGCCGCCGGACTCGATGCCGGCCGCTTCACCGAATTGCCAGGCAAGGGCGGCATCATCTTCGTCGACACGCTGAGCCGCGACGGCACCGTGCTGGGCAAGACCTTCCTGGCCACCGACCGCACGGACAGCGAAGGCCGTCCACAGGTCCGCGTGATCAGCGCCAAGAGTGGCCGCATGTACCAGGAGAGCGATGGCCAGAACCGCTTCCTGGCCCTCTATGACGGCTGGCAGTTCGAGATTCCGCTGGCCGCCGATAATTGGCGGCGAATGAAATACGAACGCAACGACGCATCGCTGTCGTCCATTTCCGACGATGACGACGACACCGATCCAGCCCACGAATCGGCGACGACCGATCTGTTCAAGGACATCACGCCAGAGAACCTCGGCGAACTCGTCTCGCGCTTCGCCGCCCCGGTCAGCACCCTGGTGTTGATGATGATGGTGCTGCCGATGTCGCGCCAGGCACCGCGCGACGCCCGCTACGGGCGCCTGCTGATCGCCGTGCTGGCGTACTTCCTCTACGTGGTCTGGCAGTTGATCGCACGCGCGCAGATCATCAAGGGGCACCTGCATACCTCGGCGCCCATCTGGATACTGCACGCCATCGTGTTCGGCGTGGCGGCCTGGTATTTCTGGCGACAGAACAGCGCCCGGCGCGTGAAGGGAGCCCACTGATGGCCACGCTGACCGTCAAGCGCGCCGACCGGCTGATCGGCGCCAGCGTCCTCGGCACCCTGCTCCTCGTCTGGCTGGTGCTGACCGGTTTCGACGCGCTCACGCAATTCGTGCGCCAGCTGGGCAATATCGGCAAGAACGGCTTCACGCTGTACGACGCCATCGCGTACATCATGCTCACGGTGCCACGGCGGCTGTACCAGATGTTCAGCAACGCGGCGTTGATCGGCGGCCTTCTCGGCCTGGGTGGCCTCGCCGCCACGGGAGAACTGACCGCACTGCGCGCGGCGGGCATGTCGAAGCTGCGCATCGCCGCCTCGGCGGCGGGCGTGATCGCCGTGCTCACTGTCGGTGTCGTCATCATGGGGGAGACCGCCGGCCCTTACGGCGACCAGCATGCCCAGGCGATCCAGGTACGCATGCGCTCGAGCAACCTGGGCTCCACCAGCAGCGGCCTGTGGGCCCGCGATGCTGGCAAGATCATCAACGCCAAGTCGGCCATCGCCACGCAGGACGGCGACCGCACCACGGTGAAGCTGGTGGACGTCCGCGTCTACACCTTCACACCGGACGGCCAGGTGAGCGTGTTCTCGCACGGCGACAGCGCCATCCACGATGGTAACCGCTGGGTGATGACCAATGTGCGCACCACCACGCTCGACGCCCAGGGCACGCATTCCTCGCACGAGGACACGCAAACCTGGGCTTCGCGCCTGAATCCGCACGTGCTCGAACAATCGGTGATCCATCCCGAATACCTCTCGATGGCCGACCTGCGCCGCAACATGCGCTATCTCGAGGCCAACGGGCAGAATCCCGGCGCGTACGCCGTGGCCTTCTGGGGGCGTGCACTGTTCGCGGTGAACACGCTTGTGCTGGTGCTGTGCGCCATGCCGTTCGCGTTCGGCTCGCTGCGTTCCGGCGGCCTGGGCAAGCGCCTCTTCATCGGCATCATCCTTGCGATCGGCTGGTACTTCCTGCAAGGCGCCATGGTCAACTTCGGCACCGTCTACGGCATGCCACCGCTACTGGCGAACCTGCTGCCGACGACATTGCTGGTCGTGGGCGCCCTCGCGTACTTCAGGCGGTTCGGCTAGCACGGGCTTTCTGGTGGGAGCCGACCCTGTCGGCGATCCCGTGGCAACGGGCCAGGTTGAGGCAAGCGTTTATCGCCGACAGGGTCGGCTCCCACCAGAGGAAGAGACCTTTACTGCATCGTGGCGGCCGATGCGTGGCAGACACTCTCCAGCACCGCGTCCAGGTCGTCGCCCGTCATGGGTTTGCGCAACAAGGCGTCCATGCCGGCGTCGCGGATCGCCGACAGTTCGTCGCCGGCGGAACGCGCTGTGACGGCAATGATCGGCAACCCATCCAGGTGTTCCATGCGGCGGACGAGGCGCGCCACCTGGAAGCCGTCGACCACCGGTAGGTCCAGGTCGAGCAGCATTGCGTCGAAGGTGCCGCGCGACAGTTCGGTCATGGCGGCAAGTCCGTCGGCGACAGCCGTAACCACATGGCCGCGCCGGCCCAACAAGCCAGTGATCACCTCGCTGACGAGGGCGTCATCCTCGACCAGGAGCAGCCGCTTTCCCGTGAGGGCGAACGACGGGACAGGGTTGCTGGCGTGACCCTCGCACGTACACACCTCGAATGGGAGCTGCACGACGAAGGAACTGCCCTGCCCTGGCTCGCTGCTCACGCGGATCGTTCCGCCCATCAGGACGCATAGCTCGTGGCAGATCGCAAGGCCCAGCCCGCATCCCTGGGCGCGTTGCGGTGACCCACCCTGCTCGAACCGGGAAAATACTCGCGAGCACAACGCTGCCGACATGCCCGGGCCGGTGTCGTTCACCGTCATGACGACGGTTCCGCCATCGCGCCCCATGTGCAGGGACACTCCACCGCGCTCTGTGAATTTCACCGCGTTGTTCACGAGATTCTGCAGGATCTGACGAAGGCGGATCGCATCGCCACGGATGGCCGCGGGCACGCCGGCGTCGATCGCCGACGAGAGGACCAGGCCCTTCTCCCCCGCGCTGCCGGTGGCCAATGCGACCACCTCGTCGCTGATGGCACGTAGCGAGACACATTCCGACTCGAGAACCAACCGGCGCGATTCGATGCGGGTGATGTCCAGCGCATCGTTGACCAGCCGCAACAACGTAGCTCCCGAACGGCGGACCGCCTCGACATAGCTTCGTTGCGTATCGTCGAGCGGGGTTCTCGCCATCAACTCGGCCATGCCGAGCACGCCGGTCATCGGTGTACGGATCTCATGGCCGAGCGTCGCCATGAAATCGGTCTTTGCCGCGTTCGCTGCTTCAGCAAGGCGCTTCTGTTGCTCGGCAAGCTTGAGCCGCATGGCCTGGCGTACGCGCCGGCGCGTGCTGAAGACGATGGCAAGGGCGACGCCACCCAGGGCGACCGCGTAGGCGAGCCATGCCCACCAGCGAAACCATGGCGGCGCATCGACCACGATGGTCAGTGGCTCGGGAAGCGATCCGTTCACTTCGTCGCGCCCCGAGCCGGATATCACCAGCCGATAGACGCCCGCGCGGAGCGGGCCGAAGTTACGCTCGCCATCCTTTCCCGTATGCAACACCGTCGTACCGCCATCGTGCCCGAGCGTGAAAACCAGGTGGTTGCGATCCGGATTGACGTAGGAAAGGGCACGCGCCCGCACGATCAGTTCGCGATCGTTCCAGGCAAGACGCAATGATCCGTCTTCGACGGGCACGACCTGGCGAACGCCGCCGCGCGACACCGTGGCACCGAGTACGGCGATGGCGGGCGCCCGTATGTGGTCGCGCTGACGATCGGGCCGGAATCCCACAAGGCCCCCGAGGGTGGCGCCATACATCGTACCGTCGTCGAGTAGCACGGTTGTCGCATTGGTGAATTCGCCGCTGGCCAATCCGTCGGCGAGGCCGAACGGACGAAAGTTGCCACTGCCCGGATCGAAGCGCCAAACCCCGGTGTGACCGTACAACCAGATGCGGCCAACGACGTCGCGGCGCACGTTGAGGATATCCGACGACGGGAATCCATCCGCGCCGCCGACATGGCGATCGCGCTGCGCTCGCCGGCCGTCCCAGCGGTAGTGTTCCAGGGCGTCCGGGCGTACGACCCAGAAGCCGTCCTCCTCCGGTTCGAAGGCATTGATCCGGCCAGGCGCGATGCCTTCAATGAAGCGCATGTCGCCCGACCCGCGATCGAGTCGGGCGAGGCCCGCCAGGCTTGCCTGCCAGAGCTCGCCGTCGACGATCTCAATTTGCCGCGTATCCGCCGCGCCGCGCCGCGACTCGGCGAAGGGAATCGCGGTGGCCTGGGTGAGCTTTGTATCGAGCGCGAAGAGACCCTGGCCCAGCGAGGCGACATAGACGGTTTCATCATTACCCGCGACTATCGTCGTGACGGGCCGATCGACGCTTGCCCGCAACAGTGGCCGCGCGCGTCCACGCCGCGCGAGCGACAGGCCGTCCACCGTCCCGATCAGCAGGCCACGCGATACCTCGAGCAACGATTGCACGCGCACGGACCCGATATCGAATCCTTCATCGGTGCGCCCCGTGGCGGGATTGAAACGGCGGATCCACCCGCGCAGGCCCCCGACCCACAGTTGCGTGCTTCCGTGCGCGGCCACGGCCGTGACCGCACGGCCGGGAAAACTGAAGCGATCGGTGGCGACATGCGCGAAACGGGTGAAGTCCTCCCAGGCCGGCCCGAGGTAAGCCAGTCCACCGTCGCTCAGGGCGAACCACAGGCCGTGCTCCCGATCCTCCAACATGCCGCGCACGGTACGTCCGGGTAGTCCTCCGGATGCGGTCCATGAGCCCGGCACGGCGTGCAGGCGCCCGTAGCGATCGAGCATCGACAAACCATCGACGCCCGAGAGCCATAAGCTGCCGTGGCTGTCGACAAGGGAAGCGTAGGCTGTTGATACCGGGAGGCGTCGGTCGCGGCGCAACTGACCGTCATGGGACAGGCGATAAAGGCCTCGTTCGGTCGCGAAGCGTAACTCCGCCGCATGGCCGTCGATCCGAAGCACACGTGGGTGGCTTCCGTCTTCGAAGGGCACGCTGTAGATACGGCCAGACACATCGACGACATCCACGCCCCCGTCCGAGCCGATCCATACACGACCGTCGTCCGATGCGTGGACGGCACGAATCGATGCCGACGACGGCCCGTCGGCGCCCGCATGACGATGCTCGAAGGCGCTGCCGTCGGCCCGCATATGGGCCAGGCCACCACCGGTTCCGATCCAGATCGAACCGTCGCGCGCCTGCGCGATCGCGCGGACGTCGTTGTCCGCCAGGCTGTCGTGCCACTGCACGAAGCCACCGCTTGCGGGATCGTAGCGCCCGAGTCCCATTTCGGGGCCGCCGATCCAAAGGCGATCGGCGGAATCCACCAACAGGGCCACCACGCCACCGGTGGGTAACGGGTGGGTGAAGTCCGGGCCGATGCCTGGCGTGGTGAATTCGACGCCATCGAAACGGGAGAGGCCAACCGACGTGCCCACCCATACGAAACCGCGGGCGTCCTGGGCTACGGCCTGGACCTTGCTGCTGGGCAGGCCTTCATGCAATCCGTAGCTGCGGAACTGCGGCGTGGGGACCGGCGGCATGGTGGCCGCTTCGGTGGTGAGGGGGGCCGCGATCACGAAGATCGTGGCCACGAGGATCCATCTCGTGATGAGCGTGTGATGCATACGCAAGTTCCCGGTACGAGCCCGATGATGCCATGCCAGCGACGGGGGCAAAATGGGCATGCCCCGGCCGGGGACGTAGGTGTGCGCCTACTCGCTGCCCGTAGAATGGGGGCATGTCCCGCCGATTCCGCCTCCTCGTAGCAACCATCGGTTTCGCCGCCGTTGTCTGGCTGCTGTTGGCGGCGCTCGACCGCGCGGTCGCGCTCGCCCAGCGTTTCATGGGGTTGCCCGAGGGTTTGCGCTGGCTGGTTGGCGGTCTTCTGGTCGCCCTGGCGGTCCTCGGCGCAGGCCTCGCGGCGTGGTGGCTGCGCCCCCGCAAGCCACGCGCTCCCGTCGTCGCACCAGACCGGGCGTCACTCGAGGCGCGTATCGCCCAGCTGCGCGAAACCGACGCCAGTGTTGAGGAACTTCGTAGTGAGTTGGGCGAACTCGACCGCCGCCGCGAAAGCGCACACGTCTATGTCGCGGTGTTCGGCGAGATTTCCACGGGCAAGTCAACCCTGATCGCGGCGCTGGTACCGGGCGCCGCACCGGGCAGCGACGTGCTCGGCGGAACCACGAGGGAGATCGCGCATTACGAGGGCGAGACACCGGCAGGCGAGCGCTGGATGATCGCCGATGTACCTGGTTCCGCCGAGACGGGCGGTGAATCACGGGAACGGCTGGCCCGGCACGAAGCGCTGCGCGCGCACGCCGTGATCTACGTCTGCGCCGGCGACCTCACCCGTACCCAGGCGGATGAATTGCGCTGGCTGGGGGACTTCGGCAAGCCGTTGCTGCTGGCGGTCAACAAGGCCGACCAATGGACGCTCGCCGAGCGCGAGCGCATCCTGGCCCGCGTGCGCGAACGGGCCGCCGGGATACCCGATGCCGTGGTCGCGATCAGCGCCGGTGGAGAGGAACGCTTCACACGGCGCCTGCCCGATGGAGATACCGAGGAGGTCACCCGAAGGCGCGCCGCCGATGTGCGGCCACTGCTCGATGCGCTGCGCCGCCTCCTGGCACCGGGAGCGGCCGCCCTGGAGGCGCTGCGCGAAAACGCCGTACTCGCTGGCCTGCACGAACGCACGGCGGAACAAGAGTCCGTGTACCGCGCCCTGGAGTCGGAGCGCATCGTCCACCGCTACGCGCGACGCGCCATCGTCGGCGCGATGGCCGCGGTCGCGCCGGGAAGCGATCTGGTCATCCAGGGCATCCTGGCCACAGGCATGGTTCGCGCTTTGGCCGACCTCCATGGTGTCCGGGTCACCGACGTCGAAATCGACAATCTCCTGCGCCAGGTTCGCATGACCTTGCGCACAGGAACCTCGGTGGTGCTCGCCGTGGCGGGCAACGCGATGAAGGCTTTTCCAGGCCTGGGCACGCTCGGTGGCGGTGTCTTGCACGCTTTTGCCTACGCCCTCATTTTCGACAGCTTCGGGCGTGGCCTGGCGGCGACGCTGGCGGAGCGGCACACACTGGACCAGGCCGATGCGGGCGAACGGATGCGTGAACTGCTCGCCGACGCCGGAACTTCGCGCCTGCGCCGCCTCGCCGAATTGACCGGCGAAGCCTTGCGGGATCGCTGAGTGAACGATCCGTTCGCGGCAACCGGGCTGACAAGCCACCGCCGCTCGGCCACACTCTTCGCATCGGCCGCCAGGCGGCCTTCCGGCAGCAGGCCACCACGCATGCACCTTGCCCGTTTCATCCTCCCTGTCGCGCTGGGCACAGCCCCCTTCATGACGCACGCGGAAGCCGTCACCTATCGGATCGACCCCGTGCACAGCCAGGTCGTCTTCAATGTCGACCACAACGGTTTCTCGCGATCCTTCGGCCGATTGCGCATCGCGAACGGAACGATCGTCTTCGACCGCGACGATTGGTCGAAATCGTCGGTCGACGCGACCATCGACCTGGCTTCCGTGGACATGGGCGACAGTGGATGGGACAAGGCGGTGCGCGGGTCCAGCCTGCTCGACAGCGACCGCGCCGCCACCGCGCGCTACATCAGCGAATCCGTGGAGAAACGAAACGACGACGAGGGCGTCGTGCACGGCAAGCTCACCCTGCGCGGCACGACGCTTCCACTGGACATTCCGTTCCGGGTGAACCGCATAGGCAAGACCATCTACGGCTTGCACACCGTGGCCGGCTTCTCGGCCCAGATCATCCTCGACCGCACCGCCTACGGCATGACCTCCAACCGCAACTCGATCGGTACCGGCGTATCGGTATGGCTGGAAATCGAAGGCATCCGCGGCGGTGAATCCGCCGACCAAAACAAGGAGACGAACCGTGCCGCTGCGCAGTGATCACACCCGCTGGAGCCCCGTCGCCAAGACCTTCCACTGGACGATGGCCTTGTTGATCCTGGGCAACGGTGCGTTCGCCTACTGGATGGATGGTCTCAAGCCATCGCTGCACAAGATCAACATGTTCGCGCTGCACAAGTCGATCGGCCTGACGGTGCTGGCGCTGTTCCTGCTGCGCGTGCTCTGGCGCACGATCGACCGCCGTCCGCACGACGAGCCCGCCCCGGCCTGGCAGAAGATCGCGGCGCACACGGTTCACGGCTTCCTCTACCTCCTGATCGTCACGATCCCGCTGACCGGCTGGGCGTACAATTCGGCGCACGGATATCCGCTGCAGTATTTCAAGCAGTTCAACCTTCCCGCCTTGCTGGAGAAGAACGAAGAACTGTCCAACGTCCTCGGCGCGGTGCATGAATACCTGTTCTGGTTCCTGCTCCTCGTGCTTGTCGCCCACGTCGGTGGCGCGCTCAAGCACCACATCGTCGACCGCGACGACACCCTCCGCCGCATGTTGCCGTTCGGCCGTGTGAAGCGGAACAACCCCACCATCCCCGGAGATACCCCATGAATCCGACGATCCGCCGCCTGTCCATGCTCGGCCTCGCCCTGGCCTTGACCTTCGCCGCTTCCGCCGCGGACTACAAGGTCGGCCCCGGCAGCACGCTCGGCTTCAGTGGCAAGTTCCAGGGCCAGCAGTTCGATGGCAGCTTCGGCAAGTTCGATGCGGCGATCAGTTACGATCCGGCGAATCTCGCCGCGTCGAAGTTCGACGTGAGCGTCGACGTCGCCACCGCCAGGACCGGCGACAACGATCGTGACAGCGCGTTGCCCGGCAGCGACTTCTTCGATGCATCGAAATTCCCGAAAGCGCACTACGTCACCACGGGCTTCAGCAAGGATGCCAAGGGCAACGTCATCGCCAATGGCAACCTCACCCTGCACGGCGTCACCAAGCCGGTCGCGTTGAAGGTCGCTTTTTCGCCAAACGCCGGCGGCGCGCGGCTGTCGGTCACGGGCACGGTGAATCGCCTCGACTTCGGTGTCGGCAGCGGCGATTACAAGGACACCACCACCATCGCCAACGAGGTGCTGGTCAATGGCTCGCTGAACCTGCTGCCGAAGTAAGCGGCACATGACGGGGTGGCGCGAACGCCTGCGGGACATCGCCGGCCGCTTCCGCCGCGGCGACGCTACGGCGTCCGCCGTGGACAAGCGGGGCGGCGCGGTGGCCGCCAGCCTTCGTGGCCTGCTCGAGGATCCCTCGATACCGTCCCATGTCCGCGAGGCCATGGCTGCCGACTTCCAGCGCGTCGAGCGCATGCTCGACCGCCTGGAGAACGAGGAATTGCACGTGGCCGTCTTCGGTCGCGTATCCGCGGGAAAATCGGCGCTGGGCAACGCGTTGCTCGGTCGCGATGCCTTCGAAGTGGGCGTGCTCCACGGCACCACCACCGAGGCCGGTGCGGCGCGCCTGGACGAAGCGGCCAGTGCGGGCCTGGTGCTGATCGATACGCCGGGGATCAACGAACTCGGCGGTGAAGCGCGCGAGAAACTCGCCTTCGAGGTCGCCGAGGTGAGCGACCTGATCATCTTCGTCGCCGACGGCGACCTCACCCGCGAGGAGCGTGACGCGCTACGCACGCTGGCATCCACGCGCCGGCCGCTCCTGGTCGCCCTCAACAAGGCCGACCGCTACAGCGACGACGAACGTGAGAGCCTGCTCGAACGGCTTCGCCAGCATGCCGCGAACCTGGTCCGGCGGGAGGACGTCATCGCCGTGACGGCGCGCCCCGCCCCGCGCGATGTCATGGAAGTGGACGCCGCGGGCAAGGAGCGCCATCTCCGTGAACCGCGCGCCGCCGATGTGGCAGCGTTGAAGGCGCGCCTGCTCGCCATCGCCGAACGCGAAGGCAAGGCACTGTCGGCGATCAACGCCGGGCTGTTCGCCGGTCGGCTGACCGATCAGGTCAGCGAGCGTATCGCCGCGACCCGGCGCGACGTCGCCTCCGGCGTCATCCGCCAGTACTGCATCGCCAAGGCCGTCGCCGTGGCCTTGAACCCCGTGCCGGTCGCCGACCTGTTGCTCGCCGGCGGCTTGGATGCGGCGATGGTCGTACAACTCGGGCGCGTCTATGGGCTACCCCTGACCCGAAGCGAATCGGGACGGCTGGTCGCCGTCATCACCACGCAGCTGGCCGCCCTGATGGGAGCGGTATGGGGTGTCCAACTCGTGTCGTCGGCGTTGAAGGGCTTGAGCGGGGGCTTGTCCGTGGTGGTCACCGCCGCCGCCCAGGGCGCACTGGGCTGGTACGCCACGGTGCTGATCGGCCGTGCGGCCGAGCACTATCTCGTCACCGGAAAGTCGTGGGGCGAACACGGCGCCAAGCGCGCCGTGGCGGAGATCGTCGCCAGCCTCGACCGGGATTCGATCCTGCGCGAAGCGCGCGAGGAAATCCTGCGGCGGCTGCGTAAGTAGGAATCACCGACAGGGTCGGCGCTTCAGCCCGCGAAACGCCGCGCCGTCTCCACATCGAAAGGCCACTCCAACTCCACCCCATCCTCCCTCCGCAGCACCGGCACCCGCGCGCCATAACGCGCCTCCAGCCCGTCGTCGTCGTCGATCCATACGGAAACGAAATCCGGGAACCGCGCCTCCGCCAGCACCGCCAGGGCCTGGTCGCAGAGGTGGCAATCGTCGCGCTGGAACAGGGTGAAGTGGGACATGCGCCGGTGTATGGGGTCGTCGGGGCTCGCAGCGTAGAATAGCGGGCTCCCCATAGCCAATCCTCCCGCAGCCATGGCAGTCAGCGTCTTCGACCTCTTCAAGATCGGCATCGGCCCATCTTCGTCCCACACCGTCGGGCCGATGCGTGCCGGGGCACGTTTCGTCGAGCACTGGCTGGAGGAAAAGGGCGTGCTGGATCGTGTAGCCCGCGTCCGCTGCGAGCTGTTCGGCTCCCTGGCGATGACCGGCCGCGGCCACGGCACCGACAAGGCCGTCCTGCTGGGCCTGGAGGGCGAGTGGCCCGACCGGGTCGATCCGGACACGATCCCGGCGACACTCGAGCGCATCCGCAGCAGCAAGCGCATACGCATCCTCGGCCGCCACGAGATCACCTTCGACGAGAAGGCCGACCTCGTCTTCAACAAGCGGCAGAAGCTCCCGTTCCATACCAACGGCATGCGGTTCTCGGCCTACGATGCCGAGGGCGACGAACTGGCCACGCGCGACTACTACTCCGTCGGTGGCGGTTTCGTGGTCAATCCAGACGAAGCGGCAGAAGATCGCATCGTGGCGGACACCAGCGAGCAGCCGCTCCCGTTCTCGTCCGGCGACCAGTTGCTATCGCTGTGCAAGGAACACGGCCTCACGATCGCGCAACTGATGATGCGCAACGAAAGCATCTGGCGTCCCGAAGCGGAGACCCGCGCCGGCCTGCTCAGGATATGGAAAGCGATGCAGGACTGCGTGGAGCGTGGCCTTCGCTCCCCCGGTGTATTGCCGGGCGGACTGAAGGTCAACCGCCGCGCCCCGACGATGGCCGCCGAGTTGCGCGCGCAGCCGGAAGCCGCGCTGCGCGATCCGCTCACCATCCTCGACTGGGTCAACCTCTACGCGCTGGCGGTGAATGAAGAGAACGCCGCCGGCGGCAGCGTGGTCACCGCGCCGACCAACGGCGCGGCGGGCATCGTCCCCGCCGTGCTGCACTACTACCGGCGCTTCTGTCCGGGCGCCAATGAGGACGGGGTGGTCGAATTCCTGCTCACCGCGGGCGCCATCGGCATCCTCTACAAGGAAAATGCCTCGATTTCCGGTGCCGAAGTGGGCTGCCAGGGCGAGGTGGGCGTCGCCTGCTCGATGGCCGCCGGTGGCCTCACCGCGGCGTTGGGCGGTACCGTGACCCAGGTGGAGAACGCCGCCGAGATCGGCATGGAACACAACCTCGGCCTCACCTGCGATCCCATCGGCGGCCTGGTGCAGATCCCCTGCATCGAGCGCAACGCGATGGGCGCGGTGAAGGCGATCAACGCCAGCCGCATGGCGCTGAAGGCGGACGGCAAGCACCATGTGTCGCTCGACAAGGTGATCGCCACCATGCGCGACACCGGTCGCGACATGAAGGACAAGTACAAGGAAACCTCGCGCGGCGGCCTGGCGGTGAACGTCATCGAGTGCTGACCGCGATTGCGATGAACCTCAGCGCGACGGGCACAGCCTCGGCAGCCGGTCGACCGTCTCGACCCGTACCGGCTGGTCCTCACCCCACCAGTTGGCCACCGCGGTGTAGCAAATGCGCAGCTTCCCCCGGCGTGTGTCGAAGCGCTGCTTGCTCGTGTACGCGAAGCAGGAAACCGATGCCAGGTGGCCCAGTTCGCGCATCGCGATGGCGCAGCGCCGCACGGCTTCCACGGGGTCTTCGCCGGGATACAAAGTGAAGTAAAAACCCTTGGCGGTGCGGTCGTAGGACTCCGAATCGATCAGCCGGCCCTTGTCGCTCCATTGCTCGGCGGCTGCGGCAATGCCGCATGCCGTCATGGCAACGAACAACATGGTGCTGGCGACCGCCTTCGAACGCATCCGAACCCCTTGATCCCTACCGCGTCGGCCAGTGTATATCGACGCGGTGCCGGTTGGGGTACGGCCGGCACTGGCTGACAGAGAGGTCCCGGGCTGTCATCATCCGGCCCTTGTGCCGCCCTGGGCCGGGGTCCACCCGTCCCGTCCGACCGGAGTCACCATGTCCCATAGCGCTATTCGCCGCGACGTCGGCGCCTTTGCCCTCATGCTCACCGGCCTGGGGTCGATCATCGGCTCAGGCTGGTTGTTCGGTGCCTGGCACGCCGCCCAGTTGGCCGGCCCCGGTGCCGTCTACGCCTGGCTCATCGGCGCCGTCATCATCCTCTTCATCGCCCTCACCTACGCGGAACTCGGCGCGATGTTCCCGGAGTCCGGCGGCATGGTCCGCTATGGCCATTACTCACACGGATCGCTGGTCGGCTTCATCGCCGGCTGGGCGAACTGGATCGCCATCGTCTCGGTGATCCCCGTGGAAGCCGAGGCCTCGGTACAGTACATGGCCTCGTGGCCATGGGAATGGGCCGCGTGGACCAAGGACCTGTACGTGGTCACCAATGGCCATGGCGAACTCACGCCGCCGGGTCTCGCCATCGCCGTCGTGCTGGTGCTGGTCTATTTCTTCCTCAACTTCTGGAGCGTGAAGCTGTTCGCCAAGAGCAACACGGCGATCACGGTCTTCAAGCTCGTCGTCCCGGCCGCCACCGGCATCGCCCTGATCGCGACCAGCTACAACCCGGGCAACTTCGACATCGGCGCCCATGGCGGCACCCACGCGATCGATATCTCGTCGATCCTCACCGCCGTCGCCATCTCGGGCATCGTCTTCAGCTTCAACGGCTTCCAGAGCCCGGTGAACCTCGCCGGCGAAGCGCGCAATCCGGGGCGCAGCGTACCGCTTGCGGTGATCGGGTCGATCCTGCTGGCCACGGTGGTGTATGTGTTGCTGCAGGTGGCCTTCATCGGCGCGGTGCCACCCGACCAGCTCGGCAATGGCTGGGCCGGCCTCGAGTACGCCTCCCCGTTCGCACAGCTCGCCACCGCGCTGATGATCAACTGGATGGCCATCCTGCTTTACGCCGACGCCTTCGTCAGCCCGAGCGGTACCGGTGCCACCTACACCGCGACCACGGCGCGCATGATCTACGCGATGGAGCGCAACGGCCAGTTGCCGAAGATCTTCGGTCACATCCACCCGCGTTTCGGCATCCCCCGCCCGGCGATGTGGCTGAACCTCGTGGTGAGCTTCATCTTCCTGTTCTTCTTCCGCGGCTGGGGCACGCTGGCGGCCGTGATCTCGGTGTCGACGATCATCTCGTACCTCACCGGCCCGGTGAGCGTGATGACCCTGCGTCGCACCGCCCCGGAACTGAAGCGCCCGCTGCGCATCCCCGGCCTGCCGGTGCTTGCCGCGCTGGCCTTCATCTTCGCCACGGAACTGCTCTACTGGGCGAAATGGCCGCTCACGGGCGAGATCATCCTGCTGATGGTCGTCGCCCTGCCGATCTACTTCTATTACACCGCCAAGAGCGGCTGGGAAGACTTCAGCCGGCACCTCAAGGGCGCCTGGTGGCTGATCGTCTACCTGCCGGTGATCGCGCTGGTGTCCTGGGCCGGCAGCAAGACCTTCGGCGGCCACGACTACATTCCCTATGGCTACGACCTCGCCCTGGTCGCCGTGCTGGGTGCGATCTTCTACTTCTGGGGCATCGCGACGGGTTGGCGCACGCCGATGGTGGAAGCCGCGCGCTTCCACCACGATGAACTGGAGCCGGGTGAGCCGGACCTTCCGCCAAGCGCGGACGAGGCCGAGAAAATCGTCGGCCACCGGTAAGGAAAAACCGCCCTTCGGGGCGGTTTTTTTGTTGTGCTTTTCGGTGGGCCCCGCCCTGGTGGGAGCCGACCCCGTCGGCGATGGGTGCTCGCTTCAATCCCTTGTGGGAGCCGACTTGTCGGCGATGGGTACTCGCCTCAATCCCTTGTGGGAGCCGACTTGTCGGCGATGGGTACTCGCCTCGACCTGGCCCGCTGCCGCGGGATCGCCGACAGGGTCGGCTCCCACCTAGAGCGCCAGCACATCGCCAAGCAACGCCTGGGCGGTGATCTCCGGTCCCGCCCCCGGTCCCTGGATGACCAACGGCGTCGCGTGATATCGGGTGGTCGTCAGCGCGAACTGGTTATCGGTGCCCGACAACCGCGAGGCCGGGTGGTCGTGGCCAACCTCGACCAAGCCGACACGCGCACGGCCGCGCTGGTTCAGCCGTGCCAGGTAGCGCAGCACCTTGCCGTTCGCACGGGCTTGCGCGTGGCGTTCACGCAAAGGCTCGTCCAGCTCGTCCAACCGGTCCAGAAACGCCTTGGTGTCCACGCCACGCAACGCTTCCGGCACGAGGCTTTCCACTTCCACTTCATCGCTGCCGAGGGCGAAGCCCGCATTGCGCGCGATGATCAGCAGCTTGCGCGCCACGTCTTCGCCGGAGAGGTCCGAGCGCGGATCGGGCTCGGTGAACCCCAGCCGCCGCGCGTCGCGCAGGAGCGACGAGAACGGGCGGCTGCCGTCGTACTGGTTGAACAACCACGATAGCGAGCCTGAGAAGACACCCTCGAGGGTAAGCAGGCTGTCTCCGCAATGGCGCAGCCGGCGCAAGGTGGAAAGCACGGGCAATCCCGCGCCGACCGTGGCGGCGTCACCGTACACCGCGCCGCCCGCCGTCGCGCTTTGCAGCGCGCGCCAGCCGGACAGGTGTCCACCCGCCAGGGCCTTGTTCGCGGTCACGACGTGGTAACCGGCGGCAAGCCACTCCGCGTGGCGGCTCGCTTCGATGGCGCAGGCCGTGGCGTCGACCACGACCTTCCTCGTCGCGCTGGCCGCATCGAGTGCGGCCAGCAAGGGCAGGTTGTCCCGGCCCTCGCGTGCCTTGGCCAGGCGCTCGGCCACCTCGCCAGGTGTGACGCCATCGGCCAGTACGTGCTGGCGCCGGGAGTTCGCCGCACCCACCAGGCGTAGCGAACGTGCCGCGGGCGTACCGAGCAGGGTGAGCAAGGCGCGGCCGACCACGCCAGTTCCCAGGAGCACGATGGCGGTGCGCGGTACCGGCTCGGCCAACGGTGCGATCGCCACGGCGCTCATGCGCCGACCTTGCGTTTGGAGGTCGCCGAGGCCACCGCCGCGGCGCGAGCCAGGCCGGCTTCGATGTCGGCGATGAGGTCGTCGCCATCCTCGATACCGATCGACAGGCGCAGCAGGCTATCGGAGATGCCGGCGACACGGCGTGCTTCCGGCGCCATGGATGCATGCGTCATGGTGGCCGGGTGCGCCACCAGGCTTTCCACGCCGCCAAGGGATTCCGCCAGCGAGAAGAAACGCAACCCGTCGACGAAGGCCTCGATGGCATCGGTGCCGCCATCGAGTTCGAAGCTCAGCATCGCACCGAAGCCCCCTTGCTGGCGCTGCGCCAGGGCATGGCCGGGGTGGGAGGCAAGGCCCGGGTAATAGACCCGCTGCACTGCCTCGTGAGCGTCGAGGCGGTCGGCGACGCGGCGCGCATTTTCCTCGTGCGCACGCAGGCGCACGGCGAGCGTGCGCACGCCACGCAACGTGAGGTAGCTGTCGAACGGTGAGCCGGTAAGGCCATTGCAATTGCCCCACCACTTCAGCTGTTCGGCAACGGCCTGGTCCGCGGCGATCACCGCGCCACCGACGACATCGCTGTGACCATTGATGTACTTCGTGGTCGAGTGCACGACGAGGTCGGCGCCGAGCTTCAGCGGCTGCTGCAACGCGGGTGAAAGAAAGGTGTTGTCGACCACCACGAGCGCGCCCACCGCATGCGCGGCCTGTGCGACATGGCGAACGTCGGTGATCCGCAGCAGGGGGTTCGACGGTGTCTCGATCCAGACCAGGGAAGGCCTCGCGGCGAGCCCCTCGGCAAGAGCGGAGGGATCGGTGAAGTCGACGAAGCGCACACTGAAGCGGCCTTTCTTCGCCCACGCATCGAGCAGGCGCCAGGTACCGCCGTAGCAGTCGTGCGCAGCGAGCACCAGCGATCCGGCGGGAACCAGTTCGAGCGCAAGCGCCACTGCCGACATGCCACTGCCGGTGACCACGGCGCCGGCGCCCTCTTCCAGCTCGGTGAGCGCGTCCGCGAGCAAGTCACGAGTGGGATTGCCGCTGCGCGAATAGTCATAGGCGCGCTTGCGGCCGAAGCCGTCGAACGAATAATTCGTGGACAGGTGCAGAGGCGGCACCACCGCGCCGTGCTGCGTATCGGATTCGATGCCTGCGCGCACGGCGCGGGTACAAAGACGGGAATCGGTCATGGCTTAGCGGTCTCCGCGACAGTCGTTGAGTGCGTGACGCAGCACGGGGGCGAGCTGCACGGTTTCTTTGAGGAAGGCGTCGTGACCGTAGGGCGAATCCACGACTTCCAGGGTGGCGGTGCCGCCGAGGCGGCGCTGCAATTCACACAGGTCGGCCAGCGGGACGAGACGATCCGACGGAAAGCCCACGAGCGTGGTCGGCGTGGAAACACATTCCGGCGAGATGTCGTGCAGGTCGATCGACTCGGACAGCGCGAGGAAACGCTCCGGTTCGAACCGTTCGACAAAACGCCGTCCGGCGTGTTCCAGATAGTCTTCCACCGGGAAATGAAAGCGGCCCTCGCGCAATTCGGGGCCCGCGGCGAAGCGGCGCGAGAACTCCTCGCTGCCGCGATAGGTGGTCATCGCCAGCTGCCGGGCCAGCGCCAGCGCCTCGTCGGTGCGGCCCGACGCGATGCCCAGCCGCACGATGCCGCGCTGCACCGAACGCTGCGCCGTCGCCAGCGGATGCGGGCGGTGCGCGCCGGCGAGCAGCACCAGCGATTTCAACTTTTCCGGGTACAGCGCCGCGAAGGCCAGGCCGGTCATCGCGCCGTACGAGGAACCAACGAAGGCATGCACGCGACCGATGCCGAGCTCGTCGACCAGCGCGGCCAACGCCGCGGCCTGGTCTTCGCTGGAGACCGAGGCGACATCGCCCAGGTCCGCCGGCACCAGCCAGTCGATCGAGAGCACGCGGCATGCCGCGAGATCGATCGCGGCGCCCTGCCCCACCAGATCCTGCCACCAGCCGGCGGCGCGCTCGCGGCCGGCGCAGACATCGCGGTCGGCCGAGATGCCGCCCTGCACGATCACCGTCGGCGCATGCGGCGCGCCGCACCAGAGGTAGCGCACGTCCACCGCGACGGAGTCGCTACCGTACTTCGGCTTGAGGGACACGCGGCGGGTACCGCGCTGTTCGGTGAGATCGGCCGCGCAACGCGGCGCGGCGGGGACGGCCACTTCGGGGAGGGAGATCACTTTGAGGGGCTCAGCTGACATGTCCGGGTTCCTGCGTTCGGGATCGAGCCCTGCGGATACCGTGTACGGACTGTCGGCTCGGCGGGTACGCGGTGGCGTGCCCCGAAACGGACATCCCATCTATCGGCTGACGTGAAACACGCCCCGCAGGAGTTGGCACCGTCGCGGAAATCCGCAGGTTGCCCCGGCTTCAAAGGGCCTGTCCCTCAGCCGGTCTCGATGAGTGGAACCGACGATACGCCTGGATATGGTAGGTGTCAACAGACGTTTAGACGTCCAGATGTCCATACTTCCATTTCTTGCGATGCATATGTTGGATCTTGCACCGGATCCGGTGGGATATGACCCTGTGGGAGCCGACTCCCACAGGGGCGGCTCTCCCGCAGGGTCGGTTCCCACAGGAGCGGCTCCCGAAAGGGTGGACCAGCGCCCGGGCCGGACGGGTTAACATCCGGCCATGCCTATCCGGACCTCCTTCGCCGCCGCCGTCGGCCAGACGCCGCTCCTTCGCCTGCGCCATGCATCGGAGGCCACCGGCTGCGAGATCCTGGCCAAGGCCGAGTTCCTGAACCCGGGCGGCTCGGTGAAGGACCGCACCGCCCTGGGCCTGCTCGACGATGCCGAACGCCGTGGCCTGGTCCGTCCCGGCTGTGTCCTGGTGGAGGGCACGGCCGGCAATACCGGCATCGGCCTGGCCCTGCTCGGAGCCAGCCGGGGTCACCGCACGCTGATCGTCATGCCCGAGACCCAGAGCCGGGAGAAGATCGACGCCTTGCGGGTCACCGGCGCCGAAGTGCGACTGGTACCCGCCGCTCCCTTCAAGGACCCAGGGCACTACGTGCACGTCGCCCGGGCCTTGGCCGGGAAGATGAACGAGCAAGAGCCCGGCAGCGCGTGGTTCGCCAACCAGTTCGACAACACGGCCAACCGTGACTGGCACGAGGCCCATACGGGGCCCGAGATCTGGGAGCAAACCGGCGGCAAGGTGGACGGCTTCGTCTGCGCCGCGGGTACGGGCGGCACCCTGGCCGGCGTGGGCCGCGCCCTGAAGGCCCGGCGGCCGGATATCCGCATCGCCCTGGCCGATCCCGGCGGTTCGGCGCTGGCGGCTTTCGTCAACACCGGCGAGCTGGCCGCCGAAGGCACCTCGATCAGCGAGGGCATCGGCAGCAGCCGGATCACGGCCAACTTCGCCGACGCCCCGGTCGACCTGGCCTGGACGATCCCGGATGCCGAGTCCGTCCCGGTCCTGCACGACCTGCTCCAGCGCGAGGGCTACTGCGTGGGCGGCTCCAGTGGCGTCAACGTGGCTGGCGCGCTGCGCCTGGCCCGGGAGCTCGGGCCCGGCCACACCATCGTCACCGTGCTCTGCGACGGCGGCATGCGCTACCAGGCCAAGCTGTTCAATCCGTCCTTCCTGCGCGGCAAGGGCATCCCGGTACCCGAATGGCTGGACCGGGCGTTCCCCTAGCCCGGGCTTCCCCAACCTTCCCTGATAGAATAGGGGGTTAGCCAGAATCAGCGACCCGAGAACGATGTCCTCACACCTCACCGAAACCCGCCGTCGGCGCAGCTTCGCCATCGTCAGTCACCCCGACGCCGGCAAGACCACGTTGACCGAAAAGCTCCTCCTGTTCGGCGGTGCCATCCAGATGGCCGGTTCGGTGAAGAGCCGCAAGGCCGCGCGCCACGCCACCTCGGACTGGATGGCGCTGGAAAAGGAACGCGGCATCTCGGTCACCTCGTCGGTGATGCAGTTCCCGTACAACGACGCCATCGTCAACCTGCTGGACACCCCGGGCCATGCCGACTTCTCCGAGGACACGTACCGCGTGCTCACGGCGGTCGACTCGGCCTTGATGGTCATCGACTGCGCCAAGGGCGTCGAGGAACGCACGATCAAGCTGATGGAAGTCTGCCGGCTGCGCGACACGCCGATCATGACCTTCATCAACAAGCTGGACCGCGAAGGCCGCCCGCCGATCGAGCTGCTCGACGAGGTCGAATCGGTGCTCGGCATCGCCTGCGCGCCTCTCACCTGGCCCATCGGCATGGGTTCACGCCTGAAAGGCGTCTACCACGTGCTGCTGGACGAAGTGCATGTATTCGAGCCGGGCAAGAACTTCACCCGCCAGGATTCCACCATCTTCAAGGGCCTCGATCATCCGGACCTCGCTGGCCGCATCGGCCAGGCCGCGCTGGATGAACTGCGTGACGAACTCGAGCTCGTGCTGGGCGCGTCCAACCCGTTCGACATCGACGCCTATCTCGCCGGCAAGCAGACCCCTGTGTTCTTCGGCTCCGCCGTGAACAACTTCGGCGTGCAACTGCTGCTCGATTTCTTCGTCGAGCATGCGCCGTCGCCGCGATCGCGCGAAACCCTCACGCGCGAAGTGAAACCCGAGGAAGAAAAACTCACGGGCTTCGTATTCAAGATCCAGGCGAACATGGACCCCGCGCATCGCGACCGCGTGGCGTTCATGCGCGTTTGCTCGGGCACCTATACCGCCGGAATGAAGATGCAGCAGACGCGCACGGGCAAGGAAGTGCGCATCGCCAACGCGCTTACATTCATGGCTTCCGACCGCGAGATCGTCGAGCGCGCCTTTCCCGGCGATGTCATCGGCCTGCACAACCACGGCACGATCACCATTGGCGACACCTTCACCGAAGGCGAACCGCTCTCCTTCACCGGCATCCCCAACTTCGCGCCGGAACTGTTCCGTCGCGCGCGCCTGCGCGACCCGATGAAGATGAAAGCGCTTCAAAAAGGACTGGCCCAGCTTTCGGAAGAAGGCGCCACGCAGTTCTTCCGCCCACTGATGTCCAACGACCTGATCCTCGGCGCGGTGGGTGTGCTGCAGTTCGACGTCGTGGCCTATCGCCTGAAAGACGAATACAACGTCGATGCCACGTTCGAACAGGTAGGGGTCGCCACGGCGCGCTGGATCCATTGCGACGACGCCAAGAAGCTCGAGGAATTCCGCGAGAAGAACGCCGGCAACCTCGCCATCGATGGCGCGGGCGAACTGGTTTACCTCGCGCCGACCCGTGTCAATCTGCAGCTCGCACAGGAACGCTGGCCGGCGGTGCGCTTCTCGGCCACGCGCGAGCATGCGTCCGCGGTCGAAGTCTGAGTTCGCCGCCCGGGGAACCGGACGGTCAAACGGGCGACGGATTGAGGAACCGGTGGATCGCCTGCACGACCACCGAGCCCTCGCCCACGCTGGACGCCACTCGCTTGATCGAGCCCGAACGCACGTCTCCCACCGCGAACACCCCGCGCAAGGTCGTCGCGAACGGTGAAGGCGTGGCGTAGCCGTCCGCGTCGCGTCCGGTCACCACGAAGCCCTTGCGGTCGAGGTCGAGGCATCCTTCGAGCCAGCCCGTGTTCGGCTCGGCACCGATCATCACGAACAGGCTGCCCGCCTTGATCCGCTTCTGCGTCCCGTCGGTACATTTCCAGCCCACTTCCCGCAGGTAGGCATCGCCGTCGAGGTGGTCGATCTGGCAGCGCGCGTGCAAGGTGATCCGCGGCGATTGCGCGATGCGCTGCACGAGGTAGTCCGACATGGTGGCCGCGAGGCCGTCGCCGCGCACGAGGATATGCACGTGGGCCACCGTGCGCGCCAGGAACACCGCCGCCTGGCCCGCGCTGTTGCCGCCGCCGACCACCACCACGTCCTCCCCTGCGCAAAGCGTGGCCTCCATCGCCGTGGCGGCGTAATGGATACCCTGGCCTTCGAACCGGTCGTAGTCCACGTGGTCGAGCTTGCGATAGCGCGCACCGGTGGCGACGACGACCGCGCGGGCGGCCACCGATGTGCCGTCGTCCAGCAAAAGGCGGTAGGGATGCCTGGAGCAATCCATGCCTTGTACCGAGCGCGCTATCGCCATGTGCGCGCCGAACTTCATCGCCTGCACCTGGGCACGGCCGGCCAGCGCCTGGCCCGAGATGCCGGTGGGAAAGCCGAGGTAGTTTTCGATCTTCGAGCTGGTACCGGCTTGCCCGCCTGGCGCAAGCGCCTCCAGCACGAGGGTGTCCAGCCCTTCGGACGCCGCGTACACCGCCGCGGCCAGGCCGGCCGGTCCCGCGCCGATCACGGCCACGTCGTGCACGTGATCGCTGTCCAGCACGATGGTGATGCCCAGCTCATCGGCCAGTTCGGAGGTGGTGGGGCAACGCATCACGCGGCGGTCCGGCATGATCACGACCGGGCATTCCGAGGGATGCAAGCCAAAGCCATCGATCAGGTGCCGGGCATCTTCATCGATGTCGGTGTCGAGCAAGCGGTAGGGATAGCCGTTGCGGATCAGGAAGCTGCGCAGGCGCACGGTATCGGCGGCGTGAGCGGAACCGGCCAGCGTGACCCCTCCCTGCCCGCTCTGGATCAAGCCCACGCGGCGCAGGATGAAGGCGCGCATGATGATCTCGCCGATGTCCGGCTCTCCCGAGACCAGCTTGCGGAAACTCGGCGGATCGACGCGGACCAGGCGCGTATCGGAACCGGTCCGGCCATTCACCATGATCTGCCGCTCGCTGAACAGGTCCACCTCGCCGGTGAACTGGTTCGGCCCATGGACGGTGAACACGTTTGGATGGCCGTCTTCGCCGATGTCGTAGACCTCGATGCAGCCTTCGATCACGAAGAAATAATCGATCCGCCGGTCGCCCCGCCGGAACAGGACCGTACCCGACGGAACGACCTCCTCCACCCCGTACTTCACCAGGCGCGCCGCCATCTCTTCGTTGAGGTGGGGAAACGTCTGCTCTCGCCGGTTCGTCGGGCTCGAGGGGTCGTTTTCGGAGGGGATGGCCATCGCTTGATTTCCAGGTCCGGGCGTACCCGCCCATGGCCGCGACCTTAATGGAAGCGGCGTTGCACTATCTTGTATCGGAGCACCATCATGCCTGCGTAGACTGCGTGCGCAAGCCCCTCTACGCGAGATGCCCATGTCAGCCGAGCCAACTGTCGCGACCCGCCCAGCACTGCCCTTGCGCCTGCTCCGCTCACCCCTGGGGCGGATCGTGGCCTTCTCCGCGACGGCCTTCCTCATTGGCGTCGTCATCGCCCGGATCTACGACGGCCTCGGCCTGCCCAAGGGCGCCATACCCTTCAGCGACGTCACGCCGCTCATCGAACTATTCCGGCTGGCCCCGGTGGTGCTGGCCTACTGGTTGCTGGTCCGGATCATTGAAAACCGCAGGATCGACGAGCTCGCTCCGCGCAAGGCCGTACCTCATGTGCTCCTCGGCATCGCCGGCGGCACCGCGCTCTTTTCGCTCGTCGTGGGCGCCCTGTGGGCCCTCGGGGCATTCGTGGTCGACGGGGTGAACCACGATGTGCCTTGGCTGGGCCCGGTCCTGGTGCTTGGCGTCGGCGCCGGGGTCGGCGAGGAGATCGTCAGCCGCGGCGTGATCTTCCGCATCGTGGAGGAAGGCCTGGGTACGTGGGCGGCCTTGCTGTTCTCGGCTGCGGTGTTCGGCGGCCTGCACGCGTGGAACCCCAATGCCACCGCGTGGAGCGCGCTCGCCATCGCCATCGAGGCGGGGTTGCTTTTCGGCTTGCTGTACCACGTGACCCGGTCGCTATGGGTTTGCATGGGCATGCACGCTGCCTGGAACGTGGCGCAGGGCCCCGTCTACGGCATCCCCGTGTCCGGCTTCGAACAGCACGGCCTCCTTGCCTCGCACATGCGCGGGCCCGACTGGCTCACCGGCGGGGCGTTCGGCGCCGAAGCATCCGTGGTGGCGCTGGGCCTGTGTTCGGTCGTCACGGCGGGCTGCCTGGCGATCGCCCTGCGCCGTGGCACACTGGTTCCACCACCGTGGCGCCGAAATCGTGCGCAATCCGCCTGAGCCATTTCGGTAACGTGGTGATCCGGGGCGCGACGCCCCTTCCCGTCCTCATTGGGCTGTCACATGCCTTCGACTGAAAAGAAGTACTCCTGGCTGGCCAACCAGCCTCTCCAGCGCAAGATCGTGCTCGCCATCGGCATGCTGCTGATCCTCTTCGTGGCGGTCGGCATCAGCAACCTCGTCTCGCTGGGCCGTGAGGACGACTCGCGCGAATGGTCTTCACATACGTATCTAGTGCTGCTCACGCTGGCGGAAGTGAGCGACGATGCGCAGACCCGCCAGGCGGGCGCGCGCGGCTACATGCTCAACCAATCGGAGGACGAGTACGCCGACTTCGAGGCCGCCGATCGCGACCTCGATCGCAGCTTGGCGGGCCTGCGCGGACTCACCGCGGACAACCCCCTGCAGCAGTCGCGCATCGACCGCTTGCAGGAGATGCTCGACCGCTGGAAAAGGGAGGTGCTGACGATCGGCCTCGAGCCCATGCGGGCCATCGGCGATGCCGCGACACCGGAAGGCGTCGCCGCGCGCGAGGCCATCCGCCGGGGCTACTTCGTGCAGCGCACCGTCTTGATGGACGATATCCGCAAGCACATCCGTGAAATGGCGGAGACCGAACGCGCCCTGCTGGCCAAGCGCAACGCCGAGCTCGACGCGGAGGTGAAAGCCATCCGGTACGTGGATATCGCCTCGCTCGCCCTCTGCGTGCTCATCGGTGGCATCGTGATCGTCATGACGTTCCGCCTCATCACGCGGCCGATCGTGCGCATGACGGGGCTCATGACGCGATTGTCGAACCACGACCATTCGATCGAGGTGCGCCAGCTCGAACGCAAGGACGAGATCGGCGAGATGGCCCGCGCCCTGCAGGTCTTCAAGGAAATGGCGATCGAGACGGCCGGGCAGACGTGGTTGAAGTCGACCGCCACGAACATCTCCAACCGGCTCCAGGCCGCCACCTCCTACCGCGACTTCGCCGACACGCTGCTCTCCGAACTGGTGCCGAACCTGAAGTCCGGGCTGGGCGTGTTCTACGTCTTCCGCGAAGAAACCGGCCGGCTCGAACTGCTCGGCAGCTACGGATACAAGCAGCGTCGCCACGTCACCGCCGACTACGCCCTCGGCGAGGGGCTGGTCGGGCAGGCGGCCATCGAACGGCGCACCATCGTCCTGCAGGACGTCCCCGACGATTACACGCGCATCCATTCCGGCAGCGGGGAGGCGCCACCACGCAGCGTCGTGGTCGTTCCCGTCCTACTGCGAGACACCCTGCTCGGCGTTCTGGAGATCGCCAGCTTCACCCACCTCACCGACGTGCAGGAGCGCCTGCTCGATGAGTTGACGCCCATTGTCGCGCTATCGCTGGAGAATCTCGCCCGCACCCTGCGCACCCGCGCCCTGCTCGAACAGACGCAAAGCCAGGCCGACGAGCTGCGGGCTTCCGAGGAAGCGTTGCGCCGCCAGCAGGAAGACTTGCGCAGCACCAACGAAGAACTGAAAGCCAAGACCGCCGAGTTGCTGGAGCAGTCGCAGCGGCTGGTCGCCTCGGAAGAGGAACTGCGCGTGCAGACCGAGGAATTGCACGCCTCGAACGAAGAATTGCGCGAAAAGAGCATCACGCTGAACCAGCAGAAGGAGGCGCTCGAAGCACTTCAGCGAGAGACCCAGGAAAAGGCCGAGGAACTGGCGCGCGCGAGCCAGTACAAGTCCGAGTTCCTGGCCAACATGTCGCACGAACTGCGTACGCCACTGAACAGCCTGCTGATCCTTTCGCGCAGCCTGGCCGACAACGACGAGGAGAACCTCAACGCCGAACAGGTCGAATCCGCACGGATCATCCATGACGCAGGGTCCAACCTGCTGCGCCTGATCAACGACATCCTCGACCTCTCCAAGGTCGAGGCTGGAAAGATGGAACTGGTGGTGGAACCACTCCCCCTGGCCGACCTGGCGCGCACCCTGGGGCGTACCTTCAACCACGTGGCCCAGGAGAAGAAACTCGATTTCGAGATCCACCTCGATCCCCGTCTTCCGGCCACGATACGTACCGACGGCGGCAAGCTGGAGCAAGTGGTGAACAACCTGCTCAGCAACGCGTTCAAGTTCACCGCCAGCGGCCGTGTCGGTGTGACTATCTCGCGGCCAGCCGCGGATGCCCGCCTTCCCGATGGGCTCGACGCCGCGCGGGCGATCGCCATCATCGTGACGGATTCGGGTATCGGCATTCCCCGGGACAAGTTCCAACGCGTCTTCCACGCCTTCGAACAGGTCGACGCCAGCACCAGTCGCCAGTTCGGCGGCACGGGGCTTGGTCTGGCCATTTCGCGGCGTATCGCCATGCTGCTCGGCGGTGACATCTCACTGCGCAGCACACCCGGCGAAGGCAGCACCTTCACGATCCACCTGCCCGAGGAGGCGCCGGAAGGCGACGGCCGTCCGGAACCCATTCCCCTGCAGCAAGCCGCAGCGGAGGCCACGCTACCGCTATCACCCGGCCTGCTCGCCGAGACGATCGAAGACGACCGCGATTCGTTGAATCCCGGCGACACCGCCATCCTCGTCGTCGAGGACGATCCTGCCTTTGCACGTATCCTGGCGGCGATGATCCACCGCAAGGGCCATCGCGTGCTCGCCGCGGCCGACGGCGAGTCGGGACTCGCCCTGGCCAAGCGCTATCGCCCAACCGGTATCCTGCTCGACGTGATGTTGCCGGGCATGGATGGCTGGACGGTGATCGAACGGCTGAAAGCCGAAGCCGCCACGCGGCACATACCTGTGCATTTCATCTCGGCCACGGACGACGCCACGCGCGGACTGGAGTTGGGTGCCGTGGGATTCCTCACCAAGCCCGTCAGCCGGGAATCGATCACGGCGGCCTTCGAACGCCTCCTGCACTTCGCCGAGGGCCGCACGCGTCACCTCCTCGTCGTGGACGACGACGCCAGCGCCCGTGCCGCCGTGCGCAGCCTGCTCAAGGATGATTCCGTCCTTATCGAGGAAGCGGCCTCCGGTGAGGAAGCGCTCGCGATGACCGCGGAAAAGCCGTTCGATTGCATCGTCCTCGATCTTGGATTGCCACACATGACCGGCTTCGAGTTCCTCGAGCGGCTGTCGCAAGCGGGGTATACGCCACCCGTAGTGGTGTATTCAGGGCGCGACCTCTCGCGCGAAGAGAGCATGCGCATCCGCCAGTACACCGACAGCATCGTCGTCAAGGGCGCCCGCTCGCCGGAGCGCCTGCTCGACGAAGTGAGCCTGTTCCTGCACTCGATCCGCCACGGTGGAGGGGTGCGTGCCGAGGCATCGGCCACGGCGGACGGCCTGGAGGACGGCGACCTGCGCGGCCACCGCCTTCTCCTTGTCGACGACGACATGCGCAACCTGTTCGCGCTATCCAAGGTGTTGCGTGCGAAAGGCATGGACGTGGTGATGGCCCAGGATGGACGGAAGGCTCTCGACACGCTGGACAAGGACCCCACCATCGAGCTCGTGCTGATGGACATCATGATGCCGGTGATGGATGGATACGAGACCATGCGGTCCATCAGGGCGAAACCGGCGCTGGCACAGGTGCCGATCATCGCCCTCACCGCCAAGGCCATGCGCGGCGACCGCGAGAAATGCCTCGAAGCGGGTGCCAACGATTACCTTTCCAAGCCGATCGACGTCGACCGCCTGTTGTCGATGATCCGCGTATGGCTGCCGGCGCGGGTCTGACATGGACGTCGAGGACATCGAGATCCAGCTCTTCGTGCGCGCCATGCAACTGCGCCACGGATACGACTTCAGCGACTACGCGCCTGCGTCGCTGAAGCGACGGATCCAGCAACTCGTGCGCACGCACGATGCCGGCACGATCAGCGGCCTCACCACGCGCTTGTTGCATGACCAGGATTTCCTGCGCAAGGCGGTCGAGGGCCTCTCGGTTCCCGTGTCGGAGATGTTCCGTGATCCCCCGGTTTTCCGCGCCCTGCGCGACAAGGTGTTTCCGGTGCTGGCCTCCTATGCGGAGATCAATATCTGGCAGGCCGGCTGCGCGCACGGACAGGAAGTGTATTCACTGGCGATCATGCTGGAGGAGGCCGGACTCTACGACCGCACCCGGATCTATGCCACCGACTTCAACGATGCCGCGCTCGCGGCCGCGGCCGAGGGTATCTATGCGACGCGGGACGCCCGGGACTGGTCGCGCAATTACCTGGAAGCCGGCGGCAAGCACTCCTTTAGCGACTACTACAGCGCGCGCTACGAGTTCATCAAGCTCGACCGGCGCCTGCGCCGCCATGTCACCTTCATCAACCACAACCTCGTTACGGACAAGGTGTTCTGCGAGGCGCATCTGATCCTCTGCCGGAACGTGCTGATCTATTTCAGCAATGCCTTGCAGGACCGCACGCTCGGCCTGTTCAGGGACAGCCTCGTCCGCGGCGGCTTCCTCTGCCTCGGCACCCGCGAGAACATCGATTTCTCCCCGGCGGCAGCGGGATTCACCGACATCGACCAGGCCATGCGCATCTATCAGGCAGGTGGATCGGGCGCGAGGCCACTGGCCAGATGAGTACACACGACGCCGTGGTCATGGGTTGCAGTGCGGGTGGACTCTCCGCGCTGCAACGTGTGCTGCCGGGCCTGGATCGTCATCTCGCCGTGCCGGTGGTGCTCTGCTGCCATACAGGCTCGGCTGACGTCTCGCTGCTGGTCGAGTTGCTCGCGCGCGTTTGCCCGCTACCAGTGACCGAAGCGCAAGAACGTGCGCCCGCCGATCCGGGCGTGGTCCACGTGGCACCCAGCGGTTACCATTTGCTGGTGGAAGACAACTTCCGGTTTTCCCTCAGCGTCGATGCGCGCGTGGCTTATGCGCGGCCTTCGATCGATGTACTGTTCGAAACCGCCGCGGAGGCATGGCGCGAGCGATTGGTCGCCGTGTTGATGACTGGGGCGAACTCCGATGGTGCGAACGGGATCGCAGCCGTGCGCCGGGCCGGCGGTTACGCTGTCGTGCAAGAGCCGGCGACCGCCGAAGCCGATGTGATGCCGCGGGCCGCGCTGGAACTCGCGGGAGCGGATGCCTGCCTGACACTGGACGCGATCGCAGCGAAGATCAACGAATTGTGCCTGCCATGAATCCGCTCCGCCCGAAAATCCTTGTCGTCGACGACACGCCCGCCAACCTGGTGGCCATGCGTCGCCTTCTCGCCCGCGCGGATGCCGATATCTTCGAGGCGGGCAGTGGCAACGAGGCGCTCGCGCTCTGCCTGGACCACCAGTTCGCGCTGGTGTTGCTCGATGTGAACATGCCTGAGATGGACGGCTTCGAGGTGGCCCAGTTCATCTCTGAAACCGACCACCTGAGCGAGACGCCGATCATCTTCGTCACGGCCGCCTATGCGGACGACATCAACCGGATCAAGGGATATACATCTGGTGCCGTCGACTACATCGCCAAGCCGATCAACGACGTGATCCTGCAGTCCAAGGTCAAGATCTTCCTTGAACTCTATCGCGCACGTGCCTTGCTGCAGCAGGCCCTGGATGAGTTGTCCCTGCGCAACCGGCAGCTCACCAGCGAGGTGGCCGAACGCACACGCATGGAGCAACTGGTGCGACACCAGGCTACCCACGATGCGCTGACAGGCCTGCCGAATCGCGTCCTGTTCCGCGACCGCCTGGAAGCTGCCATCGAACTGGGTAGCGGAGGAGCACCGTTCGCACTCGCCTATATCGATATCGACGGATTCAAGGCCGTGAACGATGCCCATGGCCACGCAGCCGGTGATGAGCTGCTCAAGGCGATCGCCGCGCGCATCGACGCCCGCACACGCGGAACCGATACGGTCGCCCGCCTGGGCGGCGACGAATTTGCCGTGCTGTTGCATGACGCCGCCAGTGCGGAAGGCGCCCTCGTGCGCTGCCAGGCGCTATGCGAGGCGGTGGGAGAGCCATACATGCTGCATGTGGGCGATATACCCATCCCCGCCAGGGTCGGCGCCAGCATTGGCGTGACGATGTTTCGCGCGGGGACAGGCTACGACGACCTCGTCGCCGCGGCCGACGGGGCGATGTACGAGGCCAAGCGCGGCGGGAAGAACCGTTGCGTTCTGGGGTGACAGGGAGACGGGAAACAGGAGGCCGCCGGCTAGAGGGTCGCCAGGAACGCCTCGAGCACCGCCCCACGGTAGCGCTGTCGATGCAGTAACACCGATAACGTACGCCTCAAGTCGAGGAAAGGCGTCGGCAACATCGCGATCCGCCCTGCCCGGACGGCGTCGCCCACGGCCACCTCGGGCAGGCAAGCGATGCCCAACCCTGCGATCACCGCCTGCTTGATCGCCTCGGACTGGTCCAGTTCCAGTACCGTGCTGCCTTCCGGCAATTCCGCCAGGGCCCGCTCGCTCAACGCCCGGGTCGCCGAGCCACGCTCGCGCAGCACCCAACGCTCGCCGGCGAAGTCCTCCCGGCGCAAGCGCTTCTTTCGTGCCAGCGCATGCTCGGGCCGCGCGCACACCACCAGGCGATCCTCCCGCCAGGGGCGAACCTCGAGCGACGGGTGAGCCACCGGGCCCTCGACACAGCCGATGTCGAATTCATGATCGAGCACGCCCTGCGCGATTCGCGCGGTATTGGCCACGCCCAGACGCAGCGACACACCCGGATGCGCGGCCGCGAACCCCCCGAGCAGATCGCCTACCAGGTAGTTGCCGACCGTATTGCTTGCACCGATGCCGATTTCGCCCGCCAGCTCGGTGATCGTGCCCTGCGCCCGGCGGCCGAATTCCGCATGACGTTCCAACAGCTCACGCGCAAGTGGCAACAGTTCGCGGCCACGGTCGTTGAGGCGCAGGCGCCCCCGCTCGCGGGCGAACAACGGAAGACCGATCTGCCGTTCCAGTTCGGCCAACGCCATGCTCGCGGCGGGTTGGCTGAGGAACAACCGGTCGGCGGCGACGCGCACGCTGCCCGTGGTGGCCACGGCCACGAACACCTCGAGTTGCCGGGGGCTGATGAAATGCATCAGTAATACTGATACTTCTAATAAGCTATTTTCAATATGCTTATCGACTTGGCGGACCGAGAATAGGTCCGTCTCCCCGCAAGGATTTTCCCGTGTCCGCCATTGCCGCTCCGTCGCCCTCCTCCTCGCGCCTGCCGGGCATATGCCTCGCCTTCGCCGTGGCCGCCGTTGCCTTCGGCCTGGGGCGAGCCATGCCACTGGTCGGGGGCGCGGTATTCGGTATCGTCCTGGGTATCCTGGTCCGCCAGTTCGCGTCGCCGTCGACGCGTTTCCTTCCTGGGATCCGCTTCGCGTCGAAGCAGGTACTGCAATGGTCCATCGTCGCCCTCGGTTTCGGCCTCAGCATCAAGCAGGTCGCCCATACCGGCCTGGAGTCGCTATCGGTCACCCTCGCGACCGTTGCCGCCGCCGGTCTCGCGGCATGGGGGCTCGGCCGCCTCCTTCGCGTGCATGACACCCTCAAATTGCTGATCGGCGTGGGTACGGCCATCTGCGGCGGCTCGGCCATCGCGGCGGTCGTGCCGATCGTGAAACCGGACGAGCACGACACCGCCTTCGCGATCTCGACGATCTTCCTGTTCAATCTCGTCGCCGTGCTGCTGTTTCCCGCGCTCGGCCATTGGATGGGCCTGTCCGACCTCGGCTTCGGTCTCTGGGCCGGCACGGCGATCAACGACACGTCTTCCGTGGTGGCGGCCGGCTACAGCTACAGCCACGCCGCGGGCGATTACGCGACCATCGTGAAGCTGACCCGTGCGACCCTGATCATTCCGATCTGCCTCGTCATCGCCCTGGTCGTGGCCTGGCGCGAGAAGCGCGGCGGCGCCACCGGCTTCAGCCTCGCCAAGATCTTCCCGTGGTTCATCCTGTGGTTCCTGGTCGCATCGGCGATCCGCACGGCGGGCGTGATTCCCGCGGCCGTGTTACCCGTGATCCACTTCGCCGCCGAGTGCCTGATCATCGTGGCGCTCACGGCCATCGGCTTGTCCGCCGACCTGCGCCGGATGGCGTCGACCGGACCGCGGCCGATCCTGCTCGGGCTGGGTGTCTGGGCGGCGGTGGCGTTGACCAGCTTGCTGGTGCAGCACCTTATCGGGCGCTGGTAAAGGCATCGCCGACAGGGTCGGCTCCCTCCGGTAATGTGGGAGCATCGCCGCTGAAGCGGCTCCCACAACAGCCGCAGACCCGAGAACAGTAAGCGGGCTACCACGGCACGGCAACCAAGGTGGGAGCCGCTTCAGCGGCGATTGCCCTCTATCAAGGCGAGCAACCGCAGGTTCAACGCATGCTGTTGCGCCTGCCACTCGGAGAGCCTGTGACCGTCTGCCTCGACCTGTCCATCCATCGCGCTCAGCCGCCGTTTCCACCAGGACTTGTAGCGATACCTCGAGATCTCTCCGGTGATATCGCTGCCGATGAGCCGGCCGCGAACGGCACCGATGATCGCGGCGCCGCCAGCCTCGCTCAGTGTGCCCTGGTCCCAATTCGTCATCGCGACATCGGGAGCGTAGGCATCCTTGTCGATCGACAGGTATACGGGCTCGCGCCGGGTCCGCTGCGCGTCGACGAAGGCCTCGACCATCGCTTCCGTATCGTCGAACGAACGAAAGGATGCGGCGATCCCGAAGCGGGACGCCCAGGACACGTCGACACCAGCCGACCAGTAGGTGAGCCTGCCCGCGCGCAACGGCGTCAGGTAGTTCTCCCAGGCATGCTTGCGGCCGATGTCGCCGGATGTGATTCCCACGACATGCACGTGGCTGACACGCGGCAACGCGGCCACCCGGCGCACCCACGATCCGCAGTGCACGCCGAATGGGAAGCGCATGTTGTCGGGGTGGTTATCGATCACCACCACCTGGAAGCGCCAATCGCCGGGAACGCGCTGCACCAGCGGCAGTGTGAGGTGATGGAAATCGCCACTGCCGAGGAACACGGTGCCATGTTCGCGTGGCAGCGTACCGGCGAGCAGCTGGCCGAAGCGATGAAGCCGGCGCATGGAACAACCGAAGCGGATCGTTTCCTCCCAATCGCGTAGCGGCAACACGACACGTCCAGCCAAAGGCCCGACGGAATCGTCCAGGTCAAGAACGACGGGCTGCCGCATCGGGAACCTCCCACTGGCTATCCGGCTCGAAGCGATGCGCGAAGCGGCGCAGCAACGCGCGCAGCAAGGGGTTACGCACGAACACCGCATGCCGGGTCAGGTGGAAGCGCGCGCCGAGCGAAGCCTTCACGGCAGGGTCGCTCCAACCCGCGACGTAATGGGTCAATCCCCGCGTGAGAGCGTACTCCAGGTTCACGAACCAGCTCACGAAATAGAGATCGAGTTCGCGTGCCGCCGGGTAGGCGAAACCGACGTACTTGTCGAGCAACTTGCCTTGGTGTTCGTAGCAAAGGTTCCACCCGACCAACCCGCCATCGGCGTGGTAGGACATGACGACGCCGCCCGGCTCGCGCAGCGCGGCGGCGAAGAAATCGCGGGAGAGTTTGTCGAAGTGGACTTCGCTCTGTGCGTATACGTTCTCGAAGAGTGCGTAATACGCGTCCACGCTGGCATCGGCCGCGAAAGCCGCGCCGGTGGGGGTCACCGATACGGCCAGCCGGCCGCGCGAACGGAGTTTGCGGCGCAGGTTCTTCCTTCGCGACGATGACAGGCGACCGAGGTACTCCTCGATCGACACGAAATCGATCGGCACGTAGGCGAGCGCCTGGCCTTCGACGATCAGGTACCCACGCTCGCGCGCGGCATCGGCGAAGCGGGCGGTCCATGCCCGGTCGGCGACGGCGGTCAACGGCGAATCGAGGGCGAGATCCTTGACCACCAGCAACGGGTGCGCGCGACCCGGCCCATGCGCCAAGGCCTCCGCGACGGCGACGGGATCGCTATCCCTGGCGAACAGGGAATACTCGGAAACGGTGGTTCCGGCGAAGCACGTCCTGGGGGTCAGCAACCGCTTCAGCAACCGCTGGAAGGGCAAGGCCGCCACGCGTCGCCGCAAGGCGTCGTCGGCGGTGGTGAGCAGGTCGAACGGCGCCACGAAAAGTGGCGCGCCATCCGCCGCACGGACAGGGGTGAAGCCGTGCGGCGGATGACGCTCGAAGTGCCCGAGCAATGCATCCGGCTCGAGCTGGTTCACGAACGCCATGGTTGGCTGCCGGGGATCAGCCGCGCTTGGCCAGCGTGAGGAGCTGGTCGAGCAACGCAATGGCGAGGTCGATTTCGTCGTGGCTGATGTCGAGCGATGGCGCGAACGTGATCACGTTCTTGTACCAGCCGCCGACATCGAGCACGAGACCGATCTTCTTGCCTTCGTGAGTGAGACCGCCGGCCAGGCCGATGTCGACCATGCGGTCGAGCAGCGCCTTGTTCGGCGTGAAGCCGTCGTCCGTGCAGATCTCCGCACGCAGCGCCAGGCCGAGGCCGTCGACGTCGCCGATTTCCTTGTGACGCTTCTGCAGGTCGCGCAGGCCTTCGAGGAAATGCTTGCCCTTCTCGGCCACGCGCGTGCCGTAGTCCAGCTCGTAACCCATCTTGATCACCTCGAGTCCCAGGGCGGTGCCCAGCGGGTTCGAGTTGAAGGTGGAGTGCGTGGAGCCGGGCGGGAACACCGTCGGGTTGATCAGTTCCTCGCGGGCCCAGATACCCGACAATGGATTGAGCCCGTTGGTGAGCGCCTTGCCGAACACGAGGACATCGGGCGTGACGCCGAAATGCTCGATCGACCACAGCTTCCCGGTGCGCCAGAAACCCATCTGGATCTCGTCGACCACCATAAGGATGCCGTACTTGTCGAGCACCTTCTTCAGGTCGATGAAGAAGTTCTTCGGCGGGATGACATAGCCGCCGGTACCCTGGATCGGCTCGACATAGAAGGCGGCGTATTCGGCCTCGTTGACCTTCGGGTCCCACACGCCGTTGTATTCGGTTTCGAACAGGCGCTCGAACTGGCGCACGCAGGCATCGGAATACTCTTCCGCCGTCATGCCCTTCGGGCGACGGAACGGATACGGGAACGGGATGAACATCGCGCGCTCGCCGAAGTGGCCGAAGCGGCGGCGATAACGGTAGCTGGACGTGATGGCCGACGCACCGAGGGTGCGGCCGTGGTAACCACCTTCGAACGCGAACATCAGGCTCTTGCCACCGCGCGCGTTGCGCACGAGCTTGAGCGAATCCTCCACCGCCTGCGCGCCGCCGACATTGAAATGCACGCGGCCATCGAGGCCGAATTTCTGTTTCGCATCGACCGCGATGGTCTTCGCCAGTTCGATCTTGCCTTGGTGAAGGTACTGGCTGGCGACCTGCGGCAGCAGGTCGATCTGCGCCTTCAGGGTATCGTTCAGACGCTTGTTGCCATAGCCGAAGTTGACCGCCGAATACCACATCTGCAGGTCGAGGAACGGGATGTTCTCGCTGTCGTAGATGTAGCTTCCTTCGGCGTGGCGGAAGATCTTCGGCGGATCGACGTAGTGCACGGTATCGCCGAAGGAGCAGTACTTCGCCTCGTCGGCGAGCAAGGCCGCATCGTCGATGACGAGGGGCGCGTTCTTGGTGAGGATGTTCATGCAGGCAGTTCCTGGGGGTTCGCCGCGGGGAGGGGCATGACGGTTCGCGGTGGCAGGCGTCCGTCGAGAAGATCGGGAAGGAGTTCGAGCGCCTCATCGAAACTGGCGATGGGTGCGTACGGGATGCCGGCGGCACGGCAATGTTCGATCAGGCGATTCTTCGCGAAGACGAAATCGACACGGTCGGCCGCGCAGAAGTCGGAGGCGCCGTCACCGATCAACAGGGTCTTGCCGCCGCGCGCCCGCGCCGCGTCGACACGCGCACACTTGCAGGTCCCGCTGCGGCATCCCTGCACGCTGTACGGCGAGGTGAGGTTCCACTCGCGCTCACCCACTTGCAGCAGGTGGTTGGCGACCGTCGGCAGGCGCTGAATACCATGATTGGCCAGGATCGCGTGGATGGCGTGGTCGATGCCGTCGCTCACGATCTCCATCGGAATGCCGTGCTCGACGGTCGCCCTCACGAAGGCGGCGAAACCGTGGTCGATGCGCAGGCCGCCGAGATGGCGCTGGAGTTCGATGTGGCTCATGTCGAGCAAGGCGACCTGACCCGCCATGCAGACCGCCGAGCCGATGGTCCCGGCGCGCCAGTCGCGCTCCAGGATCTCCCAGCCGGGCCGCCCGTAGCGGTCCAGCAGCGAGTCGATGACGTCCTCGACGGCGATCGTGCCGTCGAAGTCACACAGGATGTTCCAGGAGGGGCTGAGCACGTGGATGCGCCGTTGACCAGTTTGCAGCGCAGGCTAGTGGTGCATCCTTTCCAAGCCCTTTCCCCACGTCGAAAGCAATATGTAAGAACCCATGTGGCATGCTTCGGTGCTCATCCGGCTCCGGTTTCCGCGCATGTGCCGTTCGCGCCTCGTTTTCCCCATCCTTCTCCTGCTGGCCGCGACCGCCCAGGCCAGCGACGACGACACCCCCAGCTATGCCTTCGGCGCAGGCATGCAGCGGATGCCCGCGTGGCAGGGTTCGAAGGACCGGCGCGACCAGGCCATCCCCTACGTGGACATCGACCTGCCCGGCAAGGGCGAGCTATCCACCGCCGACGGCCTCACCATCGACCTCATCTCCGGCGAGCACTGGCACGGCGGCGTCTACGGCAACTGGTTGTGGGGCCGCACGCGTGGCGACCTCGGGCAACTTGGCGGCAAGGTCGCCTCGCTGTCGCCGCGTTTCCAGGGCGGCGGCTACCTGGAGTACGCCTTCGACAAACGCTTCAGCGTGGGGGGGCACGTCGCCCACGACACCAACGGCGCGGGTGCCTATGCGGCGCTGTACGCCGACTATCGATTGCCAGACGTGTGGTATATCCAGCATTCGATCGAACTGCAGGTCGAGGGCATGAATGGCCCGGCGATGCGGCGCTTCTACGGTGTCACCCCTGGTGAGGCAGCCACCCTGGGCACCCAGGCATGGCACCCCGGGGCGGGCTGGCAATCAGCGAACCTGGAATACGACGCCTTCATTCCCACCTCGCGGCATACCGGCTTCGCCCTGGCCGTTTCGTACGGACGGCTATATGGGAATGCCGCGCAGAGTCCGCTGGTCCGCCAGTTCGGCTCGACCCGGCAGGTGACGGAAACCCTCGCCTTCGTCTATCACTTCTAGACGGCCGGGCCGGCATTGAGTTCGTCGCGTTCCGGCGGCGCCGGAACCGCGAACAGCACGCCCAGCATCACCAGGTGGGCGGCGGCTGAAAGGAACGGCGACCATGCCTGCGACAGCACCTGGTAGGGAAGGATGTCGCCGATCAATACATTGGCGAGGTTCCAGCCCCAATGCAGGCCCACCGCCAGCCACAGCGAACCGGTGCGCAGCACCGCCGTGGCATAGGCGAGCCCGAAGCAGAACAACATCACCCATTCCGCAGGGCCGGCACCGAGCCGGTAGATATGGTTGACCACGTAGAACGTGCTGGATACGAGTACGAAAGCCCACGGCACCCAGCGGATTCGTGCCGCACGGTAGAGGAATCCACGCGTGAGGATGTCCTCGGCGATGGAGGGCACGAAGGTTGCGACAAGGGCCCATGGAATCGACGAGAGAAAGGAAACGGCAGCTACCCGTGGCGATTCCGGCGCAAGCGCGGCATAGACGTTGAAGACCATGCCGATGCAGACGGCCACGTACTTGAGAAGCAGTGCCAGCGCGAGCCCGCCGGCCAGCAAGACCCCCGCCGACCGGCGCCACTCCAGGGCGTAGGCATCGTAGCCACGAAAGCCGAGCCAGCGTCCGAGCGGCCAGGCGGCCACGACCATGCCCACCATCAGGCCGGCCTGGACCGTGAAGCTGCCGAGCAACCGCCCGCCGATACCCTCGGCAGCCTGGTACAGAACGAACAGGATCGCGAAGGCGAGTGCCGCGCGCCATCGATCGTTCTGCGTCATGGAATCCCCTGAAGGTTGCTTGTACTGCGCGAAGCTTAGGGCCCGAAGGCGTTGCGCGCCATAGGATTTTGGTCGCCGCTTACGGGCCGGCGAGCGGGGCTCAGCGATCGTCGCGGGTCCAGATCGCGCCTTCGGCTTCCTTCACGGGGAAGACCGGAACCGGCTCGTAGGCGGGCGGACAGGTAACCTCGCCGGACCGGACGTCGAAACGGGCACCGTGCCGGACACATTCGACCTCGAAGCCATTCACCGGCCCACCAGCCAGTTCGCCGCCATCGTGCGTGCAGACGTCTTCGATGGCGTAGAGATCGCCGTCGATGTTGTATACGGCGATCGCCGTATCGCCGTCCCACACCACCCGGTACTCGCCGGGAAGCAACTCGCTACGCGTCCCTACCCGTACCCAACCGTTCATGTGCGCAATTCCTTCGTCAGGTACTCGAAGCGCAGGTCGTCGCGCTGCGGGAGACCGACGCGTTCGTCGCCATAGGGGAATGGTTTCGTCCGGCCGGTACGGAGGTAGCCGCGCCGCTCGTACCAGGCGATGAGTTCGACGCGGATATCGATCACTGTCATTTCGACACGTTGGCATCCCCACTCGTCGCGGGCGATGCGCTCGACCTCTTCGATCACCAGCCGGCCGATGCCCGCCCCCTGCAGCGGCGGGTGAACGGAAAACATGCCGAAGTAGCAGGCCCCGCCTTGCCGCTCGATGTAGCAGGACGCGGCGACCACCCCATCCCGCTCGAACAGCACGAAACGCCCGTTCCCGCCGGAGAGCAATGCCTCGATTTCGGTGACGTCGGTACGCCGGCCGTGCAGGAAATCCGCCTCTGTGGTCCAACCCGCACGACTGGCATCGCCGCGGTAGGCGGATTCGACTAGCGCGGCGATGACGGGAGCGTCGGCCGGGGTGGCTTTGCGGAAGGCATGCTTGATGGTCATGCGGGAATCTTAGCGGTTCAGAGCAGCAGCTTGCGCACCCGGCCGACAGCTTCGATGAAGCCGTCCACCTCGGCCTTCGTGTTGTAGAAGGCCAGCGAGGCTCGCAGCGTGGCCGGTACGCCGAAGAACTGCATCAACGGGTGGGCGCAATGGTGGCCCGAGCGAACGGCCACGCCCTGCAGGTCGAGCAAGGTGGCCATGTCGTTGGCGTGCGCTCCCTCCAGCAGGAAGGAAATGACCGGTTCCTTCTCCTTCGCACGACCGAAGATGCGTACACCCGGCAGGTTTTCGATCGCATCGGTGGCATACGCCAGGAGTTCCTGCTCATAAGCCTTGAGCCGGTCGAAGCCCAAGCCCTCGAGGTACGCGATCGCCGCGGGGATACCCGCGAAACCCGCGATATTCGGTGTGCCCGCTTCGAACCGGTGCGGCGGATCGGCGAAGACGGTGCCGTCGAAGCGCACCTCGCGGATCATCTCGCCGCCACCGAAGAAGGGCGGCATCGCCATCAGGTGCTCGCGCTTCGCCCATAGCGCGCCGGTGCCTGTCGGCGCCATCATCTTATGACCGGTGATGGCATAGAAGTCGCAACCGAGCGCCTGAACGTCGATCCGGCGATGCGGCGCCGCCTGTGAACCGTCGACCAGCAGCGGGATACCGCGCTTACGGCACTCGCGGGCGATCTCACGGACCGGATTCACCGTGCCCAGCACGTTGGAAACGTGGGCGACGCAGGCGAGTTTCACCTCGGGCGTCAGCATCTCGATGTACTTCTCGACGATCAGCTCACCGTTCGCATCGATCGGCGCGGCCTTCACCGTGGCACCGGTACGTTCGGCCACCAGCTGCCAGGGGACGATGTTGGCGTGGTGCTCCATCACCGTGGTGAGGATCGCGTCCCCCGCCTTCAGTCGTGGCAAGGCGTAACTGTAGGCCACCAAATTGATCGCCTGTGTCGTTCCGGAGGTGAGGATCACCTCGTCCCGCGAGGGTGCGTTGACGAACCGTGCGATGGCGTCGCGCGCGGCCTCGTAAGACGCCGTGGCTTCCTCGCCCAGCGTGTGCACCGCGCGCGCCACATTGGCGTTGTGCTCGCGATAGTGCCGGTCCACCGCCTCGATCACCGATACCGGCTTCTGCCCGGTGTTGGCATTGTCGAAATAGATCAGCGGCTTTCCGTGGACGGTCCGCGACAACAGCGGGAAGTCGGCGCGGATGTGTTCGACGTCCAGCGGCAAGGTGGCTGTTTCGGGCTTGGCGTTCATGGCTTGGCTCCGTAACTTATTCGGCGGCGGGACTGGTCGGCAGGTGCGCGACCAGCAGTTCGCCCAGATGCTCGCGCAAGGCCTCGTTCGGCAGCGATTCGAACACGGCACGGCAAAACGCCAGCGTGAGCAGGCTGCGCGCCTGGACCAACGGGATACCGCGGGAACGCAGGTAGAAAAGCGAGCGTTCATCAAGCTGGCCGATGGTGGCACCGTGCGCCGCCTTCACCTCGTCGGCATAGATCTCGAGTTCCGGCTTGGTGTCGATCTCGGCCTGTCCGGACAGCAGCAGGTTCTTGTTGCTGAGCGAGGCATCGGTGCCATCGGCACCCTCGGAGACCACGATCGCGCCACGGAACACCCCGCGCGAGCGGCCGTCGGCGATCCCGCGCCACAGGGCATCGGATGCCGTGTTCCGCGCGTTGTGCCGGATCTCGAGTTGCGTATCGGCGTGCTGCCGGCCCGACAGGGCGAACACGCCGCGCGAATCGAAGCGCGCACCATCGCCCACCAGCTCGGCGCTCACTTCATGCCGGACGAGCGCGCCGCCGAGTTCGAGGGCGTGCAGGGTCACTTCGGCCCGCTCGTCGAGACGGACATGACTGCGGCGAACCAGTGTGGTGGCGACCGAGGCGTCCTGGACCACGACGAGGCCCAGGCGGGCCCCTTCGCCAGCGACGACATCGGAGACCAGCGTGCCGAGTTGCGCGGCGGCGCCCGCCGAGACGAAGTGCTCGACGATTTCCGCACTCGCGTACTTGCCGATTTCCACGAGCACGCGCACATGCCAGGCGCTATCGCCCTGGACGCCGCTGGAAACGTGCACGATATGCAACGGCTTCGCCAGGGCGACGCCCTCGGATATGCGAAGCACGAGACCGTCCGTGGACAACGCCGCATTCAGGTGCGCGAAGGCATCCGCGGCGGCGCGCCGGTAACGGTTGGCCAGCGCGAAGCGCAAGGGCTCGGGATGGGTGGACAGCGCGCCGGACAACGGGGTCCATTCGACACCGTCGGCATCGAGCGAGGAAAGATCGGCGCGAAACGCACCGTCGACAAAGACGACACGGCCGCCGTCGACACCGGGCAAGGCATACAGCGCGGGATCGACGATGGCGGCAACGGCGGCCGCACGGTCGGCGAGTGCGAACCCGCGCTGCGACAGCGCACGCAGCGGCGTGTACTTCCACGCCTCGTCACGCCCTTCCGGCAGGCCGGTGACAGCGAAGGCATCGAGATTTTCCGCACGCGCGGCGTCGAGCCATGCGATGCCGGTCGAGGGAAGCGTGGCGGCGGCGTCCAGTGCCGCCCGCACGAACGGGGACGGCGCGTTGCTCATGCCGGCGCCCCGGCGAGATCGGCCTTGCGCAGTTCCGGATGCGTGTCGGCGAGCCACGCATAACCCTGCTCTTCCAGCTTCAGGGCGAGGTTCTTGTCGCCACTCTCGACGATGCGGCCGCCGGCGAGCACGTGGACGAAGTCCGGCTCGATATAGTCGAGCAGGCGCTGGTAGTGGGTCACTATCACGAACGAGCGGTCCGGCGAGCGCAGGGCGTTGACGCCCTCGGCCACCTGCTTCAGGGCATCGATGTCCAGGCCGGAATCGGTTTCGTCGAGGATGGCCAGCTTCGGCTCGAGCACGGCCATCTGGAAGATCTCGTTACGTTTCTTCTCGCCACCGGAGAATCCTTCGTTCACCGCGCGGTGCAGCAGTTCGTCGGAGATCTGCATCACCTTCAGCTTCTCGCGGACCAGCTTGAGGAAGCGCATGGAGTCCAGCTCGGCTTCACCGCGGAACTTCCGCTGCGCGTTGAGCGCGGCACGCAGGAAGTAGGTGTTGTTCACTCCCGGGATTTCCACCGGATACTGGAAGGCCAGGAAGACGCCGACGGCGGCACGCTCTTCCGGCTCCAGCGCGAGGAGGTCGCGGCCGTCGAAGGTGACGGAGCCTTCGGTCACCTCGTAGCCATCGCGCCCCGCGAGCACATTGCCGAGCGTGGACTTGCCCGCGCCGTTGGGCCCCATGATGGCGTGCACCTCGCCGGGCTTCACCGCGAGCGAAAGGCCTTTGAGGATCTCCTTGCCTTCGACGCGGGCATGGAGGTTGTCGATCTTGAGCATGTGCATGGCGGTGCTGTCCAATCAGGGCGTGAGGTGCGAGAGCGCGTCGAGCGCGTCGTCGCGGCGATCCCAGGGCACGAAGATGTGGTCGTGCAGGAACGCGGATACGGGGTTGCAGGGGATGCCGCGCTTGGCGAGCGCGGCGGATACGGCGGCCATCATGCCGACCGCGGTGAGACTCGACTGCACGCGCAACGTGATGCGCGCCCAGAGCAGGCGGTCGCCTTGCACATCGTCACCATCGACATCCACGATCAGCGTGCTGCCTTCGGCCTCGCGGAACATCATCAGCGCGTCGGCCAGGCGCGTCCGCGCCTTCTCGTGCGAGACGTGGAGGAAGCGCTTGGGGATCGGGTCGATCTCCGGATCCAGTGCGGCGAGCAGCGCGCGCAGATCGGTCACGCCCGGTGCGGAACCGGCAATGCCCATCGTCAGCCCACCGCGCCTTCGAGGGAGACCTCGAGCAGCTTCTTGGCTTCGACGGCGAACTCCATCGGCAGTTCGCGGAACACCTGCTTACAGAAACCGTCGACGATCATCGACACGGCATCTTCCTCGCCAATGCCTCGCGAGAGGCAATAGAACAACTGGTCGTCGGAAATTTTCGAGGTGGTGGCTTCGTGCTCGACGATCGCGTTCGGATTCTTCACTTCCATGTACGGAAAGGTATGCGCGCCGCACTTCTTTCCGATGAGGAGGGAATCGCATTGGGTGTAGTTGCGCGCACCGTCCGCACCCTTTTCGATCTTCACCAGGCCGCGATAGCTGTTCGAGCTGCGGCCGGCGCTGATGCCCTTGGCGACGATTTTCGACTTGGTGCCCTTGCCGATGTGGATCATCTTGGTGCCGGTATCGGCCTGCTGGCGGTGGTGCGTGAGCGCCACGGAGTAGAACTCGCCCACTGAGCGGTCGCCCCGCAGCACGCAGCTGGGGTACTTCCAGGTGATCGCGGAACCGGTCTCGACCTGGGTCCAGGAGATTTTCGAATCCGCGCCACGGCAGTCGCCCCGCTTGGTCACGAAGTTGTAGATGCCACCCACGCCGTTCTCGTCGCCGGGATACCAGTTCTGCACGGTGGAATACTTGATCTGGGCGCGCTCCAGCGCGACCAGCTCGACCACCGCGGCGTGCAGCTGGTTCTCGTCGCGCATGGGCGCCGTGCAGCCTTCCAGGTACGACACATAAGCGTCGTCCTCGGCCACGATGAGGGTGCGTTCGAACTGCCCGGTGTTGATCGCGTTGATGCGGAAGTAGGTGGACAACTCCATGGGGCAACGCACGCCCTTGGGGATGAACACGAAGCTGCCGTCGGAGAACACGGCCGAGTTCAGCGCGGCGAAGTAGTTGTCGCCCGTGGGCACGACGCTGCCCAGGTATTGGCGCACGAGGTCGCCGTGCTCGCGGATCGCCTCGGACATCGAGCAGAAGATCACACCGGCCTCGGCCAGTTCCTTGCGGAAAGTGGTGCCCACCGACACCGAGTCGAACACCGCATCCACGGCGACGCCGGCCAACCTGGCCCGCTCATGCAAGGGCACGCCGAGTTTCTCGTAGGTCTCGAGCAGCTTGGGGTCGACCTCGTCCAGCGACTTCGGACCAGCCTTCGGGGCCGAGTAGTAGCTGACCGCCTGGTAATCGATGGGCGCGATGTCGAGCTTCGCCCAGTCGGGCTCGGGCATGGTCAGCCAATGGCGATACGCGGCAAGGCGCCACTCGGTCATCCACTCGGGCTCCTGCTTGATCGCGGAGAGCTGGCGGACGATGTCCTCGCTCAGGCCGGGAGGCAAGCTGGTGGATTCGATGTCGGTGACGAAACCGGCTTCGTAGCGGCGGTTGAGGGCCGCTTCGACTTCGGCGTTATCGCGCACCGGGGCTGCCACGTCGCGTGTCATGTTCTCACTCTCGTTCATGCGTTTGCCTGTGCGGCCTGGGCCGCATCCTTCGCCGGCGCCCCGGGGCGCGCGGCCAGCATCTGTGCCAGGGTCATGGAACGCAGCACGCCGTCGATGGCCCCGGAGACCGACCGCCAGCTGTCGCTGACGCCGCACTGGGACTGCCGGTCGCAATGGCCCTGGGCCACGCTGCATTCGGTCATGCCGATCGGACCTTCCATCGCCTCGACGATGTCGGCGAGGCTGATCGCCTCGGCCGGACGGGCGAGGCGGTAACCGCCGTTGACCCCGCGAAACGACTCCACCAATCCGGCGTGGCCCAGCAGCTTCAGCAGCTTCGAGACCGTCGGCAGCTCCAGGCGCGCCTCCTCGGCGATCTGGGCGGTGCTCAGAACGTCGGCGGGATGCGCGGCGATGCAGGTCATCACCACGGTCGCGTAATCGGTCAATCGGCTGACACGGAGCATGGGGAGGGGATGTCGTCAATACCGGACCAAAATGGTACTAATTTCCGGCAAGCAGCGCAATGGCGGAAGGCGAACAGGGCCGCCCTTTGAGAGGGGAATCACGAGGGCCAACCCTTATGGGAGCCGAACCCTTGTGGGAGCCGACCTTGTCGGCGATCCCGCGGCAGCGGGCCAGGTCGAGGCAAGCACCCATCGCCGACAAGGTCGGCTCCCACAACCGCGCACCCATGGTGCAACTCGTCGCACCTAGATGGTGCGTCCGGGGCATTGCCGGCGTCACCGTCGCTAGCCGTTGCCGCGCCGCACAACGCCTGGAGGCACTCGCCCCCAAGTGGCACGCATCCTGCTCTTCATCTGGCAGGCCAATCGAAGGGGAAGCGCGCTCCATGAAGTGGATCAACGCGATCATCAAGCCGTTCACGCTGGACGACGTCCGCGAAGCCCTCTCCGAGGTCGGGGTCCAGGGGATGACGGTCACCGAGGTGAAGGGTTTCGGCCGCCAGCACGGCCACACGGAGTTGTACCGCGGCGCCGAGTACGTCGTGGACTTCCTGCCCAAGCTGAAGATCGAGATCGCCGTCACCGACGAACAGTTGGAGCGCGCGGTCGAGGCGATCACCACCGCCGCCCGCACGGGCAAGATCGGCGACGGCAAGATCTTCGTCATCGACCTGGAACAGGCCATTCGTATCCGCACCCAGGAGGTCGACGCCGATGCGCTCTGATGTCATCCGCAAAACCCTCGCGCCGGCACTGGTTGCCGCCCTCCTCCCCTGTGGCGCCCTCGCCCAGGCAGCCGCCGCTCCGGCGAAGCTCGATTCCGGCGACACCGCCTGGATGCTCACCGCCACGATGCTCGTGCTGCTGATGACCATTCCGGGCCTCGCCCTGTTCTACGGCGGCATGGTCCGCGCGAAGAACCTGCTCTCCGTCCTGATGCAGTGCTTCGCCATCACCGCGCTGGTCACCGTCCTGTGGGTGGTCTACGGCTATTCGGTGGCGTTCGACAACACCGGCATGACCGCGGGAACGACCAACCTGCATTCCTTCGTCGGCGGCCTGGGTCACGCCATGCTGGCCGGCCTCGAGCCCGGCAGCCTCTACAACACGATTCCGGAAGCGGTCTTCGTGATGTTCCAGATGACCTTCGCGATCATCACGCCGGCACTCATCGTCGGAGCGATCGCGGAACGCATGAAATTCTCCGCGCTGCTCGTGTTCACCGCACTGTGGTTCACGCTGGTCTACCTGCCGATCGCGCACATGGTGTGGGGCGGCCCGGGTTCTTTCCTGGGCGACCTCGGCGTGCTCGACTTCGCCGGCGGCACCGTGGTGCACATCAACGCGGGCATCGCGGGCCTCGTGGGATGTCTCGTGATCGGCAAGCGCCGCGGCTATCCCTCCACGCCGATGCCGCCGCACAACCTCGGCTACACACTGGTCGGCGCGAGCATGCTCTGGCTTGGCTGGTTCGGCTTCAATGCCGGTTCCGCGGTCGCGGCCAACGGCAGCGCCGGCATGGCGATGCTGGTGACGCAAATCGCGACGGCGGCCGCGGCGATCGGCTGGACCGCCATCGAGTGGATCACCCACCGCCGCCCCAGTGTGCTCGGCGTCGCCTCGGGCGCCGTCGCCGGACTCGTCGCCATCACGCCCGCCGCCGGCACCTGCGGCCCCGGTGCCGCGCTGGTGCTCGGCCTCGTCGCGGGTATCGTCTGCTTCTTCTGCGCCACGCGCCTCAAGCGCAGGTTCGGCTACGACGACTCGCTCGATGTCTTCGGTGTCCACGCCATCGCCGGCATCATCGGCGCGTTGCTCACCGGCCCATTCGCCGCGCCCGCGCTCGGAGGGTTCGGTACCGTGACGGACCTCGGCCTGCAGTTATGGATCCAGTTCAAGGGCGTGGCCTTCACCGTCGTCTACAGCGCCGTACTGAGCTACGTCATCTTCAAGGGCATCGCCGTGACGATGGGCCTGCGTGTCGACGAAGAACAGGAGCAGGTGGGCCTGGATATCGCGCTGCACGAGGAGCGGGGTTACAACTTGTCTTGAGCCTGTCCCGTCGATCGGGTGGGAAGCGGCCTTGGCCGCGATCGGGCATCCGTCAAGAGCCCGTTCGTGCGCCAACGCGCTTCCCACCCGCAAGGGCGCATGAGTGTCACGGGCGGACGGCGGTGACTTCGATTTCCACGAGGAAGTTCGGGCTCGCCAACGCGGCCACCTGCATCGCCGAGCGCGATGGCAGGTTCGGTTGCGCCGCGGTACCGAAGAACTGCGTATAGCCCGCCATGAACCCGGCGAAGTCCATCTTGCCACCCTTGGCGGGATCGCCGACCAGGAAGACCTGCATCTTCACGACGTCACCCATCGACAAACCCATGCCCTTCAGTTGCTTCTCGATCGAGGTCAGCACGACGACGGTCTGCGTCTTCGTGTCGCCATAGGCCTGCGGGCTGTCCTTCGGTGCGTTCGCATCGGCCACCGGCGGCACGACGCCACTCAGGAAGACGAGGGTCTTGCCCGCGGGAATTTCCACCGCGGCGGAAATGGGAAACGTGCTGTTCGGAATTTTGTGCCGTACGACATCGGCGGCGAGCGCGGGCGCGGTGGCGGCAAGCAGCAGCGATGCGATCAGTGTTGGCTTGAACATGGGTCAGTTGTCCTCGTCGGTGGGAGCGGCAGCGGGACGGAACGCCTTCACGTCATCGGGCTTCAAGGTGTCCGAATAGGCGTTGCCGAAGTGGCTGCGCACGTAGTTGACCACGTCCGCGACCTGGGCGTCCGTCAACAGGGGGCCGAAGGCCGGCATGGCGCCACGGCCATTCATCACCATCACGACGGGATAAGCCGCCGACGCGAGCTTCGGATTGCTCGCCAGCGCCGGATAATGACCCGCGCCGACGGCACCCTTCGCGTCCGCCATATGGCAGCCTTGGCAGATGTGCGTGAAGATCTGCTGGCCGGTGGCGTGCGAGGCCTCCTTGGCATCGATGAAATCGGCATCGGTCTTTTGCGCCAGGGCGAAACCGGGCGACACGAGCAACGCGATCGCGAGGATGATCGTTTTCATGCGTGACCCCCGGCCCGTGCCCGCTGGTGCAAGGCATCGATCGCGGAAAGCGACGAAAGGATGGCGCCTTCCTGCCAGGCCGGCAGGTACGACGCGTGCTCCCCTGCCAGGACGATGCGGCCGTCCATCGAGCAGATGTCCGCGTAGTGTTTTTCGCGCGCGGCATCGGTCCACCAGCCGAAACAGCCGAGGGTGAACGGGGAACGGTGCCAGGCCACGGCCATGCCGTTCTCGAATGCCGCGGTGTATTGCGGATGGATTCGAGCGCCATATTCGACGGCCTTGCGGATACGCGCCGCGGGATCGAGCGAGGTGAACTCGTAGGCTTCGGTGAAGAAGGTGTATGAGCCGAGCAGCACGCCTTTCTTCGTGCCGATGCCGTGGCTCGGATAGGAGATCATCCCGATGGGGAGATCGGTGGCCGTGATGCCACCGTAGATCGCCTCGTCTTCTTCCCAGAACCGCCGCTTGAACTGCAAGCCGATCTTCGATGACGCCATGTACGGCACGGCGGATATCGCCGCCGCCTTGGCGGCGGATACCTGGATGGGAATCTGGCTGAGGATGGACAGGGGAATCGTGCACACGCACCAATCGGCTTTCGCCTGTCGCGGCGAACCGGGCGCGTTGGTGTCCTCGTAGGTCACGGTGACGCCGCTGTCGTCCTGGGCGATGCCGGTCACCTTCGCGTTGTAGCGGATCACGTTGCCGCCGATCTCGCGCACGAAGGCCTTGCCGATGGCGTCCATCCCACCCACGGGCTGCATCAGTGTGGTCTGGTACTCGTAGAGCTCGCTCATGCCCAGCGCCTTCCACAGGCGGCCATTGAGCATGTCGGAAAGACCGACCGGCGTGGAGAATGCCGGCTTGCCGTCCGGGCCACCGCCGGCGTCTTTCGCATAGCCGCGGTGTTCACTGCTTTCACGCCCGGCCGCATAGCGGTATTCGCGATCGAGTCCGCCGAAGTCACGCATCGCCTCGAGCAGGATCTCACGATCCTCGCGGCTCACTAGGTCGTCCAGTCGACCCTTCCCCGCCGCCTTCGCAAGCAGCTCGGCCACGCCGCCATGGAAATCCGCCTGCACCTCGCGCAAGCGCTGCGGCTTGCCGCCGAATGCGTCCTTCCCGTGGATGTAGGCGTTGTGATTCACCTGCACGAAGGGTTCGAGCGGCACGCCGAACCGGCGGCAGTAATCGAGCACACCGTGGTGGTGGTACGGAATTCTCCAGGGGCCGGGATTGAAGTATTGCCCTTCGTCGAAGCGGCACACCTGCTGGTGGCCGCCCAGCTCGGTGTAGACGTCGCCCCCACGGAGCGTCCAGTTACGGCCGCCCGGCCTCGCGTTGTACTCGAGGACCTGCACCGTGTAACCGGCCTTGCCCAGTTCGTAGGCGGCGACGAGGCCAGCCAGGCCCGCGCCCAGCACCAGCACGTTGCCACGCCCTGTGCCTTGCAATGGCGGTGGCCGCCGGTAAGGGGACTCGGCGGCGAAGCCGAGGTTGGTCATCGCCTGGTACATGAGAGCGCCGCCACCGGCGATACCGATCATCCGCAGGAGATCGCGTCGCGTCATGGACGCGCTTCCACAGTCGTTTTCCACCTACCCGTCCCCCGATAGAAACCCCTGGGCTCCTAGATAACCACACGCTGCAGTGCACCACAAGAATCGGATGATATGCACCATGGAGGTGCTATGACAGCGCGCGGCAAAGGCTCTAAGCTGACCGGCGGTATCGTCCTCGCAGAATGTCCATGACCGCTTCCGACCGCTCCGCCATCCGCCTCGCCTGGGCCCGACACGTCACGGGCGACGCCACGCTCGCACTCGATCCCGCCTCCGCCGACGCGAGCTTTCGCAGCTACTGGCGCGGCCATGTCGACGGCCAGCCGGTGATCGTGATGGACTCGCCGCCGGAAAAGGAGAACCCTGCGCCGTGGGTGGAGATCGGCGAGCGCCTCGCACGCGCCGGCCTGCACGTACCGAAAGTGATGGTGGCCGATCTCCAGCAGGGCTTCCTGCTCATCGAGGATCTCGGCACGCGAACCTACCTTCCCGAACTGAACGACGCGAGCGTGGATGCGCTATACGGCGATGCCCTGGATGCGCTGCTACGCATGCAAGCGCACGTCGATACACGTGGCCTGCCCTCCTTCGACCATGCGTGGCAGACCATGGAACTGGAGATCATGCCCTCCTGGTTCCTGGAGAGGCACCTGGGCGTGACGCTGGCGTGCGGCGAATGGGACGTCGTGGAAAACGCATTCACCACCATCATGCATGTCATCGCGGAACAACCGCGTGCTTTCATGCATCGCGACTATCACAGCCGCAACCTGCTTGTCACCGAGGAGCGGTCGCCCGGCATCATCGATTTCCAGGGAGCGATGTCGGGGCCGATCACCTACGACCTTGCTTCACTACTACGCGATGCATACATCGTCTGGGACAACGAGCGCGTCGAAGGCTGGGTCGAGGCCTATCGCCTGCGCCTGCTCGACGCGCGGCTGCTGGAAGAGACCGTGGACACCGACCGTTTCCGTCGCTGGTTCGACCTCACCGGCCTGCAACGCCACATCAAGATCCTCGGCCTTTTCTGCCGGCTCTGCTATCGCGACGGAAAACCTGGTTACCTCAACGACCTTCCGCGGGTTCTTCGTTACGTGCTCGATACCGCACGGCGTCATGCCGACACCGCACCGCTGGCCGACCTCATCGAGGCGACGGTCGGCGATCGCGACCTGCGCGTGGCGGTGGACGCATGAAGCACGCATTGATCCTCGCCGCGGGCCTGGGCGAACGTATGCGCCCGCTCACCGAACACACTCCCAAGCCCTTGCTCGAAGTGAACGGCAAGCCGCTCATCGTGCACCATATCGAGAAGCTCGCCGCGGCGGACGTGCGTTACATCGTCGTCAATACCTCGCACCTCGCGGACCGCTTTCCGGAAGCGCTTGGCGACGGATCGCGCTGGGGCGTGCGCCTCCGTTATTCGTACGAGGGACCCGTGCCACTGGAAACCGGCGGCGGCATGCTCAAGGCGCTGCCACTGCTCGGCCCCGAGCCATTCATCGTGGTGAGCGCGGATATCTGGAGCGACATCGACTACGCCGCACTTCCCCGCGAACCTCGGGGCCTGGCCCACCTGGTGATGGTGCCGAATCCCGACTTCCACCCTCACGGCGATTTCGCCCTGGCGGCGGGACAACTCCATGAAGGCGACGGTCCGGCAGGAGCAGAGCGCCTCACCTTTGGCAATGTCGGTGTGTACCGGCGCGAGATCGTCGAAGGAGAACCACCGGGACGATTCAAGCTGCTGCCGATGTATCGGCGCGCCATCGCATCCGGAAGCCTCACCGGCGAACGGCATGATGGCTTCTGGCGCAATGTGGGCACGCCAGCGCAGCTGGATGAACTGCGCCACGCGCTTACGGCCGCTTAGCGGCTACTGGATGGTATCGACGCCCAGTTCGCGCAATCGCTCGTGGCCGAGGGCGAACGCTTCGTTGAACGCGCTCGTGATGTCGACGAAATCGTTCGTGCCGGTGCTGGCTTCGATTTCCTCACCGATGTGATCGAGAATCCGGTAACTGCTGCGGTAGACCTGCTCACCGGCGTTGTCGTATTTCACCGCCTTGGCCACCACTCTGTACTTACTGTGATTTTCCACTGCGCTTCCCTCCCCTATGCGTTGATACTGCCGGGGTAACATGACCGTTGCAAGCGACTTCGACAACGGCATGGGTACGGCGTTCCCGGCCGTCTCAGCCGGGCGAATGCAGATGGGGCACCGTGGGCGGGCCGGGTTCCGTGGCGACATCCGCTGAAAGCGCCGCCCGCGCCGCCTCACGCGTCATCACCACGATACTGATGCGTCGATTGATCGCTGCCGCGGGGTTTGCCTTGTCAAACGGCACGGAGGCGGCCAAACCCACCACACGGGCGACCTTTTCCGGCTGCATGCCGCCCTCGATCAGGGTACGGCGCGCGGCGTTCGCGCGGTCGGCGGAGAGTTCCCAGTTGCCATAGGCGCTGTCCGCGCGGATATACGGTGCGCTGTCGGTATGGCCCGAGATGCTGATCTGGTTCGGAACCTGGTTCACGAAGCCGGCCAGCTCATGCAGGATCTGCACGGTGTAGGATTTCAGTGCACCGCTGCCCGTATCGAACATCGGCCGGTTCTGCTTGTCGACGATCTGGATGCGCAACCCTTCCGACGTGATGTCGAGCAAGAGCTGGTCTTTGTAGGGGGCCATCGCCTGACTCTTGGCGATCGCTTCGTTCAGGTCCTTCATGAGCTGTTCGAGGCGGCGCTTTTCCTGCGCCTTGGCCAACTTCTCGACCTCGCTCTCCGCCGGTTTGGCGAAGGCTTGCTGGTCGCCCGGGCCCTTCGGCAGTTCCAGCGCGCCACCCAGCTTGATCATGCTGGTGCTGGCCCCGCCCGGCCCCATCTTGCCCGACGGCGCCATGGTCGACTGGCCCTGGGTCATGCTGGGGTTCTTGAAGTATTCCGAGATGGCGGCGCGCTGCTGCTTGGTGCCCGCGCCGACCAGCCACATGACCAGGAAGAACGCCATCATCGCGGTGACGAAGTCCGCGTAGGCGACTTTCCAGACGCCGCCGTGATGGGCATGGCCACCCTTTCTTCGCTTGCGGACGACGATGATCTGTTTCAGGTCGCTCATGGAGGCTTACCGAGCGGCCTTGAGGTGGGTCTCGAGATCTTGGAAGGTCGGCCGGGAGCCCGACTGCAACGATTTGCGCGCGAACTCGACCGACACCATCGGGTTGTAGCCGCGCAGATTGGCAAGCAAGGCCACCTTCACGCATTCGAACGCCTTGCCGTCGGTGCCCACGCGCGCTTCCATCGCCGCCGCCAGCGGACCGACGAAGCCATAGGACAGCAGGATGCCGAGGAAGGTACCCACCAGCGCGCCCGCAATATGCTGGCCGATAACGACGGCATCGCCGTCGATCGACTTCATGGTGATGACGATGCCGAGCACGGCCGCGACGATTCCGAAACCGGGCAGCGCGTCAGCCATCTTCTGGACCGCCAGCGCCGGCACCAACGCCTCGTGGTGATGCGTTTCCAGCTCGACGTCGAGCAATTGCTCGAGCTCGTGCGGGTCCATGCTGCCGCCCACGATAAGACGCAGGCAGTCGGTGATGAAATCGATGAGGTGATGCTCGGCGACCAGGCGCGGGTACGCGCCGAACAACGAGCTGTTCGCCGGGTCCTCGATATGCGCTTCCATGCCCAGCTGACCTTCCTTGCGCATCTTCACGAAGATGTCATACAGCAGCGACAGGAGATCCACGTAGTCCTGCTTGCGGTACTTCGGCCCCTTGAACAAGGCGACGGTATCGCGACCCGCCGCCTTGACGACATCCATCGAGTTGCTGCTGATGAAGGCACCGAACGCCGCGCCGAAAATGATGAGCAACTCGTACGGCTGCCACAGCGCGGCCATCTCGCCGTGCGAGAGAACATAGCCGCCGAGTACGGAGACCAGGACAATAATCGAACCGATGATGACCAACATGACTTCACTTCCTCCCAGTCCCTTGCTATATCGGCCGATCCATCGGCAAATTGAGGAACGCGGTCACGTTTTTCGCAGCTTTCACTCGTCTAGGACGAAGGGCCCGGGATAGCGTGGAAAAACCAGGCGGATGCGGGTGCCGACGCCAGTCTCGCTCTCGATCTCGATCGCCCCACCCGCCTGCGCCACCATGCCGTAGACCTGGGCGAGGCCAAGACCGGAACCGCCCTCCTTGGTGGTGAAGTAGGGCTCGAACAGGCGCTGACGCACCTCCTCGGCCATGCCACCGCCGGTATCCGCCACGCTCACGAAGACCTGGCGCAACCCGCCGGCTTCATGGGCGAGTCCGGGCAGGCGCTCGTCGCCGACGCGCTCACCGACCTCCATCACGATGGCCCCGAAGCCCCCCATCGCGTCGCGCGCGTTCAGGCACACGTTCATCAATGCCTGTTCCACGCCATGGCGATCCAGCCACACCGGCAAGGCGCCCGGCTGACGCAGTACGTCGATGCTTACGCGGCCACCCAGGCCATGCCGGGCGAAGTCCGCGAAAGCCACGACCAGGTCGCCGAGGTCGACCGCCTCCGGCTGGGCGTACTGGTTACGCGCGAAGGCCAGCAGGCGTCGGGTCAATGCCGTGGCGTGCCGCGCACCCTCCACCGCATAGGTGATCATCCGACGGTGCCGGGGCGACAGTTCATCCGAGTCGTCCTGCAAGCCGGAGAGGCTGACGATCACCGTCTGCAACATGTTGTTGAAGTCATGGGCGACTCCGCTCACCAGCTGGCCGATGGCCTGCTGCTTCTGGGCCTGGCGCGCTCCCGCCTCGGCAAGGTCGCGCGCGCGGTTGGCCAGGTCGAGTTGTTCCCGGACGCCGGCGAGCCGGCTTTCGGCGTCGCGCCTCGCTCCATGCTCGCTCTCCAGTCGCTCCAGCAAGGTGCCGTACTGTGTCGTGGCCGAGACCGACCGCGCCACGGTCTCGTTGAGCCGCTCCTGGAGCAACTCGATGATCGCCTCAAGGGCGGCCTGGAGTTCCACGCGCTCGGTCACGTCCCGGCTGATGACGATGAGGTGGTCCAGGACATCGCCGGCCACGACCGGGGCGACCATGACCTCCCACCATCGGGAAGGTCCATCGCCGGTCCTGCGTGCGCCGACGAAGTCGACCCTTTCGCCTGCGCAGGCCCGGTCCAACACCCCGGCGACCATGTCACGGGCCTCCGGGGGCCAGAGGTCCAACCAACGCATCCCGACCAGTCGATCGGTACCTTCGGGAGCCAGCGCGGCGCAACCCAGGCCTGCCACGAAGCGAATGACGCCATCGCGGTCCAGTTCCTTCATGCAGTCGGAAGATGCCTCGACGAACTGCCGGTAGCGCCCATCCCCTTCGCTCATGTTATGTCGCTGCCCCGTCGTCGCCCATCGGTATCACGCGCTGCGTGACGGCCCGCTGTCAAGCTGGACAAGTAAGGAAGTCACGCGTCGTCATCGAAGCCGGTCTCGCCCTCGGCGAACACCGGCGCGCCGTCCTCTTCGACACCCAGGACGAGGCCCAACGCCTTCTCTGCCGCCGCGGCGGCACTGTCCTCATCACGGAAGCTGCGGTTCTCGTAGACGGCGAAATAGCTCGGAAAGCTGCCGTCGGCCGGGTGCGCGGACAGGAGCGCGGTGTATCGGGAGCCCTCGCGGGTGGCGCCACTGCGCAGTGTGAAGCCGGGGAATTCGCGTTCTGCCATGGATCGGACCTCGAAGGGAAACGAAAGTCTAGCGTAGCCGGGCGCTTGCCAGCGCTCTTGCATGGAACCCCTTATGAGTCAAGGAATTCGTTCAGGAAATCGGCACTTGCCCCCAGGGAAGTTTGTAGGGTATTTCCTACAACAAGCGCCTCACATATCGATGCACGAGGGCGCGATTCAGGGGAAACAGGGGCACTGCAGCATGAACGTCACCACCACCACGTCACCGTCGCGGCGACTTGCGTGGACCGTCGCCACCGTACTCGCGCTTGCCGGCATCGTCGGCCTGGCACTTGCACCACGGGTGGCGCTCGCCATCCCGCGTACGGCGATCCAGATGGTCTACGCCTGGCTTTGTGCATCACTCGTGGGCTCCGCCTACGTCGTGGTCACACTGGCCAACGACGCGGAAGGCGCCACCGAGGATAGCGACGATTTCTGATCTCAGGGATGGGGTGTAATCAAAGAATGAGCCTGCCTATCCCAAAGGCAGGCCGTCTTCGGTCAAGGCCGACGAGCAGTGATCGGGCAACGCGCTGCCGAATTCGCATCGGATACACCTACAACCGACGAGCTATGTACGCATCGGTCCGATAACGATAGCGTATCGAGCACGTCGTGCGCATGACGCACCTCACCTACAAGGAACGTAGAGCATGAGCTTTCTCACGTCGCTCGATAGTTTGCCCGCCCCCATCATCCCGGACGGCGCGACGCCCGACACCTCGGGCAACATTTCCGTCCATGTCGGCCCATGGCAGGGCTTCAACGATGGTGATTCGGTACAGATCCTCGGAGGCTTCGGTGACCAGGTCCTCGGCAGTACCAAGGTCGTCGTACGCAAATCGTTCTTTGGCGGCACGGCAAAGGTCGAGAGCGTGGATATCGACGTATCCGGCGTGACCCTTGGCAATCTCGGTAACAGCGGGCTGACGATCAAGGCGCGCTGGATTCACAAAGATGGCGAGGCATTCGGCAGCAAAGTCTCGGCTGAGCTCGAGGTGCCATCCCCCGGGATGCGTGAAGCACCTTAAACAGGCTGGCGACCAGGTAGATCGCCGTACGCGGGCGCCCCGGCTGGCCAGCTGCCCGGCCTGACCAGCTGCCCGGATTCCTGGTGGGAGCCAAAAGGTCGGCTCTCACCAGGGCTCCCGTAGGAGCTTTCCTTCCCGTTGCAGTGCCGCTTGCCGCCTTACGGGCGGCGCTCCAGCGCCGGATCTTCCTTCGTGACCGGCATGAGGTCCTTCTTCGAGACGCCCAGCCAGAGCAGGATCGGGCTGGCGACGAAGATCGAGGAAAGCGTGCCGACCAGGATGCCGATCAGCATCGTGATGGCGAAGCCGTGTACGACCGGGCCACCGATGAAGAACAGCGCGGCCATGGTGATACCGGTGAACAGCGAAGTGATGATCGTGCGCGACAGCGTGCTGTTGATCGAACGGTTGAGCACCTCTTCCGGCGTGGCGTTGCGACTGGAGCGGAACAGTTCGCGGACGCGGTCGAAGACGACGACCTTGTCGTTGATCGAGTAACCGACCACCGCCAGCACGGACGCAAGCACGGTCAGGTCGAACTCGCGCTGGGTGAGCGCGAAGATGCCGAGGGTCACCAGCACGTCGTGGATTTCCGTCGCGAGCGCTGCGATCGCGAAGCGCTTTTCAAAGCGGATCCACAGGTAGCCCATGATGCCGACGATGACGAAGATCACCGCGACGATGCCGTCGCTGCGCAGTTCCTCACCGACCTGCGGTCCGACGAAAGACTTGCTCTTCATCGCGACGTCGGGACGGGACGCCTTCAACGCCGCCATGATGTCGTTCGCCACCTTCGTGGCCGCCTCGTCGTTGGTGAGGTTGCCGGCGGCGGCGACGTCACCCTTCGGCTGGAGGCGGATGGTGAACTCACGGGTGCCTCCGACGGCCTGCACGAGCGGGTTCTCCAGGTGCGACTTCTCGAGCGCCGAGCGAACGTCAGTGGGATCCACCGGCGTCTTGTACTCCACCTGGACCGCTACGCCACCGAGGAAATCCTGCCCGTAGTTGAAGCCACGGGTCAGGATCAGGGCGATCGAGGCGACCATGAGCAGCACGGCGAGGCCGATGCTGAACTTGCGCAGGCCGAGGAAGTTGAAGTTCGAATTGTGGTTGAAGATTTCCATGGCGTCCCTCCCGTCAGACCGACAGGGTCTTGAGCTTGCGGCCGCCGTGGATCAGCGCCGTGATGGCATGGGTCACCGTCACCGATGTGAACATCGAGGTCAGGATACCGATGAACAGCGTGACGCCGAAGCCCTTGATCGGGCCCGAGCCCATGGTCATGAGGCCGAGCGCCGCGAGCAGATGGGTGACGTTGGCGTCGAGGATGGTCGCCCACGCCTTGTCGTAACCGGTGCGGATGGCGGCCAAAGGCGATGAACCGTTGCGCAGTTCTTCGCGGATGCGTTCGCAGATCAGCACGTTGGCGTCGATCGCCATGCCGAGGGTGAGCACGATACCCGCGATGCCCGGCATCGTCAGCGTGACGCCGATCATCGACATCACGGCAACCAGCAGCACCAGGTTGAAGAACAACGCAACGTCGGCGACCAGGCCGAACAGCTTGTAGTAGATGGCCGCTGCCACCAGGACGAGGCCTAGGCCGAGCATCACCGCCTTGAAGCCCTTGTCGATATTGTCGGCGCCGAGGCTGGGGCCGATCACGCTCTCGCCGACGATGTCGACCGGCGCGGCGAGCGAGCCGCCGCGGAGCAACAACGCGAGTTCCGACGCCTCGGTATCGCTGGGCAGGCCGTTGGTCGAGAACTGCTTGCCGAACGGCGAGCTGATGTTGGCGTAGTTGATCACTTCCTCGGTGATCTTCGGCGTCTTCACTTCCTTGCCGTCGACCATCTTGGTCTCGACCGTGCGCGTGATATAGAGCACCGCCATTGGCTTGCCGACGTTGTCGTTGGTGAAGTCCTGCATCTTGCGCGCGCCGGCGCTGTTCAGCGTGACGCTGACGTTCGGCGTCCCGTTCTGCTGGTCGCGGCCGGACACCGCGCTGGTGAGTTCGTCACCCTTGGCGATGACCTTCTTGCTGAGCAGGTAGGGGCGCCCGTCGCGGCCGTAGTAGAGCTTGGCGTCAGGCGGCACACTGCCCGAGCGCGCGGCATCCACGGCTTGCTGCGGCGTGTACAGGCCCGCACGGTATTCGAGGGTCGCCGTGGCGCCGATCAGCTTCTTGGCCTCGGCGGTATCCTGCACGCCGGCGAGCTCGACGATGATCTGGTTCGCGCCCTGCTGCTGGATGAGCGGCTCGGACACGCCCAGCGCGTTCACGCGCTGGCGCAATGTGGTGACGTTCTGGGTGATCGTGCTCTGCGCCAGTTCACGCAGCTTGGCCGGTTTCACCGTGGCATTGAGGATGTAGCGGCTACCGGTGGTGGGGCCGTCGGCGACGGTGAGATCCGGATAATCCGTGGCGATGAGGGACGCCGCCTGCTGGCGATCGGCGTCCGAGCGAAGCACCACGCTGACGCCCTGGCCGCGCGCGTTGCGGTTCACGGCGTCGTAGGAGACATTCTTGTCGCGCAGCAACGAACGGATGTCGTCGGCATAGCGGGTTTCCTGCGCATCGATCACGGCGTTCTGATCCACTTCCATGAGGAAGTGCACACCGCCCTGCAAGTCGAGACCCAGCGGCATCGAGTTCGCGTTGATAGCGCGCAGCCATGAAGGGACCGTCGAGGCGAGGTTCAGCGCCACCGTATAGTTATCGCCGAGCCCCGCGCGCAGGACATCGGACGCCTTGGCCTGCGCATCGACATTGCCGAAGCGGGCCAGCAGGCGCGTGGCCTTCGCATCGATCTCGATCGACGACGGCGGCACCTTGGCCGCGGCAAGCATACCCTCGACCTTTGTCTTCAGCGAAGCGTCGACCGCGGAGCCACGATTGCCCGAGATCTGCACGGCGGGCTGTGGCGGGAAGACGTTCGGCAACGCGTACACGATGCCGAACAGCAACACGATCACGACCAGCGCGTACTTCCAGCGTGGAAAATCACTCATGCCTTACATTCCATGAAAGCGGCCGTGCCGGCCGCGGCTGACGCTATGGCGGTTGGAAACCTTACGACTTCTTCAGGCTGCCCTTCGGCAGCACCTGGGTGATCGAGCCCTTCTGCACCTGGACGACGGTACCAGGGGCGATCTCGACGCGGACGAACGACTCGCCCACCTCTTCGATGCGGCCCGCCAGACCGCCACCCATGACCACCTCATCACCCTTGGCGAGGGCGGCCAGCAGCGCGCGGTGCTCCTTCTGCCGCTTCATCTGCGGGCGGATCATCATGAAATAGAAGATGCCGAACAGCACCGCCATCATGATCAACGGCGAAAAGCCCAGGGCGCCCTGAGGGGCGGCTCCGGCGGCGGGAGCGGTGGCCTGTGCAATGGCGGCGAACGTCGGAAGGCTCATCGGATTTCTCGCAAGTCATGGAACAGCCAAGGAAAAGCGGCCGTTCACGGAAAAAGATCGTGGATTATGCCACGCACCCCGGCGGTTATGTACCGCGCCGCGCCAAGGGCGGCGACGCGGGACACGACGGCCCCGCCAAGGCTCTTGGGGCGGCGGGGGACGCCCGCAAGGGGGATCAGCCGTCGATGTCGGCCTTCCGCCTCGCCGAATAGAACGCCGCCACGAAGTCCTCCAGCCCGCCCGCCTCGATCGACGCACGCAGGCCGGCCATGAGCCGCTGGTAGTGACGCAGGTTGTGCATGGTGGCCAACTGGCTGCCGAGGATCTCGTTGCAACGGTCCAGATGGCGCAGATAGGCGCGGGAGAAGCCGCCCGCGCAGGCATAGCAGTCGCAGCCCTCCTCGATGACGCGGGTATCCATCGCGAATTTCGCGTTGCGGATACGCAGCGTACCCCCTGCGGTGAACAGGAAGCCGTTGCGGGCGTTACGCGTGGGCATGACGCAGTCGAACATGTCCACCCCTCGGCGCACCGCCTCCACGATATCTTCCGGCCGGCCCACGCCCATCAGGTAACGCGGGCGGTCCTTCGGCAGCATGGGCAAGGTGAAGTCCAGCGTGTGATTGCGCTCGGCCTCGGGCTCGCCGACAGCGAGACCGCCGACCGCATAGCCGTCGAAGCCGATCTCGACCAGCCGCTCGGCCGAGCGCTGGCGAAGATTCTCAAAAGTGCTGCCCTGGACAATCCCAAAGAGGGCATTGGGGTTCTTAAGGTCATCGAACGCCTGCCGCGACCGCTCGGCCCAGCGCAGGCTCAACTCCATGGAGTCGGAAGCGACCTTTTCCGTGGCCGGATAAGGGGTGCACTCATCGAAGATCATGGCGATATCGGAATCCAGCACCTTTTGGATCCGCATCGACTCCTCGGGCGAGAGAAATACTTTCGAGCCATCCACGGGAGAGGCGAACGTGACGCCTTCTTCGGTGATCTTGCGCTTATGTGCGAGTGAAAAGACCTGAAAACCACCCGAATCGGTCAGAATGGGCTTGTTCCAGCCAATGAATTTATGCAGTCCCCCGAATTCCCCGACGATCTCCAGTCCCGGACGCAGGAACAGGTGGAACGTGTTGCCGAGGATGATCTCGGCACCGATGTCGACGACATCGCGTGGGGTCATGGCCTTCACCGAGCCATAGGTACCCACCGGCATGAAGGCGGGCGTTTCGACGGTACCGCGGCCAAAGCGGAGACGGCCGCGCCGCGCCGCGCCGTCGGTGGCGAGGAGGTCAAAGGGAAGCTGGGTCATTTGCCTATTCTAGCGTTCAAGGCAGCCCGCCGCCTGCGTGCGCCTACAACCAACGGCCAGGTGCCCCCGCGCGCCCCGGGGGCGTAGCGTCGAAACAGCATGGAACGCGATGGCCTCGCCGGCCGGGTGTGCGTAAGCACAGACCCCCTGTCAGGCAGCGCACGCACTCAGCGGCTCATCGACAAGGAAGCGATGCTATGTCCAATCAGACCCTCTCCGGCGCCAACGCCGCGAACTACCTGACCCTGTTCACCTGGCCCAAGGCGGTGCAACCCGGGGCGCTCAACGACAACACGAACCCGCTCGCCTATGTTCACGAGCTTTTCCAGCTCGCAATGAAACTGGAGGCCGGCGCCGATGCCTCCCGGGCGCGGCCGCTCGGCCTGCGCCGTCCGGACATCGGCGACATGCCCATGGACGAACGATCCCTCAAGCAGACATTCCCCTCGTTGCGATTCGCCATCGACTGCCTTGAGGACACCGTTCGCAAAAGTGAATTCGCGCCTTCGTCGACCATCCACGAAACGATCGCAAGCTCGGTCTTTCCTGCTTCCCTGCCGTTCCACTTCGCCTGGGAGCAGGTCAAGGCCGTACTCCGCCATCGTAAATTGTTCATCTGGGACATCGTTCGCAAGTCGGATGCCGACTACCCCAACTTCACCTTCGGCAATGTCACGTCCACGTCGCTTCGTGCCGCCATGACGCTGAGCAGCGGGTTCGCACCGGAGTTGCGGGCACTGCTCACCGCCAACCCGTCCAAGGCTGCCGATAGCACGACATGGATAGCCACCACGGCCGGCGACAATACGACGCCCACGATCGGAGACCTGGCGGTCGCCGATCGCTTTCGTCGGCGCCTGGGACTCAGTCGCAAGCAGCTGCGCCAGATGCTCGCCGTGTACCAGCCGGGCAAGGCCACCGAAAAAGGCATCGTGGACCGCCAGCCCGCCGTCACACGCAGCGCCCATGTATCGAAGAGCGACGCGCCGGTGTCGAGCGCCGACTTTGGCGCAGCGTTCATCAACGATGGCGGCGAAGCGCTTTATCTTCGATATGAAGATGACGACGAATCCAATCCTCTCCGCATCGAGGGACTGACGAATGGCCACGTCGACCGGATACTTCGGATACTGCGTCTTCACCACGCGACGAAGCTCTCCTTCTCCGACATCGATATCCTCGTAACGACCGCCTTGCGCGCCGAAGGACAGAGCAAGGGCCTCCACCTGACAGACACCACGCTGCGTGCCCTGGGCCTCTTCCAGCACCTGCGCGAAAAATACTCCGTCACGGCATCTCAGTTCGCGTCGTTCATCGGCGACATACCCTCATCGGCGAGCGGGCGCGAGCGCGCCTTCTACGACACGCTGTTCAATCCCTCCGGCATCGAACCGCGCAGCGACTCCGAGTCGGTCTTCACCATCGACGGCACGACGTTCGACCCCGCCTCGGACGGTCGTCCCGACGCCATCGCCGTACGTCAGCTGAGCCAGGCATTCAGGGCCGATGAAGCGACCGTCCGCTGGGCCCTGGCGTGCGTCGTCGAAGCCCAGGCGCTGAGCGCCCCCACGCGGAGCCTTGCGGTCGTGTCCGCCTGCTATCGCCTGATAGCACTTCCGCGCGCGGTCGGCCTGAAGCCCAGCGAAGCACCGATGCTCGTGGCGGCACTCGATCGAGAGAATCCGAGTGTCCTGCGCCAGCTGGCCGGGGTTCCCTCGCTGGATGCCGCCGTGACCACGTCGACGGACGCGCTCGATGTCATCGCCATCGTCATGAACGCCGCGGAGTGGGCGACGAAACACAAGCACAGGATCGATGCACTGTGCCTGCCGCTATTCATCCCGTCACCCTCGCAGCCCACGGAGCCGTGGATCACCGCCACCAACGACGCGATTGCCGCGCTCGAACCGGTCAAGGGGGAGCGGGCCGATGACGACGACATCGTTGCAGCGGCGATCCAGCAAGGTCTTCAACTCAAGGACTCGGCGCTCTCGCTGCCTCTTCTCAAGTGGACCAATCGAACACCGGAAAGCTTCGCCGCGACGCTGCGCGCACTCGCCCTATCGAAAGAGGTGGTGCTGACAAGCGAGGGGACGAAGGACGTAAGGGCTTGCCTGGGACCCGACGATCTTCGGATATGGAGCGACCTCGAGCGGCATGCCGCCATCGCAAAACTCTTCGGGCTCAGCGTGGCCGCGCTCAGCGCCATGGTCGACCATCCCGCGCGGTTCAATCTTGCCAGCGCGCATGGGAACGCCATCCGCTCCCTGGACTTCACGACGCTCTATCAGGTCAGCCGCTACGCCGACTGGCTGGCGACCATGCCTGCCGGTAGCAACGAAGACGATGCGATCGACTATTTCCGCCAGGTACATGAAAGGCGAACCCTCGGGTCGAAAGAAAGCGCAGCCATGCTGGCAGGGCTCACCGGGTGGCAGCAGAGCGAGATCGAAACCATCGCGCGCCGGATCGACAGCAAGAACATCCCCGACACGGTGGAAGACCTTCGCGATGTCGACTTCACCATGCGCCTTCACGAACTCGCGATCGCCAGTGAGCTATCCGTCGATGCGTTGTTCGATATCAACGAGCTGAAAGTCGCCACGACTTACGCGGCATTCGAAAAAGCCGCGGCTGCACTCCTTGCAGCGTGCTCGGGACAGGACGCCCTGGCAGTCGAGGGTTCGCACGGGGAAGCCTGGCGCGATGCACTGGTCGCATGGATGCTTGAGCAGGAATCCACCGACTTCGACGTGGACGCGCTTTCGGACCAGGTCCTTCTGGATGTCATGGTCGGCCGAGAACCCACCACGTCCAGGGTGGCCTCGACCATCGCGAGCCTGCAGACCTATATCCATCGCATGCTGGCAGGACTGGAACCGGGGCATGAAGGCAGCGCAGCGATCACGCAAGACGTACGCGACACATGGAATGCGTCGCAAAGCCAGTACGGGCGTTGGCGCCTGCTGCGTCAACTGCGAAATTATCCCGAAAATCGCCTCGATCCCACGTCCCGATCACGCAAGACGAAGGCGTTCGCCGACCTCGAGAGCCTGCTCGCCCAGGGAAAGTTCAGTGGCGACGATATCGGCACGGCCATCCTTGCGTACATGACGGCGGCCGAAGCCACGAGCAATGTGCAACCCCTGACGGCATACCACGACGGCGTCGATCCGCTCAACGACACCTACCATTTCATCGGCAAGTCGAACGTTTCGCCTCCGCAGTACTACTGGCGCACGCTGGACATGTCCATGCGAGACGCCGACGACGCCTCCAGCATGCTTGGCTTTACCGCGTGGGAGGAAATCTCGGTTCCCCTCACCGGTGTCATCGCCACGACGCCGCTTCCACCCAGGGACACGAGCGCGCCCGCTGGTGTGCCCACGTCCACGGCGAAAGCCATGGGTGAGGACCTGCGAAGCGGCATCGACACGATCCGGCCGGTCGTCGTCGATGGCCGGCGCTATGTCGTGTGGGTGGAACGGGACACCACGGGCGTGCCCATGGGAAAGAACCAGAAGACCAGCCCCTACTTCGGGCTCCGCGTCTGTTACTGCTATCGGCAACTGGATGGGCTCTGGGGACCGCCAAATGTACTGATCTCACTCGATGGACTGGATAGCGACGGCAACTTCAGGGGCGACACCCCCAAGGTGGACGCCGAAACCTTCCCCGTCGTGGATGCCAACGAGAGTGCCACCGGCAACGCCTGGCTCAAGACAAGGAAGTTCGCACCGGGCCTCATCGTGATGGTCAACGCCAAGGGCGACCGCAAGGACGATCCCTGGTTCACCGTCCTGCTCGTCAGGGCGAACAAATGGTGGCATACCGGCACCCAGACATGGAATCGAGATAGCGACTACTTCATCGCGTCCAGGGACATGCTTCTTCTCGAGGAAAAGCAACTGGATCGCAGTACCGGCACCACGGCGACCGGCGACGCATGGCGAAAGGTGGAGAACGCCCTGGTGGCCGATTGGACGACGCTGTTCATGGACCCACGCGTCGTGCAACATCAATACATCGGTAAGTTGATGACGATCGTCGAGCAGGACGCGCAGAAAGCACAGTATGCGATCGTCGATTCCGCGGCCGCGGCCAGGCTGGCCCAGCGTTGCAAACTCGACGTGGCCAAGCTCGGCACCGGCATGCTCAAGGCGACGATGCCAGAGAATCGGGACTTCATCGAACTGGTTGCCGGGTTCGACGGCACCTGGAAGTACGACGGGACGAACGCCGCAGTCGGCGCGACCCACGTTCCGGTTTCTTCCGGCACATCCAATCAGCTGACTTTTGTGGGCGTCGCCAAGTCGCCATACGAAGGAAAAAAATACGGTGTCAAAGCGACTGCCGATCTCCGAAATGTCATAAATGATGACGACGAAGTGGAAATTCATCTTTCTCTCGAAGCACTTGACTCCACCTATGCCGATATCGAAACCATCTGGGTGGCTGAGGATCTCGGCGAACTGGGCGATGGTGCCGTCGACAGGCGGCTCGTGTTTTCCACAGGAACGGAACCGCTTGAGCCGACCGCGAGGCAAAAGCGAGACCTGGCCAAGAATGTTCTTTCGGCTACTTTCATCTGGCACGGAAAATCCGCCAGATTAACTGGCTCGAGCCGAGTATCGATGATTCGAAACCCGTTGCCAACGAGCCAATGTTTCACCGGCATGCTCCTTCATTCAGATCAGGACGCATGCGAAATCACCGTAATTGTCGGCACGTCGGATGTGAGTGGGTATGCAGAAAGCTTGAATGGTGACCTAAGTCTCCGATGGATCGACAATACGATAGGCGATCGGTGTGCGTTACTGCACATCGATTGCGTTACCGACGCAAATTCTGCAATCAGTAACAAGATACTCCTCAGCGACGAAAAACCTTACAAAGTCCGCTTCCCACTGACTGCACTATTGTCGGATCCCGAGCGAATCGAACTAGAAATTCAGGGCCTGGAAGCCATGACAGCTGCGTGCCTTCCTCGGCAGAGAGTGACGCTCAAGCGTCAGGATCAAGAATCCAGCACGATTCGATCAGGCGAATCCCTCACATCGCCACTCACCCAACCTACATATGGGACCGCCCGCCTCGTACTGCGCGGCGGCATCAGCGAAGCTGGGAAAATCACCCTGTCGAGCGAGGACCTGAGCGTACTCACCCGGCTAGGGCTGGACGCGCTGCCGGGATTCGCGAAGAACAACCCGACGGAGTTCGCGAAGTTCAGGACCCGTCTCGTCACCGATGCGCGACCCGGTGACGACATCCTCTTTGAGAAGCCCACTATCACCAGGACGAAGTGGTCCAACTACTACATCACCGACCACAGCAAGGTGGACAACTCGGTGAGCACCGTTGCGGGACGGCGCGTGAAGCATGAAATAGGCGTCTTCGATACCGGCGGCATGACCATCCCGACCGATATCGACTTCCGTAAAGTCATCGAGCTGAAGCACCACTTTCCCGATACCTATATGCGCTTCATGGCCTCGACCATGGGCAAGGACGACATAGTGACCCAGGCCACGGTCACGCTGAATGGCCAGAACCTGTCCCGCGCGCTCATCGCTCGATTCCCCGTGAACCAGGAAGTCGAAGAGTACGTCTTCCATCTCGATGTCCATGTCGACGACAGCACGGAACCCCTCGGCAAGCTCGTCCGCACGTACAAGCTGAAAGCTCGTGGAGGCGATGCGGCCACCGCGGACGACATGGTGCCCAGCACGCGGCTCATACAAAACGCCTACCAGGTGCACTATCTGGATATGACCGAGGCGAATCGCGTAACGCGCTGGTACTCCCGCAAGCTGTCCGTCAACGCCATCCGCCTGAACACGCTGCTCGGCATGCGCTTTGCCGCGCTCGCCATGCAATCCACCCATCGCCTGATCGATTGGGACACGCAGAACCTTACCGAGCCTCGCATGGAAACCGGCGACAAGCCGGACAGGCTCGATTTCCGCAGCGCCAACGGCTTGTACTTCTGGGAACTCTTCTTCCATGTGCCCATGCTGGTGGCCTGGAAACTTCGCGCCACGCGCCAATACGACCAGGCATTCGACTGGTGTACGCGACACCTGTTCGATCCCTTCGACAGCGCAGGCGATTCGACCGCATTCCGCCCGCCGTTCTGGCAAAACCGTCCCCTCGCGGAACTCGGTCCCGCGCTGGCCCACGGCGTAACGACGCTATCCGGTGGTGTCGACGAACTTGCCTATGCGGAGCCAGAGCGGTATCGCAAGGCCGTCTTCATGTTTCTGGTGGAGTTCTGGCGGCAGCAGGGTGACGATTTCTATCGGCAGCTCACGCGGGATGACATCAACGAGGCCTCGAACTGCTATCGAAAAGCGCTTCGCCTGATCGGGGCGCTTCCCGAACAGTTGACGGTGCCCTCCCCTGCGCTCCCCCTGCTGGCGAACGCGAGAGACAGGGACTTCCTCCCGCCGGTCAACGTCGCGGTGACCGACCTTCGCGACCTGCTGCAAGGCCGACTATTCAATATCCGCCACGGGCTGACCATCGACGGCAAGTGGATGGATCTCGACCTGTACGCGAGCGCCGACGATGCCGACTCGCTGGGTAACTGGCGTACGGGCATGCTGTCGGGAACACGACGCATCCCACGAATCCATGTTCCCGCCTACCGGTTCAAGCATGTCCTTCCGGTTGCCAAGGAAGCCGTGACGCAACTGATCGACATGGGAAGGCAGGTCTTCCACAACTACGAGGAAGAGTACAACGCCGGCCTGGGTGTGTTGCAGCAGGCCAATCTCATCAAGCTCTCCGACTTCACCCTGAAACTGCAGACCGAGGCACTGGCCAGTGCTCGCGCGACACGGGAGACATTGTTGGCGAGCAGGGTAGTGACAGAGCAGCGACGTCAATACTATCAGAAGCTTTCGGATCCAGGATGGCTTCCGCAGGAAGTCGCCGCGACGATCTTTGCATGCTTGGCACCCGGAACGAAGCTTATGTCCATTCCTTTCGGCATGACCGGCGCCGGCATCAGTATGCTGCCGAACATATTTGGCATGGCCGTAGGTGGTCACGAAGGTAAGGCTTTACCAACTGAATTCGCATCGCAGATGAATCTCGCGGCGGATATCATGACCATGGCGAAGGACGAATTGCGGTACAACGCCGACATCCAGTATCGGGCGATGGACTGGCAGTTCAATATCGACCAGGCGACCGGCGACATCGAGGTGATCGATCGCCAGATCGAAGAGCAAGACATCCTGATCCGGTCCGCCTCGCTCGCCCTGGAGGAAGTCAGGGCGCGGCAGGCCCTCATGAGGGAGGAATACACCTTCATGACCACCGGCTTCGCCATCGGCCCGACCTATGTCTGGATGATCGCGCATCTGTCCGACATCTACGCGGCAGCTTATGACGCCGTCGTCTCGCTTTGCCTCGCGGCACAGGATGGCTGGCGATACGAGACCGGGGAATTCCTGACCCAGTTCGTCAAACCGGGGGCATGGATGGACAACTGGCGGGGCATGCTCGCCGGGGATGCCTTGCAGCGCGACCTCCTGGAGATGGAGGCCGCCTATCTCCGCCGTCACGAGCGGCGCATGCATATCCGCAAGGTCGTCTCACTCGTGGAGATCAACAAGATGGACGCCGCTGCCTTGTGCGATGAAATCGACAAGGCGCAAGCCGTCGCGTTCGACCTTCCTTCCGCACTCTATGACGCTGACTTCCCGGGTCATTACCTCCGCCAGATCGTCAATGTGTCCGTCACCTTCAAGCTGGCTTCGTCCCATGAGATGCGGAGTATCGCCGCCGTACTGACCCAGACGCGTAACGCGCTCCTCACGACGCCGACGATCGAAGGGGCCACGTATATCTATGACAACAGCCACCCGGAACACAACTCGGTCTTGCTCAACCTCAGGCAGGAACAGAAGGTGGCGGTATCGACGACGAAACCGATCATCGATATCGATGGCTACAGCAGCCTGTTCAGCCTGGTGTTCGGCGATGACCGCTACTTGCCGTTCGAAGGCACGGGTGCGATTTCCCGATGGACACTGTCCTTCCCTGGTGACAAGGCGACTTTGCTGGCCTGCCTGAAGTCGGGTGAAAGGTGGCTGCTGGAGGACATCCTGATCACGGTCGATTACACCGCTGCCGATGGAGGCGAAACGTTCGCGCAGGAGATAAAGACGCTTAGGACGGCATCGATCATCGAGGCGACCCCGGCCGCGCCACCGCCAGCGTTGGGCGACGGCGAGGCATCGACTCCGGCCGCAACGGGATTTTCCGCCCCAAGCGTCGTCGTCGGCAGCAACGGTCCATGTATCGCCATCCCGCCTCACCCGTCGCTGCCGGCACGCACGCAGGTCGCGGCGACATTTAAGGATGGTAGTGGGTCGACCAAGAAGACGGCACCGCAGCTTTGGGATGGGAAAGGACTTAGTGTGCCCATTGCCCAGTCAGTGCTTGCCGCCAACGCAGGGAAACTTCTTATTGCCGGATATGAAGTCGAGGCGGCGGGAATATCGTCCGCGTCCGATTCCACATCCGTCGCCATCCCAGCCACCGACGATCCCGGCGGCCCTGTATACCCCGCACCCGTAATCCCGGAAGTTCGCGCGAACCTTGCCCTCGACCGGCGCGACGCTCCCCATGGTGCCAGCGTCACCGTGGCACCATGGGCATACATCCAGAAAGATCAGCGCATCTGGCTCCGCTGCCTGGGAACCAAAGCCGACGGCAGCCACCACGATCTCGATCTGCGCGTGCCGCCGGCTGGCGTGACGGATGAGGAAGTCAGCAAGGGTCTCAACGTCACCATTCCACTGAGCTATCTCGACGAACTGGGCGACTACGGGCAGATGAGGATCGTGCTGAAGGCCTCGCTCGATGGAAGCGACACGGAGAGCAGGGCCGCGACTTTCCCCGAACTCACCGTCGATCTTCCCCAGTGCAGTACGGCTACCGTTATCTCGGATGCATGGGCAAGACGCGAGTTCGCGCTCGAGCCATCGCTGGAATCGAATTTCGGGTTCGTCGCCACATCGAGCGATGTAGGCCCGATTGAACTCGCTTTCGAGCAGGGCAGCTGGGTGTTGAACATTCCTGCTGTCGACGGTTCTGGAAAGGAACACCGCGTCATTCTCGACGCTGGCCGTTGGCCGTTCTCGCGCGACGGCGGTGGCGCCCCGGCTCGTCGCATCGGCAGCTACAGACCGTCCAAAGATGGCGACGCAGACAAGAGCGCCCGATTCGCCGCGCGATACCTTGCGACGCAAAACACCCACCTCCCACCCGGAAAGTACACGGGAAAGGCGATGATTCATCTCATCGGCTGGCAGAAACCCACCGTCAGGGAGTCCCTCATGGTGGAGGTGGAGGTAGAAGTGACACAGGACACGCCTCTCGCCGAAACGACGGCTGCGGCTCCGGCCGCGACACCACCGACCGCACCTGAGACGGCGCAACCGGCAGCCCGTGACGGATATCCGCCACCACGCATTGAATACGACAACGGGACCGTATACACGATCATTCCAGCCAACCCGGCTTTCGTGCCGGGCGATATGGTCAATATCGCATGGAAGGATGAGCTGAAGGGGGGGCTATTCATGGCAGGAAATCTTTTGGATCTTCAGCCAGACGGTTTGAAATATAAGATATGGGCGGAAAACTGGGCAGCCGCGACAAGAGATTGCGCGGACACATACGCGCTCGTTACCTATACCGTTATTCATGGCGAACTGAGAACCAATTCCCCCGCGCTACGCGTCAAGCTGACGGCTTCCGGTCAGGCCGGCGGCGTGGTCCCCGTGGCCGTATAACCGGGCTCGGGCACGCCAATCCCGGTCCCGATACCAAGGTGACCACGAGATCGGGATTGGCGGTGGTAGCCCTGTCGGTGCTTTCATGGTGTAACCAGGAGGGTTGCCGCATTCTCCCGAAAGCGGACCTCCTAAAGTTTCGCAAGATTCCGCCGATGTCCTGACTTACAGGAGCGTGCCCATTCGGGACGCCGGACGCCGGGAGGACATCCCTTGATCATCCAGCCAACCAGTCTCGCTGCCCAGTTGTGGGCGGGCGCGGCCGCGGGTACGACCGCCGCCGCGGATAGCTGGCGGGTCGGCGCCCTGCTGTCGGCTCGGGTGATGGGCCAGAACGAGTTGGGCAAGCTGCTCCTGGAGATCGGCGGGTTGACCGTGGAGGCTGATACGGCCGGTACGCAACTACCCCAGCAATTCCAGGTACGCGTCCTTACCCAGGGCGCGCAACCCCAGCTCGAGGTGGTTCTCGGCAACACCGACGAGCGTGTCGCCATGCAAGGCCTGCGCGAACGCCTGCCACAACAGAACGGTTACGCCCCCCTACTGGGCATACTCGCCGCCCTCGCTCGCCGACCAATCGCCCGGGCGTTGCCCGCCCCCCTGCGAGCCGCCCTCGCCACCCTCGAAGCGGCGATAAACAAGCCCGCCGATGTCAGTTCGCCCCTGGGCATGAAGGAAGCCATCGCCAAGAGCGGAACCTTCCTCGAGGCCCATCTCGCCGAACCCAGAAGAGAGACACCGGCGGCCGACGATTTCAAGGCCGCCCTGCTCGCCCTGCGCCGCACGCTGGCTGAGATTCCGGCCGGCCGGCCGGGAGCCCCGACACTGTCACGACCGCTCAGCGATACGCCCCCTCCGCTGGCTCAGCGCTCGCTGGTGGCCCAGCCGCGTGCCGCCGAGCTGGCGGTGACGGAAGATGACGTCGACGGACTGGTCAACCAGCTGCGCAGCGATACGCGAGCGGCGCTCTCGCGTGTCGAAATCGCCCAACTCGAGTCGCATCCACATACCGGCCTGTGGATGATCGAGGTCCCCGTCGCGGGCGTCCGTGGCTACGACGTGCTTCAGTTGCGTATCGAGGAAGGCGAGACCGCTCCCGGCGAACAAGAGGGCCCGTGGACGGTCGGTTTCGCCATCGACCCTCCGTCACTCGGTGCCGTGCAGGGTGAGATACAGCTACGCACCCCGCGTGTAGCGGTCCGCCTGTGGGCCCAGCACGTGGAGACCGTCAGCCGTCTCGAAAACGAATTCATGTCGTTGCGCCGACTGCTCGAGAAAAGTGGACTCGTGCTCGACCATTTCACCTGCATGCACGGTCTGCCCGCATCGACCAGCGCCTATAGCGCTGTATTACTGGAAGCGCGCGCATGAGCCAGCCGCCGCCCTCGCCTCGCCGTAGCGTCACGCTGCGCCTTGCATCGCCGACCAGCAGCGGGACGAGCCAGCGCGTGGATGCGGATGCCGTGAAGGCGATGCTGGAGCGTGCGCAGGCACTGGGACTGGCGCCGCAACTCGACCCGCAGATAGCCACGCTGCTCGCGGCGGTGCGTCTGCGCGACGATGTGCCACCGGAGTTGTATGCGGCCCTGGCGGCTGTGGTCGGGACGTTGTTGGCCGCGACGGACGAATAGGTTTTCGCGCGCCGTATCGCCGACAGGGCCGGCTCCCACAAGAGCAGCCCCCGGCCTTTGTCGGACATGAGCTTGCCTGGTGGGAGCCGACCCTGTCGGCGATCGGCTAGCCGACGCCGAGACCTTGGATGCTCGCCGTGCCCGGCTCGAAACCCGCCAGCTCCGCGAAGTACCGCCCACGCTCAGTGTAGTCACGAAACTGATCGAAGCTCGGCGCGCCCGGCGACAGCAATACGCAGCCTTCTCCACCGAGCGACACGCGCGCGGCGGCCACGGCGGCACCGAGGTCAAGGGCGCGGTAGACGTTCGCGATACCGGCCGCCTCCAACGCATCCGCGATGCGCGGACCGTTGCTTCCCTGGCAGACGATCGCTTCCGGCTCGTGCCCGTGCATCGCCTCGACGAAGGGTGTCCAGTCCAGGCCACGATCGTGGCCACCGACGATCAGCGCCGTGCGTTTCGCCCCCACGCTTTCCAGCGCGGCCAGGCTCGCCAGTGGCGTCGTGCTGATGGAGTCGTTGATCCAGGCGAGCCCGTCGCGCTCACCGAGCGGCTGCAGCCGGTGCGGCAAGGGCACGAAGGTCGACAGCGCGGGCGCAGCGGCATGTGCGTCGTAACCCAGGATCTCCAGCGCGGCCAGCGCCGCGCAGGCGTTCACCGCGTTGTGCAGCCCAGGAGCGGACACCCGCTCGGCACGAATGACGTCCTCGCCGCCACGCCGAATCCAGCCGTCGGCCACGTGCCACCCGGCGAGATCACCGAACGTGTGCAATCCCGGATGATCGGCGGCACGCGACAGCAACGTGGGCTGTGCCGCGTTCACAAGCACCCGTTCGGACGCCGCGAGCAGCTTGAGCTTGTCGTCGACATAGCGCGCGCGTGAACCGTGCCAGTCGAGATGTTCCTCGTACAGGCTGGTCACGACGCCGAGGGACACGCCCGTGGCCTCGCCGGTCTGGAAACTCGACAGTTCGATGACCCACAGATCGGCGCCAGCTTCGTCGAGCTCGAGCAAGGGCAAGCCGATGTTTCCCGCCAATGCGGTACGCACGCCCAGCGAACGCGCCAGATGCGCGAGCAAGGCGGACGTCGTGCTCTTGCCCTTGGTGCCGGTGACCGCGATCGTGCGCGCGTCGCCATGCATCCCGAACCACAACGCCGTACCCGAGGTGAAGCGCGTGCCGCGTGCCTTGGCCTCCAGCAGTTCCGGCTTGTACGCGGAAATGCCGGGAGACTTGATGACGACATCGAAGGCAGCCAGCGCATCGGCATCGGGGGCGGTATCGTGCACGCGCACCGAAGGAAACGCCGCTGTTGCCGCATCCATCTCGTCCGCGGCGCAATAGAGTTCGACCGCCTGCCCCGGCAGGCGTCGCGCCAGCGCATTCAGCGCCGCACGTCCCTCCCGGCCGAATCCCCAGACAGCGACCCGCCGGCCTTCGAGATCAGCCCAGCGCATCCAGCGCTCCGAGCAGGCGCCGCGGCACCAGATGCGACGCACCGGGCTTGAGCCACGGCTCGAGCGCCAGTTCGGAACGATCGAGCTGGGGAAGGATTTCGCTGCGGAAGCGCGCGACCAGCGCATCCTCGCTCCACTCCGGTCGCTCGGCCAGGGCCGCCATGGCGGCACGCGCCTCGGCGCCCTCTCCGACGCACTCGAACGGCTTATGGTCCTTGTATTCCAGCAGCGCATCGAACGCGCCAGCCAACTCTTCGTCGTCGAGCAGGTTGCGCCCGAAGATCGACAGCAGTCGCGGCTTGGCCATGAACGGGGCCAGCGCCAGGAAAACGAAATGGCACTTCGGGCACTGGCCGCACCAGCGATCGGCGGGTTTCGGTCCGAGGATGCGGAAATTGCGGTTGCAACTGGAGAAGACGTTGAAATAGTCGCTACCCAGCCGCGCGAACGCGCTGGTCACGGCCAACTCCGACCAGGGCCGCAGCAACGAGCAGTAGTCGAGATCGGCGGCCACGTGCGAGTGCAGGTAGTCGTGCAGGGTTTTCTCGAAACCGAAGCCCTTGCTCCACTGGTGGTTCACTTCCTGGCCGTCGTACTCCAGCGTGGCCACCGAGGCGGAACGTTCGTTGGCGAACACGATCGAATCGTAGCCATAGAGGACCGCCGCCACCACGAGGATCACCGAGTTGATCGCAGTGACGGGGATATGCCCGTTCCACGCGCCGAGACGATTCAGTTCGAACAGGCCCGGTGCCAGTTCGCGCGAGATGTTGAGCGTGGGCAGGCCCGTGCGCGCGGCGCACTCGGCGATCAGCGGCGAGTTACCCACCCAGGCAGCCGTGGCCTCGGCACCGATGGACTTGATCGCCTCGACCGCCACCACCGAATCCTTGCCGCCGCCGATCGGCAGCAGCGAACGTTTCGGCAGGCCGATCGCGGGCACCGCTGCATGCCGCTTGCGCTCGAACGGAAAGGCGATACGTCCGCGCAGGTCCAGGCGGTTGCGGTAGGCGAACTCTGCCAGGCCGTGCAGGTACAGTGCATCGAGCATCGACGCGCCGTCTTCGTCGAGCGCCTCGCCCTCGACGACGATCGTAGCGGGGATGCCCGCCTTGTAGTAGCTGACACCGGCGACCAGATGGAGCAGGCGCAGCGCCGCCGCGAAAGCGGCCTCGCGTTCCGCCGACACCGACGGTGCGCCGGGAAAGGTCACACGCTCGACCAGCTCGGGGCCTTCGTCGAAGGCGTAGACCAACTCGGCCACACCATCGACGAACGTATGGCGGACGAAGCGAAAACGTTCGCTCTGGCGCGGATCGGCAAGCGGGGCGGTCACGGCAGCAGGACCTCGTCGGCTTCGTCACGCAGGTTGTAGCGGGAGGCCATCACGGCGCCATAGGCGCCACCCTGGGCGAGCAGGATCACGTCGTCTTCCTTCGACTCGGGCAGGCGGCGATCGGAACCGAGGATGTCGCCGGATTCGCAGATCGGGCCGACGACCTGGTACATCGTGGTGGCGGGTTCGCCGAAACGGGAGAGGTTGGCGATCTCGTGCCAGGCATCGTAGAGCGCCGGGCGGATCAGGCTGTTCATGCCTGTATCGAGGCCGAGGTAACGCACGTTCGCGCCCTTTTCCTTCTCCTGCGTCACCTTGGCCAGCAACACACCTGCATCGGCCACCAGGTAACGGCCCGGTTCCATCCACAACTGGAACTGCGGATAGGCCTGGTGCACCGAAGTAAGCACGCGGTCGAGCGCCGCCATGTCCAACGCCGTTTCACCGGGATGCGACGGCACGCCGAGGCCACCGCCGATATTGAGCACCGAGATCGTGCCGATGCGTTCGGCCAGCGCGGCGAGTTGCGAGTAGACCTCGCCCCAGTGCGCCGCGTCGAGGATGCCCGAGCCCAGGTGCGCGTGCAGGCCGATCACCCGTACGCCAGCCGCGTCGGCCAGGCGCAGGAAACGATCCACGTGCTCGATCGGTACGCCGAACTTGCTGCCGGTACCACCGGTCTTCACTTTCTCGTGATGACCGAGGCCACGGCCGAGGTCCACGCGCAGCATGATGTCGCGCCCGGCGAACATCTCGCCCCAATGCTCGATGGGATGCAGTGCATCGATGGTGATCGTCGCCCGTGTCTGCAAGGCCGCGGCGAAATCGCGACGGGCCGCGAAATTCGGCGTGAACAACAGTGGGACGTCGTCCGGCACCGCGGCCGAGACCGCCGCCAGCTCGCCCGGTGAGACGCACTCGAAGGCGAAGCCTTCCTCCGCCAGCACCTTGAGAATGCCCGGATGGGTGTTCGCCTTTACGGCATAGTGCGCGCGATCCACGGCCTTCAACGACTTCACACGGCGTGCCTGCGCGCGCACCGTCGGCAAGTGGTAGACGTAGCGTGGGGTACGTTCCTGGGCCAGCCTCATCAAGGCGGGCCACTCGCCCTGCCACCATGCCGCGCTCGGCAACGCCTGTTCGCCCGCGCCGTAGAGCGCCTGCCAGGAGGGTCCGAAGACGACGCTGTCGTCCGTACGCAGCGCACCGGCGCCGATCAGCAGTTCGTGCAGGCGAGGCAGCATGTCATCCACCACATCCTCGTCGACGACGAAGGTCAGGTTGAGGTTGTTCGACGACTGCGAGATCAGGTGCACGCGCAACTGGCCGAACTCGGCCAGCACGCCCGACAGCTTGTGCAGCATCGAACGCATGCCGCGGCCGACGAGGGTGATGGCCGCGCAGGGCGCGATCACCTTCACCCGGCAGACGCGGGCCAGATCCGCCGCCAGCGCGGCGATCGCATCGGAGTCGAGCAGGTTCTCGGTGGGATCGAGCGATACCGTGACGTTGGTTTCCGCCGAGCCGATCAGGTCCACCGACAGGCCGTGGCGCTTGAAAGCGTCGAACACGTCGGCGAGGAAGCCGACCTGCTGCCACATGCCGACCGATTCCATCGATACCAGGGTGATGCCCTTGCGTGCGCTGATCGCCTTGATGCTCGGCGCATGCTCGCGCACTTCCGGGCCGATCGAGGTACCTTCCAGCTCGGGCCGGTTGGTGTCCTTGATCAGGAGCGGTACGCGCGGTTCGCGCAGCGGGGAAAGGCAGCGCGGGTGCAGTACCTTGGCACCGGTGGACGCGATTTCCTGCGCCTCTTCGTAGTCGAGCCGCTGCAACAGGCGCGCCCCGGCGACCTGGCGCGGGTTCGCACTGAACATGCCGGCCACGTCCGTCCATATTTCCACGCGCGACGCCGCCAGCAGCGCACCGAAATAGGCTGCCGAGGTGTCCGAACCGCCGCGCCCGAGCAAGACCGTGCGCCCGCTTTCGTCCTGTGCGATGAACCCCTGCGTGATGAACACGTCGCCGCGCTCCGCCAGCGCCGCCGACAGCGCCGCATCGTGGTGCGGCTCCACCATGGCCGAGAGCAGGCGCGTGCGTTCGTTCTGGTTGGGCAACACCACCGAATGCAGGCATTCGCGGGCGTCGACCCAGGTGGTCGCCAGCCCGTTGGCGGAGAGGAAAGCCGCGCCGAGTGCACTGGACATCAGCTCGCCATGGGCCTGCACGCGCGCCTGCCAGGCCAGTTCGCCCAGGTCCACGGCGCCCGCCTCGGCCAGCATCGCCAGATCGGCAAGCCGCGCACCCAGGGTCTCCGGCATCGGCAGGGACATCTCGGCGAGCAAGGCATGGTGGCGATCGGCCAGTGCGGCGGCCGCCTCCGAGCGGCGTTTGGGTTCCGTGTGCGTGCAAAGCTGTTTCAGGCCGTCGGTGATGCCGGACAGGGCCGAGACCACGATCAGCACGCGCGCGCCTTCGGCGCGGCGGCTGGCGGCCAGTTCAAGGATATTGCGCCAGCGTGCGGCGGTGGCCACGGAGGTGCCGCCGAACTTCATGACGATCCAGGGCGCGTTGAGGGGCAACGGCGCGTTTGCGTTTTCGCTCACGGGACTCTTTGGGCTGCTGGGGGAAGCGTTGGCCGGCCAAACCGGCAAATCCCCCGAAGTGTTGCGCCGCAACGGCAAAAACGCAATCAATCGCCCTTGTGCGCGATCTGGGCCATGCGCTGCGCATCCGCGAGGATGCCGTGCAGGATGCGCAGCTCGCGCGGCTCGGGGCGGGCGCGCAGGAAGAGCTTGCGCAGCTTCAGCATGATCGTGGTCGGCGAGCGGCCCTTGTGGAACTCGATGTCATCGAGCGCCTGGCCCAAGTGGGTGAAGAACCGCTCCATCTGCTCGGCATCCGCCGGTGCCTCATCGGGGTCGAGCCCTGCCGCCGCCGGAGCACGCGGCTCCTCCGCCAACAGCGCCGTGCGCAGCTCGTAAGCCACCACCTGCACCGCCTGTGACAGGTTCAACGAGCTGAAATCGTCGACGCTCGGAATCCGCACCATGGCGTGGCAACGCGCCAGTTCGTCGTTTTCCAGTCCCGTTCGTTCGTTGCCGAACACCAGCGCCACCTGCTCGCCACGGCGGGCGGCGGCGATCGCCTGGGCCGCCCCCTCGCGCGGATCGAGTTCCGGCAGGTTCACGCCACGACGCCGGGCGGACAGGCCGAGGGCGAAGGTGGCGCCGGCCAGGCCGCCGACCAGGTCGTCGTGGATCGCGGCATGGTCCAGGACATCGTCCGCACCGGCCGCCAATGCCGTCGCCTCGGGGTCCGGGAAGCGGTGGGGCGCCACCAGGGTCAGCCGGTCGAACCCCATCGTGCGGATCGCGCGCGCGGCCGAGCCGATATTTCCCGCATGGGAGGTGCGGACGAGGACGAAACGAAGGCGGTCATGGAGATCGGAAAGAGCCATGGGTGGCGGACGATTGGCGGGAGGACCGGAAAGTCTACAACGGCAATGACTTGGGCGAGGCGCGGCAGGGTGGTAAACTCTGCGGCCGATGCGGCTTCGACCGCCTCCCTCGTTCTTTTACCAAGCCGATCCCCATGCCCAGACCCGCCGTCAATGTCGCGGCGCGCGCCGCGCGCTCCGCAGGAAACATCATCCTGCGCTATATGAATCGCATCGAAGGCCTTGCGGTCGTCGAAAAGCAGCGTATGGACTTCGCCTCCGAGGTCGACCGCCTCGCCGAAGCCGAGATCGTCAAGGAACTCCGCCGTGCCTATCCCACCCATGCCATCCTGGGCGAAGAGTCCGGGCAGATCGGCAAGGGCCCGCTGACCTGGGTCATCGATCCGCTCGACGGTACGCACAACTACTTGCGCGGTATCCCGCACTTCTGCGTCTCGATCGCCCTGGTCGAGAAGGGTGAACCTGTCTATGGCGTGGTCTTCGACCCGCTGCGCGACGAGCTGTTCACGGCGAGCAAGGGTGATGGCGCCTACCTCAACGACCGCCGCATCCGCGTCGGCAAGCGCGAAGGCCTTGCCGGTGCGCTGATCGCCACCGGCTATCCCTACCGGGCGCGTAACCACCTCGACGCGCAATTGGCGATGACGGCGGCGCTGCTCAAGGACGCCGAAGACATCCGCCGCATGGGTTCGGCCGCGCTCGACCTCGCCTATGTGGCCGCCGGCCGCGTCGACGGTTTCTTCGAGCCTGGGCTCAACGTGTGGGACATCGCCGCGGGCGCCCTGCTCGTGCGCGAGGCCGGCGGCGTCTACGGTGATTTCGCCGGCCGCGAAGGCCTGCCGGAGAGCGGCAACATCATCGCCGCCAATCACAAGGTGGCCGCCGCGATGACCGAGGTCATCGGCGCCAATGCCACGCCCCGCCTCCTCGGCGTGTAATCGGAAGGCCAGCGCCATGGGATAACCCCTCGCGCTGGCCCCTCCATACGCCTACATACGCGCGTGGGCACCGCCTCCTAATCTGTCTCTGGCGAACCGGATGTTCGCTTCCCCTACGACGGATCAAGGAAAAACCCGTGTCATTCCCCACTCGAAACCCTGGCCGCCTCTCGGCGGTGCTCGCGCTCGCCATTGCTTCGACCTGCCTCTCCCCTGCAGCCACGGCCGAAATACGCACGATGATCGTCACGTCCGATCCCCAATACCCGTGGACGGCGAAGACGGATGCCCGCATACCCCAGGACGATGCCGAACGCGACGCGGAATCCGAGGCGTTGATCGAAGAGCAGTACCGCAGCATCGTCGCTTACCGCGCGGCCCGCCCGGGGCAGGACATCCCCGTATTCATCAATGGCGATCTCACCGCCTATGGCCACGGAGCGCAGCGCAGCACGATGGAGCGCCTGCTGCGGATCCTCGGCGACAACGTCCACCTCGGTCTCGGCAACCACGATTACGAGAACAACATCCGTAACGACCAGGGCGAGGGCTGCTACAACAACGGCTGCGCGCGGGACAGCATCACCGACCTCGTTCGCCATGTGACGAAGAAGCGAGGCGTCGTCTCGTTCGACTTCTCGGCCCAACCAGGTGCATTCAGCACCCGGTATGTGGGCAGCCTCGCCTACGCCGTGCGTGCACCGGGCCTGGATCGCGTGCTGCACATGCAGCTCCACAACCACCCGACGTATGCGGTTTCGTTCGATACCACCGAGGGCATCATTCCTGCACGGTACGACATCGAGTCATCGGTGCCATGGCTTTACAACCTGCTTGGCGAGCACCTGAACGTACCGCCCTTCGGCACCCCTTCGGATCGTGCCTATGACTTCGCCATCGTCCACATGCACAACCCCGACACTTTCAACGGTGACTTCGCCCGTACCGTTTCAGGCGTCGACGTAGCGGCCATATTTGCAGGGCACCTGCACCGTACCCTCGGGTATTACAGGAACATCGGCAGCGTGCCGGTCTATCTCAGTGGCTCCGCTTCGCAGCGCACTTACCTGGTGGTGGAACACGATACCAACGAGGCGGTACTTCGGGTATATGGCGTGCGCGACAACGATCCGGAGCGCAAGACGCTGATCGACACCGTGCCCACCCGGCGCGCGGACTGAACTCAGTCGTCCTTGAGCAGGTTGCGCAGGAAAGGCACCGTCACTCGCCGTTGCGCGGCGAGCGACGCGCGGTCCAGGGTATCGAGCAGGTCCAGCAAGGTACCCAGGTCGCGCGCATGATGTGCGAACAGCCAGTCCAGCACCACGTCGTCCAGCTCGATGCCACGCGCCGCGGCTTGCTCACGCAGCACACCGCGGCGCTCCGCGTCGGCCAGCGGTTTCAGCACCGCCTGGGTCAACGAACCCAACCTCGAACGCAGGTCGGGCAAGGCGATATCCAGCGATACCGGCGCACCCGTCGCCGAGAACAGCAGCGTGCATCCGTCCGCACGATATCGGTTGAACGTGTCGAACAACGCATGTTCCGCATCGTCCTCGCCGGCGATGGAATCGATGTCGTCGATCGCCAGCACATCGCTGCCCGCCATGCCACGAATCGCCACCGCACGCGATCCCCGTAACCCGGCCAACGGCAGGTATTGGGCCGTGCGGCCAGCGTCGATCGCCGCCTGGCACGCCGCGATCAGCAAATGGGTACGGCCACTGCCCAATGGCCCGGCCAGGAACACCCATGGTGCGGAGGGATCCACCGCCGCGGCCCGCACGGCTTCCACCGCCACCGCGTTATCGCCGGGATGGAAATGCTCGAAGCGCTGGCGTCGCGGCCAACGCAATGCGAGGGGGAGCTGGGGTGTCATGGATGGCCATCGCCGGGCAACGGCGGCTGGTCGCGCCGCGTATTCACGGTGACGTCGACATCCACGTCGACTTCCACCTGTTCGGTGGACGCGTCCGCGGCCGGTTCCATGTAGAGGTCGCTCTCGCGGTAGCGCGCGAAGACATAGCGCATCAGCACCACCACCACGGAGGCCGCAGGCAATGCCAGCAGTACACCGAGGAACCCGAACAGGTGACCGCCCGCCAGCACGGCGAAGATCACCGCCACCGGATGCAGACCGATCTTGCCGCCGACCAGGCGCGGCACGAGCACATAGCCTTCGAGCAACTGGCCGATGGTGAAGACCACCGCGACGAGGATCACGTGCGCCCAGTCGCCGTATTGCACCAGCGCCGCGATCAGCGCCGCGACGAAGCCGATCATGAAACCCAGATAGGGAACGAAGCTGAGCAGACCCGCGACCATGCCGATCAGGGGACCGATGGAAATGCCGACCAGGGTGAGGCCCAGTCCGTAAAACACGCCCAGGGCCAGCATCACCAGCAACTGACCGCGGACGAAGGCACCGAGCACCTGGTCCGATTCGCGCGACAGGTGGACCACGGTCGGCTCGATCGAGCGTGGCAGCAGGCGCCGGATGTGCGCGATCATCGTGTCCCAGTCGCGCAGGAGGTAGAACGCCACGACGGGAATCAGCACGGCATTGGTGATCCAGGTGACCACGCCCATGCCCGACTGGGTGACCTTGGCGACGGCCTTGGCGGCAATGCTCCCCACCGAGCCCATATGCTCGCGGATCGTCGCCAGCAGGCTGTCGGTATCGAATACGTTCGGGTCCAGCCGCAGGCGCGTCTGAATCCACGGCAGGGCCGTGCCGCGCACCCAGTCCACGTAGCGCGGGAGGTTCTCGGCGAGGTTCTCGAACTGGTGCTGGATCAGCGGGATCAGCAGGAGCACCACGCCGACGAAGACCAGCGAGATCACGGTGAACACGATGCTCACCGCCCAGGTGCGCCCCATGCCCAACCGCTGCAGGCGGTCTGCGAGGGGGTCGCCAAGGTAGGCGAGCATGGCCGCGATGGCGAACGGCATCAGCACCGGCGCCAGCAACCAGATCACGAAGACGATGACGGCGGTGATCGCAAGCAGCTGCCAGCGGCGCGAGGTGTCGTGGTTCATGCGAGTCCTGGTTCGTCGTAGGGGGTGCGCCGCCATCGTCCGGAAGCGGTGCCGGTGCGATGGTCGTCGATCGTCACGGAATCCAGCGCACGGCGAGGTCGGCGCCATCGTGTGCGTCGGCGCCCAGTATGTGACCACCCGCCGCGTAGGCCGCCACCAGGCGTGCCAACGGCGCGCTGGCATTGACATTGAGTAGCACACCGTCGGCAGTGGCTCCCACGGGCGCCACGGATTTGACCGCGGGATCGTTCTGGAAGGTCGCCAGCAAGCCGGCGTAATCGGCCGCCGAACGCAGGCCGCTCACCCAGACCTTCCCGCTGGAACTGCCGCCCTGAATGGCTGCGAACTGCCGGTCGAGCTTGTCGGCCATGGCGTTCGCACCATTGGCGAGCAGCGCGGCGCGGGCCTCGCCACTATCTTTCCAGGTGCCGGTACGGCCGGCGGAAACGAGGGTCCAGTCGGCCTGGTCGTCGCCGATCTTGCCGACCAGGACCATGGCGGTGTTGTACCGACGGGCCACGGTCGCCACGGCGCCGGGATCGCCCTGGGCGATGGCCGCCGGATCCGGGAGCGAATCCGCCTTGGGCACGACGATCTGGTAACCGCGGGTATCGGCCATCTGCGCCAACGGCACCAGGTCCTGCTGGCCGAGAAGCGCCCCACCCGCATCGCGGACGATCACCAGGACGGGCGGCTTCGGCGCCGCGACCGACGCGTCGCCCACCGCGAGCACCCGGCGGATCGCACCGGGATCGAAGACGATATCGAGGCTCAGCGGCGCCCCATTGGCGCCACCGGTGCGGGCGTACTGGTATTGCTGGACGAGCCCGCCAGGCTGTTTCATGGCCTCCGCATAGCCGGGTTTCCCGCGGGGGTCGGCCCCATTGGAAGCACGGGCGAGCACCTGGGTGAGCCCCGTGGCGAAGGCCTGGTCGCGCACGGCGGCGCTGGTATCGGCCACCGGCACCGTCACCGTGTAGATCGACGTCTGCGCCATGGCGGAGCCGGCGCAGGCCGCCACGAGGAGCATCCAAAAGACGAGGAAACGGGCTGGGCGCATGGTCATGGCATCCCTTTGTGAAGGCGGGAAGTCTGCCCAAACCTTGGCATGGCGTCCATCCAGGGTATGTGCAGGAACCGGCCGCGCCATCGCTTGCTGCTATCATGCGCGGTTTCCAATACGTGCCGGAACCGCTTATGTCCTCCGACCAGGGCTCCCTCACCTACCGCGACGCGGGCGTCGACATCGATGCCGGCAACGCCCTCGTCGAACGCATCAAGCCGATGGTCAAGCGGACCTTCCGGCCCGAGGTGATGGGCGGACTCGGCGGCTTCGGCGGGTTGTTCGACCTGTCCGGCCGCTACAGGGAGCCGGTGCTGGTTTCAGGCACGGACGGCGTGGGCACCAAGCTCAAGCTCGCCCAGCAGCTTGGTCGTCACGACACCATCGGCATCGACCTCGTCGGCATGTGCGTCAACGATGTGCTCGTGCAGGGTGCCGAGCCGCTTTTCTTCCTCGACTACTTCGCCACCGGCAAACTCGACGTCGATACTGCCGCCTCGGTCGTCGGCGGCATCGCCCGCGGTTGCGAACTGGCGGGTTGCGCGTTGATCGGCGGTGAAACGGCGGAGATGCCGGACATGTATCCGCCCGGCGAGTACGACCTCGCCGGCTTCACCGTCGGCGCCGTGGAAAAGTCCGCGATGAACGACGGTTCGTCCATCGTCGCGGGTGACGTCATCCTCGGCGTGGCCTCTTCCGGTCCGCATTCGAACGGCTACTCGCTGATCCGCAGGATTCTCGAACGTGCCGGATCGCCGCTGGACACCGAGGTCGGTGGCGTAAAACTGGTCGACGCGCTCATGGCGCCGACCACGATCTACGTGAAGCCCATGCTCGAGTTGATCGCCAAGGTGGACGTGCACGGCATGGCCCACGTCACCGGCGGCGGGTTGAAGGAGAACATCATCCGCGTGGTGCCCGACGGCCTCGGCCTGTCCATCGACGCTTCCTCGTGGGAGTTGCCGGCGGTTTTCCAGTGGCTACAGCGCGAAGGCAACGTGGCTCCCGAGGAAATGTGGCGCACGTTCAACTGCGGCATCGGCTTCACGGTGCTGCTCGCGCAGGACCAGGTGGATGCGGCGAAGGCATTGCTTGCCGGTCACGGCCTGGATACCTGGGTCATCGGTTCGGTCGTCGCCGCATCGGGCGACGAACGCGTCCACATCGCCTGACGCCTCTCGTGGAACGCCGCCTGCGTATCGCCGCGCTCGCCTCCGGACGCGGCAGTAACCTTGCCGCGCTCATCGCCGCCCGTGAGGACGGCCGGTTGCCGGTGGAATTCACGCTCGTGGGCAGCGACAAGGCCCAGGCCGGAGCATTGGGGATAGCCGCAGCGGCTGGCATTCCCACCATCGCGCTGAACCCGAAGGACTACCCCACGCGTGCGGACTTCGATGCGGCGCTGTTCGGCCATGTCGCCCGGAGCGGTGCCGACCTGCTCGTCCTCGCCGGCTACATGCGGATCGTCGACGCGAGCATCGTGGCCGCATGGGAAGGCCGGGCGATCAATGTCCATCCCTCGCTGCTGCCCAAGTACCGTGGCCTGCATACGCATCGCCGTTGCCTCGAGGCGGGCGATGTGGAGCACGGCGCCAGCGTGCACTTCGTCACCGCCGAGCTCGACGGAGGCCCCGTGGTCGCCCAGGCCCGCATTCCGGTGCATCCGGGCGATACCGAGGCCGACCTGGCCGAACGCCTGCTGGTCGAGGAACACCTGCTGCTGCCCGCCGTGGTCGGCGCGATCGCCTCGGGCCGCCTGCGCTGGGATCGCGGCCCGGTGTTCGATGGCATGCCCCTGACACAACCGCTGGCCCTGACCGACCTCTGATACCCCGCCCAGGGGTAAGCCCCATGTGGGAGCCGATTCATCGGCGATCCCGCTGCAGCGGGCCAAGTTGAAGCAAGCACCCATCGCCGATGAATCGGCTCCCACAATACAAACACAATACAAATCGGGCTCCCTTCGACCGCCCGATCCCTCTTTGGCTGCCGGCCGTCGCCCCGCATTCAGCCGCCCCGGCTAAACTCGGTGGCATGACGACCACGACCTTCCTCCGCGCCGGCCTCGCGCTGGCCCTCGCCCTGCCCGCCGCCGCTTTCGCCGCCGACGTGCCGCAGTCTTTCACCGCCACTTATCAGGTGCTCAAGGATGGCGGCCCGCTAGGCGAGGCCACCGTCACGCTGAAACCAGCGGGCAACGGACAGTTCGAGTATTCGAACCAGACCAAGGGAACCTCGGGGCTCGCGGCCATGCTCGGTGCCAATGTGGCGGAGACCTCGCACTTCACCTGGTCCGGACAGGTGCCCCAGGCGGTGAGCTATCACTACCAGATGGATGCCGCGGTGAAATCGAAAACCCGCGACCTCACCGTGCAGGGCGGTACCGTGCAGGTGCAGGACAACAAGAAGAGCTTCAGTTATGCCGCTGTACCGGGCATGGTCGAACGCAACACCTTGCCGCTCGCGCTCGGGCTCGCGCTACGTGCGGGCCAGCAGCAGGTCGCCCTGCCGGTGGCGGTGAAGCAGGCGGTGGAGAACCAGCGGTTCACGGTCTCGGGCAAGGAAAAAGTCACCGTGCCCGCCGGCTCGTTCGACGCCATCCGTGTGGATCGCACCGATGCGGATCGCGGCTTCAACGCGTGGTATGTACCGGCGAAATTCCCGGTCCCGGTGAAGCTGGCGCAGAAGGACGGCGGCGACCTCACCATGGAGCTGGTGAAGTTCGAGGGCCGCTGATCGCCGACAGGGTCGGCTCCCACCCAGGCTCGCAAGCCTGGTGGGAGCCGGCCCTGCCGGCGACTTGAGCGCCGGCGATCAAAACGCCGGCAAATTCAGCCGATCAGCTCGGCAAGCGGCGAATCTTCGCACCCAGTACGCCGAGCTTTTCCTCGATGTTCTCGTAGCCGCGATCGATGTGGTACACGCGATCGACGGTGGTGTCGCCCTCGGCAACGAGGCCGGCCAGCACCAGGCACGCCGAGGCGCGCAAGTCGGTGGCCATGATCGGCGCGCCGCTCATCTTCGGCACGCCGGTGATGATCGCGGTGTTGCCTTCGAGGCGGATATCCGCACCCAGGCGCTGCAGTTCCAGCGCGTGCATGAAGCGGTTCTCGAACACCGTCTCGGTGATCACGCCCACGCCTTCGGCCACGCAGTTGAGCGCGGTGAACTGCGCCTGCATGTCGGTGGGAAACGCCGGGTAAGGCGCGGTCACCAGGTTCACGGCCTTCGGCCGGCGCCCCTGCATGTCGAGCTCGATCCAGTCCTTGCCCGTGCTGATGTGCGCGCCCGCTTCCTCGAGCTTTTGCAGCACGGCATCCATGGTATCGGCGCGTGCACCACGTGCGCGGACCTTGCCGCCGGTCATCGCGGCGCCGACCAGGAAAGTACCGGTCTCGATACGATCCGGCAGGACCTCGTAATGGGCGCCATGAAGGCGCTCGACGCCCTCCACGATAAGCGTGGAGGTACCGATGCCGTCGATCTTCGCACCCATCGCGATCAGGCAATGCGCCAGGTCGACGACCTCGGGTTCCTGCGCCGCGTTCTCGATGACCGTGGTGCCTTCCGCGAGGGTGGCGGCCATCAGGATGTTCTCGGTACCGGTGACGGTGACCATGTCCATGACGATGCGCGCGCCCTTCAGCCGGCCGGCTCTCGCCTTGATGTAGCCGTTCTCCACGGTCACCTCGGCGCCAAGCGCCTGCAGGCCACGGATGTGCTGGTCGACCGGACGCGATCCGATGGCGCAACCACCCGGCAGCGAGACCTCGGCCTTGCCATGCCGCGCGATCAGCGGACCAAGCACGAGGATCGATGCACGCATGGTGCGGACGAGGTCGTACGGGGCGACGCAGGAATTCTCCGGACGCGGGTCGATGTGCATCTTCATGCGGTCGTCCAGGACCACGCGAACGCCCATGCGACCCAGCAATTCGATAAAGGTGGTGACGTCGTGCAGGTGCGGCACGTTGCCGATGCTGACCGGTTCGTCGGCGAGCAGGCAGGAAGCGAGGATGGGCAGGACGGCGTTCTTGGCGCCGGAAATGCTCACCTCACCGTTGAGCGGCTGGCCGCCGCTGATAAGGATCTTGGCCATGGAAAGGGAATGCCTTGGGAAAGGAAACGGGCGGAGGATGGCGCCTGGCGCGCTGTTCAGCGGCGGCCGGCGGCTTCTTCAGGTGTGAGGGTCTTCAGGCCGAGGGCGTGGATGGCTCCGCCCATGAGGTCGCCAAGGGTGGCGTAAACGAGGCGGTGGCGGGCCAGGGGCAGCTTGCCGGCGAACTGTTCCGAGACCACATCGGCTTCGAAATGGACGCCGTCGTCGCCACGAACGTCTACCCGCGCGCCGGGCAGGCCGGCTTCGATCAATGCCTGGATGCGCGCAGCGTCCATGGGTTCTCCGGTGATGGGGGGGGCGCCGCGCCGGTGAGGGTTCCGAAACGGACCCTGAACCACCCGTCGATGGCAGCGACTATAAAATGAGAATATGTAATGGTAATGGAAATCCGGTGTCGCAGAAATGGACATCCCGGGTAACCAGGGACTGCCCCACCCGGACAATGAGGTCACATGAACGCCCGCACCGCCCCGCCCGCCGACGCCCTCCATGTGAACGCAGACACCGTCATCCGTAGCGCCCGCAACGTCATCAAGACCGAGGCGGCGGCCATCCGCGCCCTGGAAGCGAAAGTCGATGCGGCCTTCGTCCAGGCCTGCCAGATGATCCTGGCCTGCAAGGGCCGGGTGGTGGTCTCGGGCATGGGCAAGTCGGGCCATATCGCGCGGAAGATCGCCGCGACACTCGCGTCCACCGGCACCCCGTCGTTCTTCGTCCATCCCGGCGAGGCCAGCCACGGCGACCTCGGGATGATCCAGCCGGACGATATCCTGCTCGGCATCTCCTATTCGGGAGAAACCGACGAACTCCTCTACATCCTCCCGGCGATCAAGCGGCAGGGCATCGGCCTGATCTCGATCACCGGGAATCCCAAGTCATCGCTGGCCACCCAGGCCGACCTCAACCTCGACGCCAACGTCGCCTCGGAAGCCTGTCCCCACGGGCTGGCCCCGACCGCCAGCACCACGGCCGCCCTGGTCATGGGCGACGCGCTGGCCGTGGCGTTGCTGGAAGCACGCGGTTTCACCTCCGACGATTTCGCCCGCTCGCATCCGGCCGGCAGCCTGGGCCGCCGGCTGCTCCTGCACATCGCCGACGTGATGCACTCGGGCGACGACGTACCCCGCGTACGCCTGGAAGCCACACTTAGCGAGGCCCTGGTCGAGATGTCGCGCAAGCACCTGGGCATGACCGCGGTGGTCGATGCGGAGAACCGCCTGCTGGGCGTGTTTACCGACGGCGACCTGCGCCGCGCGCTGGACGACGATGGCGTCGACCTGCGCAGCGCCTCCGTGGCCCAGCTCATGACCCGCGGGCCCAAGACGATCGGTTCCGACAAGCTCGCCGTCGAGGCCGCCCAATTGATGGAAAAGCACCAGATCAACGCCTTGCTGGTGGTGGATGCCGGCGGCCATGCCGTCGGCGCGTTGAATATCCACGACCTGCTTCGTGCCCGCGTCGTCTGAACGACCGGGCCCCGGCGCGCTCCCGGCGCGCCGCATCGTCCCCATATAGCGAACCATGGCCTACACCCATTACACCGAGATTCCCGCCGACGTGGCCGAGCGCGCCTCCCGCGTGCGCGTGGTCGTGTTCGACGTCGACGGCACGCTCACCGACGGGCGCCTCTGGTACGCCGAGGATGGCCGTGAAACCAAGGTCTTCCACGTGCACGATGGCCTGGGCCTGAAAGCGCTGGAGCGCAACGGCGTGAAGGTCGCGATCATCACGGCCCGGATCAGCCATCCCGTGTCGCTGCGCGCCGAGGAACTGGGCATCGCCCACGTCTACCAGGGCCAGAAGGACAAACGCGCCTGCCTGGCCGGCTTGCTCGAGGCATTGCGCCTGGCGCCGGAGGAATCCGCCTTCGTCGGCGACGACCTGCCCGATCTTCCGGCCATGGGCATCGCCGGGCTCGCCGTGGCCACCGCCAATGCCCATCCCTGGGTGGCCGAGCGTGCCCATTGGCGCACGCGCCTTTCCGGCGGCTACGGCGCCGCCCGCGAAGTGGCCGACATGATCCTCGCTGCCCAGGGCAAGGCCGAGGCCGAGCGGGATCGCTGGCTGTGAGCGTGTTCAACCTGCTGAAGGACCGTGGTGCGACGGGCACGGCCGGCATCCTTGCCGTCGTCCTCGGCGCCAGCGTACTGCTCTACTACTGGGCGGCGCCGGAGAAAAAGGTTCAGGACTTCGTGGGCCCGCCACGCTCCGGCTACGTGCTGACCAATTTCGACCTCGATTCATACAACGAGGAAGGCAAGCCCGCGTTCAAGCTGATCGCGCCACACCTCGAGCGGCGCGAGGGCGACGACTCGCTCTACATCAACGCCCCGGATTTCGTCCTCCCTTCGACCAAGGAAGCCGACATCCCGCCGTGGAAGGGCCACTCCCAGTACGGTTGGGTGAACAAGGACGGCAGCCTGCTCAAGCTGCAGGGCAAGGTCCACATGGAGCGGCCGGCCTTCGGCACCACCCAGGCCGCCAGCATCGACACCTCCGAGGTCACCGCGTGGCCCAAGGAGAACCGCCTGGAAACTGCCGAGGCGGCGCGGATCGTGCAGGGAAGCTCTACAATGGATGGCGTTGGCATGCGCGCCAATCTCGACACCAAGCACCTGGAGCTCCTCGATGCAGTCCATAGCACGTACCTGCCGCGCAAGCGCTAAGGCCGCCCTGTTCGCGGTGCTCGGCATGGCACTCGTGGCCAGCCTGCCCGTCGTGGCGAAGCAATCCGACCGCAACGAGCCGGTCGACGTCCACTCGAAGTCGTTCGACGGTTCGCAGCAACCGGCCGGCAAGGTGATCTGGACCACCAACGTGATCCTCACCCAGGGCACGCTGAAGATCACCGGCGACAAGGCCACCGGCTACCTGGATGCCGACAACAACATCACCCGCGTGGTGGTCGACGGCAAGCCGGCCACCATTCACCAGCTCGACGAGCAGAACGAGCCGATGGACGGCCAGGCGCTGAACATCGACTACAAGGTCGACCAGGACTTCGCCGTCCTCACGGGCAACGCCAAGGTCAAGCAGCCGGCCAAGGGCAGCGCCGAAGGCGACAAGCTCACCTACAACACCAAGGACAGCACGATGACCGGCGAGAGCAATGGCGCCGCCCCCGTGCACATGACCTTCCAGCCGAAGAACAAGCCTGCCGCCGCCCCGGCGACGCCCGCGGCGCCGGCACCCGACACGAAGAAGCCCTGACCCGATGCTTTCAGCCCAAGGCCTGCAGAAGCGCTTCCGCGCGCGCCAGGTGGTTCGCGATTTCGCCTTTTCCATCCGTGAGGGCGAGGTGGTCGGCCTGCTCGGCCCCAACGGCGCCGGCAAGACCACCTGCTTCTACATGGTGGTGGGCCTCATCCAGGCCGACGCCGGCTCCATCAAGCTCGACCAGCAAGACATCACCGGACTGCCGATGCATGCGCGTGCCAAGCTGGGTATCGGCTACCTGCCGCAGGAAGCCTCGGTGTTCCGGCGGCTCAGCGTGTCGGACAACATCCTGGCCGTGCTGGAATTGCGCGAAGGCATGACCCAGAAGCAACGCGAGGACGAGTTGGAGAGCCTGCTGGACGAGCTCAAGATCTCGCATATCGCGGAGCAAAAAGGCATCAGCCTGTCCGGCGGCGAACGCCGCCGCGTGGAGATCGCCCGCGCCCTCGCCGCGCGCCCTCGCTACATGCTGCTCGACGAACCGTTCGCGGGCGTCGACCCCATCTCGGTGGGCGAGATCCAGCGCATCGTCCGCCACCTGAAGGAGCGCGGGATCGGCGTGCTGATCACCGACCACAACGTGCGCGAGACCCTCGGCATCTGTGATCGCGCGTACATCCTGAACGACGGCGAGGTGCTTTCCCGCGGCACACCGCAGCACATCCTGGCCGACGAAAAGGTTCGGGAGGTGTATCTGGGCCGTGAATTCCGGATCTGACAGCATCCGGTTTCCTTTCGCGAAGCCAGCTCGGCGCGCCGCTGGTTTGCGGGGCCCGTAAGGGGTTACGATGGATCGGGAACCCCAAGCGTCGTAGGCATGAAACCCGGACTCCAGTTTCGCCTCCATCAGCAGCTCACGCTGACGCCGCAGTTGCAGCAGGCCATCCGCCTCCTGCAACTGTCACAGCTTGAGCTCGAGGCCGAACTCCGCCAGATCGCGGAAAGCAATCCCTTGCTCGAGTTCGCGGAAGACGCCGAGTCCGAAACGGAGCCGGCCGCGGAAGACGGCTACGAGACTCCGGAATTCCCCTCGCGCGAAGACATCCCGGTCAAGGCGTCGAAGGAGGATGAGGAATCCACCGTCACGCCGTCCGAGGAACTCGCTCCGGAATGGGACGATGACCGCTTCCACGGCGAGGCTGGCGACTACGCCGGTGCGTCCTCCCGCAGCGGCAGTCTCGACGAAGACGGCTTCGAGCCACAGAATGCCGCGCCGGAAAGCCTCCAGCAGCACCTCGAGTGGCAGCTCAACCTGTCACAGTTCTCGCCCCGCGACCATGCCATAGCCACCGCGATCATCCACGCGCTCGACGAGGACGGCTACCTGCGTGATGGCGTCGAAGCGGTGGAAGCCGCCTTGCCCGCCGAGCTGTATGCGACCGCGGAGGAGATCGAGGCCGTGCGCCAGCGCGTGCAACGCTTCGACCCCACCGGCATCGCCAGCCTCGACCTGCGCGACTGCCTGTTCTGCCAGCTTTCCCAGTTCTCGCTCGACACCCCGCATCGCGAACTCGCCATACGCGTCGTGAACGAGGAACTGGAACTGCTGGCACGCAACGACACCGCCAAGATCGCCCGCCGGCTCAAGGCGCCCGAGACCCACGTGGCCGCCGCGGCGGGCCTCATACGCAGCCTCGACCCTCGTCCCGGCGCCGCCCTGGATGCCACGCCCGTGGAATACGTGGCACCCGACGTCTACGCCCGGCGCGAGAACGGACGCTGGCAGGTCAGCCTCAATCCCGACTCCCAGCCCCGGCTGGGTCTCAACCAGCACTATTGCAACCTCATCGCGCGCGCCCGCGGCGACGACGCCACCTGGATGAAAGGCCAGCTGCAGGAAGCGCGCTGGCTGCTCAAGAGCCTGCAATCCAGGGCCGAAACCTTGCAGAAGGTGGCCGATGTGATCGTCCGCCGGCAAAGCGCGTTCCTCGACTATGGCCCCGAGGCCATGCACCCGCTGGTGTTGCGCGAAGTGGCCGAGGAAGTGGGCATGCACGAGTCCACGATCTCCCGGGTGACCACGCGCAAATACATGCACACGCCGCGCGGCACCTTCGAGCTGAAACATTTCTTCTCCAGCGGCGTCGCCACCGAGGACGGCGGCACCGCGTCCGCCACCGCGATCCAGGCCATGCTGCGTAAGCTCATCATGGCCGAGGACGCACGCCGCCCCCTGTCCGACCAAGCCCTGGCAGAGGAACTGCATCGGCGCGGTATTCAGGTGGCACGACGTACGGTGGCCAAGTACCGCGAGGCCATGCGCATCCCCAGTTCCAGCGAACGCGTCCGCGCCAGCTGACACGCAAGGAACCCCAACGGAGGTCTACGGTCCCATAGGTTCAAGGCTAGAGGAACGGTACCCCTCCGTTCCGCTCTCGTCGCCACAAGGCGGCACCCTCAGCAAGAAGGAGGCGTCAATGCAAATCCAGATCAGCGGCCAGCACATCCATATCACCCCCGCCCTGCGTGAGCGCGTGGAACAGCAAGTCGGCCGCTTCGAGCGCCTTTTCGACAACATCAAAGCCCTCGACGTGGTCCTTTCCGTCGACAAGAACGAGCACAAGGCCGGTGGCACCCTGCATTGCGCGGGCACGCGCCTGCACGCCGACGGTATTGCCCGGCTCGAGGACGACAACAAGAACGACACGATGTACACCGCGATCGACGCGATGATCGCCAAGCTGGCCGACCAGCTGAAGAAACACAAGGAAAAGCTGAAGGACCACCACAACCACGAGGTCCGCGACGGTCGCGTCGCCAGCAGCTGAAGTCCGGCCCGGCAAGGGATCCTGGTGGGCCGGGCCGCTTTCCACCCTTATGGCACAATATAAGCAAGCCGGCCCGCCCCGCGTGCCGGCTTTTCTCTTGTAAGGGACCCAAGCGTGGACCGGCTTACCGCCAGACAACTCTTCGACGGGGTACACGAGCGCATGGCCTTGCGCTGGGCCGCCGGCATGCGCGGCGAATCGCGCGTGCTCGAACCCAACGCCAAGCAGAGCCGCCGGCCCTCGCTGGTCGGGTACCTCAACGTGATCTACCCCAACAAGGTGCAGATCATCGGCACCGAGGAACTCAACTTCCTCGACGGGCTCGATTCACGCCAGCGCTGGGAAGTCATCCACAAGATCGCCGCCTACCAGCCCGCCGCCCTGATCGTCACCAAGGAACAGTCCATCCCGGCCGACCTGCGCGAGGTCGCCGAGGAAACGGACACGCCGCTGTGGCAGAGCACCAAGCGCGGCCATGAACTGCTCACCTACCTGCAGTACCACCTGGCCCGTACCCTGGCGCCGCGGGTCACCCTGCACGGCGTGTTCCTGGAAGTGTTCTCCATAGGCGTGCTGATCACCGGCGAGCCGGCCTCGGGCAAGAGCGAACTGGCCCTGGAACTGATCAGCCGCGGTCACCGCCTGGTGGCCGACGACGCCACCGAGTTCACCCTCATCGCCCCGGATGTCATCGACGGTGCCTGCCCCGAACTGCTGCAGGATCTCCTCGAGGTGCGCGGCCTGGGCGTGCTGAACATCCGCGAGATGTTCGGTCATACCGCGGTGAAACCGTCGAAGTACCTGCGCCTGGTCGTCCACCTCAAGCCGCTGCGCGAAGGCGAGGAAACCGACGCCATGACCCGTCTCACCGGCGATGTCAGCCGGCGCAACGTACTCGACGTCGACGTGCCCAAGATCACCATTCCCGTCGCGCCGGGCCGCAACCTGGCGGTGCTTGTCGAGGCCGCCGTGCGCAACCATGTATTGAAGGCCAAGGGTATCGACCCCGCGCAGACCTTCATCGACCGCCAAGCGCACCAGATGCGCCGTTTCTCCCCGTGGTAACCCCGTGAGCGACGAAGTCATGAGCCCCATCGTCGATCCCGATGCCATCCACCTGGTGGTGCTTACCGGCATGTCCGGCGGCGGCAAGACCGTCGCCCTGCGGGCGCTGGAGGACCTCGAGTTCTATTGCGTCGACAACATGCCGGCGGAACTGATCCCGCAGCTGGTCGCCGCCGTGAGCCAGGGCGAACATGGACCGCGCAAGCGCATCGCCGTGGGTGTGGACGTGCGCAACCGCCGCGTCGACCTTTCGCGCATGCCGCACGTACTGTCGGAGTTGTCTTCCGCCGGCGTGCATGTGCACCTGATCTTCCTCGATAGCCGCGACGATGTCCTCATCAAGCGCTATTCCGAGACACGACGCCGGCATCCGCTGGCCGCCGAAAAACTGTCGCTGGCCGATTCCATCGCCCAGGAACGAAAGCTGCTCCGCCCGCTGGTCTCGATCGCCGAGAAGGTCATCGACTCCAGCGACCTGAACGTGCACCAGCTGCGCCGCCTGTTCGCCACCGGGTACGCCGCCGCCTCCGACGGCACGACGCTGCTGTTCGAGTCTTTCGCCTACCGGCGTGGCCTCCCTTCCGATGCCGATTTCGTCTTCGATGCGCGCTGCCTGCCCAACCCTCACTGGGACCCGCGGCTGCGCCCATTCTCGGGAAAGGACCTTCCCGTCCGGGAATTCCTCGACGCGAACCCCCTGGTGGGCGAATACTATGCCGACGTCGCCCGCTGGCTCGACACCTGGTTGCCGCGCTTCGAGGGCGAGGATCGAAGCTATGTCACGGTCTCCATCGGCTGTACCGGCGGTCGTCATCGTTCGGTATACCTGGTGGAGAAACTGGCCCAGCACTTCCGCTCGGAACGCGGCAACGTACTGACTTTCCATCGCGAGCTCGAGTGATCATGATCCAGCCCAAGCCATCACGAGACACCGGGCGATGAGCGTCGGCGTCCTCCTCATGACCCACGAAGCCGTCGGCAAGGCGCTGATTTCAGCGGCGCGGCACGTCATGCCAAAGCTGCCGCTGGACATCGACGCTGTCGAGGTACCGCCCAGCGCGGACCCGGACGTCATGCGCACGCTCACGGCAAAGCACGCCCGCGACCTCGACCACGGCGACGGCGTGCTCGTCCTGGCCGACCTTTACGGCGCCACGCCCTGCAATATCGGCCTGTCCCTGAGTGAACTCGGCGTCCACCTGCGCTGCGTCTCGGGACTCAACCTGCCCATGCTGCTGCGGGTTCTCAATTATTCGGAAAAATCGTTGCCCGAACTGGCCGAGATCGCGGCCAGCGGGGGCCGCGGAGGGATATTCATCGACCATGCTTGAACGAGACATCGTGGTATCCAATCGGCTGGGCCTGCACGCGCGCGCATCAGCCAAGCTCGTCCAGCTGGTTTCAGGTTTCAAATCGACGGTCTGGCTCGTCAGCAAGGGGCGCGAAGTGAACGCGCAAAGCATCATGGGCGTCATGATGCTGGCCGCCGGCATGGGCACCGCGCTGACTGTGCGCGCCGAGGGAACGGACGAAGAAGCCGCCCTTGCCTCCGTCATCGACCTGTTCGACCGCAAGTTCGACGAGGGTGCCTGAAGCATGAACCACGCGCGCAGAACGAGGGCCGCATGAGAATCGTGTTGACCGGCACGCCGGCCGCGCGGGGCATGGCCCTCGGCCGGGCGCGCCTGGTCCAGCCGAACATCCTCGCCGTGGACATGCGGATGCTCGAGGACAAGGAGATCGGGCCCGAGGTCGAACGCCTGCACCAGGCCCTCGACACCGCCCGCACCGAACTCCATGAGTTGCGCGGCAAGCTTCACGGCGCCCTTGCCCGCGAAGTCGGCGACTTCATCGATGCGCATAGCCTGCTGCTCGATGACGAGGAACTGCTGCGTGGTCTCGACGAACTCGTCACCGTGGGCCACTACACCGCCAGTGCCGCGCTGAAGATGCAACGCGACCGCCTCGCGGCGGTGTTCGACGCGATGAACGACCCCTACCTCAAGAGTCGCGGCGAAGACATCGACCAGGTCATCGGCCGCGTCATGTCCGCGCTCAATCAGCAGTCCAGCCGCGAGGAGCGGAAACTCGCCGCCCGGGTCGGCGAGATCGTCGTCAGCGACACGATCGCGCCGGCCGACATGGCCGCCATGGCCGGGCAAGGCATGCTCGGCGTCATCGCCAGCGCGGGCAGCATCTACTCCCACAGCGCGATCCTCGCGCGCAGCTTCAACCTGCCGATGCTCGTCGGCACCCGCGACGCCCTTGCGACCGTCAACGACGACGACCTGGTGCTCATCGACGCCGAGCACGGCGAGGTCATCGTCCACCCCACCGCGCAAGACCTCGCGCGCTATCGCCAATGGCAACGGCAGGCGGCCGCCGAAGGCCGCCGGCTCGCCGCACTGGCAACGGCTCCCACGCTCACGAAAGACGGCGCCCATGTGCGCCTCTTCGCGAACGCGGAACTGGCCGGCGACGTGACGCTCGCCCGCTCGCGCGGAGCGGATGGCGTCGGCCTCTATCGTTCGGAATTCCTGTTCCTGCGCCAGCGGGGCCTGCCCTCCGAAGACGAGCAGTTCGCCGCCTATCGGGACGTCGTGCTCGGCATGGGTGGCCTGCCCGTCACCATCCGTACGCTCGACCTCGGCGCCGACAAGGCGGACGCCGCCGGGCTGGCCATCCGCGGCGAGGACAATCCCGCGCTGGGCGTCCGCGGCATCCGTCTCTCCCTGCGCTATCCGGACATCTTCAGCGTGCAGCTGCGCGCGATCCTGCGCGCGGCCTGCTATGGGCCGGTGCGGATCCTGGTTCCGATGATCACCCACCTCGGCGAGATGACCGACGTGCGCCGCCTGATCAAGAAGGCACGCGAAGACCTTGCAAGGGCTGGCCAAGAGCTCCCGGAGCGACTCGATGTCGGCGCCATGATCGAAGTACCGGCCGCCGCGATCGGTGTCACCTCGATCCTGGAGAAAGCCGACTTCCTCGCCATCGGCACGAACGATCTCGCCCAATACGTGCTCGCCGCCGATCGCAACAACGATGCGCTCGAAGGCATATACGACCCCCTGCAACCCGCGTTCCTGCGCCTGATCGCGCACGTGATCGCCAGCGCGCGCCGGGCGAAGAAACCGGTAAGCCTGTGCGGTGAAATCGCGGGGGATACCCAGTTCACCGCCCTGCTCCTGGCCATGGGACTGGAAGAATTCAGCATGCATCCGGGCCAGCTCCTGCAGGTCCGCGATCGACTCACCCAGCTCGACTGCGGCGCCCTCCGCCGTGCGGCGCCGCGTCTGTTCCGTGCGCATTCGCGGGACGAAGTGGAGGCACGGCTGCTCGAAGTCGTAGCCCTGCAAGACGGCTGCGCCGAAACCTGATAGCTGGGAAGCCGCTTGGCGGGAGCTGCTTGGTGGGAAGCTGCTTCCTGTGAGAACCACCTGAGGTGGGAGCCGACCCTGTCGGCGATGGGGTGCTTGCCGCAACCTGGCCCGCTGCCGCGGGATCGCCGACAAGGTCGGCTCCCACCAGAGCGGCGTCCACCAGCAAAAGGTTCGGCTCCCACCGTCAAAAGCTCGGGTACCACCAAGCAAGAGGTTTGGGTTACACCAAACAGCAAAAAAAGGCCGCGATCGCTCGCGGCCTTTTCATCTTCCAACGGTGCGCACCAATTACGCGGCGCGTACCGGCTTCATGGCCTCCGCGTTGCGCACCACGTTCGCCCGCAGTTCCTCGCTGTCGAAGTCGTCCACCGAGATGAATTCGGCAACGCCGTCGCGGACGCGCTGCAGCAGCTCACGTTCGGCGGGCGTGATGGCACCGAGCTTCTCGGCTTCCGCCAGCTGCTCGTTGTATGTATGCGAACGCAGCTGGCCGCCCTTGAACGCCTTGAGGAACTTGCGTTCCACCGGCTCCGCGGCGATGACGTCCGGCAGGATCGCGTTCATGCGGCCCACCGTGTTGTTCGCCGTCGGAGTGAGGTAGCTCCACGTGGTGAGGCGATCGCGGGCTTCGTTCGGCGCCGTGATCAGCGCGGCGACGCGGCGGCCCAGGCGGTCCGACGGCGGCACTTCGCGGCGGCCGAACGGGAACACCAGCGCACGCAACAGCCAGGCCACGGGACGGACCGGGAAGTTGCGGATCACGCCGTCCAGCGCCATCTGCATCTTCCACACGCACTCATGGAAGGCCCAGGCCAACAGCGGACGATCCGCTTCGGGACGGCCGGTGTCCTCGTAACGCTTGAGCATCGCGCTGGCGATGTACAGGTAGGAAAGCGTGTCGCCGAGGCGGGCCGAGAGCTTCTCCTTGAACTTCAGCTTGCCGCCCAGCACGCCCATCGACACATCGGCGCACAACGCCAAGGCCGCGGAGTAGCGGTTGAGTTTGCGGTAGAAGCGGCGGGTATAGGCATCGCCGGCGGTGTCACCGATCTTCGCTGCGGTGATGCCGAGGACGAAGCTGCGCACCGCATTGGAGAAGCCAAAGCCGATGTGGCCGAACAACGCCTTGTCGAAGGTGGTGAGGCGCTCGCGGTAGTCGACGATGTTCAGCGCCTGCATTTCCTTCAGCACGTAAGGATGGCAGCGGATCGCGCCCTGGCCGAAGATCATCAGGCTGCGCGTCATGATGTTCGCGCCTTCCACCGTGATGGCGATCGGCACGCTCTGCCAGCCTCGCCCCATGTAGTTCTTGGGACCCAGGATCACGCCCTTGCCGCCGTGGATGTCCATCGCATCCGACGCGATCTGGCGGCACCACTCCGTGGCGTGGTACTTGGCGATGGCCGAAGGCACCGCCGGCTTCTCGCCGCGATCGACCGCGGCGGCAGTGGCGCGTGACAGCGCCTGCGTGGCATAGGTGAGACCGCCGATGCGAGCCAGCGCTTCCTCCACGCCCTCGAAGCGGCCGATCGCCAGGCCGAACTGCTTGCGCATGCGGGCGTAGGCACCGGTGGCGGCCACCGCCATGCGCGATGCGCCGGTGGCGTTCGACGGCAGCGAGATCGCGCGGCCGACCGAGAGGCACTCGACCAGCATCCGCCAGCCCTGGCCAGCCATGTGCGGACCGCCGATCAGCACCGACAACGGCACGAACATGTCCTTGGCGTGGACCGGGCCATTCTGGAACGGCGTATTGAGCGGAAAGTGACGGCGGCCGATCTGCATTCCCGGCGTCTCGCGCGGAAGCAGCGCCAGGGTGATGCCCAGGTCTTCCTTGTCGCCGAGCAGCTTGTCCGGGTCGTACATGCGGAACGCCAAGCCGACGATCGTGGCGACCGGCGCCAGCGTGATGTAGCGCTTGTCGAACGTCAGGCGGATACCGACCGTTTCCTCGCCGTTCCACATGCCCTTGGTGACGATGCCGAAATCGGGAATCGACGTGGCATCCGAGCCGGCGTACGGACCCGTCAACGCGAAGCAGGGAATTTCACGCCCATCCGCCAACCTCGGCAGGAAGTGGTTCTTCTGCTCGTCGCTGCCGTAGTGCATCAGCAGCTCACCCGGCCCGAGCGAGTTCGGCACGGCGACGGTGGAAGCCAGTGTCTGCGACATGCTGGACAGTTTCTGCAGCACCGCCGAATGGGCCAACGCGGAGAAGCCGAGACCGCCGTAACTCTTCGGAATGATCATGCCGAAGAACTTGTTCTTCTTGATGAACTCCCAGACGTTCGGCGGCAGGTCGGCCAGTTCGTGGGTGATCTGCCAGTCGTCGATCATGGCGCAGAGCTCTTCGACGGGACCGTCGAGGAAGGCCTGCTCTTCGACCGAGAGCTCCGGCTTCGGCTGGCGAAGCAGCTGCGACCAGTCCGGCTTGCCCGAGAACAGTTCGCCCTCGAAACCGACCGTGCCGGCCTCCAGCGCGGTCTGCTCCGTGTCGGAGAGCTTCGGCGTCACCTTGGCGAACATCGACAGCAGCGGCGCGCTGATCTTCTTCCGGCGGAAGTCGACCATCAGCAGTGGCACCGCCACGACCGCGAGCAGGATGAGGAGCACGACGGTGGTCGCCAGCGCGCCGGCGAGGAAACCCACGACGAGGATCGTCGCCGCCGTCGCGACGGCCCACGTCTTCAGGGACGTGCGGTGGTAGGCACAGGCACCGGAGGCGATGAGCGCCGCCAGCACAACTAGGATCGCAGACATCGGTATCACCTCGTCACAGTCGGGTCGTTGCTACGTGTTTCGTGGAGCGGTGGATCAAAGGGTTTCAAGGAACGCAGCGATCTCGCGGGTGAACGCGTCGTTCGCATCGCCCGCCACCATGTGCGTGGCGTCGGGCAAGGCCACGTGGCGCGCATGCGGCACGAGGCGGAGGAATTCGTCGACGGTGTGACTGGAGACAACGTCGCTGCGTGTGCCGGACAGCAGCAACACCGGCACCTTCACCCGTGCGGCGGCCGCGAACAGTCGCGGCTGGTAACGCTCGCTCTGCTGGATCGGACCATCGAGGAGCGCGGGGTCCCAGTGCCAGCGTAGGCGCCCGTCGTCGTCCTGACGGAGCAAGGGTTTCAACTGGGCTTCGGTCTTGCGTTCGCGCCGATGCGGCAGATACGCCTCGATCGCCGAGGCGGCCTCGTCGTAATTCGCGAAACCATTCGGATGCGCGCGCATGAAACCGAGGATACGTTCCACGCCGGCGGTTTCCCACCGTGGTGTGATGTCGACCAGGACCAGGGCCGAGAAGGGTTCCCTGCCCTCTTCCGCCTCACCCGCGGCCAGCAAGCCGAGCAGGCCACCCATGGATGCGCCGACCAGCACCGGGGCGCGGCCATCCGCCGACGGAGCGCTGTCCGCCACTGCCAGCAGGTCGGCCACGAACTGCTCCATGTGGTAATCGCCACGTGGCACGCGTTCGCTTTCACCATGGCCGCGCGCATCGAACGTGGTGGCGTCGAATCCCTGGGCCGCCAGGGCCCGCGCCGCGCCGTTCCATGCATGGCGGGTCTGGCCGAAGCCGTGCGCGAACAGCAGCGGCGGCAAGCGCTCGCCGCGCCAGTGCTGGGTGGCCAGCGCGACGCCATCGAACGAGACGAGGCTGGCGCGAGCCGAATGGACAGGGGACGGGATGGCTACCATACGGTTGAGTATGTAACCCGCGACGGGGTGCGTCAATACGCCAGCGTACGGTCATGTAACGGCTGGCAAGTCAAGGTCTTATGCAACATATTCGACGCCTCCCAATTGCAAACCGCCGCGTCTCCGTTACCATGCGTCGATGAACGACGGTGCCAAGAACGAACGAGTCCGCCTCTCCGCCGAAGATTGGGAAGACGGCGCACTAGCCCTCATCGCCGAGCAAGGTGTCGGCGCCCTCGCGGTCGAAGCCCTGGCGAGGCGCCTCGGCGTCACCAAGGGTAGCTTCTACTGGCATTTCCGCACCCGCGAAGCCCTGCTCCAGGCTTCACTCGAGCGCTGGGAAGAATACGGCGAACGCGAGGTGCTGGCGGAGATCGAACGCATCCCCGACCCGCTGAAGCGCTTCCCGGAACTGTTTCGCCGTGTCGCGCACGAATTGCAGCCGCATCGCGTGTATGCCGCCTTGCTCAAGGCACTCGACCACCCACAGGTGGTGCCGGTGATGTCGCGCGTCTCGCAGCGGCGCATGGAGTTCCTCACGCGGCTCTACCAGGAAGCGGGCCTGGAGCCGGTCGTCGCCCTGCACCGCGCACGCCTCACCTACGCGGCGTACGTCGGGTTCCTGCAGTTGAACTTCACCCTCGGCCTGCCCCGCCTCAGCCACGAGGAGTTCGACGCCTACGTCGAACACATGATCGCCACGCTCACTCCGGCGCGATCCACCGACTGATCCTGAATGGCACGCGCGCTTTTGCTGCGCCGTGCCTTGCCAATACCAGGCCACGCAAACTACTGTCTCCGCTTGCGTTTAACTGGAGACCACCAAGGATGCGATCGCACGGCAGTTCACTGGAAGCATTGAATCGATGGGTCGACGAGGTCGCCGCGTTGACGGAGCCCGCCTCCGTTCACTGGTGCGATGGCTCGGAAGCGGAGTACGCCGAACTCGTCCAGACGATGCTATCCAGTGGCGACCTCCTCCCGCTCAACGCGGAGAGCAACCCCCGCAGCTACCTGCATCGCTCACACCCTTCGGATGTCGCGCGCGTGGAGCACCTGACGTTCGTGTGCACACCGGACGAGGAGGACGCCGGCCCGAACAATCACTGGATGGCTCCAGCCGATGCGCACGCGAAGATCGACGCTCTGTTCGCCGGTGCCATGCGCGGCCGCACGATGTATGTGATCCCGTATTGCATGGGCCCGATCGATTCGCCGCTCGCGCGCTGCGGCGTCGAGATCACCGACAGCCCCTACGTGGTGGCCAACATGCGCATCATGACGCGCATGGGCACGCCGGCGCTCGCCCGCATCGAGCGCGAAGGCCAGTTCGTGAAGGGCTTGCACTCCACGGGTGACCTCGACCCGGAACGCCGTTTCATCATGCATTTCCCCGAGGAACTCTCGATCAAGTCGATCGGCTCGGGCTATGGTGGCAATGCGCTGCTCGGCAAGAAATGCCATGCGCTGCGCATCGCAAGCTACCAGGCGCGTCGCGAAGGATGGCTCGCCGAGCACATGCTCATCGTCGGGATCCAGAATCCGCAGGGCGAAAAGCACTACATCGCCGCGGCGTTCCCGTCGGCATGCGGCAAGACCAACCTCGCCATGCTCATTCCCACCGAGGGCTACCGCAAGGCGGGCTGGAAAGTCTGGACCGTGGGTGACGACATCTGCTGGATGACCCCAGGAAAGGACGGACGCCTGTGGGCGATCAATCCCGAGGCCGGCTATTTCGGCGTGGCCCCCGGTACCAGCGCGAGCACCAACCCCACCGCGCTGGAAACGCTCGGCCACGATGCGATCTTCACCAATGTGGCGTTGACCGCCGACAGCCGTCCCTGGTGGGAAGGCCTTGGCGAAGGTGAGCCGGTAATGGACTGGCAGGGCCGTCCGTACGACACGGCCAACGGTCCCGCCGCGCATCCGAATTCGCGCTTCACCGTCAGCGCGCAGCAATGCCCGAGCTGGGCACCCGAGTCGGAAGAAGCCGCCGGCGTGCCCATCTCGGCGATCGTCTTCGGTGGCCGCCGCCCGTCGTTGGTACCCTTGGTCTTCGAAGCGAAGGACTGGGCGCACGGTGTGCTCGTGGGTGCGGCCATGGGTTCGGAGACCACCGCCGCCGCGACCGGAGCCGTCGGTGTGCTTCGCCGCGATTCCATGGCGATGAAGCCGTTCTGCGGCTATAACTTCGCCGACTACTTCGCCCATTGGCTGTCGTTCGACAAACCCGGGGCGAAGCTGCCGCGGATCTTCCACGTGAACTGGTTCCGGAAGGACGCCGACGGCCGGTTCATGTGGCCAGGCTACGGCGAGAACCTGCGGGTGCTGGACTGGATGATCCAGCGCGTCGAAGGGTTGGCCAAGGGCGTGGACACGCCGATCGGCACCGTGCCCGCGAAGGGCGAGCTGCGTACCGACGGGCTTTCCCTGGCTCCGGGCAAGCTCGAGGAACTCCTGCACGTCGATGTCGAAGGCTGGCAGGAAGAACTGCGCGCCATCGGCCTGTACCTCGACGGCTTCGGCGAACGCATGCCGGAGCGGCTGAAGGCCGAGCGCGAACGCGTCAGCAAGGCACTCGATGCCGCCTACGCGGGAAAGCGCGCGGCGCACGTGGCCTGACCTGCCGGCGATACGGCCCTCTCCCCCAAGCCTTGGGGCGGGCCGTATCGCCGCTGAAGCGGCTCCCACAAAGGCCGGGCCTGCCTTTCCTCCTTAGCGGGACCGCCCCTTCTCGTTAAACCGTTTCTCCCTTGCCCGCATCCAAGCTGGCAAGATGAACGCCCTATGCATCGCCGCCACGTCCTTCATGCAGCCTGAGCTGCCCGCCGCCACGTCGGACGACGACACCGTGCGCGCGGCCGTGGCCGGCGACCGCAAGGCCTTCGAAACCCTTTACCGGCGCCACGCCGACCGCGTGTACGGTGCGGTGCTACGCCTGGCGGGCTTCGATCACGCGCGTGCGGAGGACCTGACCCAGGAAGCCTTCGTCCGCGCCTGGCAGAAGCTCGACGGTTTCCGTTTCGAAAGCGCGTTCGGCACGTGGGTGTATCGGCTGGCGGTCAACGTGGCGCTGATGTCCATACGCGCCCGCAACGCCGACCCGGTCAGCATCGTCGACGACGAGCACCTGCCGGAGATCACCGACATCGACAATCCCGTCCGTGCGTTCGAGCGCGGCGAACTGGAAAAGGCCATCGCGTGCTTGCCGCCGCGGGCCCGTGCCGTCCTCGTGCTTCACGACGTGGAAGGTTGGAAACACGAGGAGATCGCCGTCGAGCTTTCGATGGCGGTGGGCTCCTCGAAAGCGCAGTTGCACCGTGCGCGCGGACTCCTCCGCCGCGCGCTGGGAGATAAACCATGAACGAACTCGACTACCTGCGCCAGATGCGCTCCCTCAACCGTCCGGTCGTGCCCCATCGCGACCTGTGGGCCGGTATCGAAGCCCGTCTCGACGAGGCCCCGGGCGCTTCCGCGGTACGACACCGGCGGGCGCGTCCCTGGCTGATGGCCGCGGCCATCGCCGGCGTGGCCGTACTCGGTGGCGGCCTCGGACTGCACCTGGTCTCCCCCGACGACAGTGCCCGCATGGCCGCCGGGTCTGCCTGGAAGCCTTCCGATCCGCGTCTCTCCGGCGCGGCGGTCGAACTCGACGCCGCACGCATGGAACTCACGCAGGCCATGCAGGATTCCCCCGATTCAGCCGCGTTGCAGCGCCTGCTGCTGCGCACCGAACGCCAGCGCGACCGTCTGCGCAACCTCGAAAAGCAAGCCGGCTAAACGCGAACAGCCAGGACACTAACCATGAAAACGCTCTATCTCACTCCCCTGCTGCTGGCGCTTTCGATCGGCGAGGCCCTTGCCTCGACGCCGATCAACCTGTCGAAAGATATCCGCCCCAACGCGAAGATCAGCATCGAAAACGTCAAGGGTGAAGTCACCGTCACCGCCTGGGACAAGAACCAGGTGCAGGTCTCCGGCAGCCTCGGCGACGGCGCCCGCCCGCTCGAACTGGAAGGCGACGACCACAATGTGGAGATTCGCGTCGAGGGCGACGAGAAGAAAGGCAACTGGTTCAGCTGGGGCAACGACTCGCGCATGCAGCCGACCATCCTCAATGTGCGTGTGCCGAGAGCCGTGGAAGTCCATATCAACGTGGTCAGTGCGCCGGTCAGCATCGACGGTCTGGATGGCGGCAAGATCGATGTCGAATCGGTTAGCGGACGCATCCGTGCGAACCTGCGCTCGCCCCGCGTCAGCATGCAAACGGTGAGTGGCACGATCGACCTCGCTGGCCGTGCGGGGGAAGCCGAGCTGCAGACCGTGTCCGGTGACATCACGGCACCGAACGTCGGTGAGAAGATCGAAGCCCAGACGGTCTCGGGCCGCATGACCATCGGCGGCGGCCCCTGGAAGGAAGCCAGTTTCAGCACAGTGTCCGGCGACACCCAGGTCAGCGGGGCGCCGGCACGCGGCGGCAAGCTCGATGTCGATTCCATGAGCGGCGACGTGCAACTCCAGTTGCCAGCCGACGCGTCGGCGCGGCTCGAAGCCTCCACCTTCAGCGGCGACCTGCGCAGCGACTGGGGCAACCCCTCGCGTGGCGACGACGGCCCGGGCAAGGAACTGAAAACCACCATTGGTGGTGGTGACGCCTTTATCCACGTCGAATCGTTCAGTGGCGACGTCCGCGTCCGCGGGGCGGGGCGCTGAAAACGAAGAAGCCGCCCCTGGGGCGGCTTCCTTCTTTCAGGGTGAGGCGATTCCGCCCTTAAAGATCCTGGTGGTACTGCACGTAGGGCGTACGCGACTGGTCCGGCTCCGGACCCGCCGAGCTGCTCGGCGCATTCCCCGACGACCACACGTTCTGTGCGCCGACGGACAGTTCACCGCGCCAGGGCAGACGCCAGGTCACGCCGAGGTCGATCGCGCTCCAACGACGGTCCGGGTTGATACCGTTCACGGCATTGGCTTCCGGCTGCATCGTGCGCCCGGTGATCGAACCCGACAAGGGACCGCGGTCGACGCCGAAACTCAGCGCCTTCTGGTCCACCGTGCCGATGCCGAGGAGATTGCCTGGCAGCAGGCGAATCCGGCCGATGCTCGCGCCCAGGTCGATTCCACTCCGTGCACCCAGGTCGACACGGCCATGGGCATTCAATTCGGTGCTGGAAGACAGCGCGCTGAGCGGCAACCCCGAAGCGGTCGCGAGACCTGGCACCACGCGAGGCAAGGCCGCGCCCGTGCCAGTCGGACGGCTGGAACCGACCCCGACGCCCACGCTGTAACCCGTCCCGCGGAAGGTCGCGCCTACTTCGCTGCCAACGATGCGCGGAGGTGCACCCGGGGCGCTGCAGCGGTCGCTATGGCCTGCCGAGATACTGCAGGATTCCACCGAGTTGATCCAGCCCTGGCCACTGACGCTGGCGTGGGCCTGGACGCGGGGCCCCAGGTCGTATTGCAGGCCGCTGGAAAGGAAGGAACCCGAATCCACCGGCCGCAGGGCCAGAGGCTTGGTCTGATCGGCTCGGTCATCGGACTGGAGGGACAGCGTGCGGCCATCCGGGGCGCGCCACAATGGCAGGCTGCCCTGGTCCGGACGGGCGGACGAGGCCGGTTGCTGGCCCAGCAGTTGGGACGCGGTGGCGTCCGAACCCACCGGCGCGACCTGTCCTGCCGCGGCAAGCGGCATGAACAGAAGCATGGTGAGTAAGGATCTGCGCATCGTGGTCTTTATCGGCAGCGGCTGAGATTCCCCGAGGTCCCGCCTCAGCCTGACGGGAACGATCCGAGTTTAAACCATTTTACTTTTTACTAACACCCCGGGGAGACCCCCTTCAGGATTAGGATTAGCTGCCGTTTATCACGACAAGGGGAGATTCGGGGCGCCCAGGCGCAGGCCCCGTGAGATTGGCTTTCACGCCCATCGCACGGCCGCGTTAACACATATAGACTGACCCGACCACGACCGGAACCTCGTCAGGCGATGACTTTCGCTCCATCCCACAGCCCGACCCTGCAGGCGCCTGGTCACGGCGAGGTAGAGCCGTTGCAGGACGCCGTGGAGAGGTTGCTGCGCGCTGCGGACTCGGAGGCCGTGCGTGCGGAGTGCGAGGCCTTCGTCCAGTGCATGCTGCCGGAGGCGAAGGTGGCCTGGCGACCCGTGGCAAGTAGCGAGGTGGCCGCGCCAGGGGTGCTCGAGCTGGCCATCGATCCCCAGAGCGAGCGGATCCTCGAAATCGTGACCAGCGACGCCGACATGTCCGCCGGAGGCGACATGCTCGCCTGGCTTGGCAGGCTCGCCTCGGCGCGCCTGCGCCAGCTCGCCGAAACAGCCAACCTCTACGAGGCGATCTCCCGCCTCGCTCTCGCCGAGCGGCTCCAGCGTGCGCTGTACGCGATCGCCGAGCAGGCCGGCGCCGAGCACAACATGAAGGACATGATGAGTGCGTTGCACGGCATCGTGGGCAGCCTCATGTATGCAGAGAACTTCTTCATCGTCCTTTACGACGCACAGAACCGCACGGTGCGTTTCCCGTATTTCGTCGATACGGAAGACCAGGACATTCCCGATCCCGAAGGCGTCCGCACCATCGAGGCCATCGAGAACACCCTCACCTGGAACGTGTTGCAGACCGGCCGTTCGATGATGGGGGCCAGCAGCGAACTGGAGAAGAACCTGCCCGGTCCGCGCGTACCTATCGGGCCGCCCAGCGATGACTGGCTGGGCGTGCCGATGAAGCGCGGCGAAGACGTCGTCGGTGCCCTGGTCGTACAGAGCTACCGTGACGACACGCACTACACGGAAAACGACCGCGAGCTGCTCACCTACGTGGCCCAGCACGTGCAGACCGCACTCGAGCGCCGGCAGGCCCACGAAGAACTGGAGCGCCGCGTCACGACGCGAACGGCTGCCCTGCGCGAAGCCAACCGCGTGCTGCGCCAGCAGGTCTTGCAACGCCAGCGTGGCGAACGCCTGCAAGCGGCGTTGTTCCGCATCGCGGAACTGGCCAACACGTCCGACAGCATCGAGAACTTCTACGCCGCCGTGCACAGGGTCATCGGCGGCCTGCTGTATGCGCGCAACTTCTACATCGCGTTGCTCTCGGAAGACCAGAACAAGCTGACCTTCCCCTATTCGGTCGACGAACTGGATGGCGTGCGCGAACCGCGCGAGCTGGGCCGCGGCCTGACCGAATTCGTGCTGCGCAACGGCAAGGCCTTGCTCGCCGACCGCGAGGAGATCGACCGCCTCAACCGCGACCACGTGCTCTCCCCGAGCGGCGCGCGTTCCCTGCACTGGCTGGGCGTACCCCTGATCTGGAACGAGAAGTCGATGGGCGTGCTGGCCGTGCAGAGCTACACACCCGAGCACACCTACAGCGCGCGCGACCAGGAATTGCTGACCTTCGTCAGTTACCACATTGCCAACGCGTTGCAGCGCAAGTACACCACCGAATCGCTGAAGCAGGCCTACGCCAGCCTCGAGCGTCGGGTGACCGAGCGTACGCGTGCGCTGGCCCTGGCCAACCGCGACCTGCGCGAGCAGATCGCCGAGCGCGAGCGCGTCGAGCGCCGCCTCAAGTACGAGACCCTGCACGACTCGCTCACCGGCCTGCCCAATCGCACCTTGTTGCTGCAGCGGCTCGAGCAGGCGCTGAACCACTACCGTGAGAACCCCGCCGACCTGTTCGCGGTGCTCTTCATCGACCTCGACCGGTTCAAGGTCATCAACGATTCGGTCGGTCACCTTGTCGGCGACGATCTCCTGTTCCAGGTGGGCGGTCGTATCCGCGCCTGCCTGAAGACTCGCGATGTCGTAGCACGCCTTGGTGGCGACGAGTTCGCCGTGCTCGTCGAGGGCATCGTCGACCCACAGTCCGCGACGCATATCGCCGAACGCATCATCGCCCAGTTGCAGACCCCGTTCCGGCTTGGCGCGAAAGAGATCTTCACGTCGGCATCCATCGGCATCGCCCTGCCCACGCCCGAATACACCCGGCCGGAGGAACTGCTCCGCGACGCCGATTCGGCCATGTACAGGGCGAAAGATGAAGGCCGGCATCGTGCCGCGGTGTTCGACGACCGTCTGCGCCGCGAAGCGCTTTCGTTGCTGGAACTGGAGGGCGACTTGCGCCGGGCGCTCACCCGCAATGAGTTCGTGCCGTTCTACCAGCCCATCGTGGACCTGGAAGACCACCGCGTGGTCGGCTACGAAGCGCTGCTGCGCTGGCGCCACCCCGAGCGTGGCTTGCTATCGCCGGGCGAATTTCTCTCCGTGGCCGAGGATACCGGCTGCTCCGAGGCGATCGACTGGCAGATTTTCGAGCAGGTGGCACGCCAGGCCCGCGCACTGGTGGGCGACGAAGGCTTCATCAGCATCAATGTGTCGGGCAGTCACTTCCGTTCGCCGGACCTGGACCAGCGCCTGCTCGACCTGCTCATCGAGCACAAGGTACCGGCCCGCTCCATCCGCGTGGAAGTGACCGAGCGCGCGCTGCTGGAGAACCCGGCCCAGGTGAAGCGCATCCTCGAGAACCTGCGCGACCACGGCGTGGGCATCGCACTGGACGATTTCGGTACCGGCTATTCGTCACTCAGCTACCTGCACCAGTATCCGATCGAGACGCTGAAGATCGATCGCTCGTTCGTCATCGAACTGCCCGCCGAAGACAGCGAGGCGCACAGCACGGCGGTGGTCCGGGCGATCCAGGCCCTGGCCGATTCGCTGCGCATGCAGGTGATCGCGGAAGGCATCGAGACGGAATCGCAGATGCGCGCCCTGCGCCGGATCGGCTGCCGTTTCGGCCAGGGCTTCCTCTTCGCCCAGCCAGCCCCGGCCAGCAAGTGGCTGGGCTCGCCGCTGTCGCTGGACGCCTGACCCCGCTTACTGCAGCGTCGAGGGCGATGGCGGCGTTTCCACCTGGGTGAGCAGGCGCTCGGCATCCACGCGGTCGAACGTGTAGCGCGTGGCGCAGAACTCGCAGATCACCTCGATCTCGCCGTCGCGGTCGTCCAGCGTGGCTTCGACCTCCTGGCGCCCGAGCGCACGTAGCATGCCCTCCACGCGCTCTTGCGAACAGGTGCAGCCGAAAGCCAGCGGCTTCGGCTCGTAGAGGCGCACCGATTCCTCGTGGTAGAGACGGTACAGCAGTTCCTCCGGCCGCGTGGCGAGCATTTCACTGGCACTGAGGGTAGCCGTGAGATGGCCCACGCGCGACCATGCCTCGTCGTCGTCCTCGGCGGCGCTGTGGCCGCCCTCTCCCGGCACGGGCTGCAACATCAGGCCGACGGCGTGCTGGCCATTGGCGGCGAGCAGGATACGTGCGGGAAGCTGCTCCGAGCGTTCGAAGTAGTTTTCCAGCGCCTGGCCGATCGACTCCGTGTCGTCCAGTTCCACGACGCCCTGGTAACGGCCCCGCTCAGCGTGCCCGATGGTGATGGCGAGCATCGCCTCGGGCAGGCCACCGAGTGCGAGTCGCGCGGGCAAGGCCTTGGTGTCGTATCGTGCGAGGCCGCGCAGACGGCCCTTGTCGCTGCATTCGGCGAAGAGCAGGTGCAGCGGCCCCTGGCTCTTGAATTCCAGGGAGAGGGATCCCTCGAACTTGATGTTGCCCGTGAGCAGCGCGCTGGCGGCCACGGCCTGGCCCAACGTGTCGCGCAAGGCGGCCGGGTAGTCGGCACGCGAGGCGATCTCGTGCCAGCTGGCGCCGAGGCGTACCAGTACACCACGCACGCCCGCCTTCTCCAGCATGAAGCGGTGCAACACGTCTTCGGACGCAAGGGTTTCGACGATCGAATCGGTCACGGCGGTCTCCTGGTGATCCGACGGAAGATGGGGACTCGCTGGAGCGCCGGCAAGCCCGTGAAGGTCCAGGCCCTTATACTGCGCCATCCTTCGTCACCGCGCCGCCATGAGTCCGACGCCCCGTTCACCGTTCCGCCGGATCGCCCGCCTCGTGGGCCTGTTGCTCGTCTCGTGGCTGGCGTTGTCGTGCCTGGTGGTGCTGGTCCTGCGCTTCGTGCCCCCATGGACCAGCGCGATGATCATGGAGCGCCGCGTGGAGGCACTGATCGGTGGCGAGAAGGATTTCGCCTACCGCCATCGCTGGGTTCCGTGGGATCGCATTTCGGCGCAGGTCGGCATCGCGATGGTGGCGGCCGAGGACCAGAAGTTCCCGTTCCACCACGGATTCGACGTCGACGCGATCCAGGACGCGATCGATGCCGCCGATGAAGGCAAGCGCCTGCGCGGCGCCAGCACCATCAGCCAGCAGGTGGCCAAGAACCTGTTCCTCTGGAATGGGCGCAGCTTCGTGCGCAAGGGCATGGAGGCCTATTTCACCGTACTGATCGAAGCGTTGTGGCCGAAGCGGCGCATCCTCGAGGTCTACATGAACATCGTCGAGCTCGGTAACGGCGTCTACGGCGTCGGCGCGGCGAGCGACGCCTTCTTTCACACCACGCCCGACCGCCTTGGCGTGGTCCAAGCCGCGCGACTCGCCGCCGTATTGCCGAATCCGCGCCGCTTCCGTGTCGACGCACCCAGTGCGTACATGCAGCGGCGGACGGCATGGATCGCCCAGCAAATGGGCCAGCTCGGCGGCCCTGCCTACCTCACTCGCCCGGCCCCCGTCGCCGGCCGTGTCCGCTGAGACCGCACATGCCTTTCTCCCTCGCCATCGTCGTTCCCGCCTATAACGAAGCACAGGTGATCGACAGCTTCCATAGCCGCCTGGGCGCCGTCCTTGACGCCATCGACGCGACCGCACACATCGTCTACGTCGACGACGGCAGCCAGGACGAGACATGGGCGCGCCTGTGCGCGCTGGCCGACCGGGATCCACGCGTGGAAGCCATGCGGCTGTCACGCAACTTCGGCAAGGAAGCCGCCTTGACGGCCGGCCTCGACCACGTCGATGCCGACGCCGTGGTCGTCATCGACGCGGACCTGCAAGATCCACCCGAGGTCATCCCCGCGCTGATCGAGCGCTGGCGCGAAGGCAACGACGTGGTCTATGCGACGCGCGGCGAACGCGATGGTGAGACGCGCACGAAGAAATTCACTTCTGCCGCGTTCTACCGTGTGATGGAGCGTGTCTCCGACACACCCCTGCCAAGGGACACCGGGGATTTCCGCCTGTTGTCGCGGCGCGCCGTGGAGGCCCTGCGTGAACTCCGCGAGCGCCAGCGCTTCATGAAGGGCCTGTTCGCCTGGATCGGCTATCGGCAGGCGGCCGTCACCTACCACCGCGACGCGCGCTATGCCGGCAGCACCAAGTGGAACTACTGGCGGCTGACCAACCTCGCCGTCGAAGGCATCACATCGTTCTCGACGGCGCCCCTGCGCATCGCGACGTGGCTGGGCGTCTCCGCCGCCGGCCTGGCCTTCCTCTATGGCCTGTGGGTGTTGCTGAAGGTCCTGATCTGGGGCGATCCGGTCCGGGGCTACCCCACGCTGATGGTGGTGATTCTGTTCCTCGGCGGCGCCCAGTTGCTCGCACTGGGCGTCATCGGGGAATACGTAGGCCGCACCTATTCGGAGTCCAAGCGCCGCCCGCTCTACTACGTGGAATCGCGCCGCGGAGGCCGTCCGCCCTTCACCTGATCGTTACCCTGGCCGGCCCGCGGCGGCAGTAGACTGGAGCCCGAGCGGCAGGCGCCGCGTCCATCCGGGGAGTCGAGCATGCAGCAGGTCAAGCATCTCCTGGCGACGAAGGGCACGGCGGTATTCGCCGTCGCACCGGAGGCGCCGGTCTATGAAGCGATCCAGCAGATGGCCGAGAAGAACGTCGGCGCGCTGGCGGTGATCAGGGGAAGCGAACTGGTCGGCATCGTTTCCGAGCGCGACTACGCCCGGAAGGTCATCCTCAAGGATCGTTCCTCGCGCGACACGCCCGTGGCCGACATCATGACGACCAGTGTGGTGACGGTCGCGCCGGACGCTTCCGTCGACGAGTGCATGCGCCTGTGCACCGATGGCCGCCTGCGCCATTTGCCCGTGCTGGACGGCGGCCGCGTGGTGGGCATGGTGTCCATCGGCGACCTGGTGAAGGCCACCATCTCGGAGCAGAAGGAAACGATCAACCAGCTCGAGAGCTACATCGTCGGCTAGGTGTCCTTCGACTCCGGCTCGAGGTCCGGCGAGGTGGCGGCGCGCCGGGCCACCTCGGTGGCGACGGCGGCCAGCGCCGAACCGATCAGGCCTATGCCCGCGATGCCCACGCCCACGGCATGCAGGCCGTTGAGCCCGCTGGTGATCAGCAGGTCGCCGAAACGCCATACCGCCGTCTCGATGAAGTTCTTGCCCTTGTAGCGCGCCTCGCGGGGCATACGCGTGTACAAGGCATCCGAAGCGGGCTTGGTCATGCCGTAGGTCATCCCGCGTGTCACCACCTGCACGATGACGATCAGCGGCACGGCGACGCCAAAGAGCACCGCGTCCGAAGGGCCGTGCAGGGTCAGCATCAGGAGCAACCCGAAGTTCACCACGGAGGGCAGCACCAGCGCCCAGAGCGGGCCGAAGCCGCGCATCAGCAGTGGCGTGAGGGTGAGTTGCAGCAAGGCACCGAAGCCGTTGATCCACAGGTCGAGGTCGGCGTAGAACGCGGTACGTGCCGCATTGTCCGCGAAGTGGGCCTTCGTGTAGTCGGCCATCAACGCGTACGCCATCGTGGCGATGCCATCGCTCAGCAGCATCAGCAGGGTCATGTAGCGCAGGAAGGGCTGTGAGAACGCCGCCTTGGCGCCCTGCAGGATCGAGCCGCCCAAGGGCGCGCCACCGCTACGATCGTTACCCGCCTGGTCCGTGGGCAGCGCGAGGAGTGCCCCTAGCGCCAGCAGCAAGGTGGCTGCCGACACCACGAGCATCGACGGCACACCCAGCCGCAGCACCAGCGAGCGGGTGAGCAAAGGGCCTACCAGCGCCCCGGCCATGCCACCGAAAGCGATGAACGGAAAGACCAGGCGCGCCTGTATGCTCCGGTACACGTCCGCCATGACGCTCCAGAAGAGCGAGACGACGAACAGGTTGAAGACGCTCACCCAGACGAAGAACACCCGCCCCAGCACCACCGCGCCTATCCGGTCCTGGGCTGCGAAGGCAGGGACGAAGGCCACCAGGCAGACGATGAAGGACAGGTAGCTGCCCAAGAGCATCTGCTTGCGTGGAAAGCGCGCGACGAGCCAGCCGAACACGGGTGTCAGCGCCAGCATCACGACGAAGACGATGGCGTAGAACATCGGCAGCGACGACGAGCCAGCGGCACCGACGAGCTGGTCGCGTACCGGTCGCAGGACGTAGTAGGAAGTCAGCACCAGGAAGAAGGCGATGACCGAGAGCGCCAGGGTGGTTCCCTTGCTCCGGGCGGCGTGCGGACGAGCGTTCACGATGGCCGGCGTGTCCGGTGGGGTCGGTGAAGCCTAGCATGGCGAGGCGTTCCGTTCAGCGTCGTCAAGACCCCATCGTTGTCGCGGACGAGGAAGTAAAAGACAATGCCGGGAACGATGCCCGGGCCACCCCGGCGTCCCCATATCCGCGGCGTGTCCCCACGCCTCGACCCCGCGAGAAAAGCATGTCGTTCCGTTCCGCATCCCTGCTCGCCTGCGCTTTCGCCTGCGCCGTTGCCGCCCCCTTCGCGCTTGCCGCGCCGCCGCCGAAGCCGCCCGTCGTCCATGTCGACCCCGAAGCCGCCCGGCTGCCGGCGGAACGGGTCAAGGCAACCGTCGAAAACTACAAGCAGTGGCTGGATGCCGCGGAGGCCCGCGATGCCGCCCCCGCCATCGTCACCGCCGTGATCGTCGACGACAAGGTCGTATACGAACGCGCCATCGGTTACGCCAACGCGAAGACCAAGGAACCGGCCACTCCGGAAACGGTGTTCCGCCTCGCCTCCCTGTCGAAGGCGTTCGCCACCGGCGTCACGGCCGTCCTGGTCCGCGGAGGGTTCCTGAGCTGGGACACCAAGCTCATCGACACGATTCCCTACTTCAAGCTAAAGGATATGCAGGCCGCCCAGCAGGCGACCGTGCGGGACATCCTCGGCCAGCGCCTGGGCCTGCCGCGCAACACCTACGACGCCATGCTCGAGGCGGACGCCCCCTATGAGGAACTGGTGCGCAAGCTCGACGAGGTCGACCTCTCCTGCAAGGTCGGCGAATGCTACGGATACCAGAACGTGGCGTTCAGCATGATCGGCGACGTGGTCTACGCGGTGACGGGCGATTATTTCTTTCGCCAGGTGGAGCGCCGCATCTTCGCGCCGCTGGGAATGACCACCGCCAGCTACGGCCGTGACGCGCTCGAGGCAAGCAAGAGCTGGGCCCGCCCGCATCGCGGCGGACCGCACAACTGGATTCCCTACGAACCCAACGACAGCTACTACCGTGTCGCTCCCGCAGCGGGCGTGAATGCCAGCCTGCGCGACATGGAGCAATGGCTGATGGCGCAGATGGGGGGACGCCCCGACGTGCTGCCCACGCCATTGCTCGACGTGCTGCACGCACCAGAGGTGTCGACGCCTTCGGAAGAACGCTCCCTGCCCTGGCGCCGGGCACGCGTGACCGACGCGCACTATGCGCTTGGCTGGCGCGTGTTCAAGTACGCCAACGAGGACCTCATCTACCACGCGGGCGCCGTGTCGGGTTACCGCACCATGATCGGTTTCTTCCCGAAGTACCACGCGGGCGTCGTGACGATGTGGAACGGTGCGGGGCCCATCCCGGCCGGCCTCATGCCGATGGTGTTCGACAGCCTGCTCGGCCTGCCGCATGTGGACTGGGCCGGCGTGGAGGGCTCGGCGCACACCGCACCGGTGGCGAAAGCCGCGAAGGCGCCGGTGAAGTCACGCGCGAAGGCCGCCACCAGGACACCGGCGAAAAAGAGCGCGGCGAAAACGCCGGCCAGGAAGAAGAAACCCGATTGATCCAGCCGCGGCACTGGCCGTGGCTGGATCTGTCGTCACCTGCCGAGGTTGAACTGCAACCGCCGCCTTAGCGTCACGGTCATCGGTTCGCCGTTGCGCGTGGCCGGCTTGTATTCCCAGCGGCTGACGGCATCGATCGCCGAGCGGTCGAAGACGTGCTTGGGTTGCGCGTCGACCACGGCGACATTGGTCACCGTGCCGTCGGTGCCCACCGTCAGTTCGACGTCCACCCAGCCTTCCTGGTTCGCACGCATGGCGGCGGTGGGATAGCGCGGACTGACCTGGCGGATGAGGACGGCGTCGCTGATGGCGTCGGCGTCCGCGGCGGGTGCGCGTGGCGCCGCAGCGGCCGGACGCGTGGCGGCCGTGGGGCTCGCTGCCTGCGATTGCTGGGCCACACGTGCCGCCTGCTCGCGAGCCGCCTGCTGGCGCTGCGCTTCGGCGGCAGCCGCCTGCTCCGCCTGGAGCTTCGCGGCCGCGGCGGCATTCTGCTGGGCAAGCTGGGCTTTCTGCGCATCCACCGCCTGTTGCTGTTCGCGGTCCAGCGTCTTGCGCTGGGCGTCGAGCTTGGAGCGAAGGATCGTCAACGTGTAGTTCTCGGGGTCGGCCTTGGCCAGGAGATCGATTTCCCGCTGTGCCTCGTTGAAGTCGCGCTGATTGATCGTCTGCTCCGTGGCGGCGGCACCGTAGGAGAACGTCTCCCGCAGCGCATCCGCGGCCACCGGATTCCCCGGCTGCTTTTGCAGCACCTTCATGTAGAACTCGAAGGCATTGTTGCCTGCCGGGGCGACGAGCCGCTGCTCGTTCATCGCGGTGCGCGCCTCGGCCAGCAGCTGGTCGACGCTGAGCGCGTCCACGTTCGCAGGAGGCGTCTCGCGGGTGGCCGCTGCCTTTTGCGATGTGGTGGGTACCGGCGATGTACCTGTGGCCGCATCGCGGTAAGGCTTGATGATCAGGAACCAGGCCGCGACCGCGAGCGCCAGCACGATGGCGATGACGGCGAGGGTGACGGGATTGATGGCGCCGCGGGCTCGCGAGCGCGCGGAAAAGCGATGACGGTTATCCATGGCGTTACAGAACGGACTCCGCAAGGCGCGCGCCCCCTGATGGCTTGACGCGGAGAACCCCCCGTCCTCCGCAGCGCGATGTGGCGACAAGGTAACCGTAATGGGCGCGTGAATCCAGTTGGACGGTCTAGGAGCTTTTCCCGGGCCGGCAAAACCGTACCCCGGAAACGAACGACCCCGGCCAGGCCGGGGTCAAGTTTTCGAAGTGACTCCCCGCGCTGGGCACCGCGGGGAGCTAATTCGCAAAACGTACTTTCTTATTGGAAGGTGACGCTTACTTGGCCTTGGCGGCCTTGGTCGCACGGACCACCTTGGCGGCGGCAACCTTCTTCGAAGCAGCCTTGCGCGGTGCAGCCTTGCGCGCGGTCTTCTTGGCGGGGGCCTTGCGAACGGCCTTCTTCACCGCCTTCTTGGCGGCGACCTTCCTGGCGGGCGCCTTGCGGGCGACCTTCTTAGCAGCAGCCTTCTTCGCCGGCGACTTGCGGGTCGCGGCCTTCTTGGTCGCGACCTTACGGGTCGAGGCCTTCTTTGCCGGCGACTTGCGCGCGGCGGTCTTCTTCACGGTGGACTTCTTCGACGCCTTCTTGGCGGCGGACTTCTTGGCAGTGGCTTTCTTGGCAGTGGCCATAGTTCTTCTCAGCTCCTCATCAGTTGGCAGTGGTTGCCCAGTAAAAGCGTGGAGGAACGCTTCGACCAGCAGGTCGCTGTTCGTAGCGTGCCTCAAATTGTTCACCTGGCGGCGAGTACGTTCATCGGAAAGCAGGCGGAGGATGTGCAGCGGAATCGATACTGTGATCTTTCTTACCGAGCCCGCTTTCGAACCATGCTCCACGTACGGCCTGATGAATTTTCCTGTTTCCATTTCCGGTTCCCCGTCAATTGACGCAAAAGCTATTCCTGAACATTTCCGCTGTCAATAAATTTTGGCTCTAAATTGAAGACCTTGCGGACGCATAGCCCGGCCTTCCCTGCCATCGCCGAGGCGCATCCGCACCCAGCGCGACAAGCACCGCGGATATTTGGACATCTAAAACAAAACATACCGTGCAAACAAAACGGTTCAGCAAACACCTTAAATAAAGGCATTTTTCGTTCGCTCTGGGAAACGACCAAGACAAGCGGCGATGCCAGACACCGTTCGTGAGACATCGCCCAAGAGGCCTCGTCAGGACCCTTCCCCGGGGATGAACGGAGTTCGACTGGGGGCAAAAATAATTTTTGCCGGACCCTCCCAAACGGACAAAAAAATGCCGGTCGAGGACGACCGGCACCATGTTCGGGCTTGCCGAGGGGATCAGTGGTCTTCGTTCTCGCTCAAGTGGGCGTATTCATCCGGACTGAGCAAAGTGTCGAGTTCGGCCTTGTCGGAGATCTCCAACTTGAAGATCCAGCCGTCGCCGTAGGCGTCCTCGTTGATCGTCTCCGGCTTGTCGCTGAGCGAGTCGTTCACGGCGATCACCTTGCCGGAAACGGGAGCGTAGATATCGGACGCGGCCTTCACCGATTCGACGACGGCGACGCCGGCGCCAGCCGTGACTTCGCTGCCCACTTCCGGCAGCTCGACGTAGACCAGGTCGCCCAGCGCGACTTGCGCATGGTCGGAGATGCCGACGGTGACGGTACCGTCCTGCTCGACGCGGACCCATTCATGGGACTTCTGGAATTTCAAATCGCCGGGGATTTCGCTCATGGGTATGCCTCGTTGTCTCGGGACGGTCGCTGATGTGACGGCCGATTGTACCGTTCTATGCGTTTCAGGAAAGCATTCGGACCGGTTGCGGGGTAAAAAGAAGACCCCCGTGGTGCGAGCCGGGGCGACACGCAGGCAGTTCGCCGACACGAACCCCACGCTTCCACCGACAGAAGACCGCCGGCACGGGCGACTACCTTGTCCGTGCGGCTCGACTTCGGCGACGCCGCATCGGCCTAACCCTCCCCTGCTACGAGGTGACAGCCCACATCCCCCGCGGTGCGAGCCGCGAACCAACATCAAGGACTACCCATGAAACGGATCCTCAAGTTCACCCTCCTCGGCACGGCCCTCGCCCTCGCCCTTTCTTCACCTCTCATGGCCGCGGAGGTCACGTCGGTCAACCAGGCACGGGAAGAAACGGCGAAGGCCATCGCGGCCCTGGTCAACGATCCCACCTTCGACGCCACGCTTCGGGAACAACTGAGCAAGGGCAAGGCACCACTGGCCGACGTACTGCGCGACTATGCCGGGCATGGGACGCAAGCCAGGGAAAACGCGACGACCAGCTTGCGCGACCTGGAGCGGCAGGCCATTCGCCTGCGTGGCCTCGACGGCGCATTGGATGCCCTCTTCGATATTCGCGTGCATGGCGTGGACAAGAGCCAACCGATCACGAGCATCCGCGGCTTCTGGACCGCGACCGTCAGCAAGGACTTGACCACCGGCCAAAAGCAGATCGTGGCCTATGACCCCTCCGGGCGTGAGCAGCGGTTCTCGCTCGATGCGGCCCCGGACGTACCGATGTTGATCGTGGAGTCGGACAGCTCGGCGGCACTTCAGGCCGGCATGACTGTCATGAATGAGATCCTCCGCGACAGCGGCATGCAGGCCCCCACGGCCACCGGCAACTTGCGCGCGGTCAACACGTCGGAAGAACTGACGATCCTGCAGGAAGTCCGGCTGGAACACGACCACGAACCCAACATCCAGGGCGACGCGGAGATCTTCGCCATCGTCTCCGGCGTGGCCCCGGACGGGACACCGCGACTCGTCACCAAGGACATGCCATGGCTGGACCACGACAAGCGTTGGTACAAGCCCGGCATGGACCTCATCAACTGGACGGACTACGGGACCAACTACGTCAACGTGCAGTTCTTCGAAGAAGACGGGAACACCAACTTCAAGGCACTCGCCGTGGCCGTCACCAAGGCGGTCGGTGACCTGGCGCTCGTCGTGTCTCCGGGCGCACCGCCTGCGCTGATCGTCGCCGGCGTATCGAAGGTAGGCGCCGAGATCCTCGGCGCCATGGATGAAAAGTGGTTCCAGAACGACGCCGACTACGTGGATTCCTTCTACGTGGTCGAACGCGGTGGCAAGTATGGCAGCGACGTAGCGCCGCTGGTCGGTGCGCGGGGCGAAGCCAAGATGGTGCTCGCGCCGTATGTCGTGAAGGCCCGGTGAAGTCGGTGGAGGGGGCCTCCACGGCCCCCTCCGCTCCGGCGTCCAGAGCGGATCAGTCGACGATGCCCGGCATCGGCTGGCCGTCACGGACAAACGGGAACTTCACCACGCGTACCGGCACTTCACGGCCACGGATATCGACGCGCACCTGTCCCAGTTCGCTGGCGGGCACACGGGCGAACGCCACGGACTTGCCCAGGGTGGGTGCGAAACCGCCCGAAAGGATTTCACCCTCGCCGGCGGAGGTCAGCACCTTTTGCCCGTGACGCAGCACGCCCTTGTCGTCCATCACCAGCCCGACCATGACCCGCGGCACGCCCGCTGCCTTTTGTTTCTCGAGCGCGGCACGGCCGATGAAGTCGCGACCTTCGTCCAGCGAGATGGTCCAGGCCAGCGAAGCCTCCCATGGCGTCACCGTCTCGTCCATGTCCTGGCCGTAGAGGTTCATGCCCGCCTCGAGGCGCAGCGTATCGCGTGCACCCAATCCGGCCGGGGCAACGCCCGCCTCGCGCAGCAGGTTCCACAACTCCACCACGCGCGTGTCGGGCACCACCACTTCGAACCCGTCTTCGCCGGTGTAGCCGGTGCGGGCGAGGAACAAGGGCATGCCGTTCGGGCCTTCGATCTCGATGGCAGCGAACTTGCCGAGCTTGGTGGCCTTCTCGCGAGCTTCTTCGGGAAGCAGCCCGATCATCTTCGCGCGGGCGTTCGGGCCCTGCACGGCGATCATGCCGAACTCGGGACGCTCGCGGACAGTGACGCCGAAGCTGGCCGCCTGCTTCTCGATCCAGGCAAGGTCCTTGGCGCGGGTCGCCGCGTTCACGACCAGGCGGAAGAAATCCTCGCGGAGAAAATAAACGATGAGGTCGTCGATGACGCCGCCGTTTTCGTCAAGCATGCAGGTGTAGAGCGCCTTGCCGGACTTGGCCAGCTTGTCGACGTTGTTGGCCACGAGCCTGCGAAGGAAGTCGCGGGTACGATCGCCGGTGAGGTCGACCACGGTCATGTGCGACACATCGAACATGCCGGCGTCCTTGCGGACCGCATGATGCTCCTCGATCTGTGAGCCGTAGGCGATGGGCATGTCCCAGCCGCCGAAGTCGACCATGCGGGCGCCCAGCTCGCGGTGGGTGGCGTTGAGTGCGGTCTTGTCGGTCATCGTCGTACCTTGCAGGGGAGTGGCGGCGGGTGCAGCCTGGCATTATCAGGCTCCTGGTGCTTCCAGTCCAAGCGCGGTCGCAACATCGATCGCCGACCGGGTCGGCGATTTCGTGCGGTAGTCCTGCTAGCCTTTGGTGCATGGCGACAGCACCACCCCTCCCCGGCTCGGCCACACTCACCCGCGACACGGGCGGATCGCGGCTGACCATCTCGGGCGACTGGACGCTGGCCCATTATTCCGACCTCCAACGCCGAGCCAACGAGCTGGCCGGGTCGATCGATACCGGCATCGCCATCGACATCCACCAGCTGGGCGCCCTGGACACCTCGGGCGCCTTCGTCATCGCCGAATTGTTGGGCAGTTCGCGCACCCAGGCCCTGGCCCAGGACGACGCCCTTCCGCCAGCACGCCGCGCGCTGCTGAAGACCGTGGGCGATGCCATCGATACGTATTGCACCGGCGTGAAACAGCCTCGCGAAGCCGGTTTCGTCGCTACGCTGGAGCGCATCGGCAAGGCCATGCAGGGGTTCTGGAAGCAGACCGCCAAGCTGCTGGCCTTCATCGGCATCACCTTGCAGGGCTTCCTCGCCACGGTATGGAGGCCGCGCCGCTGGCGGGTCACTTCGCTGGTGTCACACATCGAGCAGACGGGCCTCGATGCGGTGCCGATCCTCGCCCTGCTCTCCTTCATGGTCGGCTGCGTGGTTGCCTTCCTCGGCGCCACCGCGCTGGCGAGCTACGGCGCCAGCCTGTTCACGGTCGACCTGATCGGCTTCGCCTTCCTGCGCGAGTTCGGCGTGCTGCTCACCGCCATCCTGCTGGCGGGCCGAACGGCCAGTGCGTTCACGGCGCAGATCGGCTCGATGAAGGCCCGGGAGGAAATCGACGCCATACGGACCCTTGGCCTGGACCCGGTGGAACTGCTGGTGCTGCCACGCGTGCTGGCCCTGGTCGTGGCGCTGCCGCTGCTGACTTTCCTGGCGATGATCGCGGGGATCGTCGGTGGCGGGGTGGTCTGCATGGCGGTGCTCAAGATCTCGCCATCGATGTTCCTGTCGATGTTCCAGGCGGACATCTCGCTCACCCAGTTCCTCGTCGGCATCGCCAAGGCACCTGTCTTCGCCTTCATGATCGCCGTGATCGGTTGCATGGAAGGCTTCAAGGTCTCCGGCAGCGCCCAATCCGTCGGCGAACACACCACCTCGGCCGTGGTGCAGTCGATCTTCGTGGTGATCCTGCTCGATGCGCTCGCCGCCCTCTTCTATATGGAGATGGACTGGTGACGCGAGAGACCGTCATCGAGGTCCGTGGGCTGGTCAACCGCTTCGGATCGCAGACCGTGCACGAGAACCTCGACCTCGACGTCTATCGGGGCGAGATCATCGGCATCGTCGGTGGTTCGGGTACCGGCAAGTCCGTGCTGCTGCGCACGATCATCGGGCTGGTGAGGCCGGTGGCCGGCGAGGTACGCGTGTTCGGCGAAGACCTGCTCGCCCTGTCCGACGAACGGCGATCCCAGGTGGAGCGCCGCTTTGGCGTGCTGTTCCAGAGTGGCGCGCTGTTCTCTTCTCTCACGGTGGCCGAGAACGTGGCCCTGCCCCTGGTCGAGCATGCGGGCCTGCCCCGCGTGGATGCGCAACGCCTGGCCGGGGTGAAGCTCGCCCTCGCCGGGCTGCCCGTGGATGCGGGCAGAAAATACCCGGCGCAGCTTTCCGGCGGCATGATCAAGCGGGCCGCCCTGGCGCGCGCGCTGGCCCTCGATCCGGAGATCCTGTTCCTCGACGAGCCCACCGCCGGGCTCGATCCGATCAGCGCCGCCGCCTTCGACAGCCTCATCGTGACCCTGCGCAACGCGCTGGGCCTCACGGTGTTCCTGGTGACGCACGACCTCGACACTTTGTATTCCACCTGCGACCGTGTCGCGGTGCTTTCGCAACGGCGTGTGCTGGCGGCCGCACCGATCGACGAAGTGGCGCGCACCGACGATGCCTGGGTCCAGGCTTATTTCAATGGGCCGCGCGGCCGCGCGGCCGCCCGCGTCGCTCATCCCGGCAAGGACTGAAGACCATGGAAACCCGTGCCCATCATGTCTTGATAGGACTATTCACCGTCCTCGTCGTCCTCTTCGGCCTTGGCTTCGGCGTCTGGCTGGCAAAGGCGCATTCGGACCAGGAGTGGAATTACTACGACATCGTCTTCAACGAGGCGGTGACCGGTCTCTCCAAGGGGGGCGCCGTGCAGTACAACGGCATCCGCCTGGGCGACGTCATGCAATTGCGCCTGGACCCGGAAGATCCGCGCCGCGTGCTCGCCCGCGTCCGCGTGGAGGGCGACACGCCGCTGCGCAAGGATACCCATGCCAAGCTCGCCCTGACCGGGGTGACCGGCGTGGCGATCATCCAACTTTCCGGCGGCTCGCCGGGCAGCCCGCCGCTGGTGGGCCACGATGGCGAAGTGCCGGTGATCATCGCCGATCCATCGCCCTTCGCACGCATCCTGGCCAATGGCGAGGATCTCATCACCAATATCAACCAGGCGGCCGCGCGGGCCAGCGAATTGTTGTCCAAGGAAAACGTGCACCGGATCGAGAACACCCTCGATCACCTGGACAAGACCACGGGCGTGATCGCTGACGAGCGAGAGGACATCCGTTCCCTGATCAAGCAGCTGGCCCTGGCCACCCAACAGGCCAACGACACGCTGGCCGAGAGCCGCACCCTGGTGCACAACGCCAACGGCCTCATCGATGGCCAGGGCAAGGCGACACTGGAAAGCGCACAGCGCGCGATGGCTTCACTGGAGCATTCGATGGCGTCGGTCGACCGCCTGCTCAACGACAACAACGATGCGATCAACGGCGGCGCCGCCAGCCTGGGCGAACTCGCGCCCGCGCTGCGCGAACTGCGCGACACGCTGGGCTCGCTGCGTTCCATCACGCGCCGCCTCGATGAGAATCCCAGCGGCTATCTGTTCGGCCGCGAAAAGACCAAGGAGTTCACCCCATGAGCCGTGCCCGCCTCGCCGCTCCGCTGGTTCTCGCGCTACTGACGGCGTGCTCGATCCTGCCCAAGGCGGAAGCGCCACATATCTATACGTTGCCGGCCGCGCCCGGCGCTCGCCCCGCCTCGCCGGCACCGGTGAACTGGGCGCTGCGCATCGTGGCACCGAACGCGCCGCGCGCGCTGGACAACTCGCGCATCGCGGTGGTGCCGGAGTCGAACACCATCACGGTGTACGGCGGTGCCCGCTGGGCCGATACCTCACCGCACCTCTTCCGCGAACGCCTGGCCGATGCGTTCCGCGATACCGGACGCGTCGCCGCGATCAGTACGGACGACAGCAACCTCGCGGCCGACTACGAACTGGGCGGCGGGCTGGGCGCGTTCCAGACCGAATACGTGGGCGGCAAGCCGGAAGTGGTGATCCGCTACGACGCGGTGCTGGCGAATACACGCAAGCACCAGATCGTGGGCAGCCGTCGCTTCGAGGTGCACGAGCCGGTCGATGGGAAGGAGGTACCGCGGGTAGTGGAGGCCTTTGGGCGGGCGATGGATAAGGTGTCGGCGGACGTGGCCGGGTGGACGTTGCAGACCGTGCCGGCGAAATAGGTTGTCGCACAAGAGCATCGCCGACAGGGTCGGGGGGCCCCCCCCCCCCCCCCCCCCCCCGGGGGGGGCCCCCCCCCCCCGGGGGGGGTAGAGGGGGGGGGTTTGGGGGTGCCCCGGAGTTGTGGGGCCGCGACGCCGGCGGGCGCCCCCA
>NZ_JAUSSK010000006.1 GCF_030812295.1 Luteibacter jiangsuensis
ACTGGTTGGGGGGGCGGGGGGGGGGGGGGGGTGTGTTTGTCTTGGGGTTTTTTTTTTCGCCGGGCGGGTTTTTTGGGTTTTGGTTTTTCTAATTTTATTTGGGGGGGGGGGGGGGGGGGGGGGCCCCCCCCCCACCCCACCCCCCAGCCACTTCCGCGGGGATCAGGAATAGCGTTCGGACAGGAAGCGGAAGAACGCACGCAGGCCCTGCGCCTCGCCACCACGCGGATGGGAGGGGCGGTCGCCGTCGTTCCACGAATACGTATCCAGGTGCATCCAGTTCTGGCTGTCCGGCAGGAAACGCTCGAGGTAGAGCGCGGCCGTGATCGCGCCCGCGTGGCGCGACGGCCCCGCGTTGGCGAAGTCGGCCACGTACGATTCGAGCATGCGCCGGTACGGACGCCACAGCGGCAGGCGCCACAGCGGGTCCTGCGTGAATTCGGCGGCGCCGATCACGTGGTCGGCGAGCTGGTCGCGGTTGGTGAACAGCGCCGGCAATTCCGGACCCAGCGCCACGCGGGCCGCGCCGGTGAGCGTCGCGAAATCGACGATCAGGTCGGGCGCCTGCTCGGCGGCGTAGGCGATGGCGTCGCATAGCACCAGGCGCCCCTCGGCGTCGGTATTGTCCACCTCCACGGTGTGACCCCCGCGCGTGCGGATGACTTCACCCGGGCGCATGGCGTTGCCGGCGATGGCGTTTTCCACCGCGGGAACCAGCAGGGTGAGCCGCACGGGCAGCTTCGCCTTCATCACCAGGCCGGCCAGCGCGATGGCATGCGCGGCGCCACCCATGTCCTTCTTCATCCAGCGCATGCCGTCGGACGGCTTGATGTCCAGGCCGCCGGTGTCGAAGCACACGCCCTTGCCGATCAGCACGAGCTTCGGGTTGGAATTCTTGCCCCACGTAAGCTCGATGAGGCGCGGCGGGCGGTGGCTCGCGCGACCCACCGCATGGATGGTGGGGAAGTTGGCTTCGAGCAGTTCGTCGCCCACCCATTCGCGCACCTTCGCCTTGTGCTCGGCGGCGTGCGCATGGATGGCCTGGGCGAGATGCTCGGGGCCCATGTCCTCGGTGGGTGTGTTCACGAGGTCACGCACCTGCCAGGTGGCGTCGATCACCGGCTGCAACGTACGCAGCGTGGCGGCATCGACCACCAGCTGCGCGGGCGGACGATCGCTGGCGCGGTAACGGTCGAAGCGATAAGCGCCGAGTGCCCAGCCGAGGGCGACGAGGTCGCGGTCGTCGATCACGCCTTCCGGCGCGAGTTCATACGTGCCCTGCGGCAGGCGATAGGGCAGGGCGCCGAGGGCGGCCAGCGGATTGCCGCGATCCACGCCGACCAGCACGCGCGTGATGCCGCCGCGGGCGTCCGGCAGCACGGTGAGCGCGCCTGGCATCGGGCGGAACGCGGTCGTCACCAGCCATTGGCGTTGCGCATCGTCCAGGCGTGCTTCGGTGGCGAGCATGCCGGCGACATCGACCATCTCGATGGGGATGGCGGTACGTTTTCCGGACTTGCGTTCGATCAGCGGCGACATCAGGACTCCCGTGCCTCGCGGTCGTTGGCAACCGCGTCAATGGATTGTTGCTATCGGTGGACGTCTATTCTAGCCGTCCGTCAACGCCGACGCTTCAATCCAGTCCGCAAGGGATGTCATATCGGGAAATTCGAGATCCGGCGCGGGGCCATGCGACCAGCGCTCGCCCGTGCGGTTGAGCCATACCGTGCGCATGCCGGCTTCGCGCGCACCCATCACGTCGAGCAACGGATCGTCACCTACGTGAAGCATGTCGGCGGGCGAGACGCCGAGCGCTTCCGCGGCCGCAAGAAATATGTGCGGATGCGGCTTGGCCACACCCACGCCGCTGGCGTTGAGACGGGTATGGAAAAAGTGGTGCAGGCCGATCACTTCGAGGTCGGCATTGCCGTTGGAGATGCTCACCAGTGGCACGTGCCCGGCGATGCGCTCGAGCGCGGGCAGGGTGTCGGGATACAGCTCCACGTTGTTGCGGGCGGCGAAGTAGATGCGCCACAGCTCGTCGACGGGCGCGTCGTCGATGCCGCAGGCGGCGAAGGCGTGGCGGATGGTCAGCCGGCGCTGCTCGCTGAAATCGTGGGAGAGATGGGTGTGTTCCCGCGCGATCTTCTCGCGGAGTTCACGCATGGCCTCGATCGGCCATGCGTGAGCGACATCGGGATGGTGCTGCCTGAGCCAGCGGTCGACGCAGTGCTCGGCCTCGATCAGGGCCGGAAGCACCGGCCACAGGGTGTCATCGAGGTCGAGCGATACGGCGCGGACGGGCACTGCTCAGCGGGCGCCCACTTTGAGCACCTGGCCGAGGCGGACGTTGTTGTCCTTCAGGCCGTTCATGGCGCGCAGCTTGTTCACGTCGACCGCGTTCTTCCTGGCGATGGAGTAGAGCGTGTCGCCCGGCGCCACCTTGTAGGTGCGCGACGCGGCGGTCGGCTTCTTCGCTTCCGTGGCCTTCGCCACCGGCTTCGCGGCCTTCGCGGCCGGCTTGGCCTCGGCGACCTTCGGCGTGGCGATGGCCGTGGACTTCTCCGCGGCGTCCGCAGGCGCGGCGGCGAGGGGGCTCGCCACCGGCTTGCCCTTCGCCATGACCGCATCGGCCAGCACCTTGGCGAACTTGCCGCCTACCTTGGCGTTGTCCGAGACGGTGAAGGCATCCGAGCGCACGCCCGCGAAGCCCATGCGCGCCGTGGTGCCGACGCTGGCGACCACCTTGGCGAACGGCGACGGCTCGGCCGTGGTGGCGACCGATGCCTTGGTTTCCTTCGCGGCCTTGGCGCCCTTGCCGGCGACCTGTGCCTTGGCCAGCGCGGTGTCCTTCGCGACGACGGCGGCAGGCGCGGCGGCCGCGGCGACGGTCGGCGTGGTCATCGCCTGGCCCACGTTGGCACGGGTGCCGACGGTGGAAGCGATGGCGGCACGGCGCGCGGCATCCTTCGAGGCGAGGGCCATGCCATCGGCGTACGGGATGAGGCTATGCGAGCGCAGCAGCGAACTGCCCTGGCTGGAGGTGAGGAAGGTGATGAACTCCTTCACTTCGGCGGCCTTCGGGCTGGAGTCGTTGCTGACCAGGTAGAGCTCGGTGTACAGCGGATAGGTGCCGCTGCCGACCGTCGACATCGAGGGCGCGATGCCGTCGATGGAGAGGATCTTCACCTTCTTGTTCGACGATGCACCGGCGAGCGTGGTGGCGCCGAGGCCCTGCTTGTCGAGGGTGACACCCTCTTCGAGCTTGGCCACGTTCACGTAGAGGCGCGGCGCGGCCACCGGCTGATTGCCGCGGCCGAAGAGCAGCTTGCGCAGGCTGAATTCCACGCCGTCGCCCGGGCTGGCCACCGCGTAGAGGTTGATCGGGGCATCGTTGCCGCCGAGTTCCTTCCAGTTGGTGATGTGCCCCATGTAGATCTCGTGGAGCTGCTTGAGCGTGATGTTGCTCACCGGGTTGGACGGGTAGGTGACCATCACCAGCGCATCCCATGCGACCGGGGTGAAGGTGAGCGACTGCTCGGCGCCGCCGACGCCCGGGCGGGCGGAACCGGCGAGGTCGGCGGAGCCCTTGACCACCGCGTCGATGCCGGAGGCGGTGTTGAAGGGCTGCAGTTCGATCTTGCCCTTGCCGGCCTTTTCCCACGCCTTGGCGACGTCGGTGACCACGCCTCGCGCCGTGGTGATGTCTCCGCGCCAGACCAGTTGCGGTCCCGCGGCAAGAACGGTGGCGGAGGCGCTAAGGCCGATCAGCGTGGCGGTGAACAGTCGCGCGAAACGAAGAGACATGGACGGCAAGAACCTCGGGATGGGACGGGGTAGGCAGCAAGGCTGCAATTGTGGGCCATCGCGGGCCCGCGCGCACCATTGATGTCGTTCAGCATCCTGCCGCTGGTAAACGGAACGTAGGCTGTAGGGCGGATCGCTGCGTTGGCGGGTTTCCGCGATCGCCGCTGAAGCGGCTCCCACCATCGCTGACAGGGTCGGCTCCCACCCGGTTGCGGCTGCCTTTGTGGGAGCCGCTTCAGCGGCGATGTCCTCACAACACCACGTAATACACCGCATCGTCCCGCACCACGGTCAGCAGCAACTGCCGCCCACCCAACGACCCCGTGGTCGGCAGGCTCTTCACCCCCGCGACCCGCCGCTGCGCGATCCCGATCACGATATCACCGTCCTGGAGACCGGCCGCCGCCGCCGCCGAGCCGCGCCGCACGCCGCTCAACGCCACGCCATACAAGCCCTGCGCCTTCTGCTCCGGCGTGAGATCGCTCAGCGTGACTCCGGCCAGCCGCGCGTCGACCTTCGCACCGTCCAGCGTGGCGAGCTTCACCGCCGCGATGGTCGCCTGCACGTCCTGCGTGGCGCCGTCTCGCTTCACCGTGAGTTTCACCTTCGCGCCCAGGGGCAGCAGGCCCTCCGCATTGCGCACATCCTGCGCCGCGCGCACCGGCTTGCCGTCGACCGCGGTCAGCACGTCGCCGACCTGCACGCCCGCGCCCTCGGCCGGCGAGCCATCGTTGATCCGCGTGACCACCGCGCCATTGGTGTCCTTCAGGTTCAGCGCCTGGGCGATGCGCGGCGTGATGTCCTGCACCTCGATGCCGAGGTTGCCGCGGCGCACCTTGCCGTAGGCCAGCAATTGCTTCATCACGCCGGTGGCGAGGTCGGTGGGGATGGCGAAGCCGATGCCCACGTTGCCGCCCGAGGGCGTGAAGATCATCGAGTTGATGCCGACCAGTTCGCCGCGCAGGTTCACCAGCGCGCCACCGGAATTACCGGGATTGATCGAGGCATCGGTCTGGATGAAGTTCTGGAAACCCTTGCCCAGGCCCGAACGGCCCAGCGCCGAGACCATGCCCGAGGTGGCCGTCTGCCCGAGCCCGAACGGGTCGCCCACGGCCACCACGAAATCGCCCACGCGCAACTGCGAGGAGTCGGCGATGGGCAGGGCCTGCAAGCGGTCGGCGGGAATCTGCAGCACCGCCACGTCGGTGTCCGGATCGCTGCCGAGCAGCTTCGCCTTGAAGTCGCGGCCATCCTGCAGGGTCACCGTGATATCGTCCGCGCCCCCCACGACATGGTTATTGGTCAGCACGTAGCCCTTGGCCGCGTCGATGACGACGCCCGAGCCCAGGCTCTGCTCCACGCGCTCGCGCTGGAATCCCTGGTTACCGAACAACTGGCGAAACAGCGGATCGTCGAAATAGGGATCGCGAGCGCGCACGCGCGTCTTCGTCGAGATGTTCACCACCGCGGGCGTGACCTTGGCCAGCATCGGTGCCAGCGAAGGCATCGGCTGACCATCGACGGACGGCGGCAGGGAGGCGAACGCGGGCGAGGCCAGGCTCAAGGCGAGGGCGGGCGAGGCCAGGCTCAAGGCGAGGGCGGCGCCGAGGGTGAACAAAGTGGTTCGCCGGTAACTGCTGGCAGGCATTGAAAAGCTCCTTGTCTGGTGTGCTCCGGGCACGTTCTTGGGGGCATTCGACCACAACCGCGCCCTCGGGTTTCAATCCTTGAGATTGCCTTCGCCGACACTTTACATCGCCACCCTCCGGGTTTAAGGTTCACTTCGGCCGCAACCACAACATCTTGTGTTCCGAAGTTCGTCATCCACCAAGTGCTGGTGCTGCGGATCATCAGGTACAAGCTTCAAACCAGCGTCGGCAAAGGCTTTTCGGAGCCGGCGAGGGCAGTAAGGATGGTCGGTGAGGCCTCCGGGGGGGAGGGGCACCGACGGGTTGCGCCACCGCATACCTATAAGAAGGCCTACAAGGGCCAAGACTCGAGGACGACATACATGAGCACTGCACGTGCGCAAGCCATGGGGCTTGAGACCGCGGCGATTCCGCTTCAGCCCGCCTCGTACGATATCTGGGACAAGAAGTACCGCCTGAAGGCCAAGTCGGGCGAGCCCGTCGACGGCTCGGTGGACGAAACCTACAAGCGCGTCGCCCGCGCCCTGTCGGACGTGGAAGCCACCGACGAACTGCGCCACCACTGGTACGAGCGATTCCTCTGGGCCCTGCGCCGCGGTGCGATCCCCGCTGGCCGCATCACGTCCAACGCCGGTGCGCTGGAGCACAAGCCCGCCACCTCGACGATCAACTGCACCGTGTCGGGCACCATCCTCGATTCGATGGACGACATCCTGGAGAAGGTGCACGAGGCGGGCCTCACGCTGAAGGCCGGCTGCGGCATCGGCTATGAATTCTCGACGCTGCGTCCGCGCGGCGCCTACGTGTCCGGCGCCGGTGCCCATACCTCGGGCCCGCTGTCGTTCATGGATATCTACGACAAGATGTGCTTCACCGTCTCGTCCGCCGGCGGCCGCCGCGGCGCGCAGATGGGCACGTTCGACATCGCCCACCCGGACGCCAAGGAATTCATCCGCGCCAAGCGCGAGGATGGCCGCCTGCGCCAGTTCAACCTGTCGCTGCTGATCACCGACGGCTTCATGGACGCGGTGGAGAACGACCAGGACTGGCCCACGGTCTTCCCCGTGCACGTGAAGGAACAGCATGAGATCGACCTGACCGATCCGGCCAAGGTCGTCTGGCGCGAGTGGCCCACCAAGGAAAACTACGTCACCCGCGACGACGGCCTGGTGGCCTGCAAGATCTACGGCCACATCCGCGCGCGGCACCTGTGGGACATGATCATGGTCTCGACGTACGACTACGCCGAGCCGGGTTTCATCCTCATCGACCGCGTCAACGAGATGAACAACAACTGGTGGTGCGAGCACATCCGCGCCACCAATCCCTGCGGCGAGCAGCCCCTGCCGCCGTACGGCTCGTGCCTGCTGGGCTCGGTGAACCTCACCACCTTCGTGCGCGACCCGTTCGGTCCGAAGGCCCGCTTCGACTGGGACGAGTACCGCGAAGTGGTGCGCGTGTTCACCCGCATGCTCGACAACGTGGTGGAGATCAACGGCCTGCCGTTGCCGCAGCAGCGCGAGGAGATCATGTCCAAGCGCCGCCACGGCATGGGCTTCCTCGGCCTGGGTTCCACCCTCACCATGCTGAAGATGCGCTACGGCGCGTCCGACGCCGTGGCCTTCACGGAAGAAGTCTCCCGCGAGATGGCCGTGGCCGGCTGGGAAGTGGCGCTGGATCTGGCCAAGGAAAAGGGCCCGGCGCCCGTCCTGGCCCGCGACTACGAAGTCACCGGCGACATGCTGCGCAAGCGCCCGGAGATGGTGAAGGACGGCTGGAAGGTCGGCCAGACCATCAAGGGCAGCGTGCTGCACGCGAAGTACTCGCGCTACATGCAGCGCGTGGCCGAGGTCGCCCCGAACCTGGTCGAGGCCCTGGCCGAGACCGGTGCGCGCTTCACCCACCACTCGTCCATCGCGCCCACCGGCACGATCTCGCTGAGCCTGGCCAACAATGCCTCCAACGGCATCGAGCCCAGCTTCGCGCACCATTACTCGCGCAACGTGATCCGCGAGGGCAAGAAGTCGAAGGAGAAGGTCGAGGTCTTCAGCTACGAGCTGCTGGCCTACCGCGCCTTCATCAACGGCGACGCCCTGCCGTTCTCCGACGACCCGAAGACCCGCCTGCCGGATTACTTCGTCTCGGCCGACGACATCAGCCCGAAGGAGCACGTGGACATCCAGGCGGCCTCGCAGAAGTGGATCGACTCCTCCATTTCCAAGACCGCCAACGTGCCCACGGACTACCCGTACGAAGACTTCAAGGACATCTATTTCTACGCGTACAAGCAGGGTCTGAAGGGCTGCACCACCTTCCGGTTCAACCCCGCCGCGTTCCAGGGTGTGCTGGTCAAGGAAGCCGACCTCGAGAACACCCTCTATCGCTTCGAATTGGAAGACGGTAGCGTTGTCGAACTGAAAGGCAACGACGAGGTCGAGTACGACGGTGAAATGCACACCGCCGCGAACCTCTTCGATGCCTTGAAGGAAGGCTATTACGGCAAGTTCTGACCCCGCGGAGAGGGAATACGTATGTCGAGTGAAAACCAGATCGTCGAGGGTGAACTGCCCTCGGTCGACACCATCGATACCGACAGCACGCCGGCAGCGGAGACGGAAGTCGCCGCTGCCGTGACGCCAGCTGCACCGGTCGTCGCCAAGAAAGTCGTCAAGCGCAAGCCGGTCGCCAAGAAGGTGATCGACCTCGTGCCGTCGCCGATCCGGGATACCCCGGTAACCGACGAGACGAGCAAGGCCGCCTCGGAAGCCACGCCCATCGTGAAGCTGAAGAAGAAGGTCGCCCGCAAGCCGGCCAAGAAGGCCGAGCCGGTCGTCGTCGAAGCGCCCGCTCCGGCGAAGAAGAAGGCTGCCAAGAAGGCCACGAAGAAGGCTGCCGCGAAGAAGGCTCCGGCCAAGAAGGCGGCGGCTGCCAAGAAGGCTGCACCGAAGAAGGCGTCGGCCAAGAAGGCCGTCGGCAAGAAGGCTGCCGCGAAGAAGTCGGTCGCCAAGAAGTCGGCGGCGAAGAAGGCCACGGTGAAGAAGTCGGCTGCCAAGAAGGCACCGGCGAAGAAGGTTGCCGCCAAGAAAGCGACGAAGAAGGCAGCCGTCAAGAAGTCGGCAGGCCGCAAGGTCGCCAAGAAGGCCGCCGTGAAGAAGTCGGCTGGCCGCAAGGCAGCCAAGGCAGTCAAGAAGGTCGGCCGCAAGGTCGCCGCCAAGAAGGCGTCGGTGAAGAAGGCGACCCGCAAGGTCGCGAAGAAGGCGACTGGCGCTCGCAAGGCTGTAAAGAAGTCAGTAGGCAAGGTCGCTCGCAAGAGCGCTGGCCGCACTGCCACCAAGAAGACGGTCCGCAAGGCCGCCGGCAAGACGACCGCCCGCAAGGCTGTCGGTAAGAAAGCCGCCTCCAAGGCGGTAAAGAGGTCCACTGCCAGCAAGACCGGCCGGACGTCGGCGCGCAAGAGCGCCGGCCGTGGCCGTCGTAAGTAAGTAGTACCCATCCGGCCCGGCGTACGCGCCGGGCCGGATATCCAAGAGAGAAAAGTCATGGCGATCAAGATCGAAAAGAAGATCAAGGGCTACAACGTCGTTAAGCCCGAGGACAAGGCCAGCCCGGCCCCCGCCCCGTCGCCGGTGAAAGAAGCCGCGCCGGTGGCCGAAGTCATCCAGATGCACGAAAGCCTGGAGCGACCGGAGACCCTCGTCGGCAACACGTACAAGATCAAGTCGCCGCTCTTCGAGCACGCGCTGTACGTGACGATCAACGACATCGTCCTGAACGCCGGTACCCCGCACGAGCAGCGCCGTCCCTTCGAGCTCTTCATCAACTCGAAGAACATGGACCACTTCCAGTGGATCGTGGCGCTCACCCGAATCCTGTCCGCCGTCTTCCGCAAGGGTGGCGATGTGACCTTCATCGTCGAAGAGCTCAAGGCCGTCTTCGACCCGCGCGGCGGCTACTTCAAGGCCGGCGGCATCTACATGCCCAGCATCGTGGCCGAGATCGGTGGCGTGATCGAACAGCACATGAAGTCGATCGGCCTGATCCACGACCCCGAAATGAGCGACGCCACCCGCCAGCTCATCGCGGAAAAGCGCGCCGCCTACGAAAACGCGAACGCCAAGCCCGCCACCAAGTCCGTCGCTCCTGTGGGAGCCGGCTCCGCCGGCGAAAGCCAGTCCGCCTCAGCCTCCCCCGAAGCCTCCGGCTTCCCGCCTGGCGCCACGCTGTGCGTGAAGTGCAATACGCAGGCGCTGGTGTTGATGGATGGGTGCCAGACTTGTTTGAATTGTGGGTATTCGAAGTGCGGGTGATGCCGCAACAGCCAGGGATGAAATGGAATGACGAAACCGGATGTAAGGAAGATCAAGTCTGGGCCACTTCTGAGGTGGGCAGGGAGTAAGCAGCGCCTTGTTCCTCGGCTAGCGGAGTATTGGAACACTTCATTCAAGAGATATCTCGAGCCGTTCACAGGGTCTGCTGCACTTTTTTTCCATCTTGACCCGAAGAGGGCGTGCCTTAACGACATCAATGAGCAGCTCATTGAGTGTTACGAAGAGCTTGCGAATGATCCAGACGCTCTACATCGTCGCGTAACAGCTATTTCTTCTACCGAAGAAAAATATTACGTTATACGTGCACTCGATCCCAAGGTGCTCACTTCTGCGGAGCGCGCCGCGCGTTTTATATATCTCAATCGCCACTGTTTCAACGGGATTTATCGTACAAATAGTGACGGTAAATTTAACGTTCCCTACGGTGCAGCAAAAGCTGGCGCCGTGCCAACTATCGAAAAGTTCCGAGACTGCGCACGAGCCATAGCACGAGCGCAATTAACATCGCTGGACTTTGATACGTTCTTGAAGAAGAACGTCAAGTCTGGAGACTTTGTATACTTGGACCCCCCCTACGCGGTGGCAAATCGGCGTATCTTTCGACAGTACGACAAACACTCTTTTGGAATCGAAGATGTAGAGCGCCTACAAAATTGCTTAGAGCTTATCGATTCCAGAGGCGCTAGCTTCGTCGTTTCATACGCACTTAGTGCTGAGATAAAGCCTATCGTCCAGCAATGGGGGGCGCGGCGCGTTACGGCACAACGAAATGTGGCGGGTTTTGCGGAGCACAGGCGCAAAGCCGTCGAGGTGATCATCACCAATATCAAGGAGTGATCGCGTGGCTGCTGAATCTGTTCGACTAATTGATCCTCGGCGTATTTTGCCGAATCCGGAGAATCCCCGGTTAATCTTCCGTCAAGAGGAGTTGGACGCGTTAGCAGAGAGTATTCGCCGCCAAGGAATTCTAGTTCCTTTGACGCTATATCCTGATGGGAAAGGATTCAAAATTCTTGACGGCGAACGACGCTGGCGATGCGCAATAAAGCTGGCGTTGACTAGCGTACCGGCCATCCTGGTATCAAAACCGGACAAGATGACAAATTTGATGATGATGTTCGCAATTCATCATCGTAGGGACGAATGGGATCCGCTTCCCACTGCAGAGAAGCTAAAGGTTCTCGAGCAGCTTTATGCTAAACGATACGGTAAAGCTCCTTCGGAAAGGGAATTGGCTGAGCTTGCGTCCCTCAAAGTCGGAGAGGTCCGCCGGTTCAAGAAGCTTCTTGCTCTCCCGGAAAGCTACAGGCAAATGCTGATGCTCGAACTTCAGAAGCCAAGAGCTGATCAAAAAATTACCGTTGATCACGTGCTTGAGGCGCGAGCGGGAGCATTGGCGCTTCGAAAGCGAGACATTCTTCACAATGACAAGGAAGAAGACTCCCTAAGAACGGCCATAATTGAAAAATTTAGAACAGGTGTAATCGACAACACCGTTGCGCCTCGGAAACTCGCAAAAATTGCACGTGCGGTCGAAAGGGGTGATGTAGCGCTCGATGTTGCCAGAGCTGCGGTCTTGAAGCTGAAGAACGTTAAGACTTATTCGATAGATACTACTTTTGAGGATACGGCTGCTGATCAGGACGAGCAGCATGCAGCGGAGATTCTATCTTCGAGACTTCAGGAAAAGATCGAGAGTTTCGTGAAGCGTCGACTCGTACTGGCGCCGCCGTTGCTATCGTCACTTCGACAGCTGTCGAAGGTGCTGGCGAAGGTTAAGTAGGATGGCGCCCTCATTCCGAACGGTCGGAACTGAGCTCGAGGATGCAGCTATGGCCGCCCTTAGGTACTTTAGGGGGAAAGGCTATTCCGCGACTGTGGAGCCGATTGGATTTGAGTATCCATCGACGCCAACAATGCGATGCCGACGTGGTCGCTCCACACTTTTGGTCGAGGCCGCTATTGCAGTTAGCTTTGACACTGTAGACGCTTGGTTGGCTTATGCAAAATCGCGTTCGGAGAGTACCTATATTGGATTTCTCGTTGCTGAGCCTCCAGGTGTTACACATGACGTCATGGTTGGGCTCAAGCAGCGGAATGTGGGCTTATTTTCGTTTGGGGATGGGCGAATTGTTGAGCTCTTACCACCACAAGATCTCACTGTGGCGGTGCAGTTGCCGTCATTAGATACCTTGAAACCCACGGTAGCGAAACTCATTCGACCGTGCTTTGAGAAAATCGAACGTGGCGAGTGGCTGGATGGATTTCGCGATAGTTGTCAAGTTCTTGAAGTATTGGCCGCAAAGCATTTGAAGGATGGAGTTAAGCGCGGCCGGATCACTTTTAGAAATAAAGGGGGCGCCGCCGTTTCATACTCATCTCAACGCATTGCGAAGCTCACGCAGGGAGGGCTTGCGAATGCGTTTAGTGAAATAGTGACGCCAATACAGACCGACGTGATTTTTCAGAAGGCCCTCTCCAGCACAAATCCCGATCGCGTCATGGCAGTACATAAGACTGCTCGGGCGAGAAACAGCGCACGAATTCGCGCGACGATAGGTCAGCACTTATGGACGATCGTCTCTGCTCTTCGCCAGGTACTATGAAGGTGCATCTCAGAAACATAGGTGCTCATGTGGGCTACTCATAGTTCAGTTGTATTAGGGCTTAAAGGGGAAAAGTCAAACGCGTATGTTGAAGAGAGCGATCCCGGTCTGAGGGTCATGCTGCACGTTTCATCTTCAGCAATATTTCATTTGCCCATAGGCAATGGTTTATGTCCCATCTGTATGAAGTTGAATGGGAGGGCGGGCCACTTCGCCTCCTTCCGGATGTCGTGCCGGCTCACCAAAACGTGTTTACTTTGGTTGTCGGGCGCAACGGTCTAGGGAAGAGCCGTCTTCTGGCGGACATTTGTCGGCAGCGGACGTTTCGCTTCGATCCTGACAGTTTCCCCGATTTGGTTCTCGGCGATTTGCCGAAGGTTATTGCCGTGTCTACTGGCGTTTTCGACAGATTTCCAGCGAATGTTCGGCGGTGGGAGGGGCGACCGAATGGCCGGATCTCGAACTATACATATTTGGGAGTTCGTCGAGACGGGCTCGCACCGTCAGGAGTTATGACGCTACTTTCCAATGCTTCCCGCGGACTGCTGCGTCAACTCGATAATAAGTCCGGCTTGCACGCGATCGCTCATACCTTCGATACTGTGGGGTGCGAGCCATTTGTGCATATGGTATTTAAGCCAGCCTTTCGGGCTCTCGGATCATCTCGAGACTATGAATTCAAGATGCCCCTGTCCGAAGACGCATTGCGCTTGGTTCATCTATTGGGTGAAATCGACCCGCGTGTCCTTTCGGATTTCGAGCTAAGGAGTTCTGGTAGCCGCCGCGCGGTGGTTCGCGCCGCTCACCAGTTCCGATCATTCCTGGAGAAAAAGTCGGTAGTGTCCGTCGGCCTTGATTTCCGCACGGGCCGGCTGACGAGCGATCGGTCTTTCGATGGAGACGATCTAGCGAATGGCATTAGAATTCTTCTGGATTGCGGCTTGATCCGTATGATGGACCTCGAGCTCATGAAGATCGGGCATGGCCCTCTTTCCTTGAGACGGGCTAGTTCCGGCGAGCAATGCTTGCTCGCCATTATCTTGGGCGTGGCAGGGCATCTTTCTAACGGTTCCATAGTGCTGATCGACGAGCCTGAAATTAGTCTCCATCCGGAGTGGCAAGAGCGATTTATGGACCTTCTTGTCTCAGCCGTTAGCGTCTTTCGCGGTTGCCAGTTCGTGATCGCTACCCATTCTCCTCAGCTAGTATCGCGGTTGCCTGCACATGGCTGCTTTGTTCTTTCTTTGTCGCGTCGCGCACTTGATGTTGCGGCACTGTATGCAAATAAGAGCGCCGATGTTCAGCTCGCCGAGCTTTTCGACGCTCCGGGCGCGAAGAACGAGTACTTGGCGAGATTGGCCTTCAATTTGCTTGCGCAAATCAGATCGACAAATCGAGTGACGAGTGATCAACGCAGACAAGTGGTTCATCTGAGAGATCTCGCGGCGCGCGTAGATCCAGGCGAACCGATTGTAGAACTAGTTGAGTCGATTGTAGGTGTGATCAGGCACTATGGCCCTAATTCGTGAACCTGTTAAGTTCGACTCCGATATGCTTGATGCCATCGCTGGCTTCGGTACTTCCAGTGATTACTACGCGGGTATGTGGGAGTCGGAAGCGCTGTTGCATGTTCGGAGGCATGTGAGGGAGTACTACCGTGAAGCGCAACGCTTAAAGTGCGCATATTGCGGTAATCAGGTAAGCTCGCGCTCCGCTGTTGCTGCGCCTATTGAACATATTGTTCCGAAGTCGGAACATCCCAGATTTATGTTCGAGCCTCGCAATCTATGCGTCGTCTGCGCAGACTGCAACGAGTATAAAAGCAATAAGGCGACGACCCAGTCCGAGCTGGTACTTGCGAAGAAGAGGGTGCGCTATCCAACTAAGACCGATGCGTTTCGCGTGGTTCACCCTCACTACGACACATACGAGGAGCACATATTTAAGTCGGGTCGGATATACCTACCCCTTACCCCTAAAGGGAGCTGGACCATCTATGTCTGCGAATTGAATCGCTTTTTCATCCGATTTGGTAGATGCGACGAACTGATCTCAGATATCGAATTGGTGAAAATGCAAGAGAAATTCTTCTCGGAATCGTAGCTAGGGCCTGAAAAAAATGAGTAGTGATGGTGCATCGCAAGATGCTCGCTGCGGACTACTTGGCGGTAGAAGTTATGGCTTCTTCTGACCCTTCTGGAAAACGTGCGCAGCCTTGAACATGTTCAGGTCTGAAATATGTTCCGAGCGATGGATCATCCTATGGCAGTTGGCGCAAAGGACCGCGAAATCTCGCATGGGATCCATCTCGACTCTAGCCTTTGCGAGCGTGGACATTGGTCGGAGATGGTGAGCCTCTATGTAACCTTCGCCGAGTTCGCCGTAGAACTCCTTAAAGTTCAAGCCGCATGCTTCGCAGGTGCTTCCGTGAGCTTCTTTAACCCTATTGACTAACCGTTGATTGCGTTCAATTCGCTCATGCAGGCGCCGCCGAGAGGCATCCTCGAACTCAGTTTCAGATGTTAGCGATTGATACTCATCCGGGACCGCCGTAACTACAACATCGCTAGAGGCTAATCGCTCATATAGAACAAGTAGTGCTCGAAGGTCAGCCGCGATTGTTGTGTTATCCGGAATGCTTCCACTCGAATAGAACGTGGCGCAGATGGTTCCGGCTTCGTAGAAAGAAGTATCGTTGTTTCTACTCGACGGAGCTAGATCAATATCGGTGACACTGAAGCGACCGAAATCGCTACCGAGCATCGCCCGAAAATGTGCGGCTCGAGCTTTGAGCGCTGTTCTCGCATCAGCTCGATAAGCAAGCTTAGCTTCGGTCACCGCCTGTGTGAGGGTGAGGTACACGCCTTTCATGTCTTCGCGGAAAAGGAAGCATCCGTAATAGCCTGATTGGGCTGACGTCGTGATAATTGGATCGAAAATACCGACCCAAGGACCCCTTGCCCAAGTTCCTTGGCCGCAGCTTCCTTTCACGACAAAGCTATCTTTTGGTGCATCGAGTTGTGACAGGACCAACCGCTTTAGATCATTTCTTATAAAGTTTGCAAGGGGATGTCCGGCGAATCCGCGCCTGACAGCATCCGCATATTCATCCATAACACGCTGAAGCCCCGCGGCTAATGAGCTGTACCCATTCGCCGTAGACAAAGTCGTACCCGTCGCTTTGGTCGCGATTCGATCGTCAGCCATGAGACCCCCTCCACTTACAGTGAGAAGTATCTCAATACTCGCGTTGAATTCAAAGCGTTCCTACAGTTGTGATGCTTACGCGGGTTTTAACCGTAAGGGCGAGTTGACTAGCCGGGATATTGCGCCGCCCCGCGTGGGTCGCTCTACGCTCATCGCTAGCTGGCCGGCATCGGCGACTTCGCATTCTGGACCGATTCATCGTTGGGGGCTGGTTCTTGAATCCGTGAAGGTCTACGAACTGCAATGGTGGTCATGACTCCCCGCGAGCGAAAGCCAAGTTCCGTCCCGAGCCCGATGCCCCCCCCCGCCTGCCCGAGGCGCTATTGCGGATCTAACGACAACGAGCCGGGGTTCTGTTCCGCGGCCATCAGTTGGGCACATCCGTAGGAAGTCCAGGCGGCAGGATACGACTATCAATTCGCTATCCAGACCTCGCACCTGGTCAGGTAGTTGTGCCGTGTTCAAGCGCAGCTTCGATGGCGGCCAAGTGAAAAGACCGCTGACCTCTCCGACCGAAAGAACGGGAGAAAGGTTGCAGGAACTCTATGACATCTGGCGGAAGAAAATTGAGCCTTCGTCCTAAGCTTCTCGGTGTCGGGGCTTTGCAAGATGGGTGGTTGAGGGCTCATCCATCCTGCACGCCACGCGGCTTCGCCGGCATATGCATGGTCTCACTGAGGGTGAACAGGGGTAGCTCGTAGGCATGTTCGAAAAGGCGTTAGTTGGGTTCGGGAAATAAGCGAGTGCCTCAATTCACTTCTGATCTCAACTAGCGGTCTTGCCACGCGACACGTCGCATATTATTAAAGGGCGGGAGCGAAGGCAGCATGAAAGTGTACGGCAGATCAAAGGACAACCAAGGCATCCTGCTTACCTTGCTGGAGAGGTCGTTCATGGGCAGATAGGCGTTAGCGGAATTTGGATGATCCTATTTTCAACGTTCTTAACTGAAACATATGCGCTTCCCTTCATCGAACGGGAAGCACTGGGCTACGACCAGTCGACGGGCTAGATCGCTTCTGATCCAGTGCAATCCTCAGGTACATATCCATGGCCTCGAGACGGCTCTTCATAAGAGCTACCATCCATGTCAAAACATATATCAAAGCAATGGCGAGGCCCGCCAAAAAGTCTATCCAACTCAGATGGCGGCTCGCTGCATACTCGCGGGCCTGAAGGTAAATTGCCACTACGACGGGAAGGATTCCGAGAGTGGGTATGTTGCCAGCCACCAACGGAAGTTTCTGATTGAAGCGTTCACGCCGGAACTGGGCCATCGACGCGTGGCGCTCCAGAAGGCGAGTGGGTTGGCGTGCGAGCCAGTCGACTAACTCATAATGATGAGGCAAGTCGTGATCCAGCTGACGAGCAAAGTTATTCAGTGGTTCACGTAAGTCATAGAACTCGCTCCGTGAGTTCCATATATTGATGCAGATGCCAGCGATTTCAGAGGCTAGCAATGCATACAGCACCACGATTTGGACCGATGCTGGAATACCGATTCGTGTTATCAAGAACGCGACGCAGAATGCGACAATTGACACGGCGAATCCCAGCTTCGCACGTCGCTGCGACGCTGGCGTAGCAGCTTCAAATTCCGGCATGGCATTCAGCCGGCGGGTCAGTTCGAAGAAACTAAGCGAAGTCTCGCTCTCCATGTGAAGCTCCGAATTGGTCGGTCGCCCCCTGGAGACCGTGACCGGTTGCAAATATAGCGACTTTCATAGCCATGGAAAATGTAAAGTCGAAGGCACGCGCTTCACCATCCACGACGCCCACATCGAATTCTCGGACACCATCAACTTCGCCTAATCACCCCCTCACCCTCAAGCATGGCGCGCAGGGGAGCGGAACGCACAGCAAAGACCTCAAAGAACCCCATAGACGCAAGCCGCCGCGCATCCCGAAGAATGCGCTCTTCACAAACAATGCGTACCGGCTCCGTCGCACGATGATCGAGGGTCAGCCTCACCAGCAGCACGAAAGCAGCCAGCTCGCCCCACCCGTCGACCGGGCTGTGCGAACCAGGCTTGCGCGGCGGTCTCCCAAGCCCGCCGTACAACCATTTCAACCGCACCCAGCTGGGCCGTCCGATGCCTCCGCACTTCCGGCCCAACATCAGAATTGATACCCGAGGAACACGCCTGTGGAGACCTGATTCGTCCTGCCGTTGGCAGTGACGATGGGGCTGCTCTTGGCGTCGCCTGTCAACCGCTCGTACTTGACCAAGCCGGTGAGAGTCCAACGCTTGCCGAAGGCGTAGTTCAGCGTCGTCGTCACCCCGTAGCTGGTGATCCCGGCGCTGGGCCGGTAGGGCTGCAACTCCGTGGCCAGGGATTGCGCCTGCGAGACTCCGAAATAGGTGCGCGTACGGGTCGCGTCCGCCCACTGTGTGCTTACCTGTGTCATCCAGCGGAGATGGGACGCAAGGCGCATGGTATAGCCGAACCCAAGCTGGACGGCCGTTCCGCTGCCACGCGTGCTGCTTTCACCGTGCTCCTTTCTGAGGACGGCGCCACGCGTGGCCGCCAGTTCAGCGAACCATGATTCGGTCCGGTAGCTGCCGAACACGCCCGCATCGATGCCGCCACTGATCTTGCCCAGACCGTGCAGTGCACGATCGTCGGATTCGTCCCATTCGGCTTCCGGCGTGATGCGTGTCATCACCCCCAGCCGAAAGCGATCGTTCTGGCCGAAGCGGAACAGGTTCACTCCGACAACGGGGCCGCGCACGAAGAAGCGGTCGCCATAATCGATCGACAAATAAGGAGCGGGACGAATCTGGCTTTTGGACGCGCCGGGGAAGATCGGCGTGCGCAGGACACCGAGCCCGGCGACCACATTCCAATCGCCCTCCTGCGTGGACTGCGGGGCTGTTTGCGCCCATGCCGGAGTAGTCGTCACGAATAAAGCTATTCCCATGGCGCATGCCCCCGGGGCCGCGCGCAGGAGTGGGATCAGGTTCTTCATGGTCAGCATCCTTGGGGATAACGGAGGCCTGGACTCTAGGTGGCCGCCCGCCGTGGACGATGACTTGGGCCTTGCAAATCGTTTCAGTATGTTTCAGCCGTGTCGCGGGCTGCCGGACTGGGTTATCGTCCGGCCATGAAGGCCAGCGCATCAGTCACTCACCAGCCGCACGTGTTGATCGTCGATGACGATCAGCGCATCCGTGCGATGTTGGCCCGGTTCCTCGGTGATCACGGCATGTATGTCACCGTGGCTGGGGATGGCGTTCAGATGTTCGACGCTCTGAGCCGCGAGGCCGCCGACCTCATCGTGCTGGATGTGATGCTGCCTGGCGAGAGCGGATTCTCCCTGTGCCGGCAGTTGCAGAACCCGGAGCGGCCGATCCCGGTCATCCTCCTGACGGCCATGGACGGGGAGACCGATCGCGTGGTCGGCCTGGAACTGGGCGCCGACGACTACATCGTCAAGCCCTTCAATCCGCGGGAACTGATCGCCCGTATCCGCGCCGTGCTGCGTCGGACCTACGTCAAGGCGGATCAGGCGCAGAGGAAGCGGCCTGTCTATCGTTTCGCCGACTGGACAATCAATGTCAGCCATCGCAGCCTGAAGTCACCCACAGGCATGCTTACCGATCTGACCAGCGGGGAGTTCGATCTTCTGCTGGCTTTCGTGGAACATCCGCAGCAGATACTGAGTCGTGATCGTCTTATGGACCTGGCGCGCGGACGCAACAGCAATCCGTTCGACCGCAGTATCGATGTGCAGATCAGTCGGCTTCGGCGAAAGATCGAGACCAGTCCCCTCGATCCGGTGCTGATCAAGACGGTTCGCAATGGCGGCTATTTTTTCGCCGCCGATGTCAGCTCCGAAGTGGACGGCCAGACGGAATGACGTTTCGCTGGCGTCCAAAGTTTGGGCTGACGTCGCGCATCGTCATCGTGATCCTGCTGTCGCAGGTGTCTATCGAGTTGTTCCAGAACATGCTTAAGCGGCTGGTGCCGCCACCGAGCTTCATTCTCATCGACGGTCAATGGTTATCCGATCGCACGGTGGAGGCCGTTCGGGTGGCGCGCAACACGCGGATCGAAGAACAACAGAAGAAGCTTGACTCGCTCGCGTCGTCGGGGTGGTTGAGGTTTCGTATCGAGCCGGCGTCTCCGGCGGCAACGAAGATCGTAGCCACCACGCTTGCCGGTGGAACGCTCTCGCTGACGAACCCGCATGTCTCGGAGCCGGCGCCTGGCACATCATCCGAGCTTCTGACGTCGATCGTGCGAGGTATCGCGCCGCAAATCGGAGTCGATCCAGCCGATATCCGGGCAAGTGCGGAAATCACGTCCACCGACATCGACCTGGAGACCGGCACCCTGGTGGTTCTGGCTGCCAGTCTGCCGACGCGCCTCGTCAACGTCGCGCGCAATCGCATGCAGCCGGATATCGCGATACTGCGAAGTTTCCGTATCGCCATCGATCTGGGCGGCTCGCGCTGGCTGGTGATCTCGCAGAATCTGGACGAGAAAGCGGCCACGCGCCGCTTCAGGAACATTGCGATCATCATCGTCACGCTGCTATTCGTCGGCATCCTGTCGCTATGGATGGCACGCCGGCTGGTTCGGCCATTGACGCGGCTGAGCGAGGCCGCCGAGCGCCTGGGAAGGGAGCGCAAGCCTACCCTCATCGGTGATATGTCCATCCCGGAGTACGCCTCGATCGCACGGACGTTCAATGAGATGCAGCTTCGGCTGAAGCAGTTCGTCGACGAGCGGACCCACATGCTGGCGGCGATCGCGCACGACCTGCGCACGCCGCTCACGCGCCTACGGATCTTTGCGGAATACGTCGATGACGAACCGCAACAGCGGCAGCTCCTTGCCGACATCGCCGAGATGGACGCCATGATCAACAGCACCCTGGCATTCGCCGGTGGGGAGGCCACGTCCGAGGCGCATAGCCCGGTGGACATAGCTGCCTTGCTGATCAGCCTATGCGACAACGCTTGCGATGCGGGAGGGTGGGTCGACTATCGCGGGCCTGACCACGCGCAGCTTCCCTGCCAACCGGTGGCCATGCGCCGTGCACTCGCCAACCTCATTGAGAATGGCTGTAAGTACGCCAGGCACGTCACGGTCGAGCTGAGTGACCACACGGATTCCATCGGTATCGCCATCAGCGATGATGGGCCGGGCATCGCGCCTGAACAGGTCGAGCGTGCCTTCGCCCCCTTTCAACGCCTGGAGGGATCGCGCAACCGGACTACCGGCGGCACGGGCCTGGGCCTGGCGATTGCGCGCGACGTCATGCGCGGCCATGGCGGCAGCATCCGTCTGTTACCCGTCGCGCCGCATGGACTGCTCGTGCAGGTGGATCTGCCCAAGCCGAGCGCGCAGGTGGGGTGAGGTGCTTTGCTGCATCATCGTTATCTCGCCGGAGTAACTGGATCGGCTCAGCGATAGCAATGAGAAAGCCGGAACTTGGTCCGAATGAGGAAAGGCTCGTGCGCAATTCCTCATGCAGTCCGTGCGAGCCCCGCGCCCACCGCTAGGTGAACTGGGCAATTCGCCCGTGACGCACGTGCGCCTACAGACAACCATAAGATGTTTTGTTAGGGTCGTGCCGTTGCCCGCGCGCTGTGACTGCATCTGGCGGACAACCATCGGCAAGTACGATGAAAGCGCAGGCCAAGGGTGCTACCAACACCCCTGACCTGCTGACCACAAATAACTTACTAGGAGTCGATCTGTGGCTACCACCGATCATACGGCACCCGCTCGCCCGCCGAATCCCCCCGGCGACATCCCCACCGGTCACCGGGCGGTCTGCCGACCTCGCAGACGCGGTTGACGAACTGCGGATTCAGCCCCTCATCTGAGACGTTTCTTGGCCGCACCTATGGGGCAAGCGCCCGTGCGAGCTACTGAAACCGGCTGACGCCGCGTCCACTTCATCAATCACGCCACCCGGCGCCCGGCCTCGGGCAGCCGCTGAACCCGCGAGTCCGTTCGATCCGCGGCACGTTGCGCTGTGCGTGGCGTGCCGCACCTGGACGGCGGCGGCGAATACTTCCAAGGAATGCTCATGCCTGGTTACGACACCCCCCGCGCGGATGGACGCGCGCGCCACTACATCGACCCCGAAGCGTCGGCGCACGACCTGCTCAATGACGCGACCGAGTGGTTGCAGTACGCCCGTGGTCTTACCGGCTTCCTCGCGGATCTCGTGCATGAATCGGACAGTGTGGACTGCGCGCGGTTGGCGCTATCGCTCGAAGCCATCGGCGGGTTAATGCACATGGGTGTGCAGTGCACGGCACACGCGCATGCGCGCATGTCGTGGGAACAGGCCAGGGACGCGAACCACTTCAACGCCGCTTCCGCATGCATGGAAGCGGAGTAGTGAAGGGCACGATTTGCCTATCGCGTGAGAACTTTCCTCACGTTGATCCATGCCACCAAAAGTTGGCTAAACTCCGCCCCCTTCCCACTGGCACGGAGCGCCATTAAGTGACTGGATCGAACAAGATCATCCTCGCGATGGTCATCCTGCTGGCCGCCCTCTGCGGTGGCCTCTACCTCTCGGGTTACCTGACCCTCCTGCTGATCGGCGTCGATGCCCCGATCACGTGGCGGCTCTGGTGGGGCTACTACAACGCGATGGCGTACCCGCAGTTCGCGCCCTACGTGTGGAAGATCAAGTTCGGTGGCATCGTCGGCTTCGGCTTACCTGCGCTGGCGTGGATCGCGTGTGTCGTCCTGTTGCTGAAATCGAAGTCGCGCAACCTCCACGGCGATGCCCGCTTCGCCACGCGTCGTGATCTCGAGAAGGAAGGTCTGTTCAACGATTCGCCTGACGGCATCGTCGTAGGTAAATTCGGCAAGAAGCTGATTCGGCTCAGCGGACAGCAGTTCGTGATCCTCGCCGCACCGACCCGATCGGGCAAGGGCGTCGGTGTGGTCATTCCCAATCTCCTTGAATATCAGGGGTCCGTCGTGGTCCTGGACATCAAGCAGGAGAACTTCGACCTGACCAGCGGATGGCGCAAGTCACAGGGGCAGGATATCTACCTGTTCAACCCGTTCGCGGAGGATCGGCGGACCCATCGCTGGAACCCCTTGCACTACGTCTCGGCCGATCCCGCCTTTCGCATATCCGATATCCAGTCCATCGCGGCCATGCTGTACCCAGACGGCAACGGCGACCAGAAGTTCTGGATCAGTCAGGCGCGGAATGCGTTCACGGCCTTTGCCCTCTATCTGTTCGAGAACCTGGATGCCGCCGCGAAGGACGATAGCCCCTTCGGCGAACTGCACTTCCCCACGCTGGGTGGGATCTTCCGGCTTTCGACCAGCGACGGCGGTAGCTTGCGCGAGTACCTGGAGCGTCTGTCGAGCCAAGACTTCCTCAGTACGGATGCCAAGGCCGCCTTCGCCAACCTGCTGTCACAGGCGGACGAGACCTTCGCATCGATCATGGGCAGCTTCAGGGAGCCGCTGAATGCATGGATCAACCCGGTGCTGGACGCGGCCACGAGCTGCAACGACTTCCTGCTCACGGACGTGCGCAAGAAGAAGATGACCATCTACATCGGTATCCAGCCGAACAAGCTGGCCGAGAGCCGCCTGATCGTCAATCTGTTCTTCAGCCAGCTGATCAACGTCAACACGCGGGAACTGCCGCAGACCAATCCCGAACTCAAACATCAGTGCCTTCTGCTGATGGACGAGTTCACCGCCATCGGCAAGGTCGACATCCTGGCGAGTTCGGTGTCGTACATGGCCGGGTACAACCTGCGCCTGTTGCCCATCATCCAGAGCATGGCGCAGCTGGATGCGACGTACGGGAAGGACATCTCGCGGACGATCATCACCAACCATGCCTTGCAGATCATCTTCGCGCCGCGCGAACAACAGGACGCGAACGACTATTCGGACATGCTCGGCTATACGACGGTGTCCAAGGAGAGCGTGTCGAAGGGCAGGGACGTGTCACGCAGTCGGTCCGACGAACGCCGGGCGCTGATGCTGCCGCAGGAGCTCAAGGCGATGGGAACCGATAAGGAGGTGATTCTCTACGAAGGCATCGCGCATCCGGTGAAGTGCGAGAAGATCAGGTATTACAAGGATAAGCGGTTCAGGGCGAAGTTGTTGCCTAAGGTTGAAATTGGTGCGTTGTCGAATGGATGAGGTGATCTTTGTCTAAGATGGATATCAATTACAAAAATCGTGCGATGTTGGGCCACCGTCCTGCGACTCCACTCGACCTTGCCAAGTACAACGATGCGAAGAACTCGCTGGACCAATTCCTGGCGATTTTTCCTATACCCACAATCGGTACACATGAGAGGCTATTCGTCATCGCGTTTGACGGAGCGGAAAACCACGAGTTCTTGGGCCCGGAGTACGCCAGCAACGTTGGGAAGATCCACGATCAGATGAATCGTGCCAAAAGCCTCGTGCTTGATCATATCGTGCCGTACTACGTTGAAGCCGCGGTGACTCGTAGAAGATGGCTGAGAGGAGGCCGTGACATCGTTCGTGGGTCGAGCTATGAATCGACCATAAGGGCGGCTTACAACGCACTCGTTAATCAGGCAAATAGATGGATCAGGGATGATCCCGATACTGTGATACGGGTGCATAGCCTGGGATTCGGTCAAGGCGCAGGTCACATTCCCGGTTTCGCGAAGTTGTTGCACGACCTCGGAATTCCAGACTTGACTAGCAAGGTCGCAGCCGGTGAAGGAACCATTACCTACGCTCGAAATCTCGTGGATTCATGTCGGATCGTCCAGACGGTGGCTCTTCTGGACCCCGTCGCGGTCACCATTCCGGCGGAAGCCGATCGTCGGTTGCCGCCCTCGGTCGTCTCGGGCCTCCAGATTACGGCGGCGGATGAGTTTCGGGTCTCGTTCGCCTCTGACCAGCTGATCCCGCCCGGTCAATCGGAAGATGGCCGCTTCCTTAACCTTCGCGTTCCGGGCGCACATTCCGATATCGGTGGTGGCTATCTCCGTGACGGAATATCAATTCGTTGCGGAAATCTCATGCGGGACTATTGCAATTCACTCTGTCATGAGCCGTTCTTAGGCAAGGAACATGTGCCCTTAAGCCGGCAGCTCAATGTCGTCCATCGCTCCACCGACGGGTACGTCCGTCTGAGCACCGTCGAAGGCCTCCGATGGGCGCTCGAATCGATTGAGGCGGGGCCCGGCAAGAGTTTCTTAGCGCTTGCTGTCATTCTTTGCTTGGCTATAAACATATGCCTTGGTATTAACTTCAGGGGCATGCCATACCTGGCAGTGCTTCTAGGCTCTCTGGCAGCCGGCGTCGTCGGATTCCGTCGTGCTAACTATCGGCTTGACTACAAGTAATATCGACAAGGAAGTAGTTGCTATGGAAAAGCAGATATCGCACACGACGGACCGCGAACTCGCCGGGCCGCTGTACGGAAAAGATCCGTGGCCGCTGCGCTTTCATACACACAGCTTCGGCGCTGTATGTTTCAACACGCGTGCCTGCAGCATCATTTACTGCCGGCGCCAGTTTGGTACCCGGGAAGTCGGCTATGACGGCATGTACTACGATAAACCTTCCGGACCCGCGCCACTTGGACCATGGAGAGATCGGTGGATAGCCCATCACGCGGCGTCCCTCGTTGAGGGGCGGACCTTCTCGACACCTCTCGATATCGAATGGACATCGCTTGACGGACGTGATTACGCTATGTCGCTTGACTTGGGTGAGGTGTTCAAGGACCGGATTGTTCTTCATGAGGTTACTCGCAATGAGGTCAATGAGGCGTGGCTTAGCGCGACATCGATTGATCCGGTTAGTCCACACATTCTCGCTGAAGTGAACGATAGGACTATAAGCCTCTACATGAGGGCGATGGTCGCTACGGAAATTGAACAAATACCCGGAAACGACAGAAGCCACTTTAGAGATGATTTGATCCTTGCCTGGAGTCGTACCTATGACTTGTGCGGATCAGTCAATTTGCCCGAGGCATTTGGTGCTCTACAAGATAGCTAGTGGTGACCTGTGCTTCGAATGGCTATCGCTGTATGCAACAGCACAGGCAAGCTGTTCGAACGGTCCTCAACATGACGTTAGATGATATGGAAGGTCACGTATGAAATTTACGCCGAATCTTGAGCTCGCTGGACCCCTGTACGGAAAGGATCCATGGCCACTGCGCTTCCATTCGCACTCTTTCAATGCGGTTTGTTTCAACACACTGGAGTGCAGCATTCTCTATAACGGACACCAGTTCGGCACTCGCCGATACGGTTATGCGGGCGAGATCCTTGACAAGCCATCCGGTGCGCCACCGTTCGAGAACTGGCGAGAGAAATGGAGCGGTAGGCACGGAATCATCCCGACCGACGGGAGAACTTTCCCTGGTGCCGTTCAAATTGAATGGACATCATCGGATGGCGATCGTCACGCAGCATCTGTCGATCTAGATAAGTTGTTTGCGGACAGGGTGATTCTTCACCTGGTCGGCCGGGATCAGGTGAAGGAAGAATGGCTGAAGGCTAAGTCTGTTCATCCCGTCAGTCCGCACATCATGGTCGAAGTTAACGACCGTACCTTGAACATTTTCATGAGAGCACTTGTTGCTACGGAACAAGAACAGATTCCGGGCAATAGTCATAGTCACTTTCGTGATGACCTGATCCTTGCATGGACTTGCACATACTGAGCTAGGAGAGCTCGTGATGACTCGTTATTCCATTGATGGCGCTCCTAATGACGGAGTCGGCCACGATTTTGCCACGCCTGATGTACTTGCCCAGTACAAGGATGCTGCCGACCAACTAAGTCGGCTCAGGGCTCCCATTCTCGTTCACGCGGACAGGCTTCATGAAAAGATGTTTCTTGTCGCGTTTGATGGAACGGGAAACAATAAGTATTCGGATCCGGCACATGGAACCAATGTTGCCAGGATCGACGACGAGCTTGAAGAGATTAATAGGTTCGGGCGAGCCCAGGTCTTGTCGCATTACGTCGTAGGCCCCGGTACTAAGGGTGACATCTTGACGTCCGCCCATGATTCGATTTCCGGGTCTAGTTATGAATCGAATATCGCGAACGCGTACGAAGAACTTGTGCGTCAGACGAATCAGTGGCTGCGAGATGACCCCGCGTCGGTGATTCGGGTGCATAGCATCGGCTTTAGTCGAGGTGCAAGCCAAGTTCCTGGCTTTGCCAGGTTGCTCCACGAAAAGGGCATCCCTGATCTGGATAGTGAAATTACGTCTCCCGACGGAACCTTCAGCTATGCAAAGCATCTTGTTGAGCCCGGGAAAACGGTCCAGACCGTGGGCCTGTTTGACCCCGTCGCAACGGGGGTGCCCATGCAATTCGATCGACGCCTGCCACCGTCCGTAGTGTCGGGATTTCAGATCACAGCAGCCGATGAACTCCGAGCATTGTTTCCATCGGACCAGATCATTCCCCCTGGTCTTTCCGCAGACGGCCGATTTTTGAACGTGATGGTACCCGGATCCCATTCGGACGTCGGAGGTGGGTATCTGCGTGATGGACTGTCGATCCGCTGCGGAAATCTCATGCGCGATTACTGCAATGCGCTCCGCGACGAGCCGTACCTCCAGAAGGAGTTCGAGCCGACAGATCGACGACTCAACGTAATTCATCGGTCCACGGAAGGAAGCGTCGTCTTTAGATTGGATCCACGTGAAAGCGTGCGTGGTGAGCCGAGCGGAACCAACACGGAACTGGTGCCGCGTCGCGTGGCGAGCGCGGGACTACCTCCATCCCATGCCACCGATATGACCGGCAACCACGGTCTTGATTGGAAGTCCGTCGAGACGGGGCATGCCGGGACGAGATCTAGCCGCGCCGCATACCCCGCCGCGACTCTGGATGAGATGCGAGCCGCCGGTAAGTCGGTGCCTTTTGCACCTAGGGCTGTCACATGGACCGCGGGCGCGGCAATGGCGGCAGACACTGTTGTGACGCTTGACAAGACGAAGACCCAATTGAACAGCGGGAACGTTCCCGCGGCCCAGTCTGCCCTGTTTCACTTCGGCGGCCGCAACCTCGCCGGCATCGCCGGCGCCCAATCCCTCATGTCAGCCGGTGCCGCCCTGGGCATCGAATCCGGCCCGGGCATGTTCGTCACCGGTGCCATCGGCGGCGTCGCCGGCTTCGTCGCGGGCGACAAGATTGCCGATGCCTACGATCAGTACCGCATCCGCAATCAAAGCGATTCGCATGGCAATACCTGGCACCACGACGACCGGCAGGGATGGACGATCGACGTTCCGCCCCTGCCGGATCATCCGCGCGGACAGCGACTGGTCGCGGATGCCGCCCTGTCCAGCCAGTTGTCGTACCAGGCCAGCAACACGGCGGTCGAGCTGGCTTTGGGCAACGATTATCCGGCACGCGATCCCTTCGTCCAGCCCGCGTCGCCAAACGACACGCCCAGCCTCCGCGAAGCGCCCTGGACGCACCAGGCGCAAACGCACCAGTGGACCCGGCAGGTCACGGACCAAAGGCTCGAACATGGCATGACCCGCTCCCATGTGGAGGTGGCCAATCCCCAACGTGCGGCGGAACTGGATCGACTTGCCGAAAGGACGATCCAGCAAAACGTCGCGGAGTCGCCGCTCGGTGTCGCGCAACGCTATCAGCTAGCCTACGAGCGGGAAGGGTGGAGTCGCCATGGGCCCATGCCCGAGGCTGTCGTGCATGCCGTGGCGAGGCCAGCCGATCAGATCCTCGCATCGGACGGGCACACCTACACGCACGGCCGTGACCGCGAGTGGTCCCGTGACACGCTCCTTGGAACCCGCTCCGCGGACGAGAACCTTCGCGAGGAACTGGATGCTTCGGAGCGCGTAGCCCAAGGCCTGAAGAAGGGCGTGGACACCGCCGCCCTCGATCATCCATCCGTCGCACCCGCGGTGCCGACACGTCTGGACGATCCCAACCATCCCGACCATGCCCTCTTCAAGGAAATCCGGGGACACGTGGTCGAACTGGACAAGAGCCTCAACCGCTCGCCGGATCAATACACCGACAACATCGCGTCGGCCTTGACCGTACAGGCCCGCGCCGACGGTCTCAGTCACGTCGACCGGATCGCCCTATCGACCGATGGTAAAGCGCTATGGGCCTCGCAGACCCCGGCAGGGCGAAAGGACCACGTCTTCGACCTGACCACGAAAGTGCCGACGGCGGAAGCCAACACACCGTTGGAACAGAGCGGCGCGAAGTGGCCCGAAGCCATGCAGCAATTCCAGGGGCATCAGCAGGAACTGGCACAGACCCAGCAGCGATCCCTGGAACGCACCCAAGCCGAGAACCAGGCGCAGTCCGTGAGCGGGCCCGTCATGAGGATGTAAGAGCAGGGAGACGAACGCAGGTCGGCGTTCGTCTCTGAAACACCCGTAACCATGGAGATCGTATGCGAAAGGAAGACGACCACGAGAACGACGAAGGCGCACCTCCGTCCTCGCTTATCCCAGTCCAAAAGCTACCCACCCCCGATCCTCTGTACGACCAGCAACTGTTGCGTGACCTGGCGATCGTCAACGACCAGACGCACAAGGAGCTGGGATCAAGGCCACGCCGCCCGCCGACGGTGCAGCCGAAGCGGAAACCCGATCTCCCGAACACGCCCAGTAATGTAAGTTCCTTGCCGGTGTCTGATCAGGCCAAGGCGACAGCCGTAAGCGCTGGTGAATCCGCTGACGAAGATTCGGGTTCATGAACAGGCGCCGTCTCGACTGTTGGCGAGGCGGCGCCTTCGCGTGGATTACATGGCAGGCGAGCAAGCAAGCCTTGGTTATCTGAGTGAAGCGCTCTAAGCCGAAAGATACGCAACAACCTCATCCACCGTGTCTCGCGCATAACGGGTAATCCCCATCAGCGTGGCCGACGCAGGCCCCGTCCAATCACCGTATCCCGCCAGCCATAAACCAGGCACGTCCAGTGCGCGGCCGCCCTCGACACGTACGCGGCCATCGCTGGACACGATGCCCATCGGCTCGAGCAAGTCGGTCGCCGGCCGGAATCCCGTACACCAGATAATCGCGTCGAAGCTCTCGTGCTTTCCATCCGGCCAGACGACGCCGGCTTCGTCGATCGCTACGAACGGCCTCCTTGCTACGAGGTCGCCGCGAGCGCGGGCCTCCTTCACGGGCGGCACCATGACGATATCGCCCAGGCTCTGGCCCGGCGGGATGGTCTCTCCCGCCTGCTGGGCCCGCCAGCGTGCCGTGGCTTGCTCGAACAGCGCGCGGCCGTCCACCTCGTCGGGAAGGAAGCGGGGTTCTTCCGGCGTGACCCACGTGGTCGTCGCGACGAGCGATAGCTCGGCGAGGATCTGTGCCCCCGAATTGCCGCCCCCGACGACGAGCACCCGTTGATGGCGGAATGGTTCCGTCCCCGTGTAGTGCGCGGAGTGCACTTGCGTCCCTGCGAAGCGTTCGCGTCCCGGGTAGTCAGGCACATAGGGGTGGCGCCAGGTGCCCGTCGCGAGGATCACGGCGCGAGCGCTCCACGTATCCTTGTCTGTGACCACACGGTAACGATCGCCTTCGCGAATCAGTGCCTGCACGGGGCAGGGACGACATAGGGGCAACGCGTAACGGGATTCGTATTCGGTGAGATAGCCGATCACATCATCGCGGCTCGGGTTGACCCCGCTGCGAGAGGGCATGGGCCACCCGGCGATCGAGCTATAGGCGGCCGGCGAGAACAGGCGTAACGAAGGCCATGCGCGTCGCCACGCACCGCCGGGTGCGTCGGCGTCGTCGAAGATGACGAAGTCCAAGCGCCGTCGCTTCAGGAAGTATCCCAGCGTGAGCCCGGTCTGGCCGCCGCCGATGACAGCCACGTCGATCGGTCGGGGATTCACTTCGCTGCATCTCGCGGTGGTGGAGGCCTCCGGACATTATCACGGCTTCCCGGGCGTTGGGATGGAGGCGACGCGCGTATCCACCGCCACCCAATTCGTCTCCCACGTACGTCCGCCATCCGCCGAATACGCCTGCTCGAACCGCGCCGAATCATCCGACACCTTCGATATGACGAAGCGCACCAGGATCGCCCGCCCATCGAGGCTGTCCTGTCCGAAGAACTCCCCGCGCCCCTCATGGAAACGCCCGTACACCGGCTGCGTCATGGTTCCATTGCGCACGCTCGCGTAATTCAAGCTCCACTGCCTGACCTGCGGGTTGTAAAGGCGCAGGCTCACGCCTTCGATACGTCCGGCTGGCCCTTCCACACGCAACTCGACCAGATTCGCCCGGCCGTCGAGCACCTTCCGGATGACGCTGGTCCCGCTGTACTCCACCCACTCGCTCGACCCCGACAATGGCTTGGCCAGGCGGCGCAGGTCGGTCTTCCATGTGCCGATTTCCCAGTCGAAATCGTGCTGTCCGTCTGGCGGGGCGGCGCCGGAACCGGCTTGCGCCGGCATCGCCAACGCGTACATAGTCAGCCATGCCAGCATGAGCAACGCACTGCCGAAGCGGATTCGCAGGGTGTTTTGCATGGTCTTTCCCGGTCGGCGCGATGCGGGAAGGATGCGAGCGCGAGGGGACCATGAACAAGAAGGCACCTGCAGGTAACCGTGCGCCGATCGAAGGCTGTCCGCTGTCGGCGGCGTTTGCGGCCATCGGCGGCAAGTGGAAGCTGACGATCCTGTATTGGCTCGCGCATGGCGAGTTGCACTTCGCCGGGCTGGAACGGCGCGCCGCGCCGATCTCGCACAAGGTGCTGGCCGAGCAGCTGCGCGAACTCGAGGCCGATGGCATCGTCGTGCGGACGCCCACCGGCGCGGTCCCCGCGCCGGTGATCTACCAACTGACGCCCTACGGGCAGACGCTGCTGCCGATCATCGAATCCGTGCGCCTATGGGGCGAGGGCCACCTGCGTCGCCGGTCGGCGCTTCCGCGATCCGATGCCATGGCATGCGGCACGGCCATCACGCCTCGTTAGCCCATCGCACGGCGTCGGCTCCCGCGGGGATGCGCATCGGGCTCGACGGATCGGTTGCCGCCCGCCATACGGCTTCCGCCACGTCCACGGATCGGGTGATCTCGGTCGACTCCGCCCATCCCTCGAAAATGCGCTGCGCGAAGCCGGCATAGGGTTCGGGAAAGCCATGCTGCATGCGGGTCTGCCCGTTTTCGGCGAAGCGCGTATCCGGTGCGCGTCCCGGCAGCACCAGCCGCACGCGTACGTTGAACGGCTCCAGCTCCAGGGCCAGCGATTCCGTGAACGCGTTCACCGCCACCTTGCTCGCGGTGTAGACGGACAGCAGGGGTAGCGGCCTCAGGGTGACGGTCGAAGTGACGTTCACCACCACGCCGGACTGCCGCTGCCGGAACTGCGGCACGACCGCCTGCGTCATGGCGATGGTCCCGAACGTATTGGTCTCGAAGATTTCCCGCGTGGTTTCCATCGGCGTGCCTTCGAGCGCATTCAACATGCCGATGCCGGCATTGTTGACCAGTACGTCGATCGGTCCGGCCGCTTCCACGGCCTTACGGATGCTTTCCGGGTCCGTGACATCGAGGGCGATCACGCGCAGGTGCTCGGAACGCGGCAGGACATTCTCGCGCGGCGTGCGCATGGTGGCGATGACCTTCCAGTCGCGATCGAGGAAGTAGCGGGCGATCTCCAGGCCGAAGCCGGACGAGCATCCCGTGATGAGGACGGTTTTCATGGAGGACTCCTGTGGGGGTGTGCAGGGCTGGAACGATAGGCCTCCATTGCTGGACTGGATACGATGTAAAGTCCAGGAAACGTTTGCAGGAGTCCGATCGTGATCGATCCCCTCGCCGAAGTCGTCTCGCTGCTACAGCCGGACGCCCGGCTCTCGAAGGTGAGCAGCGGGGCAGGCCGTTGGCATGTGCGCCGCGCGGAACACGGGCAGCCTTTCTATTGCGTGATCCTGGACGGGTCGTGCCGCCTGGTGATCGACGGTCGCGAAGCGATCGTCCTTCAGGACGGCGACTTCGTGTTGATCCCCTCGGCACAAGGCTTCACGGTGACGAGCCTCGATCCGCCGGAACCGGGGACAGCACAAGCCGTGCCCGTTCAACGGGACGACGGCGAATACAGGCTGGGCGATACGGACGTGCCTGCCGAGGTGCGCATGCTGGTCGGCCATTGCGTCTTTGGCTCGCCGGATGCGGCGTTGCTGGTCTCGCTCCTGCCGGAACTCGTGCTCGTGCGTGGCGAATGGAGACTGACGACGCTCGTGCGGCTTCTGGGCGAAGAGTCCCGTGCGCAACGACCCGCCCGCGACGTGATCCTGGCGCGGCTGCTCGAAGTGCTTTTCATCGAAGCCTTGCGATCCACGGCGGGCACGTCCGCATCGCCCGGTCTCCTTCGCGGCCTGGCCGACACGCGCCTCGCCACCGCCATCCGGCGGATGCACGAGAGCCCGACGCGTTCATGGACGGTGGCACAGCTGGCGAAAGAGGCGGCACTCTCGCGCTCGGCGTTCTTCGAACGTTTCAATCGCGCGGTGGGTGTCGCCCCGATGGAATACCTGCTCGCGTGGCGCATGGCCCTGGCGAAGACCCTGCTGCGTAACAAGGAAGGCAATGTCGCGGAGGTGGCCGAGCGCGTGGGCTATAGCTCGGCGAGCACGTTCAGTGTGGCGTTCACTCGATATGTGGGGGTGCCGCCTACGCGGTTTGCGCGCGGTGCTTGATGCCGTAGGAAAGTACTCAAATATCTATTCACTTGATTGAGAATAAATAGATTAAGTGCATGAAATAATTATCTATTGCGTGAAAGTATCTATTCATGTATCTATTCAGATCCATGAACATCCATCCGCAGGCCAGCCGTCTGATTGATGCCCTGAGGCAGCGGGGGCCTGCGAGTGCCCGCGAGCTGGGCGAAGCACTGGGTGTCTCGCAGCCTACGGTCTCGCGTTTACTCGCCGAGGCCGGGGTGCACATAGCTCGTATCGGCCGCGCACGCCGCACCCGCTACGCCGCCTTGCGCGACGTGCGTGGACTCGGCACCCAATGGCCACTGTTCCGCCTGGACACGCGAGGGCAACCCGTCGCCTTCGGTCACCTGACCGCACTCTATGGCGCCGGCAGCCTGGTGACCGTAGCCCATTCTGTCGACTGGCTCCGCGATGAATTCGCCGACGGGCTGTTTCCCGGAGTGCCATGGTTCCTCGACGACCAGCGGCCGCAAGGCTTCCTGGGGCGCCAGTTCGCACAACGGTGGTCGAGTGAACTCGATTTGCCGTCTGACATCCTGCGCTGGAACGACGACGCGGTGCTCGCGGCGCTCTTGCTTCGTGGCGGAGACGGGCCGGGCGACTTCGTCCTGGGGGACGCTGCGCTTGAGCGTGCACTGCAATGGGAACCTCAGCCAATCACTTCCGCTTCCCGGTACGTGCATTACGCGGAACTGGCGAGGGCGGCGCTTGCCGGCGAGCCCGTGGGTTCATCGGCAGCGGGTGAACAGCCGAAGTTCACTGCAACCGTAGAAGATGAGGACGGTACCGTTCGCCACGTCATCGTGAAGTTCAGCGAACCGGTGGATGACCATCCCGCCGCGCGTCGTTGGGCCGACTTGTTGATCTCCGAACACATCGCCGGTGAGTTGCTGGCCGGGCATGGCAATCCCAGCGCCCGAACCGAGCTCGTCTGGTCACAGGGCCGCCTGTGTCTCGAGGTATCCCGCTTCGATCGCGTGGGCACATACGGCCGACGAGGCTGCGTGACGTTGGCGGCGTGGAGTGATGCTCACGACGGTGAGCGCGATGACTGGCCCCGCGCGACCGCCCGCATGGTGCAAGGCGGTTGGCTAGGCGAGAGTGCCCTGGACCTCGTTCGGCAACGCTGGTGGTTCGGTCGCCTGATCGGCAATACCGACATGCACTTCGGCAATCTGAGCTTCTTCATCGACGGTCAACTTCCGTTTCAGCTCACCCCCAATTACGACATGTTGCCGATGCTATACAGGCCTGGCTCGAGCGGAGCGCTGTTGCCACGCGACTACAAGCCAGCCGTTCCCACGCCGGCCGACCTGCCGTATTGGCAACTCGCGGCGGAGTGGGCAGAGCTTTACTGGCAACGCGTGGCTACACACGCGGAAATAAGCGGCGGATTCCGCGACTTGGCGGAAGCCAACCACGCCGTGGTGTCGCGCCTGCGCCAGCGTTTCACCCCGTAGGCCCTGCCGCCCCGCGCTTCCTGCCTGCCGGCCACCCCAAACGACGGTAAGATGCGCCATCGCGCCAGCCCCGCAGGGGGTGCTGGCGTCACAGGGGAATCCAGATGAACCGCATTTACCATCTCGTATGGAACGGAACGCTGCGTGTCGTGCAGGTCGCTTCCGAGCTTTCGTCGTCGCGTGCCGGCCGGACGGAGGGTGGCGGTTCGGCCCCGCCGCGGCTGCGCCCGCTATGGGGCGCGATGCTGGCTACCGGCCTATGGGTCGTGGGCGTTCCGGCCATGGCCCAGGTCTGCCAGCCGACCGACACGACGACATGCAGCGCCCAAGGAGGTGCGGCCATCATCGACAGGGCGAGCGCGGGTGGAGCGGGTAATGGTCAGGGTGGTTTCGCGCGATGGAATACGGGCGGTTCCGGCATCCTCCCTCTCGCCGGTGACCTCGCCAGCGGCGGAGTGGGTGGGGCGGGCGCCACGGGTAACGATAACGGCTCGGTCTTCGTCGCCGGTGGTGCTGGGGGCGCGGTCGGTACCCTTTCCACCACGCAGCCCATCGTGGGAGGTCGCGGCGGAGACGGCACCCCCGATATTCACGTTCCTGGCGGTGGCGGTGGCGGCGGCGCGGGTGTCTATACGAACGCCAATTACTCGGTGCTGTTGAGTTCCCCCGTCACCGGCGGCGCGGGCGGTACGGGTGGCGCTCCCACTGCCAACAGCGCGGCGGGTGGTGGTGGCGGCGGTGGTGGCGGCACGGGCGCCGTTATCCTGGGTGACGGTAATGAGCTCCAGGTCGTCGCGGGTTCGTCGCTCGTGGGCGGCGCTGGCGGCGCCGGCGGATCGCAGGCCACGGGCATCGCGTTCGGCGGTAGCGGCGGTGGCGGTGGCGACGGTGCGTTGCTCTTCGGTGCAGACGCTGTGGTATCCAACGGCGGCACGATCCGCGGTGGAGTAGGCGGCGCTGGCGGCAGCGCACAGGCGAGCGGTCTCGACGGTGCTTCCGGTGCCGGCATCCGTGCCCAGAACGTCCGGTTCCAGCTTGACAACATCGGACTCGTCGCGGGCGGAAACGCCACGGGCAACGGTGCCGCCGGCATCGGCGTGGTGACCCAGCAGGGCGCGCGCATCCAGAACATCGGCACGATCTCGGGTGGTATCACGTCAGGCGGTGGTTATGCGACGGCGGTCCTCTTCAATGGCACCGACAACCTGCTGACCTTCCAGCCGGGATCGATCGCACACGGCGCACTCGAGGTGGCCGATGGCGGTAGCGCGCAGGTGGACGCGGCAGGCGGCGTATCGATCGATGCCGTGAAGCTCGACGGCGTCACGCCCGGCAACGCGTCGATCACGCTGACGCCGAGCAACGGCGTGCTCGACATCGCGTCGATCGTCGGTACAGGCAACGTCACCAGCAATGGCGGAAACCGGCTGAGCCTGCACGGCGTCGATGTCGACGGTTCGCTGACGCTCGGCCATACCGGTGGCACGACCCTCAACGGCATCGTGCAATCCACGGGATCGCAAACCTACGTGTCGCCCATCACGTTGGCAGGCGACAGCACCTTGAACTCGACCGCCGCGAACATCGGTGTGCAGGGCAGCATCGATGGCCCGCGAGCGCTGACGATTCTCACGCAGGGCGCCGTGACCCTGCAGGGTGCCGTCGGCAACACCCAGACGTTGTCGAACCTGACGGTGGCCTCAGGCACCCTTGCCGCCAACAGCATCCGTGCCACGACGCTCAGTCTGTCCACGGCCGCGGGTGGCATCACGCAATCGGGAGCCTTCGTCATATCGGGCGCGAGCACCTTCACCGCGAACGGCGATGTGACGCTGACCAACGCCGGGAATTCGTTCGGCGGCGTCACCGCGCAAGCTCGCAGCATCAGCCTGTCCAGCAGTAGCAACCTCTCCGTCGGCACCGTGAACGCTGCCGTCTCGGTCGATCTTGCCGGCGAAAGCGGCATGACCTTGACCGGCGACATCACCGCTCCCGTTTCCTTGTCGCTGAACAGCGGCCTGGGTAGTGTCGTCCAGACGGCGGGCTCGATCGCGGCGACCACGCTTACCGCGAATACCGCGGGCGACATCGACCTGTCGTCCGCCGGCAATGCGATCAGCGTGCTCGGCGACGTGGCAGCCGGTGACTTCAGCCTTGCCAGCTCGAGCCCGCTCACGGTGGCGGGGGCCCTCGTCGCCCAGCGCGTGACGTTCGCCGTGCCATCGGGCGTCGTGGTGACCGGCTCGATCGACGCCGGCCTGGTGACGGACATCGATGCCGGAGGCTCCCTCACCATAGGCAACGGGGGCGCCAACGGTACGCTCAGTGGCGACGTGGCCAACAATGGCGTGCTGACCTACAACCGTACGGGTACCGTCAGCTTCACCGGTGCGCTGGGTGGAAGCGGCCAGCTGATCCAGCAGGGCAGCGGAACGCTCTTGTTCGACGGCGACGCGACGCCCTTCCTCGGCAGCACCCAGGTACAGGCCGGCAAGCTGGTGGTCGGCAGCGTGGCGGGCAGCAACGCCGTGCTGGTGGGCAACGTGAGCGTGGCCAATGGCGCCACCCTCGGCGGACATGGACGTATCAATGGCGACGTGACCATGAACACCGGCTCGGTGCTTTCACCGGGCAATTCCATTGGCACGCTCACCGTCAACGGCGACCTGACGATGGCCCTGGGCACCCAGATGGATGTCGAACTCGGCGCGGCCGGTAACGGTGACAAGGTGGTGGTGAACGGCGACCTCGCCTTGAACGGCGTCACGCTGGACGTGACCGATGCCGGTGGCATGGGCCCTGGCGTCTACAACATCTTCGCGTACTCCGGCGCGTTGACGACGACCAATGGCGGCTTGTCGTTCGGCACGACGCCTGCGGGTCACGCGCTGCAATTGCAGACGCTGACCGGCGCTAAGCAGATCAATATCCTCGATGTCACCAACACCACCTTGCAGTTCTGGAACGCCAACGGGCTGGCCAGTCCCACGCAGATGGGCGGTGGTGATGGCACCTGGTCCACCACGTCGCCGACGTGGACCGACCAGGACGGCAGCATCACGGGTGCCATGTCGCCGCAGCCGGGATTCGCCGTGTTCGGCGGTGCCGCGGGCGCGGTCGCCGTCGACGGTGGATCGGGACAGGTGAGTGCGACGGGCATGCAGTTCCTCAGCGACGGCTATCGCCTGAGCGGAGATCCGATCCTGCTCACGTCGTCCAGTGGCACGCCCGTCATCCGCGTGGGTGACGGCAGTGCCACGAGTGCCGGCTACGTCGCCACCATCGACTCCGTACTGGAGGGCACGCAGGGTTTGGCGAAGAACGACGCGGGTACGCTCGTGCTCGGCGGCATCAACACGTATAGCGGCGATACGATCGTCAACGGCGGCACGCTGTCGGTCGGTGACGACCGCAACCTGGGTGATGCCGCGAACGGCATCGCCTTGAACGGCGGTGCCCTGCGCGTCACGGGCACGACCTATGCAGCGACCGGTCGCGATCTCGCGTTGACCGGCGGTGGTGCTGTCGACATCGCCGATGCCTCGAACACGTTCACGTGGAACGGCGACATCACGGGTGCGGGTGTGCTGGAGAAACAGGGTGCGGGCACGCTCGCACTCGACCATGCCAATGCCTATACGGGTGGCACGCTCGTCAGTGCGGGAACCCTGCGTCTCGGCGATAGCGGCGCCATCGGTTCCGGTACCTTGTCGCTGGCATCCGGCAGCACGTTGGCATTCGCGGCGAACGGCCTCGCCGTGGCGAATGCCGTGACCGTGGCGGGCACCGCGTCGATCGACGTCGGCGGAACGGATACGGCCACCCTGGGCGGTGTCATCGCCGACGGAACCACGGCGGGCGGCTTCACCAAGACCGGCGCGGGCGAACTCCTGCTGACCGGCGACAACACCTATACCGGCATCACGACGATCGACGCCGGTACGTTGCACGTCGGCGACGGCGGCACGCACGGTTCGGTCGTCGGCGACATCGTCGACCATGGCACCTTGCTGTTGGATCGCTCGGACGATGTGACGTATGCAGGGGCATTGTCCGGCGAGGGTGCGTTCCGCAAGCTCGGCGCGGGTGCGTTGCACCTTACCGGCGACAGCGGCGCATTCACCGGCAACACCGACGTCACCGGCGGTACGCTGCGGTTGGACGGCAAGCTCGGCGGTAACCTGTCGATGGCCAGCGGTACCGTCCTTGCCGGTACGGGCACCGGCGGCAGTGTCGTATTGCAGTCGGGTGCCGAAGTGTCGCCCGGCGGCGAAGGCGTACCTGCGACGCTCTCGTTCACGGGTGACTTCACCATGGCCGCCGGCACGCGCTACACCGTGGACGTCACGGATGCGGGGCAGGGCGATCGCATTGATGTCGCCGGTCACGCCAGCCTCGCGGGCGGGTCGGTGGTGAGCCTGGGCACGGGTGGCAACTGGGGCACGTCGACCACGTATACGATCCTCTCCGCCGCCGATGGCGTGAGCGGTACGTTCGGTGCCGTCTCCACGGACCTCGCCTTCCTGACGCCATCGCTGTCGTATACGGCGAACGCCGTGAACCTCACGCTCCGCCGGAATGCCGTGGCTTTCCCGGATGTGGCGATGACGCGCAACCAGCGCGCCACGGCGGGCGCGACGGAAGCGCTCGGTGCCGGTGCGTCCCTCTACGACGCGATCCTCCGGCTCGACGCCGCCAGCGCACGTGCCGCGTTCGACAGCCTTTCCGGCGAGATCCACGCCAGCACGCGCACGGCCATCGCGGACGACCAGCGCTATCAGCGCGAAGCCATCAACAACCATCTGCTCGATGCCGACGCCGCCCGCGAAGGCGAGGGTGTCTCAGCCTGGGCATCCGCCTGGGGGCATTGGGGCCATCACGACGGCGATGGCAATGCCGCGCGCATGAGCGCGAGCGGCGGCGGCTTGCTGGTGGGTGCGGACACCGTCGTGGGTTCGGCCACCCGCGTCGGCTTCGCGCTCGGCACGGGGCAGATATCGGCCTCGACGCCCGCGCGCGACGCTTCCGCCGATATACGCACGCGCACCGCCGGGTTGTACGCCGGTGGGCGTGAGGATGCGTTCCAGTGGCAGGCGGGCGCCTTGTACGGTCAGCAGAAGATCCGCACGCATCGCACCGCCACCCTCGACGATCTCTCCGCCCGTATCGGCAGCGATGACGATGCGCACACCGCGCAAGGCTATGTCGAAGGCGCCTACGTCATCGACGGTACGCGCGGCTCGTGGGCACCGTTCGTCAATGTGGCTTATCAACAGCTGCGCACGCCGACCATCCACGAGCGCGGTTCGATCGGCGCCCTCGATGTCGACGCCGACCGCTCACACCAGACCTTCGGCACGCTCGGCCTGCGCGGCGAGGCGAAGCTGGGCGACACCGGCACGGCGGTCTTCGCCAGTCTGGGCTGGCGCCATGCCTGGGGCGACGTCGACTCCACCGCACGCATGCGCTTCGCCGGTAACGGCACGAGCTTCGACATCCAGGGCGTTCCCATCGCCGACGATGCGGGAGTGGTCACGGCGGGCCTGCGTTTCCGCCCCGCGCCGAGCGTCACTATCGATGCGACGTATAGCGGGCAGTTCGCGAGCGATGCGAAGGACCAGTCGGCGCGGTTGAGCCTCAGCTGGGCGTTCTGAGGTGAGGGAAGGCGGCGCCTGCGTGGCGCCGCCTTCTTGCCGTGAACGATCAAGCCGTCACCGACAACCGCAGCGGTTGTCCATCGAGCGCATCGATAAGCGCCCTCGCTCGTCGATACGTCGCAGCCTCCTGGTGTGAACCCCGCTTGGTCGCGGCATCGATCCACGCATCGATATCGTCACGGTTGATATGCGCTGGCGTTGCGTTCCATTCGTCTGAGCCGGCTATCCCATCGACAGGTAGGATCACGACTTGCATGATCGCGGACAGCTCATCAAATGTAATGCGGCCGCTGAAATATAGATCATTCACGGTCGCTTCCACTGTCTTCAGCGTCATGTGCGCGAAGTCGATACGCTCGATCCCATCCGGTGTCGTGGCCTCTGCTTTCGTAACTGCATTATTTTTCTCCGTCCGGTTCGCGGATGGTTCGAGTGACGGGCTGGGTGGAACGGACGCAGGCATCATCGTGTACACGCGTTGTCTCCTTGACGCCGCTGATGCGGCCTCCAAGGGAAGCAAAGGCGATGCCTTCGAGGGGTATGTAGAGAACGACGCGGCCTTGGCCTACATGACGGCAAGCCAAGGCGTCGTGTTGTGATCCTGTGGGGGCGGGCTTACCAAAAATATGGCGACGCTTCCTGCTTGAACAGGACGATCTCTGAATTTGTTTAGCGGCTTGGACTAATAGAGTGCACGCGCAGCAATCGGCTGTGGTTTTTGGAAGAAACACGTGAAGCGAATGTTCTGTGTTGCGTTGTCCGGTGCGATGGCTCTGCCCTGTGCGGCTAGTGTGCAGGTCATCCAGGTGAAATCTGCCCTGGGTGGTAACGAATTTATCGCCGGAGGGAATTCTGTTTCGAGACACCATGGAGGAAATCCCGTTCTTGTGACCACGCGCGAGGCAGGGCGCGGTCAGGCATACGCGACCATGAACGGGGCCCAGCTTCGAGAGGTCTCGTCACGTCTCGTCTGCCGAAACGGTAGTGGCTGGGCCACTTGTAGAAACGGCCAGTCGGCGCAGGGCGAAGAGCGCGTATGGGATGCCACCGGTAAGGGAAATGGTACGTTCGCCATCCGTGTCACGGAGTGGGCGTGGCCGAAAAGCACTTCCACGACATCGTTCAGCATTCGCTGAGCCCGTGCATGTGCTGACTTTGTAGCAGCCATGAAGAGGAGCCCTCAATGGGGTTCATCCTCACGTCTGCCCGTTTCAGATTCGACCAGACGGCACTGCGCCAACGCCGACGCGAAGATTACGAACCTCCTCTTTCGTGTGGCTTCTCTTTACTCGCGTCGATCTTCGTTGTGTGACCGCCCCGCTCGGGCAAAGGTGCTGGAGTCGCTGTTGTCGTTTCGACTGCCTTGGTGCCAGTCCATGCGTCCCACCATTTACCGAGTCCCTCCGGAGTGATCTGCGTCACTCCGGCAGCCGTCACGGCGAGACCGGCAAGTGCGACCCAGACGTTCAGCCGGTTCAGTCGACCCGCCAGCTTCCTGTCCCGAGTTTCCTGTAGTTCTTTTTGTAATTCCTTCCTGTCCTGTGCGGCGATCCGCTCCTGTCGTTCCGAATCCCGCCTGCTTTCGCGGACTACCTGGGCAAGGCGCTCCACCTGTGACACTGCTTCCTGAAACTGCTCGGCAATGCTCTGCTTGTCCCTCAGGAGGCCGTAGAAATCACGCAGTTCCCTTGTGTTAGGTAGGACGGGATGGCCGAAATAATGCGCAGCCATGAAACAGGACACGTTGCTTAACGTGGCCTCCGCACGTGGTCCGGGCGTTTTGGCCGCCATGCTGATCGAGTTGGCGATATCGTAGAGTGCGTTCTGGTAGGCGATGGCGAGGGCATGCGCTTGTGCGGCCCTCGCTGCCCGGGAGGCGCCGTTTCCGTCGGCCATCACGGCGAAGCCCTGGGCATCCGCAAGACAACGAAGCCCATTTACCTCGGTGAACCAGCTTGCACGGATCTTCGTGTTGCCTCGCAAATATCGCGCCACCTCGAGATCGTCGTCCTTCTCGGAAGCCCAGAGGAAATGGCGTACGTCGTTGGACTCGATGATTTGCGGAAAGCCGGGGTGATCCTTCGCGTAAGCCTTGGCCTGCTTGTTGGCCTCGTCGTAATCCGCTTCGGGATCCACCCAGACAACGGCGACCGCCTGTTCGTAGGGGGAGTCGACGAAGAAGCGGAGCATTTCGTGACCACTCAGATCATCCGCGTTTGTCCAGGCGGAAGTCCTGGACGTGCGAATGGTCTCGGCAAGTGCGTTGACGAGGAACTTGCCCGGGAAGGGCTTATCCACGCGGCTGGCTGGACAAGACGAGCAATCGATCAGTACGGCCTTGTACATGGCTTCTCCATGAGAGTTCGAACGGGCACCGTCGACCGTATAACGGCGACAGGCGCCGAACCTTTAGCCCGACAGGAGAACGAGCCCTCAATGAGGGCTCGCCGTCGGCCGCACGATGAGCTCGTTCACGTCCACCTCGTCCGGCTGTTCGATCGCATAGCCGATCGCGCGTGCGATGGCGTCGGGCTGGATGGCGATGCGGCGATAGGCTTTCATCGCGTCGCGGGCGGCTTCATCGGAGATCGTATCGGCGAGTTCGGACTCGACGACGCCGGGTGACACCACCGTGACGCGGATGCAGTCGGTTTCCTGGCGCAGGCCATCGGAGATGGCGCGGACGGCGTATTTCGTGGCGCAATACACGGCAGCCGTCGGCGAGACGGCATGGCCGCCGATGGACGAGACGTTGATCACGTGCCCGCGGCGACGCGCTTCCATGCCCGGCAGCACAGCGGCGATGCCGTGCAGCACGCCACGCACGTTCACGTCGATCATGCGGTTCCACTCGCCCAGCTTCAGGGCGTTGAGCGGCGAGAGCGGCATGACGCCGGCGTTGTTGACGATGACGTCGACGGGGCCGAAGGTCGATTCGGCGAAATCGGCGAAGGCTTGCATCTGGTCGAAGCGGGTAACGTCCAGGGCACGGTAGGCGATGCGGCCAGGTTCCCTGGCGAGTTCTTCCGCGAGCGCTTGCAGGCGCTCGATCCGGCGCGCGCCCAGCAAGATGCGGTGACCCTGGCGGGCCAGGTGGCGGGCGGTCGCTTCGCCGATACCGCTGCTGGCGCCGGTGATGAGGATGACCTTGGATGCTTGCGTGTTCATGGCGGTGGCTCCGTGGTTTGCGATGGAGCCATGCTAGGCAGGAGGGCACCCGGCGCTAAGACCGGATACTTGCCCGTTCTTGCCTATTCCTATGGATTCCAAAAGATTGACTGGCTTATGGCGCGAGCGTATATCCCATTCCTATTGCCACCGACCTTGCCGCCTCGTCATGTCCCAGCCCGGTTCCATCGAAGTCCGTCGCGCCCGCATGGTCGACCTGATCACCCGGTTGGCGCCCTCGGAGGGCTATACGCTATCCGCCGTGGACGGCGTCGCCTTCATGCGTTCCAGCCGGCCCCTGGTGCGTACGCCGGCCTTGTACGAGCCGAGCATCGTCATCGTGGCGCAAGGCCGCAAGCGTGGTTTCCATGGCGGGCAGACCTACGTCTACGATGCGCAGCACTACCTCGCGCTGGCGGTGCCGCTGCCCTTCGAGATCGAGACGGAGGCCAGCGCGGAGGAACCGATGCTGGGCGTCACCATTCGCATCGATCTTGCTACGACCGCCGAATTGGCGCTGGCCGTGGACGATCTCCGCCCGCAAGCGGAGGTGCGGCCGGCCACCCTGTTCGCCACGCCCCTGGACGACCGTCTCGGCGATGCCGCGTTGCGGCTGCTCGAAGTGCTTTCCGATCCCGTGGAAGCGCGTCTGCTGGCACCTGGCATCGTGCGCGAGATCACCTATCGCGTATTGACCGGCGAGCAGGGTGGCGGGTTACGAGCGGCGCTGACGCAGGGCGGTCACTTCGGGCGGATCGCCAAGGCCTTGCGCCGCATCCACGCGGAGTACGCGCGCCCGCTCGATGTCGCCACCCTCGCCAGCGAGGCGAACATGAGCGTGCCGACCTTCCACACGCACTTCAAGGCGGTGACCACCACCTCGCCCATCCAGTACATCAAGGCGATGCGGCTGCATCATGCGCGCCTGCTGATGGTTCGCCGTGGCCTCAGCGCGGCCACGGCGTCGGAGCGTGTCGGTTACGAGAGCGCTTCGCAGTTCAGTCGCGAGTTCAAGCGCCTGTTCGGGCGAAGCCCGGTGGACGAGACACGGCAACTGAAGGACCTGCTCGACCTCGCGCCTTCTGTTCGCCACGTGTCGCCCGCCCGGCACGCGCTGGTGTCGTGAGCCCTGGCATGTCGCTGGGCGACGGCACGCGCAGCACGGCGGAGGCGCTCGAAGACCGCGTCCCCGGCACGCGTGTCGTGACCAGTCGAGGCCGTGCCTGGAACGATTTACTCGTGCAGGTCTTCCGCCGCGATCCTCACCAGGATCGCCTGCTCATACCGGCGGTACCCGAGCCGCTGATCGTCTGGGTGCTGTCGGGCGCGGCGACGGTCGAGGAACGCGAACTGGGCGGTCCATGGCGTTCGAGCCGGGTGACGCGCGGCGACTTCTTCCTCGCGCACGCGCCGGCGCCTTACGAACTACGCTGGACGTCGGAAGGTGAAGAGCCCTTCGAGGTCATGCATCTCTACCTTGGTCAGTCATTGCTCGCACGTGTGGCGGGCGAGGTCTTCGATGGCGCGGGCGACGTCGTGTTGCGGGAGGTGTCGGGCGGCCGCGACACCTTGCTTTCCAGTTTGCTGGAACCGTTGTGGCGGGAATTGATGTCGGCGCGCGAGGCCAGTGCGATATTCGTGCAAGGCCTCGCGCAGGCACTGTGCGTGCACCTGCTGCGGCATTACGGAGCCCCTTCGCACCCTCCGGCGCGGCCACGCGGCGGCTTGCCCGCCTTCAAGCTGCGCCAGGCCACCGAACACCTGGAAGCGCGGCTCGACCGCGAGTTCGAGCTGGCGCCCCTTGCGCACGCGGTGGGCTTGAGTGAGTTCCATTTCTGCCGGGCATTCAAGCGAAGCACCGGCTTTCCTCCGTCGCGCTACTTCATCCGCCTGCGCATGGAACGCGCTCGCCGGCTGTTGCGCGAGACATCGCGGCCGGTGATCGAGATCGCCCTGGATGTGGGCTACACCAGCGCAAGCCACTTCGCGCAGGTGTTCCGCCGCGAGGTGGGCGTGTCGCCCAGCGATTACCGCGAAGGCACCTGAGCGCAAGATCCCGACAGGCCGGGCAATCCCACGAGAGAGCCGCTTCCGGGCAAGGCGCACGCTTTGTCCCGTGCTCGAACCGTTGCCGTCCGCATCGGTGGCACGTGAATCGAAGGAGACCTCTCATGACACTCAAAGGCAAGATCGCCCTCGTTACCGGCGCTTCGAGCGGCATCGGCGCCGCCACCGCCATCAAGCTGGCTTCGCATGGCGTGAAGGTGGGCCTTGCCGCCCGACGTACCGACCGCTTGCACGCCATCGTCCAGCAGATCCGTGACGCTGGCGGCGAAGCCATCGCGCTCGAGATGGACGTGGTGGATGAATCATCCGTCCAGGATGGCGTCAAGCGGCTGGCCGATACGTTCGGCACGATCGACATCGTTTTCAACAACGCGGGCCTCATGCCGATCTCGGAAGTCGACGCGCTGAAGACCGGCGAGTGGCATCGCATGGTGGACGTGAATGTGAAAGGCCTGCTCAACAGCACGGCCGCCGTGCTGCCTTACATGCGTGCCCAGCGCTCGGGACACATCGTCAACACGTCGTCCATCGCCGGCCGCAAGGTGTATCCGGGGCTGGCCGTGTACTGCGCCACGAAACACGCGGTCAGCGCGTTCTCGGAGGGGCTGCGGATGGAGATCGGCAAGAAGCACAACATCCGCGTCACCAGCATCCAGCCGGGGGCCGTGGACACGGAACTGTTCGAACACATCTCCGACCAGGAGCAGCGTGGACAGATGGAAGGCCTGCGCGAGCAGATGGCGTTCCTGAAGGCGTCCGACATCGCCGACACGGTGCTGTTCGCCCTGCAGGCGCCGGACTATATGAATGTCGCCGAGCTGTTCGTGCTGCCCACCGATCAGCCTTGGTGAGGCCGGGCCGGGATCACGGCGGAAGCGAAGGCGTCGTCTTCTCGATGATGCGCATCGACTCGGCGTTCTTCGCTTCCCATGCCGCGATATCGGCCTTGTTCATCGGGGTGTCGTGGACGATCGCCGGCCGTTCGTTGATCGTGCTCATGGGCCGTTGCGAGGTGAGCGCGGGGAGCGTGGCCGGGGCACGGCGCGCCTGTGCCATCTCATTGGCGGTTCGCGCCACCGTCGCCCGCAGTGCCTCGACCTGGGCCACGTGGATCTCGCGGATGTAATAGCTGTACAGCACCGCCATCGCCACCGCCATCGTGACGACGGCGCCGACAGCGGCGATGACCGGCGAGCGGTTCGTGCGGGATGTGCGGGCTCGCCGTGTCTCGCGAATCCAGGCCGGCATGTCCTCCAGCGACGCATGTGGCATGGCCGGCTCCTCCACCGGGCCGAGCATGACCCGTATCGTCTTGCCGTCGATCAGGCGGATGTGCCGGAACTTCGCCGCGGCCTCGATCGCGGCCGCGGTGAATTCGCCGGACGTGACGACGATGGCGCCCGTGGCGCCCGCCGTGTGCATCACGCCGATGAGCTGGTGCACATCGTTGTGCGGCACCTTCCAGCAGTTCCAGTGCTTGCATTGCACCAGGACGATTTCCTGGTCGCGGAACAGCTTGAGGTCGATGCCGCCGTCGGTGCGGTTCGTCCCGCCGCCCGTGCCCACGTGCTCCACCCGGAAACCGGCGCCGCGGTAGTGGTCGGCGACCAACCGCTCGAAGGTCTCCCATGAGACACGGCTCAAGGCATCGTCGTGGCGATGGCTGACCGGTTTGAAGCCGCTCATCGGACGGCCCCCGGCACGTGAAGCGGTCGCCGGTCTCGCTGGATGCATGTCGGCACTGCCATGGTTCTCCCTTTCCCGACGCGGCGCGGCCCCCCGGCTGGCTGGTCGGAACCGGCCGAATATATCGAAACCTCGGACGGATTCCTGTAGGCGAAAGACTACATCTCGATCTAAATCCATACGAATCATGGGCAGCTCGTAGAATGCTTTCCGCTAGCCGGCACCCGGCGCAATGGAAGGTCTGCCCATGACGATGACGATTCGAACGGTTTCCGCGGCGCTGCTCCTGGCGCTTCCACTGGGGTCCCACGCGGCCGGTTTCGATTGCGCCAAGGCGTCCACGGCGGTCGAGAAGGCCATCTGCGCCTCGCCGAAGGTCTCCGCCCTCGATGGACAACTCGCCGACGCCTTCCGCGTCGCCCTGGCGAACCACCCCGGGAAGGCGGATGCGCTGAAACTCGACCAGCGCCATTGGCTGGCCCAGCGTGACGAGGCGATTGCCGGCTTCCTCGGCGATCATCCGGGCAAGCCCTTGTCCGCCGACGTGGCGTCGTATCCTTCGCGCATCGCCTTCTTGCGTGGCCTCGACAGCAAGGCGCCGAAGCCGCTGGACATGGTTCAGGCTTCGTTGTCGCGCCTGCCTTCCGGCTCACACGACGTGCTCGGCGACCTGGCGAAGGCGGGCGTGGATATCGCCATCGCCACCGACGTGCCGGTAGAAGACGCCAAGGCCTTTCCTTACGAACCGGACGCGGGCTTGCATGAAGCCCTGGCCGGGCTCGACGCGTCGTCCGGTTATCGGAAGCTGCCGGGCTCGCCGGTCAGTTCCTTGTTCTCCGTCGGTGGGACGGCCCACTGCTGGACGGAGGCACCATTCCGGATCGAGGGCAAGAAAGCCATCACGGTCGAGGCGCCTGGGGCATGGGCATCGGACTGCATGTCGCTGCATGGGATGGCCCGCGTCGGCGGCGATGTCATCGCGACCGTGCTGTCCAATCCGTCGCCGGATGAAATGAACATCGAGGTCGGCCGCTGGGAAGGCCGTGCGTTCGGGCCGGATGCCCAGCTCACCCTGCGTTTCGATCATGCGCTGGCGCCCGCCGGTAGTGCCTGCGCGCCCAAACAATCGCCTTGCGACGACTTCACCACGGCGGCCATGGTCGCCGTCACCCGCTACGAGCGCAGCCCGATGCAGGGCACGCTCGACCGGCCGCTCAAAGGTGCGGAGAAGCCGGCGTACGACGCGGCGGTCGCCGCCGCGCGGGCGCCTTCCGGCATCGCCCCCAAGGGAGATACATCGAGCTATCCCGACTTGCCGGCCTTCGGCACCGACATCGCATCCGGCCAGATGACCGGCTACGGTCCCGAGGCGACGTTCTTCCCGATCACCTTCCGCGGCGAGTCCTTGCTGGGCTTCATCGGCCACGGTCATATCGGTTGGCGCATCAACGACGACTGGCTGGTGTCCGCGTGGCGCCTGAAAAACGGCAAGCTGGAACCGGTGGCCTCGGCCTACATCACGGTGAAACGCGGGCCGTTGTTGCTGTCGTCTATCGTGCCGCCTCCGCCTCCGGAGCAGCATTGATCGCATATCGACCGCCGCCCCGGTGGAAACGGTTCTCGGTGGGAGCCGACCTTGTCGGCACCCCGCGGCAGCGGGCCAGGTTACGGCAAGCACCCATCGCCGCTGAAGCGGCTCCCACAAGAGCGGCTCCCACAAGAACCGCCTCATAGGGCAGCAGAGCGGACCCCGCTGGAAACCGATGCTTCTGTCGGTCAGGCCTTGCGACGGCGCAGCGCGTAGCCGATGCCCAGGATGGCGAACCACACCGGGCTGGCGATCAAGGCTTGCCGCGTATCGCTTTCGAGCGCCAGCAAGACCAGCACGAAGGCGAAGAAGGCCAGGCATACCCAGCACATGACCACGCCGCCGGGCATCTTGTAGCTGGACACCGCGTGCAGTTCCGGCCGGTTCTTCCGGTAGGCGATGTAGGCGATGAGGATCAGCGACCAGACGAACATGAAGAGGATCGCGGCGAGCGTCGTCACCAGGGTGAACGCCGTGACCAGGTTCGGGATCACGTATACCAGCATGGCACCGCCGAGCAGGCAGATGCACGAGAAGAGCAGGCCGCGCGAAGGCACGGCCGCCTTCGACAGGTGCTTGAAGGTCGACGGCGCATGGTCTTCCTCGGCCAGGCCGTAGAGCATGCGGCTGGTGGAGAAGATGCCACTGTTGGCCGACGAGGTGGCCGAGGTGAGCACGACGAAGTTGATCAGGCTGGCGGCGGCGGGGATGCCCGCCAGCACGAACAGTTCCACGAAGGGGCTCTTGCCCGGCAGCACCTGCCGCCATGGCGTCACCGCCATGATCACCACCAGGGCGAGCACGTAGAACAGGATGATGCGCACGGGGATCGAGTTGATCGCCTTGGGCAGGTTGCGTTCCGGGTCGGCCGTCTCGGCCGCGGTGGTGCCCACCAGCTCGATGCCGACGAAGGCGAACACGGCGATCTGGAACCCGGCGAAGAATCCACCGATGCCCATCGGGAACATGCCGCCGTCGCTCCACAGGTTGGTCAGCGAGGCCACGTGGCCATCGGGCGAGCGGAAGCTCCAGGCGACCATGCCGAAGCCGGTGACGATGAGCGCGCAGATGGCGATGATCTTGATCAACGCGAACCAGAACTCCAGTTCGCCGAAGAGCCTTACCGTGGTGAGGTTCAACGCCAGCAGAAGGAGTACGCAGAGCACCGCGGGTATCCATGGCGCGAGGCCGGGGAACCAGAATTGCGCGTACGAGGCGATGGCGATGACATCGGCGATCGCCGTGATGATCCAGCAGAACCAGTAGGTCCAGCCGCAGAAGAATCCGGCCCACGGGCCGAGCAGGTCGGTGGAGAAGTCGATGAAGGACTTGTAGCCGAGGTTGGAGAGCAGCAGTTCGCCCATCGCGCGCATGACGAAGAACAGCATCACGCCGATGATGAGGTAGACGAAAAGGATGGACGGGCCGGCGAGGCTGATCGTCTTGCCCGATCCCATGAACAACCCGGTGCCGATGGCACCGCCGATGGCGATCAGCTGCAGGTGGCGGTTCGACAGGCTACGCCTGAGGTGCTCGGGTGACTGCTCAGGCGCATGGCTCATCGGCATTCGGCTCGGCTTGGGACGGAAGCGGGCACCATACGGGCAGGGGTGGGGTGACGGCAAGGCGGGGTTCGATGCTTTGGGGCTCGCTGCGCCCTGTACTATCCAGCCAGAACGCGACACTTATCCCGCCCCGGAGCCGCCCTGCATGATCGACCCTGCCCATATCGCGCTGATCGAGGCTTACCTCGACGCGTACAACCGCTTCGATATCGAGGGCATGCTTGCCACGCTGTCCGACGACGTGCGCTTCGAGCACTACAGCGGCGGTGAGTTGAGCGTGGCGACCGATGGCAAGGCGGATTTCGAGAAGCTGGCACGGGTGGGTGCGACCATGTTCGCTTCGCGCCAGCAGTTCGTGACCGAGCTGCGCGAGGTTGGCGAAGCCGGCGACACGGTGGTCGCGGACATCCAGTTCCATGGCGAGATCGCCGACGATATTCCCGACGGTCCCGGCGCGGGCACCGTCATCGAAATGCGTGGTACGTCGGCATTCCGCTTCGCAGGCGGGAAGATCGCCCAGGTTATCGACAACGCCTGATCGGGACTCAAGCCACCACGCGTTCGACCGCCGCCAGCAAGGCCTTGCGATCGTAGGGCTTGGCCAGGTAGGCCATGGTCTGGCCAAGCCATGGGTGCTGCTCCTTCATCTCCCCCGAGGTCACCACGACAGGCATGTCCGCATGGCGCATGGCCAGGTCCTGGCCGGACAGCGAGCCCGGCATGCGCAGGTCGGTGAACAGGACATCGGCTTTTTCCGTCTGCAACCATCGTTCGGCGGTGTCGCCATCGGGTACCGTATGCACGCGATGACCCTCTCCTTCGAGGATCATCGCAGTGAGTTCGCGGATGAGATCGTCGTCCTCCACGAGAAGGACGACGAGGGGACGTGCAGTGGCCATGGCGTTCCGCTTGCGGGGGAGGATTGTCTGCGATGCAGATAGCTCCGCGTGGCGTGAATGCGGTGTCAAGGATCGGCGACGCCAGGTCTGGCTCGCTCAGAAGCCTTCGAGCACGATCTTGCCTTTCGCCTTGTGGCTTTCGATGAGCTTGTGCGCGCGGCGAAGGTTCTCCGCCGTGATCGCGCCGAAGTGCTCGCCGAGCGTCGTGCGCAACACGCCGCTATCGACCAGTTCCGCCACGCGGTCGAGCAGGTCGTGTTGCTCGCCCATGTCCGGCGTCTGGTAGGTCGAACGGGTGAACATCGACTCCCAGTGCAGCGAAATGGACTTGCGCTTGAGCTTGGTCGCATCGAGCGACGCGGGATCGTCGATGAGTCCGAACTGGCCTTGCGGCTTCACGATGTCGACGATCTGCTCGTAGTACGCGTCGGTGTGGGTGAGGCTCACCAGGTGGTCGACCTGTCCGATGCCGAGCGCCTCCAGTTGCGGGGCGAACGGCTTGCCGTGATCGATCACGTGATGCGCGCCGAGTTCTCGCACCCAGTTCGCCGTTTCCTCGCGCGAGGCGGTGCCGATGACCGTGAGCCCGGTCAGGCGGCGGGCCAGTTGCACGAGGATGGAACCCACGCCGCCACCGGCGCCGATGATGAGGATCGACTCGCCGTGGTTGCCACCTTCGACGATCTTCAGGCGATCGAACAGCATCTCCCATGCGGTGATCGCGGTCAGCGGCAGGGCGGCCGCATCGGCGTCGCCGAGGCTGCGTGGCTTGCGGCCGACGATGCGTTCGTCGACGACCTGGAAGGGTGCGTTGCTGCCCGGGCGAAGCAAGGAGCCGGCGTAGAACACTTCGTCGCCTTCCTTGAACAGGGTGACCTCGGCGCCCATCGCGGCCACGGTGCCCACGGCGTCGAAACCGAGGATGCGTGGCGCCGCCGTCGGCATATTGTTCCTGACCTTGGTGTCGACCGGGTTCACGGACACCGCGCGGACGGCGACCAGGAGGTCGCGCGGGCCAGGCACGGGTTGGGGCAACTCCATCTCGACCAGGGCATTCGGGTCGTCGATGGGCAGGCCGTGCTGGGTGTAGACGATCGCTTTCACAGGGGGCTCTCCGTTGGGAATGCGCCATCGTCCTCCTTCCAGCCCGGGTGAAAAACCCATGAACCGCGCCATCAGTTTCATCGTTGCGTTGAAGATCGGTTGCTTCAGGGCCTGCGGCGGCACGGACACCCTTGGCGGACCCCGCCAAAATGACCGATACCCAGGTTCCACTTCTGCCCCTATGATGCGCCCCACGATCGACAGCGTTTCAGGGGGAACGGTATGTCGGAGGGGAAAACGGGCAGCGTGCTCGGCGACCGTCGTTTCGTCGCCGAGATGGATGCCCTGCAGAAGTTCGGCCGCATGGAGCGGGAAGCGCAGCTGGGCGATGCGCAGGCGCAGTTCGTGGTGGCGCGGATGTTTGCCGAGGGCGACCACGTCGCCCAGGACCGCCTGCGCGCGGCGCACTGGTTTCGTCGCGCCGCGGAGCAAGGCCATCTCGAAAGCCAATGCCGCCTCGCCGCGCATTATGCGGAAGGCCTCGGTGTTCCGCGCGATCCGTTCGAAGCGGCCGGCTGGTACCGGCGCGCGGCGGAAGCCGGCTCGGCCGATGCGCAGAGTGCCCTGGGCACGCTTTACGCGCGCGGCCACGGCGTCGCCCTGGATCGCCGGGAGGCGCTGCGCTGGTGGGGCCGCGCGGCGGACCAGAGCCATGTGCAGGCATGCGTGAACCTGGGCGTCTCTCATTATTTCGGCCGTGGCGTCCCCCGGGACGCCGAACTCGCCTTCGCCTTCTACAGCCGGGCCGTGGAACGTGGCGCCCCAGGTGCGCGTGGCTATAGCGACGCGCTGTGCAGCCTCGCGCACATGTATTGCGACGGTATCGGCGTGGCTCGCGACCCGGCCATGGGTGCGCACCACTACCGGCGCGCGGCGGAACTGGGCAGCGGTATCGCGCAGTTCACCCTGGGCAAGCTGTACCTCGACGCCAGCGCGCAACCCGAGGACCGCGAGCAGGCGCGCTATTGGCTCGGCCGCGCCGCCGAACAAGGCGACGGCGAAGCCCGCCGCCACCTCGCCACGCTGGATGCCGAACCTGCTCCGGCCGACGGGGATGCCGTGGCGGCGCCTTCGCCGGAACGGCTGGCCCAGCTCGGCCCCCAGGACGCGGCGGGACAATTCCTGCTCGGCCAGCGGTTGGCTTCCGGCGACGGCGTGGCGCGCAACGATCGCGAAGCCGTCCGCTGGCTCGCACTGGCGGCGGAGCGCGGGCATGTGGCCGCCCAGTACGCGCTGTCGCGGATGATCGATGCCGGCCGCGGCGTTCCCCGAAACATCGAGGAAGTGCTGCGCCTGCTGCGTTGCGCGGCCGGGGCCGGCCATGCCGATGCCCAGTTCGAACTGGGCGTGCTGCACGGGCGCGGCGACGGGGTACCGCGCAACCAGGCGATCGCCCGGGCCTGGTTCCGCAAGGCGGCCGCTCGCGGGCACCTGAAGGCGCTGCGCAAGCTGGAACGGCGATCCTGGTGGCGGGTCTGGTAGGTTCCCGCGCCGCAACATCCTGCGGGCGTGACTTCCGGCGCTTCCTTTCTCGCCGGGCCGGGACGACCATCGCGGGATCGATCGAACCCAAGGGCCTCCGAATGCGTACTCCTCTCGTCAGCGCGATCGCTTTCGCGCTCGCCGGTCTATCCGCCGTAGCCGTCGCCGCCCCGGTCGACGACAGCAGCCAGCTCGCCACCACCCAGCTGCCCCGGAGCGTGCGCCCGACGCATTACGACGTTTCCGTCGTACCGCATGCGGACAAGCTCGCCTTCGACGGCAAGGTCGCCATCGGCATCGACGTGCTGGAGCCCACCGCGTCCATCACGCTCAACGCGGTGGACATGACCTTCGCCCACGTGACCCTCGTCCCGGCGAAGGGCAAGGCGAAGTTCACGGCGCCCAAGGTCGCGATCGACGCGGATGCGCAGACCGTCACCTTCACCTTCGACCATGCCGTTCCCGCGGGCAGCTATACGCTGTCGATGGACTACACCGGCAAGATCGGCACGCAGGCCAATGGCCTGTTCGCGATCGACTACGACACCAAGGCCGACGGCAAGAAGCGCGCGCTGTACACGCAGTTCGAAAATTCCGATGCGCGCCGCTTCGTTCCCTCGTGGGACGAGCCGGCCTACAAGGCGACCTTCACGCTTTCGGCGACGGTGCCGAGCAACCAGATGGCGGTGAGCAACATGCCCGCCGCGTCGAAGAAGGACCTGGGTAACGGCCTGACCAAGGTCTCGTTCCAGCCTTCGCCGAAGATGTCCACCTACCTGTTGTTCTTCGGCCTGGGTGAATTCGATCGCGCCACCACGAAGAGCGACGGCGTCGAGATCGGCGTCATCACGCAGAAGGGGCTCACCTCGCAGGCGCAATTCACGCTCGACTCGGGCAAGGCCGTGCTGCAGGAATACAACGCGTATTTCGGCGTGCCGTATCCGCTGCCCAAGCTCGACAATATCGCCTCGCCGGGTTCGAGCCAGTTCTTCTCGGCGATGGAAAACTGGGGCGCCATCTATACCTTCGAGTACGCGCTGCTGCTCGATCCGTCCATCTCCACGCAGTCCGACAAGCAGGAAGTGTTCAACACCGCCGCCCACGAAATGGCGCACCAGTGGTTCGGCGACCTGGTGACCATGCGCTGGTGGGACGATCTCTGGCTAAACGAAGGCTTCGCCTCGTGGCTGGCCTCGCGCACCACCGAGCGCCTGCACCCGGAATGGCATACCAACCTCGAAGCAGTGTTCATCCGCGAAGCCGCGATGTCGCGCGACGCGGTGGCCACCACCCACCCGGTGGTGCAGCACGTGGCGACGGTGGAGCAGGCCAGCCAGGCCTTCGATTCGATCACCTATTCCAAGGGCGAATCGGTGATCCGTATGCTCGAGGCCTATGTGGGCGCGGATACATGGCAGAAGGGCGTGCAGGCGTACATCAAGGCGCACGCGTACTCGAACACGGTGTCCGACGATCTCTGGAAGGAAATCGACGCGGCGGCGGGCAAGCCGGTGAGCACCATCGCCCACGACTTCACGTTGCAGCCGGGCATCCCGTTGGTACGCGTGGAATCGGTGTCGTGCGCGAACGGCTCCACCACGCTGAAGCTGACGCAGGGCGAGTTCACCCGCGACCGCCCGGAGAAGAAGGCGCTTGCGTGGCACGTGCCGGTGATCGCGAAGACGGTCGGTGGCACCCCCTCGTCCACGCTGCTTTCGGACGGTACGGGCACGCTCACCGTGGCCGGCTGCACGCCGGTCCTGGTCAACGCGGGCCAGACCGGCTACTACCGCACCCTCTACGCGCCGGCGCAGATCAAGTCGTTGCAGGGCGCGTTCGCCAAGCTCGATCCGATCGACCAGCTCGGCCTCACCGCCGACGTCTGGGCGCTCGGCATGGGTGGCCTGCAGCCTGCTTCCGACGTGCTCGACCTGATCAAGGCCGCGCCGCTGGATGCCACGCCGCTGCTGTGGGATGGCATCGCCAGCGACTTCTCCACGCTCGATGATTACTACCAGGGTGACGTGAAGCGCCAGGCCGCGCTGCGCAAGTACGCGATCTCCCGCCTCGCGCCGAAGTTCGAGCAGGTGGGCTGGGAGGCGAAGCCGGGCGAGGAAGCGCCGGTGGCGGTGCTGCGTGCGCACCTCATCGGTACGCTGGCCCATCTGGGCGACGCGAAGGTCATCGCCGAGGCACGCCGCCGCTACGAGACGAACACGATGCCGGCCGAGTTGCGCAAGTCGATCCTCGCCGTGGTCGCCGCGCATGCGGACGCCGCCACGTGGGACAAGCTGCACGCGGAAGCCAAGGCGGAGAAGACGCCGCTGGTGAAGGATCGCCTGTACGCCTTGCTCGGCACGACGGAGGACGAGGCACTCGCCAAGCGCGCACTCGAGCTCGCGCTCACCGACGAGCCCGGTGCCACCAACAGCGCCGGCATGATCTCGGCGGTCTCGCGCGCGCATCCGGAGTTGGCCTTCGATTTCGCCGTGGCGCACAAGGAGACGGTCGATCATTTCGTCGACTCGACGTCCTCGGCGCGTTACTACCCGATGCTCGCCGGTGGCTCGCTCGACCTGGCCACGATCGACAAGATCAAGGCCTTCGCCGACAAGTACATCGCGCCGACCTCGCGCCGCGACGCGGAAACCAGCATCGCGAACATCCGCTACCGTGCCATGGTCCGCAAGGAACGCCTGCCGGCGATCGACGCGTGGCTGAAGAAGAACGGTTGATCGACACAGCTTGAGTGATGGGCCCGCCGGTCGCGAGACCGGCGGGCTTTTTTTTTGGTGGGAGCCGCTTCAGCGGCGATGGGTGCTTGCCTCAACCTGGCCCGCTGCCGCGGGATCGCCGACAAGGTCGGCTCCCACAGGGTCTGGTCCTGCCCGGTCTGGTCCTACTCAGTCTGGTCCTGCCTGGCCTGGTTCCCCCACCAGGGAGTCATCTCCAGCAGGACTCCCGGCTGGCTCAGAAGCGCTCGAGCACGCCGGCGATGGTCGCCGTCATGAAGGTGGCGATGGAGCCGCCCAGCACGGCGCGCAGGCCGAGGCGGGCGAGATCGCCGCGACGGTTGGGCGCAAGGCCGCCGATGCCACCGATCTGGATCGCGATCGAGGAGAAATTGGCGAAGCCGCACAACGCATAGGTCGCGATCAGGCGGCTTTCCGGCAGCAGGTCGGGCAGATGCCGGGCGAGGTCCGCGTACGCCACGAACTCGTTGATCACCACTTTCTGGCCGATGAAGCTGCCGACGAGGGTCGCGTCCTTCCAGGGCACGCCGATCAGCCACGCCACCGGCGAAAGGACCCAGCCGAAGATGGTCTCGAGGCTCAGCACCACCGGATGGCCGGTGCTGGCGGAGAGCCATGCGTTGAGGCTGTGCTCACCGCCGATGGTGCCGACCCACTGCACCGGGCCGTTGATCAAGGCGATCAGCGCGATGAACGCGAGCAGCATGGCGCCGACGTTCATGGCCAGCTTCAGGCCGTCGCCCGCACCCGTGGCCGCGGCATCGATGACGTTTGCCGTGGTCTTCTCGACGTCGATCTTCACCGTGCCGCGGGTGAGCGGCTCCTGCGTCTCGGGGACCAGGATCTTCGCCAGCACCATGGTGGCCGGGGCGGCCATGACGCTCGCGGTGAGCAGATGCTTCGCGTAGAACATGCGCTGCGCCGGGTCGTCGCCGCCGAGCATGGCCACGTAGGCCGCCATCACGGAGCCGGCGATATGCGCCATGCCGCCGATCATCACGGTCATCAGCTCGGCCTGGGTCATCCGCTCGATGTACGGCTTGATGGTGAGCGGTGCCTCGGTCTGGCCGATGAAGACGCTGGCGCAGACACTGGTGGTTTCCGCGCCGGACACGCGCATCACCTTGGTGATCACCCAGGCCATGCCCTTCACGATCTGCTGCATCACGCCAAGGTGGTAGAGCACGCCGGTGAGCGCCGCGAAGAAGACGATGGTGGGCAGCACCTTCACCGCGAAGATCACGCCGAACTTGCTGCTGTCGAGCAGGCTGCCGAAGATGAAGCGCGAACCCACGTCGACGTAGTCGAGCAGGCGCACGAATCCGGTGGCGATGGCGTCGAAGACGTCACGGCCCAGCGGCACCTTGAGCACGATCGCCGCGAAGGCGATCTGCAGGGCGACGCCGGTGGCGACCAGCTTCCAGTCGACCACGCGCTTGTTGTTGGAGAAGCAGAACGCGATGCCGACGAGCACCGCCAAACCGAACAGGCCAAAAAGGACGTGGCCTAGCAGACCCAGCATCGTGACTTACCCCTTGGAAGGCCGGGGGCAGCCCCGTGACCACTTTAAAAAACGCGAGGTTACGGGAGGTGGCCTTGTGGGGCAAGGCACGCTGCGGAATCGGGGTGGGCTGGCGTCTTTCGCGCGCCCCCTCTCCGGGCTTACCCTCGACGCATGAATCTCTTCCTCACCATCGCCGTGGTCCAGATCGTGGCCCTGATCACGCCCGGCCCGGACTTCTTCTTCGTGTCCCAGCTCGCCGCCAGCCGTTCGCGGCGCGAGGCCTTCGCGGGCGTGGTCGGCATCGCGCTCGGCGTGGCGGTATGGGCGGCGCTGGCCCTCCTGGGCCTGCAGATCCTCCTGCACCGGCTGGCCTGGCTGGAGCGGGGAATCGCCATCGCCGGCGGTGCCTATCTTTGCTGGATGGGGTTCCAGATGCTCAGGTCGGCGTGGAAGGCGAAACCGGACGCCGCGGTACCGGTGGTCGACGTGCGCGGCTCCAGCCCATGGCGCGCGCTGGTGCGCGGGCTGGCCACCAACCTGGCCAACCCCAAGGCCGCCATCTACTTCGCCTCGATCTTCTCGGCCTTTGTCGGGGACGGCATGTCCGCCACGACGCGCTGGGGTCTCTGGGCCATGGTCACCCTGGAAACCCTGCTCTGGTTCGCCGTCGTGGCCGGTATCTTCGCCTTGCCCGCGATGCGTCGCGGTTACGTGCGTGCGAGCCGTTGGATCGATGGTGGGGCGGGGGCGATCTTCACCCTGTTCGGCCTGCACCTGATCTTCGGCCGCCGGGCGATCTAGCCCTTCTCGAGGTTGCGTGTCACCTGGGCCAGGCTTTCAGCCAACAGGCCCGGCTGGTCCACGCCCTCCAGAGCCGCGCGGGCGAGGTCGGCGATGAGCGCCCGCACGCGCTCGGCCATGCGCTTGCCGGCGGGAGTGAGGGCGATGTCGGCCAGCCGCCGGTCTGCCTCGTTGCGCACGCGCAGCACCAGGCCCCGTTCCACGCCCGCATCGACGGCATGGGTCACCGTGCTGGCATTGACGCCGCAGGCGCTGGCCAGTTCGGTGGAGATCATGCTGCCGCGCGAGGCCAGCACCAGCAGGATGTCGCTCTGCAGGGCGGTGAGCCCGAATTCGCGTTGGGCACGACGGCGCACGGCATCGCGCAGGCGCGATCCCGCCAGCATCAGGTCACGGCCCAGGCCCAGGGGCGAGGGCGTCGTCTCGTCGCCGGTCATGTCAATCGGCCGCGCGACGCCAAGCGCCGGGAGGCATGCCGATCGTGCGGGTGAAGACCCGCGTGAAATGACTTTGTTCGGCGAAGCCACAACCCAGCGCGATGTCGGCCAGCGACATGTCCGTGCCGCGGAGAAGTTCGCACGCGCGCTCGATGCGCCGGTCGAGCAGCCAGCGGTGGGGCGGCTTGCCGATGCTGCGACGGAACGCGCGCGAGAAGTGGTTGACGGACAGCCCGCAGGCCTCCGCCACGGCGGACACCGGGAAGGACTGGTCCAGCCGCTCGTCCATATAGGCGATGGCCCGGCGTTCCTGCCAGGTGGCAAGGCCTCCACGAGGGGTGGTGTCCTCCCGCGAGGGGCGGAAGGTCAGGATGGCACGCAGGGCAAGGGCGACGTGGGCGAGCAGGGGGACGTTGGGCGCCTCGGCACGCAGGCTGTCGAACAGCACCTGGGCCAGGGTGCGCACGGCAGGCGGGTGCTGGGCGCATACGTCACCTTCCGCCTGCCGGCGAAACAGGATGGCACCCGCTCCCTCGGTATCGGCCGCATAGGCGGCGCGATAGATCAGGAGCAGGTCGTCCTCGGCTTCGTCCGCGTCGTCGAGCAGGATCTCGGTAAGCTGGGCGCGCCCGCGCAGGTTGGCGATGAGGTTGACGCCCCGCTGCCGGTCGCCACGGTCCACGGCGGCGGATCGTTGGGCGAGGTCGACGATGACCGTGGGTAAACCCACGTGGCGGGTGGTGCAGGCTGATTCGGCGCGGTACATGAGCCGATCCTCTCGAGGTATCGGATGACGAGCCAAGGATTGCGCATGCAAGGAATACAGCCTACACCCTTAAGAGGTAGGTCGCGCAATTAGGCCTTTTGGCCGCGTGTCAGAGGACCCAGCGCGCGATGGCGGCCACCACGGCGAGCACGAGCACCACGATCAACACATGGCGCAGGTAGGCCCCGCCGGACGCGCCGCCGTCGTAACTGGCATCGTCGTAGTCATGCGATGCGTCGCGCGGGTGGCGGATGAAAGGCAGGCGCAGGCGTTTGCGGCGTTTGGCTGGCATGCCGTCATGCTACCGACTCAGGTGCCCACCCGCGAGGTGTTCTTCAGTTCCTCTAGGATCTCCGGCCCCCGCACATCGATGTGGTCCAGGTTGTTCACGTAGAACCGCACGAAAGGCTTCTCCGCGTCCTTCGGCATCCATGGTTTCGCCCAGACGAAGACGACGCAATAGCCGTCCGCTTCCGCGATGAGTTTGTCGAGCCTTGCCCGCAGCAGCTTGCGCACGGGATAGGCGTCGATGTCCTTTGCGGTGAGGGTGATCGTCGGCCGCAGTTCGCCATCGTCGTGGCGGAAGGGGCGCGAGAAGCGCAGGTAATAGCCGCCTTCCTTCGTGGCGCGCAGCGACGCCGTGCCCCACCATACGGCGCGGGTACCGAGCAGGTCGGTCGCCTTCTGCCGGTAGATGTTGCGAAAGAGGGCTTCATAGGTGACGGTCTCGCCGCCGATGTCGACCGTGGCCTCGGCCAGATCCTTGTCCCGGCGGTGCTCCAGGAACTTCTGCACCAGCGAGGACAGGCGGTAATAGTGACTGGGGCGCGGCTTCAACCCGGTGCCGGCGCCGGTTGCCACGCGACGCGCGGGTACCGCCGCCGGGTCCGCTTGCGCCGCCGCCGTGGTGGCCCGGAAATGATCGGCCGGTCTTTCCGCTTCGAAGACATCCGGTTGTTTGCCGGCGGTTGGTTCACCACGGCCGTGCGCCACCTCGCAGCTTTCCGCATGGTCTTCCAGGCGGCGCGATCGAAAATACGGGCGAATGCGCAGGTTCTGCTCGGGCTTGTCCAGGCAGGCGCAGATCAGCGGTGCGGAACAACCGGTGCCGACACAGGTGAACGTGGCGTCGTGGTCGAGCAGGTCGGCCCAGTAGAGTTCGTAGGCGCGCTCGGCGGTGAGCCGTTCGTTGCGCTGGGGGGTGATCGCTTCTTCGATCGACACGATGCGGGTTCCGGGCTGCTGGCTGTCCGGACTTTACCGTGGCCGAGGCCACTTCACTGTGGGAGCCGCTTCAGCGGAGATGGTGTGCTTGCCGTGACCTGGCCCGCTGCCGCGGGATCGCCGACAGAGTCGGCTCCCACCAGGCCATCCAACCGCTGGTGGAAGCCGCCCTGGTGGGAGCCGACCCTGTCGGCGATCGTGAGCTAGAAGCTGCCGAAGCCCCGGGCCGGTTCGAGTCCGAGATCCGTCTTCACCCCGCGCAGGAATGCCAGGACATCCTCGTAGCGGCCCGCGGCCACGAGCGACTCGGCCGTCAGCAGGCCAAGGCCGGCGATGGGGTCGTCGCGGTACCAGGCGATGCGGGCGGACTCGTCCGGTTCGACGCGGGCGGCCTCGCGCAGCACTTGCCAGGCGTGCGATTTGCGCGCGGCGCCTTCGACGGTGGAATGGATATCGACGATCCGGGCGTACGGCATACGGCTCAACCTCTATACGGCGGCGATGGTGCGCCGACACGTTGCATAGACGGCAACGTGCCTACCTTTCCTGTCCTGATCCTTTCCCGACGGAGATTCCGCTCATGGCCAAGGTCCTCGTTCTCTACTACTCGGCGTATGGTCACATCGAAACGATGGCCAACGCCGTCGCCGAGGGTGCCCGTGAAGCGGGTGCCAGCGTCGACATCAAACGCGTTCCCGAACTGGTTCCCGACGATGTCGCGAAGAAGTCCGGCTTCAAGCTCGATCAGGCCGCGCCGGTAGCGCGGGTGGACGAACTCGAGAACTACGACGCGATCATCGTCGGAACCGGTACCCGTTACGGCCGGATGACCTCGCAGATGGCCAACTTCCTCGACCAGACCGGCGCGCTGTGGATGCGCGGCGCGCTCAACGGCAAGGTGGGTGGTGCCTTCGCCTCGACGGCCTCGCAGCACGGCGGCCAGGAGACGACGCTGTTCTCGATCATCACGAACCTGCTTCATCTGGGCCTGATCCCGGTGGGCTTGCCTTACAGTTTCCAGGGCCAGTTGAAACTCGACGAAGTCACCGGTGGCAGCCCCTACGGAGCTACGACCATCGCGGCCAGCGACGGTTCCCGCAAGCCCAGCGAAAACGAACTCGCCGGTGCCCGTTTCCAGGGCAGGCACATCGCCGAGGTCGCCACGAAGCTCTTCGGCTGAGGCTCAGGCTTCCTGCCAGCGCGAGCGCCGCCAGTGGCTGGGGCTTTGCCCCACCAGGCGGCGGAAAAGGTTGCACAGGTGCGCCTGGTCGGAAAGGCCGCAGGCCAGGGCGATCTGGCTGAGCGGTTCACGGGTCTGCAACATCAGCGTCTGCGCGCGTTCCACGCGGCGGCGCATGATGTACGCGTGCGGCGGATCGCCGAAGGTGTCCTTGAACGCCCGGCAGAAATAGCTGCTGGACAGCCCCGCGATCGTCGCCAGGTGGTCGATGGTGATCGGGAGTCCCAGGTTCTCGTCCACATGGGTGGCCACGCGGCGGGCTTGCCATGGCGCCAGGCCTGCGCCGGTACGGCGGCGCGCTACCACCGGTTCCTTTGCCGCGGCGGGTACCTGCTCACGTTCCAGCAGCGCGGCCACGCGGGCGACGCAGGCACGGGTGGTGGCGAGGTCGGTCTCGGCGGCGGTGAGGGCCTGCTCCAGGAGGCGGGTGACGCTGGCCTCGGTATCGGCAGGGGGGAGGGTGAAGGGCGCCATGCCATGCATGGCTTCGGAAGCCAGTGTGGCTCCCGTCCCGGCGTAAGCGTTGGTTTCGAATCGCATCTGCATCGGCTCCACGGCGGCGGCTCATGGGCGGGACTGCCCATGAAGGCAGCGTATGCGCGATGCGGGGTGGGATGAATTCTACATACGGTCAGGGCGTTCCATACCAAAGGATAGGAGCGCCATGTCGCAATTCTTGTAAGAGCTGTGCCGTAACGGTCAAAAACCATCACCGGCGTGCAAGACTGATATGCCGTTTATCCATGACGATCCGGGTCGTTTCCTACAAGACACCGTGTCCAGCCTCCCGATGTCCCGATACACGCCCCTGCAAAGCCGTGCCTATGCCCCCGCCGCCCGCCCGCGGCGACTGGTGGCTGGCCTGCTCATGGGTTTTGGCGCGCTCCTGGCACTCGGCGTCTTCCTGGTCGATACCTTCACCCCCCTGCAAAGCGCGGTGGCGGTGGTCTATGTGGTGGTGGTGCTCCTGGTGGCGGCCAGTGGCAGCCGTCGTGCGATCGTCGGTGCCGCCGCGGGCTGCATGGTGCTGACTGCCGTGGCCTATCTGCGCGGGCACGGATGGATCGCATTCGACGCGGCCATGATGCGCTGTACGGTGAGTCTTGGCGCGATCGCCATCACCGCCGTGCTGGCGCTACGCAACCGCGACCGCATGATCACCATCGCGGGGCAGGCGAGCCTGATCGAGCTGACCCACGATTCCATCTTCGTCCGCGACATGGACGACATCATCGTGTTGTGGAACGGCGGCGCCGAGCAGCTCTACGGCTGGACGGCCCATGAGGCCCTGGGACGCCGTGCGAACGACTTGCTCGGCACGGCCTTCCCCGGCGACCGCAAGGCCGCGGATGCCGAACTGTCCGGCACCGGCCGGTGGGAAGGCGAGGTCATCCAGCGCCATCGTGATGGCCGCATCGTGATCGTCGAGGCACGTTGCGCCCTGTTGCGCGACGAGCAGGGCAAGCCGAGGGTCATCCTCGAGGCCGGCACCGACGTGACCGAGCGCCGTGCCGCGGCCGCCGCCACGGCCGAGAGCGAGCGCCGTTACCGCAGCATGTTCGAAACGGCCCGGTTCTCGTTCTGGGAAGAGGATTATTCCCGGGTGATGGAGCGGGTCGCCACCCTGCGCGAGGAGGGTGTGACCGACCTGGCCGCCTATCTGGAGGCGCACCCGGAGTTCGTCACGGAAGCCTGTGAGCTCACCTGCGTCACCGACGTCAACGAGGCCGCCGTGCGCATGCTGGGGGCCCGGCGACGGGAAGACCTGATCGGGCCGCTCAGCCGTTTCCTGCCGGCCTCCGAGCGCACGTTCGCCCAGGTGCTGCTCACCATCATCCAGGGCGGAGGGATCGCCGAGGGCGAAACCCACCTGGTGAACCTGCGCGGCGAGCGGATCACCGTGCTGTTCGGCTTGAACATGCCCCTGGGCCCCAGCCGTTACGACCGTGTGCTGGTGAGCGTCGTGGACATCACCGACCGCAAGCGCGCCGAACGTGCCCTGATCGCGGTGCAGGCCGAGCTGGCCCAGGCGGCGCGGGTCACCGCCCTGGGCGAGATGAGCGCTTCCATCGCACATGAGGTGAACCAGCCGCTGGCCGCGATCGTCACCCATGGCGAGGCCGCCCTGCGCTGGCTGCGCCGGCCCGAGCCGGACCTGGGCGAAGCCTGCGATGCCATCGAGCGCGTGGTCCGCGACGCCCGCCGGGCCAGCGAAGTGGTTCATCGCGTGCGCAGCCTGGCCAGCAAGGAGCCTCGCCAGCACGTGCCGTTCGACCTCGCCGCCCTGATCGAGGAATGCGCGCAGTTGCTCGACGGTGAGATCGCCCTGCATCGCATCGTCCTGCGCGTGGATATCGCCCGCGACGCTCCCACACCGCGCGGTGACCGCGTCCAGCTGCAACAGGTGGTCGTGAACCTCATGGGCAACGCGATCCGGGCCATGTCGGCGGTGTGCGGCCAGCGGCGGTTGCTGGTACGCGCACGCCCCGAGGGGGCGAACAGCCTGCTGGTGGAAGTCGAGGACAGCGGCACGGGCATTCCGGAACACATCGCACCCCATCTGTTCGATGCCTTCGTCACCACGCGGGGTGACGGCATGGGAATGGGTCTTGCCATTTGCCGCTCGACGATCGAATCTCACGGCGGCCGCCTGTGGGCGACCAACCGTCCGGAAGGGGGAGCGACCTTCCATTTCACGCTGCCGGTCACGGTGGCCGAGGAGCTCCGGGCATGACACGGGTACCCATCACCAACGCCGCGCGGACGCCGATCGTGTGCATCGTGGACGACGATGCCTCCGTGCGCGAGGCGCTTGCTTCGCTATTCCGCTCGGTGGGACTGAGCGTGGCCACCTTCGGCAGTGCCGCCGATTTCCTCGCCCGCGACCACGCCGATGCGCCGGGTTGTCTCGTGCTCGACGTGCGCCTGCCCGGGGTCAGCGGCCTCGATTTCCAATCGCAGCTGGCGTCGCTGGACAACCGCCTGCCGATCATCTTCATGACCGGACACGGCGATATCCCCATGTCCGTCCGCGCGATGAAGGCGGGGGCGCTGGATTTCCTGGCCAAGCCGTTCCGGGACCAGGACATGCTCGACGCGGTGGCCAATGCCATCGAGCGGGACGCGACCGCGCGGCGCGATGCCGACGCGCTGGCCACGCTGCGCCAGGCCCATGCCTCGCTGACCCCGCGCGAACGGGAGGTGATGGGCCACGTCACCGCCGGCCTGATGAACAAGCAGGTGGGCGGCCTGCTGGGCCTGTCCGAGATCACGGTGAAGATCCACCGTGGCAATGTCATGCGCAAAATGGGCGCGAAATCCCTTGCGGAGCTGGTCAAGCAGGCGGAAGCGCTGGGCATTCGCTCCTGACCCGAGGCTCCACCGCACACTTCCGTATGATTCCCATTCCGGGGCCTGCGGCGCACTGTATTGTCGGCAGGTCCGGCAGGTGCCGGGCGAGGAATCGAGGTTGGCCGCTAACAGGATTGTGGCGATCGTGGATGATGACGAGGCCGTGCGCGCGGCAACGGTGAGTCTGGTTCGGTCGCTGGGACACGAGGCACGGGATTTCATCTCGGCCGAGGAGTTTCTCCGCCACGGTGGCGGCGGCATCGATTGCCTCGTCACCGACGTGAACATGCCCGGCATGGACGGGCTCGAACTGCAACGGCGGCTCATCGAACGCGGGCACACCTATCCCGTCGTCTTCGTCACCGGGTTTCCCGACGATGGTGTGCGCGAGCGCGCCATGAAAGAGGGCGCCTTCTGCTATATCGGCAAGCCGTACAGCGGCGATGAACTGGTGACCTGCCTGGAACGGGCCCTGGAACTCAGCCGATAACGGGAGGCTTTTCGCCATCCGGGTTTGCTACGCTCCGGCCCCATGACCCTCCTCCTGTTCCTCATCCTCCTGGCCATCGGCCTTGTCCTGCTCGTCCGGCGCCGCTCGTGTGGCGGCGCGGCCGTCGTGGTCCTCTCGCTGGCATGGCTGTTCTTCGCCGGTTGCGGTCCCTTGACCGGGATGTTGCTTGGCCGGCTCCAGGCGGGCTTCGCGCCCGACGTGGCGCAATGGGGCCAGCGCAACGCGATCATCCTGCTGGGCGCCGGTACGGTACGCAGCGGGGCCGGTGCCATCGAGCCGAGCCTCTACGCCAATGGACGTATCCTGCGCGCGGCGGAGCTCTACCGCTCCTGCAAGGCCACCGGCGCGGACTGCAAGGTGGAAGTGAGTGGCGGTGACGCGATGAAGCTGCGCCAGGCCGAAGCCGACGTCTACGCGATCACCCTCGAACGCCTTGGCCTGCCGCGCACCGACCTCGTGCTCGAGGCGCGAAGCATGAATACGTTCCAGAACGCCCAGTTCAGCAAGCCACTGCTGATGGCCTACGGCGCGGACAAGGTGGTGCTGGTGTCTTCGGCGGTCCACCTGAAGCGGGCGGTGCTCTATTTCGCCCACTTCGGCATCCGTGGCGAAGCGGTAAGGGGCGATTACGTCACCGCCCGTTACGACTGGTTGCCCACCTCGGAAAACCTCTCGTTCGCGGACTTCGCCCTTCACGAATACATCGGCGTGGCCCGCTACCACTTCTACAACGCGATGGGCTGGAACGCGCCGAAGATTCCTGAAGAAAACGTGACCGCGCCGACGCATACGTAACAATTGGCGCCTTATGCTGGTCCACCCGTCCGGCACGGACCCGACAACCCAGGAGTTGCCCGTGAAGCCACGTTATATCCTCGCCGCCCTGCTGGCCGCCGCCTCCGTCGCGCCGGCCGCCACCTTTGCGCAAGAAGCCGCCCCGGCCGCGAACCCCGCGAGCGCGATTCCCGCGTCGGACAAGCAGGCGATCCAGAACTACAACCTCAACGACGACGTGTTCAACCGTATAGTGAAGGTATCGCAGGATGCGAAGAAGCAAGGGATCAAGCCGAAGGATGCCAAGACCGATTTCTCGAAGATCCATTCACTCGACGACCTCGCCGCGCAGGTGACCGCTGCCGATCCGCGGATCGAGCCGCTCATCAAGAAGTATGGTTTCACGCCGCGTGAATTCCTGCTGGCGAACCTGGCCGTCACCAACGCGGCGATCGCCTCGGAAGCGAAGAACAACCCGCAGATGGCCGCGTACGTCGACCAGTCCAAGGTGAACAAGCAGAACGTCGCTTTCTACGAAGCGCACAAGGCCCAGATCAACGCCCTGATGACCCAGGACGAGGCCGGCGGCGGTCAGTGACGGAATTTGGGCGGTTCTCCCTGTGCCTCGACGCAAAAGCCGCGATGGCGAAGCCGAGCCGCCCCTCGACTTCCACGAAGAATCCGTTATTTCTCCAGGTATCGGTCCAGAGCGTCGATCGCCTCGGCGCAGTCCGCGCGGCCGAAACCGATGCGGAAACGGTCGGTGGGGGTGGCCGTGAGCTCCGATCGGTAGTTGGAAGCGGGAAGCAAGAGCACGCCGGCGTGTTCGACGAGGTCGGTCGCGAATGCCTCGACGCCCTCCGGTCCCAGGTATCGCGGATAGGCGATGCAACCTCCATCGGGGCGATACCACTGGAAGCGGTCGGGCCAACGTGCGAAGAAGCCGTCCAGCGTGGCGAGGTTGCGGTCGATGCGCTTGCGATGTCCATCCAGGATCGTCGAGCGCGCTTTCAACGCGATCAAGGCCAATGCCTCCGACGGTCCGGCATTGCATATCGACAGGTAGTGCTTGTAGCGCTCCATTCGCTGTAGCAGCGCGCGGTCCGCGCAGGCGATCCAACCGATGCGGAGCCCCGGCAGGCCATAGGCCTTGGACATCACACCGAGCGATAGTCCCTTTTCATAGACATCGGCGGCTTGGGGCAGGTGTGCCGCCCCCGAAGGGCCGAGGGAGTGGTACACCTCGTCGCTGAAGAGCCAGATGCCGTGTTTGCGGCACAAGGCCACGAGGGCGTCGAAACGCTCGCGCTCGAGGATCTTGCCGGTGGGATTGTGCGGAAAGTTGATCGATACGACGCGGGTATTCGGTCGGATCGCCGCCGCCACGTCGTCGATGTCGAGGGACCACCGGTCATCCGGATTCAGCGCGATGCCGGTTACCTCGCAAATCGACAGCGGAATCGTTTCGGCGGCCTGGTAATTCGGCGTGACCACGATGGCATGGTCGCCGGGCTCGAGCAGCACGCGCATGGCGACATAGATGCCCTCCTCGGCACCCGAGAAACAGAGGACGTCCGCCGCGTCGCGTTGCTCGTATGTCGATGCGATGGCTTCACGCAGTGCAGGCGCGCCGTAGGTTTGCGTATAGCCCAGGTGCAAGACCCCGAAGGCCTCGCGATCGGAGGGTTCCGCCAGCGCGAGCAATTCGGCGAGGCTCATGCTCTGTGCATCGGACGCCGTGAGGTGGTGGCGCGCGGCGAATTCCCAGCGCGAGAACCAGCTTTCGAGTCGGAAGTCGGGAAGGGTGGTCATGATCGGGCGTGGCCCTGCTTGTAGACAATACGTCTCATATAAACATAATGTCCATGCATGTGCCACATGGGGCCGCCCTCCCTATAGAAATGCGCGATCAGCGGATACAGTGTCGCGATGAACTCTACGCGTTCCACCCTGTGGCTGCCGGCGCTTGCCGTGCTCGGCTCCGTGACGTCGTTGTGCATCGGCACGTCGTTTGCGAAGAAGCTGTTTCCGCTCATCGGAGCCGAGGGCACGTCGGCGCTTCGCGTCGGCTTTTCGGCACTGGTGTTGCTGATCGTATGGCGCCCCTGGCGCTGGCCGTTGAGCCGCCGCGACGCGGGATCGGTGATCCGTTACGGGCTGACCCTTGGCGTGATGAACCTGCTGTTCTACCTCGCCCTGCGCACGATCCCCTTCGGGATCGCCGTGGCGATCGAGTTCAGTGGCCCGTTGGCGGTGGCGATGTGGTCGTCGCGTCGGCCAGTGGATTTCGTCTGGCTTGCCTGTGCGATCGCAGGTCTCGTCATGTTGTTGCCGCTTGGCCACGACAGCCCGCTCGACCCCATGGGCGTAACGTTGGCCCTGGCCGCCGCGGTGTGCTGGGCCCTCTACATCGTCTTCGGCAAGAAGGCAGGACACCTGCATGCGGGGCATTCGGTCTCGCTGGGACTCGTTGCCGCCAGTTTCGTCGTCGTGCCCTATGGGATTGCGCATGCGGGAGCGAGTCTGCTGAATCCCGGCATCCTGGCCGCCGGACTCGGTGTGGCCGTCATCTCCAGCGCCATTCCCATGTCGTTGGAGATGATGGCGTTGAAGCGCCTGCCCAGTGAGACCTTCGGCATCATGGTGAGCCTGGAACCCGCCGTTGCATCCTTGCTGGCGATGTTGCTCCTGGGCGAGCACCTCATGTCGTCGCAGTGGCTGGCGATCGGCTTTATCGTGCTGGCATCGATCGGTAGCACGGTGACGGCGAAGCGCGCCGCGACCCCCTCGGTGGAAGTGGCTGGCTGAGATCGACCGGATGCGGTGTGACAGGCGGGTCGCAGCTGCGGCCCGCCCACCGGTTACCAGGACTTGCGAACCCCGAGCGTCCCCGCGACACGCCGGTAGTGACGCGCACCGAAGCGGGTTTCCACGTCGCCCCACACGCGCCAGCCGCTATGCCTCAGGAAGGCGACGCCGAGTTTCAGCGCATAGCTGTTGCGCGGCACGCCGCCTGTGAAGGTTTCACCATCGAGTTGCGTGGCATCCAGCTTGCCGAGACGGCGAAGCCAGTTGGCGGCCACGTAGGGTGAGGCGATGTGCCCCCCCGGCGTGTTCCAGCGAGCCGCCGCACGAGCGCCAAGACGGCTGGTAAGGCCGCTGGCATGAGCCGGGATGACACGGGTTCCATTGGCTTCGGTATGCTTGCCACCCCGCATGCGGGTGGCGAGCAGCTGCGCCTGGGGTTCCAGGTATGCGTCGGATTCCGCGCCCAGTGTAGTGCGCCAGCGGTGACCTACTTCGACACTGGCCGTGAGCGCGCCGCTACCGTAGCGCTCGTTCTGCAAGGCGTCGCCTTCCACCCGCTGGCTGAAGTGCGCGTATTGGGTCCAGCCGCGCAGATACATGCCATTGTTGGCCCGGACTCCTGCGTAGATACCGGCGGCCGCACCGCGCACGCGGCCCTTGGCCGAATAGCGTGTGAGCAGGGAATGACCACGCGTATCCGAGTGTCCTGCGGAGGCCATGACGCCCACGTGCGATGCCGCTGCCCCGTCACCATGAAGCAGGTCGGCGCCCAGGGTGAGTTCGTTCGTGGCGGTGGTCGTGGTGATCTGATCGCGCAGGTCGAACGTGGTGTGCTGGCGTTCGAAGCGTGCCCACGCACTGCGGCGGGAGCCTTCGTCTTCCTCGTCTTCACCCGCGCCAGGCCCCGTCCGGAACATGGCGAGCGCCGCCGTCTGGTTGGCCCGGTACGTACCTGTTTCCGGACGCAGCACCGGTGCAGGCGGCTCGCCAGGATCGACCCATTCGCCCGGATCGGGAGGTGTCTGCGGGTCGACGATGACCTCCCGCACGCTCGATCGCAGGTACCAGTCGCCGTCGTCGGGTTGGCTCAGGGAGCCTTGGTAGAGGAAATACTCATGCGCTCCGGCGACCGCGCGGCCAGCGAGCCGAAAGCTGCCTTCCGAGCGACCGTCGACCCGGACTAGGGGGATGCCGTCCTGGGTGTGGTCGCCGGTGCCGTCGAGCACGTCGACGGCGATCAGGCTGCCTCCCGAGGTGTTGCCCGTGACATGCACGAGGTCGGCCAGGGAGTGATCGTCGCCAAGCCTGCCGCGCATCCGGAAGAGGCCATCGTTGCCTTCGTAGTCGCCGGCGATGGTGAGCGTGCCGAAGGATCCCGGCGTACCGGGTGCAAAGGCGACGACGCCATGGTCGTTGCGCAGGCTGCCGATGCGGCTGTCGCCGGTGACGGTCCAGGTACCCCCGCTTTCAAGGGACACATGGCGCACGATCGATGTGGCGCCGGACCAGGCGGCGCCGTTCTTGATGGAAAGCGAGAACTTCGTCTGGTCGGGCGTAGGTACCGCCGGATTGTCCGAAAGACGGATAGCCCCCACGGCGACGGCACGGTCGTCCAGCACCACGGTGAATGCCTGCGTGGAGGCCGGGTCCACTTCCGCGAACGCCCCGTTTCCACCGGTCAGCGATGCGCCGCCGCCAAGGCGGACGATGCCGGGATCGTTGAGGCCCAGGGCTGCACCGTTCTGGCTGTGCAGGGAGCCGCCATCCATGCGCAGCGTGCCGCCTGCCTGCACGATGGCGCCGTACGCGCCGGCGCCCGACACCTCGACCGTGCTGTCCGTGCTGCGAATGTCACCGCCGGAAGCATGGATGCCGTGTGCGCCGGCTCCCGAGGTGACGATCGATGCATTGCGCAGTTGCACGGTACCGCCCTGGGTCGCGAACACGCCGTATGCCGATGCGCCTGCCGTGGCGACGCGCGAGCCGCGGACATCGACCTGTGGGAGGCGGCCCGGATGATCGCCTCCCTGCGCGAGCAGGCCATGGCTTTGCTGGCCGTTTGTAACGACATCGACGTTGCCGACGGCGACCGAACCGCCACGATTGTCCAGGCCCGAGGCGAAATCACCCGTGGTTTCAATGCGCGTGTCGGCCAAGGAGAGAGGCCCCCCATTGGCTACGCTCACACCGGCGGAGTGCTCGCCATGGGTGAGGAGGTTGCTGCGGGTGACGGTGAACAATCCGCTGCCGGTGTTGACGTTCAACGCGTTCGCCCACTCCCCGTTCGTGGTCACCTGCACATCTTCGAGGGTGGCGGTGGCGGTGTCCTGGGTATGGACGCCGTGGCTTTCCCTGCCCGATGTCTCGATCTGGGCGCGGCGTGCGGAAAGCGAAGAGCTGCCGTCGCGGGCAATCAAGCCGGCGGCGTTGTCCCCTTCGGTGCGTATGCTGGTTCCCTCGACCAGGAACTGGCCGCCATCCTCGGCCACGATGCCGGCGGCGACGGTGCCCAGCGTATGGATGCTGCCACCCTCGATGCGGCCGGCTGCACCGTCGAGCGCGAAAGTGGCCCCTGTGGCGCTGCCGCCCTCGGTACGGATGTCGACGCCATAAAGGGCGGTGACGGTGCCTTGCGTGCCCGTGACATAAAGGCCATGGGCGAGGTCGCCCTTTGTGGTGAGTTCGCCGCCGGTGAGGGTGACTTCGCTGAAGGCGCCGGTCACGCGGATGGCCGACGCGGATTCGCCCTGGGTACGCAGGATGACGTGCTTGCCCTCGGCCTTGCCACCGTTGGTGGCCAGTACCCCATAGCGTGATGGTTCGCTGGTTTCATAGGTTCCGGCGTCGATATCCAGCCAGGTGCCGTCGGCCACGAATGGCGGGGGCTCGGCCGAGACCGCCGGGGCGCAAAGCGCCGCCACGAAGGCGGCGAGGTATCGGCGGGGAGAGGGGTGTTGTATGGTCAAAGCGTCGCTCCTTGTCAGGCGGCTGGGCAGGGGTGCCCAACAGCAACTTCCGGGTGACAGGGTAGGGACTGGCTTCAGGTGGCGGAACGCGATTATTCTGAAAATGTCTGCGAACGCCGTCTGCGATGCGCCGCCGGACATCCACGCTTCACAATAGCCGTTGCACCCTAGGCGGGTCCGTCCTTTGGACGGGTGCGCACCGGATGCGAGTTTTATTTTGTCTGCAAGCGCGACGATTGCCGTGGAAGGTTCGCCATTTCAGCGGTATGCTCCGCAGCGCTTGCCCTATACATAACAAATGAGGAGCCCTAAATCATGAAGGTCATTTCCATCACTGCCCTGGCTTTTGTCGCCGCCGCCATGCTGTCGGGCTGCAACAAGTCCGACGACACCTCGGCCACCGCGCCGTCGTCCGCTTCGACCGCCGCTGCCGCCCCCGAGGCTGCTCCGGCCGCCACGCCGCCGGCTGACACCACCCCGCCGGCCGCCAGCACGGCCGCTCCGGCTGCCGCCGGCACCGCCGCTCCGGCTCCGGCTTCGACCGCTTCGGGTCAGTAAGCCACGCTCGCGACCGCCCGTCCTTCCCCGGAAGGACGAGCGGATTCGCGGAAAAAAAGCCGCTGCTGTTCGCAGCGGCTTTTTTTGTCCGTTACCGGGGAGCCCGGGTGGGAGCCGCCCCCTGTCGACGAGGGGTGTTTGCCGCAACCTGGCCCGCTGCCACGGGATCGCCGACACGTCGGCTCCCACCAGGGCTCCGGGCATGCCTCGTGCCAGGCGGCGGCCAACTGGCTCCGTGTCTCATGACCTGTAGCCCTCCCGTTCAGGATGCGGCAGGCTAGGGCGGTTCCGTCCCACTGCCACAGGAATGCCCATGCCACGTCGTCCCGTGTTGCTGCCCATGCTCGCGCTGTCCCTGGCTGTCACCTCGTCCTTCGTCGCCGCGCAGACCGCGCCGCTGACGCCGGATATCCCGGCAACGTACGAAGCGCCCGCCGGCGCCAACGATTACATCAAGCGCGTTGTCGAGATTCCGATGCGCGACGGGGTGAAGCTGCATACCGTCATCGTCATCCCGAAGAACGCGAAACACGCTCCTATCCTGCTCACCCGCACCCCGTATAACGCCGACGGGCGGGCGAAGCGCTCGGACGCTCCCACCATGCGCAACCTGCTGCCGATGGGCGACGAGGTCTTCGTCGACGCCGGTTACATCCGCGTCTTCCAGGACATTCGCGGCAAGTACGGCTCGGAAGGGGATTACGTGATGACCCGGCCACTGCGTGGGCCACTGAACTCGTCCGATGTCGATCACTCCACCGACGCCTACGACACGATCGAATGGCTGACCAAGAACCTGCCCGAGTCCAATGGCAAGGTCGGTATGATCGGGTCCTCCTACGAGGGGTTTACCGTGGTGATGGCCCTGGTAAATCCCCATCCCGCGCTCAAGGTGGCCGCGCCGGAGAGCCCGATGGTGGATGGCTGGATGGGCGACGACTGGTTCCACTACGGGGCCTTCCGCCAGACCAACTTCGACTACATCGCCGGCCAGAACGCCAAGCGCGGCAAGGGCGCGACCATTCCGCGGACGGGCTACGACGACTACGCCAACTTCCTGGCTGCCGGTTCCGCGGGGGATTATGCGCGGACCGCGGGCCTCGACCAGTTGCCTTATTGGCGCAAACTCAGCGAACACCCCGCCTACGACGCCTATTGGCAAGGACAGGCGCTGGACAAGGAAATGGGTCGCCAGCCGCTGAAAGTGCCCACCATGTGGGTCCAGGGCCTGTGGGACCAGGAGGACATGTGGGGCGCCATCCACAGCTATGAGGCGGTGGAGCCCAAGGACAAGGGCAACGACAGGAATTACCTGGTCATGGGCCCATGGCGGCACAGCCAGGTGAACTACGACGCCTCGTCGCTGGGTGCGCTCGAGTGGGATGGCGATACCGCGCTGCAGTTCCGCCGCGATGTCCTCTTGCCCTTCTTCAACCAGTACCTGGTCGATGGCGCACCCAAGGCGAACACCCCGCCCGTGTTGATCTACAACACGGGCGAGAACCATTGGGACCGCTTCAAGAGCTGGCCACAGGCCAGGTCGAGCCGGCCGATGTACCTCAATGCCAACGGTAAGTTGTCGTTTGAGGCCCCTGGCGCGGCCGAAGCCAAGTATGACGAGTACGTCTCGGACCCGGCGAAGCCGGTGCCATATGTGCCACGCCCGGTGCATTTCGCCGACCGACAGTCCTGGACCACCTGGCTGGTGCAAGACCAGCGGTTCGTCGATGGACGTCCGGATGTCCTGACGTACGTGACCGAGCCGCTCACCGCGCCGCTGAGGGTGGCTGGCGCACCGCAGGTGAACCTCTACGCCTCGACCAGTGGCACGGACAGCGACTGGGTGGTGAAGTTGATCGATGTCTACCCGGACACCAATGCCAGCAAGCCGGCCATGGGTGGCTATGAGCTCGCGGTCTCCATGGATATCTTCCGCGGCCGCTACCGCGAGAGCTTCGCCGAGCCCAAGGCGCTCACGCCGAATACGCCACTGGAGTACCGCTTCGGCCTGCCGACCGTGGACCACACCTTCCTTCCCGGCCACCGGGTCATGGTGCAGGTGCAGTCGTCGTGGTTCCCGCTGTACGACCGCAACCCGCAAACCTTCGTGCCCAACATCTTCTTCGCCAAGCCGTCCGATTACCGGAAGGCCACGCAGCAGGTATGGCATGCGCCTGGCACGGCCAGTGCGATCGAACTTCCGGTGGTGCAGGGCGGCAAGTAAGGCAGCCCGGGGGCGCAACCACGTTTGCGTTCCCTGCACGCCACCGGCGCGATCCTCGGGTTCCACCCGAGCCCGAGGATCGCCCGCATGGCCCGCCCCATCTGGACCGGTACGCTGTCGTTCGGCCTGCTCAACGTGCCGATCCGGCTGATGTCCGGAGAGCGACGCAACGACCTGCATTTCCGCATGCTCGACCAGCGCGACAATACGCCGGTGCGCTATGAACGCGTGAACGCCGACACGGGCGAAGAAGTGCCATGGAAGGACATCGTCAAGGCCTTCGAGTACCAGAAAGGCAATTACGTGGTCCTCGAAGAGGACGATATCCGTAACGCCGCCAGCGACGCGCACGAGACGGTGGAGATCGACACCTTCGTCGATGCCCGCGAGATAGCGCCGGCGTACTACGAAAAGCCCTATGTGTTGCTTCCGGCGAAGAAGGCCGAGAAGGGCTATGTGTTGCTGCGCGAGACGCTGAAGAAAACCGGCAAGGCCGGCATCGCCCGCGTGGTCATCCGGACGAAGGAATACCTTGCCGCCGTCATGCCGCAAGGCGATGCCCTGGTCCTCAACCTGCTCCGTTACACCTCGGAGGTCGTCGACCTGGACGACTTCGAACTGCCGGGAAAATCCACCGGCGACTACCGGATTACATCGCGTGAGATAGCGATGGCGACCGATCTCGTCGAGTCGATGTCGGGCAAGTGGAAGCCCGAGGATTACCGTGACGAGTTCCGCGAAAAGCTGCGTACGGCCATCGAGAAGCGCCTCAAGAGCAAGGGTGTCACCGCCCGGGTGGAGGAAGAGGAACACACACCGGAGAACGCCGCGACGAATGTGGTCGATTTCATGGCGCTGTTGAAGAAGAGCATCGGCGCGAAGACGCGTACGCCGGCGGCAAAGAACACCCCGGAACGCAAGCCGGCGGCGAAGAAGGCGCCTGCGAAGAAAACGGCCGCGAAGAAAACGGCGGCAAAGAAGACCGCTTCGCGCAAGGCTCCGGCCAAGCGCCGGAAGGCGGGCTGACCCATGGCGGGACAACACGTCGGCGGCATCACCATCACCCATCCCGAACGCGAGGTGTTCGGCGAGGGTGGTCCGACCAAGGGCGACGTGGCGGCGTATTACGAAGCGGTCGCCTCGCATATGCTGCCGGAACTGCGAGGACGCCCGCTCTCGCTGGTCCGTTGCCCACAGGGCACCACCGGCCAGTGTTTCTTTCAGAAGCATCACAGCGACAAGCTCGGTGAGCACGTCAAAGCCGTCACGTTGATGGAAAAGGACGGGGGTGAAGCCGAGTACATCTATGTGGACGATGTCGCCGGTGTGCTCGAACTGGTGCAGATGAACACGCTCGAATTCCATCCCTGGGGCGCCCGCGCGGACAAGCCCGACCAGCCGGACCGGCTGATCTTCGACCTGGACCCGGCTACCGGTGTCGCATGGAAGGACATCGTGGCGGCGGCCCGCGAGATCCGTGACCGCCTTGCCGAGGTGAAGCTGGAAAGCTTCGTGCGCACGTCGGGCGGCAAGGGCCTGCACGTGGTGGCCCCGTTTCGCCGAGGGCCCTCCTGGGATGCGGTGAAAGCGTTCTGCGAAGGCATCGCCGATGCGATGGTCGCCGATAAACCCCAGCGCTATATCGCGCAGGCCAGCAAGGCCAAGCGCGAGGGCCTGATCTTCATCGACTGGTTGCGCAACACCCGCGGCGCCACGAGCGTCACCGGCTGGTCGCTGCGCGCACGGCCCGGTGCGCCGGTGGCGATGCCCGTGCGCTGGGATGAGATCGCGCGGCTGAAAGGCGGCGGTGCCTTCGACCTGAAGAAGGCGTTGAAACGGGCGAAGTCCGCGGATGCGGACCCCTGGGCGGACATCGCGACGCTCAAACAGTCGCTGCCCTAGCGCCCAAGAAAAGCTCCGGTGGGAGCCGACCTTGTCGGCGATGGGTGCTCGCCGCGGCCGGGCCCGCTGCCGCGGGATCGCCGACAAGGTCGGCTCCCACCAAGCGATGCGGGATCAGAAATCCCAGATCACCGGCACCCAACGGAACGCGTCACCGCTGATCGCGACACGTCCCACGGACGGGAAGGGCAGGTGGGTGGCCACCATCAGCGAGCCGCTTTCCGCCATTTCGCGGAACAGGCTCAAGCGTACGCGGGCCGCTTCCTCGGGATCGTGCTCGAAGCCGTTGGACCACTCCGGGTGGTCGAAGCCGACGGGGAAGACGGCGTCGCCGGCGAAAGTCAGTCGCTCCCCGCGCGAGGTCAGCGCGACCACGGAGTGCCCTGGCGTGTGTCCACCGGTGCGCCGGGCGACCACGCCCGGTGCCACTTCGTACGATTCGTCGAAGGTCTGGATGCGGTCGCGGTATTCGTTCGCAAAACTCTGTGCGGTCGATCGAAGCACCGGCGGCACCGCCGGCGGCATGGCGGTGTGGGTGAAGTCGGGCGCCTCCCAGAACGCGACCTCGGCGGCGTTCACGTGGATACGGACGTCCGGACGCAAGCCCTCCTTCACTCCCTCGACAAGCAGGCCGCCGACATGGTCCATGTGCATGTGGGTGATCACCACGTCGGTGATCGATGCGAGATCGATGCCGGCGGAGGCCAGTCGTTGCGGAAGCTGGCCGGTGCGCGGGAAGCCCGGAAACTGGATGCCCAGTCCGGCGTCGATGAGGATCGTCTGTTCACCGCTGCGCACCACCATCACGTTCAGCGGCCAGTCGAAGGTGTCCGGCGGCATGTACATGTAACCCAGCCAGTCCGACAGATCGGTGGGTGCGGCGTTCGCCGCCATGATCACCGCCGGTATCGGCATGACACCGTCGCTGATCACGAGCACGTCGATGTCGCCGACCTTCACCGCGTAGCGGGACGGGACCAGTTCTTGAGGCGGCTGCGCGGCGGGACGCGCGATGTTGGGTACGGACGACATGATGGAGATCTCCAGGGGATACGTCCGCATCCTAGGTCGCGGGAGATATCGTCAGTAGATCCTTCGAGCGCGTCACCGTGTTTCCTGAAACGCACCACGCAAGGTGCGCTTGCAGCGACTGTCGGCGTATTGGAAAAATGTGCGGTGGCGCGGTGCCGGGCTTCCGCCTTCCGGCGGAGCCCGGCTGGCGCCCTTTATTTACCCTGCATCCGCCGCAGCGAAGCCATCACCTCGTAGCATGCGCCCATCGTGTGATAGTCGGTCTTGCCGGCGGGGCTCTTCTCGTCGTCGTACTTCTCGTTGTTGCGCTTGAGGATGCGGTACCACGCACCGTACGTGTGGTCGACGAAATGCTCCCAGCTGTAAGCCCAGATCTTGTCGTACCACTCGTCGTACTTCTTCTCGCCGGTGGTCTCGAACAGCAACTGCGCCGCGCCGAGCGACTCGGCCTGTACCCAGAAATACTTGTCGTCGTCGCAGACGTCGCCCTCGGGCGAGAAGCCGTAGGCGATGCCGCCGTATTGCTTGTCCCAGGCCTTGTCCAGTGCTTCGTCGAACAAGTGCTTCGCCGTGGGGACAAGCCACGGCTTATGCCGCGCCGTGCCCTTGGTATAGCGCTCGAGCATCATCAGCAGCTTCGCCCATTCGGTCTGGTGGCCGGGCTGGAAGCCCCAGGGACGGAACAGGTGCTTGGGATTGTCGAGGTTGTATTCCCAGTCGATCGTCCAGTCGCTGTGGTAGTGCTCCCACACGAGCTTTTGCGGTGTCAGTCCAGCCTGGCGCTGGGTCATGTTCTCGGCCAGCAGCAGCGCGCGGTCGAGGAAGCGGTCGTCCTTCGTGGCTTCCCACGCGGCGATCATGGCCTCGGTCATGTGCATGTTCGCGTTCTGGCCGCGGTAACCGGTGAAGTTCCAGTCCTTGTCGGCCTCGTCGCGGTACAAGCCGTGGGACGGCTCCCAGTAACGCTTCTCGAGCAGGTCCCAGATATCGTTCTGCCAGCCCTTCGCTTCCTCGAATCCGACCTTCACGCCGCAGGAATAAGCCAGCAGCATGAAGGCGAGCCCGTAGCAGTGGTTCATCTGGTCGTCGCGCTTGCCGTCGGCGATGGTCCAGGCGTAACCGCCGGTTTCCGGGTTGAGGTGCACCTCGCGCAGGTACTTCAGCCCGTGCATCGTGAGTTCCTTGTCCTCGGGCTTCTTGAACTCGAGGTAGGCCATCGCGTGGTTGAAGACGAAGCGCGTGCTGGACACGAGGTGGCGGTGGGTCTTGTCGTAGACCGTGCCGTCGTCCTTGTAGTACTGGAAGAAGCCGCCGGCCGGATCGACCTCGTTCGGCTTGTAGAAGGCCATGGTCTTGGCGACGTGGTCGCGCAGGACATCGACGGAATGGAAATCGGGAAGGGGAACGGTCGTCATGCGTGCTTCTCCATGAAGGCCTTCACTTCGGCCTGGTCGGGGATGGCGGTGAACGAGCCCTTGCGGGTGGCGGTGATCGCGCCGCAGGCGGCGGCGAATCGGATCAGGTCGACGAGGCGGCGCTCGTCGGCGATGAGCGCATCGAAGCGCTCGGGAGTGACGCCTTCGGTGGCGAGGCGGGCGAGCAGGCCGCCGACGAAGGCATCGCCGGCGGCGGTCGTGTCGACAGCCTCCACGTGATATCCCTCGAGCGTGCCGCGCGCGCCGCGCGAGAACCAGCGCATCGGCTCGGCGCCGTCGGTCACCAGCAGCAGGCGCGCCTTGCCACGCCAGAGGCGTTCGAGCACGGCGTCGTCGGAACCCGCCCCAGCGTGGATGAAGGCGAACTCCTCCGCGCTCAGCTTGATCACGTCCGCTTCGTGGAGGGTTTCCCACAGCCGTGGCAGCGGTGCCTCGTCGTGGGGCCACAAGGCGGGGCGCAGGTTCATGTCGAAACTCACCAGGGCGCCGGCCGCGCGGGCGCGGCGCATGCCTTCCACCGTGGTGGCGGCGATGGCGGCTTCGGTCAGGGAGTTCGAACAGACATGGAAGATGGCGATGTCGTCGAAGGCTTCCTTGCGGAAGTGTTCGGGACGGAAGAGCAGGTCCGCGGCGGGCGGACGGTAGAAGCTGAAGCTACGGTCGCCCTTGTCGTCATGGGCGACGAAGGCCAGCGCCGTGCGCGCCTCGTCGGTACGGGCGATGTCGTCGGTACCGACACCGAGTTCGGTAAGACTCTTCAGCAGGAAGTCGCCGAACATGTCGCGTGCGAGCATGCCGGCAAAGCGGGCCTGGGCGCCCAGTCGTGCCGCGGCGACCGCGACATTGGCCGGCGCACCGCCGGCAAAGGGAACGAAGGCGGGAGGCTGACCGGCGCCGCCCTGGGGCTGTGCGTGGAAATCGATCAGCGCCTCGCCGAAGCAGAGGATGGAAGACATGCGTACGGCCTGTCCTTGGGGGCGAGGTGAAAAGAGCGACGGCCGGCTTCGATGCCGGCCGTCGTCGTGGGGCGCTTAGCGGGCGGCGACGGGGACGCCGCGGATCTTCGAGCCGCTGAGGCCGTAGAACACGATGTACGCGTAGCAGATCAGCGGGATGAAGAAGGCGTGCTGCAAGCCGATCTGGTCGGCGACGACACCCTGGATCCAGGGGATCAGCGCACCGCCGACGATGGCCATGATCAGCAGGCTCGAGGCCTTGCCGGTCAGCGGGCCCATGCGCTCGATGCCGAGCGAGAAGATCGTCGGGAACATGATCGAGTTGAACAGGCCGATGACGACGATGCTGTAAACGGCCACGGTGCCCGTGGTCATCATGGTGGTGAGCACCAGGAGCATGTTGATCACGGCGAATGCGGCAAGCAGCTTGCGTGGCGAGAACTTGGCCAGCAGGGCCGAGCCGATGAAGCGGCCGACCATCGCGCCACCCCAGTAGAACGCCACGTGGCTGGCGGCCACTTCACCCGACATGTTGCCGATTTCCGGCAGCTGCAGGTAGTTGATCATGAAGCTGCCGATCGCCACTTCGCCACCGACGTAGAAGAAGATGCCGAGCACGCCGAAGAGCACGTGCGGGGTCTTCAGGGCGTCCATCAACGAGTGGTGGCTGTCGTCGGCCTTCTCGGTGGTTTCTTCCAGTGCCGGCAGCTTGAACAGGTACACGCCGACGGCCAGCAGCACCAGCACGATGGCCAGGCCGATGTACGGGCCCTGCACCGTGGAGGCTTCGTGCGCGCGATAGGTGATCTGCTCCGCCGCCGAGAGCTTGGCGATGTCCGCGCTGCTCTTCACCGCGCTGGAGAGGATCAGGAAGCCGCCGAAGAACGGGGCCAGGAAGGTGCCGAACGAGTTCAGCGCCTGGGCCAGGGTGAGACGGCTGGAGCTGGTCTTCTCGGGGCCGAGCAGGGCCACATAGGCATTGGCCGCCACCTGCAGCACCGTGATGCCGGTGGCGAGGATGAACAGCGCGGCGAGGAAGAACGGGTACAGGCGCATGCCCGCGGCGGGCCAGAACATCGCCGCGCCGATGCCGGCGACGATCAGGCCGGCGACGATGCTTTTCTTGTAGCCGAGCGCGGCGACGATCTTGCCCGCCGGCAGCGACATGATGAAGTACGCCCCGAAGAAGGTGAACTGGATCAGCAGCGCCTGGGCGTAGTTCAGCTCGAACACGGCCTTCAGGTGGGGGATGAGGATGTCGTTCAGGCAGGTCAGGAACCCCCACATGAAGAAGATCGTCGTCATCACGCCGAGCGCAAGGGGGAAATAGGTGTAGCGGGTGTCGCCCGAGGTCGTCGAGGACGACGAGGTGGGCGATGGCGTGTAACCGGTGGCCATGGGGCGCTCCATTGGTTGGTTCAGGGGGAGGACGGCGGACAGCTGCTTTCGCGTACGACCAGCCGTACCGGCGCGATCGTATATGCAGTGTCCGTCTCGGGATTGCTCAATCTATCCAGGATGAGTTCGGCGCTGCGTCGCCCGAGGCCACGCGGATCGACCGCGATGGTGGTGAGGGGCGGTACGCACACCGAGGCTTCCGCGACATCGTCGAAACCGGTCAGGGCGAAATCCTCGCCCGGGCGGCGGCCCCGCCTGGTCAGTCCAAGCATGAGCCCCAGGGCGACGGCGTCGTTGTAGCAGACCGCCGCCGTGGGTGCGGGATCGCGGGCGAACAGGGCGCCGGTCTGCCGGGCGGCTTCGAGACGGGTGGGCGCGCTCTCGATCATCCAGGCGGGATCGACCTTGAGCCCGGCATCGCGCATGGCGCCGGCGTAGCCCCGGCGGCGCTGTTCCACCGAACTGGAGTCGCGGTGGCCGCCGAAGAAGGCGATGCGCTGGTGGCCCAGGCCGATCAGGTGTTCGGTGGCAAGGCGGGCGCCGTGCTCGTTGTCCATCTCGAGCGTGTCCCAGCGGTGCGCGCCATCGTCGTCGGGCAGCTCGCGGTTGAACACGAGCAGCGGCGTGTGCATGCCCACGGCGGCCAGTACCTGCTCACCCTCGCTGCCTTCGGCCGGGGAGAGGATGATCCCGGCGGGGCCATGCTCGATCAGCGAGGTGAGCACTGCCTGCTGGCGGTCCGGCGATTCGCCGGTGTTGCCCAGGAGGGTGACGTAGCCCGCGCTGGCCAGGGCTTCGTCGGCCCCGGCGGCGAATTCGGCGAAGAAGGGGTTGCCGAGGTCGTTGATGACCAGGCCGATGCTCGAGGACGTGCGCCGGCGCAGGTTGGCCGCCGCCCGGTTATAAACGTAGCCTTGGCGCTTCAGTTCCGCCTCCACCCGTGCCCGGGTGGCGGAGTTGACCAAGGGGCTGCCGCGCAGCACCAGGGATACGGTGGCCCGCGATACGTCGCAACCCTGGGCGATATCGGCGAGTGTCACCTTGCGGCGCTGCGGGGTATTCCTCGACATTGAAGCTCCTTCAAACGATCTAAACCGGGCGATGATCGCGCGGTAGGCCCAGGGATGCATCACGCACTGCAACATGCGTGTCTGCGCAATCTTTGCTACGTTCGGTCCGTTTGTCACGATCCAAATGATCGCGACCACTCGCAACGCGTCCACCCGAGGGGAACCAACGATGTCGAGCACCACCCGTCTGCGCCACGGCCTGCTGGCCGCCGCCCTGTCCTTCGCCTTGCCCGCGCTCGCGCTGGCGGCCCCGAGCGACAAGGCGTCCAGCGCCTTCGCGGCGGTCGATCCGATGATCGGCACCGGTGGTGACGGGCATACCTTCCCCGGCGCCACGGTGCCCTTCGGCATGATCCAGCTCTCGCCGGACACGGCCATGCCGGATGTGAAGCATGCCTATAAATGGGCCGCCGGCTATCAGTACGGCGACTCGAGTATTCTCGGTTTCTCCCATACGCATTTCTCCGGCAGCGGCCATTCCGACCTGGGCGACGTACTCGTCATGCCCATCGCCGGCGACGTGAAGCTGGATCCCGGTTCCCCCGACCAGCCCGGTAGCGGCTATCGCTCACGTTTCGATCACAAGAGCGAGAAAGCCGAGGCAGGGTACTACGCCGTCACGCTGGCCGACTACGACGTGCGCGCGGAGCTGACCGCGGGAGCCCGGGTGGGCTGGCACCGGTATACCTTTCCCAAGGGCAAGCCGGCCCACCTGTTGCTCGACCTCCGACCCAGCATCTATGACTACGACGGCAAGGTGCTGTGGTCGTCCCTGCGCGTCCGCTCCGACGGCACGGTGACCGGCGGCCGCACCACGCGTGGCTGGGCGCCGGGCCGCCAACTGTATTTCGCCATGCGCTTCAACCAGCCACTGGCCTCGCGCAGCCTCAAGAACCGCGAATCCGCCATTCCCTACCGTGGCTTCAGCGGTCCGGGCAACCGTGCCGAGGACGTGGACGCGATCAGCGGGCGGGCCCTGGAAGGCGTGTTCGATTTCGGCGACCTCGGCACGCCGCTGGTCGTCAAGGTGGCGGTATCGTCCGTGAGCGAGGACAACGCGGTGGCCAACCTGGACAAGGACGGGGCCGGATTCGATTTCGACACCCGCCGCGCGGAAGCCCGCCAGGCCTGGGAGAAGGCCCTTTCCAGCGTCGACGTGCAAGCCCCGGCGCAGACCCGCAAGACGTTCTATACGGCGCTGTACCACGCCATGATCGCGCCCGGCCTGTCGATGGACGTCAACGGCGAGTACCGCGGCCCGGACAACCAGGTGCACACCGCCAAGGGTTTCGACTTCTATTCCACGTGGTCGCTCTGGGACGTGTACCGCGCGCAGCAGCCCCTGATGACCTTGCTCGAACCGGCGAAAAGCAACGATTTCGTCAGTTCGTTGATCGCCGCCCGCCAGGCAAGCCCCTTCGGCATCCTTCCGGTGTGGGCGTACCAGGGCATGGAGACCTGGTGCATGATCGGCTACCACGCCGTGCCGGTGATCGCCGACGCCTATATGAAGGGTATCCGCGGCTACGATGCCAACGCCGCGCTGGACGCGATGGTGGCCAGCGCCACCTACGGCCCCTACGGTGGCCTGGACGACTACATGAAGCTCGGCTACGTGCCGATCGACCGCCAGCCCGAAGCCGCGTCCAAGACGGTGGAGTATGCGTTCGACGACTGGTCGCTGGCGCAGATGGCCAAGGCCATGGGGAAGGACGGCATCGCCGCGACCTTCATGAAGCGCGCCGGTAACTGGAAGAACAGTTTCGACACCAAGACCGGTTTCCTCCGCGCCCGCAAGAGCGACGGCACGTATCGCGAGCCGTTCGATCCTTCGTCCGCCGGTTACGGCAGCGACTACACCGAAGGTAACGCCTGGCAGTATTCCTGGTACGTGCCACAGGACGTCGCCGGGCTGATCGACGCGCTGGGTGGCAGGCAGGCCTTTGTCGACAAGCTGGATTCCGTGTTCGATGCGAAGGTCGACCCGAAGTCCTTCGCCCACGTCGAGGACATCACCGGGCTGATCGGCTGGTACGCGCATGGTAACGAGCCGAGCCACCAGGTGGCCTACCTCTACGACTACGCCGGCCAGCCCTGGAAGACCCAGGAGCGCCTGGTGAAGATCATGCAGACCCAATACACGCCGACGCCCACGGGCCTCGTCGGCAACGACGACCTCGGCCAGATGTCGGCGTGGTACATCTTCACGGCGCTGGGCTTCTACCCGGTGGCGCCTGGCAGCAACCAGTACGTGATCGGCCGTCCGTTCGTGGAAAAGGCCACGCTCAACCTCGCCGGAGGCAAGCGCTTCACCGTCACGGCCGACCACCTGGATGCGAAGCATCCGTATGTGGGCAAGGTCACGCTCAATGGCAAGTCGCTGGAACGGACCTTCGTTCGGCATGAGGAGATCGTCGCGGGCGGCGAACTGCATTTCTCGATGCAGGAAACGCCGGCGAAGACATGGGGTACGGGCGAAGGGGCCCAGCCCTATTCCATGAGCGCACCGGCGAACTGAGCCGGGCCTTCACACACCGTCACAGGCTCTTCACGACGCCTTCGGCATTAAGCACGCCTCCAAACGGACGGGTGCGTCACTCTTCCCTTGCCAGTCGGCGGGGGGAGGGGGCGCACCCGTCGCGCGTCCTGAGGGCCGGCGATGGCGATCCACCGAAGCGACGCATCCGGCGTCTACAATGAATGTCCTTTCCGGGCAGGAGTCGTCGTGGGGATGAGGAAGGCATGATCGAACGCATTGGACTGCGCTGGCGGCTGGTCGGACTGCTGGCAGCGGTACTCGTGATCGTGGCGCTGCCGTATGTCGTCACGCGCTCGAGTTCGGAGGACGCCCTGGACTCGCGCGACTGGGTCACCCATACGGCGGAGATCAAGGCCAGCGTGTATCAGCTCGATGGCATCCTGCGCAGCAGCGAGGCCGCGATGTACGCGCGCATCGCCGGTGCGCCTGACGGTGCCGAGCTGGACGAACGCGCCATGGCACCGCGTAAGCTCGTGCCGGGGATCATCGCCGGGTTGCGCGAGATGACACGCGACAACGCGAAACAACTGACCCGGCTGGGTGCCCTCGAGTCGATCGCCAGCGGACGCATGGCCCTCACCGACCAGGCCTTGCAGCGCCTGGTTGCCGGCGATCGCGCCGGCGCCTTCGCCTCGATGGAGGATGCCCGCAAGCTGTTCCCGGTTCGCGGCCCCATCGACGAGGTGCTTGCCGAAGAATCGAAGCTGCTCGCCGCCCGTCGTGCCGACGCCACCACGCTGGCTTCGAACAACCGCATCGTGCTGCTGGTTGCCGCGCTGGCGCAGCTCGCGCTGCTGGGCATCGTGGTGGTGGTTTCGGAGCGGCAGATTGCCATCCGCCTGGCCGCGGAGTCCCGCGTGGCCGATGCGGTGAAACGGTCACAGCTCATCGTGCAGGCCGTGCGCGAACCGATCGCGATGCTCGATCGTCACCTGCGTACGTTGCTGGTGAACACCGCCTTCGCCGAACTCTACGGATTCGATCCTGAAAGCGACCAGCATGCGCCGCTCGACCGCATCGGTGACGGCGCATGGGGCGACACCGCGTTGTTGCAGCGCTTGTCCGACGTGATCGCCCGCGACCGCGAGCTATGGGATTACGAACTGACCCAACGCACGGCCGACGGCATCGACCGCTTCGTGGTGATCAATGCCCGGCGCATCGAACAGCCCGACAGCGCCGATCCAGCCCTGCTGCTGACGGTGAGCGATATCACCGCGCGAGCCCTGGTGGAACAGAAGGTCAACGAACTGAACCGCCAGCTCGAAGGCAAGGTGGAACAGATCTCGGACGTGAACCGGGAACTGGAAGCGTTCAGTTATTCGGTGTCGCACGACCTGCGTGCGCCGCTGCGGCACATCTCGGGATTCGCGGGCAAACTCGAGATGGAACTCGGCGAGAAGGCCGATGAACGCGCGCGGCATTACATCGACGTGATCAGCAGCTCGTCGCGACGCATGGCCCAGCTGATCGACGACCTGCTGGTGTTCTCGCGCCTGGGCCGTGGTGCGCTGCGACTGCAGCCGGTCGACATGCAGTCCCTGGTGGAGGAAGCCCGGGCACTGGTGGAAACCGATGCCCAGGATCGCCACATCGACTGGAAGATCACACCGATGCCCATCGTGATCGGCGACGAGAACATGCTTCGCACGGTGTGGCAGAACCTGCTCGGCAACGCGGTGAAATACACTTCGCACCGCGAGTCCGCGCGGATCGAGGTGGGGCTGGATAGAACCCCCACGGGCGACTACCAGTTCTCGGTGCGCGACAACGGCGCGGGTTTCGACATGAAGTACGCCGGCAAACTGTTCGGCGTGTTCCAGCGCTTGCATCGCGCTTCCGAGTTTCCCGGCAACGGCATCGGTCTTGCCAATGTCAGGCGCATCATCTCTCGCCATGGCGGCCGGACCTGGGCCGAGGGTGAGATCGACCGCGGCGCCACTTTCCATTTCTCACTACCGGCATCCGATGTGCCGGGCTCCAGAACGGGTGACACATGAACAAGCGCGACCTGCGCACGATCCTTCTCGTCGAAGATTCCCTGGCCGATGCCGAAATGGCCATCGACGCCCTTCGCGAGGCCAAGCTCGCCAATCCGGTCGTCCACGTGGAGGATGGCGTCGATTGCCTCGACTGGCTGTATCGCCGCGGTGCCTTCGTCGATCGGCCGGAGGGTGATCCCTCCGTGATCCTGCTCGATATCAAGATGCCGCGCATGGACGGCCTGGAAGTACTCAAGCAACTGCGTACCGAGGAACGCTGGAAGCGCCTGCCGGTGGTGATCCTGTCTTCATCCCGTGAAGAGAGCGATCTTGCGCGCAGCTGGGATCTCGGCGTCAATGCCTATGTGCTGAAGCCAGTGGATGTACAGCAATTCTTCACGGCGGTGCAGACGCTTGGCCACTTCTGGGCGGTGCTGAACCAGCGCCCGGAAGGCGAATAACACGCGACGACGGACGGGATGAGACATGGGTGGGCAAGTCCAAAAGGTCAGGATTCTCCAAGTCGAGGACAGTCCCCTCGACGCGGAGTTGGTGCTGACCGAACTCGACCAGGACGGGATCGAGTACGAGACGAGGCTGGTGGACGACGAGCAGGCCTATATCGCTGCCCTCGACGAATTTCATCCGGACATCGTGCTGTCCGATCTCAGCATGCCGGTCTTCAGCGGCGAACGTGCGCTGCGGATCCTGCGCGAGCGCGGCTCCGATATTCCTTTCATCTTCATCTCCGCCACGCTCGGTGAGGAAGCGGCGATCGAGGCATTGCGTAACGGTGCCACCGATTACATCCTGAAGCACAACACCGCACGTCTTGCCAGCGCGGTTCGCCGCGCCCTGCGCGAGGCGGAAGAGCAACGTGCCCGCGCACGGGCTGAGCAGGAATTGATCCGCGCGCAGCGTTTCGAAAGCCTCGCCCTGCTGGCTGGTGGCCTGAGCCACGACCTGCGAAACCTGTTGCAGCCGCTTTTGCTCGCTGGCGACACGCTGGAGGACTATGCCGACGATCCTCGCCTCGCGAGGCTCGGCACGCTGGTGCGCGATTGCGGGCGCCGCGGACTGGAAATGGTTTCTTCGATGCTTTCCTTCGCCCGCGGTGCGCGGCGCGCGGAGCAGGTGAAGCTCGGCGCCCTGCTGGAAGCGCTGAACCTGCTCCTGCAAGGTAGCATCCCGCGTATGGTGCGGATGGATGTGGACGTATTCGATCCGGACGTGGCGTTCGAAGGCAATCACACCGAACTGCAACAGTGCCTTCTCAATCTTTGCCTCAACGCTATCCAGGCGATGCCCGAGGGAGGCGTGCTGCGGATAGAAACCGATATGGTCAGCCTGCCCGAGGATTTCTTCTCCGATGGCGAGCAAGCCACGCCCGGGCGATACCTGCGACTGTCGGTCGTCGACAGCGGGCACGGCATGCCGCCCGAAGTCCTGCAGCGATTGTTCGAACCGTTCTTCACGACGAAGGAAGCGGGAACGGGTCTGGGCCTGCTGTCGTGCAAGCGCATCGTCGCCAATCACGGCGGCCTCATGCGTGTGCGTAGCCAGGCCGGCGAAGGCACGGAATTTCATCTCTATCTGCCGTTGCGCAACGAGGACGGCGACCACGTCGAACCGCAAATCATGGATGCGAGCCTCCAGGGCGAGGCCGAACGCGTGCTGGTGGTGGTGGAGGAGGCGGTGCAACTATCGCTGCTGGTCGATACGCTCGACGCGTACGGCTACCAGGCTGGTGCGAGCCAGAGCGGCACGGCCGCGTTGCAATGGATCGAGGCGCATGGCGTGCCGGACCTTGTCGTGATGGACGCCGACATGAACCTGTTCACCGGGGTTCGCACGCTGGCCGCGTTGCTCGATCACGGCTACGGCGGCGCGGTGTTGCTGCTGGCGCACCCCAATGCGCCACCGAACCTCGACGAATTGCCCCAACTCGATCATCTGTATGTGATCGAGAAGCCGGTACAGTCGCGGGCGTTGCTGCGGAAGGTGCGTGAGGCGCTGAATGCGGGTTAGAACGCTCCGTTGCTTGGGAAAAGCAAGCCCTGGTGGGAGCCGACCCTGTCGGCGATCTCGCGGCAACGGGCCAGGTTACGGCAAGCACCCATCGCCGACAGGGTCGGCTCCCACCAGGAGGCTCGTCGGTCAGTCCGTGGTGAATGAGCAGCCCTCTCGATTTCGCGAGCATCTGTAGAGCCAGTCTCCCTTGCGGGCTGACCAGCCATGGGGAGGGACCAGCACCTTGAGTGGCGTTGCGCCGCCGTTGTATTTCATGACGAGCGTGCCAGAGGTGAGGCGATAGCGGCAGCCTTCGAAGAATCCAAAGATCATGGATGGATTCGTGGCCCGCACCGCGTGAAATTCCGCGTCGATGAATTCGCGCACGTGACCGCCCCCGGCGGCGCTCGGTATGCCGGACCACGTCGCGTCCGCCCGTTGGGCGTGCGCACGATACTTTTCGTCAGCGAAGATGATGTCGTTCGGGGAAGGGCAGTGCTCGGTGACTCGTGCGTGCACCGTTGGCGCGAGGAGCAAGATGGCAAGCGCTGGCAGCGTTCTCATTCGCCGACTCCGCGGAACGTACAACCGATACCGTCGGTTGCAGTGCACGTGTGATACACCACGCCGAAGGGGCCCAGCTCACGCGTCCACGCATGGCGGTCGTGCAGACGGAGTTTCGGTCTCCCGGCCATGTCCATGTAAGCCATATCCAATGCGCCTCGTTCCAGTTTGTAGCTGCAACGGGCCAGTTCGCCGTCGATTGCGGTTTCGCTATCGGGGTAGAAGATCGCTTCTTCGAAGCGAACCACGTTGCCATCGTTTCCAGCGGGTGCGACACCTACCCATTCGTATCGCGAGTCCTGTGCAGGCGCCTTATGGACACCGTGTTGACTCACGATCGTGAATGGATGCGGGCAATGTTCGATGACGTAGGCCGAGGTAACGGGGGATGCAAGTGTCGCGATAGCGCCGAGCAATGCGCGCATGACTGATTTCCTTTTCCATGAGGGAAGGGCGCCAACATCGCCGGGGGCGACGGGCTATCAGTCAGTATGGGAATCGAGCGACGGTGGCGCCGTCGGCGATGTACGAGTGCGCTTGTCAGGTATGCCCTTTTCGGCACGAACCGCCCCCTGGATATGGGAGATTCTGGCGCGCTCCTCGCCCTGGATGGGTTTCCTTTGGCGCGTCCTGTCCAAAGGCAAATTCATGGTATGGAAAAATTCCTTTGCTTTCCAGCGAAGACGGCTTGGCGCGGAATCACCTGTGAGCCGGATTTCCGAATTTTCTTCCCTGTCCGGTGCGGGCTTTGCCAGTTCTGCGTTGCAGAAGTTGCTGACCGAGCGATCAGCTTTTGCCACCAGCAGTCTCAGTCGATCCCGAGCTTCTTCAACTTGTACCGCAGCGCGCGGAACGTGATCCCCAGCTTCTTCGCCGTCGCCGTCTTGTTATACCGCGACTCTTCCAGCGCCTTGATGATCGTGTCGCGCTCGATGTTGGAGATGTAATCCTCGAGCGAGCCGTCGGTCGCGGCGCTGCGCACGGCGTGTGCGGCGGTGGCCGGGGCGGCGGCTTCCGTCACGGCGGCCAGCGCCGGCGCGACGGTGCGCTGCGGCAGCATCAGGTCTTCGGCTTCGATCGTGTCGCCTTCGCACATCGCCATGGCGCGTTCGAGGATGTTCTCCAGTTCGCGGACATTGCCCGGGAATTGGTAGGCCTCCAGCGCGGCAAGGGCTTCCGGGCGCAGGCGCCCGGGTTCGCCGCCGGCTTCGGTGGCCAGCTGGCGGAGGATGAAGTCCGCCAGCTTCGGCACGTCGCCGCGACGCTCGCGTAGCGGCGGAACGCGCAGTTCGATGACGTTGATGCGGTAGAAGAGATCCTGCCGGAACAGGCCTTGCTCGACCAGCGCGGCGAGGTTCTTGTGCGTGGCCGAGAGAATGCGGACATCCACTGGAATTTCGTCGCGGCCGCCGATGGGACGCACCGCTTTTTCCTGGATGGCGCGCAGCAGTTTCACCTGCATGTGCAACGGAAGCTCCGCCACCTCATCCAGGAACAGCGTGCCGCCTTGCGCGGCCTGGAACAGGCCTTCCTTGTCGGCATGCGCGCCGGTGAAGCTGCCCTTGCGATGGCCGAAGAATTCGCTTTCCATCAACTCGGACGGAATCGCGCCGCAGTTCACCGGCACGAAGGCGCCGGTCGCGCGCGGCCCCATCTCGTGGATCAGGCGGGCGACCAGTTCCTTGCCCACGCCGGACTCGCCGGCGATATAGACCGGCGCCTGGTTGCGTGCGAGCTTGGCGATCTTGCCGCGTACTTCGGTCATCGCGGAGGAGTCGCCGATCAGGCGATCGGCACCGGGCGAGGTCTTGCTGCCGGCACCCGCCTTGCGCTCCTCGGACAGGCGAAGCGCCGTACGCACGAGGCGGCGCAGCAGGTGGATATCCACCGGCTTGGAAACGAAATCGAAGGCACCCGCCTTGAGCGCGTTGACCGCCGCATCGACATTACCGTAGGCCGTGATCATCGCCACCGGCATGTCCGGATGGTTGGTGGCGATCAGCTCGATGATTTCCTGGCCGCTGCCGTCGGGCAGCCGCATGTCGGTGAAGCACAGGTCGTAGCGCCGGGCCGCCAATGCGCTCCGCGCTTCGCTGACGCTCCCCACGGCGTCGACGTCGAGTTCCATTCGACCGAGTGTGATGGTCAGTAACTCGCGGATGTCCCGTTCGTCGTCGATGACCAGTACGGTCTGCTTGCTCATTAGGTCCGACAGGTTCGGTGAATAGTCCAAATGTAACCGCCCGGGCGGCATACGCAAAGGGCGGGGTTCACGCGCGTGCCGCCAGGGGAGTCGCGACGGCCGTGCGTGCGGGCGGCGTCAGGCTGATGCGGAAGCAGCTGCCGCCGCCGGCCACGCGCACGTATTCCAGGGCCGCCTGGTTGGCCTCGGCCATCTGCCGGGCGAGGTAGAGGCCCAGCCCCGTGCCATATTCGTGCGTGGTGAAGAACGGCTCGAAAATTTGCGCGGCCACCTTGGGCGGGATGCCCGGGCCGCGGTCGATCACCTCGAGGATGGGGATGCCGGCCTCGGAATGCCGGGCCACCAGCATCACCCGCGCCGGCTCGCCGGGCAGGCGGCCATAGCGCAGCGCGTTCTGCACCAGGTTCCAGATCACCTGCTGCAGGTGCTGGGGGTCGGCCACGGCGGCAACCGGCTCGCTGCCGGACACCGCGCGCAGGATGTCCGAGCCAAGGTCGTTGCCCTGGCGGTACTCGGTGACGAAGTGGTGCACCCACTTGCCCAGGTCGAGGGTCTCCGGTCGCGAACGCTCGCGCCGCGAGAGTTGCAGGATGTTCTCGATGATCTCGTTGAGGCGCGAGCAATGGTTGTTGATGATCTCGACCATGCGCAGGTCGGTATCGTTCATGTCCGTGGATTCCGCCAGCAGCTGGGCCGAATAGTGGATCGCGGCCAGCGGATTGCGGATCTCGTGGGCGATCGAGGCGGACAACCGCCCCAGCGAACTGAGGGTGAGTTCCTCGGCGCGGCGCGACACGAGGGAGGTGTCGTCGAGGAAGATCAGCACGTGCGAGTCGTCGTTCGGCGCCAGGCGCGAGAAGCGCGGCACCACTTCCGGGGTGCCGTCGGCGAGCATCGTTGCGCTCTCGTCGAGCTTGCCGGAAGTGCGCCAGTGGTACAGGCGCCGCGACAGCTCGGGCGCGAGGCTGCCGAGGTCGCGCTGCTCCGCGGAAGGATTGCCCATCAGCATCCAGGCCGATTCATTGAGCTGGTGGATACGGTTGCTTTCGTCCACCAGCAACACGCCGGTCTTCATGCGCCGGATGATCAGTTCGTTGACCTGGGACAGGTTGGCCAGGTCGATGCCGCGCTGCTCGGCCAGTGCCTCGGAAGCCCGGATATTGCGGCCCAGCACGTAGCACAACGAGGCGCAGGCGAAATAAGCGGCACCGAAGAGGCCGTATTCGACCATCTCGCGATCGGTGCCGTCGGCCGAGTCCAGGTCGAAGACCGAGTGTCCGAGCATGCCGAGGGTGGCCAGCGCGGCGAAGAACATCGACAGGCGGAACGGCAGCAGCAAGGCGCCGGTGGCGATGTTCACGGCCAGCATCATGGCCACGCCCATGCGCACGTCGTGCATCAGCACCAGGGCCAGCAGGGCCGCGGCGATATCCAGGGTGAGGCCGATCGACACGATCAGCACCGGCCGGTTGAGGGTTTGCCGGGTGCGGGCCACCATCACCAGGGCGGCAAGCAGGTAGGCCAGGGCGAACAGGCGGGCGAACACCGGTTCCGGCAGGGCCGGCCAGTTCATGTGCTCGGGTCGGAACGCCAGCGCGGTGTAGACCGCGGCCTGGCCGAGTCGGAAGTAGTTGAAAAAGAAGAGTTCGTGGCGCGCGGTGGTCTGGTTCGCGCTGGCTCGGACGGCGATGGTCGACGCGGGCGTGGACACCTGGATACTTCTCCGCCGTGGGCCCCCCGGGGCCGTGGATGGCCGTCAGTATAGGGTGGCGGGCCCGCGAATGCCGCATCGCCCCTTTCCATCCGGGGCGCCTTCCGGGAAAATACGCGGCCGTATTGCGTGAAACTGGCGCAATCGATTCATCCCCCCTCCCCGTGCGGACCCCGCGGCCCGCACGCTTTCACACGTTTTCTCCGTTCGCTCGAGGTATCGAATGAATTTCCACGAGTACCAGGCTAAAGAACTGTTCGCCAAGTACGGCATCGCCGTGCCGCCGGGCAAGATTGCCAACTCTCCCGACGCCGCCGTCGATGCCGCCAAGGCCCTCGGCGGTACCCAGTGGATGGTCAAGGCCCAGATCCATGCCGGTGGCCGCGGCAAGGCCGGCGGCGTGAAGTTCTGCCGCAGCCTCGACGACGTCCGCGCCGCCGCCAAGGGCATGCTCGGCACGAACATGGAAACCTACCAGTCCGCCGGCCGCGCGCTGCCGGTGAACCTGGTCCTGGTCACCGACGCGACCGACATCGCGAAGGAACTGTACCTGTCGATCCTCACCGATCGCGACACCAAGTCGATCTCGTTCATCGCCTCCAAGCACGGCGGCGTCGACATCGAGCAGGTCGCCCACGACACGCCGGAAGACATCCACACCATCGTGGTGGACTTCGTCGAAGGCCTGCAGCCGTACCAGTGCCGCGATCTCGGGTTCAAGATGGACCTGAATCCGAAGCAGGTGGGCCAGCTCGTCAAGATCATGATGGGCCTCTACAAGCTCTTCAACGAGAAGGACCTCGCCCTCGTCGAGCTGAACCCGCTGGCGATCCTCGCCGACGGCAACCTCGCCGCCCTCGACGGCAAGGTCAACTCCGACGACAACGCCGAGTTCCGCCACGCGGACCTCGCCGCCATGCGCGACCTCACGCAGGAAGACGCCGCCGAAGCGGCCGCCGTCCAGCACAACCTCAACTACGTCACGATGGACGGCACGATCGGCTGCATGGTCAACGGCGCCGGCCTGGCGATGGCCACGATGGACGTCATCAAGCTGGCGGGCGGCGAGCCGGCCAACTTCCTCGACGTCGGCGGTGGCGCCACCAAGGAGCGCGTCACCGAGGCGTTCAAGCTCATCCTCTCGTCCGACAAGGTGAAGGCCATCCTGGTCAACATCTTCGGTGGCATCGTGCGTTGCGACCTCATCGCCGAAGGCATCATCGCCGCGGTGAAGGAAGTGGGCCTCAAGATCCCGGTGGTCGTGCGCCTGCAGGGCACGAATGTCGAACTGGGTCGTGAACTGCTGGCCAATTCCGGCCTGGCGATCACGCCGGCCGACGATCTCAACGATGCGGCCCAGAAGGCCGTGGCCGCAGCGGCCTGAGGAGCGAATTACCCATGAGCGTCCTGATCAACAAGAACACCAAGGTCCTCGTCCAGGGTTTCACCGGACAGCAGGGCACCTTCCACGCCGAACAGGCGATCGACTACGGCACCAAGATCGTCGGTGGCGTGACCCCGGGCAAGGGCGGTTCCGAGCACATCGGCAAGCCGGTCTTCAATACCGTGCGTGACGCCGTCGACCAGACGGGCGCCGACGCGTCGGTGATCTTCGTGCCGCCTCCGTTCGCCGCCGACTCGATCCTCGAAGCCATCGCCGGTGGCATCAAGGTCATCGTCGCGATCACGGAAGGCATCCCGGTGCTCGACATGATGCGCGTGAAGAACGTGCTGAAGTCGCATCCGGACGTCGTCCTGGTCGGTCCGAACTGCCCCGGCGTCATCACCCCGGGCGAGTGCAAGATCGGCATCATGCCGGGTCACATCCACAAGCCGGGCAAGGTCGGCATCGTCTCGCGTTCGGGCACCCTCACGTATGAGGCCGTGTTCCAGACCACGAACGAAGGCCTCGGCCAGTCCACCTGCATCGGCATCGGTGGCGACCCGATCAATGGCCTGAGCTTCATCGACTGCCTCAAGCTGTTCCAGGACGATCCGCAGACCGAAGGCATCATCATGGTCGGCGAAATCGGCGGCAGCGCCGAGGAAGACGCGGCCGAGTTCATCGGCCAGTACGTGAAGAAGCCGGTCGTCTCGTTCATCGCGGGCGCGTCGGCTCCTCCGGGCAAGCGCATGGGCCACGCCGGTGCGATCATCTCCGGCGGCAAGGGCACGGCGGCGGCGAAGTTCGCCGCGCTCGAGAAGGCGGGCGTGACCACGGTCAAGTCCCCGGCCGACCTCGGCAAGACCCTCGCGGGCCTGATGAAGAAGTAAGCGTCGCGCACTTCGGTATGTGATGAAAAGCCGCGGCCTTCGGGCCGCGGCTTTTTTGTGCTCGGTGGGATTGGCTACCGGACCCGTGAGATTTCCCGCCACGGTGGAACGGTTGCCGTTGTGGGAGCTGCTTCAGCGGCGATGGGTACTTGCAGCACCCCACCAGGTTACCTGCGGAGCCTCTTGGGACCGAGCATCTCGGCCGTGATGCCGGCCTGCGCGAGGTGATCCGGCATGGGTTTGCCGAGGATCATCGAGGCGCAGGCTTCGGCCATGGCCGCGCTGGTCTGGATACCGTAGCCGCCTTGCGCAGCGAGCCAGAAAAACCCGGGCGCGTCCGGTGCGAACCCGCCGACGAGATCGCCGTCGGCGACGAAACTGCGCAGGCCAGCCCAGGTGCGAGCGGGGCGGCGGATCGTCATCGTCGTGGCTTCCTCGATGCGGTGGATGCCGAGGGCGATGTCGTATTCCTCGGGTTGCACGTCGTGCGGGTGGACGGGATCGGCGTTCGCCGCGGAGCCCAGTAGCAAGCCCGCATCGGGCTTGAAGTAGAAGGTTTCGTCGATGTCGACGACGAAGGGCCACGCGGATGTGTCGACGTCCTCCGGTGCCGCGAACGTGAAGGCGGACCGCCGGCGCGGTTCGAGACCGATGGTACGCACACCGGCCAGTTCGGCCAAGGCGTCGGCCCAGGCACCTGCGGCGTTCACCACCACCGGGGCGCGCCAGTGTTCGTTGACGATCCACTCGTCGCCCTCGCGGCGCAGGGCGTGGACGCGGGTGTCGAGATGTAGCGCGACGCCACGGGCCTTCGCTCCACGCAAGAAGCCCTGGTGTAGTTCGTTGACGTCGATGTCGGCGGAATCGGGTTCGAAGAACGCAATTTCCGCGGCTTCGGGACGAAGCACGGGTACGAGCGCCGCGATGGCCTCACGGTCGAGCAGTGTCAGTGAAGGGGTATGGCGACGCACCGCGTCGTATTCATCGCGCACGCGACCTGCTTGTTCCGCGCTGCCCACCACGAGTGCGCCGCGTCGATGAAGAAGGGGATGGGTCGCGAATCCTTCGGGTGGATGTTCGAGGAAGGGGCGCGTCGCTCGACTCAATGCGCGTACCTGCGGCGACCCGTAGCTTTCGCTGAAATGCGCGGCGGAGCGCCCCGTGGTGTGGAAGCCGGCGAAAGATTCGCGTTCGAGCAGCATGACGCGCGCGTGTGGTGCGAGGAACCACGCGACCGAGGCGCCGGCGATGCCGGCGCCGATCACGATGACATCAAGATGTTTCTCACTCATGCCTTGTCCTTAAGGGATTGCGCGGCGACGACGCTGGTCGCCGCAAGATCGGCGGTGACGTTGCCGAGCGTGGCCAGGGTATCCGGCAAGGTGTCCACCGCGAGCATGATACCCAGCGGTCCGATGGGGAGACCCATGGCCTGGGCGACGGGAACGTTGGTCGCGATGAACGTGACCTGGCCCGGCAACCCGACCGAACCGAGACTGACGACCACGGCGAGGACCGCGCCCGCAGCCAATTGGACGATGCCCAGTTCGATGCCGAAGGCCCAGGCGATGAAACTTGCCGAAACAATGTACTGCACAGGACTGGTAAGGCGGAAGAGCGATACCGCCATGGGCAGGACCAGCGAAGTGACCGCCGTCGGATAGGCAAGCCGCCGGTCCGCGCTGTCGATCATGGCCGGCAGCGACGCGAGCGATGACTGAGTGCTTGCCGCGACCACCTGCGCTGGCGCGATCGCCGAAGCGAAGCGCGTGAATGGCTCATGGCCCCACACCCGGGCGACGACCAGCATCAGTACGGTGACGATGAGGTACACGATGCATTCGACAAGGACATAGACACCCAGCGCCCCGAGCATGTGCAACCCGGCCCTCGCGCATACGGAGAGGATCAGGGCGAACACGCCCAGGGGCGCCACGAGCAGCACCCAGCGCACGACCACGATCATGGCGTCGGCGATGGCACGGAAGAATTCCACGGCGAGCGCACGCCGCTCCGGCGCGATGCGGGTGAGTGCGAAGCCGAGGAACATCGCGAACACCACCAGTGGCAGCATGGCGCTCTGCGCGGCTGCCATGACGGCATTGGTGGGAACGATGCCGGACAACCAGTCGGACCAGCCGACCGGCGCCGTGACGGGAAGATGTCCGCCGGTGGTGCGCAGTGCGGCGGTGAGCGAATCGCTGCGCGGAAACAGCGTGAACAACCCCGGCGCCGCGACGGCCGCCACCGCGGCGCCGAGTGCAAGAAGCAACAGGAACACGACGATCGCACGACGCGCGACCCGGCCCGATGCCGCGGCATCGGTGGCGGTGTTCGCGCCGACGACCACCAGCGAAAGCACCAGCGGCACCACGGTCATCTGCAAGGCGCTCAGCCACAGTTTGCCCAGCGGCTGCACGGCATCGGCCACGCGTTCCGCGGCGCTGGGAGTCCATGAGGCCAGCGCGATGCCGATCGCCGCGCCGAGTGCCAGACCCAGGAGGATGCGTTGCGTGGCGGTCATGGGGCCGGCAGGTTCCAGGCTTCGCGCAGGCGCGCATATTCGTTCTTCGGCAGCAGCACGAAGACTGGCTTCTTCGATGGATCGAGCCAACCGAGCAAGCGTTCCATCGCTTCGTCGGTCATCGCCGTACAACCGGCGGTCGGCGACGTGGGCGACTTCCACAGGTGGGCGAAGATGCAACTTCCCGCGCCCTTGCGCCCGTCGGGATTGTGCTCGATGACGAAGCCGATGCGATACGCGTGGTCGCCGTTGAAGTGCAGGTCGCGACGCATCGGCTCGGTCGCGCCGGCCACGGCCTTCTCGCCGACCTTCCTCGCGTCGACCAGCTGGTTGTAGTACGGCGAGCTGTCCACATCCACGCAATAGTCGGATACGCCGAGGCCGCGGTAGGGAAGGGCGGTGGGATTCGTCTCCGCGTAACCGAAGGCCTGGCCGATACGGAACACGCCCGCCGGGCTGCGGCCGTCGCCTTCCTTCTTCACCGGTCCATCGCGTTCGGGCGGATTGAGCCCGACGCCCCATGCACTGCCACGCTTGCCGATGGTCACCTCGGCGGCCGGCCCTTCCTGTTTCCAGCGCGTACCTTCGCGGACGTACGCGCGGAGCGTCCCGTGATCGACATCCCATCCGTCGGTGGTCACCACGATCATCTGCCGGGATACCGACCAGGCCGCCGGTGTCTCGAACGCCGTGCTGGATGCGGCGAGGACAAGGGCGGCGAGGCCGAGCAGGCGTGGGAGCGTTCGGGAGAAGGGCATGATGGCGGTCCGGTCAGGGTTCGAGCATCTGCTGGATGCGATCGAGGTTCTGCACGAGGCGGGCATGGCGGGCTTCGTCACCCTCGCACAGGTGGACGAACACGGTGTCGAGCAACTGTTGCACGGTGGATTGATAGATCAGCGACTGGATGTAGGACGCATCGTCGTGAGCCGCCACGGCCAGCGCGATATCGGCGAGCGCCCGCACGGGATTGGAGGTATGCCGCGTGACCGTCACCACGCGCCCGCGCCGCTCACGGAAATAGCGGGCGATCTTGGCCAGCGCGGGATGCTTGCCCTGTTCGGAAAACACGATGAGGACATCGCCCGGTGATGACATCGCCACTTGCGCGGCCATGCGGCTTACATCGAAGTGGCGGATGGCCACGATACCCAACAGCGACAGGCGCACGGCGAAACCCCGTGCGTGCAGGTCGTCTTCGCCCAGGCCGATGAGGAAGACCTTGCCCGCCGAATCGATCGCGTCGACCACCGCATGCAAGGTCTCGGGGCTGTTGATGTGCCGCGTCGCCTCCTCGGCACGCGCCTTGCGTTGCCAGAGTGCCGCGCCCAGCGGGTCGCCGCCCGGGCGTTCAGCGAGTGGGGCCGCCTCCCCGTCGCCTTCGTCGGTACGGCCGATGGCCTCGCCGACGGAGTACTTCAGGTCGGGGTAGCCACGGAAGCCGAGCTTCTGGGTGAACTTCACCACGCTGGACTGGCTGATGCCGAGCGCGTTGGCCAGCTGCTGGGAGGAATAGTCACGCAGCAGCTGGGCATTCTCGAGGATGAAGTCGGCGATACGCCGCTCCACCGCCGACATGCGGTCGCGTTCGGAACGGATCTTCACCAGCGGCGACATGGCGGCGGCCCTCAGAGCGGCTCGAGGCCGCGGATCTCGCGGATGCCGAGCCCCGGCGCGTCGCTGATGGAGATCTCCGACTCGTTGAAGTTCACGCCGCCGTCGACAGGGTCGTACGCGCACAGCGAGGGGCCATCCAGATCCACCTTGGTGATCACGTCGGACTTGGCCACCGCCACATGCACCGCGGCGGCCACGCTGATGCTGGTCTCCAGCATGCAGCCGATCATGCACTCGATGCCGTAGAGGCCGGCGATGTCGGCGATGCGGATGGCGTTGGATATGCCGCCGGTCTTCATCAGCTTGATGTTGATGATGTCGGCGGCGCGCATGCGGATCAAATCCATCACCTCGGCGGGGCCGAACACGCTCTCGTCGGCCATGATCGGCGTGTGCACGCGCTCGGTGACATAGCGCATGCCTTCCAGGTCGCGCGCCTTCACCGGTTGCTCGACCAGTTCCAGGCGAACGCCGGCGTCTTCCAGTGTATGCAGCGCGTAGACCGCTTCCTTGGCGGTCCATCCCTGGTTCGCGTCGAGGCGGAGCAGGGCACGGTCTTCCACGGCGGCGTAGATCGCGCGGACACGCTCGATGTCCACGCCGATGTCCTTGCCCACCTTGATCTTCAACGACTCGAACCCCCGCTCCACCGCGGCGATGGAGTCGGCGACCATCTTGTCGATGTAGTCGACGCTGATGGTGATGTCGGTGGTGATGACCGGATCGCCACCGCCGAGCAGCTTGTACAGCGGTGCGCCATACAGTTGGCCCCAGAGGTCGTAGACGGCGATCTCCACGGCGGCCTTGGCGCTCGTGTTCTTCTCCATCGTACCCTGGATCAGCTTGGTGATCCGGTTGAGGTCGGCGATGTCCTGACCGATGAGGCGGGGTGCGATGTAATGGCGGATGGCATCGATGATGGAGCCGTGCGTGTCGCCGGTGATGACGGCCGTGGCCGGCGCTTCGCCATAGCCCACGTGGCCGTCGTCGGTGTGCACCATCACGACGATGTCTTCGACCTTGTCGACCGTGCGAAGCGCCGTCTTGAAGGCGGTCTTCAGCGGCACGCGCAGCATGCCGAAGCGGATGTCGGTGATCTTCATGGAGTCTCGCTTGGCGGAATTAGCGGATGCGGACGATGCTGGTCATGCGGTCGACGAAGGTCTTGTCGCCGCTGGCCATCATGGGCAGGAGAGGTGTCACCGAGACCTCGTTGAGCTTGATGTGTCGCAAGCTGCCGTCGGCCTGCGTGTAGCTCATGCCGCCGACATCGTGAATGACATAGGGTTCGCCGTCGATCTTGCCGATCACCATCATCACGTGGCCGGGGATGTAGACCAGGTCGCCCACCTCGAGCGCCTTCGCGGCCTTCACCCGTGCCTCGTGGCTGTCCTTGTCGGTGTAGACCGTGTGGGCGAGCCCGGGGCTGATGCTCTGGTCGCGCGTGTTGCGCGGCATCTGTACCCCCATGCTGCGGTACACGTCGGAAACGAAGCCGCTACAGTCGCGGCCGTTATAGGCGTGACCCCAGCCATAGCGTTCGCCGAGGAACTTGAAGGCCTGGCGGATGATGTTCGCCCGGGTCAATGGCAGATAGTCGGCCGTGGAATCCTGGTTTCGCTGGAGCAGGGCCGGGTGGAACGAGAGCGCTCCATCGATGCCTCGGACCGGCAGACTCAATACCCAGGACGTGTAAGGGCTCTGTCCGTTTACCGGCTGGTCCGCCGGCACCGAGGTGTCGAGCGGCACGCGCGTACCCATGTCCAGCTGGAATTCGGAGACGGAGGGGGCTTCGGGCGTGTAGACGGTAAGCGGCTTCGCGCCAGTGACGACCCGGTAAGGCGTGGCATCGGCGTGGGCGAAGACGGCCGCCGCGTCACCGTAGGCCACGTCTTCCGCATGCATCCACGCCGCGTAGCGTGGGCTGACGACGAACACCCACTTGCCGTCCTTGCTCGCATGCACCACCACGAGCGGATCGCCGGGGAACAGCGTGCTTTCCTGGAAGCGGTCGATGTCGGTGTCGTCGGCATGGCTGAACACGCGCAGGTCGGTCGGATAGCCACGCAGGGCACCTCGGCGCACGGCCATGCCATAGCGCGGCGTCACCTGCGCGGGAATGCCTGCGATCGCGGCGTTGTCCATCACGGCGTCGATCGTCGCGGCAGTCACGGGCTTGCCTTCGACATCGAACAAGGGCTTGCTCGGCAGCGACGTCAGCTTCTCGATCCAGCCTTTCACCTGCTCCCGTGGCAAGGTGGCCGGGAGGTGGCGGATGTCGTGCATCGACGGGTCCAGCCGCGCCACGCGCTCGTTGATCGCGGCGATGGCGGCGGTGTCGAGCACGGGCGTGTCCGCATCCGGAAGCCGCGCGACCCAGAAGTCCGGTGAGAGCTGCGCATCGGTGATGCCGGGGATGCCCGACGGCGGTACCGGCATGTCGCGCGGAGCCGCACACGCGCCGCCCGCGGCAAACGCAAGCAGGGTGGCGAACAGGGTGGGGCGAAGCAGGTTCATAGCGAGATCCTTGGTCAGGAAGCCAGCGCCGAGAGCACCGCGGCGACGACGAGACCGAAGCCAGTGCCGAGGATATAACCGAGCAGGGCGAGCAGGACGCCCACCGGCACCAGCGACCGCGAATACGTGGCCGCCAGTACCGGGGTGGCGGCCACGCCACCGATATGGGCCAGCGAGGAAATGCCGCAGAGATACAGGTCGAAGTGGAAGAGGCGCGCGGCAAGGCTGAGAAGTACGGCATGCAGCGCGATCACCGTGACTCCCGCCAGCAAGTAGAGGGGGGCGGCGGCTATGCCGGCGAAGCTGCTTTGCGAGGCTAGCACGGCCACCACCGAGATCAGCATCGCACTCGAGACAACCAGCGCGCCGGGCAGACGGGCTAGCGGCGTATGCGCGGCGAGAAGCCCGGTCACCGTCGCGATGAGGATCGTCCATGTCGTCGGCGACACCATGCTGCCCACCGGCAGCTTCGCGCCGAGCACCGCGGACACGGCCGAGACCAGGAGGGCGAGACCCAGCCAGAGCAACACGCTGTCGGACGTGGCGGGTGCGCGGACCGCTGTCTCCGCCACGGTCAGGCTCGCGCTGGATTGTGCCCGTGTCCAACGATTGAAGGCGGGTGCCAATCGTGCCACCGCGAACAGCACCACCACCCACATCGAATAACACAGGGCGTCGGTGAGCAGCGTGGTCGCCAGTGACGTATCCGACATGCCGATGGCCTGCTTCACCGCGATCATGTTCGCCGTGCCGCCCATCCAGCTGCCCGACAACGAGGCCAGCGGCATCCATCCGGCCCCCGGCATCCAGCGACGGTAGATCAGGAAGGTGAGCACGAAGGCGATGAACAGGCTGATCGAGGTGCAGACAAAGACGCCGAGCACGCGCGGCCCCAGCGCGAGGATGGCGCGAAGGTCGCAGTTGATCATCAGCAGGAAGAGCAGGGCCGGCACCAGCCGGGCGACGAGCATGTTCTGCGCCGCGTGGATCTCGGGCGAGGCGGTCCAGAAGCCGGCGACGGACAAGGCCGTCACGGTGAGGTAGGTGAGGACGATGGGCGGAAGGATCTCGAATACCTTCCAGCCGAAACGCCGTTCGATCGCGGGCCAGAAGCCTGCGGCAAGCAGCATCACGGCCAGGTAAGGCCAAACCGACTGGATCACGCGTCCCCTCCCCGGGTGGTGTCGCGACGGTCGTCAGGAATATCTATTCCTAACGAAGTAGCCTGAAGCATAAATTATTGACCGCGCTTTGCAAGCATGTTACACAGCCCTGACGCACGTCCACCCACCACGGTTGCATCGGGGATACCGAACGGTGAAAGCGGCCCTACGAAACGCGATGATTCGCCCGGCGCTGGCGGCGTGCCTGCTCGCCTCGCTGGGCTCCATTCCCATGGTGGAGGCCCGCCCGGCCCCCGATGCTCCGCCGACCCAGATGGGAGCCGACCCTGTCGGCGATGCCCCCTCAAGGCAAATAGACGCCGGTCACTTCAAAACCGCCGAAGCCCTCATCGCCAAGGCCCTCGCCCAACCCGGCCTGGCCCCCGCGCAACGCGACACCCTGCTGTTCCAGCGCGAACGCATGCGCCGAATCCTGCTCGATTTCACCCTCGACGCCGATGCGGTGAAGACCCGCCTGCGCAAGCAGATCCCCGATCTGACCGACGCCGAATTCGTGAAGTGGGACGACGCCGGCCTGCTCGAAAAGCAGGTGATCGACGGCCGGACGTTGTACTTCAAGCGTTCGCCAGGAAATCTGTTCCGGATCAGCGCCGAGGCGCGCGCGCGGCGCAAGGAACAGACGCCCTTCGACGACGGCCCGAACGAAGTCCTCAACGACCACCACCGCGCCGTGCGCGCGGCCGCGTTGGCCAATCACGCCAGCAGCGTGCTGCCGCGCCGCGAGAGCGTCACCCAGGTGCTCACGGTGAAAGCCGGCGCGGTGCCCGCGGGCGAAACGATCCGTGCCTGGATTCCCTATCCGCGCGCCATCGCGGGCCAGCAGGAAGACATCCGGCTCACCGGCAGCGAACCGGCCAAGGCCGCTATCGCTCCCGAGTCGAGCCTCCAGCGCACGGCTTACCTCGAGAAGAAGGCCGAGGCGGGCAAACCCACGGAATTCTCGATCACCTACGAGGTGACCCTCTACGCGCGCTACGTCGACATCGATCCGGCGAAGGTGACGCGGACGCCGATCACCCCGGCGTTGGCGCCTTATGTCGCCGAGCGCGCGCCGCACATCGTCTTCACCGACGCCATGCGCGCGTATTCGAAGCGCGTGGTTGGCAACGAGACCGATCCCTACCGTATCGCGCGGAAGCTATTCGCCGCCGTGGATACGATTCCCTGGGCGGGTGCGCGGGAATACTCCACGATTTCGAACATCGGCGACTACACGCTGCATGCCGGTCACGGCGATTGCGGTGAGCAGACCCTGCTGCTGATGACCTTGCTGCGCCTCAACGGGATACCGGCGCGCTGGCAGTCGGGCTGGATCTTCTCCGACGGGAAGTACAACAACATCCACGACTGGGGGCAGGTGTACCTGGCCCCGTATGGATGGGTACCGATGGACGTGACCTTCGGCCGCCTGCTGGCCGGAGCGGACGCGAAGCCGGGCGACGACGCGCTCGAGTGGTTCTACCTCGGCGGCCTGGATGCCTATCGCATCGCCTTCAACGACGACTATACGCAGCCGTTCACGCCGCCGAAGACCTTCTTCCGTTCGGAGACGGTCGACTCGCAGCGCGGTGAAGTCGAGTGGAAGGGCGGCAACCTGTATTTCGACCAGTGGGATTACGACTTCCGGTGGCACCGTGTCGATACACCGCGCGGGGGCGGTGGCACGGCGCCCTGACCGGGTAACGCACGACAACCCGAAACATCATCTTATGGGAGTGGGGAGATGGGGGACACGAAGACGAACCGGCGCATGTTGCGTCACGGCGCCTTGTGCATGGCGATCGGCCTGGGCCTTGCCATGTCCGGCGGCGCCTCCGCCGCGAATACCGACGGTACGATCGTCGGCCGTACCAAGGCGGGCGCGACCGTTACCGCGCGCGATCCTGCCACCGGGCTGACGCGCACGGTAACCGCCGACGACGCGGGCAACTTTCGCCTGCCGTACCTGCCGGTCGGTCATTACCAGGTGGACAGCAGCAAGGATGGCAAGCCGGTGGCGGCCACCACGGACGTGACGGTGAGCCTCGGTAACGCCACCACGGTGAACCTCGTGGAACGCGGCGCGACGGGCACCACCGAACTCGAAGGCGTGCAGGTGAGCGCGCCGGTCGTCATCTCCGCCGTGGACGTCAGCTCGACCGAGACCGCGACGAATATCAGCCGCGAGGAAATCCGCCGCCTGCCCGTGGACCAGAACGTGCAGTCGGTGGCCTTGCTGGCCCCCGGCGTGAACAAGGGTAACGCCGGCTTTGGCGGCATCTCGTTCGGCGGTTCGTCGGTGGCCGAGAACTCGTTCTACGTGAACGGCCTCAATGTCACCGACTTCTACAATCGCAACGGCTTCTCCGAGGCGCCGTTCGCGTTCTACCAGGAATTTCAGGTCAAGACCGGCGGTTATTCCGTCGAATTCGGCCGCACCACCGGCGGCGTCGTGAACGCCGTGACCCGCTCGGGCACGAACGAGTTCAAGGCCGGCGCGGAGATGACCTTCGAGGCCAGTGACTGGCAGGCGACGACGAAGAACCGCTACTGGGACGGCGAGCGCTACATCACCTCGTCCGAAGACCACTACTCGCGTACGAAGATGAACGTGTACGCGTCCGGCCCGATCGTGAAGGACAAGCTGTTCTTCTTCGCGATGTACGAGGCGCGTGGATATACGCCGCAGAACACCGACAACCTCGGCACCGTGCTCACCCAGAACGACACCGACTCCGGTTTCTGGGGCGCCAAGATCGACTGGCACATCAACGACAGGAACCTGTTCGAGTTCATGGCGTTCTCCGACAAGGACAAGAACGTCGGCTCCGTCTACAACTACGATTTCGCCACGCACACCAAGAGCGACAAGAACGACGAGATCTACAGCGACACCGGCGGCCGCAACTGGAACGGCACCTTCACCAGCTACCTCGTCGACAACCTTTCGATGAAGCTGATGTATGGCCGCAACGAACGCGAGGATTTCACCCGCGCCCAGTCCGATATCGACTGCAACCCGGTGGCCAAGGTCTCGGCGGTGCCGGGGCCGGGCGTCCCATTGGGCTGTAGCACCAGCACCGCGGTGATCAAGCGCAACGATACGCGCAAGCAGGGCCGCGCCGACTTCGAATGGACGCTGGGCGACCATCTGGTCCGTTTCGGCTACGACCACGAGGTGGACACGTCCGACTATTCGCGTCATTACCCCGGCCCGGGCGCGTACTACTACAACATCTACTCCACGACGCCGGGGGCCACCATCGAGAATGGCGGTGTGGTGCCAGCGGGCTACAACGCCTACGTGCGTGCGCGCCGCTACGAGATCGCGGGTACCTTCGAGACGACCAACAACGCCTTCTATCTCGAGGACAACTGGAACATCACGCCGGACTTCCTGCTGAACGCGGGCCTGCGCCGTGACGCCTTCGACAACAAGACGGGCGAAGGTTCCAGCTACATCAAGATGGACAATATGATCGCGCCGCGCCTGGGCTTCTCCTGGGATCTGAAGGGCGACGGCACGACCAAGATCTTCGGCAACCTCGGTCGGTATTACCTGCCCGTGGCCAACGTGATCAACATCAAGCAGGCCGGCGGCCTGCTCGACCAGCGCACCTACTACGCCTTCGACGGTTACCAGATCCTCGATCGCAATGGCTCGCCCTACGCGTTGCCCATCCTCGGTCCGCAGATCGGTGCGGTGGACGATTCGCAGGGTAACGGCACGGTGGGCGACCTGCGTGCCGAGGTCGACAAGAACATGGATTCCGTTTACCAGGACGAAGCCATCCTCGGCTTCCAGCAGGCGATCACTGACAAATGGTCGTGGGGCGTGAGCGGTACCTACCGGAAGCTGCACAATGCCATCGACGACATGGAGATCAGTGCCACGCCGCAGTGCGGGGGCGATGGCTACATCGGCTACGTGATGGGCAATCCGGGCCGCAAGCTCACCGTGTACGGCGACATCAACTGCGACGGCACGCCCGATGGCTACATCGATATCGACACGTCCAAGCAGGGCTGGGCGATGTACGACGCCGACGGCAACTACCTCGGTCAGCGTGGCTGGAAGAAGCCCCGGCGCTCGTTCGGCTCGCTGGAGTTCCAGGTCGACCGCGCGTGGGACGAAAAGTGGATGTTCAACGCCTCGTACGTGCTTTCGTGGAGCCGGGGCAATGCCGAAGGACCGGTGAACTCCGATACCAACTTCGACGACACGGGCCGTACCGAGAACTTCGACGACCCATGGGTGAACCTGTCCGGCGGTTACCTGCCCAACGATCATCGCCACCAGTTCAAGGTCCGCGGCACCTACGCGATCAACAAGCAGTGGCAGGTGGGCGCCGACCTCACCGCTCTCTCGGGCAGTCCGATCACCGGCTACGGCGTGGGCAACCCTTATGACGCCACCGTGTACCACAGCTATTTCATCTGCGTGGAGAACTGCGCCGACCCGGTATCGGAGAACCGCGTGTACCAGCGCTCGCCGCGCGGCGAGGACCGTACGCCCTGGACCTTCAATCTCAACGCCAGCATCACCTACCTGCTGCCGCTGGACGAGAAGAACAATCTGCGCGTGAAGTTCGCCGTATACAACCTGCTCAATCAGCAGCGCACGCTCGGCGTCGACCAGGACCTGCAGACGTCGGTCGGAGGACTGAACCCCACGTACCTGCAACCCCAGCGCTTCCAGTCGCCCCGGTTCGGCCAGCTGACTGTCTCCCTGGACTTCTAAAGTCCCTTGCAAGGCGCCCCTTGGCCGGGGCGCCTCTTTTTTCGGGAGGCACCGATGAAACGTACCCTTTCCCTTGCCCTTCTGTTCTGCGTGGCGGCGCAGGCGCAGGATCATCCGCTTACCCTGGACACGCACGTCGACATTCCCCTGTCGTACATGCACGACCCGAAGTTCGACGCCGGCAAGGACGGCCCGCTCAAGGTGGACCTGCCGAAGATGCGCCGTGGCGGTCTCAATGCGGCGTTCTTCGTGATCTATGTGGAGCAGGGGCCGTTGACCCCGGCGGGGTACGCGAAGGCGGTGGCACAGGCGGCGCGCAAGTACGACGCCATCGACCTCATGCTGAAGCGGTATCCCGAGTGGATCCGGGCGGCGCGCACGCCGGCCGATGTCCGTGCGAACAAGGCCGCCGGGCGCTTGTCGGCCATGATCGGCATCGAGAACGGCTATTCACTCGGGCACGACCTGAAGCGCCTGGACGCGGCCTATGCACGCGGAGCGCGCTACATCGGGCTGGCGCACGTCGGTAACAACGATCTCTGCGGCAGTTCGTTGCCTCGCAAGGAGCTTGGCGACAAGGTGGACGGCAACCTCGGCCTGACCGATTTCGGCCGGCGGGTGGTGACGCGGGCCAATGCGCTGGGGATGATGGTGGACGTGTCGCATGCGTCGGACGCCTGCGTGCGCGACGTCCTCGCGCTGTCGAAGGCGCCGATCATCGCGTCGCATTCGTCGTCACGGGCCATCACCGACCATCCTCGCAACCTTCCGGACGATCTCCTTAGGGCTATCGCCGCGAAGGGCGGTGTCGTCCAGGCCGTGGCGTACAAGGAGTTCCTGAAGAAGGATCCGGAGCGCGCGGCCGCCGAGAAGGCCTTGCAGACGCGGGTGGCACGCGAGGCGGGCGACAAGGAGTACGACAGTGAAAAGCATGACTACCTGCCGTCGTATATCGAGGGCATGAAGGCGATCCAGCGTGAGCATCCGCTCGCCACGCTGGACGATTTCCTCGACCACATCCAGCACATGGTCAAGGTGGCGGGCGTCGATCACGTGGGCATTGCCTCGGACTTCGACGGTGGCGGCGAGATCACCGGGTGGATGGACGCTTCCGAGACGCATAACGTCACCACCGCGCTCGCACGCCGTGGTTTCTCCGAAGAAGACATCGCCAAGCTGTGGGGTGGCAACCTGCTGCGCGTTTGGGCCGCCGACGAGGCCGTTTCGACCGGATCACTCGACGCGCTCGTCGACGAGGCGATGTCGCGTTATCGCATTCCCGGCATCGCGGTGGGCGTGATCGACGGCGGTACGGTGGTCTACACGCGCACGGCGGGAGAACTCGTCGCCGGTTCGGGCCACAAGGTGGACGAGCGGACCCTGTTCAAGATCGCCTCGAACAGCAAGGCCATGACCACGGCGTTGCTGGCGCGCCTGGTCGCGGCAGGCAAGCTGCGTTGGGACGATCCGGTGACGAAGTACCTGCCGGGTTTCCGCATGAACGATCCGTGGGTCACCCGCGAAATCCAGGTGCGCGACCTGCTGATCCACAACAGCGGCCTGCGCGAAGGCGCGGGTGACCTGATGCTCTGGCCGGAACCGAACGACTTCACGCGCAAGGACATCCTGGCCGGCCTCGCCTACCTGAAGCCGGAACACAGCTTCCGTTCGCGCTACGCCTACGACAACCTCCTTTACGTGGTGGCGGGCGAGGTGGCCGCGGCGGCCGGCGGCGCCCCGTACGAAGCGCTTTTGCGCCGCGAGGTATTCGAGCCGCTGGGGCTCTCCCGCTGCCAGGTCGGCCGCTGGTCGCGCGATGGCGTGGGGAATGTCGCCCAACCGCATCGGCAAGGGGAGCACGGTAACGAAGTGGTGAACGGCGATCCGGCGACGGTTCCCGCGATCACCTCCGCCGCCGCGGGCGGCGTGCGCTGCGACCTCGACGACATGCTCCGCTGGGCCGGCAACTGGCTGACGCCCGATGCGGCGCAACGGGCATGGCTGGACGCCGCGCATCGCGAACCCCTTTGGTCGATCCAGAATCCGATGCCGGTGGGTAAGCGCCGGAAGGCCTGGAACGACACGCATCTTTATGGCTACGGCTATGGCTGGCGTCTGGCTGACGTGGATGGGCAATGGAGCGTTTCGCACACGGGGACGCTCTCCGGCATGTATTCGACGGTGAGCCTCTTACCTGAGCGGCGCAGCGGATTCGTGATCCTCATGAACGGCGGGAGCGAGGACGCCCGCGATGCACTGGCCGCGGTCTTGCTCAAGCGGTTCACGGCCCCTGGTGAAGCGCATACGGTGGGCGAGTACGCCGACCGCATCGCCGCCGAGTCGTCCGCCCCGGGCGCTTCGCGTGCACCGGACACATCGTCGCGCGTGACCGCCTCCACCGGCGAAGTGGGCGGCTTGCTCGGTGTCTGGCGCGATCCGTGGTTCGGCGAGGTCAGCATCTGCCCCGGCAAAGAGGGCGTGCGCTTCGCCGCGGCCCGCTCTCCGGTCATGACCGGTATGCTCGAACGCGTGGGTACGCGTTACCTCGTACAGTGGACCAGTCCCCGCATGGACGCCGAGCCATGGCTGGATCTTTCCACGCCGGACCAGTTGCGCCTGACCAAGGTCGATCCCGATGCCGATTTCAGCAACGACTACGAAGACCTGGCCTTTACTCGCGTGCGTGCTTGTCCTTAGCGCGCACGCCGCCGAGCCCCCGCCGCCGGGGGTGTCCCCGGCGCGCACGCCGCACCAGGCGGGACTCACCGACATACGCGCGTTGGTGCCCGATATCGCCGAGGACATCCATTACGCGGGAAACGACAACTTCACCGGTGCGCCGGTGGATGGCTACCGGTCGCCGAAATGTTTCCTGCGCACGGCCGCCGCCGAGGCGCTGGCACGGGTGGAGATGCATCTGCGTGGGGAGGGGCTGCGCCTGCGTATCTGGGACTGCTATCGGCCGGCACGCGCCGTCGCGGCCTTCGTGCGCTGGGCGGGTGATCCCGGCGATACACGGACGAAGGCCGCGCATTACCCAAATCTGGGCAAGGACAAGCTGCTGGGCGAATACATCGCGCCTGTTTCCGGCCATAGCCGTGGCGCCACCGTCGACCTGACGCTGATGCAATGCGAAGGAACGCGTTGCGTGCCGCTGAACATGGGCACGGACTTCGACTTTTTCGATCCGCGTGCGCATACCGACTACCCGGGCATCACCACCGAACAACGTGCGAACCGCCAGCGCCTGCTGCGTGCGATGGCGGCGGAAGGTTTCGTCAATTACCCGCAAGAGTGGTGGCATTACTCGTTGCCTTCCGCCGCGTCCGCCGACACCATCTACGACGTTCCCGTGGAGTGAGCATGCGTTTCGCCGTATCGCTGGCCCTTTGTGTCTTCCTCGCCGGGTGTGTCGCGTCGCCATCGCGTGACGTGGCGTTGGACGTATTGATGAAGCGTTACGACGGCGATGGGCCTGGCGCTTCGCTGTTGGTGATACGCGACGGCGTGCCCGTCGTCCGGAGGGGCTATGGGTTCGCCGACCTGGAAGGCCACGTGCCGGCCTCGCCGCAAACGAACTATCGCCTGGCCTCGGTGAGCAAGCAGTTCACGGCGGCGGCGATCCTCCTGCTTGCGCAGGATGGCAAGCTATCGCTGGACGACCGCGCCCGCCGCTGGCTGCCCACGTTGCCCGCCGCGGCCGATGCGATCACCATCCGCCAGTTGCTGAGCCACCAGGGTGGGCTGATCGATTACGAGGACATCATGCCCGCCGACACACGGGTGCCGCTGCGCGACAGGGACGTGCTCGGCCTGCTCGCCAGGACCGATCATCTCTATTTCACGCCCGGCACGTCGTACCGATACAGCAACGGCGGTTACGCGATGCTCGCGCTGATCGTGGAGAAGGCCTCGGGCAAACCGTTCCAGGATTTCCTTCGCGAGCGCATCTTCCTGCCATTGGGCATGACGAACACCCTGGCCTATGTGCGGGAAGGGCCGGCCGTGGCGCACCGCGCCTTCGGGTACAGCAAAGAGGGCGGGCATTGGGTGCGCACCGACCAGAGCATGACCAGTTCGGTGCTGGGAGACGGCGGGATCTATTCCTCCATCGACGACCTGGCGCGTTGGGACGCCGCGCTCTACGACGACCGGCTCCTGAGCGACGCATCGCGCAGGGCCGCCTTCACGCCCTGGACACCCACCGACGATCCCATGGTGCGGTACGGCTACGGCTGGCGGATCACCGGCGAAACGCTTTGGCATTCGGGCGAGACCATCGGCTTCCGCAATGTGATCGTGCGATATCCAAGAAGTCACCTCACCGTGATCCTGCTGACCAACCGCAACGACCCCGAGCCGTACAAGACGGCGGTGCACATCGCGAACCTCTACCTATAGCATGTCCTATCATAGGCAGTCCCCCCGCGACCGCACGGATCCCCGATGTCCACGTTCCGCTTCGCCCTGGCCCAGTACGACTTCCCGGTAGGCGCCACCGCCCAGAACGCCCGGCGCGTGAAGGCACTGGCCGAGGAAGCGCGGGATCGCCTCGGTGCTTCGCTGGTCGTCTTTCCCGAACTGACCCTCTCCGGCTACCCACCCGAAGACCTGCTCCAGCGCCCGAGTTTCCTTCAGGCCTGCGGGCGCGAACTCGCGGCGCTCGCGCCGGAGATCCGCGGTATTTCGGCCGTCGTGGGCCATCCCGAAACGCGCGGTGAAGTCTTCAACGCGGCCTCGCTGATCCGCGAAGGCAAGGTCGAGTGGACCTACCACAAGCAGGCCTTGCCCAATTACACCGTCTTCGACGAAAAGCGCTATTTCCAGCATGGCCGGGCCACGCGGGTTTTCGTGATCGAGGGCGTGCGCGTGGGCATGCTCATCTGCGAGGACATCTGGGAGGCCGAACCCGCCGCCCATGCCGCGCAGGCGGGGGCGGAACTCATCCTGGTGATCAATGCCTCGCCCTACGACCGCCGGCAGGCGGCCACGCGCGAGGAATTGCTGCGCCAGCGGGCCACGGAAAACGGGGTGCCCATCGCCTACGTGAACCTGGTCGGCGGCCAGGACGACCTGCTGTTCGATGGCCATTCCTTGCTCGTGCAGTCCGACGGCGAAGTGGTCGCCCGCGCGCCGTCGTTCGAGGAAATGATGCTCACGGTGGAATACGACACCGGGACGAAGCGTCTCGCCGCGATCGACTGGCCCGCACAGGACACGCGCTCGCCGGAAGCGATCATGTACGCGGGACTCGTGCGTGGCGTGCGTGACTACATCGGCAAGAACGGCTTTTCCGGCGTGCTGCTGGGGCTGTCCGGCGGCATCGATTCGGCGCTCACGCTGGCGCTCGCCGTGGACGCGCTCGGCAAGGACAAGGTCACGGCCGTGATGATGCCCACGGTGTACACGTCGGACCTGTCGTTGCGCGAAGCGAAGGCGCAGGCGGAACACCTGGGCGTCGAGTATCACGTGTTGCCGATCGAGAGGATCTACGAGGCCTTCACCGGCACGTTGGCGCCGGTGTTCGAAGGGCGCGGGCCGGACATCACCGAGGAAAACCTGCAATCGCGTGCGCGCGGCGTGCTGCTGATGGCGATGTCGAACAAGACCGGCAAACTGTTGCTGTCCACGGGTAACAAGAGCGAGATGGCGGTCGGTTACGCCACCCTCTATGGCGACATGTGCGGCGCCTACGCGCCACTCAAGGATGTCTACAAGACCACCGTCTACAGCCTCTCGCGCTGGCGTGCGGCCATCGACGGTGCGATCCCGATGGCGGTCATCGACCGCCCGCCGTCCGCCGAACTGCGCCACGAGCAGACCGACCAGGATTCCCTGCCGCCATACGACGAGCTCGATGCCATCCTCGAGCACTTCATCGAGGGCGAGGCCTCGGCGGAGGACATCATCGCCGCCGGCCACGATGACGCGACGGTACGCCGGGTGATCCGCATGGTCTTCATCAACGAGTTCAAGCGCCGCCAGGCGGCGCCGGGACCCCGCGTGACCACGAAAGCCTTCGGCCGCGAACGCCGCTACCCGATCACCTCCGGCTGGCGCTGATCCCCATCTCGATCGCTGTCGTGGACTCAGCGGTTGTGGGAGCCGATCTTGTCGGCGATGGGTGCTTGCGATGAACTGGCCCGCTGCCGCGGGATCGCCGACAAGGTCGGCTCCCACAAACAGCTGGCTCCACCGGAAGGTCGGCTCCCGCCAGGGCCGGGCTCCTACGAGAGCCGGGCCTTTCGCGGGAACGAAAAAGCCGGCTTGCGCCGGCTTTTTCGTCGAACCGAACCTCGAAAAGGTCAGTGGTGACCCGAGAACGGGATCGCCTTGCGCCAGATCGAAGGGTGGTGCGGCCAGTTCGGGTCCGTGAGGTACGGGTGGTCCGGGTAGTTCAGGGCCAGCACCTGGCGGGTCTGGTCGGCCAGCGGCTTGCGGTCCAGGGCGATGTAGCTGCGCGTGAGGATGGCCAGCGCGTCGGCGGTTTCCGGCGACTGCTGGTAGTGCTCGATCACGTACTGGGCGCGGTCGGCCGAGGCGATGTACGCCTTCGTGCGCAGGTAGTACTCCGCCACGTTGACCTCGAAACGGGCCAGCTGGTTGCGCAGGAAGATCATGCGCTGGCGGGCGTCGGTGGCATAGGCGCTGTTGGGATAACGCCGGGTCAGCTGGCTGAAATCGTCGAACGCGGTGAGGTTGAAACCCTGGTCGCGGCGGGTGGAAGCGCTGTTGCCACGCTGCAGGTAACGCTCGATCAGGCCGCCGGTTCGGTCGAAATTGATCAGACCGCGCAGGTAATAGGCATAATCAGCATGCTTATGGGTCGGAAACGTCTTGATGAAGCGGTTGATCGTCGAGTAAGCGTCGTCCGGTTTGTTGTCTTTGTACTGCGCGTACGCGAGTTCGATCTGGGACTGCTCGTTGATGTCGCCCGACGGGAACCGAGCGATGAGGCGTTCATATGCCTTTTCCGCCGCGGCGTAGTCGGAATGCTCCAGCGAGTCGTGGGCAGTGACATAGAGCCGGTCGACCGGCATCGTGTCGATCGTCTCCTTCTTGCTGCGGAACATCGAGCAGGCGCTCATCGACAGGGCGAGGACGAGCAGAATGGTGATCTTGGTTGCACGCATTGAGAGAGTTCGGATGCTTGAGCGAAAGGGCATGATAGCCGAAACCGGCCGTGGGCCGGGCGGGGCGGTATGACGACGGTCAGACACGAGGCCACCGTGCCGGTGGCGGCGGCGGGTCGGCGTTTCGACCAGTCCCTGGCCGAGATGTTCCCCGATTACTCCCGATCCCGCCTCACGGGCTGGATCAAGGAGGGCAAGGTCCTGCTGGACGGGGCCCGGGTGGCCCCGCGCCACCTGCTCCGGGGGGGCGAGCGGGTGGAACTCGAGGCCGAGCTGGAGACCGAGGTGGATGCCCAGCCCGAGGACATCGCGCTGGATATCCGCTACGAGGACGGCGACCTCATGGTGGTGGACAAGCCCATGGGGCTGGTCGTCCATCCCGGGGCGGGCAACGCCGCCGGGACCATGCTCAACGCCTTGCTGCACCACAATCCGGCCCAAGCGGAGTTGCCGCGAGGCGGTATCGTCCACCGGCTGGACAAGGACACCGCCGGCCTGATGGTGGTGGCCAAGAGCATCGCGGCGCATACGGCGCTCGTGGCGATGCTGTCCCGGCATGACGTGCACCGGCAGTACGAGGCCGTGGTGCTGGGCACCATGGTGGCTGGCGGCACCGTCGACCAGCCCATCGGGCGGCACCAGCACGACCGCCTGAAGCAGGGCGTGCGCGACGTGGAGGACGGCGGCAAGGAGGCGATCACCCACTATCGCGTGCGCGAGCGTTTCCGCGCGCACAGCGTGATCCAGTGCAACCTGGAGACGGGCCGCACCCACCAGATTCGTGTGCACATGGCCCATCTCGGCCATCCGCTGGTCGGCGACCAGCTCTACGGCAACGGGCTGCGCCTGCCGCGTGGCGCCAGCCAGGAGCTGATCGACGCGCTGCGCGGCTTCCGCCGCCAGGCCCTGCACGCCGAGAAGCTGGCCTTCGAGCACCCCGTGACGGGGGAATACCTCGAGTTCGACTCGCCGCGTCCGGCCGACCAGGAGGCGCTGATCGAGGCGCTTCGCGCCGATACCGCGCTGCATCCGATCGAGGATTGAGCGTGGAGCGCGCCTGGATCGTCCCGGACTGGAAGGCCCCGGCTCACGTGCATGCCGCCGTATCCACGCGGCAGGGGCCGGGCATTTCCCAGCCACCGTACGACCGGCTGAACCTCGGACTGCGCTCGGGCGACGATCCCGCCGCGGTCGTGTCGAACCGGGAAGCCCTGGCGGCGGCCCTGGACCTGCCCGGACCGCCGTTGTGGCTGCGCCAGGTGCATGGCACCGAAGTGGCCGACGCTGGCGTGGAGGGTGACGACGAACCGGTGGCCGACGCCGCCGTGGCGCACGGACCGGGCAAGGTGCTGGCGATCCTCACCGCGGATTGCCTGCCGGTCCTGTTCGCCAGCGCCGATGGCGGCACGATCGGCGCGGCGCATGCTGGCTGGCGGGGGCTTGCCGCCGGCGTGCTGGAGAACACCGTGGCACGGATGGGCGTGCCCGCCGATTCCGTCCTCGCGTGGCTGGGCCCGGCCATCGGCGGCCCGTCCTACGAAGTAGGCGCGGAGGTGCGTGCGGCCTTCGTCGAGGGCGACCCGGGCGCGGAGGAGGCCTTTGCGCCGACACGGCCGGGACATTGGTTGTGCGACTTGTACGTGCTGGCGAGGCGGCGGCTGGCCGCTATCGGGGTGACACGGATTTCCGGCGGCGGTTTCGATACCTACCGCGACGAACGGCTTTATTCGTACCGGCGGGACGGCGCGGTCAGCGGACGGTTCGCTTCGCTGATCTGGACGCGCTGACGCGGCTCAAGGCGCCGTCATCGGCGACGGCACGTAGATCTCGGGCTTGACCCGCGGCGGTTCCGTCAGCGCATGCAGGAACGCATTGCGCCATGCGGTGATGTCGTTCCGCTCGAGCACATCCATCATGGACTGCCAACGCATGCGCCGTTCCTTCTGCGGCATCTCCAGTGCGCGTTTCAGCGCCTCGGACACCTCGTCCAGGTCGGAAGGGTTCACCAGCAATGCCGCATCCAGTTCCTGCGCCGCACCCGCGAAGCGGGACAGCACGAGCACGCCGGGATCTTGCGGGTCCTGGCAGGCGACGTATTCCTTCGCGACGAGGTTCATGCCGTCGCGAAGCGGCGTGACCAGGCCGACCTTGGCCACGCGGAAGTAACCCGCCAACACCTTGTGCGCGAACGACTTGTTCACGTAACGGATCGGTACCCAGTCCGGCTCGGCGTACTGCCCGTTGATGTGGCCCGCGCTGCGTTCGAGCTCACGTCGCAGCGAGCGGTATTCCGGCACGTCGGAACGCGATGGCGGTGCGATCTGTAACAGCGAGACACGGCCGCGCATCTCCTTGTGGTCGCGCAGCAGGCGGGCGAATCCCTCGAAACGCTCGGGCAGGCCTTTGGAATAGTCGAGGCGGTCCACGCCGATGATCAGTGCGCGGTCGTCGATCGAGGCCCTGAGCTTGGCGACCGCTCCGCTATCCTCGGCGCGGTGCGCGAGTTCGACGGCCTCGGCCGTATCGATGCTGATCGGGAACACGCCGGCACGGAAGATCCGTCCGTTGGCGGCGCGGATGCGGCCGCCCGTGCGCATGGCGGCGCCCAGTTCATGCAGGAAGTAATCCTCCAGCGCGCGCAGGTCGCGCTGGGTGTGCAGGCCCACGAGGTCGTACGAGGCCAGCGGCTCGAGCAGTTCACGGTGCCGGGGCAGGGTGATCAACAGGCCGGCCGCGGGCAGGGGCGTGTGCAGGAAGAAGCCGATCTTGTTCTCGACACCGAGTTCGCGAAGCATCGCCGCGAGCGGAATCAGGTGGTAATCGTGGACCCAGACGATGTCGTCTTTCCGGATCAGCTTCGCCACGCGCTTGGCGAAGACGCGGTTGACCCTCAGGTAGCCTTCCAGGTGGTCGCGCCGGTAATCGACGAGATCGCCCCGATAGTGGAACAGGGGCCACAAGGCACGGTTGGCGAAGCCGCTGTAGTAGTCGTCATGGTCCGCCTTGGACATGTCGATGGTCGCGTAGCTGATGTTTCCGTCCTGGACCTCGTGCACTTCCTTGCCCGTCTCGGCGGCGAGGTTGCCGCTCCATCCGAACCACAGTCCTCCCATTTCCTGCAGCGCCGCGTTCATGGCGGACGCGAGGCCGCCGGTTTGCGTCTGCTTGGGCAGTGCCACGCGGTTCGATATGACAACTAGTCGGCTCATCGTGCCCTTGCGGCTCCTTGCGTCAGCGTGGCGTTCACGGAATCCAGCCAAGCATGGACGGCAGCCGGGCTAGGCAATGTGAACGTGGCGTGCGAAGGCGTCCGTGTGCCGACGCGAACGGATGCGCCGCCGCGTTCGTTGACCACGGCGAAGGCGTGTTCGTCGGTGAGGTCGTCACCCAGGTAGACCGGCGTGCGGCCGCGGAAGGGCGGTGTATCGAGGAAGCCGGCCACGGCCACGCCCTTGTCCATTCCCTTCGGTTTGAATTCGTAGACGTAGCTGCCTGGCTGCAGTTCGAACGCCGGAAAACGCGCGGCGATGGCCGGTGCGATCCGGTCCAGCTCGTCCTCCCGCTCGGGGTGCTCGCGGCAATGCAGCGCCACCGACCAGCTCTTGTCTTCCACGCGTACGCCCGGCAGGGCGGAGGCGATGTCGTGGACGACGTAGCGCAGCCGGGCCAGTTCCTCGGTGTCGACGGGGATCGTGGTGGTGTGGCCTTCGCCATCCCGCCGTTCGAGTCCATGCTGCCCGGCGGCGGCCCATGCCGTCCTGTCGAAGATGCGGTCGAGGCCGGCGATGGCGCGGCCGCTGACCAGGGCCATCGCGCCGCCGAGCACGCGATGCAGCGTGTCCAGCGTGTCGAGCATCCCGGGTGGCACGAACACGCCGTCCGGGTCGTCGGCGAATGCCAGCAGGGTGCCGTCGGCATCGAGAAAGAGCGCCGTCCCCGGCGTGACGAGGTCGGCGGGGGGTGGGGGCAGGATGTCGCGGGCGGCTGTCACGGAAGCTCCATCTGGCAGCGATCTGGTCAGGATGCCCTCCGGGACGTGAAAAAAGTGATGGCCTGTTCCCCTTGCCGGCCGTTGAAGGCGCATGCTGGAACCCGCATCTGTCTGGTCAGAGGCGGTCGCGGGGAGGGCCCGGGGCGCGCCAATACCTTTGGGAGAAAACCTGATGCGGATGGACAAACTCACTTCGCGGTTCCAGCAAGCCCTGGCGGATGCCCAGTCGCTGGCCGTCGGCCGCGACAACAACATCCTCGAGCCGGTGCATGTGCTCGCCGCGCTGCTCGACCAGCAGGGCGGATCCACCGCGCCACTGCTGACCCAGGCGCAGGTCAACGTGCCCGCGCTGCGCCAGCGCATGGGCGAGATCCTCGATCGCCTTCCACGGGTCAGTGGCCAGGAAGGCAACATCAACCTGGGCAACGACCTCAATCGCCTGTTCAACCTCACCGACAAGCTCGCGCAGCAGCGTGGCGACCAGTTCATCGCCAGCGAGTTGTTCGTGCTGGCGGCGCTGGAGGACCGTGGCGAGGTCGGCGGCGCCTTGAAGGCGGCCGGCGCGACGAAGGAACGCATCGAGGCGGCCATCGACAAGCTGCGTGGCGGCGAGAAGGTACAGTCGGAGAACGCCGAGGAGCAGCGCCAGGCGCTGGAGAAGTACACCATCGACCTCACCGAGCGCGCCGAGGCCGGCAAACTCGATCCGGTGATCGGCCGCGACGAGGAAATCCGCCGCACGATCCAGGTACTGCAGCGGCGAACGAAGAACAACCCGGTGTTGATCGGTGAGCCCGGCGTGGGCAAGACCGCCATCGTCGAAGGCCTGGCGCAGCGCATCGTCAATGGCGAGGTGCCCGAGGGCCTGCGCGACAAGCGCGTGCTTTCGCTCGACATGGGGGCTCTTATCGCCGGGGCGAAATTCCGTGGCGAATTCGAGGAGCGCTTGAAAGCGGTGCTCAACGACCTGTCCAAGCAGGAAGGCCAGGTGATCCTCTTCATCGACGAGTTGCACACCATGGTCGGCGCCGGCAAGGCCGACGGCGCGATGGACGCGGGCAACATGCTGAAGCCCGCGCTGGCGCGTGGCGAACTGCACTGCATCGGTGCGACCACGCTCGACGAATACCGCAAGTACGTGGAGAAGGACGCCGCCCTCGAGCGCCGCTTCCAGAAGGTGTTCGTGGGCGAACCCAGCGTCGAGGACACGATCGCGATCCTGCGTGGCCTGAAGGAGCGCTACGCCGTGCATCATGGCGTGGAAATCACCGATCCGGCGATCGTCGCCGCGGCGACGCTTTCCGCCCGCTACATTCCGGACCGCCAGTTGCCCGACAAGGCCATCGACCTGATGGACGAGGCCGCGTCGCGCATCCGCATGGAAATCGATTCCAAGCCGGAGGAACTCGATCGGCTCGAACGACGGCTGATCCAGCTCAAGATCCAGCGCGAGATGCTGAAGAAAGAGCAGGACGATGAATCGAAGCAGCGCCTGGCGACGCTCGAGGCCGACATCGAGAAGCTGGACCGCGAGTTCTCCGACCTCAACGAGGTATGGAAGGCGGAAAAAGCCGCGCTGCAGGGCACCACGAAGATCAAGGAGCAGATCGAACAGGCCCGCCTGGAACTGGAAGCCGCCCAGCGCCGCCAGGATTATGGCGCGATGAGCGAGATCCAGTATGGCCGGCTGCCGGCGCTGGAAGCCCAGCTCGCTGCCGCGCAGAAGGCGGAGCAGCAGGACTTCACGCTCTTGCAGGATCGCGTCACCGCTGAGGAGATCGCCGAGGTGGTCGCGCGTTGGACCGGCATCCCCGTGGCGAAGATGCTCGAGGGTGAGCGCGAAAAACTCCTGCACATGGAAGACGCGCTGCATGCGCGCGTGGTCGGGCAGGACGAGGCGGTGCGTGCGGTGTCCGATGCGATCCGGCGCGCCCGCGCCGGGCTTTCCGATCCGAATCGTCCGTACGGCTCGTTCCTGTTCCTGGGCCCGACGGGCGTGGGCAAGACGGAGCTATGCAAGGCCCTTGCCGATTTCCTCTTCGATACGCAGGACGCGATGGTGCGCATCGACATGAGCGAGTTCATGGAGAAGCATTCCGTGAGCCGGCTGGTCGGCGCGCCTCCGGGCTACGTCGGGTACGAAGAGGGCGGTTACCTCACCGAGGCGGTGCGTCGTCGTCCTTACAGCGTGATCTTGCTCGACGAGGTGGAGAAGGCACACCCGGATGTCTTCAACATCCTGCTCCAGGTGCTCGACGATGGGCGCCTGACGGATGGGCAGGGCCGCACGGTGGACTTCCGGAACACGGTCATCGTGATGACCTCGAATCTCGGCTCGAACCTGATCCAGGAGCAGGCGGGCGATAGCGAGGCCGACTACCTGCAGATGAAGGCATCGGTGCTGGGCGTGGTGCAGGCGCACTTCCGCCCTGAGTTCATCAACCGCCTGGACGACCTCGTGGTGTTCCGGCCGCTGGACAAGAAGCAGATCCGTTCGATCGCGCGGATACAGCTGGATTACCTGGCAAAGCGGCTGGCCGATCGCCAGTTGTCGCTCGATATTACGGACAGGGCGTTGGACTTGCTGGGCAGTGCGGGTTTCGATCCGGTGTACGGTGCGCGTCCGCTCAAGCGGGCTATCCAGCAACAGCTGGAGAACCCGTTGGCGCAACGCATCCTGCAAGGTGCCTTCTCGCCGGGGCAGACCGTGCGTGTGGATTCGGACGGGAACCATCTGACGTTCGCGGCGGCCTGATATCGTCGACAGGGTCGGGGGGCCCCCCCCCCCCCCCGGCAGGGGGGGGCGGCCCCCGGCGGCGCGGGGTACCGCGCGGGGGGTGGCGCGCCCGCGGCGGGTGGCTCCCCCCCCCCGCCCCCGGCCCGCCCA
>NZ_JAUSSK010000007.1 GCF_030812295.1 Luteibacter jiangsuensis
TATGCGGATCGCGACAACACGGTCTCGGTCGGCGACGTGGGCAGCGAGCGGCAGGTCACCAACGTGGCGGCCGGTACCGAGGCCACCGATGCGGTGAACAAGGCGCAACTCGACTCATCGGTGAGCGATGCGACCCGCTACTTCAAGGCCACGGGCAATGACGACGGCTCCGACGATGCGCAGGCCACCGGACAGTATGCGACGGCGTCGGGCTCGGGTGCCTATGCGGGCGCCGACGGGGCGAGTGCGTTCGGCGGTGGCGCGGTCGCCACAGGGTCGAATGCGACGGCGACCGGCAGCGGAAGTGTCGCCACGGGACAGAACAGCGCGTCGTACGGCGCGGGTGCGCAGGCCAATGGTCCGGGTAGCGTCGCGGTCGGTGGCGTCGCAGTGAATGAAGACGGCGATCCGCTGGTGACCAACCAAGGCGTCCCGGTCGACACGGCGGCGACGACGGCTGCGGTCGGTGGCACGGCGATCGGCGCGAGCGCGCAGGCTGGCGGCTTCGCTTCCTCCGCGATCGGCGTGGGCGCATACGCCAGTGGTGCACAAGGGACGGCGGTGGGCGCGGTCGCCAATGCGATCGGCGATTACTCGACGGCAATCGGCACGCAGAGCGCCGCGACCGGCGCGAGCAGCGTCGCCGTCGGTGAATCGTCGCAGGCGACGGGTGAGGAAAGCGTGGCGGTGGGTGGAACGGCCTACGGCGGCTTCGTTCCCACACTCGCAAGTGGTATCGGGTCGTCGGCCTTCGGCGCAGGCGCATGGGGCTCGGCCGATTACAGCACGGCGATCGGTTGGTCGAGCACGGCCGATCATCTCAATGCCACGGCGGTCGGCGCGAACGCCGGTGCGCTCGATGTCGGCGCGGTCGCGGTCGGCTTCCTGAGCCGCGCCATCGGCGTGCAGACGACGACGGTCGGCACCAACTCCTTCGTCTGGGGCGACAACGCCTCGGCCTACGGCAGCAACACCTTCATCAACGGCAACAATGCGACGGGCCTGGGCGCCAGCTCCAGCATCGATGGCGAAAACAGCACGGCGGTGGGTGCGAACACGTCGGTCACGGGTAGCGGTTCCACGGTGACCGGCGAAAGCAGCACGGCCATCGGTGACGAGTCGACGGCGAACGGCCATGGCGCCATCGCCAGCGGTTACGGCGCCTCCGGCTTCGGTGCGGGCAGTTTCGCCAGCGGCGACTACACGACGGCCGTGGGGCAGGGCGCGGTTGCGCAAGGCACCGGCTCCTCGGCGATCGGCAGCGGCGCGAGCACGAACGCCGATTTCGCCACGGCGAGCGGCTATGGCTCGGTGGCATCGGGACAGAACAGCGCCGCCTACGGTTCGGGTGCGCAGGCATCCGCCAACGGCGCGACGGCGATCGGCGGGCAGGCGCTGGACGAGGACGGCAATCCGTTGATCACGTA